>OZ241913.1:0-3419949 GCA_965203775.1 Dehalococcoidia bacterium
GTCCGCCCGGCGGCTGCGGGGAACGCTGGCCCGCCCACCAGCGCGAGATGCGCAACGGTTCCGCTTCGGGGCCAACACTCGCCCACGCCTGCTGCCAGGCTTCAACCGCCTGCTCGCAGAGCTCGTCGCGATCAGCAACCCAGAGCACAACGCCGCGGAAGTGGTCGTCGCGGATCGCCTCAATCAGCGCTTGGACGGCGACGCGCGTCTTCCCTGACCCGGTAGGCATACTCAGCAGGCCGCGGTTTTCGCCGGACGGATGGTCGCGGCGCAGCAGCGCCTTGACGCTCTCGACGACGGCACTTTGGTAGTCGTGCAGGTCGGGCAACGAGCGCGGCCCCGGCACATCAACGAACAGCTCCCGCTTGGGCTTCGGACTGCCGGCCCACTCAGAGCCGAAACCGAGGGAGGCGACAAACTCCAATGCCGCCGAACGTCCGGCCCACATCTTCGGCGGGGCCAAGTGCTGGATGCGATGTCGGTAGTGGCGCAACGCTCCGGTGTGGAACGTGGCGATCGCCGCCTCTGCGACTCGACGGCCATCCAGCGGTATATCCTCGTCGGAAAGAAGAGCGACCAGCGACCGTGGCAATCCAGCGCGCAGGTCTTGGTGGCCGACGGCTTTGAGCAGTCGGTCTGCGTCGGTGGGTTCCGCGCGGACTGCCGCGCGCGCTTCCTCAACGGTATCCGACACTCTGCGTTGCAGGATCGCGTCGAATTCCAGCTCGCCGATCTGCAGATCCAGCTGATGAACGATCGCAGCCAGTTCAGCGCGCTCGTCCTCCTGCCAACGAATGAACAGGTCGTTGTCGCGGAGCACGCACACGAACGGCAGATCAGCGCCAGCGGCGTCCAGGAGCCGATCGCAGCGAATGAGATTGAGGGACTGCTGGTCGGGGCGCATCTCCGCGCTCAACCCCGGCCACGCGTCGACAAGCGGGATCGGCTCATCCTCGCCGATCGCGTCGAAATCCCCGACGTAATCGCCCCGCAGGTCCGTGAACATGCGGCGGATGTCGCGGGCGCGGGGGTGCTGTAGGAGCCATCGCTGCACAGCCGGGTTCTCCGGCTCGTCGCCTAGCCCGGCCGTGAGCGGGTGCAGGTCGTCGCCGATTGCTACCGTGCCGTACCAGTGCAGAACGTACGCTGCGGGCGCGGGGAAAGACATCGGCTCGTACTTTGTCTGCGTGTCATGGCGCATCGTCAGAGGCTTGTACGTCGCGTCGAGATTCAGCAATGCGCCCGTGAAGCGCGCCTTCGCCTCGTTGGACAGGTACTCGAACACATCAAACGGCCCACTTGACGTGTTTTCGTCGAATTCCAAGCGCGACAGTTGCGGTGAACCGTCGTTTTCCCTGCGAAATGTCCTGCGACAACGATCGAGATAGTAGTTCCAGACCTCTCCTCGCAAGTGCGCGTTGTCGTGAGGCTCAGCCACGACTCCCAGCTTCGACAGTAAGTCACGATCGCCAGCGTGGAATGTCATGTCGACCACGACGTACGAATGCTCGTCTCCGGAAGACACGATCTCTCCGGGCATCAGCACTTCCAGGATCGGTTTCCACGTGCCGTTCTCTGTCAGGATTCGCACACTCGCCCGCGAGGCGAAGTACTCGTCAATCGCCTGAAGCGCAAGGTCAGCCCCGCAGCCTCTGGCGTAACGCCAGAAGTCCCGCCAGCGCTGGTCACTGTCGGCATTGTGGCGCACGGCGGACAAGGCGGCAGCCAGGTTGCGCAGACGGATTTCCGCCGACGGCGCTCGAATTCCCAGGGACCGCAGCGCCTCCAGTGTGTCCGGATCAGCTGCCAGTTCTGGATGGACGGATACGGATGGATCATCCCCGCCGAGGTAAACCGAGTCGGGATCGAGCGACGCCCACTCGTCAGCGGCCGTGAGGACGACACGCCCCAGAGTCTTGCCCTCGCGGGCACGCTCAGGAATCAGCGCCGCTGTCTGGATCGCCGCCATCGAGGCTTGTGCCGCATCGCCCGCCCGATCACCGGCCGCTGTCAGCACTGCGAGCCACTCTGCGATCGAGGCGCGAGGAGGGTGACCCCCACTCTCCTGATTCTGAGCCATCAGATTGCGTAGGTTGATTATCGACGAGACATTGAACTGGATCCGCCCAATTGCGGCCAGTCGGTCGCTGGTAAGCGCGTCGTGATGCAGCCAATCTGTGGGACGATGCTCATACGACGCCCAGCGATCCAGCGGAGCAGACTCGACGCCTCGACTCGGCGTCAGCTCAGCAGGCGCAAGCCGTATCTTGTCGAGAGGTCGCAACGCGCCCGTCTGGTCAGGGATGACGGGTGCGCCTTCCAGCAGCCTGTTTAGTCGGCCGCGCAGGTGGCTGGCGTGCGGATTGTCGCCACGCTCTTCTCGGCGCGGCAGGACATCCAAGTGCCTTGCCGGTGCATCGGCGGTCCACAAGCGGGGCAACGAATCAACGACCAGCCGCGCAGCGGCGTCAACCAACTCATCGTTGTAGACGCCGGGCAGCAGGCTCTGACGATCTTCGTTGGTCTTCCAGGGTGCGTTGAGGATGCCGGCTACCAGGCTGCTGGTCTGAGTCGGGAAGAACGCCCAAAACTGCTGTACCGCGGTGCGTGCGGCTTCGAGCGGCGCAGCCCACTGGATGCGAACGCTGTCCGCATCATCAAGGGCGCGGCTGTCATCCTTGGCCGCATCGGAGAGCGCGTGAGCGCGGCTAAACAGCTTCCACAGCGAACGGTCGCTCCCATCCCGAAGCTCGATTCCCTCGCCTGCTTCAGCGCGGCGAATATCCCGCGACTGGCCGTCGCTGTCGACCAGATCAAGGCTGCCAACGTGCGGCACGAACAGCAGGAACTCGGGCGCGAAGGTTCGCATCTGTTCCGCCAGACCGTCGAACGCTCCGTACTTGATCGGCAGGCGCACAATGTTCCGCGCCCAACCCATGAGCTCGGCGAGATTCGGGTCCGACTCCGCTGCGGCATCGGCATCGGCGGGTTCAGCGACGCGGAGCACCGGATAGTCCCTCGCCTCCGGCGCAACCTCGGCGATCCGTTGCCTGGCTCGCCGTCTGTCAAACTGGATCGAGCCGCTGCGGCTGAACACGGCAGGCTTGTCCGTGACGCGCAGGACAGACTTGAAGCCGACGCCGAAACGCCCGATCTCGGCCGTAGTCCGCTTGGGTGAGAGATGCGAGAAGAGCAACGCTTTCGCCCCATCCTCATCGAGCGGCGCGCCATCGTCCGCGCAGTAGAGATGGGTGTCGGTGAGCTTGATGTAGACCCGCCCGCCGCCGGACTTGGCGAGTTGATCGGCGCTGTTCTGCACAAGCTCAACGATCTGGCGAGCCGCGTAGCCGCCGCGAGCGGTGTCCTGCTCCTGATTCGCCTGTTCGTCCACGAGATTGGGCTGGGCCGCGTAGGCGTCCAGCGTCCGCTGCGATTCCGCGCGGACGTACTGGCCGATCTCGCCGTCAACGCCTGTCCACTTGCTCATTTGCCCACCTGACGTATGCGCGTCAAGTGTACCACACCTAGCGCGGCGGGAGGCGGTCTTGGGCGTTCCAGATGCGGGTGAGGATGGGCTTGCCCTCGCCGGCCGGGTCTACGAAATCGGGGCGGTAGTGCCAGGGGAGTTGGCTGCTGTGCGCGCGCGTTACTACGGGGCGGATGCGGTAGCCGATCAGCCGCTCGGCGGTGAAACCGAGTTCCATCAACATTCCCTGCGTGGTTTCGACGGACCAGCGCTGGTCGAAAACGAAGTTGCCGAACGAGTAGGCGATCAGCGCATCGTCGAAATGCTCGACGGCCTGCACCCAATGGGGGTGATTGCCGAACAGGAAAGTTGCGCCGGACTCGATCGCGATACCGCCGATCTCGCGCTGGAATGCGATCGGGTTAGAGGTATATTCGACGCCCCAGTTTGCGCCGACCAGGACATGATCGGCAAGCTCGCGCGCGGCGGCGATATCTTCACGGATGTAATCGGCGTTAATCGGCGCGACGCCCGGCTGGTCCTCCTCGGCGGCGTACCAGGGCGCGATGATGTCGTAACCGAGAAATGCGAAGCGCACGGGGCCGTGTACGGTTTCGACGCTGAGCAGGGCCGGTGCGCGGGCGGCGGCGAGGTTCTCGCCCGCTCCGGCCGTGGCGATGCCGGCGGCGCGCAGCAAATCGAGCGTCTCGTAGAGCGCGCCCACGCCGTTGCAGCCCTCCCAGCAGTCCATCATGTGATTGCCGATGGTGAGCACCACATCGATGCCGGCTTCGGCCAGCGCGGGCGCCACGCGCGGGCTGCCCGAGAGGACGACCGTCTCGACGCAGGGCGTGGGCCCGCCCAGCGAGGTGAGCGGCGATTCGAGCGGGGCGACGGCGATATCGGCGGCGATGATGTGATCGCGCACGCCGTCGAACATCGCGTGATAGTTGTCGAGCGCGGCGAGCACGTGGTTGGAGCAGCGGACAGGCAGCAGTTCGCCGGTGACGAGCATTCCGGCCGGATCGAAGGGCGGCGCGACATGGATGCGTGCGGCGGCAAGCAGCGCGCGTGCGCTCTCGAGATCGGCGGCGCGCACCCAGCGCACCAGCCGCAGCGGCGAATGGCGCGACGGATCGCGGTAGGGATCGTGGCCGTCGACGGTCAGCGCGAGCACGCCGAGCCGCAGCTGTTGGGGCTCGACCAGGGCGAACGCGCCGGGTGTGGAGGCGACGCGGTCGATCAGCTCGTCGTCGGGCAGCGGCTCGGCCGCGAGATCCTGTTGCGGAATGCGAAGCGCGCCGGCGATCAGGGCAATCTGCGAGGCGGGCAGGAAGACGCTGATCGGCTGTGCGCTGCCGCCCAGCTCGGACCAGTCGCGCGCGCCGCCGCGCAGGATGCGCAGCACCTCGCCGCGGGTGAGATCGAGCACATCGCGGCGCTGGTCTGTGATCGCCGCCCAGGCGGCGAGGACGACCATCTGCGGGCAGTGCGGCGACGCCGCGGCAAGCGCCTGCTGGGCGGCGAGGCTTCCCACGGCAGCGGAGAGCCCAGCCGGCGACAGCGTCTGGCAGGCAACCGCGTTGAACGCAGCCACGGCCGGCGGCGCTTCGTGGTCGTGGGTTTGGAGAGTGGGGTGCTGGGGCGCGGCGAGGCCGCCGCCGGCGCAGACCGCGGCAATCAGCAGCGACAGGATCGCCGCGAGCGCGGCGCTGCGGTGGAGGGGGAGATGCGGCATTCGCCCGCCAGCATACGCGGGGCGATCGGTTGGGGTGGATTAAAACGGTGGTGGGCCATCCTGGACTCGAACCAGGGACCTCAGTCTTATCAGGACTGCGCTCTAACCTGCTGAGCTAATGGCCCGAGGAGTTGGCCTTGGCGGGCGGCGGGGGGCCGTCCTTAGCCTCTGGAGAGCGGAAGTCAGCGTCTTGGGCGGGCCCGTCATCCGCTTGCCGAAACAAGCGGAGATCGACCTGGGGTTCCCGGCGGTCGGGCGCCGAGGCGCCGCGCCGCCGGAGAAGCTCCCTAGAAAGGAGGTGATCCAGCCGCAGCTTCCGCTACGGCTACCTTGTTACGACTTCGTCCCAGTCGCGAGTCCCACCTTCGGCGGCTGCCTCCGAAGTTGGCGCACCGACTTCAAGTGTTACTCACTCCCATGACGTGACGGGCGGTGTGTACAAGGCCCGAGAACGTATTCACCGCAGTATGGCTGACCTGCGGTTACTAGCAACTCCGACTTCATGCAGGCGGGTTTCAGCCTGCAATCCGAACTTGGGCCGGTTTTAAGGGATTTGCTCCAGCTCACGCTGTGGCAGCCCGTTGTACCGGCCATTGTAGCGTGTGTGTCGCCCTGGGCGTAAGGGCCACGCTGACTTGACATCGTCCCCACCTTCCTCTGCGTTGTACGCAGCGGTCTCGCTAGAAAAGTACAACTAACGACGAGGGTTGCGCTCGTTGCGGGACTTAACCCAACACCTCACGGCACGAGCTGACGACAGCCGTGCAGCACCTGTGCGCCAGCCCCGAAGGGCGCCGACCTTTCGGCCGGCTTCCGGCGCATGTCAAGCCCAGGTAAGGTTCTTCGCGTTGCATCGAATTAAACCACACGCTCCGCTGCTTGTGCGGGCCCCCGTCAATTCCTTTGAGTTTTAGCCTTGCGGCCGTAGTCCCCAGGCGGGATGCTTATCGCGTTAGCTGCGACACGGAAAGGGTCGATACTCCCCACGTCTAGCATCCATCGTTTACGGCGTGGACTACCCGGGTATCTAATCCGGTTCGCTCCCCACGCTTTCGTACCTCAGCGTCAGGCCGCGCCTGGCAAGCCGCTTTCGCCACTGGTGTTCCTCCCGGTATCTACGCATTCCACCACTACACCGGGAATTCCACTTGCCTCGACGCACCTCCAGTGTTGCAGTTTCCACCGACCCCTCCCAGTTGAGCCGGGAAATTTCACGGCAGACTTGCAGCACCGCCTACGTACCCTTTACGCCCAGTAAATCCGGATAACGCTCGCCACCTACGTCTTACCGCGGCTGCTGGCACGTAGTTAGCCGTGGCTTATTCGACGGGTACCGTCAGAGCTTCTTCCCCGTCAAAAGGGTTTTACAACCCGAAGGCCTTCGTCACCCACGCGGCGTTGCTGCGTCAGGCTTTCGCCCATTGCGCAAGATTCCTCGCTGCTGCCTCCCGTAGGAGTCTGGGCCGTGTCTCAGTCCCAGTCTGGCTGATCATCCTCTCAGACCAGCTACCGATCGTCGCCTCGGTGAGCCGTTACCCCACCGACTAGCTAATCGGACGCAGGCCCCTCCCAAGGCGCCGGAGCTTTCCCCACCGGAGCGAACCGGTGGGCGCATGGGGTATCAGGCCGCCTTTCGACGGATTGTTCCCCACCTCGGGACAGGTCACCTACGTGTTACTCAGCCGTTTGCCACTCAGTCTCCCCGCCCGAAGGCGGGGGCTTCGTTCGACTTGCATGCGTAAGGCACGCCGCCAGCGTTTATCCTGAGCCAGGATCAAACTCTCCATTGGATCCGACCGGACGAGCCGGCCGATTGGTTCGGAGTTTGCCGGGCGCGTCCGCCGCCTCGGCCCCGAAAGGCCGCGCCGACGCCGCGTCCGGTCTTGGGGGCCAACCCAAGTACACTGGACTTCCGCTCTCCAGCTGTTAAGGACGACCCGCCTCAGCCGCAGGCCCTCGCCCCCGCGCTCGGCGGCGGCGCGCCCACGCCCGTTGCAGGCGTAGACGGCAAGCATAGACACACGCCGCGCCGTCTGTCAACCCGCCTGTCAACAGGCGCCCCCGCCGCCCTCGATCGGACGGTGGAAATCGACTCGCCCGCGCCGCAGGCGCAGCTGCAGCCCGCCGCCCAGATCGACCGCTCCGGAGTCGCGCTCCAGCAGCGCTTCCGCGGCAGCCGTCCGCTCCGCGCTCAGCTCGACGCCGGCGCGCGCCGCGAGCAACCGCAGCGCCCGCCGCCGCAGGGCGGGATGCAGCGCCGCCAGATCGCCCCGCGACCGCGTTCCCTCGCGGTCGAGCGGCATGGCGTCGAGCGCCTCCGCCGCGGCCGAATCGAGCAAGTCGCGGTCGAGCGCCGCGCCGTCGGCCAGGCGCGCCAGCGCCGCGTCGATCTGCGGATTGAGCTCGCGCAGCTGCGGCAGCAGTTCGAGACGGATGCGGTTGCGCAGGCGGCTGAGATCGCGGTTGGCCGGATCCTGCGCCGGCGCGAAGCCCCAGGCGGCGCAGAGCGCCTCCGTGTCGGCGCGGATCAGCCCCAGCAGCGGGCGCGCCAGCCGCAGCGGCGGCGCGCGGCCGTCGGGATAGGGCAGCGGCGCGAGCGGGCGGATGGCGGCCAGGCCGTCGAGTTGCGCGCCGCGCACGATGCGCAGCAGCACCGTCTCCGCCTGGTCATCGCGCGTGTGCGCCGCCGCCACCGCGTCGATGCCCCAGCGCCGCGCCGCCGCGGCCAGCGCCTCATAGCGCACCTCGCGCGCCGCCGCCTCGATCCCGATGCCGCGCTCTCGCTCGCGCCTCGGCGCATCGGCGCGGCGCACTTCGAGCGGCGCATCGGCCAGCTCCGCCGCCCGCGCCGCGGCGTCGCGAAACTCGCGACGCTGCGCCTCACTGCTGATCAGGTGGTCGACATGGACGGCGCGCGGCGTCCAACCGCTGCGCTCGCGCCCCTCCGCGAGCGCGAGCAGCAGCGCCGACGAGTCCGGCCCGCCGGAGAGGGCGACGATCAGCCCGCGCCCCTCGCCGGGACCCAGCGCGTCGAGCAGGCTGCGGTTTACCCGCCACAGCAGCGCGCGCGAGGCGCGATCGGTCGGCGCGCCGCCCGCCGGTCTCCCCGCCGACCTCGCCATCTAACCGCAGACCGACTCGTGCAACAGATTGGCCCACCAGGGCGAGCGCACGATCGAGAGCCCCTCGCGCGGCGGCGCATGCACGGCGAATGCCTCCTCAGCCGGGCGCACCAGCCCCAAATCCTCGCGCGCAGTGCGCTCCACGTATTCGTCCGATTCGAGCCAGGCGACCATCGCCGCCAGCTGGTCGGCCTCGCACTGCAACTGCGAAATCTCCTGCTGCGTCTCGGCGATCCGCGCCTCCAGTGCGTTGGAGCGCAGCAGCCCCTCGACGCCCGAGTAGATCACCCAGCCGACCAGCGCCACAGTCGCCATGAAGGCGAGCATCGGCACAAGGCGGCGCAGCGCGCTGCGCTCCGAAGCGGGAGCGGCCGGCTGCTCCGGATCGGGAGGAGCAATGGGAGCGAGCGGCTCAGCTGGCTCGTCAAGCGGTGCCCCAAGCGGCTCGTCAAGCGGCGGCTCGAACGGCTCGTCAAGCGGCGGCTCAAGCGAGTCGAGCACGGTGTCGGGCGCGGCGGGGTCCACCGCGTCAGACTCGGTCGGCTCGGTTTCGCGCGATCGCGCGCGCCAGTCGGGCATGCCTCACTCTAGGCGCGTCCGCCCACCATCGCGCAAGCGGGCGGTTGCTCAAATTTAAGATCGCCGCCACCACTCACTGAGCGGAGCAACACTCACACGAGAGCGAAGTCGCCTGCGCTGTGCCAGTCGGTGCCATCAAGCTTGACGGCGCATCCAGCCGTTCGAAGCCTCTCCGCGAGTTCTTGCCGCCTCGGTGAGCTGCCATCAAAGCGAATCGTGTGCCGTCCCCCGATGTCGCTGAACGGACGCAGTGATCCCACTTCAACAAGAACTGTGCGATCCGGATCGCGTCCCATCGCCATCCCCGCCTCGAACAGCACATTAGGCCTTGCCTGGCCAGAAAGCTCGGTCTCGTGCGGCGGGTCGCCCTCTTGGGCAAGCCACGGGCGCAGGCGCGCCTCGTCGTCGGGAGTGAGCAGAACGACGACGGCTTGCGCCTCCGAGAACGCCACGTTGAGAATGTCGCCAATATACGGAGACGCGATACCTGTCGCTTGGACGGCCTGACTCCACTCGATCGGCTGGAGGCCAATCGCTCTGAGAAACGAGAACATGGCCGCCCTCATCTTGTCGTCTCGCCCGTGGACTACGAAGACTTTAGTTGCGTCCTTCGTGGGCTGGGCAGCCTGTTCGGGCTGGCGCGCTGCGTCAACGTGTCGGCCAGCCCCTGGCGGGCCAGTAATCAGATCGGCGGTCACATCATCAGCGTACGATTCGACTCCAGACAACCTTGGTGACCGAATCGAGATAACGCCACTGCCCCTCATACGATCTGAATGGCGTCGCCCAAGGATCGACGCATCCTCTTCGCTGGTGTAGATTAGAAGACGTTCAATATCGTCTGCCGGAATCCACTTACCGCCAATCCCGATATACGAGCCCTCGCGGTACGGCTGGACGAAGCGCGCAAGCAACGCATCATGCGTTAGGTCAAGTTCCCACTCCCCGTGTTTCGGATTCGACTTGGAAGTGACGTGGACATGGAAGTAAGCCATAGAATCTGCTCCTTTCGCCAATGGGCAAGCATAGTGCCTCCCCATCCAGCTGATCAAGCGGCATCTAGCGAGCAGCAGAACTATCTCACGGGGCAGCGAGATGCGCGCGCTCGTTGAGGCGCTCCACTATGGGATGGCCGTCGCCGCTTCGCACTGCGGAGATCGAAGCCAGCCCTACATCGATCCGACGCCACTCCTCAATCGGCAAGTCCAGCGCGTGCGTGAGCAGCGCCTTCACCACGAAGTTATGTGAAACGACGACGCTCGCATCTTCCGCGTCGCTCGCCAGCAGCTCGTCGAACAGCGGACGGCAGCGCTCCAGCACATCGGCCAGCGACTCGCCGCCGGGCATTCGCAAGCGCGCCGAGTTGGGCCCGCGCCAGCCGTGCAGAAACTCGCCGTAGCGCTCGCGGGCGGCGGACCACTCCAGGCCCTCCAGCTCGCCGACGTCCATCTCGATCAGCGCCTCGGACGGCTCCGCCTCCAGGCCGTGCGCCGACGCGATGGCCTGTGCCAGGCGCCGCGCGCGCTGCAACGGGCTGGTCAGCACCCGCCCGATCCGCTCGCCGGCCAGCGCCTCGACGGTGAGCGCCAGCTGGCGCAGCCCCAGCTCGGTCGGCGGCGAATCGGTGCGCCCCAGACCGACACCCGCGCGGTTCGCCTCCGACTCCACGTGGCGCAGCAACAGCACGCGGCCCACGACGGCTACTCCCCGCCCGCCGCGGCGAGCTCGAGCCCCACGCGGTGAATGCGCCGCGGTGGACGCGACGCGCCCAGCGCCAACGCGACCTGCTCCGGACGCCCTGCGCCCTGCTCGTCGTGCCGCAGGCGCATTCGCAGCAGCACCGCGCTCTCGCTCTCCGACGTGATCTCCAGCGCGAGAATGAGCGGGCGCAAATCGTAACGTCGAATTTTCCCGCCCCGATCCTGTTCCCATGGAATCGCGTCGCGCGCCAGCAGTTCCCCAACCGCGCGCTGCCAGGATCCGCATGTGGGCGCCTCATCGAGCTCCACCTCGTACTCGGCCGCCCGCACCTGCGATTGCAACGACGGCTGCTTCAGCGGCGCGGATGCGATCTCAATAATCGAAACACCATCGGGGATCTGCGTTTCGAGCGCGCTTTGCGCAACCGCCGCATCCACGGGCTGAAACAGCACGATGTCGAGCAGTTCCGCCTCTGAGGTCATGCCCACCGCGAGCGGTGCGGCGAGCGCGATCTTCGGACGCGGCGTGAAGCCCTGCGAGTGCGTCAGCGGCAGGCCGGCCCGCTTGCAGGCCCGCTCCCAGACGCGCATCAGATCGAGATGCGAGACGTAGCGCAGCGCCCCGTCGCAGCCGAAGCGAATCCGCAGCCGCGCCGCCTGCGCCGTTTCGTCGCGATCGCCTTGCTGGTCCATAACCGCAAGCCTACTCCTCGCCGACCCAGGCGGCGGCGGCGCTGTGTGGATCGGTCGCGCGCTCCGCCACCGCGCGCGACAGCTCGGCCAAGCGCTCCTCGCCCATCTCGTTGAGCAGGCGGGCGAGCATTCGACCGCGCGCCAGCGCCACAATCTGCTGCCGCGCGCGCGACGCCTCGCTCATCGCCAGCTGGCCGGTCTCGATCAGATGCGCGTGATGCGCCTCGCAGGCGTCGACCAACGCCTCGACGCCCTCGCTCTTCGTCGCAACCAGCGGCGTAATGGGCGGCTGCCAGTCGCGATCCGGCGCGAGCGACAGTAACGCTTTGAGCGCCGCGACCATCCGATCCACGCCGGGCAGATCGGCCTTGTTCACCGCCAGAACGTCGGCGATCTCCATAATTCCCGCTTTGAGCGTCTGCACATCGTCGCCCATGTTCGGCGTATTGACCAATACCGTCGTTTGGGCAGTGGAAGCGATCTCCACCTCGTCCTGGCCGGCGCCGACGGTCTCGATCAGCACGATGTCCTTGCCGTAGGCGTCGAGCACGTGCACGATGTCCTGCGTCGCCGCGGAAAGTCCCCCCAACGCGCCGCGGCTGGCCAGCGAGCGGATGAACACTCCCGCGTCGGCGTGCAACTCCGCCATTCGCACTCGGTCGCCCAACACCGCCCCCTGCGTATAGGGGCTGGACGGATCGACCGCGACGATGCCGACAGTCAGCCCGCGCGCGCGGCAGACTTTGGCGAACTCGTTGGTCACCGTGCTCTTGCCCGCGCCGGGCGAGCCGGTCAGCCCGATCACCCGCGCCCGCCCGCTGCGCGGATACAGCCGCCGCAGCATTTCGCGCCCGCGCGCGTCGCCGTTTTCGACCCAGCTGAGCACGCGCGAGAGCGCCCGCCGGTCGCCGTCAAGCAGCTGCGCTTCAAGCGCGTCGATCCGCGCCTCGGTTGCGACGCTCACGAGCGGTCGAGCGAGGGCACGTGCTCGCGCACGTACTCCGCAATATCGCCGGTATGCGCGCCCGGCCCGAAGACAGCGCTGAAGCCCGCCTCGCGCAGCGTTGCCGCGTCGTCGTCGGGGATGATGCCGCCGCCCAGGAACAGTGTGTTCTCGGGCGTAATTCCGCGCTCGCGGCAGGCGTCGACGACGCGCGGGAACAGCTCGAGGTGCGCGCCCGACAGCACCGACAGCGCCACCACATGCACATCTTCCTGCAGCGCCGCCTCGGCGATCATGTCCGGCGTTTGCCGAATGCCCGTATAGATCACTTCCATTCCCGCGTCGCGCAGCGCGCGCGCCACGATCTTGGCTCCGCGGTCGTGCCCGTCGAGCCCGGGCTTGGCCACCAGCACGCGAATGCGCTCAGCGGCGGGTGCTTCCGTATTCGGCATGGTTTCGCCTCCAAAATTCCCCTGGTTGCGCGATCTTTGTTATTGACACCGACCCGCGCATCGGCAGGCGCGGCGGTCAGGCCTCCGACAGGCGCAGGCGGGTGCGGTAGGTGTCGCGCGGCGAGATGAATGCGCCGGCGCCGGCGTCGGTCACTGTAATGCCTTGCTCGCGCAGATGGGCGACCGCCGCCTCCGCGTCGCGCACCGTCAGCGCCGCCATGAACATCCCCTCGCCGCGCTGCAACTGGCGCTGCAGCGGGCCTTCCGCCGCGCCCGGCAAGCCCGTGATCAGCTCAATCGCCGTCGGGCCGAGGTCGGTGAAGCGGCCGGCAATGCCCAGCGCCGGCGACTCGAAGGGCTCGCGCGCCCGGCAGCCGTACTTGTCGGCGAACTCCTGCGCGACGCCGTCGACATCATGCACCGCCACGGTCATGTGGTGCAGCGCGTGCGGCGAGGCCGCGCCGCTCGGCCCCGAATGCTGCGGCGCGTCGGCGGGCGGCTGCGCGAACTCGATCAGCACGCCGTGATTTGCGCGCGGGTGGATGAAGCCGATCATGCCCGTCAGCCCCTCGCGCGGCTCCGTATCGATCATCTCCATCCCGCTCGCCGCCGCCGCCCGCAAGTCGGCCGCCACATCGGTCGACTCGAAACAAATGTGGTGAAAGCCGGGGCCGTTTGTTTCGAGGTATTTGGCGATGCCGGTATCGGGCCGCGTCGGTTGCAGCAGCTCGATTTCGCAGTTATCGAGCGGATAGATCACGCCGCGCACGCCCTGCGACTCCAACTCGGTATCGAGCGCCACCTCCAGCCCGAAGACGTCGCCCCACAGCTTGCCCGCCGCATCGGCGTCCTCCACCGCAATCCCGATGTGGTGTATCCGCGTCAAAGCCATGGCCGTCGCTCCCTTCCGTCCCGTGCGTTCCCCCAATCTTACCCCAACACCCCATCGCCTATCCTGCCCCAGAGGAGATCAGCGCCATGGCCAAACGCCGCAAGCAGCGTCTCGCTCAGCCGCTCCCAGCGTTGCCGGCACGTCGGACAGCGCCAGATGGTACCCTGCTGACATGAACGAGATGCCCTACAGCATCGGCGATGTGGTCTCCGGAGTCGTCACTGGCTTCCTGGACGACGGCGGACTCTGGCTCAACGTCGGCGGTGTGATCGGGGCCGTGCCGCCTGGCGAACTGTCCCTCGCCGCTGACGAGTCCGCGCAAGATCACTACGCCATCGGTGACACCGTCCACGACCTCTTCGTCCTCTGGGTTAGCCACGACCCGCGTGGTCTCGTCCTCTCCGTCCGGCGCAACGCACCCAGCTACGTTGATGCGCTCAACGCACACAAGGTCGGCGATGTCGTCTCCGCCACCATCACTGACATCTACGACGACGGCGGCCTCTGGCTCGATGTCGACGGTGTGATTGGGGGCGTGGCACTTGTCGAACTGTCCCTCACCGACGGCGAGACTGCCCAGGACCGCTACGCCGTCGGCGACACCATCCAGGACCTCTTCGTCGGGCAGATTGACCACGACACCCGCGAATTCCGCCTCTCCGTCCGGCGCAACGCGCCCGGCTACGTCGAGACGCTCAACGGACACAGCGTCGGCGATGTCGTCTCCGGTGTCGTCACTGAAATCGACGACGGCGGCGAGCTCTGGCTTGATGTCGGCGGTGTGATCGGGAGCGTGGCACCTGACGAACTATCCCTCGCCGCCGGCGAGACCACACAGGACCGATACACTGTCGGCGACATCGTCCATGACCTCTTCGTCTGGCAGATCAACCGCGGCACCCGTGACCTCTACCTCTCTGTCAGGCGCAACGCGCCCGGCTACGTTGATGCGCTCAACGCACACAAGGTCGGCGATGTCGTCTCCGCCACCGTCACTGGCTTCCCGAGCAACGGCGGCCTCTGGCTTGACGTTGACGGTGTGATCGGAGGCATGCTGCCAGGGGAGATGTCCTTCGCCGACGACGAGTCCGCCCAAGATCACCACGCCGTCGGCGATGCCATTGACGATCTCTTCGTCTTCTGGGTTGACCACGACTACCGCCTCATCGGCCTCTCCATCAAGCGCAACGCGCCCGGTTATGTTGAGGCACTCAACGCACACAGCGTCGGCGATATCGTCTCCGCCACCGTCACTGGCTTCCAGAGCAACGGCGGACTCTGGCTTGAGGTCGGCGGCGTGGTCGGAGCCGTGTCGCCGTGGGAGTTGTTCCTCGCCGTCGGCGAGTCCTCACAGGATCACTACCCCATCGGCGATACCGTCCGCGACCTCTTCGTCTGGGACGTTGACCGTGATACCCGCGTCCTTAACCTCTCCATCAAGCGCAACGCACCCGGCTACGTTGAGGCGCTCAACGCGCACAGCGTCGGCGAGGTCGTCTCCGCCACCGTCACTGGCTTCCAGAGCAACGGCGGACTCTGGCTCGATGTCGGCGGCGTGGTCGGAGCCGTGTCGCCGCGGGAGTTGTCCCTCGCCGACGGCGAGTCCTCACAGGATCACTACCCCATCGGCGATACCGTCCGCGACCTCTTCGTCTGGGACGTTGACCGTGATACCCGCGTCCTTGCCCTCTCCATCCGACGCAATGCGACCAGTTACGTCGAGATGCTCAACGCGCATAACGTCGGCGAGGTCGTCTCCGCCACCGTCTCTGACTTCCAGAGCAACGGTGGACTCTGGCTCGATGTCGGCGGTGTGGTCGGGGGCGTGCCACCAGGGGAGTTGTCCCTCGCCGAGGGTGAGACCGCCCAGGACCATTACGCCGTCGGCGACCCTGTCCACGACCCCTTCATCTTGCAAGTGAACCGTGGCACCCGCGACCTTAGCCTCTCCATTCAGCGTAACACGCCCGGCTACGTCGAGAGGCTCAACGCGCACAACGTCGGCGATATCGTCTCCGCCACCGTTACCGGCTTCCCGAGCAACGGCGGACTCTGGCTTGATGCAGATGGTATGATCGGGGGTGCGGGACCAGACGAGTTGCCTCTTGCCGACGGCGAGTCCGCCGAAGATCGCTACGTCATCGGTGGCACCGTCCACGACCTCTTCGTCCGACAAGTTGACCACAACCTCCGCCACCTTGACCTCTCCGTCCGGCGCAACGCACCCGGCTACGTTGAGGCGCTCGCGGATATCTCAGTTGGCGACCCCTTGGATGGCATCGTCACATCAGTTGGTGACCCCTTGGATGGCACCCTCACAGAAGTGTATGAAGGGGGCCTCTGGTTGAATGTCGCCGGCGTCATCGGCTGGATCCCGGCGGGCGAGCTTGAGCTTGATGATGGAGAGGAACCGCCGGAGCGCTACACACCGGGAGACTCCATCACGGCGCGAGTTTGGCAGATCGACCAGGAGGCGCGAGAGGTCATCCTCTCAGTGCATCGCCTCGGCACGGATCCCATTGAAGAGTCGATCGTGCTCGGCGCGACGATCGACTCGGTTGTCCGGGAAGTCCACCACGGCGCGATCCGTGTCCTCGTCGCCAGTCAAAGCATCCGCATCCTGATGTGCGAGCTTTCGCTTGGCATCGGCGAGCAACCCCACTTCAAAAATGGAGATGCCATCCGCGTGATGGTGCGCGCTCTGGACAGCGACGGCAACCCGTCGGCCTTGTCGTACCGCAGAGCGCTGCCGGAATGGCAGGCCGCAGTGGATCGCCTGGTACCCGGCGTTGTCGTCCCCGATGCGCAGGTCATCCCGAGAAGCGCGGTGCCGGAGAGCGAAGATCGAGCAGCGGTCGACCTCGGCCCTGTAAACGGCTTCGTACGCCGCGACGAGTTGGACCCGGAGCAGGCGGAAGAACTCATGCTGGACTCGCCAAACACGCAATATCCCGTTGTCGTGGACGAGATCAACGAGGCGAACGTGATCGTCTCGCGCACTCGGTTTGAAGAACGCTGGCGAGAACTCGCCGAGAAGATCTCGGAGGGCGACTTGGTGGACGCCGCATTCCGGCGTACCTCGCGTGACAGAGCAATCGTCGATCTTGGCTTCGGGCTGCTCGCCGAGATGCCACTGGAACAACTCCCAACCCTCAACGATGCAGGCGCACAACGCTCTGTCCACGAAGGCGATGTCTTCCCCGTGCGGATCATCCAGAAAAGTGCCGACGCCCTCAGGATCACTGTCGAGCACCGAGAGCAACCAATCGTGCGTCTCATCAACCAAGGTGAGTCGGAAAGGCTTGAGTTCAAGGCAACGCTCCGGCGAAGTCCGCGAACAGGAGAGAAGGACGCAGGAGCAACGTTCGGCGTCATGAAGTCAATCGTCGGCTTCCTGAACTCCTGGGACGGCGGCACCCTGCTCGTGGGCATCGATGATGATGGCGTCCCTATCACAGGGCCGAACGACGAATTGGGCACGCTGGCCATTGACCGCTACGCGAACGAAGACGAGATGACACGCGCGCTCAAGGACCTGATCAGGCGCCGCATTGGGGCATCGATCTTCAAGTGGCTGACCATCTCCTTTACGGACTTCCGCAACACTCGGATCCTCCGTGTCGACTGCGAGCCCGCCGACAATCAGATTTGGTTGAAGGGCGGCAAGAGCGGAACGAGCAACCAGGAAGATTTCTTCCTGCGCACGCCCGCGGCCACTGATCCGCTTGACGGGCGAGAGTTGGTCAACTACATCCAGCGTCGATTCCCCAGCAGCCCTGCGGAGGACGACTGACGCCCGCTATCTCTGAAGGTGAGACTCCTCCAGCTCCCGCCGGTGCTCGCGGTCGTGCTCCAGGGCGACACCTAGTAGGATTCTGGCGGCGTTTTTTGGTTTTTCCAAGTCGGCGTCGGGGATTTGGGCGACCAGGGTTTCGCTGTTGGCGCGCAGGTGGGTGAGGGCGCGGGAGAGGGATTCGATTTCGCGGGTGCGCAGCGACTCTACGGCGGCGGCGTTGGCGGCGTCGATTCGCTCGATGGGGAAGCGCAGCAGGTCGGGCTCGCGGCCTCGCAGGTACTGCTCGAACGCCTCGCGCTCCTGCGCTTCCCAGAAGAGGCGGTGCGCCAACACACCGCGCGGCGACCAGGCGCCCTCCGCGGTGGGTTGGTCGATGCGCTGCGGCGGGACCGCGGCGATCGCCGCTAACAGTCGTTCGCGCTCCTCGCGCCACCAGTAACGGATGCGCTGGGCGTCGGTGTAACTGCGCTGGGCTGCGCGTCCGAACGGCATTGCGTCGCCTCCGCAATCGGAGCGGTCAGACCACGACCTGCTCGCGGTATTCGCCCCAAACGGAGCGCAGCGCGTCGGAAATTTCGCCCAGCGTGGCCGACGACTGCACCGCGGCGAGAATTACGGGTACGAGGTTCTCGGAGCCGGCGGCGGCCTGCTGCACGCGGTCGAGCGCGGCCTGCGCCTGCGTTTCGTCGCGCGCCGCGCGCAGGCGCTCCAGCTTTTCGATCTGGCGCTCGCGCACCGTCGGATCGACGCGCACGATTTCGATATCCGTTTCCGTATCGGTCTGGAAGCGGTTGACGCCCACGATTACGCGGCCCTGCGCGCCGGCGGAGCCGTTGCCGCCGCGCGCCGACTCGGCCTCGATTTCGACATCGCGCTGGAACTGCGCCGAGGCCTCCAGAATTTCGGTCTGCTGGTAGCCCTGTTCGACCGCCGCGACGGCGCCGCCCAGCGCGTCGATCTGGTCGATGTACGCTTGCGCTTCGGCCTCCAGCGCGTCGGTAGTCTGCTCGATGTAGTGCGAGCCGCCGAGAGGGTCGATGACATCGGCGACGCCGCTTTCGTAACCGATGACCTGCTGCGTGCGCAGCGCGATTTCGACCGCGTGCTCCGACGGCAGCCCGAGCGCCTCATCGAGCGAGTTGGTGTGCAGCGATTGGGTGCCGCCCAACACCGCGGCGAGCGCCTGCAGCGCCGTGCGGATCACGTTGTTATCAGGCTGTTGCGCGGTCAGCGTGACGCCGCCCGTCTGGGTGTGGAAGCGCAGCATTTGCGCCCGCTCGTTTTGCGAGCCGAACCGCTCGCGGGCGATCGTCGCCCAGAGCCGCCGCGCGGCGCGGAACTTGGCCACCTCTTCGAGGAAGTTGGAGTGGCAGGCGAAGAAGAATGACAGCCGCGGGCCGAAGTCGTCGAAGGCCAGGTCCGCCGCCTGCGCCGCTTCGACGTAGGCGATTGCGTTGGCGATCGTGAAGCCGATCTCCTGCGCGGCGGTGCAGCCCGCCTCGCGCATGTGGTAACCGGAGATCGAGATCGTGTTCCAGCGCGGCACCTCGCGGGTGCAGTAGTCGAACGTATCGGTGATCAGCCGCATCGAGGGCTCGGGCGGGTAAATGTACGTACCCCGCGCGATGTACTCCTTGAGAATGTCGTTCTGGACCGTACCGCCGATCTTGCTCTTGTCGACGCCCTGCTCTTCGGCGACCGCCGCGTAGAGCGAGAGCAGCGTCGCCGCCGTGGAGTTGATCGTCATCGAGGTGGTGACCCGATCCAACGGGATGCCGTTGAACAGCGTGCGCATATCCTCGATCGAGTCGATCGCCACACCGACCTTGCCGACCTCGCCCTCGGCCATCGCCGCATCCGAGTCGTAACCGATTTGCGTGGGCAGATCAAACGCCACCGACAGCCCGGTCTGCCCCTGGTCGAGCAGGAAACGGTAGCGCTGGTTGCTCGCCTCCGCGTCTTCCTGGCCCGCGTACTGGCGCATCGTCCACAGCCGGCCGCGGTACATCGTCGGCTGGATGCCGCGCGTGTAGGGGTATTCGCCGGGCATCGGCGCGCCGTCGCCGTTGTCGTCCGCGTCTACGTAGACGGGCTCCAGCGGATCGCCGCTGGAGCGCCGAAACTCGTCGCGCCGCTCGGGGAAGCGCCCCGTCGCTTTGGCGTAGGGGCCTTCCAGCCACTCGCGCAGCCGCTCGGATTTCAGTTCGGACATCGCGCACCTCCAGACCTCTGCTGCTGAGGCTAGAAAGGTCGCGCCGCCGCGTCAATCCGCCCGCGCCAGCCATTCCACCGCCTCGTCAATCGCGCGCGCCCACTCGCCGTCGGCCGGCTCGACGAATCCGGCGCCGCCCACGAAGGCGCTGAACAGCACCACATCCGGGTCGAGCCCGCGCAGCCGCGCCAGGCTTTCGGCCAGCGCCTCGCGCGCGCCGCCGGCCTGTTCGACTACAAATGTTCGCCAGCGCCCGTCGGCCTGGAAGAATGTGTCGCCGGGGAACAGGTACGACTTGCCGTGCGGCGAGCGGTAGAAGAAGCAGACGCTGCCGTCGGTGTGGCCGGGCGTGTGGACGACCTCGATGCCGCCGACTTCGCAGTCGAGCGGGGCGAATTCGACGTCCGCCTCGGCGTCGCCGCGGATTGCCGCCGCTTCGGCTGCGCTCGCGTAGAGCTTTGAACCAAACCGCTCGCGGATGCGGTTGAGCGACGGTCCGGACTCGTCGCGGTGGCTGAGCAGCTGCCGCTCGACGCCGCCCAATTCGGCGATCTCGTCGAGGTCGCCCTCGCGCGGGGTGTTATAGATCAGCGCGTTGCCGTCGGGGCGGGTCAGCAGGTAGGCGTGGCTCTGGTAAGCGCCCGCGTCGTGGATCGTGCTTTGCCAGAGGTCGGGGTAGAGCTGTTTCATCGCTGTCCTCGAATCCGTGAACGGCGGCGGGGAGCCGCTAGGGGATGACGCCGGCCCGCTTCAGGTCGGCGATTGCGTCCCAGTCGTAACCTAGCTCCTCGAGCACGAGCTCGGTATGTTCGCCGAGTTCGGGAGCGCTGCGGTAGTTGGCGCTGGGCGCGCGGTCGAGCTGGAACGGTTGCCCGATCACCTTGTACTCGCGGCCGGAGCGGTGCTCGATGGTGCGCACGTAGCCGTTCCCCGCCGCTTGTGGGTCCTCGGCGATCTCCAACTCGTCGGCGGCTGCGGCCCAGGGGAAGTCATTCGCGTCGAAGATCGCCGCCCAGTGGTCGCGGGGCGCCTCTGCGATCCGTTGCTCGATCAGTTGGACGGCCTCGCGGATATGTTTGCGCCGCTCTGCGCCGCTGGCAAAGCGCGCGTCCTTCGTGAGGATCGGCAGGTCGATCGCCTCGGCGAACGGCTGCCAGAAACGCTCTTCCTGGATCATCGCCAGTTGCAGCCATTTGCCGTCGGCGGCGCGATAGGAGTTATAGAGCGGGTTGAATGAACTGTAACGATCGGTGCGCGGCAGTTGCTGTCCAGTCGCCAGCGCGGCCTGAATTGCGAAGCCGTTGGTCCAAATCCCGCCGCCGTAAAGCGAGCAGCTCAGGTATTGCCCCTCGCCGCTGCGCTCGCGTTGGTAGAGCGCGGCGAACATGGCGGCGGCGATGTTCATCGCGCTGGGCAGGTCGCCCATCGCGCCGACCAGCCGCACCGGCTCGCTGTCGGGCGGACCGAGCACCGACATGAAGCCGCCGCGCGCCCAGTAGGCAAGCTCGTCGAAGGCGGGGCGGTCGATATCGGGGCCTTCGACGCCGTAGCCGGTAGCGTGCGCGTAGATCAGGCGCGGGTGGGTTTCGCGCAGCGACTCGTAGTCGATGCCGAGCCGTTCGAGCGCGCCGCGGCGCAGGTTGACGATGAAGATGTCCGCGTCGGCGAGCAGCCGCCCCAGCGCCGCGCGGCCATCGGCGCTGCGAACATCGAGCGCGACGCCGCGCTTGTTGCGGTTGGCGAGTTCCCAAATCCAGTCGACATCGCCGCGCACGCGCGGCACAAGCCCGCGCATCGGGTCGCCGTCGTGCGGCTCGACCTTGATCACATCCGCGCCAAGCTCGCCCAGCACGCACGCCGCCATGGGCGCAAAGATCCAAGTCGCCATCTCGACGACCTTGATGCCCCGCAGCAGCGGCTCAGGTTCAGCTCCGTCGCCCGACATGTGCGCTCCATCCCCGCGAGGCGGTTGCCGTGCAGGGTACCGCGCTTTGCCAAGTGCGTCATCTGCGGCGCTTGGCCAGAGCAGATCATCTCGCATCGGCCTTACGGGGGCGTCGTCATTGGACGGGCTGTCTCGATAGAGAGAGAATGCGAAGCAAGTCATCGTCAAGGGGAACGAGATGCAGGCAAGCGTCAAACGCCATACACTCAGGCGTGACGCTGTGTCGTCGCACGAGTTCAGCGCGCGATTGGAGCGACCAATGGGGAGCAGAGAGGAAGAGATCACACGTCAGCTGGGGCTGGGAGAGGACAGCGGATGGGAATTCAAGGAGGTTGAGTTCGCTGGGAACCGCCCAAAGAGCCCGAGCCGCGATGACTGGGCGGCCGAAATCTGCGCGTTCGCGAACCGCAGCGGCGGTACGCTGCTATGCGGCGTGAAAGACAGCGGTGAGGTACAGGACCTGACTCGCGCGCAGATGGATGAGCTGGAAAAGTTCATCGTTGAGCTGTGTACAGATTCGATCGACCCGCCGCTCCGTGTGGATGTGTTTCGCCGCGCAGACGCCCACGGTCGAGGGTATCTGGAAGTAGGTGTGCCCGTCGGCTACGCGCTGCATGAAACCAAAGGGCGCAGTTTCATTCGGGTGGGCAGCACCAAGCGCCAGGTGAACAACGAGGAGCGGCTGCGGCTGGCGCAGCAGCGCGGACAAGCGCGCTTTGTCTGGTTCGACAAGCAGCCCGTAACGGGCGCCGGATTCGCGACACTCGACGAAGAACTATGGAGGCCGTTGCTGAGTGTTCCGGCGGCAGCCGATCCGGAACTGGCGCTGGAAAAAATGGGGCTGTTGGCGAACGACGAGCACGGAGTGAGACGCGCCACGGTGGCGGGGCTGTTGCTGTGTTGTCGTCAGCCGGAGGAATGGCTCCCGAACGCCTGCATCAGGGCAACGCGCTACCGGGGAGCCGATCGGGCATCCGGACAGATCGATGCCCAGGTGATCAGCGGGCCCATTCACCGACAGGTGCAGGATGCGCTGGCGTTCGCAAAGCGCAATATGCAGGTAGCTGCGCGGAAGAACCCGGCCAGAGAAGACCTGCCGCAGTACAGCCAAAGCGCACTGTTCGAAGCGCTGGTGAATGCCGTGGCGCACCGCGACTATTCGATTCGCGGCAGCAGCATCAGGCTGATGATGTACGAGGACCGTCTCGAACTGTGCTCGCCGGGTGGGCTGCCGAACAATCTGACCATCGAGAGCATGGGCGACCGCCAGTCGACCCGGAATGAAGTGCTGACATCGGCGCTGGGGCGTCTCAACGCAGCAGGGCTGGAGGGCGCGGAGGGACGGCAATTCTTTCTTGAACGGCGCGGCGATGGCGTGCCGATTATTCGGCGGACCACGCTCGAACTGAGCGGACAGACGGCGGAGTTCCGCCTGATTGATGGCGCGGAGCTGTGCGTGACCCTCCCGGCGGCGCAGCTGGAGTCAACGCCGAGCACGATGGACGTCATCGTGCGCAGTGGCGGCGAGCCGTTGCCCGAGATCGACGTGCTGGTCCTGTTTCCAAACAAGACGTGGAAACGAGGCGTGACGGACTCAAGCGGAAAGGCAAGGGTGGATTTGCACTCGACGCATCTACCGATGACAGTGTTCGCGGCGGCGCCCGGCTATAGCGCCGGGCACGTAGAGGGGTGGATTCCCGCTGAGGGCGTACCGGCGATCGAGTTGTCGCCGATAGCCGGCGGTGGTTCGGTGATCTTTGCGGCGGAGACCGGCGGGATACCCGGCATTGCGGGCCGGCTCAATCCGATTCGCGACGACCTGGACCGCACTTACCTTTATGCGTCGAACGTGGCGATCAACGGCGGGAGGCCGCAGCCCGTTTCGTTCGCACTCGGTGAACCGCTGCACCTGATGGACGCAGACGGGCACGAGACGACGGCGTCCGTGGTGGACATTGTGGGGAGCTCGGCGTTGTTGGAGTACCGTCCGCCCGTCAGTTGACGCACTGCCATCCTGGTGGGCGATGGAGGGCTCGAACCTCCGACCTTCCGGGTGTAAACCGGACGCTCTGGCCGCCTGAGCTAATCGCCCTCTGGCCACGCTAGCGCAGCGCGCGCTCCAAATCGTTGGCCACATTGCGGAACTCGTCCGCGCCGGCCGCCAGCAGTTGCTGTGCGGCCTCGACCTCTGCGGCATCGGACGACTCCACCGCCTCGCGGAGTAACGAACCCGATACCTGAATTGATCTGAGCGAGGCGGACAGCTCGTCGTGCATCGCGCGGACCGACGCGGGCGCGGCGAGACCGTCCGCGAGCTCAACCAGCGCGTCCCAGGTATCCGCCTGCGCGACGATGTTGCGGCGCCAGCCCGGGTCGTCGAAGAGCGTTGGGGTTTCCGCCCAGTCCGCGAGCAGCTCCTGGCCCACGTTGAAGTTGGCGCGGCCCGAGGCGATCAGGTCCAGCACGCTCTCGGCGTAGCCGGCCGGGATGGGCGCTTCGGCGGCGCTCGGCGCGTCGCCGACCAGCTCGCCGGCCAGGCGCCGCATCTCCTCCAGCGAGTGGATGCCCACGCGGATGTCGTGGATGATGCCGCCGGCGTTGATGTAGAAGGTGGTCGGGCGGCCGATCAGCCCGTATGGGCCGCCCGTCCCGGTCAGCAGAGTCGTTGGATCGAGCAGGATCAGGTACTCGACGCCGGTGCGGCCCTGGAACTCAATCGCCGTCTCCTGATCTTCGCCGTCGTTGACGCCGATCAGGGTGAGGCGGTCGCCGAACTCCTCGTGGACCAGCTGGAAGTCGGGCATCTCCTCGATGCAGGGCGCACACCAAGAAGCCCAGAAGTTGAGGATCACGGGCCTTTCGACCTCGGAGAGTTGGAATGGCTCGCAGTCGAGATCGCGCAGGCGGAAGTCGGGCGCGAGCCCGCCGACGCGAGTCGACTCGTCTTCCCGCTCGATGTGCCCGACGGTTTCGCTGCTCATGTCGGCGCAGGCGTCGGTCGCGCCGCGGCCGAGGAAGACGGGCAGGACGGCGGCGGCGATCACCACCGCGAAGATTGCGGCTCGCGTGGCGGCGTCGCGCGCGCTGCGCGGGCGCTCGAGGAAGGCGAGCTGCACAGCGGGCAAACGGAAGGCGCGCAGGCGGGCGATCAGCGACTGCATCGGCGGCGCCTAGTTGTTCTCGCTGATCGGCGAGTAGCCGGGGCGCAGCACGCGCCCGGCCGTCGCCTCGCCCACCGCCGCGTTCCAGAGCGTGGCCGGGTTCGCTGTGAGCGGATCGAAGCTCGCCGCGTCGAGCACCAGCCAGCCGCCGCTGTCGATCTCCTCCTCGATCTGCCCCTCGCCCCAGCCCGCGTAGCCGGAGAAGATGCGCAGGTCGCGCACGGAGCCGGCCAGCGCCGCCGGGTCGCTGTTGAGGTCGACCATCCCCCACTGGCCGGAGTGGGGCGTGAAGACGCCGTCGGGCAGGCCGACGCCGTCGCCGCGGCCCAGCGCGATCGCCGCGGTGCGCTCGACCGGCCCGCCGTTGAAGACGACCGGCGGCTGCCCGGCCAGGTCGCGCCACTCGGGCGCGGCGCGCTCGATCGTGACCGAAGTGGGGCGGTTGAGCACCACGCCCAGCGCGCCGTCGCCGTGTTCGAGCATCAGCACCACGGTGCGGAAGAAATTGGGGTCGCGCAGGTGCTGCGAGGCGACCAGCAGCCGCCCGCGCAGCAAGGTGGAAGGATGCCTGGGGATCGCCATCGCGCGCCTCGATGCTCCTGCGGCGGGCAGCCGCCCGTCCTCTCTATGCTACGCGCGCGGCGGGCGAGCCGCCCACTTGCCCGCCTCGCGCCCCATCGCCGGCTTTGACGCGCGGGGGGCGACGCGATAGCGTGGGCTTGTCCGCGAGCACGGCAGCGTAGCTCAGTTGGCAGAGCAGGGGACTCATAAGCCCCGTGTCGCAGGTTCGAGTCCTGCCGCTGCTACCAACCGCGCTATCCTCGGGGGGCGATTAGCTCAGCTGGCTAGAGCGTTCGGTTCACATCCGAGAGGCCGCAGGTTCAAGTCCTGCATCGCCCACCATCGGAGCCACGCTCGCAGGCAAGCAGGCGAAAGCCGGGTGATCCAGGCCGACGTGGCGAAACTGGCAGACGCGCTACGTTCAGGGCGTAGTGGGCTTAAGCCCGTGGGGGTTCGAATCCCTCCGTCGGCACCACCCTTCTCCTACTCCTCCGACTCCGTCACTCCCGTGCCGCAACGGCGCGCCAGCCGTCCAGCGCCAGACCGTGCGGCAGCCAGCCGAGCTCGGCGCGTCCGTCGACCGGTCGCGCGGCGGGCTCGCGCAGCCAGGCGGGGACATCGGCGATGCCGCCGTAGACCATCCAGCAGGAGACATTTCCCTCGTCGCTCAACGCGCAGGCGTGACCGTTGCCGGCGCTGATCGCGCGATGCGCGCCCGCCGGCGGCTGCGCCTGACCGTCGAACATGTAGCCCCAACACTCAACCTCGCCCGACTCCCGCAGTCCGCAGCTGTAGGTCCCGCCCGCGCTGACCGCGCTGAAGCGGCCCGACGGCGCGTCAGTTTGGCCATAGACATTCGAGCCCCAGCACTCCACCTTGCCCGACTTCCGCAGCCCGCAGGCATGCTCTGGTCCTGCGCTGACCGCGGCGAAGCGGCCTGGCAGCGTATCTGTCTGGAGGAGTATGCCGACCACCCCGCCGCCGATTAGCCCGCTGTACAGCGGCTCCCAGCACTCCACCTCGCCCGACTCCCGCAGCGCGCAAGTGCGCGAGCCGCTCGCGCTCACCGATCTGAAGCTGCCTGGCGGCGCCTCCTCAACCAGCCCCGAGCACACCAGCTCACCCGACTCCCTCACGGCGCAGAGATGCTCAATGCCCACGCTGACCGCGCTGATACGACCTGACGGCACCCAAAAGGGAGTCATCCCCGTAGGGCCGGGCAGGTCCGGCAATCCCCAGCACTCGAGCTCGCCTGATTCGCGCAGCCCGCAGCTGCCCGCCGCACCGGCGCTCACAGCGCGGAAGCGACCTGCCGGCGCATCCGCGCGAGCGTAGCGACCATCTCCCCAGCACTCCGCCTCGCCCGACTCCCGCAAGCCGCAACTATGCCGCGCGCCGGCGCTGACTGCTCTGAAGCGGCCCGCCGGCGCATCCGTTTCGCCGTAGTGACGGTTTCCCCAGCACTCCACGCCGCCCGACTCGCGCAAACCGCAGGCGCGCCACGCGCCCACGCTGAGCGCGCGGAAGCGGCCGGGCGGCGCGTACACCGCGCCGAACTCGCGAGACCCCCAACACTCGACCTCTCCCGACTCCCGCAAGCCGCAGGTGTAGTGCCAGCCCGCGCCGATCGCGCTGAAGCGGCCCGACGGCACTTCGGTTTGGTCGAACTTGCGAGTTCCCCAGCACTCGATCTCGCCCGACTCCCGCAGGCCGCAAGTGTGGTTAAAGCCCGTGGCGACAGCGCTGTAGCGGCCCTGCGGTCGGCCCGTTTGGCTGAATGGCCAGTTCGAACACTCAATCTCGCCCGACACCCGCACGCCGCAGGTGCGCCTCACCGCGAAGCTCAGCGCGCTGTAGCGCCCCGTCAGACTGGAATGCGATCCCCAACATTTCGGCTCACCCCACGGGCTCAACCCGCACGTGCCTCCTCGGCCCGCAAAGATCGCGCTGAAGGGGCTCGCCAGCGGATCTGTTTGGCCGGACCAATTCGATCCCCAACACTCCGCCTCGCCCGACTCGGTCAGCGCGCAAGTGTGACTGGCGCCCGCGCTGACCGCGCTGAAGCGGCCCGACGGCGCGTCCGCCTGGCCGTATGTGTTGCCGCCCCAACATTCGACGCGGCCGGAATCCAGCAACGCGCAGGCGTGACCGTCGCCAACCGTCACCGCAACGACGCGGCCGCCCTGCTGCGCCGCCGACTGCCCCCAATCAACCGCCGCGCCGAGCGCAACGCAGGCCAGCAGCGCGGCGAGGGCGAAGACTGCCCGATGCATCGGCTGATTCCCGCTTCTGAACCCGCTCCGGCGCCTAGGCTAAGGCGCGCTCAAGCATGTTGCAGACTGCGCTGTCTCCGCGCCCCTCTCCGCTATCCCTGCGCCTCCCCCTCCGTCATCCCAGCGTCCCTCCCTGTCATTCCTGCGCAGGCAGGAAGCTAGGCAGTGGGCGCGGCTCATCGTGGTTCCGAATGTTCGGCGGCGCGGGAGTGACGGGAGGGGGCACGAGGATGGCGGTAGGGGCGTGGGTGTGGCAGGGGGGGAGAGTGGGGTGTGGGCGATCGAGGTGTACGACGGGTGGTGGCGGCTCGTGGCGTCCCACCCCCCACCTAACCTCCCCCCTGGAAGGGGGGAGGGATGCATTGGGGAAGGGGTGGGAGTTGGGGTGATTGGTGGGCAGCGGCGGAGGGGTGGTTCGTTGGGGCTGGAGGCGGGTGGGTGTCGATGGGTGTTGCGTGCGCGGGTTCCTGCCTGCGCAGGAATGACGGGATGAGCACGGGGGTGTAGGCGCGGGGGGTTAGAGGGCGGCGACGGGCTGGCGGGCTGGGGCGGTGCGGCGTTGTTCGCGGAGGCGTTTTTTGCGGGCGATGGCTTCGGCGCGGCGGCGTTGGGCGCGGTTGGGCTGGGGGCAGCGGTCTTGTGGATCGGGGGTTTGTTCGGGGTTGTGGTGATCGGGCGGATTCAGGGGGATGGTTGGGGTGGTCCTATCTGGTCGGAGGGGTTGGGGGTGTTCGGAGTTGTTCAGGTTTGTTCGGGTTTGTTCAGGGTTGTTCAGGGTCTGTTCGGGGTGGTTGATGGGCTGTTCGATGGGGGGCTCGGCGTCGGCGAGTTCTGCGGCGGGGTATTCGGCGACGGCGGCGGCGATGGTTTCGGGGTCGAGTTGGCCGGCGTCGGCGGCGCGGAGCAGGTCGCGGGCGGTGAGGCGGTACTCGCGGAGCGCGGACTGGAGGGCGCGGTCGCGGTGCTGGAGGTAGTGGATCAGGTCGGCGCTGGCGATGTGCTGGAAGAGCGGCTGGACTGAGCCGTCGGAGTTTTGGGCGGCGAAGGGTTCGAGCGGTTTGAGCGGGTTGGTGAGGAGTTCGTGGATGCGGTGGCGGAGCAGGGCGAGGTGCTGGAGCAGTGCGTCCTGGGCGGTGGCGCGGGCGAACTCGGACTGGTGGGTCTCGATGGCGCGGAGGTCGTCGTGGACGGTGGCGGGGGAGACGTGGAGTTCGTGGGCGATTTCGCGGATGGTGAAGTGGTGCTGGCGGAGTTCGTGCGCGCGGAGGGCGCGTCGGCGGCGCTGGGGGGAGAGGGGCATGTTGCGGCCTTTCGTGGTACGGGTGTTCTGTTGTGATGGTAGCAGGGTTTTGGGGAAGTGGGGGTGCTGGCTGTGCGGGTTCCTGCCTGCGCAGGAATGACGGGGGTAGGGCGCAGGAATGACGATTGGGAGCGGGTGAGGTGTGGGTGATTGGGGCGGGGTAGGGGCGGCGGCGGTTGATCGGTGCCTCCCACCCCCCACCTAACCTCCCCCCTGAGAGGGGGGAGGGATGCATTGGGGAAGGGGGAGTGAGGTTGGATGTTGGGGTGCGCGTGGTTCCTGCCTGCGCAGGAATGACGGAGGTAGGGCGCAGGAATGACGGTTGGGGGTGCAGGTTCCTGCCTGCGCAGGAATGACGGAGGTAGGGCGCAGGAATGACGGAGGTAGGGCGCAGGAATGACGGAAGCGTCGACACGCCCTGGCGCTGGCTCTAGCGCTGGGCATCGAGGGCGGCGTTGGCGAGCGCGTCGGCGCGGGCGTTTTGGGCGCGTGGGATGTGGCGGATCGCGAAGTTTGGGAATGCCTCGCTGAGCGCCTTTAGGTCTGCGTGCAGCGGCTTGAGCGCCGCGTTCTTTACGCGGTAGCGGCCCTGGATCTGGCGCACGATCAGCTCGCTGTCGAGCCGCAGCTCCAGCTCCGTTGCGCCGCGCCGCTGCGCCGCTTCGAGCGCGGCGATTGCGCCGCGGTACTCCGCGATGTTGTTGGTGGCGCGGCCGATCGTTGCGCCGCCGGCCTCGACCTCGCCGCCGTCGGGCTCGGTCAGCACGTAGCCGTAGGCGGCGGGGCCGGGATTGCCGCGCGATGCGCCGTCGGCCCAGGCGATCAGCTTCACGATGCCGCTTTCACAATGCTGTTTTCACAATGCTGTTTTCACAATGCTGTTTTCACAGGGCCGCTCAGGCCCGCAGGATGGTCTGGATGCCGTCGTCGCTGACGACGACGCGCTCGACGAGGTTGGCGAGCAGCTCCCGCCGCTCCTCGAAGCTGAGCGCGTCCCAGCCATCCCGCACCTGCTGGAGCAGCCGCGCGCGGCGGCGGCGGCGCCGGGCGTCGGTCGTGTGGTCCGCCAGACGAGCGCGGAGGCGCTCGGCATCGGCCTTGGCGCGCTCGTATTCGTCGATGATCTGCGCCGAATCCTCGCGCAGCGTCTGCATTGAGCCGCCGCCCACGCTGGCGCTGTCGAGCGCCTGCCCCAGCTGTCGGTCAAGCGCGCGCAGGCGCGACTGCGCCTTGGACAGCGCGGCTGTGGTCTCGGCGATGACCGCGTTGGCGTCGCCGGCGAGGGCGAGCGCCGGCAGCGGACCGCTGTTGCGCTCCCCGCGCAGGTGGGCCAGCACCTCGTCTTCGAGCTCGTCCGCACGGCGCGTGTGGTACTCGCCGACCGACTGGTTGGTGCGCGCGCCGCTCTGGTAGTAGCGGTAGACGCCGCTGGCGGTTTCGCCGTCGGCGCGGTTCCAGCGCTGGCGGCGGGTGACGCCGATCATTCGCGCGCCGCTCTCGCCACACCAGACCAGCCCCGAGAGCAGGAAGCGCCCGCCCCGCGCGGCGCCCGGAGCGGTGCGCCGCGCCGCCATCTTCTGCTGCACGGCCTCGAACTGCTCGAGCGGGATCAGCGCCGGGTGGTTGTCGGGCACGCTCACCCCAAAGCGCTGGTAGGTGCCGACGTAGACCCGGTTGCGCAGCAGATCGCGGATCGTGACCATGCTCCAGTTGCCGCCCCGCCGCGTGCGGTAGCCCTCCGCGTTGAGCCGCTGCGCGATGCGGCGAATGCCCAGCTCTTCCTCGATGTACATGCGCGCGATGTAGCGCACGACCTCGGCCTCTTCCTTGACCGGCTCGAAGCGCCCCTCGGCGCCCACGCAGTAGCCGTAGGGCGGGCGGCCCATCGCCTGTCCGCGCACAGCCCGGCGGCGCATTGCGTCGCGCACCTGGCGCCCGCGCTCGCGCGGCTGGCGGCGTTCCCAGAGTTCGAGCGTGGCCGTCTCATCGAGCGGGCCCTCGGCGAGCGAGATCACCTGGGCGCCGCGCGCGCGCAGTTGGATCACCGCGCGGGCGCACTGGGTGGCGTCGGCGCCGAGCCGCCCGAACGCCGTGACGGCCACCACGATGAATCCGGCCGGCTGCTCGGAGAGGTGGGCCAGCAGTTGCGCGAAGCCCTGCCGCTCCGCCTCGCAGCCGGCGTCGAGAAACGCCGCCGTCGGCTCATAGCTGTGTTCGCTACAGAAGTCGAGAAATAAGGCGTTCTGTTCGGCGAGCGTAGGCGCGCCTCCGTCGGTGTCGTCGCCGCACCGACTGAGGTAGCCGATTGCTCGCATGGTTACGCCACTCTCACCAGACATCCGCACGAGGGGCACTCGATCGGGGCGTCGCCGCCGCGGCGGGCGCGGGTGATCACCATCGTGGGCAGCGCGAGGCGGCACTCTTCGCAGACACCGCCGGCGACGCCGGCGACGACGCGCGGGCGGCGGCGGCGGTACTGGTCGTAGATGCGCAGGTCGGTTTCGCTGATGCGGGCGCGGCGGGCGTCGATCTGCGTCGTCAGTTCGTCGACCTGCGTCTGGGCGGCGTCGCGCTGCCCGATCAGCTCCGCCTGGCGGGCGCTCCAGATTTCGAGCGACTGGGTGCGCAAGTCGCGCAGCCAACGCTCGGCAACGAAGGCGTCCTCGGAGAGCTGGTGCGCTTTGAGGTTGGCGTCTTTCAAGCCGACCATCGCCTGCCGCTGCGCGTAGAGGTCGCGCTGAATTTCTTCGAGCGTGCGGGGGTTGGTCACCGAGCCGCCGTAGAGCCGCTCGTCGGCGGCGTCGATCCGCCGCTGAGCCGTCTCGACCACCGCGGACGCTTCGCGCGCCTCGCCGGCGATCTGCTGGGTCGTCTGCGCCTGCGCCTCAATTTCGGCGTCGAGCGCCTCAACGAACGGCGGATCCTCGATCTGCTCGAGGATCGCCTGCAGTGTGCGGTTCGCGTCGTCGCGCAGGAGGTCGACCTCCTGCAGTTCCTGCAACTCTTCGAGGTCCATGCCGTTCGCTTCTGTTGGAGGGCTGTGTTCGGCTCAGTCTATGCCTCTCGCGCGCCACTGCCAACGCACCCCACCGGTCAAGCCGTCAGCCCCGCGCACCCGTCAGCCTCGCGCGCCTGGCCGCCCCGTAACCTGCGCAGGCAATAGGATGAGTGGACGCCCCAACGCCGAGGAGGCCAGCATGGACGACGCCAGCTACCGATCGCTCGCGGAGGACGACCTGAATCACTGGGTGCATCCTCTTTTTCACCCGTCCGGGCACCAGCAGCCCGTGCTGATCGAGCGGGGCGAGGGCGTCTACGTCTACGGCGCGGACGGCAAGCGCTACATCGACGGGCTGGCCGCGCTGTGGAATGTGGCGGTCGGCCACGGGCGGGCCGAGCTGGGCGAGGCCGCCGCGCGGCAGATGTCCACGCTGGCCTTCAACAACTCCTACGAGGGCTACACCAACGAGCCGGCGATCCGGCTGGCGAAGAAGGTGGTCGGGCTGGCCTACCCGAACATGCAGGCGCTCTATTTCACCAACTCCGGCTCGGAGTCGAACGAGACGAATTTCAAGGCGGCGCGCTTCTACTGGAACCGCCTCGGCCGGCCGGAGAAGCACAAGATCATCTCGCGCGTCGAGGCCTACCACGGCAACACGATCGCCACGACATCGGCGACCGGGATGAAGGTCTTCCACGGCGCGTTCGGGCCCAAGGTGCCGAACATCATCAACGCGGACACGCCCGGCGCGGCGCCCTCGGGCGGCGGCCGGATCGACGCGGGGAATGTGCAGATCGACAACATCGTGGCCGCGCTCGAGCGCGAGGGCCCGGACAGCGTGGCGGCGGTGATCGCCGAGCCCGTGCAGGGCGCTGGCGGCGTCTACCCGCCGCCGCCCGACTACTTCGCGCAGTTGCGCGATGTCTGCGACCGCTACGAGGTGCTGCTGATCGCCGACGAGGTGATCACCGGCTTCGGGCGCACCGGCAAGTGGTTCGCGCTCGAGCACTTCGGCGTGGAGCCGGACATGATGTCGATCGCCAAGGCGATCACCAGCGGCTACGTGCCGCTGGGCGCGGCGATCTTCTCGAAGAAGGTGCATGAGGTGATCACCGGCGACGAGGGCGGACAGAAGTTCATGCACGCCTACACCAACTCGGGCCACGCGACCGCCGCGGCCGTCGGACTGCGCAACCTGCAAATTTTCGAGGATGAGAAGCTCGTCGAGAACGCGGCCGCGCGGGGCGATCAGCTGCTCAGCGGGCTACAACGCCTCGCCGAGCATCCGCACGTGGGCAACGTGCGCGGGCTCGGCTTCATGTGCGGCTTCGACCTGCTCGAAGACCCGGAGAGCGACACGCCGTTCCCGCTGGAGGCGGCGATGGGCGCGAAGTTGCAGAAAGCCTGCCAGGCGCGCGGGCTGATCTCGCGGGTGCGCGGCGACGGCTACCTGCTCGCCCCGCCGCTGGTCGCGACGCAGGAGCAGGTTGATGAGATTCTGGCCATCGTCGAGGATGCGGTGCGCGAGGTGACGGCCTGAGCTCCTCCGTCGCCTAGACGCTCTGCGCCGCCTTGACCAGATTCCGCATCAGGCGAATCGCCTCGTCGTGCGGCACTCGCCCGCAGCCGCAGGACGAGGAGACCAGCAGGCGCGAGTCGGGCAGGATCTCGCGCAGCGCCTCGATCTTCTCGCGCAGCGCTGTGACGCCGGCTGGTTTCGCCTTGACGTCGGCGATGCCTGCGATCACCTCGATCGAATTGGGCAGCTCGGCCAGCAACGCGCGATCGTCCCACTGTCCGGAGTAGGAACACTCCACATGCACCCGCTCGATCCGGCCGTCCAGCGCCTGAATCAAAGGCAGTAACGCGCGCAGGTTCTGCACCTCGATCGACGGCTTGCGGGCGATGTCGCCCAGGCAGAAGTGGACGGTGCGGCGAATACCCGCCGCCGGCGCGAGCGGCTCGACCACCAACGGCAGCAGATCGTCAACCGTGCGGGCGCCCGACACCAGACCGATCGCCTCGGCCGGCGCGTCGAGCTGCACCTCCGCCAGTCCGGCATCGACCATATCGGCGATCTCGTTCTGCACGATCGTCACGAGATCGGCGAAATGCGTCGACGAGTCGTCCGCATGAAAGCCGCCGCCGATTGTCAGCGGCGACGGCGCCGACGCCTTATTCAGCGACGGCTCGATCGCGCGCTCGCGCCGATAGGCCTTGGCGTGTCCGGTCCCGTGCGGCGCGCTGACCGCCCCCACGACTTCGTAGACGCCCACGCCTTGTTGACCTTTGGCGGTGTCGCGCGGCTGAAGCGTGCGCAGGCCGTTGAGCCGCGGCGGGACGTGGTGCAGAAAATCGGGCGCGAAGACCTCGCCGCCCATGATCTGGTCCAGACCGCAGGCGATCTGCTCATCCATCGCGATCCGCGCCGCCGCCTGGAGCAGACCGTGCGCTTCCTCGTCGGAGTAATCTCCCGCGTAGTACCGTTTCAGCTCGAGCCGCTGGCCGAACGGAATCGGCCACGAGCCCACCACTGTCGTGCGAATTGGCATATCGGCGCTCCTCACTCTGCGTCCGCGTAGACGCGGAATCCGTAATCGTTATAGCGGTAGCCGGGCGCGAGGCTTGAGCGAGCCGAGACTCGCGTGAATTTGATCCGATGCCGCCAGGAGCCGCCGCGGCTCGCCCGCCGCCGCCCTTCGGCGGGCCCGGTCGGCGCTTCCGCAGGCGAGCGCGCGTACCAGTCGCGCGCGTACCAGTCGGAGCACCATTCATGCACGTTATCCGCCATGCAGAGCAGCCCGAATCCGTTCGCGCACGCTGTCTGCGGAGCGTGCGGCGCGCTCAATTCCGCGACGCCGCGCCGCGCTTCCGCTTCGGGCCAGCTGTCGCCCGCCCCGGGCCATTGCGCCTCTGCGATCCCGCCGCGCGCGGCGTACTCCCGCTCGGCTTCCGTCGGCAGCCGCAGCGGGAGTCCGCCCGCCGCGCTCCACCACTCGCAAAACGCCTGGGCGTCGTGCCAGGACACGCCAACGACCGGCAGATCGTCGGCGGAGAATTGATCCAGATCCCAGAACGGCGGCGGCGCGGCTTCCGTTTGCTCGACATACAATCGATACTGCGCATTCGTGACTGGCCGCCGCGACACCCGAAATGGGCCGATCGACACGACATGCGCCGGCTGCTCATCGCGGCGGCCGCGGTCCGATCCCATCCGGAATCGCCCGCCCGCCAGGCGCACCAGTTCAATCTCCATCGCATCCATGCCTCCAATGCTAGCGCCCGGGCGGTTCGGCCGCATCATCGAGCGGCAGCGGCAGCGCAACCGTGATTGTCGCCGCCCCGATGTTCCGTATGATCAGCACCCGCTCTCCCCAGCGCAAGGGCCGCTGTGCGGTTGGCTCATCAGCGGCGATGTAGTCCCAGTGCCGCCCCGGCGTATCTTGCACGCCGATCCCGATCACCGACTGATCAACCGCCGCTGCGAACGCTTGCGGCGCGAGCTGCTCCGCGCCCTCGAACCGCACCAATGTCACGCCTTCGCGAAGCGCGACTTCCCGCAGGGGCAGTCCGACCAACGCGACCACCGCGGGCGCGACGACATCGACATGCGCGGCGTCGTCTTTCGCCTCATACTCGACTCGCCGCCACGAACCGCTGATCAAATCGAAGACCAGAAGCGCGATCGGGCCGTCGAATGTCGGTAGCGGCAGCTCAACCGACAACTTTGCCCGCCCGGCCAGCGGAACACCGTTTCGGTCGCTGAGCCCGATGCGCCATGCGGAGAGGACGTGCGGGCGGTCGTCGGCCGGTTCCCAGACCAGCGCCGCCGGCCCGCCCAGCACCCGGCCCAGCAGTGCGCGATGCCCAACTCGCCGCAATTCGACCTGCGCCTCGTCAGCGCCCCGCGGCAAAGTGAGCCTGCTGACAGTAAACGCCGGTGAGCCGGACTCGTGCGCGACTCGCTGCCAACGGCGCTCTCGGGCATTATACGTCGCGTAAACGCCGCCCCGGTAGGCCAATTCACGGGCCAGTTCGCGCCGCGCGGCGCTCTCGCTGTGTTCCTGCGGAGCGCGGCGCGCCCGTTGCTCGGCTGCCTGGCGGCGGCCGCTCAGCGTTTCTGCAAGCGGCGTTCGGTTATCCGCCCCGATCGTGAAGGCCCGCAACCGCAGCGCATCGCGGTCGCGCGCGCCGTTGTCCGATCGTTGCGTGTAGCGCAGCGTAACGAACTCTCTCGCCGTGACAGCTTGCGCGAGCGTCAGCGTCGCGCTGCGCTCTTCCCACTCGATGTCGAGTATGCGCACTGGATGGTGATCGGCCGTAACTTCGAACCAGTCAAGTTGCGTCTCGCTCGGCCGGATCGGCTCGCTGAACTGCACGGTCAGCTCGCTCCCGTTCACCACAGCCTGCACCGCCTCGGGCCGCAGCCGCGTGGCGTTAAGCGCCGGTAGGTGGAACGACTGCACGCGATGCCCGGCGGCGCCGCGCAACGAACCGCTGCCCTCGTGCCGTGGAATGTATGCCAGACCCACGAAATGGTCGCCGTCCGGCAATTCGGGCTCGCCGAGCACCAGTGCCACCAGCCCTCCCGGGCTCACATCGACTGCGACTACGGGATGCCGCCTGTCGCTTGCTACGAACCACCATGATCGAGGTTGTATGTGACGGCCCGACAACGGTCCGTCGAAGATCACCACGACCACATCGTGAACGGCGATGATCCGATTGACCGAGGGCGGCTCCGCGCGATCGATTACGCCAACCGCGAAGCTTCGCACGGAACGACCGCCCGTGCCGCGCAGTCCGTCGGCGGGCGCAACGTAGCGCAACCTCATCCGCGAATCGGGGCCTGCGCCCGGCGCAGCCAGGCGGAGTGTTAGTTTCGCTCCATCGACCGCCGCGACCTCGATCACATCGGGCGCCCAGCTGACGGAGAATGCCGACGCCGGCGGCAGCGTCGCAGGGTCGAGCGGCTTGTCGAACGTGACGACCAGCTCGGTCAGGCGGCTCTCGGCCCGCACCGGGCGCGGCCCCAGCGCCGTCGTGTTTCGCGCATCGAGTGCAAAGTTCGCAACCGCGTTGCCTGTCGCGTCCTCCAGCTCGTCGGCGGTCGGTTTCGTATAAGAGACGCGAACCGCCGTGCCCTCTTCGACGGCGGCGGAGAGTGCGAGAGTTACCGTATCGTCGCTCAGCTGCACGCTGCTGACGGCCCGCGCCGCGCCTGTCTCCGTAACGGCGAACGCTGTGGTCGGCGGGGAACCGACGACGGATTGGTCGAACCGAATCGTCATCGTGTCGCGGTCAACCGTCGCGCTCAGCGGCACAGGCGTTGTGTCGGTGTTGTTGATGACTGCGCGGGAAAACGCGCGCACCGCCCGACTGCGGCCGTCCATCAACGCATCAACGCCCGACATCGCCGCCGGCGGCGTGTAGGCTATCGCCACACTCGCGCCCTCGGCGACCGCGGCGCTCAGCGTCAACGTCAACGTCGAGCCCGAAACGGCTACCGAGGACACGGCGGCGGCCGCATCGTTCACGCTAACGGCGAACGTAGCCTTGGACGGCGCCGTCGTACTCAGCGCAGAGTCGAACACGACTTGCAGCGATGTCCCGTCGACCGCCGCGGATTGCGGGGCCGCCGCCGTCACGTTGGTCACAGCCTGCGGGTCAAAGGATATGACTGGGCTTGGCGAATCCGACGTGTCGGTCAACGGCATCGTCGTCGTCTGCTGATACTGCACCGTTACGGTGTCGGTCGGCAGGACCGGCTGCAACAGGCGGATCCGGACGTTGACGCCGTCGATCGTCGTCGGATGAAACTCGCGCAGAGCGCCTCCTACTCTAACTCGGAACGCTTCGAGCGGTTGGCCTATATCGTTGTGGTACGGCGGGCCGTGCGTTCCCGCGAGCGGTTGGTCGAAGACGATCGTGAGAACGTCCGAGTCGACCGATGCGCTCTTGAAGACTGGCGCCGTGTCCACGTTGTTCGTGACCGCCAACTGGAACGACGCCACCGCCATCCCGCCCTGATCGGCGTCCAGCAGCCGCGCGGCGCCCGACGCCGGCGCATACTTGAGCGTGATCTGGTCAAGCTCGTGCGCCGGCGGATTGAGGCTGAGCGCGACCGAGTCGTCGCTGATCGTTACCGAGTCCACCTGTGCAGCGCTGCCCTCGAACGTGAATGCAGCTTTGATCATTCCAGTGCCCGTTCCCAGCTTCACTGCCTCGCTCAGCGTCAGGGTCAGCGTGTCGCCGTCCACATCGGTTACCGCGGCCGCCACAGTCGGCGCGGTATCGGTCAGGTTGTTCACGTCCACAGCGAACGCCGCGACATTGTTGCCCGTAGCGTCGCGCAGTCGGTTGCCTGCGCCTGGAGTGTAGGAAATCCGCAATGCGTCGCCGTCGGCCACCGTCGCCGCCAGCACCAGCCGCAACTCCGCGCCGTTGATTGATGCGCTGTTCACAGTTCGACCGCCGCTGACGGTAAACACGCTCGTCGGCGGAACCGACGACGCATCCAGCGACTGGTCGAACACTACCGTGAGCGACGCGCCGTTCACCGTCGCGCTGGCGACGACGGGCGCAGTATCGGTCAGATTGGTGAGCGCAAAGCTGCTGAGCGAGGCGGGGTTGCGCTGCTGGTCGCGCAGGTATTTCAGCCCTGGCTGGCTGCTGATTTCGCCGGCCGTGGGCGCCGCGTAACTCAGCGTAATCGTCGCGCCCTCCAACACTGCGGCGTTTAGCGTCAGCTCCAACGCGCCTGTCCGCGCCGCAGTGTCATTGCGCAGCCGAACCGCCGTTACCTGCGCTGTCGAACCGGACAACGAGAATTTCGCGGCGGCAGGGGTGCTCATGAGATCGAGCGGCTGGTCGAACGTCACCACCACGGCGGTTCCGTTGACGCTGCCGCTCGTCGCGACCGGCGCCGTATCCGTGATGTTTTCCGCCACCGTCGAGAACGCAGCCACAGCGTTGCCCTCAGGATCCAGAAAGCCCGCGGCGCCCGTCATCGGCTGGTAGGTAATTGTGATTGCCGAGCCTTCGCGGACATTGCCGCTCAGAGTCAGCGTCGCCTCTCCCAAGTTGGTCAGCGCCGCATTCTGAACGCTCACAGCCGTAACGGTCCGCGTAGTGCCCTGCAAAGTGAACCGCGCCGCCGCCGGCGTGCTGGTCGTGTCCAGGTCCTGATCGAATGTAATCGTCGCCCGATTGAGGTTCACGCTCGCGGCGGCGACGATGGGCGTCGTGTCCGTCTGGTTGCTCACCGTGACGCCGCCGAGCGCCGCGACGAATGCGCCGTTGGAGCCTTTGAGACGCTGCGACGCAGTCGACGGCGGGGTGTACGTGAGCGTCAGGCTGGTCGTCTCGTGAACAGCGGCGGCGAGGCTCAGCGAAATAGTCTTGCCGCTGACGGAGACGCTCGACACCGTCGCCGCAGTAACAGTGAACGCCGATGCAGGCGGAACGGACATCGCGTCCAGCGCGACATCGAACGTGAGCGTTACCGCCGCGCCGTTGGCCGCGGCGGACTGGAGCGCAGGCGGAGTGACATTCGTTGCCGTGAGCGGACCGAACGAAACCGCCGTGAGGCTGGATGTGTCCTGGATGCCGCCGCTCATAGGAGCGGTGTATGAGACCGTCACCGCCTCCGAGGCGGTAGCAGCCCGGGCCATCGTCAGATTGACTTGTGTTCCGCTGATCGCCACAGCGGTCACCGTGACGGCGGTACCCGCGACGGTCGCAGAGAACGTCGTCGCGGCGGGAACGGCGCTCGCCTTGAGCGCCTGATCGAATGTGATCGTAACCGTAGCGCCGTTGGCTGACGCTCCGGTCGGTGAGGGGGCGTAGTCAACCTGATTTTCGACGCTGACTGAGAACGCCGCCACTGCGAGTCGGCCCTGGTCGGCGTCGCGCAGCAGGTTCGCTCCTGTCGCGGCGTATGCGAGAGTGATGGTTTCTCCTTCTCTCACGGACGAATTCAGAGTCAGGGTTACTGTCGTGCTGCTGACGCTGACCGCGTTCACCGAACTCGCCGTGCCGCTGAGCGTAAATCGCGCCGCGGCAGGCCGGTCGGCCGCAGTCCCGCTGAGCGCCTCCGAGAAAGTGATGCGCAGCGTCACGCCGTCCGCAATGACGACTGCGGCGGTCGTTGAGGGTGGGTTGTCCGTATTGTTGGATGGCTGCGCCGTGAACGACGCGACAGCATTGCCGGTCGGATCCTGAAAGCCGCCGCTCGCCAGCGCCGTGTACTGCACCTCGACCGCTGCGCCGTCCGCTACGGCCGAGCTGAGGGTGAGCGTCGCCGTGTTGCCGCTGATCGCGACGGTCGTCACGCTCGTACCGGTGACGGTGAACTGCGCGAGCGCAGGTTTGACGGTGGCATTGAGCGGCTGATCGAATGCCAGGGTCAACGTTGCGCCGCTGACCGCGCTCGATGTGAGAACAGGCGCAGTGTCCGTCTGGTTGTCCAGAGCGACGCTGAATTGCGCGACCGCATTACCGGTAGCGTCGCGCAGGGCGTTCATCGTTGGAGGTGTGTATGCCACACTCGCGGACGCTCCTTCGGCAACAGCCTGCGCGAGGGTGATCGTCAGTGTGCTGCCGGAGATCGCGACGCTTTGCACCGTCGCCGTGGCCGGGGTCACTGCGAACGCGGTCTTCGCAGGGAGATATGCCGAGGCCAGCGCTTGATCAAAAGTGATTCGGATTTGCGTCAGGTTGACCGTTGCGGTTGAGACGACGGGAGCAGTGTCGGTGGTATTGCTCACATCCCGTGCGGCAACCGAACCGAGGCGGATACCGTTTGTTCCCTCGATGCCTTTCGTCGGATCCGACGACGGCGCGTAGGCGATCCGCACGGCCGCGCCCTCGGCGACCGCCGCGCTCAGCGTGAGTACGACGCTGCTGCCGGATACGGCGACGGAGCTGGCCGTCGCGCCCGTCAGCGTGAAGTCTGCGACATCAGGCGCGACCTGCGTATTCAGCGCAGTGTCGAACCCGAGCGTCAACGTCGAGCCGTTGACCGTTGCAGACGTTAGCAGCGGCGGGCTGCGGTTTTCGACGGCCTGGTTCGAGAACGGCGCCGCAACAGCGCCGTCCGAGCTGCTCAGCGGCTTTGTAGTGGGAAGTTGGTAGGCGAGCTTGACGGTCTGGTCGCCCGCGATCGACGATGCCAAATCGAGCGTGACAACCTTGCCTGCGATGGAGACGCTCGAAACGGAGACGGTCTGCGAAGCCGCCGTGACGGTAAACGCCGAAGTCGCGGGCTTCGAGGTGGTGTCGAGATTTACGTTGAATGTAACGCGCAGTTCGTCGCCGGCGACTACCGCCGATGAGACGGAGGGGCCCTGCCTGGCGCGGTTGGTCACACTGATTGTGAAGCTCGCAACGGAGTTGTTCGTCGAGTCGCGCAGCGGTTTCGCGCTGTCCGGCGTGTATGCCAGCTGGAGGGTGTCCGTCGGCAGGATGCAGCACGCCAGCGCCAGCGTGACGGTGTTGCCGGAGATCGACACGCCGGTGACGGCAGGCGCGCCGCTGCCGAGACTGAATGCCGTCTTGGGCGGCGTGGAGCCCGTGGAGAGGGTTTGATCGAAGACAACAGACACGGCGCGCGCAGTCGCAGTTACCGTCGTCGCAATCGGAGCGGTGTCGGTGTTGTTGGTTGCCGTGGTGGTGAACGCTGCGACGGCGAGGCCGTACTGGTCAATCAGCTTGGCTGTCGAGGACGGCGTATAGGCGACCGAAACGGTTGCGCCTTCATTGAGCGCCGGCGAAACGGTGAGCGCCAGCTTGCCGTTTGTCACCGCAGCCGCTGTGGGCGCGGCGCTGTTCACCGAAAAGGCGGATACGGCGGTCGTCGATTCCGAAGATAGAGACCTGGCGAAAGTAACCGTGACCGCGGTCACGTTGGCGGTCGCCGAGCTCACCGTCGGGGCCGTCGGCGTGTTGTTGGTTGCATCGAGCGCGAACGCCGTAACCGCGCGGCTATTCGCGTCGACCAGCGGATTGGACGCCGGCGGCGTGTATGTCACTCGGACAGCGGCGGTGCGGCTAACCGGGGCGGAGAGCCGCAGCGTCAACGTGGAGCCGCTCGCGGAGATGCTCGATATGGTGAGGTTATCCGCGCCGCTCACCGCCGAAAACGCCGATTTGGCGGGCAACGCATCAGTCCCGAGCGAGCCTGTGAATGTGACTGCAAGCGTCCAACCCGTCACGGTTGCCGCCGACGCTTGCGCAGGCGTGATATTGGTCAGCGTCTCCGGGTCGAACGACAGCATCTGGTTGGCCGGGCTGGATGTGTCCTGGATCGGCGAATTCGTCTGGAGTTGATACTGGACTTTGACGACATCCGCAGGCACGACCGGAGCGAGCAGCGTGATCAGGACGTTTGAGCCGCTGACGCTGGTTGCGCTGTAGCCGACGCGCGGGCCGTTGACCGTGACGCGAAACGCGCTCAGCGTACTGCAGCCCTGGCTCACCACGGGAGGTACGGACTCGGTGTCGAGCGCCTGATCGAAAGTGAGTCTCACGGCCGTACCGTTTACGCTGCCGCTCACGTATACCGGCGCAGTGTCGGTTGTGTTCGTCACACTTAACGAACTGAATGACGCGACAGCGCCGCCGGCTGCGTCCTGGAGCGGATTGGCGCCTGCTTGCGTTGCGTCGTAGGACACGGCGACGGCCGCGCCTTCTTTCACGTTCGGCGAGAGTGTCAGCGCGACGCTGCTCGTTTGCACCGTCAGCGCGGAGACTGTGTGTCCGGTGATGCTGAACGCCGCCGCAAGCGGGGTTTTGGTCGTGTCGAGGTTCGCGTTGAACGTGATCGTCAGCGCGTTGCCGTCCACGGTCGCGGAGCTTGGAGCAGGCGGAGTCTGATTGGTCGCGGTGAGCGGACCAAAAGACGCCGTGCGGTTTGGTGTTGAGTCCCGGAGGCCTCCCGTGGCGGGCTGTGTGTAGGAGACCGTCACCGTGTCGGCGGCGCTGACGGCGCTTGCCAGCGTCAGCGACGCGACGGCTCCGGAAAGCGATACGGCGCTGACGGTCGCCGCCATTCCGCCGACGGATACTGAGAAGTCCGCCGCCGCGGGCGTCGATGCCGCATCCAGCGATTGATCGAACATGATGGAGAGCGTTGCGCCATTGACGGATGTGGACGACGGCGCGGGGGCGGTATCGGTGTTGTTGGTGACGCTCGAGGTGAAGGCCGCGACCGCCGTGTCGTTTGCGCCTTGCAGCTTCGGGCTGCCGGCGCCGGTGTATTCGACCGACACCGCCGCGCCTTCCGCAACGGCGTTGGCCAGCGTGAGCGTGACTTGCGTACCGCTAACGGATACGCTTGACGGCGCGGTGTCGTTGACTTCAAACGCGCTGGTCGGCGGCGTCAACGAGCTGTTCAGCGCGCTGTCGAAGGTCAGCGTCACCGACGAACCGTCGGCTGTTCCCGATACGAAGATCGGGGCGGCAGCGGAGGGTACCAGGAAGCGGTGCGCATCGATCCGGCCGACCGCGCGCCGCGCGCCGCTCTTCTCGCGGAGCCTCGTGCCGGTGTAGCGCAGCCACAGCGTCGCGCCGCTGGTGAGCGTGTTCGCGGGGAAGGTCAAGGTAACGACTTTGCCGTCGATCTCGATGTCCGTCACGGCCGTGCAGTTTGAATCTGAAGAGTTTTCCGCCGGGCAGGCCATGAACTGATTCGTTGACGGCTCCCGATTCTCGTCGAGATCGACGCGAAATGTGAGATCAATCGTCGAGCCGTCCACCGAAAGGTCCGACACGACCAGCTTGTTGTGGTTGACGTTGAGCGATGCTCGGGTGAACGCTGCGACATACGCGGCGGGCGCGGGAGTGCGTAAACTGTTGCTCGCCGGGGGCGTGTAGGACAGGCCCGGATCGTACGAGTGCGTCCAGGGCGGCATCGGCGGCAGTACGTGGAGCGTCGCTTTCATACCGCTAATCACGACTTTGCGCACCGTCGTCGTGAATCCGGTGATGGTGAACGCCGAGCCGTCCGGTACGATCGTCGAGTCCAGCGTCTTGTTGAAGTCGATCGTGATCGTGTAGGCTTCGACAGAGACGCCCGAGACTGTGGGCGGCGTCCCGGGCGTGGTGATCGGCGTCAGCGCTCCGTACGACGTGAACGTGCGCGCGCCGTCCATGGAACGGATCGCGCCGCCGCAGTTCGAGCCGCTTGCGCAGTACTGGACCGTCGCGGCGTCGCCGCGCTGCACGAAGACGTTGATCTCGAACGACACGTTGGAGCCGCTGATCGCGACATTGGAAACCTGTCGGTTCGTCGAGGAACCTTGGACGCGGACCTGGAATGCCGAGGCCGAGGGGAGCGACGCCGCATCGAGCGTCTCGCTGAACGTGAGCGTGACGGTATCCTGTACGATCGTCCCGCCGACGAACGTGAGCGTGGTCGCTTGCGCCGAACCAGGCTGATCGTCGATCAACAGTACGACGATCAGACATAGCGCAGCGAGGAGCCGTCGGGCCACGGCCACTGTTGCGAGTTACAAGTCGGCCAGTTCCTCGCGCATATCGCGGTCGTCCACGACATTGCCGGTGTAAGTGGGCGGCTGAGCGGCGATCCAGACCGAGGCGCGCGCCATCCACTCGGCTTCCTCGAACTCGGTTTGCGGGTTGTCGGGCGTGGTCAGCGCGTACCAATGGCCGGGCGTTTTGATCAGGTAGCGCAGCGTCAGCACGTTGCAGGCGATGTCGTGCTGCTGCAGTTCCATCGCCATGCCCTGGGTGATGCGCTCCAGACCGGCTTTGACCATTCCGTAGAACTGCCCGCCTTCGCGCGGCTCGTCGTAGGGGCCCGGCCCGGGCGCGTCGGCCGCGCCTGAGGAGATGTTGATGATGTCGCCGCCGCTCGCCTTCAGATGCGGCAGCGCGGCCTTGCAGAGCAGCACGGGGCCGCGCAGGTCCAGCTGCCAGATCAGATCGATGTGGCGGTCCTGCACGGATTCGAGCGTGCCGGGCACGAGCACCGCGGCGTTGTTGACGAGGATGTCGAGGCCGCCCAGCTCGGCGGCAGTTTGCTCCACGGCCTGCGCGATCGATTCGGGGCTGCGCACATCGAGCGGCACGGGAACGGCCTTGCCGCCGGCGTCGTTGATCTCGGCGGCGACGGTGCGGATGGTGCCCGGCAGGCGCGGATCGGGCGAGGCCTCGTCGGAACGCGCCGCGACCGCCACCGCCGCCCCGTGCGCCGCCAAGCCTCGCGCGATGTCCGCGCCGATCCCGCGGCTGGCGCCCGTCACCAGTGCTTTTCGTCCGTCCAGCAATGCCATCGGAGACTCCCATCCTGCGGCCGCTGCAAGTCGCGCGCAGTCTAACCGCCGTCGCGCGCGAGCTCGGCCGCAAATTATGTTATGTATCGAACAGCCGCAGAGAGGATGTACGCGGCCCTGTGAGGCCATGTGCGCGCGATCTCTGCCGCATATGTCGCGGAGGCGAATTTTGCGCAGGCGGCGTCCTAGACTTGTCCGATGGATGCCGCCGAGCTGCAAGCGTTGAACAAGAGGGTCGCCGATTGCCGCGCGTGCCGGCTGTGGGAGGGACGCACGCGGACGGTGCCGGGCGACGGCGATCCCAACGCCGAGTTGATGTTCATCGGCGAAGGGCCGGGCTTTCACGAGGATCAGCAGGGGCGGCCGTTCGTCGGGCGGGCGGGCCAGTTGCTTGACGATTTGCTGGCGGGGATCGGGCTGAGCCGGGCCGATGTGTTCGTGGCGAACGTGGTGAAGTGCCGTCCGCCGCAAAACCGCGACCCGCAGCCCGACGAGATCGCCGCCTGCGAGCCTTATCTCAGCGAGCAGATCGCGGGCATCCGCCCGAAGCTGATTGTGCCGCTGGGCCGCTTCGCCACGCAGTATTTCATCCCGCGCGCCACGATGGCGCGGTCGCGCGGCGTGCCGACGCAGGCCGGGGCGTGGCTGATCTACCCCGTCTATCACCCCGCGGCGGCGCTGCGTCAGGCGTCGCTGCTGCAGGTGCTGCGCGACGATTTTGCGCAGATTCCGCGCTTGCTGGCCGAGTCGGAGCGCCCCGTCAATGCGGCAGCGGCTGACGACGACGAGCCCGGGGGCACGCAGATGGCGCTGCTCTAGCGGGTGTCCATGTTTCCTGCCTGCGCAGGAATGACGAGGAGGGCGCAGGAATGACGAGGAGGGCGCAGCGCGACGGGTGGCGCGGCGCGACGGGTGGCGCGGCGCAAGACGGAGGGGGCGCGGCGCGACTGGCGGCGCGGCGCAAGACGGAGGGGGCGCGGCGCGATGGGTGGCGCGGCGCAAGACGGAGGGGGCGCGGCGCAAGACGGAGAGGGCGCGGCGCGATGAGTGGCGCGGCGCAAGACGGAGAGGGCGCGGCGCGACGGGTGGCGCTGGATCGGGACTCCCACCCCCCACCTAACCTCCCCCCTGGAAGGGGGGAGGGATGAATTGGGGAAGAGGGGTGGGTGTTGGGATGGCTGGGTTCTTGCCTGCGCAGGAATGACGAGGCGGGATGGCTGGGTTCCTGCCTGCGCAGGAATGACGGGGCGGGATGGCTGGGTTCCTGCCTGCGCAGGAATGACGAGGAGGGCGCAGGAATGACGGGGCGAGATGGCTGGGTTCCTGCCTGCGCAGGAATGACGGGGCGGGGCGGGATGGCAGGGTTCCTGCCTGCGCAGGAATGACGAGGCGGGGCGGGATGGCTGGGTTCCTGCCTGCGCAGGAATGACGAGACGGGGCGGGATGGCTGGGTTCCTGCCTGCGCAGGAATGACGAGGAGGGCGCAGCGCAAGACGGAGGGGGCGCGGCGTTCGCCCTGGGCGCTGGTAGGCTGGGGAGGCCATGCCTGACTCACTTGGTCCAACGCTGCCGCGGCGGATTTCATCGCTGGTGATCAATGTGTCGACTCTCTTGCAGGAGCCGATTGGGGCGGTGCGCGAGTACGACCTTGACGAAGCGGTTGGCGACGGGCGGCAGGCGCTCAACGGGGCGCTGCGGTTGCTGCGGACCGACCAGTCGCTGCTCGTCAGCGGGCGGCTGGAGACGACCGCCGAGGATGTCTGCGGGGCGTGCCTGATGCCGCTCGCAATTGCGCTGCGGCTGGAGTTCGACGAGGAGTTCTGGCCGGCCGGCGAGGCGCTTGACGGACGGCGGACGAATCGGTTCGTGGAGCGCGACGGCTTCGCGGTGATCGACGGGCAGATCGATCTGACGGAGGTCGTGCGACAATATACGGAGATGGCGCGGCCGATGAGTCCGCGCTGCGGCTCGGACTGTCCGGGCGCGGCGTCGGAGGAGGCGCCGCCGGAGGCTGAGCAGGAGATCGACGATCGTTGGGCGGCGCTGGGCGCGCTGCGGGAGCAGCTCGCCGGCCAGCCAAACCGCCCGTGACATCCCTGATCGCAAGGCGAGAGACCGAACAGGAACTGAAGGACGACCACTATGCCGCCACTGCCGAAGCGTAAGTACGCGAAGACGCGCCAGCGTCTGCGCCGCCAGCATCACCGGGTGCGGCGGCCCAAGCTGGTCGCCTGCCCGCGCTGCAACGCGACCCACCAGGCGCACCATGTCTGCTGGGCGTGCGGCACCTACCGCGGCAACGCGGTGATCGAGCTGGAGGACTAGTCGGTGCCCGGCTCCGCCTGGCTCTTCCCCGGCCAGGGCGCGCAGCAGGTGGGCATGGGCCGCGACCTGTACGAGGAATGGCCGGAAGCCGCGGCCGTCTTCGACGAGGCCGATGCGGCGCTGGGCCGCAGCCTCTCGCGGATCATCTTCGAGGGACCTGAAGAGGAATTGCGGCAGACAGTCAACACGCAGCCCGCGATCCTCGTCGCCAGCCTCGCGGCGTGGAGCGCGGCGCGGGCGGTCGGGCATCCTGCGCTGGCCGAGCCGCCGCTCTGTATGGCGGGGCACAGTCTGGGCGAGTACAGCGCGCTGGTCGCGGCCGGCTCGCTCACGGTTTCGGAGGCGGTGCGGCTGGTGCAGCGGCGCGGCGACTTAATGCAGGCGGCGGGCGAGGAGCGCCCGGGCACGCTGGCCGCAGTGCTGGGGTTGGATGAGGATATCGTGGCCGAGCTGTGCGCGGAGACGGGCGCGGAGCTGTGCAATCTGAACGCGACGGGGCAGATCGTGGTGGGCGGGACGCCGGAGGCGGTGGATCGCGCGGCGGCGGCGGCGGAAGAACGAGGAGCGCGGCGGGTGGTTCGGCTCAACGTGGGCGGGGCGTTTCACACCTCGTTGATGGAGCCGGCGGCGGAGCAAATGGCGCCGCTGCTCGGCGCGGCGGAGATTGCGGACCCGACTGCGCCGGTGATCGGCAATGTCGAGGCCGCGCCGCTGACGACGGCCGCGGCGGTGCGCGCCGACCTGAAGGCGCAGATTCGCAACCCGGTGCGCTGGCGCGACACGGTGCTGGCGATGCGCGAGCTGGGCGTGGACAGCTTCATCGAGATCGGGCCGGGCACGGTGTTGACGGGGCTGGTGCGCACGACGCTGCGGCCGGAGAAGCCGACGCTGATCAATCTCAACGACGCGGCCGGCATTATGGGAGAGTCGGCCTGAGCGGGCGGGCCGGTCGGCGCGAGCCGGGCCGGCGGCGGGCGTTCGAGGCGCTGTTCGAGGCGGAGTTTGAGCGCGCGGGCGCGCTTGAGGCGCTCGCGCGCCGGCAGCTCGACGAGCCGCTCGAGGCCGAGGAGCAGGCCTACGCCGAGACGCTCGCCGGCGGCGTCGCCGAACGGCGAGCGGAGCTCGACGCGATCATCCAGGAGACCGCGCCGCAGCGCCCGCTGGACCAGATGCCGCTGGTCGATTTGACCGTGCTGCGGATTGCGCTGTACGAATTGCTCTTCAATACTGAGGGCGTGCGCGCGGCTGCTGCGTCGAACGCGGCGGTCGAGTTGGCGAAGCGGTTCGGCAGCGACGGCAGCCGGCGGCTGGTCAGCGGCGTGTTGGGTACGATACGGCGAACCCGGCTCGCGGAGCCGGTGGAGGAGGCATCGGCTGTGGCACTGTTCGAACGCATTCAGGGCATCATCGAGGAGCAGCTGAGCGTGGAGCCCGACGAGATCACGATGGACGCGTCGTTCATCGACGACCTCGGCGCGGACTCGCTGGACCTGGTCGAGCTGATCATGTCGTTCGAGGAGGAGTTCCGCGACGAGGTGCCCGATCTGGAGATCTCCGATGAGGACGCGGAGGGCATCGGGACGGTGCGCGACGCGGTGAACTTTCTGATCGAGAAGGGCGTGCCGGAGGGGTAGGGGCTGCCCGCCCACCGTCATTCCTGCGCAGGCAGGAACCACGCGCGTCCAACTCCGTCATACCCGCGCCCATCGCGGGTAGCTCGCCGTGGCCGGCACAGGGCCTTGCGCCGCAATGCCCAGATGTCGCAACCGCCGACATGTGTGACACGCCCTAACCTTTCGCTTACAGGAGGAAAGGGCCAGCGTGGGGCGAATGGATTTTGGGCGGCGCACGGTTGCGGGCGGGCTGGCGCTCGCGGTGTTGCTCACGCTGGCGTGCGCGGCGCTCGGCGTCTCAAGCAGCTGGGAAGATGCGGCGGCGCAGGACGGGCGGCGGGCGGCGGCGATTTCCGTCGGCAGTGAGCACGCCTGCGCGGTGCTCGATTCTGGCGCAGTCGAGTGCTGGGGAGGGAACTACCACGGCCAAGCGGACGCGCCGGCGGGGCGCTTCAGCGCGGTCAGCGCGGGCGATTACTACAGTTGCGGGCTGCGCGAGACGGGTGCCATTGAGTGCTGGGGATGGAACACCTCCGGCCAAGCGGATGCGCCGACGGGGCGTTTCAGCGCAGTCAGCGCGGGCCGGTATCACAGTTGCGGGCTGCGCGAGACCGGCGCGGTCGAGTGTTGGGGATACCACTACGACGGCCAAACGGACGCGCCAGCGGGACGCTTCAGCGCGGTCAGCACAGGCGAGTTCCACAGTTGCGGGCTGCGCGAGACCGGCGTGGTCGAGTGCTGGGGGCGGAACGACTCCGGCCAAACGGACGCGCCAGCGGGACGCTTCAGCGCGGTCAGCGCAGGCGGGTTCCACAGTTGCGGGCTGCGCGAGACAAGCGCGGTCGAGTGCTGGGGAACCCGCGGCAACGGCCAAACGGATACGCCGGCGGGACGCTTCAGCGCAGTCAGCGCGGGCAGGGGGTACACCTGCGGTTTGCGCGAGACGGGCGCAGTCGAGTGCTGGGGCGGGAACGACTCCGGCCAAACACAGGCGCCGGCGGGTCGCTTCAGCGCGGTCAGCGCAGGCTGGTATTACAGTTGCGGGCTGCGTGAGACGGGCGCAGTCGAGTGCTGGGGATGGGACGCCTACAGTCAAACAGATGCGCTGGCGGGTCGCTTCAGCGCGGTCAGCGCCGGTGGGTTCCACAGTTGCGGATTGCGCGAGACGGGCGCAGTCGAGTGCTGGGGAGGAAACGCCTACGGCCAAACAGATGCGCCGGCGGGACGCTTCAGCGCAGTCAGCGCGGGCTGGTATCACAGTTGCGGGTTGCGCGAGACAGGCGCGGTCGAATGCTGGGGATGGAACGTCTACGGTCAAACAGATGTGCCGGCGGGTCGCTTCAGCGCAGTCAGCGCGGGCAGGGAACAGAGTTGCGGGCTGCGCGAGACAGACGCGGTCGAATGCTGGGGATCCAACAGCTATGGCGAGTCGGATGCTCTGGCGGGGCGCTTCAGCGCGATCAGCTCGGGCTGGTGGCACGCCTGTAGGTTGCGCGAGACGGGCACGGTCGAGTGCTGGGGATCCAACGACTACAGCCAAACGGACGCGCCGATGGGACGCTTCAGCGCGGTCAGCACAGGCGGGTTCCACAGTTGCGGGCTGCGCGAGACCGGCGTGGTCGAGTGCTGGGGAGCCAACGACTCCGGCCAAACAGACGCGCCGGCGGGGCGCTTCAGCGCGGTCAGCGCGGGCGACTACTACAGTTGCGGGCTGCGCGAGACGGGTGCCATTGAGTGCTGGGGATATCGGTTCGACGGCCAAGTGCAGCCGCCGACGGGCGCGCAGCGCGCAATCAGCGCCGGCGCGTACCACGCCTGCGCCGTGAGCGTGGACGGCGCGATCAGCTGTTGGATGATCTACAACGGCGCCGCCGATGTACCCGCCTGGCTCCGCGAGCCGACGCTTGCCGCCCCGGCGACGGGTTCCGGCGGGCTGCTTGGCCGTGGCGCGGAGATACCGCGCGCCGTCGTCGCGGCGCTCGGCGCTGCGATGCTTTCATTGCTCGCTCTGGCGTTGCTGCGGCGAAGCCGCAGGCGGGCGACAGAAAGGCGGCGGGCGGGAGCGATGCCCGCTGATCGGATAAGCTCATAGGGGTGCGGGCGCGCGTCGGAGCGAGGTTGCGCGCCGCGCTGGGTTTCGCATGAACATCTTCGGCGTCGGCATTCCCGAGATTCTGGTGGTGCTGCTGCTTGCGGCGGTGATCTTCGGACCTGGGCGGCTGCCCGAGTTCGCCGCGCAGTTCGGGCGGGCGATCCGCGAATTGCGCGAGTACGCGCGCGACTTCCGCGACGAATACCTGGTGGATTTCGAGGAGATGCGCGAGGAATACATCGAGGTGCGGCACGAGCTGGCGGAGACGGACCAGGGCATTCGGGCCGACCTCGAGGCCGCCCAAGCCGACATCCGCGCCGCCACTCGCGATGCGGAGGCCGCCGCCGAGGAGGCCGTCAGCGCAGTGCGCGAGGGCGAGGATGCGCCCGCGCCCGTCGCAGCGCAGACTGCCGCCGCCGCAGAGCCCACCGACGCGGCGGATGCGCCGGCCGAGCGGCGGCGCGAGCGACGGCGGCCGATCGTGCGGCGTCGCCAGCAGCGGGCGGCGGAAGCGCCGGCGCGGCCCTCGAATGTGATCTCGCTCAATCGCCGCCGCGGCGGCACGTAGCCGCCGATGGCCAGCCAACCGACCGCCGCCGAACCGCCCGACGAGCCGCCGCTGCCGCCGGAGTTGGTCGATCAGCCGGCGCCCGAGGGCGGCGCGGAGCTGACGCTCGGCGAGCACCTCAGCGAGATCCGCCGGCGGCTCACGATCTCCACGCTGAGCATCGTCCTCACCACGGTCGTCGCGCTCGTCTTCGCGCAGACGATCCTCGACTACCTGCTCCAACCGGGCCGCGAGGCGTACCCCGAATTTCGCCCGATCTTCACCGAGCTGCTCGGCTTCATCGGGGCCTACATCAAGATCTCGCTGATGCTGGGCATCGCCGGGGCGATGCCGATCCTCGTCTACCAGATCTACGCCTTCGTCCACCCGGGCCTGACGCGGACGGAGCGGCGCTGGATTCTGCCAATCGTGTTCGTGGCCACGCTCGCCTTCGCCTGCGGCGGGGCCTTCGCGTACTACATTGGCTGGCCGCCCGCGCTCGACTTTCTGCTCAATTTCGGGGATGAGATCGCCGAGCCGCAGGTGCGGATCAACAACTACATCGACATGCTGATCCGGTTCGTCTTCTGGACGGGGATCGTCTTCGAGATTCCGCTGTTCCTGATGGGTCTGGGCGCGCTGGGTCTGGTGACGTCGAAGCGGCTGCTGCGGATGTGGCGCTGGGCGATCATCGGCGCGTTCTTGCTGGCGGCGCTGATCACGCCCTCGATCGACCCGGTGACGCAGGCGTTTGTGGCGGTGCCCACGCTGGGCCTCTACGGACTGGGCATCCTGCTGGTGCGGCTGGTCGAGCCGCACGCGCTGGTTCCGGTGGTGGAGGCGGATCCCGAGGCGGATGAGGCCTGAGCGCGGCTGGCGGCGGCGGCTCTCCGCGTAAGCGGGGGCTGGCGTAGCCTGTTTGGCATGATGACTCAGATAACTCATCGGTTGGGGATTGGCGGCGGCGCGTGAGCGGCGTGAGGCGCGGGGCGCTGCGGGTGGTGCCGCTGGGCGGCCTGGGCGACATCGGGCGCAACATGATGGTCTATGAGACCGACGACGACATGGTGGTGGTCGACGCGGGGCTGATGTTCCCCTCCGAAGAGATGCACGGGGTCGATTACATCATTCCGGACACGAGCTACATCGAGGAACGCCGCAGCAAGCTGCGCGGGTGGCTGATCACGCACGGCCATGAGGATCACATCGGCGGGTTGCGCTACCTGCTGGCGCGGCTGCCGGCGCCGATCTACGCGGCGCGGCTGCCGCAGGGTCTGCTCGGGCTGAAGCTCGAAGAGGCCGGGCTGCTCGATGCGGAGCAGATCACGATCAGCGCCGGCTCGGAGATCAATTTCGGGCAGCTCTCGGCCGAGTTCTTTCCTGTCGCGCATTCGATTCCCGACGCGTTCGGGATCGCGCTGCGCACGCCTGCGGGACTGGTCGTGCATACGGGCGATTTCAAGATCGATCACACGCCGGTGATGAGCGCGCCGACGGATCTCAACGCGCTGGCGCGTTACGGCGAAGAGGGCGTGCGGCTGCTCTGCAGCGATTCGACCTACGCCGATCGGCCGGGGCACACGGTCTCGGAGATCGTGGTGGGCGACGCGCTGGAGCAGATTCTGCTGACCGCGCCGGGGCGGGTGATCATCGCGACGTTCGCGTCGCAGATTGCGCGGGTGCAGCAGATCATCGACGGCGCAGAGACGGCGGGGCGGACCGTCTTCCCGACGGGCCGCTCGATGGAGAAGAACATCGAGATGGCGCGGGGGCTGAACTACCTCAGCGCCGACGAGCGGCGGATCCGCGACATCACGGAGCACCGGCATGTCCACGACGAGAACGCGGTGATCATCTGCACCGGGGCGCAGGGCGAGCCGATGTCGGCGCTCTCGCGGATGGCGAGCGGCAATCACCGCGACGTGAAACTCAAGGCGGGCGATACGGTGGTGCTCTCCTCGACGCCGATTCCGGGCAACGAGGCGGCGGTGAACAAGACGATCGACAACCTTTTCCACCGCGGCGTGGACGTGATGTACTCCGGCGGCGGGCACGAGCATGTTCATGTGCGCGGGCACGCCGGGCAGGAGGAATTGAAGACGGTGATCGGGCTGACCCGGCCGCAGGCGTTTGTGCCGATCCACGGCGAGTATCGACATCTCGCCTCGCACGCGCGGCTGGCCGAGTCGATGGGCGTGCCGGAGGAGTCCTGCCACATTCTGCTCGACGGCGAGGCGCTGGAGTTGACCGCCGAGCAGTCGGAGGTGGTGGAGCACGCCTCGGCTTCGTACGTCTACGTGGACGGGCTGAGCGTGGGCGACGTCGATCACACGGTGCTGCGCGATCGGGGCAAGATGGCGCGCGACGGGGTGGTGGTGGCGGTCGCGCCGTTCGATCACCAGACCGGGCGGCTGGCGGGCGAGATCAGCCTGGTCGGAAAGGGCTTCGCCGCGTTGGAGCGGACGGGGCTGCGCGAGGAGGCGATCGCGGAGGCGACGAAGGCGCTGGCGGGGCAGGCGCACCCGGCGGAGTGGAGCGCGATCGAGAAACGGCTCAAGGAAGAGATCTCACGCTGCCTGTATCGCAACGCGCGCCAGCGTCCTATGGTGATTCCAGTGGCGGTGGAAGTCTGAGGCGCCGCGCACGGCGCCCGGCGAAGGCTCTCCGGTCTGCGGGCCGGAGGATTGATCATGGCGCGGAGTCGCGCGGGCAGTCACACAGGTAGTCGTGGGGGGCGCTCGACGGCGCTGCCCGACCGCATTTCACTCTGGATCGTTGAGCGGCGCAAACCGTTGGCCGGCGCGGCGATCATCGTCGCCGCGGCGCTGTTCGCGGGTTGGGCGTCGCTGGCGAGCGCGCCGCTGCCCGATCAGCGCGGCGCGCTGGTCGGGGCGCTGGGCGGCGGCGTCTACTTCGTCGCGCTGATCATCGCGCTGGGCGGGGCGATGCTGCTCTTCGCGCTGCCCCGGCCGAATCGCGAGCAGACGCGCCGCGCCGCGGGCGGCGCGGCGCTGGCGGTGGCGCTGTGGGGAATCGTCGGAGCGTTCACGCCGCAGGGGCAGCTGGGCGGGGTGTCGCTGGCGGAGCATTCGCTGGGCGGCGATGTGGGGATGGCGCTGGCGAGCGAGCGCGGGGCGATTCTGACGGTGCTGCTGATCGTGGGCGGGGCGTTTCTGATCGCGCCGAAGCAGAGTTCGGCGACGACGCGCTGGATTCAGGCGGCGTTGGCGCGGAGTCTGCGGGCGGCGGCGGCGCGCGCGCCGGGCATTGGGGCGGCGATCGCGCGGCTCTGCTGGACGGGGCTTTGCTGGCTGGCCGGCGTGCTGGCGGAGGCGCTCCGCGATTGCGGAGAGTCGCTGCGGATTGCGCTGGCGGCGCGGCGCGCGGCGGCGGAGCGGGCGCGGCTGGCGGCGGAGGCCGCGACGGCGCCCGCGCAGTGGACGATGCAGCCGGCGTTGGCGACTGCGCCAGCCGCTCCGGCCGTACCAGTTGCGCCAGCTGCTCCAGCTGCTCCAGCGCCGCTCGCCGCAGCGCCGCCGCCGCCCGTGGAACCGCCGGCGGCGCAGCCGGAGCCTGAGGCCGCGCCGCAGGCGGAGGCGCGCCCGCCGGCCAAGCGCACGCTGAAGCGCCAGGCGACGGACGGCTGGCGGCTGCCGCCGATCGAGCTGCTCGAACCGGACGGCGTCGCCGTCTCGTCGGCCAGCGCCGACGAGAGCGCGCAGATCATCGTGGACACGCTGGCGTCGTTCGGGGTCGACGCGCGCGTGGCGGAGATCAACCGCGGGCCGAGCGTGACGCAGTTCGGGATCGAGCCGGGCTGGGAGGTCAAGACGCGCCAGGTGGCGGTGCGCGGGACCGACGGCAAGCCGCTGCTCGACGACGACGGGCAGCCGGTGACCAAGACGGAGGAGGTGGGGCGGACGCGAGTGCGGGTGAACCGGATCACGCGGCTGGCGAACGATCTGGCGCTGGCGCTCTCCGCGCCGTCGATTCGGGTGGAGGCGCCGGTGCCGGGCCGCCCGGTGATCGGCATCGAGGTGCCCAACGCGGAGACGAGCGTGGTGGCGCTGCGCGGACTGCTCGAATCCGATGAGTACCGCAAAGCGCTGGAGAAAGGCGCGCTGCCGATCGCGCTGGGCCGCGATGTGCGCGGGCGGGCGGTGGTGGCCGATCTGGCGAAGATGCCGCATGTGCTGATCGCCGGCGCGACCGGCTCGGGCAAGAGCGTCTGCATCAACACGGTGATCACGTCGCTGCTGATGTATCAGTCGCCGCAGCAGTTGCGGCTGGTGCTGGTCGACCCGAAGCGGGTCGAGCTGACCGGCTACGCGGCGGTGCCGCATTTGCAGCTCTCGCATGTGGTGACGGAGGCCGACGAGGTGGTGCAGGTGCTGGGGATTGTGGTGGGCGAGATGGATCGGCGCTACCGGCTGCTGGAGCAGTCGGGCGCGCGGAACATCGCGTCGTACAACAAGCAGGCGGGGGCGGATAACCCGCTGCCCTATTGGGTGGTGGTGCTGGACGAGTTGGCGGACATGATGATGGCGGCGCCGGTCGAGGTGGAGCAGCAGTTGGTGCGTCTGGCGCAGCTGGCGCGGGCGACAGGGATTCACCTGGTGGTCGCCACGCAGCGGCCGTCGGTGGATGTGGTGACGGGTCTGATCAAGGCCAATTTCCCGACGCGGGTCGCGTTCGCGACGACCTCGCAAACGGACGCGCGGGTGATCATGGACCAGACGGGCGCGGAGAAGCTGCTGGGCCGGGGCGACATGCTCTACATGAGTTCGGACAGCATCAAACCGCGCCGGGTGCAGGGGGCGTACGTCTCGGACGAAGAGATCGACCGGGTGATCGAGGCCTGGACCGCCGAAAACCAGCCGAAGCCGGAGCGCTCAACGATCGACGAGCTGATCGAGGACATCGTGCAGGACGCGGCGGCGGAGCCGGAGACGCGGGCGGCGCTCGAAGCGAATCGGGAGAACGAGACGCTGCGCGACACGCTGCGCACAGCGATGGCGGCGGATGAAGCAGAGGCAGAAGTTGAGGAGGAAGAGGACGCGCTCGAGGCGATCGAGCCGCCGCCGATGGTCGAGCGGGATACACGCTTCGAGGAGGCGGCGGCGCTGGCGGGCGAGCATGCGCGGGTGTCGGCGTCGCTACTGCAGCGTCGGCTGCGGATCGGTCTGCCGCGGGCTGAGCGGTTGATTGATCAGCTGGAGCGGGCGGGGATCGTCGCGCCGTCGGAGGGCGGGCCGTCGCGCGAGGTGCTGCGTCGGGCGGAGGAGGGGGTGTACGCGCTGGACTGATGGCGCGGGTTCCTGCCTGCGCAGGAATGACGCGAGGGGGGCGCAGGAATGGCGGGGGAGAGGGGAGCGGGTTCCTGCCTGCGCAGGAATGACGGGAGGGGGGCGCGCGTGGGCGGCGGCGGTGTTCGGGTTTTGTTTTTTTCGGGGTGTTGGGGGGTGATTCGGGGGGTGGTCCTATCTGGTCGGGGGGCTTGGCGGTGTTCGGGTTTGTTCAGGTTTGTTCGGATTTGTTCAGGGTTGTTCGGGGTGTGTTGGAGGGGTTGACGGTGTCAAGTTTTGTCAACCCTTGTCAACTTTTGTCAACCTGGTGTCAAGCGCTGTCAAGTTTTGGTCGGCGTTGGCGAGGTTGGGTTCCTGCCTGCGCAGGAATGACGGAAGAGGGGCGGGTCGGCGGCGTTGTGGGGAGAGGGGCATGGTTCGGACTCCTGTTCTGGGTAAGGGTAGCCGGAGTTGGGGAGAGTGGGGGTGTGCGGTGGTTCCTGCCTGCGCAGGAATGACGGGGGGGCGCAGGAATGACGGAGGAGAGGGGTGCGCGGTTCCTGCCTGCGCAGGAATGACGGAAGGGAGGCGCGCGGGTATGAGAGAGGGGCGCGGGGGTGAGGGAGGGGGAGCGGCGTGGGCGATCGGGGCGTGTAGGACCGGCGGTGGTGGCTCGCGACGTTCCACCCCCCACCTAACCTCCCCCCTGGAAGGGGGGAGGGATGAATTGGGGAAGGGGTGGGTATTGGGGTGGGTGGGTTCCTGCCTGCGCAGGAATGACGGAGGGGCGCGGGTATGACGACGGAGGGGCGCGGGTATGACGGAGAGGGGCGCGGGTGCGACGGGAGGGGGAGCGGCGTGGGCGATCGGGGCGTGTAGGGCCGGCGGTGGCGGCTCGCGACGTTCCACCCCCCACCTAACCTCCCCCCTGGAAGGGGGGAGGGATGAATTGGGGAAGGGGTGGGTGTTGGGGTGGGTGGGTTCCTGCCTGCGCAGGAATGACGGGGGGGCGCAGGAATGACGCGGGGAGAGGGGTGCGTGGTTCCTGCCTGCGCAGGAATGACGCGGGGGCGCAGGAATGACGGATGAGAGGAGCACAGGAATGACGGGGGAGAGGGGGCGCGTGGTTCCTGCCTGCGCAGGAATGACGGGGGAGGGGCGCAGGAATGACAGGGGAGAGGGGCGCGCGGGTTCCTGCCTGCGCAGGAATGACGCGAGAGGGGCGCAGGAATGACGCGAGAGGGGCGAGGGGAAGTGTGAGCGGGGGCTAGGTTTTGGCGGGTTCGCGGCGGCGTTTTGGGCGGCGGCGGCGGCCGTAGGCCTGGTCTACCCACGGCTCTAGCTCTTCGGGGGTGTCGGCTTGCTGGCGGCGGAGCTCGACGATTTGGTCGCGGAGCACTGCGGCCTTTTCGAATTCGAGGTCGCGGGAGGCCTGCTTCATGCGCGACTCGAGCTCTTTGATCAGGCGGGCGATCTGGTCGGGGCTTGCGCCCTGGGGGATTGTCGCGGCGTTGGCGTCGCTCGCGTCGTAGCCGGGCGCGTCCTCGGCGACCTGGCGGACCTGATCGGTGATGTCGCGGATTTCCTTGACGACCGAGGCGGGCGCGATGCCGTGCCGCTCGTTGTATTCGGCCTGGATTTGGCGGCGGCGATGCGTCTCGTCGATCGCCTGGCGCATCGAGTCGGTGACGCGGTCGGCGTAGAGGATGGCGTGGGAGTTGACGTGGCGGGCGGCGCGGCCGATGGTCTGCACCATGCTGCGCTCGTTGCGCAGGAAGCCCTCTTTGTCGGCGTCGAGCACGGCGACGAGGCTGACCTCGGGCAGGTCGAGTCCCTCGCGGAGCAGGTTGATGCCAACGACGCAGTCGAAGACGCCGAGCCGCAGGTCGCGCAGCACTTCGACGCGCTGGAAGGCGTCCTGCTCGCTGTGCAGGTAGTAGGTCTTGATCCCGACCTCGCGCAGGTAGTCGGCCAGGTCTTCGGACATTTTCTTGGTCAGGGTGGTGACGAGCGTGCGTTCGCCGCGCTCGGCGCGGAGGCGAATTTCGGAGACGAGGTCGTCGATCTGCCCGTCGGTGCCGCGCACTTCGACCTGCGGGTCGAGCAGTCCGGTGGGGCGGATCAGCTGCTCGACGGTCTGCTCGGAGTGGTTGCGCTCGTAGTCGGCGGGGGTGGCGGAGACGAACACGACCTGGTTGAGGTGGCGCTCGAACTCCTCGAAGTTGAGCGGGCGGTTGTCGATTGCCGAGGGCAGGCGGAAGCCGAAGTCGACCAGGGTCTGCTTGCGGCTGGTGTCGCCGCCGTACATGCCGCGCACCTGCGGCAGCGTCATGTGGCTCTCGTCGACGAACAGCAGCCAGTCCTGGGGGAAGTAGTCGAGCAGCGTCCAGGGGGTGCTGCCGGCGGCGCGGCGGGCGAGGTGGCGGGAGTAGTTTTCGATGCCGGGGCAGTAGCCGGTCTCGCGCAGGGTTTCGAGGTCGTACTTGGTGCGCTCTTCAAGCCGCGCGGCTTCGAGGATGCGATCTTCGCGGCGCAGCTCTTCGAGGCGGTGCGCGAGCTCGGCCTCGATGTCGGCGACCGCGGCGTCCATCCGCTCGTCGGTGGTGACGAAGTGTTTGGCGGGGTAGATGTCGACGCGCTCGCGGTCGGCCAGGATTTCGCCGGTGAGCGGATCGAGCTCGACGATCCGCTCAACTTCGTCATCCCAGAATTCGACGCGAACGGCGAGGTCTTCGTAGGAGGGCTGAATCGTGAGGGTATCGCCGCGGATGCGGAAGCGCCCGCGCTGGAGGGTGAGTTCGTCGCGCTCGTACTGCTGGTCGACCAGGCGGCGGAGGACGAAGGTGCGGTCGGCGCGCTTGCCCTTTTCGAGGGTCAGCACCATGCCCTGGTAGTCCTCGGGCTCGCCGAGGCCGTAGATGCAGGAGACGGAGGCGACGATCACGACATCGCGGCGCTCGAAGAGCGCGCGGGTGGCGGCGTGGCGCAGCTTGTCGATCTCGTCGTTGATGTCCGACTCCTTGGCGATGTAGGTGTCGGAGCGGGGGATGTAGGCCTCGGGCTGGTAGTAGTCGTAGTAGGAGACGAAGTATTCGACGGCGTTGTGGGGGAAGAAGTCGCGGAACTCGGTGCAGAGTTGGGCGGCGAGGGTCTTGTTGTGGGCGAGGACGAGGGTGGGCCGGTGGAGTTGGGCGATCACGTTGGCCATCGTGAAGGTTTTGCCGGAGCCGGTGACGCCGAGCAGGGTCTGGGCGCGGTGGCCGTCGTTGATGCCGTGGATCAGGCGTCGGATCGCCTCCGGCTGGTCGCCGGTCGGCTCGTAGGCGGCGACGAGTTGGAACTGGTCGGGCACTTGGTTGGTCATTGGGTCGGTCACGGGCGCGCTCGCTCTCGGGCTTCAGAATACCGCGCCGCCGCGCCTCAGGTGGCGAGCCCGGCGTAGCGTTTGTTGGTGACCGACGGCTCCTCCGAGAGGGCGCGGCGGATTTGGGCGACCCATTCGGGGTCGAGCTCGAGCGCTTCGGCGACGGCGGCGTCGAGCCGCTTGCGGACGGGGTCCTCGTCCATCCGGGGGAAGGGGAGCAGGACCTCGTCCTTGAGTTGCTCGTAGGCCGCCGCCAGCGCGTCGCGGACATCGTCTCCGAGTTCGGGGAAGTTGGGGACAGGTGTTTCCCGAATATCCGGCAGTGCGAATCGAGGGTAAGACGGCACTCGGTTAGATCGCTTACCGAGGCGAGCAAGGATGCCGACCGAGGAGTTAAGGTATGCGCACAGCGCCTGCTCCGTGTCAGTTCGTTGGTCGTGAGGCCGTATGGTGACCCAAGCCGAGCCGATTGTTTTGGTTTTGGCATGCACTGACATGACGCGCATCGTGTTGAGTCGGACGCGCTCGCCGACGAGCAGGCGCGATCGCTCTTTCCAGTAACGATCAGCCATTCGTGACTTGCCTGGCTTTGGCTCGATGCGATCAGCAGCGCGCTGTGCAAGACAGGTTACGGCCTCGGAGTCGTGCTCCCAGAAGGCTCGGCGGCCAGATGCGGTCGGTGTCGTCGACCGCCGGTACGCTGTTGGCACGCTCCGTCCTTGACCGCCAACGTGGGCGATCGATTCCAGCGATGTGGACCGAGCAGCGAGGTGTTCGTACTCCTCCCGTAGACTCTCGCTGAGGAAGTTGACCGCGTACCAATCGCCCTTTGCCATACGGGCGGCATCGATCCGCTGGAGAGTGAAGTCTCCTGAACCTCGCTCAATCTGCCGCGCAACTTCAGATGCTGCGTGGCCGTTCGCCGGGTTCCGGGCGAGATTGACGAACCGCGTCGGTGGTTTGGGTTCATTGGACTGCCATCGGCGGCAAATGATCAACACCTCACCGATGCTGGTGTTTTCAGACATGTAAATTCGGTCGGGGTCGTGCGAGCTAACGATCAGGTCGACGTGAAACGTCGATGCCAAGTACTCGCGAAGAGCTTGGTTGCCAGGGGCAGTGGGCACAACGAGTGGCAGAACCATCGCTAGACAAGCGTCCCGATCTTTGATCATCGAGTCGCCGAGTACGATGAACATTCCGCCCAACGAGTGCAGGCGAGCAGCGGCACGATGAGGATGGCCGTCGAGGATCTCCTTTTCCCGATCCTTGACGGCAGTCTCTTCCTCAAGCGAGAACTGATCGTGTAGGAGACTGGCGCGGGTGAACGGGGGATTCATGATCACCAGGTCCATGTCGGGAGGATCCGCGGCGTGTTCCGTCTCGTCGTCAACTTGGCTGACAGCGACAGAACGGGGCCAGCCCGGGATGACAGGTTGTTGATCTAGGAATTCGAGCGATCCGGCATGGGCAGAGCCATCGCGGATCCCCAAGACTGTTCTGTGGATGTTGAGGTGCCCAAACTTGGTGCTTGGGGAAAGCATGCCGAGAGTTGACGCTGCCATATGAGTGGCAGTGATGTTGATGTCATAGCCCCAGAGCACGTTTTCGACCAAGGCGAGGGCAAGAATCTCCTCGTCGTCAGAGTTGGTCAAGCCCGGGCGGAGCCGCAAGCTGCGAATCCGCTCGGCGGCAGCCATCAACAACGTGCCGGTACCACACGCGGGGTCGCAGATGCGCAGTCGCTCGATGGCGTTGGGGTCGGTCCAGTCGCGGTCTTTGTCGCGAATCGCCAACGCCGCCAGCAGAACAGCTGCGGCGGTTGAGGTGTAGTAGGAGCCGTCGTACCGGGCTGTGTCAAGGACGCGATGGAAGATGCGACCAAGTAGGTCGTGGCGCAGTCCGTGAACCAAGCTGGCGATCTTCGCAACCTCACCTGCGAGCGTGTGGATCGCCTGCGCAATATCGGGCGTCGCGGGCAACGCGAGGAGGGCGACACGGGCGGTTTCGAAGACGGGACGGTAGTCGACGGCGAGGATCGCACGCCAAGCTTCGGCGAATGCGCTGAGGGTCGTTTCGGGCTCAGCAGCGCACTGCGCCGGGTTCTGGGGCGGCCATGTCCCATCGAAATTGCTGGGGCAGTCGTCAGGAAGGTGCCCATGCAAACGGTGATGAAAGAGAATCGCGGTTGCGACAACCAAGAGTCCGCGCTTGGTGGCGATGAAGTACCCGTCGGTCCTCCGTTGGTGGGGCTCTAGGAGTTTGCGGTCGTCTGCCGTTTCCGCCCGCAGATCCAGCTGTCGCGCGATCACTTCGCGAGTGGGCGTCGAGAGGCGTTGGACGGCGGCGTCCAGCGCTTCGGAGAGGATTTGGGCGGCGCCGTCGGCGTCGCCCACTGCGCCGCCGGCCTGGCGGACGGCCTCCGCCAGCTCGGGAATGCCGCCGGGTTCGGACCAACGGGCGTCCGCGCCGCCGGAGAGTTCGGCGCGGGTGCGCGCCGCCCAGATCGGCTTCGACTCCGCGAGCGTGTCGGTCGTCGCGCCGTCGGGGTAGCAGACGGCGAAGACGACGGTGGTGAGGCCCTGCTTGAGCCGCGCGTCGGCGTCCTTCACTGCTTCGCGTTTCTTGGCGGCGCTGAAGCCGGCCTCAGCCTCCAGCACCACCCGCGCGCCGCCGACGTCGACGACGATGTCCATCCGCTTGCCGCTTTCGCGGCGTTCGGGGCGGGCGTCGAGTCCCTGGGCGGCCAGCAGCTCCGCGAGCTTGCCGTTGAGCAGTTCTTCCTGGTCGTGGGTTGGGGGCATCGTTAGGGATCCTTGCGGCCTTGCTACGATATCGCCTCGCCGTTGTTCCGCCGTTATGGGCTCCGGTCTGGGCGCGGCGTGGGTTATGTATCGCCGGCGAGGTTGCGGAGGACGGCGCGGAGCAGGGTTTCGGTGGTGATTGGCTCTGCTTCGTTGCTGAGGTCGGCGGCGGCGACCCACTGCTCGGACTCGCGGCGGGAGTAGCCGAGGCCGGTGAGGGCGGCGACGGCGTCGGCGGCGATGCGCTCCATTTCGCGGGGGGCGACGGGCGGCGCGCCGTCGTAGCCTTCGTCGCGCAGGTGCATTTCTTCGACGACCTTGCCGCGCAGTTCGGCGATGATTTTTTCGGCCTGGCGCGCGCCGATGCCGGGCAGTTGGCTGAGCGAGCGGCGGTCTTCGGCCTCAATCCAGTGGGCGATGGTGGAGACGGAGGCGGCGAGGGCGCGCTGGGATTTGGTCACGCCCATGTTGGGGACGGTGATCAGCTTGCGGAAGAAGTCGCGCTCGGCGGGTCGGAGGAAGCCGATCAGGACGGGGATCGGGGCGCGGTCGGGGACGTGGTAGTGGGTGTAGAGCGAGACATTTTCGGGGCGCTCTTCCTCGAGGGCGCGCCAGCAGGCGGTGGGCAGGCGCACCTCGTAGACGAGGCCGGTAAGCACCTCGACCTCGACGCTTTGCGAGTCGTCGTGCCAGGCGACGGCTTTGCCGCGCACGCGGGAGATCATCGCGCGGCCCTCATCCGGCGGCCAGGCTGAGCGCTTCGGACATCAGCGCGTGGCAGTAGGCGACGGCGAGGGCGTCGGCGGCGTCGGAAGAGGCGTTGAGTTCGCCCAGCTGGAGGCGGGCGATGAGGGCGTCGGCGACGGCGCGCTTGTCGGCTGCGCCATCGCCGGCGACGGCTTCGCGGACGGCTCGGGGCGGGTATTCGGCGACCTCCAGCCCGGCGCGGCTGGCGGCGATCATCGCCGCGGCCTGGGCCTGTCCGAGAGCGACGGCGGTGCGCACGTTGTGCCGCACGAAGGGGCGCTCGACGGCGGCGGCGGCGGGGCGGTGGCGGGCGATCACTTCGGAGATGCCGGCGTCGATCTGGACGAGCCGCTCGGCGAGCGACTCGGCGCTGGGGCGGACGACGCCCCAGGCGAGTTGGGCGGAGCCGTCGGGCGCGATCGCCAGCATGCCCCAGCCGGTCGCGCGCAGGCCGGGATCGACGCCGAGCACGCCGCCGGCCGCGCGCGGGGAGGCGGCGGGCATCGCTCAGGCCTCGGCCAGGACGGCGTCGGGCAGGTCGGCGTTGGTGAAGACGCGCTGCACGTCGTCGAGCTCTTCGAGCGCCTCGATCAGGCGCAGCAGCGAGCGCGCCTGGGATTCGTCGACCTCGACGGTGTTGGTGGGGCGCATGATCACTTCAGCGGTGGCGACGGCGACGCCGGCCTGCTCGACCGAGCTGCGGGCCTGCTCGAGGTCGGCGGGGGCGGTGATCACCTCGACGAGCTCGGCTTCGACGGCGACATCCTCCGCGCCGCCGTCGATCGCGGCGAGCGCGACTTCGTCGGCATCGACGCCGGCGTCGAGATCGACGCCGATCACGCCTTTCTGCTCGAAGATCCAGGCGACGGCGCCGGACTCGGCCATGTTGGCACCGGCGCGGGTGAGGGCGGAGCGGACCTCGGAGACGGTGCGGTTGCGGTTGTCGGTCAGCGAATCGATCAGCAGCGCCGCGCCGCCGGGGCCGTAGGCCTCGTAGCGGATTTCCTCGAGTTGGGCGGCGTCGGCCGCGTTGGTGGCGCGGTCGATGGCGCGCTGGATGTTGTCCTTAGGCATGTTGTTCTGGCGGGCGCGCTCGATCGCCAGTCGGAGGGCGGGGTTTTCATCGGGGTTGCCGCCGCCCTGGCGGGCGGCGACGGCCAGCTCGCGGCCGAGCTTGGTGAAGAGTTGGCCGCGCTTGGCGTCGGTGACGCCCTTCTTGCGCTTGATCTGGGCCCATTTGGAGTGTCCGGCCATCGCAGCGTCTCCGGCGGCCGCCGCGCGGCGGCTGCGGCGAGGGTATCACCGCGCGGCGGGGCTCACAGCGGGGCCGCGAGCGGATCGAAGCCGTCGATCGCCTCGCGCAGTTGGGGGAGCGCGGCGTGGGCGGTGAGGTCGCTGTGCAGCGGGGTGATCGAGGCCGCGCCGCGCACGAGGGCGGCGATGTCGCTGCCGGGCGGGAGCTCGACGCCGTCGCGGGGGATGAGCTGGCGGCGGATTGAGCCGTCGGGGTTGCGAAAGTCGACCAGGCGGGAAAAGGATTCGTCGGCGGCGTGGGTGATCTCGAGGCCGGCGATCTCGGCGAGCGGGCAGTTGGGGGCGTTGACGTTAAGCAGCTCGGCGGCGCCGCGGGCGAGCAGCCAGCCGGCGACGGCGGCGCCGAGCTGGGCGGCCGCGTCGAGGTGCTCGCCGTCGACGCTGCCGGAGGAAACGGCCACGGCGGGCAAGCCGCGGACATAGCCCTGCATGGCGGCCATCACGGTGCCGGAATGGAGCATGTCGCGCCCGACATTGGAGCCGGGGTTGACGCCGGAGACGATCATGCGGACGCGGCGGGAGGCGTGGCGTCGGAGGCCGATGCTGACGGCGTCGACCGGCGCGCCGTTGATCTGCCAGGCGTCGACGCCGTCGATGCGCGAGTGAGCGCGCTCGGACTCGATGTCGCGGTGGAGGGTCAGGGCGGCGCTGGCGCCGGACTGGTTGAAGGCGGGGGCGGCGACCATGACATCGCCGTGGCGGCGCATCGCGTCGGCGAGCAGCCAGAGGCCGTCGGCGTCGATGCCGTCGTCGTTGCAGACGAGGATCAGCGGGCGTTCGGTCATGGGGGCAGGGTAGCGGGTGCTCTCACCTACTCGAACTACTCGAAAGAGAGTGGGTGAGAGTAGGTTGAGAGCAGCTTGGAGGAGAGCTTGGAAGCTTGGTTTCAAGCTTTCATGCTGGCCTTCGAGCTGTGCTGCGAGCCGGCGGGCGGCATCGAGTCGCCTGCGAGCGAGGTGCTTGAAGGGAGCTTGGAAGCTTGGTTTCAAGCTTTCAAGCTCGTGGGGCAGGGAAGGAGCGGCTGATCAAGAGGGGAGTGCAGTCGGCTGGGCGCTCCTAACCTCGCCGCCAGACATGCGGCATTTGCAGCAGTCGTTCAATTTCCTCCGCTGTGACAGAGAAAAATTTGGAACTGGCGCAACAGTCGGCGCTCAATGAAAGAGCCATCAAGAACTGTAAGTATTTGATAGATAGTCGATCGTGCAATCTGGCGACGCTTCGCGGACCAAATGCCGCTCTGCCGGCAGCGCACGGACTTACAATAAAGATTTTCAAGAGGTTTCGAGCTGGGCGAGCTCGCAGCGCAAGCGGAGCGACCGATGCGCTCAGGCGTCTGTCCCGATCGTCCAGTAGGCGCCAGGGTCTTGGGGACTGCTTCCCACTCGACGCACGTATCCAGTGTGCTCTAGCGCGTAGAGGTGCTTCAGCACCGTGGGGCGCGAAGCGTCAAGCACTTCAACCAGCTCGCCGGTGCGCAAGCGCCCCGCCTGCTCAAGCTGGACGAAAATCTGCTGAGCGAGCGGTCGCATCTCTGCGAGCGCACCGGGCAGGGCTGAAGCGCCCAGCAGAGCTACCCGGACATTCCCAGCCGTCTCCTGCACCAACGGCGGGCGGCGGCGGCTGGATTCCATCAAGGCGACCATGCGTCGCAGCCCCTCGCCGAGCTCCTGCCCATAGGAGAGTTCGGACATCACCCGCGCGATGCGGGGATTGCGAGCGAACCGCGCAACGCTGGTGAGGTCCACCGGGGAGCTGATGCCGGGAAAGCGCCCTGGGCTGGACACCTCTAACCGATCGTCGAAAATTTCGACACGGACGTGGTCGCCGAAGTTGCTGTACGCGCGATGGATGACGGCATTGACCAACGCTTCCAGCCAGACCTCTTCAGGGACAATGCCGAACCAGTCGAACCGGCCATCGGGGCCGAGTGAGCGCCGCTTCGGCAGCGCCTCGTGGATCGCCGCCTGCGCCGCGTCGATCTGATGGGGCAAGACTCCTTCGCAACGCAGATCGGCGGCGATGTTCTGCGCTGCCCCGGTGAGTCGCTCAACGCCGTCGTATCTGAGCACTCGAACGTACGCTTCCGGAAAGATCTGCTGCGGTTCTCGCCCAAAGAGCAAATGACCCGCGACGAGCGGCGTCCCCTTCTTGTCGACCAATCCACGCGCCTGCAAGAGGCGCTGCGGATCCGGGTGGCCGATGATATCCGTGTAGGCACCGATCAGTTCTGTGTCCAGGTCTGCGCCGCCAAACTTCGCAGCAGGCGTGCGCTCAAAGCTGGTGTCGCCGCGGTCGTACCGCAGCTGAATGCGCTGATCGAAGGAGAGTTTGCGATCTTCGTCGCCGACCCGCAGAAAAACTTCGTCGGCGGTCGTCGCGTGCATCTGATCGCTCGGCGGAACGGTGATCACAAGCAGCTGATCGGCTTCACCAGCTTGGTTCACGCAGGGCATCAGGGCCGTCTGAAACGGCACAGTTGGAGCAGTGAAGTTGAAGCCGACTTGGCGCCACTCGTTCTGCGCGTCTGGTCTGGCGTCAACGCCTTCGCAAATGCCGTTGCGCAGTCCAACGGCGAGCAAGCCGCCCTCGGCATTAGCCATAGCGACCAGCGACTTGGCCAGATCGCGCGGCTTGATGCGAGCGCTCTTACGGTCGAACCACTGCCCTTCTGGCTCCTCAAGCAGACGGGCCGCGAGGTCAGCCGGAGGGAGTTCTTGGAGTTGCTCCAATGAGAGAGGCATAAGCGCACTCTAACAGACTGTGAGGAGTTTATAGAGAGTGGGATGGAAGGACCTTCGCCGCAGATCTCAGCCGCTGATTGACGGCACGCCCGCCAGCGGGGCGGCGTGTTGGACGCTGCGGAGGGCGGCTGTGGCGACGGCGTCGGCGGCGAGGATGCCGAGCAGCGTGAGCAGCGCGGGGGCGGGCGAGATGTCGATCTCGCCGGTAGCGAGGGTGAAGATCGAATCGCCGTCGCCGGGCGTGAAGACGGGATCGATCGCGCGGGCGAGACCGGCGCTGGCCATGATCGCGAGGCGCTTGGCCTGACCCTTGTGCAGGCGGGCGTTGGTCGCGACGACGGCAAGGGTGGTGTTCGCCCCGGCCTGGTTCGCGTCGGCGGCACGATCTGACCGGGCGGCTTCGGCGATGTAGTCGGCGTAGGGTTTGGCGCGCATCAGCTCGGCGCCGCGGGTCATCTCGCCGCTGGGGCCGGCGCGGACGCCCGCGACGAGCCGGCCCGTCGCCGGGTCGATGATGTCGCCGACCGAGTTGGTCGCAACGACCGCGCCGACGATCAGGCCGGATTCGTGGCGGGCGGCGGCGCTGCCGAGGCCGCCCTTGACAGCCAAGTTGCGCGCGCCGGCCTTGGCCACCGTGCAGCCGGTCCCGACGCCGACAGAGCCCTGCTCGACGCCGCCCGCGCGGGCGGCCTGGGCGGCGCGGTAGCCGGCGTCGCGATCGGGGTGGCGGGGCCGGCCGATTGGCAGGTCGAAGACGACCGCGCCGCTGACGATCGGGATCGGCGGGAGGCCGGGCGCGAGGCGATCGCCGACGCCCTGCTCGACCAGAAAGCGCTTGACGCCGGACGCCGCTTCCAGTCCGAAGAGGCTGCCGCCGGTGAGCAGGACGCCGTGCAGCCTGGGCACCGCGTTTTCGGCGCGAATCAGGTCGGTGTCGAGCGTGCCGGGCGCGCCGCCGGGACCGAAGTAGCCCGGCACGGCGCCCTCTTTGCAGAGGATTACGGTGCAGCCGGTCGCCCAGCGGCGGTTGGTCCAGTGTCCCAGCTTGATGCCGGGCACGGCGGTGATCGCGTCGGCGCGGGGAGCGATCGCGCTATTCGGCATCGGACTGCTCCGGCGCGTCGCCGCTGATCAGCAGCGGTCGGCGGGGCGCGCGATTCCAGCGCAGCTGAAAAACATCGGGGCGGCTGTAATGGCCGACGCTGTCGACCCAGCGCTTGGATTCGATCGTCGCGCGCGGGTCGATTTCGGCGTAAAGGATCGTCTCTTCGCCGGTGGCGGGGCCGGCGAGGTACTTGCCGCCGGGCGCGATGATCGCGCTGCCGCCGTCGGCCTCCCAGAACGGCTCCTCCGCGAGCGGCGTTCCGGGCGACAGGCGGTCGGCCGACATCACCTCGCGGGCGACGATCACAAAGCAGGCGTTTTCGTAGGCCAGCTGGCGAGTGGCGGCGTCGACGACCGGGTGCAGCGTCTCCCAACCGGGCCAGACCGAGGCGTGGATTTGGACGCCCAGCCCGGCCAGCGCGTAGCGGGCGGGAGCCATGTGGTGCTCGTAGCAGATCAGCCCGCCGAGCCGGCCCTGCGGCGTCTCGTAAACATCGAGGTCGGAGCCGTCGCCGTAGCCCCAGATCAGCCGCTCGGAGAGGGTGGGCACCAGCTTGCGGTGCGCGCCCAGCAGCTCGCCGTCGGGCCCGATGTAGGCGAGCGTGTTGTAGAGCGTGCCGCCGCGCGGCTCGCGCTCGTTGAGGCCGATCACGACGGACGCCTGCGCCTCGCGGGCCGCATCCGCGATGCGGCTCCACTCGGGGCCGCCGATGATCACGCTGTGCTCGAAATGGCGCTGGTAGAGCGCGGCGAAGGAGGCGCGGTCGGCCGACCGCGAGTGAAAGTAGGGATAGCTGGGGATCCAGGTTTCGGGGAAGACGATCAGGGACGCGCCGGCTGCTGAGGCTTCAGCGATCGCCGCTTCGGCGCGCTGAACGCCGGCCTCCAGCGTCAGCCCAGGCGCCCACTGCACGGCGGCGGCGGTGAAGGGCTCGGGCATGAGGATGCTCCCTGTTTGCGCACATAGTTTACCCTCCGCGTAAGCGGGGCGGGATGGCTGCGATGGGAGCGGAAAGTATGCGGCAACTGGCGGCAGGCGGTTTGGTGATCGGCGCGCTGGCTGCGCTGGTCTTCACGCTTCTCAGCGGCGCTCAGGCGCAGCGCAACGAGCGGGCGGTGATGGTCTCAGTTGAGTTTGGGCACGCATGCGCACTGCTAGTTTCTGGGACGATCGAGTGTTGGGGTGGCAACAGCTTCGGCAAAGCAGTCGAGCCGGTTGGAGTGTTCAGCGCGGTGAGCGCAGGCGCAAGCCACACCTGCGGGTTGCGAGAGAGCGGAACGATCGAGTGTTGGGGCGGCAACTTTTACGGCCAGACGAACGCGCCAGACGGCGTCTTCAGCGCGGTGAGCGCGGGACGAGAACACAGCTGCGGACTGCGGGTAAGCGGAACGATCGAGTGCTGGGGATACAACTTCTACGGCCAGACGGACGCGCCAAGCGGCGTCTTCAGCGCGGTGAGCGCGGGACAAGAACACAGCTGCGGACTGCGGATGAGTGGTGCGGTGGAGTGCTGGGGAAGCAATAGGATCGCCCAACTGTATTCGCCGGACGGAGTATTCAGTGCGGTGAGCGCAGGCGCACGACGCAACAGTTGTGGGGTACGGGAGAATGGAACGATGAAGTGTTGGAACTATTCGTTCGGCGGCCAGGTAGACGCCCCGAGCGGAACCTTCAGCACGGTGAGCATAGGCGGGGCGCACAGCTGCGGAGTGCGGACTAGCGGCGCCATCGAGTGTTGGGGAAGTAACGACTATGGACAGGCGGACGCCCCGTCCGGGGTGTTCAACACGGTGAGCGCGGGTGGGTCGTACAGTTGTGGAGTGCGAAAGAACGGCACGGTTGAGTGCTGGGGAGGCATCGATGAGGGCAAAGTGAACGCGCCAGATGGGGCATTCAGCGCGGTCAGCGTTGGCTCATGGCACAGTTGCGGGCTGCGAACCAGTGGGGAGGTCGAATGCTGGGGCGACAATGAGGGGGGACAAGCGGACGCACCAGGTGGGGCGTTCAGTGCGGTCAGCGCGGGCTCATGGCTCAGTTGCGGGCTGCGGGAGGGCGGGTCAGTCGAGTGTTGGGGAGATCACTGGTATGGCCAAACAGATGCACCGGGTGGCGCGTTCAGCGCAGTGAGCGCAGGTGGGAGGCACGGTTGCGCGCTGCGGGAGAGCGGTACGGTCGAGTGTTGGGGAGACAACGGAAATCGCCAATCGGACGCGCCGAGTGGGACGTTCAGCGCGGTCAGCGCTGGCGATTCTCACAGCTGCGGGTTGCGAGAGGACGGGGCAGTCGAGTGTTGGGGATACAACTACTCCGACCAATCGGACGCGCCGAGTGGGATGTTCAGCGCGGTCAGCGCTGGTGATTCTCACAGCTGCGGAGTGCGAGAAAGCGGGAAAGTAAGGTGCTGGGGCTATAGCCGCTCCGGCTGGATGAACACGCCGAGCGGCGTCTTCAGCACGGTGAGCGCAGGCGCGTATCACACGTGCGGGCTGCGCGAGAATGGCCAGGTTGAGTGCTGGGGCTACACATTCGACGGCCAGGCGCAGCCGCCCGTTGGCAAGCAGGTCGCCGTCAGCGCGGGCTACGACTACGCCTGCGCGCTGAGCGAGGCGGGCGCCGTTTCCTGCTGGATGATCTACAACGGCGCAGCTGATGTGCCGGCCTGGCTGCGCGAGCCGTCCGTTGCGATGCCGATCACGGGTACGGGCGGGCTGCTGGATGGCGGTCTGAACAGGCAGAAGATTGCGCTGGCAGCGCTCGCCGGGCTGAGCATGTCGGTGCTATCGCTGCTTGTGTTGCTGGCGCTGCGGCGAGGGCACGCCTTGAGGTAGCCGCCATTTCGTCATTCCTGTGTAGGCAGGAAGCCAGGCGATCTCCAGTGTTTGGTGAGCGTTGCGGCATCCTGACGGCTCGCCTAAGCCGTTTCTGCGCTGCCGGATGTTCAGAGTTGGGGCGCGGCGACGCTTACCGCGTGGGTTCCTGCCTGCGCAGGAATGACGGAAAGGGGCGCAGGAATGATGGCGAGGGCGTGGCGTGGGCGATCGGGGTAGGGCGCGAGCGGCGGTGGTGGTCCGCGGCCTCCCACCCCCCACCTAACCTCCCCCCTGGAAGGGAGGAGGGATGAATTGGGGAAGGGGGTGCTGATGTGGATGGGGGGATGTGGGTTCGCTAAGTTGGCGCTTGGGGTGCAACGGATGTTGGAGGTGGAGCGATGGCCCGAACGCACACGCAGCTCAGCCGCGAGGAGCGCTGGCGGCTGGCCCGACTACAGGCCGAGGGCCGCTCCGCGCGGCAAATCGCGGCAACTCTGGATCGCGCGCCATCGACGATTACTCGAGAGTTGAAGCGCAACGCGCGCGCCGACGGCGGCTACGACCCGGACTACGCCCAGCAGCAGACCCGCGCGCGGCGCTTCCGCGGCTTGCGGCTGGAGCGCGACGCCGAACTGCGCGAGCAGGTGCTGAACATGCTCGCCGCCGGCCGCTCGCCCCAGCAGGTCGCCGGGCGGCTCAAGCGCGAAGCCGGGCGGCACGTGATCTCGCCCGAGAGCATCTACCGCTTCATCCACGCCCAGATCGCCCGCACCAAGGACTACCGCTTCGCCCGCTATCTGCCCCGCGGGCGGGTCAAGCGCGGTTACAGCCGCACGCGCGGCGCGCGCGGCTCGACCGATTACCTGCAGGAGCGCCGTCCGCTCAGCGAGCGCCCGCCCGAGGCCGACCAGCGGCTGGTCTACGGCCACTGGGAGGTGGACCTGATGAGCTTCGGCCAGGGGCGCCCGCCGCTGCTCGTGCTGCAGGAACGCCGCTCCCGCGCGCTGCTCGCCGCGGCCCTGCCGAGCAAGGCCGCCGAGCCGCTCAGCCGCGTCCTGCGCGGGCTGTTCCGGCGCCTCCCGCCGGCCCTCCGGCGCAGCGCGACCTTCGACAACGGCTCCGAGTTCGTCCGCCATCACCGGCTCCACGACCTGGGCGTCGAGACGTTCTTCTGCGACCCGCATTCGCCCTGGCAGAAGGGCGGCGTGGAGAACGCGATCGGCCGGCTGCGCCGCCGCCTGCACCGCAACACCGACCTCAACGCGCTCTCCGCCGCCGCGCTCCACGCCGTCATCCGCGCCGCCAACAACACCCCCCGCAAGTGCCTCGACTACCAAACCCCCGCCGAAGTGCTCCACAACCAACTGTTGCATTTGCAAGCTGACTCCACATTCCTGCCTGCGCAGGAATGACGGATAGGGGCGCAGGGATGATGGCGAGGGGCGCAGGAATGATGGCGAGGGGCGCAGGAATGATGGCGAGGGCGTGGCGTGGGCGATCGGGGTAGGGCGCGAGTGGCGGTGGTGGTCCGCGGCTTCCCACCCCCCACCTAACCTCCCCCCTTCCAGGGGGGAGGGATGAATTGGGGAAGGGGGTGCTGATGTGGGTGGGAGGATGTGGGTTCCTGCCTGCGCAGGAATGACGGAAAGGGGCGTAGGAATGACGGAAAGGGGCGCAGGAATGATGGATGGGGGCGCGGGGAATTGTGAACGGGTGCTAGCTTGGCGGGGGGTCTAGGGACCAGAGGCCGTAGCCGCCGGTTACGGGCAGCACCGCGCCGGTGATGTAGCTGGCGGCGTCGGAGAGCAGGAAGGCTACTGCGCCCGCCACCTCGTCGTCCGCGCCGAGGCGGCGCATTGCGGTGTGCTCGGTGACGCGCTCGCGGTACCAGCCGGGCATCGGCTCGGTCAGCGGGGTGTCGATAAAGGCGGGCGCGACGCAGTTGACGCGGATCGGCGCGGGCAGCGCGTGGGCCCACTCGGCGGCGAAGGTGCGGGTCATGGCTTCAACGGCGGCGCGGGTCATCGCGTAGGGCGCCTGGCGCGGCAGGCCGTACTCCGCGCCCACGGAGGAAATCGTCACAACCGATCCGCCGCGCCCGGACTCGATCCAGCGCGCCGCGACATTGCGCGTGAGAAAGAACGTGCCGCGTTGGTTGATGTTCATGATCTGGTCGTACTCGTCGGCGGTGACGCGCTCGCCGCGCTGCAAAATCGGGCTGATTCCGGCGACATTGACCAGCCCCGTCAGCGGGCCGCAGGTCTGCTCGACATCGTCGAGCAGGCTGGGGTGATCTTCGATTTCGGCGATATCGGCGCGGAAGGCGTGGGCGGCTCCACCCTCCTCGCGGATCGCTTCGGCGACCTCCTCGACCTGCGTCGCGGTGCGGGCGCTGAGCGCGACCGTCGCGCCCATCTGCGCGATCAGTTGGGCGGCTGCGCGGCCGATGCCACGGCCGGCGCCGGAGACGAGGACTACGTGACCATCCAGTGAAAACGGCGAGGCGCTCATGCGCGTTCCTCCAGAACCATCGTGTCGCGCATGTGAAGGTAGAGCCAGATCAGGTCTCGCGCAGCGGCGGTGATCTTGTCGATCGCGTCGATGAACACCTCGAGTTGCGGCTCGTGGATGGCGAGGGCGTGGGTGAGCACGACGCGGCGGCGCTGTTCGAGCACGACCAGCGCGACCTGATCGGGGTTCATCGCGCGTTCGGGCAGCCAGTCGAGCTTGTGCGTGAGCGTCGATGAGGAGCGCAGGCCGTCGGCCAGCTCGAGCAGCACGCCCTGATCGACGCGCTGCACGCGCTCGATGCCGTGCGCGACGGCGGTCACGGCGGCGGCGAACGCGCGGTAGTCCCGCTTGGGGATTTCGCCGCGCGCGGCTTCGACATCGGCCGGCGTGGGCAGTTGCAGGTCGCGCAGCAGCTCGCTCGAACTGCGGCCCAGCGTGAGCGCGCGAAAGGCCGCCACCGAGGGCGCGGCGAGCTCGAAGTTCATAAAGGTGGTGAGCAGCGGCTGCTCGTGGCGGCGGCGCATGGCGAGGTAGAGCGCCATCAGCTCCTGCGCGGCGCTGAGGTACTCCTCGACGATCCGCATGCCGATCACCTTGCGGTCGTCGGGGTCGGCGAGCGCCTGCGAGCGGAACAGCGCCTCGGCCACGGTGCGGTGCGCCTTCGCGCCGAAGCGGGAGTAGTTTTCGAGAAAGGCGACCTCGACAGCGTGCAGCGAGCGGTCGAAGCAGGGCGCGCAGACGCGGGCGCGGGGGTCGGCGGCGGCCAGGTCGAACTCGCCGCCGCATTCCTCGCAGCTGGCGATCGCCAGGCGGCGCTCGCGGTCGGCGCGGCCGGGCGAAAACGGCGTGCGCGGGTGGGCCTCAGTCGGTCGCCGAGCAGCCATCGCGCCGCCTCCCAAGGCAGAGGCTAGCAGCTGGGGCGCGGGGCGGCGGCTTCGCCGCGAACGTGTATTCTGCGCTTGGCCGCGCATCGGCCGATTGGACGGGAGACGCGCCGTGGGCACGCCGAACTTCGCCAACCGCACGCTCTATCACGGGGACAACCTGCCCTTCCTGCGCGGGATGAACTCGGAGACGGTGCATTTGATCGCGACGGATCCGCCGTTCAACAAGGGCCGCGACTTCCACGCGACGCCGGACAGCCTGGCGAGGGATGCGAAGTTTGAAGACCGCTGGCGCTGGGAGAGGGACGCACACCAAGACTGGATCGACGCGATCCAGGACGACTGGCCGACCGTGTGGGCGGTGATCGACTGGTCCCGGCTGACCTATGGCGATGATATGGGCGCGTTCCTGTGCTGGCTCGGCGTGCGACTGCTGGAGATGCATCGCGTACTGCGCGAGGACGGCAGTCTTTACCTCCACTGCGACGACACAGCCGCGGCCTATCTCAAGGCGCTGATGGACGCGATCTTCGGGCGCGCGAGCTACCGCAACACGATCACCTGGGAGCGGACGACCTCGCGATCTGACGGCCTGCGATGGGGGCGGACCTCAGACACGCTTCTCTTCTACACGAAGTCGGACACGTACACCTGGCACGATCAGTTCACGGAAGGCGACCCTGTGCATGCAGGCAAGACGATGGACCTGACCGGTCCGGGCTTGTCGGCAGGCGCGTCGGGGCAACCGTGGCGCGGCTGGGATCCGGGCAGCATCGGGCGGTGCTGGAGCGTCCCGCGCAAGGGCAAGAACGCCAGGTGGATTGAGGAGAACCGCATCCCCGGCTATCGCTCGATAGTCGGCATCCACGACCGGCTTGATGCCCTCGAGAAAGCCGGGCTGATCCGGTGGGGTCGGACAGGCGCGCCGAGGCTCGCGATTCCCGCCGAGGCGAAGAGCGGCGCGAAGATCAATGTGGTGTGGACGGACATTCCGGCGATCAACTCACAGGCCGACGAGGCGACTGGCTATCCGACTCAGAAGCCCTTGGACCTCTACGAGCGAATCATCAGGGCGTCGAGCAACGAGGGCGACTTTGTGCTCGACCCGTTCTGCGGCTGCGCGACAACGCCGGTAGCGGCCGAGAACCTCGGCCGGCAATGGGTGGGCATCGACATCTGGGACAAGGCGCACGAAACGGTGCTCGAACGCCTGGCATCGGTGGGGCTGGGCGATCGCCCGATCCGAGTCGCAGAGGTCGGCTATAGCACGGCAGTGCCCGTTCGCTCTGACGACGGCGATACCGCCGCGCCGCCGCTGAAGACCACCACGAAGCGAATCAAAGAGCCGCCAGGGCCGAAAATGACCCGAGCGGAGATGATCGCGATCTTGATCAAGGAGAAGGGGCTGGTGTGCGCGGGTTGCGAGCGCGAGTTCGACGATCCGCTCTACCTTGAGTTGGACCACAACACGCCGCGCTCCGACGGCGGGCTCAACCACATCTCGAATCGCCTGCTCCTCTGTGGCCCGTGCAATCGGATTAAGGGCAATCGGCTTACCCTGAGCGGGTTGCGCGCGGAAAACAAGCGCCGCGGGCGGATGTGATGGCCATGCCGCGTAACAAATTCGCCCAAGTGCTCACGTTGCTTCGCCCTGAGCCCTGCGGTTGTGGCGGTGTCAGGTTGGGTTGGCGCGGCAGTCTCGCAGACTGGTGGAGGCGCGCTTTTCGCCGATCGCAATGGGCGTATATGGTCGCACCAGTGACTTCGTCCAAGACCTCCAATCGATCCTTTGAGGTTCGACGCTCGTGGCGCCAGGGGGAGGAACATCCGCCGCCGAAGTGGACGATCCAGGAACAGCACGCGCCAACGCAACGTGAAGTCTCGCGATATCACGTCTACCGTCTCTCTCTACAGGACGGGATAAACTACGTCGGTGATCAATGCGCGGTGTGTGGAGCGTGGGCAGATGTCGACATCAAAGCCGACGATAGAACGCGGAAGTCCGAAGGACTCCAAGCTGGCTATCGCCGTGAGTTCCAAAGTGCGCGATCGGCGGATGAGTACGCGCGTCGGCTCCAAAATGGAGTGCCCCAGAACTGGGAGCTGGTCACAGCGATAATGGCAGCGATCGGCGGTGGTTTCGGGGCGATCCTCATCGAAGTCGTCAAGGTAATCATCCGTACTTTCCAAGCTGGAGGTTCGCCGTGACGCGGAGGCCGCCATCGGACGAAGAGCGGGACAGAACGCTTCGACGTCGCATCAAGCTCGAGTCGCGGTACAGCCGGCTGCACAGCGACATCCTGCACATGGCGTGGGATACCAGAGAGCGACAGTACCTAGAAGGTCTCGATGATCCCGGACCTCTGATGCTGGATGCGGAAAGCGCATCACGTGTCCTCGAATACCTCGATGTCGCTGATACAGATCACGTCGACTTCGGCGACAGCGTTCGGCCTACGATACCCTATGCGGAAGTCCACTATCTGGCGCGCGTGTCGCGATCGACAGAGGCCGAGCACGGAGTAACCGCCGAATGGCGAGTTTGGGTGTACGACTACTAGACGCCAATATGGTGCCTTCCCTGAGGAAGATGGCGGATGGCGCGTCGCTGAACGTCCAGCACCAAACTGAGCCGCGCCTACTGCGTGGGTTCCTGCCTGCGCAGGAATGACGGTAGGGGGCGTAGGAATGGCGGGAGAGATGCGCTGGGCGCGAGGGTCGGCACAGGTGCAGCGAGATACCCGCGGCAAGCGCGGGTATGACGGATCTGGGAGCGCGGGTATGACGGAGCTGGGGGCGCGGGGACGACGGAGCTGGGGGCGCGGGTGAGGTGGTATTGCGTTAGCGCCGGCGGGTGCGGACTTTGCGGGTTTTTTGGCGGGGGTGTTGGCATTTGGGGCACCAGTGGGTGGCGCGGCCGCCGACGATGGTGCGGCGGATGGGGGTGTTGCACTCGTCGCAGGGTTGGTCGGTGCGGCGGAAGACGCGGACGTAGTACTGCTGCTCGCCCTCTTCGCCGGCGGTATCGGTGTAATCGCGGAACGACGCGCCGCCGTGGGCGACGCCTTCTTCGAGCACCTCGCGGATTGCGGCGTGGAGGGTGGCGCGCTCGTTGGGGCGGAGCGCGCCGGCGGGGACTTCGGGATGCAGGCGGGCGATGAAGAGCGCCTCATCGGCGTAAATGTTGCCGATGCCGGCGATGTTGCGCTGGTCGAGCAGCGCGGCCTTGAGCGCAATCGTGCGCCCGCTGAGCGCGTCGCGCAGCGCGTCGACGCTGAACTCGTTGCCAAGAGGCTCGGGGCCGAGCTCGGGCAGGGCGTCGGCCATTTCGTCGACAACATCGATCGTGCCGAATTTGCGGATATCGACGAAGCGCAGTTGATAGCCGTCGGCGAGCTGGAAGACGGCGCGGGTGAACGGTTCGTCGGGCGCGTCGGGCGCGCGGAAGTGGAGCGAGCCGGTCATACGCAGGTGGACGACGCAGCAGCGCTCGTCGTCGAGGAACAGGCCGAGATACTTGCCGCGGCGGTCGACGTTGGCGAAGCTGCGCCCGCGCAGCTGGGCGCGGACGGCATCCTGCGCAGCGCCGCGCAGCAGGCGTTCCGCGCCGGGCGCGAGCTCGAAGTCGGCGATTTGGCGGCCGCGGATCAGCGGCTCGAGCTGGCGGCGGACGGTTTCGACTTCGGGCAGTTCGGGCATTGGCCGGGCGCTATGTCTGCTATGCCCCGCTACGCGCGGGGGCTCCAGGCCTCGCGCAGCAGGGCGGTATCGAACCATTCGCTGCCCTTGCCGACGGAGACCCACTCGTAGAGCGCGGCTTTGAAGATGCCCTCCATCGCGGAGACGGCGGCGATGGCGAGGCCGACCAGCACGACGCCGACGATTACGGCGATGGCGGCGGGCGCGACCAGCGCGAGCACGATGGCGGGGAGCGCGGCGACGAAGGCGGCGACGAGGTAGAGCAGGCCGAAGGAGAAGTTGGCGGTGATCTGCTCGCCCCAGCTGGACTTGAGCAGGCGCGAGGAGCGGCGAATTGCCTCGATCGGGCCGATCCGCTCGACGACCAGCACGGGGATGACGAAGAAGGTGATGTAGGCCCAGATCGCGCCGATGATCGCGATCAGGATTTGGCCGACGATGCGGGTGACGGGGCTTTCCTGGTTCTGGGCGGCGGCCTGGAGCGCCTGGAGAATTAATCCGACGGTGCCGGTGATCAGCGTCCAACCGAGGATCGCGAGCCACATGCCGCGCACGGCGCGGAAGCCGCTGGCGACATTGGGATCGCCGCCTTCGAGTCGCTCGCGGGCGGCGGCGACCAGCGCCGAGTTGCAAAAGATCACGGCGTACAGCGCGGTGAAATAGGCGATCAGGGTGAGCGCGATATCAACGCCGCCGAACTGCACCTCTGCGCCGCTGGCGAAGCGGTTGGTCGCGCCGAAGATGATGGCCAGAGTGCCGGCGACAGCCGCCGCGCCGATCGCGCCGAGGATCGGGAAGACGATCAGTTCGCGGTCCAGCTGCAGGACGCGCCAGGAGAGTTTGATGATCTGCCAGGTGTTGCCGATGGTCCGGAAGATGCCGCCCATAGAGATTGCGCCTTTCAGGTAATCAGGTGCTTGGCGTGGTCAAGCGCTCGAGGTCGCGCCAGTTTGCGCCGGCCTTGATGTCGATCGAGAGCGGGACCACCATATCGATAGCGGTGGGCATGACATCTTCGAGCAGGGCGATCAGGTCGTCGGTTTCGGCGGCGGGCAGCTCGAAGATCAGCTCGTCGTGGACCTGGAGCAGCATGCGGGCGCGCAGTTCGCGCTCAACGAGGCCGTCGGCGAGGCGCAGCATGGCGCGCTTCATCACGTCGGCGGCGGTGCCCTGCACGGGCATGTTGAGCGCCATCCGCTCCGCGCCGCTGCGCGCCTGGAAGTTGGAGGAGTTGATCGCGGGGAGGTAACGCCGCCGCCCCAGCAGGGTTTCGGCGTAGCCGCGGCTGCGGGTGGTTTCCTTGATCTCCTCGCCCCACTCTTTGACGCGGGCGAAGCGTCCGAAGTAGGCGTCGATGAAGGCTTGGGCGTCGCGCCGCTCCATGCCGGCGCGCTGCGCGAGTCCGTGCGCGCTGATGCCGTAGATCACGCCGAAGTTCATCATCTTGGCGGTGTCGCGCATTTGAGGCTGGACATCGGCGATTTCGACGCCGTATGCGCCGGCGGCGGTGGCGGCGTGGATGTCTTCGCCGCGCTGAAAGGCCTCGATCAGGCTGGAGTCGCCTGAGAGGTGGGCGAGCACGCGCAGCTCGATCTGCGAGTAGTCGGCGCTGACGAAGCGGACGTCGCCGCCGCCGCCCAGGCCGTCCCAGGCGCGGGGCACGAAAGCGGCGCGAACCTGCGCGCCGAGCTCGGTGCGCACGGGGATGTTCTGCAGGTTGGGTCGCTCGGAGGAGAGCCGCCCGGTGGCGGCGACGGTCTGGTTGTAGTCGGTGTGGATGCGCTGGGTGGTCCGGCTGACCAGCGGGGGCAGCGACTCGACGTAGGTCGAGCGCAGCTTGGTCAGTTCGCGCCACTGGAGGATGTGGTTGACGATCGGGTGGCTCTCGGCGAGCCGCTCGAGCTGTTGGGCGTCGGTCGAGAAGCCCTGCGAGGTCTTGCGCGTCTTGGGCAGGCCGAGCTCCTCAAAGAGCACGACGCTGAGCTGCTTGGGCGAGGCGATGCCGAATTCGTGCCCGGCGTCTTCGTAGATCTGGGCGGTGAAGCTCTCGATTTCGTGGTCCAGGCGGGTGTCGAGCTCTTCGAGTTGGGCGGTGTCGAGCGAGACGCCGGCGAGCTCCATCTCGACCAGCACATCAATCAGCGGCAGTTCGAGGTCGCGGTAGAGCGCGGCCAGCGCTTCGTCCTGCTCGAGTTCGGGGATCAGGATGGCGGCCAAACGCAGCGTCATGTCGGCGTCGGCTGCGGCGTAGGGTCCGGCTTCGGCGGCGGGCACTTCGAGCATCGATTTCTGCTTGCGGCCCTTGCCGATCAGCGCCTCGATCGGGGTCATCTCGATGCCCAGCCGCGAGGAGGCCAGCGCCTTGAGCCCGATCTGCGACTCGCTGAGCAGGTAGGCGGCGAGCATCGTGTCGTGGGTCAGGCCGCGCAGCCGGATGCCGTGGCGGGCCAGCACCTTGATGTCGAACTTGGCGTTGTGCAGCACCTTGGGCACGGCGGGGTCTTCGAGCACGGGGCGCAGCGCCTCGCGCACGAGCTCGGGGTCGAGCTGGTCGCCGGGGTGCTCAAGCGAGGGCTGGTGGCCGACGGGGATGTAGGCGGCGCGGCCTTCGGCGTCGGCGAGGGCGTAGCCGGCGATTTCGCAGTCGATCGGATCGAGCGCGGAGGTTTCCAGGTCCACGGCGAGCAGCGGCGCGGCGGCGGCGCGCTCGACCCAATCGCGCAGGGCGGCTTCGTCGCGCACGAGGTCGTACTCGACCTCCTGCTCCGGCGCGGCGGCCGTAGGCGACGCGCTGCCCCACTCCGCGCCGGTGACGCGCTCGAGCATTGAGCGGAACTCGAGCTCGCGGAAGACGGCGATCACGTCTTCGCGGTCGTAGTTGCCGACTTCGGCCTGCTCGAGATCGAGCTGGACGGGGGCGTCGTGGACGATCGTGGCGAGCTTCTTGGACATGAACGCTTCGCCGCGCTGCTCGCGCAGCTTCTTCTGCGCCGCGGGCGGCTTGACCTCGTCCAGGTGCTCGTAAATCTCTTCCAGATTGCCCCACTCGTTGAGCAGCTTCACCGCGCCCTTGTCGCCCAGCCCTTTGACGCCGGGGATGTTGTCGGACTTGTCGCCCACGATCGCCTTGTAGTCGATGATCTGGATCGGATCGACGCCGTAGCGGTCGCGGACGCGCTGATCGGAGTCGTAGCGCACCACATCGCGCTGGTAGGGGCGGAACATGTAGACGGAGACGCCGTCGCGGACGAGCTGGACGAGGTCGCTGTCGAGTGTGGCGATCCAAGTTTCGACGCCCTGCGCGACGGCCTGGTCGGCCAGCGTGGCCAGCACGTCGTCGGCCTCGTAGCCCTCGGCCTCGAAGATCGGCACGCCGAAAGCCTGCGCGACCTGGCGGCAGCGGTCGATCTGCGGCGGCAGGTCCTCGGGCATCGCGTCGCGGTGCGCCTTGTAGTTGGGGTCGAGTTCGCGGCGGAAGGTCGTGCCGTCGTCGACGTCCAGCGCCAGCGCGATGTGGCTGGGCTTGAGGTCGTCGAGCACGGTGAGCAGGGTGTTGGTGAAGCCGTAGACGGCGCTGACCACCTCGCCGGTGGATTTGACGGTGAGCGGCTCGCGCATCGCGTGGTAGGCGCGGAAGATGATCGCGTGTCCGTCGAGCACGACGAGCCGCTGCGCGGCGGACGGCAAGACAGCCTGCTCTGCGCTCAGGTCTGCGCTCTCGACGGAGTCGGATGGATCGGCCATCCACCGAGTATAGGAATGCGCAGCGGAGCGGGCGGAGGCGCTGATAAGCTGAATGCTCCCCGCGCTGTGTGAAGCGGACCTGATCGTTGCGGAGATGACTGTGCCGACCGACAAGATCGTGGTGAAGGGCGCGCGGGAGCACAATCTCAAGGACATTGATGTCACGATCCCGCGCGACCAGCTGGTGGTGATCACCGGGCTGTCGGGATCGGGCAAGTCGTCGCTGGCGTTCGACACGATCTACGCGGAGGGGCAGCGGCGTTACGTCGAGTCGCTCTCCTCCTACGCGCGGCAGTTCCTGGGGCGGATGGAGAAGCCCGATGTGGACTACATCGAGGGGCTTTCGCCGGCGATCTCGATTGATCAGAAGACGGGCTCGCGCAACCCGCGCTCGACCGTGGGCACGGTGACGGAGATTTACGACTACCTGCGGCTGCTGTTCGCGCGCGCGGGGCGGCCGCACTGCCCGCTCTGCGGCGATCCGATCGCGCAGCAGACGGTGCAGCAGATGGTCGACAACGTGCTGGCGCTGCCGCCCAAGTCGCGGCTGCTGGTGCTCGCGCCGGTGATCCGCGATCGCAAGGGAGAGCACCAGCAGGTGCTCGACGAGGCGCGTTCGCGCGGGTTCGTGCGGGCGCGGATCGACGGCGAGGTGCGTTCGCTCGATGAAGAGATCGCGCTGGAGAAGAACAAGCGCCACTCGATCGATGTGGTGGTCGACCGGATCGCGCTGCCGGCGGCGGATGTGGAGGAGGACGAGCGGCAGTCGCTGGCCGGACGGCTGGCGGACAGCATCGAGCAGGCGCTGCAGCTGGGCGACGGGATCGTGCGGATTCGCGCGCTCGACGAGGAGGACGATCGCATCTTTTCCGAGCAGCTGGCCTGCCCGCGCGACATGTTCGCGTTGGGCGAAATCGAGCCGCGCAGCTTTTCGTTCAACAGCCCGCACGGCGCCTGCCCGGATTGCACCGGGCTAGGGATGACGATGGAGGTGGATCCGGCGCTGGTCATTCCTGATCACGGCAAATCGCTGGCCCAGGGCGCGATCGCGCCGTGGGCCCGCTCGGCCTCCCACTCCGGTTGGCAGACCCGCATCCTCGAGGCGGTCTTCGCGCTCTTCGACGAAGCAACCGACGCGCCCTTCGAGCAGCTTTCCGACGGGCTAATTCAGGCCGTGCTCTACGGGCTGGACGAGCCGATCACGCTCACCTGGGAGAATCACCACGGCCGACGGCGGACCTATGAGACGCAGTTCGAGGGTGTGGTCAACAACCTTGAGCGGCGGCACCGCGAGACGGATTCGGACTGGTCGCGCAGCGAGATCGAGCGCTACATGACGGCGGTGCCCTGCAAAGCCTGCCAGGGCGCGCGGCTCAAGCCGGAGTCGCTGGCGGTGCTGGTGGACGGCAAGAGCATCGTCGAGGTGACGGCGATGGCGGTGGCGAACGCGGCGGCCTGGTCGGAGAGCCTGGGCGGGCGGCGCTCGCCGCTCTCGAAGCGCGAGCGCACCATCGCCGAGCAGATCCTCAAGGAAATCCGCGAGCGGCTGACCTTTCTGGTGGATGTGGGGCTCGACTACCTGACGCTGGATCGCGCCGCGGCGTCGCTGAGCGGCGGCGAGGCGCAGCGGATTCGCCTGGCGACGCAGATCGGCTCCTCGCTGATGGGCGTGCTTTATGTCTGCGACGAGCCCTCAATCGGGCTGCATCCGCTGGACGACGAGCGGCTGATTCGGACGCTCAAGCGTCTGCGCGACCTGGGCAACACGGTGCTGATCGTGGAGCACGACGAGGCGACGATGCGCGCCGCGGACTGGATCGTGGATATGGGCCCCGGCGCGGGCGAGGACGGCGGCAAGATCGTGGCCGAGGGCTCGCCGGCGCAGATCATGAAGCACCGCCGCTCGATGACCGGCGCTTACCTCAGCGGGCGGCGGGAGATTCCGATGCCGCAGGGGCGGCGGCCGGGCAGCGGCGAGTCGCTGCGGATCGTCGGCGCGGCCGAGCACAACCTGAAGCAGATCGACATCGAGTTCCCGCTGGGCACGTTCATCTGCGTGACGGGGGTGAGCGGCTCGGGCAAGAGCACGCTGGTCAACGATCTGCTGCACGCGGGCGCGGCGCAGCGGCTGCACGGCGCGCGGCAGCGGCCGGGCAAGATGGCCCGCCTCGAAGGACTGGATGCGATCGACAAGGTGATCGACATCGATCAGTCGCCGATCGGCCGCACGCCGCGCTCGAACCCGGCCACCTACACGGGGCTCTTCACGCCGGTGCGCGATCTGTTTGCCTCGGTGCCCGAGGCGCGCATGCGCGGCTACAAGCCGGGCCGCTTCTCGTTCAACGTCAAGGGCGGGCGCTGCGAGGCCTGCCGCGGCGACGGCTACAACACGATCGAGATGCAGTTCCTGCCGGACGTGACCGTCCCCTGCGAGGTCTGCGGCGGCGCGCGCTACAACCGCGAGGCGCTGGAGATCCACTACAAGGGCTTCACGATCGCCGACGTGCTGGACAAGACGGTGGATGAAGCGCTGGAGATTTTCGACGCGCACCCCGCCATTCGGCGCAAGCTGGAGACGCTCGGCGCGGTGGGGCTGGGCTACATCAAGCTGGGCCAGCCGGCGACGACGCTCTCCGGCGGCGAGGCGCAGCGGGTCAAGCTGAGCACGGAACTCTCCAAGCGCTCCACCGGGCGCACGCTCTACCTGCTCGACGAGCCCACCACAGGGCTCTCGTTCCAGGATGTGGAGGCGTTGCTGGGCGTGCTACAGGCGCTGGTGGACCAGGGCAACACGGTGGTGGTGATCGAGCACCATCTGGACGTGATCAAGAACGCCGACTGGATCATCGACCTGGGGCCGCTGGGCGGCGAGCGCGGCGGCGAGCTGGTGGCGGCGGGCACGCCGGAGACGGTCGCGGAGAATTCGGTGAGCCACACCGGGCGCTTCCTGCGCGACGCGCTGCCCTCGCCGGACCCCTCGCCGAACGGGGCGAACGGCAAGCGCGCCGGGCGCAGCTCGGCCCACAAGACAGCGAAGCAGGCGGCGAAACCGCGCTCTGCCGGGGCGTCGTCCAACGGCGCAGGCGGCGCGCCGAAACGCTCGCGACGCGCCTCGTCGGGGCGCCGCTGAGCAGCTCGCGGCAGCGCCGACCGGCGGGGGGTGTTGCCTACGCGCCCCAATCGCCCTATAACGGTAGGTAGGAGCGCCCGACCAACAGCCCGCAGCAGCCTTCACGAGAGGACGGCAAGCACCATGACCTACGTGATCACCGAACCCTGCATCGACGTCAAGGATCAGTCCTGCGTCGAAGTCTGCCCGGTGGACTGCATCCACGCCGACGACGAAGACCGCATGCTGTACATCAGCCCGGACGAATGCATCGACTGCGGCGCCTGCGAGCCCGCCTGCCCGGTCACCGCGATCTTCTCGGAGGACGACGTGCCCGACGAGTGGCAGGGCTTCGTCGAGGTCAACTCGGAGTGGTTCGAGGACAAGGACAGCGCCCGCGCCAAGGTGGCCGAGCTGGCCCCCTAGGCGAGCTGGCACCCTAGCCGGCGGCCGGCGCCTTCCCCGCCCCTCCCCCGTCATTCCTGCGCAGGCAGGAACCGCGCGCACGGCGGCCCCACCCAAGCCCCGCCGAAAGGATGGGTGGGGTGAGGTGGAGCAGCACCCCTCCCCATTCCTGCCTACGCAGGAATGACGGAAGATACGCAGGAATGACGGAAGATACGCAGGAATGACGGAAAGAGCGCAGGAATGACGGAAAGAGCGCAGGAATGGCGGGGGCGAGGAGCGGGTTAGAAGCCCAAGCGGGCCCGAAGCCCCTCGACCAGCCCAGCAATCTGAACACGCTCCTGCTGCTGGCTGTCGCGGTCGCGGATCGTCACCGCGTCATCCTCGAGCGAGTCGAAATCGACGGTGACGCAGAGCGGGGTGCCAATTTCGTCCTGGCGGCGGTAGCGGCGGCCGATGCTCTGCGTGTCGTCGTACTGCGTCGTCCACCACGGGCGCAGCTGATCCCAGACCTGGCGGGCCAGCTCGGCGACCGGCTCCTTGCGGCTGAGCGGCAGCACGGCCACGGTGACCGGCGCAATCCGCGGGGCCAAGGCGAGCACCACCCGGTCGTCGCCCTTCTCGTCCTGCACGACCCGGTAGGCGTCGCAGAGCAGCGCGAGCATGATCCGGTCCACGCCGGCGGCGGGCTCGATCACGTGCGGCACGATGTGGCGCTGCTCGGCCTGATCGAAGTATTCGAGCCGCTTGCCCGACGACTCGCCGTGCTGGGTGAGGTCGAAATCGGTGCGGTTGGCGATGCCCTCGAGCTCGTCCCAACCCCAGGGGAAGCGGTACTGAATGTCGGTCGTGCCGGCGGAGTAGTGAGAGAGCTTTTCGGCGGGGTGGACATCGCGGCGCAGGTTGGCCGGATCGACGCCGAGCTCGTGGTACCAGGCCTCGCGCAGATCGATCCACTCGCGGTAGGCGCGCTCGGCGTCCTCCGGCGCGACGAAATACTCCATCTCCATCTGCTCGAACTCGCGCGTGCGGAAGATGAAGTTGCCCAGCGTGATTTCGTTGCGGAACGACTTGCCCTGCTGCGCAATGCCGAAAGGCAGGCGGCGGCGGGTCGCGGTGAGCACGTTCTCGAAGTTGACGAAGATGCCCTGCGCCGTCTCGGGGCGCAGGTAGGCGGCCGCGGCCGCGTCCTCGACGGGGCCGACGTGGGTGCGGAACATGAGGTTGAACTCGCGCGCCTCGGTGAAGGAGTCGGTCGCGCCGCAGGTGGGGCAGGCGGGGCCTTCGAGGTGATCCTCGCGGAAGCGGCCCTGGCACGCGCGGCAGTCGACCATCGGGTCGTGGAAGTTCTGCACATGGCCGCTGGCCTCCCAGACGCGGGGCGACTGGATGATCGCGGTGTCGATGCCGACCACGTCGCTGCGCTCGCGCACCATCGCGCGCCACCAGGCGTCTTTGACGTTGCGCTTGAGCTCGACGCCGAGCGGGCCGTAGTCGTAGGTCGAGCCGAAGCCGCCGTAGATCTCGCTGGCGGGGAAGACAAACCCGCGCTGCTTGCAGAGCGAGACGAGCGTCTCCATCGAGACTGTGGAAGGGGCAGCGGGTTGGTCGGTAGTGGCATCATTCGTCATCTGCGGCTCCGTAGGCGCTCCGTAGGCGAGGTGGGTTGCGTCTCACGCTATTGTGAGCCTGGGCTGGCGACAAACGCGGGAGGGTGCAATGCGGTTTCTGCTGGGGCTGACGATCGGGCTGGCGATCGGGGCGCTGTTGACCGTGCTGGCGACCGGCAACGCCGGTCGGGCGGTGCAGGCGCAGCTGCGCGAGCGGGCGCGGGAGGCCGGCGCAGCTGCCGGACCGGGCGAGAGCGCCTGACCCGGCAGCGGCGCTTGCCTGCGCGCGCCTAGAGGAAGAGCGGGCCGAACACGACGGCGACGATCGACATCAGCTTGAGCAGGATGTTGAGCGAGGGGCCGCTCGTGTCCTTGAAAGGGTCGCCGACGGTGTCGCCGACGACCGCGGCGGCGTGGGCGTCGGAGCCTTTGCCGCCGAAGTTGCCCTCCTCGATGTACTTCTTGGCGTTGTCCCAGGCGCCGCCCGCGTTGGCCATCATGATCGCCAGCATCGAGCCGGCCGCGATCGAGCCGATCAGCAGGCCGCCCAACGACTCCGCGCCGATCACCGCGCCGACGAAGATCGGTACCACCACGGCGATCAGGCCGGGGATGATCATTTCGCGCAGCGCGCCGTCGGTCGAGATCGAGATCGCGCGCTCGTAGTCGGGCTCGTCGGTGCCCTCCATGATGCCGGGCTTCTCGCGGAACTGGCGGCGCACTTCCTGCACCATCGCCTCCGCCGCGCGCCCCACCGCGCCCATCGAGAGCGCGGAGAAGATGAACGGCATCAGCGCGCCGATCAGCACGCCAATCAGGACCTGGTAGCTCAGCAGGTTGAAGCTCAGCAGGGTGGAGATCGCGTCAAGCTCGAACGAGTCGCCGCTGCGGCTGGTGATCAAAGTGATCGCGTAGGTTGCGAGCAGCGCCAGCGAAGTCAGTGCCGCGGAGCCGATCGCGAAGCCCTTGCCGGTCGCGGCGGTGGTGTTGCCCAGCTGGTCGAGCGCGTCGGTGCGCTCGCGGACTTCAGGATCAAGCCCGGCCTGCTCGGCGATGCCGCCTGCATTATCGGCGACAGGCCCGTAGGCGTCGGTGGCGAGCGTCACGCCCAGTGGCGCCAGCATGCCCACGGCGGCCAGCGCGACGGCATAGAAGTCGCCAAGTTCGTAGGAGATCACGATCGCGACGACGATCGTGATCAGCGGCACCACGGTCGACATCATTCCCAAGCTGAGCCCACCAATGATGATCGGCCCAGTACCGGCTTCGGCCTGCCCGGAGAGGTTGACGGTGGGCGAGTAGCGGCGTCCGCCCAGCGCGAAACCTTCGGATGAGGTGAAGCCTTCCGTCACGGTGCCGATGATCTGGCCGGCGATCAGGCCGACGAGGATGGCGCAGAAGATCTCGACCTCAAGGCCCATCACAGCGACCGCGATGCCCGAGCCGAGCAGGACGAGCCCCGACGCGCCGAAGACGCCGGCGCGGAGCGCCCAGAGCAGACGCCCCTGGTTGGCCTCCTCGCCGGTGCGGACGAAGAACGTGCCAATCACGGCGGAGATGATGCCGATCGCCGCGACCAGCATCGGCAAAACGATCAGCCGGTCGTCGAAGTCGCCGAATCCGAAGAGAAACCCGACCGAAACAGCGCCGAGCGCCATCGTCGCGACGATTGAGCCGACATAGGACTCGAACAGGTCCGCGCCCATGCCGGCCACATCGCCGACATTGTCGCCGACATTGTCGGCGATCGTGGCCGGATTGCGGGGGTCGTCTTCGGGGATGCCGGCTTCGACCTTGCCCACCAGGTCCGCGCCGACATCGGCGGCCTTGGTGTAGATGCCGCCGCCGACGCGGGCGAAGAGCGCGATCGAGGATGCGCCGAAGGCGAAGCCGGCGAGCGGGCGGAAGTCCTGCCAGATCAGGTACATGATCACGAGGCCGAGCAGACCGAGGCCGACGACGGTCATGCCCATCACGGTGCCGGAGTTGAAGGCGGTGCGCAGCGCGGGGTTGAGCCCCTGCTGCGCCTTGGCCGCAGTGCGCACGTTGGCGCGCACGGCGATCAGCATGCCCAGGTAGCCGGCGGAAGCCGAGAGGAACGCGCCGATCAGGTAGGAGACGGAGGTCCAGCGGTGGTCCGTTCCGTCAAACTTGTCGAGCACATCGAGGTCGATGAAGATCAGCAGGACGACGAAGACGACGCCGACGAACGCGGCGAGGAAGGTGTACTCGCGCCTGAGGAAGGTGGCCGCGCCGAGCTGGATCGCCTGGCCGATGCGGCGCATCGTGTCGTTGCCTTCGTCCTCGGCGAGCACATCGCGCACGCGCAGTGCGGCGAATGCGAGCGCAACCAGCGCGGTGATCAGCGCAAAGATCAGAATTACCATCGTCGTCCCCCAAGCCGACTGCCCGCCGCGTGCGGGCAATCGCAGGCAATGTATCGAGCGATGATCAGTGGGGCAATTCGGGGGCGTCCGCGCGGTGTGATTTAGAGATCAACGCCGCTGGGCATGTTGCTGAGGTGGAGCTGGAGGGGCAAGCGCCAGGCGAGGGTCAACGCGCCGCCGCCGAGCAGATCGCGGCCGAGCAGGCTCGGCGTGTGCCGCGGCAGGCGGCCGTCGGGCGCGTCGGTCATTTCGGGGATCAGGATGGGCGCGCGAAGCTCGAACGGTTCGCCCATTTCGGTGCGAAATGAGAGGTCGAACTGGCGCGGGACGCAGCGGACCAGGCCGCCGATTCCGCCCACATCCACTCGCTGCGGATCACGGTCGAAGTCAATCAGAAAGTAGTCGCCGCGCAAGAGCTCGACCGCTGCCATCGTTCCGAGGATCGTCCTACTGGCGCCGGTGTCGATGAGAAAGTCCTCAAGGCGCCTGGACTCGCCCCATGTCACGGTGATCGACACGAATGCCCGCCCGCCCACAGACCAGGGAAGCCCCGGACGGTCTCCGTGCGATATCTGGATCCACGCAGGGATCCGAGGCGGGTTGGGCGTCATTCCCAGAAGCTCTGGATGCCGGCGGGAGTGAAGTATTCCGTGAACGCAGGCGCCAGCGCTTCAGGAGCCAGGCTGTTGCACATCTGGAGGAAGTCGTCGCCGATCAGCAGCTGGTCGTCGTCGTAGACGATCACATACTTGCCGCGGTGGTCGCGGAAGAGCTCGTCGCGGCGGCTGTAGAAGTAGTCGCGGTTGCGCTCGTGCTGCTCGAAGAGGCGCGTCAGCTCGTCCGGGTCGATCGGCTCTTTCCGCAGAAAGGCGTCCTGCGGCAGGATGAAGCGCTGGCGGGTAGGTGCGGCCATGGCGGTGGTCCTTCCATCGTCAGGGTAGCGCGGGCGACGTGGGCGAGAATCAGTGGCGGAGTCACCAGAGTCGCGTGAACAGCGGCTCTTCCTGAATGAACTTGGAGATGCCGACGCGGAGATCGTCAATCTCGATGCCGTTGCGCATCGCCATGTAATCGTCGCCCACGACCATCTGGCGATCGCCGTAGACGATCACCCACTCGCCGCGATGCTCGCGGAGCAACTCCTGCCAGCGGCTTGCCAGATGCTCGCGATTGCGGGTGAACCGTTCGTAGCTCTCGTTGGCGTCGGCCTCATTGAGCGGCTCGGCACGCAGGAAGTAGTCCAGCGGCAGTCCGGCGGGTTTGCGCGTTGGTGCGGCCATCTCGATGCCTCCGACTGTCAGGGTAGCGCGGATGGGGCGGACGGGAGGTTGGTGAAATGGAGTTCGCGCGGCAGCCGCCAGGTGAGGCTGAGCGCGCCGCGCCCGAGAACATCGCGGCCCAGCAGGCCGTTCAGCGGCGACGGCTGGCGGGTACCGGCGGCGGTGTAGGTGATTTCGGGAATCAAGATCGGCGCACTGATCTCGTGCCATGTGTCTTCGGCGATACGGAATACCAAGACGGCATCTCGGTCGACACAGCGTTGCACGCCGACGATTCCACGCACGGCGATCCGCCGGGGATCCCTCTCGAAATCGATTTCGCCGTAGTCCTCGCGCAGCAGTTCCTCTGTGTCGGCAACCGCCAGCATGGTGCGCGACGCACCAGTATCAACCAGAAGATCCGTGTACCACTCGCGCAGACCGAGCGTCACACGGACGCCGACGAACGCCGGTCCGGCTGCGTCCAGCGGCGGCAGCGAGCCCGCCCAGATCGGAATTTCAACAACGCGGGGCATCATCCAGGGACGCGCACAACACCGGGCGGATCGCCGAGCTGCCAGATGAACGCCCCGAGGAGACGGTCGGGAAAGAGCCGATCGCGCAGCTCTTCGCGGGAGTCGCCGATGATGATCTCGCAATCACCATAGACGGCAGCCCAGCGCCCGCGATGATCGCGCGTGAGCTCTTTCCAGCGGCTGAACAAGTGCTCGCGATTGCGTTCGCGCTGACGCCAGACCTGCGTCTTCTCGTCATCGCTCATCGAAGCCAGAAGGTATGCGGGGTCGCTGTCGAGCAATTCGCGTTTCGTTCGAGCAGGGGTGGCCATCTCGACGCCTCCGACTGTCAGGGTAGCGCCGCTCAGAGGTCTTTGACGGGGGCGGGCAGCTCGCCGTCGCGGGCGGCGTCGATCATTTGCTTGGCTTCGGCGGGCATTTCGACGCCCATCTCCTCGAAGCGCTGCTCGGCCCAGCGGCCGATCTGGCGTGGATCCTTGTAGGCGTCGGGGCCCGCGCCGGGGGACGGCGAGCCGTACTGCTCCAGCACCTGCGCCTCCGTCTTGGGCGTGGCGAAGCGCGAGACGACGCGGCGCAGACCGTCCGCGCCGCACTGCTCGCAAGCGGGCGCGCTCGCGTTCTCCAGCGAACGGTGAAACGCCTCGGTGATCGCGCGGCAGCTGGGGCAGCGGTATTCGTAAATCGGCATGCCGAACCTCGCCCCACCAGCCTACAGGTCAGGCCTACAGGTCGGAGGGCAGATCGTCGGGCGCGCCGACCGACTGCCGCCAGGCGGCGACCGACTCCGGATCGTTCTCGTCGACGTCGTCCATCGTGTCGAAGCCGGGGAACGACAGCTCGCTGCGCGAGGCGAAACGCGAAAAGCGGGGCCGCAGCTCGCCGCCGCCGCACTCCGGGCAGGGCGGCGGCGCATCGCCCTCGGCGCGGGCGCGCCGCTGGAAGACTTCGACGCCCCGCTCGCAGGCGGGGCAGTGGTATTCGTAGATCGGCATCGCGCCTCCAGAATACGCGCGCCGGGCGACTCGGCTGGTCAGCTCGGTGGGGTGGCTCACATGTCTTCGACGGCGTTGCGGATGTGCGACAGCACGCGCAGCGCGCCATCGCTGTCCGCGCCTACGGCGATCACATCGATCCGAATGTCCACGTGCCGCTCGCGCTCGGCCAGGTAGCCGCGCGCCAGACGCCGCAGCTGCCCCTGCTTGCGCGCGTTAACCGATTCGAGCAGCTCAATTCGGTAGCGCGGGTCGCGGCGGCTGCGCACTTCCACAATCACCACGACGCCGTGTGGATCGCGGGCGATGATGTCGGCCTCGCCCCAGGGGCGCGTGTAGTTGCGCTCGAGGATGCGGTAGCCGCGCGCGCGCAGCCACTGCGCGGCCAGCTCCTCCGCAGCGCGGCCCAGGTCCAGCTTGCGGCGGTCAATCGGCCGCGGCGAGCTGCCTGGAGTTGAAGAGCGCCGCCTGCGCGACGGGGCGGAAGCTGCGGCGGTGCTCGGGGCAGGGCGGGTGCGCTTCGAGCGCGGCGCGGTGCTCGGGCGCGCCGTAGCCTTTATGCCGCGCAAAGCCGAACTCAGGAAACCGCGCGTCGAGCGCCACCATGTAGTCGTCACGGGCGACCTTCGCAATGATCGAGGCGGCCGCGATCGAGGCGACCCGCGCGTCGCCGCGCACCACCATCTCCGTCGGCCAGGGCAGACCGAGCCGATCAGCGCCGTCGGCCAACACGATATCGGGCGGCGCAGACAGCCCCGACAGCGCCCGGCGGTAGGCGAGCCGCAGCGCGGCGGCCAGACCGAGCTGGTCGATCTCGGCTGCGCCAACCCAGCCCAGCGCGGCGTCCTGCACGCCGTCGTGAATTTGCGGCGCAAGCGCGCGGCGCGCCTCGGCGCTGAGCGCCTTGCTGTCGCGCAGCAGCGGCAGCCAGGCGGCGCGCTCGCGCGGCAGGACGACCGCGCCGACGACCAGCGGCCCGGCCCAGGGGCCGCGCCCGACCTCGTCGGCGCCGGCGACGACCGCTGCGCCGGCGCGCCAGTGACGCAGCTCGATCCGGCGGGTCGGTTTCACAGACATCAGGCGCAATTTACGCTCTCGTGTACGAGCTTCGTGAAGCCTGCGTCAGCTGCGGCGCAGGGCGGCGAGCGCTGCGGTATGCTCGCACTGGAGCGGCGCAGTGGCATCGTGGAGGCATGATGTCGCGCGCGCCGATGGGAGGCGCTGCTTATGTTCGGCGGCAGGTTCGGACGCAATTTCCTCGTCTACGGCCTAATTCTGGTCGTCTTGATCGTCGTGATCTACGCCCTCTTCGGGCGCAGCGGCGGCAGCTCGCAGACCGTCGCCCTGGCCGGCGGCGGCGAAGACCTGCTCAGCCTGATCCAGCGCGACATCAGCAGCATTGAGGCGATCCGCGTCGCCGACAACGAGGTCACCCTCGAGTACCGCGACGGCGGCGGCTCGATCTCCGCCAACACTCCTGGCCAGCCCTGGGATGTGTTCGCGTTCTTCCAGCAGCACGGCATCGACATCACGACGCAGGGCTTCCCCGAAGTGGAAGTGCGCGGCTCCGGCGGCTTCGGCAGCGTGATCGGCGGGCTGCTGATCAACTTCCTGCCCTTCATTCTGATCTTCGGCATCATCTTCTTCTTCCTCTTCCGCCACGCGCAGGGGCAGGGCAGCCAGGCGATGTCGTTCGGCAAGAGCAAGGCGCGGCTGGTCACCGCCAACCGCCCCACGGTCACCTTCAACGATGTGGCCGGCGCGGACGAAGCCAAGGAAGAGCTGCAAGAGGTCGTCGAGTTCCTCAAGTTCCCCGAGCGCTTCGCCTCGCTGGGCGCGCGCATCCCGCGCGGCGTGCTGCTGGTCGGACCGCCGGGCACAGGAAAGACGCTGCTCGCGCGCGCCGTGGCCGGCGAGGCCGGCGTGCCCTTCTTCAGCATCTCCGGCTCGGAGTTCGTCGAGATGTTCGTCGGCGTCGGCGCGAGCCGCGTGCGCGACCTCTTCGAGCAGGCCAAGCGCAACGCGCCCTGCATCGTGTTCGTCGATGAGATCGACGCGGTCGGGCGGCAGCGCGGCGCGGGCGTCGGCGGCAGCCACGACGAGCGCGAGCAGACGCTGAACCAGATCCTGGTCGAGATGGACGGCTTCGACACCAACACCAACGTGATCGTCGTCGCCGCGACCAACCGCCCCGACATCCTCGACCCGGCGCTGCTGCGCCCCGGCCGCTTCGACCGCCGGGTGATTCTCGACGCGCCCGACGTGAAAGGGCGCGAAGAGATCCTGGCCGTGCATGTGCGCGGCAAGCCGCTCGCCGAGGAGGTCAACCTGCGCACGATCGCCAAGGAGACGCCGGGCTTCTCCGGCGCAGAGTTGGCCAACCTGCTCAACGAGGCGGCGATTCTCGCCGCGCGGCGCAGCAAGAAGCGCGTCACCCAGGCCGAAGTCGAGGAAGCCGTCGACCGCGTGATGGCCGGGCCGGAGCGCAAGAGCCGTCTGCTGATCGGCCGCGAGCGCGAGGTGGTCGCGTTCCACGAGGCGGGCCACGCGCTGGTCGCGGCGCATGTCCCCGGCCACGACCCCGTACACAAAGTGACGATCGTCCCGCGCGGAATGGCGGGCGGCTACACCCGCTACCTGCCCGAGTCGGAGCATCGGTTGGCGGGCAAGAGCTACTACGAGGGCTTCATGGCCTCCGCGCTGGGCGGGCACGCCGCCGAGGAGATCGTCTTCGGCGAGATGACCACCGGCGCGCACGACGACCTCTCGAAGGTCACCCAGATCGCGCGGGCGATGATCACCCAGTGGGGCATGAGCGAGCGGCTCGGCGCGCGCACCTTCGGCAAGAAGGAGTCGATGGTCTTCCTGGGCCGCGACATCTCCGAGCAGCGCGACTACTCGGAGACGGTCGCCGAGCAGATCGACGAGGAGCTGCGCGAGATCATCGACCGGGCGCGGGACCGCGCGCGGATGATCCTGCGGCGCAACCGCGATCAGCTGGACCTGCTGGCGACACGGCTGATGGACGCGGAGACGCTGGAGGGCGACGAGTTGCGGGCGATTCTGGCCTGGCAGCCGGGCGACGCCGAGCCGGAGCGCACCCCGGAGCCGCCGCCCGAACCCACGCCGCCGGCCGCGCCGAGCGAAACCGACGAGGGCGACGCCGAGCGCGAGCCGCTGATGCCGCCCAAGCCCGGCCTCGCCTGGGGCGGCAGCTCGAACCGCTACCAGTCGGGCGACGAGTCGACCAACGCATAGCCGCGCCGGTTATCCGGCCGGCGATCTGTGCGCGCGGCGCTTGACCCTGCAACCGAGCGCTCTACGCTGATAGAGCGAGTGGGGATGCCCAGACCGACGGGAACGCAACGATGAGCAGTCAGGTCTACGCCGTAATTCGCACCGGTGGCAAGCAGTACCGGGTGACGCCCGGCCAGCGGCTCGTGGTCGAGCGGCTCGACGGCGAGCGTGGCGATCAGGTCGCGTTCAACGAGGTGCTGCTGGTGCGCGGCGAGGACGGCGCGGTCTCAGTGGGCGCGCCCACGCTGGAGGACGCCTCGGTCACGGCGGAGATTGCCGACCAAAAGCGCGCGCGCAAGATTCCCGTCTTCAAGTACAAGGCCAAGACCCGCTACCGGCGTCTGCGCGGACACCGCCAGCACGAGACGCACCTGCGCATCGCGGAGATCGCGCTGGGCGATCAGACCTGGGCCTACGAGCCGCCGGCGGAGCCGGAGCCCGCCGTTGAGCCGGAGAACGAGCCCGAGGCCGAGCTGGAGGAGACTGAGTCGGCGGTCGCGGAGACAGCCGAAACGGAAGACGCGCCGACGGCTGAAACGGTCGAGTCGACCGCGCGCAGTGGCGACGAGGAGGAATAACGATGGCGCACAAGAAGGGCGTGGGCTCCTCGCGCAACGGGCGCGACAGCAACGCGAAGCGGCTGGGCGTCAAGCTGTTCGACGGTCAATTCGTGCGCACCGGCGGGATCATCGTGCGGCAGCGCGGCACGCGAATCCACGCCGGGCAGCATGTCGGCGTGGGGCGCGATCACACGCTGTTCGCGCTGGCCGACGGCACGATCAAGTTCTCGCCCTACGCGCGCGGGCGGCGCAAGAAGGTCAGCGTGATTCCGGTTGAGGAAGCGATATGAGGTCCGAAATTCACCCCGAGTACCAGACGGCGACGGTGCGCTGCGGCTGCGGCGAGAGCTGGGAGACGCGCTCGACCAAGGCCGAAATCCGCATCGAGGTGTGCAGCACCTGCCACCCCTTCTACACCGGCGAGCAGCGGATCGTCGACACCGCAGGCCGCGTTGAGCGCTTCCGCCGCCGCTACGGCATCAGCGCCGAGATCGAGTAGCGCCGCCCGCACCCAAATGCGGGCCGCCTGATCATGTGCGAGCCGTCGCTGACGCAGCAGCACCCGAGCCGCAAGGGCGCCGTGGGCTACGGCGGGCAGGCCGTCACCGAAGGCGTGATGATCCGCAGCCCGCGGCATGTCGTGGTGGTCTGCCGGCGGCCCGACGGCACGCTCGCGCAACTGTCGCGGCGGCTGAGCGCGGTCGGCGCGCGGAGCGTGCGCCGCATCCCCCTGCTGCGCGGCGCGGTCACTCTCGCCGAAACGCTCTACATCGGCTGGTGGGCGCTGCGCTTCGCCCAGCGCGTCTCGATGCGTGAGGAGCTGCTCGAACACACTCGCCTGGTCAACGCCGTGAGCCTCATTTCGATGGCGGTGGCGATGAGCATCGCCGTGGGCGGCTTCTTTCTCGCGCCAGTGTTCGCCACCCGTTGGATCGCCGACGCGGCCGCGCAGCCGATCTGGGCCATCGTCGCGGAGGGCTTTCTGCGCGTCGCCATGCTGCTCGTCTGGCTCACGCTGATCGGGCGGATGCCCGATGTGCGCCGCGTCTTTCAGTTCCACGGCGCAGAACACAAGACGATCGCCGCATGGGAAGCGGGCGACCAGCTCACACCGGAGCGAGTCGCCCGCTACAGCCGCGCCCACCCTCGCTGCGGCACCTCGTTCACCCTGGTCGTCGCCCTGATTGCGATTCCCATCTTTGTCGCCTTGGGCAACCCGCCGCTCTGGTGGCACCTGCTCAGCCGGATCATCCTGCTGCCCCTCCTCACCGCGCTCGCCTACGAGGTGATTCGCTTCGGCGGGATGCACCGCGGCAACCGCCTGATCATGGCGCTCTTCGCGCCCAACCTCTGGCTGCAAGCGCTCACCACCCGCGAGCCCGACGAGTCCCAGATGGTCGTCGCAATCGCCGCGATGGAAGCCGCCCTCGAGCTGGAGGGCGAGCGGACGTAGGACGGGCGGGGCGGCTCAGTTGTCGAAGACGGCGTTGACGGGGCAAGTGAAGCCGGGCAGCACATCCAGGCCGTCCAGCGCGTCGTTCTCGCTGAGCGTCTGCATATCGCCAGTCGCGCGGTGGACATCGATCGTGCGGCTGTCCGGGCGCACGACCCAGACGATGCGCACGCCGTGGCTGAGCCACACCGCCACCTTGTCGGCGACTTCACGGGGCTGATCGCTCGGCGAAACCACCTCCACGACCAGGTCCGGCGCCACCTCGGCGTAGCCCTTGTTCGGTCCTCCGGCCGGCAGTCGCGCGGCTGACGTGAAGGCGAGGTCGGGCTCGCGCACGGTGTCGGGGTTGCGCTCCAGCAGGACACCGGAGTCGGATCCGACCAGCCTGCCCAACGAGCGGGGCAGGATGAAGTTCATCAACAGCGCGCCCAGCCTCATCACGATCCAACCGTGCTCTTCTCCGGTGGGCATAGTTTCGTGCAGCACTCCTCGAATCAGCTCGCCGCGCACGCCCTCGCTGTCGAGGCGCAGGAGGTCCTCGGCGGTAAGCAGAGCCGGCTTGGTCTTGATCGTCGCCATGCGCGGATTCTCCTGGGCGGATTAGCTGTCGAAGACGGCGTTGACGGGGCAAGTGAAGCCGGGCAGCACATCCAGACCGTCCAGCATGTCGCTCTCGCTGAGCGTCTGCACATTGGCAGGTGCGCGGTGGACATCAATCGTGCGGTTGGCCGGGCGCACGACCCAGACGATGCTCACGCCGTGGCTGAGCCACATGGCGACCTTGTCGGCGACTTCGCGGGGCTGATCGCTCGGCGAGACCACTTCCACGACCAGATCCGGCGCCACATCGGAGTAGCCGTCAATGTCGGCGTTGATTGGCAGTCGTTCGGCGGAGGTGAAGGCGAGGTCGGGCTCGCGCACGGTGTCGGGATCGCGTTCGAGTAGAACGCCGGAATCGGATCCGACCAGCGTCCCCAACGCCCGCGGCAGGATAAAGTTCATCAACAGCGCGCCCAGCCTCATCACAATCCAACCATGTTGTTGGCCTGTGGGCGTCGTCTCGTGCAGCACCCCTCGGATCAGTTCGCCGCGCACGCCCTCGCTGTCGAGGCGCAGGAGGTCCTCGGCGGTCAGCAGATCTGGCTTGGTCTTGATCGTCGCCATGCGCGAGTCTCCCAGCTCGAATTGTAGCGCCGCGCCCGCAGGGCGGCGGCCGCTACTCCCCGCCCAGGTCGCGGTAGAAGCAGGAGTTGTTGCCCGTATGGCACGTCGGCCCGGCGGGATCGGCACGCACCAGCAGGGCGTCTACGTCGCAGTCCTTGCGGATGCTGCGCAAGTTGAGCACATTGCCGCTGGTCTCGCCCTTGGTCCAGTACTCGCTGCGGCTGCGGCTCCAGAAGGTGACCAGCCGCTTGTCCAGCGTGCGGCGCAGCGCCTCGGCGTCCATGTAGCCGAGCATCAGCACCTCGCCCGTCGCGTCATGCTGCACGATGGCCGGGATTAAGCCGTTCGCGTCGTACTTCAAGTCGGGAAGACCGGAAGGCCCGAAAGGCTCGGCGGGCGTCTCAGAGGACGTCGTCATAGTCGGCGTGCTCCATTCTGACCGGAATGCCGGCCTGCTGCATTTGGCGCTTCACGTCGGCGATGCGGTAGGTCCCGAAGTGGAAGATCGAGGCGGCCAGCACGGCGTCGGCGCGGCCCTCGCGCACGGCGTCGATCATGTGCTGCGCGCCGCCCGCGCCGCCCGAGGCGATCACCGGCACCTCGACCGCGTCGGAGACGGCCCGGGTCAGCGGGATGTCGTAACCGCTCTGGTGGCCGTCGGTATTCATCGAGGTGAGCATAATCTCGCCCGCGCCGCGCTCGACGACCTCCCGCGCCCAGGCGATCGCGTCGCGCCCCGTCGCGCGGCGGCCGCCGTGCGTGTAGACCTGCATTGCGCCGTCGGGCTCGGTGCGGGCGTCGATCGCGACGACGATGCACTGCGAGCCGAAGCGCCGCGCGCCCTCGCCGATCAGCTCAGGGCGTTCGACCGCGGCGGTGTTGATCGTGATCTTGTCCGCGCCCGATTCAAGCATCAGCCGCATGTCGTCGGTGCTGCGCAGCCCGCCGCCGACGGTGAAGGGGATGAAGACGCGGTCGGCGGTGCGGCGCACCATATCGACGACCGTGCCGCGATGCTCGTGCGAGGCGGTGATGTCGAGGAAGACGAGCTCGTCGATGCCCTCGCGGTCGTAGACGGCCGCCATTTCGACGGGGTCGCCCGCGTCGCGCAACTCGACGAACGAGATGCCCTTGACCACCCGCCCGGCGTCGACATCGAAGCAGGCGATGATGCGCTTGGTCAGCATTGCGGCGCTCCGGCGGCGAGCGCGTCGGCGAGCGTGAGGCGTCCGTCGTAGAGCGCGCGGCCGAGCACGACGCCGCTCGCGCCCGCCTGGCGCAGGCGGCGAATCTGCGCGAGCTCGGCGATGCCGCCCGCGGCGATCACGGGGATCGCGACGGCCTCCGCGAGCCGCGCGAACGCGGCCTCGTCGTGGCCGCCGAGCATCCCGTCGCTGGCGATGTCGGTGTAGATCAGCCGCCGCACGCCCGCCGCTTCGAGCTGTTGCGCGACCTCCACCGCGTCGCGCCCGCTCGATTCGGTCCAGCCGGCGAGCGCCGCTTTGCCGCCCCGCGCGTCGACCGAGACGACCAGATCGTCGGCGCGCTCGGCCAGCGCCGCGCGGAGGAAATCGGCGTCGGCGATCGCCGCGGTGCCAAGGATGATTCGGGCGGCGCCCAGCGCGCGGTAGCGGTTGATCGTCTCGATGTCGCGGATGCCGCCGCCGACCTGCAGGGGCGCGCCGAGCGCGGCGATTCGCTCCACTGCGTCCGCGTTGACGGCGCGGCCTTCGCGCGCGCCGTCGAGATCGACGATGTGCAGGCGCTGCGCGCCTTGCTCAATCCAGCGGCGGGCGGCGTCGGCCGGGTCCGAATCGAAGACGGTTTCGCGGTCGTAGTCGCCCTGCGTGAGGCGCACGCAGCGCCCGCCGCGAATGTCGATCGCCGGCAGGATTTCGATCGTCTCGCTCACGGCGGGCTCACTGCTCTGCCGCCGCGGTCAGGAAGTTGCGGTAGATGCGCAGGCCGTACGCGCCGCTCTTCTCGGGGTGGAACTGGGTCGCGGCCAAATTCGAGCGCTGCACCACCGCGGCGACCTCGACGCCGTAATCGGTGCTGGCGAGCACGTCGCCGGCCTCGCTCAGGTCGCAGTAGTAGGAGTGGACGAAGTAGAAATACGCGCCGTCGGGGATGCCGTCGAAGAGCGCGCTCTCGCGCTTGCGCCGCACGCGGTTCCAGCCCATGTGGGGCACCTTGCGCCCGGCCGGCAGCCGCACGACGCGGCCGGGCAGGATGTCGAGGCAGTCGTGTCCGCCCCCCTCGTCGGAGGCGGTCATCAGCGCCTGTAGCCCCATGCAAACGCCCAGAAACGGGCGGTCGGCGGCGATGTACTCGCGGATCGGCTCGATTAAGCCACGCTGGCGCAGGTTGCGCATCGTGTCGGCGGCGGCGCCCACGCCCGGCAGGATCACCGCGTCGGCCTGGTCCAGCGCCGCGCCGACCGAGGCCACCTCGGGCCGCGCGCCGATTCGCTCGACGGCGCGCACGACCGAGCGCAGGTTGCCCGCGTCGTAATCGAGAATGACCACGTCAAGGGAGGCGAATTCGGCCACGATGCGGCGAGCGTATCAGGGCAGCCGGCAGGGAGGGCCGGGGTGTGCGGCGCGGCGGCGGGCGAGGTTCGGGTTTGTTCAGGTGTCGGGGGCAATTTGGGCGGCTCTCCTATCTGGTCGGGGCGTTCGGGCGTGTTCGGATCTGTTCAGGTTTGTTCAGGTTTGTTCGGATTTGTTCGGGTTTGTTCGGGTTTGTTCAGCCTTTGTTCAGAGTGTCCGGAGGTGGTGTGGAGCGATGCTCCGGCGTGGGCGGCTGGATTGGAGACGCTGCATTGGATGGGGGACGGGGAGTGGTGGGCATTGTTCGCACTTTCGTTCTCTCTTCAACGATAGCACGGTTTGGGAGAGTTGGCGGTGGGTGGTTCCTGCCTGCGCAGGAATGACGGAGAGGGGCGCAGGTTCCTGCCTGCGCAGGAATGACGGAAGGGGGCGCGGGTTCCTGCCTGCGCAGGAATGACGGAGAGGGGCGTGGGTTCCTGCCTGCGCAGGAATGACGGTGGGGGGCGCGGGTTCCTGCCTGCGCAGGAATGACGGAGAGGGTGCAGGAGTGACGGAGGAGGGCGCAGGTTCCTGCCTGCGCAGGAATGACGGAGAGGGGCGCAGGTTCCTGCTTGCGCAGGAATGACGGAGAGGGGCGCAGGTTCCTGCCTGCGCAGGAATGACGGAGGGAGCGTGGGTTCCTGCCTGCGCAGGAATGACGGAGAGGGGCGCAGGTTCCTGCCTGCGCAGGAATGACGGAAAGGGCGCAGGGGAGGGGATGCGGGGCGCTCGTATACTCGATTTGCGATGGCTGGCGACGCGAACGGTGGGAGCGCGGACAGCGCGCAGCTTGAGGCGCGGAACCGCGTTGAAGAGCTGCGCGAGCAGATCCGGCGCCACAACCGCCGCTATTTCATCGACGACGACCCGGAGATCAGCGACGCCGATTACGACGCGCTGTTCCGCGAGCTGCGCGAACTCGAAGAGCGCTATCCGCAGCTGGTCACCGCCGACAGCCCGACGCAGCAGGTCGGCGCGGAGGTCGAGCAGACCACCTTTGCGGTGGTCGAGCACCAGCTCCCGCTGCTCAGCCTGGGCAACGCCTTCAACGCCGACGAACTGCGCGAGTGGCGGCGGCGCGCCTCGGAACTGCTGGACCTCGAGGCGTTCGCCTATGTCACCGAGCCCAAAATCGACGGGCTGGCGATCGCCCTGGTCTACGAAGAGGGGCGGCTGGTACAGGCGGCGACGCGCGGCGACGGTCGGCGCGGCGAGGATGTCACGCCCAACATCCGCCGCATCCCGGCCGTGCCGCACGAGCTCCGGGGCGATCCGCCGCGCCGCTTCGAGGTGCGCGGCGAGGTCTTCATGCCCAAGCAGGGCTTCGAGGAGATGAACGCGCGGATCGCCGAGGAGAACGAGGCGTTGGCGGCCGAGGGCAAGCGCCCGCTGCGGCTGTTCGCCAATCCGCGCAACGCGGCGGCCGGCGCGGTGCGCCAGAAGGATCCGCGAATCACCGCCCAGCGCCCGTTGGACATGGCGATCTATCAGCTGGGCTGGAGCGACGACAACGACGGGCCGTCGATCCCCGACGGCCACTGGGAGACTCTCGCCTGGCTCGCCGAGCTGGGTCTGCCCGCCACGCCGCAGGCGGCCCGCCACGCCGACCTCGACGCGGTGATCGCGCACTGCGAGCGCTGGACGCGCCGGCGCGACTCGCTGCCCTTCGATATGGACGGCGTGGTGGTGAAGATCGACGACTTCACCCTGCAGGAGGACCTGGGCGTGGTGGGGCGCGAGCCGCGCTGGGCGATCGCCTGGAAGTTCCCGCCGCAGGAGGCGACGACGCTGCTGCGCAAGATCGAGGTCAACGTGGGCCGCACCGGCACGCTCAATCCGTTCGCGCGGCTTGCGCCGGTGCGGGTCGGCGGGGTGACCGTGCAGAACGCGACGCTGCACAACCTCGACGACATCCACCGCAAGGACATCCGCGAAGGCGACACGGTGATCGTGCGCCGCGCGGGGGAGGTGATCCCTCAGGTCGTGGGCCCGGTGCTGAGCGCCCGCCCGGAGGGCGTCGGACCGTGGCGGATGCCCGACGCCTGCCCCAGCTGCGGCGAGCCGCCCGAACGCCGCGAAGACGAGGCGATGTTCTACTGCGTCAACCGCAGCTGCCCCGAAATCCTGCGGCGCAGCATCGAGCATTTCGCGGGCCGCGGCGGGATGGACATCGAGGGACTGGGCGAAAAGCTGATCGCGGAGCTGATCACGGCCGGCTACGTGAGCTCGATGGCCGACATTTACGACCTGCCAGAGCGCCGCGATGAACTGGGCGCGACGCCGTTTCTGGGCGTCAAAGCCAAGAACAAAGCGCAGCTTGAGCAGGGCGACTACCTGCCCGGCCAGCGGCTCGGCAATTTGCTCGCGGCGATCGAGCAGAGCAAGTCGCGCGGCCTGCCGGCGCTGCTGACCGGGCTGGGCATCCGCCACGTGGGCGCGGAGGTCGCGTCGCTGCTGGCCGACCGCTTCGGTTCGTTGAGCGCAATTCTCGACGCCGATCAGGAAACATTGGCGGGCGTGGACGGCGTCGGCGGGATCATCGCCGAGAGCGTGCGCGAGTGGGCGTCGGACGAGCAGAACCGCGAGCTGGCGCGCAGGCTGGAAGCCGCGGGCGTGGTCGTCGAAACCGAGCGCCGCGAGCACTCGGGCGACGCGGCGGAGACCCCGCTGGCGGGCCTGCGCTTCGTGATCACCGGCCGCCTCGACGCAATGAGCCGCCCGCAAGCCGAAGCCGCGCTCAAGCAACTGGGCGCCGCGGTGTCGTCAAGCGTCAGCAACAACACCGATGTCTTGGTCGCAGGCGAAGCCGCCGGCAGCAAGCTGCGCAAGGCGCAGGAGTTGGAGTTGCCGATCTGGGATGAGGCGCGCCTGCTGGCGGCGTTGGAGGATCCATCGGGCGTTGAGGCGGAGCTGGCGGAGGCTGTGGATGCGGGGTAGGCGGGGAGTGCGTGTGGTTCCTGCCTGCGCAGGAATGACGGGAGGGGGCGCAGGAATGACGGCGGGGGCGCAGGAATGACGGATGGGAGCGTGGGAATGGCGGATGGGAGCGCGAAAATGACGGATGGGGGCGCAGGAATGGCGGATGGGGGCGCGGAAATGACGGATGGCGGCGAGACCCCAATTCATCTCTCCCTCCTTTGGGAGACTAAGAGGGGGGTCGGCGCTGCGCGCTTGCATTGACGGCTGTTGGGCGATCGGGGTATGACAAGCGCTCCTTGCGCGCTCGCAATCTCCCACCCCCCACCTAACCTCCCCCCTAAAAGGGGGGAGGGATGAATTGGGGAAGGGAGAGGGCAGTGGAGAGGGAGGCGGTGTGGGCAGTGGAGAGGGAGGTGGTGTGGGCAGTGGAGAGGGAGGCGGCGCGGCAGGTGTGCGCGGGGCGGTAGGCTGGAGGCGGCTTTGGGGCCGTAGCTCAGCTGGGAGAGCGCCGCCTTTGCACGGCGGAGGTCAGGGGTTCGAGTCCCCTCGGCTCCACCATTGCGGTTGCGCCGGCGGTGCTGAGGTTGCGCCGGCGCTGCGTTTGCGCCTTGCGGAGCGGCTGGTATGGTGAGCTTGGGTTGGTGATCAGAGCGCGGTGGCCCCACCCGTTCCCATCCCGAACACGGCAGTGAAACGCCGCAGCGCCGACGATACTGGGGGGGCGACTCCCTGCGGAAAATAGGCCATCGCCAGCCCATGCGAGCCGCCCGTCTCACGACGGGCGGTTTTGCGTTGCGGCAGACCAGCCCGCGCCGTCCGGCAAAACCGCGCGGCGGGGCGCTGTGCTAGCCTGCGAGAACCTACGGAAAGGGGGCGGGCGCGATCTCGGTCGCGCCCCACTGCGAGTTTGACGACAGAATCCACCGAACCGACCACCATTGAGGCGGCTCCGCCGCCGACCGCGCCGATCGCCGCCGAAGCGCCGACCATTCCGCCGCCGCCCGCTGCGCCAGCGGCAGCGCCGCCGGCCGAGCCGGCCGCGACGCCCGCTCCCGAGCCGGCGGCGGCAGCCGCGATGCCGCCGCCCGACGAGGGCGAGGGGCCTGAACCCGACTCGATGGAGGCGCTGCTCGCCGAGCAGGGCCGCGAGCCGCTCAACCCGCAGCGCGGCGACGTGATCGAGGGCGTCGTGGTGCATTGGAGCGGCTTGACGCTGATCGTCGATGTCGGCGCGAAATCCGAGGGCGTGGTGCATCCGGAAGAGATGCGCTCGCTTGATGAGCCCGACCGGGAGCTGCTCAAGACCGGCGACATGGTGCATGTCTTCGTGACCGATTCCGAGGCCGAAGGCGGAGCGCTCGAGCTGTCGGTCGACCGCGCGCGGGGCGAGCAGGGCTGGCACGAGTTGCAGCGGCGGCACGACGAGGGCGAGGTCTTCGACGGCCGCGTCACGGGCAGCAACAAGGGCGGCCTGCTGGTCAATGTCGAGGGCGTCAACGCCTTTGTGCCGCTGAGCCAGATCGTCGGCATCACCGGCGACCGCGAGCAGGCGATCGCCCAGCTGGCCGAATACGAGGGCCGCTCGCTGCGCTTCAAGGTGATCGAGATCAACCGCCGGCGCAACCGGGTGATTCTCTCCGAGCGGGCGGCCGTGCAGGAATGGCGCGCGGAGCAGAAGGATCGCCTGCTCGACGAGCTGCACGAGGGCGAAATCCGCGAGGGGCGCATCACCAGCATCCGCCCGTTCGGCGTGTTCGTCGACCTGGGCGGCGCCGACGGCCTGGCGCACCTCTCGGAACTCTCCTGGGACCGCGATGTGGACCCGGAGCAGATGTTCACGATCGGCCAACAGGTGAGCGTCTACATCACCAAGATCGACAAGGAGTCGAAGAAGATCGGCCTGTCGATTCGGCGCGCCTCGCCGGAGCAGTGGGACGAGGTGGTGGCGAAGTACGAGGTGGGGCAGATGGTCGCCAGCACGGTGACCAAGCTGGTGACGTTCGGCGCGTTCGCGCGGATCGAGGGCCCGGTCGAGGGGCTGGTGCATGTTTCCGAGCTGGCGGACCGGCGCATCACGCACCCGCGCGAGGTGGTCACCGAGAACGACGTGATTCCGGTCAAGATCGTGCGGATCGAGCGCGATCGGCACCGCCTGGGGCTGAGTCTGCGGCAGGCGCGGACCGACGCGGAGCGGGCGGGCTGGATGTTCGACGAAGGCGGCCGGATTGCGCGGCTGCCCGACGAGTTGGCGGCCGAGCTGGGCGTCGAGCAGGGCGAAGCGCCTCCGCCGCCGCCGCCCGCCGAGGAGGAAGCCGCGCCGGCCGGGCGCCAGCCGGAGCCGCAGCCTGAGCTGCCCGCGCCGACCACGGCGATGGAGGAGGCGCTGCAGCGGGCCGGCGTGACGGAGCGCGATTTCGACTCGCCCAGCGAGCCCGGCGAACCCAGCGAGTCTGGTGAGTCTGGTGAGTCTGGCGAACCCGGTGAGCCCAGCGAGTCTGGCGAGTCTGGCCAGTAAGGGCCGCGCGCTGCTTCGGCCTCGATCGCATCCGTTTCATCGGCGGCGGAGCGCTGTATGGACGCTGTTCGCGCCTAGCTGATAGGCTGATTTGACGCGACAAGCGCGCACGGGAGGGCGTCATGGCAGATCGATTCGACAAGTTCACCGAGCGCGCCCGCAGAGTGCTGACGCTGGCGCAGGAAGAGGCGCAGCGCTTCAACCACAACTACATCGGCACCGAGCACCTGCTGCTCGGCCTGGTGCGCGAGGGCGACGGCGTCGCCGCCAAGGTGCTCTCCAACCTCGGCGTCGAGCTGGGCAAGGTCCGCTCGGCGGTTGAGTTCATCATCGGGCGCGGCGACCGCGCGGTGCTGGGCGAGATCGGCCTCACGCCGCGCGCCAAGAAGGTGATCGAGCTGGCCGTCGACGAAGCGCGCCGGCTCAACCACCACTACATCGGCACGGAACATCTGCTGCTCGGCCTGGTGCGCGAGGGCGAGGGCATCGCCGCCGGCGTGCTGGAGAGCCTTGGCGTCAACCTTGAGCGCGTGCGCGCCGAGACGACCCGCATTCTCTCGCAGAGCGGCCCGCAGACGGCCGGCGCGGGCGCGGGCGCGCGGCAGTCCAACCGCACGCCGACGATCGACCAGCTCGGCTTCGACCTGACCGCGGCGGCGCGCAACAGCACGCTCGACCCGGTGATTGGGCGCGAAAAGGAAATCCAGCGCGTCGTCCAGATCCTCTCGCGCCGCACCAAGAACAATCCGGTGCTGATCGGCGAGCCGGGCGTGGGCAAGACCGCCGTCGTCGAGGGGCTCGCGCAGCACATCGCCAGCGGCGATGTGCCCGAGACGCTGCAGGGCAAGCGCCTGCTGACGCTCGACATCGGCTCGCTGGTGGCGGGCACCAAGTACCGCGGCGAGTTCGAGGAGCGGCTGAAGAAGGTCGTCGAGGAGATCAAGGGCGCGGGCAACTGCGTGCTGTTCATCGACGAGCTGCACATGCTGGTCGGCGCGGGCGCGGCCGAGGGCGCGGTCGACGCGGCCAACATTCTCAAGCCCTCGCTGGCGCGTGGCGAACTGCAGACGATCGGCGCGACGACGCTCGACGACTACCGCAAGCACATCGAGCGCGACGCCGCGCTGGAACGCCGCTTCCAGCCGATCGTGGTCGAAGAGCCGAGCACCGAAGAGACGATCGAGATCCTGCGCGGGATCAAGGATCGCTATGAGGAGCACCACAAGCTGACGATCACCGACGAGGCGCTGGTCGCCGCGGCCGAGATGTCGGCGCGCTACATCAGCGACCGCGCGCTGCCGGACAAGGCGATCGACCTGATCGATGAGTCGGCCTCGCGCGTGCGCATCCGCCGCTCCTACACGCCGCCCTCGCTCAAGGAGGCCACCGTCGGCCTCGAGGGCATCCGCAAGGAGAAAGAGCAGGCGATCAACCAGCAGCAATACGAGTACGCCGCCGACCTGCGCGACCGCGAGCTGAAGCTCCAGGAGCGGATCGGCGAGCTTGAGTCGGACCTTGACCAGGAGCGCGAACACGACTCCTCGGATGTGCTGGCCGAAGACATCGCCGAGGTCGTCTCGATGTGGACGGGCATCCCCGTGGTGCAGATCGCGACGGAGGAATCCGAGCGGCTGCTGCACATGGAGGAGGACATCCACAAGCGGATCGTGGGGCAGCAGGAGCCGATCGTGGCGCTGGCCAAGGCGGTGCGCCGCGCCCGCGCCGGGCTCAAGGACCCGCGCCGGCCGATCGGCGTCTTCATGTTCCTCGGCCCCACCGGCGTGGGCAAAACCGAGCTGGCCCGCGCGCTCGCGGACTTCATGTTCGGCTCGGACGACAACATGATTCGGCTCGACATGTCGGAGTTCATGGAGCGGCACACCGTCGCGCGGCTGGTCGGCGCGCCTCCGGGCTACGTCGGCTACGACGACGGCGGGCAGCTGACCGACACGGTGCGGCGCAAGTCCTACTGCCTGATTCTGCTCGACGAGATCGAGAAGGCGCACCCCGAAGTCTTCAACATGCTGCTGCAGGTCTTCGACGACGGCCATCTGACCGACGCCAAGGGCCGCCAGGTCGACTTCCGCAACACGATCATCATCATGACCTCGAACGTCGGCTCGGACCTGATCCGGCGCGAGAACAGCCTCGGCTTCCACGCGCAGGCCAACGAGGAGCAGAGCGAGCGGCAGCGCTACGAGCGGATGAAGGACAAGGTGCTGCAGGAGATGAAGCGCGTCTTCCGGCCCGAGTTCCTCAACCGCGTCGATACGACGCTGGTGTTCCACCCGCTGAGCAAGGAGCACATCCGCTCGATCGTGGACATGATGCTGAGCGAGGTGGACCAGCGCGTGCGCGAGAAGGAGGTCGTGCTCGACGTGACCGAGCCGGCCCGCGAGTGGCTGGGCGAGAAGGGCTACGACCCGGTTTTCGGCGCGCGCCCGCTGCGCCGCGTGATCCAGGAGCGGCTGGAAGACTCGCTCTCCGAAGCGCTGCTGCGCGGCGATTTCGAGCCCGGCGACACGATCCGCGTCGATCTGCAGACGGAGATCAACGAGAACGGCGCGGAGGAGCAGATGCTGCACTACGAGCGTGTGGCGCGGGTCGAGGCGGCGGCGGAAGACGCCCCGGACGAGGCTGAGGAAGGCGAGCCGATCGCGACCTCGTGAGGGGGCCTCCGTCGTTCCGGCCTCTTTGCGTCATTCCTGCGTAGGCAGGAACCTGCGGCCGCCCTCTCCGTCATTCTTGGCACCTCTTCCGTCATTCCTGCGTAGGCAGGAATGGGGGGTGCGCGGTGGATGCGGGTTCCTGCGCTCCCTCGTTCATTCCTGCGCCCTCTCTTTTCGTCATTCCTGCCCTCTTTCCGTCATTCCTGCGTAGGCAGGAATGGGGGGTGGGGGTGCGTAGTGGATGCGGGTTCCTGCCTACGCAGGAATGACGGGGAGGGGGCGCAGGAATGACGGGGGAAGGGGGGCGGCGGGGAGAGTGGGCGCTCGGTGGGTCGCCGGGGTGGGGCCGCCGTGCGTGCGCGGTTCCTGCCTGCGCAGGAATGACGGGGAAGGGGGGGCGCAGGAATGACGAGGAGGGGGGTGCGGCGGGGGTGAGTGGGCGCTCGGTGGGCTGCCGGGGTGGGGCCGCCGTGCGCGCGCGGTTCCTGCCTGCGCAGGAATGACGGGGAAGGGGGGCGCAGGAATGACGGGGAGAGGGGGGCGGCGGGGAGAGTGGGCGCTCGGTGGGTCGCCGGGGTGGGGCCGCCGTGCGTGCGCGGTTCCTGCCTGCGCAGGAATGACGGGGGTGGGGCGCAGGAATGACGGGGTAGGGGGGGCGCGGTTGCTGGGTGCGCGTTCCTGCCTGCGCCGGTTCCTGCCTGCGCAGGAATGACGGGTGGGGGGCGCAGGAATGACGGGGAGAGGGGGAGCGCGGTTCCTGCCTGCGCAGGAATGACGGTTGCTGGCTGCGCGGTTCCTGCCTGCGCAGGAATGACGCAGGAATGACGGGGAGGGGGCGCAGGGGTGGCGGGGGTGGGTTCCTGCCTGCGCTTCTTTTCGTCATTCCTGCGTAGGCAGGAATGGGGGGTTATGCTGGGGGGTATGGCGAAGAGGGAGCCTTGTGTTTATATTCTGGCTCGCGAGCGGGAGGGGAAGACGTATATTGGGGTCACTTCCGACTTGGCTCGGCGGGTGTGGATGCATCGGGAGGGGTTGGTCGCGGGGTACAGTCGGCGGCATGGGGTGCGGATGCTGGTGTGGTATGAGTTTCACGAGACGATGGATGAGGCGATTCTGCGTGAGAAGCGGCTCAAGCGGTGGAAGCGGGATTGGAAGTTTCGGCTGATTGGGGAGTCGAATCCGGGCTGGCGCGACCTGTATGAGGATTTGGCTTGAGGTTCCTGCCTGCGCAGGAATGACGGAAGGGGGGGGGTTCCTGCCTGCGCCGGTTCCTGCCTGCGCAGGAATGACGAAAAGGGGGGGCGCAGGAATGACGGGGGAGGGGGGCGCAGGAATGACGGGGAGAGGGAGAGGGAAGCGTGCGGGGGTTGCTGGCTGCGCGTTCCTGCCTGTGTTCTTTCCGTCATTCCTGCGTAGGCAGGAACGGGGGGGTGGGGGTGCCGGGGGTGAGGGGGAAGCGTGCGGCGGTTCCTGCGTGCGCGGGTTCCTGCCTGTGTTCTTTTCGTCATTCCTGCGTAGGCAGGAACGGGGGGGTGGGGGTGCGTGGTGGATGCGGGTTCCTGCCTGCGCAGGAATGACGGAAGGGGGGGTTGCTGCCTGCGCGTTCCTGCCTGCGCAGGAATGACGGAGGGAGTGGGGCAGGAATGACGGGTGGGGGCGCGTCGGGGGTGGCGGTTCCTGCCTGCGCAGGAATGACGGTTGCTGGGTGCGCGGGTTCCTGCCTGCGCAGGAATGACGGGGGGAGGGGCGCAGGAAGAGCGGGTGAGGGGTGCGCAGGTTCCTGCCTGCGCAGGAATGACGGAAGGGGGGCGCAGGAATGACGGGGAGAGGTGGGTTCCTGCCTGCGCGTTCCTGCCTGCGCAGGAATGACGGGGAGGGGGCGCAGGAATGACGGGTGGGGGGGTTCCTGCCTGCGCGGGTTCCTGCCTGCGCGGGTTCCTGGCTGCGCGGGGGTGGCGGGGGAAAAGTGGGAGGGCGGGGGCGCTGGTTGCGCCCCCGCCCTCTTGTTGGGTCTCTCGGGCGGAGTTGGGCTCCGCCTGAGGCTAGCGGCTGAGCCAGAGGATGGCGCCGCGGCGGATTTCGAAGTCGATGGAGCCGGGGATTTCGCGACCGTCGGCGACGCCGTAGCGGAGCCAGCCGTTCTGCCAGAGCAGGATTTGGCTGATGCCGCTGAGGCTGCTGAGCAGTTCGGAGGCGTCGGCGGTGGCGCTGCCGGTCCAGCTGGAGAAGCCGGGGACGGTGGTGCTGAGGTTGTCGGCGGGGTTGGCCGGGGCGACTTCGGCGGCGGCGACGTTGACGAGCTTGATGCCGCTCTTGCCGCCGGCGTTGGCGCTGATCCAGCCGGTGCCGGTGCCGACGACGAGGTAGGTGGCGTCGGCGGTGCCGCCGGTGGTCTTGGTGTCGGAGGCGACTTTGACCAGGACGGGGGCGGTGCCGGCCTGTGCGGCGGTGAAGGTGATGGTGGTGCCGTCGGGCACTGCGTTGCCGTCGGCGTCGTTGACGGTGGCGGTAACGGTGATGCGCTGGTTGACGGCGAGGTCGCCTTCAGGGTCGCTGACGGTGACGGTGTCGGCGTCGCCGGAGACGGTGAAGGTTTGGGTGTCGCTCTTGCCGTTGGCGCGCAGCTGGATGGTGTAGTCACCGGCGGCGAGCTTGTTGTCGGCGGGGGCGAGCACGTTGATTTGCACCTGGGGGTTGCCGGCGGCGTCGCGCTGGCAGTTGGCGCAGTTGGCGCCCGGGGCGGTTTGGCCGGTCTTGAGTCGCGGCCAGACGGCCTGGATCACGCTGGTGGCGATGGTCGCGCCGTTGGGGCCTTTGATCAGGGGGGTGCCCTGGGGGCTGTTGGGGACGGTGTTGTTGCCGCTGGCGTCTTCGCCGCTGACGGAGAGGATCAGTCGGTCGCGGTTGTCGCCGGGGGTGGCGGTGTTGAGCAGGCCGCCGGGGGGGTCGCCGACGGTCAGCTTGTCGAGCTTGCCGGAGAAGGTGATGGTGACGGTTTCGGTGGTGATGCTGACGCCGGCGGCGGAGAGGATGGTGGCTTTGACGTTGGCGACGGCGCTCTTGCCGGCGCCGGGCCCCTGGACCTCGATGCCGATGCGGTCGGCGGTGCTGGCGCTGAAGTTGCTGCCGGTGCCGACGGGGATTTGGCAGGCCAAGCTGGCGGTGTTGCTGCCGACGCAGCGGTTGGGCGTCGGCGTCGCGCCGTCGTTGACGTTGAGGCCGATCACTTTGCCGGCGGTGGTGGTGACGAGGATGGAGGCGGCGCTGCCGGCGGCGGAGCCCTTGTCGTTGGCGTTGAGCACGCGCAGCAGGAGGCGGGTGTTCTGGGCGCCGTCGAGCGTGGTCGGGTAGGAGCCGTCGTCGCCGGAGTCGGTCGGGTCGCCCGGGTCGGGTGCGGGGCTGAGCGTGGCGCTGGCGACTTCGTCGACCTTGCCGATGGTGACTTCGAGCGAGCCGCGGATGGTGCGGTCGGTGGCGGCGTCGGCCTGGCCGGAGGCGGCGGACTTGAGCTTGGCGCTGGCGGAGATGGTGACCGTGCCGGAGACGCCCTCGGGGAACGTGATGCGGGTGTCGGACTCGTTGACGTCGCCAGCAGGGAGGGCGCTGATGTCGCCGGCATTGCGCAGGCCGGTGCTGGTGGCTACGTCCGCAGCGTCGATGTCGGTGCTGTTGAGCGAGCAGCTGAAGGTGGTGGTGCCGTCGATCGTGCGCGGGGTGCAGCTGACCTCGTTAGTGCCAGGAGACGCGGTTCCGGTGACGATCTCGATGGCGGCGTCGTTGGTTGCGGCGTTGTAAAGCGCCGCATCCGCACCAGCAGCAGCGCCTTCGGCCTGCTCGGCGGCCTTGAGGCTGGAGCGTCCGTTGGCTTCCCATTCGAGCGAGCCGGAGACGCGCAGGGTCAGGGCGTAGACATCGAAGGCCTTGGCGTCGCCGTGGGGCCAGAGCGGCGTGCCGCCGGTGGTCCAGGGCCGGGTGGGGCTGGCGTTCTGGTCGCCGGCGGTGACGGAGTAGGTGAGGGCGAGGTTGACGGTGCGGGTCATGCCGTCGGCCGGGACGACGTTGTCGGAGTCGTTGGCGAGGCTGACGACGAGCGCGGCGTCGGCGGGGATATCGGCGGCGGTCTGAGCCTGGGTTGGCGCGAGGGTGAGCGCGGCGAGAGCGCAGAGTGCGGCGAGCGCGGCGGCGGCGAGCAGCCAGGAGCGCCGCCTGACCAAAGTGGGGATTCCTTGCACGAGCATCTCCTTTGTGTTCGCCGCGCGGTTCCTGCCGGACGGCGCCTGTGCGAGTTGCGCAGTTGAGGTTAGCTTAGCGGATGGGGGTGGGTGGTGTGTGGGGTGGTTACGGGGGTTTTACGTTAGCCGCCGCGGGCGATGAGCCAACCCAGCATGGCGAAGATGGCGCCGCCACCCACGGCGACGCCCAAGGTGAGCAGGGTGATGCGGCGCTCGAGGCTGTCGAAGCGATGGTCCATGCTCTCTTTGAAGTCGGTGAAGCGCTGGTTGGTGCTTTCTTTGAAGTCGGTGAAGCGCTGGCTGAGGTTTTTTTGCTCCTGCGCGATGACGGTGAGCTGCTGTTTGACGCCGTTGAGCTCCTGCTCGAGCTCCCTCTGCCCCTGCTCGAGGTCTTTTTGGCCCTGGGCGAGGTCCCTTTGGCCTTGGGCGAGGTCGCGGAGGCCGTCGTCGAGGTGGGTGAAGCGGCGGTCGAACTCGGCGGAGCGCCGCTCGAAGTCGGTTTGGTGGACGTAGGGGGGTTGTTCTTGTGTGGTGGCCATGAGGGGAGGATAGCAGGGTGTGGGGGTTGCTGCGTGGGAATGACGGGTTGGGGGCGCGGGTTCCTGCGTGGGCGGGAATGACGGTGGTTAGCCGCCGCGGGCGATGAGATAGCCAACCATGGCGATGAGGCCGCCGCCGACCACGGCGATGGTCCAGGTGAGCATGGTGAAGCGTCGGTCGAAGTTGTCTTTGAGGTCGGTGAAGCGTTGGTTGGTGCTCTCCCTGAAGTCGGTGAAGCGCTGGCTGAGGGTTTTTTGCTCTTGGGCGATGACGGTGATCTCCTGCTTGACGCCGTTGAGCTCCTGCTCGAGCTCCCTCTGCCCCTGCTCGAGGTCTTTTTGGCCTTGGGCGAGGTCCCTTTGGCCTTGGGCGAGGTCGCGCAGGTCGTCGTCGATGTGGTTGAAGCGACGGTCGAATTCGGCGGAGCGCCGCTCGAAGTCGGTTTGGTGGACGTAGGGGGGTTGTTCTTGTGTGGTGGCCATGTGGGGAGGATAGCAGGGTTGGTTCCTGCCTGCGCAGGAATGACGGGTTGGGGGCGCGGGTTCCTGCCTGCGCAGGAATGACGGGGGTTAGCCGCCGCGGGCGATGAGATAGCCAACCATGGCGATGAGGCCGCCGCCGACCACGGCGATGGTCCAGGTGAGCATGGTGAAGCGTCGGTCGAAGTTGTCTTTGAGGTCGGTGAAGCGTTGGTTGGTGCTCTCCCTGAAGTCGGTGAAGCGCTGGCTGAGGGTTTTTTGCTCCTGGGCGATGACGGTGAGCTGCTGCTTGACGCCGTTGAGCTCTTGCTCGAGGTCTTTTTGGCCTTGGGCGAGGTCCTTGGCGTCGTGGCGCAGGTCGCGGAGGCCGTCGTCGAGGTGGGTGAAGCGGCGGTCGAATTCGGCGGAGCGGCGCTCGAAGTCGGTTTGGTGGACATAGGGGGGTTGTTCTTGTGTGGTGGCCATGGGGGGAGGATAGCAGGGTGTGGTTCCTGCCTGCGCAGGAATGACGGTGGGGGCGCGGGTTCCTGCCTGCGCAGGAATGACGGGGGCTAGCCGCCGCGGGCGATGAGATAGCCAACCATGGCGATGAGGCCGCCGCCGACCACGGCGATGGTCCAGGTGAGCATGGTGAAGCGTCGGTCGAAGTTGTCTTTGAGGTCGGTGAAGCGTTGGTTGGTGCTCTCCCGGAAGTCGGTGAAGCGCTGGCTGAGGTTTTTTTGCTCCTGCTCAATGACGGTGAGGCGGTGCTCGATGGCGTTCTGGCCTTGCTCGAGGGCTTTGACGTCGTGGCGCAGGTCGCGGAGGCCGTCGTCGAGGTGGGTGAAGCGGCGGTCGAACTCGGCGGAGCGCCGCTCGAAGTCGGTTTGGTGGACGTAGGGGGGTTGTTCTTGTGTGGTGGCCATGGGTGGAGCTTAGCAGGGTGTGGGGGTTGCTGCGTGGGCGGGTTCCTGCCTGCGCAGGAATGACGGGGGTTAGGGGAGGCGAGAGAGGATCCAGCCGAGGACGGCGAAGTTGGCGGTGAAGAGGATGACGATGGTCCAGGTGAGCATGGTGAAGCGTCGGTCGGTGCTGTCCTTGAGGTCGGTGATGCGTTGGTTAAGGTCGGTGAAGCGTTGGTGGACGCTGTCGAAGCGTTGGTGGACGCTTTCTTTGAAGTCGGTGAAGCGCTGGCTGAGGTTTTTTTGGCCCTGGGTGAGGATGGTGAGCTCCTGCTTGACGCCGTTGAGCTCCTGCTCGAGGGCTTTCTGGCCTTGCTCGAGGTCTTTTTGGCCCTGGGCGAGGTCGCGCAGGTCGTCGTCGATGTGGTTGAAGCGACGGTCGAACTCGGCGGAGCGCCGCTCGAAGTCGGTTTGGTGGACGTAGGGGGGTTGTTCTTGTGTGGTGGCCATGGGTGGAGCTTAGCAGAACGCGCAGGTTCCTGCCTGCGCAGGAATGACGGTTTGGGGGGCTAGCTGACTTTGTAGACGAGATAGCCGAGCATGGCGTAAGTGCCGCCGAAGCCGAGGCAGATCGTCCACATGAGCCTCTCGAAGCTGCGATCGGGTTTCGCCGTGAGCTCGTCGTCGTGCCGGTCCGACTCATCCGCGCGGCGCTCGGGTTCGTCGTGGGAGGCGCAGGGGGGTTGCTCTTCGGCGGTGGCCATGGGTGGAGCTTAGCAGGGTGCGCGGGCGCCTGGGGTGTGTGTGTCTAGCTAGAAAGTGCGGTAGATGAGCACGCTGCCCTGGCCGACGATGACGGCCAGGAGGAGGCCGAACGCCCAGCCCCAGCTCATCCTGTGGCCGCGGAAGTCGGGGTGCAGCATGTGGAACTGGATGTAGAGGGTGAAGAATCCGGTCAGGCCGAGGAAGAAGATGAGGAATTCCGTAGGGCGATGGTTGTGGATGTGGGCGGGCGCGTGGACGGCCGGCGCACGGCGGAACGACTTCTTGCCGGCTCGGGGCCTCGCACCCCCCACCTAACCTCCCCCCTGGAAGGGGGGAGGGATGAATTGGGGAAGGGGGTTCCTGCCTGCGCAGGAATGACGGGGAGGGGGCGCAGGAATGACGGGAGTGGGTTCCTGGCTGCGGGGGTTCCTGCCTGCGCAGGAATGACGGGGAGGGGGCGCGGGAATGACGGGGGTGGGTTCCTGGCTGCGCGGGTTCCTGCCTGCGCAGGAATGACGGGGAGGGGGCGCAGGTGTGAGGGGGGGTGGGCGTGGCGGGGGGTAGCATCTGCTTATGAGCACTCATGCGCCGCGGGAGGCTGGGCCGCTGCCGCCTGGGGCGCTGCCGCCGGCGGCTGGTACTCCGCTGCGGTATCGGCGGGGGGCTCGCAACCTTGTTGTTCAGGCGATCTATGTGGGGGTCACCGCGCTGGTGATCGCCTATGTCGTGCTGCAGCTGGGGGGGCGGGAGTACGGCTTTGGCTTTCTTAATCAGCCGGCGGCCTTTGATGTCGGCAATCAGTGGCTGACCAAGATCGATGGGACGACCAACTCGCGCTTCACGATGTACCTCGTGGGCGTCTGGTCGACGATTCGCGTCGTTGTGCTGGCGATCGCGCTCTCGACGGTGCTGGGGATTCTGATCGGCGTGGCGCGGCTCTCCTCCAACTGGCTCGTCTCGCGGCTGGCGATGCTGTTTGTCGAGACCTTCCGCAACGCGCCGCTGTTCGTGCAGATTGTGCTCTGGTACGCGGTCGTGCTGTTCGGACTGCCGACGATTCAGAACGTGATCAACATCGGCGATTTCGCCTACCTCTCGAACCGGGGGATTGCGATTCCCTGGCCTGTGCCCGACGGCGGCTGGTGGGGCGGGCCGGACTGGCTGGTGGGCGTCTGGGTCGCGGCGCTGATCCTGGCGGGCGCGGCGGCCTGGCGGCTGCGGCGCGGGCGGCAGCTTGCGGAGCGCGAGACGGGCGAGATTCGCCACCCCAACCGCTGGGCGCTGGGGCTGTTCGCCGGGCTGGCGCTGCTCAGCTTCCTGCTGCTGGGCGGGCCGGTCGCGATCGACCGCCCGATCGTCGAGGGCACCAGCTACGCCGAGGGGATGGGCATCTTCCCGGAGTTCGCCGCGCTGCTGCTGGGCCTGACGATCTACACCGCGGCATTCGTCGCGGAGATCGTGCGCGGCAGCATTCAGGCGCTGCCGCGCGGGCAGAGCGAAGCGGCGAGCGCGATCGGGCTCAACGCCTACCAGCGGCTGACGCTGGTCGTCCTGCCGCAGGCGCTGCGGCAGATGATCCCCTCGATGACCAATCAGTACCTCAACGTGAGCAAGAATTCGAGCCTCGCTTCTGGCGTCTCCTATTTCGACCTGTTCTTCGTGGCCAACATCATTCAGAACAAAATCGGCCACGCGGTTGAGGTCTTTCTGCTGATTATCGTGACGTACATGCTGATGTCGCTGTTCATCTCGGTGGTGATGAATTACATCAACCGCCGGGTGACGCTGCACACGGTCTAGAGGGGAGCGCGCGATGGCCGAGCAGCCGCCGATTCCGCCCGCGCCCGAGGCGCCGCCGGCCGGGGTTCATGCGCCGCGCAAGATCGTGCTGCCGCCGCACCGCGCGCGGGCGCACCGCCCGCTCTCCGAGCGCGCGCGCGAATGGGCGCGGCGCAACCTGTTCGCCTCGCCCGGGCAGATCGTGATGACGCTGCTCAGCCTGGCGCTGGTCGGCCTGATCGTCGCCGGGCTGGTCTGGTTCGTCTTTTTCGAGGCCAACTGGCGGGTGATCACCGTCAACCGCTGGCTGCTCTTCGCGGGCGGCTTCCCGCAGGAGGAGTCGTGGCGCTTGTGGCTGAGCGTGGCGGTGGTCTTCCCCTTGATCGGCGGCGCGTACGGGATGTGGGCCAGTCTGGGGCGGCGCGACCTGCTGTTCATCGCGCTCTCGGCCGCCTTCCTGTTCTTCCTGATGGCGCACGGCGGGGCGGGGCCCACTTCGTCGATCTGGTTCACCGCCTCGCTGACGCTCTTTTTCCTGGGCTACCTCGTCTGCCGCCGGATTCCGCGCGAGACGGGTCCGCGCCGCGATCTGGCGGTGCGCTCGCTGTCGGCGCTGATCGCGCTGGCGTTGCCGATCGTGCTGGCCGTGCTGATGGCCGGCGGCGGGGCGCGGGCGAGCGAGTTCGGCGGCTTCATGCTCAACCTGATTCTGGCCCCGGTCGGCATTGTCGGGGGGCTGCTGCTGGCGGTGCCGCTGGCGCTGGGGCGGGCCTCCTCGCTGCGCGCGATTTCCTGGACCTGCACCGCCTACATCGAGGTGATTCGCGGCGCGCCGCTGATCGGCTGGCTGTTCGTCGCGCTGTTCATCCTCGAAGACATCGTCTCGGGGCCGCTGATTGTGCGCACGATGATTGTGCTCGCCGTCTTCACCGCGGCCTACGTGGCGGAGTACATCCGCGGCGGCCTGCAGGCGCTGCCCAAGGGGCAGGCCGAGGCGGCGCAAGCCGTGGGACTGAGCCGCTGGCGCACGCTTCAGACGGTCGTGCTGCCGCAGGCGCTGCGCGTCTCGATTCCGCCGATCGTCGGGCAGGCGATCGGGCTGTGGAAGGACACGGCGCTGATCTCGATCATCCTGCCGCTGCGCGAGTTGGTGGGCAACTCGCGCGCGGCGATCGCGCAGTCGGAGTTCATCCCGGACCGGATCGAGGTCTACGCCTTCGCCGCGATCATGTTTTGGATCGTCGCGTTCATGATGTCGCGCATCTCGCAGCGCCTGGAGCGCTCGCTCGGTCTGGGCGAGCGTTAGCATTCAAGTCGCTACCCTGAAGCGGGCGGCGAGAGGAGCAGCCGAATGACCACGGAGTCCGAGTCGATCGCAGTCGCCCAGCCGGCCGAGCAGCACGCGGCGCAGCCCGCCCAGAACGGCGCGCGCGGCGACCGCCTGGAGGGCCAGCCCGACATCATCGTGACCGAGGGCGTCGACAAGTGGTTCGGCGACTTCCAGGCGCTCGACGATGTCACCCTCTCCGTCAAAGAGCACGAAATCGTCGTGATCCTGGGTCCTTCCGGCTCCGGCAAATCGACCTTCATCCGCTGCCTCAACCGGCTCGAAGAGCACGATTCGGGGCGGATCGTGATCGACGGGATCGAGCTCAACGAGGATGTCCGCAGCCTGCGCGCGATCCGCGAAGAGGTGGGGATGGTCTTCCAGCAGTTCAACCTCTTCCCGCATCTTTCGGTGCTGAACAACATCACGCTGGGGCCGCAGAAGGTGCGGCGGATGCCCAAGCTCGACGCCGAGCAGCTGGCGATGGAGCTGCTCGAGCGGGTCGGCATCCCCGAGCAGGCCGACAAGTATCCGACGCAGTTGTCGGGCGGGCAGCAGCAGCGCGTCGCGATCGCCCGCGCGCTGGCGATGCGCCCCAAGATCATGCTCTTCGACGAGCCCACTTCCGCGCTCGACCCGGAGATGATCAAGGAAGTGCTGGACGTGATGCGCGAGCTGGCGGAGTCGGGCATGACGATGCTGGTCGTGACGCACGAGATGGGCTTCGCGCGCGAGGTCGCCGACCGCCTGGTCTTCTTCGACGAGGGCGCGCTGATCGAGCAGGGCACGCCCGAGCACTTCTTCGAGAGCCCCCGCGAAGAGCGCACCAAGCTCTTCCTCAGCCAGATTCTCTAGCGCCGGGGAGCGAGCAATGCCGAGCATTCCCGCCGAGCTGGGCGATGTCCGCGCACTGACCTTCGATGTCTTCGGCACGGTCGTCGACTGGCGCTCGTCGGTGATCGGCGAGCTGGAAGCGTTCGGCGCGCGGCACGGTCTGGAGACCGACTGGGGCGTCTTCGCCGATCGCTGGCGGCGCGAGGGTTACGCGGGCGGGATGCGGCTGGTGCGCGACGGCGAACTGCCATTCCAGACCGCCGACTCGCTGCACCGGCGGATGCTCGACATCCTGCTCGCCGAGCTGGGCGCGGAGGTCGACGAGGATGAGGTTGCCGACCTCAACCGCGTCTGGCATCGGCTCGCGCCGTGGCCCGACTCGGCGGCGGGTCTGGCGCGTTTGCGGGCCGGCCACACCATCTCGACGCTCTCCAACGGCAATGTCGAGCTGCTGGTCAACATGGCCAAATTCGGCGGCTTGCCCTGGGACTGCATCCTCTCGGCCGAAATCACCGGCGCGTTCAAGCCTGAGCCGCGCTGCTACGAGCGGGCCGCCGAGCTGCTCGGCTGCGAGCCGCCGCAGGTGATGATGGTGGCAGCCCACCAGGGCGACCTACTGGCCGCCGCGCAAACCGGAATGCGCACCGCCTTCGTCCCGCGCCCCAAAGAAGCCGGCCCCAACCACCCCGCCGACCTCAGCCCCGACCCGTCGTTCAACATCGTCGCCTCAGACTTCCACGACCTGGCCCGCCAGCTCGGCCTCTAAGAGCCGTTCGCACTCCCACCAGCCCCACGCAACCACCCGTCATTCCCGCGTGGGGCGGCGCTCAGGAACGATGCGTGAAGCGGTAGAGACGGGCGGGGCGGTGGGGCCCGTCAGCCCGAAATTCCTCCGTGGGACTGATGAAATCGGTCGCCTTGATTCGGCGGCGGAAGTTCCGCTTGTCCAGCGTGCGGCCCAGGATCGCTTCGTAGACGCGCTGCAGCTCGCGCATCGTGAAGCGGGTTGGCAGCAGGCTGTAGGCCGCGTCGGTGTACTGGAGCTTGTTGATCAGGCGCTCGCGGGCGGTCTCGATTACCCGCTCGTTTGCAAATGCCAGCGGGGGCATGTCGTCGAGCGAGAACCAGCCGGGCCGCCAGGCGGTGCGCTGCGCGAGGCGCGCGCGGCGGTGGTCAGTCAGCGCGAACCAGGCGACCGCCACGCTGCCCTCGGCTGGTGAGCGGTCCAGGTCGCTGAAGGTGTAGAGCTGCTCGAGGAAGAGGTCGGTCACGCCGGTCTCTTCGGCCAGCTTGCGCACCGCCGCGCGGTCCAGCGACTCGTCCTCCTGCAGCGCGCCGCCGGGCACCGCCCAGCGGCCCTCTTCGGGCGGCGCGGAGCGCTCGATCAGCAGCACCTGCAGGCGGTCGTCGGCGACGGTGAAGATCACGACCAGCACGGCCACATCGGGGCGCCGCGTGCGCGCGGCCTCAGCGGCAGCGCGCCGCCGGGCGGCGGTCACGATCGCGCCGGGACGCCCTGCAGCGACCACGCGCCGGTGCGCGTCACGGTCACCGTGACCGCGTCGCCCGCGCTGAGCGCGCCCGCGGGCGCGTCGAAATGCACCAGCTTCATCGTGCGCGTGCGCCCCGTCAGCCGCTCGTTGGTCGGGTCCTCGGCGGGCTTGAGCTCCTCGACGATCACCTCGACATCGCGCAGCAGATAGCTCGCGTTGATCTGGCTGGAGACCTCGCGCTGCAGATCCTCGATTTCGTGCAGCCGCTCCGATTTGAGCTCGGCGGGCACATCGTCGGGCTGGCGGCGCTCGGCGTAGGTGCCGGCGCGCGGGCTGTAGGCGGCGACGTGCACCTTGTCGAAGCGCAGCTCGGCGAGCAGGTCGTAGGTCGCGCGGAAGTCGGCCTCCGTCTCGCCGGGGAAGCCGACAATCACATCGGTGCTGATCCCCGCCTGCGGCCAGAGGCTGCGCACCTTTTCGACGCGGTCGCGGAACTGCGCCACGGAGTAGCCGCGCCGCATCTGCGTCAGCACATCGTCGGAGCCCGACTGCACGGGCAGCGAGAACGCCTCGCAGACCTTGGGCAGCGAGGCCATCCCCTCAAGGATGCGATCGGTCATATCGGGCGGGTAGGAGGTCAGCTGGCGAATTCGCAGCAGACCGTCGAGCTCGTGAATCTCCGCCATCAGGTCGAACAGGTCGGCGTGCCCGGTGCGCGGATCGACGGGCGGCTGATCCTTGCCGTAGGCCTCGACGGTCTGCCCCAGCAGGGTGACTTCGCGCACGCCGCGCGCGAGGTGCGCCTCGATCTCGCGCCGCAGTTCGGCGATCGGGCGGCTGCGTTCGCGCCCGCGCCGCAGCGGCACGATGCAGTAGGTGCAAAACTTGTCGCAGCCCTCGATCACCGGCACGTAGGCAGTGGGGCGCGTCTCATTGGGGAAAACCTGCGGCCAAAACTCGCCGCCGTCGTCTTCGGGCAGCGGCAGGTCCGGCAGATCGAGCAGCTTGATCACGTCGTCGAACTGCTGCGGCTGCGCCCAGGCGTCGACCCAGGGGAAGCGCCTGGCGAGCGGATCGTCGCGGCGCGCGGTGCGCGGGCCGACCATGCAGCCCATCACCGCGACGCGCATCTCGGGGCGCTCCAGCCGCAGCCGCTTGAGCGTGCCCAGCTTGGCCATCGCCTTGTCTTCGGCATGCTGCCGCACGGCGCAGGTGTTGAGCACGACCAGTTGCGCGTCGCGCGGCTGATCGGTCGGCTCGAATCCCAGCCGCTGCAGCCCGGCCGCGAGCTTGGCGCTGTCCGCGGTGTTGACCTGGCAACCGACGGTCCAGATGTGAAACTGCGGCATTCGCGGTCCGCCAATCCGGCCGACTTGTCGGCGGATGGGCCGGCGGATGGGCCGGCGGGTGAGATAATCGAGTGGCGGAGGGTGTGGGATTCGAACCCACGACCGAGTCTCCCCGGAACCCGCTTAGCAGGCGGGCGCACTAGGCCACTATGCGAACCCTCCACTACTGAGCGTAGCAGCGCAGCGTGAGGCTGGCGGGCGCTAGGCTGCCTGAATGCAACGACGGATATCGGCGATGCGTGAACGGCTCGACAGACTGGGCGGCCCATTGGCCGGGCTGCCGGGCGGCCTGCCCGCGCCGTTGGGCGGCCTCGTTGCGCGCCTGGCGCTCTTGGCGCGAACCGCGCTGACGCATCGGGCGCTCGGCCCGGCCGCCGCGCTGGGCGCGATCGTGGCGGCGCTGGCGATCGCCGTGCCGCTCGGCATCGGCACGCAGAGCGACGCCTTTGTGCTGGAGGCGGGCGACGGACACCCATTCGTCGTGGAGGTCGAGGGCGAGGGCGACCGCTGGGTGCTGCTGGGCCATATGTATCCGACGAATCGCGGCACCTGGGACAAGCTCAGCGAGCGCTTGCGAGCCGAGGGCTACCGCACGATGCGCTGGGATTTCCGCTGCCACGGCGCGTCGCGCTGCGCCGTGAGCGACCGCAAGGTTGACGATGTGCCGGACATCTACCACGAGTGGAACGCGGCGATCGATTACGCCGTGGCCGAGGGGGCGCGCGAGCTATACGGGCTGGGCGCCAGCTTCGGCGGCACCAGCCTGATGCAGGTCGCCGCCGACCGCGCCGAGTTCACCGCCGTGGGCGCGATCTCCAGCCCCAACATGTTCCCCAATCGCCCGCCGGAGGACTACCGCCCCGAGCGGCTCGAAGGCCTGCGCCGAGTGCATGAGATCACCGTCCCCAAGCTGTTCATCGTCGGCGCGCGCAACTGGTGCGCCTACCTCTACTCGGACCGCTTCTTCGAGCGCTCGGTCGCCCCGTCGCGTCTGGTAGTGCTGGAGTCCGACCTACACGGCACAACGATGCTCGACGACAACGAGGTCGGCCCCACAGCGGTCGAGGAAATCGTCGCGTTCCTCGACAACCCATCCGCAATCAGCGGCAAAGAAGAGCGCAACCTGGCCCCCGACGCCGACCCCCAACACGAGTGCGACAGCGGCGGCAGCAGCTAGAGCCTGCCCACCACCCCTTCGCGTCATTCCTGCGCAGGAATGACGGAGGGCGGGCGGCGACGGTGTTCGGGGTTTGTTTTTTTTCGGGTGTTCGGGGGTGATTCGGGGGCGGTCCTATCTGGTCGGGGCGCTTGGCGGTGTTCGGGTTTGTTCGGATTTGTTCAGGTTTGTTCGGGGTGTACTGGAGGGGTTGACAGCGAGGGTTGACACTGGAGGTGTCGGGATGGAGGGTGTGGCTGCGGTTTTGCTGTGTTTTGCTGGGGTTTGGGGTTGGGGCGGGGGTTGACGGTGTCAACTTTTGTCAACCCTTGTCAACTTTTGTCAACCTGGCGTCAAGCGCTGTCAACCTGGTGTCAACCTCTGTCAAGGTTTGGTCAGCGTTGGCAAGTGCGTGGTTGCCGGCGGTGGCGGGGAGGGCGGGGCGGTGGCGTGGTGGGGAGAGGGGCATGGTTTGGCACTCCTGTTCTGGTGTGAGTGTAGCAGGATTTGAGGGAAGTGGGGGGTGTGGTTACGACAGGTAGGAGGGCAGCAAGCCGGCGCACCAATCGCGCCGCGCGCCGATCGCCCACGCCGCGCTCTCCGTCGTACCCGCGTCCGCCGCTCAGAGCGGCTCGAAGCTCAACGCCGCGTCCCCCACCGCGCCGAAGCGCTCCTTCAGGCGGCGCGCGCGGTATTCGAAAATCTCGCGCAGGCGCGGGATCACCAGCAGCCGCGCGACGGGCGAACTGAGCGGCTCCAGCGGCAGCGCCCAATGCACGATGTCCCGGGCCTCTACGCCGCGCTCCACCGCGCGGAAGAGGTGCTCGTGGTGCCACAGCGCGTACGGCCCCAGCCGCTGCTCGTCGGCGAAATACTGCGGCGCGCGCACCTGGGTGATCTCCGTCGCCCAGGGCACCTCGATGCCCGGCAGCGGCCGCAGCCGATAGGTGATCATCAGGCCCGGATACGCCGCCGCGGGCGTCTCAGGGGTCAGCCGGCCGGTCAGTCGACCCGTGAGTCGACCTGTAAGCCGGAAGTGCATATCCGGCGGCGTGATCTCGGCCAGGTTGCGCGGGTCGGAGAAGAACGACCAGGCGGTGTCGAGATCCGTGGTCAAGGTCTGGCGGGCTTCGAGTCGGTACGGCATTGTTCACCCTCCGGCGATCAGCGCGCCGAGCGCGATCAGCGCGCCGACGAGCAGGTGCAGCATTGCAGTTCGTTTCAGCACGACGATCAGCTCACCGCCCGCCGCGCCGCCCAGCACGGCGCGCCAGAGCGGCACGGCCAGCGGCAGCGCGGCCAGCCCGAGCGCGGTCCAGCGGGGCAGGACGCCCGCCGCCGCGAAGATTGCGATTGCGCCGAACGCGGCGGCGACCAGCAGCGCGTACTCCCAGCGGGCGCCGCGCTCGCCCAGCATTACCGCCAGCGTGCGCTTGCCGGCGGCGCGATCGGTCTCGATGTCGCGCAGGTTGTTGGCGACCAGAATCGCGGTGACGAGGCAGCCCACGGGAATCGACGCCGCGGCCAGTTCCCAGGTCAGCTCGCCGCTCTGCACGTAGCCGCTGCCCATCACGGCGACCACCCCGAAGAAGGCGAAGCAGACCAGATCACCGAGGCCGTGGTAGCCGTAGGGCCACGGTCCGCCGGTGTAGGCGACCGCCGCGACGCATGACGCCGCGCCAGCCGCGAGGATCGGCCAGCCCGCCGCGATCGTCAGGAAGACGCCGATCGCCGCCGCGCAACCGAACACGGTGATCGCCCCCGCCAGCATCTGCCGCTCGGTGAGCCAGCCCATCGCCACCGCGCGCGGCGGTCCGAGCCGCTCCGGCGTGTCGGCTCCGCGCCGGAAGTCCGAGAGGTCGTTGGCGAAGTTGACTCCGATCTGGATCAGGATCGCCGCCGCCAGCACCTGTAGAAACAGCCCCGCGTCGAACGGCCCGTCGATCGCCGCCACCGCCGTGCCGACCAGCACCGGCGCCACCGCGGCGGGCAGCGTCGGCGGCCGCGCGGCCAGCAGCCAGACCTGCGCCGCCGATGGCTTCGCTCGGGCCGCGTCCGCACTCATCCTGCGCCTCCGCTCAGCATCGGCTGCTCAAACGGTCTCGAATTGCAGCGACGAGAGGTCGAGGTCGGACGAGCGCTTCGACAGCTGGAGGATCTCAACCCCCACGACTTCACGGGACTCGTTGAAGTCGAGCACCACTCCGGCGGAGACCTCTTCCGACTCGACGATGGGTGAGTCGTCGAGGCGCAGATAGAGCGCGTCCGCGTCGCGGTCGACGTGCAGCTTCATCGTTTCCCTCGCTCCCCGCAGCTCGCTACGGGAACCGCTCGTAGCGGCTGAAGTCGGGGCGGCGCTTCTCCAGGAACGCGTTCTTGCCCTCCTTGGCCTCTTCCGACAGGTAGTAGAGCAGCGTCGAATCGCCCGCGAACATCTGCATCCCCGCCAGGCCGTCGGTGTCGGCGACCAGCGCCCGCTTGATGAAGCGCAGCGCCGTCGGCGACATGCACAAAATCTCGCGGCAGTAGTTGACTGTCTCCTCTTCCAGCCGGTCCACCGGGAAGACCGCGTTGGCCAGCCCCATTTCGCGCGCCTCTTCGGCGTCGTACTGGCGGCACATGAACCAGATTTCGCCCGCCTTCTTGTGGCCCACGATCCGCGCCAGCAGCATCGTGCCGTAGCCCGCGTCGAACGAGCCGACTTTGGGCCCGGTCTGCCCGAAGCGCGCGTTGTCCCCCGCGATGGTCATGTCGCAGACCGTCGCCAGCACGTTGCCGCCGCCGATCGCGTAGCCCGCCACCATCGCGATCACCGGCTTAGGGATCGCGCGAATCTGGCGGTGCAAATCCAGCACGTTGAGCCGCGGCACGCCGTCGTCGCCCACGTAGCCGCCGTCGCCCCGGATGCGCTGGTCGCCGCCCGAGCAGAACGCCTCTTTGCCCTCGCCGGTCAGGATGATCACGCCGACCGACTGGTCCTCGTGCGCGGCGTGGAAGGCGTGCTGCAGCTCGAACAGCGTCTGCGGGCGAAAGGCGTTGCGCACCTCCGGGCGGGCGATCGTGATCTTGGCGATCCCCTCGGCCACGTCGTAATGGATGTCGCCGTAGTCCCCGCGCCGCTCCCAGGCGGGCAGGCCCGTCCGCTCGACCGTCACCGTCGGATATGACATCAACGCTCCTCCTTGTGGTCCTTGCCGCTGTGCTGGTCGCTCTCGATCGTGACGCCTGCGCCGCGCAGCGCGAGGCGTCGCAGTTCCGTGTGCATGCGGCGCGGCGGCGCGCCAATTCGTCCGTCCGCCCACGCGCCGATCAGGCCCTGCGCCATGGCCACCCAGGCCCGCGCGGCCAGCTCGGGATCGAGCGGCGCGATTCGCCCTAGCGCCAGCGCCCGCTCCAGCTCGGGGCGCAGCAGCGCGGCGAACTCGTCCTCGATCTGCGCCGCCTGCGCGCGAATCTCCGGCCCTGCCGCGAGCGCCTCGTTGAGCACCCGCGCCACCGCGCGGCGGCCCGACAGCCCCTCGAACAGCGCCGAGAGCGCCGCCTCCGCTCGATCCAGCGGATCGTCCCCCGCGCGCTCCATGGCAGCGCGCACGCGCCGCTGGAGCAGCGCGCCGGCGCGCGACACCACCGCCGCCAGCAGCGCCTGCTTGGTCGGGAAGTGAAAGTAGAGCCCGCCCTTGGAGGTGCCGCTCGCGCGGGCGATTTCGTCCATCCCCGCGCGGCTGAAGCCGCGCTCGGCGAGCACCCGCGTTGCGGAGCGCAGCAGCAGTTCGCGCCGCTCCACGGCGCGGGCCTGCTGCGGCGGGCGGGTTTCGACGGCGTTGGGCATCGCGCGGCTTCCTGCAAAACCGACTCCAGCGTCGGTTTCCCTACGCTAGCAGCCATGCCCCCCAACTGCGAGCCAGCCGACCCACAACACAGCCAACGACACGGCCAACAACATGGCCAGCAGCGCGCCCGAACCATCCAGGCGATGTTCGGCCGCCTGACGCCGCAGTACGACCGCATGAATCGGGTGATGACGGCCGGTCTCGACGGCCGCTGGCGGCGGCAGGCGGTGCAGGCCACGCAGCCGCGGGGCGCGCAGGTGCTCGATCTGGGCGCGGGCACGGGCGATCTCTCGCAAGAGTTCCGCGCCGCCGGCGCGGCCTCCGTCGTCGGCGCCGACTTCGCCGGCGAGATGCTTCAGCGCGCCCGCGCCAAATTCGGTCCCGCAACGGCCGACTGGCTCCAGGCCGACGCGCTACGCCTGCCTTTCGCCGACGGCGCCTTTGACGTCGTCGCCAGCGCCTTCGTGCTGCGCAACCTGGTCGACCTGCCCGCCGGCTTTAAGGAGATGCTGCGCGTGCTGCGCCCCGGCGGGCGGCTGGTCGCGCTCGACATCACGCACCCGCCCGACGATCTGCGCGGGCGCGTCCTGCGCCTCGGCTTCGAGCGCGTCGTCACCCCCGCCGCCGGCCTGCTCAGCGGCGACTGGAGCGCCTACCGCTACCTGCCCAACTCGCTGGCCGGCTACCCCAGCGCCGACGAGCTGTCCGCAATGCTGCGCGCCGCCGGCGCAGCCCAAACCTCCTACCGCCGCCTCGCCGGCGGCGCCGTAGCCCTGCACACGGCCCGCAAAGCGGACTGAGCGGCGCGCGATCGCGCCATTCTCTTCCGTCATTCCTGCGCAGGCAGGAACCACCGCGCGCTTCCCTCACCACCCCCGCGCACCCCCACCCCCGTTGCTGCCTGCGCAGGAATGACGGAAGAGAAGCGCAGCAATGACGAAAGGAAGCGCAGGGATGACGAAGAGAAGCGCAGCAATGACGAAACAGGGCATAGGCAGGAACCCGCAGCCACCGCGCCCGCGTTCCTGCCTGCGCAGGAATGACGGGAGTGTGAACAGGAATGACGGGAGTGTGAACAGGAACGGCGGAAGCGTGAACAGACCCTGGGGAGGAGAGATGAACTGGGGAGGAGAGATGAACTGGGGAGGAGAGATGAACTGGGGAGGAGAGATGAACTGGGGAGGAGAGATGAACTGGGGAGGAGAGATGAACTGGGGAGGAGAGATGAACTGGGGAGGAGAGATGAACTGGGGAGGAGAGATGAACTGGGGAGGAGAGATGAACTGGGGAGGAGGGATGAACTGGGGAGGAGGGATGAATTGGGGGAGAGGCGGAGCGGATCTGAGGGTGGTGGGGGCGGCAGGGTTTCTTGGCCGCTTGCCGGCTTGCTGACAGAACGCGGCGGGATCTGCTACGCTGTCGTCACAACTGAATATTGGGCCGAATCCCCGACGGCTTTGGCTGTTGGGGAGCGGGGGACCCAAACTCGCCGCACGGGCAACCGCGCGGCGACGGGGTGAACGGAGCGCAAGCTCCGCGGCGCACTCTCTCGCGCCGAACCCGTCAGCTAACCCCGTAGGCGACCGAGGGAGTAGCGCGTCATCGGTCGCCGGCTGCGCATCTTCGCGGCTGGCGATTTTGCTGAACGCGCCTGCGCGCAATCCGCGCATCGCCCCGTCGCCGTGGCCCCTCCCAACGAGGGAATCGCGTCGGGCTCCGCCCGGCGAGATCACCACAGGACGGGGTTTCTCGCTCACCCCGTTCTGCCTCCTGGGCCGACCCGGGGCTTCCTGCGCCCCGGGTTCGGTCTTTAAGGGCCAATTCGCGGATTACCCGCTCAGCGCCCGACGAAGACCGGCTGCCGCTTCTCCAGGAACGCCTGCGCCGCTTCCTTGTTGTCCTCGCCCGTGAACGACAGCGCGACATGCGCGCCTTCCTGGTAGAGCGAGTCCGAGAGGTTCGCGTTCGCGCCGAAGTTCAGCGTCCACTTCATCATCGCCAGCACCGCCGTGGGGCCCTGCGCGATCTCGCGGCAGAACTCCAGCCCGCGGGGGATCAGCTCGTCATGCGGCACGACCTCGGTGACGATGTTCAGCGCCGCCGCCTCTTCGGCGTCGATCCGCCGGTCGAGCATCAGCAGTTCGCGCGCCTTGGTGATGCCCACCATCCGCTGCAGGAACCAGGCGCAGCCGTAGTCGCCCGAGACGCCGATGTTGCGGAACGCGGTGACGAAGCGGGCGCGGTCCGAGGCGATCCGGAAGTCGGTCGCCAGCGCCAGGCCCAGCCCGCCGCCCGCGGCCGGGCCGTTGACCAGCGCCACCGTCGGCGTGCCCATCTCGTGCAGCATGCCCGAGGTCTGCACCTGGTTGCGGTGCCCGACCCGGTTGCCCACGCCCGGGCCGGGGCGCGGGCGATCGCCGCTCGCGCTCATGTTGTTGATGTCCGCGCCCGCCGAGAAGCCGCGCCCCGCGCCGGTCAGCGCCACGCAGCGCACATCCGGATCGTCCTCGCATTCCTCCAGCGCGCCCACCAGCCGCGCAATCAGATCCTCGCCAAAGGCGTTCAGCCGCTCCGGGCGGTTGAGCGTAATCAGCGCCACGCCGTCGTCGCGCTTCTCGAGCATCACGGTCGCCATCGTTCGCAAGTCCTTTCGCCGCCGTCGGCATCCGAGCACACGCAGGATGCAGCTCAGCCTAACGCCAGCGGGCGCGATACACTGCTCCTGCGATGTGCGGACGTTTCACCCTCACCGTTGACGCGCTGGACGCCGCGGCGGCGGCCTACCAGCTGCCGCCGCTCATCTTCGAGTCGCTGCGCTACCGCCCGCGCTACAACATCGCCCCGACCAACGAGCACCTGATCGTGCGCTTCGAGCGCGAGGACTTCGCGGCCGAGCACGCCAACTGGGGGCTGATCAACAGCTGGGCGAAGGACGCCAAACGCGCCGCGCGGCAGATCAACGCGCGCTGCGAAAGCCTGGAGTCGTCGCGCGTCTGGAAGCCGGCCTTCGAGCGCCGCCGCTGCGTCGTGCCGGCCGACGGCTGGTTCGAGTGGACCGGGCCCAAAGAGCAGCGCCAGCCCCACTGGATCCACCGCCCCGACGGCGAGCCGTTCCTCTTCGCCGGCCTCTACGAGCGCTGGACGCCGCGCGACGGCGGGGGCGGCGACGCCGCCCAGCCGATCACGACTTTCACGATCATCACCACCGCCGCCAACGAGCAACTCGCCGCGATCCACGAGCGGATGCCCGTCGTGCTGCCCAACGAGCGGCTCGACGCCTGGCTCGATCCGCGCCTGACCGACCCCGCGCGGCTGCGCTCGCTGCTCGCCGCCGCGCCCGACGACGCTTTCACCAGCGCCGCCGTCTCGCCGCGCGTCAACTCCGTCCGCAACGACGACCCCGACCTGCTGCTGCCCCGCGAGCCGGCCATTGAGCCGGCTATTGAGCCAGACAGGCAGCAGGAGCAGCTCGTGCTGCCGGTCCGCCAGGCCTGACGACCGGTCAGCAAAACGAAAGGCGTCCAATGTTCAGCGATCTCGACGGCTTCCTGCGCTACTTCCGCTCGGTCAACCGCCGCGCGGTGCGCGACGTGACCGCGCTGCCGCCCGAGGCCGACGGCTGGACGCCGAGCGGCGGCGAGGGCGAAAACGCCTGGTCGATCAACAAGCTGATCGGCCACATGTGCGGCTCGCGGCTCTACTTCGCCAGCGCCTACCGGCTCGAAGGCTGGATTTCGCCCGAACCGCCCGACGTGAGCCGCGCCGAGCTCTGGGCGCCCGCGCTCGACGCCAGCTTCGAGCGCTTCTGCGAGCTGGTGGGCGAGGTCGGCTCCGGCGGCCTCGCCCGCCAGGTGCCGATGATCGACACGCCCGACGGCTCGCTGGCCGGCTGGCGCGTGCTGATGATGATGCTCGAACACGACATTCACCACCGCAGCCAGATCGACACCTACGCCGGGCTCAACGGCTGGGACCCGCCCGACATCTACTTCCGCAGCGCCGAAACGATTGAAGGCCTGCAGGACGCCCAGCGCGCGAAGTACCGCTCATGACCGACCAGCCGAGCGACCAGCTGATCGCGCCCACGCTCGACGATGCGCGCCGCGCCGCCGCGATCATCGGCGAGCGCCTGCCGCTGCCCACGCCGCTGGTCCACAGCGTCGCGCTCTCGCAGCGCTGGGGCGCGCATGTCTCGCTCAAGCTCGAATGCGTCACGCCGACCAGCGCGTTCAAGGTGCGCGGCGGGCTGCACCTGGTCAGCCGCCTCAGCGGCGAGGAGTTGGCGCGCGGACTGGTCACCGCCTCGACCGGCAATCATGGGCAGTCGCTCGCCTTCGCCGCCGCCTCGGTCGGCGCGCAGGCCACAATCTTCATGCCGACCGACGCGAACACCGACAAGATCGCCGCGATCGAGCGTCTGGGCGGCGCGGTCGAGCTGGTCGGCGAGCGCTTCGACGCGGCCCGCGCGCAGGCCGAGGAGTTCGCCGCCGAGCGCGGCGCGCGCTACGTCGAACCCGTCGACGAGCCGCTGCTGATCGCCGGCGTCGCCACGGCCGCGCTCGAAGTGCTTGAAGAGCAGCAGCCCGAGACCGAGCTCGTGATCCTCCCGCTGGGCGGCGGCACCGGCGCGTCGGGCTGGGCGACCGTGCGCGACGGTCTGGCGCACCGCGCCGAAATCTGGGCCGCGCAATCCGCGCAGTCGCCCGCCGCGCACGACGCCTGGCGCTCCGGCGCAGTCGAGCCGCGCCCCAACGCGAGCATCGCCGAAGGCATCGCCACCGCGGTGCCCTTCCCCTTCGCGCTGGGCATCCTGCGCGCCTCGCTCAACGACTTTCTGCTGGTCGACGACGCCCAAATCATCGAGGCGATCGGCCTGCTCTGGGACGCCCAGCACATCATCGCCGAGCCCGCCGGGGCAGTCGCCGTGGCCGCCGCCGAGCAGGCTCAAGAGCGTCTCCAGGGCAAGCGAATCGTGATCGTGATCAGCGGCGCGAATGCCACCCGCGCCCAACTCCGGCAGTGGCTCTAACCCCCCGCCACACCCGCGCAAAGAGCTCCGTCATACCCGCGCTTGCCGCGGGTATCTCGCCGAGCTCAGCACCCAAGCCACTTCCCCACCTCCCCCACGCCCCACCCCCGCCGCACCCCAACGCCGTCACACCCACGCGAAAGAGCTCCGCCACACCCGCGCAAAGAGCTCCGCCATCCCCGCGCTTGCCGCGGGTATCTCGCCGAACTCAGCACCCAAGCCACTTCCCCACCTCCCCCCTGCCCCACCCCCGCCGCACCCCAACGCCGTCACACCCACGCGAAAGAGCTCCGCCACACCCGCGCCCCAGATCCGTCATACCCGCGCTTGCCGCGGGTATCTCGCCGCGCCGAGCACCAAGCCCCGCGCCCAGCTCCCCCGCGCCCCAAGCACCGCTATGACGAAAGCGCCACGCTGGTGTAGAGTGATGGGCGTGATGCATGGTGCCGACTCTCTGACCGCCGGCCAGCGCGCTTGCCGCGTGTTGGCGGCGCTTGCCCGATCGGGGGGGGGGGGGGGATAAATTCCTCCCGATCGCCCTCGCGATCGGCGCGCTCCTGCTCGCCGCTCTGACTCTTGCCCAGGCCGCTACGCCCGGATCCACCAGCCGCTATCTGGCGCTTGATGCGGGCGGCGAGCATCAATGCACATTGCGCGATGACGGGGTGATTCGCTGTTGGGGCGGCAACTCCGCCGAGCTGCGCGATGTTCCTGAAGGCCGCTACGCGGCGGTGAGCGCCGGCGACTGGCACAATTGCGCAATTCGGCGGGGGAGCGGGGAAGTCGTCTGTTGGGGCGGCGACTCGAACGCGCCTGAAGGCGCGTTCAGCGATGTCGCCGTCGGATGGCAGTTCGCCTGTGGGGTGCGCGAGGCAGGTGAGCTCGAGTGCTGGGGAACCAGCAGCTTCGGGCGCAGCGTGCTCGATTATGGGCAGGCGGAGCCGCCGGAGGGGGAATTCAGCGCGGTCAGCGCGGGTTATCTGCACGCTTGCGGACTGCGCGTTTCGGGCGAAATTGCCTGTTGGGGCCGCGGCAGTCTTGGGCGCGCTGACGCGCCTGAGGGGGTCTTCACGCAGGTAAGCAGTGGCACCACCCACTCTTGCGCGCTGCGCGAGAACGGCGCGGTTGAGTGCTGGGGGTTGAACAACTTCGGCCAACTCAATGCGCCGTCGGGCGTTTTCAGCCAGATCAGCGCCGGCGCGTGGCATTCGTGCGGGCTGCGGGAGTCGGGCGCGATCGAGTGCTGGGGCGACGATCGCTACGGGCAGTCCAACGCTCCATCCGGGCGCTATGTCGCTGTGAGCGCGGGAATGCGTCACTCCTGCGCGTTGGGTCGCGCGGGCGCGAGGTGTTGGGGCGGGCAGGATGATCGTTTGCCTGAGCTGATTGCGGAGCTCGCGCCGACCACGGCTACTCGGACCGACGCGGATAGTTCGGGCGGCGACGAGGGCGGGGCAACGCCGGACCCTGTGACGCCCACGCCAACTCCCACGCCGACGCCGACTCCCACACCAACCACCTTCACCGCAGTCAGCGCGGGCTGGTCCCACACCTGCGCGTTGCGCAGCACGGGGACGATCGACTGTTGGGGCGATAGCGCCGACAGCCGCACGACCGCCCCGACGGGCACGTTTACCGCCTTGAGCGCGGGCGGGTCGCACACTTGCGCACTGCGCAGCAGCGGCGCGATCGTGTGCTGGGGGTACAGCGGCAACAGCCGCACGACCGCGCCCTCAGGCAGCTTCACGGCGCTTGGCAACGGATCCGATGCGTCGCATACGTGCGCGCTGGCGAGCGGCGGCGCGATTTCCTGCTGGGGAGCCAGCGGGAACGGCCAGACAGCCGCGCAGACGGGCACGTTCACCGCTGTCAGCGCCGGCGGCAGCCACAGCTGCGGGCTGCGCAGCACGGGAGCCATCCACTGCTGGGGAAGAAATACCAGCGGCCAGACTGCCGCGCAGACGGGCACGTTCACCGCCATCAGCGCGGGCGGCTCGCACAGCTGCGGGCTGCGCAGCACGGGAGCAATTCACTGTTGGGGCAACAGCGCTAGCGGTCGGACCGCCGCGCAGACGGGCACGTTCACCGCCGTCAGCGCCGGTAGCAACCACACCTGCGGGCTGCGCAGCACCGGGGCGGTCCACTGCTGGGGTCTGAACACCAACAGCCAGACCACAGTTGCGGCGGGAACGTACACAGCAGTCGCGGCGGGACATCAGCACACCTGCGGCATCAAGACCGACGGGACGATCGCCTGTTGGGGCGACAACACCGACGGCCAAGCGCCGGCGACGCGGTCGCCCTGAGCGGTTCCTGCCTGCGCAGGAATGACGGAGGGCGGGGGGTTGGTGGGGTGCGTGTTGGCGGCGTGGCGTGGGGTTGGTGCTGGTTCGTTGCCTCCCACCCCCCACCTAACCTCCCCCCTGAGAGGGGGGAGGGATGAATTGGGGAGGGGGAGGGAGCGGGAGATGTGTGAAGCGGGTGGGTTCCTGCCTGCGCAGGAATGACGAGGGAGGGGGCGCGGGAATGACGGAGGGCGGGGGGGGATTGGTCGGGTGCGTGTTGGCGGCGTGGCGTGGGGTTGGTGCTGGTTCGTTGCCTCCCACCCCCCACCTAGCCTCCCCCCTGAGAGGGGGGAGGGATGAATTGGGGAGGGGGAGGGAGCGGGAGATGTGTGAGGCGGGTGGGTTCCTGCCTACGCAGGAATGACGGGATGGGCGTAGGAATGACGGAAAGGGGCGCAGGAATGACGGTGGGGGGGGGGGGGGATGGCGATCGGGGTGTGAGACGGCGACGGTGGCGCTCGCGGCGTTCCACCCCCCACCTAACCTCCCCCCTTCCAGGGGGGAGGGATGAATTGGGGAAGGGGTGGGAGCGGGAGATGTGTGAGGCGGGTGGGTTCCTGCCTGCGCAGGTTCCTGCCTGCGCAGGAATGACGGAAAGGGGCGCAGGTTCCTGCCTGCGCAGGAATGACGGGGAGGGGGCGCAGGCTTTAGGCTGTGGGGCGTGTCTGACGCGAACGGCCGCGGGGCGCTCCGCTATGGGGTGCTGCAATTCTTCTCCTGGCCGGGGCGGCGCGTGCCCTTGCCGACCGTCTACGAGCGGGCGTTGCAGCGGATCGATGTGATGGACGAGACGGGCTACGACTGCGTCTGGCTGGCCGAGCACCACTTCAACACCTACAGCGTCTGCCCCTCGGTGCATCTGATGGGCATGCACGTGGCGGGGCGCACGCAGAACATCCGCATCGGCACGGCGGTCACGCTGGCCTCGTTCTACCACCCGCTGCGGATTGCCGAGGAGGTGGCGCTGCTCGATGTGCTCTCGGGCGGGCGGGTCAACTGGGGCGCGGGGCGCGGCTTCGACCAGACCGAGTTTCGCGCGTTCGACGTGCCGGTGGAGGAGTCCTATCCGCGCTTCCGCGAGAGCGTGCAGATCGTGCTCGAAGCCTGGCGCAACGAGCGCGTGACCTGGCATGGCGACTACTACGATTTCGACGAGATCGAGGTGTTGCCCAAGCCGCAGCAGCAGCCGACGCCGCCCTTCTGGGTCGCCGCGGGCTCGGACGACGCGCTCGACTGGGCGGGCGAGCAGGGCTACTCGATCCTGATGGATCCGCATGCGGCGCACGCCGAGATCGGCGAGAAGCGCCGCCGCTACATCCGCGCGCTGGAGCGCGCCGGCCAGACGATCGAGGGCCGCACGCTGCCGATGGCGCGGCTGATCGCCGTCGCCGAAACGGACGCTGAGGCCGAAGCGATCGCCCGCAACGGCGCGCAGTGGACGGTCGGCTCCTACGGCGCCGGCAGCAAAGTGCGGAAGGTCGGCGTCGCCCCGCGCGACGACGCCGGGCGCGGCGTGGACCCGGTGCAGCGCTACGTCGACGATGTCGTGATTCACGGCTCGGCGAGCAAAGTGGCGGACACGATCGCCGAGCTGCGCGAGACGATCGCGCTCAACTACCTGATCATCGCCCCCTTTTCGCACGACTCGTTCGTGCGCTTCACCAACGACGTGCTGCCCAGAATCGACTGACGAACGGAGTACCGCATGGCCTACGAATTCATCACCCTGGAGCGCAAAGGCAACCACGACGGCATCGCCTGGCTCGAGCTGAACCGCCCGGAGAAGCTCAATGCGCTCACCTTTCCGCTGTTGGAGGAGCTGTACGACGCGCTGACGACGCTGCGGATGGATCGCACCGCGCGGGTGCTGGTGATCACGGGCAAGGGGCGCGGCTTCTGCGCCGGGATGGATCACGCCGGCGCGGGGCGCGGCCAGACCGATTTCTGGGATCGCAACCCCGATCCGCTGGTCGGCTCGCCCGCGCCACAGGGTCACGTCGACAACGAGGGCGGGCGGCTCAATTTCCGCTACGAGACGAAGACTTTCGCCGAGCTGCGGCGGCTGGACATCCCGGTGATCGCCGGGGTCAACGGCGCTTGCGTGGGGGCCGGCTTCGACATGGCCTGCCTCGCCGATCTCGCGGTGGCCTCGACCAACGCGCGCTACCAGGTCGCCTATGTCAAGCGCGGGCTCTACGCGGACCTGGGCGGCTTCTGGGCGATTCCCAAGATCATCGGCTGGCGCAAGGCGATGGAGATGATGTTCACGGGGCGCTTCATGAGCGCGGAGGAAGGCCACGAAGCGGGCGTGAGCAACTACCTCGTGCCGGCCGAGGATTTCGAGCAGCGGCTGCTGGAGTTCGCCGAAGAGGTCGAGGCGGGCCCGCCGATCGGGCAGAAAGTGGGCAAGCTGATGGCCTACCGCACGGCCAACCTGGACTACGAAAGCGCGCTCGAAATCTCCGGCGCGGTGCTGCCGCTGGTGCAGGAGTCGTTCGACCGCATCGAGGGCGTGCAGAGCTTCGTCGAGCGCCGCGAGCCCAGGTTCTCCGGGTTCTAGGCGGCGAAAGGCAGACTGCGATGTGCCGCAGCATCAAGCGTCTGCGCACGCGCGAGGGCGAGACGCCGCCGCAGGAGGTGGAGGAGGCGGCGCTGCAATTCGTGCGCAAGGTCTCCGGCATGCGCCAGCCGTCGCAGCGCAACGCCCCCGCCTTCGAGCAGGCGGTCCGGGAGGTTGCGGCGGCCACGGAGCGGCTGCTGGGCCGGCTGCCCCCGCTCCAGCGCTAGGGCCTGTTCGCGCTAATCGCGCTCACTACCCGCCCCTTCCCCAATTCATCCCTCCCCCCTTCCAAAGGGTTGGGTGTGCGGTGGTTCCTGCCTGCGCAGGAATGACGGGGAGGAGCGCAGGAATGACGGGGAGGGGCGCAGGAACGGCGGAGAGGGCGCGTGGGGTGACGGGGAGGGCGCGTGGGTGGCCGATGCGAGCTTGGGTGGGCGGTTGGGGTGTTGGAGAGCGGCTGTTGCACGCGCGCGGCCTCCCACCCCCCACCTAACCTCCCCTGGAAGGGGGGAGGGATGAATTGGGGAAGGGGTGCGCGGGGTGTGGGTAGCGGTTGGCGGCAAGTGTGAACAGGCCTTAGGGATCGCAGCCCAGGGACAGGAGTTCTTTGCGGAGGTCGTTGATGCGGTCGTAGATTTGGCGCAGCTCGGGGTTGCCGGGGCCGAGCGGTTGGCCCGGCTCGGGCGGGAGGCGGCCGGGCAGGCTGTCGGCGAGTTCGTTGAGCCGCTTGCGCTCGGCGCGCATTTCTTCGCAGCGGGTCTCGTTTGTCATTGCGGTCTCCTTGTTCAATCCGATGCGGATCGCCGTTGGCGGTGGGCGCGGTCGAGCGCTTCGGCTTCGCTGCGCGGGAGCGCCGGGCGGGCGCGGATTTGGATGCCGCGATCCTGCGCCTCGAGCTGGATTCGCGTCAGCGAGGGCGCGTCGGGCGTCTCGATGATCAGCGCCAGCTCGTCGGCGTCGAGCAGCAGCGCTTCGACCAGCCGCCCGCCGGTCATTCGCGCCGATTGCTCGAGCGCGGCCAGCGCCTCCGCCGCGCTCTCGCGCGCGGCGGGGTCGTCGGTCCAACGCCCGATGGCCAGATACAGCGGCATGCAGGCTTACCATAGCCGCCGAGCGCGGAGCATCGTCAAGCGGAGGGATTTGCATGGCAGCGAACGGCGAGCGAGTGGGCTTTATCGGTCTCGGCATCATGGGGCGTCCGATGGTGGCCAACCTGATCGCGGCGGGCTACACGCCGACGGTCTGGAACCGCAGCCGGGCGGGCGTCGACGCCTGCACGGCGCTGGGCGCGGTCGCGGCCGAGTCGCCGCGCACGGTCGCCGAGGCTTCGGATGTGCTGATCACGATCGTGACCGACAGCGGCGATGTGCGGGAGGTGCTGGTCGACGGACCGGGCGGCGAGGCCGAGCGTGCGGCGATCGGCGGGCTGGCGGCGGGCGCGGTGGTGATCGACATGAGCACGATCAGCCCGTCGGTGACGCGGGAGATCGGGGCGCGGCTGGCGGAGCGCGGCGTGCAGCTGCTTGACGCGCCGGTCTCGGGCGGCGATACGGGCGCGAAGGCGGGGACGCTCTCGATCATGGTGGGCGGCGAGGCCGATGCGCTGGAGCGCTGCCGGCCGATCCTCGAAGCGATGGGCAAGACGATCACGCACTGCGGTCCGATCGGCGCGGGGCAGACGGTGAAGCTCTGCAACCAGGTCGCGATTGCGGGCGCGCTGCTGGGCGTCTGCGAGGCGCTGGCGCTGGCGCAGAAATCGGGCGTGGACGCGGAGCGGATGCTGGAGGCGATCAGCGCGGGCGCGGCGGGTTCGTGGCAGTTGTCCAATCTCGGACCGCGGATCGCCGCCCGCGATTTCGCGCCCGGCTTCATGATCAAGCTGATGCAGAAGGATCTGCGGCTGGCGCTGGAGGCGGGCGAGGATGTGCGCCAGCCGCTGCCCAACACCGCGTTGGTGCGCCAGCTCTACTACCAACTCCAGGCGCAGGGCGGGGACGAAGAGGGCACGCAGGCGCTGGCGCGGGTCGTTGAGGCGCTGGGCGCAACGACGATCGGCGGCTAGCCGGGCACAGGGGGGGAGCGACCCATGCGGTGAGTGCGTGTTCACTCTTCCACCATTCCTGCGCAGGGTTCACATGCCCGTCATTCCTGCACAGGGTTCACACATCCGTCATTCCTGCGCCCCCTCCGTCATTCCTGCGCCCCCTCGGTCATTCCTGCGCCCCCTCGGTCATTCCTGCGCAGGCAGGAACCCAAGCAGTGAACGAACACACGCGCCCAGCGACCCAGTTCATCCCTTCCCTGGAAGGGGGAGGGATGAACTGGGGAGGAGAGCGGGTGTTGGGCGCGACATTCCTTGCGCGTCAGCCTTGTGAATCAACAGCCGCGACGCCGTGCCGTCGCGCAGGCCTTCGTAGGTCGCAACAACGCTCGCCGCCTCGCCCGCGGCGTCTTAGGCGTTGTAGCGCAGGACCGTGGTCCCATCGGGCGTCGCCCCGCGGCTGTCGGTTGCAACGGTGCCGAAAGTTTTGTCAGACTCGCCAGGTTCGTCGTCGGTCATGGCGTAGTCGCCGTCAATAGCCATTGGCCAGATCGGGAAGAAGGTGCGCAACGCTCGCAGCCGGAGCTCTCGCGGCGAAATGTCTGGTGTATCCGGTGGCTCAGCATGGCCGGTCGCCGACGCAGGTGGCGTCCTGAACAGAATCGAAGCCGAACCGACGACCACGTCGATATGCTCGACAGTGACTCGATACTGCGTATCCGGCAGCACGACGAGATCAGCCGGCAAGCGCCATGATGTCCCTGAGACCCATGTGACCCATCGAGCTCCGGTGAGTGGATTCTCGATCGTCAAGAACCAGTTTGGTTCGGCGTTGGAGTACGGATCGTCCCACGTGACGGTTATCGAGCCGTTCGCCTCTGTATAGCGGAGATTCTGCGGGCCGGCGGGCACGGGTACCCAGCCGGCGGGCGCCGGCAGGGTACGCACATTGTGCGAAGTGGTGTCGGGGGAGTAGTCGGGCTCCTCCGCATCGCCTGTGTAGTGGTGCATCTCGATCGCAAGACGCAAGTCGGTGTCGGGTGGGAGATGGGAGAAGGTCACTCTATGGCGACCGCCAACACCTTCTTGTTCCCACAGTTGTAGGAAGCGGTAGCCACTGGCGCGGAGATCGCCGCGACGATCCACTTGGCTTCGCTTGTGCAGCGTAACCAGCACTTGCTGGCCGCCGGCGTAAGGCTGGCGGTCCCAGGATGCTGTCACCGTGTCGTGCGTCGCCGTGAGCGTCACGTTCTGAGCCAGCGTCGTCGATGCGTACTCCAGATCGTCGCTCCAGTTCAGCGCGCTCGGCGTCTCAGTTTCCAGGGGATGCCGCACCGCCGCTACGGACAACACCCGGACACCAGAGGTCGGACCGAGGTCCCATTCGTCGGCATAGAGGCGCGTAACGGTCTGATAGCTCCACGCGGCGCCGTCGCGGCTGGCGCGTGTTCGCATCACGCCGGTCACGCGCCGCCTGTCATTGCCAGAGACGATCGTTGGAGACTGCGAGCCGGCGCCCTCCACCTCGTCCCAAGACACCGTGACGCCGCCCACGTTCGTTTGGTACCAAACGCCGGTCGGCGCCGGCAGCGCTCGCGCGCGCGCCACATCGAGCGCCGCCTCCCGCCGCACGCCCCTGGCGTCGGTCACCGTCGCCGTGACCCGCTTGGCGGCCAGCGCCGCATCCTCGTCGGCCGCCTCCGCCTCGCTCAGCGCGCCGCAGTTGATCCGCGCGTTGTCCGCGTTTACGTCAACGGGAACTCCCTCAATTTGCAGCGCGTAGGGCGACTTTCCGCCGCTGATCTGCCACGAAACCTCTGTCAGCGTGCCCGCCGTGCAGAGCTCGCGCGAACTCGCCAACTCCAGCGTCAGGCGTTCGGCGAGGCCGCGCCGGAGACGCGGATCCAACGACTGGCTGGCGGTAGCCGCCGAGGATGTGGCGAAGGCTCCCTGCAAGCTGGCGAATGGCCGGTCGTTGGCATCGAGCGCCCGCACCCGCACGATGTAGCGGACGCCGGCCTCAAGCCCCTCGATCGTGTGCCGCCGCTGGGCGGCGGTTTTGCGCACTGAGCGCCAGGCGGCAGCGTCATCGTCGCCCCGCGCCCGCCAGGCGAGATCCCAACCCGAAGCCGTCTGCCCGCCCCAACTCCAGGACACCGTCAGGCTCGAAGCCGTCCGCCCCTCCAGCATCAGCGGGCCATCCGCCGACGCCAAGCCCGCCCAGAGCAGGGCCGCGCTCAGTGCGAGCAGCGCCACAGCGAGCCGGACGCGCATCGGAGTCCTCCTGCGTTGATCGTAGCAAGACGAACGGGCGGGGACGGAAGTTCCCTTAACGGTGGGGCTGTAGGACGAGCAGGAAGATCATTCGTCGAGAAGATCGGCGTCGTACGTTTAGTCCGCTCCCTCAAACAAGCTGCGCGCGATCGCAATAACGGCGTCGACGTTGCTTCCGTTCAGCGTCCAGTCGAAGCCCATCACGTTGTACACGGCATCTGGGGCCGGGTCATAGACCCAAGCCTCAATCACGCGGTAGCGGTTGTGATTCTGACCGGCTGGACTGTACACGACGATGGCCGGGCGGCCGGCGATCATCCGAGTTTCGACGACGGCGCGACCAGCATTTCGAGACGACTCCCAAGGCTGGCCTCGACCGAGGTAGAAACCGCCGCAGATCTCGACTCCGCCGTAGCCACGGTCGTTTGCCCAGAAGGCGCAGTAGCCGTAGGGCGGATCGTAGGAAGAGTCTCCGCTGCTGGCCAACAGGAGCGTCCAGCCCGCAGGCAGCGTCGGATCGCGCCAGTGGGGCAACCGTCGCGCCTCAGCGAGCTCTGCGGTTGTTACAGGGTTGGCATAGGAATTCCCCGGCCAGGGCCGAAACGGATATTGCTCGACCGGCCCGCTCCAGTCTTCTGGGGTGAGCTGAAAGAGGCCATGGCGGATCGGCACGGCCAAGCTGACTCCACCGAGATCGGGCAGCGGTCCCCAGTCGAACGCAACGGCGGCATCTGCGGCAATCGCTCCGCTACAGCCGGTGAAGGCGTAGGTCGTCCACTCCACGGCGAGCAGCTTGCGCGGCGCGGCGCCCGGCGGGTCGGGTAGAACTTCGGTTACTCGGTAGCGCACCCAGCAGTCGTCGGACTCGCGCCACTCAAAGAAATCGCCCGCCGCGACCGCGTCGTAGAGCGTTGCCCGTGATACACCCTGTGCGTCGGACTTGTGGATCAGCAGACGTTTCGCCGTACCGTCGCGCAGGCCTTCGTAAGTCGCAACAACGCTCGCCGCGCCATCCGAGTCGGAGAGAAAGGCATAGTTGCCCGCGCTCGCCGCCTCGCCTGCGGCATCGTAGGCGTTGTAGCGCAGTGCCGCGGTCTCGGCGCAAGCCGTCACTCCGCGGTTGTCGATGTCGCCGGCGCGCCACTCGAACGGGTCGTCGGTCATGGCATAGTCGCCGTCAATAGCCATCGGCCAAGTTGGGAAGAAATGGAGGCGCGGAGTCTCCTGTTCAGCGTCCGAATCGCCTGCTGCCCCCTGAGCGGCCGATGGCGGTGCATCACCGGTCGCAATGGAGACTTCAGCAGGATTCGCCACAGGGCCGAGCTGTTCGACAGCGAGGCGGTAGGTGACATTGGATTGCAACCCGCTGAAAGTTACAGTCAGGTCAGGAGCCCACACCCACTCAAGCCAAGGCGTCTCGACAGATGGGTGGTACAAACTCACGATGTAGCCGGACGGCGCTCCACTGAAGGGCTCGTCCCAAGTCGCAGTGATGCTCGTCGGAGTCGCCGTGACGCGCAGGTTTTGTGGACCTCTCGGCAGCGCTTCGCGGTCGGAGGGCATCGGCAGGGTACGAACCTTCGTTGTCGCTTCCATCGAGGAGCCGTCGCTGGCGTACTCGGATACGACAATCGCGGTGAATTCCATGCCGCTTGGCAGATCACGGAACACCACCTCGTGAAACTCGCCGCTTGGGTCCCCCCAGGCCGCCTCATCGTCGTCGGTAATGTGGTTGCTGAGGCCGCCGTCCCCGCCGTTTAACCACACGTTGTACTGCGTCGCCGACGGCTGGCGGTCCCAGCGCAGCGTGACCGTGTCATACGTCGCCGTCGCTGTCAGTCCCGTGGGCGCAGTCAGCGTTACGCCGCGTACTGTGCTCGACCAGATCAGCGCATCCGGCGTCTCGCTTTCGATCCGGTCTCGAATCGCTGCCGTAGCCGCTTCATAGCTCCTCCCGCTCGACAGTCCGTCGATGTAGAAGTCGAGAGCATCCGAAACATGGGGGCTGAACTGGAACAGCGCTATCCTCCAGGTTGCCTCACCGATCGGCCGCCAACGCAGCGCATAGCACTCGGCCGTGGAACAGCGCGACACATCAATGCCTCCCCATGTGAAGGTCAAGGCATCGTGATAGGGCCTGATGTCTCCGACAGCATCGGGCGCCGGCAGCGCACGCGCACGCGCCACATCGATCGCCGCCTCCCGCCGCACGCCCCTCGAGTCCGTCACCACGGCGCTGGTCCGCTTGGCAGCCAGCGCCGCACTCTCATCCGCCGCCTCCGCCTCGCTCAGCGCGCCGCAGTTGATCCGCGCGTTGTCCGCGTTTACGTCAACGGGAACTCCCTCAATTTGCAGCGCGTAGGGCGGCTTTCCGCCGCTGATCTGCCACGAGACCTCCGTCAGCGTGCCCGCCGTGCAGAGCTCGCGCGAACTCTCCAACTCCAACGTCAGGCGTTCGGCAAGGCCGCGCCGGAGACGCGGATCCAGCGACTGACCGGCAGTAGCCGCCGAGGATGTGGCGAAGGCTCCCTGCAAGCTGGCGAATGGCCGGTCGTTGGCATCGAGCGCCCGCACCCGCACGATGTAACGCACGCCCGCCTCAAGCCCCCCAATCGTGTGCCGCCGCTGCGCCGCCCCCTTGCGCACGCTGCGCCAGGCGGCGGCATCGTCCCCCTGCGCCAGCCAGCCCAACTCCCAGCCTGAAGCCGTCTGCCCGCTCCAACTCCAGGACACCGTCAGGCTCGAAGCCGTCCGCCCCTCCAGCGTCAGCGGCCCATCCGCCGACGCCAAGCCCGCCCAGAGTAGGGCGGCAGTCAGTGTGAGCAGCGCCACAGCGAGCCGGATGCGCATCGCGCACTCCCTTTCTCAGCCTGGTGTTAGCCAGACGAACGCGCGGGCATGGGTGTTCCCGCGCCGGGGTGCGCTCCAGCGCTTGAGCTCGCTTCCGCCGGGCAGGAGTAGGGCGCCGCCGTCTCCGCTTCCCTCTGACGGGGCAGAGGCGTTAGTGCGAGGCGAGCTCGCCGAGCTGCTCGTCGGCGGAGGAGAGCCGCTCCGCGACGTGGTGCAGCATCGACCAGAGCACTTCCTTGGTCGCCTCGTCCTCGAAGGTGGAGCGCAGGATCACGAGGCACTCGGTGGGCACGTTGGCGATGATCGTGGCGCTGCGCGGGCGACCCAGCAGCAGCGCCATCTCGCCGAAGAAGTCGCCCTCGCCGAACGAGGCGAGGTGCTGCCGGTTGTCGGTGTTGTAGCCCTGGTAGACGTCGACGCCGCCGGAGCGGATCACGTGAAGCGCGGTGCCGAGGTCGCCCTCGCGCTCGATCACCTGGCCTTCGTTGAAGCTCTGGATCTGCACCCAGGCGGAGATGGCGCCGAGGTGTTCGCGGTCGACGCGGGCGAACAGCGAGGTGTTGGCCAGCATGTCTTCGATGGCTTCGGGCATGGTCTCCTCCTGGGTGCGGAACGGTGCATCCTTGCGCAGGATATGGCGAAGTGGCGCAGTGTGCATCGGGCGCGTCCACGGATGTCGCGCAGGCGTCGCAATTTGCGTCGCGCCCTTTGCGCAATCAGTCACAGCCAGCCGCCGTCAGCCGAGCTCAGCGCGGAATTGCGGGGCGGCGATTGCGCGCAGGGCCTCGGCCCGCTGCCCCAGCGTGCGCCCGCGCAGCCACGCGGCGCCGTGCTCGGTGACCACGACATCGGCCAGATAGCGCGGGGTGGTCACGGTCGCGTCGGGGTCGAGCCGCTGGACGATCCGCGAGACGCGCCCGCGGGCGGCGGTGGCGGGCAGCGCGATCACGCTGAGTCCGCCGTTGAGTTGCGCGCCGGCGGCGAAGTCGGGCTGGCCGCCGGGGCCGGAAATCTGCCGCCCGCCGACGCTCTCGGCGTTGACCGAGCCGTCGAGCGCGACCTGCACGGCTGAGTTGATCGCGACGAAGCCGCTCTGCTGCGCGAGCACGAGCAGCGAGTGGGTATAGCCGGCCGGCGCGAGCCGCACGGCCTCGTTGCGGTGCAGCCAGCGGTAGAAGTCGGCGCTGCCGGCCGCCTCGGTGGTGATGATCAGTCCGGGCGCGGTCGCCTTGCGCGCGCCGGTCAGCGCGCCGCTCTTATGTAGCCCGATGATGCCGTCGCTGATCAGGCCGGAGTGGACGCCGAGGTCGGCGCGCGCGCCGAGCAGCCCCATGATCGCTTCGGGCACGCCGCCGAGCCCGAATTGCAGCGTCGCGCCGTCGGGCACCAGCGTGGCGACCTGCTCGGCGATCTGTCGCTCGACCGGGCCAGGTTCGGCGCGCTGGAGTTGGGGCACCTCGCTGTGGAGCTCGACCAGCCAGTCAAACTCTTCGGGCTCGAGCTCGCCCGCGCCGAAGCTGTAGGGCAGGTTGGCGTTGATCTGGCCGATCACCAGCGGCGCGGTGCGGATTACGTCGACGATGCCGCCGACCGATGCGCCCAGCGAGTGGCGTCCGTCGGGCCCCGGCGGGGAGACCTGCGCGAGCACGGCATCGGCGGGCAGCGCGCCGTCGGGCGCGAACAGCGTCGGCACCTGCGCGTAGGACGCTGGGATGTGTTCGAGGCAGCCGGCCTCCTCCGCGGGCCGCAGGGCCGCGCTGGTCTGGTAGGTGGAGAAGCGAAAGGGTGCGCCGATGTGGTCAAGCGGGGCGATCGGGGCCAGCAGGCTGCCGCAGGCGAGCTCGAGCTCCGCCCAGCCGCCGCGCAGCTCGTCAAGCGCGGCGAGCAGTCCGAGCGGCGTGCCGGAGAGCGCGGGTACGACGATGCGGGCGCGGTCGGGGATCTGGCGCAGAGCGTCGGCGGGGCTACCGCGGCGGCCAGCGCGCCGCGCCGCGCGGGGCGGCAGCCAGGCGTCGAAGTCGGTCACTCGCCCGGCCCCTCGATCAGCCGCACATTGCGCGGGTTGCGCAGCTCGCGACGCCTACCGGTGCGCGCGACATCGCCATCGACTTCGATGAAGATTCCACGTTTGAACGCATCAATCACCTTGACTTTGTCGGCTTCGCTGAAGACGGTGCGCAGAGCGACCGATCCACCGCCAAGGTTGGCCATGAGCACCGCCTGACCATCGAACGACTCACCGTATTCGCTGCTGAGGTGGACCACATCCGCGATGAGGTGCTGGTCGAGATCGGGCGCTTTTGCACGTAGGTGTTGCGACGCCGCATCGAGCACAGTCGCAGCTTGCGGGCTGAACTGGTACTCCAACGGCTTCGGATCAGGGACAGGGCGGAGTGCGGCCCACTGCACTCGGATGCCGATCCCCGCTCCATGCTGCCCGCCCCGTTCCGCGAGATGCGCGATCGCATCCAGCAGATTGGCGCTGATGCCCTGCGGGACAGCTTCCTCAAACGCAGCAACATCGTCTGTCGCGTCGGCGTCTGCGATGAGCGGACTAAGGCAGGCCAAAGCTTCGAACAAGCGCTTCGAGACGCGGCGCTCAAACGGTACGGTGCGGGAGCCGTTGAAGATGTCGGCTTGTCCCATGGCTCGCGGGACCGGAGAGTGCAGTGTGATTTCGAACTTCCCGCTTGGCGGCGATACGGGGCGCACCCCTTCCAAGAACTGGGACACTTGGCTGCTCAACCTGCCGCCGTACGCAGCTCGCGGCTTGTCCGTTGCGCGGGCGGCGGCATTCAGCAGCGCATTCGCCTCTTGATGCAGATGCGCGGCTTCATGCAGCGAGATAGGGTCGGCGGCTCCGGGAGCGGCGATCCGGAACCGATCGGCGGCGACCGCGGTAATGGAATTCAGGACGTCAAAGGCGGGGCGCTCTTCAACCTGCTCGAGGAATTCCAGCGCGTCGAGAACCCGATCGGGGTAATCGGCGAACGCTTCGGTTACCGGAACCACGATCCGCGGCTGCGCGCCTGATTCGTCTTGGCTGTAGACCGTGGCGCGATCTGCCCAGTCGGCCACCTGGATCCATCCGTTCGCTGTCAAGTACGCGCGGAGCATCGCCGACGAGACTTCACGGAGTGCCCGTTCGCCGTAGATTGCGACGCTCATTGCATCTGCCTGCCTTCCGCCTCGGCTATGAGACGCTGCGCCGCACTCACGTCGAATACGTTCACGAGTGGCACGGACACTGTCACAGTATGCCGGTTCGGCGACGGCTCTTGGCCTTCCAAGGTCGTCCAGTAAGCGCATTTGCGCACACAGAGTTCGTCCGTCATCTGCTCGAGCCACTCCCCGGTGTCTGTTGGTAGCAGCATCACGATGAGGACGCGCGGGACGGTGGATCGAACTGCAAGATCACGCTGGTTCTTGACTGGCAAGGGGAACCTGATCTCGCGCCCGGCGATTAGGTCGGCACTGGTTGCCTTGGCTTGAAACTGAAACTCCGCAAAGGGCGGATCTTCAGAGTGAACAGACCCATCAATGCTGCCGCGGTCTCGCCGGGGATATCTCACGTCAAACCCGGCCCCAGCGCCGACCGCGCTGATGTACGCGAACGACATTGCCTCCATCTGGTCGTTCAGCTGCATGGCGCGCCGCGGCCTCCGACATCCACGGTACGCGAACGCCGCCCCCTGCGGGCGGCGGCGTTCGCGCCTGGCTCCGCGGGCGGCTAGGGCTGCGAGATGTCCAGCACGCCGCGGGCGACCTCGCCGTTCTGCATCGCCGCGAAGGCCTCGTTGATCTGGCCCAGCTCGAAGCGGCGGCTGACCAGCCCGGTCAGGTCCAGCTTGTCCTGGCGGTAGAGGTCGAGCAGCTTCGGCATGTGCTCGCGGAAGCGCGTGCTGCCGTACATGCAGCCGATCGCCTTCTTCTCCTGCAGGAACTCGGGGCCCGGCAGGCTGACCTCCGAACCGAGCGGCATCATCCCCACGATGCAGGCCGTGCCGCCCGCGCGCACCATGTCCCAGGCCTGCCGCGCGGCGTTGACGTTGCCGATCGCCTCGAACGCGATCTCCACCCCGTCGCCGGCGGTCATTTCCTTGACCGCCTCGACCGCATCCACGTTGGAGGCGTTGATCGTGCTGGTCGCGCCGAAGTTCTCCGCCATCTCGAGCTTGTTGTCGAGGATGTCGACCGCGATGATCTGGCTCGCGCCGGCGATCTTGCAGCCCTGGATCACGTTCAGCCCCACGCCGCCGCAGCCGATCACCGCGACGATCGCGCCGCCGGGCACCTTGGCGGTGTAGAGCGCCGCGCCGACGCCGGTCATCACGCCGCAGCCGACCAGCGCCGCCTCGGCCGGCGGGATGTCTTCGGGGATCTTCAGCACGCCGGCCTGCGTGGTCAGCATGTATTCGCCGAACGAGCCGACCGAGGCCATCTGCACCACCGGGCGGCCGTCCCAGGTCAGCCGGTTGCGCGAGAGCGCCGCGTCGTTGGGCGCGGGGCAGAGGTTCGGCTCGCCGCGCAGACACCAGTAGCAGTCGCCGCAGAACGGGCGGAAGGACATGATCACGTTGTCGCCCGGCTGGACGTAGGTCACGTCGTCGCCGACCTTCTCGACCACGCCGGCGGCCTCGTGGCCGAGCACCGCGGGCAGCCCGCCGAAGGCGGCCGCCCACTTGCCGTCGACGAAGTGCAGGTCGCTGTGGCAGACGCCGCTGGTCGTCGTGCGCACCAGCACCTCGGCCGGCTCCGGGTCGCGCACATCGATGTCGTGCACCTCGAGCACCGAGCGGTCGCCGTCTTTCTCCTGATTGTCGGGGTCGAAGATTGCCGCCTTCATGGCATGTCCCTTCCAGGTAGCGCGGCGCGCGTCCGCACAGCCGCGATCGGCGCAAGGGTAGGCCACACAGCCGCGCATGGCAAACGATCAACGCGCGAACGCGGAAGCCCCGTCAGCGGGCGGGCGGCAGCAGACCCCAGAGGCGGCGCTTGGGCTTGGGCTTCTGGCGAGGCCGCAGCGCGGCGGCGCGACGGGCAAGCTCGACCAGCCCCCGCGGTCCGAGCAGCCCCTCCTCGCGCCAGGCGTTCTGGCGCTGCTCGGCGCTCGCCAGCGCGCCCAGCAGCCGCTCGTCGTGCGCCCGCCGCAGCGCGCGGACAACCCGCAGGCCGATCCGCGCGGCGATCAGCACGACGATCAGCCAGATCAGCGAGAACACGCCGAAGCCCGCCGCGATCGCGATCAGCCCAACATCGCGCCACTCCGCGAGCGTCATCGGTCGGCGTCTATGCTGTGCGTGGAACCGCCCGGCGAGCGGTCAAGCGGGAGGCGCCCCATGCCGCGACGAGGACCGACCGAGCTCTTGATTCTGTTCCAGCTGGCGCTGGGCGCGGGTTTCGTCGGCATGATGGTCTGGATGCTACTCGAATGGACCGGCGCGCTCTAGGCGGCAGCTGAGCGGCGCCCGATCTGCCCGCGCCGAGAGCTACGCTAGCCTCAGGATGATGATGACTTCGGACCAGCTGCACAGCTCTCTCTTCTACGGCGACAACCTGGCGGTTCTGCGCGAGCAGATTCCCGATGAGTCCGTCGACTTGATCTATCTCGACCCGCCCTTCAAGTCCGACTCGACCTACAACATCCTCTTCCGCGACGAGGCCGGCGACGCTCCGCCCGCGCAGATCGAAGCCTTTGACGACACCTGGCACTGGGGCGCCGACTCGGAGCGCGCACTGGCGGAGCTGCTGAGCGACCGCGCGACTTCGCCGCAGCCTGGCATCCTGCTTGAAGCGCTGGTGCGTGCGCTCGGTCGCAATCGGATGACCGCCTATCTGTCGATGATGTCGGTGCGGCTCGTCGAGCTGCATCGCGTCCTGAAGCCGACGGGATGCATCTACCTGCACTGCGACCAGACCGCGAGCCACTACTTGAAGATCGTGATGGACGCGATCTTCGGCATCGACAACGCCCTCAACCACGTGATCTGGAGCTACCGCCGCTGGCCCTCGCCGAGCAAGCGGTATCAGCGCATGCACGACGACCTGCTCTTTTATGCCAAGGAGTCCGGCAAGCAGACCTTCCACGTGGACTATGAGGAGGCCAGCGAGAGCCATCGACGCAGGTTCGGGGGCGGATCCAATCGCAAGAACCCCGACGACCCGACCCGCGTCGTGACCGTTGACGAGCCGACCAGAGGCCTCGATCGACGAGATGTCTGGAACGACATCAGCATCATCGCGGGTTCGGCGCATGAGCGCGTCGGCTATGACACGCAGAAGCCGCTTCGGTTGCTGCACCGCATCATCGAAGCGTCGTCCAACCCCGGCGACCTGATCCTCGACCCGTTCTGCGGCTGCGGCACGGCGATGGTCGCCGCCGAGCAGCTCGGGCGGCGCTGGTGCGGCATCGACATCACGCACCTCGCGATCGGCCTGGTCGAAGACCGGCTGCGCGAACTCAATGCCGACGCGCGGGTGTTCGGCGCGCCCCAGGACATGATCAGCGCGCGTGACCTCGCCCGCCGCAGCGCCTTCCAGTTCGAGGCCTGGGCGATCACTCGGCTGGCCGGCTTTCGCCCCAATCCGAAGCCGGGCGGCGACGGCGGCATCGACGGGCGGATGCGCTTCGCCAGGAACGGCGAGGGCGGGCGCGACTATGGAGGACGCGCCGTCGCGCAGGTCAAATCGGGCGCAGTCAGCCGCGGCGACCTTGACGCCTTCGTCACCGCGCTCGATCGCGACGACGCCGATCTGGGCGTCTTCATCACGCTCGAAGCGCTGGGCCCGCGCCACGGCGCGCACGCCGAAGCGGCGCGCGCCGGCACTGTTCGGATCGGCAGCCAGGACTACGCGAAAATCCAACTCTGGTCGATCGAAGACCTGTTCGCCGGCCGGCGGCCCGATCTGCCGCCGCCGATCGGCACCCAGCAGCCGCGCCTGATCTGATCCGCAACAGCCCCCACACATGCACGCGATCAGCGGCTGCCGACTCCGAGCTCCACCAGCGCTCCGCCCTGAAGTGTGAAGCGCCGAATCACCGCGACCGTCGGCGCCGACGCCATCGCCGCATCCGGCGCGCGGTCGAGCAGCGCGACGACGATCGCGCCATCGTGGATTGAGACGCCCTCAACCCGGATGCGGTCGCCCAGGAAGGCGACGCCCGCATCGCGCAGATCGCCGTCTTCGCCGACCAGCGCATGCACGAAATAGAACGTGCCGCTGCCGCCGGTCTGCTCGATCGTGATCGCCGCGGCGTCGCCGCCGCCCTCTCCGTCAAGATCGCCGGGTGCCCACTTGCCGAGCTGGATTATGAGCTCGCCGGCCGAGCCGGGCGCGAGCGGCTCGCGGAACTCGCCATCCTCAAGCGTCGCTTCGCCCGCGTCGGCGCTCTCCGTGAGGTACGTGGCCTGCTCCAGGTCCGCGCCGGTCGGCGGGCCGTCAGCGCCGCCGCACGCGATGAGCAGCGCGCCCGCCAGCAGCAGCCCGATCACCGCGAGCCTGCCTGCGCCTGCCTTCGGCATCGTCAACTCCCCGCTGTTGCGAGGCTCCGCCCGGGCGGTACCCACCTCCCCTAGACGAAATGCCGCTCCTGAATGTTCCGCGCGATCACCATCCGCTGGATTTGGTTTGCGCCCTCGAAGATCTGGAAGATTTTCGCGTCGCGCATCCACTTCTCCAGCGGCATCTCGCGCATGAAGCCCACCCCGCCGCAGACCTGCACCGCGTCGGTCGTGACCTTCATCGCCGTGTCCGAGGCGAATGTCTTCGCCTTGCTCGCCTCCTCCAGCGGGAACGACTGACCCGACGAGGCCATCTCGCCGGCGCGCCAGGTAAGCAGCCGCGCTGCGTCGATCGCGATGTCCATATCGGCCAGCATGAAGCCCACGCCCTGATGCTCGATCAACGGCGTGTTGAACGTCTTGCGCTCGCGGGCGTAATCGGCGGCGTACTCGAAGGCCGCGCGGGCGAGGCCGACGGCGAACGCGCCGATCCAGGGCCGCGTCGCCGCCAGCGTGCCCAGCGCGCCCTTGCCGCCGCTGCGGAACTCCGGATCAGGAATGCCCAGCCGGTGGTCGGCGGGAATGCGCACCTCGTCGAACGCCAGGTCCGCCGTGTGGCTGGCGCGGATGCCCATCTTGTCCCACACCTTGAGCTGCGAGAAGCCCGGCGCGTCGTTGGGCACGACGAACGCCGACACATCGCGCCAGCCCGCGCCGTCGCCCTCGCGGGCGAAGACGACCGTCAGATCCGCGATGCCGCCGCCGGTGATGAAGCGCTTCGTCCCGTTGATCACATACTCATCGCCGTCGCGCACCGCGCGGGTCTGGATCGCGCCGGCGTCGGAGCCGGCGTCGGGCTCGGTCAGCGCGAGCGCGCCGAGCCGCAGCCGGCCGTCGTCGCCCGCCGTACACATTGGCAGGAAGCGCTCGCACTGCTCCTCGCTGCCGATCACCGAGATCGCCGTCGCCGCCAGCCCGCTGACCTGCGTGCCCAGCGCGATCCCGGCGCAGCCCCAGGAGAGCTCCTCGGCGGTGATCATCGCCGTAATGCCCGGCTCCGCCGCCTGCCCGCCCAGCGGCACGCCGGTCAGCCCGATCTCCGCCGCCTTGGCCGCCACATCCCAGGCGAACTCGTTGCGCTCGTCATACTCCTGCGCGACGGGCCGCACCTCATTGGCGGCAAACTCATGCGCCGTCCGCTGCACCATCCGGTCCGCTTCCGAAAGAGAAAAGTTGGTCATGCGATGCTCCGCGCCCAAGCCCTGTTCACACGTGCGCACACGCTACCACCCCCCGGATCCGCCATAGCCGCGCACCCCCTCCGTCATTCCTGCGCACCCCCTCCGTCATTCCTGCGCGCCCTCTCCGTCATTCCTGCGCGCCCTCTCCGCCATAGCCGCGCACCCTCTCCGCCATAGCCGTGCGCCCTCTCTCTGCCATAGCCGCGCGCCCTCTCCGCCATAGCCGCGCGCCCTCTCCGTCATTCCTGCGCCCCTCTCCGCCATAGCCGCGCACCCTCTCCGTCATTCCTGCGTAGGCAGGAACGACGGGGGAAGGCAGGACAGCGAAGGCGGTGCGGGGCCAAATCGGTCGCTGGCGGTACGCTTTTCGGCGATGTCACAGCAGGAATCCGATCTGCCGCCCGACCTTGATCCGCAGCCCGGCGCCGCTCCGCCGCCCGACGTTGACCTGCCTCCGGGCGAGCCGGACGGCTCGGAGCCGGGCGTCTGGGTTGCGCCGACGCTGCGCGCGGACCTGCTCTCCTGGGGATTGGCCGCGCTCTGGGGCGGCAGTCCGGCCGCGGTCAAGCTGAGCCTCGAGCACGCCCACCCGATGCGGCTGGCGATGCTGCGCCTACTGATCGCCGTGGCCACGATGATCATCGCCGACCGCATCATGGGCGTGCGGCTGCGTCCGACGCGGCGCGAGGCGGCCTGGCTCGGCGCGCTCGGCCTGCTGCTGGCCGGGCACACCGCGGCCAGCTACTACGGGCACGATCTGACCAGCGTCGGCCACGCCTCGGCGCTGCTCGGCAGCAATCCGATCTTCGCAATGCTGCTGGCGCACTTCTTCATCGCCGGCGACCGGCTCAACCTGCGCGGCGCGCTGGGCATCGTGATCGTCTACGCCGGCGTGCTGGTGCTGTTTTCGCAGCATTTCGCGGGCGAAGGCGAGTCGCTGCTCGGCGACCTGCTGATGATTATCGCGTCGCTCACCATCGCCGTGCGCCAGATTTCGGTCGCCCGCCTCACCCAGTGGATCCACCCCGTCAAAGTCGTCTTCTGGGAGACGCTCGTCGCGACCCCGTTCTTCGTCATCGCCGCGATTGTGATCGAGACGGATCGCTGGACCTGGCACTGGGAGCTGCTGATCGCGCTGCTCTACCAGGGCTTCCTGATGTTCGGGTTGGGGCTGTTCCTCAACACGCACTTAATTCAGCGCTACATGCCCTCGCGCATTCTGGCTACGCAGATGATGATTCCCATCTTCGGCGTCGTCTTCGGCTGGGCGCTGTTCGGCGAGTCGATCGGCTGGGAGTTGGCCGTCGCGGTCGTGCTGGTCGTGATCGGCGTAGTCGTCTCCCCCCGCTGGCCGCTGCCAATGCTCGCTCCCCAGCCGCAAGAGGAAGCCGCCGCCGAGCCGCCGCCAACCGACGACGGCGAGCAACACACCGCTGAGGCGGCGGCCGGTCAGGAAGACTCGGGCGAAGAGCAATAGCGCCCGCCGCGGACATCTCGCCGCGCCCCCTGGACATCTCGCCGCGCCCCCTCCGTCATTCCTGCGCAGGCAGGAATGACGAGGGGGTGGGAATGGCGGAAGAGGCGATCGGGGTGTAGGAGGGGGGGGTTGGCAAACGCTCGGTGCCTCCCACCCCCCACCTAACCTCCCCCCTGGAAGGGGGGAGGGATGAATTGGGGAAGAGGGGGTGTGCGATGGTTCCTGCCTACGCAGGAATGACGGGAGGAGGCGCGGGTTCCTGCCTGCGCAGGAATGACGGGAGAGGCGCGGGAATGACGGGAGACGGAAGTGCGAATACGCCCTAGCGCAGGTAGTACGGGCTAGCGCAGGCGGTGCGGGACGGCCTCGAAGCGCAGCGGGCGGTCGGCGCCGAAGGGCGGCGCGGGAAAGAGCGCGCTGCGGATCGCGGCGGGGATCGCCAGCCGCGCGAACAGCGCGCGGCGGCGCGGCTGCGGCGCGATGTCGCGGCGGTGCTTCCAGTGGCGCTCCAGCTCGGCGGCGCGGTACTGCGCGGCGTAGTGGACAATGGCGGGGCTGATCAGCGGCTCTTGCATGGCGGGTTCCTCTCTCGCTCGCTCTGGTCGCCTGCAATTTCACCGTATGCAGCTGGGCGCTTATGAATTGCCGCGCGCGCCGCAGAACTGTGCCGGAGCGTTGCGGAATTCACGCAGCGTTAGCATCGGGGTACACAGAGACGGCCAGAGACAGGGCTGGACAGAGGCGAAAGACAAGGAGCGCGGAGATGCTCAAGCAGTTCAGGGTTTCGGACGATGTCGCCGTGCGCGTGCCGGGCGACGTGATGCGCGGCGCGGTGCAGGAAATCTTCACCCGGCTGGGCATGCCCGACGCGGACGCCCGGCGCTCGACCGACACGCTGCTCTACGCCGACCTGCGCGGAATCGACTCGCACGGCGTCTCGAACATGATGCGCTACTACGTCGCCGGGCTGCAGAGCGGCGAGCTCAACCCCGCGCCGCAGTGGACGCTGGAGCGCGACGCGCCGGCCGCGGCGACGATCGACTGCGACCGCGGGCTGGGGCTGACCGTCGGCCCGCAGGCGATGCAGCTGGCGATCGACAAGGCGAAGCAGACCGGCGTGGCCACCGTGGTGGCCAACAACGGCGCGCACTTCGGCGCGGCCGCCTACCACGCGCAGCTGGCGCTGGAGCACGACATGATCGGGCTCTCGATGACCGTCGGCGGGCTGCTCGTCGCGCCCACCCACGGCTCCAAGGCGATGGTCGGCCTCAATCCGCTCTCGATCGCCGCGCCGGCCGGCGCGGAAGCGCCGTTCATCTTCGACGCATCAATGTCGAGCGTGGCCGGCAACAAGGTGCGTCTGGCGCAGCGGCTGGGCGAGGACCTGCTGCCCGGCTGGGTGGCCGACGCCGAGGGCAGGCCGATCATGGACCCGCAGCCGGTGCCCGATGAGTTTCTGATGCTGCCGCTGGGCGGGACGCGCGAAATCGGCTCGCACAAGGGCTACAGCCTGGCCGCCTCGATCGACATCCTAGCGGGCATCATGGCCAACGCCGGCTCGGCGCTGCAACGCTTCAACGGCGTCGGCCACCACTTCACCGTGTTCAACATCTCCGCCTTCACCGATGTTGACGAGTTCAAGAGCCACATGGACGAGTACCTCAAGGCGCTGCGCGAGACGCCGCCCGCGCCGGGCGAGGAGCGCGTGCTCTACGCCGGGCTGGAGGAGCACGAGGAGGAGATCGAGCGCAGCGAGCGGGGCATTCCCTACCACCCCGAGGTGATCGAGTGGTTCCAAGCCACGCTGGCGGAATTGGGGCTGCGCGATCACTTCGCCTGAGGCGGCGGCGGATCGGCTTTGGGGAACATGCTCGGCTTGGGCACGTCCTCCCAGAGGCCGGCCGCCAGCCGCCGCTTCATCTCGTCCTGAATGATCCGGTAGGCCCACCAGACCAGGATCAGACGGATCGGCGTGCCGACGGCGCGTGAGACGAACGGGTACGCGCCCGGCGAGACCTCGTCGAGCAGCCAGACGCGAATCACTCCCATCACGAGGTTTTCGACGACGAAGGCGGCGGTGACCCACATCAGGGCGCGGTTTTCGGGCGGCAGCGCGCGCCGCACGCGCGGAAAGATCTCCCGAATCGCCATCCCCAGCAGCGGCTTGCGGAAGATCAGGCTGATCGCGAAGATCACCGCGATCGCGAAATCGCTGACCGGATCCTGCGCGAGGAAGGCTTTGTCGCTTTCGAGGACGATCCCGACGATCGAGGCCCCGGTGAAGATCAGCAGGCTGAACACGGCCAGCCAGAAGACGGCGCCGCGCTCGGGCTGGAAGCGGCGCTGGACGAAGAAGAGCACGATCGCCGCGCCCCAGGCCGCGCCGATCGCCGGGCGCGTGCCGGCCAGCTCGAGCACGATCACCCAGACGAAGATCGGCAGCAGGCTCAGCCCCACGCTGCGGTCGTACTCCGGAATGCGGCTGTGCCAGCGTTCGAGCCGCTCGTTCCAGCGCTCCAACCGCTCGATGCTGCGCTGCTTGCGGTCGAGCTCCTGCAGCTTCTTCTCGAGCTCGATCAACTGTTGGCGCTCGCTGGCGAGCTCGACCGACTGCTCGCGGCCTTTCTGCATACTCTCGACGTTGCGCCGCCAGGCGCGCACTTCTTCGAGCTGCCGCAGCGTCCACTCCCGGTCGCGCGCGTCGGGCTTCTCGGCCATCGCCGATGCCTAGTGCTTCCAGAGCGGGCTGGCGACGTTGAGGTCCAGCTGCGCGGCCGCCTCAGCCTCGCAGACGGCGCGAATCGTCACCGTCTGGGTCGCCTCCGCCTCCGGCGACGTGCGCGGGTGCTGCTCCGGATACCAGTTGACCTCGGCGATGCCCCACTCGTCGGATTCGACCGTGCGCTCGGCGCCGCCGCCGCTGGCCAGCGTGCCCGGGCCGTCGACGATCGTGAACGCGACGGGCGCGCCCGCCAGCGATCCCTCGCGGCTGCTGATCGAGGCCGAGATCATGCGGTAGCCGACTTCGCCGCGGTCCGCCATTCGCACGCTCACCTCAATCGTGTCCTCGGCCATCGCGGGCGCTCCCTCCCTCTGCTGCGGGAGTCTGAGCGTATCAGCGTCGGCGCGGCTATCCTGAAACCAGCACCACGACCGGAGGCTTCACATGGTCCGTCTCGACGATCTGCACCCCGACATGGCCGCGAATCTGCTCGGTCTGGAGCTGCCGGAGATCGAGCCCGCGCCGTGGATTACGCCGCCGCCCTTGGCCGAGGCCACGGTGGCGATCGTGACCACCGCCGGCCTGGCGCGCCGCGATGACCGCCCGTTCAGCCCGGGCGCCGTCGAGTACCGGCTGATCCCGGGCGACACCGACCCCGCCGACCTGCAAATGTCGCATTTCAGCGTCAATTTCGACCGCTCCGCGTTCCAGCAGGACTACAACGTGGCCTTCCCGATCGATCGGCTGCGCGAGCTGGTCGACGCGGGCGAGGTGGGTGCCGTCGCGCCGCATCACTATTCGTTCATGGGCGCGCAGCCCGCGCCGACGCGGATGCGGGAGACGGGCGAGGAGGTCGGGCGGCTGCTGCGCGAGGCCGGCGTGGACGCCGCCTTCCTCACGCCTGTTTGACCGTTCTGCACGCGCGCCGTGGGCGCGCTGTCGCACTACATCGAGCGGGCCGGCGTGGCCACCACGGGCATCAGCCTGATCCGCGAGCACGTCGCGGGGATGAACGTCCCCCGCTCGCTCTGGGTGCCCTTCCCGCTCGGCCGCCCGATGGGCCCGGCCGACGACGCCGAGTTCCAGCGCGATGTGCTGCGCGCGGGGCTGCGGCTGCTCAACAGCGCGACCGAACCGACCGTGGCCGACTACGAGCGCGACGCGCCGATGGGCGATCCGGCCGGCGAGTGGGCCTGCGCCGTCGCGCTGCCCCAGCCCGAGCCGAGCGACGACGCCGACGCGCTGGCGCAGGGGCTGCTCGACGAGGTGCGCGCGCTCGCGCCCTGGTACGACGAGGGTCGGCGCAGCCGCGGGCGCAGCTCGGTCGGCGCGAGCGGTCTGGGCGCGGACCAGATCGAGCTGATGGCGGGCGATCTGGCCCGCTTCGCCGGCGGCGCGGAGCCGACCGGCAACGGCGAAGCGGGCTGGGCGCACCCCGCGCCGGTTCGCTACAAGTTCATGGCCGACGATCTGCGCGCCTTCTACCACGAAGCCGCCGCCGCCCAGCCCGGCGCGCGCCCCGGGTCGGACGCCGATCTCAACGGCTGGGTGTTCGGCCAAACCCAGCTGGGCGAGGTGCTCCGCCTGGCCGCCGACCGCTTCCAGTCAAGCGGCGACCAGCGCGTGGCCACATTGGCCATCGGCCTAATCCCCGCCGGCTACCGCAGCCGCTCGCTCCGCACCTGGTAAGCCCCAACCCCCCTCTCCGTCATTCCGGCGCCCTCTCCGCCACTCCTGCGCTCTCTTTCCGTCATTCCTGCGCAGGCAGGAACCTCACCCCCTTCAGCGGGCCACCCCCACCCCTTCCCCCAAAATTCATCCCTCCCCCCTTCCAGGGGGGAGGTTAGGTGGGGGGTGGAAGCCCCCGAGCGTGTAGAAGCGTCGTGCTACGCCCCGATCATCCATGCCACGCCCTCTCCATCACCTCTACACCCTCTCCACCACCCCTACACCCTCTCCATCACCCCCACACCCTCTCCACCACCCCTACACCCTCTCCGTCACCCCTGCGCCCCCCTTCCGTCATTCCTGCGCAGGCAGGAACCACGCGCCGCTGGACGCAGTCGCTCCCCACCGCCGGCGTTCGGCGGCGGCGCGGAAGCCTCTTTGGAAGGCCGTCGGGATGAGGGCGGCGGTTGGGGTGGCGGGTTCCTGCCTACACAGGAATGACGGAAAAGGGGTGCAGGAATGACGGAGGGGGAATGGCGTGGGCGATCGGGGTGTTGGAGAGCGGCTGGTGGACGTGCGGGGCATCCCACCCCCCACCTAACCTCCCCCCTGGAAGGGGGGAGGGATGAATTGGGGGAGGGCGGATTGGGGGATGAGGACAGCGGTTGGGGTGGCGGGTTCCTGCCTGCGCAGGAATGACGGAAAAGGGATGCAGGAATGACGGAGGGGGAACGGCGTGGGCGATCGGGGTGTTGGAGAGCGGCTGGTGGACGCGCGGGGCCTCCCACCCCCACCTAACCTCCCCCCTTCCAGGGGGGGGAGGGATGAATTGGGGGAGGCGCGGATTGGGGGATGAGGGTGGCGGTTGGGGTGGCGGGTTCCTGCCTACGCAGGAATGACGGAAGGGGGGCGCAGGAATGACGGAAGGGGGACGCAGGAATGACGGAAGGGGCGCAGAAACCACGCGCCCTCAACCCCCAGCTCGCCCCAACCGTGCTACCATACCCCTAGAAGAACGAAAGTGTGAGACAATGCCGACCTCCCCGCCCGCCAACCAACTCCGCACCCCAGGCGCGGCCCTCCACGCCGAACAATCCCCGAACAACCCTGAACAAATCCGAACAAACCTGAACAAACCCGAACAGCGCCGAACGCCTTGACCAGATAGGACCGCCCCCCGGATCACCCCCGAGCACCCGAAAAAAACAAAACCTGAACACCGCCGCCGCCCGCTCGCAGGCCCCACCCCCGTCTGTTGCGGCGGCAACAGTTTGCGTAAAATGTTTGCAAAATCTCGTCGAGGGGGGGGGGGGGGGCTTTCTAAATCGCCTGTAGGGTTAGGCGCGCACCTGAGTGAGTTGGGCGAGCGCTGCGCGGCTGAGTGCGCGCGCGCCTGCGAGCAGAACGAGCAGAAGTGGGGAGTTTCGCGTATGCCTTCGATTTCCTGGGCCGCCCTCTGTCAGCGGGGCGGGCTGTTGGGCTTGGTGGCGCTGCTGGCGGCGGCAGCGGCAGTTGTGGCACCCCCTCCCTCTCCAGCGAGCGCGCAGCTGCCGCCCGACCTCGAGCTCTCGGTGGTGCTGCAGGACGACTCGGACAACGTGGTGCCGCCCGAATCCACCGTGACGGCCGGCGCGCGGATTACCTTTAGCGGCGACTCGATCCCGGAGATGATGATCACCGAGGCGCAGCTGCGGGTTTCGGGCAACTTCGACTTCGAGGACAGCGGGCGCAGCTCACGCCCCATCGTGGACCAGCAGATCGGCAGCACCGGCTCGCTGATCGGCGAAGACAACGCGGTCCAGGCGGGCTTCGACCACGACGGCAGCAGCGCGACCGACCCGGTCACGCTGACGGTGATCGGCGCGCGCAACGCGACCGCGCACGGCTACACCTCGGCGGGCGCGGCCTACGTGTTCGAGGGCACCGAGCTGGTCGCCACGCTGACCGCGGGCGACTCGGCCAACGCCTACGCCAGGTTCGGACAGGCCATCGACGTGGCGAACGGCGTGATCGTGGTCGGCGCGCCGGCCGAAAACCGCGCCTCCCGCTACAGCTGGCTCTGGCGCCGCGACGACTTCGACATCGTCGGCCCGGTCGGGGCGGTGCATGTCTTCGAGAAGCGACCCAACAGCGACGGCACGCGCACCTGGCAGCGCGTCGCCAAGCTGATGCCGGTCGATCACCCCAAAGCCTGCGCCCTGCCGGGCGCCCGCCCGTTCACCTCGCGGCCCAGCCTCAACCCCTACTTCCAGCACTACCCAATCACCGATTTCGGCAACGGCGTGGGGATCAGCGACGACGGGACGACGATTGCGGTCCACGCCCGCCCGGGCAAGATCTGGACCAACAACGGCCAGACGCAGACCTGCGACAACTCCGGCACGGCGCTGACCCGAGCCCAGCTCGAGGCGCTGACCGGCAGCGAAGACGTCGACATCTGGCGCTACGCGACGGGTTGGGTGTTCAGCCGCAGCGGGGCGAACTGGACGAACATGGAGATCAACGACACCGGCGTGATCCCCCTGCACACGCCCTCGTCCGTGCCGCTGGCGATCAGCAACCCCGCAGGGACGCAGAGCACCAACCGCCACGACGGCGCGTTCATCGGCGATCTGGACATCTCGGGCAACGGCCAGGTGGTGGCGATCGGCGGCTCGCAGCTCGATCTGCCGCTGGACTCGGTCTCCGGAACGCAGGGCGGCTGCCACTCCTGCGCCGACCGCGATCACGGCAGCATTCTGATCTACGACCGCGGCAGCGGCAACATGTGGAGCGCCTTGACGCTGCAGGACCGGCCGCCCACCGCGGTGCTCAACGCCACCGGCGACAGCCAGGTCAACAGCGCCTTCATGCCGCGCATCGGCACCCACGTGGCGCTCAATAATGCCGGCGACACGATCGTCGCCGGCGCGGGCGGGCGCTACGCCACCGTGCGCCATTCGACCAACAACCCGAACAACGCGGTCAACCCCTGGAAGGGCGCCGCGCTGGTCTGGGTCAAGCCCTCCGGCGCCTGGGCCAACGACGCCACGCCCAACGCGCGCCTGTCCGACGCCGACTCCCACGCCGCCGACCTGTTCGGACGCAACGTCGCGATCAGCGACAGCGGCAACCGCATCGCCGCCGGCAACGAGTCGGACAGCGAGAACAACTACCAGCGCGGCGAAACGCACATCTACATCAAGCCGGGCAGCGGCTGGACGCACGACGCGGCGGCCGACATCGTGCTCAGCTCGCCGCAGTACAACGCCGCCGACCCGCGCACCCACCAACTCGCCTTCGGTTCGGACCCCGCAATCGACGGCGAGGACACGCTGGTGGTCGGCCAGTTCGAGTCGGTCGACTACCTCGACCAGCGCTGGGTCGACGGCGAGCGGGTCGAAAACATCCAGACCGGCCCCGGCCGCGCCTGGCTGTTCGACCTCTCCAGCGGCGCGCAGATTGCCACGCAGGCCACTGGCCAGGCGCTGGCCGTGCCCATCTCCAACTGCGCGTCCGACGACACCGACGGCTTCCGCCGCTGGACCTGCGATGTCTATTTCGGCGAGGACGCCGCGCAGGTCGTGATGCCGCCGGGCACACAGGCCGGGTTGACCTTCACGCTCTCGATAAGCCTGAAGATCAACGACGAGCGCTACAGCGCCTCGCTGCCGGTGCGGATCGACAACGTCAAGGAGGTCGCCGAGGCGAGCTTCGGCTTCGCCGAGCGCACCAGCGGCTCGCGGCGCGGCGAGCAGTACCCGGCGACGATCTCGGCGGGGCAGACGACTACGCTGCAGCTGAGCCTGCTGAATGAGAACGGCGCGGCCTCGGCGAAGGGCTCGGTCGCCTCGATTCTGTTCACCGCCTCGCAGGGCGCGCTGACGACCAGCATCGGCGGCGGCTGCCAGACCGGCGGCGGGCTGACCTGCCAACTCGCCGTGGGCGGGCTGAATGCGACGAACAGCAACGACATCCGCGTGACCGTCGAGCACCCCGGCGCGGGCAAGAGCGGCTCGACCCTCGTGCGCGCCACGGTGATCTCGTCGACCGGCGAGGCGCTCCGCCCCGAGCCGGTTAAGGTCACCTTCGCCGGCTCGGCGAGCGCCATGGCGATCAGCAAGCCCGGCACGGGGCTGCTCAGCTTTGACACCTGCGACGAGCCGGACGCGGCGGACGGTCCGAACGACTGCCGCGTCGCGGCCGACCGCGACGACCGCGATGTGCTGACGCTGCAGGTCACCGCGACCGACCGGGCGGGCAACGCGGCCACGGTGCCGACCACGGGCTACGGCGCGACGACGATCACCGGGCCGGACGGTAGGCGGGTGCCGAGCAGCGCGATCGCCGTGACATGGCCGCTGCGCAAGGACGGCGACGATGACGGCACGGACATCACATCGACGGATCCGCTGGACACGAAGAACGGCGCGCCGCAGGCGCGGATCGATGTCGAGGCCGAAGAGGCGTCGAAGCTGGCCAACGGCGAGTACACGCTCGAGCTGCGCGCCGGCTCGCTGCGGGCGACGCAAAAGTTCCGCGTCAGCGGCGGCCCGGCCACCGTCTCGCTCAGCGCGCCCGAGGGCATGCCGGCGATCAACAGCCAGATCACGCTGAGCGCCGTGGTCGCCGACGACGAAGGCGAAGCAGTGCCCGACGGCACCAAAGTGATCTGGTCCGACCGCCCGACGGGCACGACGCCGGTGCTGATCGAGCTTGCGGCCGACGCCGCGACGAAGGACGGCCGGGCGGCGGCGCGCTACCTGGTGATCGGCCGCGGCACGGGCTACGTGACGGCCACGGCGGGCGATGCGACGAACATCGTGCTGCTCTCGGTCGGCGCCGCGCCGCAGATGGCGATCGCCGATTCGCTCAGCAGCACGCGCCCGTCGAGCTACAGCAGCTGGCAGAACGAGCAGCGCACCCGCGCCTCGCTGCTGCTGGGCGGCATCGAGGGCGTCAACTCGGTGCTGCTCTGGGAGAACGGCATCTGGCTGCGCTACGGCGTCACCGCAGGCGGCCTGGTCATCCCCGGCTCAATGGACTTCCTGGTGAACCACGGCGCCGTCCTCTGGCTCGGCGAATAGTGGCTCGGCGAGTAGCCGCAGCTAGGCGCTCCCAACCGTCATTCCTGCGCAGGCAGGAACCTGCGCAGCCAGGAACCCGCGCAGCCAGAAACCGTCATTCCTGCGCAGGCAGGAACCCGCGCAGCCAGAAACCGTCATTCCTGCGCAGGCAAGAACCACGCAGCAGCCAACCGCCACCCCCACCTCCCCCCTCTCAGGAGGTGAGGTGGGGGGGTGGGGGGCGTGCAAGATCGGGGGGGCGTCGCAGCCGCGGCGCTTGACAGATCGCCCCCTGCTTTGCAACACTGACGGCATCTCTGTTAGTGTCAGATTGACACTAACCGCAGCTGGGAGCGCACGCGCGATGAGCACCACACTCGTATCCACCACCTACGTCCCTGAGCGGCTGCCGCCCAACCTGCCCAACGAGGCCTGCGAGACCGACATCGCCACCGTCCCCCTCGTCGCCGAGCCGCACCGCCCCGACTGGCAGCCGGAAATCCCCGACGCCTACCTTGACCTCGGTCCGGACACTTTGCGCGAGCGAATCGCCGCCGCCCGCGCGCGGCTGGGCGAGCGGCTGGTGATCCTCGGGCACCACTACCAGCGCGACGACATCATCGAGTTCGCCGACTTCCGCGGCGACTCGTTCAAGCTGGCGCAGCAGGCGGCGCAACGCAGCGACGCCGAATTCATCATCTTCTGCGGCGTCCATTTCATGGCCGAAAGCGCCGACATCCTGACCACGCCGGAGCAGACGGTGATCCTGCCCAATCTCGCGGCGGGCTGCTCGATGGCCGACATGGCGCAGCCCGACGACGTCTACGGCTCGTGGGACGAGCTGGGCGAGGTGGTGGACACCTCGCGCGTGGTGCCGATCACCTACATGAACTCGGCCGCCTCGCTGAAGGCGTTCGTGGGCCGCAACGGCGGCGCGGTCTGCACCTCGTCCAACGCCGACGCGGTGTTGTCCTGGGCGTTCGAGCAGGGCGATCAGGTGCTGTTCTTCCCCGACCAGCACCTGGGCCGCAACACGGCCAAGCAGCTGGGCATCGACCCGCGCAGCGAAACCGCGGTGTGGAACCCGAACAAGGCGCTGGGCGGCCTGCGCCCCGAGCGCGTGCGCGACAGCCGCGTGCTGCTCTGGCAGGGGCACTGCTCCGTGCACATCCGCTTCCGCACGGACCAGATCGAGCGCGCCCGCGAGCAGCACCCCGGCTGCCGCGTGGTGGTCCACCCCGAATGCCCCGAGCCGGTGGTCGACGCCGCCGACGCCGTGGGCTCGACCGAGTTCATCATCAACTACGTGCGCAACGGCCCGCCGGGCGTCTACGCCGTGGGCACCGAGATCAACCTCGTGCATCGCCTGCACGAGGAGGTCGCGCACGAGGGCAAGACCGTCTTCTGCCTCGACCCGGTGATCTGCCCCTGCGCGACGATGTACCGCGTCCACCCCGCCTACCTCGCCTGGGTCACCGAGGAGTTGGCCGAGGAGCGCATCGTGAACCGGATCACGGTGGAAGACGAGACGCGCCGCTGGGCGCGGCTGGCGCTCGAGCGCATGCTCGAGATCGTCTAGCCCGAACGCCGCCGGCCGCCCCAATGCCCGACCAGCTGTCCGACCAGTTCGACTTCCTGATCATCGGCACCGGGCTGGCCGGCCTCAACGCGGCGCTGCTCGCCCGCGAGCACGGCTCCGTCTGCCTGCTCAGCAAGGGCGAGACCAGCGAGACCAACACCAACCGCGCGCAGGGCGGAATCGCCGCCGCGGTCGCCGCCGGCGACGCCCCGCAACGGCACGCGGAAGACACGATCCGCGCCGGCGCGGGGCTGTGCGACGAGCGCGCCGTGCGGACGCTCGTCGAGCAGGGCCCGGCCGCAGTGCGGCGGCTAATTGCGTTGGGCGTGGAGTTCGACCGCGCAGCCGACGGCGAGCTGGCGCTGGCGCGCGAGGGCGCGCACTCGCAGCCGCGCGTGCTGCACGCCGGCGGCGACCGCACCGGGCTGCACATTCAGCGCGCGCTGGAGCGCTGCGTCGCGCAGGCCGTTGAGCGCAATGAGATTGATCTGCGCGAGCGCTGGACGGCGGTCGAGCTGGCGATCGAGGCGGGGCGCTGCGTCGGCGCGCTGACCGCCGATCCGGCCGGGCGGCTGCGCACGATCGCCGCGCGGGCCACGCTGCTCGCGACCGGCGGCATCGGCGCGCTCTACGCCAGCACCACCAATCCGCCCACCGCGACCGCCGACGGCCTGGGCCTGGCGCTGCGCGCGGGCGCGGTCCTGCGCGACCTCGAATTCGTTCAGTTCCACCCCACCGCGCTGGCGGTGGGCGACGGCCCCGCGTTTCTGGTCTCCGAGGCGCTGCGCGGCGAGGGCGCGTTGCTGCTCGACAACGCCGGACGGCGCTTCGCCGCCGACGCGCATCCCGACGCCGAGCTCGCCCCGCGCAGCGTGGTCGCGCAGGCGATCAGCGAGGCGATGCGGCGCGACAACGCCGCGCATGTCTGGCTCGACATCTCGCACCGCCCCGCGGAATTCCTGCGCGAGCGCTTCCCCGGCGTCTACGCCGGCTGCCTGGAGCGGGGACACGACCTCACCGCCGGGCCAATCCCCGTCGCGCCCGCCGCGCACTACCACATGGGCGGCGTCTGGACAGACCTCGACGGGCGCACCACAATCAACGGGCTGTACGCGGCGGGCGAGGCGGCAACGGTGGGCGCGCACGGCGCGAACCGCGTCGCCTCCAACTCGCTGCTCGAAGCGGCCGTCTTTTCCGCCCGCGCGATCCGCGCCGCCGCAGAAGCGATGGATGCGCCGCCCACCGATCCGCCCACGCCGCCCGAGAGCGCTGAAGCGCTGCCGATCAGCACAGCCGCTGCCGCGCCGTCCTGGGCCGAGCTGCGGCGCGCCCTCTCCGCGGGCGCGGGCATCGTGCGCGACGCCGCCGGCCTCTCCGAAGCGCTGGCGCAAATGCGCGGCTGGCCGCAAGCGAACGGCAACAGCCCATCGCTGGCGTCGGCCTCTGCCGCAGCGCAGGCGATCGCCCACGCCGCGCTGGCCCGCAGCGAAACCCGTGGCGGCCATCTCCGCGCCGATCATCCCGACACCGACCCGGCCTGGCAGCGGCGGCTCGCCTGGCGCATCGAGCGCGAGTAGCGACCAGGAGGCGGCAATGAGCGCAAAAGCAGTCGCCCCGCTGGACGCCGCACTGGTGCGGCGCCTGGTCGCAATGTCGCTGCGCGAAGATCGCGCGGACCTCGATCTGACCACCGACGCAATCAGCGAATGGCTGGGCGAAGGGCGCGCCGCGATCGTCGCGCGTGCGGACGGCGTCGTCTGCGGCGTCGATTTCGCAGTCGCGGCATTCCGCGCGCTCGATCCGGACTCGGCGATCGAGCTTCACAAGAGCGACGGCGATCAGGTCGCGGCGGGCGATATCATCGGCGTGGCACGCGGTAACCTGCGAGACCTGTTGCGCGCCGAGCGTATCGCGCTCAACTGGCTCCAGCGGCTCTCGGGTACGGCCACGCTCACCGCCGCCGCCGTGGCCGCTGCCGAAGCAGGAGGCCATGCGCGCATCCTCGACACGCGCAAAACCACGCCCGGTCTGCGCGCCGCCGAGCGCTACGCGGTGCGCTGCGGCGGCGGACTCAATCACCGCGACGGCCTCTCCGCCGGCATCCTGCTCAAAGACAACCACCTCGCCGCAGCCGCGGCAGCCGGCCGCTCGCTGGCCGATACGGTCCGTGCCGCACTCCGTAACAGCGGCCCCGCAACAGCAGTCGAGGTGGAAGTAACAACTCTGGCTCAAGCCCAAGAAGCGCTCAACGCCGGCGCGCGTGCCCTGCTGCTCGATAACTTCGCCATCGAGGATCTGCCGCCGGCCGTCGCGCTGGCGCACGAGCGCGGAGCGGTTGTGGAAGCAAGCGGCGGCATCACGCTGCCCCAAATCACCAAAATCGCCGCTGCCAACGTCGATTACATCTCGCTAGGCGCACTCACCCACTCCGCCCCCGCCCTGGACATCGCGCTGGACATGCAAGCCGCGAGCGCTCAATCAGTAACAGACGGCTGAGGGCAAGAGACCCCTATGCCGAAAACATTTACTCGACGACGGACCACGCTCGCCAGCCTCGCGCTCGCAGTAGCACTGCTCGCCCTCGCCGCGCTCAGCGCCGCCATTGATTGGCGCTCCGCCGATGCGGAGGAGGAGCGGCGCGCAGTGGCGATCACGGCCGGCGCGGAGCACGCTTGCGCACTGCTCGACTCTGGTGAGATTGAGTGCTGGGGCAATGAAGCTATCGGCCAAACGGACGCCCCGGTGGGCCACTTCCACGCAGTCAGCGCCGGCGGGGGGCACACCTGCGCACTACGCGAGACGAGCGAGATTGCGTGCTGGGGATGGAACGACTCCGATCAAACCGCTGCCCCAGCGGGGCGCTTCCACGCAGTCAGTGCCGGCGGGAGTCACACCTGCGGGCTGCGAAGCTCGGGCGAGATCGAGTGCTGGGGAAGAAATCAGTACGACCAAACGGACGCGCCGGCGGGGCGCTTCAAGGCAGTCAGCGCCGGCGACCACCACAGCTGCGGGCTGCGCGAGTCCGGTGAAGTCGAGTGTTGGGGATGGAATCAGTCCGGCCAAACGGACGCGCCAGCGGGGCGTTTCAAGGCAGTCAGCGCCGGCGGGAGTCACACCTGCGGGCTGCGCGAGTCGGGTGGAGTCGAGTGCTGGGGATGGAATCAGTATGGCCAAACAGAGGCGCCGGAGGGACGTTTCAGGGCAGTCAGCGCGGGCGGGGAACACAGCTGCGGGCTGCGCGAGACGGGTCAGGTCGAATGCTGGGGGCTGGGCAAGTACGGTCAAACCGGGGCGCCGGGGGGACGCTTCCGCGCGGTCAGCGCCGGCAACACCTCTGCGAGCCCGCCCACAGCTTACGTCTGCGGGTTGCGCGAAACCGGCGCGGTTGAGTGTTGGGATGGCGAAGCACGGCCATGGTCCCTCATCCACAACCATGGCCAGGCGGACGCACCGGCGGGACTGTTTCGCACTGTGAGCGCCGGCGATGAGCACACTTGCGGACTGCGAATGTCGGGTGCGATCGAATGCTGGGGAGCCGACCGGTACGGCCAAGCCAGCGCGCCGGCGGACCGCTTCCGCGCCGTGAGCGCCGGCGACAGGCACACATGCGGACTGCGAATGTCGGGCGCGATCGAGTGTTGGGGAGATAACGAGTACGGCCAGACGGACGCGCCGGTAGGACGCTACAGCGCAGTCAGCGCGGGTTGGTCGCGTACCTGCGGGCTGCGCGAGTCAGGCGAAGTTGCGTGCTGGGGCAATGACGCTATCGGCCGAACGGACGCAATACAAACGCCGGAAGGGGCCTTCACCACAGTCAGCACCGGCGGCCGCAGTTGCGGACTGCGCGAGTCGGGCGAGGTCGGCTGTTGGGGCTTCAAGCAGTGGGGCCCGGACGCGCCGCCGGGCGACTTCAGCGCGATCAGCGTGGGCGGTTTCTACGGCTGCGGGTTGCGCAAGTCAGGCGAGCTCGAATGCTGGAGATGGGCCTGGGCTCGCGAACAGCGCGCCAGCACGCTGGTAGACGAAGACCCGCCAGCCGGCCGCTTTCGCGCAGTCGGCGTGGGCGTCGATTTCGCCTGCGGACTGCGCGAGTCGGGCGAGATCGCGTGCTGGGGCTTCAACCACATCAGCCGCGCCGAAACGCCGCCGGCAGGCCGCTACAGCGCGATCAGCGCAGGCCGCTATCACGCCTGCGCGCTCACCGCCGAGGGCGCCGCCACCTGCTGGATGGTCTACAACGGCGTAGCCGACGTGCCCGCTTGGCTGCGCCAGCCGAGCGTCACGCTGGCCGCCGCTGGCGGCGGCCAGATCGTCGCCCGCCGCCTCGCCGATGGGCGGACGGAGTTCGGCTGGCTGCCCGCCGCCGGCGAGCGGGTGCTGCCGCGACAACGCTACTTCCCCGTAGACGCGCAGGTCGATCGCTGGCTGCGCTCCAGCGTGATCGAGGTGGGCGCCGTGGAGGTTGGCCGGATTGAGGCGCGGCTGCTCGCCGATGGGCGGATAGAGTTCGCGTTCACGCCGACAGGCGGGCAGCGAATGCTGCCATCGTCGCGCTACTTCCCGGCAGATACGGCAATCGGCCGCTGGCTGCGCAGTACCGAGATTGAGTTGGGCGAGTAGGGGCGTGCGGTCGCTCGCGGGGCGGCGGCAGTTCGAGGCTCCTGCTTCTCCCTAGCCGTGGCGGGGGCGCTCAAGCTCTGCGGAATCGATCACTACGGTGAACGGGCCGTCGTTGACCAGCTCAACCTCCATCATCGCCCCGAAGACGCCGCGGGCGACGGGGAGGCCGGCGGCCTCGAGCTGCTGCGCGAAGCGCTCGACCAGCGGCTCGGCGAGCTCGGGGCGGGCCGCGCCGGTGAAGCTGGGGCGGCGCCCCTTGCGCAGATCGGAGATCAGCGTGAACTGGCTGACGACCAGCACCGCGCCGCCGATCTCGGCCACGCTCTCGTTGAAGCGGCCTTCGTCGTCGGAGAAGATGCGCAGCCCGGCGGCCTTGGCCGCGACGCGGTCGGCGATCGCCTCGTCGTCGCCCTCCGCGACGCCGACCAGCGCGAGCAGTCCCGCGCCGATTTCGCCGACCGTCTCGCCGTCCACGCGGACAGCGGCGCGGCTGACGCGCTGGAGGACGACGCGCATCGGGCGCTCAGTCGGTCGCGGCGGCGCTGACTTTGTCCGACTTTGACCCTGAGGGCTCGCTCTCCGTGCCGCCGGAGTCGCCATCGCCGTCGGAATCTCCGTCCGAACCGTCGCGATCCTCGTCCGAGCGGTTCTTCCAGGACGACTTGCGGTTGTCGGTGGAGTACCAGCCGGAGCCCTTGAAGACGATTGCCGGCGCGCTGGGGATGCGCTGCATTTGCTGTGGGCACTCGGTGCAGGGCTGCTGCGCGGGGGCGTCCCAGCCCTCCAGCTTCTCCACGGCGTGGCCGCACTCGAAGCATTCGTAAGCGTATCGGGGCACGAACGTTCCTCACACTCGAAGCGCCGCGGCGGCGGGCAGCGTAGACGCCCCCGCTCCGGCAGCGCACGGACTGGCGACAAATTACCACGTTGCCCGCCATCGCTGCGAGCGGCGCGGTGGAGCGCCGCGATTCGGCGCCGCGTGTGTTGCGCATGTGTCGCTTGAGCGCGGTCAGGCGCGTATACTCAGCGGCAATGCGCCCCCGCGCGGGCGGCGTGTGCGCGCGCCGCGCTGCACAGCCCGCGCCACGGACTCAGGAGCACGATGACGACCCAACTCTCGATGCGCGACCTGCTCGAAGCCGGGGTCCACTTCGGCCATCAGACGGGCCGCTGGAACCCCAAGATGGCACCCTTCATCTACGGCGCGCGCAACGGCGTGCATATTCTCGACCTCGCGCAGACCGTTGAGCGGCTGCGCGAAGCGACCGAATTCGTGCGCGACACCACCTCGCAGGGGCAGCAGGTGCTCTTCGTGGGCACCAAGCGGCAGGCGCAGGACGTGATCCGCAACGAGGCCGACCGCGCCGCGATGCCGCATGTGGTGACGCGCTGGCTGGGTGGCACGCTGACCAACTTCACCACGATCCGCGCCCGCGTCGATTTCATGATCGAGCTGGAGCGCCGCGAAGAGATGGGCCAACTCGAGCTGCTGCCCAAGAAAGAGGCGCTGCGCCTGCGCGACAAGCTCACTCGCCTGCACCGCTACCTGCGCGGCCTGCGCGACATGACCCAGCTGCCCGGAGCGATCTTCGTCGTTGATGTGCCGCGCGAGCACATCGCCGTCGCCGAAGCGCGCCGCCTCAACATCCCCATCGTCGCCGTCTGCGACACCAACTCCGACCCGCGCCTGATCGACTACCCGATCCCCTCCAACGACGACGCGATCCGCGCCGTGCGGCTGCTCGCCGGGCAGATCGCCGACGCCGCCTCGGAAGGCTCGCTGCTGCGCCAGAGCGCGATCATCGACATGCAGAACGAAGACCGCCAGGTCGTCGAACCGACGCCCGTCAACGCCTAGGCGAAGGCGGGGCAGCGGCAGAGCCGCCGCCCCGCGCGCCGAAATCTCGGCCGGGCGCAAGCGGAGAGACGGGCAAGACAGGACAGGCAAAGACAGAAGGAGCCGCCATCGTGGCTGTGAGCATCGACCAGATCAAAGCCCTGCGCGAAGAAACCGGCGCGGGCGTAATGGACTGCCGGAGCGCGCTGGAGCAGGTCGACGGCGACCTCGACGCCGCCCGCGAAATCCTGCGCGAAAAAGGCATCTCCACCGCCGCCAAACGCGCCGACCGCGCCACCGGCCAGGGGCTGATCGAGTCCTACATCCACGGCGGGCGGATCGGCGTGCTGGTCGACCTGCGCTGCGAGACCGACTTCGTCGCGCGCACCGAGCCGTTCAAGGAGCTGGCGCACGACATCGCCATGCAGATCGCCTCGATGCAGCCGGCGGCGGTCTCCGCCGACCAACTGGACGGCGAAGACGCGGAAGCGACGGCGCTGCTCGACCAGCCCTTCATCCGCGACGCGGGGCAGACGATTGCCGACCGGATCAACGACGTGATCGCCTCCGTCGGCGAGAAGATCGAGGTGGCCCGCTTCGTCCGCTACGAGGTCGGCGAGTAGCCGCCCCGCCGGCGAGCGCCAAGCAAGCAACGAGCAAGCGAGAGACGCAGCCGAGCCGATGAGCGAACCCACCCGCCGCATCCTGCTCAAAGTCAGCGGCGAGGCGTTGCAGGGCGAATTCTCGACCGGCCTGGATCCCGCCGCGGTGCGGCGGATCGCGCTGCAACTGGTCGACTGCGCGCGCTCGGGCGTGCAGATCGCGGTCGTCGTGGGCGGCGGCAACATCGTGCGCGGGCGCGTCGCCGCCGCGGCGGGGATGACGCGCATGACGGCCGACTACGCGGGCATGCTGGGCACGATCATCAACGGTCTGGCGCTGCAGGACGCGATCGAGGCCGAGGGGCGCGAGGTGCGCACGATGTCGGCGATCAATGTGCCGACCGTGGCCGAGCCCTACATCCCCCGCCGCGCGAGGCGGCACCTCGACAAGAGTCGGATCGTGCTGCTCGTCGCCGGGACGGGGCAGCCGTTCGTGACGACCGACACCGCGGCGGCGCAATTCGGCGTGGCGATCGGCGCGGGCGAGTTGTTGATGGGCAAGCGCGGCACGGACGGCGTCTACACCGCCGACCCCGCGACGCATCCCTCAGCGCAGCGCTACGACTCGCTCAACTACCGCGACGCCATCCGCCAGAACCTGGGCGTGCTGATGGACACCGCCGCCCTCTCGCTCTGCGAAGACAACAATCTGCCGATCCTGGTCTTCGACATCGAAGCGCCCGAGGCGATTGTGCAGGCCGTGCGCGAGGGCGCGGCGGGCACCCGGGTCCACGCCGGCGCAACGCAGCTGGCCTAGCGCTCGAGCTGGCCTAGCGCCCGTTCAAGCTTGCGGTGCCCTCACCCCAGCTTCATTGTTCCCGCGCTCCTTTCCGTCGCACCTGCACCCCTTCCGTCATTCCTGCGCCCTTTTCCGTCATTCCTGCGCAGGCAGGAACCCACGCGCACCACAGCGCTTCACCCCAGATCAGGCATCAGGCGGCGCTCCGACGTCATCAAACAGGCTGTAGAGCTCGTCCTGAGACAGGAGGCGCGATACGCCATCGACGCTCAGATCGTTCACCGCTCGCTCGAAAAGCTCTCGCTTGTCCTCCAGCAGCAGCTGGATGCGCTCCTCGATCGTGTCGACCGAGACGAGCGTCGTCTCGAATACTGTCTTCTCTTGCCCGATCCGATGCGCGCGCGCGGTCGCCTGAGCTTGCACAGCCGGATTCCACCAAGAGTCGAAATGGACGACTCGATTGGCCGCCGTCAGGGTCGAGCCCAACCCTCCAGCCTTCAGTTGCCGCAGCATGATCTGATGGCGCGAATCGCCGTCCTGGAAATCATCATCCACCCTGTTCCGCTGCCTCTGGCTCAGTGCGCCGACGTATTTCAGCGGCTGAAACCTTGCGAGATCGCGTTCAAGTTCGTCCAACGGGCGCAGGTATTGGGAGAACACGAGCACTTTGTCGCCTTCTGCGACAGCTTCCTGCACGTAATCGCGCAGCCACTCCGTTTTGGCGCTATAGCCGTTGAAGCTGTTGCAAATCTGCTTGAGGCTGGTGATCAGCGCAAGTACGTTCGCAAGGTTGCGCGGCTTCCCGTGCAATTCGGTGACGCCTTCCCGCTCTGCGCGATCGTACTCACGCTGTTGCTGCTCCGTCAGTTCAATGTGCTCGATGTGCGATGTGATCTCGGGAAGATCATCGAGCACGTCTTCCTTGCGTCGGCGCAGCATCAACCGGCGGGCGGCGGACTCAATTTCCCGCGCCTCCGAGGAGTCCGACAGCGCCTTGCGGTCTGTGAACCGGAGGAGCGCCGCAAACTCAGGGAGGGAGTTCTCCAGAGGAGTGCCCGTCAGCGCCCAACGCCGCCCCGCTTTCTGTTCCGCCAGCGCTCGCGACTGCTGAGTGCGGGGGTTTTTGACGTTCTGCGCCTCGTCCGCGATCAGCACATCCACATCCGGTGGGAGGCCGTTCTGCGCGTCGTTTGTGAACGACCGATAGGGAATGATCCCCACGTGGAATCGATGCTCAGCGAAGGCGCTCCACCAAGCGCGCCGCTCGTCAGGAGAGCCTTGCACGCGGTAAGTCCACAGCTCCTCCGCCCACTCCTGGAAATGGCGCTGCCAAGATGTGATCACTGAGTTCGGCGCGACGACGAGCGCGCGACGCGCATGCCCACGGCGAAACAGGAGCCGCAGCGCGACGATCGCTTGAACGGTCTTGCCCAGGCCCATGTCGTCGGCCAGCAGCGCACCGGGCTTCGTGTCGCGCAGAAACTCAATGCCCTCCTGCTGGAACTTGTACAGTGGATGCGGAACCGCGATGTCGCCGAATACGCTCTCGGCTTGGTTGGGCGGCGGCGGCAAGAGGATCGGCAGCAGCAACTCGAACGCATCACGCAGAAGACGCCGACGACGGTGGCCGGGGGGAAATGGGACGTGGCCCTTTTTCTGCGAGGGGGCCATGGCATGATCTTGGGCTTGAGCGCTCACCAGGTCTTCCTTGAAAACGACACCTGTGATGTCCGGCGGCGGAAGTCGCAGATCCCTGACCACGAAATTCTCGGGCGCGGTTGAAGCGCTGAACGTGCAGTTGACATCGAAAAGCGCCGGCTTGTCGAGGGCTGCGCGCAATGAGCCGACCTGCGACTTCGCAGGCAGCCCCACCAGTGCCCTGCGCAAGCGGTTGCCCGGCAGCGTGGGACGACGGTCAGCGGTAGCGGTCATCGGACTCCGCCAAAACTTCCAGCGTCGTCTCCAACCGATCGAACACGCCGAGAGGATCGAACCGCTCTCGCGCGCGCTCCAGCAGAGCGGACGCATCGGCGAGTGATCGCGCGTTGTCGCCTGCAGGGCACGCGATCACCGTCGGGACTCGCTCAGCGCTCGGCGCGAGCAGCCTGGACTCGTGCTGATCAAGAGCAACGTAGCCGTCGGCCTCTGCGATGTAGACCAGATCCTCGTCGGTAAGCATGTCGAGCGCGACGAGCCGGTTGACGAGCATGACCTCAGGCTCAAGCCGCACGCGATCAATCAGTGGAGCCCCGACGAGCTCACCCAGCGCGTAGGGCATCAGGCTTTCGCCGTAGGCTGCTCGCTGAAGTCGCGTAGCTCGCACGGGTGTTGCAACCCGCAGCTCCAGCGGATGCCCGTTCCCATCGGTCACCATCAGCGCGCCACGCAGCGGATCGTCGTCGGTCAGATCGCCGAACACGCCGAGGAATCCGATCCTCGGCGCGTCTTCGTGGTTGTCATTCATCGGCGTGCTGGTTCCTCTGGTCCCGATTTCATGGCCTGCTCATAAACCTCCACGGCGCCGGATGCCATCCTACACGGGCTCTGCGCTGCTCAGATGTCGTGGGACCTGAGCGTGGCTAGATCGACCAACCTTGGCCCGGATCAGCGCGTGGTGACGACTGTCAGGCCCAGATGCGGGCCATGTCGACGATCAGGCCGGGCAGCACGTTTTCGCCGCTGAGCTCGGCAGGGCGGTTGAGTTCTTCGGGCTGGTCCTGACCTTCGCGGTAGATCCAGACCTTGTCGTTGTAGGCGTCGATTAGCCAGCCGAGGCGCGCGCCGTAGGCCATCCACTGCTCCATCTTCTCCTGCTGACGGGCGACGGAGTCGCTGCGGGAGCGGATCTCGACGATGAAATCGGGACAGATGGGGATCAGCAAGCCGTCGTAGCCCGCTTGCCGCTGGTTGACGCGCTCGGGGCTGATCCAGGCAACATCGGGGGAGCGCATTACGCCGTCGGGATGGCGCACCGTGCCGTCGCCGGGATGGCTTTCGCCCTCGCCCCCGGCTCGGCTCCAGAACACCACATCGGCGAGAATTTCGGCGGCGCGCTTGCTGTTCTCTCGTCCCGTGCCCGGCATGATCACCAACTCTCCGGCGGCGGTGGTCTCGAAGGTCCAGCCCTCGTTGAGTTCGCAGAGCTCGAGGAACGCATCCTCGGTCAGCTTCCACTCCTCGGGCAGGCGGAGGATGACGCACTCGAAGCCGAACTCGTTGGGCAGCGGCGCGTCGAGGTCGATCTGCGGCTCGGCCTGGGCGGTGACCATCTCGCGACTCCCGTCGGTGTGATGCCGGCGTAGAGCCAGCATAGGGCGGCACGGCGGCGCGAACGGGGGCGGCGCTGCTATCTTGAGCTTTGTCATGGCTGACGATGAACTGATCGAGCTGGCGTTTTCGGATGCGGACGACCGGATGCGGGGGGCGGTGGCTGCGCTGGAGCGCGAGCTGCTGTCGATCCGCACCGGGCGGGCGCACCCGGGGTTGGTCGACCACATTCGGGTGGACTACTACGGCACGAATATGGCGCTCAATCAGATGGCGACGATTTCAGTGCCCGAGGCGCGGCTGATTGCGATTCAGCCGTGGGACAAGAATGCGTTCGACCCGATCACCAAGGCGCTCCAGCAGTCGGACATCGGGATTAATCCGCAGAGCGACGGCATTCTGATTCGGCTGGCGCTGCCGGAGTTGACCGAGGAGCGGCGGCGCGAGTTGGTCAGGGTGGTCGCGCAGAAGGTGGAGGGCGCGCGGGTGGCGGTGCGCAACATTCGCCGCCACGTGCATGACGATCTGCGCGGGATGCAGCGCGACGGGGACCTCTCGCAGGACGAGGAGCACCGGGCGGAGGCGCGGCTGGACAAACTCACAACGGATTATGTCGCTATCGTGGATCGAGCGGGCGAAGCGAAGGAGCAAGAGCTCCTCGAGGTCTAGTGAGGTCTGCCGATGACGCGCTGGTCCACCGCTCCCCGTCCCGTTGAACTCTCCACTGATCTTCCGGGCGAGCTTCCCGACGATCCGCCGCCCGCGCGGGCGCTGCCGCGGCATGTGGCGGTGATCATGGACGGCAACGGGCGCTGGGCGGCGCAGCGCGGCCTGCGCCCGACCGACGGGCATCGGGCGGGCACGGAGAATATCCGCGCGGCGATCGAGGCGTTCGCCGAGCGCGGCATCCGCTACCTGACGCTGTTCGCGTTTTCGACGGAGAACTGGAGCCGCCCGCGGCCGGAGGTGCGCGGGCTGATGAGGATTCTTTCGAGCACGATCGACCGCGAGGTGCAGCCGCTGCACGAGGCGGGGGTGCAGTTGCGCTACATCGGGCGGATCGACGCGCTTTCGGCGCCGCTGCGGCGCAAGATCGACGCGGCGGTGGCGCGCACGCAGCGCAACACGCGGATGACCGTCTGCGTCGCGTTCAACTACGGCGGGCGGGCGGAGCTGGTCGACGCGGTGCGGCGGATCGCGGCGGACGGGATTGCGCCGCAGCAGATCGACGAGGCGCTGATCGACCGCTACCTCTACACCGGCGACATGCCCGATCCGGACCTGATCATCCGCACGGGCGGGGACCAGCGCATCTCGAACTTCCTGCTTTGGCAGGCGGCCTACGCGGAATACGTCTTCACGCCGACCTGGTGGCCGGATTTCGGCGCGGAGGATGTGGACGCGGCGTTGGCGGCCTACGCGCGGCGCTGCCGCAATTTCGGCGGGCGCAACGGCGCCACACCAGCCAACGGCGATGCCGGGCGCAATGGGCGCTAGGACGCGCCGGCTGCTCAACAACCAGCTGGCGCTGCGGCTGGCCAGCGCGGCGGTGGGGATGCCGATCATCGTCGGCGCAATCCTGGTCGGCGGGCCGCTGTTCGCCGCGCTGCTGGGGCTGGCGCTGCTGGTCGCGCTGGGCGAGATCGCGGCGATCTGCGGCGTGCGGCGCGCCGCGCCGGGCTTTCTGCTGGCCGCGGCCGGGCTGGGCGCGGCGCTGGGCGTCGCGCTGACCGACGCCGCGCCGCTGCACTGGGTGCTGCTGATCGCCGCGCTGGCCGCCTTCGCCGCCACGACGCTTGAGGCCGCGCTGCGCGAGAGCGCGCCGGAGGCGGCGCGGCTGAACCGCTACCTGGGCGACGGCGCGGTGATGAGCGCGGCGCTGCTTTACCTGGCCGCGCCGGCGGCGGCGATCGTGCTGATCCGCGGCGGCCTGGGCAGCAGCCAGGGGGGTGAGGGCGCGGAGTGGATGCTGCTGGGCGTGCTGGCGGTGATGAGCAGCGACGCCGCGGCCTACGCCGGCGGGCGCACGCTGGGGCGGCGGCCGCTCGCGCCGGCGATTAGCCCGAACAAAACGGTCGAGGGGGCGATCTTCGGCTGGCTCGGCGGCGCGGGCGCGGTGCTGGCGCTGGATCAGATTTTCGGGCTGGCGGTCGGCGTCTGGCCGTTGATTCTGCTGGCGCTGGTTCTGCCGCTCGCGGCGCAGCTCGGCGACCTCGCGGAGTCGCTCTTCAAACGCGCGCGGGGCGTCAAGGACTCGTCCAACCTGATTCCCGGCCACGGGGGCGTGCTGGATCGGCTGGACAGCCTCCTGTTCGGGCTGCCGACCATATACTTTTTTCTGGCTTGGACCTGAGATGAGCGACACCACGACCCTGGTTCTGATCGGTTCGACGGGCAGCATCGGCACGCAGACGCTTGATGTGGTGCGTTCGATGCCCGATCGCTACCGCGTGCTGGGGCTGGCGGCGGGGCGCAATTTGGACGCGCTTGAAGCGCAGGCGCGCGAGTTTCGCCCGCGTTACCTCTGGGCGGCGGGCAACGGAGCCGACGGCGGCGTCAGCGAGGGGCGGCTGCGGGCGATCGCCGCTGAGGTCGGCGCGAGCGTCGCGCCGATGGAGGCAATGGCGGCGGATCCCGAGGGCGATGTGCTGGTCGTGGGCACGGCCGGGCGGGCCGGACTCGAACCGACCCTGACCGCGCTGGAGCGCGGCGCGGATGTCGCGCTGGCCAACAAGGAGGTGGTGGTGATGGCGGGCGCGCTGGTGCGCGCGGCGGCCGACGCGGGCGGCGGGCAGCTGCGCCCGATCGACTCCGAGCACAGCGCGATCTGGCAATGTCTCTGGGGCGAGGAGGGACACGAGATTCGGCGGATCATCCTGACCGCCTCGGGCGGCGCGCTGCGCGACCTCGCGTCCGATCAACTGGCTGGAGTCACGCCCGAGCAGGCGCTGCGCCACCCGACCTGGAAGATGGGCGCGAAGATCACGATCGACAGCGCGACGCTGATGAACAAGGGGATGGAGACGATCGAGGCGCGCTGGCTCTTCGATGTGCCCTACGAGCGCGTGGAGGTGATTCAGCACGCCGAATCGATTGTGCATTCGCTGGTGGAGTTCGCGGACGGCTCGGTCAAGGCGCAGCTGGGCTACCCCGACATGCGGCTGCCGATTCAGCTGGCGCTGTCCTGGCCGCTGCGCTTGCGCCCGACGACCGAGCCGCTCGACCTGGCCGCGGTGGGCAGCCTCAACTTCTCCGCGCCGGACCTCGAGCGTTACCCCTGCCTGCGGCTGGCGATGCGCGCGGGGCTGGCGGGCGGCGCCTACCCTGCGGTGCTGGCGGCGGCCGACGAGATCGCGGTCGAGGCGTTTCTCGCGCGCGAGATCCGCTTCGACCAGATCCCGGCGCTGGTCGAGCACGCGCTGGACGCGCACGAGGGCGCGCCGCAGAGTGAGGCCGAGCCGCCGCTGGAGCAGATCGACGCCGCCGATGAGTGGGCCCGCCGCGTGACGCGGGAACGCATCGCAGCGGGAATCTGAGCGCCGCCATGGTCGTCCTCACCACCATTCTGCCGTTTGTGGGAATTCTGCTGGCGCTGGTGATCCTGCACGAGTTGGGGCACTATTTCGCGGCCAAGCTGGCCGGGGTGCGGATCGAGGAGTTCGGCATCGGCCTGCCGCCGCGGATTCGCGGCAAGCGCTTTGGGGAGACGCTGTACTCGATCAACTGGCTGCCGATCGGCGGCTTTGTGCGGCTGACCGGCGAAGAGGCGAGCGGCCTGCTGATCGAGCGCGTCAACCACTCCGACCGGCGGCTCAGCGAACTCCAGCCGGGCGATCGGATTACCCACGTCAACGGCAAGCGGGTACACAGCCCCGCGCAGTTCGCGGAGCGGCTGGAAGAGGCGCTGAACAAGCTCGATGTGGAGATGCGCATCACCCGCACCGCGGCCGACGGCAACGAAAGCTATTGGACCTACTCGCTGAGGCCGCGCGATCCGGACGATGTGGTCGCGGCGACCGCGGCCATGCCGGGTACGGACGCCTACCGCAGCGTCGGCGAGGCGAAGCGGCGCAGACGGGCGAAGCGGCGCGAGCGCGGTACGCGCCATGAGCGCGAGCTGGAGCGCGTGACCGTCTTTGGCATCACCGTGGGGATTGATCCGCGCTCGCTCGGCGCGCAGTCGCGGCTCGTGCGGATCGGCATTCTCGCCGCCGGGGCGGCGGTCAACGCGGTGCTGCCGATCTTCCTCTTCGCCATCGCCGCGATCATCCCCGACAACATTTCGGCCGGCCCGGCGGTGGTCACCTCGGTGGTGGAGGGCGCGCCCGCGCAGCGCGCGGGGATTGAGCCGGGCGACCGCATCATCGCGGTCAACGGCGGCGAGATCGTCAACGCGCTGGACCTCACGCGCGCGATCCAGATGAACCTGGGCGAGGACCTGCGGGTGACCGTCGAGCGCGAGACGGTGACCGACGCGATCAGCGGGGCGACCGCGACCGAACGCCTGGAGCTGGGGGTTCATGCGCGGCTGGCGCCGCAACCGCTGACTCACATCGTGCAGGAGGGCGAGTCGGTGGAGCAGATCGCGGAGCGGCTGGGCGTGCCGGCGCTGCACGTGATCGGGGCCTGGGGCGCGGAGACCGAGGAGCTGGCGGCCGGGCGGCGGCTCGAGCTGCCCGGCGGGCAGGTCTACGTGACGCAGCCCGAGGACACCATCCTGCGCATTGCGGCGGAGGAGGGCATCCGGATCGACGCGCTCTACGCGGCGCTGGGGCTGGATCCGCGCTATCCGCCGGCCGGCACGCGGATCGAGATCACGCAGGGCGCGATGGGCATCACGGTGGCCAACGGCTCGACGCGGATCATCTCGCGGGGGTATTCCGTGTGGGAGTCCATCCCGCGCGGCTTCGAGCAGATCGGCGCGACGTTCGTGCTGGTGCGCAACCGGATTCGCTCCTGGATCGCGGGCGGCGAGCCGCTTGATCTGTCCGGCCCGGTCGGCATTGCGCGGGTCACCGGCGAGGTGGTCGAGCAGGTCGGCTGGGTGCGGCTGATCGAGCTGGCCGCGCTGCTCAGCCTCAATCTGGCGATCCTCAACATTTTGCCGCTGCCGATGCTCGACGGCGGGCGGATTTTCTTCATCCTGATCGAGATCGCGCGGCGCGGCAAGCGGATCTCGCCGGAGAAGGAGGGGCTGGTCCACATCGCGGGCTTCGTGATGCTGCTGATCTTCATCGTGGTGATTTCGTATTTCGACATCGCGCGGGCGATCGAGGGGGAGTCGCTGCTGCGCTGAGGGGCGGGGCGAATGGGACGGCGGGCGCTGGGTTCCTGCCTGCGCCCCTCTTCCGTCATTCCTGCCTCCTCCCCCGTCATTCCTGCGCAAGCAGGAACCGCGCACCCCAACGCACACAACCAACACGCACCAAGCCACTCCCCCAAGAAAATTCATCCCTCCCCCCTAAAAGGGGGGAGGCTAGGTGGGGGGTGGGAGGCGCCGAGCGTCCACCAGCGCCCGAGCGAACGCCCACCCTCTCTTCCGTCATCCCTGCTTTTCCGTCATCCCTGCTTTTCCGTCATTCCTGCGCAGGCAGGAACGGGGGCGCGGTTCCTGCCTACGCAGGAATGACGAGAGGGGGGCGCAGGAATGACGGGGAGGGCGCAGGAATGACGAGAGGGGGGCGCAGGCAGGAACCCGCGCACCCCAGCGCACACAACCAACACGCACCAAGCCACTCCCCCAAGAAAATTCATCCCTCCCCCCTTTTAGGGGGGAGGTTAGGTGGGGGGTGGGAGGCCACGAGCGTCCACCAGCGCCCGAGCGAACGCCCACCCTCTCTTCCGTCATCCCTGCTTTTCCGTCATTCCTGCCACTCTCTTTCCGTCATTCCTGCGCAGGCAGGAACCACCCCAGCGCACACAACCAACACGCACCAAGCCACTCCCCCAAGAAAATTCATCCCTCCCCCCTTTTAGGGGGGAGGTTAGGTGGGGGGTGGGAGGCCACGAGCGTCCACCAGCAGCCCTCTCCACCGTCATTCCTGCGCAGGCAGGAACCGCCGCCCCCATTCCTGCCTGCGCAGGAATGACGAGAGGGGGGCGCAGGGATGACGGATGGGGAGAGGCGCAGGAACGACGGTGGATGAGATGCGCAGGAGCGGCGGCGCAGCGTGGGCGAGTGGGGCGTGGACGATCGCTGGCACCCGCTCGGGGCGCCGCACCCCCCACCTAACCTCCCCCCTAAAAGGGGGGAGGGATGAATTGGGGAAGAGGGGAGAGAGGGTGCGTGCGTGCGCGGGTTCCTGCCTGCGCAGGAATGACGGTCCCCGCCGCCGTTCCTGCCTGCGCAGGAATGACGAGAGGGGGGCGCAGGAATGGGGGGTGGTGCGCTGGGCGGGGGTTTCGGCTAACCTGCTCGCCAGCGCGACCCTGGCGGGGGCTGGGGTTGCCGACCGAACTCGGAGGGTCCGATGCTCGCTCTGATTCGCACCACCCTGGGGGGGGGGGGGGATACCAAACGCCTCCTCGCCCTCGGCGCCCTCCTCGCGCTGCTCGCCGCCGCACTCCTGACCCTCGCGCCCGCCGCCGCTGATGGACACCCCGACGACCTTGAACTGATCCTTAGCATCGTTGACGACTCCGACAACATCGTTCCCCCCGGCAGCCAGTTCACCGTCCAGGCCGAACTGCGCTTCAGCCTGCCGCACACTCAGGAGCGCCGACTCAGCGCCACCGCCGACTCTTGGCTGCGCCTGGCCGGCGACCTCCACTGGGAAGAAACCGCCTTCAAGCGGCTCGACGTCGCACAGCAGTTGGTCATGGGCGGAACCCCGCTGTCCGGCGTCGACGCCGCCGGCGCCGCGCTCGGCAGCACCGCGCGGATGGTCGCCAGAGCGGCCGACGGCCGGCTGATCGTGGCCCGCGCCCACACCAACAAACTCTATCTCTTCGACGCCTGGAACAAGCGCCAGGTGGGGATCATCGACGCCCCCGCCGGCGCCCACGCGAGCACCTTCGGAGGGGCGACAACTCTGTCCGACTCGGACCTGAGAGGGGTCCGCAGCGTCGCCACCTGGCAGGAAGACGAGGACACCTGGTGGATCTTCGCCGGCTCGCGCTACGATCAGATCGACACTTACGCCCGGGTGGGTCGCCTCTACATCTTCCGGATCGACTGGACCGCCGCCGGCGTGCAGATCGGCGCGCCCACCATCATCCACCCCTCGGCCGACGAATTCCGCAACCGCCACTCCGCCGCAGCCACCGACACCAGAACCGAGTACGGCTACTCGCTCAACATCTCGCGCGACGGCTCCACCCTCGCCGTCGTCGCGCCTTACATGAATCACATGGGCGCGGTCTACATCTACAGCCGGCCCGACGGGCCCGGCCAGGACTGGAGCGACATTACGCACGCCGACGCCGTCAAGGCCACCCCGGCCGTCGTCCCCGCCTGGGGCACCGGCGTCGCTACGACCCGCCCCTTTGACCACACCTCGACCGGCCGCACCGACGCCAGCACCGACTGCGACGCCTGGTGCTCCGCGGTCTGGGCCGAGGATGTAATCGTGGGCAACAACTGGTCGCCGCCGCACCGCATCGGCCTGTCGGCCGACGGGCGCGTGATCGCCGTGGGCCGGCCGGGCAAGCGCTACGCCTCGACCACCCCCGGCGGGTCGTTCAGCTCGCCCAAGAACTTCACCGGCGAGATCCAGGTCTACGCCGCGCCGGCGGGCGGCTGGAGCGCCGCGCCCCGCGCCGACGAGGGCGGCCGGACCCTCTTCGCGACGCGCGCCGACGCGAGCGGCTTCAAGCCCGCCCAGCACTACGCCGCCGGGCCGCTCCGCCGCGTCACCGAGACCAGCGCCAAGCTGACAATCGCGCCTTGGGCCGAAGCCACGGGAGGCAACTATTTCGCGCCCGCGGTTGATGTCTCCAACGACGGAACCGTCGTCGTCTCGAGCGCCTTCTCGCCCGGCTACGCGCATGTCTTTCAGCTCGACCCGGGTGAAGAGTGGTCCGGCGACATGGTCTACACGGCGCGACTCCAGGACACCCCGATCGCCGGCAACAACGGCGGCGTCGAATTCTCCGGCGACGACCGCACGATCGCGATCGGCAATATCGACGCCTACGGCCAAGCGGGGGAAATCTACATCTACACCCGCCCCGCAAACGGCGTCTGGGTCACGGCCGAACGCTCACACGAGAGCGCTCGGACGATCTTGTCACCTGAAGGTCGCATCGGGAACCGTTGGTGGGGCGAGGTGCTCTACGATCTCGGCGGCGAGCGTCTGATCATCTCGGCATTCCGCCACGCGGGCGGCGCGCTCTGGCTGAGCGACGGCGGCTGCACCCAGCGCGTGGCCGACGGGGCGGCCAGCTGGACCTGCCCGGTCAATCTGACCGACGCCACGGTGGTGGTGCAGTCGGGCGTGGCGGAGGGACCGGTCACCATCTCCGGCAGCGTGAAAGTATCGGTCAGCGGGATCGAGGACAGCGAGATCACGCTGCGCGACACGCTGGAGCTGACGGTTGCCGAGGTCGACGAGCTGGCCAAGGTCGAGCTCGATTTCGACACCAACGCGGCGACCGGGCGGCCCTACAGCGGCGTGGTGGGGCCGGGCGAGAGCGCGGTGTTGCTGCTGCAGCTGCTCAACGAGCACGACGCGGCCTCCGCCAAGGGCGCGATCGCGTCGGTGCTGTTCACGACCAGCCAGGGCAAGCTGAGCGCCAGGCTGGCCGCCGGCGCGGACGAGGCCTGCGAGACCAGCGGCGCGATCTCCTGCTCGATTCGGACTCCCGCGACCCTGCTGACGGCGGGCAACTCGGACAAAATCCGGCTGACCGTCGAGCATCCCGGCGCGGACAAGAGCGGTCGGACGGGCGTGCGCGCGACGGTGATCGGGATCGACGGCGAGAGCTTCGAGGTGGGCCCGATCGAGCTGATCTTCAGCGGTCCGGCCAGCGAGCTGGCGATCGCCGCGCCCAGCCGCGGGCTGCTCAGCCACGACACCTGCGACGCGCCGGCCGCCGACGGCCCGGAGGGCTGCAAGATCGCGGCGGACCGCGACGACCGCGACCTGCTCACGCTGCAGGTCGCCGCGCGGGACGCCTCCGGCAACCCGGCCGACGTGCCCACCCGCGCCTATATTCCGGCCAAGGTGACCGGGCCCGACGGCAAGCGCGTCGGCGCGGACAAAATCGCGGTGACCTGGCCGCTGCGCCTGGCCGGCAGCACGGCGCTCGACACCAGCGTCGACGGTGCGCCGCAGGCCCGCATCAACGTCAACGCGCCGGCAACCGAGCAGCTGCCCGCGGGCGAATACACCGTCGAGCTGAGCGTGGACCGGCTGACCGCCCGGCAGACCTTCAACGTGAGCGGCCCGCCGGCCGAGGTCGCGCTGAGCGAGCCGCCGGGCAACCTGTCGGTGCGCGACTCGTTCACGGTCAGCGCGACGATCACGGACGCGGGCGGCGCGCCGGTGCCCGACGGCACGCCGGTCAGCTGGAGCGCCACCCCAATCGCCGCCGCCTCGACGCTGGTCGAGACGGCCAGCCAGCGGCGCACGATCAACGGCCGAGCGGAGGCGACCTGGCTGGTGGTCGCGCCGGGCCGCACGACGCTGCGCGCCGCCGCGGGCGAGATCAGCAGCGTCGCGCTGGTCGAGGTCTCCGGCCCGCCCGCGCCGCCCGTGCGCCTGCTCGACCAGCTCGCCGCGCCCTACACCCAGGGCAGCAACATCTGGTTCGGGGCATTCTCGATCCGCGCCTCCGCCCTGCTCCGCGAGCTGCCCAACGCCGAGGTGGTCCACATCTGGCAAAGCAACCGCTGGTACCGCTACAGCCAGGTGGAGGGCGAGACGGGCCAGGAGTCGATCGATTTCACGATCCACCCCAACTCCATCCTCTGGTTCGGCGACGACAACTAGGCGCCGCACCGTCATTCCTGCGCAGGCAGGAACTGCGCAGGCAGGAACCCATCCCCACCTCCTCCCCAATTCATCCCTCCCCCCTTTTAGGGGGGAGGCTAGGTGGGGGGTGGGAGGCAACGAGCCAGCGCCAGCCACCCGCCAACACCCCAAAATCGTCATTCCTGCGCAGGCAGGAACCCGCCCCCGTTCCTGCCTGCGCAGGAATGACGGAAAGAAGCGCAGGCGCCCCCATTCCTGCCTGCGCAGGAATGACGGAAAGAAGCGCAGAGGTTCCTGCCTGCGCAGGGATGATGGGAGCATGAACGCGCCCTAGTGGCGCGGGCCTTGGCGGTTGGGGGTGGGCTTGCTGTCGGCGAACTCGCGGCTGTTGGCGGTCTCGGTGATTACGGGCTCGTAGAGAGCGAGCGCGGGCGGGCCGTCGAGCACCTCGCCGATTGCGCCTTGGGCGTGGGCCAGGCGGAAGGCGTCGCTGCGCGTCCAGGCGTGGAATGCTTCGGGGCTTTCCCACTGCGAGAACGAGATGTAGTCGCCCGCCTCGGCGCCGCGCAGCAGCATGAACTGCACGAAGCCCGGCACCTCGGCCAGATAGGACTCGCGCTGCTTCCAGATTTCCTCCCACTGCTCCTCGCGATCGAGCTTCACCCGAAAGCGGTTCATGGCCAGGTACATCGGCGTCCACCTCTCTGTCGCTCCGCCGCGCGGCGGCATGCGCGGTGTGTAGGGAGTAACCGATTGGCAGTTTACGCTTGAGGCGCGGCAGGCGTGGTTGGACGAGGAGCGGCAGATGATCAAAATCGCGGCGCTCGGCGCGATGCTGGGCTGCGCGGCGCTCGTGTTGGCGGCCTGCGCGGGCCGCGTCTCGCAGGAGGACCACGACGCGCTCGCGCGCGAGACGGCGGTGGCGGCGGCTGCGGCGCAGCGGGCGCAGGTTTTCGCGGCATTGGAGCCGCTCGATCCGCTCCGCTACCACGAGCTGGACGCGGTGATTCGCAACGAGGCGCGCGTGCCGACCGCGGCGATCGTCTGGGCGGAGCGGGCCCGCGAGAGCTTGCGCTGGGTGGACTGGCCCGGCGAACTGGCGGGGCATGTCGAGCAGTACGCCGAGTGGCTCGACGCGCTGCTGGCGGCGCTGCTGGCCGACGACGCGGAGGCGGCCGGCGAGCCGTCGCGGATCGTCCACGCGCTGGCGCATACCTTTGAGGCGGCGCTCGAAGCCTGGCTCGACGGCCGCGCGGTACCGGCCCCGCCCGAGCTGGCCGGGCTCGAACCTCCCAGCCACGCGCATCCATCGGCGAGCGATGACGGCATGAGCATGGACGATGAGCAGGAGCACGAGTCGCACGACGCGCAGAATGGCGGGTAACGCGGCCGTGCTTGTCGGTGCGTTCGGCGCGCTGGGCGTGTTGGCGGCGCTGTGCGCAGCGCTTGCGCTGACCGCGCCGGCGGCGGCGCACGCCGCTTACGCTTCGTCCGCGCCCGCCTTCGCCGCGGTGCTGGACTCCGCGCCGGAGCAGATCGAGCTGCGCTTCACGCAGCAGCTCTTTCGCCGCGAGGGCGCGAACGCGATGCGGCTTGAGCGCAGCGACGACGGCGCGGCAATCGCGCTCGGCGACATTGTGATCGACAACGCCGACCGCGCCTGGATGCGCGCGGCGCTGCTCGGCCCGCTCGCGCCGGGGCGCTACCTCGTCGCCTGGCAAAATCTCTCGGCCGACGACGGCGACGCGGATCAGGGCAGCTATCCGTTCTACATCGGCCGTTCGCCAACTGCTGAGGAAGAGGCCGCCGACCGCGCGCTGGCCGCCGCTCTGCTGATTGCCTACCCGGGCGACGATGCGCCCGCCGCGGCGGAGGAAGCGGAGTCGGAGCAGCGCGCGCCGACGGTCGTGCGGCGCGAGGCCGAGCCGACGGGCGGCGTGGCCGCGTCCTCAATCGTCTGGCTGGCGCTGGGCGGCGGCGCGCTGCTGGCGCTCGGCGTAGGCCGGCGGCGCTGGAGCCGCGCGCCATGAGCGCCCGCACACCCGCCGCGCTCTCGTTCCTGCTGATCGCGCTGATCGGGCTGGTTGCCGCCTGCGGCGGTGAGCCGCAGCGCCCCGCCGCCTTGCCCGTGCCCGGCATTGCCGCCTTCACCGTGGGCGTCGACCTCTGGCTGCGCGAGGATGGGGAGGAGCGGCTGGTCGTCGAGGTGGAGGAGGGCCGCCAGGCGCTTGCGCCGGCGCTCGCGCCCGACGGCGAGCGGATCGCGTTCGTGCTCTTCCAGCTGACCAGCGGCGAGGGCTTCACGGTCGGCGCAGACCTCGCGATCTACGAACCGGACGGCGGCGTGCGCATCGCGCTCGAACACCAGCAGCGCTCGGAGTATTTCTGGAATCCGCGCTGGACGCCGGACGGCGAAGCGCTGATCTACACCCGCGAAACGCCGGGGATGGAGATCGCGATCGAGCGGCTCGACCTGGCGACGGGCGAGACGCGCGTGCTGCGCGAACGGGCGCGCGACGGCGACCTCTCGCCCGACGGACGCCGGCTGGTCTTCATCGACGATCCCTACGGCGGCGCGGCGCGGCTGGTGGTGCGCGACCTGCAACGCGGCGGCGAGTACCCGCTGGACGCCGCCGGCGATTGGGAGATCCAGGTCTTCCGCATTCCCAAGTGGACGCCCGACGGCGAGTGGATCGTCTTCGCCGGCTCTGTGCAGCTGGAGTCGGTATCGAGCGTCGCAGCGTTTGACGCCAACGGCCCCGAAGACATCTGGCGCGTGCCCGCCGGCGGCGGGCGGCCCGAGCTGATCGCCGCGATCACCGAGGATCAGCCGGACTTCGCGATCGCCGGCGACGGGCGGCACCTGCTGGCGCGCGGCTCGTTCGGCGTTTACGTCGTCTCGCTCGCCGCGCCGGGCGCGCCCTACGCCGTCGCGCCGGGTGAATTTCACGGCTGGCATGACTGGCGGGGCGCGCTGAGCGAGGCGCAGTGGGACGAGCTCATCGAGCGCGCCGCCGCTGGTTCGCAATGAGCCGCCCGGCGCACCCGACATCGCTCGCGCGGCCGGCCTTGATCGCGTTGCTACTCGCCGTTGCCGCGCTCGCGCTGCTGCAGGACGCTCCGCGCGCCTCCGCGCACGCGCTCTTGGCGCGCGCCGATCCGCCGATCAACGCCGCGCTGCGCGAGTCGCCCACCGCGATCACCCTGTTCATGACCGAGCCGCTGCAGCGCGAATACAGCAGCGTGCAGGTGCTGGACAGCGGCGGGCAGCGCCGCGACATCGGCGCGACCGAATTTTTCGAGCTCGACGCCACCCGAATGCGCGTCAACGTGCTGCGGCTGACGCCGGGCGTCTACACGGTCGTCTGGCGCACGCTCTCGCAGATCGACGGCCACACCTGGAACGGCTCCTATGTCTTCTCGGTGCTCAATCCCGACGGCAGCGCGCCGGCGGGCGCGGGCGTGGTCGTCGAGCTGGGGCGGCCCGGGCCGCCGACCGCGGCCGACGCCGCGGTCAAGGCCGTCGGGTTCGCCGCGCTCTTCCTGTTCGTCGGCGCGCTCGCCTTCTGGCTGGCCGCGGGGGCATTGCCTGAAGTGCGCGGCGGGCTCGTGGAGTCAACCGTCAAACCGCTGCTCGCGATCGCCGCCGCGCTGGGCATTCTCACGACCGGCTACGAGGCGGTCGCCGCCGCGCTCGAGTTGGGCGGCTGGGGGCTGCTCGACGATGTGCTCTTCGACACCCGCCTCGGGCTCTGGCTGCACACGCGCTGGTTCGCGCCGATCGCCGCCGCGCTGCTGCTGGCCTGGCTGCAACGCCGCCCGCAAGCCGCCGCGCCCGAATGGGCGCGCCGCTCGCTGGCCGCGCCCGCGATCGCCTGGCTCGGCTCGACCGCCGCCGTCTCGCACGGCGCGGCGCTGGCCGCCGGCGGCATCTGGGGCGCGCTCTTCGACGCGCTGCACCTGACCGCGGCCGCGCTCTGGATCGGCATGCTCGCCGCCTTAATCGCCGCGCTCCGGCGTGGGCGGGGCGACGCCGATCCACAGCGCCGCCTATCACGCGCCGCCCGCATCGCGCTGGTGCGGCGCTTCTCGCTGATCGCCGCCGCGACCGTGCCCGTCCTGCTCGCCGCGGGGCTGCTCGGCGCGTTGATCCAGATTCCCGACGCGCGCGGGCTGGTCGAGACCGACTGGGGCGCGGCCTTCATCGCCAAGCTGGTCGCCCTCCTGCTGCTGTTCAGCGCCGCCGCGCTCAACGCGATCCTGCTGCGGCCCCGCTCGGCGCAAGGCGACGCTCGCGCCGAGCGCTGGTTTGCGCCGATGATGCGAATCGAGCTCGCGCTCGCCGCCGTCGTGCTCGTGATCACCGCCGCCCTCACCCAGCTGCCCTCGCCCGTCAGCGCACTGCCCGACGCCGAGCAGCGCGACAACACGATCACCCGCACCGTGGCCCGCGCCGATGTGCTCGCGCAGATTGTGATTGCGCCCAATCTGGTCGGCTTCAACCGCTGGGAGGTGCGCCTGACCGACGCCGCCGGCGAGCCGCTCGACAACCCCGTCGAAGCGGTCCGGCTGCGCTTCCGCTACGACGATCCGAGCGTCGGTCCCGTCGCCGCCCCCACGATCGCCGAGGGCGGCGGCGTCTTCAGCCTCGAAGGCGCGTACTTCGGGCTACCCGGACGCTGGACCGTCGAGGCCGAGTTGCGCCGCGCGAGCGGCGACGACCTGCTCGCCGCCGTCGAGAGCGAGGTCGTGCCCGGCTACCAAACCGTGCTGCCCTGGGAGACGGGCACGCCCGGCGCGCTGGCGCTGCCGCTGACGCAGATGGACTGGAACGGCGTCGGCGCGCTCTGGGCATTCGTCATCGGCGGGCTGCTGCTGGCCAACCGGCGGCACTTGCGCGACCGCTTCGGCGTCCGCGCCGGCGACGCCTCGCTGGTCGGCGGCGGGCTGGGCGTCATCGCCGCCGTCGTGCTGCTGACCGGCCTGCACGTCGATCCCGGCCGCACGCTGCAAAACCCGGTCGAGCGCAGCGCGGCGTCGGTCGAGCGCGGCGAGCTGCGCTTCGCCGCCAGCTGCGCCAGCTGCCACGGCGAAACAGGCGCGGGCGACGGCCCGCTCGCCGACACCCTGCCCGCGCCGCCCGCCAACTTCACCGTCCATGTCCCCTATCACCCCGACGGCGTGCTCTTCGCCTGGATTACGGACGGCATTCGCGGCACCGGCATGCCCGCCTGGCGCGACCAGCTCAGCGAGCAGGAGCGCTGGGACCTGGTCAACTTCCTCCGCGCCCGCTTCGACCCGATCAGCGCCGCCATCCGCTAGATCCTGTTCACGCATCTAGACCGCCATACCCGCGCGAGCAAGACCGCCATACCCGCGCGAGCAAGACCGTCATACCCGCGCGCCGCCGCGGGTATCCCGTTGCGCACAGCACAGAGCCCCAGCCCCCGGCTCCCCCCAACCGCACTATCATATCCAGAAGAACGAAAGTGCGAGACAATGCCCGCCTCCCCGAGCGCCAACCAACTCCCCCCTCAAACCACAGCCGCCCGCGCCGGAGCATCGCTTCTGCCGCCCTCCAACACCCCGAACAAACCTGAACAAATCCGAACAAACCTGAACAAATCCGAACAAACCCGAACACCCCCAAACGCCCCGACCAGATAGGGATGCCTCGTGAATCACCCCCGAACACCCCGAAAAAACAAAAACCTGAACAACATCGTCGCCCACCCGCGCGCCACCCCCGTCATACCCGCGCGCCACCCCCGTCATACCCGCGCCCCAGATCCGTCATACCCGCGCCCCAGATCCGTCATACCCGCGCTTGCCGCGGGTATCTCGCCGCGCCGAGCACCCAAGCCCCGCGCCCAGCTCCCCCGCGCCCCAGGCACCGCTATGACGAAAGCGCAGCACTGGTGTAGAGTGACAACCGTGAACCACGCCGCCAACCTCCTGACCGTCGCCCAACGCGCCGGCCGCGCGTTGGCGGCGCTTGCCCGATCGGGGGGGGGGGGGGGATAAATTCCTTCCGATCGCCCTTGCGATCGCCGCCCTGCTGCTCGCCGCTCTGACCCTCGCCCAGGCCGCTACGCCCACCTCAACCAGCCGCTACCTCGCGCTAGACGCCGGCGGCGAGCACCAATGCACATTGCGCGCTGATGGTGTGATTCGCTGTTGGGGCGGCAATTCCGCCGAGCTGCGCGACGTTCCGGAGGGGCGCTACAGCGCCATCGGCGCGGGGGCGTGGCATAACTGCGCGATTCGGCGGGGGAGCGGAGAAGTCGTCTGTTGGGGCGGAGACTCGAACGCGCCGTCAGGCGCGTTCAGCAATGTGGCGGCGGGCTGGCAGTTCGCCTGCGGCGTGCGAGAGAGCGACAGCGAGCTCGAGTGCTGGGGAACCAACACCTTCGGCCGCAGCGTGCTCGACTACGGACAGACCGACCCGCCCGACGGCGAGTTCACCTCCGTCAGCGCGGGCTTCCTCCACGCCTGCGGATTGCGGACGACGGGAGAAATCGCCTGCTGGGGCCGCGACAACCTCGGACGCACCAACGCGCCCGATGGCGTCTTCACGCAAGTGAGCACGGGCACCACCCACTCCTGCGCGCTGCGCGAGAGCGGCGCGGTGGAGTGCTGGGGACTCAACAACTTCGGTCAACTCAACGCGCCGTCGGGCGTCTTCACGCAAGTGAGCGCCGGCGCGTGGCACTCGTGCGGGCTGCGGGAGTCGGGCGTGATCGAGTGCTGGGGCGATGATCGCTACGGGCAGTCCAACGCTCCGTCCGGGCGCTATGTCGCGGTGAGCGCGGGGATGCGCCATTCGTGCGCGCTGGGCAACGCGGGCGCTCGCTGTTGGGGCGGGCAGGATGATCGCCTGCCTGAGCTGATTGCGGAGCTCGCTCCGACAACGGCTACTCGGACCGTCGCGGACACCTCAAGCGAAAACGAGGGCAGTGAAACGCCCACACCAACACCCACTCCGACGCCCACACCCACCCCAACCCCGACCACATTCACCGCGGTCAGCGCGGGCCGGTCGCACACCTGCGCCCTACGCAGCACCGGCACGATCGTCTGCTGGGGAGCAAGCGGTCTCAACCGCCTCAACGCTCCGACGGGCACATTCACCGCCTTGAGCGCCGGCAGGTCGCATACCTGCGCGCTGCGCAGCAGCGGCGCAATTGAGTGCTGGGGAGCGAGCAGTAACAATCGCCTCAACGCGCCTTCGGGCAGCTTCACCGCGCTGGCCAGCGGTCCTGATGCCACGCACACCTGCGCGCTGGCGAGCGGCGGGGCGGTCTCCTGCTGGGGCGCCAGCGCTTTCGGTCAGATCGACGCCCAGACGGGTACCTTCACCGCGGTCAGCGCCGGCGGCACCCACACCTGCGGGCTGCGCAGCACGGGGGCGAGCCACTGCTGGGGCAACAGCGCCGGCGGGAAGACCGCCACGCAGACGGGCGCATTCACTACGTTGAGCGCCGGCGGCACCCACACCTGCGGGCTACGCAGCACGGGGGCGATCCACTGCTGGGGTCAGAATGCTTACAACCAAAGGAGCGACGCGCCCTCGTCGGGCACGTTTACGGCGATCAGCGCCGGCACAGACCACGCCTGCGCGCTCAGCAGCGCCGGCGCAATCACTTGCTGGGGCCGCAACAACCAGGACCAGACCACCGTCACCGCGGGCACCTATACCGCCGTCAGCGCCGGCTATGAACACACCTGCGGCCTGAAGACCGACGGCACCATCGCCTGCTGGGGCAACAGCGCCAACAACCGCCTCATGGCCCCGTCGCCGTAGGGCGCGTGGTTCCTGCCTGCGCAGGAATGACGGGGAGGGGGCGCAGGAATGACGGGGGTTGGGGCGCGGGTGGTATCTGGCGTGGGCGGCGGCAGAGGCTCGCTCAGTCGCGCTCTGGTGCGCCGGAGAGGCCGTGTCGGCGGCGGTAGTGGCTGCCCGTCGGCGGCTCCAGGTTGGGCGGCAACTCGCGCTCGGCGGCATCCAGCAGCTCGATCAGCGCGCGCAGCTCTCCGAGCGCGGCGGTGAAATCGTCGCCTTCCCAGCTGTCCTCGTAGAAGTTCTGGTGCGCACCCTCGGCGACCATGAACAGGGTTCCGATCTGCGTCCTGTCCGAGCGGTTGGCGACATGGCGGGCGATCGCCCGCCCGTCGGCGTGGCTTTGGTGCGGCCAATCCCGCGCCGCCACGAGCACCTTGATGCGGTGCGCCGCCGCGCCCCACAGCTTCTCCGACGCCTGTAGGCGGTCGCCCTGCGCGATCATCTCCGCCGCGTGCTCCAGCAGCCGCCGGCCATGGGCGATGTGCGTCTCAACAGGCGGGGTAGGCTCATCGCCTGCGGCGCGGATCGTCATCGCACGGTCACTCTCGTCAAGGCGGCGCGAACCTTGCGCCGCTTGCCGCCCATTGTGCCACATGCCGCCGCCAGCTGATATGCTCGCAGCAGCGCCCCTGACGGGCGGAGCGAAGCGGAGCAGAACATGGTCACCTCAATCGAAAACCCCGGCCTCTACTTTGACTGGCTGAACCTCGAAACGGACGACGAGTTCGAGGCCGAGGCGGGCCGCAAGGGCATCACGCTGGCCTCGATCAACCAGCGCATGGCTTCCGTGGAGGGGCATGACGAGGCCGACTCGCGCTCGTTCGCGCCGCGCGGCATCACCGCCGACCCGCGCTCCAACGCCCACGCGCGGCAGTACCGCGACAAGGGCGATGTCTGGTCGGAGAGCGCGATGCTGCTCTACGAAGAGGCGCTCCAGCGCCAGTGGTCCAGCGCGCGCGACATCCCCTGGGACACGATCGGCGCCCAGCCCGACGACATTGAGCGCGCGATGTGTACCCTCTGCACCTTCCTGACGCAGGTCGAGTTCATCGCCGGCGACGTGCCCGGGCGCTTCCTCGAGACGGTGCATCCCGACTTCTTCGAGTCGCAGCTCTTCCTCGGCACGCAGCTGATGGACGAGGCTCGCCACCTCGATGTCTTCCGCAAGCGCGCGCTGGTCAACGGCGGCGGCCTCTCGCCCGCCGGGCTCGGTGCGGTGGGGCTGCTGGCGATCGACGATTTCACCGAGATGACCGCGATCCTGCACCTCTTCGCCGAGGGGCTTGTGCAGTCCCTCTTCCGCATGGGCGAGTTGATCGGCCAGAACGAGGCCGAGAAGCGGATGTTCCGCCTGTCGGCGCAGGACGAGAGCCGCCACCTCGCGTTCGGCGTCACCCACACCAAGTACACCGTCGAGACGCAGCCCTGGCGCAAGGAAGAGCTGCACCACTACCTCGACATCAACGAGCGCGTGCAGAACACGCAGGCCGGGCTGACCACCAACCCGATCACCGGCGAGGCGCTGGCGGTGCTGGCCGGCGGCGGCATCGAGCACCTCGACGAGGGCTACAACCTCGTGCTGCTGATGCGCAAGAAGCAGATGAACGAGTACTACCACCGCCTGCAGGTGGTGGGGCTCGGCGACCGCCTCGAGCGCATGGCGCCCGAGATGCGCGAACTGATCGACGTCTAGAGCGGTCCCGGGGACCGCTCGCCAACGCAGCCGCAGCAGGGAGGCAGGGCATGGAGCTCAGCCAGCCAGTCAAAATGCGCGCCGCCGCGCGCGGATGGTCCGAAGATCTGATCGCCCGCATCGAAGGCTCGCCCGCGCCGGTCAGCCAGATCGAGGCGCTGCTCCAGATCGACATCGATCCCGAGCGGATCGGCAAGTGGCTCGACTTCGTCGAGACCAACCCCGATCACCCCTTCGGCACGCGCGCGCAATTCGTGATGTTCCAGCCCGCCGGCGAGCAAGGGCTCAAGCCCACGCCGTCGGAGGACGGGATGCGGCTGACCGATGTCGACATCGGCTCCTACGCCAACGTGCCCGACCTCTGGGATCTGCAGAACGACACGCCGCGCGGCACGCGCCCGGTGCAGGGCCTGCACATGCCCGCCGGCTACTCGATCTACGACCGCCACGAAGTCTGGGCCGACGGCGTCGGCGACCTCTACGAAGACGCGATCCGCGACCGCTGGATCCCCGCGACCGATCTCGACTGGGCGAACCTGCCCGAACTGTCGCCCGAGGTGGAGCGCGCGACCGGCCAGGTCTGCGCCGTCTACTCCACCTACGGCATCATCGAGCAGAAGATCATCAGCAAGTGGCTTGAGGAGATCTCCTACGGCTTCCACGAGGTCAAGCTGTTCCTCGCCACCCAGGTCTACGACGCCGGCCGCAAGGTCGAAGCGCTGCGCAAGCGCGCGCTGCTCGGCGACGGCCTGATCGGCAAGGCCCCGCTGGCCGACGTCACCAACAGCTGGTACGCCGCGCTCACCTTCACCGACATGATGGTCGCGCTCAATGTCGTCTACAAGTCCTACGAGGTGACCGCCTTCGAGGCGGCCGCCGACTGGGCCCGCAGCGATTTCGACCGCGATCTGTTCGGCCGCCTCGCCGGCGACTCGCACCGCCACCTCGAGTACGGGCTCAAGCACCTCGAGTGGTACAACCGTTACGCCCGCCGCGCCGACGAGCACATCGGAATCTTCCTCGCCAAGGCCGAGGCGGGCCTGGCCAGCGAGATGGCGCAGTCCAACGTCGAGCGCGAAGCGCTGGCGGTGCTCTACGCCGACGGCGTCGAGCGCATCGAGGTGGGCGTCGAGCAGCTGGGCAAGCTGCGCGAGCGCCAGTACCGCGATTACGTCACCCGCCTGCACCAGGCCGGCATCCACCGCCACGGCGACGCGGTAGGCATCCTCCCGCTGGCCGCCCAGGACCCGCTGCTCGCCAGCCTCAACCCCCAGGCCCTGGTAGAAGGCAACGTAGCCACCCGCCAGTCCTGACGCTTGGGGCGGGGCGTGGTCGCGCGGCGTCCCTGCGCAGACCCTTTTCCGTCGTTCCTACGCCCCTGCCCGTCATAGCTGCGCCTCTGTCCGTCATTCCTGCGCAGGCAGGAACCCAGGCGGTCCGGGCGCGGCGGGATTGGGGTGCCGGTTCGTGGCCTCCCACCCCCCACCTAACCTCCCCCCTGGAAGGGGGGAGGGATGAATTGGGGAAGGGGTGGGTGTTGGGGTGGGTGGTTCCTGCCTGCGCAGGAATGACGGAGGGGGCGCAGGAATGACGGAGGGGGCGCAGGAATGACGGGAGGGGGGCGCAGGAATGACGACTGGGTGTGGCGGGATGGTTGCTGCTGGACGTGGGGTTTGACGCCCCGCCCGAGCGCGCGCGAACGTGTAACCTGCGTGGCATAGCGGCCGTTGCGGCGGCCTACGCCACGATGGAGGAACCCATGGCATTCACGACATTCATCGACGCCGACACGCACATCACGGAGCCGGCCGACCTCTGGACCAGCCGCGTCTCGAAGAAGTGGGGCGACCGCGTTCTGCACGTGAAGCAGGACGACAAGGGGGTCAACTCCTGGTTTGTGGGCGATGAGAAGGTGGCCAACGCGCCGTCGGGCGTCTTCGCGGGCTGGAAGGGCAAGTTCCCCAACTCGCCGCCGACCTACGAGGACGCGCACCCCGCCTCGTTCGATGTCCACGAGCGGCTCAAGCTGATGGATGAGACGGGCGTCTACGCGCAGGTGCTGTACCCGAACGTGGCGGGCTTCGCCTCGCAGCGCTTCCTGCAGCTCAAGGAGCCGGAGCTGATGCTGGAGTGCGTGCGGGCCTGGAACGATTTCCAGATCGACTGGATTTCGGCCGCGCCGGAGCGCTTCGTGGCCAATGCCTCGATTCCGTTCTGGGATGTCGAGGCGTCGGTCCGGGAGATCGAGCGGGTGGCGCAGCGGGGGATCAAGGGCATCCTCTTCACGGGCGACCCGCAGTCGCACGGCGAGCCGTTCCTGGGCGACAAGCACTGGGATCCGCTCTGGCACGCGGCGACCGACACGGGGCTGCCGATCTCGTTCCACATCGGCTCCGGCGATTTCACGGACGGCTTCACGCCGGAGCGTCTGGCAGTGGACGGCCCGGAGGTGACCTACGCGCGCACCTCGACGGTGCTGTTCCTCTCGAACGGGCTGCAGATGACGGACCTGCTGCTTTCGGGCGTGCTGCCGCGCTTCCCCGAGCTCAAGTTCGTCTCGGTCGAAAGCGGGATCGGCTGGGTGCCGTTCTGCCTGGAGTCGTGCGACTACCATTTCATCGCGGCCGATGTGCGCAAGGCGCGGCCGGAGTTCGAGATGATGCCGAGCGACTACTTCCGCCGGCAGGTCTACGCCTGCTACTGGTTTGAGCGGGTCGCGCCGCGCAAGCTGATCGAGGATATCGGCGAGGACAACATCCTCTTCGAGACGGATTTCCCGCACCCGACCTGCCTCTACGGCAACGTGCAGGAGACGATCGAGGCCGGGCTGGAGGGGCAGTCGGAGACGACGCGGCGGAAGATCCTGTGGGAGAACGCGGCGAAGCTCTATAACATCGCGACGCCCGAGGTGATGCCGGCCGGTCTGGCCGCCGCAGCCGGCGGCGCGTAGGGGCTGCGACTATGGAGATCGCGGGCAAGGTCGCGGTGGTCACGGGTTCGTCGTCGGGCGTGGGTCGGGCGACGGCGGAGTTGCTGGCCGAGCTCGGCGCTGCGGTGGTGGTGAACTACAACCGCGGCGCCGAGGCGGCCAACGAGATCGTCGAGGGTGTTACGTCGCGCGGCGGCAAGGCGATCGCCGTGCAGGCGGATGTGCGCAGCGACGCCGACTGCCGGCGGCTGATCCAGTCGGCGGTCGACGAGTTCGGCGCGCTGCAGATCCTGGTCAATAACGCGGGGATGACGCATTTCATCGCGCACGACGACCTGGAGGCGGTAACCGACGAGGTGTGGGACGACATCATCGGCGCGAATTTGCGGGGCGTGTTCAACTGCAGCCGCGCGGCGGCGGCGCACATGCGGGCGGCGGGCGAGGGCGCGATTGTGAATGTGTCGTCGGTCGCCGGCGCGGGCGGCGGCGGCTCCTGCATTCCCTACGCGGCGTCGAAGGCGGGCGTGAACGTGATCACCAAGTCGCTCGCCCGCGTGCTGGGTCCGGAAATCCGGATCAATACGATCGCCCCAGGCTTCATCGAGGGCCGCTGGCTGCGCGGCGGCCTCGGCGAGGAGACGTATGAGGCGGGCCGCCAGCGGCTTTCGGAGACGGCCCCGCTGCGCGGCGTCGCAACGCCGGAGACCTGCGCGGACGCAATCGTGGCGCTGATCGAGCGGAATGTGTTCGTGACGGGCCAAACGGTGACGGTGGACGGCGGGGCGACGCTGTAGAGTCGTCACGTGCTACACTGTCTTCAGAACTGAGGTGCGGCATGCCAGACCGACGCGCTGACTTCGCCACGGGGAAGCTCGTTGACCTCTCGCGCCCCGAAGAGGTGGTGCGCCAGGAGTACGAGCAGGTCTTGGTGAGTGACTACGGCTATCCCCGGGAACACCTCGACATCGAAGTGGCGATTCCGCGCGGCACGGGCTATTTCCCTGACAAGGCCGACATCGTCGTCTACAGCGCCGCAACAGGGCGCGATCCGGCGAGCGACATTTGGGGGATCGTCGAAACGAAACGGCCCCAACGAGCAGACGGCATTGCTCAGCTCAAGTCGTACATGACCGCGACATCGGCGGCTTGGGGAGTGTGGACGAACGGGGATGACATTGCGGTCGTCAGCCGCGATGCGATGGGGGTCGGTGTTCTCGAAGACCAGATCTTCAACATTCCGGCGTACGGCCAGCAGATGGAGGACATCGGCCGCATCACGAGGCCCAACCTCAAACCGTTTGGACGGCAGGAACTCAAGTCTGCATTCCGGCGAATTCTCAGCACGCTCTATGCGAACACCAACATCAGTCGACGCGAAAAGCTCGGGGCCGAGATGATCAAGCTCATCTTCGCCAAGATCGAGGATGAGAAGAGCTACCGCAACAGGCCACCGGCCTTTCGCGCTCAGGCCGGCGAAAGCAACGACCAGATCAAAGCTCGCATCGACAAGCTGTTCGAGCGGGTCCTGAACGAGCTGAAAGGCGACGGTATCTTCTCTCCCCACGACGAGATCACCTTGGACTCTCGATCCGTCGCGTGGGTCGTCGGCCAGCTGGAACGGGGCAGCCTGCTCGAAACGGACACTGATGTGGTCGGTGATGCGTTCGAAGTCTTCGCCGAGTCGCGACTTGCTGGCGAAAAGGGCGAGTTCTTCACACCGCGAGGAGTGATTCGCCTCGCGGTCAAAATCGCCGACCCGTCGCCTGATCAGACGGTATGCGACCCTGCATGCGGCTCTGGTGGCTTTCTGATCCATGCGATGAACCACGTGTGGGACAAGATGGACCACGACCCGCAGTGGCGCGGCTCGCCTCAACTGCCGGATGAAAAACGGAAAATGGCGACTCGCACCATCTACGGCATCGACAAAGAAACCGACCTGGTGAAGATCGCGAAAGCTCACATGGCGATCGCGGGCGACGGACGAAGCAACGTCGTCCACGAGAACTCACTTCATCAAGCGCGTGACTTTGAGGGAGTCGCAAGGCACCACTTCGTGGTCCGAAACAGCTTCCGCAAGTTTGACTTCGTGCTAACGAATCCGCCATTCGGAACCAAGGCCAAGGTGCTGAAGGAGGATTCCGCTCACTTCGTACTTGGCAAGAAGTGGTCATCGCCACGAGGCGGAGACGTCGACGGCAGGGCCTGGACGCAACGATCAGAGATCGCCAAGCGAGACCCATACGTTCTGTTCGTCGAGCGCTGCATGGACATCCTTGAGGATGGTGGCACGCTCGCAATCGTTCTGCCCGAGACGGTCTTCCATGCCCCGTCTTTGGGCTATCTGCGCCAGTTCATCCTCGGCGAGAACAACATCAGGGCAATCATCGATCTGCCGCATAACACATTCCGGCCCCACTGCAATGCCAAGACATGTCTGATTGTCTTGCAGAAGCGGCGTGCCCAACAGCGCGATGTTCTCATGGTCGCTGCGGAAGAGATGGGCCACGACCACAATGGGCGGCCGCTAGTGCGATACGGAACCGACGAAGTCTGGGACGATCTGGAGATCGCTCTGACCGAAGCGGATACAGCGGATGATCCAGCCAACACGGTCGCATTCACAGTACCGTGGTCCGAGATAGATCCGAACTGTCTCGTCCCTCGGTACTACCGCGGCTTGCGCACACCCCCTGTCATTGAAGGGGGACGTCAAGGTGTCTCGCTGGGCGAGTTGGTCGATGCGAGAGTCATTCGAGTGTGGGATGGCCACGGCTCACCCCCTGCTGTCGACAAGGGGCAAGGTCCAATCCCTTACATCCGCGTCAACGACATCGTCAACTGGGAGTTGTACCGTAATCCGGTCGCGTCAGTGCCGGTGGAGACGTTTGAGCGGATGACCCGAAACAAGCACCTCCTCGAGGAGGGCGATGTGGTGTTCGTTCGCCGCGGCAGTTACCGAATCGGAACTGTCGCCATGGCCTCAGCGCGGGACAGGAGAGTGCTGCTGACGCGAGAGCTGCTGACGTTCCGCGTTGTGGAGCAGAACAACGAATACGGCATTACGCCGTATTATCTGCTGGCGCTGCTGGCTTCCCGCCCTGTGCAAGATCAGCTTGAGTCGAAGACGCTGATCGACACGACTCTGCCGACGCTCGGTGATCGCTGGCGCAGTCTTGTCCTCCCCATTCACACAAACAGCGATGAAGCGCGTAGAGTCTCCGAGCGGATCGAAGAAGCGATCCGCAGCAAATGGGCCGCGCAAGCAGGCATTGACCAACTCAGCGGCGAGTTGGGGGACCTGACGCGGTAGCAGGCTCAAAACCAAACTGAAGTGAAGCCCCCGCCCTCCGGTGCGCTAAGCCGGATGGCGAGGAAGGTAAATTGCACGGCCTGTTGGGCTTGTTGCCGACACGCCCTCAGCCGCAGCGCGCAATTTCACGGTAGGCAGATCGCGCGGTCCTGTCAAGTTTCTGGCGGCGCTAGCGGCCGCCGAACTGGGGGGCGCGGCGCTCGAAGAGGGCGCGGATGCCTTCTTGGGCGTCTTGGGATGAGCGGGCTTGCTCCACCAGCGCGTCTACGTCGGCGTGCTCGATGTTGTCGCGGAAGTCCATCTCGCGGACCAGCAGGGCTTTCATTGCTTTGAGCGAGAGGGGGGCGTTGCGGGCGAGGCGGTTGATTACCGCTTCGGCGGCTTCTTCGAGGTGGTCCGCCTCGGCGACTCTCGCGATTGCGCCGATTTCGTGCATTCGCCAGGCGGGGATGCGGTCGCCCAGCAGCAGGATTTCGCGGCTGGCGACGGGGCCGGCCGTCTCCAGCAGCTTCTTGGCGAGGAACCAGGAGGGCGCGAGGCCGATCTGGGCGAGCGACATGCCGAACCTGGCCTCGGTTGAGGCGACGACGAAATCGCAGTGCAGCGCCAGCTCGTTGCCGCCGGCGATTGCGTCGCCCTGCACGACGGCCACGACAGGCAGCGGCCAGTGTTGGATGGCGTCGAGCATCTGCTCGATCGAGACCTCGCCGCCGGGCAGCCCCTCTTCGCGCTCGCGCAGGTCCAGGCCGGCGCAGAAGACGGGGCCGGCGGCGCGAATTGCGGCGACCCGCTCCTCGGCGGCGGGCTCGCCTGAGAACGCCGCGTGCAGCCGCTCCAGCATTTCGCTGTTCAGCGCGTTGCGCTTTTCGGGGCGGTTGAGCGTCACGGTACGCACCGCGCCGTCGATTTCGACTTCGACGATTTCGGCGTTGTCGTTCATACCCGTTCCTCCGTTCGAGCGTCGCCCGCGTCAGTCTTCGGAGAGGAGTTGGCTGCGCCGGTCGGCGAGCGAGTCGGCCAGATCGCGCAGCCACTTGCGCAGCTCGTCGGCGTGCGGGTCCCGGTCTGGGTCGTTGAGCGGCACGAGTTCCTTGGGCAGCAGCGTGACCACCGCCTGGCGCTCGACCTCTTCGCAGAGCTCGTTGATCGTCGCGTTGAGCCGCACCTGGGCGGCGATCACCGCGCGGAGCAGGTCGTTCAGATCGCTGATCTCATCGTCGGAAACGCCGGCGTGCGCGAGATACGAATACAGCGAGCGCCGGTAGACGTAGCTGAGTTCGTTGGAGGCGCGGACATCGCTGAGCAGGGTGCGCCGCTCTTTGCCGGTCAGCGACTTGCGCATCGGATCGCCTCTCGTCGATCGAACCACCGCCCCGCAGCGTAGTCGGCAGCTTAATCGGCGCGCACGGCGTAGCTGATCGGCAGGCGCTTGATCCCGCCGATCAGGCCCGAGCCGAGCCGTTCGACTTCGCCCTCCAGCCGAATCTCGTCCAGCCGCTCAAGCAGGTGGCTGTAGATCGAGCGCAGTTCGAGGCGCGCCAGATTTGCGCCCAGGCAGTAGTGCTCGCCGTAGCCGCCGAAGGCCAGATGTTCGTTGGGCTGCCGCTCGATGTCGAATGCGTCGGGCGCGTCGAAGATGTCCTCGTCGCGGTTGGCCGAGGGATACCACATGGCCAGCGACTCGCCCTCGCGGATCGTGGTGCCGCGAATTTCGACATCGCGCGTCGCGGTGCGCGCGAAGTGGATCACGGGCGAGGTCCAGCGCAGGATTTCCTCGATCGCGCCGCCCAGCAGCGCCGGGTTGCTGCGCAGCCGGGCAAACTGATCGGGATGCTCGATCAGCGCCAAGAGGCCGCCGGAGGTCGCGTTCCGCGTCGTCTCGTTGCCGGCCAGGATCAGCACGATGGCGTAGGAGAGGACGTCCATATCGGGCAGCGGCTTGCCGTCCACCTCGGCTTGCACGAGCGTGGTCAGCACATCGTCGCCGGGCTCGGCGCGCTTGCGCGCCATCAGCTCGGTGAAGTGCCCCATTAACCCCAGCATGCCCGATTGCCAGGTCTCGCGGCGCGTGCGGCCCTGCTGATACTCCGGATCCTCCGAGCCGAGGAACTCGTTGGTCCAGTGGAAGATGTCGGGCCAGGCGCTGCGATCGACGCCCAGGATTTCGCAGATCGCGGCCATCGGCATTTTGGCCGCGACATCGGAGACGAACTCCGCCTCGCGCCGCTGCGTGAGCGGATCGAGCAGGTGCGCGGCCGCCTGATCGATCGCGTCTTCCGCGATCTCGTCGATTCGCTCTTCGAGGATGCGCATGCCGCGCGGGGAGAAGCGGCGGTTGGTCACGGCGCGGTACTTGCCGTGCTTGGGCGGGTCCATGTTGATCAGATTGGGGATCGCCAGAGTCGGATCCATGGCGGTGCTGCCGCTCGCGCCGTCGCCCGAGCCGCCCGTGCGAATCACCAGCCGCTTGCTGCTGATGAATGTCTCCGGGTCGCCCGAGATGCGCTGGATGTCGTCGTATTTGGTGATGCACCAGAAGGGCGTCACATCGGGGCGCTCGTACCAGTAGACGGGCGCTTCGCGGCGCAGCAGGGCCCACTCCTGCCACGGATAGCCGCGCGTGCGCCAGAGGTCGGGCGTGACCAGGTCGATCTCGTCAAGCCTCGAAGTCGCCGTCGTCATCGCCGCCCTCCCCTCGTCGACCGGCTGATCGCGCTGCCGATCGATGCGGTCGCTCAGTGCAACGGTACCAAGTCGCGGGGCTGCGCGGTGATACCCTGTCTGTGTGCCGCGCACAGGCAGGAAACTCAATGGCCAGCCCCGAACCGATCCCCTACTACCCGCCCCGGCCGCCCATTGAGCCGCACATCCGCACCAGCGACGGCCTGCTGGCGGCGGCGGCAGAGATCCTGGCCCGGCCAGACGCGGAGATCGACGGGGAGCTCCGCGCGCAGGTGTGCGAGAAGCTGTGGGGTGCGGCGACGCGGCGACTCAAAGTCTTCGCCGACGCCTGCAACTGGTGCTACTGCGAGCACAGCATCGCGCGCCAGCTGGTGAATCGCATCGACGAGGCGCTTGATCTCGATCCCCCGAGCTCGTCGAAAGATTCGCCGCCACCGAACTACTGCACCGCGATGGGTTTTACGATGACTTCATAGAGCTGAACGAAATCCGCCGCCGGATGCGGGGCGCGCTGTCCTTCTGCGCGATGCTCGACGACGCCCACCGCACCTTGCCCCTCGATCTGGCTCCGCCCGACAACCAGCGCTACCGCCGCGCGGCGCGCCGCTGCGCCGAGCGGCGCGCCGAAGCGTCCACTGACTAAGAGTTGGCGGGGCGCCCGCACTCCTCCTTCCTGCACCCCCCAAGGGGGAGGGATAAATTGGAGAGCGACGACACCTGAACAGGCCCTAGCCTGTGATATGCGCACGGCGCAATGGAGATTGGGGCAGGTCATGGCGAACGCGCGATCGATGCTCGGCGTCTACGAGGGAATGGCGGATGCTGCCGCCGACGGCTATGAGCGGGAGTCGCTCTACGTGACGATGGAGGACGGCTGCCGGATTGCAGTGGACGCGCTGCACCCCACGCTGGGCGGCGAGAGGTTGACCGAGCCCGCGCCGACGGTGCTGCACGCTACGCCCTACCGACGCGCGTTCCACATTTCGGCCGAGTCGAGCGGGACGGCGGCGCGCTATGCGGAGGAGCTGCGCGGGATGGAGCCGGGCGAGCTGGTCACGCAGTACGAGGAGCGGCCGATCGCGCGCGAGCTGATTCAGCAGGGCTATCACTTCGTCTCGGTGGACATTCGCGGCACGGGCGCGTCGTTCGGCGCGGAGTACGGCGACTCCTGGCGGGCGGGGCGCGACCTGGCGGCGGTGGTGGATTGGATCTGCGAGCAGGACTGGTCGTCGGGCAAGGTCGGGATGGTGGGCATCTCCTACGAGGGAATGATGCAATTCTTCACCGCCGCGTTCCGGCCTGAAGGGCTGAAGTGCATTGCGCCGCAGTATCCCGGGCTGCCGCAGTGCTACGTCGACGGCGGGCTGGCGATCAGCAGCTTCGCGCGGGTCTGGGAACGGCTGCACAAGGGGATGTCCGAACACGAGCCGTCCGCGCCGGTGGACGGGCCCGACGGCGAGCGCCTGCGCGAGCAGGCGGAAGCCGAGCGCTCGCCGGACAGCTACCGCTGGGTGGAAACGTTTTCGGAGATGGATCCGCGCGACGTGACGCGGATGTCGTCGTACGACGGGCTGCTGCGCCGCCGCGAGCGGGCCGACCTGGGGCTGGGCGAGGTCGCCAGCGGCTGGGCGGACTCCTGCGACTTCATCAACGCGAGCGGCGTGCCCGTCTATCTCGTCACGGGCTGGTGGGACCTGACCTTCCCCGGCTACCTGATCGATGCGTTCAACCGGCTGACCGTGCCCAAGAAGTTGATCGTCGGCCCCTGGAATCACGGGCAGGGCGGCGACCCGGAGCTGCTGCGCTGGTTCGATTACTGGCTCAAGGGCGTGGAGAACGGCGTGGCGGCGGAAGCGCCGGTGCATTACGGCGTCAGCGAGCCGTCGGGCGCGACGGAGTGGAAGGCGGCGGCGCGCCTGCCGCTGCCCGAGGCGCAGTACCGCACGCGCTGGCTTCACCCTGAGGGCGGGCTGAGCGAGGCGCAGCCGCAGAGCGAATCGGCGATGGGCTACGCGGTCGATCACGCGGTCAGCCTCGGCGCGATGGGGCGGCACAGCTACTACGTGGACGACCTCTACATCAACACGATCGATCTGGATGCCCGCGCGAAACGCTGCCTCACGTTCACCAGCGAGCCGCTTGAGGCGGACCTGGAGATCGTGGGCTGGCCGGCGCTGGAGCTGGAGATGGCAACCGACTCGGATCGCGGCGCGGTGGTCGCCACGCTGGAGCAGATCGGCGCGAACGGCGGCGCGGCCTACCTCTCGGAGGGTTTCATCAACCTTGAGCACCGGCGCGCGGCGGCGGATCCGGGCGGCCACGAGGGGCCGGTCTGGCACAGCTGGAGCAGGGCCGACCTCGCGCCGGTCGCGCCCGGCGAGGCGATGGATGTGCGGCTCGAGCTGTACCCGATCGCCTGCCGCGTGCGCGCCGGCGAGCGGTTGCGGCTGACGCTGGCCGGAGCGGACGCCGACAACCTGGTGGTGCCCACAATCGGCGACAGCGCGGCGCTGACGTTCACGATCGGCGGCGAGCGCGGCTGCCGGCTGCTGCTGCCGATCGTCAACGCGGCGCTGGCGCCCACCGCGGCCAGCGTGCCGGGGGCGTTTGAGGGCGGCAACGACGGCTTCGCGTTCCGCCGCGCGGATGATCCACCGCTGCGCGGCTAGGGCGCGTTCGGGCTTACCTGCCCTTCACACTCTGCCGCTGTCACGCCCACTCCACCCTCCTCCGTCATTCCTGCGCAGGCAGGAACAGGAACCCGCCCCAACTCTCCCCGGCCGTGCTACCGTATCTTCAGAAGAACGAAGGTGCGATCAATGCCCACCGCTCCACGCGCCATCCAGCCCCGCACCCCAGGCGCGACCTCCCAGGCCAGATCAGCTCCGAACAACCCTGAACAAATCCGAACAAACCTGAACAAACCTGAACGCCGCCAAACGCCCCGACCAGATAGGGACACCCTCCGAAATCACCCCTGAACTCCCCGAAACAAAATAAACCTGAACAGCGTCGTCGCCCACTCGCAGCATCCCACCCCCCACCTAGCCTCCCCCCTGGAAGGGGGGAGGGATGAATTGGGGAAGGAGGGCGGGTTCCGGGGTAGGTGTGGGTGCGGTAGGTGGGTTCCTGCCTGCGCAGGAATGACGGCACGGGGCGAGGGATGACGGATAGAGCAGGGATGACGGTTGGGCGAGGGATGACGGTTGGGGCGCATGGATGAATTGGGGAAGGAGGGCGGTTCTGGGGGTAGGTGGGTTCCTGCCTGCGCAGGAATGACGGTGGGGCGAGGGGTGGCGGGTCTGTTGCGCGGGAAGCGGGAAGGGAGCGGGGGCGAAACTGGGTGGCTACCGTATCGGCGCGGGCTGGGCTACACTGAATGCATCATGGCCGCGAAACGATCGAACGGCATCCTGGTCGCTGTAGCTCGGGGCTCGGCGGCGCCGACGGGCGGCTGACGCCCGCCGCGCGGCGTATCGGAGCCCTGCGCCGGTCCTCGAGCCGGCGCTTCCTGTATCTCTCCACCGCGCGCAGCAGCGAAATGAGCACCAATGCGACTCTCCGGCGCTGAAATCCTGATGGAATGCCTCCGAGCCGAAGGCGTCGACGTCTTCTTCGGCTACCCCGGCGGCGTCGTCCTGCCGCTTTACCACAAGCTCGGCGACTACCCCGACATCAAGCACGTGCTCGTCCGCCACGAGCAGGCCGCTGCGCACGCCGCCGACGGCTACGCCCGCGTCTCCGGACGCACCGGCGTCTGCCTCGCCACCTCCGGGCCCGGCGCGACCAACCTCGTCACCGGCATCACGACCGCGCAGATGGACTCGATCCCCGTGGTCGCGATCACCGGCAATGTCGCGCGCGACCTGATCGGGCGCGACGGCTTCCAGGAAGCCGACATCACCGGCATCACGCTGCCGATCACCAAGCACAACTACCTGCTGATGCGCGCCAGCGAGATCGCGCAGGCAGTCAAAGAGGCGTTCCACATCGCCTCGACCGGGCGCAAGGGCCCGGTGCTGGTGGACATCCCCAAGGATGTCTTCATCGAGGAAGCGGAGTGGGACGGCTACCCGACGGACGTGAGCCTGCGCGGCTATCCGATCATGGACATCCCGCGCGACGATGAGGTGGCCGTCGCCGCCGACGTGATCAACAGCGCGCAGAAGCCGATCATCATCGCCGGGCATGGCGTGGTGCAGTCGGGCGGCGCGGCCGAGCTGCGCCAGCTGGCGGAGCAGGCCGACATCCCCGTGCTCACGACGCTGCTGGGCATCTCGGGCTTCCCCGACGACCACCCGCTCTCGTTCGGCTTTCTGGGAATGCACGGGCATTTCTACGCCAACATGGCGGCCGATCGCGCGGATGTCGTGATCGGGATCGGGATGCGTTTCGACGACCGCGCGATGGGGCGCTTCAAAGATTTCAACCCGACCGCGCGAATCGTCCACATCGACATCGACCCGGCCGAGATCGGCAAGAACTTCCACACCCACGCGCCGGTCAACGGCGATGTGCGCGAGACGCTGCTGCGCCTGCTGCCGCGAATTCAGCCGGCGACGCACCCGCAGTGGCGCGCCGAGATCGACGCGATCAAAGCGGACCACCCGACCGACTACATCGAGGAGGGCACCGGCGTGACCGGCCCCTGGCTGGTGCAGGCGCTGGCCGAGGAGACCCAGGGCCAGGCGACGATCGTGACCGGCGTGGGGCAGCACCAGATGTGGGGCGCGCAGTATTACCCCTACACCCGCCCCCGTCAGTGGGTCACCTCCGGCGGGCTGGGCACGATGGGCTACGAGGTGCCGGCGGCGCTGGGCGCGCAGTTCGCGCAGACGGAGCCGGTCTGGTCGATCTGCGGCGACGGCGGCTTCCAGATGACCTCGCAGGAACTCCAGACCGTCCGCGAACACGACCTGCCCGTGCGCTTCGCGATCTTCAACAACCAGTACCTGGGGATGGTGCGCCAGTGGCAGGAGCTCTTCTACGAGCACAACTACCACTCGGTGAACATCAGCCAGCCGGACTTCGTCAAGCTGGCCGACGCCTACGGCATCCCTGGGCTGCGCGCCTCCAACCGCGCCGAAGCCCGCCAGGTGATCCGCGAGGCCGAATCGATCAACGGCCCCGTCGTGATCGACTTCCAGCTCGAACCGGAGGAAAACGTCTGGCCGATGGTGCCCGCCGGCGCGGCGCTCTCCGAAACAATCGAATCAGCCGACGACCTCTAACGCCAGAGGCGGGAACGAGGGAGCACAGCGATGGCCTCGCGCAACACGATCGTCGCCTACGTCGAAGACCGACCCGGCGTCCTCGCGCGCGTCGCGTCGCTCTTCCGCCGGCGCGGCTTCAACATCGAAAGCCTCACCGTCGGCCAGTGCGAAGAACCCGGCCTCAGCCGCATGACCATCGTCGTCGACGGCGACGACCACCAGGTCGACCAGGTCTGCCGCCAGCTGTTCAAGCTGATCGACGTCGTCTCCGTCTTCGACATCACCTACGAGCCGATGGTGGACCGCGAGCTGGCGCTGATCAAAGTCTCGGCGTCCAACTTCAACCGCCGCGAGGTGCTCGACGTGGTCGAGATGTTCCGCGCCGATGTGGTCGATGTCCACACTGACTCGCTGATCGTGCAGATCCTCGGCGACGAGGGCAAGGTCAACGCGGCGCTGGGGATGTTCCGCCAGTTCGGCGTGCTCGAAATGGTGCGCACCGGCCGTCTGGCGATGCACCGCGGCGTGGAAACCTCGAAGCCGCCGCCGGTCAGCGACTCGCAGCAGGCCGCCGCCGCCGTCCGCGCCATGCTGGGCCGCCGCCCCGAAGGCGCGCTGCCCTTCGCCAGCGACTAAGCCTCAGCGCTCAAGCACAGCCAACCCGCAAGACCAAAGGAGAGTCCGATGCCCGCCACGATGTACTACGACAACGACGCCGACCTCGACCTGCTCAAGGGCAAGACCATCGGCGTGGTCGGCTTCGGCTCGCAAGGCCACGCCCACGCGCTGAACCTGCACGACAGCGGCGTCAACGTGATCGTCGGCCTCTACCCCGGCTCCCGCTCCTGGAACAAGGTGACCGACTCCGGGCTGCGCGTGGATACCGTCGCCAACGTCGCCGAGGCCGCGGACATCATCATGGTGCTGACCCCGGACCACATTCAGAAGCAGATTTACGACCAGCACATCGCGCCCTCGATGGTCGAGGGCAAGACGCTGATGTTCGCGCACGGCTTCGCGATCCACTACAACCAGGTCGCGCCGCCGCCTGAGGTGGACGTGAGCATGATCGCGCCCAAGGGACCGGGGCATCTGGTGCGGCGGGTCTTCGAAGAGGGCGGCGGCGTGCCCTCGCTGCTGGCGATCCACCAGGACGCCTCGGAGACGGCCAAAGATGTCGCGCTGGCCTACGCCAAGGGCATCGGCGGCACCCGCGCGGGCGTGCTCGAGACGACCTTCCTCGAAGAAACCGAGACCGACCTCTTCGGCGAGCAGTCGGTGCTCTGCGGCGGCGTCACCGCGCTGATGCAGGCGGCGTTCGAGACGCTGGTCGAGGCCGGCTATCAGCCTGAGTCGGCCTACTTCGAGACGATCCACGAGGTCAAGCTGATCGTGGATCTGATCTACGAAGGCGGCTTCGCCAACATGCGCTACTCCGTCTCGGACACCGCCGAATACGGCGACCTCACCCGCGGGCCGCGCATCATCGACGAGTCGGTCAAAGAGCGCATGCGCGACCTGCTGCGCGACATCCAGGACGGCGCGTTCGCCCGCGAATGGATCATGGAGAACCAGACCGGCCGCCCCGGCTTCGACAAGCTCCGCGCCCGCGCCGCCGCCCACCCCAGCGAGGAAGTCGGCGCCGAGCTGCGCGGCATGATGGCCTGGCTCAACGAAGAGGCGGGCTAGGGCCTGTTCACAATTCCGTTGTTCCTGCGCCCTCCCACCGTCGTTCCTGCCTGCGCAGGAATGACGGTGGGGGCGCAGGAATGACGGTGGGGGGCGGGGCGCGAACGATCAGTGGGGTTGGCTCGGTGCGCCGCACCCCCCACCTAACCTCCCCCCTGAAAGGGGGGAGGGATGAATTGGGGAAGGGGGTAGGTGGCGTCGTGGGCGTGGGTTCCTGCCTGCGCAGGAATGACGGAGGGAGGGCGCAGGAATGACGGTGGGAGGGCGCAGGGGTGACGGTGGGGGCGCAGGAATGACGGTGGGGGGCGGGGCGCGAACGATCAGTGGGGTTGGCTCGGTGCGCCGCACCCCCCACCTAGCCTCCCCCCTGGAAGGGGGGAGGGATGAATTGGGGAAGGGGGTGGGTGGCGTCGTGGGCGTGGGTTCCTGCCTGCGCAGGAATGACGGAGGGGGCGCAGGAATGACGGAGGGGGCGCAGGAATGACGGAGGGGGCGCAGGAATGACGGAGGGGGCGCAGGAATGACGCGAGGGGGCGCAGGAATGACGGTGGGAGGGCGCGGGGGTGGCGGGGAGGCGCGCCTTGCCGGCGCGCGCTTCCGTTGGCGGGTTTGTATCTGGTAGGATCCTGCGACGCGCCTGCGCGGATGCGGGGGAGCGCCAAGCGTAGGAGCTCCGCGTGAAACTGCCCGCCGCTCGCCGCGACAGCCTGCGCTCGTTCCCTCCTGCTAGCCGAACAGCTGGCCGAACAGCTGGCCGGGCCGCCGGCCGCTTCTCCCTCACCGAATCGGGGGGGGGGGGGATACTAATGCCCTCCGGGCAGCGCGCGCTGCTCGCCCTCGCCCTGATCGCCATCGCGCTTGGCGCCGCCGCCGTGCTGCACTCCAACGCCGCCGCGCAGACGACCAACACCATCGGCTTCGAGATCCTCCGCACCGAAGCCGCCGGAGCGCGGATTGTCTATTTCGGTCACCCATTGGTACCGCTCGACAACGATCAGACCATCACCGGCAAGGTGACGCTCAAGATCAAGACCGATGAATGGACCCGAAGAGTTGGAGGGGGAGGTGGGCTTGCGCTCGCCAATCTCACGGCGACCAACGCGACCCTGGACAACTTCGTGGTGGTCAACTGGTGGGACACTTGGACTGTCGATGTCACGCCGACGCTGACGGCGGACGGTACGGTCACGGTGATGATTGCGCCCAATGTGCTGGAGGGCTATCGGGCTCAGCATCGGAGCATGCGCAACGCCGCCGGCTCGGTCACGCTGAACTACGAGGTGGGCGCGCCCAAAGTGCGCTGGGCCGACTTCAGCTCGCAAGGCGCCCGCGTGGGCGAGAGCGGCCCGCACGCCGCCGGCTCCTTCATCGACCTCACCGTAACCTTCAGCGAGCATGTCACGGTCGTCGGCGCGCCGACCGTGAGCATCCGCACCCCGGGCGGGGACGTCGACGCCGTCTACCAGAGCGGCAGCGGCAGCTCGGTGCTCGTCTTCCGCCACACCGTGCCCGCCGGCGGGTACGGGCGCGGGACCACAAGGATCGTGTCAGGCTCGATCGTGCTGCCGACGGGCGCATCAATTAAAGACTCGGCCAGCCCCACCCCCAACGACGCAATACTCACTCTCCCGCCCCACTTCGTGACGCTCCAGGCCATCGACCGGGGCACTTTCTCCGGCCTGCCCGCGCTCGGAAACACCGTGGGCGACGAGTACGACTACGAGGCGGTCTTCAGCGCGCCGGTCACCGTCAGCCACGAGCCCGACGCGGAGTTGGCCCACTTCCGCGTGCGCATCGAAACGAACGCCGGCAGCTACAGGGCGGTTCGCGCGGTCTACGTCGCCGGCAGCGGCACCAACCGACTCATCTTCCGCTACACCGTCGCGGCTGAGGACGACATGAAACAATGGGCGGGGGTCTGGACCACCCTGAGACTCCCGCAAGGCGCCAGCATTCGCGCCGCCGCGACGGGGGCCGAGATCGACAGGATGCGGCGGCCGTTGTTGTTCCAGCCCACGCTGATCGGCTACGAGGGAGGCGCTCAGCGGCCGTTCGAGTTCGGGCTGCGGCCGATAGCCGTCGGCCATGACGTCACCGTGCATTTCATCAGCTCCGACCCCGCCCGCCTCTCGATCGAACCCGCCTCGCTCCTGTTCAGGGATTCCGCCCTGCATCCCGGCGACTGGGACTGGGAGGACAGACGCGTGATCACCGTCAACCTGTACCGGGACAGCGATGCGGTGGCCAACGATGTCCGAATCAGCTATCGGCTGGAGACGACCGATCCGGACCGCGATGGGGACACTGTCTATTGGCGAACGATCCGGATCGGCGCCGACGGGCAGCCCATCGGTGCCGACGGGCAAATCCTCGCCGACGGGCAGCTGGGCCCGCCCTGCTTCCTCGAGCTGGTGCTCAGCCTGGCCGACGACTCCGACAATGTCGTGCAGGCCGGCGACCGGGTGGCCGTCAACGCCAAGCTCGTCTACGTCGACGGCTACCGCGAACTGGCGATCACCGAGCCCGGCAGGCTCAGCGCAACCGGCGGCGTCGAATGGGAAACCAACGGGCGGCGGCAAATCGCCATCCCCGCGCAGGCGGTGGAGCAGCGGCTGGACAGCGGCGGCATCTGCACCAGAGTCACCACCGACGGGCCGGATACCTGGACCTGCGATCTCGCCACCGAAGACAGCACGATCGTCGTGCCGGTCGGCACGCCCGACGGCGTCTTCACGATCCGCGGCGCGGTCAAGGTCGACGGCATCACCTTCCGCGGCGCGCTCGATGTGACCGTCGGGGACGTCGACGAGGTCGCCTCGGTCGCGTTTGACTTCGCCACCGACATCGCGCCCGACGACTCGACCGACACGCCGACCCGCAACTGGACCGGCGACGACCGTCCCTACCCGAGCCGGCTCGACGTGGGCCAGAGCACCAGGCTGCAGCTGGCCGTGCTGAACGAGAACGGGACCGCCTCGGCGGCGGGCGCGATCGACTCGATCCTGTTCACCACCAGCGCCGGCTCGCTCAGCCTGCTCAGCCCCGAAGGCGACTGCGTGGGCGGCGGCGGACGCAGCTGCCAGCTGCCGATCAGCCTGCTCAACGGCGTCAACTCCGACGACATCCGGATCGCCCTGGCGCACCCCGGTGAGGCCGCTCAGGCCACCGTCCGCGCCACGGTGATCGCCAAAGACGGCGAGGAGTTCAGCCCGGAGCCGCTCAGCGTCACCTTCCTCGGACCCGCCCAGACGCTCGCGATCAGCGAACCCGACTCGCCCGTGCTCAACCTCCATACGCCCGACTTCGGCTTGGACCGCGATGATCGCGACCTGCTCACCCTCTCGGTCACGGCCCTCGACGCCGCCGGCAACACCGTCCCCGTGCCCGCCGAGGCGCGCCGCGCCGAACTGCGCGGCCCCGACGGCGAGGTTGTCTGGAGCGGCTCCGACGGCGGCGCAATCCGCAACGGCATCCGCGTCGACTGGCCGCTGCGCTGGCGTTGGCGCGGCATCTCCGGAATCGCCGAAGACGCATTGCGCGACACCAACTTCGCCGTGCCGGGCATCCAGCCCAGGCTGCTGCTCGACCTCGACGGCAACCTCCAAGTGCAAATCGATGTCGAAGCCGTGTCCATCCGACCGCGAGCCATCGGCGAGTACACGCTCAGGCTGCGCGCCGGCACGCTCAGCGCGACGCAGCGCTTCATCGTCAGCGGCGCGCCCGCGGCAGTCTCGCTCAGCGAGCCGCAGGGCGACGACGCAGCCGCGCAGGGCGAGACGATCACAGTCACTGCCACCGTCACCGACGCCGAAGGCAATCCCGTGACCGACGGCACGCCGGTCACCTGGGCCGAGCCGCGCCTGGTCGGCGAACGCCCCGTGCTTGTGCAAACCGCGATCGACCGCGTCACCACCGGCGGAACGGCCTCCGCTTCGTACCAGGTGGTCGGTTGGGGCTCCAGCTACCTGCGCGCCACTGCCGGCACGGGCAGCGATGTCGTGCTCTTCGACGTGCCGGCTCCCGCGGCGGCGCCGCCCAGCCCCGCCGAGGCGCTCACCCGCCGCGCGCCCGGCGGTGTCTCCGTCTGGCTCGGCGAGGGCCAAACCACCGCCTCCGCGCTGCTGGCAGGCATCCCCCACGCCACCTCAATCCGCACGCTTCGCGCCGGCCTCTGGCTGCGCTACAGCGTGGTGGACGGCCGCCTAATCCCCGGCTCGATCGATTTCATCGTCAGAACCGGCGACATCCTCTGGCCCACCAACTAACCCCCCGCGCCCTCGTCATTCCTGCGCAGGCAGGAACCTGCACCCAAATCGTCATTCCTGCGCAGGCAGGAACCTGCGCCCCTTCTCGTCATTCCTGCGCAGGCAGGAACCCGCGCCCCTTTCCGTCATTCCTGCGCCCCTTTCCGTCATTCCTGCGCAGGCAGGAACCGGAAGGGATGTGGTGGCGGGAGCGCTGAGGGCTAGCGGGAGGCAGTGAGAGCAACAGCCGCGCGGCGGCTGCCTTTGACCAGGCGGCCGGCCCAGCGGGTTGGGGGGGCGTCTTGGGGGTTGAGCCAGTTGCATTCTTCAATGATGAAGCGCGCGCGTTCGAGCGGTTCGCGCAGGGCGGCCTGGAGCGAGTCGGGGGTGGGCGGCTGGCAGCCGGGCGGGGCGGCTTCGGCGTTGAGGATCAGCTCGAGCTGCGCCTGGTCAGCGCAGAGCTGGTCGGCGAGCGCGGCGAAGGCTGGGGCGTCTTCGAGGATCAGGCGGAGCAGCGCGGACCAGGGGAATTGGACGGTCAACCGCTGCGCGGCTCCGAGCAGTTCTTGGGGCGGTCGTTGGGCGTCGGCAGCGACGAACAGGGTGTTGGGCGCGCCGCCGCGTTCGGGGCGGCGGGCGGCGTGCTGGGCGGCGCGGCGCAGCGCTTCGCGGTCGGTGTCGAGTCCGACGGCGAGCCAGTCGGGATGCTCGCGGGCGAAGCGCCGCACATGGCCGCCCTCGCCGCAGCCCAGATCGAGCAGCAGGGCGTCGTAGCGGGCGCGCAGGGCGTCCCACTGTTCGCGGTCGCAGTCGCGGGTTTCGGAGCGGGTCACAACTTCCACGCGGGCAGGGTAGGCGCGACGCAGCGGCGGCGGGCGATTAGACTTTGCAGGGCATTCGCCGAGTGCGCGCAATGCGCGCCGAGAGACGCCCAGAGAAAGAGCCGCCCCATGCCTACGCCCGCCCGCGTCGTGTTTCTGCCGCAGGAAGATGCCCCGCTCGCCGTGGAGCATGTGGAGCTGCCCGACCCCGGGCCGCTGCAGGTGGTGGTGCGGCAGTTTTCGAGCGGCATCTGCCACTCGCAGCTGCACCAGATGCACAACCTGCGCCCGAGCGACCAGGTGCTGGGGCACGAGGCGACGGGGGAGGTGATTCAGGTCGGCTCGGAGGTGACCAACGTGGCGGTGGGGGACCTCGTGTTCGTCACCTGGGTGCCGCGCGATCCGTCGGTGGCGAGGCGCGCGGTCGAGGAGATCGTGGTCAAGCGTCCCAACGGGCGGCAGGCGACGACGCGGAATGTGTTCACCTGGGCGGATCACACGATCGCGGACGAGAAGTACATCGTGAAGGTGCCGCAGGACACGCGGCGCGACGTGACCTCGATCATCGGCTGCGCGGTGCTGACCGGCTCGGGCGCGGTCTACAACACGGCGGCGGTGCGCGAGGGCGATTCGGTGGCGATTTTCGGCGTGGGCGGCGTGGGCCTGTCGGCGGTGGTGGCGGCGGCGGTGGTGAAGGCGGATCCGATCATCGCGGTGGATCTGGACGATGAGAAGCTGGAGTTCGCCAGGCGGTTCGGCGCGACGCATGGGGTGAACGCGGGCGGGGGCGACGCGATCGAGCAGATCAAAGCGCTGACGGCGGGCGCGGAAGGGCTGACGACGAGCTTCGGCGAGCCGGTTTCGGGGGTGGATTTCGCGTTCGACTGCATCGGGCGCGAGGCGACGATGGGGCAAATCCTGCGCGCGGTGCGCCCGGGTGTGTTGGGCGAGGCGAGCGGCGGGACGGCGGTGTTGGTCGGGGTGCCGCAGTCGGGCTTGCAGTTCTCGGAGGAGGACATGCGCGGGCTGCTGATCAACGAGAAGCGCTACATCGGCTCGATCGGCGGCTCCTGCCGCCCGGACCGCGATTTCCCGATGTTCCTGGCCTGGTCGGAGGACGGCGATCTGGATCTGGACGCGATGGTCACGGAGCGGTTCAAGATCGGCCAGATCAACGAAGCCACGGCGGCGCTGGAGCAGGGCGAGATCTTCGGCCGGGCGATTCTGGAGTTCGACGACTGATCGCGGGCGCGTTACCGAGCTTCGAGGCGGCGCAGTTCGGCCTCGACTTCGGCGGCGGTCGTGATGCGGGAGATGCCGTTGATTGCGGCGTTGATGATCAGCCGACGAATCTGGGAGCCGGGGGCGAGGGCCTGCTCGATCTGCTCGCGGTGATCGAGGATCAGGCGCAGCTGCGCGTCGGCTGCGCCGGCGCGGGGCGCATTCTGGCGGAATCTGAGCTGGATGATGCGCAGCCCATCGCGCATCGCTCGTAAGGCGGCGATGCGCTCCTCGGCTTTTCGGTAGCGGTCTTTGGTCACGACGGCGTCGTAGCCCTGCGCGACTGCGAAGCGCAGGATGACGGGGTCAGGAGTGCGATTGAGGTTGACCGATGCGGTGTGATCGGCGGCGATGCCGCGGCGGTGCAGCAGGGCGGGCAAGCTGGGCGCGAGGTTCTCATCCAGCAGCAGGCGCATCGACGATTTCGCTGCTGCGGAGCGCCTGCTCGAACTCAATGATCCGGCGGATTTGCGACGGCGGGAACTGGTAATCGGCGGCGATCCGCTCAACGCTGAGGCCGCCCCGGTAGAAGCCGGCCAGCATGCAGGCGTCAACGCCGCGCCCGCGGGCCGTTGGGTCTCCTTTGCCAATGTGGGGATCCAGATCAACGGCGTCGGAGAAGCCGTAGAGCTTGCCGAGCGGGCCCTCGTGCCAGCGTTCGGCGAAGAAGCGCTTGTGATCGATCTGCGGCGGGAGCGCTGCCTCGATCGCTTTGGGAATCAGCGTGACCGCCCAGCGCGGGCAGGCTTCGTCGAGCCGCGCCAGCGCTGCCGGCAACTCTGCGATCGGTAGGCCAAGTTCAAGCAGCTTGGCTGCGCCGAGCACGCGGTGGTGCTCGTTCCAGAGGTAGTACCAGGGCGGCTCGCCGAACTCTTCGCGGTCCGGATCGTCGTTGATCAGCGAGGCTGGCAGGAGGCCGTCGGCGCGCCAGCGCTCGAGCTGGTCGGGATCAAGGCCGGCAAGGCCAGCGACGACGTAGGGCGAGATGGCGCCCGCGTCTTTGAGCGGATCGGGTTCTGCGTGGCAGCTCATGGCACCACCCTTCGCAGCGGCGAGAGTTGGAAGTCAGGGTAGCGGGCGGTCTGACTTTTGCGCGGCGCGGGCGGGTTGCGGCGGCCGCTGCCCCAGCTCAGCCGCCCATCGTCAGCGGTTGCACCGCTGTGGCCGCGTCCATCTTCTGGCTCTCGACTGCCACGAAGCCGGTGATTGGATGGTGCGAGCGCAGCTGAATCCAGACGTTGCCGCGCTCCCCGCCTTCGTAGGTTGGCGCGGTGGCGCGCGCCATCCAGGCCTCGCGCACCTCGTGCTCCGTCGGGGCCTCGAATGCCTGCGGGCCGTCCTCGCCCGGCTGCACGACCAGCAGCGGGTCGTAGCGCACGATTCCCGCCGCCGCCGCGTTGGTCAGCGCCGACTCCAGCGAAATCGTGAAGCCGTCCGCGATATGCACCGTCGAACGCAGCGCGTCCGCGCCGCGCTCGAAGTCGATCCGCCCCACCTCCGGGCGGTAGCGCCAGTAGGCCGCCGTCGCGTCGCGCGCCGCCTCCGTCGTCACCAGCGACGCCGCGACGTACTGCGCCGGCAGCATCCCCACCCGGCAGCCGAGCATCAACAGCGCCTCGCGGTACGGCCCCACCGGCGAGTCGGCGCGGTCGATCACCGCGATCTTGGCGTAGGTCGGCGCGGAGCGCGTCACGATATCGGGCAGCAGCCGTCGCGCCTGCGGCACGCGCACCTCGAATGTCGCCTGCTGGACAATCGCCTCCGCGATCTCCCAGGGCGGTTCGGGCGCATCGGTCTGCGCGCTCACCGCGACGATGCCTGCGCTGTCCAGCAAGCCGGTCTCCGGCATGGCGGCGTCCCTTCTCTCCCGGTCTGGCTCAGTCGGGCGGCGCGTGGCAGAAGCCGAGGCCCCACGCCCCGGCGCCCAGCAGCCCGCCCACGGTCGGGCCCAGTTCGGTCACCTGTAGGTCGGCGCAGGTCAGCCGCGACTCGGCCTTGCCCCGCAGCCGCTCGGCGGCCTCGGACGCTTGCGCGTGCGTGACGACCACGATCGAGGGCTCGCCGCCCAACGCGGCCGCAGCCCGCTCCAGCAGCGCGTCCTCCGCCGCCTCGGCGTCGTCCTCAAGGCTGACCGCCTTGATCCGGTCGCGCGCGCGGAAGACGGGCACGCCGAAATCGAGCGGGCCGATCCCGCTGGCCGACTCGACCGCCGCCAGCTCGCCCGCCTGCTCCAATCCCTCAACATCCGGCGCGAGCATGAAGACATCGGCGCTGACCGTGATCGCGTCCAGCGCCGCCTCAACCGCCTCGCGTCCGCCGCCGCGCTGCGACACGCGCGCCAACGCCAGCGCGATCGCCGCGTAGCCCGCCGTCGAGCGCGGTGTCTGGTATGCCCGCACCTCGATCTCGTGAAAGTGCTGCACCCGCCGCTGCGCGAACTCCGCCGCGTCGAACGACGGGCTCGACGAGCCGAACGCCTGGCACAGGCAGACAACCCCCTCGTCGACCTCTTTGCCCACCTCTTCGAACAGCGCCTCCCAGTCCTCCGTCGTTACCCCGCTCAACGTGAGCCGCTCGCCCCGCGCGACCGCCGCGTAAAACTCGTCGGCGCTCTGCTCGCCCTGGCGATAGTGCGACGCGCCCAGCGCGTAGCCAATCGGCGCGGCGCGCAGCCCCCGCTCCGCGAGCAGCCCCGCCGGCAGATCGACCGAAGAATCGCAGACGATGGCGACCGACATCACACTCCCCGCATCCTCTGGCCGCGCGCATGCAGACGCGGCGCCGTTGATGCTAGCATCTGGCGCACGGCGGTACACTATGGGCGGGACACAATCAATCCCGCCCGCCCTCCGGGCCAGCCTGAGGGACGCCAACTGCGAGGTCTGCGATGAAATTCGGCATCTTCTACGAGCACTCCGTCCAGCGCCCCTGGAGCGACATCTCCGAGTGGCGCGCCTACCACCAGGCGCTTGAGCACATCTGCCTCGCCGACGAGCTCGGCTTCGACCAGGTCTGGGAAGTCGAGCACCACTTCCTTGAGGAGTACAGCCACTCCTCCGCCCCCGAAGTCTTCCTCTCCGCGGCAGCGGCGCAGACGGAGAACATCCACATCGGCCAGGGCATCGCGCTCTGCCTGCCGGAGGTCAACCACCCGGCGCGCGTCGCGGAGCGCGCCGCCGCGCTCGACATCATCTCCAATGGACGGCTCGAATTCGGCACCGGCCGCGCCGCCACCTGGACCGAACTCGGCGGCTTCCAGGTCGAGCCCGACGACACCAAAGACATGTGGGACGAGGTGATCCGCGCGATTCCCAACATGTGGACCAACGAAATCGCCGGCTGGCAGGGCAAGTATTTCTCGATGCCCGAGCGCGCCGTGCTGCCCAAGCCCGTGCAGAAGCCGCACCCGCCCATGTGGGTCGCCGTCTCCAGCCCCGAAACCGCGATCCAGGCGGCCGAGCGCGGCATGGGCCTGCTCGGCGTCTCGATCGGCACGCCCGACCAATACGAGCAGCGCATCGCCGACTACCGCCGCGTGATCAAAAACGCCGACCCGGTTGGCAAGTTCGTCAACAACTGCGTCAACGGCGTGGGCTGGATGTACTGCGGCGAGTCGGACGAGGAAGCGATGCAGCTGGGCGGGGCTGGGGCGGCGGCCTTCATGAACGCCGCCGCGCACCTCGTCGGCGTGGGCAACATCTACCCCTCGCCCGCCTACAGCTCGCAGGCCAGCGCGATCCAGCTGCGCGACCGCCCCGGCGATGTGCTCAGCCCGCTCCAGCAGGGCACCCCGATCGGCAACCCCGACACGGTGATCGACGCGCTCCGCCAGTGGGAGGCGGTCGGCGTCGACCGCATGGTCTTCCTGATCAACTTCGACCAGGTCGTGCCGCACGACAAGATCCTCGCCTCGCTGCGCCGCTTCGCCGCCGAGGTGATGCCCGCCTTCGAGGAGCCGGAGAAGCCGAGCCTGACCACGCTGCCCAACTTCGCCGGCGTGGAAGAGGTGGGCCTGCTCGCCGCCGGCGGGGACTGAGCGGCGCGCCGCTCCAAATCGCCCGCGCGCTCTACGCGCACCCTCTCTGCAAAGCACTTGACAAATCGGCTACCCTGCTCCCCCATTGGGAACGAGAGCGAGGGAGCTTGAAATGTCGGAACGCAACTACTGGCAGCGGATGCGGCGGCAGCGGTTGAGTCGGCGGACGCTGCTGCGCTCCTCCGCGCGGGCGGGCGTCGGCGCAGCCGGCCTCGCCCTGGTCGGCTGCGGCGATGACGATGACGACGCGCAGCAGGCCGTCGCCGTCCCCCAGCAGCAGGACCAGCCGGAGCAACCCGCCGCTCAGCAGACGCAACAGCAGCAAGCGCCCACGCAGCAAGCCGACCAACAGGCCGACCAGGCCGATCAGCAGGACGCGCCGGCGGACGAACAGCAGCAGGAACAGCAGGTCGTCCAGCAGGCCGCCCCGGCGCGCCAGTACGGCGGCAACTACAGCGTGGTCATTCCGCCCAACTGGGACGGCTTCGATCCGCACAAGGCCAACCTAGCCACGCCGTTCCACATCTTCAACGACTCGATGGGCCGTCTCGTCCAGATCTACGACAACCAGGGCCCCGTCTACGTCGCCGACATCGCCTCGCTGCCGGAGATCCCGGACGACGAGACCTACATCTTCAGCTTCGATCAGGGCGCGCGCTTCTGGGACCGCTACCCGACCGAGGGCGGGCGCGCCTTCACTTCCCACGACGCCTCGGCGAACATCATCCGCCAAATCCTCGCCGTCGACCCGGATGGCCTGCCCGACGGCCGCTTCTGGCGCGCCGCCGACTACCAAAGCACCGAATCGGTCGACACGCCCGACGAGCAAACGCTCATCTGCAAGACCGACGGCCCCGACGCGACCTACCTCGAAACCGTCCACATGGGCTACTCGTTCATGACCTCCATCGAGGCGATCGAGCTCTGGGACCAGCAATGGCTCGACGAGCAAACCAACCATGAGCTCGTTTCGGGCACCGGGCCGTTCATCCCCACCGCCTTCGAGCCCGAGCTCCGCATTCACCTCGAGCGCTACCCCGACCACTGGCAGTCGCTCGATGGCCAACAGCTGCCCTTCCTCGACAGCATCACCTGGCATCTGCTACAGGATCAGACCGCCATCGAGGCGGCGTACCGCGGCGGCCAGCTCGATGAGACCAGCCTGCTCTTGCCGGTGATCGAAGGCATCGCCGAGGACTTCCCCGACCACGTCCGCTTTGAGCGCGCGGTCGTCCTGCCGCTGTCGATGCGCTTCAACTACAACACCCAGTGGGATGAGAACCCCTGGCGAGACCGCCGCGTGCCCTACGCCTTCCATCTCGCCATGGACCGTGACGCGATCATCGACTTCGTCTATCTCGGCGCGGGCAAACCTTCAGCGATCCAGCATCTCAACTGGTATCACGGCTGGTCGATCCCCGAAGACGAGATGCGCCAGCTGCCGGGATACCGACCGGCCAAGGACGGCGACATCCAGATGGCGCGCGAGCTGCTTTCCGCAGCCGGCATGGAGGGGGCGCACTTCCCGCTGATCGTCGCCGACATCTTCGAGGGGCTGTACCCCGGCTCTTCCGAGAACTACAGGACGCTGTTCGAAAACGCGCTCGGCATCACCATCGACATTGAGCTCGCCCCGTACGACGCGATCACTCAGCGGCTGACTGAGGGCAAGTTCCCCGGCCACCTGCCGATCTGGGTCGGCGCAGGCACCGGCGATCCCACCGGCCTGTGGAACGCGCGGCGCGTCTTCGGCGCTTCCGGCAACCTCGAGCAGTACAACTTCCCGCCCGCTGAGGAGATCATCAAGCGGATGAAGGTCACACTCGACTCGGAGGCGAGGCGCGAGATGGCCGACGAGCTCTCCTACATCTTCCTCGGCGAAGACGAGCGCTACGGGCTTGAGGCCTTCGACTCGTTCTCCGTGATGGGCAACGGGATCGACACCTCGATCCACCAGCCCTACGTGAACCTGCCCGACATCGCCAAGAACGTCTGGGAGCGCGAAGGCTGGCACTGGCGCAAGGAGATCTGGTACGACACCAGCCACCCCGACTACCCCGGCAACCGCGCCTAGCCGCCGCACGCACGCCCTCTCCCCCTATTCATCCCTCCCCCCTTCCAGGGGGGAGGTTAGGTGGGGGGTGGGAGGTTGCGAGCGCGCATCAGGTGATCGCGGCGCGCCCCGATCGCCCGCTCAGCCGCCGGCCCAGGCTCGCTGCGCCCACCCCCCTCTTAGTCTCCCCCCTGAAAGGGGGGAGAGATTGAATTGGGCGCTGGGACGACGGAATGCGAGAGTCGACGAAGAGAGATGAGGCGGAACGCGGTTGCGGAGGGGCGCGGCTGTGGCGCGTCCAGCACGCGCGGGTATCCTGTGCCGAACAACGCAGGGGAGGCCGACGATGGTGCAAGCGCAATCCGAATTCCGACGAAACATCGAGGAGCGCTACCCGCGCTCGGCCTCGCTGCGCGACGGGCACAAGATCTCGCTGCGGCTGATGCAGTCCGGCGACGCCGCGGCGATCCTCGATTTCGCGCGCAGCCTGCCCGCCGACGATCTGCTCTTTCTGCGCCGCGACATCACGCAGGAGGCGGCGATCGAGGAGTGGATGCGCGAGGTGGAGCGGGGCAGCACGTTCACCGTGCTCGGCTTCGACGGCGACCAGCTGCTCGGCGAGGGCGACCTGCACTACAACGCGGCGGACTGGACGCGCCACCTGGGCGAAATCCGCCTGCTGCTCTCGCCGGCGGCGCGCGGGCGCGGGCTGGGGCGGGTGCTGGCCGAGGAGATCTACGCGATCGCGCAGCAGCTGAAGCTCGAGCTGCTCACGGCGCGGATGGTGCTTGACCAGGCCGCCGCGCAGTCCGTCTTCCGCCGGCTCGGCTTCCAGCGCGAGGCGGTGCTCTGGGACTACGTGATCGACGCCGACGGCAAGACGCACGACCTGCTGATCGCGACCCGCCGCCTACAGGGTCCGCGCCGCAGCTGAGCGATGCCCAGCCCGTCGCCCGCTCCGCAAATCGCCTAGCATGCGGGTAATCCAAGCAACGCAGGCTGGGCAGACTGGGGTGAGCGCATGACCTACGACACGGTAATTCGCGGCGGGACGATTGTGGACGGTTCGGGAGCGCCGCGCTTTCGCGCGGACCTGGCGGTGCAGGACGGGCGGATCGCCGCGCTTGGCCGCATCCCCGACGCCGGGCGCGAGGAGATCGACGCCGACGGCCTCGTCGTCGCGCCCGGCTTCATCGACGGCCACACCCACTTCGACGCGCAGATTTCCTGGGACCCCTACGGCACATCGTCGTCCTACCACGGCGTGACCTCGGTGATCATGGGCAACTGCGGCTTCACGCTCGCGCCCTGCCACCCCGACGACCAGGATTTGCTGATGCGCACGCTGGAGGCGGTGGAGGACATCCCCGCCGATGCGCAGCGCGCCGGCGTCGCCTGGACCTGGGAGACGTTCCCCGAGTACCTCGACTTCCTCGACCAGACGCCCAAGGGCTTGAACTACGGCGGCTATGTGGGCCATACCGCGCTGCGCACCTACGTGATGCGCGAGCGCGCCTTCACCGAAGCGTCTTCGGAGGCCGACCGTGCGGAGATGAAGCGCCTGCTGAGCGAGGCGGTGCAGGCCGGCGCGATGGGCTTCTCGACCACCCGCTCGCCCGCGCACAAAACCTCCGAGGGCGACCCGGTGCCGAGCCGTCTGGCCGACTGGAACGAGGTCTGCGAGCTGGTGATGGAGTTGGGCGCGCTCAACCGCGGGATGGTCGAGATCAGCGGCGAGCCGACGATGGGGCAGGACCCCAACGATCCGAATCACTACGAGAATCGCCTGCGCGATCTGGCGGTCGACTCGGGGCGGCCGATCTTCTTCCCGGCGCTTTCGAGCCGCCGCGCCGCGCCGGACGGCTGGAAGCGCTGGTTCGACAACGCGGCCGAGGCGGCATCGCGCGGGGCGCGGATGTTCGGCCAGGCGCACTCGCGCCAGCTGGCGACCAACTGGTCCTACCGCACCGAAATGCCCTTCGACCGGCTCTCCGTCTGGCGCGAGCTGCGCAAGCGCCCGCTGGACGAGCAGCTGGCCGCTTTCCGCGACCCCGAAACGCGCGCGCAGCTGGTCCACATCGCCAACACTGAAGAGGAAGACTTCACCAAAGTAATGCCGGCGCAGGCGCGCAAACCGTCGGACTGGGACTGGGTGTTCATCCTCGATCACGTGGACGGCACGCCCAACCGCTCGCTGGGCGAGTTGGCCCGCGAGCGTGAGGAGGACCCGATCGAAACGATGCTGCAAATCGGCATCGAGCAGAATCTCGAGACGATCTACATGGTGCCGCTGGCCAACGAGTACCAGGACACGGTGCTGGAGATCATGCGAGAGCCGCGCTCGCTGGTGACCTTCAGCGATGGGGGGGCGCATGTCTCGCAGATCATGGACTGCTCGCTGCAAACCCACGTGCTGACGCACTGGGTGCGCAACACCGGCGAGTTGACGCTCGAGGAGGGCGTAAAGCTGCTCACCTGGGACATGGCCACAGCCTGGGAGCTGCCCGAGCGCGGTTTGCTGCGCCGCGGCTACAAGGCGGACATCGTGATCTTCGACCCCGAAACGGTCGCGCCGCTGCGCCCCGAGGTCGTCCACGACCTGCCCGCGCAGCAGCGCCGGCTGCTCCAGAAAGCGACGGGCTACCACTACTCGATCGTCAACGGCGGCGTCACAATGCGCGGCGGCGAGCCGACCGGCGTAACCAGCGGAGAAGTGCTGCGCTCGGTCTAGGAGCGGACCCCCAAACCCGCTTGCCGAGCGCTCGCCGGTTGCTGAGCGCCGGAGCCGGCCGAATGCGGGAGCTGCGCTGCAAGCTGTTCGCCGTTGTTGGGCTGGCGGCGCTGCTCGCAGGGCTGGGCTGTGGTGCGTCGGCGAGCGCGGCGGGGCAGCACTCGCTGGAGCTCTCCCGCGACCTCGTCGAAATTCCGACCGCAGTTGCATCGGCCAACGCCGAGCGCGGCGGATCCGCCGGCGCGCCCAGCCTCTGGGCGCCCGCCGAACTGTGGGAGTTCTGGGCCTTGCTGCTCGCGCTCACGCAGTCCCGTCTGCCGCCGCAGCCGACGCTGTTTTCGGCGAGCACCGCGCCGTCCGGCGCAGTCGGACTCGGTTGGGGAAGCGGGCCGGGCGACATCACCAAATGGGAGTACCGCCGGCGGCCGGCAGACGGCAGTTGGAGCGCCTGGACGGAGATCGCCGACGCAGCGACCGCGACCCACACCGTATCCGGCCTCGGCCACGGCGTGCGTTACAAATTCCAGCTGCGGGCAATCAATCCGAACGGACCGGGGCCGGCCTCGGCGACGGTCAGCGCCGTCGCAGGCTTGGTTCCGCCTACGCCGAGCGAGCCGAGTAAGTCGGACGAGCGCGCAGAGGGCCCGGTGAGCCCACCGACTCTGTATTCCGCAATCAGCTTGACCAGCGAGGCGGCGCACGCAAACACCTACGCTTTCCTGAGAGATATCAACGACCTGAGCAGCGGAGCGACGAGCCTGGCTGAGATGGACACTGCGGAGGCGCTGCTGATCAACACAGGCGGCCGTGTCATTGACGACTACGGCGAGATTCTGGATACCGTGGCCGGCGAGCGACTCATGTGGTTCCCGGGCAGACTCGACGGCTCCTGCTGGTACGCCTATCGCGTGGTGGAAGTTCTTCCCGATCCGCCGGCGCCGCCGCGAAAGTTGTTCCGCATCGAGCTCGAGGCGAAGGACCCGTGCGAATTCACACTCGTGCCCGATCACGCTCGAGACCGGAGCGACCCGCACTACGACGGCTATTACCCCATCTTCACCAGCTTTGGGCGAGGCGCTCTTCCGAGGGATCCGTACCCTGCGCACATTGGGCCGGATGGAATCCGAGGATTTCCGCCCCCGAGACCACAGGGGATGGGCGGGTATCCGGTTGAAAGCGGCCGGACCTACCGCCTCGGGAGCGGCATATCGTGGTCGTCGATCCTGATCGATGTGCCAGAGGAAGCGGCGCTCTCGCTCTATAACGAGGGCGTTGACTACGCCATATACCTCGACGAGGCGAGCAACGCATACCTGCGCCTGAACCCGTTCACGGGCAAAGATGCAGAGTATTATGTGTGGACGGACGGCGAGCGGGCAGAACCCCCCGCCGATGCCGCTGCCCGGTTTGAAGCGATCATCGCCTCAATTCGAGTGTCGCCGCTACCCGGCCCAGAGCACCGAGCGGGGACGCCGACGCTGGCGGCGCGCACCGCCGCCTCGGGCTCGGTCGCGCTCAGCTGGAGCCCCGGGCCGGCTGATGCGAGGCGCTGGGAGTATCGGCAGCGACCCGAAGGCGGCGGCTGGGGCGCGTGGATCCGGATCGCCGGTTCCAACGCATTAACCGCCAGCCACACCGTTACGGGGCTCATCCAGGACGCGCGCTACAGCTTTCAGGTACGCGCGGCGAACGCCCGCGCGAGCGGTCCCGGATCGGCGGCGGCCAGCGCCGTCGCCGGGCTGACTCCGACCGTGGTCAGCGACTTCGAGCCGCTGTTGTACCACAGGCTCCAGTCGGCCGACGGCGCGATGAGGGACAGCGCCTATGCGTTTCTGACAGACGCCGACGACCTGACCAGCGGGGCGAGGACTTTCGCCGAGACAAGCGGCGCGGTTGCGTTGCTGATCAACACTGAAGGGTACATGGGACGGGACTACACGGCTGCGCTCGCGACCGTTCAGGCGGGCGATCGGATCAGCTGGAGTCGCGACAACAAAGGTCTCAACTTCGACTGCCGGTATGACTACCGCGTCATCGAGATACTGCCCGATCCGCCGGAGCCGTCGCGCAGGCTGTTCCGCATCGCGCTCGAGGACGAGAGTGTTTGCAACATCTCGGCGGCGCAGAGCAGCGATCCGAACTACTTCGATCGGGCGCGCGGGTACGTTGCCGCATTCGAGCTGAAAGATCACATTCCTCGTGTGGGAGCGGACGGCGTTCGCCTGATGTCGTATGAGATCGAAGGCGGCCACACCTACCGCATGGTTGGTTTCGGCAAACCGACACCGATCGTGGTCGACGTGCCGGCGGGCATGCGGCTCACCTATCGGGGAGGAGTCATGTTTACCGACGGCAGGCTAACTGAGACGTTCGTCGACGAAATCAGCGGGTGGGCGGTTACGCTCAGCCCGTTCCATGTTTGGGACACGAACTACTCCGCTCCCACTCCCGACGGAAGGGCGGAAGGGCCCGCCGACGTGATCGCACGCTTCGAAGCCCTGATCGACTCAATCCGCGTGTCGCCGCTGCCGTGACTGTTCGCTGGTCACCTTTAGGGCGAGGCGACTTTGCTGAACTGCTTTGAGGGGAGCGTGCCGAGCGGGGGCGCCCAGCCGGGCTCCGGCTGGGGCGGATGCGCCGCCAGCCAGTCCTCGTCGATTGCCACGCCCAGACCGGGGGCTTCGGGCAGAGAGAGGAAGCCGTCTTTCTGGGTGGGGAACTCGCCGATGCAGGCGTCCTGGAACCAGCCGCGCGAAGCGCCCTCGTGAATCATGAAGTTGGGGATCGAGGCGTCCACATGGAGCGCGGCCAGCACATCCATCGGGCCGTGGATGGCGTGCGGCTGCACGCCGACGTACTGGACTTCGGCTAGCGCCGCGATGCGTTTCATCTGGCCGATCCCGCCGCAGTGGAGCACGTCGGGTTGGATCATCGCCACGATCTGCCGCTGCAGCAGATCGAAGAACGTGAAGGGGCTGTAGATGCGCTCGCCGGTCGCAATCGGGATGTTGGTACCGCGCGCGACCTGTTCCATCGCGTCGATGTTCTCGAACGGCACCGGCTCTTCGTAGACGAACGGGCGGTACTCTTCGATGGCGTTGCCCACGCGGATCGCCTCGGCCGGCGTCAGTCGGCCATGCACCTCGACGAGCAGCTCGACCTCGAAGCCGACGGCGTCGCGCACGGCAGCCAGCGTGTCGATCGCCTTGCGCTCGGCCTCGTAGCTGATGAAGAGGCCGCGGTGATCGAAGGGGTCGCCCTTGAGCGCGGTGAGGCCGGTGGCGACCTGGCTCAGGGCGAACTCGGCGGCGCTCTCCGGCGAGGGGCCGTCCCAGCGGCCGTAGCACCAGATCTTGTCGCGCAGCTTGCCGCCGAGCAGCTCGTAGACGGGCACGCCCAGCGCCTTGCCCTTGATGTCGTAGAGCGCCAGCTCGATGCCGGCGGCTGCGGCGTTCTGGATCGGTCCGCCGCGGGCGAAGTGGCGGTGGTGCATCGTCTGCCACAACTCCTCGATTCGGAAGGGGTCCTCGCCGACGATCAGCCGGCCGAACTCCTCGACCATCGAGGCGGCGGCCATCGGGCCGCAGGTCGCGTCGCCCCAGCCGACGATGCCCTCATCGGTCTCGACCTTGACGAAGATGTAGTTCCAGGGCGGAAAGTTGAACATCGGGTGGGCGGTGGCGTCGGGCGAGGCGGGGATGGCGCTGACGTTGGTGATTTTCATGGCGCGCGCTTTCATTAGAGGGGCGTCGTTCGGGCTGTAGGCTAGCGGTCTGGCGAGGGGCACGCGGCCGGACGCGATTAGGCGCAAGCGATGCAGATTCCCCGATTCGGCATCAACCGCCAGGACGCAAGCTCGGTCGCCGCGTTCGCGGTCGATGTGGCGCGAATCGAGGCGCTGGGCTGGGACGCCGCCTGGCTGCCTGATTCGCAGCTGCGCCGCCGCGATACCTACGTCCTGCTGGCCGCCGCTGCGCAGGCGACCTCGACGATCCGGCTGGGCGTGCTGCTGACCAACCCCGTCACCCGCCATCCCTCGGTCACCGCCTCTTCGATCGCCACGATCGACGAGCTCGCGCCGGGCCGCGTCGAGCTGGGCTGGGGCGCGGGCGATACCGCCGTGCGCCTGGCCGGCCTGCGCCCCGCGACGGTCGCGCGGATGGAGGCGGGCATTGGGCTGATGCGCCGGCTGCTCGACGGCGAGGCGGTCGAGGTCGGCGCCGAGCGCCCGGCTGAGTTGCCCTTTCACCGCCCCGTCCCGATCTGGCTCGCGGCCGGCGGCCCGCGCACGCTGGAGATGGGCGGACGCGCCGCCGACGGGGTCTTTATCCGCGTAGGGACTCACCCGGCGCTGATCGAAGACGCGGTGTCGCGCATCCGCCGCGGCGCGGAAAGCGCGGGGCGCGCGCCGCGGGATGTGCGGCTGGGCGTCGTTTTCCACACGGTGCTGGTGGACGACCCTGAGGAAGCGCTGACGCTGGGCAAGGCGATGGCGGCGGGCTACTACGAGTACTCGCCGATGCTGTTTGAGCCGCCCGGTCTGGCCTGGAACGGTCCCGATCCCGAAGCGCTCAAGGCCGAGCGCGGCGTCTGGCCGGACTTTCACCACGATCCCGACCTGCTCAAGGCGGGGCGCGCGGTGGAATTCCTCAGCGCGGAGCACGCCGACGCTTTCGCGCTGCGGGGCGGCGTCGACGCAGTCGCCGAGCAGTTGCTCGGCATCCTGCGCCGCTGCGCGGATGTCGGCATCGAGTTCGAGCATGTCGTGCTGCACCCGATTCCCAACCCGCCCAGCCCTGATCTGGGCGACAATGCGTACACCGAGCGCGTCGCGCGCGAGCTGCTGCCGCGGCTGCGCGCAGAGCTCGCCGCGAGCAGCTGAACGGAGTATGAGATGAGCGACCTTTCCCACATCCGCGCGCTGGCCTGGGACATCGGCGGGACGGTGTTCGACTGGCACCACACGATTCGCGGCGAGGTCGCGGCGCTGGCCGAAGCGCAGGGCGCCGAGCTTGACGCCGCCGCCTTCACCAACCAGTGGCGCTTCACGATGTTCCGGCGGCTCGCGCTGGTGCGGCGCGGCGATCTGCCCTGGCTCAACGCCGACCAGCTGCACCGCCGCGTGCTCGACGAGGTGCTGGAAGATCACCCGCAGCTGACGCTCAACTTTGAGCAGCGCGATGAGTTGAACCAGGTCTGGCATCGGCTCAACGCCTGGCCCGGCGCGGCCGACGCGCTGGAGGCGCTGCGCAGCCGCTACACGGTGACGGTGCTCACCGTGATGTCCTGGGCGATCGCGGTCGACTGCTCAAAGCACAACGGCATCTCCTGGGACGGAATCCTCTCCTGCGAGCTGCTCAACCACTACAAGCCCGAGCGGGAAGCCTACGAAGCCGGCGCGCGCCTGCTCGGCCTGCGCCCCGACCAGGTGATGATGTGCGCCGCGCACAAGGGCGACCTGAAGGCGTCCGCGCAGGCGGGCATGGCGACGGCCTACGTGCCCATCGCCGGCGAGCGCGGCGAGGGCAACGACCCGGATATGTCGCCGGACCCGTCGTTCACCGTCAACGCCGTCGATTTCCCCGATCTGGCGCGCCAACTGCTGACCTGAGGGCGGGGGCGCGCCCTGTTCCTGTGCCTCAGTTATGGCACGTAAGCAGGAATGTCGAACTGCCTGGTCAGGCTCCGCTCAGCGCCTTTGTGAGCGGAGAACCGCTGCGAATCGCCTTGATCTCATAGTGCGTGCCGCGAAACTCAACCGTTTCCTTCTTCTTCCCCTTGCGCCGATTGAACTTCCCGCCGTAGACGACCACCGGGCGAAAGCGCAGACCCGCCGAATCGCCCGGCAGCAACTGCTGATCGGCGATGCGCCCGCCGCCCTCAAGTTGTCTTGCAACCTGCGCGAGCTCCACGTCCCCGCGCTTCAGCTCAATGGCCGCAACCTCGGCCTCGCCATAGGCCAGGATGAAGTCGCAACGACGCATCGCTGGGTTGATGTTCAGTTCTTTGCAGTCCAGATCCACAAGAACTCGCTCTTTGAGCGACTCGTCTAGGTCCGCCGAGGCGCCTTTTTTCCGGCAGCGGGTCGCCTGGCACGACTGCGGCGTACGCGCCCGCACCGCGTCGACCAGAGCGCTCATTCCGCGCCCCGATCGGCGATGCGATTGCCGATCTCCGCCCACATGTTGTACATCTCGTCTGCCACCTCGTCGTAGCCGCTCAGCAGGCCGCCCTCGTCGGGATTGACCTTCAGCTCCTGCACGACCGATCCACGGCGCTTCGCGTTCGGCTTGAACAGCCAAAAGCCGACATCGTCGGGCGACAACGCCGCGTCGGCGCCCCGGAGTCCTTCGCGCTCCGCTTCGGAGAGTTGCGAAAGGCGAACCAGATTGGCGAACTGGTCGAGTACCCATTCGCTATGTGTCGTGACGATCACGCGGATGCCGGCGTGAACCAGCCGCACCAGATGGAGCGCAAATTCCGCCTGCATCGCCGGATGCAGGTGCGACTCCGGCTCCTCAATGATCAACGTATTGCCAGGCTTCACGTAGTGGCGCAGATACAACGCCACTGGCGCAAGCTCCGACACCATCGATGAGCTGGTCAGGATTGGCAGATCGCGGTCCAATCCCGTTGGGCGGTAGACGAACGTCGGGTAATTCGCCTCCGAACGTTCGACAGCCACTTCACCGCCCAGCACATCTCGCTCAAGCGCCGATGCGAGGGCATCGCCGTCCTCGGTGGCCGGGTGTTCCTCGTCGCCGATCTTGATTAGCTCTCGCAGGAAATCGCCCATCACGCCTGACAGCGTGGGCACGTTCGGTGCATCAACGAGGCCGGCGCTCGATGCGCGATCAATCACCGCTCCAACTATCGTGCGATGAGCGTGCATCACGCCTGTCCGGTCGGCCGGCAGATAGTAGGCTGGACGACTCAATGGTCCTGCCGGAAGCGCCGTTGCCAAGTCGCCGAGTGCTGCGATCAGGATGTCCAACCAGCGCGCTCCCATCGGGCTATCGAGATCTTCGATTTTCTCCAATCTCTGCATCACACGAGCCGTAGATGCGAATATGAGTGTGCTGACGCCAGTCGAGAGTTGGAGGTCTACCTCCGGAGGAACCGAGGTTTTGAACTCACGCGACGGGTTTTCACCATCATGCATCACGAATTCGTACCCGATCGAAGGTACCGTTGGTCCTCCACCCACATGGTTGCGGCCGACAACGATCTGCGCACCCGTGTCGCCTCCGACCTTGATCAGCTGCACGATATCTGCTCCGACGCCAAAGCATCGAGCGATTTCTGCTTCCAGCGCGCTGCCCAGATCGTCGCGATCGCGTATCGCCTTGCGCACCAGGTCAGTCACATCAGATGGCAGCGGAGGTATGTTGCTCAGTGAATCTGGGGTCAGCTCGTCCGGCAGAGCCTCGATCCAGCCCAGCAGCTGATCTGTCGACTCGACCGCGATGTCTTGCTTGCGGCGGCGGGGCAGCAACCGTCTTGCCGGGTCCAAGTACCCCGCAAAGAGCGAGTGCAAGGCGTAGATCAGAATCGCCAGATACGACTTCCCCGTGTTGCTCGGACCCACGAAGACCGTGAGCGGGCGCAGCTCGATGTCGGCCTCGACGATCGGGCCGAAGTTGGTCGCCTTGAGACCAATCGTGCGCTGCTCGCCTGCTTCGCTCACACCCGTTCTCCGCTCCGTCGGACTGTTCGCGCCTCCAAGCTTACCTCATGAGCGACGGAGCTGCCACCGGCATGCTTCCTCCTATGCCTCCGAACCGCCCCCCAGCGGCGCCGTGCCGCCTGGCGGGCTGGGCGGCTTGCGCTCGTGCGGCTGCGGGCTTGGCAGATCTGATGCTTTGAAGAGATCTGATGCCAGAATCTCGTCCAGCAGCGCCTCGCCCGCCGGTTGCAGCGCGATGGTCTGCTCCAGCACCCAGAGCAACGCCAGCAACTCCCCGCCGAACTCCCAGTGCTCTGGCCGGATCTCGTCCAGCGGCGACGACTGCTTCCCGCCCGGCTTTCGCTTGCGGTAGTCCAGCCAGGACTTGACCACCTGCAAGCCTGAAACCGAGTAGTTCCAGACCTCCGGCGCGACGGGCGCAAACTCGCCCTTGCCCACATACAGCGTGCGCGTCGACTCGTCATAGCGGTGCCCCTCAGGGTAATCGTCGCGCGGCGCCGCCGGAGCCTGCCCGCGTTTCCTAACGCCGCGCGTACCAGAAAGATCCGTCCTACCCGCGGCGAATGCAGGTATGACGGAGTGAGGGCGCAAAGGTGACGGGAGGGAATGCAGGAACACCGGAGCTTGAGAGAGAAAGAGGGAGTGTGGACACTCCCTAGTTGCTCCCTGCCGCGGCGGCGTACTCGTCCAGCGCGAATTGCGCTGCGGCGGGCAGACTGACCAGATCGTCCAGCGAATCGACGCAGAGCTCGCCTGCGGCCTCGATTTCGCGGCGGTACTCCTGTAAAAAGATGAGGCGGTTACTCTTGCGCAGGTTGTGCGACGGGCACATCGGCGCTCGATTCGTGACCTGGTCGGAGCCGTCTTTCGAGCGCGGCTCGATGTGATCGAGATGGAAGTTGCGCGTGGTCTCGATGATCGTCCCGTCAGGGCGTCGATTCGCGAAGCCGCAGCACCAGGCTTGATAGCCGCTGAACTCCAGCAATTTCCGAAGCATTTCCGCTTCGGGAATGATGCTGGCAGGCACTTTGTACTTGCGCTCGATCTGCTTCGGTGGCGCCGCAAGAGGGCGTGAGATCGGCGATGTGCGCAGCGGCAGTTGGTTAGGGCCGTGGACCGTCACGACCGGCTCGTTGCCGAGCACCGCTTGCCCGGTCGTCTCATCGTTGCACTGGAGGAGGTGAAGCTTCGGCTTCTGGAACTGGCGCTTGAGCACGGTCCACGCGCGGGGGTTCATGTCGCATGTAACCCAATTGCGCCCGAGCCGCTCCGCCGCGATGGCTGCGTACGCGCATCCGGCAAAGCAGTCGAGCACCGTATCGCCCGGTTCTGAGCTGGCGGCGATGATGCGCTCCGCGAGGGAGATCGGCTTCTGGGTGCGGTAGCCCGTGTACTCGACGGAAACGTTGCGTACCGTCGGGATGTCCCAGACATCCGCCACCGCGACGCCCGCGTCCGCGTAGTACCGATTGCCGGCCTTTTCGTAGTACTTGCGCCCATCCTCGTCGATCTTGTTGAACCGGCGCGGGTCGCGCGATTCCTCGCGCGGCAGGGTGAACTGGTAGTCGTCGGTCTTCGAATAGAAGAAGATCGTGTCGTGCTTCCTCGCAAACCAGCGCCGGCCGATGCCGCCCGTTCGGTATTGCCAGATGATTTCGTTGCGCAGATTGTCCCTACCAAATACGCTGTCGAGCAGCTGGCGGAGATAGCCGTTTGCGGTGTGATCGCAGTGCAGGTACAAGCTCCCTGTCGGCTTCAGCACGCGGCGCAGCTCAACCAGCCGGATCCCCATGTAGCAAAGGTACGCGGCGATGCTGTCGCTGTGGATGAGTTGGGCGGAGTCGATCAGCGCGGCGACGCCGGGGTAGGCGTCGTCCAGACTGTTCTTCCATTCCTCGTGAATGTCCTGTTCCCAGGACCAGATGTCCCGGAAGCCCGCTTGCGTCGTCTCGGGCCAGGCGATGCCGGCATCGCGGGCGGCGCGCTCGCTGCGGACGCCCCATGCCGCCAGCAGGCGGCGTTCGATTGACTGCTCGTGCTCCGTCAGCGGCGGGCGGATGCGGTCTCCGACGAATGTCTCATTCTTGGCGAACGGCGGATCGATGCAGACGAGATCAATGCACTCGTCGTTGAGGCTGCGCAGGAAGTCAATGTTGTCGGCGATGTAGACGCCGCGGTTGATCGCGTTGAATTCCGCCACCCGCAAGCTCCCGACCTTGCCCCGCCTGATCTGGAGGCGCGTGCCCCCAATCCTACCCGCCCACTCCCCCAAGCGCCGCCTGCAACTCGGCCTCCGACACCTCGCGCACGCGCACGCGGAACGACCAGCGGCGCCCCTCGAGGTCCAGCGCGCGGTAGACGCACCGCGCAGTCAGGCGGAACCGCCGACGATCCGCTTCCCAAATTCATGCGCTGTAAGGACGGCTCTGAGGCGGCGATGCTCCGGCAGCCCGCCGAGATCGATCCCGCCGGCGATCTGTAAGAACTCCACCCCCACGACAGCGCCGTCGGCGGCGTAGTCGACCATCCGGAAGTCGCCGAATTCCCGCGTCTCATGCACGGCGGACTCGCTCAGCCGCACATACAGCGAGCTTGCCGCTGAGTCGAATTGGACCTGGCTAACGGCGCTCATGGGGTTGCTCCCTTGGTCTCGGCGCTCATTCTGGCGCATGGGACGAGGCTGCGTAAACAGGCCGCGGAGCTGGCGATCTTACCTCGCTGTGGAGGGCGCGATAAGATGAGAGGGCGAGGGGAAACCATGCGCGCCCTAATCTTCGAACGCCCCGGCCAAATCCATGTCGGCGATGTCGCCGACCGCGAGCCTGCGGCTGGGGAGGCCCTGCTCGAGGTGCGCGCCGCCAGCGTCTGCGCCTCCGACCTGCGCGTCTTTCGCGGCGAAAAACACGCCGCCGCAGGTGTCGTGCCCGGCCACGAAATGGCGGGCACGATCGTCGCGCTGGGCGAAGGCGTCGAGACGCTGCAAATCGGAATGGACGCCGCGGTCTACCCGATCATCGCCTGCGGCGGCTGCCCCTTCTGCCGCCGCGGACTGCGCAACCGCTGCGCCAACCGCCGCACCCTCGGCTACGACGCCAACGGCGGCCTCGCCGAGCGCGTGCTGCTGCCCGCCGCGCTGGTCTCGCAGGGGCACGCCGCGCCGCTGGCGCGCGGCGTCGCCTTCGAGCGCGCCGCGCTCACCGAGCCCACCGCCTGCGTGCTCAACTCGCTCGAATCCTGCCGCTTCCGCGCCGGCGCGAGCGTCGCCATCCTCGGCGCGGGGCCGATGGGCCTGCTGCACGTCGTCCTGGCGCGCGCGCTGGGCGCGGGCGCAATCGTGGTTGCCGAGCCGGTCGAGTCGCGCCGCCGCGCGGCCGAGAGGGTCGGCGCGGATGCCGTCGTCGACGGCGATCCCGAAGCCTTGCGCGGCGCAGTCGAGGAAGCCACCGCCGGCGAGGGCGCCGACATCGTGATCGTCTCCGTCGGCCTCGACGGCCTGACCGAGACCGCGCTGAGCGTTGCGGGCCGCCAAAGCTCGGTCAACCTCTTCGCCGGCTTCCCGCCGCAGTCGGAGGCCACGATCGACGTCAACGCGCTGCACTACGCCGAGGTCTCGCTGACCGGCACGCAGAATGCGACGCCCGATCAGTTCCGCCGCACCGCCGCGCTGCTGCCCGCGCTCGACGGGCTGGATCAGATCGTTTCGCACCGCTTCACGCTGAGCGACGCGGCCCAGGCGTATGAGTCGCGCCGCGACCCTGCCGTGCTGAAGACGCTCGTGCTGCCGGACGGCGCGGCCCCATGACGATGCAGGAACCGACGCAGTCGTTGGGCATCGGGACGGCGCTGCGCGAGGCGCGAATTCGGCGCGGCCGCTCGATCGGCCAGGCGCATCAGGCCACCCGAATCGCGCGCGATTACCTCGAAGCGCTGGAGGCGGAGGACTGGTCGAAGCTCCCCGCGGCGCCCTTCGCCCGCGGCTTCCTTTCGTCCTACGCCGATTATCTCGGCCTCGAAAGCGGCCCGCTGCTGGAGCGCTTCCCGCTCGCGCCGACCGCGCCCGGCGAGGGGCTGGAAACCCCGCCCGCAGCGCCCACAACCGATCAACAGGCGTTGTCGCAGACCTCGAATCAGCGAATCAAGCCGCGTAAAACGAGTATCACGCCCTGGGTTATCGCCGCCGTGGTTGTGCTGGTGGTGACTATCGGCGCGGTGGGCATCGTATCGCTGCGCGATCCGGTGATCGCCCCCCCGGAGCCTCGGGTCGTACCGGGCATTCGCCAGGCGGTGGATATCGAGGCGGAGGCCGAAGCAGTGGTCGGACGCCGCGAAATCAGCCGCGATCCGTTGCCGGACCTGCGCGATCCACGCCTCACCGCGCGCGAGGCGATTAACTACGTGCAAAACACCGGCGCGCCGTTTGTCGTGATTACCGTCCACGACGAAGCGCCGGCCGGCGCCGTGATCGAGCAGATTCCGGCGCCCGGCTCGCAGATCGACCCCGACGGCGCGGTCACGCTGGTGATCAGCCGCGGTCCGCGCGTCGCGCCCGCGGTTGACGGCGGCTGACGATGCGTTATCACATCGTGACGCTCGGCTGCCCAAAAAACACGACCGATTCGGCGCGGATCGCGCGTTCGCTGGAGAGCGCCGGCCACCGCGCGACCGCCGATCGCCGCGACGCCGATCTGGTACTGCTCAACACCTGCGGTTTCATCGACGAAGCGAAAGAGGAATCGGCGCAGGCCGCCGCGCTGTTGGCCGCTGAGCGCGCAAGCGGACAGCAGCTGTTCGTAACCGGTTGCTGGTCCGAAATCGAGCGCGAGCAGGTGCAAGCAACGGTTGATGTGGACGCAATCTTCGGCATCGAAGCCTGGAACGACATTCGCGCCGCGCTCGGCTCCGGCGAAGAGCCGGCGGAGCGCGATATCCCCGCTGGCGGCGTCGGCCAAGCCGGACAACCCTCGGCCTACCTCAAAATCTCCGACGGCTGCGCGCGCCCCTGCACGTTCTGCAATATCCCCCGGATCAAAGGACGGCAGTTTCGCAGCGCCGCGCCCGACGACGTGATCGCCGAGGCGCGCGAGCTGACCGATCGCGGCGCGCGCGAACTGGTGCTGGTCGCCCAGGACAGCACATCATACGGCTCCGAATGGGGCGACCCCGACGGCCTCGCGCGGCTGCTGGAGCGGCTCGCCGCCGAGGTCCCCGCCGCGTGCTGGCTGCGCCTGATGTACGCCTACCCCGGCTTCGTCACGCCTGCGCTGATCGAAACGATGGCGGCGATCCCCCAAGTCTGCCGCTATCTCGATATCCCTCTCCAGCACGGCAGCGTCGCAACGCTGCGCCGAATGAAACGCCCCCATAACATCAAAATGGTGCGCGAAACGCTGGAGCGGCTGCGCGCCGCGATGCCCGATATCGCAATCCGCACCACCTTCATCGTCGGCTTTCCCGGCGAGACGAAGCAGGAGTTCGCCGAACTGCTCGACTTCTGCCGCGAAGCGCGCTTCGACCGCGCCGGCGCGTTCACCTACTCCCCCCAACCCGGCACGCCGGCGTCAGAAATGACGGAGCAGGTCTCCGAGCGCGTCAAACAGCGCCGCTACCGACGCCTGATGACGCTGCTCGAACAGATCGCCGCCGAGCGCAGCGCCGAACAGGTCGGCCGCGAGCTCGAGATTCTGGTCGAGTCCGAGCCCGGCCAAACCACCGAAGACGGCGCACCCGTCTTCGCCGGCCGCAGCTACCGCGAAGCCCCGGAGGTCGACGGCCTGATCTTCTGCGACGGCGCGGCGATGCCCGGCTCAATGCCCACGGTGCGCATCACCGAAGCGTTGGGCCACGATCTCTGGGCCACGCCCGTCGCGGGTTGAACCCTGTCGTACCGACGTGCGCGCCGCTCAGAGGCGGATGATTTCCGTCTCAATCGTTGTTACTTCCGCATCAATCGCCAGCCGCTCAACAAAGCGCCCGATGCTCTGCGCAGCGGCATGGCTATGCGCCTCCGAGTTGGAAACAGTAACAAACACCAGCGACGCCGCAGCAGGATCATCAAGGTCGCCGACTTCCGCAACGGCCGCGTTGAACTTGTTCCGCACCCGATCGCGCACGCGCCGCACCACCGCGCGTTTGTCTTTGAGCGAGGCCGACTCGAACAACGCCAGCTCGATCCGCAAAACGCAGACGACGGCGCTCACGGCGGCGGCTCCGGAGCCGCCTCCGGCGCTTCAAGCGGCAGCGGCGCCTGCGCGGCCGGCGGCGTCTCGCCTTCCAGCGGCGGCAGCTCGGCCAGCGCGCCGAGCGCGAAATGATCGAGAAAGCGGGGCGTCACGCTCCACAACAGCGGTTGGCCGGGCGCTTCGAGCCGACCGACCGGCTCAATCAGATCCCGCGCCCGCAGCGTGCGCAGCGCGCCGCCCGAGCCGACTCCGCGCGCCTGCTCAATCGCGCCCCGCGTGATCGGCTGGCGGTAGGCGATGATCGCCAGCGTCTCAAGCGCCGCCTGCGAGAGGCGGTTGGGCGCTTCAAGCCCCAGCAGCCGTTCCACCCACGGCCCCGCCTCGGGCGCGCTGACCAGCGCCGCCGTGGACCCGTGCCGGCGAAGCCGAATGCCGCGCCCACGCTCCGCCGCGATCCGCCCCAGCGCCTCCTCCACGGCGTCGGGCGAGACGCCGCAGACGCGCGCCAGCAACTGGATCGTCGGCGGCTGCTCCGCCACCAGCAGCAGCGCCTCAAGCACCATGGCCAAGTCGTCGGGCCGCTGCGGCACTTCGCTCGGTGGCGCGTCAGCCGACGGCTCTTCTTGCGGCGCGGCGTCGGAGGAGGCGGTCATGGCGCAGCCGCCCTTCCCAGGGCCGCGGGCGCGTCCCCGCCGTCCTCGGTCAGACCGATGATCTCCACCGCCGTCAACCGGTTCAGCGGCGGCGCGCCGCCGGCCCACTGCGCCGCGACGGGCACATAGGTATCGGTCAGCCCGCGCAGCCGCTCGCCGTCGAACGACTCAAAGAGCACCGGCGCGGTCTCGCCGATCAGCCCGGCGCGAAACCGCTCCGCCTGCTCGGCGGCAAGTTGCCGCAGCCGCCGCGCGCGCGCGCGCTTGATCTGCGGCGCGACATCATCCTCCAGCAGCGCCCCGCTCGTGCGCGGGCGCGGCGAATAGGGGAACACGTGCATATCGGCGAACGCCGCCTCGCGGCAAAGCGCCTCGGTCCGCTCGAAATCATCCTCGCTCTCCCCCGGGAATCCGACGATCACATCGGTCGTAATTGCGGCCCCGGTCGCCGCCGCGCGGATCAGGTCGAGCGCCGCCAGGAATTGCGCGGCGCTGTAGCGCCGCCGCATCCGCCGCAGCACATCATCGCTGCCGCTTTGCAGCGCCAGGTGAAAATGCCGGCACAGCCGCGCATCCTGCCAGCAAGCCAACAGCTCGGGCGTGATGTCCTGCGGCTGAATCGACGAATAGCGCAGGCGCGGCGCGTCGGTGCGGCTGAGCAACGCCTCGAGCAGCCGCGCGGCGTTTGCCCCGTCGCCCCGATCGCGCCCGTACGCTCCCGGCTGCGTGCCCGTCAGCACCACCTCCTGCACGCCCTCGGCGACCCGCTCCCGCACCTGCTCCACGACGGCGTCGATCGGCACGGCCCGCTCGCGCCCGCGCACGCTCGGCACAATGCAGAAGGCGCAGACATCGTCGCAGCCCTCTTGGATCTTGATGAACGCCCGCGTGCGCCCCGTCGCCTGAGCCGGCTGGGCCGCGTCGCCGGCCGGCGCGCGCGCCAGCTCGCGCAGCACCGCGTCGGCTGCCGACGCCTTCTCCGCGTTCGGCACCACCGCGTCGACGCCCAGCTCCGCGAGCAGCGCCGCGTCGGCATGCTGCGCGTAGCAGCCCGTCACCACCACCGGCGCATCAGGCGAAAGCCGCTTGGCCAGCCGGATCAGCCGCCGCGCCTTGCGGTCCGCCGCGTGCGTCACGCTGCACGTGTTGATCAGCCAGGCGTCGGCCTCCGCCGGGCGATCCACGGTGACGCAGCCCGCCCGTTGCAGCGCGCGCGCCGCCGCCTGCGTCTCGGCCTGGTTGAGCTTGCAGCCGAGCGTCAGCGCGGCGACCACCGGCGGACGCGGCTGCGGCGCAGTTTGAGCGGGCATGGGCGGCGCAACACTCCTTTGCGAGCTACCATATAGGCGCGCGCAGGTTGCGCGGCAGCGCAGAGGAGCGCTCCAATGGTGGAAGTCGGACTGGCCATTCTCTTCATCGCAATTCTGGTCGGCGCGGACCGCCGCCGCTACGAGCGGCTCGGCGAGCGCATGCGCGAAGTCGTCGACTGGCTCGACCGCCCGGAGCAGCAATAGCGGCCGGCGGGGCCGCTTGACTTCATAGTACGCGCGTTCTACGCTTACGACATCGGAGCCTGTTCCGATGTTCGGACCGCGAGGTGCGCGATGACCCTCTCCACCCCAACCCGAGGCATCCAGCTGGCCTTGGCCGCGCTGCGGCAGCCGGGCGGTCGGCGGCCGCCCGGTCTGACCCATCCGCCCTGTCCGATCTGCGCCGGACCAACTGCCCGCCATGGCGACCGCCTGGCCTGCGTGATCTGCGGCTACGGCGTTGAGGAGCGCCCGCGCCGCCGGCGGCGGAGCCGCGCATCGCGCTGATCATCGCCGACCGCCGCCGACTGGCTACGATGATCCCATGAACGCGGGCATGATCTTCCTCGTCGCGCTGCTGGTCCTCTCCGTGCTCTGGGCGGGCGGCTTCATCAAGCTGGGCGGCGTCAGATCGCTGTACCGCCGGATCCGCCTCGCCGCCCTGCTCTGGGCGGCGGCGATCGTGACGATCGCCGCCGTGCGCCTCAGCGGACTCGGCTGACGCGGCGGGGCGTGCGATGCGCATTCTCATCGCCCCCCAGGAATTCAAGGGCAGCCTCACTGCCGTCGAGGCCGCCGAGTGCTTCGCCGACGCCGCGCGCGCCGTCCATCCCGACGCCGAGATCGACTTCGCCCCGATCGCCGACGGCGGTCCGGGCACGGTGCAGGCGATCGTCCGCGCCGCCCGCGGGCGAACCTCGATCGCCCGCGTCTCCGGTCCGCTCGGCGCGCCGGACGACGCCCGCTGGGGTCGAATCGACGACGGCCGCAGCGCCGTGATCGAGATGGCCGCCGCCGCCGGGCTGACGCTGCTCACGCCCGACCGACTCGATCCGCGCCGCGCATCCACGCACGGCGTGGGCGAGCTGATCGCCCACGCGCTCGACGCGCGGGTTGAGCGCATCCTGGTCGGCGTCGGCGGCAGCGCCACCAACGACGGCGGCGCGGGCGCAGCGGCGGCGCTGGGCGCGGCGTTGTTCGACGAGGCCGGACGCCGGCTAGCGCCCGGCGGCGGCGCGCTGGCGCAGCTGGCGCGAATTGACGTCTCGGCGCTCGACCCGCGCATTGCAGCCACCACGATCGAGGTGCTTTGCGATGTGCAAAATCCGCTGATTGGCCCTGACGGCGCGAGCGTCGTCTACGGGCCGCAGAAAGGCGCGGACGCGGCGGCGGTCGCGGAGTTGGATCGCGCGCTGGCCAACTACGCGGGGATTGTGGAGCGCGATCTCGGCGTGCGCATTGCGGAGCTGCCCGGCGGCGGGGCGGCGGGGGGTCTGGCGGGCGGGCTGGCGGCGTTCTGCGGCGCGCGCCTGGTCTCCGGCTTCGACGCGGTGGCGGAGGCGATTGGTTTGGCTGAGCGGGTCGCGCAAGCCGATCTGGTTCTGACCGGCGAGGGGCGGCTCGATACGCAGTCGGCCTGGGGCAAATCAGTCGCCGGCGTCGCCCTGTTGGCGCAGGCCGCCGGCAAGCCTTGCGTTGCCGTCTGCGGCCTGATTGAGGGCGACGCAGCGCTGCCCGGCCTCACCGATCAGGAGCAATCCAGCCCCCCCGGCATGCCTCTCGCCCAGGCAATGGCCCAAGCCCCCACCCTGGTCGCCGCCGCTACAGAGCGTCTCCTCCACCGCCGCTAAACCCCCTACAAACCAACGCGCCGGAGCCTGTTCGCACTTCCGTCGTTCCTGCGCCCCGATTAGCGCGCCAGAAACTCGACCTCGCCCGCACCCTCCCGGACCCGAATCCAGCTGTTTGCGGGCACATTGTCGTAGCGGCTTTGGACTCCGCTGGCGGGCCAGTAGACCTCGACCACTGCGCGGCTGGCGGCGCCCAGGCCGAAGTGGAGGCGCGGATCGCTCTGGCCGAGGAAGTGCGAGGCCGCGCCGACCTGGCGGACCTGCGGCGGCATTCCGGCGGCGCGGACCGTGACCCGCGCGCCGTCGCCGCCGCGGTTGCTCTGCACCCCCTCCGTCGAGACCCGCAACCAGTTGCCGGCCGCCGCGCTCTCGTTGCGGAAGAGCAGCGGGCGCGCCCCGTTGTTCAGCACCAAGATGTCGAGGTCCCCGTCGTTCTCCAGGTCGAGCACCAGCAGACCCTTGCCGTCGCCCTGATCATCCAGCCCCGCCACGGTGCTCCGCCCCGAGAACACGCCCGCGCCGTCGTTCTCCCAGTAGCGCATCGAGTCCGCGTCGTGGCCCGGCATCATCTCCATCCCGTTGGTCATCACCAAGTCGAGGTCGCCGTCGTTCTCTGCGTCGAAGAACGCCGCGCCCCAGCCCCACCCGCCGTTGCGCACGCCCGCCGCGTCGGTGTGATCGGCGAAACGCCGCCCGCCCTCATTGCGGTAGAGCCGGTTGCCGTCGCGCGCGCCCGGCCCCTCGGTACCCGGGCTGCCCCCGCTGCGCTGAAAGATCGAGGTCACGAACCAGTCGAAATCGCCGTCCAGATCGTAATCGCCGAAGGTCAGCCCCATCGCGTTTTGCGCCGTGCCGACCCAGGCCTCAATGGTGCCGTCGCTGAATGTGCCGTCGCCGTTGTTCCAGAACAGCCGCGTCGTGCCGAAATCGGAGGCCACCGTCAGGTCCAGCAACCCGTCGCCGTCGAGGTCAACGAAGCCCGACGCGAACGCGAAGGTGCCCTCGGTCAGAATGTCCTGCGTCTGCGAGCGCACGCCAACCATGTTCACGCCGGCCTGCATCGTCGCATCCGTAAACCAGCCGGGCGCTTCCGCGCCGCGGTTGCGCAGCAGACGCACGCCCGTCGCCCCCTCGCCGACCAGCTGCGACGGCCGCCACTCGGTGATGTGCAGATCGAGCCAGCCGTCGCCGTCGTAATCGCCGAACGACGCGCTGAAGCCGATCCGCCGGTCGCCTGTATCCAGCGCCGCGCCCCGCTCCACCGCCGCTTCCACAAAGCCGCCCTCGCCCTCGTTCACGAACAGCCAGTGCCGCACGCCGCCGACTGCGGTGACGAACAGATCGAGATCGCCGTCGTTGTCGATATCACCCCAGGCCGCGCCGTTGGTCGCCTCGCGGAAGCGCTCCAGCCCCCAGGCGCGCGAGACATCGTCGAAAGTCCCGTCGCCGCGGTTGCGCAGCAGCAGGTCGTAGTCGTCGAGCCGCGTGATCACCAGATCGACGTAGCCGTCGCCGTCGAAATCGCCCGCCGCCGCCCCGCCGGTCATCCGCTCCGCGTCGCAGAACGTGCCCCGCGCTTCGCTCTGGATGTCGTCGAACATGCACTCGCCCGGCGGGCGCACCGCGTGCTGCACGAAATCGAGCCCGGCCCGCTCGGTCACCTCCACGAACCGCGTCGCCGGCGCGGTCGGTGCGGTCGGGGCGCCGCCGTCGAGCGTCAGCGCGAGGCCGATCGCCACGATCACGGCGAGGGCGGCGGCGGCAATCGGCAGTAGTCTCATGGGCGCATCCGTCGCGAACGCTGCATACTTTGCAGGTTGCCCGGCGGTTCGGCCGGGGGCTTCGCAGAATTGGAGGGTACAACGTGACGGAACGCGCAGATCGCACCGACGGCATCGAGCCTCAATCAGGCGCGCACAGCGGCCCGCTGGCCGGCGTCCGCGTGCTCGAGTTCTCCCAGATCATCGCCGGACCGTTCGGCTGCCAAAACCTGGCCGACATGGGCGCGGACGTGATCAAGGTCGAGCCGCCCGAGGGCGAGGCCTGGCGGCAGTTCTCCCAATTCATGCCGGGCGAGTCGAAGTGGTTCCAGTCGCTGAATCGCGGCAAGCGCTCGCTCGCGCTGGCGCTGCGCGAGCCCGCGGCGCAGCAGATCGTGCATCGTCTCGTCCCGCAGGTGGATGTGGTTGTGATCAACTACCGCCCCGATGTCGCCGCCCGCCTGGCGATCGACTACGACACGCTGCGCGCGCTCAAGCCCAACCTGATTTATGTCGACAACACCGCCTTCGGACGGCGCGGCCCCTGGGCTGCCCGGCCGGGCTACGACATCGTCGCCCAGGCCGTCTCCGGGCTGATGGCGCTGGACGGCAAGTTCGACCCGGCCAACGGCGCGCCGCAGCCGATCGCCACGCCCGTCGCGGACTACGCGACGGGGATCGTCGTGGCCTGGGGGGTCTGCGCGGCGCTCTACCACCGCGAGCGCAGCGGCGAGGGGCAGATGATCGAGACCACGCTGCTCAACTCGGCGCTGGCGCTGCAGGGCAGCGTCCTGATGGAGCTGCCCGCCGCCGATGAGGCGGTCACGGCGAAGATGTCCGAGGTCGCCGCGCGGCGCGAGGCGGGCGCGAGCTACGCCGATCTGCAGGAGGCTTACCAGCAGCGCGGCGCGCAGGGCTCGGTCAACATCTACTACCGCTGCTGGGAGACGAGCGACGGCGCGGTCGCCATCGGCGCGCTCTCGCCCTCGCTCTGGGCCAAAGTGCGCGAGGCGCTGGCGACCGACTTCCTCGGCTTCGCGGACCCGAATTTCGACATGACCAACCCCGAAAGCCTGGCCGGCGGCCAGGCTCGCGTGCGCGAGCTCGAGCAGCAGGTCCGCGCCAAAACCACCGCCGAATGGCTCGAACGCTTCGAACAGTGCGGCGTGCCCTGCGGCCCGATCCGCTTCGCCGAGGAGCTGCGCGACGACGAGCAGCTCTCGGCCAACGAGATGATCGTCGAGCTCAACCACGACCTCGCCGGCCCGCAGCGCCAGGTCGGGCCGCTGCTGCAGATGAGCCAGACGCCGCTGGCCGCCCAAGGCTCCTCCCCGCCGCTGGGCCGCGACACCGACGCGATCCTCGCCGCCGCCGGCTACCGCCCCGACGAAATCGCCCAACTCCGCGACGCCGCCGTGATCGCCTGAGCGCGGCTCCGCCTTGTGGAAGCGCCCTGTGGAAAACGGTGGACCGCCGTTGCGGCGCGCGCCCGCGGCCGCTAGCGTTTAGAACATGCGTAACGCGAGCCGCAACGAAAGCCCGAACGAAAGAGGTGCGCCGTGGTCCAGAATCCCCCCGAAGGCAACCAGCGGGTCATCCCCTACCTGAGCTACGCCGACGCCCCGGCGGCAGTCGAATTCCTCTCCACCGCGTTCGGCTTTGAGGCCGGCATGCAGATGGAGATGGGCGAAGGCGTACTCGGCCACGCCGAGCTGCACCTGGGCGACAATGTCCTGATGCTGGCCTCCGCATTCCCCGAGATGGGCCAGGCCAGCCCGCAGGACTTGGCCGCCCTCCACAGCCAGGTGATGGTCTACGTCGACGATGTGGACGCCCACTTCGCCCAGGCCAGCGCCGCCGGCGCGACCATCCTGGAAGAGCCGACGGACCAGTTCTACGGCGACCGCAGCTACCGCGCCGTCGACCCGGAGGGCCACCACTGGGTCTTCACCCAGCACATCCGCGACGTTTCCCCTGAGGAGATGGTCGCGGCGGCGGCGGCAATGGGCGAAGAGCAGGGCTAGGGGCTGTTCACGCTTCCCGCTGCGCCCACCCCCTCGTCACACCGCGCGAAACAGATCCGTCATTCCTGCGCAGGAATGATGGAAGGGGGCGCAAGAGCACACGCCCCCGACGATGCCTCAGCCGACGGACGACGCCTCAGCCCCCCGGCAAATCAGGCGTTGAACTGCGGTATCACGTAATCGTGATCCTTCGCGTAGACCTGCACCCGGCCGCGCGCGCCGTCGGTCACCGCGATCCGATCCTGCCCGTCGATCGCGATGCCGCGCGGACGGTCGAACTTGCCGAGGTTGATCAGTTCGTAGGGATTGACGCGCTGAAAAGCGCGCATGTAGTCGGCGTTGACGTCCATCACGGCCTGGGCGGACTTGGAGAAGACGCGCGCGTCGCCGTACAGGCCGCAGAGGATGTCCCCGTCGGGGTAGTAAATCTGGACCCGGTCGTTGCCCCAGTCGACCACATACACATCGCCCTCGCTGTCGACCGCCACATCGGCCGGGCGGTTGAGCGCGCCGCCGTCGTCCACGCCGTCGAAGCGCGAGCCGAAGCGGAGCAGGAACTCGCCGTCGGGCGTGAACTTCTGCACGCGGTCGTTGCGCCAGTCGGCGATGTAGAACGCGCCCTCCTGGTCGATCGTCATCCCCCAGGGCTGACTCAGCTGACCCTCGTCGCTGCCCTCGCTGCCCCAGGCCGAGAGAAACTGTCCGTCCTTGCTGAAGCGCTGCACGCGGTGGTTCAGGCTGTCCACCACATAGGCCGTGTCGTCGGCGTCGAACGCGATGCCGGAGGGGCGGTTGAACTGCCCCTCGCCGGAGCCGTACTCGCCCCAGCGGCCGATCTCGTTGCCCTCGCGGTCGTAGCCGACCACGAAGTGCTGGTAGGCGTCGGTACACCAGACGTTGCCGTCCTGGCAGAGCGCGAGGCCTTCGGGCCAAACCATGTCGCCGCGGCCCATTTCGGCGAGGAACTCATCTTCGATCCGCAGGCGGCGGATCACGGTGCCCAGCGTGCCGACGCTGCCGTACTCGGCAAGGCCGGTGTCGGCCACGTAGATGATGCCGTCGTGCGTAGTCGTGATCGGCGTGGAGTGGGTGAAGCCCTCGGGACCGACGAAGTGGCCGATCGAGTGGCTGAAGTGCCAGGTGCGCCCGGCGACGGATTTGGTCAGCATGATCGGTCTCCCGCCTGTTTCGAGTCTTCTAGGCCGCGCCGACCAGCGGGTCGACGAAGCTGAGCTTCTCGAACTGCCCATCGACGATCGGCACGGGGTCGAGGCCGAGCCAGTCCTGTAGCAGAGTCGAGTAGACGCCGCGGAAATCGTGGTTCGGCACCAGGTCGCCCTGGTCGAGGTCCTTGGGGGCAATGCTGGGGAACTCGCCGTGCATGCCGCCACGAACGTTGGGGCCGATCACGAAGCAGCCGCCGCCGGCGCCGTGATCCGAGCCGGAGCCGTTGTCGCGCACCCGCCGCCCGAACTCGGTGAAGAGCAGCATTGTGACGTTGTCGTCGGCCTGGTGCGCGCGCAGGTCGTCCCAGAAGTCGGCGATCGCCCGGGAGAGGTCGGTCCAGAGCTTGTCGAAGACGGGCTGCTGGTTGGCGTGGGTGTCGAACCCGATCAGCTGGGTGTAGAAGACGCGGGTGCCGAGGTCGGCGCAGTGGATCGTCGCGATGTCGCGCAGGTTGCGCGAGATCTGCTCGGTGCCGTACTCGACATCCGAGCTGTAGCGGCCGAGGCCTTCCTTGAGGATGTCCGCGCCCTTGAGCGCGTCGAGGCCGGTGCGGCCGAGGTATTCACGCACGGCGCCGGTGCCGATGGCGCGGCCGTACATGTTGACGAAGCGTTGCAGCATTTTGTCGCGCTGTTGCTCCTGCTCGATGCCGGTCAGCAGGCCGTAGGTGGAGAGGTCGGCGACGGAGGCGACGGGCACGCCGGAGACGACCAGCGCGCGGGGCAGGCCCTGGCCGATGTAGACGCCGGTGACGGGGTTTTCGCCGGCCGGATCGAGATCGCGGATGGCGCGTCCGGCCCAGCCCTCGGTGCCCACTTTGTTGGGCTCGCAGGTGTGCCAGATGTCCATCGAGCGGAAGTGCGAGCGCGGCGAGTTGGGATAACCCACGCCGTGGATCAGGGCCATGTCGCCCTGGTCGTAGAGCTCTTTGAGCGGGGCCATCGTGGGATGCAGACCGAACTGGTCGTCGATCTTGAGCACCTCGTCTTCGCCGATGCACAACGCGCCGTTGCGGGCGTCGCGGTAGTGGCCGTCGGCGTAGGGCACGACGCTGTTCATGTAGTCGTTGCCGCCGGTCAGCTGGATGATGACCAGAACGGGGTCTTTGCTGGTGGTAGTCATCGGTGGGGGCCTCCTCGCTCGCTTGTCTGCTCGTGGGTCGGTTGGTTTAGCCGAATTGGTACTCGGTGGTGGCGGCGATCAGAGCGAGCATTTCGCCGACCCGCTCGGAAGAGCGTTGCCGGCCGTCATCGCCCACCCAGGAGAGTTCGCCCTCCTCGGCGGCGTGGTTGATCAGCTCCAGCCGCGTGCGCTCGGAGACGTCGAGCGGACCGATCAGGTCGACGCACTGGTCGACCAGCTGGTCGGGCGTCATCTGATGTCCGTTCGAGGCGGCGACGCGCTCGATGATCCGCCGCACGCCGGGCAGCTCGGTGTTGCTGACGCGGTCGGCGACGAAGTTGATCCGCCCGACGACGGCGCCGCTGTTGATCCAGTCGCGGCCGGTCTGCCAGCCCTCCACACTGGGCGGGTTGTGCAGGCTCTGACCCATGTGCGCCGATTCCTGTCCGACGGTGGGCAGCTCGGGCTGCGGTCCCTGCAGGTCCTGGGTCAGGCGGAGCGTGCCGACGACGACCTCGACGGGGCTCTTCACCTTCTGGAACACCGCCTCCTTGAAGAAGTCGGCGTTGAACAGCGCGCGCAGCACCGGCTTGAGCTCGAAGCCGGAGTCGACGAACACGCCGGCGAGGTACTCAATCGCCTCCGGGTCGCGCGGCGGTTCGATGTTCCAGGCCGGCACCTGGGTCTCGTCGGCGACGAAGAAGTTGTACAGGTGGCGGCAAATGAAGCGCGGGCAGGCCGGCTGTTCGAGGATGATGTCGATGATGTCGAGCCCGTCGAAGTTGCCGCTGCGGCCGAGGAATGTCTTCTCGCCGTAGTCGTGCTCCTCGGGGCGGAACTCGTACTGGAAGAAGAAGCGGTGGTTGGGCACGCGCGGCATCTTCGGGCCGATCGTCCAGCCGGTGAAGGCGCGGGCGCACTCGAAGACATCCGTTTCGGTGTAGTGGCCGACGCCGAGCGAGAACAGCTCGAGCAGCTCGCGGCCCCAGTTTTCGTTGGGCGCGCGCTTGTGGTTCTCGTGATTGTCGAGCCAGTAAATCATGGCCGGGTTCTGCGCCAGCATGATCAGCAGGTCGCGGTAGTTGCCGGTCCCGTGGTCGCGCCACATGTCGATCTGCGCGATCAGGTGGTTGTCATTGTCCACCTTGGAGTTGCCGGTGGCGAAGACATGGTGCCAGAAGAGCGCCATCTTCTCTTCCAGCGGGCGCTGCGTGTTGACCATCTGGAAGAGCCAGTTGGCCGCGCCCGGTGTGGTGACCGGGCCGCCGGAGGCGAGCGAGGGCATGTAGCGGAAGAGCTCGTCGACATCGGCGCGCGGAACATCGGCGGGCGGGTCAACCAGCTCTTCGACGACGGCCTCATAGCCCTGGGCGACGCGCCGCTCGAGCTCGTCGCGGTCTGCGCCGAAGCCGGCGCGTCGCATCAGATGCGCCATCAGCGCGATCTCGTGTGTGTCGGCCATCTTGCCGCCTCCAAATCCCGCGGCCGCTCCGTGCGCCGCTTCACAGGTCCGCAATGTACAACTTTTGGCGGAGCCTTGTGCGCGCCTGCACGAGGCGCCGTCATGCCCGCATCCACGGAGTTGCGCGCCGGTCACTCGCGCAGATCGAAGTGCTCGCTCCACGGCGTGGCGGTCAGCGCCTTCGCGCGCGCGCGCAGGGTTGGAGTGTGGCATTCCGTTGCCAAGACGAAGAACGCGCGCGCGGTGCCGCGGCGGAAGTGGAGGGCGAAGATGTCGTGGGACTTGAACTCGTCGCGCAAGCGCTCGAGCCAGCCTGCGATTTGATCGAGGTGGGGGCGGTTTCGGCCGAGGTGGTGGTAGATCACGAGGGATTGGCGGCGCTTCGACCATTTGCCGACCTCTTCGAGGTAGGCGTACTTTGGCGCCATCTTCCGTGTGATTGACACCGACTTCGGTTCTAGCCCGTTGTCCGGGTCCAGAAAGACGACATCGCAGTTCTCGGTTTTCTGTAGCGCGCCTTCGGTCCAGCGCTGCCGATCACGGACGCGATCTTCACCACGAGCGCGTGGCGGCGGGCCGGGCACGCGGGCGGCGTAGAACACCGCGTCTGGGCCGAGCAAGCCAGTTCGCTCAACCGCCTCAACGCATCGACTGTTGCACTCCACGATCTCGCGCAGCGCATCGTAGAGCGGCGGATCGCAGCACCGAAATGGTTCGTCCTGTCCGGACTGCAAGTAGCTGGTGTGCTTGCCATCGTCGGCCGGGTCGCCAGCGACGATCGACAACGGCGGCCGGTACCAGACCACGCCCAGCTTCAGCGGATCCGCGTCCTCATCACACAGTCCGCACAGCTGCCGCAGCATGCCGTACTTGCCGAAATCGCCTACGTCGCCTGTGTAGCGGTCCTGCATCCGAGCAGCGTAGCGGGCAGATGTCAGGGTTACGCGCCGTGGCAGCGCTTGTATTTCTTGCCTGAGCCGCAGGGACACGGCTCGTTGCGTCCGACCGTGGGAACTGCGACATCGATCAGCCCCGCGCCGATCAGCGTGGGCAAATCGCGCTCGACAATCCGCCGCAGGCCGTCCGCATTGCCCAGCCCGTGCTCGGCGTTCACCGCGGCGATGATGTCGCCCAACACCGCGCGTCCGTTCATCTTGCCGATGCAGGCTGCGATCACTGCGGTTATCGGGTAGCCCTCCTGGGAAAACTCGCCGCCGTCCTGCACGACCAGCTTGAACGCCTGGTCGTAGCCGCCGCCCGACAGCGCGCGCTGCTGGCGCAGCTGCACATGCGGCGGCAGCGCAGGACGGGCGCGCAACAATGCGCCAGGCTCTGCCGTCAGCGCCTGCGCCGCCGCCTGGCGTTCGGTAATTCGCCGCTCGCGGCGGCGCACCTCGTCGGCGATCTCGGCCGGCAGCTCGCCGCGCTCGATCACCGCCCGCTCGTAGCCGTGCGGCGGCTGCCCGCCGACAACCTTGACGAAGGCCTCCCGCGGCGTCGCGTCCTCGCCGAGCTGGTCGGCGAAGAGCCGCCGCGCCTCCCAGAAATAGGAGTTGGCCGTGCGATTGGTGCCGTAGAAGAGCTGCGCGGTGAGGTGAAAGTAGCGGTACTGCCGCTCGTAGGCGGCCTGGTACGCCTGCGCGGCGGCGCGTCGGTTCTGAGGGTCGGTGAGCGCGGTGGAGACGTAGCTCGCGGCAAGCGCGGCGCTGCCCAGCGCGAGATGCACGCCCGAGGAGAACAGCGGATCCACGAAGCAGGCGGCGTCGCCGACCAGCACGTACCCGTCGCCGGCGAAAGCGGACGAGCGGTAGGACCAGTCGCGCTCAACCTGCGGCTCGCCGACCAGCTCCGCGCCGCCGAGCAGCTCCCGCGTGTGCGGCGCGAGCGCAATCTGCGCTTCGAGGAAGCCGCCCGCGCCGTGCTCGCGCAGCCCGGCCTGACCGACCTCCTTGTCGACCACCGCGCCGACGCTGCTCACGCCGGTGTGCAGCGGAATCTTCCAGAGCCAGCCGTGCTCGTAGGACTCGATGAAAATGTTGCCGTCGTTGGGCGGGTCGAGATGCGCTGCGCCGCGGTAGTAGCCGTAGACCGCGAGGTTCTGGAAGAACGAGTCCCACTGCTGAAGCTGAAGCTTGCGGCTGAGGATCGCCGCCTGCCCGCTGGCGTCGACCACGAAGCGCGGCGCGATCCGGCCCGCCGCGCCGTCGTGCAAGAAGCGGACCGCAGCGGGCCGCTCGCCCTCGAATTCGACATCAAGCACCTGATGGCGTTCGCGCACATCGACACCGTGAGCGCGCGCGTTGTCGAGCAGGATTTGGTCGAACTGCGAGCGCACCACCTGAAACGAGGTGGGGCGCTGCTCGGGGTCGTCGGCGAAGTACCAGCTCCATGGATCAGGGTCTTTGCCCCAGACCAGCGTCGCGCCGCGCTTCGTCACGAAGCCGGCCGCCTCGATCGCCGGCATCGCGCCGAGCTGTTCGAGCACCGGAATGCTGGCCGGCAGCAGCGACTCGCCGACATGCTCGCGCGGAAACGCGGCGCGCTCGAGCAGCGTCACGCCGAAGCCCTGATCGGCGAGCAGCGTCGCGCAGGCGGCCCCGCCCGGACCGCCGCCGATCACCAGCACATCGCAGGTTTCGGACATCGCAGCTGCGCCCTTGCGTCAGGCGTCTTCGAGCAGGGCTTGCAACCCCTTGCCCAGCGCGGCGTAGCCGGCTTGCAGCAGGAAGCGGTCCCAGCCGATGCAGAAATGGCGCACGCCCATGTCGATGTAGCGCTGCGCCTGATCGACTGCGCCGATTTCGATGCGCGGGGCGACGCCGTATTCGAGCGACTTCTGAATCACTAGCTCCTCGTTGGCGCGGATTTCGTCGGGTTGCGGCGCGCGGCCGAGCGAGAAGCCGAAATCGCTCGGGCCCCACTGCGTCATGTCGATCTTCAGGTCGCGGGCGGCGCTGAGGATCGCGTCGATGTCGTCCACGGCGGCCTTCTTTTCGATCATGATCACGGTCACGATCGAGTCGAGGTCCTCGCCGTAGCCGCCCGCCTGATAGCCGGCCAGCGCGGGACGGCGCGTCTTGACGCCCATTCGCCCGCCGCGCTGCGGGTTGTCGGGGCGCACCGCTTCGTGGACGCGCTGCACATCGTCGGGCGTGCGGATGTCGGTGAAGAGCACGGCCTTGAAGCCCGCGCCAAGCGCGGCCTGCGCCCAGAATGTCTCGTTGGCCTGGTCCAGCTTGATCATCAGCGGCAGATTGCCGCCGCACTGCGCCGCCCGCGCCATGTGGTAGAGCAGGCGCATGTCGAACGACGAATACTCGGCCACGTACTCGGCGTAGTCGAAGACGCCCGCGTCGCCGATGATTTCGGGGATGTCCGGATCGTTGAACAGGAAGTGGGTGCCGATCGTCGGCTTGCCGGCGTCAAGCTTTTCGCGCAGGGTGTTGGGCGGAACGGCCATCGATCAACTCCTCCGGTATCTTCGCGCACGCGGCGCCCTGTGGCGCCGCGGATCTGCGCCGCCGCCAGACTAAAGCACGCCCTCACTCTGCGGGCCAGAGCCCGTTCACACTGCCGTCATCCCTGCGCCCCCGCCGTCTTACTTGCGCCCCCGCCGCCTTACTTGCGCCCCCGCCGTCATTCCTGCACCCCCACCGTCTTACTTGCACCCCCGCCATCTTACTTGCACCCCCGCCGTCATTCCTGCGCAGGCAGGAAGCCGCAGGCAGAACGCCTTGAGCAGCCGCAACACCAGCCCAACCGTCGCGCCCTCGCCTCACCCCTCCCCCGGATACGGATCCGCCTCGCTGAGCTGCCGCTGTGCATCGCCGATGGCCAACCCGTCCTGCGTCTTTCCCGCCCAAAGCGTCTTGACGTACTCCAGCACGGCGATGATCTCCTCGCGCGTCAGCGTCTCGCCGAACGCCGGCATATTGCTGCCTGCGCCGAACGCCGAGCCGCCGTCGCGCACGATCCGGTACAGCACGCCGTCCGCGTGATGCCAGGTGTGGCCGTCGCCGTTCAGCGGCGGCGGCAGCAGCCGGCCGTCCTCGTCGCGCACCTTCCAATCGCTCGCGCCCTCGCCCCGCTCGCCATGGCAGGTTGCGCACACCGCGGCAAAGATTTGCGCGCCGTTCCGCTGCCCGACCTCACCCGCCGGCAGCGCCGCCGCTTCGTCTGCGGACGGCTCCGCAGCGCCGCAGCCTGCCGCCGCGCTCGAAACCGCAACGATCGTCAACAGCGCGGCAAGCAACCGAGCTGCGCATTGTGTCCGCATTCCGCCAGTATCGCCTAGCGCCGCAGCGGCTGCATTCGCCGGTATGTCGCCACGCGCCAGAGCCACTCGAAGGGGCCGAAGCGGAAGTACTTCAGCCAGACCGGGGACCAGAGCAGCTGCAGCGCCCAGACTGCCAGCACGAAGCCCAGGATCGCGGTGCGGGTCAGATCGGCGTCGCCAAGCAGCGAGCGCAGCACGATCACGCCGATGATCGTCTGCGTCAGATAGTTGGTCAGCGCCATTCGGCCGGTCGCCTGCAGCGCGTGGTGGATGCGCCGCTGGCGGCGCATGTTCCAGAGGATCACCAGCGCGATGATGCCCAGCGCGGCCGGAATCGTGCCGACCGTGTTGGGAATGCCGACCAGCAGGGCGACCTTCGGATCGAAGTCGTAGATGACGGCGATTGCGACGCCGAGCGCCGCCAGCGGCAGGCCGACGCCCAGGCCGTACAGCGCCATTCGCCGGTAGAACTGCGGCGGCTTTTGGCCGCTCAGCACGCCCATCCGGAACAGCGCGACGCCGATCAGCATCATGCCCACGGCGCGAGCGAAGAAGTCGAAGATGACGTAGAGGCCGATGCCGTCCGACGCATCGCCCTCGCTCAGCCAGAGCTCGCCCAGCTGCCGCCCGTCCGCGTCGACGCCGGTCTGCGCCGCTCCCGCCACGATCGGGATGATCAGCACCAGCGCGGCGCCCACCGCCAGCAGCGCTTTGGGCGGCGCATTGCGCGCGAGGATCAAAATCGGCGCGGCGACCGCGTAGATCACCAGCACATCACCGTCCCAGAGCAGCATGTGCAGCACGCCGATGCCCAACAGCAGCAGATTCCGCCAGAAGCTCAGCCAGCCGGCGCTCTTGCCCTTGGCGGCGGCGCGATCCGCAAACAGCACGATCCCCGCGCCGAACAGGATCGAGAAGATGCCCATGAACTTCTGGTCGATGAAGATTTCGCCGAGGACGCCGATGGCCCAATCGAGCCAGGTCTCGGTTCCGTCGGCGCTGAGGTTGAAATACGCCGCCGGAGGCAGGCCGTAGGAGACGGCGTTCATCAGCAAGATGCCGAGCACGGCCACGCCGCGCAGCATGTCGAGGTGCGTGATCCGCGCCGTCTCGGCGACCGGGCCGGAGTCCGGCTGTGAGGGCTTGCCTGTAAGTAGCTCTGGCATTGAGGGACAGCCTAGCGCTACCCTCGTCTGACTCCACACACACTCCCACGCAACATGACGAAATGAGGCGCGCGCGATGATCGAACCGGTCGCCGCTGTCGGACGGATGGGCACCGAAACCGCCTTCGAGGTGCTGGCGCGCGCCAATCAGCTCGCCGCCGAGGGGCGCAGCATCATCAATCTGGGCATCGGCCAGCCCGATTTCGAGACGCCCGCCCACATCGTCGACGCGGGCCGCCAGGCGCTGACCGACGGGCGGCACGGCTACACCCCCGCCGCCGGCATTCCCGAGCTGCGCGAAGCCGTCGCCAACGATCTCGAGCGCCGCCACGGCGAGCGCGTCGATCCCGCCGCCGTGCTGATCACGCCCGGCGCGAAGCCGGTGATGTTCTGCACCATCCTGCTGATGGGCGAGCCCGGCGCGGAAATCCTCTACCCCAATCCCGGCTTCCCGATCTACGAGTCGCTGATTCGCTATTCGGGCGCGACGCCCGTGCCGATCGCGCTGCGCGAGCAGGACGGCTTCACGTTCGATCCTGAGCAGGTGCTGAGTCAGATCAACGAGCGCACCCGCCTGATCATCCTCAACAGCCCGGCCAACCCGACCGGCGGCGCGGCGACGCAGGAGCAGCTGGATCGGCTCGCCGCGGGGCTGGCCGAATGGCCCGACGTCGTCGTGCTGAGCGACGAAATCTACTCCAACATCCTCTACGAGGGGCGCGAGCATGTGACGATGCTGCGCTACCCGCAGCTGCGCGATCGCCTGGTGCTGCTGGACGGCTGGAGCAAGACCTACGCGATGACCGGCTGGCGGCTGGGCTACGGCGTCTTCCCGCCCGCGCTCTTCGCGCACGCCGAGCGGATCGCGATCAACGCCTGGTCCTGCCCCAACGCGGCGACGCAGTACGCCGCCGTCGCCGCGCTCGAAGGCGATCAGTCGCCAGTCGCGCGGATGGTCGAAGCATTTGACGAGCGCCGCCGGGTGATCGTCGCCGAGCTGAACGAGGTGCCCGGCGTCAGCTGCGTCGATCCGGCCGGCGCGTTCTACGCCTTCCCCAACATCAGCGAGACGGGCATCGACGCCCGCACGCTGCAGCGCCGCCTGCTCGACGAGGTCGGCTTGGCGGTGATCGCCGGCACCTCGTTCGGGCAGTTCGGCGAGGGCTACCTGCGCTTCTCCTACGCCGCCAGCCTCGACGAAATCCGCGAGGGCGTCAGCCGCATGCGCCGCCTGTTGGCCGGCTGAAACAGTAACAAAGGAGCGGAACAATGAGCGACAGCTTCGAGTACATCTCGCGCAACCGTCTGGTACTGAAAGACGGCATGCGCCACGCCACGCTGGGCGACGTGCTCGAGCCGGTCGTCTACGGCGTGCAGGGCGCGCTCAAGGAGTATTACGGCGCGCCCGCCGACGCGCCGCCCGTGGCCGCCACGCTCGACCACATCGTCGCCGCGGTCGGCGGTTGAATGTACGGCACACTCGCGCGGGCGTTGGCCGCGCGCAAGGTCGATTTCGATACCGCCGCCTACAGCGCCGATGTGCTGGGCACGATTCGCGGTGAGCGCAAGGAGACGATTCGGATCACCGGCATTCACGTCGTCTTTCACATTCCCGGGGTGAGCGCGGAGCAGCGCGCCGCCGCCGAGCGCGCGGTGCAGTTCCACGCCGGCGGCTGCCCGGCGCACGAGAGCGTCAAGGACGCGATCGAGATCACCTGGGAGGCCGACTGGGCCGCCGCGCCAGCGCCGTAATGGACACGCCCGACGGGCTGCGCTACTCCGACGACGACCTCTGGGTTGACGTCGAGGACGCGCTGCTGCGCGTAGGCGTGACCGACTACGCGCAGGATCAGCTGGGCGAAATCGTCTACCTCGAGCTGCCCGAGTCGGGTGCGCCCGTCGCCGCAGGCGAACCGTTCGGCGTGATCGAATCGGCCAAGGCGGTGATCGATCTGATCAGCCCGCTCAGCGGCGAGGTGCGCGAACGCAACGAGGCGGCAATCGCCCAACCAACCCTGGTCAACGAGCAGCCCTACGCCGGCGGTTGGCTGCTGCGCGTGGCGCCGGCCGGCGCGCTGCCGGCGGCCTTAATGCAGGCGGCGACGTACCGCGCGCTGCGCGCCGAGTAGCGCGCGCCCCTGCTCAGAGCGGGCGGCGCGAAGCCCAGACGACATCCTTGGGCTGGCCGCGCGGCGGCGGCTCCGGCGCGGCCGGCTCGCGGTCGGCCAGATCGCCCATCGTGGACGCCACAAACTCCTCCAGCGGCAGCGGCTTGCCGCCGATCGTGAAGCGCGCCTCAGGCCCAATGTGCGGCTCGCGGTCGTCTTCCGCTTCGCGCTCAAGCTCGTCGTCGACTGGTTGGCTGTCAGATTGGTCGTCCGGCATGCGCGCAACGTAGCATGAGGCGGTGCTCGACTACACCGCGCTGGAGTTCCCCGACCCGCCCGCCGACCGCCCCTACACGGCGATCAACATGGTGATGTCCGCCGACGGTCATACGACCGTCGAGGGCTCCGAACGCGGGCTGGGCTCCGAAACCGACCAACGGCTGATGCGCGAGCTGTGCGTGCATTTCGATGTGGTGCTCAACGGCGCAGGGACATTTCGCGCCTCCGGCACGTCGGCGCGCCTCAACCGCCCCGAACTCGAGCAGTGGCGCATCAAGCGCGGCATGCCGCCCTCGCCGATCGCCGCCGTGCTGACCCGCTCAGGCGACCTGCCGCCCGAGCGCCGCTTCTTCACCGACCGCAGCTTCGACGCCGTCGTCTACCTCTCCAGCGCCGCCCCCAAAAACGCCCGCAAGCGCCTCGCCGCGCTAGGGCGCCCCGTCATAGAGGTCCCACAAGGCGAGGAAATCGAGGCCGCCTTCCAACACATGCGCGAGCACTTGGGCGCACGCCGAGTGCTGGTGGAGGGCGGCGCAACCCTCAACGGCGCAATCATCCAAGCCGGCCTAGCCGACGAGTTCTTCCTCACCCTCGCCCCAAAAATCACAGGCGGCCCCGACCAAACCCCCGCCGTCCAATGGCCCGCCCCCGCCTCCCGCAGCGCCCTGCGACAGCTGAACCTAATCCAGGCCCACGCCGATCCCCAAACCAACGAACTCTTCCTCCGCTACAAATTCAGCGCATAGTCTGTCCCAACCTCGCCAGCCCAGCCCTGCTCTTTGAGCCGGTCGATCGCGATCTGGATTTGCCGCCTGGTAAAGCGCCGCTTGTGGCGCCCCCACATGTACGTGCGGTCAACGATCTCGTCAGGGCCGGCATCCGGGTGCTCGTTCATCACCCAATGCACCGTGGCGAGCAGCTCGAGCCCGGTCGGCGATTCGAAGCCATCCACCAGCTGGCCGACACGCTCGAAACGCTCGCGCGTTACGGGATGATCGGCGAGAAAACGCTCTGCGTCCTCGATTGCGCCCGGGACCAGATCGATCTGCTTGTACGGGTCATCGCCGCCGTCGCGGTCGCCGGTGAGGTAGTGGTGCTCCAGCCGCCGCATCAGATGACGCAGGTTGGTCGCATAGGGGCCGTGCGACTCCTTGACAAAATCGAGCTTGAGCGGTTCCCCTGCGTGCTGCATGAAGTACATCAGCTTATGCACTTCGAGCAGTGTAATCATCGGATCCAGCCCGGCCCTGAGATGGCGATTGATCAGGGAGATCAGTACCGCCCGGGCCGCCGTCATTGACGGGGCGCGTGTGGAACGATTCGGCCGCCCGTCCGCCGGCACGGAGCCGGGCTCAAAGACGACGATCCGAACATCGTCGAGACCGCCGAGCGCCGCCTCGATCTCCGGGCGGACCTGCTGCCAGTCCAGGCCGCCCAAGTCGCTGGCGAGCGCCGGCAACGCGATCGAACGGATCTCGCGGGCCCTGATTTCTTGGGCCAGCGCTTCGAGACCGGCAACGACATCGGCGATGTTGCTCTTGCTGCGCCAGTGCCGTTTCGTCGGGAAATTGACGATGTAGCGGGGGTTGTTCAGGCCCGGCCGCTCAAAGACGAACATCTCGCCTGGCCGCACCTCGCCGCGTTTGCAGGCGGCGCGGTACGCCTTGTAGTTGTCGGGGAACGCGCCCTTGAACTGCAGCGCGAGGCCGCGCCCCATGACGCCGACGCAGTTGACGCTGTTGACGAGCGCCTCAACGTCTTCGTCGAAGATGTCGCCGCTCTTGTATTCGAGCATTCGTTCGGCTCCCTATTCAGGATAGTACCAGTCTGACCGCACTTCCACGGGCGGCTGGACATCCGCAGCCATAAGGATGCGGCTTACCTCGCGCTGAGCGGTTCGAGAGCGACACCCAATTCGCGCGACCAGACGCCAAGGGAACGAGCGCTCAAGCAGAAATTCAGCCTGTTTGGCGTCCCGTACCTCGGGCCAGTAAGTGGCCTCGACAGCGTCCCAGTCAACTTGCTTGAGGTCGCGTAGGTCAACGTAATCGATGAAGTGGTCCGATGCCGCACTCGAGGCCGTGAATGCCCAACGGCGCCTGCTCTGTTCAGCCCAGGCGACGGTCTTGCGCAGATCGGCCTCAAGATGCACGATGGGACCCTGTCCACCACGATAGGGAAGGTCTGGGCTGGTCCCCCGCGAAATGTTGTAGAGCATGACGCTGCGCGGGCAGAAGTAGAACGGCACGCAGTCACCCACATGAAGATCGGAGTGATTGCTGAGCGCCTTGCGGAGCCGCCGCTCTTTGATGTGCGGCATGCCAATCGTCGTGCCGGCGTTCGGCCTATCCGTCATCTGCGAGTCAGACAGCAAGCCACCGCTTTGGACCACCGACGCCAGGCGATCGATGTGGAGGATGTGGTAAATCTTCGGCCGCGCCGGAACGAGAGCGCTCATCAGAACCCCCGCTGCACGCCGCCTTCTACACCTCCCGCACCAGCTTCTTCAGCGAGTGCAGCTCGCGGCCCAGCGCCTTGCCGCGAATCGTGTTGCAGACCTCGCCCACGTACACATCGCCGCGCGAATCCACCGCAATCCCGTGCGGGGCGATGAACTTGCCCGCCTCCTCGCCCTCCTCTGCGTCGCCCAGCAGCGCCAGCCGCTCACCGTCGCGCGAGTAGATGCTCACGCGGTGGCCCAGGCCGGGGGCGTCGGCCATCCCGCCCATTTCGTTCAGTTCGCCGATGTAGATGTTGCCGTCCGGGGCGAGCGTCAGCCCGTCGGGGCGGTGGATGTTGTTCCACATCGTCACGAACTGCCCCGATTCGCTGAAGATCTGCACCCGATGGCACTCGCGGTCGGCGATGTAGAGCAGGCCGTCCTCATCAATCGCGATGTTGTGTGGGCGGATGAACTGGCCGGCGTCGATGCCGGGCGTCCCCCAGGTCTGCTTGTGTTCGCCGTCGGCGTTGAAGCGGTGTACGCAGGAGTTGCCGTAGCCGTCGGTCACGAAGATGTCGCCCGTGCGCGGCGAAACCGCCGCGTGGGTGGGGCGGTTGAAGGGCTTGCCGGCCCAGGCCGGCGCGGGATTGTAGGGATCGCCCAGCGTCTGCAGCAGCTCGCCGTCGGGCGACCAGCGGGTGATCGTGTGCGTGCCGTCGTCCGCGCCCCAGACATCGCCCTCCGGCCCGATCCAGATGCCGTGCGAGCGGTCGGTGAAGTTCCCCTGCCCCCACGAGCCGCGCCAGGTTCCGTCGGCGTCGAAGACCATCACGGGGTGCTCCACGTTGCGCGTCAGCACGTAGACCGTGTCGTCCGCGCCCACCGCGACGCCGGGCGACTCGACCAGCGTCACCCCGTCGGGCAGCTGCTCCCAGATGTCCAGCGCCGTGTAGCTGAAGCCGCCGTCGCTGAGTTGCGCCGTCATCGCTCACCTCGAATCCTGCCGAAACGTGTCCCCGCCGTCGTTGGCGCATACCCTAGCGGTTACGCGGGCGATCGGGCGCGGAGGGCGAGCAATGAAGAGCGACGAGTTGCACGAGCGGATCGACGCGGTGGCGCCGCTGGGCTCGGCGGTGCAGCCGAGTTCGGCCGAGTTCCGCGCCAACGCGGAGTGGATGCGCGGCCTGGTCGCCGAGCTGCGCGAGCGCGAGGCGGCCGCGCGCGCGGGCGGCGGCGAACGCGCCGTCGAGCGCCACCACGCGCGCGGCAAGCTGCTCGCCCGCGAGCGCATCGAGCGCCTGCTCGACCCCGCATCGCCCTTCCTCGAACTCAGCCCACTCGCCGCGACGGGGATGTACGACGACGAAGCGCCCGGCGCGGGCATCGTCAGCGGCATCGGCCGCGTCGCCGGGCGCGAGGTCGCGATCATCGCCAACGACGCCACCGTCAAGGGCGGCTCCTACTACCCGATCACCGTCAAGAAGCATCTCCGCGCGCAGGAGATCGCCGAGCAAAACCAGCTGCCCTGCATCTACCTCGTGGACTCCGGCGGCGCGTTCCTGCCGATGCAGGCCGAGGTGTTTCCCGACCGCGACCACTTCGGGCGCATCTTCTTCAACCAGGCGCGGATGTCCGCGCAGGGCATCCCGCAGATCGCGGCGGTGATGGGCTCCTGCACGGCGGGCGGCGCCTACGTCCCCGCGATGAGCGACGAGGCGATCATCGTCGACGGCGTCGGCACGATCTTCCTCGGCGGGCCGCCGCTCGTCCGCGCCGCCACCGGCGAAGAGATCTCGGCTGAAGACCTGGGCGGGGGGATTGTCCACAGCCAGGTCTCCGGCGTCGCCGATCATCTCGCCGGCGACGACGCGCACGCGCTCGAACTGGTTCGCGCGGCGGTCGACTCGCTCGGCGCAAGCCCGCCGCCCGCGCCCTGGGCCTGCGCCGAGATCGAGGAGCCGTTGCACGACCCCGAAGAGCTCTACGGCGTCGTGCCGCAATCGACCCGGCATAGCTACGACGTGCGCGAGGTGATCGCCCGCCTGGTCGACGGCTCGCGCCTGCACGAGTTCAAGCCCTCCTGGGGCGCTACGCTCGTCTGCGGCTTCGCCCGCCTGCTCGGCTACCCCGTCGGCATCGTGGCCAACAACGGCATTCTCTTCTCCGAGAGCGCGCTCAAGGGCGCGCACTTCATCCAGCTCTGCGCGCGCCGCAAGATTCCACTCGTCTTCCTGCAAAACATCACCGGCTTCATGGTCGGGCGGCGCTACGAGCACGAGGGCATCGCCAAGCACGGCGCGAAGATGGTCACCGCCGTGGCCTGCGCCGCCGTGCCCAAATTCAGCGTCGTGCTGGGCGGCTCCTTCGGCGCGGGCAACTACGCGATGTGCGGGCGCGCCTACAGCCCGCGCCTGCTCTGGGGCTGGCCCAACGCCCGCGTCTCGGTGATGGGCGGTGAGCAGGCCGCCAACGTGCTGCTCACAATCCGGCTCGACAACCTGCGCGCCCGCGGCGAAGAAATGTCTGCCGCCGAGCAAGCCGAATTCATGGCTCCCACGCTCGAAAAATACGAGCAGGAGGGCTCCGCCTGGTACAGCACCGCCCGCATCTGGGACGACGGCATCCTCGACCCGCTCGACACCCGCACCGCGCTCGGCGTCGGCATCGCCGCCTCGCTCAACGCGCCGATCCCCGACTCCCAGTTCGGCGTCTTCCGGATGTAGCCCCCGTGCCCGACCAGACCGCCGATCCGCCGACCGAACAGCCGGACGCCGCCGACTCGCGCATGCCCTATCTGCCGGCGCTCGACGGCATTCGCGCGCTGGCCGTGCTGGCCGTGGTGATCTTCCACACCAGCGAAGCCTGGCTCTCCGCCGGCTTTCTGGGCGTCGATGTCTTCTTCGTCGTCAGCGGCTTCCTGATCACCGCGCTGCTCGTCGCTGAGCGCGAGCGGGCGGGGCGCGTTGACCTGCGCGCCTTCTGGATCCGCCGCGCGCGGCGCTTGCTGCCCGCGCTCGCGCTGGTCCTCGCCGCCACCACCGTCTACGCCGTCCTCCTGCTCGGCGACCAACTGCTCACCCACCTCCGCGAGGTGTTCGCCGCCGTCGTCTACGTCACCAACTGGGACCTGATCCTGCGCGACGTCTCCTATTTCGAGTCGTTCGACCGCCCCTCGCAGCTGCGCCACCTCTGGTCGCTCGCCGTCGAGGAGCAGTTCTACCTGCTCTGGCCGCTGGTGTTCGTCGCGCTCTCGCGCGTTCTCTCGCGCCGCCTGGTGCTGGCGGTCGTGCTGCTGCTCGCGGCGGCCTCGCTGGTCTGGATGATCCGGCTCTACACGCCCGGCGAAGACCCCTCGCGCGTCTATTTCGGCAGCGACCCGCGCGCCTTCACCATTCTGATCGGCGTCGCGCTCGGCCTCGTCTGGCGGCCCTGGCGCTGGCAATGGCCCGAGCAGCGCCGCCTGCCCTGCCGACTGCTCGACCTGATCGGACTCGCCGGTCTCGCCGCCGTCGTCCTGATCATGCAGCAGGGCCACTGGCGCGAAGCCTGGCTCTACCCGTGGGGACTGCTCGGCGCGTCCGTCGCCTCCGCCGCGCTGATCGCCGCCGTCGCCCGCCGCCGCTGGGTACTCGGTCGGGCGTTGGGCGCGGGACCCCTGCGCTGGCTCGGCACCCGCTCCTACGGCGTCTATCTCTGGCACTGGCCCGTCCTGCTCGCGCTCAGCTTCGAGCTCGACCTCAGCGGCGTCGCGTTGTTCGCCGCCGGCGCGCCGATCAGCGCCGCCCTCGCGGAAGTCAGCTACCGCTGGGTCGAGACGCCGATCCGGCGTGGCGAGTTTCGCCTGCGCCTGCTGCCGCCGCGCGCCCAGACCGCCGCCGTGTCGGCGGCCGCGGCGGCCGTCTTCGCCGCCGCCATCGTCGGCATCGTCCTGATCGATGCCGACGATTCCTCCGCGCTGGAGAATTTCGCCGTAGTGATCGATGCCGAGGACGCGGCGGCGGCCGAAGCGGCCGAACCAGAGTCGTCGTTCATCGCCGCCGCCGCGCCCGCAGCGGAGGACGACGCAGCCTCCGACGATCCGCCTCCGCTGATCATCTCCAGCGCGGGCGGCGACTCAGCCGAGCCCGCAGAGTTTGTCGAGTCGGACGAAGCAGGCAACGCCGAGGCCATCCGCCGCCGCTGGCAACTACCCCGCGACCAGCCAGCGCGCACCGCCGCCGCGCAGCCCCAACCCGCCGAAACCGCGCAACCACAGGCCGCCGCGCCTGCGCAGGAGGCTTCCCAACAGGACGCGCCCAATTCCGAAGCCGAAACCAATGCCATAACCGACGCGCCGACCAACTCACAGGCCAACCCAACCCTCGTCCCCGAATTCGAAGCCGGACTGCTCGTCCTGCCTCAGGAATTCGGCTTGTTCGACCAGACCGAGCGACCCGCACAGCCGCCCACTTTCACCTATGTCGTGCGAACCGGCGACTCGCCCAACCGCATCGCCAGGACCTTTGGTACCACCGTCGAGCAACTCGTCGAGCTCAACGGCGACGAGATCATGCAGGTCGTCCACGCCGAAGAGGCCCTGCGCGTCCCCTGCCCCGGCGGCGCGCCCTGCGCCGTCATCGAGGTCGCCAGCCGCGGCGCAGGCTGCGTCCTCTGGAGCAGCGCGCTCGGCGAAGAGCGCGCCTGCCGCGGCGTCCGCGCCCTCGTCGGACTGCCCGTCGCCTTCGTCGCCGAGGGCGGCGCGCTCGCCTCCCCCGCCGTCTGGGAGTGGGACGGCCAGCGCGTCCAGGCCGACAGCTTCGTGCTCACCGCGGCCAACACCGAAGGCCGCACCAACCCGCTGATCGTCCGCTTCGGCGTTGCCCCGCTCGCGATCGGCGATTCCGTAATGGTCGGCGCCGCCCGCCTGCTCAGCGAACGCGGCCTCGACGTCGACGCCGTCGGCGCGCGCACCGCGCATCGCAGCATGCAGGCGCTCGAACGCCACCTCGCCGACGCCCCCCGCGAGGTCGTCGTCTTTCACGGCGTCGGCTACGAATTCGTGGAGGAGGAAGATTTCGAGCGCCTGATACGCATCGTCGAAAACGTCGATCACCTGATCGTGCTGACCCGCCAGTTCCCCCAGCGCGACCCCTGGATCCGCCTTGAGCGCGATGGCAACCGAATGCTCCGCGAGGGCGCGGCGCGGCACGCCAAGGTCACGTTGATCGACTGGCATCAGGTGACTGACGGCCGCGAGGACGAGCTCACCTACGACGGCACCCACCTGCGCCCAATCGGTCTCGAGCTCTACGTCCAAGCCATCATCAACGCCATCGCCGCCGGCCCCCAGCCCTAATCGCCCGCCCCCCAGCTCCGTCATTCCTGCGCCCCCCTCCGTCATTCCTGCGCAGGCAGGAACCTACGCGCACCCCCAGAACCCCTCAACCACCCCAACCCCAGTGCTACCCTCACCCAAAATCCACACCCACGGAGCCAACCATGCCCGAACGAATCGCCATCCTCGGCGCAGGCGCAATCGGCGGCGTGGTCGGCGGACTGCTCACCCGCGCCGGCTACGACATCACCCTGATCGACCACTGGGTCGAACATGTCGAAGCCATGAAGCGGCACGGCCTCCGCCTCAGCGGACCGTTGATCGGCGATGTCCGCATCCCCGTCGACGCGCGCCACATCCACGAAGTCCAGGCCATCGACGAGCCGTTCGACCTCGGCTTCCTCGCCGTCAAGTCCTACGACACCGAATGGGCCGCCGCCCTGCTCGCACCGCTCGTCCGCACCGACGGCGCAATCGTCGACTTCCAGAACGGCATCAACGACGAGCGCGTCGCCGCCGTGGTCGGACGCCAACGCACGCTCGGCTGCGTCATCACCATCGGCTGCGGACTCTACGAGCCCGGCCACTGCATCCGCACCGACACCCGCGCGCTCGGCTTCAAAGTCGGCGAACTCGACGGCCCCCGCAGCGACCGCGCCGAGCGCATCGCCGCCATCATCAACCATGTCGCCGGCGCAGAACCCACCGACAACCTCTGGGGCGAGCGCTGGGGCAAGCTCGCCGTCAACTGCATGGCCAACGCCGTCGCCGGACTCACCGGCTACGGCTCCGGCGAAGTCCGCTCGCGCGACGACACCCGCTGGCTCTGCATCCGCATCGCCGCCGAGGTGATCGAGGTCGGCCGCGCCCACGGCCACAACATCGAATCCGTCTGGGGCATCGACGCCCAGCGCTTCGTCGACGCCGCCCACGGCGCCGACTCCACCGAGCTAGACGCCGAGCTGATCGCCGGCGCCCAAGCCCTCGGCGCAGGCCGCCCCAGCCTCCTCCAGGACATCATCCGCGGCCGCCGCCCCGAAATCGACGCCCTCAACGGCTGGGTAGCCGAGCAAGGCAAAGCGGTAGAGGTCCCCACCCCCTGCAACAACGCCATCGCCGAGGTGGTGCGATCATTCCCCGTAGGCGAACTCCAGCCCACCCCCGCGAACCTCCAAAAGGTTCTCCAACAGCTCCCGATGTAGTACGCTCGTTCGCGCAATGGCCAACGGAACGCACGAACAGACCATCAATGTCGCCTTGGGCGAGCTCCTTGCCGAGCTGCGCCCGACTTCATGGTCGATCCGCTCTGAGCGCACTGGCGACATCCTTGTAGGCGGTGGACGCCCCGACATCCTGATCGAGGAGCCGGCCGGTTGGCCTGTGGTGATCGAAGCAGAGCGCGAGAATCGCCTGAGCGCCGAGCAGGACGCGCAGGCGCGTCTGGGCAAAAAGGTCGTAAGCACCGGACGCGATGTCGAGGCGGCTGTCGCACTGGTCTACCCGCCGCCTGCATCAAGGCTGGACGGCGCCCAGCTTCGTGAGTTCTTGCTCGAAACGCCAGACTTGGAATACGCGCTGTACACCATAGTCGACCCCGAAGCGAACGAGCGGCTGCCGCAGTCGGGCTGGCTGCGGGGGAGCATCCGTGATCTCGCCTTGCTGCTGCGCCGCGCAACGATGCCGCCGCAGCGCGTCGATCGACTGGCCGAGCAGCTGCAATTCGCGATCAACGCCGCGACCGAGAACTTCACTCGGCTCCATCCAAGCCATGCGCCCGGCTCATACGGCGACGAACTCGCCCAAGTGCTCGGCCAGACCGACGATGAGGGCAACCAGACGCGGCGGATGGTGATGACCGTGCTTGCGAACGCCTTGATCTATCACGCCGCGCTCGCCGCGGCGGAATTCAACATCGACACGCATGAAGGGTCCCGCAGGGTTCGCCCCATTGAGGACTTTCGCTCGTCGCCCGGAATGATCCACCTGTCCCACCTCTTGGACGAGTGGTACTACATCCTACGGCGCAACTACTGGCCAATCTTCGCGGCCGCCCGCAGCCTCGCGCGCTCGCTTTCGCCGCCTGCAATGTCGCTTGCCTTCGGGCCCCTCCACCTCGCCGTCACGACATTGATGGAGAGCGGAATTACTCGCTCTCACGAACTGAATGGCGCGATCATGCAGCGCCTGATCGCGGATCGCAAGTTCCTCGCAACGTTCTATACCCGCCCTGCCGCCGCTGCGCTGCTCGCGAGCCTGGCGATCCCCACCGATCGCGCCCCCGGTGGAGCCGACTGGAGCGACGCGGAAACTCTGGCCTCGCTTCAGATCGGGGACTTCGCCTGCGGAACCGGCACCCTGCTCAGCGCCGCCTACCAGCGCGTCAGCATCCTGCACGAGCTGCAGGGCGGCGATCCGCGCGCGCTCCATGCCCCAATGATGGAAAACGGCTTGGTCGGCCTTGACGTGCTCAATATCGCCGTCCACCTCACCGCGTCAATGCTCGCCAGCGTCCATCCTACCGTCCCGTTTGACGGAGAATGTCTGCTCACGATGCCCTTCGGTAAAGAAGACGCCGCCATCGGCTCGCTCGAGCTCCTGGCCAAGGACGTGCAGCCGAGCCTGATCAGCTCAGCTGCCGCCGTCACCGCCGGCGGACGAGAGCCCGAGAATGTCCGCGACCTCGTGACCCGTGTCGGCCACAGTTCGTTCGATCTGGCGATCATGAATCCGCCGTTCACGAACGCCATCGCGCACGAAGGAACGAAGGTTGGCGTCGGCAACCCAGCCTTTGCCGCCTTCGAGACGCCGCCCGCAACGCGCGACAAAATGCTCAAACGCCTGAACACCCTCGCCGGCCCAAACAAGACCGGCAACCTCCGCGCCGGCCTCGGCACGCACTTCGTCGATCTCGCCATCCGCAAAACCGCTCGGGGCGGCGCCATCGCATTCGTGCTTCCTCTCTCTGCGCTGGCCGGTATACGTTGGGAAAAAACCCGCCGCGCCATCGCCGACAACTTCGGCAAAATCACCGTCGTTACCATCGCCGGCGAAGGCTCGGACGAGCGCTCATTCTCGACCGATACCGGAATCGCGGAATGCCTGGTGGTCGCCGCCAATCGCGATGGCCGCGCGACTCGAGCAACGTTCGTCGTGCTGAACGATCAACCAATGGCGGTAGCCCGCTCGGAGTTGATCGGCGACGTGATCTCGCACATGAGCCGCAATGGGCACATCGACGAGTTCGAAAACGGCAACATCGGAGCCACCCGAATCACACTGGGCACCGAGTACGCTGGCTTCGGCATCAACTTCCCTTTGCCGGAGCGAGGTCCGTGGCCGATGGCCGGACTACTCGATGTCGAACTGGCGCAGGTTGCGCACCACCTGACTAACGGGCAACTCCACCAGATCGGCTCGCCGAACGCAGCGTCGATCGACATCCCAATCGCGCCGCTCGCCGAAATCGCATCCGTCGGTCCCTCCGATATGGAGATCATCGGGAACAAACCCGACGGCTCGCCTCAGGGCGCGTTCGATCTCCACCACCCGCCGGTCAATCCCTCGCCTACCTATCCCATGCTTTGGCGGCACGATGCCGACCGCGAGCGCCAACTGATCGTCCTGCCCGACTCCGAAGGAACCATCAAAGAGTGGCCCGCGGATCAGCAGTGGGTGAACGCCAAGGCAGCGCGTATTCAGGACACCGCATCGCGCGCGCACTACAACCGGGATGTGCGATTCAACTCTCAGCCGCTAATCGTCGCAACGACGCGTCGCCCTTGCATCGGCGGTCGTGCCTGGCCATCGGTCATCCTCAACGAAGCAGGGCATGAGCACATGTTCTCGCTCTGGTGCAACTCATCACTCGGCTTACTTCTGCACTGGTGGGTGGCAAACAAATCTCAGGACGGACGCGGCTCGACCACGGTAACCGCCATGCCGCACATTCCCGTGCTCGATCTCAGCCGCTTGACGCGCCGACAACACGAACGTGCCCAACGGGTCTTTGACGAGCTGCGCGATGCTGCATTTCTCCCCTTCCACCTCGTTCACGTTGACCCCGCGCGCCACGAACTCGACCGTCGGCTACTGACAGAGGTCCTCGATCTGCCGGCCGCATTGACGGCGGACGGCGGACCAATCGATCTCATCCGCCGCAAACTCGCCCACGAGCCGCAAATCTACGGCCAGAAGACGCCCGAAGACTAAAGGGCAGGCTGTACGACGACTAGCGCAGCCACTCTACACCCCGCCCCCCAACCCCCCGAACTCCGGCAGCACCTTCTCTGAGAAATCCTCGATCGTGCGCAGAATCTGCCCCCGGCTCAGCAGACCGTTGTACTGCCACATGAAGACCCAGCTGACCGGCGTGATATCGAGCATGTTCTGCACCTGGCGCTTGACCGTATCCACCGTCCCCGCGAAGAGCAGACCGCGATCCATCATTTCCTGCGGCGAGAAACCGCGATCGCGGCCCGGCGGGCGCAGCGCGTCGGCGAAGCCGAACGGGGCGAACCAGGCCGCGCCGCAGAACGCCGCCGTGCGCGCCCAGATTTCCATCGCCTCATCGTCGGTATCGGTGATCAGCACATCCCGCAGCACGCCCAGACCCTCGCCCGGCTTCAACGTGCGGCCCGCCGCCGCGGCCTCCTCCTGATACACCTCGTACAGCTGATTCTGCATCTCCGGGTACATCGGCGGCAGAATCGCCGTAATGCCCTCCCGCGCGCACCAGCGAATCGTCCGCTCCGAAGACGCGAACGGCTGGAAAATCGGCGGATGCGGCTTCTGCAGCGGCTTCGGCACCACGCCAACCTGCCGCACGATGTTATCCTCGTCCAGCCCCGCGCCGTACAACCGCGTCGCCTCGATGTCCCACGGCGTGCCCTCCGGCGGGATCTGCCAGGCGTCGCCCTTGTACTCGATCATCTCCTCCGTCCAGCACTTGCGGATGATGTTGAAGTGCTCCTCGAAGGCCGCGCGGTTGGCCGCGTCGATCGCGTCGTGCTGACCCGGCCGCGCCCCATGCACGCCGTGAATCTGCTGCGCCAGCGTATCCACCCAGCGCCGCTGATACCCGCGCGCGAAGCCCGCCAGCGCCCGCCCGCCCGACATATGGTCGAGCATCGCGATATCCTCCGCCACCCGAATCGGGTTATGCGCCGGCAGCACCACGCCCAGCTGCCCCACCCGAATCCGCTCGGTCTGCATCGCCAGATACAGGTCGAGCATGATCGGATTCGGCGAGAGCTCGAAGCCCTCGATATGGAAGTGGTGCTCGGTGAAACCGATCGAGTCGTAACCGAGCGCGTCGCCCGCCTTGGCGAACTCGCTCAGATCCGCGAGCATCTCCTGGTACAGCTCGGGCCGCAGCCCCGCCATCCCCTGCTCGATATCCTCGCGCGTGCCCACCGAAGGGAGGAAGAAGAGGGAAACCTGCATGATGCGCTCCTGTCCGCGGCTCAGCCGCCAGTCCGTTCAAGTCGCCAGACCGTTCAGCCTGTCAGGCCATTCAGCCTGTTAGACCATCCAGAAAATCGAGCACCGCCCGATTGAAGTCGGACGGGTTATCGATGTTCGCCGCGTGCCCCGCGTTGGCGATCACCGCCTTCGTCGAGCCCGCGATCTTGTTGTGAATGTAATCGGTCGAGCCCAGAAACGGCTCGTCGTTCTCCCCCACCAGTACCAGCGTCGGCTTCGTAATCCCCGCCAGCGACTGGATGACGCGGTTGTCGAACTGCGCCAGCATCCCCCGCGCCGCGCGCGCCAGACCCGCCGCCGAGCGGTGCGTCGAAACGCGCACCTCCTCCGAACCGCCCAGCGCCTCCAGCCCCCGCTGCTCCAGCGCCTCCGCTCGCGGAAACGCGAAATTCTGATTCCAGCCTTCGCGCCCCTTCGGATTGTTATAGCCCGGCCCCGTGTCGAACAGCATCAGCGCCCGCGTCCGCCCCGGATGCACCAGCTGAAACGCCAGCGACATGTAACCGCCCAGCGACAGCCCGCCGATCACCGCCTCCTCCGCGCCTTCGGCGTCCAGAATCGCCGCCATATCCGCCACCGTCTCCGCCTCGCTGTAGAGCGACGCATCCTCCGGGCTGCCGCTGCGCCCGTGCCCGCGCATGTCCCACGCGATCACCCGCCACTCCGTTGCCAGCGCCGGCAGCTGCCCCGCCCACATCTGCGAGGTCGCCCCGTAGCCGTGGCTCAGCAGCACCGCCGGGCCCGAACCCTGCGCCTCGTAGTAAATCTCCACGCCGTCCCGCTCGATCGTCGCCATCGGCCGCTCCCTCGTTCGCGCTGCTTCGTCTCGCCTACAACATAGGGCAAGATAGGGCAGCGCCCGCCCGCGCGCAGCAGCGCGTAACCTGTATCCGATTGGAGCCGCCCATGCCCACTGCTCGCCCCACTACGCGCTCTGCCAAATCCAGCCAGCCGCGCCAGCCGATCACCTCCGAGCTGATCTTCGACCTGCCCGCCGTCGCCGCTCCCGCAATCTCGCCCGACGGCGCGACCGTCGCCTACGTCGCCTCCCGCACCTCGCGCGAAACCATGTCCGCCGAGACGCAGATCCGCGCCGTCCCCTTCGACGACGCCGACGGCGATCGCCAGCTGACCGCCGGTCCCCGCGACGGCTCCCCCGTCTGGTCGCCCGACGGCTCGCAGCTCGCCTTCCTCCGCCCCGCCGACCCCACCGACGCCAATTCCCCCCGCCAGGTCTGGCTCCTTCCGCTCGCCGGCGGCGAACCGCGCCGACTCACCGACCTCCCCTACGCCGTCGAAAGCTGCGTCTGGACGCCCGACGGCGCCGCCCTGATCGCCGTCGTCGACGTCGACCCCGCCCGCCTCGTGCCCGACGACGGCCAGCCCCGCACCACCGTCGTGCGCAACATCTACTACCGCGGCGACGCGCTCGGCTACCGCGTCGACGCCTGGCATCACCTCTTCCGCATCGACGCCGCCGACGGCGAGGCCGCCCAGCTCACCCGCGGCTCCTACAACCACGCTCACCCCGTCCTCTCGCCCGATGGACGCTGGATCGCCTTCGCCTCCGACCGCTCCCCCCAGCGCCAGATCCGCCGACCGTTCGGCAGCGAACTCTGCGTCATGCCCGCCAACGGCGGCGAGATCGAGCGCCTCACCCCCGGCGTCGTCTCCGCCGGACGCCCCGCCTGGTCGCCCAACGGACGTCGCCTCGTCGTCGCCCTCACCCATCCCGAAGAACGCCAGCAGCCCTACCTCTACGCCGTCACGCGCGACAGCGGCGTGCAAACCCGCCTGACCCACAACGATCTCACCCCGCAGAGCGGCGCGTTTCCCTTCGCGCCCCCGCCGCCAATCCGCTGGACCGACGACGGCGTCGTCTTCGCCGCCGACGCCCGCGCCCGTTCCGCCGTCTGGCGCGTCCACCCCGGCGGCCGCGAGCTCCCCGAGCCGATCCGCGAACAGCCCGAACTGATCAGCGCCATCGACATCTCCCCCGACGGACGCCGCATCGCCGCCGTCGTCACGACGCCCGAACAGCCCGGCGAGCTGATCACCCAACAGGCCGGTGACGACGACCAGTCCGCCCGCCGCCTCACCTCAATCAGCGCCGACTACCTCGCCGCCCACCAGCCCGGCCGCGTCGAATACTTCGAATTCGAGCGCGACTACTTGACCATCCCCTGCGGCCTCATGTTCCCGCCTGATTTCGACCCGGAAAAGCAGTATCCGCTCCTACTCGACATCCACGGCGGCCCGCACGGCGTCTTCACTGAAAGCTTCCATCCGCTGCACCAAGTCATCGCCGCCGCCGGTTACATCGTCCTGTTCGTCAACCCCCGCGGCAGCTCGACCTACAGCCTCGAATTCACCCACGCCGTCATCGAAGACTGGGGCGGCGAAGACTCGCTCGAGCTGCTGGCGGCGCTCGACGCCGCCTGCGAACGCCCCTACGTCGACTCCGAACGACTCGGCGTACACGGCTACTCCTACGGCGGTTACATGACCTCCTGGCTGATCGGCCATACCGACCGCTTCAGCGCCGCCATCGTCGGCGCGCCGGTGATCAACCTCGAATCGATGTACGGCACCTCCGATATCGCCGTCTCCTGGGGTACTTACGAGTGGGGCGGACGCCCCGAGGAAAACTTCGGCTGGTACCGCGACCGTTCCCCGATCACCTACGCCTCGAACGTAACAACCCCCGTGCTCCTGATGCACGGCGAGTCCGACCACCGCTGCCCAATCTCCCAGAGCGAGGAATACTTCGTCGCTCTGCGCGATCGCGGCAAGCGCGTCGAACTCGTCCGTTTCCCCGACTGCGCCCACCCCTTCGTAATCAACGGCCACCCCAAGCTGCGCCAGGAATACTACGACCGCCTGATCGCCTGGCTCAACCGCTACGTCTGATCTCCTACCGCTGGTCGCGCGTCTTCTGCTCCCGCATCACCGCCGCGATCGGCCGCAGCGCCGCCCGCGCGACCCGCTCCGGACGCACCGCCGGCGCCCGAATCCGATCGTAACGCAGACCCGACAGCGCCGCGATCCCCACGACCGCCAAACCCATCACCAGCAACACGATCCGCTCCCCGCTCGCATCCGCGATATTGCCGAACAACAGCCCCGCCAGCGTCGAAACGCCGAACGGAAAGAACGTCAACGCCGTCAACCGACCGTGATAAGCCGGCTCGCTCTGCACCAGCACCTCCGCCGTATTGACCGCCTGAAACGCGCTAATTCCCGCCCCAATCATAAACATGAACGGAAACGCGACCGCCACGTTCGGCGTCAGCGCCAGCAGCGCAACCCCCGCGCCGAACAGCAGCGCCATGCTGTACATCACCCGCCCCGACCAGGCCGAGCCCACAAAGCCGGCCACTGCCAGCCCGACCACAAACGATCCGATCCCCGCTACCCCCTGCAGCACCCCGATCCGCTCCGCCGGCTCGCCCAGCGTGTTCTCCAGCAGACCCGGCAGCAGCACCTGATACGGCTGCCCGAAAATCGAGATCAGCATCAGCGAAACGAGCAACAGCCGCAGCCGCGGCTGCGCCGCCGCGTAGCGCACGCCCAGCACGATCTCGCGGTAAATCCCGCCCCGCCGCGCCCCTCGCGGCGCGCCCGACGGCATCAACCCCAGCGACGCAATCGTCAACGCCAGCATCCCGAACATCGCAAAATACGCCCCGCCCGGTCCAACGAACGCAATCGTCAGCAGCCCCGTCGCGATCGCCGGGCCGATCATCATCGGCAGCGACAGCGCCGACTGCAGCAGCGCCACCCCGTTGCCCACCAACCGCTCCGGCACAATGTCGCCGATGTACGCCCGCCGCGTCGGCCCCGTGAACGCGAACGACGAACCCAGCAGAAAGCTCGTCACGACCAGCCAGATGATCGCGATCTGCCCCGTCACAATCAGAATCGCCAGCAGCAGAAAGGCCAGCGCGATCACGCTCTGCGCCAGCACCAGCAGCCGCCGCTTCGGCAGCCGATCCGCCAGCGCTCCGGCGATCGGCCCAATCGCCAGCCACGCAATCCCGTTCCCCGCTCCCACCAGGCCCACCGCCGCATTCTCTCCCGTCAGATCGAACGCCACCACGCTCTGCACCGTGAACGACATCGAAAACGCGATGAACGCCGCCACCGTCTGCGCCCAGTGCAGCCGATAGCGGCCCACCGAAAACGCCGCAAACGTCTGTCGCGCCCCAGCTCGTAGCATGTGACTGATCCTATGGGCTGCGCCCCCATCGCCCGCCGCTCACACCGCGCGGCGGGCCGCAAAGGAGACGCTGATGGATGTCGACCAAGCGATCCGCGAGCGCCGCACCGTCGGCGCTTTCACCGACCGCCCCGTCGAGCGCGGTCTGATCGAAGAACTGATCGAGGCCGCCGTCTGGGCGCCCAACCACAAGCACACCGAACCCTGGCGCTTCCACGTCGTCGCCGGCAACGCCCGCGACGACCTCGCCGACAGCGTCCTCGCCGAGCTCGCCGCCGCCGGCGCGAGCCCCGCCAAAGACCCCCGCGCCAAGCTCAAGCGCGCCCCGCTCTTCATCGCCGTCACCCAGACCGCCAAGCTCGACGACCCCGTCCGCGACCTCGAGGACTACGCCGCCTGCTGCTGCGCCGTCCAAAACCTGCTCCTCGCCGCCCACGCCCGCGGCCTCGCCGCCAAATGGAGCACCGGCGCGCTCGTCGAATCCCAAGCCGCCAAACGCTGGCTCGGCATCAACGACCACGACCGCATCGTCGGCTACATCTACCTCGGCTACCCCCCGGAAGACGCGCGCCTGCCCACCTCAACCCGCCAACCCCCAAAGATCACCTGGCGCGCCTGAGCCGCGCCCCCCACGCTCTTCACCCTTCCCAAAATTCACCCCCCCTCCAAAAATTCATCTCCTCTTCCCCCCCAATTCACCCCCGCTTCCCCCAATTCATCCCTCCCCCCTTCCAGGGGGGAGGTTAGGTGGGGGGTGGAAAGCCACGTGCGCGCAACAACTGATCTCCAACACCCCAACCATCCATCCGACCTCTCATCTGCCGCCAAACCTCTCTATCCGCCACACCAGCCCATCCTCCGTCACCCCTGCGCCCCCTATCCGTCGCACCTGCCCTCCCTCCGTCACCCCTGCGCCCCTTATCCGTCATTCCTGCGCAGGCAGGAACCCACGCAGCCTCCCAATCCGGCGCGCAACTCGGCATCCCGACGGCCCGCCGGCGTTACGCGGAGCGCGGCCGAGCGTTTGACCTGGACGACATTGGTTCACTCGCAGGTTCCTGCCTGCGCAGGAATGACGAAAGTGCGAACAACGCCTACCCACCGCCGCCCTCGCTGTGGGGGATTACGTGCACCGCGCTTGCCTTGAATGCCGCCTCTACGCGCTGGCCTACTGCCAGGCCCAACTCCTCCCAGGACACGCGGGAGATGTCTGCGCTTACGCGCGGGCCTTCGCCGCCCTCTACCTCGAGCGTTACTCGCATGAATGCGCCCTCGCTGTGGGCGGCGGCGATTCGGCCGGCGGCGTGGTTGCGGGCGCTTGACGGATCCCCCGCGCGGCAGGCGGTCGAAAGCGTCACTTGCTCCGGGCGGACGCAGAGAAACGCCGCGCCCGCGCCGGCCGCGGCCGCCGTCTCGACCGTCAGCGGGCCGCAGCGCCAGATCGCCAGGCCCTCGCGCTCCTCGATTAAGCGCCCGGGCCAGACGTTTTCCACGCCCACGAACGCCGCCACCTGCTCGTCGGCCGGCGTGCTGAACACCTCGTCCGGCGTGCCCCACTGCCGCAGCCGGCCCTCGATCAGCACCGCCACGCGGTCGGCCAGGCGCAGCGCCTCCGCGCGATCGTGCGTGACCAGCAGCGTCGTCGGCCGCGCCTCGGCCAGAATCTGCGCGAAATCCTCCAGCAGCTGCGCCCGCGTGGGCGCGTCCAACCCGGCGAACGGCTCGTCCAGCAGCAGCAGCTCGGGGCGCGCCGCGAACGCCCGCGCCAGACTGACCCGCTGCGCTTCGCCGCCCGACAGCGCGCGCGCCGGCCGCCGCGCCAGCGCCGCGATCCCGAAGCGCTCCAGCCACTCCGCCGCCGCCTTGCGCCGCTCGCGCCGACCCGCCCCGCGCAGGCGCAGCGGCAGCTCCACGTTCTCGCGCACCGACATGCTCAGCAGCAGCGGCTCCTGGAACGCCGCCGCCATCCGCCGCCGCGCCATCACCGGATCGCCGTCGATCGGCGCGCCGTCCAGCAACAGCTCGCCCCGCTCGCGCGGCAGCAGCAGTTGCAGCGCCGCCAGCAGCGTGCTCTTGCCGCTCCCGTTGGGACCGATCACCGCCGTCACCTCGCGCCGACCGAGCAGCAGCTGCGGAATCGAAAGCACCGTGCGGCCGCCGCGCGCCACGACGAGATCGCGGATTTCCAGGTGCGGGCCGCTCTGCGCGTCGGACACGATGATCGCTCAGACCGTTCAGACCGTGCGGCGCTGCTGCACTGTAGTCAGCGCCAAATTCACGAGGTAGGCCATCACCACGAGGATCAGGCCCAGCGCAATCGCCAGCTCGAAGTTGCCGCGGCTCGTCTCCAGCACTGTCGCGGTCGTCAGCACGCGCGTCTCACCGGCCAGATTGCCGCCCACCTGCATTGACGCGCCCACCTCCGAAATGGCCGCGCCGAAGCCGGCCATCACCGCGGCCAGCACGCCCAGCCGCGTCTCGCGCATGATCAGCCAGAGCATCTGCGCGCGGTTCGCGCCCAGCGCGCGCATCTGCTCGAGCAGCTTCGACGGCAGCGCCTGAATTGCGGTGAGCGAGAAGCCGATCACGAGCGGCAGCGCCAGCAGAAACTGCGCCGCCACCATCGCGTAGGGCGTGTAGATCAGGTTGAGCGCGCCGAGCGGCCCGCTGCGCCAGAGCAAGAGCACGATCACCAGTCCCACGACGACCGGCGGCATGCCCAGCCCGGTGTTGACGGCGGCGACGATTAACCCGCGTCCGGGGAAGCGGCGCAGCGCGAGCAGCGCGCCCAGCGGCACGCCCAGCGCCAGCGCCAGCGCGGTCGCCGCCGCCGAGATCGCCAGCGTGCGCAGGGTGATCGCGATCACCTCCGCGTCGCCCTGCGCCCAGAGCCGCGCCGCCTCGCGCAGCCCGTCCCAGATCAGATCCAAGGCTCCGCCTCTCCGGTTGCTCCTGCGAGGCTACTCGCGCGGCGCCCCGCCCCGCGCGGCGATCGCCGCCTCGCTGTCCCCCGCCGCCGGCACGAACAGCGAGCGTCCGTATTCCGCGCGCCGATACGCGCCGATCCGCGCCTGGATGTCCGCCCGCGTGAGAAACTCCACCCACTCGGCCGCCGCCGCCGCGTTGATGCCGCGCTTGTCGGCGGCGACAGGCATCACGCTGTAGTAGTTGAGCAGCCGCGCGTCGCCTTCCACCAGCACGGTCAGCTGGAGCCGGCCGCTCAGCGCGAGGAAGGTGCCGCGGTCGGCGAGAGTGTAGGCCTCGCGCTGGTCCGCCACGTTGAGCGTGCCGCCCATGCCCTGCCCGGTTTCGAGATACCATTCGCCACCCGGTTCGACGCCGCTCGCCTGCCACAGCGCGCGCTCCTTCTTGTGCGTGCCGCTGTCGTCGCCGCGCGAGGCGAACGCCGCGCCGCCCGCCCGGCCCGCCTCGCTGATCCGCGCCAGCGCCGCCGCCGCGTCGTCCATCCCGGCCACGCCGGCCGGGTCGTCGGCCGGACCGATCAGTACGAAATCGTTGTAGGCGACCAGCACGCGGTCGCTCACGTCGCCGTTCTCCAGCAGGGCGCGCTCCGCGTCGGGCGCGTGGGTGAGCAGCACATCGGCGTCGCCCTGCTCGCCCATCCGCAGCGCGGCGCCGGTGCCCACCGCGATGATCTTCACTGTTACGTCCTGTTCCTGCGCGAAGATCGGCGCGAGCTCGTCGAGCAGCCCGCTGTCGTTGAGGCTGGTGGTCGTGGCCAGAATCAGCGTGTCGGGATCAAGCGGACCTTCCGGCTCGCCGCCGCAGGCCGCCCCGAACAGCGCCGGCAGCGCGAGCCAGGCGGCGATCAGGCCGGCCGCGATCAGCCGCGCCGCTCTGCTCATCGTTCGCACTCAGTCATTCCGCGCCGTTCACCATCCCCGCGCCCACCGTCGCCCGAGTCGCTTCGTCGATCAGGATAAACGCGCCCGTCGCGCGGCTCCGCTCATACGCATCCACGCAGAGCGGGGTCATCAAGCGCAGCCGCACCCGCCCGATCTCGTTCAGCGACAGCTGCCGCGCCGTCAGATCGTAATCCAGCGTGTTCACATCCAGCCGCGCCGTGACCTCTTCCACCAGCGCCCGCGTCGTCTGCGTCGTCTGCTTGATCAGCAGCCGCCCGCCCTCCTGCATCGCCGTCTCCCCGCTCATCCAGCAGACATGCGCCTCGATCGCCCGCGCCGCCGTCGGCTGCGCGTCTCCGTCCAGCGCGCAGATCATCGAGCCCCGCGCCACATCCAGATCGTCCGCCAGCCGCAGCGTCACGGCCATCGGCGGCTCGGCGAACGCGGCCGGCCCGTCGAATGTGTCGATCGCCGCGATCGTCGTCTCCTGCCCCGCCGGCAGCACCCGCACCGCATCGCCCACCCGCAGCGTCCCTACCGCCACCGTTCCCGCGTAGCCGCGGTAATCGGGGAAGTCGCTGCGCTGCGGGCGAATCACATACTGCACGGGGAAGCGCCCGCCGACGCCCGCCTCGCGCTCGCTCACATCAAGCGTCTCCAGCAGCGCCAGCAGCGCCGGGCCGTCGTACCAGTCGGCGCGCGCCGAGCGCTCGACCACGTTGTCGCCGTGCAGCGCTGAAATCGGAATCGCCCGCACATCCTCCACGCCCATCCGACCCGCGAACCGCGTCAACTCCTCCACAATCGGCTCGTACGCCCCGCGATCCCAGTCGACCAGATCCATCTTGTTCACGCACAGCACGAAATGCCGAATCCCCAGCAGCGCCGACAGATAGGCGTGCCGCCGCGTCTGCTCCACGACGCCGTTGCGCGCGTCGACCAGCAGCAGCGCCGCGTCCGCCGTCGAGGCGCCCGTCACCATGTTCCGCGTGTACTGCACGTGACCGGGGGTGTCGGCCAGGATGAACTTGCGCCGCGGCGTCTGGAAGTAGCGGTAGGCGACGTCGATCGTGATGCCCTGCTCGCGCTCCGAGCGCAGCCCATCGGTCAGCAGCGCCAAATCCACATAGTCCGTCCCCCGCGACCGACTCGTCCGCTCGATCGCCTCCATCTGATCGATGAACGTCTGGCGCGAATCGAACAGCAGCCGGCCGATCAGCGTGCTCTTGCCGTCGTCCACCGACCCGGCCGTCGCCAGCCGCAGCACGGTCGGCGTCGCTCGCTGCGCGGCGGTCTCTGCGGAGCTCGGCACGCTTAGAAATACCCCTCGCGCTTGCGGTCTTCCATGGCGGCTTCCGAGAAGCGGTCGTCGGCGCGCGTTTCGCCGCGCTCGGTGATCCGCGTCGCCGCAATCTCCGCCACCACCGCCTCAATCGTCCGCGCGGTTGAGCGGACGCCTGCGGTGCAGGTCATGTCGCCCACCGTGCGGAAGCGCACCTCCGCATCAAACGCCGCCTCACCCGGCAGCCGCTCCACATACTCGCTCACCGGAAACAGCATCCCGTCGCGCTCGAACATCTCCCGCTCGTGCGCGAAATAGATCGAGGGGATTTCCAGCCCCTCCTCGCGGATGTACTGCCACACATCCAGCTCCGTCCAGTTCGACAGCGGAAACGCCCGAATGTGCTCGCCCGGCCGCAGACTCCCGTTGTACAGATTCCACAACTCCGGACGCTGGCTCTTGGGGTCCCACTGCCCGAAGGCGTCGCGGAACGAGAAGATCCGCTCCTTCGCCCGCGCCTTCTCCTCGTCGCGCCGCGCCCCGCCGAACAGCGCGTCGAAGCGCCGCTCCGCAATCGCGTCCAACAGCGTCACGGTTTGCAGCCGATTGCGCGAGGCGCGGGGTCCGACCTCCTCCACCACCCGCCCGGCGTCGATGCTGTCCTGCACCGACGCCACGATCAGTTCCACCTCCAACTCCGCCGCGCGGCGATCGCGGAACTCGATCGCTTCGGGGAAGTTGTGGCCGGTGTCCACATGCATCACCGGAAACGGAATCCGCGCCGGCCAAAACGCCTTCTCCGCCAGACGCAGCATCACAATCGAGTCCTTGCCGCCCGAGAAGAGCAGCACGGGGCGCTCGCACTCGGCCGCCACCTCGCGGATGATGTGAATGCCTTCGGCTTCGAGCCAGGCGAGCGACTCGGCGCGCGTCTCCACTTGAGTGTGGGGCTGAGGCGGCGCGGCTGTGCTGCTGACCATCGGCATCTCCGGGGGTCGGTCGGAGCGAATGTTGACAAATAGTACCATATCGGTACAGATTGGCGATTCGCTACCCTCTCCGCAGCCGCGTTCTGTAGTGCGGCGCACGTTTCGGGACGGAGAGTGTGCGATGCGAGTCGGTCATGTGGCGGAAATCTGGCGCTACCCGGTCAAGTCGATGGGCGGCGAGCGCGTCGAGCGATCGCTGCTGGACGCGAACGGGATCGCGGGCGACCGCGGCTGGGCGGTGCGCGACAGCGAGGCCGACGAGACGCGCAGTGCGCGGCAGATTCCGCGTCTGTTGCAATGCGCCGCGAGTTATGTGGAGGAGCCGACCGCCGAGCGCCGCTCGCCCAGAGTCCAACTCAGCCTGCCCGACGGCGCGGCCGTCGACGGCGACGCGGCGAACGTGGGCGAGCTGCTCTCGGCGGCGCTGGAGCGCGAGGTCTCGCTCACCCCGCTGCACCCCGCCGACGATCTGGCGCACTACCGCCGCGCGCCCGGCGACCCGAACGCGGATCCGATTGCGATGCTGCGCGAGGTCTTCGGGCTGCGCGAGGACGATCCGCTGCCCGATCTGAGCGGCTTGCCCCAGGAGCTGGGGCAGTTCTCGACGCCGCCCGGCACCTATTTCGACTGCTTCCCGCTGCACGTCATGACCACCGCCTCGCTGGCCAGCCTGAGCGGGTTCGGCGCGGGCGAGGATGTCGATATCCGCCGCTTCCGCCCCAATGTCCTGATCGACACCGGCGACGCCGAGGGCCTCCCGGAGGTGGAGTGGGCCGGCCGCCGCCTCCGCATCGGCGCCGCCGAGATCGAGGTCAAAACAACAACGGTGCGCTGCTCCGTCCCGTCCCACAAACAGCGCGACCTGGAGCGCAGCGGCGCAGTAGGCCGCGCCCTGATCGAGCACACCAAGCAGCACTTGGGCGCCTACGCCAACGTGCTCACATCCGCCGAAGTCGCCCTCGGCGACGCAGTTGAGCTGTTGGACTAAGCAGATCGCCGCGCCCGGCATCCGACCCCCATCACCACGCACCAACCAACTCCCAAAGAAAAATTCATCCCTCCCCCCTTCCAGGGGGGAGGCTAGGTGGGGGGTGGGAAGCCACGAGCCAACGCACCAACTGCCTCGCGCCCCGAATCGTCCGCACCACCCCCCCTCCGTCATTCCTGCGCAGGCAAGAACCCACGCGGCGCTCGCCGCGCAACTTGGCCCGAGCATCCGGCGGCGGCACGAAGCGGCTTGGGCGAGCCGTCAGGATTGTCAAGGTGCACGCCAAACGCTGGAGGTCGCCTGGATTCCTGCCTGTGCAGGAATGACGGAATTGTGAACAATCCCTAAGGCGGCTCCGATTCGGTCACAATCTCCGTCTCAGGGTGAAACGCCCGCCAGGCGAACCAGAAATGTTCTGAGGCGATGATTGGGCGCAGCTCTGAGCCGGCCAGCTCGCCCTCCACGGCGCGGCCCAGGATGTCCCACACGCTGCCCGTCTCCAAATCCACGAACGTTTGCCCGCTCTCGTCCGCCGCGTTCAGCTCGAAGCTGAGCAGCCGCCCGTCCAGCTCGCGGTTGAAGACGGCGGTCGCGCCGATATCGGCGGAGTCGGCGATCATGCCGCGATCCAGCGCGGAGACGGTGCCGGGCGTCCAGAAGATGACGATCCGCGTGTCGTCGTGGGTGTCGTAGACCACGCGCTGCTCGCTGACGAAATCCCATGGGTAGGCGAAGGCCGCGCCGCTGGGGGCTTCGACGGAGACGACGCGCAGCTTGGGCGGCAGGCGGTCGTCGAGCTCGCCGCGGTAGAGGAAGGGGCGCGGCTCCGGCCGGTCGTACTCGAGGTAGGGGTTTTGCCCGTACTCGCGGAACCAGCCGGTCTCGGGCGACATGATCAGGCCGTCGGGGTAGGCGGCGCGGAATTGGCCGAAGGAGACGATGGTCGCGGGCACGCCGGTCAGCCGCGCGCCGACCAGGTTGCCGACAATCGCGCGGCCGGTGGACTGCTGCCAGAGCGTCTCGGTGCTGCGGTCGTACATCACCAGGTCGCTGTTGCGCAGCAGGCCGGAGACGGCGAAATCGAGCGTGCGCTCCCCGACCTGGCGCTCGTAGGCGATCGCCGTATTGCAGAGCGGGCAGAAGGTGACCGCGACGGGGCGTCCGTTGATCGTGTCGTTGACGATCTCATGCCAGATCAGGATGCCCAGCGGGAAGCCGCGCGCGTCGTCGCCCAGCCGCACCTGCACCAGCGGGATCTGCGGCTCGTACAGATCCGACGCTTCCTCAATGCTCAGATAGGTGGGACTGAAGATGGCGGGGATCGCGTCGCGCGGCGCGCCGACGCCCAGCTCGTCGAGGTCGATGATGCGGATGCCCCAGAGCGTGGCGAAGTAGCGCCCGATGTCGCTGGGCACGTAGTTGTCGCGGATGATCTCAATGCCCTCATCGGTGTGCGTGGCGTCGCGCGGCAGGTAGGTGAGCAGCGGGGCATCGGCCTGCTCGGTCTGTTGATCGTCGGCCGGTTGGTCGCCGGATGGGGCGTCCTGCTCGGCCTGTTCGTCCTGCGACGGGTCTTCTTGCGAGGATGTTTGCGGAGGCGCTGCCTGCTGCTCGGCCGCTTGCGCCGGCTGTCCGGCTTGCGCTTGCGCGGTTTCCGCCTGGTCCGGCTGCGCTTGCTGCTGCACTGGTTGCTGAGCCGGGGGCGGTTCGGCGGCGGCGCTCTGCTGCGGGGCGTCGTCCGACCCGCCGCAGGCGGCGAGCAGCAGCGCGACGCCGCCCAGCAGCGCAGTCCCTAGAATTCGCATTGGGCAAGCCTAACGCGGCGCTTCGTTTGGGGAAGGAGCCGGCCATCACTGCGCAACAGACCGACACGGAAGCGGTGCTGGCCGCCAACCGCGCCTTCTACGACGCCTTTAATGCGCGCGATCTGGCGGCGATGGCGGAGCTGTGGGCGGAACACATGGAAGTGACCTGCATTCACCCGCACCGGGCGATGCTGGTCGGGCGCGAGGAGGTGCTGCGCTCCTGGCGCGCAATCCTCGGCCACCCCGAGCAGCCGAAGATCGTGTTCGCGGCCGAGCAGCCGCGGCTGCTCGGCGATGTAGGCGTCGTCTCGGGCCGGGAGGTGGTCGCTGCGGTGCCGATCGCGGCGACCAACATCTACGTGCGCGAAGCCGGCCAATGGCGGATGATTCACCACCACGGCAGCCCGGTGATCCAGGCGCAGGACCACGCCGGCCGCTAGCGCTGGTTGGCTCCTCCGTCATTCCTGCGCCCCTTTCCGTCATTCCTGCGCAGGCAGGAACCCAGCCCCCGCACACCCCGTGCCCCTCCCCAATTCATCCCTCCCCCCTGTCAGGGGGGAGGTTAGGTGGGGGGTAGAAGGCAGCGAGTCGGCGCACCAACTGCGCCGCCCCTCCGTCACTCCCGCCCTCCGTCATTCCTGCGCCCCTCCGTCATTCCTGCGCAGGCAGGAATGACGGAAGTGTGAACACGCGCTAGCGTGGCGGGAGGGAGAACGCAATGCCCGTCACCCTCGCTGCCGGCGACGCCGCGCCGGACTTCGCACTGCCCGACCAGGACGGCGCGCTGCACCGTCTGGCCGACTACCGCGGCCGCACCGTCGTGCTCTACTTCTACCCGCGCGACGACACGCCGGGCTGCACCAAGCAGGCGTGCAGCTTCCGCGACACACTCGGCGAGATCACCGAAGAAGACGCCGTCGTGCTGGGCGTCTCCGTCGACTCGGCGGAGTCGCATCGGGACTTCCGCGAAAAGCACGGGCTGACTTTCCCGCTGCTGGTGGATGAGGGCGCGGCGGTGGCGACGGCCTACGGCGCGTGGGGCGAAAAGACGCTTTATGGTCGCACGACCATCGGCATGACTCGTGCTACCTTTATCATCGGAACCGACGGACTGCTGACCAAAGTCTGGAAGCGCGCCCGCGCCGCCGACCACGGACAGGCCGTCCTGAAGGCATTGCGCGCAGCCAGGAAATAGCCGCAACGAGCGGCAACCCGAACAGCGCGCCTAGAGACCCCGTTCTCCATGTCCCGCTCCGCTCTCTGGGCGCTTCGCGTCCTGCTCGTCGCGCTGTGCGCGGCCGCCTTCGCGGTCGCCTGTTCCGGCGACGACGATCCCCCCGCCTCGCCCGCCGACAGCCCACCGGCTGATCAACAGGCGGACCAGGCGGATCAACCTGCTGATCAACCAGCCGTCCAGCAGACTGATCAACAGGGCGACCAGCAGGACGCCCAACAGGACCCCCTCCAAGTCGTCGTCTCCACCCAGATCATCGCCGACTGGGTGCGGCAGATCGGCGGCGACCGCGTTGAGGTCGTCGCGCTGGTCCCGGCCGGCGCCGATGTCCACACGCTGGAAATCAGCCCCGGCGATGTCCGCGATGTCGCCGCGGCCGACCTCGTGATCATCAACGGCGCCACGCTGGAAGCCGCCTACGAAGATGTGATCACCAGCAACACCGACAACCTGCTCGTCCTGGCCGAGGCGCTCGAAGCCGCCGGCATCGAGCTGCATCCCTTCTCCGACCTCAGCATCGACCCGCACGCGGAAGACGAGCATGACGACCACCAGGAAGGCGAAGAGCACGACGACCACGACGAGCATGAGGGCGACGACGACCACGATGAGCACGACGAGGACGAAGCCCATGACGACCATGAAGAAGACCACGAGGACGCACACGCCGCGCCGGCCGGCCGCCTGCTGATCAGCGACGCCGAGGCGGCCAGCGTCTCAGTGATCGACCTCACCACGGACACGGTCAGCCCCGCGCTCTTCGACGTCGCCGCCCCCGGCGCGCGGCTCTACGCCAGCCCCAGCAACCGCTTCGGCTTCGCCCTCGCGCTCGGCGACGAGGACGACGACGACCGCGTCCACATCTTCGACGGCGGCATCTTCCTCGTCGCCCACGGCGATCACTACGACCTCGTCGAGTCGCCGATCTCGCAGCTGCCGCTGGAATTGACCCACGAGCGCCCGATCCACTTCGTCAGCAGCCACGGCTGGACCGCGATCTTCGCCGACGGGCCCGGCCTCGCGCTGCTGATCAACGAAGCCGAGCTGGCCGAAGCGGGGGGCGCCTACGAGCCGATCGCGCTCGACGCGGGGCTCCAGCACGGCGCCGCGTTGGCCGTCAGCGAGGAGCACATCGTCGTCTCCTCCAACAACCCCGATTACCCCGACGACAGCCCCAGCAGCCTGCCGCTCGGCGTCGAGGTGCGCGACCTCGACAACCGCGTGATCTACGACGCCAGCAACCGCTCATGCCCCGCCCTGCACGGCGAGTCCCACAACAGCGAGGGCGCGCTCTTCGGCTGCGCCGGCGGCGTGCTCTTCCTCGAGACGCACGGCGGCGAATATGACCACTGGTTCATCGAGAACCCGGCCGAAATGCGCGAGGGCGCGCGAATCGGCAGCGTCTACGGCCACCACGACAGCCCGACCTTCTTCGGCCGGGCCTCCTACCGCGACAGCGAGGGCTTCGCCGACGAGGGCATCTGGCTGATCGACCCCGAGTCGGGCAGCGTCACGCTGGCGCTGCCCGCCGACGATCCGGCCGACGGCAGCGTCGGCGCGGCCTTCGGCTCGCACGGCGAACGCTTCTACGTGCTCACGCGCGACGGCCGCCTGCGGATTATCGACCCGCACGACGGCGATTTGCTTGTCGTCGCCGACCTGATCGATCCGATCGATCCGGAGGCGCCGCCGGCCTTCACCATCGTCGGCGAGATGCTCTACCTGGCCGACCCGGCCGGCGCGCGGGTGATCGCCTACCACCTCGAAGATCTGGAGATCGAAGACGAGTGGGCGCTGCCCGGCCGCCCCAGCCGCATCACGTTCCTCGGCGTCGCCGATCCCGCCGGCGCACCGGACGCGGGCCACGATGAGCACGACGAAGACGAGCACGGGCACGAAGAGGATGAGGACCACGACGAGCACGAGGAAGGCGAAGATCACGACGATCATGGGGACGAAGAGGACGGCCACGGGCACGCCCATGCGCACGGCTCCGAGGACCCGCACTTCTGGTTCGACGCCGACTTCGCCATCGCCTCGGTCGAAGCGATCGCCGACGCGCTGAACGCGCTCGCTCCCGCCGCCAACTTCGGCCAACGCGCCGAGTCCTACATCGCCGAGATCAACGCCGTTGACGCCGAGGTCCGCCAGACGCTCGCCGGCCTGCCCGATTCGCAGCGCCTGCTCGTCACCTTCCACGACGCCTTCGGCTACTTCGCCCGCCGCTACGGCCTCACCATCGCCGGCTTTGTCGTCGAGGGACCCGAGCAGGGCATCAGCGCCACCTCCGTCGCCAACCTGATCGAGCTGATCGAGCACGAGGGCGTCACTCGCATCTTCCGCGAGCCGCAATTCGAGTCGACGGCGATCCGCAGCGTCGCCGAGGAGAGCGGCGCCGAACTGGGGATCATCTGGTCTCAGCCCCAGGGCGATGTCCTGACCTACCTCGACATGCTCCGCGCCAACGCCGCGGCCATCGCGGAGCAGTGAGCCGCGCCGCCGCCGGCGCCTCCTGCTGTATCGTCACAACAGGAGGCGCTGTATGGCGACCGAGAGCTATCACCTGAGCGACGGCACAATCACCGACAGCGCCGCGGAGTTTCGCGAGCACTGCATGCGGCTGGTCGACGAGCTGATCGAGTGCGGCGGGCAGATCTCGATCAACAAACACGATGGAAAGCCGTCGGCGTTGCTCGCTGCCTACGGCCCGCTCATGCCGCTGCCCTGGGAGAACCACAACAGCCGGAAGCGTCAACCGGTCGACCTCCCAGACGACCTCGACGGCCCGCTGTACACCGATGAAGAGGTGGACGCCTTCCTCGAGCGCGAGCTTGAGAACATCTACGGCCCGCGGACGGAACGTGCCGAGTGATTCTGGCCGACACCAACGGGTTGATCTGGTTCACCATCGACGACCCGCGTCTGGGACCGCAAGCGCACGCGATCATTGAGCAGGCGCGTAGCGAGGGCGTGCTTGCAGCGTCGGCGATCTCGTTCTGGGAGCTCGCGATGCTGCGCGACAAAGATCGCCTGCCTGCTCCCGCAGATCCGGACAGGATGCTCCGCGACTTTCACCGGATGAGGGGGAAGATCATCGATGTGACGCCGGAGATCGGCCTCCGCGCAGGTTCCCTGGAAAACTTCCACGGCGATCCGGCCGATCGCATCATCGTCGCTACCGCGCTGGAGGGCCACCAACTGCTCACATCGGATCGCGCCATCCTCGACTGGCCCGGTCCGCTCCAAACCATCCCCGCGAACCGCTAACGCATGCCTCCCTCCCGCGAACACCTCGTCTGGCTCGACCTCGAAATGACCGGGCTCGACCCTGACCGCGACGTGATCATCGAAGCCGCCGTCCTCGTCACCGACCCCCAACTCGAAATCGTCGCGCACGGCCCCGAAATCGCTATCCACCGCACGCCCCAGGAACTCAGCCTCATGAACGCCTGGAACCGCCGCACCCACGGCGACTCCGGGCTCGTCCGACGCATCCGCGACTCGCAAACCACTATCGAGCAGGCCGAAGACGAAATCCTCGAGTTCCTCGCCGAGTGGACCGAAGAGCGCGCCTCGCCGCTCTGCGGCAACTCCGTCCACCAGGACCGCGCCTTCATCCGACGCCAGATGCCCCGCCTCGACGCCTGGCTGCACTACCGCATCCTGGATGTCAGCACGGTCAAAGAGCTGGTGAAGCGTTGGTATCCCAACCTCGAGCCGTTCGCCAAGCAGCAGCGCCACCGCGCGCTGGACGATATCCGCGAGAGCATCGACGAACTGCGCTGGTACCGCGAGCGGGTTTTTCTCCCCCCAGCCTGACCCGCGAGCCCTACCCCCGCTCGTGATGCTCGCTGTCCACTTCCTCGCCGCCCCAGCGCAGGCTCCGCGCCAGACCCCGCGGCGACGCCGCGAACGCCAGACCCACCACCAGCACCGCCACGATCACAATCGAAGCGCCCGCCGCCAAATCCGCGTGGTACGACAGATAGAGGCCGATCACCGTCGCAACGATCCCGATCACGCCCGTCAGCGCCATCGAGTGAATCAGCCGCCGCGCCAGCAGACCGGCCGCCGCCGCGGGCGCCACCAGCACCGACACCGCCAGCACAATCCCCACCAGCCGAAACGCCACCACCGCCGCCAGCGCCACCAGCACCAGCAGACCCACCTGCACCGCCGTCACCGGCACCCCGCTCACCGCCGCCATCTCCGGGTCGTAGGCCACAAACCGCAACTCGTGGAAAAAGAGCGCGCCGAGCAGCACGATCACCCCTGCCAGCACCCCCATCGCAATCAGCTCGCTCGCTCCCGCGCCGAGGATGTTGCCCACCAGCAGCGAACCCAGATCCAGCGCGAACGTCCGCTGCCGGCTGATCAACACCACCCCCAGCGCGAAAAACCCCGCAAACATCAGCCCGATCGCCGTATCCGAGCGCAGCCGACCGCGCATCGTCAGCAGCGCCACCCCCAACGCCGTCAGCACCGCCGCCACACCCGCCCCGAACGTAATCAACAGCGCGCCACCGCCCAGCGTCAGCGCCACCGCCGCGCCCGCCAGCTGCGTATGCGCCACCGCGTCGCCCAGAAACGCCAACCCCTTCCGCACCACAAACGGCCCCACCACCCCCGCCGCCGCGCTCACGATCACTCCCGCCAGCAGGGCGCGGCGCATGAAATCGAATTGCCAGGGGTCGGTGAGCCAGTCCATCAGCCGCGCCGGATCCCGGCGCGCAGCGCGATGGCGGCCGACGCGGTCGGCCCGGCAGCTACTCTGAGGTTCCGCACCGACACATCCCGCCAGAGTGGAGGTTGTTCGCATGATACTTGAGGATCAGGTCGTCTTCATCACGGGCGCGTCGCGCGGGTTCGGCTTTGCGGCGGTTGAGGAGCTCACGGCGCGCGGGCACCGCGCGGCGGCGACGATGCGCAACACGGAGCGCGACGGCGCGGTGGTGCGGGCGATCGATCCGGAGCGCGTCGCGGTGCTGCGCTGCGATGTGACGGATCGGGAGACAATCGACGCTGCGGTGGCGGGGCGCTGGAGCGCTTCGGGCGGATTGACGTGCTCTTCAACAACGCCGGTTACGGGCTCTACGGGCCGATCGAGGATCTCAACGAGGACGAAATCCTGCGTGAGCTGGACACCAATTTCGTGGGCCAGATTCGCGCGGCGCAGGCCGTCCTGCCGTCAATGCGGGCGGCGGGCGGCGGGAAGATCATCAACGTGTCGTCGCTGGCGGGGCGGATCGTCGGCCCGCTGATGGGCCTGTACGCGGCGAGCAAGTGGGCGGTCGAGGCGATGTCGGAGGCGCTGCGCTACGAGGTGTCGCGCTGGGGCGTGGACGTGACGATTCTGGAGCCCGGCATGTATCGCAGCGATTGGCAAACGACCAACCTGGATGTGGCGGAGGCGGTGCGCGAGGGGCGCAGCGCGTATCAGGCGTCGGCCGAGCACGCGCTCGCCGAATTCCGCAAGCGGGCGGCCACCCGGCCCGGCTCGCGCAGCGTCGCCTGCGCGGTCGCCGACATCGTGGAGCTCGTCCAGCCGCTGCCGATGCGCTGGCCGGTCGGCGAGGACACGGTGCAGACCATCCGTCTGCGGGAAGCCATGACGGACCTCGAATGGGAGGAGCGGCTGCGCGGTGACACCCAGCTCTACCGCGCCGCGTTCTTCCGCGGCGTCGACGAGCCGCCACCCAAGCCGCGCTGAGCGCGGGCGAGAGGGAAGTGTGAACACGCCCTAGGGCGCGGGAGCGTGTTTGCCGAGGCACCAACCGGACTGTGCCAGGTGAGCGCCGGCGAAGCCGATGGCGTCTTCCTCCAGGGCGTTGGCGAGGGTGTCGTTGAAGCGGTTAAGAAAACCGAAAATGGAGATGACGGCGACGATCTCCACGAGCTCGCTCTGGCTGTAGTGCTCGCCCAACTCCTCGAAATGATCGTCGGTCGCGCTGTTGGGGACCGTGCCCGCCGCCGCGGCGAGGCGGAGGGCGGCGCGCTCGGCCTCGCTGAAGAGCGGCGATCGCTCAAACTCCCAGACGGCCTCGATTTTGGCCAGCTCGACGCCGGCCAGTGTGTGGGCGAAGTGGCCGGTGTGCGCCTGGCAGTAGGCGCAGCCGGCGCTGCGCGAGACGACGTGCGCGATCAGCTGCTTGAGGCCGGGATCGACCTCCCCCTCGCGCATGATCGCGCCGAAAAAGCCCTGAAACTCCTGTAGCACGCGGGGGCGACGGGCCATGACGTGGAAGCTGGTCGGCAGCGTCGCGCCGGACTCGGCGAGCGGCGCGAGGTAGGGCGCAGCCTCCAGCAGCTGTTCGGTGGTCAGCGGTTCGATGCGGCTCATGGAGCGTTCCTTTCCGGGCGGGGCGGCCGCCAGCGGACAATGCCTTGGGTCATGACCGACGGGACGGCGAATTGGCCGTCGCCAGTCTGGATGAGCAGATCGTAGAGCGCAGCCTGCAGGGCGGGCAGTTTGGGTGAGCCGGGTTCGATCCAGAGGCGGCGGCGGGCGGCGGCTTCGGCGGCGTCGCGGGAAGCGAAGCTCCAGCTGCGCTGCCGGGAGCGGCGCACGGAGGGCGCCGCGCCGCGCGCCTCGAGCAGCGCGATCAGGCCGTTGAGTCCGGGCAGCGCAATTTGCGGCTCGCCATGCACGGCCGGCCAGAGCTCGTGAAAGAGGACGCCCGGCGCAGACTCGAAGAGGATGGCAACGCACTCCCGCCGGGCGGCGCGCTCCATCGTGTCCAGAAACGCCCCGATCTCCTCAATGTCGTAGCCGACATGCGAGATCAGCGCCACATCGCCCCGCGGCGGATCGTCCGTCGGCCAGCGCTGGTCGACCAGCCGCGCGTTCCCAATCCCGTGCTCCGCCCGCAACGCCTCAAACTCCGCCCGCATCCCCGCGCTCGGCTCCACTGCGATCACCTCCCGCACCAAGCCCGCCAGCCCCAGCGCGAAACGCCCCGCGCCCGCCCCCACATCGACCCACACATCCCCCGCCCGCGCGAGCTCCCGCAGCGCCTCCAGCGTCGCGTCGTCCCTGCGCTGCGGATCCGCGCGAAACGCCGACGCCACCGGCGCGTAGTAATCCCCGCCGTCCGACTCCTCGCGCAACCGCTCCGCCTGCTCGCGGTTGCCCCGCACCGCCTCCCCCCACGCACCCTCCAGCGCCGCCGCCGACGCTCTGTCGCCCTGATCACGATCGCTCATGCGCCCCACCCCCGAGAGCCTCGCATGTCGAGTAGACTCACCATATGACAGACAGCGCCCCACACTCCGACCTCGCCATCGAAATCCTGCCCAAGCTGCGCGACTCCATCCTGATCGTCGCCTGGGAAGGCTGGAACGACGCCGGCGAATCCGCCTCCACCGCCACGCACTTCCTCGCCCAGCAACTCGGCGGTGAACCCTTCGCCACCATCGACCCGGAAGAATTCTACGACTTCACCGAAGCCCGACCCATGGCCCGCTACCGCGACGGCGAGCGCGTCATCGTCTGGCCCAGCACCGACTTCATCCAACTCCGCGGCGCGCAGGCCGTCGGCGGACGCGATGTCGTCGTCGGACTCGGCATCGAGCCCCACTACCACTGGAAGCGCTACCTCCGCGCCATGACCGACCTCGTCCAGGCAATCGACGCCCGCCTCGTCATCAGCCTCGGCGCTGTCCCCTCCGGCACCCCCCACACTCACCCCGTCCCCGTCTCCGGCTCCGCCAACAACCCCGCCCTCGCCGAGCGCTACAACATGCGCCCCTCCCGCTTCGAGGGACCCTCCGGCATCGTCGGCGTCTTCCACGACCACTGCCGACGCAACAACATCGGCGGCGTCTCCCTCTGGGCCTCCGTCCCCCACTACCTGCCCGGCTTCAGCAACCCCGTCGGCACTCGCGCGCTGCTCCAGGCCCTCTCCGACATGATCGATGTCTCGCTGGACCTCAGCCCACTCGACGAAGTGGTCGGCGAATTCCACCAACAGCTCGACGAAGCGCTCGAATCCAACGCCGAACTGCGCGATTACGTCGAGCGCCTCGAACGCGCCGCCCCCATGCCCGCCCCGCAAACCGAATCCGAACTCCCCTCCGCCGACGAACTGATCGAAGGACTCGAAAACTTCCTCCGCCAGCGCCAGGATACGGATAACTGACCATGCCCGATGTCGAGCAGCCCAGCGACGACGACCGCAGCCAGGCTTCGCAGAAGAACCTGGACAAGATGTGGAAGTTCGTCCGCAACTTCGCCGACAAGAGCGGCACCCACCTGCACCCCCAGGAGGAGATCACCGAGTTCCTCGTGATCGGGCTGGCCAAGCACATCGACGAGGTGGGCCGCCCCCTCTGCCCCTGCAACTACTACGAGGACAAGGCCGAAGAGGCCAAGTCGTCGACCTGGATCTGCCCCTGCGAGGAGATGCAGCGCTGGAAATACTGCCATTGACTGCTCTTCTGCGATGAGGAAGGTCTTCCCATCACGGAGTACTTGCCCGCCGACCACGAAGGCCGCGAGGCCTACGGGGAGCGGCCGGACCCGACGCCGGACAAAGGCCGCGCGCTGGGCCGCCTGGAGGAGCGCGAGGGGCGCAAGATCGAGAAGCGCAAAGCGTCGGACTGAGCTAGGCTCAGTCTGAGTTCAACCCGGAGCAGAGCGGGAGCAGCGAGTGGCACGTAAGAGCAACATTCACCGCGATCTGAAGCGTCGCGCGATGTACGAGAAGTACAAGGATCGCCGCGCGCAGCTGAAGCAGCAGATCAAGAACGCGCAGGATCCGGCGGAGCGCCAGCGCCTCCACTGGCAGCTGCAACAACTCCCGCGCAACAGCAGCCCGACGCGGCTGAAGAACCGCTGCCTGGTGACCGGGCGTCCCCGCGCCTACATGCGCAAGTTCGGACTCTCCCGCATCACCTTCCGCGAGATGGCCTCGCTGGGCCTGCTGCCGGGCGTGCGGAAGTCGTCCTGGTAGCGCGCCCGCGCCCCTCCGCGCGGGTTACTTGCACAAAGTGCGAAAAACTGTCATGATCTCCCTGTCGCCGAAATTCGGCGCGACGCAAAGGAGACCTCATGACCCGACTCCGCCGCCTGCTCCGGCTTTCCGCCCCGCCTCTGCTCGCCGCCCTGCTCGTTGCGGCGCTGGCGCTCAGCGCCTGCTCCTCCGACGACCCCGAAGCCACAGCCAACGCCACGTTCGCCGCTGAACGCGCCGCCGCCGCGGCCGAGCGAGCCGCGCAGGCCGCAGAGCGCGCCGCCGACGCCTCGCAGGACGCCCGCAGCGCCGCACAGGATGCCGGCTCCGCCTCCGACGACAGCGGCGACGCCGCAACCGCCGCCGCCCAACGCGCCGCGCAGGCGGCAGAACGAGCGGCCGACGCCGCCGAGCGGGCCGCCCAGTCCAGCGCCGCCGACCCCGCAGACGACGACCCGGGCGAGATCACGATCTACTCCGGACGCGGCGAGAGCCTGGTCGGCGCGCTGATCGAACGCTTCGAAGCCGAAACCGGCATCCAGGTCAACATCCGCTACGCCGGCACCGCCCAGATGGCCGTCGCGATCCTCGAAGAAGGCGACCGCAGCCCTGCCGACGTCTTCTACGCGCAGGACGCCGGCGCGCTCGGTGCGCTGGCCGATGCCGACGCCCTCGCCGCCCTGCCCAGCGACCTGCTCAACCGGGTCGACGCCAAATTCCGCGACTCCGACGGTAAGTGGATCGGCACCTCGGGCCGCGCCCGCGTCCTCGTCATCTCCCCCGAGCGCGTCCCCAACCCGCCCGGCTCGATCTTCGAGCTCACCGAGCCCGAGTGGCGCGGGCGCGTCGGCTGGGCGCCCACCAACGGCTCCTTCCAGGCGTTTGTGACAGCGATGCGCCAGATCCACGGCGAGGACGCCACCGAGCAGTGGCTGCGCGACATGATCGCCAACGAGGTGCGCGAGTACCCCAAGAACTCGCCGCAGGTGCAGGCCGTACACGACGGCGAGCTGGATATCGGGCTGGTCAACCACTACTACCTCTACCGCTTCCTGGACGAGGATCCGGAGTTTGCGGCGGCCAATCACTTCACCGACCCCGGCCAGGCCGGGGCGCTGATCAACATCGCCGGCGTGGGCATGCTCAGCGCATCCGACAACCGCGCCAACGCCCTGCGCTTCATCGAGTACCTGCTCGAAGCGCAAGCGCAGGAATACTTCCGCGATCAGACGAGCGAGTACCCGCTGGCCGCGGGGATCGCCGCGCGGCCCGAGCTCGCGCCTCTCAACGAGCTCGACCCGCCGTCGCTGGCGCTCACCTCGCTCGCTGACCTGGAGGGCACTCTCGGGCTGCTGCAGGAGGTCGGCGCGCTCCCCTAACAGCCGACCGCCCCTCAGCGGGCGGGCGGCTACGCTGGCCGCGACCGCGTAGCACGAAGGGCCCCACCGCGCGGCGGCGGGATGACGGGACGAATCTGTTGAGCCTCAGCAGCGTCCCGTTGTCCCGCCCGCCGCGCTCCCTCGTCCAGCTCGTTCAGGAAGCGCTGGGGCGCATCCCAATCGTCTGGCTGCTGGCTCTGGCCGTGGGCGCGGCGGCCTGCATTCCGCTGGTCTATCTGGTGGTGCGGGCGGCGTCGGCCGACGGCGCAGCGTGGTCGGACGCGCTGAGCGGGGACACGCTGCGGCTGCTGCTGAACACGATCGCGCTGGCGGCGGCGGTGACGGGAGCCTCGGGGCTGATCGCGCTGCCCTGCGCCTGGCTGACCGAGCGGACCGATTTGCCCGGCGCGCGCTGGTGGCGCGTGATCACGGTCGCGCCGCTGGCCGTGCCGTCGTACGTGGCGGGGCTGGCCGTGATCGCCGCGCTGGGGCCGAACGGATCCCTGCAACGACTGCTCGCGCCGCTGGGCGTCGACGCGCTGCCCGAGCTCTACGGCTTCGGCGGCGCGTTCCTGGTGCTCACCCTGTTCAGCTACCCCTACATGCTGCTGGTGCTGCGCGCCGGTCTGCGCGACTTGGACCCGGCCCTGGAGGAGGCCAGCCGTTCGCTGGGGCGGAGCGGCTGGGAAACATTTCGGCGGGTGACGCTGCCGCAACTGCGGGTGCCGCTGGCGGCCGGCGCGCTGTTGGTCGCGCTGTACGTGGTGAGCGATTTCGGAGCGGTCTCGATGCTGCGCTTCGATACGTTCACGCGGGCGATCTATGTGCGCTTCGGGACCACGTTCGACCGCTCTTCGCTGGCCGTGCTAAGTCTGGTGCTGGTCGGGCTGGCGGCGCTGGTGCTGGCGGTGGAGTCGTCGCAGCGGCGGCGCGGGGAGCGCTACCACCGGCTGGGCGCGGGCGCGGCGCGGACGCCGCGGATTGCGCAGCTGGGCCGGCGGCGCTGGACGGCGCTAGGCGGGCTGGGCGCGCTGGCGGCGGTCGCGCTGGCGCTTCCCTTGGGCGTGCTGCTGCACTGGCTGGCGCGGGGGATCAGCCAGGGCGAGAGTTTCAGCGGACTGGGCGGCGCTGCGCTGCGCTCGGTCGAGGCCTCCGCCCTGGCCGGCGGCGTCGCGGTCGCCGCGGCGCTGCCGATCGCGATCGTGGTCGTGCGGCGGCCCGGCTGGCTGGCGGGGTTGGTCGACCGGGCTTCCTACGTGGGCTACGCGCTGCCCGGCGTGGTGGTCGCGTTTGCGATGATTTTCTTCTCGCTGCGGGTCGCGCCGGGGCTGTATCAGACACTGGTTATTCTGGTCTTCACCTATGCGGTGCTGTTTCTGCCGCAGGCGGTGGGCGCACTGCGCGCGGCGTTGGTCCGCGTCCCGCCCAGCCTCGAAGAAGCGTCGCGCAGCCTGGGCCGCGGCGCGGGCGGGACGCTGCTCAGCGTGACGCTGCCGCTGATCGTCCCGGGTCTGGTGAGCGGATTTGCGCTGGTGTTTCTGACCACGATGAAGGAGCTGCCCGCCACGCTGCTGCTCGCGCCCACCGGCTTCGACACGCTGGCGACGCGGGTCTGGACCGATCAGGAGGATGTCTACCTCGCCCGCGCCGCCGCCGCCGGGCTGCTGCTCGTGTTCTGCGCGGCGGCCCCGATGGCCCTGCTGTTCGGGCGGACGAGGCTGCTCCGTGGCTGAGCCGGCGGCGATTTCGGCGGAGGGCTTGTCGAAGCGGTTCGGCGGCACGACCGCGGCGCGCTCCGTCGGCTTCGAGCTGCGCAGCGGCGAGCTGCTCGGCGTGCTCGGCCCGAGCGGCTGCGGCAAGACGACGCTGCTCCGCCTGCTCGCGGGCTTCGAGCGGCCCGACGAGGGCGTAGTGCGAGTCGCGGGACGCACAGTGGTCGGTCCCGGCGTCTGGCTGCCGCCCGAGCGGCGGCGGGTGGGCATGGTCGCGCAGGACTTCGCGCTGTTCCCGCATCTGACGGTGGGGCAAAACGTGGCGTTCGGTCTGAGCGGGCGCGGGGCGTCGATGCCGTCAATAATGTCGTGGGCGGGAGTGCGGCGGTTGCGGCGCGCGCTACTGCCGCCGCGCGCGGCGGAAATGCTGGAGCTGGTCGGGCTGGCGGAGTTCGCCGACCGCTACCCCCACGAACTCTCCGGCGGCGAGGCGCAGCGCGTCGCCCTCGCCCGCGCCCTCGCCCCCGCCCCCGCGACCGTGCTGCTCGACGAGCCGTTCTCCAACCTCGACCAGAACCTCCGCGCCAGCCTGCGCCTCCAACTCCGCGATATCCTCCGCGCCGCCCACACCGCCGCCATCTTCGTCACCCACGACCGCGAAGAAGCGCTCAGCCTCTCCGACCGCATCGCCGTAATGCGCAACGGCCAAATCGAGCAGCTCGGAACGCCCCACGAGCTCTACCACCGCCCCGCAAACCGCTTCGTCGCTGCCTTCGTCGGCCACGCCAACTTCCTCCATGGCGCCAAAAGCGCCGACTCAGCCCCCATCGCCGATACCCTGCTCGGCCCCATCCCCATCGCAGGCCCCGGCGCAGAAGGCCCGCAAGGCGCGCCCCTCGACATCCTCCTCCGCCCCGAGCAACTCTCCCTCCACCCCCCCAACCAGGCCGACGACCCAGCCCGCTCAGCCCGCATCACCGCAAGCGAGTACTACGGCCACGACCAGCTGATCCAGGTAACCCTGACCAACAACCAAACGCTGGAAGCCCGCCTCCCCGGCGCCCATCACTGGCGCCCCAACAACCAGGTCTCCCTCCAAATCACCCCCCCAGCCCTCGCCTTCCCCACCACCCAATAACCCCTCCACCCACCTCTCCCCCTCTCCGTCATTCCTGCGCCCCCAACCGTCATTCCTGCGCAAGCAGGAACCACCCACCCCCACACCCCTCCCGCCCGCCCCTCCCCCCTTCCCCAATTCATCCCTCCCCCCTCTCAGGGGGGAGGTTAGGTGGGGGGTGGGAGGCACCGAGCCGCCGCCACCGCCCCTACCCCGCCCCAATCGCCCAAACCACACCCGCTCCCGCCCGTCATTCCTGCGCAGGCAGGAACCACGCGCGCACCCACCCAACCCCACTCCCCCTTCCCCAATTCATCCCTCTCCCCTTTTAGAAACCTTTGAAAAAGTCCGGGAGTGCCATGACGATGAGTGCCGCCCTATCTGGTCAGCACGAGGCTGTCTGCCGTCAGAAAGGACTTTTTCAAAGGTCTCTTTTAGGGGGGAGGTTAGGTGGGGGGTGGGAGGCAACGAGCAACCACCACCGCCCCTACCGCGCCCCAATCGCCCAAACCACACCCGCTCCCGCCCGTCATTCCTGCGCAGGCAGGAACCACCCACCCACCGTCCACACCACCCCCCTCATCCGTCATTCCTGCGCCCTCCCTCCGTCATTCCTGCGCAGGCAGCACCCCCACTTCCCCAAAACCCTGCTACCATCACAATAGAACACCCGTACCACGAAAGGCCGCAACATGCCCCTCTCCCCACAACGCCGCCGCCGCGCCCTCCGCGCCCACGAACTCCGCCAACACCACTTCACCATCCGCGAAATCGCCGATGAGCTCCACGTCTCCCCAACCACCGTCCACGACGACCTCCGCGCCATCGAAACCCACCAGGCCGAGTTCGCCCGCGCCACCGCACACGACGCCCTGCTCCAACACCTCGCCCTGCTCCGCCACCGCATCCACGAACTCATCACCAACCCGCTCAAACCGCTCGAGCCCTTCGCCGCCCAAAACCCCGACGGCACCGTCCAACCGCTCTTCCAACACATCGACAGCGCCGACCTGATCCGCTACCTCCAACACCGCGACCGCGCCCTCCAGTCCGCCCTGCGCGAGTACCGCCTCACCGCCCGCGACCTGCTCCGCGCCGCCGACACCGGCCAACTCGACCCCGAAACCATCGCCGCCGCCGTCAACGAATACCCCGCCGCAGAACTCGCCGACGCCCCGCCCCCCATCGAACAGCCCATCAACCCCCCCGAACAGACCCTGAACAACCCTGAACAAACCCGAACAAACCTGAACAACTCCGAACACCCCCAACCCCTCCGACCAGATAGGACCACCCCCCGCATCCCCCTGAATCCGCCCGATCACCACAGCCCCGAACAAACCCTCGACCAGGAGGTCGCCGAAATCCTCCAAAACCTCCAGGACGCCCACCAGGACGACGACCTCTGGTCCCACCCCGAAGCCGCCCAAGCCCTCAAAGAGTTCCTGGCCCCCACCCACCAACCCGCCGCCACCCTCTAGCCCCCGCGCCCCCCAACCTGCCGCCACCCTCTAACCCCCTGCGCCCACGCCGCAAGCTCCTCCCGTCATTCCCGCGCCCCCAACCGTCATTCCTGCGCTCCTTCTCCGTCATTCCTGCGCAGGCAGGAACCACGCGCCCCCCGAACCCGCCGCCACCCTCTAACCCCCGCGCCCCCGAACCCGGCGCGCGCCAACACCCCCCTTCCCCAATTCATCCCTCCCCCCTTCCAGGGGGGAGGTTAGGTGGGGGGTGGGACGCACCGAGCAACCACCACCCGTGCGCACCGCGCCCCGATCGCCCCGCCGCTCTTCTCCAGATCATTCCCGCGCCCCATCCCGCCCACCCCGCGCGCCCCAGCGTCGGCTAGCCTTGCACCGCGAGGTGAACGATGCGCATCGGGCTGATGGTCGAAGGCCAGAACGGACTGACCTGGGAGCGCTGGCGCCACATCCTCGCGCTCGCCGAGCGACTCCGCTTCCCCTCGCTGTTCCGCTCCGACCACTACTTCACCGGCGCGGCGCAGCAAAATTCGCTCGAAGCCTTCCTCTCATTCGTGACGGCGGCCTCCGAAACCTCCAACCTGCGCTTCGGCCCGATGGTGACGCCCGTCACCTTTCGCCGCCCCGTCGATGTCGGCCGGATGGCGGCGCAGCTCGACCAGCTGAGCGGCGGGCGCTTCGTGATGGGCCTCGGCGCGGGCTGGAATCAGGCCGAGCACGACGCCTACGGGCTGCCCTTCCCGCCCACCCGCGAGCGCTTCGCGCGGCTCGAAGAGGCGATCCGGCTGATGCAGGCGCTCTGGGCCCCGGGCGAGGCGGCCTACGAGGGCGCGTACTATCGACTCGCAGGCGCGGACTGCCTGCCCAAGCCGACCGCGGGGCGCCCGCCGATCCTGATCGGCGGCGGCGGCGAGCGCCGCACCCTGCCGCTGGCCGCGCGCTACGCCGACGAATGGAATGGCGTGACGATGACGCTCGATGTCTACCGTCAGAAGCGCGACGCGCTGGCGCAAGCCTGCGAGGCGATCAACCGCGACCCCAACGAAATCGAGCACTCGATGATGCTCTTCCACGCGGTCGGCCCGCCCGAACTGCGCGACGCCGGCGGGCGCTTCGCTCAGCGGATGTTCGGGACAGCCGGCGAGCCGCTTGAAGGCTTCCTGCGCGGCTTCCGCGAGCGCGGCGCGCTGGTCGGCGGCGCGGATGAGATAGTCGACACGATCGGCCAACTCGCGGAGGCGGGCATGGCCGAGATCCAATTCCAGCATTTCCTCTTCGAGCGCGACGATGTGCCGCACTTCCTCGCCGAAGAGGTCGTGCCGCAAGTCGCAGGCATTCAGGCGGGAGACCACAGCTGATGCAACCCTCGGAACTGCTCACCCACTTCCTCGAGACGCTGCACGCCGCCTACGCCGAATGCGTCCGCGAACTGACCGACGAGCAGCTGCACTGGCGCCACTCCGACGACACCGTCTCAATCGCATTCCACATGTGGCACTACGCGCGCACCAAGGACAACATCATCAACTTCGTCTGCCAGGAGCGCAAGCCGCCCGTCTGGCTGCGCCAGGGGCTTGATGAGGCCTGGGGGCTGCCGCGCGTCGACCAGGGCACCGACATGCCCAACGAGCAGGCGCTCGCGCTGCGCGTGCCGAGCGTCGCGGCGCTGCTGCAATACGCCGCCGACGTACACGCCGACGTGCTGCCCTACGTGCGCGACTCCGGCGAGACCGAGCTGGCCTCCACTGTGCGCGTGGTGCAGTTCGGCCATCAGGCCAAGTCGCAGCAGATCATGCAGACCTGCATCGCGCACGGCAACACGCATCTGGGCTCGGTGATCACGATGCGGGCGCTGCTGGGCATCCCCAGCCCCGGCTTCTGAGCACCAGCAAACCCCTCCGGAAGGAGCGCAATCATGCAAGTCAGCGACGCAGTGCGGATGGTCGCGGTGCCCGAAGAGGAGCCGATGCGGCCCAGCTCGACCAACATCTACATCGTCGGCCAGGGCCAGGTGCTGACGATCGATTCGGGCGAGGCAATCGACAAGTTCCGCTGGATGCTGCGCGGCTACCTCGCCGCGATCGAGCAGGCCGAAATCGGCCTGGCCGCGATCACCCACCACCACTTCGACCACTCCGGCAACCTCAAGCACGTCAACGAACTGCTGGGCGCGGAGGTCGCGGTGCCCGGCAACGGCGTCAAACTGCTGCGCGGGCGCTTGCCGACCGAGAACGTACAGACCCTGGAGGACGGCAAGACGATCGACCTCGACAACGGCGTGCGCGCCCAGGTGATCACCACGCCCGGTCACAGCGTCGACTCGCTCTGCTACTACATTGAGGAAGACGGCGTGCTGTTCACCGGCGACACCATCCTGGGCGTGGGCACGACGGTGGTGGGGGACATCAACGCCTACCGCGCGTCGCTCCAGCGGCTGCTCGAGCTGCCCAACCTGCGCATCCTCTGCCCCGGCCACGGCCCCCTGATCCACGACGCCCGCGAGCGGCTCGAGCTCTACGTGAACCACCGGCAGATGCGCGAAGACCAGATCCTCGAGCAGCTGCAATCGGGCGAGCCGCGCACCTCCTGGGAGATCATGGAAGCCGTCTACGGCGACAGCATCGACAAGCGCCTGCGCCGCGCCGCCGACGGCAACGTGCAGGCGCACCTCGAATCAATGGTCAAATCGGGCCTCGTGAGCCGCAGCCGCGGGGTGCGGCGCAAGCGAAGCCCGGCCGGCGCAGTGCGCGAGCGCGCCAAACAGCGCGAGCGCAGTGCCGCCATCCGCAAAGCAAAGCGAATGGAGCGGGAGGATCAGCGCCGGGCAGTCGCCCGGCAGGAAAGCGCGCCGACGGAGCGGTGGAAGACGCCGCCGACGTATCGGCTGCGGGCGGCCGACCAGGGCGGCTGACGGAGAAAGGCATCGGCGGAAAGGCAAGAAAGGCTTTACTGAGCCTTTCCCCGGCAGCAGGCGCTGAAAGGCGCCGAGGAAAAGGCGCGAAAGGCTTTGACTGAGCCTTTCAATGAGAATCCACAAGGCGAGACGAAAGGTCGCCTGCGCGGATGGGGCGCAATAGAGAAGAATCCAGCTTCCGAAAGGGAATGATGCGCCTTTCCGAAATGCTAGGATTCCTCCAATGGCAAGCATTCCCGATCCGCGCGACCTGCTCAGCCGACTTGATGGTGAGCCAGCCGATGCCATCGAGTCGCAGTTTGTCGAGTTCAAATCGTGGAGCCTCGGCGGAGCATCGACGCGCGCCCAGCTGAGAGAGGTGCGCGAGACGGTGGTCGCCTTCGCCAACGCATCGGGTGGGCTGCTGCTGCTCGGCGTTGAAGACGGCAAGCGAACGCGCGCCGAGGCGATTCACGGCGCCGCCGGCCTCGACCTCAACTCACTGGCCCGCGATATCTACAACGGGACCGATCCGCCAATTCTGGTCGACATCAGCGAGCTTGACGAGCCGGAGGGCCGCGTCGTCGCCATTCGCGTGCCGCCGGGCTTTCCGCCGCACACGACGACCGACGGCGTGGCCAAGCTGCGAGTGGGCAAAGAGAGCAAACCGCTGACCGGAGCGGCGCTGACGCGGTTGATCAGCGTGCAGGGATGGCGCGATCCAACGGCAGAGGTGTTGCCCGATGTGCAGCCCAGCGATCTCGATCCGCACGAGATCAGCCGCTTGCGCCAGATGATCGCAGCCAGCGACCACGGCGCGGAGCGCGCGGAACGCGGCGATCTGGAGCTGCTTGAAGCGCTTGGGCTGATCTCACCGGCCGGCGTCACGCTCGCTGCGGTGCTTCTGGTTGGCTCGCCGTCGACGTTGGCGCGCTGTGCGCCGCGGCACGAGGTGATCTTCACCCGCCGCCGCAACGACACCGACTACAACCTGCGAAGGGATCTGCGCCAGTCGCTGCTCGCTTTGCTCGGCGACGCTCAGCAATTGCTCGATCAGAACCTGCGCCTGACCACGATCCAGCCGGCCGGATTCCAGCGGATTGAAATCCCCAACATCAGCTGGCTTGCAGCCCGCGAAGCGCTGCTCAACGCGCTGACGCACCGCGACTATTTCCTCAATCAATCGATCCATCTCGATCTCTTCCGCGACCGCATTGAGATCGTCAGTCCGGGCGGCTTCATCGGGGGAGTCACCGCAGAAAACGTCTTGCGCCATCCGCCGGTGCGCCGCAACCCACTGCTCGCTGAGGTGCTCCAGCATGTCGGCTTGGTTGAGCGCCTCGGCGTCGGCGTCGGCCGCATTTTCGAGGAACTGCTCACGCTTGGCAAAGACATCCCTCGATACGAGGCTGACGAATCACATGTTCGGTTGGCCCTGCCGACCCCTACGCACGAAGGGTTCGCGCGCTTCGTCCAGGAGACGCGCGCCGCCGGCGCCACTCTCAATCTCGACGACCTGCTCGTGCTGCGCAGCGTGGCGCACGGCGGGGCACTTGACCGCTGGTCGGCCGCCGATGTGCTCCAGCTCGCGCAGGAAGAAGCGGCAGAGCGACTGGTCTCCCTGCGTGAGCGCGGCTTTCTCACACCGCAGGGTCGAGGGCGCGCGACAACCTACCGCTTTGCCGAGCGCTATCGCGAGCTGGAGCCGGCGGGCGGCGGTGCAGGCGAAGCGCCGAGCCGCAGCAGCGAATCCGTGGTGCGTCGCATGATTCTGACGATGCTGTCCGAGCACGACTATCTGGCCAACGCCGACATTCGTCAGCTTGCCGGTCTCTCGCGCGGGCAGGTGTACCAGTTGATGAAGCAGCTGCGCGAAGAGGGGCTTGTTGAGGCGCGCGGATGGGGCCGTGGCGCACATTACGTGCTCGTTCGCGATCCCGGCAAATGAGCTGCTCGGCGCGCCGCGGTGAAGAAAGGCGCGCCGTAAAGGCTCGAATTGGCTCCGATCGAGCCTTTCCGCCCAATCGCGCGCGAAAGGCGCATTGGAAAGGACTGAAAGGCATTGTGGATGCCTTTCGCGGGCAGAAAGGCGTCCACAATGTCTCTTCAGAATGCAAAGAATAAATGAGACCACATTCCGGCGCTTGCGAATTGAGAGAAAGGCGCCGCAAGAAAGGCTCAAAAGGCATCGTTCGCGCCTTTCCGCTCGCCAAGGTGGCTCCGCGACGCTGAAAAGCATTGGCCGAAAGGCGCGAAAGGCTCGATTCGAGCCTTTCGCGCCCGCCTCGGAGGCCGAAATGCGTCGCAAAGAATGTGAAGAATGAATGAGCATGCATTTCGGCCTCCCGCGCCGCCCATCGGGTACCCTCGTCCCATTCCCGCTCTCCGCTGAGAAAGGTCTGCGCAATGGACTTCGGAATCGGAATCCCCTCCTGGATCAATGCCTGGGAGGAGGTCGTCGCGGCTGAGCAGGCGGGCTTCACCCACGCCTGGTTCTACGACTCCCAGCTGATCTACTCCGATGTCTGGGCGACGATGGCGCTGGCCGCGCACCACACCTCGACGATCAAGCTGGGCACGCTGGTCGCGATCCCGAGCAATCGGATCGCGCCGGTCACCGCCGCCGCTGCGGCCTCGATCAACAAGCTCGCGCCGGGGCGCGTGATTCTGGGCATCGGCACGGGCTACACGGGGCGCAACACGATGGGGCTGCCCGCCTACCCGATCGCCCGCTACCGCGAGTACGCGCAGCAGCTGCGCGGGCTGCTCGACGGCGAGGATGTGCTCTACCGCGACGACGTGACGGGCGCGGAGCGCTGGATCCGGCTGATCCACGGGCGGCACGCCGAGTTCCTCAATCTCGAAGACCGCATCCCCGTCTACATCGCGGCCAACGGGCCGCGCGCGCTCGAGGTGGTCGGGCAGGCGGGCGACGGTTGGGTCACGACGGGGATGGGCGGCAACGCGCAGGCGGGTTTCCCGGTCATCGCCGCGGCGGCGCAGGCCGCGGGGCGCAGCGCCGAGAAGCCCTACACCGTCGGTCTGGCGGGCGGGCTGGTGCTGCGCGAGGGCGAGACGACCAGCTCGGAGCGGGCGATGCGGATCGTCGGCCCGGCGATGGTGCCGGGCATCCACGCGATGTGGGAGGCGGCGCACGGCCCCGGCGCCAACCTGGGGATGAACAACCCCGACCTGGCCGGCGAGTACAACAGCTACATCCGCGAGTACGCGCGCGGGCGCGGTACGCCGGAAGACCGCCTCTACCTCGATGTGCATGAGGGACACATGGTCTACCTCAAGCCGGGCGAGGAACGGTTCGTCGACACCGGCCTGATGTCGCAGATGCTGGTCGGCACGGGGAGCGAGATCATCAGCCGGGTCGAGCGCCTGGAGTCGGAGGGGGTGGACAACATCGCGCTCTGCGCCAACGACCCGCAGGGCGCGCGGGAGCTGATCGAGGACTTCTCGCGCGAAGTGATCCGGCCGATGCTAGGCTGAGCGGGACGGCAAGCAGAAACAGCCGAGGAAAGGAAGGGCGAGATGGAATACGGGATCTGCGTGCCGGCCTACATCGACATGTGGCGCGAGGTGCAAGCCGCGGAGGCGGCCGGCTTCACCCACGCCTGGTTTCCCGACTCGCAGCTGATCTGGTCGGACACCTACGCGGCGATGGCGCTGGCGGCGGAGCGCACCTCGACGATCAAGCTGGGCACGCTGGTCTCGATCCCCAGCAATCGGATCGCGCCGGTGACGGCGTCGGCGGTGGCGACGATCAACAAGCTCGCGCCGGGGCGAGTGATCCTCTCGCTGGGCACCGGCTACACCGGGCGCAACACGATGGGGTTGCCCTCGTATCCCGTGGCGCAATTCCGCGAGTACTCGCGCCAGGTGCGCGATCTGCTCAACGGCGAAGATGTGCTGTTCCGCGACGACGTGACGGGCGCGGAGCGCTGGATCCGCCTGATCCACCCCGACCACGAGGACTTCATCAACATCCAGGACCCGATTCCGCTCTACCTGGCGGCGAACGGACCGAAGGCGTTGGGCGTGGTCGGCGAGTTGGGCGACGGCTGGGTGACGACGCGCAGCGGCCAGTGGGCGACCGACGCCTTCCCGGCGATCGAGGCGGGCGCGGCGAGCGTCGGGCGGGCCTACGAAAAGCCCTACACCGTCGAGCTGACCGCGGCCTGCGTGCTGCGCGAGGGCGAGACGCTTGCGTCGGAGCGGGTCGTGCAGCGCGTCGGTCCGTGGGACGTGCTGACGGCGCACACGCTGTGGGAGACCTCGCAGGGGCATTGGGGTACCAAGCTGCCGCTGCGCGACGCCGATCTGGCGGCTGCCTACCACCGCTACATCAGCGACTACGCGGAGGCGCGCGGGCGGCCCACCGACCGGCTCTACCTCGATGTCCACGAGGGACATTTCTCGTTCCTCAAGGAGGGCGAGGAGCAGTTCGTCGATGTGGCGGCGATGAATGCCGGGATCATCGGGCATCCGTCCGAGGTGATCGAGAAGATCGAGGCGGCGGAGGCGAGCGGCGTCGATCATCTGGCGCTGGCGGCGCACAGTCCGCAGGGCGCGCGCGAACTGATCGAGGACTTCTCGCGCGAGGTAATCGCGCGCACGAGCTGAGCGCCCACGGAGAGGCGACACGCATGCGCCTGTCCTGGAACGAACTCCGCGCCCGCGCCGCCGATTTCGCCCGCGAGCACGCCGACGATCGCTACGAAAAGAGCGAGACGCAGACGTTCTACAACGACTTCTTCGCGATCTTCGATATCAAGCGGCGCAGCGTCGCGCGCTACGAGCGGCATGTCGAGAAGCTCGACAACTCGGGCGGCTACATCGACCTGTTCTGGCCGTCGGTGCTGCTCGTCGAGCAGAAGAGCAGCGGGCGCAGTCTGTCCGCCGCGCGGGCGCAGGCGTTGGAGTACTTTGACGCGTTGGCGGAGCACGAGCGGCCGCGCTATCTGCTGCTCTGCGACTTTCAGAACTGGGAGTTGATCGACCTCGAGCTCGAGGAGGATGTTCGCTTCGCATTGGCCGAGCTGCCCGAGCAGATCGAACGCTTCGGCTTCATGATGGGCGTGCACCGCCGCGCGTTCCGCGAGCAGGACCCGGTCAACATTCAGGCCTCCGAACTGATCGGCGTGATCCACGATCAGCTGCGCGCATCCGGCTACATAGGCGAAGACCTTGATCGCTTCCTGGTGCGGATTGTGTTCTGTCTGTTCGCCGACAACACGGGCATCTTCGAGCGGGAGAGTTTTCTCGCGTATCTCGAAGATCGCACGAGTTCGGACGGCACCGATGTCGGCCCGCGGCTCGATCGCCTGTTCACGGTGCTGAACACGCGGGAAAATCGGCGCACCACATATCTGGATCCGGATCTGGCGGCGTTCCCGTTTGTCGACGGCGATCTCTTCAGGGAGCGGATCGCTTCGGCCGACTTCGACTCGACGCTGCGCAGGCTGCTGATCGAGGCGGCGCGGTTCGACTGGTCGCGGATCTCGCCGGCGATCTTCGGGGCGCTGTTTCAATCGGTGATGGACCCGGACCACCGCCGCGCGGTCGGCGCTCATTACACGACCGAGCAGAACATCCTTAAAGTGATCGAGCCGCTCTTCCTCGATGAGCTGCGCGCGGAGTTTGAGCGGATCCGCGCGCAGCGCGGCGGGCGTCGGCGGGCGAATCTGCTGCGCTTCCAGCAACGCCTGGGCGAGATGCGCTTCCTCGATCCGGCCTGCGGCTGCGGCAACTTCCTGATCATCACCTACCGGGAGCTGCGCGAACTGGAGATCGAGGTGCTGCTCGAAATTCACGGCGCGGAGCGGCAGGCCGTGCAGGATGTGTCGGCGCTCTCGATGATGAACGTCGATCAGTTCTACGGCATCGAAATTCTGGAGTTTCCGTCCCGCATCGCCGAGACGGCGCTGTGGATGATGGATCACATCATGAACCGCCGCCTGGGCGAGGCGTTCGGGCAGTACTACGCGCGCATCCCGCTGCGCACCTCGCCGCGGATTCGCTGCGCCGACGCGCACGAGATCGACTGGGACGATGTCGTCCCGGCGAAGCAATGCACGTTCGTCTATGGCAATCCGCCGTTCGTGGGATCGAAGATGCAGTCCGCCTTGCAGCGCGAACAGGTGCAGCGGGCGGCGAAGCTGGAAGGCGGCGGGACGCTCGACTACGTGGCGGCATGGCTCATCGCCGCCGGCGAGTACGCGCAGCGCGGCGATGCGAAGATCGCGTTCGTCGCCACCAACTCGATTACGCAGGGCGAGCAGGTCGCGCAGCTGTGGCCGATCCTGTACGACCGCTGCAATCTGGAGATCACGTTCGCGCATCGCACGTTCGAGTGGGGTTCTGAAGCGCGCGGCAAGGCGCATGTTCACGTCGTGATTGTTGGGCTGGACAAGACGGGCGAGTCCCCACCGCAGAAGCGGCTGTTCTCGTATCAAACCGCGAAGAGCGATCCGGAGGAGAGCGCGCACGCGCTGATCACGCCGCTGCTGGTCAGCGGCGACCAGCTGAGTGATCCGCGGCTGGTCGTTCGGGAGCAGCCGCGTCCGTTGAACGGAATGCCGCAACTGATCATCGGCTCCAAACCGATCGATAACGGGCACTACATCCTCGACGGGGGTGAGCGCGAGGCGCTGCTGGCGGCCACGCCGGAGGTCGAGCCGTACGTGCGGCCGTTCGTCGGCGCGCGCGAGTTCCTGCACGGATCGCGCCGCTGGATCCTGCGGCTCGACGGCGCGCCCGCCTCGCTGATCCGATCGAACCCCGATCTGCGCGAGCGTGTGCGGGCGGTGCGAGATTTTCGGGCAGGCAGCCGCAGCAAGCCGACGCGCTCGCTGGCGGATACGCCATTGCTGTACCACGTCAATGTGATTCCCGAAGCGCCGTTCCTGGTGATTCCGGAGGTCAGTTCCGAACGCCGCGAGTATGTGCCGATCGGCTGGCTGGAGCCGCCGGCGATCCCGAGCAATCTCGTTCGCGTGCTGGAGAATGCGTCGCTGCCCACCTTCGCGCTGCTCACGTCGGCGATGCACATGGCCTGGATGCGCACCGTCGCCGGTCGACTCGAAAGCCGTTACCGATACTCGATCGGGGTGGTCTACAACACGTTCCCGGTTCCCACGACGACGAAGCGCCAGCGAGACCGACTGACCGAGCTGGCGCAGGCCGTGCTCGACGCCCGCGGCCGGCACGAGTCCGCCACCCTCGCGGAACTGTACGACCCCGATGTGATGCCAGCGGCGCTGCGGCGCGCGCACGCGGCGCTCGATCGGTATGTCGATCGGCTCTACCGCCCGCGGGTCGGCTTTGAATCGGAGCGCGAGCGGGTCGAGCATCTGCTGGCGCGCTACGAGCAGCTGGTTGCGCCGCTCGATGCGGCGCAGCCGAAAGCGCCGCGGCGCGGGCGCCGCCGTCGGTCGTAGCGTGCCGCGATGACCGCCCCGCTGACATTCGACGGGCCCGAGCCGGGGCCGCGCGGGAAGATTCTCGTGCTCACGCACGGCGCGGGGGCGTCGTCAAGCCACCCCTCGCTGGCGGACCTGGCGCGGCTGATCGGCGAGCGCGGAGTGCGCGTCGCGCGGTTCGACCTGCCCTACATGCGGCGCGCGGCGGAGACGGGGCGGCGCGCCTGGCCGCCGGACGACGAGGAGGTGCTGGTCGGGGCGTGGGTCGAAGTGCTGCGCGAGCTCGCGCCGACCAATCGGCTGGTGATCGGCGGGCGCTCGCTGGGCGGGCGGGTGGCGAGCGTGCTGGCCGACGCGGCGGAGGTCGCGGGGCTGGTCTGCATCGGCTACCCGTTCCACCCGCCGCGCCGCGAAGGGCCGCTGCGCACGGCGCATCTGCGCGAGATCGCGACGCCGACGCTGATCGTGCAGGGCGAGCGCGATCCCTACGGGACGCGCGAGGATGTCGCCGGCTACCAGCTGTCGGCCAATCTGCGGCTCTGCTGGATCGCCGACGGCGACCACGGCCTCACCCCGCGCAAGCGCTCCGGCGTCAGCGAGCAGCAGAATTTCGCCGCGGCGGCGGATGCGATCGCCGCCTTCGTGAAAGGTCTGCCGCAAGGCGGGCGCTAGGCTCTAGCGCCCGCAGCGGCGGAGCCAGTTTGGGCGGTTGGCTTTGCCGGCTTTGGGGAGCTTGATGTCGAAGAGTTTGGCGAGTTCGTCGATTCGCGGCTCGGTGGCGACATGCTCGCCGTTGATCAGGATCGTCGGCGTTGAGCGGTAGCCGCGATTGAGCGCCTCAACCGCCTTGGCCGCATCTTCATCCTCGTCGATATCGATGGCGCGGTAGGGAATCTCGTGCTCGTCGAGGAAGCTCACCGCGCGACGACTGTCGCCGCACCACTCGGTGGTGTAGACGAGCACATCGCGCGCCTCGCCCGCGTCCTGTTGGCCGCCCTGTTGATCGTCTGCGCTGCTCATGCGATCAGCCTACCTCAGTCGGAATGACGTGGAGTTTGAGGAAGTTGGTCGGCTGGTTCTGCCCGAGCGGCAGGCCGCCGGTGATCACGATCCGGTCGCCGGCGCGGAGGCCGAGCTCGCGCACGGCGGCGCGCTCGACATCGCTGATCATCTCGTCGAGGCTGTCGGGCGGCTCGCAGAGCGCGGGGCGCACGCCCCAGAGCAGTTGCAAGCGCTGCTCCACATCGGGCGAGGGGGCGAGCACGATGGTCGGCACGGGCAGGCGGTCTTTGGCGATCAGCCGTCCGCTGCGCCCGCCGGCGGTGAAGGCGATCACCGCTTTGACCTCGGGATGCTGGTCGACCGCCGCGGCGACCGCCCAGGCGATTGTGCGTCCGATATCGCCCGCGCCCGCGCCGGGCAGTCCGGCTGCGCCGCGCGCGGGGTCGCTGGCCTCGGCCGAGCGGATGATGGCGTCCATCATTTCGACGGTTTCCACGGGGCCGCGCCCAACCGCCGTCTCGGCCGAGAGCATCAGCGCGTCGGCGCCGTCCCAGACCGCGTTGGCCACATCGCTGGCTTCGGCGCGCGTGGGGCGCGTGCGCTGCACCATGCTTTCGAGCATCTGGGTGGCGATGATCACCGGCGCGAGCGAGCGTCCGGCGGCGTCAATGATGCTGCGCTGGAGGACGGGCACCTCGGCGGGGCCGACTTCTACGCCGAGGTCGCCGCGGGCGACCATCGCGCCGCCGGCGGCGCTGATGATTTGCGGCAGGGAGTCGAGCGCCACAGCGGTTTCGATTTTGGCGATCAGCGGGATGTCGCCCCCCGCGTCGGCGATGGCCTGACGCCCGGCTTCGACATCGGCGGCAGTGCGGACGAAGGAGAGCGCGACGTAGTCCATCCCGTGCTCAACGGCGAAGCGGGCGTTGGCGCGGTCGACGTCGGTGACCGCTTCGAGCTGCGCGCCGGCCCCGAGCGCGTGCAGTCCGGCGCGCGGCGTGAGCAGCCCGCCGCCGCGCACCTGGGTTTCGATGCGCGGGCCGTTGACCGCTTCAACGCGCACATCAATCTCGCCGTCGCGCAGATAGACGCGGTCGCCCGGCGCGACCTCGTCGACCAGCGCGGCGTAAGAGCAGCCGGCCACAAACTCCCCGCCCTCGCGGCGCAGCGGCTCGTCGGAGCCGGCGACGATGGTGAGTCTGTCGCGCCGCGCAACTTCAACCGGAGCGTCGCCGCCTCCGATGCGGATTTTCGGCCCCTGCAAGTCGCCCAGGATCGCAACCGGCTTGCCCGCCGCCCGCTGCGCCGCGCGCACCGCGGCGGTGAGCTGCGACCAGGAGTCCGGATCGCCGTGCGAGAAGTTGATTCGCGCGACATCAACGCCGGCCTCGATCAGGCGCTGAACAGTTTCAAGATCGGCGCTGGCAGGCCCAAGCGTCGCGACGATCTTGGTGCGCCGCTCGCGGTCGCTGGGCTCCGGCATGCGCGCACCTCGTCCGTAGTTGCGCGTCCGATCTTACGCGCGGGGCCTGTTCACACTTGCCGCAGCTGCCAGCCTAACGCCCACCTCCTACTCCTTTCCGGTCTCTCCCGCCTTTGAAGGGGGAGGTTAGGAGGAGGGCGGAGCACCGAGCCGCCACCGCCGGCCCTGCACGCCTCGATCGCCCATGCGCCACCGTCATTCCTGCGTCCCCACCGTCATTCCTGCGCAGGCAGGAACCCACTACCACCACCCAACTTCTCCCATCCCCAATTCATCCCTCCCCCCTTGGAAGGGGGGAGGTTAGGTGGGGGGTGAGACGCACCGAGCCGCCACCGCCAGCCCCGCACGCCAAGCGCCAACTTAGCGAACCACCCCATCCCCGCTTCCCCCAAATCCTGCTACACTCACACTAGAACAGGAGTGCCGAACCATGCCTCTCTCCCCACCACGCCGCCACGCCCTCCACATCGACGCCGTCAACCCCAACCTTGCCAACGCTGACCAAACCTTGACAGAGGTTGACGCCAGGTGGACAAAAGTTGACAAGGGTTGCCAAAAGCTGACACCGTCAACCCCCGCCCCAACCCCAAACCCCAGCAAAACACAGCAAAACCGCAACCGCACCCACCACCCTGACACCCCCAGCGTCAACCCTCGCTGTCAACCCCTCCAACACACCCGAACAAACCTGAACAAATCCGAACAAACCCGAACACCGCCGAACGCCCCGACCAGATAGGAGCACCCCCGAATCACCCCCGAACACCCCGAAAAAAAGAATCCCGAACACCGCCGCCGCCCACTCGCAACCTCCCACTCTCAGGGGAGAGGAGAGAGATGAATTGGGGCAAAGGGCGGGTGCTGGGCCAGCAGTTAGCGGCAAGTGTGAACGCGGGTTAGGAGTTGAAGACATCGCGCTTGCCCTGGCGCGACGATGCGGCGGCGAAGGCGAAGATGCCTCTCGCCATTGACGAATCCTGCTCGGCGGTGCGCGCGTCGTAGATCTGCGCCCGCAGCTCGTGCACCTCCGGGCTCGGAGCGGCGGCGGCGGCGTGCTCGATCAGGTGGCAGGCGAGCTGCAGATTGCCGTGGTCGAGATGCGCCCGCGCCCGCTCCAAGACGGGCCGCAGCCCGCCGGCCAGCGTGACCCACTCGGCCGCTTCCGCAGCGCGGGGCGCGGGCAGCAGACGGTCGGGCTCGCCGTCGTACCAGCCGCCGTAGAAGCGCCAGACATTGCGCACGATGAACTCCGGGTGGTCGTAGGCCGAGCGCAGGTAGGGCTTTTCGAGCAACTCGGCGGGCAGCTCGATCTCGTGCAGCACGCGATCCAGCGTCGCGCCCTCGTTCATCAGCGCGAGCGTGCGCGACTCGATCGCGTCGAGCAGGTCGGCGGTGTCGGTCAGCGCCTGGCGGATTCGCTCCGCGCCGAAGATGGGAAAGCCGTGGCCGGGCAGCATCGTCTCCGCGCCCAGCGCCGCCATCTCGCGCAGACCGGCGGCCCACTCCGAGCACCAGCGCTGCACCTTCTGCGGATTGCCCGCGTTGGGCACCGCCCAGATGAACAGATCGCCGGGGCAGAGCAGCCGCCGCTCGGGCACCCAGGTCCAGACCGCGTCTTCGGTTTCGCCGCGCGTGTGTGTCAGCTCGAATGTGCAGGCGCCACGCTGAAAGCGCAGCCGCTGCTCAAACTCCACATCCGGATAGCGGAACTCACTCGGCCAGCCCAGCCAGCCGCCGGCCTCCATGCCGGGGCGCATGAACTGGCGCGAGTTGATCGCCGTGTTGTAGCCCGGCGTGCGCTTGTAGCGGTCGAAATGCGCCGCGATCTGCCGCTGCCCATAGACAATCGGGCGGGGCCAGCCGCGCTCGGCCGCCTCGGCGTCAAAGCGGTTCACGCCGAACACGTGATCGACGTGGTGGTGCGAGAACACCGCCGCGGCCAACGGCGCGTCGGGCCGCCAGCGGCGCACGCCCTCGAAGATCGGCTCCGCGTCCTGCTCCGTGCCCGTGTCGAGCATCACCAGACCGTCGCCCGTGTCCAGCGTGTTGGCGCTGGCGACCGACTTGTAATAGAGCAGCCCCTCGGCGATCTCGTCCGGGCGCCGCTCGTTCCACATCCCGCCGATCGGGTGCGCCTCGCGGATCGTGTCGATCTCGCCGTTCCAGAGTCGGTCGCAGAAGTCGCGGATGTCCGGCATCTCGAGCTCCCCTACTTGCTCGCGGGCTGACTCGCAGGATAGGCGCGTTATGCTGCCTCTAGCTGGAGAGGAGCGACCACCGATGCCGGCCTACGACTACCGCTGCGGCGAATGCGGCGAGACCTTTGAGCTGATCGCGCGAATGGGGCAGGCGCCCGAAACGCCGCCCTGCCCCAAAGACGGCGGCGCGGGCGCGCGCGTCTTCGGCGCGGGCGTGGCGATCCACACCGGCGCCGCATCCTCCTCCCTCGACGACTTCGATTTCGGCGGGATGGACGACATGGCCGGAATGGGCGGCATGCCCGGCATGGGCGGGCACGGCCACGATCACGGCCACAGCCACGACGATTTCGATTTCGACGACTTCTAGCCCGCCCACACGACTTGGGCGGCCCCGGCGGCCCCGACGGCCTTGGCTGTTCGCCGCCTACGCGGTTGAGGGCGACAGCATGTCGCCCACACTGCGCGAGGGCGATTGGCTGCTGGGCGTCTCCGCCCGCCTGCTGCCGCCCGCGCCCGGACGCATCGTCGTCTTCCGCCAGCCCCGCGCCGGCCGGCGGCTTTCGATTAAGCGCGTCGCCATGCGCGAATCCGGCGGCTGGTTCCTGCTGGGCGACAACCCGCCGCGCAGCACCGACAGCCGCGCCTACGGAGTCGTCCCTGAGGAGCAGATCGAGGCGGTCGTGGTCGCCCGTTATGGTCCGCTCCGCCGCCTCGCCTGGCTGCTGCCCTGAGCCGACGGCGGTTGCGCCTGTATTGAGCTTGACGCAGCCACTTGCGCGCGGGCTTGGAGTGCGCGACAATCCACATTGCTGGCACTCTCCCTAAGCGAGTGCCAGCCGCAGACCCAGCGATCGCATCGGAGCCGACGGCGCGCAGCGGCGCGCTACAGCCCACAAGGAGACGGAAGCCCAATGGCCAAGGCACTGCTGTTCGACGAGGAAGCCCGCCAGGCGCTGCGCGAGGGGATCGACGCCCTCGCCGACGCGGTGAAAATCACGCTCGGCCCCAAGGGCCGCAACGTGGTGCTGGCCAAGACCTTCGGCGCGCCCACCATCACCAACGACGGCGTGACCATCGCCCGCGACATTGACCTCGAGGAGCCGTTCCACAACATCGGCGCTCAGCTGGCCAAGGAAGTCGCCTCGAAGACCAACGACATCGCCGGCGACGGCACCACCACCGCCACCGTGCTGGCGCAGGCAATCGTCAACGAGGGCATGCGCAATGTCGCCGCCGGCGCCAACCCCATGGCGCTCAAGCGCGGCCTCGAACAGGGCGTCGAAGTGCTCTCCGACAACATCCGCGACAACGCGACCCGCGTCACCACCCGCGAGCAAATGTCGCAGATCGCCGGCATCTCCGCCGCCGACCCGGCGATCGGCGAACTGATCGGCGAGGTGATGGAAAAGGTCGGCAAGGACGGCGTGATCACCGTCGAAGAGGGCAAGGGCATCCGCTCCGAGGTCGAGTACGTCGACGGCATGCAGTTCGACCGCGGCTACATCTCCCCCTACTTCGTGACCAACCCCGACCGCATGGAAGCCGAACTCGACGAGCCCTACATCCTGGTCACCGACAAGAAGGTCTCCGCCGTGGCCGACATCCTGCCGCTGCTCGAGAAGGTGCTGAAAGTCACCAAGAACCTGGTGATCATCGCCTCCGATGTGGACGGCGAAGCGCTTGCCACCCTCGCGGTCAACAAGCTGCGCGGCACCGTCAACGTGATTGCCGTCAAAGCGCCCGGCTTCGGCGACCGCCAGAAGGACAACCTCGGCGACATCGCCACGCTGACCGGCGGCACCGTGATCAGCGAGCAACTCGGCGGCCAACTGGAAACCGCCGAAATCTCCGACCTCGGCCGCGCGCGACGCTTCGTCGCCAGCAAGGAAGCGAGCACCATCATCGAGGGCCGCGGCGAAGCCGCCGAAATCGACGAGCGCGTCAACCAGATCCGCCACGTCTACGAGCAGGCCAAGAGCGACTGGGACCGCGAGAAGGCCCAGGAGCGCCTGGGCAAGCTCTCCAACTCCGTCGCCGTGATCAAGGTCGGCGCGGCCACCGAGGTCGAACTCAAAGAGCGCAAGCACCGCGTCGAAGACGCCCTCTCGGCCACCCGCGCGGCGGTCGAGGAAGGCATGGTCCCCGGCGGCGGCGTCGCGCTGATCAACGCCATCCCCGCGCTCGGCGGCGTCGAACTGGACGGCGACGAAGCGACCGGCATCTCGATCCTCAACCGCGCGCTGGAAGAGCCGATGCGCCGCATCGCCATCAACGCCGGCCAGGACGGCTCCGTAATCGTGCAGTCCGTCAAGGACAGCGAGACGCCCAACTACGGCTACAACGCCGCCAACGGCGAATACGGCGACATGATCGAAATGGGCATCGCCGACCCCGCAATGGTCACCCGCGCCGCCCTCGAAAACGCCGTCTCCATCGCCGGCATGGTGCTCACCACCAACTGCCTGGTCACCGAAAAGACCGACGACACCCCCCTCGCCCCGGCCCCCGCCTACTAAAGGCACCCCATCCGTCATTCCTGCGCAGGCAGGAACCGCGGAGGTGCCGTCATTCCTGCGCAGGCAGGAACCCGCACGCCTCCCACCCACACCCCCTTCCCCAATTCATCCCTCCCCCCTTTTAGGGGGGAGGCTAGGTGGGGGGTGGGAGGCGCCGAGCGTCCACCAGCGCCCAAGCGGACGCCCACCCTCTTCCGCCATTCCTGCTTTCCCGTCATTCCTGCCACTCTCTCTTCCGTCATTCCTGCTTTCCCGTCATTCCTGCCACTCTCTTTCCGTCATTCCTGCGCAGGCAGGAACGGGGGCGCGGGTTCCTGCCTACGCAGGAATGACGAGAGGGGGGACGCAGGGATGACGGATGGGGGTGGGGGCGCGAACGATCGCTGGTGGTCACTCGGGGCGCCGCTCCCCCCACCTAACCTCCCCCCTAAAAGGGGGGAGGTATGAATTGGGGAAGAGGGGAGAGGGATTGGGGCGATGCGCGCGGCAACGGTGGACGGCCTAGTGCGCTGGGCGGGGGTTTGGGCTAATCTGATCGCCAGCGCGACCCTGGCGGGGGCTGGGGTTGCCGACCGAACTCGGAGGGTCCGATGCTCGCTCTGATTCGCACCACGATCGGGGGGGGGGGGGATACCTACTCGCCCTCGGCGCGCTCCTCGCCCTGCTCGCCGCCGCCGCACTCTCCCTCAACCACGCCGCCGCCGATGAACACCTCGCCAACCTCAACAAACTCCCCGACGACCTCGAGCTCGTCCTCGGCCTTGAAGGCGCATCCGACAACATCGTCCAGCCCGGCAAGGAAATCACCGTCACCGCCGCCCTCCGCTTCTCCGCCGCCCGCTTCCAAGAACCCTTCGACCCCTACCGACGCTGGGTGATCCCCGCCGCCTCCGTCGGGCCGTCCAACCTGCGGCTGAGCGGCGGCCTCGCCTGGGAGAGCGCCGGCCGCTCGCGGCTGACCATCCCCGAAACCAACCTCGTCGGCTTCACGGCAATCACGGCGCCCAACAACGCCATCATCAGGGCGTTCGACGAGCGCACCATCGTCACCCGCACCCTGGCGGGCAGCGCGCAGCTGCAGATCTACGACGCCTGGACAAAACAGCCGACGGGTACCGTCACGCCTCCGCCCGGCGCGACCGCGGGAGCCGGCCATGGATTCGGCTTCGGAGCCGTCTCACTCGATGTTCATCAATATTCCAACTCGGTCGGTCTCTGGCACGAGACCGACTCAACCGCCTGGATGTTCGTCGCTTCCGCCTGGGACACGGTGGGCGGGCATGGCCACGTCGGCCGGGTCTACGTCTACCGCTTGGAGTGGGCCGATCACCCTTCCTCGGTGGAGGTCACGCTGGAGCCGGACCTTGCCGAAGTCCGCAATCGCCACGAACACGCCATCCAGGCCGAATACGGCTCCTCGCTGGCCCTCTCGCGCGACGGCAGCACCTTGGCGATCGCCGCGCCCAAAATGAACATCATCGGCGCGGTCTACGTCTACACCCGCCCCGACGGGCCAGGCCGGAACTGGGGCGACATCCGCTATGAGGACGGCGTGAAGGTGACCCCGGTGATCGTGCCCAGCCTCGGCACAAGCGACGCGAACAAGCCGTTCACCCACACCTCGACCGGCCGCACCAGCGCCGCCACCGACTGCGACGCCTACTGCTCGCGAGTCTCCTCGTTCCTGGAAACGAATAACGGTCCCAACCTCGCTGAGATGGGGATTCGCTACATCGATCTCTCGGCCGACGGGCGAGTCTTGGCCGTGCCGGCGAGCGAGAAGAATTTCAGCATGCAAACGCCGGGCGGGAGCTTCGCGCACAGCGGTGCAACGTACTACCGCGATAACAAGGGCGAAGTCTACGTCTATGTGGCGCCGGAGGGCGGCTGGAACGCCGCGCCGCGCGCCGACAGGGATGCCGATGGCAACCCCAAAACGCTCATCCCGGCGCGGACCGACGCGCGCAGCTTCAACCCGGAGACCCACTACTCGCCGGGCCCGCTGCGGCGCATCACCGCGCCCGACGCCGTGCTGGTCGACCAACTCTGGCCCAACGCGCAATCCAGCTATCTCGGCGAGGGTCTGGCGATCTCCCCGGACGGGACCACCGTGGTCGCGGACGGCGACTACAACGCTCCGGGTATCCAAGGGCGCGCCCACATCTTCCAGCAGTCTTCGGTGGAAGCCTGGCAGGCGCTGGAGGGCGGGTATATGACGCCTACCGCCATAATTGAAAACGTCGGCGATATCCCCTCGCGCGGCAACATGGCGTTCAGCGGCGACCACAGCGAAATGGCGATTGTCGAGGCTGAGGACAGCAGGGTGCATGTGTTCCGGCTGCCCGCGAACGGCAGGTGGGCAAGCGGCAGCATTGACGACGCCGATGAGATTGCGCGGCGGGGCGGGGTCCAGTGGATCCTGAAAGACGCCCACAACGGCGCGCAGGTGGTGTTCGGCCAGGCCGGGTCGATCGTCACCAGCGACGCGGGCTGCACGATCGAGGTGGTCGACGGGATCAGCACGACGACCTGCCCGATCACGCTGGCCAACGCCAAGGTCGTGGTGCCCAAGGGAACGACGGACGGGACATTCACGATCTCGGGGCAGGTGACGGTGCAGCAGGAGGATGTGGAGGACAGCGAGGTGACGCTGCGGGACACGCTGGAGATCAGGATCGGCGACGCGGCGGCGCTGGCGGAGGCGCGCCTGGAGTTGGCCAGCGACGGGCGGGGGACGACCTCGACCGCGGACGACCGCCCCTTCCCCTCGTTGATCGAGCGCGGCGAGAAGACCCGGCTGCGCCTGCGAATTCTGGATCAAAACGGCAACCCCGCGGCGACCGGCCGCGTCTCCCACGTGCTGCTGGCAACCACCCTGGGCGGCCTGAGCTCGCTGGCGCCGGGCGGCGCTTGCAGCGCAGGGGACGGGCAGTACAGCTGCTCGATCCCGCCCGCCGCGATCACGGTGGACAACTCCGACGAACTGCTGATCGAGCTGACCCACCCGGGCCGGTCGACGGGCAAGGCGCTCGTCCATGCGACGGTGCAGGGCGTGGAAGGCGAGTTGCTGACCTCGAACCAGGTCGCGATCGATATGGCCGGCCCGCCCGTCGCGCTGGCGATCGCCGCGCCCCGCGCCAGCGTGCTCAATGTCAACGCCGAGGTCTCCGAGGGCGCCGAGGCCGGCGGCGGCGACACCGACCGCCGCGACGAACTGACGCTCGCCGTGACCGCCGCCGACGAAGCGGGCGCCAAAGTGGACCTGCCCCTGGGCCGCCCTTCCGCCTACGTCGTCGACTCCGCCGGCCGCATCGTCTCCAACGGCATCGCGGTGGAGTGGCCCCTCGGCGGCGATGTCCCCACGCTTGACCTCGCCGGCAACGAGCAGGTGCGGGTCGACATCAACCGCCCCGCGACCGACCCGCTGCCCAACGGCGAGTACACCATCCGCCTGCGCGCCGGCCGGCTCGCCGCCGAGCAGACCTTCTCGGTCAGCGGCCGCCCCGCCTCGCTCAGCCTGAGCGAGCTGCAGGGCGCGATCGGCTTGCAGCAGGAAGTCAGCCTCACCGCGACCGTGCAGGACGCCGCCGGCGAACCCGTGCCCGACGGCACCGCAGTGCGCTGGAGCGAGACCCCGCTCGGCGTGGGCGTGACCATCATCCAGCGCTCCGCGGAGCGGACCACAAAGGCCGGCCAGGCCTCGGCCACCTACCTGGTAGTCGCGCCCGGCGGCACGACAGTGCAAGCCGCAACCGGCGACGACAACAGCATCGCCGACGCGACGCTGATCTATCTGGCGCCGCCGCCCGCCCCCCCGCCCAGCCTGGCCGACTCGCTCGCCTCGCCCAACATCATCGGCGCGAACACCTGGGTCGGCCAAGCGCCCGTGCGCGCCTCCGCCCTGCTGGCCGAGCTGCCCGGCCTGAACACCGTCAGCCTCTGGCAAGGCGGCCGCTGGCACCGCTACAGCGAGCAAGCCGGCCCCGAGTCCATCGACTTCACCATCCACCCCAACTCCGTCATCTGGTTCACCCCCTAACCCCCTCCCGTCATTCCTGCGCAGGCAGGAACCGCGCGGGCCGGAATGACGGAATGGAGCGCAGGCGCACACTCGGCCGCCGGTAGACGCTCGCGGCATCCCACCCCCCACCTAACCTCCCCCCCAAAAGGGGGGAGGGATGAATTGGGGAAGGGGAGGTGGGGAAGTGAGGTGGGAGATCGCAGGTTCCTGCCTGCGCAGGAATGACGAGAGGAATGCGCCGGAATGACAGTGGATGAGATGCGCGGTGTGGCGGTCGAGGCGCAGCGTGGGCGATTGGGGCGCGAACGATCGCTGGTAGACGCTCGCGGCATCCCACCCCCCACCTAACCTCCCCCCTAAAAGGGGGGAGGGATGAATGTTCTTGGGGGAGTTGCCTGGTGCGCGGGTATGCGGGCATACGCGGGCGCGCAGGTGCATGCGCGCGCATAGGCGCGGGCGGGCGCACAGACGCGGGCGGGCGTGCAGGCGCATGCGCGCGCACCCCATTCCGGTCCCTCCCCCTCATTCCGGCCACCCAAAAAGCGTCATTCCTGCTCCCTCCGTTCTGTCATTCCTGCGCCTCTCCCCGTCATTCCTGCGCAGGCAGGAACCGCGCACGCAGGAACCACGCACCCCCACACCCCCACGCACCCTCTTCCCCAATTCATCCCTCCCCCCTTTTAGGGGGGAGGTTAGGTGGGGGGTGGGAGGCAGCGAGCCGCGCACCAACCCCCACTCGCAGCACCGACCCTCCCCCCGCCATACCCGCCATACCCGCCACCCCCCAACCGTCATGCCCGCCCCCCGTTCCGTCATTCCTGCGCCTCTCCCCGTCATTCCTGCGCAGGCAGGAACCGCGCGGGCGGGCGGCGACGACGGTGTTCGGGGTTTGTTTTTTTCGGGGTGTTGGGGGGTGATTGGGCGGCCTCACTATCTGGTCGGGGCGTTCGGCGGTGTTCGGGTTTGTTCAGGTTTGTTCGGATTTGTTCAGGGTTGTTCGGGGTGTGCCGGAGGGGTTGACAGCGAGGGTTGACGCTGGGGGTGTTGGGATGGGGGGTGCGGTTACGGTTTTGCTGTGTTTTGCTGGGGTTTTGGGTTGGGGCGGGGGTTGACGGTGTCAACTTTTGGCAACCCTTGTCAACTTTTGTCAACCTGGTGTCAAGCGCTGTCAACCTGGTGTCAACCCCTGTCAAGTTTTGGTCAGCGATGGCGAGGTTGGGTTCCTGCCTGCGCAGGAATGACGGAAGGGGGGCGGGTCGGCGGTGTTGCGGGAGGAGGGGCATGGTTCGGCACTCCTGTTCTAGTGTGAGTGTAGCAGGAGTTGGGGGAAGTGGGGGTGCGCGCGGTGGTTCCTGCCTGCGCAGGAATGACGGGGAGGGGGGCGCGGGAATGACGGTGGATGGGATGCGCGGTGTGGCGGTCGAGGCGCAGCGAGGGCGAGTGGGGCGCGAACGATCGCTGGTAGTCGCTCGGTGCGTCCCACCCCCCACCTAGCCTCCCCCCTAAAAGGGGGGAGGGATGGGGGAAGTGGGGTGGGAGATCGTGGGTTCCTGCCTGCGCAGGAATGATGGCGGAGGGGGCGCAGGCGCTAGGGGAGGCGCTTCGTGCGGAAGTGGTGGGTGGCGGCGGCTAGGCCGCTTTGGATTTGGATCATGGCGCGGTCGTTGATCAGCTCGTTGGAGACGGCTTGGACCTGGCCTTGCTCCAATACTGCGTTGTCCAGCGGCCACTTTAGGCCGATGGTTGTGACGCCTTCGACGCGGGCGCTGAGGGGGATGATTGAGACGTAGTCGCCGGGCTGGCCGTGGAAGTGGGTTTCGCGGATGCCGTTGCCGCGCAGGATGGTGAGCGCGCTCCAGCCGTCGACCGCCCAGGTGGGGATTTGGCGCAGGCCGGGGTGGGAGAGCAGGCTGAGGTTGCCGAGCGTGTGATCGATCCGCGCGCCGCCCAGCGCGCCGAGCACGATCACCGAGGTCGCGCCACGCCGCAGCGCCAGCTCGAGGGCGACATCGGCGTCGGTGCGCTGCTGCGGCGCGGGGTGCTCGACGACCTCGACGCCGGCGGCGCGCAGGCGGAAGAGCTCGGCGGGGTCGAGCGAGTCGAAGTCGCCGATGATCAGATGCGGCTGGATGCCGATTGCGGCCAGGCGCTCCGCGCCGCTGTCGGCGGCGATGATCAGCCCGGCACCGCGCAGCGCGGAGCGGACGAGCTGGGAGTCGCGCAGGTCGCCGCCCAGCGCGACGATGGTTTGCACGCCTGCGCCGCCGCGCTAGTCGCCGGCCGGCTGCGGCGCGGCACCCTGTGACTCCCGCGCCTCGCGCACCTTCTCCATCTGCTCGAGACCCTCGCGGAAGGCGTCGGGCAGCTCCTTGCCGGAGTCCTCGAACGCCTTGGCCATCGCCTTGCCGCTCGCGCCGAAGATGTCGAGTTGGCGCTGCTCGACGAAGTCGCGCGAGGCGACGATGCGCTCGAGTTGGCCCTGGAAGCGGGGGGCGACGTAGCGCATCAGCAGTTCGTAGGAGCGCTGGGTTTCCTGCGTGCCGGCCCACTCGTGGGCCATGCCGAGCAGACCGCCGACGCCGCCGGAGCGCTCCTGCAGGGCTTCGATCTGCTCGATCGCGTCCTGCGGCGAGCCGACGATCACCTGGTTGCGGTCGATCGCTTCCTCGATCGTGGGCGCCTGCGCGGCGAAGAGACCGCCGGCGGCGTTGGGGTTGCCGGCGTCGCCGACGTAGGCGCGGGCGAGGTAGCCGGCGGCGACTTCCTTGATCGCCTGCTCGCGCGTCTCGGCGATGTGGATCGCCATCACGACCTTCCACTGGGCGCGGCTGACGCTCCGGCCGTGCTCGGCGGCGGACTCTTCGGCCCAGTCCCAGACGCGGCGCAGCCCCTCGTCCTCCGCGCCGGCGACGGAGAGCAGGCCGATGCCGTGCTTGCCGGCCAGCTGCGGGCCGGCGGGCGTGAGGATCACGGCGGCGGCCATCTCCGGGTGCGGGTCGGAGTACCAGGACATCTGCAGGCGCGCCTCGGTGAGCGAGAACCAGTCGGTCTCCATCGTGACGGGCTCGTCGGCGCGGGCGAGTTGGACGATTGCGTCGAGCGCCTCGGCCATTCGGCGGCGCTGGGTTTCGGGGGGGATGCCCATCTGCACGGCGTCGGAGGTGAGCGCGCCGGGGCCGACGCCGAGCATCACGCGCCCGCGGGTCATGTGGTCGAGCTGGAGCAGGTCGTCGGCGATCATCAGCGGGTTGTGGTAGGGCAGCGAGACGACGCCGGTGCCGAGCTTGATGTGCTTGGTGCGCTCGGCGGCGGCAGCGATGAAGATCATGGGGTTGGAGATCAGCTCGCGAGCGAAGGAGTGGTGCTCGCCGATCCAGGCTTCGTCATAGCCGAGCTCGTCGAGCGTTTCGATCAGTTCCATGTCGCGCTTGAGCGCGAGCGTGGGGTGCTCGCCGACGCGGTGGAAAGGCGCGAGGAAGATGCCGAACTTCATGCGCTTGGGCCGCCAGGACATAGGGTGCTCCGTTTCGTGGGGGTGTGTGTGCGATCAGAGTAGCGAGTCAGGCGATGATGCCGTCGAGTATGAGGGCGTCGAGCTCGTCTTGGGGGAGGCCGAGCAGGTCGCGGAGGACGTATTCGTTGTGCTCGCCAAGCGTTGGGGCGCGGGCGAGGATGCGGTCGTCTTCGTGGGTGAAGCGGATCGCCTCGCCGTCGACGGCGATGGGGAAGTCGGGCGCGGTCGGTTGGCGCAGGTGTTGGTAGTGGCCTTTGAAGTGCTCGTCGAGCTCCATCATGTCGCGCAGGTCTTCGACCGGGCTGGCGGCGACGCCGGCGGCTTGCAGCTGTGCGGCGATGTCCCAGCGATCGCGGGGTTTGGTCCATTCGACGATGATCGCGTCGAGTTGATCTTCGTTGGTTTTGCGCCGTTCGTGGTCGGCGAAGCGGGGGTTTGCGGCGAGCTCGGGTTGGCCGATCGCGGCGGCGAAGGCGGCGAACTGGTCGTCGCCGTCCACGGCGATTGCGACCCATTGGTCGTCGTCTTCTGCGCCCTCGTTGGTGGGATAGACGCCGTGCGGGCAGAGGTTGGGATCGCGGTTGCCGGGCGGTTCGGGCATGCGGCCGTCGCGGGCGTAGCGCATCCACTCCGCGCCGGCGAGGGCGACGGTAGCGGAGAGTTGGGAGAGTTCGATTTCGCGCCCGAGGCCGCTGCGTTCGCGCGCGCGGAGGGCGGCGAGCACGCTGACGACGAGCAGGTGCGGCGAGGTGAAATCGGGGTAGGCGACGCCGACGCCGCGCGGCGGGCGGCCGGGGAAGCCCATCAGGAAGTTCATCCCCGAGGCGGCCATCAGCAGATTGCCGAGCGTGGGGAGCTTGCGCCAGGGGCTGTCGCCGCCGACGCCGGGCAGGTGCAGCAGGATTAACCCGGGGTTGCGCTCGCGCAGCTGCTCGTAGGGTAGGCCCATACGCTCCATCGAGCCGGCGCTGTAGTTGTTGAGTACGACATCGGCGGTCACTGCGAGATCGCGCAGGAGTTCTTTGCCGCGCTCCGTGCTGAGGTCGATCGTTACCGACTTTTTGTTGGTATTGGCGTCGTTGAAGAGGTCGGGCAGGTCGACGTCGAAGCGCCCGCCGGGCAGCGGCTGGTTGCGCAGCGGATCGATGCGGGCGACTGATTCGACCTTGATCACTTCGGCGCCGAAGTTGGCGAGGATGCGCGAGCCGAGCGGTCCGGCGAGCACCCAGCAGAGATCGATCACGCGGATGCCGGCAAGAGGCTGGAGCGGCATTTGCTGCGGGCTGGAGGGGCGCGGACCGTCGGCGGCGGGCGGGGCTGGTTTAGCGGAGCCGAGCGTGGGCGCGGGCGCGATCGGCAGCGGCGACTGGACGGGATCGAGCGGGCTGCGGCTGTAGCTCAGCGTGTGGCCCAGTTGAGCGATATGGACATCGCGGAACTGCTGCGCCTGTTGGTAGTGCTCCGAGTCGGCGAACTCGTCGAAGCTATAGGTGGGCATCGCGGGGTGCCGGCCCTCGCGCAGGGCGCGGAGGAAGTCGTCGCGCGTCATCCGCGCGGCGAGTAGCTTGGCGAGGTCCTGGAGCGGGTTGTCGAGGTAACGCCAGACCGCGCGGTCGCCGGCGTGGAGGACGAGCCAGTCGTCGGGCGTGAGGCCGTGCTCGATGCCCACGGCGTCGAGCAGCGGGAGGAAGGTATCGAGTCCGTCGCCGCGAATGTTGCAGGCGGCCCACTTGCCGTCCATACAGCGCATCGTCTGGCTGAGCGCGGGTCGGACGGGCCGCTCGCCGCGCCAGAGCCAGACATTTGGATTTGAGGTTTGCACGACCAGAAACGACGTGGCCTCCTGCATTGAAATGTCGATCTGCGCGCCGGGGCGGGCGGGCGACCGATCGCGCCCGTGCAGGCAAATCATCGCGGCGCTGGCGGCCGTCAACCCGGTCATCGCGTGCGCGGTGTGAGAGGGCCCGCGGGTGGGCGGATCGTCGGCGTCGCCGGAGATGCGGAGCAATCCCGCCGCCGCCTGCGCGGTGAGGTCGGTGGCGCGCCAGTTGTGATTCGGGCCGCGCTGGCCGTAGGGCGTTGCCGAGATGTAGATCAGGTGCGGGTTGATCGCGCGCAGGTCGTCGTAACCGAGTCCGAGCGCCGCAAGCTCGCCGGGCTGGCGGGTTTCGATCAGGATGTCGGCGGCGCGCGACATTTCGCGCAAACGCTCCACACCGTCCGAGCTTTCGAGATCGACAATGAGCGACTGTTTGTTGGCGTTGAAATAGAGGTGTTGCCAGGAGCGTTCGAGGCCCGGCTGATCATCGACGAATGGGGCGCGGCGGCGGGTGTCGACGCCTTGCGGCGGCTCGATCATGGTTACGTTCGCGCCGAGGTCGGCGAGCAGGCGGCCGGCGAGTGCGGCACGGTGATCGGCAAGGTCGAGGACGCGGACGCCGTGCAGCGGGAGCGGATCGGATGCGGGCATGGCCTGTCCCTCGTTTCCGGCGCTACCAGGTATCGATGTTGGGGCGGCGGCCGCGGCGGATCGGCTCGGGATTTTCGCAGGCCATCAGGCCGCGCGCGATCCAGCGGCGGGTGTCAGCGGGATCGATCACGCCATCGTTCTCATGCACCGAGGCGGCGTTGATGCCCTTGCCTCGGCGGTAGGCTTCGGCGACCAGCGCTTCGTAGCGCGCGGCTCGCTCTTCGACGTCCTCGATCGCGGCGAGTTCCGCGCGCTGGCCGAGGCGGACGGCGGCTTCGAGGTTCATACCGCCCAGTTCGGCGGTGGGCCAGGCAAGCGCGAAGAGGGGCGCGCGCGAGCTGCCGGTCATCATCGCCTGCGCGGCGAGGCCGTAGGATTTGCGCAGGATGATGGTGAAGCGGGGCGATTGCGCGTTGGCCAGGGTGACGAACACGTTATTGCACTTGCGCGCCAGGCCGGTGCGCTCGACGTCGGGGCCGACCATCATCCCGGTCGTGTCGACGAGCACCACGATGGGAATGTTGAAGCAGTCGCAGAGTTGAGCGAAGCGGCAGAGTTTGTCCGCGCCGGGGCTGTCGACCGCGCCACCGAGGTGTTGGTTGTTGTTGGCGATCAGTCCGATCGAGTGCCCCTCGATGCGGATCAGCGAGGTGATGATGCCGACGCCGAATTCGGCGCGCAGCTCCAGCACCGATCCGGTATCGGCGAGCTGCTCAATCACCTTGCGGACGTCAAAGGGGCGCTTGCGGTTTTCGGGGATCGCGTGTCGGAGGAGGCGCTGGTCGACGCATTCCCAGTCGGAGATCGAGCCCTGGAAATAGGAGAGATACTGCTTGGCGGCGGCGATTGCTTCGTATTCGTCATCGACGAGGATGTCGACGCTGCCCGCGGGGCCGAGGTCGGACATTGGGCCGATCTCTTCGGGCGTGAAGAGTCCGAGTCCGCCGCCTTCGATGGTGGCGGGGCCGCCCATACCGATATTGGCGTCGCGGGTGGCGATGATGCAGTCGGTGATGCCGAGGATCGAAGCGTTGCCGGCGAAGGTGCGCCCGGCGGTGATGCCGATCATCGGCACGGTGCCGCTGATCCGCGCCATCATGTCGTAGGTCGGCACCCACTGGCCGGCCGCGGAGATATCGGAGAAGTCGGTATCGCCGGAGCGTCCGCCGGCGCCCTCGGCCCAGACGATCAGCGGGGTGGCCTGTTCTTCGGCGAACTTGATGATTCGGTCGGTCTTCTGATGCCCCATCATCCCCTGCGTGCCGGCCCAAACGGTTTCGTCGTACATGGCGACCAGCGTGGTCGCGCGATCTTCGGGGAAGAGATCACTGTTCACAGTGCCGATACCGGTGATCATTCCGTCGGCGGGGGCGCGGCGGCGCATTTCTTCGTCGGACATGATTCGATGGCGCGCGGGCAGGACGAGCTCGCCGAACTCGACCCAGCTGCCGGGATCGACCAAGTCGGCCAGGCTTTCGCGCTGCGTGCGCTTGCCTTTCGCGTGGCGCAGCTCGACCCACTCGCGGCGTTGCTCGTCTTTGCCCGCCGCGAGCGCGTCGAACAGTTCCTGTAGGTCGGGGCGGATGTAATCGAGATCGATCTGCTCTTCGCGCTGCTCGATCGCGCCGCCCACATCAGCCTCTTCGATAAAGGCGAGCGGGTGGCCTTCGTAGACGACATCGCCCTGCGCGACGGTGAGTTGACGCAGGTAGCCGGCGATGTCGGACTGGATGACGTGTTCCATCTTCATCGAGTCCATTACGAACAGCTGCTGGCCTTCGCGCACGGCGTCGCCCTCGGCGGCGAGGATCTCGATGATCGTGCCCTGCAGCGGGGAGCGCACGGGCGCGGTGTTGGGCGGCCCGACGATGTGAGGCACGGGGTGCGCGCCGGGGGCGGCGGCGGTAACGGCGCTGCGGTCGCGGGTGCCCGCGCCCTCGCGGAAGTAGTTCAATCCCGCGAGCGGATCGCGGGTATCGAGTTGCGCGCCGGCCAGGCCGGCGGCTGCCGTCTGCTGCGATTGCCCGTTCGCGCTCGGCGGCTCTGCGAGAGGGGCGGCTAGTTCGGCGCTATGGTCGTCCACCCAGCGCGTATAGATGTTTCCGTTTGCGAAGTCCTCGTGCGCGAGCGCGCGGTCGAGGAAATCGAGGTTGGTTTCGATGCCGTCGATGCGGAATTCAGCCAGCGCGCGGCGGGCGCGCGCCAGCGCGTCGGGGAAATCGCCGGACGGCGAGTGGGTGATCAGTTTCGCCAGCAGCGAGTCGAAATTGGGGTTTGATGCGTAGCCGGGAAAGCCGTAGCCGTCGACGCGCACGCCGGGACCGGAAGGCGGCTCGTAGGCGGTGAGCATCCCGCCGGCGGGGCGGACTTCGCCATCGGCCTCGATTCGCTCCATGTTCACGCGGGACTGGATTGCGTAGCCGCGCGGAGCGGGGATGTCGTCCTGCGTCAGGCCGATCTCGGCGAGCGATTCGCCGGCGGCGATGCGCAGCTGCGCGCGCACCAGATCGACGCCGACGACCTCCTCGGTCACGGTGTGCTCGACCTGCAGGCGCGGGTTGGTTTCGATGAAGGCGAAGTCGCGCTCGTCGCGGGCGTCGACGAGGAACTCGAAGGTGGCGAGGCTGCGGTAGTTGACTGCGGTGGCCATGCGAACGGCGGCAGCGGTCAGGCGCTGGCGCGCGTCGGCGCTGAGGAAGGGGCTGGGCGCCCATTCAACGACTTTCTGGTGGCGGCGCTGGAGACTGCATTCGCGCTCGCCCAGATGGGCGGCCGCGCCGCTGCCGTCGCCGATCACCTGCACCTCGACATGACGGGCGCGGGGCAAGAGCCGCTCGACCATCACCACCGCGTCGCCGAAGGCGGCCTGCGCTTCCGATTGGCAGCGCGCGTAGGCCTCGGCGATTTGGTCGGCGGCGGTGACAACGCGCATTCCGCGTCCGCCGCCGCCGGCGATGGCCTTGATCACCATCGCGCCGCCCTCGCCGAGCGAGCCGAAGAACTGCTCCGCCTCGGAGAGCGAAACGGCGGCGGCGCTGCCGGGCAGGACGGGGACATCGAGCTCGGCGGCGAGCCGCCGCGAACTCGCTTTGTCGCCGAACAGCTGGAGTGAGTCGACCGAGGGACCGACGAAGGCGATCCCGTCCGCGGCGCAGCGGCGGGCGAGTGCGGGGCTTTCGGCGAGGAAGCCGTAGCCGGGGTGCAGCGCGTCGCAGCCGGTCGCTTTGGCGGCTTCAACGATCGCTTCAACATCGAGGTAGGCGCGCGCGCCGACGCCGCTGAGCTCGTGCGCTTCGTCGGCGCGGCGGACATGCAGCGAGGCCGCGTCGTCGGGCGAGTAGACGGCGACGGCGCGGATGCCCAGCTCGCGGGCGGCGCGGATGATGCGGATGGCGATCTCGCCGCGGTTGGCGACGAGCAGGCTCTTGATTGGGGGGCTGGGCGTTGGCTTGGTGGTGGGCATCGTGCTCCTTTGGGGCGATGATAGGCAGCGGCGGCGGTCGCGTTTCGGATCAGGGCAGGTAGGGAATGCGGCTGGTCGGGCCGAGTTGGGCGGCGATGTGCGCTTGCGCGTCGCGCACGAAGTCGACCAGCAGCGGGCGGGTGTCGCGCGGATCGATGATGTCCTCGATGCCGAAGGCGTGCGCGGTGCGCAGAGGCGAGCGGATTTCGTTGAGCCGCGCTTCGATCTCGGCGCGTTTGGCCTCAGGGTCGGGCGCTTCGCGGATTTCGCGGCGGTAGGCGGCGGAGACGCCGCCCTCGATGTGCATCGAGCCCCACTGCGCCGAGGGCCAGGCGTAGCGGCGGTAAAGCGCGTTGCCGCGGCGAAATTGCAGTCCGCCGGCGACGCCGTAGGCCTGGCGGGTGATGAAGACGAGGTAGGGCATTTCGGAGAGGCGGGTGATCAGCATCAGGCGCGCGCCGGTGCGAATCAGCCCGCTGCGCTCGTCGGCGGGACCGACGGAGAAGCCGGGCTCGTCGCAGAAGTAGACGAGCGGCAGGTGGAACGTGTCGCAGAGTTGCACCAGGCGGGTGACTTTTTCGGCGGCCTGGCGGTTGGTCGAGCCGCCGTTCTGGCTGGGCTCGTTGATCATCACGCCGACGGGGTAGCCGTCGACGCGGGCAAGGCCGGTGATTCGCGCGCGGCCCCAGTGCGGCTGGATTTCGAAGAACGAGCCGCAGTCAAGCGTCAGCTCGAGGATCTTGCGCGGGTCGTAGATGCGGCGGCGGTTGCGCGGAATGAGGGAGAGCAGCGCTTCCTCGCGGCGATCGGGCGGGTCGCTGGGTTCTTCGGCGCGGGGGGGCGGCTCCCAGACATTCTGCGGGAGGTAGCTGAGGAAGCGGCGCGCCTGCTGCATCGCGTCGGCTTCGCTGTCGGCGAGGTTTTGCACGACGCCCGTCTCGTAGACATGCACCTGCTCGCCGCCCAGCTCTTCCTTGCTGATGTCCAGGCCGCGGCCGGCCTTGACCACAGGCGGGCCGCCGACGAAGAGTTGGCTGGTGTCCTTGACCATCACGTTGAAGTGGCAGTCGGCAGCGATCACGGCGGGGCCGCCGGCGACCGAGCCAAGCACGACGGAGACGACGGGCGAGCGCCAGAGCAGATCGTCGACGCCTGCGCCGCCGCCGATTTCGGGACCGACGACGTAGGTGCGGCCGAGTTCTTCAAAGTGGCGCACGCTGCCGCCGGTGGCGTCGAGCAGGCGCACGAACGGGATGCGGTTCATGTAGGCGTGGCGGATCGCCCAGCTGCCTTTTTCGCCGACGAAGCCGTCGGCGGAGCCGCCGCGGATTGTGAAGTCGTCGCCCTGCACGGCGACCTTGCGCCCGTTGACGAGCGCGACGCCGACGACGCTGTTGGCGGGCGTCAGCGCGGCCAGCTCGTTGCCGTCCCACTCGGGGCGGCCGGCGAGGACGCCGGTCTCGCTGAAGCCGCCGGGGTCGACGAGCAGGTCGATTCGCTCGCGCACGGTGAGCTTGCCGCGGCTTTTGTGGAAGGCGACATTGTCGGGGCCGCCCATCTGCCGCGCCAGCTCGGCGCGGCGCTCGATTTCGTCGAGTTCGGTTTGCCAAGATGCTTGCCGGGACATGGGCGGCTCCGAGCCTGGGGCGACGCGGCGCGTCACTGGACGTTGCGCAGGGTGGGGTCAAGGTAGTCGCGCAGCCAGTCGCCAAGCAGGTTGCCGACGAGCGCGACGATCATGATGGTGATGCCCGGGACGCCCGTGAGCCAGAAGCGGATTTTGAGCAGGTCGCGGCCTTCGGAGACCATCTTGCCCCATGAGATCGTCTCGGGGCCGACGCCCGCGCCGAGGAAGGAGAGCGAGGCTTCGGCGATGATCACGATCGAGATGTTGAGCGTGGCGAGGATGGTGATCGAGTTGACGACGCTGGGGAGGAGGTGGCGCGTCATCAGGCGGATGTCGCCGGCGCCGATGGTGCGGGCGGCGAGGATGAACTCGCGCTCGCGCAGGCTGAGCACCTCGGCGCGGACCAGCCGCGCATAGGGGGCCCAGAGGAAGACGATCAGGATCACGATCACGTTGCGCAGCGAGGGGCCGAGCATCGCCGCGATCAGCAGCGCGAAGAGCAGGGCGGGGAAGGCGAGCTGGACTTCGACGAGGCGCATTGCGAAGGAGTCGAACAGACCGCGCCGCCAGCCGGCGAGCAGCCCGATCGCGGTGCCCAGCACCAGCGAGCCGGGGATCGCGGTGGCGATCACGATCAGCGAGGTTTGGCTGCCCTTGATCAGGCGGCTGAACGTGTCGCGGCCGAGTCCGTCGGTGCCGAATACGTGCTCCCAGCTGCCTTCGGCTTGCCAGACGGGATCGGCGAGTCGATTGACCAGCGTCTGATCGGTCGGATCGTGGGGCGTGATCCAGTCGGCGAAGATGCCGGCGAAGACGAAGACGCCGACGATCGTGAGGTAGAGCAGCAGCAGGGGCCAGCCGCGCGGCAGGCGCTGGCGCAGCGGACGGCGTCGGCTCACGGCCGCCGCCACGCCGCCCGACGCCTCGGCGGTGTCCAGGCTCATGCGCTAGTCCCCACTCGAATGCGCGGATCGAGGAAGTTATAGGAGAGGTCGACGAGGATGTTGATGACCACGAACCAGACGGCGATCACGAGCACGCCGACCTGGATGACGGGGAAGTCGCGCAGGCTGATCGAGCGGAAGATCAGGCGGCCGACGCCGGGCCAGGCAAAGACGACTTCAATGATGATCGATCCGGCGAGCAGCTGGGCCAGGGTGATGCCGAGCACGGTGACGAGCCCGAGCAGGGCGTTGCGCAGCGCGTGGCGCAGGATCACCGTGCGGCCGGCGAGCCCCTTGGCGTGCGCGGTGCGGATGTAATCGTTGTTGAGCACGTCGAGCATGCCGGAGCGGGTCAGCCGCATAGCGCTGGCGGCGCCGAAGCCGGCCAGCGTGATCGCGGGCAGGATCAGGTTTTCGAAGCCGCCGCGCCCGCCGGTCGGCAGCCAGCCGAGCTGCACGGAGAAGATGAAGATCAGCAGCAGACCGAGCCAGAAGTTGGGCATGGCCTGGCCGACCAGCGCGAGCACGCGCGCGAAGAGGTCGGGGATGGTACCGCGGCGAACGGCGGCCAGCACTCCAATCGGGACGCCGATCGCGATGATCAGGACGAACGCGGCGATGCTGAGCTGCACGGTCGCCCAGAGCCGCCCGCGCACCTCGTTCCAGGCGGGCCGCTCGGAGAAGATCGAGTCGCCGAAGTCGAGTTGCACGACATTGGCAAGGAATTTGCCGTACTGCACGATCATGGGATCGAGCAGACCGAGTCGCTCGCGGGCGGCCTCGATCGATTCTTCGGTCGCGTTGCGCGCGGAGTAGGCCTTGATCGGATCGCCGATCAGGCGGGTGCCGACGAAGACGAGCGAGACGACGACGAAGACGACGGCGATGGACTGCAGAAAGCGTGGGACGAGGTGCGCGATCATCTCACGCTTCCCGGCTCGATCGTTGCCCGCCGCGCCGCCGCGGGCCGGCTAGGTCTTGCGCGCGCGCAGCTTCCAGAGTTCGACCGAGGGCGGCTGGAGGAAGAACGGGTCCCACTCCAGGCGGGTCGTCGCGACATGCGTCTGCACGAGTTCGAAGAGGAAGACCCATGATGCCTCAAGGTAGTGGATGCGCACCACTTCGCCGAGCAGCTCGGCGCGGCGGTCGGGGTCGAACTCGGTCTTGGCCTCGGCGATCAACCGGTCCGCCTCGGCGCGCTCGTCGGAGAGCACCTCGACCTTGTGCTCGTAGGTGGCTGCGCTGTCGACGCTGATCGCGAACGAGCCGAGCGAGGTGAAGCCCGCCGACTGGGGGAACAGGTAGGGCGCGGTGAGCACCTTGTCGCGCGCTTCCCCGAGGAACTTGGAGATGTCCTCGGGGATCAGGTTGACGACGAAGCCGACCTCGCGCCACATTTCGGCGATCGCTTCCATGAAGAGCTGGTCGTTGGTGTAGAGGCCGCTGAGGTAGATCAGGTCGGTCTCGACGCCGTCGGCGTAGCCGGCCTCGGCGAGCAGCCGCCGCGCTTCCTCGGGGTCGTAGCCCCAGCGCTGCTCCTTGAGGTCCTCGGGGAAGCCGAACTGACCGGCCGAGAGCGTGTAGGTGTAGTTCTCGCGCCCGGTCATGATGTTCTGGGTGATGGCGTCCACGTCAACGGCGAGGTTGGCGGCGATTCGGACGCGTCGGTCGCGCCAGGGGTTGGGCTGACCGGGGTTGTAAGGGTCCTCCTCGATCGTCATGGGCAGCTTGAGGTGGAGGCCGCGCTGGGCGGGGTGGTAGAAGACGTTGTAGTCGCCGGACTCGCCGAGCGGCTCGGCGAGGTCGGGCGGGATCGAGTTGGCGAGGTCAATCTCGCCCGATTCGAGGGCGGAGACGCGCGCGCCAATTTCGGGGATCAACCGCGCTTCGAAGCGCGCCAGGTAGGGCAGGCGCGGCGCGCCGGTGAAGTCTCGACCGTTATAGAATTCGTCGTTGCGGACGCTGACAATCCGCTCGTCGGGCGCCCAGCTCTCGAACTTGAACGGGCCTGTGGCGATCGGCTCTTGGCCGTAGCCGTCGTCGCCGACCTCTTCGATGTAGGCCTTGGGGAAGACGGGGAAGCCGCCGACGGCGAGGCTATTGGCGGCATCCACGCTCGGCGCGGCCTGCTCGATCCGCAGCGTGCTGGCGTCGATCAGCTGGTTGTCGCCGGTCCAGCTGAGCTCGCCGGACCAGGCGGAGTTGTACTCGGGGTTGTATTCGGCTTTGCTGGTCAGGCGGTCGATCGTGAACTTGATGTCCTCGCCGGTGATCGGCTCGCCGTTGTGGAAGGTGCGGCCCTCGTTGACGGTGACGATCAGCGCCTGGTCGTCGATGAACTCCCACTCGGCCACGCCGCCGGAGACGGCGATGCCCTTGGGGTTGAGCGGGAAGACGGCGGCGTAGTGGTAGTTGTTGGAGGCGGACTGCCCGCCGCGCGCGAGCGCGCTGCCCTGGTCGAGGATCTGGGGGAACGCGCCGTAAGCGCCGATCGCCGAGGCGTTGTAGTCGATGTCGTCGGCCGGGGCGGCTTCCTGCTGTTCCGCCTGCGCCTCGTCGGCGGGCTGCTCCTGCTGCTGCTGGGTCTGCGCCTGCCGCTCCGCCTGGTCTTCGCTCTGCTGCTGGCGGGTGGGCTGCGCCTGTTGCTGCTGCTGATCGTCGGACTGCGCGACGGTCTGCGTCTGGGCGTCGTCGTCATCGTCGTCGCCGCAGCCGACCAGCGCGAGGCCGGCGGCGCCCACGCCCGCGCGGGCGGAGGCGCGCAGCAGCGCGCGGCGGCTCAGGTTGCGGCGGCGCATTCGTTCCCAGTAGTTCATCGACATGTTCGGTCCTCGCTCTCTGTTTCGCGCTCCTGAAAGCTACGCGAATACGAAGGATCGTACCCCATCACTCGAGATTGCGCAGGGTGGGGTCAAGGTAGTCGCGCAGCCAGTCGCCGAAGACATTGACGACGAGCGAAACGGTGATGATCGCGATGCCGGGGACGGTGACGAGCCACCAGGCGGAGCTGAGCAGGTTGCGGCCCTGGGAGATCATCGCGCCCCAGGAGATGGTGTCCTGCGGCACGCCGACGCCGAGGAAACTGAGTCCGGCTTCGGCGATGATCACGGTGGCGACATTGAGCGTGGCGAGGATCGTGATCGAGTTGACCAGTCCGGGCAGGATGTGGCGGGCCATGATCCGAATGTCGCCGGCGCCGATCGTGCGGGCGGCGATCACGAACTCCCGCTCGCGGAGTGCGAGCGTCTCGCCGCGCACGATTCGCGCGAAGGTGGCCCAAAGCGCGAAGACGAGCACGATCACGACATTGCGCAGGCTCGGCCCCCAGATGGCGGCGAGCAGCACGGCGACGAGGATGCCGGGCATCGCCAGTTGCAGGTCGACCATCGCCATGATCACACGGCTCGTCCAGCCGCCGAACCAGCCGGCGATCAGGCCCAGCAGCGAGCCAATCAGCGTGGCGAGCGGGATAATCATGGCGATCGCGACGAGCGAGATGCGCGCGCCGTAGATCAGCCGGCTCAGCGTGTCGCGGCCCAGATCGTCGGTGCCGAGCGGGTGATCGAGGCTGCCCTCGCTCTGAAAGAACGGCGGCTGCAAGCGCCCGACCAGGTTGAGCTGGTTGGGGTCCTCGGGCGCGATCTGCGGGCCGAAGATGCCCAGGACGACGAACAGCAGCAGGATCGAGAGGGTGACGGCGAGCGTCCTGGGCGAGCGCACGCGCCAGCGGCGACGGGGACGATCGTCGAGCGGAACGGCGGCGGCCTGCGACTCGGACACGGCTACACGGCTCCCGTCCGAATGCGCGGGTCGATGAACGTGTAGGAGACGTCGACGACGAGGTTGACGAACACGATCCAGACGGAGGTCATCAGGACGGAGGCCTGGACGACGGGGTAGTCGGTGGCGATGATCGACTGGATGATCAGATAGCCGAGGCCGGGCCAGGCGAAGACGGTTTCGACCACGATCGCGCCCGAGAGGATCGTGCCGACCTGGAGGCCGAGCAGAGTGACGACGGCGAGCATGGAGTTGCGCAGCGCGTGCTTGAACAGCACTGCCCGCTCGCTCAGGCCTTTAGCGCGGGCGGTGCGGATGTAGTCCTGCTGGAGCGTGTCGAGCATCGCGGAGCGGGTGAAGCGCATCACGGCGGCGGCGGGGAAGGAGCCGAGCGTGATCGCGGGCAGGATGATGCTCTGAAAGCCCGTGCGCCCGCCGGTCGGCAGCCAGTCGAAGCTGACGGCGATGAACAGAATCAGCATTAGGCCGAGCCAAAAGTTGGGCACGGCCTGGCCGAAGAGCGCGAGCAGGCGGCTGAGCAGGTCCATGGCGCCGCCGCGCCGCACGGCGGCGACGATGCCGAGCGGAATGCCGACGGCGAAAGCGACGAGCAACCCGGCGGCGCCCAGCTGGATTGTGGCGACGAGGCGTTCGCTGACGACATCCACGGCGGGGCGGGTGGCGCGGAAGGACTGGCCGAAGTCGAGCTGCACGACATCGATCAGGAAGCGGCCGTACTGCTCGAGGATCGGATCGTTGAGGCCGAGCTCCTGCTTGGTCTGCTCGATTTCTTCCTGCGTCGCGTCGATCGGGGCGAGCCGCGAGATCGGATCGCCGACCGCGCGGCTCATGAAGAAGACGATCGTGACGACGCCGAAGATCACGGCGATCGAACGGAGCAGCCTCGCCAGGGCGGCCGAGCCGAGCTCGTTGCGCATGGTGGTTGCGACTCTCCGCGCGCCGCGCCTGGAGCAGGTTCCTGTGCGCGGCGGCCGCCCGCAGCCCGCGGGCGGCCGCCGACGCCCGCTACGCCTTCAGCTTCTGGGCGTAGATCGGATTGAGACCAGTCGAGGTGTCGTAGTACTCGTTGTAGAGGATGTTCGGCGTGGTCGCGTAGAGATGCGGCAGGCCGAACAACGGCACCTGGAACGCGTTCTCGTAGGAGATCGCCGCCGCCTGGTGGTAGAGGTCGTTGGCGCGCTCCAGATCGAACTCGGCGTCCGCCTCTTCGATCAGGCTCTGGAATTCAGAGAACTCGGGCAGGAAGTCGTCGGACTCCTGAGCGTGCGAGTAGGGCGCGCCGACCGTGGTGACCAGGCGGTAGGCGAAGGCCGGACCGAGCGGCGCGCCGCTGCTCACGCCCGCCTGGTTGAAGATGAACGGGTGCGGCAGCTCGTTGTTGCGGATCTGCGTCAGCGCGTTGCCGAAGTCGGCGTAGTCGATCTCGACCTGGAAGCCGACGTCGTTGAGCATCTGCTGCACGGCCGGCATCCAGATGCGGTCCGCGGTCCACAAGCCGGTCGGCAGGGTGATCGTGAAGGCGAAGCCAACCTGGCCGGCTTCCTCAAGCAGCGCCCGCGCGCGATCCGGGTCGTAGTAGTACTGCCGCTCGAGCGAACCGAGCGGGGGCGGCTTGCCGGCCGGGAAGGGCGAGTAGGCGCGCTCTTCGTTGCCGGTCAACAGGTTGTCGATGATCGCCTGGGCGTCGATCGCGTAGTTGGCGGCCTGGCGGACGCGCTTGTCGCGCCAGGGATTCTCCTCGCCGGTGATCGGGTCGACCGACTGGTTGACCGGCAGTTCGATCGCCATCACGCGGACATCGGGCAGCACGATCACCTTGAAGTCGTCGCGGTCCTCGAATTGGCTGGCGACATCGGGGCTGATTCGGTAGGCGATGTCGATTTCGCCAGCTTCGAGCGCGGCAGCGCGGGCCTGCTCTTCGGGGAAGAAGCGGCCGGTCAGATACTTGGCCCAGCCGGCTTTCCACTGGTAGGGAGCGTCGCGCCCGAAGGCGAACTCTTCGAAGCGCTCGCTGCGGATTTCCTGGTCGGACACCCAGGAGATGAACTTGTAGGCGCCGCAGCCGACCGGGTTGTTGGCGAAGTGGTCGTCGCCATTTTCGATGATGTACTGCATGGGCAGCAGACCGAAGTTGATCCCGCCCGACTGCTCGGCGGCGTCGACGAACGGCGGGTCCATGGCGATCTCGACGGTGTAGTCGTCAACCATCGTGATGTCGCCCATCCAGCCGGCGCGCGCCTTGAGCGAGGACTGGAAGTCGGGGTTGTACTCGGCACGCCCCAGGATGCGCTCCCAGTAGAACTTGAGCGACTCGGCGTTGAGCGGCTCGCCGTTGTGGAAGGTGACGCCCTGCTTGATCGTCCAGCGGAAGATCGAGTTGTTTTCGGCGAACTCCCAGTCGCCGAAGCCGCCGGTCGGCTGGAGCTGACGCCCGGAGTTGTAGGCGCCCAGGGCAGCGAAGTGCAGGTTGTTGCTGGCGCCCTGCCCGCCACCGCCGCCGGCGGTGGTGATGTCCAGCGTCGGCGGGAAGGAGCCGTAGCCAACGATGATTTCCGCGTCCATGTCGACTTCGCTGGCGGCCGCCTGCTCGTGGGCGGTGTCCTGCGCGGGCTCTTCGTCGGCGGGCTGTTCCTGCTGCGCCTGCGCGACGGCGGTTTGCTCGGCCTGGGCTTCAGTCTGCTGCTGCTCCTGCTGCTGGCGGGTGGGCTGCGCCTGTTGCTGCTGCTGATCGTCGGACTGCGCGACGGTCTGCGTCTGGGCGTCGTCGTCATCATCGTCGCCGCAACCGACCAGCGCGAGGCCGGCGGCGCCCACGCCGGCGCGCGCCGAGGCGCGCAGCAGCGCGCGGCGGCTCAGGTTGCGGCGGCGCATTCGCTCCCAGTAGTTCATCGACATGTTCGGTCCTCGCTCTCCCGTTTCGCATCCGCGTAGATTTCGCAGACGCGAAGCATTGTAGCGGCTCCCGCGCGGCGGCGTCAGCCGAGCACGGAGGGGTTGACGATTGCCGGGGGCGTTTGACCGCCGACTACGGCGGCGACATTTTGGCAGGCGAGCCTGCGCATCGCATAGCGCGTCTCCTCGGTGGCGGTGCCGATGTGGGGGAAGCTGACGATGTTGGGCAGGGCGACGATCGGCTCGTCGGGGTCGGGCGGCTCCTGTTCGAGCACATCGAGACCTGCGCCGGCGATCTGGCCGACTTCGAGCGCGCGCTGCAGGGCGCGCTGATCGACGGTGCCGCCGCGCGAGGTGTTGATCAGATAGGCGGTCGGCTTCATCAGGCTCAGCTCGCGCTCGCCGACGACGTGGCGGGAGCTGTCGTTGAGGTCGGTGTGGACGGAGACGAAGTCGGACTCGCGCAGCAGGTCGTCCAGCTCGCGGCGCTGGGCGGGCGGCGCGTCGGCGGGGGCGTCGTTGAAGATGTCGTACCAGAGCACGTTCATGCCGAAGGCGTTCATGCGTCGGGCGACTTCGCGGCCGATGCGGCCGAAGCCGATCACGCCGAAGGTTTTGCCTTGCGGGTCGTGGGCGAGGGCGGGCTGGCGCTCGCGCCGCCCCCATGCGCCGCTGCGGTTGTAGGCCTCGAAGCCCATCAGCCCGCGCGAGAGAATCAGCATGAAGGCGGTGGTGAGGTCGGCGACCGCGTCGTTGAGCACGCCGGGCGTGTTGCAGAGCGCGACGCCGTGGGCGGTGAGCAGGTCGACGTCGAAGGCGTCGTAGCCGACGGAGGTGGTGGCGACGACTTTGAGGTTGGGCGCGGCGGCGAGCAGTTCTTCGTCGACGCGGATCAGGGGGTTGAGCAGGATGCCGTCGGCGCCGCTTGCGGCGGCGAGGAAGTCGGCGCGGTCGGCGCCGGGCGGGACGATGCTCACATCGCCGGCGGCGGCGAGGATTTCGTGGAGTTCGTCTTCAACGGGCACGGCCTGGATGATTTTGGGCATTGGGCGGTTCCTCTCGGTGGGGGTCTGCGATGCGATGGTAGTGGGCAAGGCGGCTCAGGGGGGAGCGGCCAGGAATGCGCTGACGGCTTCGATTAGTCGGGCGATGCGGGTTCGCGCAACGGTGGTCAGGCGGGTGGCGGGGGCGACTAACGGCTCGCCCGTCTCATAGGCCCGCCAGAGCGCGGACACAGAGTCCCTGATCAGCTTCAGCTCGGCCTGGAGCTCTGTGAGAGGGGTGAGGATCGCCTCGTCTTCGAAGACTGGCGGTGGTTCGGTCAATGTCCTGGCGAATTCGGACAGGTGGAAATTGATCCAACCGAGGTGGCTGGACGTAAAGCCGAGCGCAGCGGCGGTCTCGGGTTCGAGCGGCCATTGGCCGGGGCGGCTGTCGGGGCGTGGATCGATCAGCGCGTCGATGATGTTCAGCTCGATTTCGATCTGGCTGAGCAGCGCGAGCAGGCGCAGCGCATCGGCGTTGATGAAGAGCGCGTCGAGCTGCGAGGCGTTCGGGGCTGAGGGGGCTTCGAGTTGTTCGGCGGTCTGGTCGATTCTGTCGGCGGCGGCTTGGACGCGCTCGGCGGCGTCCTCCAGTGGCGCGGAGTTGACTGCGGGCGGCTGGGCAGCGGGAGCCGAGTCGCTACAGGCGGCGAGCGCGGTTGCGGCGAGCAGCGCCGAGAGGGCGCTGAGCCAAAGCCGGGCCATGGGCGAGATGGCGCGCATTACAGATCCCTCCGCATTACGGATGACTCTCATTGCGAGCAACCTGGAGCGTGCAGGCGAGGAGCGCCTGGCGGTAGAGGGAGCTGGGCGACAGGATAGAGTGAGGCGATGGATTCAAGTCCAATCCGTCCCCCTGCGGGTAGTCAAAGCCCGCGCGCCGGAACTGGCTCGCATATTGGGACCACAGATAGGAAGCCTGCCACAGCGTGGATCGGCCATCATCAACAGAACGACCGCAATGCGCGTTGTCGAACGTACCGCCGGGGTATCCCACCTCCGCCGACGCGCTGCGGAACTCGGCCACCGAGTAGACGGCAAGGGCGCGGCGGGGCAAGTCCAATGGGTAGCTGTGACCGCCCTGACAATTCCACACGAAGCAGTTGCCCCGCACCGCCCAGCCGAGGCGTTCGAGCGCATTGACGGCGTTCCAGGTCGCGCCGGGGATGGCTGCGGCGCCCGCGCCGTTGGTCGCCAGGAACGCGCCGACGGCTTCGATCAGTTGGTCGATGCGCGTCTGCGGTTGGTAGATGTCCTCTGTCCGCTCAAGCGTCAGTGGAGGGGTCGCGGGCGCTGCCGACTCTCCGGCCTCGTGCGCCTTCCAGACGGCGTAGGCGGAGCGCCCGATGATTTGCAATTCGCCCTGCAGCCCTGCGAGCAGAGCGAGGGTCTCTTTGTCCTGGAGCATCGGCAGCGATTCTGTCGGCGACGCGAATGTCGACAGCTGGTGGTGGATCCAGAAGAGGCGGGTGGATGCGAAGCCGAGCGCGGCGCCGTCTTCGGGTTCGAGCGGCCAACGGCTGGGCCGGATGTCGCGGGGTGGATTGATCAGGGCGTCGATGATGCCCAGTTCGATCTGGAGTTGGTTGAGCAGCGCGAGCAGGCGGAGGGCGTCCTTGTTGATGATGATCGCGTCGGACCGCGGGGCTGAGGCGGATTCGAGTCGGCTGGCGGCGGCTTGGACGCGCGCGGCGGCGTCCTCCAGCGGCGCGGAGTCGACTGCGGGCGGCTGGGCAGCGGGAATGGAGTCGTCGCAGGCGGCGGCTACGGCTGCGGTCAGCAGCGTTGGCAGGACGACAATCCGCAGCCATAGGGGGAACTTGGGGGTCCGCCTACGCATTGCGCTCTCCTTTCCCGACCAGGGCCAACATACGCTCACCAACGTGCGGCAGCGCGGCGGCGTCTATCTTGATGATCTACCCGCCGCACCGATAGGGCGGGACGATGCAAGGAGGATGGCAATGCGAGGCGTGGGCGTGATGGAGTTCGGCGGGCCGGAGGCACTGGAGGTGGTGGAGCTGCCGGAGGGGCATGCGGGACCGGGCGAGGTGCGGCTGCGGGTGCACGCGGCGACGGTGAATCCGACGGATACGTTTGTGCGGGGCGGCGCGCGGGCGGATGCGCTGCGGGCGTCGGGGCCGCCGCCGTACATCCCGGGGATGGATGCCGCGGGCGTGGTGGACGAGATCGGCGAGGGGACGGAGACCGATCTGGCGGTGGGCGACGCGGTGATGGCGATGGTGATTCCCAGCGGGGCGCACGGGGCGTATCGGGAGAGCATCGTGCTGAAGGCGGATGCGGTCTGCCGCGCGCCGGCGGGGGCGAGCCACGCGGAGGCGTCGACGCTGCCGATGAACGCGCTGACGGCGCGGCTGTCGCTGGACCAGCTGGCGCTTGCGCCGGGGCAGACGATCGCGGTGACGGGGGCGGCGGGCTGCTACGGCGGTTATGTGGTGCAGCTGGCCAAGACGGACGGGCTGCGGGTGATCGGCGACGCTTCGCCGAAGGACGAGCAGTTGGTGCGCGAGCTGGGCGCGGATGTCGTGGTGCCGCGGGGCGACGACATTTCTGATCAGATTCGCGCGATAATGCCGGAGGGTGTGGACGCGCTGGCGGACGGCGCGGTGCAGAACGAGTTGGCGGTGGGCGCGGTGCGCGACGGCGGGGGTTTCGCCAGCGTGCGGGGCTGGCGGGGCAACGGCGAGCGGGAGATTGCGTTCCACGTGACCTGGGTGTTCGAGTACGACCGTCGCGCGGATTTGCTGGAGGCGCTGCGTCGGCAGGTCGAGGAGGGCGCGGTAACGCTGCGGGTGGCGGCGACGTATCCGGCGGAGGAGGCCGCGGAGACGCATCGGCGTCTGAAGGCGGGCGGGACGCGGGGGCGGTTTGTGATTACGTTCTAGGGCGAGTTCCGGGGCGAGCGGGTCCGGAGCGGGGGGAGGAAGAGCGATGCCTGAGATTATGCAGGGCGTGCGCATCCTCGATTTCACGCAGGAGATTCAGGGTCCGTGGGGGACGGCGATTCTGGCGGATATGGGCGCGGAGGTGGTCAAGATCGAGCGGCGCGAGACGGGGGAGCTTTCGCGCGGCGCGGTCGCGCCCAACCCGGAGCTGCAGGGCTTGAGCCCCTACTTCACGGTGCATAACCGGGGCAAGAAGAGCGTGACGCTGGATCTGAAGCGGCCGGAAGCGGTGCGGATTGTGCATCAGATCGCGGCTACAAGCGATGTGGTGGTCAATAACTGGCGGCCCAACGTGCTGGAGCGACTGGGCATCGGCTATCGGCAGTTGCGCGAGACGAAACCGGACATCATTTTCGTAACGGCGTCGGCGTTCGGCGCGCGCGGCCCCTGGTCGGAGCGGCCGGGGCGGGACATTCTGGGGCAGTCGATGGGCGGGATTGTGAGCGTGACGGGCAGCGCGTCGGAACCGCATCCGGCCGGAGCGGCGGTGGCCGATCACACGGCGGGGATGGTCGAGGCGTTGGCGATTCTGGCGGCGCTGCGTTACCGCGACGTGAGCGGCGAGGGGCAGCAGGTGGACTTGTCGTTGTACGGCACGGTGATCGCGATGCAGGCCTGGGAGATTACGCATCATGCGCTGACCGGCGCGCCGCCGCCGCACGCGGGGCGCGGCCATACGCTGATCCAGGTGGGCACCTGGGGCGTTTTTCCTACGGCCGACGGGCATCTCAGTTTGGCGGGGGTGCTGCCCGACCGTTGGGCGGAGTTTTGCGGTCTGCTGGGCGCGCCGGCGCTGGGGGCGGATCCACGCTTCTCGACGTTGGAAGGTCTGGTTGAGCACGCCGAGCCGCTGCGAGCTGGGCTGGATGTGATTTTCGCGCGCCGCCCGACACAGGAGTGGCTTGACCTGCTCGAGCCGGCCGATTTTCTGGTTGCGCCCGTACACGGCTACGCGGATGTGGTGCAGAGCGAGCAGGCGCGGGCGAATGGTTACATCCAAACGGTGGAGCATCCGTCGCTGGGCGAATTGCCGGTGGTCGGCGCGCCGATCGAGATGTCGGACGCGCGGATCGAACCGCGGGGTCCCGCGCCGGAACTGGGGCAACACACGGAGGAGTTGCTGCTGGAGCTGGGTTACGGCTGGGAGGAGATTACGCGGCTGCGGGACGATGAGGTGATTTGAGGCGGAGGCGTTTAGCGGTCGGCGGACTGGGCGCCGAAGAGGCGGTGGTGGGCGCCGTCGAGGTCGTAGAGGATGATTGGGGGCAGGTGGGGGCGATGGGATGCAGGGTATTCAGCGCCTTCGTAGGAGACATTGGTGATGCCGAATTCGGCCATGTCTTCGATGCTGAATGTCCAGCCGGCGACTTCGGCGGTGAGGTAGTGCTCGCACTGGCCGGGCATCAGGCCGTAGAGGAGGGCGTCGGCGGAGACGCCAATCTGGTTGAGGAACTCTTCCTCGTCGGCGGTGTCGAAACCCATGATGGTCACGGTGCGTCCATCAATGGACGAGGGCGGTTGGTCCGGGTCTGCGATTTGTTCTTCGGTGTTGCACCTTGCGTCGTAGGAGTCGAGACCGCCGCCCGGACCGAGGGTGACGGTGATGTAGCGGTCTTGCTGTTCGGAGCCGTGCCAGCCGACGTATGCGCCCTCGCGGATGACCTTCTTGGGGGCGGCGGTGAAGATGTAGTTGGCGCAGGAGGAGAAGCAGAGTTCTTCAACGACGACGGTGACGCCGTGTTCGTGGATCCAGCGGCCGATGCGGCGGGCGGAGCGGGTTTCGCCGCCGGGGGAGTTGATGATTAGCGTATCGATCCGGCCTTCGGCGTCGCGCACGAGTTCGAGGAATTTGTAGGCCGAGCGGCCGTTGATGACGCCGATGTAACGGACAGTTGAACCTTCGACAGTGATCTCGGCTTCCGCAGTCATTAGCGATCGCAGCGCGTCTTCGGCAGGCTCTTTCGGCTGGCCCTCAAGCGGTTTGCTGATCCACTCGGACGGCGCTTCGGGGATTGGGTCGGTGCAGGCTGTGACAAGCGCGGCGAGGAGCAGCGAGGCCAACGCGAGACAGAGGTGGCGCATTGCTGTTCCTTGCACGGTCAAGTTACCACTGGCCGCGATCGATGATGTCGTGACGGCAGTTGGCACGGAACAGGATGCCATCCTCGCTGAACTGGTAGGTGATGCGAGTCGCCTTCGTGACGTAGGCCTCCCAAATCCGCTGGCGGCGATCCAGCAGATGCGCATTCAGTCCGCGGTTCTGTGGGTCGTTCATCACGAGGTCAACCGTCCTCATTACGGCCGCGGCCAGGTCGGGCGAGCGTTTGTGTTTCCGTACCAGCTGGCGACTAAAGCGCGGGGTGAACTCAGGCGTCATCTTCGTTCGCCAGGTTGCGCAGATACTCCATCGCATCGTCAGCGTTATCGAAGGAGATCAACCGGCCGGCCTTGATTTCCTCATCTGCTTCGCGCTCGCCCTGCTGCCATTCGCGGGTCCAGAAGTAGGCGGAGTCGGGGCGGACCTCGTCAAAGACGCCCCAGACGCTGGTGGCGCGGAACTCGCAGGCGACGGCGGCAGGCGCGGCGGCGGCGGGTAGTGGGCGGTGCGCGCAGGCAACGGCCAGTTCTGTTCGTTCGGCCAGATCAGCGGGCATCGGCGACCTCCTCAAGCGGGACGGCGGGGATGACGTCAAGCCCGACGCTGCGGTTGCCTTCGCCGTCGATCAGCAGGTGCAGCGCGTAGGCGCCGGGCTCCGGGAAGGTAACGTTGGGCAGGGGCACGACTGTTTGCAAGATGGTCGGGCTGTCCGAGGAATTACCCGACTGCTCACCCGACGGCCCGAAGGGCGGCACGGTCAGCAGACCGCCGAGTTCGCCGATTCGATTGCCGTCGGCGTTGACCAGGCGGACCAGCAGTTCGCGCTCTGCGCCGGCATCCGACGGCTGGGCCTCAAATCGCAGCGCGAGATGCATCAACGGCAGCTCGCAGGGGAACGCCGGTGAGGCGATCTGGCTGAACTGGCCGAGGATGTTCAGCTTGCCGTCGGCCGCGACATTGGCGGAGTCGCAGAGCAGCGCGAGGGTGACCTTCATTGCGCTACTCCATTCCCGCAATCGCGGCCCAGCCTGCGCCTGTTATTGGTCGCCGGAGTTGGCGGCTTCGATCATTTGCCAGATCGGGTCGAAGTCGACCTCGAAGCCCGACAGCAGCGGGTCGCCGCTGACACGGGTCGGCCGATTGAGTTCTTCGACATCCGCGTCGGGGCGGTAGATCGAGACGGTTTGCGCTTCGGGATCGATCAGCCAGCCGAGTCGCGCGCCGAAGTGAAGCCAGCCTTCCATCTTGCGCTGCTGGGCGAGCCGTGAGTCGCGCGGCGACATCACCTCTACGACGAAGGCGGGGCAGAGATTCCAGAAGCCGGACAGAGGCGGGCGACGGCCCGCGGCGGAGAATTGCGCTTCGCTGATCCAGGATGCGTCCGGCTCCCATTCGGGGGTGCGCCCTTCCCCGTCGTCAAGATTGAAGCCGGCGCTGGAGTCTTGCACGAAGCCGCCTCCGCCGGCGTGGGACCAGAGGTGCAGCTGGGCGCAAATCCACGAGCACACATTGGGACTCCAGCCGGTCGCGCCCATGTTGATCACCAGTTCGCCGTTGTAGCCGCGCTCGATGCGCCAGCCGGGGTTGAGTTGGTCCAGCTGCTCGAGCGCGTCGTCGTTGAGCAGCCATTCGGCGGGCAACCGCAGTGTCGTCGCTCCGTCAGGCTGGGGCGGAGCGGGAAGCGCCAGCGGCGGGGCAACCGTCTCGGCAGGCATCGGCGGGCGCGCCCTTCTGCCATCCCGACTAAGCCCGGGGCAGGCCGAGGCCACGGGTGGCGATAATGTTGCGCTGGATTTCGTTGGTGCCGGAGTAGATCGTGCTGGGCACGGCGAGCAGGTACTGCTCGGGCATGTCGCCGCCCCAGGGCGCGCTGGCCTCCTCGGGGATCAGCTGGCCGCCGAGGCCGAGCATGGCGATGCCGTAGTTGTAGATCTTCTGGCCCAGCTCGGACTGGAAAATCTTGATCACCGACGCCTCGTAGTTGGGCACCTGGCCGGAGGCCTGGATGTGGCCGATGCGGTAGCCGAGGTACTTGGCAACGTTGTTGGCGACGACCAGGTCGGCGAGGCCGAGGCGATAGTCGTCGCGCTTGTGCGAGCCGCCGTTTTGCAGGTGCTCGGTCATCTGCTCGAGGGTGCGGCGCTGGCCGGCGGTGGTGCCGATGCCGGAGCGCTCGAAGTCGAGCAGTGTCATGCCGACGTACCAGCCGCGGTTCTCCTCGCCGATCAGGTTGCGGGCGGGGACGCGCACATCCTCGAAGAAGACCTCGTTGAAGTGGTGCCGGCCGGCCATGTTGATCAACGGGCGAACGGAGAGGCCGGGGGTGTTCTTGATGTCGTCGATCAGCAGGAAGGAGATGCCCCTGTGCTTGGGGGCGTCGGGGTCGGTGCGGACGAGGCAGAACATCTGGTTGGCGCGGTGGCCGCCGGAGGTCCAGATTTTCTGGCCGTTGATGATGTAGTCGTCGCCGTCGCGGACGGCGCGGGTCTGGAGCGAGGCGAGGTCGGAGCCGCTGCCCGGCTCGGAGTAGCCCTGGCACCAGATGTGCTCGCCGGAGGTGATCTTGGGCAGGTACTCGGCCTTCTGCTCGTCGTTGCCGTGGATGATCAGGGTGGGGCCGATCATGCCGACGCCGAAGCCGCGGGTGCCGGTGTCGGGCGCGCCGTGGTAGCCGAACTCCTCGTTGAAGACCATCTGCTCGGTGATCGAGGCGCCGAGGCCACCGTACTCGGTGGGCCAGGCGGGGGCAATCCAGCCGCGCTCGGCGAGCTTGGCGTTGAAGGCCTTGGACTTCTCGAAGTCGTCGGAGGAGCTTTCGCCGGAGCCGCCCGGCCCGGCGGGGCCATCGAGCTCGGGGATGTTGTCGAGCAGGAAGCTGCGGACGTCGCTGCGCAGCTGCTCTTCGGTTTCGCTGAATCGGAGTTCCATGGCGCTCTCCCTTGTCTGCGGTCGTGTGTCTCTCTCGCACATAGCGGCGGTGCGGCTGGAGCGGGAGACGGGACTCGAACCCGCGACCCTCTGCTTGGGAAGCAGATGCTCTACCGACTGAGCTACTCCCGCCCGCTGCTCACCGATCAAGTCTACCGCCCCCAGCGCGATGGGGAAGAGGCGGCGGGGGACAGGCGCGGCGGGTAAACTGTGAGCGAACGGATGGCGGGAGGCGACCTGATGGGCTGGGAAGAGCGGATCGAGCTGAATCCTGAGATTCTGGTGGGCAAGCCGATCGTCAAGGGCACGCGGATCTCGGTGCAGTTGGTGATTGAGCGGCTTGCCGACGGCTGCACGACCGACGAGCTCGTCGACCTGTACCCGACGCTGACCAGGGACGATGTGCTCGCTTGCCTGCACTATGCCAGCGAGTGTCTGCTGATCGAGCGCGCTTATCCCATCACGCCCGCGCGACATTGACCCGCCATACCCCTGCGAAAGAGCTCCGTCATACCCGCGGCGAGCGCGGGTATGACGGAGAGGTGTGAACAGGCTCTAGTACCACTTCGCCTTGTCGACCGCGTTGAGGAACTCCTGACCATCGAGCAGCCGGCGCGCGTTTTCCACGATCAGCTCGTAGCGGCGCTCCGGCAGGTCCGCGGCGTCCGCCACCGCGATGTGGGGTGTGATCAGGACATTCTCCATCCGCCAGAGCGGGTGCTCGGCGGGCAGCGGCTCGGTCTCGAAGACATCGAGCCCCGCGCCGGCGATCTCCCCGTTCTCCAGCGCGTCGGCGAGGTCGTCAAGGCTGGCGGTCTTGCCGCGCCCGATGTTGATGAAGTAGGCCGAGCGCTTCATTCGCCGGAAGCGCGCCGCGTTCCACATTGCTTCCGTCTCCGGCGTGTGCGGAACGGTGGTCACGACGAAATCGGCTTCGGGCAGACGCTGGTCAAGCTGCGCGGGTGAGATGATCTCGGCGGGCGCGTCGTGTTCGGGGCGCGGGTCGACGCCGATCACCCGCGCGCCGAACGCCGCGCAGAGTCGCGCGGTCTCCGCGCCGATGCCCCCCACGCCGTTGATCAGCACCGTCGCGTCGGCCAGGTTGACGTAGCCCCGCCTGCGCGCGCGAGGATCCCAGCGCCGCTGCGCCTGCGCGTCGCTCCAGTAGGGCAGCCCGCGCGCCAGCGCCAGCATGAACATGAGGATGTGCTGCGCGATGTGGTCGGAGTAGATGCCGCGCGGATTGCTGACGACCACGGGATGCTCGGCGAGTTCGGGGTAGTAGTAGCCCGGCGGCGGCCCGGCGAAGGGGTTTTGCAGCAGGCGCAGCCGCTCGACGGTCGGCAGCGTTTCGGGCGGCACACCGCCGTAGGCGGCGTCCGCGTCGACCAGCTCGCGGGCGGCGTCGGCCTCGTTCTCGGCGATCACGATTTCAAGCTCCGGCAGCGCCTCAGCCATCCGCCGCGCCCAGCTGCGGACGTCGTCGTCGATCGGCGGCAAAAAGACGTACTTGGTCATCGAAAGTCCCCTCCGCGCAGCCGGCTCGCGCCGCGCAAGCGGCTGGCGCGAAGGTACCAGCGCTGCGCCGCAGTTCCGATCGCGATCCGAGTGATTTACACTCTGGCGCGAACAGCGCACGAAGACGGGAAGTTTCTCCATGAGCAACGCCAGCGACGAACTAATCATTGAGCACGGGCCGATCACGCGGCTCACGCTCAACCGCCCGGAGCGTCACAACGCGATCAACACCGAGGTCGGCGACGCGATGGTCGATCTGGTGAACCGCGTGGGGCGCGATCCTTCCGTGCAGGTGCTGATTCTGGCCGGCGCCGGGCGCTCGTTCTGCTCGGGCGACGACGTCAGTGAGGGCGCAGACGGCCGGATCGCCGACTATCCGTGGCGAAACCCCTACCACGCGCCGCATATCGTCGCCTTCAATCTCGAGCGGCACCCCTACTTTCGCCTGCAAACGCTGCTGCGCCGCACCCGCAGGCGGTGATCGCGGCGGTGCAGGGCTACTGCATGGGTTCGGGCTTCGACCTGATGCTGGCGGCCGACTACGCGATCGCCGACCCTGAAGCGAAGCTGCGCATGGTGATCGGCGCGACGGCCTTCCTGCCCAAGTACGTGGGGCTCAAGCACGCCACGCGGCTGATCTTCGACGACGGCTTCATCTCCGCGCAGGAAGCGGCCGGCCTGGGGCTGATCACGAAAGTCGCCGAGCCCGGCGCGCTCACCGAGGAGGTCGATGCGCTGGCTGAGCGGCTGGCCGCGCTGGGCGAGGAGCGCCACGGTTACTTCGGCGCAATCAAAGAGTCAATCAACCGCTCGCTCTTCCCCGCGCTCGACGACGACCTGCGGATGCAGCTGATCGGACATCGCATGAGTGATCTCTACCGCCTGCACCCATACGAATCAGCCGACAGCTAGGGTCTGTTCACGTATGCCTCAAACCCCGCCAGCCCGGTGAAGCGGAGGCTTTTTTGAGGAAGTTGAGCAGGTGCGCGGCGACGGCTTCGGGCTGCTCTTGCTGCACCCAGTGGCCGGCGCCCTCGACCAGATGGCGGGCGAGCATCTTTGGGCAGGCTTCTTGCGGCATTCGCTCGTACGCGCCGGGGGACTGGTGGACGCCCCAGTCGCTTGCGCCGCTGATGAAGCAGGTGGGGACGTCGATCGCGCACCCGCTGAAGACTTGAAGCTGCGCGATGCAGGCGGGGTCGCGGGCGGCGCGGTACCACTGCAGGCCGCCCTGGAAGCCGTTGCGCGAGAATTCCTCGGCGTAGACCGCGAGCTCGGCCTCGCTGAGCCACTCGCAGGCGGCGCTCTCGGCGGCGCTGGGCATCTCCCGCGCGACGGTCGCGGGCATGTCGTCGCCCAGCTGCATTACGTAGTAGTTGGGCAGTTTGGCCAACTCTGCGGCGCTCCACTCCGCCAGTGGGTGGGGGCGGTTTTCCCGCCAGTCGGCGCTCTTCATGTGGTAGTAGCCGCGCAGGAAATCGTGGACGCCCTGCGGCGCGTTGCGCATGTCGGCGTCGGCCGGGCGCGTGCCGTAGTAGGCCTGATAATGCTTGCGGGGCGGATCGAGCGCGGCCAGTTCCTGAGCGATTGTGGGCGAGCCGGCCGCGCCGGAGCCGCGGTATTCGCCGGCGGGCAGCGAGGGCGGACCGACGAAGGGCCCGCTCATCATCACCGCCGAGCGGAAGATGTCGGGGCGGATCAGCGCCGAGTAGGCGGCGACGGGCGAGCCGAAATCGTGGCCGATCACCGAGGCGACTGAGTTTTGCCCCAGCGCCGCGACGAGGCCCAGCGTGTCGCGCACCAGGTTGAACATCCCGTAGGCGCGCAGGTCGCCGTCGTAGTCGGCGTCCCAGCCCGTCGTGCGCCCGTAGCCGCGCTGGTCGGGCGCGACGACGTGGTAGCCGGCCTCGGCCAGCAGCGGCATCACCCGCCGCCAGCTGTAGGCGAGCTCGGGGAAGCCGTGGAGGAGAAGGAGCAGGGGGTGGTTCGGATCGCCCGCTTCGAGGGCGTGGATCGTGAGGCCGTTGACGCTTTCGATGAAGCGGGAGCGGATCGCGGGGTCGAGGGTGTCGGTGCCGTAGGCGGTTTGCTCGTTCATTGCGTGGCGTCCTTTTCGCCGATGTGGGACGCAGGATACGCGCCTGCCCCGTCGTTTTTGTGCGCACTTGTCGTTTGTCGTTCCTGCGCTCTCTTCCGTCATTCCTGCGTAGGCAGGAATCCAGGCGATTGCCAACCCCTGTACGCGCCTCGATGCTGCGACGGCTTATCTGGGCCGGCTCCGTGCCGCCGCCGAACGTTCAGCGCCGGATGAGCCGGGTCTGGGCGCGGGTTCCTGCCTGCGCAGGAATGACGGAAGAGAGCGCAGGGGCGATGAAGAGAGTTGGGTGCTGGACTCGGCGAGATACCCGCGGCGAGCGCGGGTATGACGGATCTATGGGCGCGGGTGTGGCGGAGCTAAAGAGCGCGGGGTGTGGACAGGGCCTAGCGGCCTTTGAATTGGGGGGCGCGCTTTTCCATGAAGGCTTTGGGGCCTTCGATGGCGTCTTCGCTGCCGAAGGCGCGGGTGGCGAGCACTGATTCGAGGCTCCAGGCTTGCTCCCAGGACATGCCCATTGCGCCGCGCACGGCGATTTCCTTGGCGGTGCGCACGGCGAGGGGGCCGTTGGCGCAGATCAGGTCGGCGATGGCGTGGGTGGTCGGCAGCAGTTCGTCCTGCGGCACGACGCGGTTGATCAGCCCGCACTGGAGGGCTTCGCGGGCGCTGAGGCGGCGGCCGGTCAGGAGCAGTTCCATGGCCCAGGCCCATGGGATTTGGCGCGGCAGGCGGATGTGCGAGCCGCCGGCGGGGACGATGCCCCAACGCACCTCCTGGAGGCCGAATTCGGCGTGCTCGGCAGCCACGCGGATGTCGGTGCCGAGCATGAATTCCAGCCCGCCGGCGATGCAGTAGCCGTTGACCGCGGCGAGGACGGGCTTGTGGACGCCGTGCAGCGAGCGGGTTTCGCTGACTTCGAGCGGCTGCTCGCGGGTCGCTTTGGCGCGGTTGGGGATGGTGCTGCTGAGGTCGGCCCCGGCGCAGAAGGCGCGCTCGCCGGCGCCGGTGACGATCGCGACCCAGAGGTCGGGATCGTTGTTGAAGTCCTCGGTCGCTTCGCCCAGCAGGGCGAGCAGGTCGGGGCTCATGGCGTTCATCCGCTCGGGGCGGTTGAAGGTGATCAGGGCGCGCCTGTTGGGGTAGTCCTTTTCGTAGATCAGGGGTTGATCGGTCATTGGTGGCCTCCGCTCCGCGCTGTGCGTTGCGCGTGTACGTTACTGCGACCTGGCGCCTTTCCGCTTCTTCTGGTCCCTCCCCCGCCATCCCTGCGCCCCCTCCGTCATTCCTGCGCCTCTCTCCGTCATTCCTGCGCCCCCTCCGTCATTCCTGCGCAGGCAGGAACCACCGCACCCCCCACTTCCCCCAAATCCTGCTATGCTCACACCAGAACAGGAGTGCCGAACCATGCCTCTCTCCCCGCAGCAACGACGCCGCGCCCTCCTTCCGTCATTCCTGCGCAGGCAGGAACCCAACCTTGCCAACAGTGACCAAAACTTGACAGCGCTTGACGCCAGGTTGACAAAAGTTGACAAGGGTTGCCAAAACTTGACACCGTTAACCCCCGCGCCAACTCCAAACCCCAGCAAAACATGGCGCAATCGCAACCACACCCACCACCCCGCCACCCCCAGCGTCAACCTTCGCTGTCAACCCCTCCAACACACCCTGAACAACCCTGAACAAATCCGAACAAACCTGAACAAACCCGAACACCGCCGAACGCCCCGACCAGATAGGGAGGCCGCCCGGATCACCCCCGATCACCCCGAAAAAAAAGAATCCCGAACACCGCCGCCGCCTACTCGCAGCGCCCCAACGCGGCTCGTCGGGTCGTCGGGCTTGTTGGGGCGCGCAGGACATTGGCAGGTCACTTGGATTCCTGCCTGCGCAGAAATGACGAAGGGCGGAGAGGGGTGGAGGTACGGCACGGGTGATCGGGGCGCATCGCGGTCGGTGCGCCGGCTCGTGGCCTCCCACCCCCCACCTAACCTCCCCCCTGGAAGGGGGGAGGGATGAATCGGGGGAAGGGCGGGTGTCGGCTGGGTGGGCGAGATACCCGCGACGAGCAGGGGTATGACGAAGAGGGGGCGCGAGTGGTGGGTGTCGCAGGTTTTTGGGGGTTGGACAGAGCCTGATCGCCTTTACCAAGGGCTGAGGCGGTAGGTGCGGAGGGCGGTGTCGTGGAAGAGATGGGCGCGGTCGGTGGCGGGGGCGTTGGCAGTGAGCTTGATGAACTGGTTCCAGAGCACGGTGTAGCCGCAGGAGAGCTTGTCGACGGGGAAGTTGCTCTCGAACATGCAGCGGTCGGGGCCGAACTGTTCGATGGTGTGCTCGTACCAGGCGCGGTTGGCTTCGAGCAGGTCGTCGGAGGATGGCGGCGCTTCCTGCTCATGCCAGCCGAAGCCGTTGATCGTCATCTGAATGCCGCCGACTTTGGCGACGACGTTGGGGCAGGTAGCCAGCTCGGCGATCGTCTCGCGCCATTCGGCGAAGACCTCGTCGCGCCGCCCGGCGTAGGGGCCGACGCCGAGCGGGCCGCCCAAGTGGTTGAGGATGATTGTGGTGTCGGGGAAGGCGCGGGCGAGGTCGGTGAGCTCGGGGATTTGAGGGTGGTAGAGCCAGCCCTCGAAGCTGAGATTGCGCTTGCCCAGTTCGGCGAAGCCCTCGCGGAAGGTGGCGTCGAGAAAGAGTTGCGGGCCGGGCTCGATGCGCGAGTTGGGCACATCGGGGCTGGCGTCCCAGCTGGCGTGGTGGCGAATGCCGCGGAAGCGCGGGCTGGCCGCGAGGTGCGCGTCGAGCACCTCGCCCACCGCCGCGCCCAGCTTGAGGTCGGCGTGGCCGACGATCGCGGTGCAGGCGCGCATGTCGCCGTAGAGACCGCTCGCGCTTTGCGCGGCGACGCCGGCGACGAACTCAGTTTCGCCGACGGGGCGCAGCGCTTCGGGGCCCTCGGCGCGGTACATCGCGCTGCACTCGATGAAGACGGTCTGGCGAACGTTCAGGTCGGTCGTGTCGGCGAGCAGTTCGTCGAGAAAGTAGCGCGAGTAGACGCGCTCGGATCGAAAGTCCCACAGGTGATGGTGGGGATCGATGATCGGCAGCTCGGGGTCGAGCGCGGGCTCGATCGTGGCGGCGAGCCAGGATGCGTTGGCGGTGACCATGGATGCCTCCGTTTCTCAGCGTTAGTCGGATCAGTCTAGCCGCACGCCGTCGCTCCTATACTTTGAGTGTTCACTGGGCGTTCCGAAGGTATGCGGAGGAGGTTGATCCCAATGGCGGTTGAGTTCTGGACGTTTGGGCGCGGGGTGCCGAGCAGCGACGATCCGGCGGTGTTCGACAGCGTGCAGCAGGCGCGGCGGGCGGAAGAGCTGGACTTCGACGGGATCATCTACGTCGACAGCCAGAATCTGACGGGCGACTGCTACGTGGCGATGGGTCTGGCGGCGCAGGCGACGACGCGGCTGAAGCTGGGCACGGGCGTGACCAACTCCTACACGCGGCATCCGGCGGTGACGGCGTCGGCGATTGCCAGCGTGCAGTCGGAGAGCCGCGGGCGCGCCTATCTGGGCATCGGGCGGGGCGATTCGGCGCTGGCGCATCTGGGCCTCGCGCCGCACGCGGTCGGCCCGTTCGAGCGCTACCTGGAGCAGCTGCAGGGCTATCTGCGCGGCGAGGAGGTGGCGTTCGGCGAGTCCGATGTGGAGGCGCTGGGACTGGCGGACACACCGGCGGCGAGCCGGATCAGCTGGATTCAGCGGCTCGACAACAAGGTGCCGGTGGATGTGGCGGCGACCGGCCCGCGGGTGATCGCGGCGGCGGCGCGGCACGCCGATCGGGTCAGCCTCAGCGTGGGCGCGGACCCGGAGCGGATCCGCTGGGGGATGGATGTCGCGCGCAGCGCGCGCGAGGAGGCGGGGTTGCCGGCGGAGATTCCCTTCGCGGCCTACGTGCCGCTGGTGGTGGACGAGGATGCGGAGTTGGCGATGGAGATCGGCGCGGCCTCGCTCTCACTGTTCGCGCGCTTTTCGAACATGTACGGCGAGGTGGTCGGGCCGGCCAGCGAGGAGCAGCGCGCGGTGCTGGCGGCGGTGCATGACGCCTACGACATGCACAGCCACGGCCGTCCGGGCAGCGCGCAGGCCGCGGCGGTGACGGCCGAGTTCGGGCGCGATTTCGGCATCTTCGGCCCGCCGGACCACTGCGCGCAGCGGCTTGGGGAGCTGATCGAGCTGGGCATCGACAAGTTCTTCCTGGTCGGCGCGCCGATCGATCCGTCGCAGCCGGCCAGCGTGGCGAGCGAGCGGTTCGTGGCCGAGGTCGCGCCGCAGCTGCGGGCGTGACGGAGCGGCGCGTCAACACCGCTGAATTGGGCTGAGCTGAATCGAGCTAAATGTGGAGGTGCGTCATGGCAGCGGAGTTCTGGACGATGGGCGCCGGGCGGCCGACGAGCGACGATCCGGGCGTCTTCGACGGGGTGCAGCAGGCGGTTCGGGCGGAGCAGATCGGCTACGACGGGATCGTCTACGTCGACAGCCAGAATCTGGTCGCGGACTGCTACGTCTCGATGGCGCTGGCGGCGCACGCGACGACGCGAATCCAGCTGGGCACGGGGGTGACCAACTCCTACACCCGGCACCCCGCGGTGACCGCCTCGGCGATCGCGGCGATTCAGGCGGAGAGCCGCGGGCGGGCGCATCTGGGGATCGGCCGCGGCGACTCGGCGCTGGCGCATCTTGGGCTCGCGCCGCACGCGGTCGCGCCGTTTGAGCGCTACCTGGCGCAGCTACAGGGCTATCTGCGCAACCAGGAGGTGGCGTTCGACGAGTCCGATGTTGCGGCGCTGGGGCTGGCGGACACGCCGGCGGCCAGCCGCATCTACTACATGGGCGCGATGGGGCCGAAGGTGCCGGTGGATGTGGCGGCGACGGGTCCGCGGGTGATCGAAGCGGCGGCGCGGCAGGCCGATCGGGTTTCGCTCAACGTGGGCTGCGATGTGGAGCGGACGCGCTGGGGGATGGAGGTCGCGCGCGGCGCGCGCGAGCAGGCGGGATTGCCGCCGAAAATTCCGTTCGCGGCGTATCTGCCGCTGGTGGTGCATGACGACCCGGAAGAGGCGATGCGGATCGGCGCGGGGCAGGTCTCGCTGTTCGCGCGCTTCTCGAACATGTACGGCGAGGTGGTGGGTCCGGCCACGGAGCAGCAGCGAGCGGTGTTGGGGGCGATTCACGACGCCTACGACATGCACGGGCACGGCCGTCCGGGCAGCGCGCAGTCGGGCGTGATTCCGGCCGAGTTCGAGCGCTCATTCGGCGTCTTCGGGCCGCCCGACTACTGCGTGCAGCGGCTCGGCGAGCTGATTGAGCTGGGCGTCGATCGCTTCATCCTGCGAGGTTCGCCACTGGATCCGGCCGATCCGGACTCGCAGGCGAGCGAGCGGTTCGCCGCGGAGGTCGCGCCGCAGCTGCGCGCCTAACGCAGCCAGGGGGGGTTGCGAGCGCGTACAAGGCGTCGTTGTCCGCTCGATCACCCACTCAATCGCCAGCGCAGGCGCGCTGCGCCTCGACCGCCACACACCGCGCATCTCATCCACCGTCATTCCTGCGCAGGCAGGAACCTGCGCCCTCTCCCCGTCACTCCTGCGCCCCTCTCCGTCATTCCTGCGCAGGCAGGAACCACCGCGCGCACCCCCACTTCCTCCAAATCCTGCTACACTCATACTAGAACAGAAGTGCCGAACCATGCCTCTCTCCCCACAACTCCGCCGGCCCGCCCCTCTTCCGCCATTCCTGCGCCCCCTTCCGTCATTCCTGCGCCCCCTTCCGTCATTCCTGCGCCCCCTTCCGTCATTCCTGCGCCCCCTTCCGTCATTCCTGCGCCCCCTTCCGTCATTCCTGCGCCCCCTTCCGTCATTCCTGCGCCCCCTTCCGTCATTCCTGCGCCCCCTTCCGTCATTCCTGCGCAGGCAGGAACCCAACCTCGCCAACGCTGACCAAAACTTGACAGGGGTTGACACCAGGTTGACAGCGCTTGACGCCAGGTTGACAAAAGTTGACAGGGGTTGCCAAAAGTTGACACCGTCAACCCCCGCCCCAACCCCAAATCCCAGCAAAACACAGCAAAACCGCAACCGCCCCCACCACCCCGACGCCCCCAGCGTCAACCTTCGCTGTCAACCCCACCAACACACCCCGAACAACCCTGAACAAATCCGAACAAACCTGAACAAACCCGAACACCGCCAAGCCCCCGACCAGATAGGGACGCCGCCCAAATCACCCCCCAACACCCCGAAAAAAACAAACCCGAACACCGTCGTCGCCACCCGCCCGCGCGGTTCCTGCCTGCGCAGGAATGACAGAACGGAGGGAGCAGGAATGACGCTTTTTTGGGTGGCCGGAATGAGGGGCAGGGACCGGAATGGGGTGCGCGCGCATGCGCCTGCACGCCCGCCCGCGTCTGTGCGCCCGCATGCGCCTGCGCGCCCGCGTATGCCCGCATACCAACGCACCAAGCAACTTCCCCAAGAACATTCATCCCTCCCCCCTAAAAGGAGTCTCCTGCAAAATGGCGGATCTGGGGCCTGCACGCGGATGTCGACCAGATAGAGCCCGATCGGCGGATCCGCCGAAATTGGGCGTTTTGCAGGAGACTCCTAAAAGGGGGGAGGGATGAATTTTCTTGGGGGAGTGGCTTGGTGCGTGTTGGTTGTGTGCGTTGGGGTGGTGGGTTCCTGCCTGCGCCCTCCCCGTCATTCCTGCGCCCCCTCCACCGTTCCTGCCTGCGCAGGAATGACGGGAAATGGGCAGGAACGACGGGGGAGGGGCGAATCAACGTGATCGGGTAGCCTTGCGGGGCGGCTGGCGGGCTTGACCCGCATTGAGAGAGGGGAGATCCGCGATGATGAGGTTGGTGTTGACGCTGCTGGTCGGCGCGGCGCTGGGCGCGCTGGCGCTGGGTGCGGCGCTTTCGGGGGGGCGCGGCGCGGATGAGGTGCGCGTCTCGCTGCGGCCGCTCGATGACGGACGCTCCGAAGTCGCGGTCCAATTCCGCCAGGCCGACGGCGCGTGGGGCGAGCGGATCCGGCCCGAGCTGCGCTTCGTCCCGCCCGACGCGGAGACGGGCCGCTGGTTGAACAGCTCGGCCGTCGCGATCCCGCAAGCGGAGGAGGCGGAACAGCTGAGGCTCGGCCTGCTGCTGCCCTTCAGCGGGTTGAACGACGGCTTCTGGGGCAACAACGCGGTGCCGCCGATTGAGCTGGCGCTCAAGCATGTCAACGAGGCGGGCGGCGTGTTCGGACAGCCGGTGATCCCGGTGCGCGCGGACACCGCGACCGACCCGGAGCAGGCCCGCGCGGCGGCGCGCAAGCTTGTCCGCGAGCAGGGCGTCACCGCCGTGGTCGGACCGCTCTACAGCCTCGTGGCGACGGGCATCGGCGACGATGTGCCGGGCGAGCTGCGCGTGCCGTTCGTGATGCCCGGCGGCGCGTCGCCCGCGATTTCCGAGCTGCAAGACGACGACTTCCTCTTCCGGGCGATCATCTCCGACACGTTCATCGCCGACGAGTTGGCCAAGCTCGCGCACGACGAGGGGCACCACGAGGAGATGCTGGTCGCCTACTGGGACGAATCGTGGGGGCAGCACGTGCTCAAGGCCTTTGAGCGCCACTACGACGGCGAGATCCGGCGCATCCCGCTGACGCCGCACGATGCAGCTGGCGCGGCGACCGCGGCGGCGCAGGCCGCCGCCACGGGCATCCGCTCGCTGGTGATGCTCAGCGACGTCGACGACGCCAAGGACTTCTTCCGCGCCACGCCCGCCGACGCCTACGACTACATCCTGCTGATCCCGGCGCTGCGCGACCCCGAGGTCTACGCGGTCAACCCGGAGCTGCTCAGCGGCGCGCACGGGGTCGACTACCTCGGTCTGCACGTCAGCGAGGCCGAAGGGCATTGGGAGGAGCAGTTCACGGCGGAGTTCGGCGTCGCGCCCAGCTACGTGCAGCGCGAGGCCTACGACGCGGCGGTGGCGGTGATGCTCGCGGCCGAGTACGCCGGAGTGAACGACGGCGTGGCGATTCGCGACGCGCTGCGCACCATCGCCAACCCGCCCGGGCAGCGCTATCCCGCCTCCGCCGCCGGCATCCGCGACGCGCTCGCGGCGATTCGCCGGGGCGAGGACATCGACCTCGACGGCGAGGCGACGGCGCTCGACTGGGACCGCAACGGCGACATCGTCAGCGCGCACATCCAGATCTGGCGCTTCAACGAAGGCGGCGAGATCGAGGTGATCCGCGAGTTCGAGGATCGCATCGAGGATCAGTAGGCGCGGCTGCGCCGCGCCTGCCGCCGCAGCCCCAGCGACAGGAAGCGCCCGATGCTCAAGCTCTTTCTGACGCTGCTGGCGGGCGCGCTGCTCGGCGCGCTCGCGGTCGGCGCGGCTTTCTCGACCGGCCTGCTCGGCGGCGAAGTCCGCGTTTCCGTCCGTCCGCTCGAAGACGGGCGCTCCGAAGTCGCGGTCCAATTCCGCCAGGCCGACGGCGCGTGGGGCGAGCGGATTCGCCCTGAGCTGCGCTTCGTCCCGCCCGACGCGGAGTCGGGGCGCTGGCTCAACAGCTCGGCGGTGCCCATCCCCGCCGCCGCGCAAGGGCCGCTCAAGCTCGGCATGCTCGGCGTCTATTCCGGGCCGCTGGGCGCGCTCGGCGCGGCCACCGAGCATGGCGCGACGCTGGCGGTGCAACACGTCAACGCCGCCGGCGGCGTCTTCGGCCGGCCTGTTGAGTTCGTCTCCGCCGACACCGCGGGCGACGATCAGACGGCGGTCGCGGAAGCGCGCCGGCTGGTTGAGGAAGAAGGCGTGCATGCATTCGTCGGGCCGCTGAGCAGCCACGAACTCTCCGCGGTCGGCGAGACGATCGCCCCCGAGCTTCAGATCCCCTTTATCTCGCCCTCCGCGTCGTCGCCCGCGATCAGCTTCCTCGATGACGACGGGTTCGTCTTTCGCACAATCATCTCCGACGCCGCGCTGGCCGACGCGCTGGCGCAGCTGGCCGAAGACGAGGGCTACGACGAGCTGGCGGTCGTCTACCGCGACGATTTCTGGGGACGGCATCTGCACCGGCATTTCGTCAGCCACTACACGGGCGACGCGACTTCGGTCGCGCTCGCGCCCGACGGCGACGATTACACCGCGCAGATCGCCGAGGCGGCGGCCGGCGGCGCGCGCACGCTGGTGTTGATCACCGCGCCGCGCGAAGCGCAGGCAGCGATCGCCGCGGCGACTGAGCAGGACCTCTTCGACAATTTCCTCTTCGAGCACACCAACCGCTCGCAGGCGCTCTACGACGCCTACCCGCAGGCGCTGGAGGGCGCGAAAGGGATCGGCTACTCGGGCCGGCACCTGACCGAGGCGGAGGGACATTGGGAAGCCGACTACCGCGCCGCCTTCGGCGCGGAGCCGCGCTCGCCGTTCGCGCGCGAGGCCTACGACGCCGCGCTGGCGCTGATGCTCGCGGCGGCCTGGGCGGGCAGCAGCGAGGGCGCGGCGATCCGCGACGCGCTCTACACGATTGCCGACGCGCCCGGCCGGCGCGTGCCCGCCTCGGCGGCGGGCGCGGCGCAAGCGCTGCGGGCGATCGCGGCGGGCATCGACATCAACCTCGACGGCGAAGCGACGGCGCTCGACTGGGACGAAAACGGCGACATCCTGCGCGGCCACATCGTCGTCTGGCAGTTCGCCGAGGGCGGCATCCGCGAACTCAGCAACGAGCTGATCACGATTGAGGCGGACCGCACCGTTGCCTCCGAAGCGCTGACGATTGGCTATCTGAGCGACTACAGCGGCCCCGTCGCCGAGTTCGGACCGCAGCTGGAGAAGGTCGCCCGCCTCGCGGTCAAGCATCTCAACCAGGGCGGCGGCGTGCTGGGCCGCGAGGTGCGTCTGGTGATCGGCGACACCGGGCTCGACGCGGACCGCTCGGTCGAGCAGGCGCGGGGGATGATTGAGGTCGAGGGCGTCCAAGCGATCGTCGCCGCGCTCGCCGCCGAGCAGGCGATCGCCGTGGCGGAATCGGTCGCTGCGCCGGCCGAAATTCCGATCATCTCGCCCACCGCCACCGCCGTCTCGCTGGCCGCGGCGGAGGACGACGACTTCCTCTTCCGCACCACGATCTCCGACGCCGCGCAGGGCCCCGCGCTGGCCCGGCTCGCAGCCGATGAGGGCTACACGAACGTCGCCGCCCTCTACATCGACGATCCTTACGGGCGCGGCCTCTCCGAGGCGTTCCTCGACGCCTGGAGCGGCGACGCGATCGCCGTCGCAATTCAGGGCGGCGCGCAGTCCTACCGCGACGAGCTGGATCGGGCAGCCGCCGGCGGCGCGCAGGCGCTGATCGCGATCGCCTACCCCAGCGACGCTGCGGTCTTCGTCCGCGAAGCGCTCGACGGCGGCATCTTCGAGCGCTTCCTGTTCGTCGACGCCACGCGCAGCCTGGACCTGCTCCAGGCGGTCGGCGCGGAGCGGCTGGAAGGGATGAAGGGCACCGCGCCCGCGAGCGATCCCGACAGCGCATCGCTGGCCGCGTTCAACGCCGCCTACCGGGCCGAATACGGCGAGCTGCCCGGCATCGCGTTCGCGCACGAGACCTATGACGCAGTGATCGCGCTCGGCCTCGCCGCTGTCGCGGCCAACTCCACCGACGGCGCGGCGATGCGCGACCAGCTGCGCGCCGTGACCGGCGCGGGCGGCGCGGTCGTAGAGGCCGGCCCGGCCGGGGTCGCCGCCGCCCTCCGCGCGCTGCGCAACGGCGAGGATGTCAACTATGAGGGCGCGGGCGCGTCGCTTGATTGGGACGCGGCCGGCGATCTGGCGCGCGGCCGGATCGGCGTCTGGCAGTTCGCCGAAGGCGGCATCCGCGAGCTCAGCAGCGAGCCAGTTGCGATCGAGGCGGAGTAGGGGCTGTTCGCGCTGATCGCGCACTCGATGTGCCCCATGCTGTCGTGCCTCCGCTTCGGCGACCATTGGTGGGGGCAGAGCCGTCGCGGCGCGCGGTAGGTTCCTGCCTGCGCAGGAATGACGGTGGGGGCGCAGGAATGACGGAGGGGCAGGGAATGACAGAGAGGGGCGCGGGGGTGATGGAGGTGTCCGAACCTCCGCCCCGCGATATGTGCAGTGCGCGGCGCATCCTTAGCGCGCGTGTGAGTTAGGCTCACAGCATCAGTGCGCGAATTCCGATTCGGGCGTCTCCAGGACGGGGCGCCGATCACGCATCAGGAGGAGAACGCGATGTCACGAACGATTCGAGGCGCGGCGCGGCGGCTGGGGCTCCGCGCGGCCGCGCTGGCCGCGCTGCTTGCGCTGGCCGCCGGCCCGATCGCCGCTTGCGGCGGCGACGACGAGCAGCAACAGCAGCAGGTCGCCCAGCAAACCCCCGCCCAGCAGCAGGATCAGCCCGCGCAGCCTTCGCCGAGCCAGGACGAAGAACAGCCCGCGCCGACCGGCGACCCGCTCAAGATCGCCTTCCTGGCCGACTACTCCGGCGCGATCGCCGAGTTCGGCCCCGCCATCGAGACCGGCGTGCGGCTGGCGGTCAAGCACCTCAACGACGCCGGCGGCGTCTTCGGGCAGGATGTGCAGGTCGTCACCGGCGACACCGGGCTCGAATCGACCCGCGCCGTCGAGGAGGCGCGCCGCCTGATCGAGGTCGAGGGCGCGCACGCGATCGTCGGCCCGCTCGCCAGCGGCATCACCCTCGCCGTCGCCGAGTCCGTCACCGGCCCGGCCAACATCCCCACCATCTCCCCCTCGGCCACCTCGCCGCAGATCACCCTCGCCGACGACAACGGCTTCCTCTTCCGCAGCACCGTCTCCGACGCCGCGCAGGGCCCCGTGCTGGCCCAGCTGGCCGCCGATGAGGGCTACTCCAACGTCAGCGTCCTCTACGTCGACAACGCCTACGGGCAGGGCCTGGCCGACGCCTTCCTCGAGGCCTGGGGCGGCGAGAGCGTCAGCGTCGCCTACGCCGAGGGCCAGACCTCCTACCTCGCCGAGCTGCAGAACGTGGCGGGCGCGAACGGCGAAGTGCTGATCGCGGTCGGCTACCCCACCGAGGCCCAGGTCTACATCCGCGAGGCGCTCGAAAACGGCATCTTCGACACCTTCCTGTTCGTCGACGGCACCAAGAGCCAGGAACTGATCGATGCGATTGGTCAGGGCTTCCTCAACGGGATGAAGGGCACCGCGCCCTCGAGCGGCCCCGAAAGCGACTCGCTGCGCAACTTCAACGCCGCCTATACGGCCGAGTACGGCGAGCTGCCCTCGATTCCGTTCGTGCGCGAGGCCTACGACGCGGCGGTGGCGATCGGCCTGGCCGCGGCCAGCGCCGGCTCAACCGACGGCGTGCGGCTGCGCGACCACCTGCGCGCGGTCGCCGCGCCCGATGGCGCGGTGATCTCCGCCGGCGCCGAAGGCGTCGCCGCGGGTCTGCGCGCGCTCGCCAACGGCGAGTCCGTCAACTACGAAGGCGCGGCCACCACGGTGGACTGGAACGCCGCGGGCGATGTGACGACCGGCTTCATCGGCGTCTGGCAGTTCGCCAACGGGGCGATCGAGGAGGTCAGCGTTCAGGCGATCGACCTCGGCGCGGGCGCGAGCGTCGCGATGCCGACGCAGCGCTCGGGTGAGGACGCGCCCTCAGACGACGCGCCGATCGTGATCGCCTGGCTGGCGGACTACAGCGGCCCGCTGGCCGAGTACGGGCTGGAGATGGGCAACGGCGCGCAGCTCGCGGTCGATCACATCAACGCCGCCGGCGGTCTGTTGGGACGCCAGGTCGTGCTCGTCACCGGCGACACCAACACCGATCCGACCCGCGCGGTCGAGGAAGCGCGGCGCCTGGTCGAGGTCGAGGGCGCGGTGGCCATTGCCGGCCCGGTGGCCAGCTCGACGACGCTGCCCGTCGGCGAGTCGATCTGCGGCCCGCTGCAGGTGCCCTGCGTGACGCCGGCCGCGACTTCGCCGCAGCTCAGCCTGGCCGACGACGACGGCTTCCTCTTCCGCGCCACGCTCTCCGACGCCGCGCAGGGCCCGGTGCTCGCGCAGCTGGCGGTCGACCAAGGCTACCAGCGGGTCGGCGTGCTGTACCGCGACGACCCCTACGGGCAGGGCCTGGCCGAAGCCTTTGAGGCGTCCTTCAGCGGCGACGCCAACCTCGTCTCCTACCAGCCGACCGCGCAGCCCAGCTACCTTGCCGAGCTGCAGCGCGCCGCCGAGGACGGCGCGGAAGCGCTGGTCGTGATCGCCTTCGAGGAAGCGCAGGTCTTCATCCGCGAAGCGCTCGAACAGGGCCTCTTTGAGGACTTCCTGTTCGTCGACGGCAGCAAGAGCCAGGATCTGATCGATGCGATCGGCGGCGAGTACCTCAACGGGATGCCGGGCACCGCGCAGGCGCCGGGCCCCGAAACGCCCTCGCTGGCGGCCTGGCAGGACGCCTACATCAGCGCCTACGGCGCGCTCCCCGCGCTGCCCTTCGTGGCGGAGTCCTACGACGCCGCGATGGTGCTGCTGCTGGCGATTGAAGCGGCCGGCAGCACCGATGGCGCGGCGATCCGCGACGCGCTCCCGATTGTCTCCTCGCCCGGCGGCGAGATCGTGATCGCGGGCGAGGCCGGCGTTGCGGCCGGCCTCGCGGCGCTGCGCAACGGCTCGGACATCGACTACGAGGGCGCGGCGACGACGCTCAACTGGAACGAAGTCGGCGACGTGACCAGCGGCTACATCGGCATCTGGCAATACGCCGACGGTGGCATCGAGGAAGTGGAGCAGATTCCCTTCAGCCTCGAATAGCCCCCGGCCCACTGCCGGGGCTCCACCCCCTTGCTCAATCATCCCTCCCCCTCCCCCTCTGGGAGGGGGAGGGATGTGGTGCGCGGCCACAGCGCTGCCCCTATCACCGCTCCCTCTACAGCCGCTCCAACACGCATCTCGCCCTGCGGCCCTTTTCGTGGTTCCTGCGCAGGTAGGGAAGTGGGCGCGGCTCAGCTTGGCGCGGAAGGGGTTTTGGGCGGTCGTCGAGATGCCAAGGTAAGCACGGACGCTGGAGTTTGTGTGGGTTCCTGCCTGCGCAGGAATGACGGAGGGGGCGCAGGAATGACGGAATTGAGAACAGGTTCTAGCGTTCGCTGCGCTCTGGCGGGAGCACTACGTAGGTGCCGTTGCCGTGGCCGATGTGGCGATCCTGCGCGTCGTAGAGGTCTACTGAGCAGTGGCTGAGCGTGCGGCCGCGGCGGATCACCTCGGCGCGGGCGCGGATTGTGTCGCCCTCCAGGCCGCGCAGCCAGCGGAATTCCGATTGCGCGGTGATCACCCGCTCGCCCTCGGCCTGCACGGTGCCCAGCGCGCCGCCCATCGCCGAGTCGGCGACCAGCAGCCAGACGCCGCCATGCACGATTCCGTAGAGGTTGTGGGTGCGCTCGGTCGCGGTCAGCGTGATCTCGCACCAGCCGTCGCCGGCGTCGGTGAAGCGGTAGCCGAGCTCGCCGAACAGCGCGACGGCCTGCATTTCGCGCAGGGCGGGGTAGCGATCGAGGATGTCGTCCTGCGACTTCGCCATTCTCGCACTCCATCGCAGCGTTCCTGCCCCTGAATTCCTGCGCAGGAACGACGGAGACGGGCGTGAGCTATGCGCCAACGGGCGCTAACGTTGCGAGCGCTGGATTGTCTCGCGGTGCTCCTCGAAGTGCTCGCGCATGTAGCGGAACGAGGACTCCACCGTGCGCTGCTCGCCGAGGTGCCGCGCGCCGTTGCCCCACTCGTCTTCGCCGACCTGTCCAAGCGTCGCCAGCGCGGTCTTGTGGCTCTCGTCGTACAGATCGCGCACCGAATTGGGCGTCGCGCCACGGCTGCGGAAGCGGATGAACATGTCGGCGGCCAGGTTCATTACGGGCATCAGCGGCGCGGGCGGGTTGACGCCCTTGCCCTCGCGCAGGCGGTTCGCCGTCTGCGTGATCAGCGCCACGCCCAGCGCCATGTGGTAGCAGAGTTGTCCGTTGGTCCAGGACTGGCCGCGCGGCTTGCGCCGCCAGTCGGCGTCGCTCAGGCCGGCGACCAGCTCGTGAAAGTCGCTGCGCGTGGTTTCGAGCAGCTGCTCCAGTTCGTCTCGGGTCGCGGCTTCGGTCGTTTCGTCGGTCATTGCGGTTGCCTCCTCGCGCTGCGGCTCAGGTCAGATGCCCGCGTACCAGTCGCGGATCGCCCGCCCGATCTCGTGCGGCGAGTCCTCTTGCACAAAGTGGTTGCCCGCCACGCTGACTTCGGTCTGGTTGGGCCAGGCGCGGCAGAACTCGAGCTGCGCGCCGTTGAGGATCGCGCCGGGTTCGGCGTTGATCAGCAGCTTGGGCACGTCGCTTCCGCTCAGCCAGTCGGCGTAGGCCTGCACGATTTCCACCACGTCGGGCGGCTCGCCCGAGATCGGGATTTCGCGCGGCCAGGTCAGCGTCGGGCGGCGGCTCTCGCCCGGCTCGACGTAGGGGCGGCGGTAGATCTCCATCTCCGCGTCGGTCAGGCCACGCAGCACGCTGCCCGGCAGGACGCGCTCGACGAAGACGTTCTTCTCCAGCACCATCTCCTCGCCCGCTTCGGAGCGGAAGCCCTGGAAAACCCGCGCGGCGGCCTCCGGCCACTCCTCCCACGTCACCGGGCGCACGATCGCCTCCATGTAGACGAGGCCCTTGACGCGCTCGGGATGGCGGCGCGCCCAGTGGAACCCCAAAGCCGAACCCCAGTCGTGGATCACGAACGTGAGGTTGTCGCCCAGATCCATTCCTTCGAGCCAGGCGTCGAGCCAGCCCGCGTGGTCGACGAAGCGATAGGAGCCGGAGGGCGACGAGCCCGACTGCCCCATGCCGATCAGGTCGGGCGCGAGGCAGCGGGCGACATCGAAGCAGTGCGGCATGATGTTGCGCCAGAGGTAGGACGATGTGGGGTTGCCGTGCAGGAAGATGATCGGATCGCCGCTGCTGAGCCCCTCATCCACGTAGGCCATCGTTGTTTCGCCGATCGTCAGCCGCTTGCGCGGGAACGAGTCGTCGGCGGAGATTTCGGCGGAAGCGTCGGTCGTCATGGGAGCATCCTTACGCGCTGCTGCTGCGTCGAATCGTCGGCTAGGCGGAGGATACAGCGCAGCGAGTAGCATCGGGGCAGCGCGGAGCGGACCCGCCGCGAGAGGAGGCGCGCATGCCGGTTGTGGGATTGGATCACACGGTGATCCCGGCAGGGGATCCTGAGGCGCTGATCGCCTTCTACCGCGCGCTGGGCTTCAGCGTGGTGGGCGAGGAGCGCTGGCGCTCCGGCGAGATGCCGGCCTTCGCGCTGGCGGTCGGCGACCAGAAAATCAATGTGCACGATCCGAAGCTCTGGCAGGATCAGCGCTTCACGCTGCGCGGGCCGACCGCGCAGCCCGGCTGCGGCGACTTCTGCTTCGTCTGGGAGGGGACGCCCGATGAGGCGGCGGACGCGATTCGCGCGGCCGGCGGCGAGCTCATTGAGGGGCCCGTCGCGCGCGAGGGCGGCCGCGGCGGCGGGCTGGTCGAGGGAACCAGCGTCTACACGCGCGATCCCGACGGCAACCTCGTCGAGTTCATCGTCTACGACTGAGAGCCCGCCGCCGGCGGCGTAAAGGAGGCAATCGATGGAGTTCTTTGATGTTCTGTTCAGCGCCCGCGCGATGCGGCGCTATTCCGACGAGCCGATTCCGGAGGAGTTGCTCGTGCGGCTGATTGAGGCGGCCCACGCGGGGCCGAGCGGCTCGAACCGCCAGGCGCGCCACTGGATCGTCGTGCGCGATCCGGAGCAGAAGCAGCGCCTGGCTGAGCTCAACCGCCGCTTCGTCTCGCGCTATCTCGAAGCCAACCGCGAGGCCGCCAATCCGCACGTGACGCCGGAGAAGCGCGAGCGCTTCCTGGCCGCGGTCGAGCATCAGATGGAGCACCTGCACGAGGTCCCCGCGATTGTGATCGCCTGCACCGACATGGGGCAGACGCCCAAAGGCACGTTCGGCGAGGGCGCGCAGGCCGCCACCGAGGTCTGGGGCGCGGTGCAAAACCTGCTGCTCGCCGCGCGCGCGCTTGAAATCGGCTCGGTGCCCACCACGCTCGGGCTGGTCGACCGCGACGCCGCCCGCGAGGTGCTCAACCTGCCCGAGCACATCTTGCCGATGGTGCTGATCCCGTTGGGCTGGCCGACCGGCAACTTCGGGCCGATTCGCCGCCGCCCGCTCGACGAGGTGCTGCACTGGGACCGCTACGACTCCGGCGGGGGCGGCGCGACGCCCGACCTCGCAGCCCGCCCTTCCGCCTGACTGGAGGCACCCGATGACCACCGACGCTCCCGCTTTCGACCTCACCATGCCCGCCGATGTCGGGCGCTACACCGTCGCCCAGAGCTTCGATGTCGACGCCCGCTCGATCACCGCGTTCGCCTCCGGCGTGGGCGACTTCAACGAGTGCTACATGGACGACGCCCGCCCCGGCGGGCTGATCGGCCATCCCGGGATGATCTTCAGCTTCCAGTGGAACAGCCGCTTCAGGCCCGACCTCGAGCTCGACCTGCAGTTGGTGCGGCGCGGCGTCCACGCCTGGGTGGATGTCCGCTTCGAGCGCGCGATTCGCGAAGGCGACGTGATCACCAGCCAGGGGCGCTCGATCGGGGTGCGCCAGCTCGGGCCGGGCGTGCTTTCCAGCGAGCGCTACACGATGCGCGACTCGGCCGGCGCGCTGGTCGCGACGATGGACAGCGGCGGGATCACGCGCGGCGCGCGGCTTGATGGCGCGGATCAGGAGCTCGAATCCGCGCCGCCGCTGCCTGCGCCCTCGCGCAACGGCGGCGCGCCGATCTGGTCCGTCGAGCTGCCGATCGATCCGCAAGCGCCGCACATCTACACGGAGTGCGCCGACATCTGGAACCCGATTCACACGGAGCGCCGCGTCGCGCTGGCGGCGGGCCTGCCCGACATCATCCTGCACGGCAGCGCCAACATCATTATCGCGCTGCGCGAGGTGATCAACCGCAGCTTCGGCGGCGACCCGACGCGCCTGCGCCGCTTTGCCGGGCAGTTCCGCGCGATGGTGATTCCCGGCCGCCCGGTCACCGTCCGCGCGCTGGAGTCCCGCGAGGAAGACGGCGAAACGCTCGTCTTCTTCGAGATGCTCAACGATGCCGGCGAAACCGCCATCGCCAACGGCGTCGCCGCGGCAGCGGCCTAAGCTGGCCGCATGCCCGCGCGAGAGGACACGATCAACACGGCGCTCGGCGAGGTGCTGCAAGCACTGCGCCCGACCAGCTGGCGGGTGCTCGCCGAGGAGCAGCGCACACTGCGCGGCAGCGCCAAGCGCCCCGATGTGCTGATCGAAGAGCCGGCCGGTTGGCCCGTCGTGATCGAGGCGGAGCGCGAGAACCATGCCGGCGCCGAGGGCGATGCGCTCGCGCGTCTCGGAGCAGTCGTTGAGTCGAGCGCCCGCGAGATCGAGAGCGCGATCGCGCTGGTCTACCCGCCCGATGTGCGCGAGCAGACGGGCGGCAAGGCAATTCGCGCGGCGCTGCGCGAGACGGAGGGGCTGGAGTACGCGCTCTACACGGCCACATCGGGCGACGCGGTCGATCGGCTGCCGGCGTCGGGCTGGTTGCGCGGCAATGTGCGCGATCTGGCGATGCTGGCGCATCGTGCATCCACGCCCGAGACGCGCATTGAGCGGCTGGGGGGCATTCTTGAGCAGGGGATCAGCCGTGCGACGAATGTCTTCACGTATCGGCATCCCTCATTCGGGCCGGGCAGCCTGGGAGGCGAGCTTGCCAAGGTGCTCGGTCAATCGGACGATCCGTCGGGCCAGACCCGGCGGATGGCGATGACCGTGCTGGTGAATGCGCTGATCTTTCACTCAGCGCTTCAGGAAGCCGGGTTCCACGTTGAGCGAGACCCGAATGCAAGCGATCCCGCCGTGTCGGGACGCCCGCTTGAGCCGTTGTCGGCGTTTCAGACCGACCTCGGCGGGTACCGCCAGTTCTTGCTGCTCGACGAATGGCAGCGCATTCTCGATGTCAACTACTGGCCCATCTTCGCGACAGCCCGCGAGGTTTTTATGTGGCTTCCCATAGCCTCGGTACCGGATGTGTTACGACCGCTCTGGAACGCGACGGAAGAGCTGATCCAAGGTGGAGTAACGCGCTCGCACGACCTGACGGGGATCGTCTTTCAGCGGCTGATCGCCGACCGAAAGTTTCTCGCCACCTACTACACGCGGCCCGCGGCCGCCGCCCTACTCGCCGGACTCGCCATTCCGCGCGATCGCGCGCCGAGCGGCGTGGAGTGGGGAGACGCCGACACGCTCGGGTCGCTGCGGATCGGCGACTTCGCTTGCGGAACCGGGACGCTCTTAAGCGCTGCGTACCAGCGTTTCTCGATCCTTCACGAGCTGCACGGCGGCGATCCGCGGGCGATCCACGCCTCGATGATGAAAGAGGGATTGGTCGGCCTGGATGTGCTGAACATTGCCGTCCACCTCACAGCGGCGATGCTGGCGAGCCGCCATCCTGATGTGCCATTCGACGGCGATTGCCTACTGACGATGCCCTATGGCCGATGGGGCGAGGACCGGCGCGATGTCTCGACCGGCTCGCTGGAGCTGATCGCGCCGCATGCACAGAAAAAACTGATCGAGCGGGCGGCGGCGGTTACCGCCGGAGGCAGAACACCGGACGACGTCGAGGATGTCGCCACGCGGATCGGGCATGGTCAGTTCTCGTTGGTCATCATGAACCCGCCCTTCAGCTCGCCGACGAATCCGGAGGTTCAATCCGACGATGTTCGCATCCCGTCGTTCGCAGCCTTTGAAACGACTCCTGCCGAGCAGGAAGCGCTTTCCACGGCGCTCAAGCGTCTGGTGAGTCGATACGACGGCTGCGCCGACGGAAACGCCGGGCTCGCGACAAACTTCATCGATCTGGCGCACGCAAAGCTTCGTTCAGACGGCACCGCCGCGTTCGTGCTGCCGCAGACGGCGATGGCCGGCAAGTCGTGGGAGAAGACGCGGGAGCGGTGGGCGCAACTGTACTCGGACCTGATCGTGGTGACGATTGCTCAACCCGGCGCGGACGAGCGCGCATTCTCAAACGATACGAGAATCGCGGAGTGTCTGGTCGTCGCCCGCCGCAACGGCGTTGACGGCGCACGACCATACGGCACATTCGTAATGCTGCGGGAGCAACCGACAAGCTCGACCGAGGCGATGCTCATTGCGGAGCAGATCACAGGCGTCGTCGGCGCGATGGCGGATCCACCTGCCGCCGGCAACGGCGCACGAACCGCGACGCTCTCGTTGGGCAATTCCACCGTCGCCGATTTGGTGCATGTGCCTCTCGCCGGCGGCGCGCCGTGGCCAATCGCAGGGATTCGAGACTTGGCGCTTGTGCGCTTGGCAATCAATGTCACGGCAGGGGACCTCACGCCGCTGGACCAGCCGGGCGCTGAGCCGTATCCGATCCCGATCACGCAGATCGAGGAGATCGGCACGCGCGGCCCGGTGCATCGGGACATCAAAGAGGATGTGCGGGGCGGCACGCTTCGCGGGCCGTTCAAGATCGTCACACCGCCTGATGTCGAATACCCAACTCACCCTGTACTGTGGGGGCATCGGTACAAAGATGAACGGCAGTTCGTCGTCGAGCCCGATTCGGAAGGCGTGGTCCGCACGGTCAATGAAGTTGACCAACGACGAATCAACAGCGCCGCCTCGGCGATAGTCGAGACCGCTTCGCGGGTGCATTTCAACCGCGACTTCCAGTTCAACGCGCATTCGCACTGCGTCGTGATCACAGAGCGGCGCTGCATCGGCGGTCAGGCTTGGCCCACCATCCAGCTACATGACGAGACGCACGAGGCCGCGTTCGTGTTGTGGAGCAACTCCACGCTAGGCCTCTTGATGTACTGGTGGCGCGCGAACAAGCGCCAGCGCGGACGAGGAAACATCGGAGTATCAACTGTTCCAGATGTGCATACGCTCGACACGCGCGCGCTGACGGAGGAGCAGCACGCGGCGGCGCAGGAGGCGTTTGAGGCGATGCGCGAGCTGCGCTTCCTCCCATTCGACCAGATCGATGAAGATTCGGCCCGCGCGGAGCTGGATCGACGACTGCTGGTCGACGTGCTGGGGCTGCCCGCCTCGATCTGCGAGCCCGACGGCCCCATCGACCTGCTCCGCCGCAAGTTGGCGCGAGAGCCCCAAATCCACGGAGGCAAGAAGTCGCGCGTGGTCTTCGCCGACGATGGTGAGACGACGGAGCGGCGGCGCGATCGGAACGGCGCTTAGTACTCCCCGCAGCGGTCAAGGTTGAGTTGAACATCCGTACCGAAGAATCCGGCAACCGGAAAGCTCAGCTCCAACCACCCACCTACGTCGTCCTCAAAGCGAAGCGTGAGCCGGTTTGCATCGGCGATCAGCTCACGCAGCCGATCCGGTTCGCGCAGGAACGCGCCAAGGTGTGAGCCGACCGATTGCAGCCGCCACTGCGGCAGGTTGAATGGCTCGAGCTGGTCGTCAATTCGCCACCTAACCTCAGGCACTGGACCGGCGATGCTGCGCGGCACCGGCGAGACGCTGACTTCGTACTCACCGCCGCGGCAGCGCGCCATCAGCCGGGTATCGCCGCCTGCGCTCATGCTCAACACCCAGACAGAAGTCGTCACGCTCTGGGAAGCGGGGCCCAATTGGGTCTGGTAGTGAACACCCTGTCTCGTGACGATTTCGCTGCGTCTGATCACAGGAATATCGGGCGGCGAATTGTTCCAGGGGCTGTAGAGCATCAGGATGCCAATTGCTGTAACGAACAACAGGAGTCCCCATCCGCGGCGCTCGATCACCCGCGTGATCCCGTCGTAGACGCCCTCGAACATACGACGATCTCCAGCCGTTCCAGTTGCAGCGTGAGATCAGCGAGGCGCTAGCTCTCGACGCTGTAGCGCTCCACCGCCTCCGGCAGGAAATTGAAGCCTAAACCCGGCTCCTCGGGCAGCACCAGCCGACCGTCGCGTACCTCCGTCTGGCGGTCGATCACGTTGCGGAAGTTGTGCACCTGATCGTCGGGGAAGAACTCGACGAATGTGGCGTTGGGCGACGCCGCCACGAGGTGGCGGTGCAGATCGTGGAACCAGTGCGGGCAGATCGAGACGCCGTATGAGGCCGCCGTCGCTGCGATCCGCCGAAACTCGGTGATTCCGCCCAGCACGGCGGCGTCGGGCTGCAAAATCATCGCCGCGTCCTGGTCGAGCAGGTCCTTGAACCGCCAGCGCCCGACCTCGATCTCGCCCGTCGCCACGGGCACGCCGGTGCGCTGCGCGAGTTTCGCGTGCAGATTGATCGCGTCGGGTGAGAACGGCTCCTCGATCCAGTAGGGCTGCCACGGCTCGTAGGCCTGCATGTAACGCAGCGCGTCCTCAAGGTTCGACCAGGCGTTATTGGCGTCCAGCATCAGGTGCACATCGGGTCCGACCGCCTCTCGCGCGGCCTGCATGCGGCTCGCCTCTCCGCGCACGGAGAACCGCCCCACCTTGATCTTCACCGCGTCGAAACCCATTTCGAGGTAGCCGCCCAGCTCCGCCTGCAACCCCTCGTGCCCTTTGCCCTCGAGGTAGTAACCGCCGCTCGCGTAGGCCGGCACGGTCGCTTCGTAATAGCCGCCCAGCATTCGCCAGAGCGGCAGCCCGGCGGCGCGCGCGTTGCGATCCCACAGCGCGATATCGAGCGCCGAGAGAGCGCGCATGGTCGAGCCCGCCCGCCCGTGCAGCAGGGACTCCTGGTACATCGCCGCCCACAGCCCCTCCACGCGGAACGGGTCCTGCCCCATCAGCAGCGGCGCGAACAGCTCGTCAACGGCGGAGGTGACCAGCTGCCCGTTGGAGTTGCCGGCGTAGCAGAAGCCGATTCCGCGATGCCCGTCGTCGGCCTCGATCTCCACAATCGGATGATCGCGGTGATAGACGGTTCGGTTCGAGAACGAGGTCGGGTTGTCCAGGGGAATGCGCAGCAGGCGCGAGCGGACGGCGGTGATGGCGGGCATACACGGCTCCTGTCGGGATCGGCGATTGGTCAGCGCGCGGTGTAGCCGCCGTCGACGGGCAGCGCGACGCCGTTGACGAACGAGGCGTCGTCGGAGGCGAGGAACGCCGCGGCGGCGGCGATCTCCTGCGGCTCGCCCATGCGGCCCATCGGGTGCAGCGAGGCGATGAACTCCTCCGCGCCCTCGATCTCGTTGATCTGCTGGGTCATCGGCGTGTGGATGTAGCCCGGGCAGACGGCGTTGACCCGCACGCCGCGCGCGCCGTAGGTGACCGCGAACTGGCGCGTGATGCCGACCACGCCGTGCTTGGCCGCGACGTACGCGCCGGCGCCCTCCTGGATCGGCTCGTCGCGCAGCTGCCCGGTCAGCAGTCCGGCCAGCCCGGCGATCGAGGCGGTGTTGATGATCGCGCCGCCGCCCCGCTCGGCCAGCAGCGCCGCTCCGTGGAACGTGCCGTAGTAGACCCCGGTGAGGTTCACCGAGATGGTCTGGTCCCAGCTGTAGGCACCGCCGATCCCGGCGTTGTTCATCAGCACGTCGAGGCCGCCGAGTACCGAGACGGTCTGCGCGAGCGCGTCTGCGACCGCCGCCTCGGAGGTGACGTCGAGCTCCATCGTGGCCGAGCGCCCACCGTGCTCAGCGATCTGCGCGGCGGTGGTCTGCGCGCCTTCGGCGTTGATGTCGGCGCACATCACCGCGGCGCCCTCCGAGGCCATCCGCAGCGCGCACTCCCGCCCAATCCCCGAGCCGGCCCCCGTAATCAGCGCCACCCGCCCCTCAAGCCTGTCGATCGCCATGGTCCCTGCTCCCTTCGCCTGCATTCGAGATGCTGAGCAGGATAGGGCGCAGGCGGCTATCGTGAGAGGCAGCCGAGAGGATTGGACAGGGTAAACCGATGCCAACCGATGACGCTTCCGCACCGCAAACCGCCACCCTTTCCGGGAAGCCGACGACGACCGACGATCTGCGCGCGGAGTTCCTGACGCTCGCCGCCCAATGGCGCGAGGAAACGGCGGGCTATTCGATCACGACGCCGGAGATCGCGCACCCCGCCTATCTCCGCATCATCGGTATGGGCGAGCGGTCGCTGCCCTGGATTTTCGAGCAGCTCGCAGAGCACGGCGATCAGTGGTACGTCGCGCTCCATGCCATCACCGGCGTGGACCCCGTTCCCGAAGAAGACCGCGGACGGCGGTCGAAGATGCGCGATGCCTGGCTCGACTGGGGCCGCGACAACGGCTGGATTGAATAGTTGCCGTCCTGCTCAGGCGACATTGAGTTCTTCCTGCCGGGGCTGGAATTGGCCGACTACCGGATCACCAGCGACGCCGATTGGGCCTACAACTGCATCGCCTGGGCGCTCGGCGAGACCGACCGCTGGTGGAGCCCTTCGCTACAGTCGCGCGATTACTGGCCCGAGCAACTTCCGCGCGGCGACAGTGTGGAGAACGTTGCGCGGGCATTCGCGCTGGCGGGCTTCGAGCGCTGCGACGCTCCCGAGTTGGAGCTCGGCGTCGAGAAGATCGCGCTCTTTGCCGACGAAGACCGCTTCACCCATGTGGCTCGACAGCTGGCATCCGGCAGATGGACGAGCAAGATCGGCAGGAACTGCGACATTGAGCACGACCTCAACACTCTGACCAGCCGTCGCAGCTCTTTCCCGTCCTACCGCTACGGCGAGATTGTCGCCTATATGCAGCGGCCGCGCCGCCAGGATGCCCAGGAAAACAGCTGATCTGCTGCGCGTGAGTAGGCAGCGCACTGCCGGCGGCTGGCTCTGGGGCTCCTGCCCAATCCACGAGCTGCCCCCCGTAATCAGCGCCACGGTCCCGTTGCCCATCGTCTGCGTTTGGGCTTTCGAGCAGGATGGGGCGCAGGCGGCTATCGTGAGGGGCAGCCGAGAGGATGGCCAAACCAATGCCAACCGATGACGCTTCCGCCCCGCACACCGCGACCCTTTCTGGGAAGCCGCCGGCGACCGACGACCTGCACGCGGAGTTTCTCACGCTCGCCGCCCAATGGCGCGAGGAAACAGCGGGCTACTCTCTGATCACTCCAAAGATCTCGCATCCCGCCTATCTGCGCATCATCGGGATGGGGCCTGTCGCGGTCCCCTGGATTCTCGAGGAACTCAAGGAGCGGGGCGGGCATTGGTTTGTCGCTCTCCGCTCGATCACCGGCGCGAATCCTGTCCTGCGCGAGGATCGCGGCCGCATTCCCAAGATGCGAGAAGCTTGGCTCGCGTGGGCGCGCGAAGACGGCTGGATCGACTGACGCATGGCCTGTCTAGGCAACATCGAGCGGCGCCTGCCCGGCCTGGAGGCGTCGGAGTACCAGATCACCAGCGACGCGACCGACGAATACAACTGCGTCGCGTGGGCGGTGGGTGAGGACGATCGGTGGTGGAGTCATGAGGTTGATGACGAATACTTTTGGCCGGACCGCGCTCCCCGATCCGAGGGCGTGGAGTCGTACCAGGCCATGTTTGCGCTCTACGGATTCACAGAGTGCGACAACGGCGACCTTGAGCGCGGCGTCGAGAAGATCGCGCTCTTCGCGGATGAGGGTCGTTTCACTCACGTGGCCCGGCAACTCGACTCAGGCCGATGGACCAGCAAGCTCGGGGAAGACTGCGACATTGAGCACGAACTTGAAGCCCTGCGGAGTTGGCCAGACACTTGGCCGAGGTACCGCGCGTACCGCTACGGTGAGGTTGTGAAGTTCATGCAACGCCCTCGCCGAGACGCGGAAGACCGCTGACGCAACGCAACACAGTAGGCTATGCGAGGGAACATTGATGACTGCCGAATCAGGAGGACACCATGCCGATTGCTGAGGGGGATGCGCTGCCGGATGTGAACGGGACTGTGATGGCTGGGGGGCGGCCTGGGGCCGTCAGCCTGCGGGAGTTGGTGGGCGACAAGAAGTCCGTCATCTTCGGCGTGCCTGGGGCGTTTACGCCGACTTGCACCAACGACCACCTGCCGACCTTCGCCACGGCGGCCGACGCTTTGGCGGCGGCGGGCATTGAGCAGACGATCTGCATGTCGACCAACGACATCTTCGTGCTCGAGGCCTGGAACGCGGCGCACGGCGCGGGGCACATCACGATGCTCGCCGACGGCGCGGGCGAGCTGACCCGCGCGCTCGACCTCGGCCTGGACCTGAGCGGTCTGGGCCTGGGCTTCCGCTGCACCCGCTTTGCGATGCTGGTCGAGGGCGGCGCGGTCAAGGCGCTGCAACTCGAAGAGTCGCCGGGCGCGTGCGCGATGACCAGCGCCTCGGCGATTCTGGAGCGCGCCTGACGGTGCAGCTCGGAGCCGATTTCCCGTCGCTGCGTCGGCGCGACGCCGCGGCGCTGGCGCGCTACGGCGGCGTGCGCTCGACGCACACCTACACGGCGTCGTGGTTCCACAACGCCACGTTCGTCTTCCCGCTGCTCGCCGCCGCAATCGCGGGCATCGTCTGGCTGGCGACGGGCAGCGGAGAGGCCGGTGGCGCGGCGATCTTTTTCCTCGTCGTCACCGGCGCAATGCTGCCGGTCGTGTTCGTGACCTGGCGACGCACGACGACGGCGATCGTGGTGCATGAGGACGGCATCAGCGCGCTGCACCAGGGCGAAGAGCAACGCACGCTTGCCTGGGAAGAACTACAGGGCGTGCGGCGCGTCGAGACGATGGGCAATGTCCGCTGGTACCTCGACGGCGCCGAAGGCGAGCACATCGTCGTGGAGGGCGAGATGTCGGGGCGCGAGCAGCTGCTTGACGCCGCAGGCGCTACTCCTCAGCCTCAGCAGGAGGATCGCCGACCACCGGCAGGCCGGGATTGAGCACCGGGCGCGCATCGGCCGGCAGCACCAGGCCGGCGATTGCGGTGGCGCGTCCGCCGTCGGACTCCTCGAGGATCAGCGCGACGGCTGCGCCGGGCGCGATCGCTGAGGCGTCGGCGCCGCCGAGGCGCAGCAGGAATGTCGAGTCAGCGCGGATCGAGATGGTCGTGGTTCCGGAGCTGGTTTTGAGCGTGATCGCGTGGAACATGACTTCGGCGAGGCCGGAGGCGGTCTCGATTTCGCGGCGTTCTTCGCGCAGCTCGACGATTCGGCCCGCCAGCACCTGGCGCCCGCGCAGCCCTTCGGGTTGCCCGAACGGGCTGAGCCCCGCCGCGCCGAGCACCAGCGCCGTGTTGACGTTGGCCGACGAGTCGTAGCCGACCCGCACCCGGCCGGCCACGCCGGCCGCCGCGCCCGCGTCCTCGTCGTCTTCCGGCGCGGCGGCGTCAACGGCGAGCGTGGCGGGCTCTTCGGGCTGCGTGGCGAGCAGCTTCGCACCGGCGAACCAGCCGCCCACCCCCGCGCCCGCGAGCAGGACGAGCGTGATCGTCAATGTGAGCAGCTGCCCGCGGTTCATCGCACTGCCTGCCGCGTGTAGAGCTCGGTCAGATCTTCGCCGGTGATTGCGCGCTCGGCCGGAATCACGACGATCGCTTCGAGGATGTAGCTGTTCACGTTGTCGTCGCGCCCGCCGATCACGATCCAATCGCCGACTTCGAGAGCACCGCCGCCGATCGGTTGGAGGGCTTCGAGCTCAGCGCCGGCGGCGAACTCAACCGTGATCGGGGTATCGCCCGCGCGGACGACGATGCCGTTTGGTCCGGCCTCGGTGACGAACCCCGCGAGGTCCGCGGCGGGCGCGCCGTCGCCGCCCAGCGGCGCGTCGAAGACGCGGATGAATTCGTCGCTCTCCGCGCCGCCCCACTGGAAGCCCGCGCCCAGCGCGCCGGCGAAGACGATCGCCGCGACCAGAGGGATCCAGGCGCGTCGGCGGGCGGCCTCAAGCCAGTGGCGCACAGCGAAACCCTTCGGCGACTCAGCGGGGTGGATCGGAAGAGGGCGGACCGGCCGGTCCGCCCTCTTCGCTGTGTGCGGAGCGGGACGCGCCGCCCGGCCAGACAGCCGACTAGACGGCGAGCGCGTCCGCGACGTCGGCCAACCCGAGCGACTCCAGCTTCGAGCGGCTGGGCGCGCAGGTCGCGGCGTCCCAGTCGCAGGCGTTGAGGAAGTCGGTCTCGAGCGTGTCGATGTCGAGGATCACGTCCGCCAGCGGGCCGGTGGTCTGGTGGGTGCCGTTACCGCCCCAGAGGCGGTCGGGCACGAAGCGCTCGCGCGGGTTGTCGCCCTCGCGCACGCAGAAGGCCATGCGCAGGTTGGCGATTCGCTCGCCGGCCAGCTGCAGGTCGTCGCCGGTCAGGTTCCAGCCGGTGACCGAGTTGATCCACTCGGGGAAGCGGTTGGTCGGGGCGGCCATCATGATGAACTGGCACATGCCCGAGGAGTTCGAGATGTGCATGTACTCCGACGCGCCCTTGTGGTGCTCGCCGCGGTTGGCGTAGTCCTTGAAGTCGGACGGCGCGGCGGGGTACTCCGGGCCGCCGTAGCGGCTGGCACCCTCGTACTGCGTGTGCCGGCCCGGCGTGGGGTCGAGCTTGTAGGTCGTGTAGTACTCGGGCTGCAGCTTGCCGTCGTGCATCGGCAGCTCCTGGCCGCCGACATCGGTGCGGTAGGCCTGCGCGCGGTTGTCGCCGTTCTGCTCGTCGATCTTCGCCGCCGCGACAGCCATTCCGTCGGCCAGGAGGTCGCCGAAGCCTTCCCGCTTGCCGATCAGGTGGAGCATCTCCATGATGCCGTCGTCGTTGCCCCAGGTCAGCTCGACGCCGCCGGTGTCCTCGAGGTCGATCAGGCCGTTCTCGAAGCACTCGATTGCGAACGAGATCACGGTGCCCGCGCCGATCGTGTCGAGGCCGTACTCGTTGCACCAGTGGTTCGCCGCCTGGAGCATGTCCAGGTTGGCCGAGAGGTTCATCGTGCCGAAGGAGGCCATCGTCTCGTATTCGGCGCGGTGGGTGTCCTTGGGGTAGCTGAAGACGCCCTTTTCGTGCGCCCAGGCGTCGGGCACGCCGTGGGGCGACTCGATCGACTCGGCGCCGCAGGCCATCGGGCAGCGCCAGCAGCCGTAGCTCTTGGCGCGCTTGCCCTTGCCGTTGGCGCCCATCGCGCGGCCCGTGCCCTCTTCGAACTGCGGCGCCTCGGTGTAGGGGTCGAAGGCGAGGTCGCCGTGCGTCATCCGCGTCGCGTTGACCACCGGGCCGGTGATCGAGTCGACGTTCTGGAACACGACCTGCCCGACGCCGCCCCAGTTGCGCACGGGCGAGTCGCCGTTGTGCGCGGACTGCGAGGTGATCCCGGTGGTTCCGAAGGTGGCGAAGAAGTCGCGCAGCGGGGCGATGAATTCGTCGCGGGAGGTCTTGGCCAGCTCGCGGATTTCGGTGTCCTGCGAGAGCATGTTCTCGCGCGGGGCGCCGGAGACGACCACGGCCTTGACGTTCTTGGAGCCCATCACCGCGCCCACGCCCGAACGGGCCGCCAGGCGGCCGTGCTCGTTGCAGATGCCCGCGAGGTACGACAGTTGCTCGCCGGACGGCCCGATCGAGGCGACCGACGCCTTCTTGCCGTACTTCTCCTTGAAGGCGTTCTCGACCTCGATCGCGCCCATGCCCCAGTACTCGGAGGCGTCCTCGATCGACACGTTGTCGCCGTCGATCAGGATGTAGACGGGCTTGTCGGCCTGTCCGTAGAAGAGGATGCCGTCCCAGCCGGCGAATTTCAGGTAGGGGCCGAAGTCGCCGCCGCAGTTGGCGTCGCCCCAGCCGCCCGTGGAGGGGCTCTTGCAGACGGCCTGGAAGCGGTTGCCGAAGATCGGCGTGCCGGTCATCAGGCCGGGCATCAGGCCGAGCACGTTGTCCGGGCCGAGCGGGTCCGCGCCCTGGGGGATGCGGTCGAAGAGCAGGCGCACGCCGATCCCGTAGCCGCCCAGGTAGTCCTTGTACATCTGCTCCGGCAGCTCTTCAGCGTCGACCGTCCCTTCGGACAGCCGCACGTTGATGATCTTGCCGTTGTAGGCGAGCTCGCTCGGGTTCCAGTTCTTCGCCTCGCTGGGCGCGTCCGCCGTTTCCGTCTGGCCGTCGCCGCCGGGTACGTTCGCCATGCTCTCGTTCCTCATTTCCTGATTTCGCGGCCCACCCCGCGGCGGCCGCCCAATCCGCACGCTCCCCTGCGGAGCGGATCGTCCACAGAATAGCGAACCCAAGCGGTCCGCGCTACGCCGCCCTCAGGCCCCACTCTGTCACGCCCGCGTTCCGTCCCGATCACCGCGCCACGAACGCCGCCAGCGGATCGAAGCCGGGCGGCAGCTGGTTGACCGTGATGCCGCCGTCGGCGTAGAAGACCTGGCCGGAGACCCACTGGCTGGCGTCGCTGGCCAAGTAGAGCGCGAGGTTGGCGATGTCCTGCGGCTCGCCCAGGCGGCCCAGCGGCGTCGCGCCGATCATCGCCTCGTCGAAGCCCGGCACGTCCCGCGCGCGAGTCGTCATGGGCGTCTTCGTGTGGCCCGGGCCGATCGCGTTGACCCGAATGCCGTGCTGGCCGAGCTCGAGCGCCGAGACTTTGGTCAGCATCACCACGCCGGCCTTGGCCGCGCAGTAGGCCGCCAGCCCGGCGGTGGCCTGCGTGGCGTTGATGCTCGCGGTGTTGATCAGCGAGCCGCCCTGGCCCTGCGCGATCAGCTGCTGCGCCTCGTGCTTCAGGCAGAGGAAGACGCCCGTCAGGCAGACGTCGACGATTCGCTGGAAATCCGCCAGCGGGTAGTCCTGGAGCGCCGCCGTTCCGGCGATCCCGGCGTTGTTGAAGGCGATGTCGAGTCGGCCGAAGCGCTCGGCGCAGGCCGCGACCATCGCCGCCACCTGGTCTTCGTTGCGCACGTCTACGCCGACCGAAAACGCCTCGCCGCCGAGCTCTCGCGCCGCCTCGGCCGCGCCGTCGGCGTCGCGATCGGCGAGCGCCACGCGCGCGCCCTCGGCCGCGAAGAGCTGGGCCGCCGCCAGCCCGATTCCCGAAGCCGCGCCCGTGACCAGCGCCGCCTTGCCGTCCAGTGCGCCCATGATTCGCTCCTCTCGCCCGCCAGGGCATGTTCGCGCATGCCGCAAACTTTAGCGGCGCTGTTCAGGTTTATTTTTTTTCTGGGCGTTCGGGGGTGATCTGAGCGGCGGTCCTATCTGGTCGGGGCGTTCGGCGGTGTTCAGGTTTGTTCAGGTTTGTTCGGATTTGTTCAGGTTTGTTCGGGGCGTGATCGGGGTGGATGGTCGGGCCTGGGGTGCGGAGTTGGTGGGTGATTTGGGAGGTGGGCATTGTTCGCACTTTCGTTCTTCTGGGGGTATGGTAGCACGGTTGGGGGGAGTTGGGGGTTGGGTTCCTGCCTGCGCAGGAATGACGGACGGGGGCGCGGGAGTGGGGTGCGCGGTTCCTGCCTGCGCAGGAATGACGGAAAAGAGTGTGGATGTCCGCTCGGCCGCTGGTGGACGCTCGTGGCCTCCCACCCCCCACCTAACCTCCCCCCTGAGAGGGGGGAGGGATGAATTGGGGGAGAGGGCAGGTGTTGGAGTGGGTGGGTGTTGCTGGTGGAGCGGGGCGTCGTGGCGGGCGGTGGTTCCTGCCTGCGCAGGAATGACGGATGGGGGCGCGGGAGTGGGGTGCGCGGTTCCTGCCTGCGCAGGAATGACGGATGGGGGCGCGGGAGTGGGGTGCGCGGTTCCTGCCTGCGCAGGAATGACGGATGGGGGCGCGGGAGTGGGGTGCGCGGTTCCTGCCTGCGCAGGAATGACGGGGAGGGGGCGCAGGAATGACGGGTGGGAAGTGGTGTGGGTGATCGGGGCTGGCGCGAGCGGTGGGTTCCTGCCTGCGCAGGAATGACGGATGGGGGCGCGGGAGTGACGGACGGATGTTGGAGGAGTGGCGGAAGAGGGGGCGTGGGAGTGACGGGTGGGAAGTGGTGCGGGTGATCGGGGTCGGCGCAGGCGGTGGGTTCCTGCCTGCGCAGGAATGACGGGGAGGGGGCGCTGAGGTGATCTTTGGGTTTTCGCGGCGCTCACAATTTATGCCTTGGCTCGCTTAGAGTGCGATTACATCGCAGTGGGGGAGTGAGCCGTGTCGCAGCTTGAACGCTACCGCCAGGACCCGGCCGCCGCGCTGCGGGAGCTTTGGAGCGATGTCGGCTGGCGCACGGTGATCATCGCCGGCTTCCTGATCTTTTGGCTCGAAGCCGGCCACTATTGGGCGAAGACGCCCGGCACTGAGGACGCCGTGCTTTGGGTGGCGATGGAAGTCTCGCTGGTGCTGATCAGCCGGGTGATCGCCTCGCGCTCGTTCGCCGGCGACCTGCGCCATCCGGCGAACATGACGGTGCTGCTGTTCATCATCGCCGACCCAATGTCGGAGGCGATCGCCGCCTTCAGCGGGGCCGACGCCTGGCTGGCCACGCAGGCGATCTACTGGCCCTACATCTGCATCGCGTTCTTCAACCTGATCGCGGCGCGGCTGCTTGCGCCGCTGATCAGCCGCCCGGCCAACACCTTCGCGGCGCTCTTCATCTTTCTGATGTTCTGGCTCGAAACGGCCGACTGGCTGGCCGGCAGCTCGGTGCCGCCCTCGGCCGGCTACGTTCGCTGGGTGGTGGCTCTGGTCGGGCTCGCGCTGATCGCGCGCGGCATCGTCGGGCGCGGCTTCGGCGGCTCCGTGGTCAACCCGCTCAACCTCACCGCGCTCTTCACCATCGTCGGCATCCTCTGGGTCGAGATCGGGATGTACTTTGCGGGCGGCGGGCGCGACTTCGCTGAAGAGCCGCTCGCCTGGCCCTGGCAGCTGCTCTTCATCGGGACCGCGCTGATCGCGCGGCTTGGCGCGCATTGGCTTTCGCCCCGGCTCAGCGCCTCAGCCCGAGAGGAGCAACCCCGATGACCGACCTCGCCCGACAGCTCTGGGACGACACCGGCTGGCGCACGATCATCATCGCGCTCGCGCCGGTCTTCCTGCTCCAGACGGGGATGGAGTTGGGCGGCAATCCGGGCGGCACGGGGCTGCTCTGGACGGCGATGCTGATCACGCTGCTGCTGATCTGCCGCGCGCTGACGCTGCGCCGCCTGGCGGGCGGGCCGACGGATCCCGAGAACCTCTTCATCTTCCTCTCGGTCGGCGGGATCATCCTGATTCAGGTGCTCTACGCCTTCACCAGCGTGGGCGCGACCTTTCTCGATCAGGCGATCTTCTGGCCCTTCACGCTCGTCCTCTACGGCATCCTGATCGCTTCCCGCCTCGCGGCGCCCTACCTGACCAACCCGCTCAACGTCTGGCTGCTCGTCCTGCTCTTCCCCTACTACTGGATGCTGGTCGCCACCTGGAAGTTCAACGCGGTCTTCCCTGAGCCGCCGTTCGTCTGGGGCGTGGCGATAATCGGCTTCGCGGTGATTGCCCGCGCGATCGTGGGCCGCGGACTGGGCGGCCCGCTGATGAGTCCGCTGAACGTGATGACCGGGCTCTTCATCGTGCTGACGCTCTGGGTCGAGTACGCCTTTGAGATCAGCGGCGTGGGCGCGGATCCGTTCGGCTACCAGGAGCTCTACTGGCCCTGGTTCCTGATCATCGCCGGCGTCGCGCTGGCCTGCCGCGCCGCCGCCCCAAGGCTGGCCGCCCTCTGCCCGCTCAACAAGTAGCGCTCAGCGGTCTGGGGCGTCCTGGTGGAGGTAGTAGGCCATGCTCTGCAGCTCCATGACCGGATCGATCTGGCGCAGCTGCACCCCGTCGGGCACGGTCGCGGCGACCGGCGCGTAGCTGAGGATTGCGTTGACGCCGCCCGCGACCAGGGTCTCGATCACGCCGCGCGCGGCGGCGGCGGGCACGGCGACGATCGCCAGCGGGGTGCGGTGCTCGCGCAGATAGGCGGGCAGCGCGGCGATGTCGTCGATCTGCACATCGGCGATCAGACTGCCGATCACGCCGGGATCGGAGTCGAAGGCGCGCACCACGTGAAAGCCCTGCGCGGGGAAGCCGGGGTAGTCGAGCACGGCGCGTCCCAGCTGGCCCACGCCGACCAGCACCATCGGGCGGCTGCGCCCGTTGAGGCCGAGGATTTCGCGCAGGCGGCGGCGCAGGCCGCCGACGTCGTAGCCCAGTCCCTGCGTGCCGAAGCGCCCGAAGTAGGAGAGGTCTTTGCGAATTTGCGCGGGGGCCACATCGAGGCGGTTGCCCAACTCTTTCGAGGAGACGTAGGCGCGCCCCTCGGCTTCGAGCAGCCCCAGCTCCCGCGCGTAGAGCGGCAGTCGGCGGATGACAATGTTGGGAACGTCGGACTCGGACACGCGCAGCCTTACTTTGTGGGAAAGGCTATGTTGTTGCCGCCCTATGGTCAGCAGCGCTAGAGCAGGCGGTCCTCGGGCTGGGGGATTCCGAAGTCGTTGGCCAGCTCCTGCTCGAGGCGCTCGTGCTGCGCGGTGTTGAGCGGGGGTAGGTCGATCGCGGCGAGGGCGTCGTTGAGCTCGGCGCGATTTTTGACGCCGGGGATCACGCTGGCCACTGTGGGCTGGTCGAGCACGTAGCGGGTTGCGATCTGCGCGAGCGGGGCGTCGCCGAGGAAATCGAGGCGGCTGCTGCGCTGGGCGTCGAGGGCGACCAGCGAGTCGGGTTCGACCTCCCGGTCGATTGGCCCGGAGAGCGCGCCGCCGGCGTGGCTGCGGATGCCGATCACGCCGATGCCCAGCCGCTCGGCCAGCTCCAGCAGCTGCCCGTGGTCGTGGAGCGTCGAGCCGGGCGGCAGCGGGCGGGCCGCCGAGGGGTTGAGCAGGTTGTAGTAGACCTGCACGGTGTCGATCGCGCTCTCGCTGACGACCTGGCGGACGGCGGCGGCCTCGCCGAGGCCGGTGATGCCGATGAAGCGGGTCAACCCCGCCTCGCGCAGGCGCTCCAGCGCGTCGAGCGCCGCCAGCGCGTCTTGCGGCGTGACCGAGCGGCGGAAATGGCCGCGCTCGGCCGTGATGCTGTTGTGCAGCTGGAAGAGGTCGACGCTGTCGCGGCGCAGGCGCTCCAGGCTGCGCGTGAGCGAGCGTTCGGCCGCGCCGGCGATGTCGCCCAGCTCGTCTTCGGCCAGCGAGACTTTGGTCGCCGCCAGCGCGCGGTCGCGGTACTCGCCCGACTCGGCAAGCGCGCGGCCCAGGTTTTCTTCGGCGCGGCCGTCGCCGTAGGAGGGCGCGACATCGAAGAAGTTGATCCCCTCGCGCAGGGCCAGCGCGATGGTTTCGGCGATCTCCGCCTCGCTGGTTTCGCCCCAGACCTGGCCGATCCCGCCGCCGCCGAGCCCGACTTCGGAAACGACCAATCCGGTGCGCCCGAGGCGGCGATAACGCATCATTGCGGCGGCTCCGTTCAGCAATGGCCCAGAGGCGGACCGGAAGCGGTCTGGCGCGGCCGCCGTCCAGCTGCGAGCCTAGCGGCGATCGGCGTTGGGCGCTGCTGAGCGCGGACGGATTTGGGAGGCGGGCGGTGGAGTGGCAAGCGGCGCGCGATGTGCGCGAGTGGCCGTCGCTGGCGGAGCAGCCGGCGCTGTATCCCGACGCGCGTGCGCCCGCGGAGCGGACGCCGTTCGCGCTGGTCGGCGCGCAGCTGCGCGAGCTGCGCGGCGAGTTGGACGGCGGGGCGCTGGACGAATGGCTGGCGGCGCGCGGCGGCGGCTTCGCCGAGCGCACGGCGCTGCTCGCCGTCGGCTCCAACGCCTACCCGCGTCAGCTGTTCGACAAGTTCGCCGGGTTGCCCTGCGCGGAGCAGGGGATCGTCACCGCGCCGGCCGTCGCCGCGGGCATCGGCGTGGCCTTTTGCCCGATTCTCTCGCGCAAGGGCTACGCGCCGGTCACGGCGGCGCTGCGCGCGGGGCATGAGGAGCGCACCTGGCTGCAGTGGCTCAGCGCGGCGCAGCTGGCGCGGGTGCGGGAGACGGAGGGGCCGCGCTACGCGCTGGTCGGCGGCGCGGCGCTGGCGGCGCTCGTGACGCCGGCGGCGGGGCTGCCGCGCCCGGACGCGGTCTACGCCTGGTGGTTCGACTCAGTGCTGCGCAGCAGCCGGAGCGAGGGCGGCGGGACGGTTTGGTTCGATGCGGGGGACGGCGCGGCGGAGGCGCGCGCGATGGCGCGCCTCACCGCAATCCCGCCGGGCGATCGGGAGGCCCTGAGCGCGCCGAATCCCGTCCCGGCGGGCTGGAATCCGCTGCGTTGAGATTCGGTGGACAACGTTACGCCAACGTATGCCGACGCTAGCGGAAACGCCGCCGGTCTGATAATCTGTTCACTAGCTGATAGAGGTGAGATTCCGCGATCGGGCTGGAGCGTGATGTGGTAACTGAATCGAGCGAGGCCGCGGCGGACAACATCCGCTCGCAGCAGCTTGTCGACGAGATGCAATCGTCGTATCTCGATTACGCGATGAGCGTGATCGTATCGCGCGCGCTGCCCGATGTGCGCGACGGGCTCAAGCCGGTGCAGCGGCGGATTCTCTACGCGATGGACGACCTGGGCATGCGCGCCAATCAGGCCCACCGCAAGAGCGCGCGGATTGTCGGCGAGGTGCTGGGCAAGTACCACCCGCACTCCGATGTGCCGGTCTACGAAGCGATGGTGCGGATGGCGCAGCCGTGGAACATGCGCGCCCCGCTGATTGACGGGCAGGGCAACTACGGCTCGGTGGATCACGATCCGCCGGCGGCGATGCGTTACACCGAGGCGCGGCTCAGCGCGATCTGCGAAGAAATGCTGGCGGACATCGACAAAAACACCGTCGATTTCACGCCCAACTTCGATGAGTCGCTGAACGAACCGACGGTATTGCCGGGGCGGCTGCCGAATTTGCTGGTCAACGGGGCGGCGGGGATCGCGGTGGCGATGGCCTGCAAAATGCCGCCGCACAACCTGGGCGAGGCGGCGGCGGCGGTGAAGATGGTGATCGAGCGCCCCGACGCCTCGATCGGCGACTTGATGACCGTGCTCAAAGGGCCGGATTTCCCCACGGCGGGCATCCTCTTCTCGGGCGAGAACGATGAGGACCTGAAGAACGCCTACGCGCGGGGGCGGGGCGGCTTCACCCTGCGCGGGCGGCAGCACGTTGAGGAAGCCACCGGCAACCGCGTGCAGATCGTCTTCACCGAAATTCCCTACCAGGCCAACAAGGTGCGGATCATCGAGCAGGTTGCGCAGCATGTGCGCGACAAGAAGATCGACGGCATCCGCGACCTGCGCGATGAGTCGGATCGCCACGGCATGCGGCTTGTGATCGAGCTGGGGCGCGACGCGAACGTCAGGACGGTGCTGGCGCATCTGTACCGCTCGACCGATCTGCAAATTCGCTACGACACCAATTTTGTAGCGCTCACGGGCGGGCGCCCGCGCACGTTCTCGTTGATCCAGCTGATTACGGCGTTCATCGATCACCGGCGCGAGATTGTCACCCGGCGCGCCGAGTTCGACCTCGAGAAGGCGCGCGATCGGCATCACATCGTCGAGGGCCTGCTCAAGGCGATCGACATGATCGACGAGATCATCGCCGCGATTCGCGCGGCGGAATCGGCGGACGCCGCGCGCGATCGCCTGCAGGACGACCCCTTCGACCTCTCCGAGCGGCAGGCGCAGGCGGTGCTCGACATGCAGCTGCGCCGCCTCGCCGCGCTGGAGCGCACCCGGCTCGAAGAGGAATACCGCGATCTGACCGAGACGATCGAGTACCTCGAGGGTCTGCTGGCGGACCCCAAGAAGATCGACGGCGTGATCGTCGACGACCTCGATGAGCTGGTCGAGACCTACGGCTCGGAGCGCAAGACGCAGATCATTTCGCGCAGCGTGGAGGAGTTCAGCGAGGCGGATTTGGTGCCGCACCAGGCGTCGGTGGTGACGCTCACGCGGCACGGCTACATTAAGCGGCAGGCGGTCGACGCTTTCCGCTCGCAGCGGCGCGGCGGCGTGGGCGTCAAGGGCGTTTCCAAACGCGGCAACAGCGCCGACGGCGCGCAGGACGCCGAAGCGCCCGCGCGGATGATCGCCTGCGACACCCACGACCAGTTGCTGCTCTTCACCGATCAGGGGCGCGTCTTCTGCCTTCAGGCGCACGAGGTGGACGAGCGCTCGCGCGAGTGGCGCGGCCTGCCGGTGCGCAATCTGCTCGATCTGCAGCCCGATGAGCGGGTCACGACGGTCGTCCCCGTCACCGATTTCGCGGACGATTACATCATCCTGGGCACGCGGCGCGGGCAGGTGAAGAAGACGCCGCTCTCGGCCTTCGCCAATGTGCGCCGCAGCGGGCTGATCGCGTTCAATCTGCCCGACGGCGACGAGCTGATCGAGGCCGCGTTCGCCCGCGCCGGCGACGATGTGCTGGTGATGACCAGCGCGGGCCAGGCGATCCGCTTCGCCGTCGATTCGCTGCGCCAGGCCTCGCGGATCAGCGGCGGCGTGCGCGGCATCGTCGTGCCCGATGGCGAGTCGCTGGTCGGCCTCCAGCGGCTCCGCGCGCAGCGCGATCTACTGCGCGCCGAACAAGCCGAAATCCTAACCGTCACCGCCGGCGGCTTCGGCAAGCGCACGCCCGAAACCGAATACTCCACCAAAGGACGCGCCGGCAAGGGAATGATTGGGCACAAGATCAACGACGAAACGCAGCGCGTCGTGGGGATGTCCGTGGTGCGCGGCGACGAGGAGTTGGTCGTTATTTCGGCGGCGGGCAAAATCCTGCGCACCGAAGTCGGCCAAATCCGCCAGTGCAGCCGCTCCACCAAAGGCGTCAAAGTAATGAACGTCACCGAGGGCGACGTGGCCTCAATCGCGGTAGTCGACACCACCCGCGAGTTCGGCCAGCAGGAATAACCCCTTCCTCTCGCCCGCCCTCGCTTACGTTCCGCCTCGCTACGCTCGCGGCCTCTCGCTCAACCAGCTCCGCCAGTCTGCCGCCCCGCGCTCGTGGAAAAGTCCTATCATCGGCGGCAACCAGACGGCTGAGAGGAGTCGAGAGATGCGCGAGTTTGCAGGCAAGACAGCGGTGGTGACCGGCGCGGCTTCAGGGATGGGGCTGGCGTTCGCGCGGCGCTTCGCTGCCGAGGGCATGAATGTGGTGCTGGCGGACATCGAGGAAGAGGCGCTGGAGACGCAGGTGCGCCAGCTGGAGCAGGAGGAGCGCACCGTGCTGGGGGTGGTGGTGAACACGATGCGCCGCGAGGCGTTGGAGGAGCTGCGCGACCGGACGATCGCGGAGTACGGCAACATTCACATCCTCTGCAACAACGCGGGGGTGACCAGCCGCGAGGATGCCGGGCTGGGGGCGGGCAACGGCGGGCTGGCGGTCTGGGAGGTGCCCGACAGCACCTGGGAGTGGGTGATGGGGGTGAATTTCTGGGGCGTGCTCTACGGGCTGCAAGTGTTCATGCCGCACATGCACGGGCACGGCGAAGAGGGGCACATCGTCAACACGGCGTCGGTGGCGGGGCTGATTCCGGGCGGGAGCGCCTACAGCGTGAGCAAGCACGGGGTGCTGACGCTGACGGAAGGTCTGCACGGGCAGCTGAAGCTGCTCAACTCGAAGATCGGCGCGTCGGTGCTCTGCCCGGGCTTCGTGAACACCAAGATTGCGGAGGCGGAGCGCAACCGTCCGGCGGAGTTCGGCGAGAAGCTGACGGAGATGTCGGACGAGCAGACGCAGGCGGTGGCGGCGATTCTGGGCAGCGGGATGGATCCGGCGGATGTGGCGGAGTTGGTTTTCAACTCGATTGTGGAGGAGCGCTGCTACATTCTGCCGCACGCCGGCTGGGACGAAGTGGTGCGCAGCCGCGTGGAGCACATCATCGGGCGGGAAGCGCCGGTGACGGTCGATTTCGAGGATCTGGTCGGGCGCCGCGCGGCGGGGGAGCAGATCTAGGCGGCGGGGGTTTCCGATAGCTCGCCTGTCTGACCCACCACCTGCCCACGCAGCCGACAGCGCAGGCTCGGTGCCTTCCACCCCCCACCTAACCTCCCCCTGGAAGGGGGGAGGGATGAATTGGGGAAGGGGTGGGTGCGCTTTGGTTCCTACCTGCGCAGGAATGACGGAATGGGGCGCGGGGATGGCGGGTCCGTTTGCGCAGGGATGGCGGAGTTGCTTGCGCGCGGTGGCCGGGGCGGAGGGAATTGCGAGCGCGGGCTAGAACACCGCTAGTGGGTTGGCGGGGCTGCCGGTGCCGCCGATGATGCGGAGCGGGCTGAGCACGAACTGGAACTCGTGGCGGCCGTAACGGTCGCAGGCGGCGGCCAGGTCCTCCAGTTGCATGTTATCGATCAGCCAGAGCCCCATGGCGACGATGCCGACGGCGTGCAGCGGGATGCGCAGCTGGTCATAGCCGGAGGGGTTGACATCGGTCGCGGTATCGGCGCCGATGACGGAGACGCCGCGCTCGCGCAGCCAGGGCGCGCAGGCGACGTGCCAGCCGGGGAAGCCGGTTTCGAGCAGCGGCTCGCGGCCGACTTCGCGCTTACGGCGGCCGTAACCGGTGCGCAGCAGCACCGCGTCGCCCGATTGGACGCGCACGCCCTGGCGCGCTTCGGCGGCCTCGAGGTCTTCGGGGAAGACGCCCTCGCCCGGCTCGAGCCAGTCGACGCCTTTGAGCGCGGCGATATCGAGCATTACGCCGCGGGTGACGATGCCGTCGCGCAATTCGGTAATCGGCAGATTGGTCGCGCCGCCCGCGGCGTTGACCAGGTGCGCGGGTTTGCCGTTATACATCTGGCCGTCCCAGAAGATGTGGCAGAGCCCGTCGAGGTGGGTGATCGCGTAGCCGTGGTAGACGAGGCCGAAGAATTCGAGGCAGCCGCTCAAGCGAGCGCCGCGCTCGGCCTGCGCCGCGGCGCTCTCGCCGGTCGCCACCATGAAGCGCTGCGGGGTGCCCATCGCGTGGTCGGGTTGGTGGGTGTTTTCGATATCCCAGGCGCACGAGACGGGCACGCCCTCGGAGACGAGCGCGGCGGCGGCGCGGCGCACCTCGGGCGTGACCAGGTTGAGCGTGCCCAGCTGGTCGTCATCGCCCCAGCGCCCCCAGTTGGAGAGCTCATCCATCCAGGAAACCACCTGCGCCTCGCTCGGTGCTTCGGACATCGCCGCCGCCTTTCACAAATGTCGCAAACGCTCTGCGATGCGGCTATCCTAACCGCTGCCGACCGATGATGTCGGCGCAGAGGGGATGAGGGATTTCCATGACCGACCTGCCGACGGGGGGATGGTGCGAGCCGCGATTCGAGGGCGTGCGGGAGGCGTTTGAGCGCAATTTCGCCGAGCACGGCGAGGTCGGAGCGGCGGTCGCCGTCTACCTGCGCGGCGAGCCGGTGGTCGACCTGTGGGGCGGCTGGTATTCGCCGGCGCAGGAGCGCGCCTGGGATCGCAACACGCTGGTCAACGTGTTTTCGACGACGAAGGGGCTGACGGCATTCTGCGCGCACCGGCTGGTCGAGCAGGGGCTGCTGGATGTGGACGCGCCCGTGACGCGGTACTGGCCCGAGTTCGGCGCGGCGGGCAAAGGCGAAATCCCCGTGCGAATGCTGCTCAACCACCAGGCGGGAATGGCGGCGGTGCGCCGCCCGCTACAGGTGGAGGACATGTTCAACTGGGAAACGATGACCGACGCGCTGGCGGAGCAGGAGCCGTGGTGGACGCCGGGCGAGCGGCACGGCTACCACGCGCTGACCTACGGCTGGCTGGTCGGCGAGGTGGTGCGGCGAATCGACGGGCGTTCGCTGGGCACCTACTGGCGCGAGGAGTTCGCCGCGCCGCTCGCGCTTGACGCGCACATCGGCACGGGCCCCGAGTTCGACGGGCGCATCGCGACGCTGATCGACGCGCCGCCGGATCCCAACGTGCCCGATCTGATCGAGATGTTCGGCGGGCCGGACAGCGTGGGCGCGGCGGCATTCTCGAATCCGCCGATCGCGGGGCCGGACGATCAGAACATCACCGCCGGGCGGGGCTGGCGCGCAGCCGAAATTCCGGCTGCGAACGGTCAGGCGGCGGCGCGGGCGCTGGCGCGGGTCTACGGCGCGGTCGCCGCGGGCGGTCAGCTCGACGGCATCCACGTGCTCAAGCCCGAAACGGTGGAGGCGGCGATTGCCGAGCAGTCGCGCGGCCCGGACGCGGTGCTGCAAATCGAGAGCCGCTTCGGCCTGGGCTGGATGCTCACCTCCGACTTCATGCCGCTGGGTCCGAACCCGCGCGCGTTCGGCCACCCCGGCGCAGGCGGCTCGCTGGGCTACGCCGATCTCGACGCCGAAATCGGCTTCGGCTACACGATGAACCAGATGCAAAACAACCTGAGCGGCGACCCGCGCGTGAACGGGCTGATCGACGCCCTCTACGCGGCGTTGTAGCTCGGGCTGCATCGCACGCGACCGAGGCTCGAAGGGCACCCAGCCTTGGCTGTCTGGCAACTCGACGGCCATGCCTTACGGCGCACCGAAAATTCGGTCGCACTGCCTCTCCAGCGTCCTGTACTCCTCGAAACCCAGGCGCCCGAACGCGCGCAAGAAGGGGCTCCGATGACGCATCCACACATCTGACAGTTCTTGGTGAATCAGTGTTTGGTGCGACGATGAGTGATCCGCACCATCGCGTTCAGCCGTGGCGATCAACCACATGTATCCCAATCGCACGAAGTCGAGAGAGCGCTCTTCGATGAAGTCGATGTTCTCGTCTTCGCGCAGGATATATCCGGTCGCGAGGAGCCACTGAGTCGAGAGTTCCGAGATAACGCCATACTTCGCAAACGCATCTTTGCGAAGAGCATCGTACAAGTCCGGTGAGCTGGGAATGTGTCGGTCACGTGCAGCTTCCACGACGCTGCTCACGTCCTTGGCTATGGCGAGCCCAAGCATTGCCAGGTTGGCACGGCGCAACAACGCGCGTGTATCGCCGCTATCCACGACATCGGCGGTCGGCTCTCCAAGCCACACCTCAACCTGCCCGAACAACACTCGCGCTGCGTCTCCGAAACCGCGCAGATCGCTGCGTTCCAGCGCTCTTGCGCCGTACGCATGAACTCCGGCAATCACGTTTCGCGCAATGCGCTCCTTTCGCGCGACACCTACCCCACTGTCAGTGGTAGACAGTGCAGCACGCAGAGCACCCGAGAAGATTCCGTAGATGCCAAGCACATCACGGTGCGATCCGCTTCGGTGGATGCGCCTGCCCGGCATGTCTTGCTCGTCGTGAATCACGTTTAGGATGATGGCAGTGAACAGCTCGTTGCCCGCCTCGATGCTCGGCGTGAGCCGGTTTCGTATCGCCTCCGACGTAGGGGTTGTGACGTCAGGGTTACCTTGTGCGTACGCTTCTCGTACGAGCCTGTGCATCCCGGCGCTCATTGAGCCGTACGTCGGCCAATCGGAACGCTGGTCAGGCAGCGCATCTGGCACTCTCTCTGCAACGATCTCCATCTCCTCGACGACTGTCGCTGCCACGATCTCCAACGTCTCCATCGCCTCGCGCACATCCGTCAGCCGGGCGTCGATAATGGCTCTATGGGCGTCATCAGCCACACGATCGACAGCTCGGTTAGCCTGAGTTTCAATCTCAGTGAAATTGCCGGCCCTTGTACGGACGAGCCAGTCCCGCGCTCGTTGCGTCTTCGAACCTTGTCCACGAGCTCGTACCGCCGCGCGCACTTGAGCGACGGTCACCTCTCGCTTGCCCTTCCGGTACGTCGTCGGGCGAAGGACGTGGAGCGCTCTGAGCAGGAACGCCAAGACAGTCAGAGCAGCGATTACCAGCGATGCCAAGCCCAGGATGTGGCCGCGAGCTCCGCCGATGTCGGCCCACCACTGTGTGGCCGATCCGAGCGCGTACACGGTCGCAGTACCGACGAAAAGCCATACGGCGGCACAGAAGACCCACCGCGCCCAAGACTTCCGCAAGAACAGTTCGTAGAGCGGATCATCGAGGTCTTCGCGGCGGTGGACGGCTTCTACGATAAAGAACATCGCCGCGAGGAAGATGGCCGTCATCGCCGCTTGGGCTCCGAGGATGGCGCCGAGATTACCTGCGCCCGCGCGGCCTACGGGTTCGTCCATCGCTCGAAGAACGCTGTATAGCGAACCGAACACGACCAACGTGGACACCAGCGAGCTCAGAAGCGGGGAGAGCCAGTCGCTCGATCTGGTCCACCGCCTATGTATGGCACGCCAAGCACGACGTCCGCGAGATAGACCGCGGGTGTGTACCAAACTCCACGCCTCTGAAATGCTCCGGCGCAGCGCGGTGGGCAGCGACACACTGGGCAAACGGGGTCGGTAGGTGCGAGTCATCTAGACGCTCGTCAATCCCTCGGCGATGACGCCTTCGGCGGCTAGGCGGGTGATTTCGGTGGAGCTTAGACCCAGCAGATCGCCCAGGACGTAGTGGTTGTCCTCGCCGTAGCAGGGGGCGCCACGGTCGATTGGGCCGCCCATGAATGGGGGGGTTTGATCCCATTTTACGGGGATTTCGCGTACCGGCCAGGCGCCCATTTCGCTGTGCTCGACCTCCGTGAGCCAGCGCAGGTGGTGCAGTTGGGGGTCGCGCTCGTAGCGATCCTGGGCGTCCTGGCAGACGCCGGCGGGGACACCGAGGGCCTGTAGCCGCTCCATCAGCTGCCAGCGCTCCTGTTGCTGCGTCCACTCGCTGAGTTGGTCGTCGAGTTCGTCCTGATTGGCGAGGCGATCGGCAAGCGAGGCGAAACGCGGGTCGGATGTCCACTCCGGCCGGCCCATCGCTTCGCAGAGCGATTGCCATTCCTCTTCGGTGAAGCAGGCGATGGCAATCCAGCGATCGTCCGACTCGGCGTCGCCGCGGCAGCGGTATGCACCGTGCGGCGCGGCGGGTTTGTACGGCGAGCGGTTGCCGTAGCGTTGCCAGACGCGGCCGTTGGCGGACCAATCGAGTACGGCGGTGCCGTTGAGATAGATGCCGGCGTCGACCTGCGAGGAGTCGATCCACTGGCCTTTGCCGGTGCGCTCGCGGTACCAGAGCGCGGCCATCATCGCGGTGGCGAGGTTGTACGCGCCGAACCAGTCGAGATACGAGTAGCCCCAGCCGGCCGGTGCGTAGGGTTCGGGCAGACCGGACATCTCGGAGACGCCCGCCATCGAGGCGGCGATCGGTCCGACCGTGCGGTAACGTCCGTAGACGCCGACCTGGCCCATGCCCGACTGCGAGAGATAGATGATATCGGGCTTGATCTCGCGCATTACGTCGTAACCGAGGCCCCAGCGCTCCATCACGCCGGGCGAGAAGCCCTCGGCGACGATGTCGGAGACGGCGACCAGGCGCTTGGCGATCGCCAGTCCTTCCGGGTGGCGCAGGTTGAGCGAGAGCCCGCGATGGCCGGCGTGGAAGTCGTTGAACTGCCCGGAGCGGTTGATCGTGCTGAGGTCGGCGGGAAGCGGGGCGGTGGCCGCGGCCCGCGCGGCGTGTCCGCCGACGCCGTATTGCGCCATTCCGACGCGCAGGTCGAGGTTTTGGTGCCATTCGACCTTGATGTCTTCCGCGCCGAGCGCGGAGAGGTAGCGCGGCGCGCCGCCGGAAGCGAGCCACCAGGTGAAATCGAGAATGCGCACGCCGTCGAGCGGAAACGGCGTGCCCCAGCGCGAGCGGCCGCCGCGGTCGGCCGCGTGGCTGGGCGGAGCGCCGATCGTACCGCCGTTCGATTTCGCTGAGGAGAGATCGCTCAGCACATCGTCGGTATGCTCGCCCAGCAGCGGCGCACGCGGGCCGACGTTCCAGGCGGTCTCGGACGATACCCATTTGCTGGTGGTGTAAACGAACTCGGCGTCGTGCTCCGGGTGCGGGACATAGGCGAAGCTGCCACGCTCCCACCAGTGCGGGTCTTCGGCGTTTTCGTGCGGCTTGCGCAGCGGCGCCCAGAGCTGGCCGGCCTCCTGCGCCTCGCGCCAGGGCACATCGAAAAAGCGGAACTTGCGCACCAGGCGCTGCACGACCTCGCTGAGATGCGCGGCGGCCTCGCCGCGCGGGCGGCGGCTCGCGCCGCCCTCTTCGGGCGCGCCGTCGTCCAGGTCGGCGGCCATGTCGTAGCGCTTGAGGAAGTCGATCAGCTGCGACGAGCGGGCGCGCCCCAGCGCCATCACCCAGCGGCCATCCTTGGTCGGCCCGATCGATGGTACGGGCGTGATCGTTTCGGCGGCGTGGCGGCAGGTCTGGCGGTAGAATGTCGCCGCGCGGTAGACCCAGGACATCAGGTCGAGTTCGGTATTTTTCGAGACGGCGTCGTGAACGGCGCAGGTCAGCGTTTGGGCGCGCCCGGAGCGATGGCGGTCGATTAGCGCGCCGATCGCGTTCATGCAGAGTTGCTCGCCGGCGATGTGGTAGGCATGCCACATTTGCGGCGCGATCGGTGGTAGATCGTAGGCGCCGTCGGGCTGCGGATCGTAACCGCAGTTCATCATCGGACCGCCCAGCGCGAGGTGGATCAGATCGGAGGCTTTGTAGTCGGCCCACGGCCCGTCGTCGCCGAACGGCGTCATCCGCGCGACTATCAACGACCCAAAGCGCTTGCGGATTGCATCGAGCGGCAGCCCGAGCTCCGACCACATACCGTTCGGCGTACCGTCGAGCAGGATGTCCGCGCTGTCCAGCAGCCGCTCGAAGTCGCGCTTGCCGGCGTCGGTTGTCAGGTCGAGCACGACCGATCGCTTGCCCAGCCCGTAGTGCCACCAGAACAGCGAGCGCTCCGGCCCGGGTTGATCCTGGTAGAAGGGGCCGATGCTCCGCGTGGAGCAGCCCTCGGGCGGCTCCAGCTTGATCACGTCCGCGCCCAGCCCGGCGAGCAGCCGCCCGCAGTACGCGGTTTTCTCGTCGCCAACTTCAATCACGCGAACGCCGTCAAGCAGCGTGTCGGTGGGAGCGGATTCGTTTTGCGGCATGAGCGCCTCCTTTGGCGGGCGGGATCGACGAGTCACAGGTTAGTGGGCGGTTCAGACGCGGCTGAGCAGTTCGCGCGTCGGCTCGGTCAGTTCGTAGCGGGTGGATTTGCCGCGGCCGATGCGACCGACGAGGCTCGCGCCGGCGAGCGCCGCCAGATCGGTGCGGGCGGTTTGCGGCGAGCACTCCGTCAGGTCGGCGTAGCTGGAGGCTGAGAGCGGACTGAACTCGCGCACCGCGAGCAGCCCCAGGATCTGCCGCTCGTTCAGCTCGACGGCGGCCTCTCGCAACTTCTCGCGGCGCAAATTGAGGGCGGCGACGTACCGTTGCAAGCCCGTGACGGCCTCCAGCAGCGCGGCGGTGTGAAAGCGGACGAACGGCGAAACGTCGACGACGCCCTGAAACTCCGGCCCTTGCACTGCTGCCAGGGTTTCATAGTATTCGGCGCGGCGGTTGAGTATGACCGTGCTCAGCGAGGCCATGCCCTGGGCGTTCGCGCCGGCCCGGTGCAGGATCGCGTCGGCCAGGAGACGCGCGGTGCGCCCGTTGCCATCTTCAAAGGGATGCACTGAGACGAGGCCGAAGTGGGCCTTGGCCGCCGCGACTTCGGGCGGATCGTTGTTCAGCCAGTGCCCGATCGCGGATTGCAGCGACGCCATCAGCTCCGGCACCCAGCCCGGCGGCGGCGTGGTGTAGACGATGCTGCGCGTGGCGGTGTTCATCACCATGCTGCCGCCGAGTCGATAACGCCCGCGATGTTCGGCGGCGCGTCCGGGCAGGCCGCGCAGCAGCACGGAGTTGAACGCGCGGATTGCGCCCTGGTCGGGCCGAAACGACGGATCCTCGGCCCAGTCCGAAGCGAGCGCGCAGGCCTCGACGGAGTTGCGCATGTCGATGTGGGCAGCGGAGTCGCCGTATCCATCGAATGTCGCCAGGAGCGAGGCCGCATCGTCGAGCGGGTTGCCCTCGATCACGGTGGAGGCGCGCCCGCTCAGGTAGCGCCCGCGGCGGCGCAGAAACGGCGCGTAGCCGGTCGGCACGGCGGCAAGCGCAGCGTTGGCGGCGCGCTGCGTCAGGTCGATCTGCGCTCGCAGATCATCGTCAAACTTGGAGTGTAGGGTGATGGTGTGCGGCATGGTCGACCAGATCGTTCGGATTTGACGCCAAGTCAAGCATATTTGCGATTATCTCGATCGTCAAGCGGTAACTGCGCACAGATATGAGGCAATTGGCGACGAAGAGGGGGCAGGAGTGCGGGAGGGGGCCGGAGTGCTGGAGAGGGGGCGGGGCGGGCGATCGTGGCGGGGCGCGATTGGCGGCGGCGGCTTGCGGCGTCTCACCCCCCACCTCACCTCCCCCCTGGAAGGGGGGAGGGATGAATTGGGGAAGGGGTGGTGTTGGCCGGGTGGTGGGCGCGGCGAGATGCCTGTGGCGAGCGCGAATATGGCGGGAGATGGAAGTGCGGACGGGGCCTAGCGCTCGGCTTTGATGGCGGCCTGGAGGGCGGCGACGATTTTTGTGCCGCGGCGCTTGAAGCCTAGCTCGCGCATTGCTTCGGCTAGCAGCTCGTCCTCGGTGCGCAGGCGGCCGTCGGACTTGATCCATTCGACGATGCGGATCAGCTGGCGCTCGCTGTAGTCGTCGATTTTCTGGCCGGCGCGGATGTTGGGGCGCGGACTGCGCTGCGGAGGCGGTGGCGCCGGCTCGGGCGGGGCGGGCGGCGGGGTTGGCACGGCGACGGGGGGCGGCTGGCCGCCCTGGTCAGCGGCGAGGGCCTGGCGGTAGGCGGCGACGGCGCGCTCGGCTTCGAGTTCGGGGTTGCGGAACCACTCGGTGGACCAGATGCGGTGGAAGCGCCAGCCGAGCCGCTCGAGGTTCTCCTGGCGCAGGCGGTCGCGGTCGCGCGTGGCCTGCGCGGAGTGGTACTGCGCGCCGTCGGCCTCGATCGCGAGGATTGGGCGTCCCGGCTCATTCGGGTGCATCACCGCGAAGTCGATCCGGTAGCCGGAGACGCCGTATTGCGGCTGGAGGTCGAGGCCGCGCTTTTCGAGCCGCTGCTTGATGTCGATCTCGAACGCATTGAGCGGCGGCGCGTCGACGGCACCCGAGCCGAGCGTGCGCCCGCCGCCGGCGGCGTACTCGATGTAGTCGCGCAGCATCCGCACGCCCTGGTTGTTGAGCCGGTCGGGGTCCATGTCGTCGGCGGAGAAGCAGCTGACGACGGTTATGCGCCGCTTGGCGCGGGTGACGGCGACATTGAGCCTGCGGAAGCCGCCCTCCTGGTTGATCGGTCCGAAGTTGTAGCGCATCCGCCCGTCGGTGGTGCGGCCGTAGCCGACGGTGAGGATGATCGCGTCGCGCTCGTCGCCCTGCACGCGCTCGAGGTTTTTGACGAAGAACGGCTCGGCGCTGGCTTCGCTGAAGAATTCGTCGAGGTCGGGGCGGTCGCGGCGGGCGAGGCGCAGCGTCTCGGCGATGCGGTTGGCATGAGTTGCGCCGAGCGCGATCACGCCCAGCGTCTCGTCGGAGCGCCGCTCGGCGTGCTCAAGGATCAGTTGGACAACCCGCTCGACTTCGGGCGAATAGGAGCCGCTGACCCAGGCTGCGTCCTGCTCGAAGGGCACCTCGACATGCGCCGTGCAATCGTCGGGCAGCGCGCCGGGGAAGGTGGTGAGGCGGCGGTCGTAGATGTGGTGGTTGGAGAAAGCGATCAGGCGCTCGTCCTTGCTGCGGTAATGCCAGCCGAGCGTGCGCGAGCCCCAGGGCATCGGCAGCAGCGTGCTCATCGCGTCGAGAATTGACTCGACATCCTGCGTCAGCGGCGTGTCCTGATCGTTCTCTTCGTCCTCATCCTCGCTGCTGCTGGTGAAGAACGAGGTGGGCGGCAGCTGCTTGGGGTCGCCGGCGACGATCGCCTGGCGTCCGCGCAGCAACGAGGAAACGGCGTCGGCGGGCGGGATCTGGCTGGCTTCGTCGAAGACCACCACATCAAAGGGCGGCGCGCCGTTGAGCGGCAGCAGTTGGGCGACGACCAGCGGGCTCATCACCCAGCAGGGCTTGAGCGCGGTGAGCACATCGGGCGCCTGCTGGAAGAGCTCGCGGGTGGGGAGATGCCGCCGCTTGCGGTTGGCCTCGCGCATGATCAGCTGGGACTGCTCGGGATGGGCATCGCGCGCGGCCACCGCAGCCTCAGCCCAGGCGCGGACGACGCGCGGGGGGCTCTGCTCAATGTGGCGGCGGTCGGCCTCGCAAAATTCGGCGACTGCGGCGTCGTGCCCGGTGGCGCGAAACGCGGCGAAGTCGGGCTGGGCGGCTTCGACGGCGTCGAGCACCGAGCGCGTCCAGACATCTTCCAACAGCTGCGTCGCAGCCTCGCCGTCCAGACCGCGCTCGCGGGCCGCGCGCACGATCAGATCGAACCCCCGCTCCGTCAGCCGTTCGCGCAGCTCGTGCAGGCGGGGCAGCAGGAAGAGCACGCGGCGATCGCTCTGCAACCGTTCCAGCTGCGCGCGGTGGTCGGGCCATTCGCGATCTTCGTCGTCGTCCTGTAGCGACACGCGCTCGCGCAGGTCCTCAAGCGCTTCCGCAAAGCGATCCAGCGCGCCAGCGCAGTCGGCGGCCTTGATCTCCCAGACGGCGGCTTCCGGCTCCGCCCCGGACGCCTCGCGCCAGGCGTCGTTCGCTTCCGTGAAGTCAAGCAGCTGTTGACGCACCGAGGCGGCAGCGAGGCCGGGCGGCGAGACCAGCGTTGCGGCGCGTTTCTTGGCCGCGCGGTATGCGGGGTTGCCGAGGTGAGCGCTCAGGCGTCCGATGGCGCCGCGCTCGCTTGGTTCGAGCGCCGCGATCAGCTCTTCCAGATCATCGAGATCGAACACGGTCGAGCGGATTTGGCCGGCGAACTGCCGCAGTTGCTCGTGCGTGTCGAGCAGCGTGCGCGTTTGGGCGATTGTCGGCGGTCGCTTGAGTTTCAGCGCGCGGGTGAACGATGCGAGTTCGCGCTCCAGATCGGGCAGCAGCGAGCCGGAGAGATCGTCGAGCAGGCGGGCGGCTTCGGCGGCGAGCTGGGGCGAATTGACGCTAGACGCGCGGTGGGCGGCGCTCCAGGGGGACCCGCCGGAATCGTCGCCCGCGGCGTCCAGGTTTGGACCGCCGAGATTGACGTACTCGCGCAGCTCGTCCGCCGCCTGCTCAAGCGGTTCGCCGAACAAGCCGTTGAGCGAGTCGCCGCGCAGACGCAGGCCGAGGTCGGCGGATTCGTCCATGGCGAGGATGCGGGACTGGAGTTGGTAGACGGAGAGGCCCCAGGGTTCGCGCGGCTGGTGGAGGGCGCGCTGGGCGTCGTTGAGCGTGTCGCGGCGGCGGGTCAGGGTGCGCTGCAGGCGCTCGACGTCGGGGGCGTGCGCGGTGTGGGCGGCCTGGAGGGCGTTGGCCAGCTGCTCGGCGGTTTGGCGGCGGCTGCGCATTCCCTCGTGCAGGTCGAGCACGAGGTCGCCGAGACCGACGCTGTGCAGGCGCTTGACCACGGCGTCGATTGCGGCGCGCTTTTCGGCGACGAACAGGGTCGAGCGTCCGCGCGCAGTGAGTGTGGCGAGCAAGTTGGCGATGGTCTGGCTCTTGCCGGTGCCGGGCGGGCCGACCACGACGAGGTTCGCGCCGCCCACCGCGGCGTTGATCACCTCGCTCTGCGTGCCGTCGGCGTCGAGCACGAGGAATTCGTCTTGCGGCGCAAGGTCGTCGCCGCCGGGCGCGCCGTCGGCATGGGCGGCGTCCTGCTGGCTGTCGCGCAACTGCCGCTGGGCGAGCGGATCGCCGGCGATGGCGGCGACCAGCGGATGCTGCGCGACGGCGTCCTCGGCCGCCTCCAGGTCGCGCACCATCGGCAGCTTGGCGTAGGAGAAGGTGCCCAGCACGAGGCCGTCGGCGATATCGAAGCCGGGAACCTCGACATATGCGCGGCGCAGCTGTTTGACGATTTCGGCGTCGTCGATCGGCTCGGCCTGTAGCAGATCCTGTAGCGCGGCTTCGTCGAGTTCCGCGCCGAATTCGCGCTTGAGCAGTTGCGCCATGCTGGGATTGACCTCCCAGTCGTCGGCGACGCTGAGCGTGAAGTCGTCGCCCATCCGCCCCTGCGGGACGAGTTCGGCGGCGGCGAGCAGGACGGGCGCGTTGGGCGTCGCGGGGCCGGGGCCGGACTGCTCCCAGGTGGCCAGCTGCCAGCCGAGGTAGAGCGTGCGAATGCCCTGCTCTTCTTCGTGCTCGCGCGCCTTGCGCAGGATCCAGCGCGCGCGCTGGCTGGCCTCCGCGCCGTCATCTTCGGGAAAGCAGGCGGACAGCTTGATCGTGTGCCCGCGCTGCAACGCGCCGACGATGCGCGGATCCGCGCCCGACTCGGGCCCAAGCTCCAGCGTGCCGCGCTTGAGCGGCTTGAAATAAAGCAAACGGTTGCGCCCGCCGGTATCGATCAGCTGGCTGGTCCAGCTGCGCAATGCGCGGCTGACGGCGTCGCGCGAAGCTGGGCTGGTCGTTCGCCGCGCCATGGCTAGCCTCGCGGGAGGCCGAGGCCGCGGGTGGCGATGACGTTGCGCTGGACCTCGCTAGTGCCGCCGCGGATGGTGGCGGGGACCATGGCGATGTAGTTGCGGGTATAGGTCGAGGCGGGCGCGCCGATTGGGCCGCTTGGGGCCCAGTGGTTGGCGTGCAGGCCGAAGACGCGGGTGGCGGTGAGCGCGAGGCGCTGGTTGAGCTCGCTGGCGAAGAGCTTGGCGGTGGAGGCCTCGTAGTTGGGTATGAGGCCGGCGGTCTGCATCGAGATGATGCGGAAGGAGAACTGAAACAGTGTTTCTGTTTCGATCCAGCGCTCGGCGATTTCGTTGCGCAGCGGACCGCGGACGCGCTCGGCGGCGCCCTGGGCGTTCTCGCGGATGTGGTCGATCAGCTGGCGCAGCTGGCGCCGGGCGGCGACAGCGCCGGCGATGTTGGAGCGCTCGAAATCGAGCAGCGTCATACCGACGTACCAGCCGCGGTTCAGCTCGCCGACCAGGTTGCGCGCGGGGATGCGCACATCTTCAAAGAAGACCTCGTTGAAGTAGTGATCGCCGTTAACGTTGATCAGCGGGCGCACGGCGATGCCGGGCGTGTGGATGTCGTCGATCATCACGAACGAGATGCCGCGGTGTTTGGGCGCGTCGGGATCGGTGCGGACGAGCGCGAACATCGCGTCGGCGGTATGCGCGGCGGAGGTCCAGATTTTCTGCCCGTTGAGTACGAACTCGTCGCCGTCGCGCACGGCGCGGGTGGTGAGCGAGGCGAGGTCGGAGCCGGAGCCGGGCTCGGAGTAGCCCTGCGCCCAGGTTACCTCGGCGTTGAGAATTGGGGGCAGGTATTGGGCTTTTTGCTCGTCGCTGCCGTGCATGATCAGGGTCGGGCCGAGCATCTGCACGCCGGAGCCGCCGACGGAGGGCGCGCCCGATTCGGCCAGCTCCTGGTTGAGGATGAACTGCTCCATCGGCCCCAGCCCGCCGCCGCCGTACTCGGCCGGCCAGTGGGGGGCAACCCAGCGGCGTTCGGCGAGTGCGGCGTGCCAGTCGCCGGCGGCGCGCTGCGCCTGCGGGTCGTCGGACTTGCGGTCGTTCTCCCAGGCGCGTTCGGGCATTGCGCCGCGGCGGGCCAGCTCGGCGTAGCGATCGGGCAGCCGCTCGGCGATCAGCGAGCGCACATCGGCGCGGAAACGCTGCTGTTCTTCGGTGTCGCGCCAGTCCATCGGCTGCCTCCCTCGCTTGCCGGTCGTGTGGGAACGTTGGGGGGAGTCTACCGACGCTGCGCGGCTGGTTGGATGGCTAGCTCGCTAGCCAGGGCTCGATCGTTACGTTGATCGCTGCTTCGCCGGTGTCGCCGGCGAGGGTGGCGATTGCCTGTTCGGCGTTTTCGAGGGGGAAGGCGTGGGTGTGCATGCGCTCGAGCGGGACTGCGCCGCTCACGATTACGTCGATTGCCCGGCGGAACGAGGCGTAATTGACGCCCAGCACGCCTTTGACCGTGACCTGGCGCAGGATGATGTCGTCGGGGTTGAAGTCCGCCAGGCGGTGCGAGCCTTTGAGGCCGGCGAGCACGACGGTTCCGCCGCGCTTGACCAGCTTCAGCGCGTCGGCGACGGGTTGCGTGGCGTAGGCGGTGACATCGAGCACGACATCGACGCCGCGCCCGCCGGTGGCTTCGAGCACGCGCTCGACTGTCGGTTCGGCGTCGACGTCGATCGTTAGGTCCGCGCCGAACTCGCGGGCGAGCGCGAGTTTGTGCTCGTCGCGGCCCAGGCCGGTGACGACGATCTGCCCCGCGCCGGCGGCGCGGGCGGCGACGACGGAGCAGAGTCCGCGCTGGCCGGGGCCGAGGATCGCGATGCTCTGGCCGACCTCCAGCTGCGGCGTCGCCACCGCCCAGTCGAAGCCCGCGCCGAGCGGGTTATAGAGCGCGGCCAGGCGCGGCGGCATGTCGTTGGGCATCTTGTGCATTGTGGCCGGCGGGGCGAGATACATGTACTCGGCGTACCCGCCCCAGAGCGACGGCGCGCGGTCGGTTCGGGTGTAGCCGTAACCGGCGGCGCGGTCAATGCAGCGCTCGCCCGCGCGGCAGCCGTGGCAGACGCCGCAGCGGATGCCGGGCTCGACGACGACCAGATCGCCGACCTCAACGCCCCAGCGCCGGCGGGCTCGCTCGCCCAGCGCGGCGATTCGGCCGACCGGTTCGTGGCCCGGAATTACCGGGTAGCGCGAGGCGAACTCGCCGTTGAACTGCTCGTAATCGGAGCCGCAGATACCGCAGACTTCCATTCGCAGCAGTCCGTCGTCGTCGCCGATTTCGGGCAGTGCGAATGATTGCAGTTGCAGCTCGCGCACGCCGGTTTGCACCATCGCGCGGGCGGCGGGCGGCAGCGGCTCGGTCATCGCAGTACTCCTTTCAGCGCCCCTTTCAGCGTTGGTCGATCAGCGGTTGCATGCGCGCGGTGCGCTCGGCGGAGGTTTCCATGTGGCGCAGCCGCTCCTGGTTGATGGGGTCCGATTCGTCCTGCGCGACTGCGCCGCGGGCGTCGCGGATGCCGCCGTCGATCACGATGTAGGAGCCGGTGATGAAATCGGCGTCGGGGCCGGCCAGGAACGAGATCAGCCCGGCGATGTCGGAGGGGCGGCCGGCGCGTCCGACGGGCGTGTTGGCTTCGAGCGCGGTGCGGATCGGGCCGCCTTCGTCGCCGGCCAGCGCGTGCGCCAGCGGCGTATCGATCACGCCGGGGCCGATCGCGTTGACATTAATTCCGTGCGGTCCCAGGTCCTGCGCCCAGCCGCGCACCATCATCGCCACGCCCGCCTTGGTCGCGGAGTAGCCCCAGAACGCCTCGCCGGTGGTGAGCGCGGCGAGCGACGAGAGGCAGACGATTCGCCCGCCCTGGCCCTGCGCGGCCATTCGCTGCGCGGCGGCCTGCACGGTGAGGAAGACGCCGGTGAGGTTGATATCAACCTGATCCTGCCAGTCTTTGAGCGGCATTTCGAGTACGTTGCCGCCGCGCCCGATACCGGCGTTGGCGACGGCGATATCGAGCCGCCCGAGGTTTTCGACGCACTGATCGGCGGCCTGTTGCACCTGGTCGATCGAGGCGACGTTGCAGCGCACGACATGCGCTTCGCGCCCGAACTCGCGCACCATCGAGGCGGTTTCCTCCGCGCCGTCGAGGTCGATGTCGGCGATGCAGATGTCCGCGCCGTCGCGCGCCAGCCGCACCGCGGTGCCGCGCCCGATGCCCGATCCCGCGCCGGTAATCAGCGCTGCGCGTCCTTCGTGATTTGCCATGTCGCCCGCCTTTCCTCAAGTGGGCAAAGGCTAGCGGAGTGGCAGGCGGGGCGTCGGCAGGCTGCGGCGGCGGCGGGCCTCACCACAGTCCACCTCGCCAGTCCTCGCCTATTCCACCTGAGACGGCCTCTGCAAGGTCCGAATTCACGATCGTGCGGATCGGGTAGAAGGGCTGAGATGGCGAAGTTCGCCACCCCGGAGGCGCGCCACCAGCCTAAAGCCAAGTTCTGCCGAAGTTTGGTCATCCGACCTGTTGCGCGAGGCCACACGCCTCATTAGCCTGACGGCTGACCCACCAGAGAGAGGGACGGTCATGGGGCGCGTTGTCGGCATCGACCTTGGCACGACGAACTCGAGCGTCGCCATCTTTGAAGGCGGCGCTCCCACGGTGATCGTCAACGCTGAAGGGCAACGCACCACGCCGTCCGTAGTCGCGGTCAATCCGGATGGGGAGCGTTTGGTCGGCGTTCAGGCCCGAAATCAAGCGATTCTCAACCCCGACAACACGGTCTCCAGCGTGAAGCACCTCATGGGCCAGCGCTACGATGATCCAAAGATCATCGAGCTTCGCGAGAAGCTGCCCTATGCAGTCGTCCCCGCTGCCAACGACGCCGCGTGGGTCGCGATGGCCGGCAACGAGTATTCGCCGCCTGAGATCGCAGCGATGATCCTCACCCGGCTGAAGACGGACGCAGAAGCCTATCTCGACGATGAGGTGACCGGCGCAGTCATCACCGTTCCTGCCTACTTTGACGACGGCCAGCGGACAGCCACCAAAGACGCCGGCGAGATCGCGGGCCTACAAGTCGAGCGGATCATCAACGAACCAACAGCCGCAGCCCTGGCCTATGGCCACAGCGACCACCTCGCTTCGTCGGCGACCGATGAGTCTCAGATCATCGCGGTGTATGACCTCGGCGGCGGCACGTTCGACATCTCGATCGTTGATGTCAGCGCAGACATGATCGAAGTGCTGGCCACGAACGGCGACACGTTCCTCGGCGGCGATGACTTTGACGAGCTCATAATCGGCAAGCTCATTGAAGACTTCCAGGCCGAAACGGGCGTCAACTTGCGCGAGCTGCCGTCCGCTCAACAGCGACTCAAAGATGGTGCAGTGCAGGCCAAACACGATCTCAGCACTCTCAAGTCGGCGACCGTGAACCTCCCGTTCATCGCGGCGGACGTATCCGGGCCGCTGAACCTGTTGTCGACGATCTCCCGCGAGGACTTCGAGCAGATGACCGAGAGCCTGGTTGAGCGCACGTTGGATGCCTGTACGCGCGCGTTGGATGACGCACAACTTTCACCGAGCGACCTTTCCCGCGTCTTGCTCGTTGGCGGCCAGACACGCATGCCATCGGTGCAGCGCCGTGTGGGCGAGTTCTTCGGGAAAGAGCCTCTTCGGGGCATCAATCCCGATGAAGCGGTGGCGCTCGGAGCGGCGATTCAGGCGGCCGCTCTCAGTGGTGAAGGGACTCAGAAGGTCCTCGTAGATGTCACTCCGCTGACGCTGAGCTCGGAGGACTATCAAGGACGGGCTATCCCCATCATTCCGCGTAACACGGCGATACCGACGTCGGAAACATCGCACTGGTCGACAGTTGCCGACTTCCAGCGCAGCGTCAACGTCAACGTCCTACAGGGCGAAGGCGACATGGCGAAGGACAACAAACTGCTGGGCGAGTTCGTGTTGGAAGGGATCCGCCTCGCCAAGAAAGGCGAACCGCAGATCGAGCTCACGTTTGACGTTGACGCCGACGGAATCCTGCACGCGAGCGCACGCGACGCAGACACCGGCGCTGAGAACGCGATCACGATCAACACAGGCACCGAACTTGGGGCGCAGCAGATCGAAGAGTCCAAAGAGCGCATGGAAGAGTTCCAACAGCAAGAACGCGAGCGACGCGAGATCGACTAATGGGGGAACGCGAAGGAACCACCCACTACGATGTGTTGGGCGTAGCACCCGACGCGTCAGCCACCGATATCCGACGAGCCTTCCAACGCCTGACGCTAGTGCATCACCCCGATCGCAACAGGAACGATCCGTCCGCTGGCGCGCGTATGGCGGAGATCAACGCCGCGTACCGAGTCCTGCGCGATCGGCAGAAGCGAAGAGAGTATGACGCATCGCTCCCGTCGCAGACGCGGGATGCTGCCGAGGATGTGGCAGACGATCCGTTCAGAGACGCGCGTACGCACTGGGAACGAGCCGACCCCGAACAGCGAGAGTGGCGAGAATATGTACGTGAGGTCCGGGCCGAACTCAGAGGCTGGGCAGATAGCCGCCTCCAAGCGTTCGTGCTGAGCCAAGGCGTCCTCGTGAGCAACGCAGCATCTTCCGAAGAACGAAGGATGCGCCAGTGGTTCGTAGACGCAGCCTTGGGGGAGCTCGAGTCCCGCAGGAAAAACGCCGAACGAGAGCATGCCGAGCGCGAGCAGAGACGGCAGGCCGAACGCGAGATGCACCGTCGCGCAGCACGGGAACGCGAGGAGCAGGCGAGGCGCGAACAGAGCGAACGCGACGCCGCCGAACGGGAACGTGCTGAGCGTGAGCGGCTCCGCCGCGAAGAGCAGCAACGCGCGGAGCAAGCGAGGCGCGAGCAGCGCGAGGCCCCGCCGCAACCGCATAAGGAGGCGGTTGCACCGCCCACTGAAAAGCGTCAACCGGAAGGACGCGACTGGCGAATAGTACGCCGGCTGGCAGCGCGTGTTGGTGTGGCATTGGTAGTGATCTGGGCTCACCTGATCGCTGTTGCACTGAGCGCCGGTACCGATCCGGACAATCCGGAATTCGCGTCCGATGGAGCCGGGATTGCAGCGGGCATCTGGCTGTTGTGCACGGTGTTTGCGCTCGTGCTCGCAACGGCCGACGCCTTTGGGAACGTCACGGAGGTCTGGCGGAAGCGCAGCATCGGAGTGTTTGCGGCGCTGGTCGTGCTGAGCATCGTGATCAGCGCCGTCGTCGGGTAAATCCAAGCGTTAGCATCGCACCCGCGGCCGGATCACTTGCGCGGGGCGCGGCAGCGGCATCGTGAAGCGGCAGAGGCCGGCGAGGAGTTCGGGCGCGGCGGAGTCAGCTCGGCTTGCGTTCCGCCAGATGTTGCAGGCCGCGGCTGAGGGTGTGGGCGGCGAACGCTGTGGAGGTTAGCGCCAGCCCGGGGAAGAGGCTCGCCCAGGGCGACTCGATGATGTACTGGCGCCCCTCGGCGATCATTGCGCCCCAGGTGTTTTCGGCGGCGCCGAAGCCGAGGAAGGCCGCGGCGGCGTTGAGCAGGACTGCGGCGGCCATTGTCGCGCCGAAGAGGCCCAGCAGCGGCGCGGCGGCGGCGCGGATCGAGTCGGTTTCGCGGGCGATCCGCGCGGCGGGCGCCAGGGCGAGCGGCGCGAGGAGCAGGGGGAACCAGATCTGGCCGTATTCGACGTAGGCGAGGAAGATCAGCAGCAGGACGAGCGGCGGGAAGGCGTAGAGGCCGCCGAGCAGTCCGTTGATTGGGATGTCGGACCATTCGGGGCGCGGGGCGATTCGCTGGAGGCGTCCGAGCGCGAGGCTGAGCGCAGCGCCGGCCGCGACGCCGAAGAGCGCGGCGAGGAAGCCGATCATCAGCGGGGACCAGGCGGCGTCGACGATTCGAGCGTAGACATCGTTGCCGGCGCGGTTGGTGCCGAACCAGTGCCGCCAGGAGGGGCGCTGCAGGCTGCCGGTGATCTGCGGACGCGGATTGACGGCGGTGATTGGTCGGGGCGCGAGCGCGAAGCGGCCGTCGTCTATCTCCAAAAGCGGCTGGCGGCTTTCGGTGAGGCGCTCGACCAGCGCGCCGTCGTCGAGCAGGCTCTTGATGTGCTTGAGCAGGCCGTCGGTCGCGCCGAGCTCGGCGGCGATCTCGCCGTAGATTTCGGGCTGTGTGAGCAGCGCGATCATTTCATCGTCGGACAGATCGGCCGGCTGGCCATCGAGCGCGTCGGCGGCGCGGGCTTCGGCGAAGGCGGGGTTGGCGATTTTGAAGACCGCGGTCGGGTCGTAGCGGGCGATGCGCATCAAGCCTGGGCCGCCGCCGATTGCGCCGAGCGCGGCGACGCTCCAGGCGAGCAGGATCAGCAATCCCAGCGCGGCCATGGGCTGGGCGCGGATCGCTCGCAGCGCGCCGGCTCGCAGGCGGCTCATGCTTGCGCCTCGCGATCCGGCGGTACTCGGTCCAGCCGGGCGCGGGCGATGTCGATTGCGAAGTAGGCGAAGACGAGGAACAGCGCGGTGACGCAGACGGTCGCGGCGACGACGGGCGGGTCCGCCTGGTACAGGCGCTGGACCAGCAGCAGGCCGAGCCCGGGCAGGCCGAAGGCCACTTCGAGTGTGAAGTTGAGGCTGATCAATAGCGGCAGCTGGATGCGCAGCGCGGAGAGCAGGCGGCGGGCGAGGGCGCGCCGGTCGCGCTCCGGCCCGCCTCCGTTGTCGGGCACGACCGCGGTGAAGACGGCGGCGGCGAGCGGCAAGGCGGCCGCGAGCGCGGGGAGGCTGTAGAGCGCGAAGAAACCGGAGGGCGATTGGGTGATGCTGTAGGCGGCGCGGTTGGTCAGCGGGATGCTCCACAGCGCGTCTTCAAAAAAGAAGCCCTGCGCGACGACGATGCCGACGAGGAAGGAGACGAGCCAGAAGGAAGGCAGCGCGTAGGGCAGGGCGGCGGCGGCTTGCAGCGCCGCTGCGGCCCGCCCGCTGAGTCGATGGGCGGCGGCGAGGCCGAGCGGCAGGCCGATGATCGCGGCGAGGATGAGGGCGTAGAGGTTGAGCTGCACGGTGCGCGGCAGCGCGGCGGCGACCAAGGAAAGCGCGCTCTCCTGCGTCTGAAAGCTGTCGGCGTATTGGAAGCGCAGGACGCCCCAGAGGAAGTCGCCGTATTGCGCGGCGAGCGAGCGGTTGAGGCCGAGCCGATGGCGGATGGCGGCTTCGGTCACCGCCGCCAGCGGAAGGACAATCCGGTCGCCGGGGTAGAGCAGCGTGTCGGCGGAGAGCTGGCCGTCGGGATTGGTCGGCGAACCGCCGGGGTTGGCCTCGAGCAGGTCGGCGGCGGTGATCCGATGGGCGCGGGCGAATTCGGCGACGCTGACGCTCTCGCGCAGCGCGACCTCGGCGCCCTCCGGCATCCAGGGCTCGCCGTCGAGCAGGAGCGCGTCGGGGTTGCGTTCAAGCAGCAGTTCCGCGCCGCGCTCGGCATCCTCGGGCAGGACGATGCGCTCGGCGACGGCGATTTCGCTGAGCCGCCGGCCGGGCAGGACGACGATGTGGGCGCCGCCGGCGAGCGGCTCGTCGGCGCTGTGCTCGGGGTTGTATTCGAGCAGTCGATCGAGGGGGATGTCCTGCTCGGCGGCGATGGAGCGCAGCGTGGCGTCCAGCGGCGCGCGGATTGTCGTTCGGCCGGCGGCGACTGAGCCGACGATTTCAGTCGGGCGATTCGCCGTTCCCTGGTTTTCGAGGTTGGCCAGCTTCTGCGAGATGAAGTCGCCGGGCGCGACGGCGACGATCAGGAAGACGAGCGAGACGGCGACCCAGAGGGAGATCAGGGCGATCAGTGAGCGACGGGCGATGATCCTTCGCATGCGGGGGGGGGGGGGGGGCACGAGCGTTATCGCGAGCCGCGCAGGCGTGGGTCGAAGACATCGCGGAGGGCGTCGCCGAGCACATTGAAGCCGAAGACCAGCGAGGTCAGGGCGAGGCCGGCGAAGAGGCTGGTCCAAGGCGACTGGACGATGAACTGACGGCCGTCGGAGATCATCTTGCCCCAGGAGACATCGAGCGTGCCGAGGCCGAGGAAGCTGAGCGTGGCCTCGGCGAGGATGAACGCGCCGATGGTGATGCTGAAGATGACGATCAGCGGGGCGACAATATTGGGCAGGATGTGGATGCCCATGACGCGGGCGTTGGAGGCGCCGATTGAGCGGGCGGCCTCGACGAACGGGGCTTCGCGCAGCGCGATCACCGCGCCGCGCACAATCCGCTGCACAGGCGCGATTGCGAGCACCGAGAGCGCCAGCGTGACCCAGAGGGCGGAGGGCTCGGTGACCGAGCGGAGCAGCAGCAGGAAGACGATCGGCGGGAAGGACTGGATCGCGTCCATGACCCGGTTGATGCCGAGATCGACATTGCCTCCGATGCCGCCGCTGACCAGTCCGATGAGGGTGCCGGCGGCGACGCCGATCAGGGTGGCGAAGAAGCCGATGTAGAGCGAGAGGCGCGCGCCCTCGGTGACGCGGGCGTAGAGGTCGTGGCCGGCGCGGTCGGTGCCGAACCAGTGCGCGCCCGAGGGGCCTTCGAGCGAGGCGGTGGTCAGCGGCGTGTTGGTGCCGGTCGCGAGCAGGTCGTCGACGTCGTAGATCACGCCGTCGGTGATTTCGATCTGGGCGGGGTCGAGCTCCGCGAGGTGCGTGAGCAGGGCGCCACTGTCGATTAGCCCCTGCACGTATTCGATCAGGTCGTCGACGACCCCGCTCTCGATGGCGAGATCGCCGTAGACATTGGGGTCGCTGAGCAGCGTGGTCAGCTCGGCCTGGGAGATGTCGGCGGAGCGGCCGTCGAGCACGTTGGCGACTTTGTCGTCGGCGAAGTTGGCGTTGGCGATTTTGAAGACGGCCTGGGAGTCGTAGCGGCCGAGTCCGAGCCAGCCGCCGCCGTCGCCCACGGTGCCGACGGCGATCACGGCCCAGACGACGACCAACACGAGTCCGGCGGCGCCGAGCGGCTTGGTGCGGAAGAAGCTGCGCAGCGCGCGGAGCAGCAGCCGCCAGAAGCTGGCCTGCTCGACGCGCAAGCCCTGGGCGGCGGCGAACTCTTCGAGGCCTTCGGCGGGGGCGGGGGACTGGTCGCTCATCGGTCGATCCCCCTAGGTGTAGCGAATGCGCGGATCGATCAGCGCGTAGGTGAGATCGATCGCGATGTTGACGAGGATGATGAACAGGGCGAAGAAGAAGACCATCGTCTGCACGACGGGGACATCGGCCTGGTTGATCCGCTGGATCAGGAGCAGTCCGATGCCGGGGATGTTGAAGAGCAGTTCGAGCACGATGTTGCCGCCGACCAGGGCGGCGATCGAGAGGCCGAGCACGCTGAGCACGTTGACCATCGCGTTGCGCAGCGCGTGGCGGCGGATCACGGTGCGCTCGCGCAGCCCCTTGGACCAAGCGGTGCGCACGTAGTCCTGGCGCAGCACCTCAAGCAGCTCGGAGCGGGTGATCCGCATTAATCCTGCGCCGGCGGCGATGCCGCCCGCGACGGCGGGGATGGTGTAGAGCGCGAAGAAGCCGCCCACCGAGCTGAAGATGCTGCGCGCCTCCTCGCTGGTCAGGGGGATCGACCAGATGCCTCCTTCCGCGACGCCGCCGGGGGTGACGACGAAGATCAGCATGGTGGCGATCCAGAAGGGCGGCGCGGCCAGGGCGAGGATGGCGAAGCCGCGCAGGAAGTAGTCGATCGCCTTGTCCTGGCGCATCGCGGAGAGGATGCCGACGGGGAAGGCGATGAGCAGGCCGATCAGCAGCGAGTAGATCATCAGGTGCAGCGAGCGCGGCAGCGCGCGCAAGAAGATGTCCATCGACGGCTCGTTGGTCTGGAACGAATCGGGGAACTTGAGCCGGATCGTGTCCCAGAGGAACTCGTAGTACTGCACGCCGAGCGGCTTGTCGATGCCCAAGCGATTACGGATGTTGGCCTCCGTAATCTTGGTCGTGGGCATGGTGAGCCGGTCGCCGGGGTAGAGCAGCGTTTCAGCGCCCAAGCTGCCGTCCTCGTTGGCCGGCGAGCCGGTCGGATTGGCGTTGAGGATGTCCTGCGCCTCGATCCGCCGCACGCGCGCGAGCTCGGCAATGCTGACGCTCTCGAACAGCGTCAGCGTCGTGCCGGTCTCGGCGTAGGGTTCGCCGTTGTGGGTGGGGAAGTCGACGCCGGGGTTGCGCTGCATCAGCAGTGCGGCGCCGTCGTCGGCATCCTCGGGTAACGAGATGCGCTCGGTGATCGCGATCTGCCTCAGCAGCTGGCCGGGGATCACGGTGAGCCGCGAGCCAGGCCGAACCGCGTCGGCGTTGAGGTCGGGATTGACGCGGAGCAGCTGATCGACGCTGACCTCGTTGGAGAGCGCGATGCTCTCCAGCGTGTCGCCGGAGATCACCCGGTGGGTGGTGTCCTCGATTTCGATCGCGCCGACGATTTCCTCGGGGCGCGACTCCGCGCCCTGGTTTTCGAGGTTGGCGAGCTTGCGGGTGACGAAGTCGCCCGGCAGCGCGCGCAACGCGAGGAAGAGGATCGAGAGCACCAACCACAGCGTCGGGATGACGAGGATCAGCCGGCGGATCAGGTACTTCTGCATCGGCGTTGGCGCTTACCGTCGGGTTGAGCTGAGTTGGCGGCCTTTCGCTTAGACGGGGTAGTCCGGGTGCTGCCAGTCGATCCAGGCCTCCTCGACGACCTTGTGCCCCTGATGCGCGAACTGGTAGCCGTCGTCGATCACGTGGTACCAGGGCCAGGCGGCCTCGTTGGAGACCGGGTTCATCACGCCCAAGCCGGGCGAGATGGACTCCCAGCCGTAGTCGGGGTGGGTGCCAAGCTGGAGTTGGACCATCTCGGCGGCGAGCACCTTCTTGGTCTCGATGTCGAGGGTGATCTTCATCTCCTCGGCGATCTCGGTCACGCGCGGGTTCTCGTAGCTGTAGAAGTTGGCCGAGGCGCCGGGGATGCGCCCGTTGAGCCAGTAGCTGGTCGGGTCGAGGTCCGAGGGCGGGTTGGTCCAGCAGGGGATTTGGCCCTGGAAGGTGCCCTCGACGAGCCGCTGGAGCAGCACCGTGTAGGGGTCGACGCCGATGTCGAACGTGATCCCCATGGCCGACTCGTACATGTTCTTGCTGGTCTCGACGATCCCGGCGTAGCGCTGCTCCCAGACGTCGGGCGCGAACAGGCCGATCGAGCGTCCCGTGTCGCGGAAGCCGGAGGCGTCGACCAGTTCGTTGACCAGCTGCAGCTCGGCGTCGCGGTCGGGGCGGAAGCCGGGGATTTCGGTCATCGCCTCCTGGCTCGGGGAGTAGGCGGTGCTGAACCAGGGGATTTCCTCGAGCACGGAGGGCTTGGCCGAGCCCAGGTAGACGGTGTCGATCATGGCGTAGCGGTCGGTGGCGATGTGGAAGGCGGCCCAGAGGCGACGGTCTACCCAGGGGTTGCCGAGGCCGTCCTCGCCCGGCCAGTCGGGGTTGAAGTTGCCCCGGATCATGATCGTGAAGCCGCCGCCGACGGTGTGCCGCTGCATCTGCGGGAAGTCGGAGAGGATCTGCTCGACGAGGTTGATCTCCATCCAGGCGCCGTCCAGCTCTTTGTTGCGCACCGCCGTCTCCACTGCGGTCGGCTCAAAGAGGTTGTAGTACTCCATCGAGTCCACGTAGGGCAGCTGGCGGCCCCAGCGGTCGTTCTTCCAGTAGATCGGGTTGCGCTGGGCGACGAACACCTCGGTCGGCTCGTAGCGCTCCGCGGTGAACGGTCCCGAACCCGCCACGCGCAGCGTGGTCGCCTCGTCCTTCCAGACATCGCTGTCCAGACCCCACTCCTGGATGCCCTCCGGCGCGGCCATCCAGCCGAACGGGCGCAGGAAGGTGGCCGAGAGGTAGGTCGAGTCGATCCCGTAGCTGGTCGTTCGCAGCGTCAGGTCGTCGATCGCCTCCCGCTCGTCGATCTTCCGCCAGTTGGTCAGGCCGAGGAAGGTGCCGTCTTCGGCGCCGGTCGAGTCGGTGCCGCTGGTGAGGCGATCGATGTTGAAGACGATGTCCTGGGCGGTGATGTTGCGGCCGCCTTCGGTGGGGTATTCGTCGTGCCAGCGCGCGGCGGGGTTGATCTGGAAGATGTAGGTCTCGGCGTCGGGGTTCTCCGGAAGACCCGCGATGTCCGCTTCCATCTCCGCCTTTTCCTTGTTCTTCCAGCGGATCAGGTTGCTGTAGAGCATGGAGTGCATGAACTGGGTGGGGCCGAAGACGCCGCGGTGGGGGTCCCAGTAGTCGTGCGTCTCGATCGTGCTGGCGCGGCGCATGACGCCGCCGTAGATGGGGTCGCCGGGACCGGGCTGGGCGGTGACTGTCTGCTGCTGCTGGTCGTCGCCGTCGTCCGCGGGGGCGTCCTGCTGGTCGGCCTGCTGCGCCTGGCGGTCGGCGGTTTGCTGCTGCTGGTCCTGTTGCTGCGGCTGCTGGGCGGGCGCGTCCTGCTGTTGCTGCTGCGTGGTCGTGGTCTGGGCGACGGACTGGGCGTCGTCGTCATCGTCGTCGCCGCAGCCGACGAGGGCGAGGCCGGCTGCGCCGACGCCGGCGCGTCCGGAGGCTCGGAGCAGGGCGCGCCTGCTCATGCGCGATCGGCGCATCCGCTGCCAGTAGTTTCGCTCGTTGTTCACGGTGGTCTCCTCCTGCTGTCGTCCACTCGCTGAGGTGGGGCAAGTCTAGCGCAAAGTGTCAAGGGTGCAACAGTGCCGGTGGTCCGTTGGGTCAAGTCGGCTTGCGCAAACGCCGAATCTGTGTGCGCGGGATGGGGCGGTTCGGGGGGCGTGGCATGGGCGATCGGGGCGCGCACGGCCAGTGGCGGCGGCTCGGGACTCCCACCCCCCACCTAGCCTCCCCCCTGGAAGGGGGGAGGGATGAATTGGGGGAGGGAGGTGGAGAGAGGGATGAGGTATGGGGCTGCGGTGATGGTGTGGGGTGGGAGCCGCAACTCTGTCAAGAGCTGGCGAGATCGCGTGGGTTCCTGCCTGCGCAGGAATGACGGAAGGGGGCGCGGGGTGACGGTGGGGGGCGCGGGGGTGATGGAGGGGGTGGGGCGACGGTGCAAGTGGGCGATCGGGGCGCGGCGCGATTTGGCGACGGCTAGCGACTCCCACCCCCCACCTAACCTCCCCCCTTCCAGGGGGGAGGGATGAATTGGGGGAGCTTCCCCCCTTCCAGAGGGGAGGGATGAGATTGGGTGGGAGGGGGGCTTGTGCTTGGTGTCGGCTCCTAGGCGGGGTAGTCGGGGTGGTTCACGTCGATCCAGGTGTCGTCGTACCGGTGGCTGGAGTGGGCGAACTGGAGGGTGTCCTCGCCGTGGTGGACGAACGGCCACCAGAGCACCGGCGAGATGCCGTTCATCACGCCGGGAAGGGTCGTGATGCCGTCCAACCCATGGTCCGGATGCGTGCCCAGCAGGATCCGCTGCGCGGTGTAGGACATCTCCCGCCGCTCCTCGCGATCGAGCGTGCGACGCATGGTTCGGGCGAGGTCGGCGATCGGCTCGTAGCTGTAGGACAAGGTGTTGACGGAGCCCTCGGGCGTGAAGAAGTCGTTGTAGGGCGCGGTCGGGTCCAGCTCGGCGGGCGGGTTGCCCCACTGCGGACCGCTGCCGGGATAGGTGCCGTCGACGAATCGCTGCAGGATCACGGTGTAGGGCTGCACATCGAACTCGACCTCAAGGTCGAGCGCCTCGCGGTACATCGCCACTTCGGTTTCCAGCACGCCGGGGTAGGTCGATTCCCAGATATCGGGCGCGATCATTCGCAACCCGCGGCTGCGATCGTAGCCTGAGGCATCAAGCAACGCGCGCGCTTCGGCGATGTCGGTCACGCGGTCGGGCCTGTAGCCGGGCGTCTGCAGCAGCTCCTCTTCGGGCAGCGCCCAGTAGGTGCTGTACCAGGGCGTGTCGTGCAAACCGGTCGGCTTGCCGGAGCCGAGGTAGACCGTGTCGATCATCAGGTAGGGATCGACCGCCACATGCAGGGCCTGAGCGAAGCGCCGGTCAACCCAAGGATTGCCCAGTCCGTCCTCGCCGGGCCAATCGGGGTTGTAGTTGACCAGGGTGATGATCGTGAAGCCGAAGGCGATCTGGCCGCTGTTGTGGTCGGGGAAGTCGTTGATGATGCCCTCGGCCTGCAGGGTCGAGAGAGGGAAGCGCCCGTTGATGATCTGGGCGCCGCGATAGGCTGCCTCAATCGTCGTGGGATCTTCCATGCTGGCCATCGTGACCGTGTCGTAGTAGGGCAGCGGCTGCCCGTCGACGCCCATCTTCCAGTAGTTGGGGTTGCGCTCCATATCGATGCCGATGTCCGGGTCGTAGCTCTGCGGGATGAACATTCCGGTGCCGGAGGAGAGCTCGACGTTGGCCGCTTCGTCGCGCCAGCGGTCGCCGAACTCGCGAATCGCTTCGGGGCTGGTGATCCAGCTGAACGGCCGCAGCGGGACGCCGATCCAAGTGGCGTCGGGGCCGTCCGTCTTCGCTACCCAGGTCGTGTCGTCGGGCACGTCCATTTGGGTGGTGCGGCGAAACGCCCCGGAGCCGAGGAAGGTGCCGTCTTCAGCACCGGTCGCGTCGACGGCGTCGATCTGCCGCTGATAGTTGGCGCGGATGTCCTCGGCCGTCACCAGCCGCCCGCCCTCGGTCGGGTATTGATCCCAGAACCGCGCGCCTTGATCGATGCTGAAGATGTAGGTCTCGTCGTCGGGGATCTCGGGCAGGGAGGCGATGTCGGGCTCGACGATGTCCTGTTCCTTGTTGCGATAGCGGATGAGGTAGTTCATGTAGAACCCCATCCAGAATTGGGTGGGGCCGAAGACGCCGCGGTGGGGGTCGAAGTAGTCGTGGGTCGCGGCGGGGGTCGAGAAGGTCAGGTTGCCGCCGCGGGTGATGTTGGCCTGCTCGGCGGCGGGTTGGTCGACGGCGTCCGACTCCTGGCGGTCGGCGGCCTGCGCCTGGCGGTCGGCGGCGGTTTGGGCTTGCTGCTGCTGGTCGGGCTGCTGCGCGGGCGCGCCTTGCTGCTGTTGGGTGGCGGCGCTCTGCGCGGTGGACTGGTCGTCGTCGTCATCGTCGCCGCAGCCGACGAGGGCGAGGCCGGCGGCGCCGACGCCGGCGCGTCCGGAGGCTCGGAGCAGGGCGCGCCTGCTCATGCGGGTGCGGCGCATGCGCTGCCAGTAGTTGCGTTCGTTGGTCATTGTGCTCTCCGCATTCGCTCGTCCGACGCGGCGATTGGCCGCCGCGACGTGAATGCGGTAAAGGTAGCGAATTTGTCAAGCGCCGGTGGCGGTGGTGGATTAGCGGGAGCCGCGCAGGCGGGGGTCGAGGACATCGCGGAGGGCGTCGCCGAGCACGTTGAAGCCGAAGACCAGGGAGGTGAGGGCGAGGCCGGCCCAGAGCGAGGTCCAGGGGGAGTAGACGATGAACTGGCGGCCGTCGTTGATCATCTTGCCCCAGGAGACATCCAGCGTGCCGAGGCCGAGGAAGCTGAGCGCGGCCTCGGCGAGGATGAATGCGCCGATGGTGATGCTGAAGATCACGATCAGCGGGGCGACGATGTTGGGCAGGATGTGGAAGCCCATGATCCGCCCGGCGGTCGCGCCGATCGTGCGGGCGGCCTCGACGTAGGGCATCTCGCGGATTTGAATTACGCTGCCGCGCACAATGCGGTTGGTTGGGGCGACGCCGAGCACGGCCAGCGAGAGGGTGACCCAGAGCGCGGTGGGGTCGGTCACGGAGGCGATCAGCAGCAGGAAGACGATCGGCGGGAAGGCCTGGATGGCGTCCATGATGCGGTTGACGGCGAGGTCCACCCAGCCGCCGAGCGAGCCGGCGAGCAGCCCGATCACGGTGCCGGCGGCGACGCCGATCAGGGTGGCGAAGAAGCCGATGTAGAGCGAGAGGCGCGCGCCTTCAGTGACGCGGGCGTAGAGGTCGTGGCCGGCGCGGTCGGTGCCGAACCAGTGCTTGCCCGACGGTTCGAGCAGCGAGGCGGTGATCAGCGGGTTGTCGGTGCCGGTCGCAAGCAGGGAGTCGACATCCGTGATTTGGCCGTCCGCGAGCTCGATTTGTTCGGCGTCGATCAGGGTGTCGAGCAGGATGCCGTCGTCGACCAGGCCGAGCGCGTACTCGACCATCTCGCCGGCGACATCGTTGTCGATCGCCGGCGCGCCGAAGATTTGCTGGTTGGAGACGATTTCGCGCTGCTGCGCGGCGGAAAGGTCCGCATCCAGCCCGTCGAGCGCGTTGGCGAGCTTGTCGTCGGCGTAGGGCACGGAAGCGATCTCGAAGACATCGCGGGAGTCGTAGCGGCCGAGTCCGAGCCAGCCGCCGCCGTCGCCGACGGTGCCCACGGCGATCACGCTCCAGAGGACGACGAGGAAGAGCCCGAACGCGCCGAGCCGTTTGGCGTTGATGAAGTGGATGAGGGCGCGCACGGCGCGGCGGCCGCGGCCGGCACCGCCCACGCGCAGACCCTGGGCAGAAGCGAACTGCTCGACCGATTCGGCGCTGGCTGGCTGCTCACTCATGCGTGGTCCTCGGGCCGGGCGTTGGGGCCATCAGTTGTAGCGGATGCGCGGGTCGATCAGCGCGTAGCTGATGTCGATCAGGATGTTGACGATGATCACGAACAGCGCGAGGAAGAAGAACATCGTCTGGATCACGGGGATGTCGGCCTGGTAGATGCGCTGGAGCAGCAGCAGGCCGATGCCGGGGATGGCGAAGAGCACTTCGAGGATGATGTTGCCGCCGACCAGCGCGGCGACGAGCAGTCCGAAGACGCTGAGCACGGGCACCATCGCGTTGCGCAGCGCGTGGCGTCGGATTACGGCGCGTTCGCGCAGGCCCTTGGACCAGGCGGTGCGGACGTAGTCCTGGCGCAGCACTTCGAGCAGTTCGGAGCGGGTGATGCGCATCAGGCTGGCGCCCGCGGCGATGCCGCCGGCGACGGCGGGGATCGTGTAGAGCGCGAAGAAGCCGCTGACGGAGCTGAAGATGCTGCGGGCGTCCTGCTCGGTGAGCGGGATGGACCAGACGCCGCCGTCGAAGATGCCGCCGGGCGAGACGACGAAGATCAGCATGGTGGCGATCCAGAAGGGGGGCGCGGCGAGGGCGAGGATCGCGAAGCCGCGCAGGAAGTAGTCGATCGGCTTGTCCTGGCGCATCGCGGAGAGGATGCCGACCGGCAGCGCGACGAGCACGGCGACGATCAGGGCGTAGATGTTGAGGTGCAGCGAGCGGGGCAGCGCGCGCAGGAAGATGTCCATCGAGGGTTCGTTGGTCTGGAACGAGGGGCGGAACCTGAGCCGGATCGTGTCCCAGAGGAATTCGTAGTACTGCACGCCGAGCGGCTTGTCGATGCCGAGCTGGTTCTTGATGCTGGCCTCGGTGATTTCGCGGGTGGGCGCGATGATCGTCGCGCCGGGCAGCAGCGGCGTGTCAGCGGTGAGCGATCCGTCCTCGTTGGACTCGGTGCCCTCGAGGTTGACGTTGAGGTAGTCCTGCGGGTGACGCGGTTGACTTCGGCGAGTTCGCGGATGGTGGTGCTGGCGCGCAGGATGAGCGTCTCGCCGGCGGGCGCGTAAGGCTCGCCGGCGAAGGTGGGGAAGTCGATCTGGGGGTTGCGCTCGATCAGCAGGGCCACGCCGTCGGCGGTGTTTTCGGGCAGGGCGAGACGCTGGCGTCGCGAGATTACGGAGAGCAGCTGGCCCTCGATCACGATCAGCGAGGAGCCGGGCCGCAGCTCGTCGCCGGCGTCGAGGTTGCGGTTGTTGGCGAGGATTTCCTGGACGCCGACGCCGTATTGCAGCGCGACGGATTCGAGCGTGTCGCCGCCCACGATGCGGTGCAGGGTGCGCTCGGCTTCCAGCTCGCCGACGATGTCAAACGGCTGGGTGGTGGCGCCGCTGGCCTCGAGGTTGGAGAGCTTGATCGTGACGTAATCGCCGGGCAGCAGGTTGAGCGCGATGAAGAGGATCGAGATCACCAGCCACAGCGTGGGGATCACGAGCAGGAAGCGGTTGATCAGATACTTCTGCATCTCGCGCTCTTACCCCGCTGGGCGATGAACCGATCGGCGGCTGGAGGGTGTCGCTCAACGCGGCGCGGCGGCCCCGTGGGGTACCGCCGCGCCGCACTGCGCTAGGCCGGGAATTCCGGGTGCTCGGTGTTCAGCCAGGTGTCGTCGTGGTTGTGCGAGTCGTGCGCGAACTGCCACGTGTTGTCGTCGCGGTTCACGTACGGCCACCAGATCTGCGGGGCGACGCCGTTCATCACGCCGAACCAGCCGAAGATGCCGTCCAGCCCGTGCTGCTCGTCGACGCCGAGGCCGATTCGCTGCACCTGCAGCGCCATGTCGCGGCGCTGCTCGGTGTCCAGCGTGGTGACCATCGCGTCGACGATGTCCTCGACGGGCTGGTACTGGTACTGGGTCAGGTTGGAGGCGCCGCCGACCTTGAGCGAGAGCGTGAACTGCGCCGTCGGGTCGAGGTCGGCCGGCGGGTTGGTCCAAGTCGGCGCGCGGCCGGGGAAGGTCTGGTTGTCGTAGCGGTCCTGCATGACCGTGTAGGGCTGGATGTCCAGCTCGACGTTGAAGCCCAGCGCGTCGTTGTACATGTTCCGCGTGGTCTCGGAGATGCCCGGGTAGGTCTGTTCCCAGAGGTCGGGGATGTAGATCGTGACGGTGCGGCTGGTGTCGAAACCGGAGGCGGCGATCAGTTCGCGGCAGAGCTGGATGTCGGCGTCGCGGTCGATGCGGTAGCCCGGGATGGTGCGCAGCTCGTCGGCCGGGACGGTCCAGTAGGTGCTGAACCAGGGGCAGAAGTGCGTGGCGGAGGGCTTGGCGGCACCGAGGTAGACGGCGTCGATCAGCAGGTCGCGGTCCACGGCGACGTGCATCGCGTAGGCGAAGCGGCGGTCGAGGTAGGGGTTGCCCAGACCGTCGGAGCCTTCCCAGCCCGGCTCGTAGGTGCCCATCACGGTGACGATCGTGAAGCCGAACGCGCCCTCCGCCGTCTCGTGGTCGGGGAAGTCGCCGGTCAGCTCTTCGACCTGCACGGAGGAGAGCGGGAAGCCGCCGATGTCGATGCCCTTGGCGCGGTAGGCGGCGTCGACCGCGGTGGCGTCGGTCAGGTTGACGAACTCGACCGCGTCGGGATAGGGGAGCTGCTGCCCGTCGGGGCCGTTCTTCCAGTAGTTGTTGTTGCGCTCCAGGAAGATGCCGATGTCGGGGTCGTAGGTCTGGGGGATGAACGGCCCGGTGCCCGAGGACAGCTCGACATTGGCCGTCTCGTCGCGCCAGCGCGAGCCGAACTCCTGGATCGCCTCGGGCGAGGTGAGCCAGGAGAAGGGCCGCAGGATGGTGCCGCCGAGGTAGGTGGCGTCGGCCCCGGCGGTCTTGGCGATGAACGTCTGCTCGTCGGTCGCCTCGTAGGACGAGGTTTTGCGGAAGGCGTCCTGCCCGCGGAAGCGGGCGTCGGGGTTGCCGTCGGCGTCCAGCGCCGCGATCTGCCGGTCGAAGTTGATCACGATGTCCGACGCGGTCACGTCGCGCCCGCCCTCGGTGGGGTACTGGTCCCAGAAGCGGGCGCCCTGGTCGACGTTGAAGATGTAGGTCTCGCCGTCGGGCTGCTCGGGCAGGGAGGTGATGTCGGCCTCCATGATGCCGGCTTCCTTGTTGGCCCAGCGGATCATGTAGTTCATGTAGAAGCCCATCCAGTACTGGGTGGGCCCGAAGACGCCGCGGTGGGGGTCGAAGAAGTCGTGGGTGGCGGCGGGGGTGGAGAAGCGCAGGGTGCCGCCGTAGGTGCGGCCGCCGCTGACGGCCGGGGCGGGCTGGTCCTGCTGCTGCTGCTGCTCTTGCGGGGTTTCCTGCTGGTCGGCCTGCTGCGCGCGCTGGTCGGCCGACTGCTGCTGTTGGTCCTGCTGCTGCGGCTGCTGCGCGGGCTGATCCTGCTGCTGTTGCTGCGCGGGCGTGGTCTGCGCGGCGGCGGGCTGGGCGTCGTCGTCGTCATCGTCGCCGCAGCCGACCAGTGCCAGGCCGGCGGCGCCGACGCCGGCGCGCCCGGAGGCGCGCAGCAGGGCGCGCCTGCTCATGCGCGATCGGCGCATGCGCTGCCAGTAGTTTCGCTCGTTGCTCATTGGTGTGGCCTCCTGTCGCCATGTGAGTCTGTCCAAGTCTACCCCATCGCGCGGCTATGCAACCTGCCCGCGCGCAACTTCGCCGCACGGGGGGAGGCTGCGGGTGGGCGGCGCGGTGTTCAGGGTTTTGTTTTTTCGGGGTGATCGGGGGTGATTCGGGGGGGCTCCCTATCTGGTCGGGGGGTTTGGCGGTGTTCGGGTTTGTTCAGGTTTGTTCGGATTTGTTCAGGGTTGTTCAGGGTGCGCCGGAGGGGTTGACAGCGAAGGTTGACGGGGCGGTGGGCGCGGTTGCGGTTTTGCTGTGTTTTGCTGGGGTTGGGGGTTGGGGCGGGGGTTGACGGTGTCAACTTTTGTCAACCCTTGTCAACTTTTGTCCACCTGGTGTCAACCTCTGTCAAGTTTTGGTCAGCGTTGGCGAGGTTGGGGTTGACGGGGGTGAGGGCGCGGGGAAGGGGCATGGTTCGGCACTCCTGTTCTGGTGTAAGCGTAGCAGGAGTTGGGGGAAGTGGTGGTTCCTGCCTGCGCAGGAATGACGGAGAGGGGGGCGCAGGTGTGACGGAGAGGGAGTGGGTGTGATGGGGTGGGGGCGCAGGTGTGATGGGGTGGGGGCGCAGGTGTGACGGATGGGGGGCGCAGGAATGATGGGGTGGGGGCGCAGGTGTGACGGATGGGGAGTGGGTGTGATGGGGTGGGAGTGGGTGTGGCGGAGGGGGTGCAGGTGTGGCGGAGGGGGCGTGCAGGGCCGGCGATGGCGGCTCGCGGCGTTCCACCCCCCACCTAACCTCCCCCCTGGAAGGGGGGGGAGGGATGAATTGGGGTGGGGAGTCAGGATTGATCGGGTGCGTGCGGGAGCGGCGGCGGGATGGGCGGTGATCGGGAGGGGTGTGCGGGCGACTGGCGCTGTGCTTGCTTGCGGCGTTCCACCCCCCACCTAACCTCCCCCCTGGAAGGGGGGAGGGATGAATTGGGGGTGGGGGAAGTTGGGTGGTGGTGGTGGTTCCTGCCTGCGCGGGTTCCTGCCTGCGCAGGTTCCTGCCTGCGCAGGAATGACGGAGAGGGGGGAGTGAGGAGGGGGTAGCATTTGGGGGTGACTGAGCATTTGACCGGTGATGAGGCTGGGGCGCAGCTGGACGAGCTGAAGCAGGAGATTCTGCGCGGCTGGGAGGCTGGGGCGGAGTTTTTTGATGGGCGCTGGGGGGATCAGGGCGATGAGTTTCATGTGGAGTTGTTCGGGCCGGCGGCGGAGCGGCTGTTGGGACTGACGCCTGGAGCGTCGGTGCTGGAGCTGGCCTGCGGCAACGGGGCGTTCGCGCGGCGGTTGGGGCGGGCGGGGATGACGGTGCTGGCGACGGATTTGTCGCCCAAACTGATTGATTTCGCGCAGCGGCGCACGGAGACGATCGCCGACCAGGCGGTGGATGTGACGTATCGAGTGGTGGACGCGACGGACGAGCGGGCGATTGTGGAGTTGTCGGACGAGCCGTTCGACGCGGCGGTCTGCGTGATGGGGGTGATGTCGATGCCGCTGCTGCGCCCGATGTTCGGCGGGGTGCGGCGGGCGCTGAAGCCGCGCGGGGCGTTCGTGGTGGTGACGCTGCATCCGGCCTACGCGACGGCGGCGAACAAGTTCGTCCAGGCGGAGGACGAGGAGCAGCCGCACGGCTTGACGATCACGCGCTATCTCTCGCGCTATGTCACGCACGGGGTGACCAACGTGCAGCAGAAGGAGAAGCAGATTTACTTTCACCGTCCGCTGGGCGAGTTGCTGCAGGACGCCTTCAGCTGCGGTCTGGCGCTGGACGGCATTGAGGAGCTGGCGGCGTCGCCGCAGCCGATCGGGGAGTCGAAGCTGATGTGGAACGTGCTGCCGGAGCTGCCGATGGCGATCGCGCTGCGCTTCCGCCCGGCGGGATAGACGGATAGAGGCGAGAGGGCCGATGACGTTTTCCTGGGAGTTGTGGCGCTTCACGGACGGGGTGCGGGCGCGGATCGCGGCGGCGGTGGCGCTGGGTCTGCTGGCGGTGGCGGCGGGCGTGGCGCGTCTGGCGCTGCTGGGCTGGATGGGCGCGCGGATTTTCGAGGGCGACTCGTTCGGCTCGCTGAGCTGGCTGATCGTCGCCACGGCGCTGGTCACGCTGGCGCGCTCGGCGCTGCTCTACGCCAAGGAGGAGCTGGCCAACGGCACCGCGGTGCAGGTGCAGTTTCGCTTGCGCGAGCGGCTGTTCGAGCGGGTGATGGCGCTGGGTCCGGCCTATTTCGACCGGCGGCGCACGGGCGATGTGACGGTCGGCGTGGTCGAGGGCGTGGAGCAGCTGGAGACGTTCTTCGGGCAATATCTGCCGCAGCTGTTGGTTGCGGCGATCGCGCCGATCGGCGTCTTCGTCTTCATGGCCTTCCTCGATCTGCCGGTGGCGGCGATCTACGTCGGCTTCGCGCTGTTCACACTCGCGCTGCCGGCGCTGCTACAGCGGCAGAACGCGGCGGCCAGCCTGCGCCGGCGCGACGCCTACGGATCGTTCGCCGCCGACTTTCTGGACTCGATTCAGGGGCTGGCGACGCTGAAGGCGTTCGGGCAGAGTCGGCGGCGGGGCGACGCGCTGGCGGCGCGGGCGCAGGAGGTCTTTCGCACGACGATGGGCGTGCTGCTGCACAACGCGATGGCGCAGGGGCTGACGATTTTGGCGATCACGGTGGGGGCGGCGGTGGCGCTGGCGCTGGGCGCGGTGCGGGTGGAGAACGGGGCGATGGAGATCGCCGAGCTGCTGGTCGTGCTGATGCTGGGCGTGGAGGTTTTCCGTCCGCTGCGCGAGCTGAGCCAACTGTTCCACCAGGGGCTGCTCGGCGTGGCGGCCGCGCAGAGCGTGCTGGAAGTGGCCGACGCGGAGCCTGAGGTGCCCGACGCGCCGGCGGACCCGAGCGCCGACCAGCTGAGCGCCGAGCTGGAATTCGACTCGGTCACGTTCGCCTACCCGACGGGGCGGCGGGACGCATTGAGCGAGGTGAGCTTCAGCGCGGCGGCGGGGCGGCGCGTGGGCGTGGTGGGACGCTCGGGCTCGGGCAAGTCGACGCTGCTCTGGCTGTTGCAGCGGATCTACGTGCCGCAGCAGGGCCAAATCCGGCTGGGCGGGCGCGAGCTCAACTCGCTGAGCTTCGCGCAGATTCGCAGCCGGATGGCGGTGGTGATGCAGGACACCTATCTGTTCCACGGCACGGTGCTGCACAATCTGCGCTTCGGCAATCCCGAGGCGACGGACGAGCAGATCGTCGCGGCGGCGCGCGCGGCCAACGCGCACGACTTCATCGCCAATCTGCCGGAGGGCTACCAGACGGTGATCGGCGAGCGGGGGCATCGGCTGTCGGGCGGCGAGCGGCAGCGGATCGCGATCGCCCGCGCACTGCTGCGCGACGCGCCGATTCTGATCCTCGATGAGGCGCTGTCCAGCGTGGACGCCGAAAACGAGGCGACGATTCAGGAGGCGCTGGAGCGTCTGATGGCGGGGCGCACGACGCTGATCATGGCGCACCGGCTTTCGAGCGTGATGACCTGCGACGAGATTCTGGTGCTCGACGAGGGGCGGCTGGTGGAGCGGGGCGATCACGCCTCGCTGCTGGCGGCGGGCGGCGCCTACGCGGAGCTGATGGCGGCGCAGACGGCGGATGATCCGGCGATCGATTCGACCATCAGAGAAGCCGATGAGGCGCTCGCGGCGCAGCCGGCGGGCGCGCCCGACGGGCTGGGCGCGGAGCGGGGCGACACGGAGGCGATCGTCCGCTCCGAGGCGTTGGCGGGGATGGGCTGGCGCGAGACCACGCTGCGGCTGCTGGCGATGGCCGCGCCCTACTGGCGCAAGACCTCGCTCTCGTTTGCGACGGGCGTGGCGCATTTCTTCGGGGCGATCGCGGTCGGCGTGATCGGCGCGCTGATGGTCGGCGCGGTGCGCGACGGCGAGAGCATCACGCTGCTCAGCGCGCTGCTGATCGTCGTGGCGGTGCTGACCGGCGTCTGCCGCTTCCTGGAGAACTGGATTTCGCACGACATGGCCTTCCGGCTGCTGGCGGACCTGCGGGTGGCGCTGTTCCGCAAGCTCGACGAGCTCGCGCCGGCCTACCTGCTGCGGCGGCGCAGCGGCGACCTGGTCTCGATGGCGACGCAGGATGTGGAGACGGTCGAGTATTTCTTCGCGCACACGATCGCCAACGTGGTGGTGACGGTGGTGGTGCCGGCGGCGGCGCTGATCACGCTGTTCGCGGTCGACTGGCGGCTGGGCCTGGGGCTCGCGCCGCTGCTGCTGCTGGCGGCGCTCAGCCCGCTCTTCACCCGCCGGATTGTGGACCAGCTGGGCTCGCGCTCGCGCGATCATCTGGGCAATCTCAACGCGCACATGGTGGACACGCTGCAGGGTCTGCGCGAGGTGACGGCGTTCCAGCGCGAGCGGGCGCGGGGCGTCGAGTTTTCCGAGCGGATGCGCGAGTACGCGCCCGTGCGGCGGGCGTTCAACCGGCAGATCACGGTGCAGCGGGTGATGCTCGAAGGGCTGACCGGGCTGGGCGGTCTGGCGGTGCTGGCGATCGGCGGCGCGCTGGCGGTGCAGGGCCAGATCAACCCCACGCTCGCGCCGCTGCTCACGCTGCTGGCGATGGGCGCGTTCATGCCCGTGGCCGAGCTGGCGCAGGTGGGCCGTCGGCTGGGCGACACGCTCGGCGCGACGCGGCGGCTGACCGCCGTCCACAACGAGCGCGCCGCCGTGGCCGACGGACCCGGCGTACAACCTGCCGCGCAAGCCGGCGCGCAACCCACCGCGCCCGCGCCGCAGCCCAGCGCGGCGGCGCTGGCCGGGGTCGGCTTCAGCTATGAAGACACGCCGCGCGCGGCGCTCAACGGCGTCTCGTTCGACCTGCGCCCGGGCGGCACGGTCGCGCTGGTCGGCCCCTCCGGGGCGGGCAAGACGACGGCCGCGCATCTGCTGCTGCGCTTCTGGGACCCGCAGGAGGGCACGATCTCGTTGGACGACGCGGATCTGCGCAGCTTCCGGCTGGACGAGTTGCGCGGGCAGGTGGCGCTGGTCGCGCAGGACACCTATCTGTTCAACGCCTCGATTCGCGACAACCTGCTGATCGCCAAGCCGGAAGCGAGCGCGGCGGAGCTGGAGCTGGCGGTCGCGCGGGCGGGGCTGGCCGAGTTCGTCGAGTCGCTGCCGGACGGGCTCGACACGCCGGTCGGCGAGCGCGGCGCGCAGCTGTCGGGCGGGCAGCGACAGCGGGTGGCGATCGGCCGGGCGCTGCTCAAGGACGCGCCGGTGCTGGTGCTGGACGAGGCGACCTCGCACCTCGACGGCTACAACGAGCGGCTGGTGCGCGGGGCGCTGGACGAGCTGATGGCGGATCGGACGACGCTGGTGATCGCGCACCGGCTCTCGACCGTGCGCGACGCGGACCGGATCGTGGTGCTCGACGGCGGGCAGATTGCGGAGATCGGCCGGCACGACGAGCTGGCGGCGCAGGACGGGCTCTACGCGCGGCTGGTGCGGCGGCAGGTCGCGGCGGCGCGGCGATGACGGCGGGGGGGTGCGGGTTCCTGCCTGCGCAGAAATGACGGTGGGGGGCGCAGGTGTGACGGGAGGGGGCGCGGGTTCCTGCCTGCGCAGGAATGACGGAGAGGGGGCGGGTGTGACGGAGGGGGTGCGGGTGTGACGGAGAGGGGGTGCGGGTTCCTGCCTGCGCAGGAATGACGGTAGGGGGGCGCAGGAATGACGGAGAGGGGGGCGCGGGTGTGACGGGGGGAGCGGGTGGGCGATCGGGGCGTGGACGAACGGTGGTTGTGGCTCGGCGCCTCCCACCCCCCACCTAACCTCCCCCCTAAAAGGAGTCTCCTGCAAAATGGCGGATCCGGCGCATGCACGCAGGTGCCGACCAGATAGAGCCTGATCGGCGGATCCGCCGAAATTGGACATTTTGCAGGAGACCCCTAAAAGGGGGGAGGGATGAATTGGGGATGGGGAAGTTGAGCAGTCGTGGTGGGTTCCTGCCTGCGCAGGAATGACGGGGGGGGAGGGTGGGCGATCGGGGCGTGGACGAACGGTGGTTGTGGCTCGGCGCCTCCCACCCCCCACCTAACCTCCCCCCTAAAAGGGGGGAGGGATGAATTGGGGATGGGGAAGTTGAGCAGTCGTGGTGGGTTCCTGCCTGCGCAGGAATGACGGATGGGAGCGCAGGTTCCTGCCTGCGCAGGAATGACGGTTCCTGCCTGCGCAGGAATGACGGAGAGGGGCGCAGGAATGACGGTGGGGGCGCAGGAGTGACGGTGGGGGCGTGGGTTCCTGCCTGCGCAGGAATGACGGTGGGGGGCGCGGGCGCTGGGGCGAGCGCATGGCGCTAACCTAGTCAGGCGGGGAAAGGAGTGGGCGATGGGCGCGGTGTTTTTTGAGATCCTGGTGCTGCTGATCTTTCCGCCGCTCAAGCTGGTTGCGCGGCTGTTCGGGGCGGGGGCGCGCGCGCGGGTGCAGCGCTGGGAAGACGCCGTGCTGCATCAGGTTCACGCGATGGGCGCGGAGGCGCAGACGATCTACGAGATCGAGAAGAGCGCCGGCGCGCGGGCCTACATGGCGAGCGGCGCGATCGACCAGTCGAGCGTGATCCCCAAAGACAATCTCGACGCGACGGAGCGCGCGCGGCGCACGGTCGGCGCGGACCTCGCGCGGCAGCAGCAGCACATGCCCGGCCAGGAGCAGCTGCAGCGCGGCCCGCGGCGGGTCGAGGCGAGCAACGCCGAGGAGTCGCGCTCGGAGCAGATGAAGGAGGCGATGCTCGAAGCGCAGCGGCTGCGCCGCGCCCGCGAGCAGCGCAGCGCCCGAAGCGCCGAGCGCCTCAAGCGGCGGGAGTAGCGGATGGCCGCCGAGACGCCCTGGCGCAAGAAGCTGATCGAGGTCACGATCCCGCTGGATCCAATCAACCGGGAGTCGGCGCGCGAAAAATCAATCGTTCACGGGCATCCGAGCACCCTACACATCTACTGGGCCCGGCGTCCGCTCGCAGCCTGCCGTGCGGTGATCTTCTGCTCGCTGATTGATGATCCCGGGGAAGAAGGTGCGCCTGATGATTTGCTGCAGCTGATCGACGATCTCGAGGAGCCGCGCCCGCTGCCCGCCAAGTGGGAAGATATGAACACCGCCGAGCAGCGGCGGCAGAAGCTGTTCAAGTTCATCGAAACACTGGTCAAGTGGGAGAGCACCACCGACGAGGATGTAATTGGGACGGCGCGCGAGCTGATCCTCGCTGCGACAGAGGGCAATCCGCCGCCGCTGCTTGATCCGTTTTGCGGGGGCGGCTCAATCCCTCTCGAAGCGCAGCGTCTCGGACTCGAAGCGCACGGCTCGGACCTCAATCCGGTCGCGGTGCTGATTACCAAGGCGCTGATTGAGCTGCCGCCCAGGTTCGCCGGAATGCCGCCGGTTAATCCCGATGCTCGCACTGAGATCGGATCTGATGCGGAGTGGAAGGGCGCAGCAGGGCTGGCCGAGGATGTGCGCTGGTACGGTGAGTGGATGCGCCAGCGGGCGTGGGAGCGGATCGGGCATCTGTATCCGCAGGGACCGAATGGGGAGACGGTGATCGCGTGGCTATGGGCTCGAACTACACGATGCCCCAACCCCGCCTGTCACGCAGATATGCCGCTCGTCCGATCTTTTCAGCTTTCGAAACGTCGTGGCCGCGAGGCTTGGGCACACCCAATTGCCAACGGCACAGAAGTAGTGTTTGACGTCCGTGACGATAGGGCATCCAACATCACCGGAACTGTAGAGCGAACCGGTGCGACCTGCCTTGTCTGCGCGACGACGGTCCCTCTCAAGGACGTCCGGGAACGTGGAAGAGCACATGGTCTCGGATCTCAGATGATCGGCGTCGTCGAAGAAGGCGGCAACCGTCGGATCTTCCGTTCACCTGCCCATGCGGACGAAACAACTGCCGACGTTCCACTCCCTGACAACATACCGATGACAAAGCTCCCCACGAAGGCCTTGGGGTTCCGCGTGCAGAACTACGGATACCAACAGTGGTCTGATCTGTTCACGGCTCGGCAGCTAACAGCACTGACAGTGTTCAGTGACTTGGTTGATGATGCCCGTACGCTGGTCCGTCAACACGCGGCTGACATGGGGTTCGGCTCGGAATCTGATGGCTATGCCGATGCAATAGCCACCTACCTCGCGTTTGCCGTTGACCGTAGCGCAAACGCTTGGTCGTCGCTTTGTCGTTGGCAAAACACCGCCGACTTTGTCGGCGGTGTTTTCGCGCGGCAGGCAATTTCGATGATCTGGGATTTCGCAGAAGCGAATCCATTTTCAAATTCAACCGCGAATTGGGCCGGCGCGATCGCCTGGATCGCGAAGGTGCTACAGGCCCTACCGACCACGAATCAGGTGGGGGTTGCTGGGCAATTCGACAGTGCCGTCACACTGCCTGGCGACTCTGCTATCGCGATCAGCACAGACCCACCTTATTATGACAACATCTCCTACGCCGACATCGCCGACTTCTTCTACGTGTGGCTGAGGAGATCGATCGGCCACATCCACCCGACGGAGTTCTCAACGCTCGCCACGCCAAAGGCGCCGGAGCTCGTCGCAACGCCGTTCCGGTTCGACGGCGACCAGCGCGCCGCCGAGGCACACTTTGAGCAAGGCCTCATGCGGGCATTCTCCTTGATGCGAGAGCGATCTGTCCACAACATCCCGATGACAGTGTTCTATGCGTACAAGCAGACGGAGAACAAGGACGACAACAACAGCGATGTCTCAACCGGCTGGGAGACGATGCTGTCGGGCCTCATTAGCTCAGGTTTCGTCATCAGCGGCACGTGGCCTATGAGAACCGAGTTGGGCAACAGGCTGCGAGCACAAGCGTCGAACGCTCTGGCAACATCCGTTGTGCTCGTCTGCCGACCTCGGCCCAAGGATGCGTCTATGGCCGACATCGGAGAGTTCAGGCGCTCGCTCGCGTCCGAATTGCCTGAAGCGCTCAAAAGCTTTATCGGGGAGCACATTGCGCCCGTCGATCTGCCGCAGGCGTCGATTGGGCCGGGGATGGCGGTGTTTTCGCGTTATTCGGCGGTGGTGCGGCCGAATGGGGATCATATGACGGTGCGTGAGGCGCTGGAGTTGATCAACGCGGGCGTCGAGCAGTTTTTCTCGGAGCGCGAGGGCGCGTTCGACGGGGCGACGCAGTTTTGCCTGCGCTGGTTCGAGCAGTTCGGCTTTGAGGATGGGCCGTTCGGCGACGCCGATACGATGGCGCGGGCCAAGGATATTTCGGTCGAGGAGTTGCAGCGCGACGGTTTGCTGACGGCGCGTCGCGGGCGGGTGCAGTTGCTGCCGTTTGAGCGTTATGAGGCGACCTGGGAGTCGTGGGAGCCGTCGGCGGAGCGTCGGTTGAGCGCGTGGCGGGCGTGCCACTATCTGGCGGCGGCGCTGGAGCAGGGCGGGGTGTTCGGCGGGCAGGGCGAGCATGACGCGGGCGGGGCGGCGCTGCTGGCGCGGGAGTTGAGCGGCAACGGCGAGCAGGCCAAGGAGTTGGCGTATCGTCTGTACGCGATTTGCGACGCGAAGGGTTGGGCGTCGGAGGCGCGGCGCTATAACGCGCTGGCCGACGCCTGGTCGGAGATTAGCGCGGAGGCGGGTCGGCTGCGCCAGGCGCAGCAGGGGCGGCTGGGGTGAGGCGGTTCCTGCCTGCCCAGGAATGACGGGGGGGGGGCGCAGGGGTGACGGGGAGGGTGTGGCGTGGGTTCCTGCCTGCGCAGGAATGACGGAAGAGGGAGCGCAGGTGTGGCGGGGAGGGTGTGGCGTGGGTTCCTGCCTGCGCAGGAATGGCGGATGGGGGGCGCAGGTGTGACGGGGAGGGGGGCGATCGGGGCGTGGATGAACGGTGGTTGTGGCTCGGTGCCTCCCACCCCCCACCTAACCTCCCCCCTAAAAGGGGGGAGGGATGAATTGGGGGAGGGGGGAGGGTGCGGGGGGGTTGGGGGAGAGGAAGTGGAGGCGCTGGGTCGGTGCTGGGTGTGGGGGGGGATGCCTGCTGCGTGGGTTCCTGCCTGCGCAGGAATGACGGAGTGGGGGGCGCAGGTGTGACGGATGGGGCGGTGTGGGTGGGTTCCTGCCTGCGCAGGAATGACGGAGTGGGGGGCGCGGGGGTGACGGGAGGGGGGTGATCGGGGCGTGGACGGACGGTGGTTGGGGCTCGGTGCTTCCCACCCCCCACCTAACCTCCCCCCTTTTAGGGGGGAGGGATGAATTGGGGAAGGGGGAGGGGGGGTTGGGGGAGAGGAAGTGAGGCGCTGGGTCGGTGCTGGGTGTGGGGGGGGTGCCTGCTGCGTGGGTTCCTGCCTGCGCAGGAATGACGGGGCGATCGGGGCGTGGACGGACGGTGGTTGTGGCTCGGTGCCTCCCACCCCCCACCTAGCCTCCCCCCTAAAAGGGGGGAGGGATGAATTGGGGGAGGGGGGTGCGGGGGGGGGAGGGGGGGATTCGGGAAGAGGGGGTTGGGGGTTCCTGCCTGCGCAGGAATGACGGTTCCTGCCTGCGCAGGAATGACGGGGGGTGAATAGGCTAGCCGGAGCGGTCCCATTTGAAGGTTAGGATTGCGGCGGTTAGGCCTAGGGTGATCCAGATTGCGAGGACGGCGGCGGCGATTTCTAGTTGCCAGCTCATGCCGGGTTCGGCGTATTTGTAGGCGTCGGGGAGGAAGACGGAGCGGAGGCCCTGGGCGACCCAGCGCAGGGGGAAGAGGCCGGAGATCCATTGCAGCCAGGCGGGGATGGTGGAGAGTTGGAAGAAGACGCCGGAGATGAATTGGAGGATCAGGAAGGGCACCTGGATGACGGCCGGGGCGGCGCGCGCGGAGGGGATGACGGCGGTGATCGCGACGCCCAGCATGCAGCCGGCGGGGACGCCCAGCAGCAGCACCCAGATCATGGTCAGCCAGCCGCTCGCGTCGGGCAGTTCGATACCGAACGCGGCGACGCCCAGCGCGAGCATGATGATCATCTGGGCGATGGTGATCAGCACCGAGCTGCCGGCCAGGCCGAGGAAGAATGATGATTTGGGCAGCGGCGCCGCGGCCAGCTGCTTGAGCGTGCCGTCGAATTGCTGCACGGCGAGCGAGTTGCCGAGCAGGTTGAACGATGTACCGAAGATCGCCACGCCCATAATGCCGGCTACGAAGTACTGGCTGAAGGTGACGACCGGGACGTTGCCCTGCGCTTCGGCGGGAATGTCGAGCTCGAAGGAGAGCACCGAGGAGAAGATCACCAGGAACATGATGGGGAAGATCACGATGAAGAAGATGGCGGCGGGTTCGCGCAGGGTCGCTTTCAGGCTGAGTTGCATGTAGGCGAAGCCGAGTCGGACGATGCGCAGCCAGCGCGGGTAATCGGGCAGGTAGCCGATAAGTGCGGCGATCATTGCGGCGCCTCCGCCGCGTCGGGCTCGGCCTCGTCTTCGACGAGTTCGAGGTACAGCTGCTCGAGGTCGGGGCGCTCGACGACCAGTTCGGGCAGTTCGGCGAGGCCGCGCGATTCGGCCCAGTCGATCAGTTCGCGCAGGCGGCGGGTGGGCGTCTGGGTGGGCAGGGCGAGCTGTCCGTCGCCGGCGCGCTGGGCCTCGCGCCAGGGGGCGGGCAGGTCGTCGATTGCCAGGTCCGCGGGCGGTCGCCAGGCGATGCGGGTGTCGGTCTGCATTTCGCGGCGCAGGGCGGCGACATCGCCCTCGAAGATGATTTTGCCGTCCTTGATCATGCCGATTTGGCGGGCGAGATGCTCGGCTTCGTCGAGGTAGTGGGTGGTGAGCAGCACGGTTGCGCCGCGCGCGGTGAGGCCCTCGACGACGGCCCAGGCCTGGCGGCGGGCGGCGGCGTCGAAGCCGGTGGTGGGTTCGTCGAGGAAGATCAGGTCGGGGTTGCCGATCACGCTGGTGGCCAGGTCGAGCCGGCGCTTCTGGCCGCCGGAGAGCTTGCCGCCGCGGCGATCGGCGTGCTCGCTCAGGCCGACCAGCTCGAGCGCCTCATCGACGTTCATGGGGTGCTCGTAGAGCTTGGCGGTGAAGCCGAGCATTTCGCGCGGGGTGAGGCCCTCCATCGGGGTGCTGCGCTGGAGGACGATGCCGACGCGGCGGGTGAGGGCGTCGCGTTGGCTGCGGGGATCGAGGCCGAGCACGGCGACCTGGCCGGCGTCGCGGTCGCGGTAGCCCTCCATGATTTCGATCAGCGTGGTTTTGCCGGCGCCGTTGGGGCCGAGCAGGGCGTAGACCTGGCCCGCCTCGATGGTCAGGTCGACGCCGTCGACGGCGCGGATCGCGCCGTAATGCTTGGTCAGTCCGCGAATCTCGATGGCGGGCGGCGTGGTAGGCGGCATAGGCGGCATGGCGCGGATCGTAGCGGGCGCGCTCCCGCTTCCGTAAATCCCTAGACTCCGCCCAACGACCTCAACGAGCAGCAAGGAGAGAACGATGAGCGCCACGGACCCGCGGCTCGCGCCGCCCAGCGAGATCGGCATTGACGAAGCGAAGCTGGAGGAGTTGTTCGGCTTCGTCGAGGCGCAGGTCGAGAGCGGCCAGCTGCAGGCGGCGCAGGTCGCGGTCGGCTCGCGGGGTCGGCTGGCCGGCTTCCGCACCTACGGCGCGGCGCAGCAGGGCGCGTCGTTGCAACCGGCGCGCGACGACACGCTGTTCTGCATGTTTTCCTCGACCAAGGCGATCGTCGGCGTGGGCGTCTGGTGTCTGATCGAGGACGGGCTGCTGTCGCTGGATGAGCGGGTGGTGGACATCATCCCCGGCTGGTGCGCGGAGGGCGGCGGCGAGGGCTACGAGACGATCACGGTGCGGCAGGTGATGCTGCACACGGGGGGCTTTCCGCACGCGCCGATGAACCCGCGGCTGTGGGAGGATCGCGAGGCGCGGCAGCGTCGGATGATGGGCTGGCGGCTCAACTGGCGGCCTGATTCGCAGTGGGAGTACCACGCCACGTCGGCGCACTGGGTGCTGGCCGAGATCATCGAGCAGCGCACGGGGCGCGATTTCCGCGAGTGGCTGCGCGAGCGGCTGCTCGATCCGCTGGGGCTGGACAATCTCTACGTCGGCCTGCCCGACGAGCAGCATGGGCGCGCGGCCTCGATCATCTACACCGAGCAGCCGCTGCCGCCCGAGGGCGGCGAGGTTTTCCCGCAGACGATTCTGCATTTCAACCTGGCCTCGCAGCGTCGCGCGGGCTGCCCGGGCGGCGGCGCGTTCGCCAACGCCGCGGATCTCGCGATGTTCTACCAGGCGCTGGTCGCGCCCGCCGGCGCGGGCGACGATCGCGCCGCGACGCCGCTGCGCGCGGAGACGATCGAGCTGGGCACGACGGTCGCGACGGATCCGCAGCGGCACACCGATCCGCTCAGCGGCCTGGCGGTCAACCGCGCGCTGACGGTGGTGGTGGCGGGCGAGGACGGTCGCGGCGCGGAGCGCGGTTTCGGCGGCGGCGCGTCGCCGCGCGCGTTCGGCCACGCCGGGGCGGGCGGCCAGGTCGCCTGGGGCGACCCGGAGACGGGGCTCTCGGTCGCGTTTCTGACCAACAGCTTCCAGCAGGACGACAAGATTCAGTCGCGCACCCACAGCATCGGCAGCCAGGCCGCCGCCTGCGTGGTGTGAGGGGGAGTGCCGCCAGTCGTCCAATCGCCGCGAGCAAGCGGAGCCATCGCCGCCTGGGCATGTTCACACTTCCGTCATTCCTGCGCAGGCAGGAATCCAGGCGGTCGCCTGCGCTTCGTACACAGCTCAATGTCTTGACGACTCGCCCAAACGGTTTCCACGCCGCCGCCGAGCGTTCAGCGCCGGATGAAGCTGCGCTTACTGCGTGGTTCCTGCCTGCGCAGGAATGACGGAGGGGCGGCGTGGGGGGCGGAGGGGGTGGTGTGGAAGATTGGAGCGCGACATGACGGCTGTTGCGCGCTCGTTGACTCCTACCCCCCACCTAACCTCCCCCCTGGAAGGGGGGAGGGATGAATTGGGGAGGGGGGGCACATGAAGGGTTCCAAATAGCGTGAAACAGTGTGAACGGGCTCTAAGCGGGGCTGGGAGTTGGGCGGTGCTCAGAGTGGTTCGGCGACCAGCGGCTGCTCGGCGCGGTGGTCGGCGATGCGCAGGCTGATGCGGCCCTCGATGGCCGCGATGATCGACTCGCCGGCGAATTCTCGACGCCAGCCGCGCAGCAGACGCGGGGCGGCGCCCGGCGGGTGCGGCTCTCCCTCGCCCCGCGGCTCTCGCGCCCAGGAGACGATCGCGCGCACATCGGCTGAGGCGGCGACCAGCTTGGTGTCGATCGACCGCTCGGCGCAGAGCGCGTCGAGCAGCGCGTCCACAAATGCGGTCAGCGTGCGCGGCGGGGTCGGCGGTTCGAGGATGCGCTCCGGCAGGCGGTCGTTGGGCAATTCCGACGCCCTCTGCACGGCCGCCAGCATCGACGGGCGGTGGCGGGTCGGCACGATTTCGACGCCGCGCACGCGGCGCAAGTCTGCCAGTGTGTCGGGCAGCGTTTGGGCGACGGCGATGAGCACATCGTCGCGCGCGATGCGCTTCAGCGGCCGGTTGGCCGCCTGCGCCGCGTCCCTGCGCCAGGCGTGCAGCTCGCGCAACGCGGCGAGGCCGCGCCGATTGAGCCCGCGCGAGCCCGGGAGCTTGCGCCAGGCGGGCGTCTCCGCGGGGGCGGCGGCGTCGAGCGAGGCGATGCGCAGCTGCGTTTCCTCGCGCAGCCAGCGGGCGCGCTCGTCGCCGGCCAACCGCTCGCTGAGCCTCTCGTGCAGCGGCAGCAGCCAGCGCACATCGTCGGCGGCGTAGCGCAGCTGCGAGGCGCTCAGCGGGCGGCGCGTCCAGTCGGTGCGCGACCGCGAGGCCACGGCCTGCACGGCCAACTCCTCGTTCAGCAGCGCGCCGTAGGAGATCGGGAAGCGGTAGCCGCAAAACGCCGCGGCGAGCTGCACATCGAACAGGTTCTGCGGCGCGCTGCCGGTCCGCTCGTAGCAGAAGCGCGACTCCTGGTCGTGCGCGTGAACCACCGTCGTGATCGAGGGATCGGCGACCGCGTCCCAGATCGGCTGGTCGGGCCGGCCGTCGACGAGCGGATCGATCAGCGCGATCCATTCCGGCGTGGCCACTTGCACCAGCGCCAGCTGAGGGCTGTAGGAGCCTTCGGAGATGAACTCGGTGTCGAGCGCGAAGCTGCCGTGGCGTCGGATCGACTCGCTCAGCTCGGCGATCTGCGCCAGGTCGGTCAGCAGTTGGGGCTCAGGCTCCGTCATTGCAATGCGCTCAGCCTACCCCATGTGTGATAGCGTCGCAGAAAGCGACGGAGGGTATCCCCGTGAAGGTACGAGCATCGGTGAAGAAGCGCTCGCGCGACGACCAGATTGTGCGCCGCAAGGGGCGGGTCTACATCATCAACAAGCGCAACCCGCGCAACAAGCAGCGGCAGGGCTAGCGGACCGGCTGGCTCGGCAGGGCGGTTGAGAGCGGCGGCCGATGCTGCGGGCGGCGCTAATTCGGCTGTCGCGCGAAGAGGGCCTGGGGCGCGCCGTGGAGCGCTCGGCGCCCGGCCGGGCGCTGGCGGCGCGCTTTGTCGCGGGCGCGGCAATTGCCGACGCGGTGGAGGCGGGCGGGCGGCTGAACGCGGCGGGCTGCGGCGCGGTCTTGACGCTGCTCGGCGAGGAAGTGTCGGAGCTGGGCGAGGCCGAGACGGCGGCGCTTGAATACCTCGAGCTGATCGGCGCGCTGGCGGACGCGGGCGGCGACATGCGCATCGCGGTCAAGCCCAGCCTGCTGGGACTGCCGATCTCGTTCGACGCGGCGCTTGAGCACCTCACGGCGCTGGTCGACGCTGCTGCTGCGGCGGGGCTGTGGCTCGAGATCGATATGGAGGGCGCGGCGTCGGTCGACGACACGCTGGCGCTCTACCGGCGTGCGACGGAGCGCTCGGAGCGCACGGCGGTGGCGCTGCAGGCGTATCTGCGGCGCACGCCGGAGGACATCGCGGGGCTGGTCGAGCAGGGGATCGCGCGGGTGCGGCTGGTCAAGGGGGCGTATTCGGAGCCGCGCGAAATCGCCTGGCCGGACGCGCGGCAGGTGCGGCGGGCCTACCGCGGCGCGCTGGAGCAGCTGACCTCGACGCCGGCGCTGGAGTCGGGCGGCTGGGTCGGCGTGGCGACGCACGACGCGCGGCTGCATCGGTCGGCGCGGCGCTTGATGCGGGAGCGCGAGGTTGCGGAGGCGGCGTGGGAGTTTCAGATGCTCTACGGGGTGCGCCCGCAGCTGCGCGAGGAGCTGGCGGCGCAGGGCGAGCGGGTGCGGATTTCCGCGCCCTACGGGGAGCGTTGGTACCCGTATTTCATGCGTCGAATCGCGGAGCGCCCCGCAAACGCGCTGTTCGCGCTGCGCGCAGTGCTTGGGCTGTGAGGCGGGCTGCGGCGGCTGATCGAGCCTTCGGAGCAGCGGCTAGCGGCTGTCGGCCAGCCATTGCGCGACTCGCGCGCGATCGGTTGCCCGAATTCGCTGCCCTTCTTCGGTGATCGTCAGCAATCCGATCTCACTGCGACTGCCCAGCAACCGCTCGATCTCCGGCCACTTTGCGATCAGGTAGCGGAGCTCCGTCATCACGTCTCCCGGATCGCGTTTCGAGAAACGGAGGCGGATGACAGAACCGCCGCTGGCAATTGCTGTGTTGATCGCGTGGCGTTCTCCGGGCTGGCGGTGGAGGTCGAAGGTAACGAACGCATCGTAGTCCAGCATCAGCCTGGCCAAGTCTTCGTCTGACGCGCTCAGGCGGCCAAGATCATCTACGTGCTGACTCGGATGTCCGAGGATCGAGAGGATTTGCGCAGTGCGCTGCGACAGGTTCTCGTCAAGCAGTAGCCGCATTGGACGGGGTGCCTACGCGGCCAGCGCTTGTTCAAAAGCGATCGCCGCTTCGACTTGCTCTCTGGTCAAGGTGAATCGATCTGCGAGCTCGTCGGCAGTGCTGCCCCACTCGTGCAGAATGCCCAGCATCTCCGTCTCGATGCGGCGGCCGCGGATGACCGGGTCGCCTTCCTGGATGTGCGGATCCATGTTCACGTGCTCGCCGAACTCGCAGAGCCGCCCGAGCGGCCCCTGTCGGCGCAGCGCGCAGATCACATCGAGCGCCAGCGCCGCGCCGCTGTCGGCAGTAGGCCACCCGATCGGGTCGGCCTCGCAGATGCAGCGGTCGGCCGCGCGCCGCTTCTCGACGACCGCATAGCTGCGGCCGTCGTCGCACGGGACGATCACCTTGTCCTGGAACTCGGACAGGGCGAGCTTCCACCAGTCTTCGACGGTCGCATCGAGCGCGGCGATGCTCTCGGCCAGTCGGCGATTGGGAACGCCGCGTTCCAGCAGCGCGCAGAGCGCGCGGGCTTTCTGGTAGTCGATCCAGGAGTAGCGCCGGGGCCTGCCGCGCCGCCCGCCGGCGCTCGAAGATTCGAGCAGCCCGCGGCGGCTCCAGCCGGCCAGCTGGTTGGGCGATGTCCCGACCAGGGCGGCGACGAGCTTGCCGCGCAGCGCGCGGTAGTGGAAGACATCAGGCTGCAAGGCGGCAAGGGCTGTCATGCGAACCTCCGCGTCTCAATCCTACCCGCCGGGCAGCAGCGGTGCTCAGCACCTGCCGGCAAGGCGAGCAGATGCGGATTTCGGCGCCGACGGGAAGCGCTGGCATCCGTGTTTCGTGCGTCGGATCGCGGCACGCCCGGCGAACGCGCTGTTTAGAGCGAGAGGCGGACTGCTTCTAGGTTGGGATACCTGCTCGTTGGGCAGCCTCAAGTGAGAGGTACCGCCAGCTCTGGGGCGCTTTCAGGCCGTCTTCAACTTCCGAGAGGGCTAGCGGCTTCTCCAAGCGCTGTGGCGTGGCGACGTGAATTGCCGTGGCGCGGGGATGTCCTCGGAAGTAGGCGCGGTAAACGCTTCGAGAGATGCCGGCACGGCTCTTGTGCGCTTCCCAGATGCTGGTGGGACTGCCCTCTTCAACAGACCCTGTCTTGGCCCAGCCGAGTATTTTCTGCACCGGCGAGGTAGCGTAGATCAGGATGTGCGAAATGTCGTTTGCGAACCGCGAGCGCCGCAGTTCTACCGTCTTGGTTCCGTTCAGCAAGGCCTCGGCGTATTCGGGGTGGATCGACATCAGGGCGACGCGGCGAGCTGAGCGCTGAGCCATCGGATTGCCTCCTCGTTGCGAACTTGGGTGATGGACTGGGGAGCGTCGGTCAGGACCCTAGCCGCGATGAGGCTGCGCAGCGGCCACGGGGCCTCCAGCAGTCGATCCTGACGGAAGAGGATAGTCAGCACCGGCTGTTGCGCCAACTCCTCGATTTCGCGGAAGCTGTAGACGGTTCGCTGCCCTGCGAACTTGGCGATCTCGACCGGATGAGAGATTCGCAAGGCGTCTTCGACAACGCCGATTGCAGTGACGGCTTGCTGGTCGTCAGATCGGTAGAAGAGGATGACCGCGCCACGCGGCAGAGGGTGGATTAAGCTGTGGCTGAGGTAGGCCTTGCGGATCGCGTTGCCGTAGGGGTCGTTGCCCCCGATCAGCATGCGCTCATGCGGATCGTCGGGGAACAGTCGTCGGTGGTATCGAGGTTGAATCGGGATGACGTAGACCGGGCCGAGCGAGAGGTCGACTGCGGGCGGGCCGTAGCGTCGGTGGTACTCGAATGGGTCGGTGACTCGCTCCTGACCTGGGGTCAAGTCCTTGAAGTAGATCAGCTCGCCCAAGCCCGTCTTCTCGTGATGCTGCTGGAACCCGAAGTCCTCGAGCATTGTGATGAGCGTCTCGTGGCGCTCGAACACGGTCAACCAAACGCGGTCGTAGTTGTTCGCGTGCAGCTCGTTGAATGCGGCTTTCAGCAGAAGCTCGCCGTATCGGCGGCCGCGGTGTTCTTCCGCGACTTTGAAGGTTGAGATTTTCATCACCTTGCCGCCGAGCCCGAGTTCGTCGTCTCGCGGCTTCCAGATGCAGATGCCTGCGTAGCCGCCGCCGGGCTCAATGACCCAAGCCTGTCTACCTTCCCGACTCACCTGTCGGAACCACCGGTCGAAGCTGGGGTAGTCCCCGCGCAGGCTCTCGAAGATCGGGGCGTTGCGCCGCAAGGCGTGGAGAGGGCGGGTTCGGACCTGTGGAGGGGGATTCTGCGGGTGATCAGCCAGCGTGTCCAGCAGAGCGCGGGCGTCGGTGAGGGTCAAGATGCGCTCCGGCGATATGCCGAGGCGGCGAGCTTTGCGGTGCATCTGCTCGTCGTCGGTGATCAGGTGGTGAACGGCGTCGGCGTGGAGCGCGGCAAGAAGGTGGTGGTCGAACCAGTGGTTGCTCTCTGGACTCACCTTTCCCAAGACGCGTTCCACTTCTGAGAGGTCCGGTGGGTGAGTAAGCTCCTCATACTTTGCCAAGAGTGTTCGCCGGGCGATGTGACGCAGCAGATTGCGGTCGGAGGCAAGCTCTCGGATCGTTTCGGGATGCACCAACAGATGGGCACCGAGCGTGTTGGCTCGCCGGACGATGTCCGCGGCGATCTCGGTGCCCGGCTCGATGTCTGACGGACTGGTCGGCTCCAGGGGGATGAGAAAGTTGGCGTCCACGAGGAAACGCAGCTTTTGGTCTCCGAGCATTTGGGCCCCGCTTTTCGATGACATCGCGCCGTAGCAGCGCTTGGCGACACCATAGAACATGCGCGCCGAATACGCTAGCGGCCGCACGGTCAACGCCGGACACGCGCTACCCTCGCATCGGAGGAGAGGCACTATGGCGGACGAGGTTGCCTGGCTGGTGCCGCTGCGGAGCATTGAGGCTTCGTATGGCGGGGGGACGCTGTTTGGGGCGCGGCTGGTAGAGCTTGCGCGGGGGCGGACGGTGTTCGAGATGCCAATCACCGCGGAGACGGCGGGCGGGGCGAACGGCGGCGTACACGGCGGGATTTTGGCCTCGCTGGCAGACATCGGAGTGGTCGCCGCCGTGCTCAGCACCTGTCGGCAAGGCGAGCAGATGCGGGGCACGGCGGAGCTCAACATTTCGTATCTGCGGCCGGCGATCGGCGAGTTGATTCGGGTCGAGTCCAACGTGATCAAGAAGGGCCGCAGCCTGGCGGTGGGCGATGTGGATCTGACCAACGAGCGGGGCTCGTTGATCGCCAAGGCGCGGGTGACGTATGCGATCGGCGCGGCGGGCGGAGCGGGTCATGGCGGCTGACGCGGCGCCTGAGCAGCTGACCATCGCGGCGGCTTCGGCGGCGCTGGCGGAGTGCGGCGTCGCTGCGGAAGCGGCGGCGCTGGAGCGTTTGGGCGGGGGCGTGTCCAATCTGACCTGGCGGGTCGAGCGGCGCGAGGGCCCGCCCGTCGTGCTGCGGGTGGAGCGCGAGCGAGGCATCTTCCAGCCCTACGACGTGCTGCGCGAGGGGCGGGTGCTGCGCGCGCTGGCGAATACGGCGGTGCGCGTGCCGGCGGTGCTGGGCGGCGCGGCGCGCCCCACGGCGTTGGGCGCGGCCTGCATCGTGATGGAGTGGATCGACGCGCCGCATATGGGGCAGGCCGCGCCGTCGCCGCGGCTGTACGAGGCGTATCGGGCGGCGGTGGACGCGATCCACGCGGTGGACTGGCGGGCGGCGGGGCTGGAGTTTCTGGGTCCGCCCGCGCCGGGCGCGGAGGCGGCGCTGCGCGATCTCGATGCGGTGGCGGCGCGGGCTGAGGCGTTCGGCTGCGCCGGCGATCCGTTCATCGTCGAGTTGGCCGCGGCGGCGCGAAGCGCGCTGCCGGACAGCCCGCCGCCGCGCCTCTGCCACGGCGATATCAACGTGTTTAACTATCTCGTCGGCAGTAACGGCGGCATCTGCGCAGTAGTCGATTGGGAGCAGGCGCAGCTGGGCGATCCGCTTTCGGATTGGGGCCTGATCTGCGCGCTGAGCGGCCTGAAAGGCTCGGACGCCGCGCCCGAGGAAATGCCGCTGGCGCAGCCGTCGCTGGCCGCGAGCGGCCGTTCAGCCGGCGATCTGCGCTATTGGACGCTGCACCAGCTGTACAAACTGGCGGTGATTCATCGGATCTGGTCGGAGATCGGCGATATGCCGCCCTGGTACACATGGGGCGACATGGAGCGCGTGGGAGGGGCGGCGCTGGGGCGGGTTGGGGGGTAGGGGTAGGGTGCGCCCACATTCCCCGTCGTTCCTGCCTACGCAGGAATGACGAAGAAGGCGCGCAGGTATGGCGAAGCTCCGTGAGCGCCCTAGGCGATGTCAAGCGCGACGGACTCGGCCCACTCCTCCGATTACATCGCGCCGGGCTGGAGTGTCCGGCTGCTGAAGTGCTTCAGCAGATCCTCGGGGTCGTCCAACTCCTTCGCCTGCGGGCCTGTGCGGACATACACTTTCTTGACCCGCTTCGGTCCTTTGCGCTCTTCAATGAAGACCGGGTCAGGGGACTGGTCGCATCGGATTACCAGTATCCGAACTCCTCGATACGTGCGAAATTCGGGATGCACCATGTTCCAGCCGGCATCACCGATGCCGGCCTCAGTGATCTGAGTCAGGTACTTGAGCATTTCGTCCTCGTTCGTGAACTGCTCAAGCTCGTCTCCGATGCCGCATGCCTCCCCGTTGTCACGGATGCCGATGAGCAGGTGACCGCCATTGGTGTTGAGGAGAGCTGCGATGCTCTTCAGCATCGCCTGTTCGGGTTTACCGTCGCCTTTCAAGCTGCGAAGGGTCTCCTTGAATTCGACAGTCCTTGTCTCGCCAGCAGCGATCATTTCGGCAATCTCATCATCATGATCACCATCGAGCTGAGACTTGTCCAGCAACAAGTCAGTGAGGTGTGTGAGCATGCCCAGCTCTGACGGGATAGCGCCCGTCAACCGATTTCCGTTCAGCCACAGACGGGTGAGGTTTGTGAGCATGCCCAGCTCCGACGGGATGGCGTCCGTCAACCGGTTTCCATGCAGCCGCAAGTCGGTGAGGTTAGTGAGCATGCCCAGCTCGGGCGGGATCGCGCCCGTCAACCGGTTTCCGCTCAGCCACAAGTCGGTGAGACCTGTAAGCTTGCCCAGCTCGGGCGGGATCGCGCCCGTCAACCGGTTTCCGCTCAGCCACAAGTCGGTGAGACCTGTGAGCTTGCCCAGCTCAGGCGGTATTGCGCCTCTCAACTGGTTCTCGTGCAGCCACAAGTCGGTGAGGTTGGTGAGCTTGCCCAGCTCAGGCGGTATTGCGCCTCTCAACTGGTTTCCGTTCAGCCGCAAGTCGGTGAGGTTGGTGAGCTTGCCCAGCTCGGGCGGGATCGTGCCTCTCAACTGGTTTCCGTCCAGCTGCAAGTTTGCGAGGCTTGTGAGCTTGCCCAGCTCGGGCGGGATCGCACCCGTCAACTCGTTTCCGTCCAGTCGCAAGCTGGTGAGGTTGGTGAGCTTGCACAGTTCAGGCGAGATCGCGCCTCTCAGCTGGTTTCCGTTTAGCCACATGAGGCTGAGGTTCGTGAGCTTGCCCAATTCGGGTGGGATCGTACCTCTCAACTGGTTCTCGTGCAGCTGCAAGTTGGTGAGGTTGGTGAGCTTGCCGAGCTCGACTGGAATCGAACCCGTCAGGTGGTTTCCGCTCAGTGACAAGTCGGTGAGGTCTGTGAGCTTGCCCAGTTCGGGCGGAATCGGACCGGTCAACCGGTTTCTGTCCAGTAGCAAGCCGGTGAGGTTTGCGAGCTTGCCCAGTTCGGGCGGAATCGGACCGGTCAACCGGTTTCTGTCCAGTAGCAAGCCGGTGAGGTTTGCGAGCTTGCCCAGTTCGGGCGGAATCGGACCGGTCAACCGGTTTCTGTCCAGTAGCAAGCCGGTGAGGTTCGCGAGCTTGCCCAGCTCGGGCGGAATCGGACCGGTCAACTGGTTTCTGTCCAGTAGCAAGCCGGTGAGGTTCGCGAGCTTGCCCAGCTCGGGCGGAATCGGACCGGTCAACCGGTTTTCGCTCAGCAGCAAAACAGTGAGGCTTGTGAGCTTGCCCAGTTCGGGCGGGATCGGACCGGTTAACTGGTTTTCGCGTAGCCGCAAGTCGGTGAGGTTCGTGAGTTTGTGCAATTCAGCTGGAATCGGACCGGTCAACTGGCTTCCGCTCAGCCACAAGACGGAGAGGTTTATGAGCTTACCTAGTTCGGGCGGGATCGGACCGGTCAACTGGTTTCCGCTCAGCCGCAAGTCGGTGAGGCTTGTGAGCTTACCCAGTTCGGGCGGGATCGGGCCGGTCAACTGGCAGCGGGCGAGGTTCAAGCCTCGCAAGTCGGTGAGCTGGTAGACCCACGACGGCATCTCGCCACCGAGGTCCTCGCCGCTCAGATCCAGCACACCCTTGTCCGTGATGCGGTCAAGCACCCACTGAGGCACACCGTCTTCGTCGCCGCCACCCACTCGTTGCCCCACCGCGTCACCGTCGCTCATGGTCGCCTCTCAGGTCTGCGGCGCAGGATAGCAGGGCGCACGGAACAGCGAGATACCTGCGGCGAGCACGGGGTGTGACGGAGCTGTTTGCGCGGGTGTGCAACGCTGTTGGGTGGAGTGGCGGAGTTGTGGGCAAGGGGCGCGTCAGGCGTTGAGGAGGGCGTTGGTGAGGGCGACGGTGTAGTCGCCTTGTTGGAATTCGGGGGTTTGGATGACTCGCTGGAGGAAGGGGATGTTGTGCTTGATGCCTTCGATGCGGGCGGCGTCTAGCGCTTGCTGTAGGCGCTGCAGGGCTTCTGGGCGGGTGGCGCCGTGGACGATTAGTTTGGCCATCAGCGGGTCGTAGTAGTGCGGTACGTCGTCGCCGCCGGCTACGCCGGTATCGAGGCGCAGCCAATCCTCGTCGGGTACTTCCAGCAGATCGACCGAGCCGGGCGAGGGTAGCAGGGTTTCGGGGTCTTCGGCGTAGATGCGCGCTTCGATCGCGTGACCGTTGGGGCTGTTGGGTTTGGCCGGGGCGGGCAGTTCTGAAAGAGGTTCGCCGGCGGCGATGCGCAGCTGCCACTCGACGAGGTCCTGGCCGGTAACCATTTCAGTAACGGGATGCTCGACCTGCAGGCGGGTATTCATCTCGAGGAAGAAGATTTCGCCCGAGGCGTCGAGCAGGCATTCGATGGTGCCGGCGTTGCGGTAACGCAGTTGGGCGATGGCCCGGCGGACCTGCTCGTAGAGCCGCTCGCGGCGGGCGTCGCTGAAGGCGGGGGCGGGGGCTGGCGCTTCTTCGATTACTTTCTGGTGGCGGCGCTGCACGGAGCACTCGCGGTCGCCGAGGATGGTTACGCCGCCCTCGCCGTCGCCGAAGACTTGCAGCTCGATGTGGTGCGGCTCGACCAGCAGGCGTTCGAGGTAGACATCGCCGGAGCCGAAGGCGCGGTCGGCGGAGGAGCGGGCGCGGCGCAGCGAGCGGGCGAACTGCTGCGGGCGGCGCACTTCGGCCATGCCGATCCCGCCGCCGCCGAACGAGGCTTTGATCAGCAGCGGGTAGCCGACCATTTCGGCGGCCGCTTCGGCTTCGTCGTCGGCGACCGCGCCGTCGCTGCCGGGGATCACGGGGAGGCCGAGTTGCCGCATCGTGCGGCGCGCCTGATCCTTGTTGCCCATCAGTTCCATGTGTTCGGGCGCGGGGCCGATGAAGGTGATGCCGCGCGCCTCGCAGGCCTGGGCGAAGTGGGCGTTTTCGGAGAGCAGCCCGTAACCGGGGTGGACGGCGTCGCAGCCGGCTGCGACGGCGGCGTCGAGCACGGCGTCGACATTGATGTAGGACTCGGCGACGGGGGACGCGCCGATGTGGGTCGCGCCGTCGGCTTCGCGGACGTGCAGGGCGTCGGCGTCGGCCACGGAATAGACGGCGTGGGACTCGATGCCGAGTCTGCGGCAGGTGCGCGAGACGCGCGCGGCGATTTCGCCGCGGTTGGCGATCAGGATGCGGGAGAACATGACGGGGCGCGCTGAATTTGGTCGGCTAGCCGCCGAGCGTGATCAGCAGGTCGCCTTCCTGCACCTGGTCGCCCTGCGCGATGTGGACCGTCTCGACGGAGCCGTCGCCGGGCGCCTCGACGGGGATTTCCATTTTCATCGATTCGAGGATGACCAGCTCGTCGCCCTCCTCGACCTGGTCGCCCTGCTCGACGAGCAACTCGAAGATGGTGCCGGCCATCGGCGACTTGACCTCTTCTGCCACGTGTCACGCCTCTCGCTTGGCGTCCGGCGGGTTGGGTCCGGACTGTGGGGCAGTATCGCGCGGCGCGGGCTTAGCCGCTTGCGCGCGAGACGCCGCCGCCTGGGTTGGGTGAGAGGGTAGGCTGTGGCGGGAGGCGGGAGCGATGCGCAAGGAACTGATGGAGATCCTGGTCTGCCCGGTGACGCACGAGCCGCTCGAGCTGGTGATCGAGCAGGAGGCGGAGGACGGCGAGGTGCTTCGCGGGCACCTCTACTCGAAGTCGCTCGATTTCCGCTACCCGATCGAGGACGGCATCCCCAATCTGCTGCCGCCGGAGATGCAGGACGGCGGCGGGCGGCGGGCGTAGCGTTGGTGACAGAAGCGCGGGGGCGCGCAGCGCGGATGCGCTGCTAGGCTCAGAGCACGACGGTTGGACTTTAATCCGGTCCCGAGAGGCCGGGAAGGACGCCGGATGATCGCTCGCTGCCGCGCTGCCCGCCGCCATGATCGTTCCGGGCATGACCCACGCTGCCGCTCCGCTGTTGCGCGGGGTGCGCGGTGAGCTCGCCGACGGCGCGCGGCTTCGGGGCGCAGGATGGCGCGCAGGGAGAGTTGCGGGGCGTCGCGGCCGGGGCGGTGCTGGATGAGGCGGGGATGCGCCGGGCGCTGACGCGGATCGCGCACGAGATCGTTGAGCGGCATCCGCCGCCGGAACCGCTGGTGCTGATGGGGATGCAGACGCGCGGGGTGCCGCTGGCCGAGCGGCTGGCGGTCTCGATTGAAGCGATCGACGGGCGGCGGATTCCGGCGGGGGCGATCGACAACAGCCTCTACCGCGACGATCTGGCGCGGCGCAGCACGGCGCGGATTCTGCCCAGCCGCATTCCCGGCGATATCGACGGCTCGGTGATCGTGCTGGTCGACGACGTGCTCTTCACGGGGCGCTCGATTCGGGCGGCGCTGGACGCGCTGATCGATTACGGGCGGCCGGCGGCGATCGAGCTGGCGGTGCTGGTCGACCGCGGGCACCGCGAGCTGCCGATTCGGGCCGATTACGTGGGCAAGAACTTGCCGACGCGGCGGGGCGATGACGTGCGGGTGCGGCTGAGCGAGGTGGACGGCGTGGATGAGGCGTCGCTGCATCCCGCGCCGCTCGAGTTGTCCGGCGAGCTGTCGGGCGAAGGGGGGCGCTGAGCATGGTGGCAGAGCAGCTTGCCGAGCGTCCGCTTGCGGCGGCGCACGAGGGGCCGCCGCCGGTGGCCGCCGATCCGCAGTCGTGGCGGCATCGCCATCTGCTCGATGTGGACGCCCTGGAGCGCAGCGAGATCGAGCGGGTGCTGGAGACGGCCGACGCGATGCGGGAGGTCCTGGAGCGTCCCGTGGCGCGCACGCCCGCCCTGCGCGGGGTGACGGTCTGCAACCTCTTCTACGAGGCGAGCACGCGCACGCGGGCGTCGTTCGAGTTGGCCGGCAAGGTGCTGGGCGCGGACGTGATCAACGTCAGCGCGGGCGGTTCCAGCGTCGAAAAGGGCGAGTCGCTGGTCGACACGGTGAAGACGATTGCGGCGGTGGGGGCGGATGTGGTGATCGTCCGCCATCCGTCGTCGGGCGCGCCGTATCTCGTGGCGCAGACGATCAACTCGCATGTGATCAACGCGGGTGACGGGCAGCACGCGCATCCGACGCAGGCGCTGCTCGACGCCTACATTCTGCACGCGGCGTTCGGGCGTCTGGACGGGCGGCGGGTGGTGATTGTGGGCGATGTGCTGCACTCGCGGGTGGCGCGCTCGAATTTGTGGGCGCTGACGCGGCTGGGCGCGGAGGTGACGCTGGTCGCGCCGCGCCCGCTGCTGCCCGCCTGGCTGGCGCGCGGCGGCGAAGAGCGGGAGCATCCGCTGGCGCTGCCGCAGGTCTCCTGCGACTCGGATCTGGATCGGGCGATTGCGGGCGCGGACGCGGTGATGGCGCTGCGCATCCAGCGCGAGCGGATGCGCGGCGCGCTGCTGCCCTCCGAGGCGGAGTACGCGCGGCGCTACCAGCTGACCGCGGAGCGAGTGGCGTCGGCCGCGCCGCACGCGCTGGTGATGCATCCGGGGCCGATGAACGAGGGAGTGGAGATCACCTCGGAAGTGGCGCACGGCGCGCAGAGTCGGATCGAGGCGCAGGTCTCAGCGGGGCTGGCGATTCGGATGGCGGTGCTGTTTCTGCTGGTGCGGGGGGCGTCATGAGCGAGCCGGGCGGGGACGCGCTGGTGCGCGACGGGCGCGTGATCGATCCCTCGGCGGGGCTCGACGCGGCGCTGGATCTGCGCATCCGCGCGGGGCGGATCGTCGAGTTGGGCGCGGCGCTCGCCGCCGGCGCGGGCGAAACCGAGCTCGACGCGGCGGGGCTGGTGGTCGCGCCGGGGTTTGTGGATTTGCACACGCATCTGCGCGCGCCGGGCGAAGAGCACAAGGAGACGATCGCCAGCGGCACGGCGGCGGCGGCGCGGGGCGGCTTCACGACGGTCTGCGCGATGCCCAATACGCAGCCGGCGATCGATACCGCGCCGATGGTGGCGAGCGTGATCGATGGCGCGCGCGGCGCGGACGCGCGGGTGCTGCCGATCGGCGCGGTCACCGTCGGGCGGCAGGGGCGCGAGCTGGCCGAGCTGGCGGCGCTGCGCGAGGCCGGCGCGGTCGCGGTCAGCGACGACGGCGACGCGGTGGCCGACGCGGGGGTCGCGCGGCGCGCGTTTGAGTATCTGGCCGACCTGGACATCCCACTGGCGGAGCACTGCGAGGATCCGCTGCTCTCCGCGGGGGGGGTGATGCACGACGGAGTGGTCTCGGCGCGGCTGGGCCTGCGCGGGCAGCCGGCGCTGGCCGAGCTGAGCATCGTCGAGCGGGATATCGCGCTGGCCGAGGCCTCGGGCGCGGCGCTGCACTGCTGCCACCTCTCGACCGCGGCGGCGCTGGAGGCGGTCGATCGGGCGCGCGGGCGCGGGCTGCGGGTGACGGCGGAGGTGACGCCGCACCACCTCTGGCTGGATCACGCGACGGTGGCGGGCTGCGGGGAAGAGTTGCGCTATGACACCGCCGCGAAGGTCAATCCGCCGCTGCGCACGCGGGCCGATGTGGACGCCTGCATTGCGGCGCTGGCGGCGGGCGTGGTGGACGCGGTGGCGACGGATCACGCGCCGCATGCGTCGCCCGACAAGCACTGCGAGTTCGACGCGGCGGCGTTCGGCATTTCGGGGCTGGAGAGCGCCTGGAGCGTGGTGGGTTCGCTGGTCGCCGCGGGGCGGCTGACGCTGGAGCAGGCGATCGCGCGGCTGACGATCGGCCCGGCGCGGGCCTGGAATCTGGATCGCCGCGTCACGCCGGGCGGGGAGGAGCTGCGCGGTCTGGGCACGCTCCAGCCGGGCGCGCCGGGCGATGTCGCGCTGCTCGCGCCCGATCGGGAGACCGTGGTCGAGCCGTCGCGCTGGGCCTCGCGGGGCAAAAACACGCCGCTGGCGGGTAAGCAGCTGACGGGCGTGGTGATGGCGACGCTGCTGCGCGGGCGGCTCGTCTGGGACGGGCGGGCTCTATGAGCAGCATGAGCGGCATGAGCGGCGCGGGCGGGCAGGCAGAGGCGGCGCTGGTGCTGGCCGACGGCTCGATCTTCCGCGGCCAGGCGCTGGGCGCGGCCGGCGATACGTGGGGCGAGGTCGTCTTCAACACATCGATGACGGGCTACCAGGAGATGCTGACCGACCCGTCCTACGCGGGCCAAATTCTGGTACTGACCTATCCGCTGATTGGCAACTACGGAATCGACCCGCCGATTGACGAGAGCGCGCAGGTGCAGGTGCGCGGGCTGGTGGTGCGCAGCGAGTGCGAGTCGCCCAGCCACCCGCGCTATCTGCTGCGCGGCGCGATGCGGCTGGACGACTACCTGAAGGCGGCGGGCATTCCCGGCGTGGCGGGAGTGGATACGCGGGCGATCACGCGGCGGATTCGCCACGAAGGCGTGATGCCGGGGCTGATCGTCCCCGCGGCGCAGGCGGAAGAGGCAGCGCGGCGGATCGCCGAGCTGCCGTCCTACGACAGCATCGATTTCATCGACGTGGGCGCGGAAGCGGCCTACGGCTGGGATGGGCGGCCGGTCGCGCCGCAAGAGGCGGCGCAGGGCGCGGAGGCGGGCGGACCGCACATCGTGGTGCTGGATCAGGGCTTGAAGTACAACATTCTGCGCAACCTGCGGCGGCGCGGTTGCCGCGTGACGGCCGCGCCGCCGGACAGCGGGGTGGAGGATGTGCTGGCGTTCGCGCCCGACGGGGTGCTGCTGGCGCCGGGGCCGGGCGATCCGGCGCTGCGCGAGTTGCAGGTGCGGACGGCGAGCGCGCTGATCGGGCGGGTGCCGCTGATGGGCATCTGCCTGGGGCATCAGGTGATCGCGCGGGCGCTGGGCGCGGATACCTACAAGCTGAAGTTCGGCCACCGCGGCGGGAATCACCCGGTGCGCGAGCTGGAGACGGGGCGGATCGCAATCACGGCGCAGAATCACGGCTACGCGGTGGATCCGGACGGTCTGGACGCGGACGCGCAGGTGACGCACATCAATCTGCACGACAATACCGTCGAAGGGCTGGCGCACCGCAGCGAGCCGGTCTTCTGCATTCAGTATCACGCGGAGGCGTCGCCGGGGCCGCTCGATAACGGCTACCTCTTCGATCGCTTTCTGCGGATGATCCACGAGTCGAACGCATGAAAGGCGGTGGCAAGCATGGCTGAGCAGAACGGCGCGCGCGACCTCGAGGGGTTCCCGGACAAGCTGCCGGCGCCCATTTTCCCCTGGGAGGGCGACGAAACGTCGAAGGACGCGGATCTGAGCGAGCTGCTGGAAGCGTTTACGGCGGAGTACGTCGATTTCACGCTCACGCTCGCGGCGTACCTGGGCGCGCGGCTGGAGCGTTACGGGCTGCCGCCGAATACGTTGGGCTCGGATTTCCTGGTCGCCGCCGCCGCGATGACGCCGGACCTGATCGACCGGCAGCGTGAGATGGCGGAACAACTGGAAGAGATGCGCGAGAACGAACGGCGTCGACGGTAGTACGCGCAAACGAGAGGAGGCCGCATGACGAACTCGGAACCGATCTACCGGCGCGCCGCAGAGGCGGACGCGGCGGCGATCGCGGCGGTAATCCGCGAGGTGGTGGAAGGGCCGAATCCGGTCGTGTTCGACCGCCCCTGGAGCAGCGACGAGGTGTCGTCGTGGATGGCGCGGCTGGGCGAAAGCGGCGCAATCTGGGCGGCCGAAGCGGGCGGCGAGGTGATAGGATTCGGCGCGCTCGATTTCAATACGCAGCGCCCCGAAACGGCGACGCTGGGCGTCTGGCTGCGCTCGCAGTGGCGGCGGCAGGGGATCGGCACGGTGCTGGCCGAGCATCTGCTCGCCCACGCGCGCGAGCAGGGCTTCCACCGGATCGTGGGCTCGCTGCCGGAAAATAACGAAGCGGCGCTCTCCTTCCTCAGCGCGATCGGCGCGCTGGCTCCGCTGATTAATCCCGAATCGCGTTTCGAGTTGCCGCTGTGAGCGCTGTGGACGCCATGAATCAGGTGGAGAAGCCGGAGTCGGTACTGATCATCGGCAGCGGCCCGATTGTGATCGGGCAGGCCGCGGAGTTCGACTACGCGGGCACGCAGGCGTGCAAGGCGATGCGCGAGGAGGGCGTGCGCTCGATCCTGGTCAACTCGAATCCGGCCACGATTATGACCGACGAAGGCGTGGCGGACGCGATCTACATCGAACCGCTGACGGTCGAAGTGTTACGGCGGGTGATCGAGCGGGAGCGGCCGGACGGCCTGCTGCCCACGCTGGGCGGGCAGGTGGGGCTGAACCTGGCGGTGGAATTGCACGATGCGGGCATCCTCGAGGAGTTCGACGTGCGGCTGCTGGGCACGCCGCTGGACGCGATTCGGCGCGCGGAGGATCGCGAGTTGTTCCGCGATGCGATGCGCGAGATCGGCGAGCCGACGCCGCCCAGCGCGGTGGTGCATACGCTCGCCGAAGCGCGCGAGGCGCTGGGCGAGATCGGGCTGCCCGTCGCGATTCGCCCGGCCTACACGCTGGGCGGCACGGGCGGCGGCTTCGCCCGCACGATCGGGGAGTTCGAGCGGGTCGTGCAGTCCGGCCTCGCCGCCAGCCCGATCACCCAGGTGCTGATCGAGCGCTCGCTGCTCGGCTGGAAAGAAGTCGAGTACGAGGTGATGCGCGACGGCGCGGACACCTGCATCACGATCTGCAATATGGAGAACATCGACCCGATGGGCGTCCATACCGGCGATTCGATCGTGGTCGCGCCGAGCCAGACGCTGTCGGACAAGGACTATCAGCAGTTGCGCTCGGCCTCGCTGAACATTATCCGCTCGCTGGGCATCGAGGGCGGCTGCAACGTGCAGCTGGCGCTCGCGCCGCGCCCGGATGTCGCGCCCTGGCGCGACGACGCGCCGCCGGATCCGGAGATCGCGCCGCACGACGCGCCGCTGCCCTACTACGTGATCGAGGTCAACCCGCGGGTCAGCCGCTCGTCGGCGCTGGCGAGCAAGGCGACGGGCTATCCGATCGCGCGGGTGGCGGCGAAGATCGCGGCGGGCAAGCGGTTGGACGAGATCGCGAATCAGGTGACGGGCCGCACACAGGCGGCGTTCGAGCCGGCGCTGGATTACGTGGTAGTGAAGATTCCGCGCTGGCCGTTCGACAAGTTCGAGGCGGGCGACCGCGTGCTGGGCACGCAGATGAAAGCGACGGGCGAGGTGATGGCGATCGACCGCACCTTTGAGGCGGCGCTGCAGAAGGCGGTGCGCTCGCTCGAAGTCGGCGGGCGCTCGGTGCTCTGGGAAGATCGCGAGGTGGAGGGCAACCCGAGCGAAGCGGCGGCGACGCCGACCGATAACCGCCTCTGGCATGTGCTGGCGGCGCTGCGCGGCGGGGCGAGCCTGGACGATCTGGCGGAGCGCTCGGCGATTGATCCATGGTTTCTGGATCGCTTTCAGACGCTAATTGCTATGGAGCGGCGGCTGCTCTCGGAGCCGCTCGAGCCGTCGCTGATGCGCGCGGCCAAGCGGATGGGCTTCGCCGACGAGCAGATCGCGAATCTGGCGGGCACGGTCACCGAGCGGGTGCGCGAGCAGCGGCGCGCCTGGGGCATTCAGCCGGTCTACAAGATGGTTGATACCTGCGCGGCGGAGTTCGACGCGGTAACGCCGTATTTCTACTCGACCTACGAAGAGGAAAACGAGGCACAGCCGGAGGGCGGCAAGCGCGCGCTGGTGGTGGGCAGCGGGCCGATTCGGATTGGGCAGGGGATCGAGTTCGATTACGCCTCGGTCAAGGCGGCGCAGGCGCTGCACGCGGCGGGCTGGGCGGCGATTATGGCCAACAGCAACCCGGAGACGGTCTCGACGGATTTCGATACGTCGGACCGGCTCTATTTCGAGCCGCTCGACGAAGAGGCGGTGCGCGACATTCTGGAGAACGAGGACGCGGCGGCGGACGAGGAGGATGTAGCGTCGATCTTGCAGTTCGGCGGGCAAACGGCGATCAATCTGGCGGGTCCGCTGACTTCGGCGGCGCGCCCGATTCTGGGCTCGGCGGCGGAGGCGATTGATCTGGCCGAGGATCGGCGCCGCTTCGAGCGCTTTCTGGCGGATCTGGGCATCCCCCAGCCGCCGGGCGCGGGCGTGACCAGCGTCGAGGAAGCGATTATCGCCGCCGATACGATCGGTTACCCCGTGCTGGTGCGCCCGTCCTACGTGCTGGGCGGGCGGGCGATGGAGATCGTGCAGCGGGTGGGCGATCTGGCGCGCTACGTGACGCAGGCGCAAGAGGCCGCGCCGGGGCGGCCGGTGCTAATCGACAAGTATCTGGCGGGGATCGAGGTGGAGGTGGACGCGATCTGCAGCGGCGAAGAGGTGCTAATCCCCGGAATCATGGAGCACATCGAGCGGGCGGGGGTGCATTCGGGCGACTCGATGGCGGTCTATCCCGCGCCGAATTTGCGCGCCGGCGAGATCGATGCGCTGATCGATTACACGCGGCGGATCGGCGTGGGGCTGGGCGTGCGCGGGCTGATGAATATTCAGTACGTGGTAATGCGCGGCGCGGCGGGCGCGGACGGCGATGTGTATGTGCTGGAGGTGAACCCGCGGGCCAGCCGCACGGTGCCGTTTCTGAGCAAGGTGACGGGCGTGCCGATGGTGGAGGTCGCGGTGCGGGCGATGCTCGGCGAAGGTCTGAAGGCGCAGGGCTACCAGGGCGGGCTGTGGCCGGCGCAGCCCTTGGTCGCGATTAAGGCGCCGGTGTTCAGTATGTCCAAACTGAGCGGGGTCGATACGCATCTGGGCCCGGAGATGAAGTCGACCGGCGAGGTGATGGGGGTGGATGTCGATTACGATCGGGCGCTGATCAAGGCGCTGAAAGCGGCGGGCGTGGAGCTGCCGGCGCAGGGCCGGGCGGTGCTGAGCATCGCCAACGAGGACAAGGCGGGCGCGCTTGGCCTAATCCGGGAGTTGGGCGACGCGGGCTACGAGCTGTATGCGACGGCCGGCACGGCGGATCTGATTCGCGGACTGGGCTACGATGTGCGGGAGCAACCGAAGCGGGAGATCACGGGCGATCCGTATGTGATCGAGCTGATTCGCTCCGGCGCGATCGACGTGGTGATCAATACGCCGGAGCAGACCAGCTCGACGATCCGCGACGGCTTTAACATTCGGCGGGCGGCCGCCGAGCAGCGCATTCCCTGCTTTACGAGCATCGATACCGCCGCGCACGCGGTCAGCGCGATGGTCGCGCGGCGGCAGGATTACCACGTCGCGCCGCTGCCCGAATACATTCGCGGCAAGATCAAGGTCTGAGGCGCGAATGCAGCGCGGCGTGGCGCTGGTGCTGGAAACGACGGAGATCACGCCGGGCGTGTTCGTTACGTGGTACGACGCGCCGGAGCTGGCCGCGGGCGCGTCGCCGGGGCAATTTGCGATGGTCGATCCGGGCTGGGAAACGGGCTCGTTCGATCCGCTGCTGCCGCGCGCGTTTTCGTACTACCGTTTCCGCGAGCGGGAAGGCGAGCGGCAGTTCGCGCTGCTCTACGCGGTGGTGGGGCGGGTCACCGAGGCGATGGCGGCGCAGCGTCCGGGCGACGCGGTCTGGATGACGGGCCCGTTGGGGCGCGGCTTCGAGGTGCAGCGGCACGCGCGCAGCCTGCTATTGGTCGGCGGCGGCGTGGGCGTCGCGCCGCTGGTCGCGCTGGCCGATCAGCAGGCGGCGCAGGGCCGTTCGGTAGCGCTCTGTTTCGGCGCGCGCAACGCAGAAGGAGTGTTTCCCGCGGATCTGCTGCCGCCGGAAGTTGAGTATTACGTGAGTACGGAGGACGGCTCGCAGGGGCATCAGGGATTGGTGACCGACCTGTTCGCCCAACACCTGAGTTGGGCCGATCAATCCTTCGCCTGCGGACCGACGCCGATGTTTCGCAGTATGGCGTCGGTAGTGCGCGCCGACGGCCTGCGCCGCCCGGTGCAAATCCTGATGGAGACGGAGATGGCCTGCGGCGTAGGCATCTGCTACGGCTGCGCAGTATTCACGCGCCGCGGCGTAAAGCTCTGCTGCCGCGAAGGCCCGCGCTTCGACCTGCTGGACGTGTACGGGCGCGCTTAAGCGCGGCGGTCGCGGAGCATCCGGCCAACCGCCTGTTATCAACCAGGAGGAAGGACGCGTCGCCGATGACGGAACACCACGATGAGGAAATGACCACCGACACAGCCGAGCTGCTTGGCGACCGCCGACGCCCTGCGCGGATGATCGTCGAGGTCGAATTCTCGCCCGACGACATCCAGCGCCTGAAGCGCGGCATCGGGCGGGGCGCGCCCGTCACTCAGTTCGTCCGCCAGGCGGCGCTCGCCGAGGCCGATCGCCGCGCCGCCGAACGCAAGCTGGGCGCTGATACCGAGCGCGGCGCGGGCGGCTCGGTAGCGGTTTACTGATGGGGATGGCGTGAGCGACAGTCGGCGCCGCGCTCAGGCTTTGCTGGGGCGCTGCCAGCGGCGTGCGGGTGGCTGTCTGGCGATGGAGTGGGAGGGGCGCGCCTGGTTCCTGCCTGCGCAGGAATGACGGAAGAGGGCGCAGGAATGACGGAAGAGGGCGCAGGGATGGTGGAGGGGTGCGGGGATGTGGCGGGGGAGTGGAGCGGCGTGGGCGATCGGGGCGCGGTACGCCGGGCTGTGGTGGCTCGCGGCCTTCCACCCCCCACCTAACCTCCCCCCTGAGAGGGGGGAGGGATGAATTGGGGAGGAGGAGCGGGTGTGGTAGCGGCGCCATCAGGCTTGCAGGGGCATTGCCAGCGGCGTGCGGGCGGCCGTCTGGCGGTGGAGGCGCTAAGGCGCTTGGGAGTGCGCCTGGTTCCTGCCTGCGCAGGAATGACGGAAGGGACCTCGGCCATATGAGGGTGGGCGTGTAGGCGGGTCAGGCGGGTTCGGTGGTCAGAAGAGAGTGCCCGCAGAGCTTGGCTCTGGGCAGATTCGGCGCTGCTGGATGTGGTGGGGCGCTGGGCGAGGCTGTGCGCCCGGGGCGCTGTTTAATCTGCTGGATGTGTGCGAGTGTGGGTGATGTGGTAGACTAAATCGCGCACGCAGACGGATGCCTGCGCCAAGTCGCTGGAGTGAGCAGTGGCCAATCTCAGCGTCAAGCGGTTCCTCGAGATTCTCAACGAAGGAATCATGGGAATCTGCCATGAGAACGGCTGGACAGAACCCACGCCTACGCGGAAGGGGCAGGCGTTCGAGATTTGGTGCGCAACCCTCGTTGCGGAAGACGAAGCTCGCTTTGACACCGACCCTGTTGACGCTCTCTTGGGCGGGCCGAACGATCTGGGTGTCGACCTGGTCTTCTCGAATGCCAATTCGGGCGAGTTCTTGGTTTGCCAATGCAAGTACGCGGGTAGCGGCAAGCTCGGCAGCGAAAAGGTGAACGAGTTCCTGTCGTTGCACACTCGCCTTACGGCGCCTGGACACCTTGAGACGCATGGTCTCGCCGGACTTGCTGACGCGCTGCCACCAGACGCATTGCGGAAGACGCCTCACAAGGTGACGTATCGGCTGATCACAAACGCTCGCGTCACGGGCAAGGACAAGGCGCTTACGGTCGCTGGCGGCCAAGACGAGGTTGTCGATGTGCCCGTATACGAGATATGGGATCGTGACGATCTGAAGCGCGTCTACATCCAGAATGTCTCGCGAGGCGATGAAGCGCCCGACGAAGTCTCGATCGATCTGCCTGACGGCAAGTACTTCGAGATCGCCGAGCCAAGGCCCGGCGTGATCGCGGTTCTGACGACGAACGCCCTGCGAAATCTGTGGGATCAGTTCCAGAACAGCCTTTACGCGGAGAACATTCGCGGCGGCCTTAACTCAAAACTGAACCGAGAGATGCAGCAGACTCTTGCTCAGCGCCCGTCGGAGTTTTTCTACTTCAACAACGGAATCTCGGCGATCTGCGAAGATTTCGACGTGGAGCCTCGGGGAGGGAAGCAGCGGAAACTTAAGGCGAAAAAGTTCCAGGTCATCAATGGCGCCCAAACCCTCAACGCAATCGGTGTCAAGCCTATGACATCTGACGGCAGGGTCCTGTTTCGCCTGACGAAGACCGATGATGTCAGCATCGAGTCTGACGTCGTCAAGGAGATCATCAGGTACAACAACAAGCAAAACGTCGTGAAAGACTCCGACTTCCGCTCCAATGACCTGATCCAGAAGTGGCTCGAAAAAGAGCTGGCACGTGCGAACTGGCTCTGGCCGGCAATGCCACGTCGGAGGTACGTGAGGAAACGGCAGGATCGACTGCCCCCCGGCTCGGGGAAGCTCCTCAAGCTGGAGGACCTTGGCAAGATCAGGTACGCATGGTTGCACGATCCGATGCGAGTCGTTGACGCGACAGGCACGCTCTTTCAGGACTCGGATGCCGGCGGCAAATACACCCAAGCCTTCGGCATTGACGGGGAGCTTGTCGATGCCTGGCCGAAGAGCGAGCTGGAGTCGGCGCTTCTCGCTGTCTGGTTCCATGATGCGATCATCGAGCGTATCAAGCGCCAGGTTGAGCGACTGCGAACACAGGGCGACGAGCGGTACGAGTGGATGACGCTCTACCGCTGGCACTTTCTCGCGCTGGCCGGGATCTGGTTTCGCGAAGGGAACCACGACGCTGGCAAACTGCTACGATCACCGGACCAGTGCAGGGAAGAGTTCAACAACTATTTTAAGCATGCAATCCGCGTGCTGTCAACGGCCGAACGGGACCGTGAAAGGGACGAGGAGGCAGGGCGACGGTCGCTGACGATGCGGAACTGGCGTCGGTCGTCATCGGAGTGGGAGCAGGTCAAGAAGAGCTTCCAGACCGCATTGCAGGACGAGAGGGTTGAGCAGGAAATGTTGGCTGAGGACTAGCGGAGATGCGGGTGCTGCTGGATGGGTTGGTCTTTCCGGAGGGGCCGCGCTGGTTTGAGGGGCGGCTGTGGTTCTCCGACATGCATGCGCATGAGGTGGTCGCGGTCGACCTCGATGGGCAGCGCGAGACGATCGTCGCAGTGCCCAATCAGCCTTCGGGGTTGGGCTGGCTGCCCGATGGGCGGCTGCTGATCGTCTCGATGGTCGACCGCAAGCTGCTGCGGCTCGATCCGGACGGGCTGTACGAGGTGGCCGACCTGTCGGCGCTTGCGCCGTTCCACTGCAACGACATGGTGGTGGACGCGGCGGGCAACGCTTACGTCGGCAATTTCGGCTTCGATTTGGGGGCGGGCGAGGAGCCGCGGACGACGACGATGGTGCGGGTGACGCCGGACGGCGAGGCGAGCGTCGTGGCCGACGAGTTGATGTTCCCCAACGGGACGGTGATCACGCCCGACGGGAAGACGCTGATCGTGGGCGAAAGCTGGGGGCGGCGGCTGACGGCGTTCGATGTTGAGGGCGACGGCTCGCTGACCAATCGCCGGGTCTGGGCGGACCTGGGCGAGCCGCCGGACGGGATTTGCCTCGATGCGGAGGGCTGCGTCTGGGTCGCGGTGCCGACGCTGCCGGGGGCGGTCGCGCGGGTGGCCGAGGGCGGGGAGGTGCGGGAGCGGATCGATGTGGCGGAGTTCGGCGTCTACGCCTGCATGCTGGGCGGGCCGGAGCGGAAGACGCTGTTCACGCTGGAGGCGAAGACGTCGGCGCCCGAGCCCGGCGCTCCGCGCACGGCGCGGATTCGCGCGTTCGAGGTCGAGGTCGGCGGCGCGGGGCTGCCATGAGGCTGCCGTGGGGTTGCGGCGAGTGAGCGTTGCGGCGGACAAGTCGGTCGAGGCGGCCAAGGCGGAGCTGCGGGCGCGGTTGCGCGCGGAGCGGGCGGCGCTCGCGGCGGAGTTGCGCGCGGCCTGGTCGGCGGCGATTGCGGCGCGGGCGCAGGGGCTGGAGGCGTGGCGTCGGGCGGAGACGGTGCAGCTGTTCATCGGCGCGCTGCCGGGCGAGGTGGAAACATGGGGTCTGGCCGCGGCCTGCCTGGCGGCGGGCAAGATGCTGGTCTGCCCGCGCGTCGCGGGGCAGCGGTTGGAGCTGCGGCGGGTGGAGGAGCTGAACGCGCTGGCGCGTTCCGATCTGGGCTTGTGGGAGCCGTCGCGGGACTGCGCGCTGGTTGAGCCGGGGGCGATCGATCTGGCGCTGCTGCCGGGCCTGGCGTTCGACCGCCGCGGCGGGCGGTTGGGGCAGGGGCGCGGCTTCTACGATCGCCTGCTGCGGGAGACGGCCGCGGAGCGGGTGGGTTTGTGCTTCGAGCTGCAGGTGGTGCAATCCACACCGGTGGACAGCGGCGATCAGCGAGTGTCTACAGTGGTGACGGAGCTGCGGGTGATCGACGCGGCCGATCTCGGTGAGTAGTCGGAGAGGAGCGGAACGATGAGTTTGACGCCTGAGCTGGTGAGTTTGCCGACGCGCTATCTGGCGGTGCTGCGCGAGCAGGTGGCGACGGCGGAGTTGAGCGATGCGTTCGCGCGGCTGTTCCCGGCGGCGTTTGAGCAGGCGGCGCGGGAGGGCGGAGCGGAGCTGGGCCACGTGGTGGCGCTGTACCACGCGATGGACGAGCAGACGACGGATGTTTCGGCGGGGGTCGAGGTGGGCGCGGCGTTCGATCCGTCGGAGCCGATGACGCTGCTCGAGCTGCCGGCGGGGGACCACGTGAAGGTGGATTTCTACGGACCGTACACGGAGCTCGGGGCGGCGCACCAGGCGGCGCTGGAGTGGTGCGAGCAGAACGGTCGGGAGTGCGAGGGGGAGCATCAGGAGCGCTACATCACGGATCCGCAGGCGGAGCCGGATCCGTCGAAGTGGCTGACCGAGGTGATCGTGCCGCTGAAGTAGGGGCGGGGGGCTTGGGGTGTGGCGTGGGCGATCGGGGCGCGCACGACCAGTGGCGGCGGCTCGGGACTCCCACCCCCCACCTAACCTCCCCCCTGGAAGGGGGGAGGGATGAATTGGGGAAGGGGTATGGGGGGTGCGTGGCGCGCCTTCAATTTATCTCTCCCCCCTCTCAGGGGGAGACTAAGAGGGGGGTCGGCGCGGCGAGCGTGCGCCGGCGATTACGTGGATGATCGGGGTGTGCAACGACGGCTGGTGCGCGCTCGCGGACTCCCACCCCCCACCTAACCTCCCCCCTGGAAGGGGGGGAGGGATGAATTGGGGAAGCGGTACGGGGGCGAGTGAGAGGGTTGGGTGGGCCGTCGGGATGCTGGCCGCGTACTGGCGCTGGAGGTCGCGTGGTTCCTGCCTGCGCAGGAATGACGAAAGAGAGCGCAGGAATGACGGGAGGGGGGCGCAGGTCGCGTGGTTCCTGCCTGCGCAGGAATGACGGGAAGGGCGCAGGAATGACGGGAGGGGGGCGCAGGTCGGGTGGTTCCTGCCTGCGCAGGAATGACGGACGAGGGGCGGGTGTGTGGAGCGGGGGACGGGATTCGAACCCGCGGCCGCCTGCTTGGAAGGCAGGAGCTCTGCCCCTGAGCTACCCCCGCTTGTTGGCTTACCGGCTGACCCGCTTGTTGGCTTACCGGCTGACTTGTGGGCTTAGGTTACTTGCTCAGCGCGCGGCGCAGTTGGTTGAGGTGGGCCTCGCCGTGCTCTACGGCTTTTTCCAGCCAGATCGCCAGCGTGTATTCGTCGTGCTCGGGGTGGTGGCCGGAGCGCTCGAAATCGCGCGCTTCGAGCTGTTGCAGGATTTCCGCGCCGCTCTCGCGCGCGGCGCGAATTGCGGCCAGCGAGGGGCCGATCGGGCGCTCCGCGCCCAGGCGCCGGGCGAACAGCGTTTCGTCGTAGGGCGTGATCTGCGGCTGCTCTTCGGCCGCGATTAAGCGCAGCCGCGCCGCGTCCATCAGCTCGCTGTCGCCCAGGTGGTGGACGATCTGGCGCGCCGGCCACTCGCCGGGCCCCGCCGCCGCGTCGAGCGCGGCGTCCGGGGCGTCGGCGAGCAGGGGCGCGATCGCGTTGGGCAGCGCCCGATAGCGCTCGATCAGCGCCTGTCGGTCCGCAGCGTCCATCGAGCGCTCCCTCCGGGTTAGGCCGGCTAGGCCGAGAGGTACTCGCGCAGGGCGTCGAGTTGTTCGGGGCGGCGCAGCTTGCGGAAGGCGTTGGCCTGGATTTGGCGGATGCGCTCGCGGGTGAGGTCGAACGCCTTGCCGACCTGCTCCAGCGTGCGGGCCTGTCCGTCGTCGAGCCCGAAGCGCATGCGGATCACGGCGCGCTCGCGCTCGTCGAGCGTGCGCAGCGCGTCTTCCAGCGCGTCGGAGCCGGCCTGGCGGGTGGCGAGCTCCTCGGGCGAGGGGCTCTGCTCGTCGGCGATGAAGTCCTCGAGCGCCGCGTCCTCCTCCTCGTTGACGCCCTTGTCGAGCGAGGTGGGGGTGCGGCTGATGTCGCGCAGTTCGCGGATGCGCTCGACGGGCTGTTCGAGCATTTCGGCGAGTTCGTCCGCGTTGGGCTCGCGCTGGTACTGCTGGATGAAGTGGCGCTCGGCGCGGGCCAGCTTGTTGACCAGTTCGGCGGTGTGGACGGGGATGCGGATGATCCGCCCGCCGTCGGCGATCGAGCGGGTCACGGCCTGGCGGATCCACCAGGTGGCGTAGGTGGAGAACTTGTTGCCCTTGCGGTAGTCGAACTTTTCGACGGCGCGGATCAGGCCGGCGTTGCCCTCCTGGATCAGGTCGAGCAGGTTGAGGTCGCTGTTGCGGTACTTCTTGGCGACGGCGACGACGAGCCGCAGGTTGGACTTGAGCATGCTCTGCTCGGCGGTGTAGCCGCGGGCCTTGACGATGCGCAGGCGGCGGCGGATGCGGGGGTCGAGCCTGGCCAGCCGGGCGGCGTCGGCGTCGGCCAGGCGCAGCAGCTTGCGCTCGCCGCCGACCGCGTCGGCGCTGGCCGCGAGCAGGCGCGGCTCGAGCAGGTCGGTGACGACGGAGAGGCCGATCAGTTGGTCTTCGGCGTCGGACTTGTCGATGCCGCGGTCGGCGGCGACCTTGCGCACGAGGGTGGGGCTGATCGCGCCGTCGATCATCTCGCGGAAGTCGGAGTCGGCGGTCAGCTCGTGCAGGTAGCGGTAGGAGATGCCGAGTTCGCCGGCGACGAGCCGCAGGGTGGGCATCAGCTGGGAGAGCTGGCGGAGCAGTTCGATCCAGGTCTGGCGCGCGGTGGGGCGGCGGCCGAGGCTGTGTTCGAGCGACTCTTCGACGCCGAAGAGCCAGTGGGAGGCCTCGATCTGCGCGCCGAAGCGCTGCTCGTCCTCGCGGGAGAGCAGCGCGTGCTGGCCGATGTCGACGAAGTACTGGCGCACCAGGTCCTCGGTGTCGGGCAGTTCGATGCGCGGCCGGCGGCGCGCGGACGGGTCGGGCTCGTCGGCGTCGCGCTCGACGAAGCCCCACTCGATCAGGCCGAGCCCGGTCTCGTCGGGGCTGGCGTCGGCGGCGCGGCGGCGGCGGTCGGCGGCGCGCCGGCGGCTGGGGCCGCGGACTTCGGCGACGTCGATGTCCTCGAAGAGCGCAACCGCGCGGGTGGTGGTCTTGCCGGTGGTCATCTTGCACCTCCTGGGCGCGGCCCGGGCGGCTTCCCTCGTCCGCTCCGCGCGGCAGGGGCTACTCGGGCACATTTACCTTACGTCTGCGGGCGCGGCTTTGTTCCCGCTGGTTCCCGCCTCTGCATCAGGTTGCACGCCGAATGTGTGGCGGCGGCAACGCCCACGTAAGAGGTTGGCGAAATTGCGGGCGCGGGGCGGCGCCGGCGGGCGCGGTGTGGCGGCGGATACAGAGGCTGGGGCGGCGGAAGTGGGCAGTTTTGTCGGGCTGTGCGTCAACCTGCGTCAGGCATGCGACAACGCCTGCGCACGCTCGCAGCGCCGACCCCCCACCTAACCTCCCCCCTGGGAGGGGGGAGGGATGAATTGGGGAAGGGGGTCGCGACGGTGGAGGTCGCGCGGGTTCCTGCCTGCGCAGGAATGACGGAAAGGGACGCAGGAATGGCGGTTGGGGGTGTGAGCGCGGTATTCGGTCCGCTACCTTGCGGCGAGACTGGCGGAAGTTGCGCCGTGCAGCTACGCAAAGCGATACGCGCGGGAGTTGAGCGATGCGGCGCATCTTTGAGGATCGCAGGCGCGTAGTGGGTGTCGCGTTGGTCGGTGCGGCCGTGCTCGTCGCTGTGGCCGCGGTTTTGGCTACCCGATCGGGGCCGCAGGCCAAGTACACGCCTGAGAATATCCCTCTCGGCACGATGTCCGCGATGTCCGCCCTGCAAATCGCCTCGTTGCTGGTGCCGGATCCGGAAGGTGATGCTTGGTGCCGGGAAGAGGTCACCTCCCATTGGGAAGAAGGTCATGAGCTGCGAACGCTGGAACACGGCATTCCACGAGATGGCGAGATCCCCGAAGAGGTGCTGGCGCTGGTGGAGGAGTTCTCCAGGATGCGGCGCTCAGAGTTTGGGCTACAGGCGATACAGGGGCACCGGATCCTGTTCGGGTGGGCCGGGCGGCGACAGATGGACTCGTGGGAGCGCAATGGGGCGCTGGTCCTTGATGTGCGCTACGTCACTGGGGGTGGTTCCAGCGAAGAGCGCTGGGAAGTGTGGGACAGCGGTCCGGTCTCCCGCTGTTAGCGATGAAGGGGTGTGTGACCACGTAGTGCCGGCCTGTGAGCGGCTGGGCGGCTGGTGGCGGCGTCAGTCGCCGCTGAGGGCGGGTTCCAGGGCGCGGGCGGGGGCGTGGCTGACATCGCTGGCGTCGAGCGCGCGGGTCCAGGCGGCGAACTCGAGCATGACGCCGTCGGGGTCGAAGAAGTAGACGCTGCGCACGAAGGTGCTGTCGGTGAGCTCGAGGCTGATGCCGCGCGGGGAGTCGTCGTGATTGAGGATTGGGGTGCAGCGGATGCCGTGCCCGACGAGGCGCTCGCGGTATTCGTCGATCTGCTCCGGCGGCACGTCGAAGGCGACGTGGTTCATCGAGGCGACGGCGGTGGTCAGCTCGGCGGCGGGGTCGAAGAAGGTGTCGGGGTCGGGCGAGGAGACGCCGTGGTGGGGCGGCGGCGCGTCGGGAAACCAGAAGAAGGCGAGGCTGGCGCCGTTGCCGATGTCGAAGAAGAAGTGCTGGCCGCGCCCGCCGGGCAGCTCGATGGTCTTGATCAGCGGGAAGCCCAGCACCTGGGTGTAGAAGTCGACGGTGCGCTGCATGTCGCTGCAGACGAGCGCGAGGTGGTTGATGCCGGAGACGGCGAAGTCGCCGGTGGTGCGGCTGTTGCTGAGCGGCATTGTGCGGCCTCCGATGGGTGGGCGATGGGTGGGCGCGGCGCGATCCTGAGCCAGTGTAGCCCGTTGCGGGGGCTATCAGGCGCGCGCGTATGGTCATTGAACTTCTCGATAGATAGGGGATAAAGTCATTGACGGCGCTGTGCGGCGGGGTAACTTAATCAGACGTTCACATTGAGCGCGCGGCGCATTGAGCCGCATTGAGCGTGGCGGGCGCCGCGCAACGGGGAGCTGAGCACGATCATGACGGAGTTGACCTTGCCGCAGGGCGTGAGCGTGGAGGGCGAGCTGGGCGCGGGCTTTGAGCAAGTGCTGAGCGAGGCGGCGCTGGCCTTTCTGGCCGATTTGCACCGGCGCTTCAACGCGCGGCGGCTGGAGCTGCTCGCGCGGCGCGAGGTGCGGCAGGCCGAATTCGACGCGGGCATCCTGCCCGACTTCCTCTCGGACACGGAGGAGATTCGCTTCGGCTCGTGGCGCGTCGCGCCGACGCCGGAAGATCTGCAGCAGCGCTGGGTGGAGATCACGGGGCCGGTCGATCGCAAGATGATGATCGGCGCGCTGAACTCGGGCGCGGACGCCTTCATGGCGGATTTCGAAGACTCGCTCTCGCCGACCTGGGCGAACGTGGTGCAGGGGCAGATCAACGCGCGCGACGCGGTGCGGGGGGAGATCACGTTCGAGAATCCGGACGGCAGCGTGCGGCGGCTGAACGAGCAGACCGCGACGCTGCTGATTCGTCCGCGCGGCTGGCATTTGGACGAGAAGCACGTGACGGTGGACGGCGAGCCGCTCTCGGCGAGCCTGTTCGATTTCGGGCTGTACATGTTCCACAACGCGGCGGAGCGGATCGCGCGGGGCACGGGGCCCTACTTCTACCTGCCGAAGCTGGAGAGCCACCTCGAGGCGCGGCTGTGGAACGATGTGTTCAGGCAGGCGCAGGACGCGCTGGGCGCGCCGCAGGGCAGCATCCGCGCGACGGTGCTGATCGAGACGCTGCCGGCGGCGTTCGAGATGGAGGAGATCCTCTACGAGCTGCGCGACCATTCGGCGGGGCTGAACGCGGGGCGCTGGGACTACATCTTCAGCGCGGTGAAGCGGTTCCGCACGCGCGAGGAGTTCACGCTGCCGGATCGGGTGCAGGTGACGATGACGACGCCGTTCATGCGGGCCTACACGGAGCTGCTGGTGCGCACCTGCCACAAGCGCGGCGCGCACGCGATGGGCGGGATGGCCGCCTTCATCCCCAGCCGGCGCGACCCGGAGGTCAACGAACGGGCGCTGTCGGCGGTGCGCGACGACAAAACGCGCGAGTCGGGCGACGGCTTCGACGGGACCTGGGTGGCGCACCCGGATCTGGTGCCGGTGGCGCGGGAGGTGTTTGAGGATGCGCTGGGCGGCGCGCGCAATCAGCGCGAGCGGCTGCGCGAGGATGTGGCGGTCGAGGGGCCGCAGCTGCTCTCGCTGGATCAGAGCGGCGGGATGGTCACCGAGGCCGGGCTGCGGCTGAACATCAGCGTCGCGCTGCAGTACCTCAACTCCTGGCTCAACGGCAACGGCGCGGCGGCGATCAACAACCTGATGGAGGATGCGGCGACGGCGGAGATTTCGCGCGGCCAGATCTGGCAGTGGATCCGCCACGGCGCGACGCTCGACGACGGGCGCGTGATCACCAGCGAGCTGTACGAGCGGCTGCGCGATGAGGAGCTGGCGGCGCTGGGCGGGGACGGCGAGTCGCGCTACGGCGCGGCGCGCGAGATCCTCGACGGGCTGGTGCTGAACGAGGAGTTCACCGAATTTCTCACGCTGCCGGCCTACGCCTATCTCGACTGAGGGGCGGATCAACAGAGGGAACCGACCGGCCGCCGACGGCCGGCAGGACGCAAGAGGGGGCAACCGAATGACGCAGAACGGCACGGATCAGAGCGGCGAAGGCTGGGCGCTGGAGCGCGCCTGGGCCGAGGAGGAGCGCTGGCGCGGGGTGGAGCGCAACTACGGCGCGGCCGATGTGCTCAAGCTGCGCCCGGGCATTCTGCCCGAGTCGACGCTGGCGCGGGCCGGCGCGGAGCGGCTCTGGAACGCGATGCAGGATCGCCCGCTGGTGCGCACCTTCGGCGCGGTGACCGGCGCGCAGGCGGTGCAGATGGCCAAGGCCGGGCTGGAGGCCGTCTACGTGAGCGGCTGGCAGGTCGCGGCCGACGCCAACCAGGCGCAGCACACCTACCCCGACCAGAGCCTCTACCCGTCGAACAGCGTGCCGGCGTTGGTGAAGCGTCTGAACAACGCGCTGATGCGTGCGGACCAGGTGGATCGCCTGGAGGGGCGCACGCACCGCGACTACTACCTGCCGATCGTGGCCGACGCGGAGGCCGGCTTCGGCGGCCCGATCCACGCCTTCGAGCTGATGAAGAACATGATCGAGGCGGGCGCGGCCGGGGTGCATTTCGAGGACCAGCTGGCGGCGGAGAAGAAGTGCGGGCACATGGGCGGCAAGGTGCTGGTGCCGACCTCGCAGCACGTGCGCACGCTGCAAGCGGCGCGGCTGGCGGCGGACATGATGGGCGTGCCGACGATCCTGATGGCGCGCACCGACGCGCTGAGCGCGACGCTGCTGACGACCGACATCGACGAGCGCGACCGCGAGTTCACCACCGGCGAGCGCACCGCCGAGGGCTACTTCGGCGTGACCGGCGGGATCGAGTCGGCGATCGCCCGCGGTCTGGCCTACGCGCCCTACGCGGACCTGATCTGGTGCGAGACGTCGACGCCGGACATCGACGAGGCGCGCGAGTTCGCGGACGCGATTCACGCGGAGTACCCGAACAAGATGCTGGCCTACAACTGCTCGCCGTCGTTCAACTGGAAGCGGCATCTGGACGAGGCGACGATCGCCTCGTTCCAGGAGCAGCTGGCGGACATGGGCTACCGCTTCCAGTTCATCACGCTGGCCGGCTGGCACGGGATCAACTACCACACGTTCAACCTGGCGAGCGGCTACCGCGACCGCGGGATGGCGGCCTACGTGGAGTTGCAGGAGGGCGAGTTCGAGGCCGAGGCCGAGGGCTACACGGCGACGAAGCACCAGCGCGAAGCGGGCACGTCCTACTTCGACGAGGTGCTGCTGACGGTGACGGAGGGCCAGTCGGCGACGACGGCCCTGAGCGGCTCAACGGAGGCCGCGCAGTTCGACGCGCAGCCGGCCGGCGCGCACTAGTCGCTGGCCCGCCGCACAGCGCGGAATGCGAAGCCCCGCCTTGCGGCGGGGCTTCGTTGCGAAAGACCGCAGGCATTGTCGATGGTCGACATCCCTCGCAACGGTCTGTACGGCGACGACGAAACGGCGGACCACCTGTGGGAGCATCGGCTGGAGTTGTACCACGCGCAAGAGGTCTGGGACGGGCCGGCGAAGTACTTCCGCCAGCTTTCGCGGAGGATCGCTGAACCCGGCAGCGACAGTTGGCCCCAGCCCGAACGGACGGTGATGATCGGCCCCGACTTCGGCGGGCGGCTGTTGACGTTCATCCTTGAGCTTCCGGGGACGGACCGCCGTTCGCGAGTGATCACCGGCTGGGGCGCGAACGCTGACGAGCGAACGCGATACAATCGGCCAGGAGGAAGGATGCGCACCTCATGAGCGATGAGTCCCGGCCAGCGCACATCATGAATCCCCCGATCTCCGAAGCTGAAGAAGTTTCGGTGGACCGATCCGAGTTCGGTCCGGGATCATTCGTGATCGGGGTGGAATTCAGTTCCGACGAAATGCAGCGCCTCAAGGCGGGCGGTCCGTACGGGCCGGAAGGCATCGGCCGCTTCATCAAGCGCGTCGCGCTCGAACAGGCCGACCGGCAGGCGGCGGAGAAGTCAGCCGGCGGGCTGCGCGAGTCGGCCTGAGCGGCCTCGACCGAACCGGGAGGTTGCTGACGTTCATCCTTGAGGCGCCCGGAAGAGACTCGGTGTCGCACATCGTCACCGGCTGGCCCTCAGATCGCGATGAGCAGTCCCGCTACCGTTTCCCAGGCGGTATAATGAGGCAACGATGACCGAGCCCCAGCCCCGCAGCCGACTCCACGTGATGAGCCCACCGATCCTCGAGGCCGAGGAAATCCCTTACGATCCCGCCTTGAAAGGCCCGGGCGTGCTGCGCCTCACGATCGAGTTCGATCGGGCAGAAATCGATCGGCTCAAGGCGCGACAGCCGCGCGGGCACCTCATTCGCTTCATCAAACAAGCCGCCCTCGAAAAGGCCGACAGGCTCGCCGGGCAGCCTGAGTCCGAAGACCTCGGCGCAACCGACTGACCGCTTCGCTCGTCTCCAGACCCGCGCTGGCCGCGGGTCTGACACGGTTGTTGTGCGCGAGCGCGGTAGCGGGCACACGCCCTAGGGTCTGTTCTCGCTTCCGTCATTCCTGCGCAGGCAGGAACCCAGTCGACCTCCAGTGTGAGTTTGCGCCGCGACATCCCGACGGGTTGCCGAAGTGACGTTTCAGCACCGCCGGAGGCCTGAGAGGGCGCGGGCGGTTCCTGCCTACGCAGGAATGACGAATTTGTCAGGAATGACGGACCTGTCGGGAATGACGGACCTGTCGGGAATGACGGATTTGTCAGGGATGACGGATCTGTGTTGGCGGGTATGACGAGGGCGTGGACGCAGCGGAAGTGTGAACACGCCCTAGCGCAGGTTGCGCAGGCGCGGGTCGAGCGCGTCGCGCAGCCAGTCGCCCATCAGGTTGCCGGTCAGAGAGATGATCAGCAAGGTGAGCCCCGGCAGCCAGATCGGCCACCAGGCGACATTCATTGTGTCGCGGCCTTCGGAGATCATTCGCCCCCAGGACGATGTACCGGGCGGCACACCGACGCTGAGGAAGCTGAGCGCGGCTTCCGCCAGGATCACCAGCGCGACCTCCAGGGTCATGACGATTACGATGGTGTTGAGCACATTGGGGAAGAGGTGCTTGCGCATGATCCACCAGCCGCCGGCGCCTATCGAGCGTGACGCGGTCACGAAGTCGCGCTCCCTGAGCGACAGCACATCGGCCCGCACCAGGCGGGCGTAGGAGGGCCAGGTCCAGACCAGCAGGATGAGGATCACATTGGTCAGGCTTGGCCCAACCAGGCTGGCCAGCAGCACCGCGAAGAGGATCGCCGGCAGCGCCAGCTGCACATCGACCACGCGCATCAGGATCTGGCCTGCGGAGCCGCCCACCCAGCCGGAGATCAACCCAATCAGCGTGCCGAACAGCGCTGCGCCCGGCACCACGATGCCGACGACGATCAAAGAGACGCGCGCCCCGTGCAAGAGCCGGCTGTAGATGTCTCGCCCGATGTCGTCGGTGCCCAGCGGGTGGTCCCAGGTGCCGCCGTCGAAGACGGGCGGCTGCAAGCGCGCGGCGAGGTCGATGAACTCGGGGTCGTGCGTTTGCAGCACATCTGCCAGCAGTCCCGCCACGAGCACCGTCAGCGCGATCAGGGCGGGCAGGGAGAGGCCCAGCCAGCGCCGCCAGCGAATTCGGCTGCGCCGCCTGGTCGGCTGCACGGGCGCGGTCGCCGCTGCTTGCTGCGCCATCAGGCCGCCCCCGCCCGGATACGCGGGTCGATCGCCCGGTAGGACACATCGACCAGCAGGTTGGTCAGCGCGATCGAGGCGGCCAGCACGATGATCGAGGCCTGCACCATGGGGAAGTCATTCTGCAGGATCGAGTCGATGATCAGCCGTCCGACTCCCGGCCAGGCGAACACCATCTCGATGATCACGGTTCCCCCGATCAGGCGGCCGAGCGAGAGGCCGAGCATCGTGACCACCGGCAGCAGCGCGTGGCGTACGCCGTGCCGCCAGATCACGGCCCGCTCGCTCAGCCCTTTGGCCCGCGCGGTGCGAATGAAGTCGGTGTCCATCACCTCGATCATGCCCGAGCGGGTCAGCCGCATGATCGCGACCATTTCGAACAGGCCGAGCGCGATCGCCGGCAGGATCAACGAGCGGAAGCCCTGCTTGGCGCCGCCGGTCGGGAACCAGCCCAGCTCGACGGCGAAGAAGAAGATCATCATCAGTCCCAGCCAGAAGCTCGGCGTGGCCTGACCGATCACCGCCACGAAGCGCGCCAGCCAATCGGTCGCCGTTCCGCGCTTCAAGGCCGCGATGATCCCCAACGGCACTGCCAGGGCGATCGCGAAGACGCCGCCGGCCAGGCCCAGTTTGAATGTGTTGATCGCGCGCTCGCCGATCGCATCAAGCGTCGACACTCCTCCACCTCGCCAGGAGGTGCCGAAGTCGCCCTGCAAGAGGTCGAGCAGGAAGTTGCCGTACTGCAGGTGGAGGGCGTCGTTGAGGCCCAACAGCTCGCGGAATCGCTCTTTATCCTCCGTTGTCGTCGTCAACGGCGGCAGCATGCTCTCTTCGGGATTGCCGACGCTGCGCGAGACGAAGAAGACGATGGTCACGACCAACAATGTGACGAAGATCGCCTGGAACAGCCGGATAATGAGGTAGTTCCAGAACTGCATCGCTCAGTCAGCCGCCTCAAAACTCGTCATTGCCGCGCTGCGCAGCAGTCTGCCCCGCACTCGATGCGGGGGCAATCTCGCCGTGTGCTGAACCGACATCCGTGCTCGACTCGGCGAGATACCCGCGGCAAGCGCGGGTATGACGAATCGAATCACTGGCCTCAGGTCTTGATCCGCTGGATCGCGAAGGTCATCAGGAAGTTCAGATTTCCGACCCGACCTCCCTTCGGGTAGTTGATATCGGCTCTGGTGACCACCGTGTCAGGCGGCTCGACGATGAAAATGAAGGTGGCCTGGCGCGTGTGTTCGAGCAGCAGCTCGGAGATGAGCTCCAGCCGGCGCTCGGGGTCCTGCTCCACCCGCTGTGCGAGGTAGAGCTCCTGCAGGCGCGGATCTTGAGGCGGGGAGATGGTGAAGAAGCCATCGGCGCTGCCACAGCATTCCCACATCGATCCGATGTCGGGGACGGCGTTCGCATAGAACCAGTACAGGCCCCAAGGGGCCGCATCCCTGCCCGAGGAGTACTGCGGAGTGAAGTACTCAGAGCCGAGCGTCGGCACCGGGGTGACGCGAATGCCAATCTGAGCGAGGTCCTGGGACGCCACCAGCACCAGATCGGCGACCACATCGCCGCCCCAGTCCGGCGTGTAGTAGAGCGGCACATCGATCCCGTCCTCATAGCCTGCCTCGGCCATGAGCTGCTTCGCCTTTTCGACGTTGTAGTCGAAGACCACCTCCGCCTTTTGCTCCGGGCTGGGGTAACCGGGCACGCCGCTGTAGACGAGCATCGACATATCGCCGACGCCGAGGAACAGGTTGTCGATGATCGCGCGGCGGTTGATCGCATGGTTGGCGGCCTGGCGCACGCGGATATCGAGGAAGGGATTGGGATCGCCGTCGGGCGTGGTCTGCTGCCAGAGGTTGGGGTAGATGTTGTGCACCGACCAGCCAGCGCCGGGCTGATACTGCACGGTGTAGTTGGGATCGTCGATGTAGGGCTTGGCCGCCTGGACGCCGACGCCCTCGGAGATCACGTCGATCTCTCCGGCTTCGAGGCCGGCCAGGCGCGACTGCAGCTCAGGCCGAACCAGGCCGATCAACCGCTTGTGGTGCGGCACGTGCGTCACCCGCAGCGGGTGATCGATCGGGTTGTAGTGATCCTCGAAGCGCTCGAAGATGAAGTTCTCGTCGTCGGTGTGGCTGACAAACCGATACGGGCCCGTGCCCATTGGCTCTTGGTCCAGCGCGAGATCGCCGCGGCCTTCGGTGTCCGCCTGCGAGTGGATCGTCACCTCGCCGGACCCGTCCATGTTGACGGTCAGGAAGCCCGCATCGGGCGCCGGCAGCTCGATCGACCAGGTGCGATCGTCCGGCGCTTCATTGCGCACCCAGTTCAGCGCGCTTCGGGCCGGGTAGGCCGGCACCCAGCCGCCGGGGTGATCCGAGGTTTCGCCGCCCTGATGATACTCAGCCAGGCCGCCCATCCGGTCGTAGCTGAAGACCATGTCCCCGGCGACCAGGGTCGAGCCATCATGGAACTTGGCCGGGATGATGTCCAGGCGCAGGGTGACGGGATCGATCCACTCCGGCGTCGCCAGGCCGGCGGCCATTGAGTTGTCGCGCGGATCGCGATCGAGCGGACCGCTGTAGACGGCCCCGTGGCTGATGTAGTTCTGCGCGCTGCCGGTTCGGTGATGATCCAGCCCGCCGGAGTCGGAAGGCACGGCGATCGTCACCTCAGCGTCCAGATCGACCTGGTCGAGCGGAAGGGGCATCGACCACTCTTCTTCAGTCTCCCCGGCGCCTTCGGCAATCTCTTCGGCCACCTCCTCCTGTTGGGCGGCGGCCTGCGCCTGCTGATCCGCCTGTTGCTGCTGGGCCTGCTGCTGCATCGCCTGTTGCTGCGGCTGATCCTGCTGCTGCGCCTGCGCGACGGTTTGCTGGCTGTCGTCATCGTCGTCGCCGCAGCCGACCAGCGCCAGACCGCTCGCGCCAACCCCGGCGCGGGCGCTCGCCCGCAGCAGTGTGCGTCGGGACATCGTCCGGCGTCCGAGTTTCGTCCAGTAGTTGCGTTCGCTCATGGGAGCACTCCGTTGCCTGTCGCCGGCCTGCGCTTGTGCGGAACGGCGATTTGGAGTATAGGTCCCCCGCTGTCAAGTCGTCAGCCCGAAGTCGTTATGTGACTATGTGCATGGGGGACATAAGGACGCGGCCAAACTTTGGGATGCGCGCCGACTGAAGTTGGGCGCCGGGAGAGCACGCAGCGCCGAACGCTGCGCGCGGCGCCCGCCCGATTGTCGGCCCAACGGTCGGTCTGGCGGGCTGCCGCGGGGTTTCGGAGCAGGTTCGGTTGACCGATATGACCATGTTTGACCGGGTTTTGACCGTGTCCTTAAGGGTTTTAAGACATGGTTCAAAAAGATGACCAAGTGGTCATGTTCGCTCGGGGGCGCTGCTAGCCTGACGATGGAGGCGCGGGTACCGCTCTTGACACCCCACGACTTGCAGGCGCTGATCGACGGCGGCGAGACGCTCAACGTTGAGTTCAAAGGGGAAGCGCGCGCGCCATTCTCCGACGGCGACCTGGTCGAGGCGGTCGTTTGCCTCGCGAACAACGTTGAGGCCGCGGCGTCCTGGCTGCTGATCGGGGTGGAGGATGACGGGCAGGTGAGCGGCGCGCGCCCGCGGCACGAGAGCGGACGGACGGATCTGCAGCGCGTGCAGGCGCTGGTCGCCAGCCGCACGCAACCGCCGCTCACGGTGCGGGCCGAACTGATCGCCGGCGGCGGCGGCGAGGTGCTGGCGATCGAAGTCCCCGCGACGCAGACGCCCGTCTCGACCTCAAGGGGCCGCTTTCTTCGCCGGATGATCGGCGGCGACGGCAAACCGGACTGCCGCCCGCTCTTTTTCCACGAGATGCAGGCGCAACAGGCGGACCGCGGGCGGCTGGACTTCTCGACGCAGCCGCTTGCCGAAGTCGGCTTTGACGCGCTGGATCCCCTGGAGTTCGAGCGCTACCGACGCGCCATTCGAGAGAATTCGGGCGACTCCGCATTGGTTGAACTCAGTGACCTGGAATTGGCCAGAACGCTGGTCGCTGTGCAGCGCCGCAACGGCGATGAGGCGGCGACCGTGCTCGGTCTGCTGCTCTTCGGGCGCGAAGGTATGTTGGCCTCGCTGCTGCCCGCGCACGAGGTCGCGTTCCAGGTGCTGGCGGGCAGCGAGGTGGAGGTCAACGACTTTTTCCGTTGGCCGCTGCTGCGGGTGATGGAAGAGCTGGAGTCGCGCTTCCGCGCGCGCAACAGCGAGCGGGAGATTCAGGTCGGCATGACCCGCATCGGCGTCCCCGACTATCCGCTGCGAGCGTTCCGCGAAGCCGCGGCGAACGCGCTGACGCACCGCGATTACACGCGGCTCGGCGCCGTGCATGTGCAATGGCACGCGGATCGCATCGAGGTCTCCAACCCCGGCGGATTTCCCTCGGGTGTGCGCCTGGACAACCTGCTGGTCACGCCGCTGCGGCCGCGCAACCCGCTGCTCGCCGACGCCTTCAAGCGCGCCGGCATTGTCGAGCGGACCGCGCGCGGGATCGACACGATCTTCGAGCTGCAGGTCGGCAACGGGCGGCCCGCTCCCTCTTACCAGCGCAGCACCGACGCCTCGGTCGTGTTGGTGATGCCCGGCGGCGAGGCGAATCTCGAATTCGTCCGTCTCGTGGTAGAAGAGAGCCGCAGCGAGCGCCCGCTCCGCGTCGACGATCTGCTGATCCTCAACCATTTGCAGCGCGAGCGCCGCATCACCGCGAGCGAGGCGAGCGGCCTGGCGCAACGGCCCGTGGAAGATGTGCGCGCGACACTGGAGCGGCTGCGCGAAAACGGGCTGCTGGAGGCGCGCGGCACGGGGCGGGGGCGGGCCTGGCAGCTCTCGGCCGCGATCTACCGGCGGCTCGGCGAGCGCTCCGGCTATGTGCGGCAGCGTGGCTTCGAGCCGCTCCAACAGGAGCAGATGGCGCTCCAGTACGTCGCGCAGAATGGGCGGATCACGCGGCGCGAGGCGGTCGAGCTGTGCCGCATTGGGCCGCGCCAGGCGACGCGGCTGCTCGCGCGGCTGGCGCAGCGTGGGCAACTGGTGATGCACGGGACGCGGGGCGGCACGTGGTACGGGCCTGCATGACCGCCGTTTGACCGCGTTGACACAGTTTTGAGCCATGTCCTTAATGGCTTAAGGACGTGGCTCAAAACTGTGTCAACGCGGTCAAACCCCGCGCGGCGCGCGGCGCTGCTAGCCTGTGGGGCGCGAGCTGAGACTAGCGGCGCTCCCGCGGCGGGGGCGCGGGAAGGATTCGACGATGACCAACAGCCCCCATTTCGGCGTGATGGTGCCCCAGATCAAGCGCAGCTGGCAGGAGACGCAGCGGGCCGCGACCGCCTTTGAGGAGCTGGGCTTCGACTCGCTCTGGGTCAACGACCACCTCTACGGGCCGCAGTCGCCGGCGATCCCGATGCTCGAGGCGTGGACGCTGGCGGCGGGCATCGCGGCGGTGACGGAGTCGGCGCAGATCGGCACGCTGGTCACCCCGGTGGGGATGCGCAATCCGGCGCACACGGGCAAGATGATCGCGACGGTGGACAACATCGCGGGCGGGCGGGTGATCCCCGGCTTCGGCTCGGGCTGGATGCCGCGCGAGTTCACCGACTTCGGGATGCCCTTCCTGGGCGGGCGCGAGCGGCTCGGCCAGCTCGAGGAGGGGCTGCAAATCTTCCGCCAGATGTGGGACCCGGACCAGGCAGAGGTCACGTTCGACGGCGAGTTCTTCCGCACCGACCAGCTGGTCACCGAGCCCAAGCCGCCGCGCGTGCCGCCGATCCTGGTCGGCGGCGGCGGCGAGAAGGTGACGATGCGGATCGCCGCGCAGTACGCCGACATCTGGAACAACTCGGCGGGCGCGCAGGACAATCTGGCGCACAAGGTCTCGGTGCTGCGCGGCCACGCCGAGCGGCTGGGGCGCGACCCTGAGGAAATCCGCGTCTCGCAGCAGTGCCTGGTCACGCTGGCCGAGAGCGAAGAGGCGCTGGGCCCGATGGTCGAGCGCGCGCAGAAAATCTTCGGCGGCCACATGGGCAACCCGGCCGGCGAGATGGCGCTGACCGGCACGCCGGACATGATCAAGCAGCGCATCGCCAAGCATGTCGAGCTGGGCTGCGACATGTTCATGATCGAGTTCTTCGGCCGCGACACGATCGAGCCGGCGCAGGCCTTCGCGGAGTCGGTGATTCCGGAGTTTCGGTAGGGCCTGTTCACACTGATCGCGCCCACCACCCGCCCCCTCCCCAATTCATCCCTCCCCCCTCTCAGGGGGGAGGTTAGGTGGGGGGTGCGAAGTCCCGAGCCGCCGCCGCTCTCCGAACGTGTATGCTGGCGAAGCGCCAATCGGCGGCGCGCCGCTGAGGAACCCCATGGGCGTCCCCAACTTCGCCAACCGCACGCTTTACCACGGCGACAACCTGCCCTTTCTGCGCGGGATGAACTCCGAGACGGTGCAGCTGATCGCGACGGATCCGCCGTTCAACAAGAACAAGACATTCAACGCCACGCCGGGTGGCTTGGCAAAGGGCGCGAAGTTCCAGGACCGCTGGCGCTGGGAAGAAGATCTCCACCCCGACTGGATCGATGCGATCCAGGACGACTGGCCGGCGGCGTGGGCGGTGATTGATTGGACGCGGCTGACCTGGGGCGACGACATGGGCGCGTTTCTCTGTTTCATGGGCGTGCGCTTGATGGAGATGCACCGCATCCTGCGGGACGACGGCACGCTCTACTTGCACTGCGATCCGACTGCCAGCCACTACCTCAAGGCGCTGTTGGACGCGATCTTCGGCAAGCAGAACTTCCGCAACGAGATCATCTGGTGCTATTCGGGCGGCGGCCAATCGAAGCGCGATTTCCCGAAGAAGCACGACGTGATCCTGCGCTACAGCAAGTCGGGCGAGTACATCTTCAACTTCGATGACGTGCGCGTGCCCTACGACTCGGACTACAAAGCGACCGTCTTTGCCGGCGACGACACGCGCGCGCCGGGCAAGACCTACAAGCCTGATCCGAAAGGGAAAGTCGTTGAGGACTGGTGGCGCGGCATCGCGCGGCCGTACGGCAAGGACCACACAGGCTACCCCACGCAGAAGCCGCTCGACCTGTACCGCCGGATGATTGCGGCATCGAGCAACGAGGGCGATTTCGTGCTCGATCCGTTCTGCGGCTGCGCTACGACGCCGATCGCCGCGGAAGGATTGGGGCGGCAATGGATCGGGATTGATATCTGGGACCAGGCGCACGAGATGGTGATTCAGCGGTTGCAGACCGCCGGGCTCGCCGCGCCGGGCGGCGAGACAGGCGGGCGGATGTTCAGCGTCGCCGATGTCGGCTACTCGACCGCGCCGCCGGCGCGCACCGACGAGGGCGAAGTCGCCGCGCCGCCGCTCAAGCTCAAGATCAAAGTCGCCGAGCCGCCCGGCCCGAAGATGAGCCGGGAGGAGATGAAGGACTTTCTGATCGGGCAGAACGGCATCCTCTGCGCGGGCTGCGATCGGGAGTTCGACGACCCGCTCTACCTCGAGCTCGACCACAACACGCCGCGCTCCGACGGCGGCCTCAACCACATCTCGAACAGGCTGCTGCTCTGCGGCCCCTGCAACCGGATCAAGTCGAACACGCTAACCTTGAGTGGGCTGCGCCGGGAGAACAAGAAGCGCGGCCGAATGGCGAAAGGTGGGCACTGATGACCATTGACACTGTGGACGACGGAAGCGAGCTCGACTCGCCGGACGAATTCGTGGACGGCATGAAGGGTGCCAGGCCCGCGCCGGCTCTGCTAAAAGCAGAGGAGCTGTACGTTGAGGATGGGGCTAAACCTGCTCCTCCGTTTCTGGCTCCCCCAGTGGCGGAGGACACAATTCCTGCCCAGCTTGATCGTGTCGATCCGAGCGCGAGTCGCGCTGAGACCGATAAGCAAGCGGGCGCGCCTGACAGCGATGGCGGAGATTGATCGTGTCGAAGTTCGCTCGATCGGCAGGACCTAAAGGAGGACTTCCTGTGGCATCACGATTCCGAGCCAGCGACGCTCCCAAGACATTCACCAGGGACGCGAAGCCCAGCGAAACGTTCACGAGGGGAGCGAAGCCAGCACCGCCAGGACCTGCGCCGAAGGTGAGCAGGCCGCCTCGAACGCCAGGGAACCCGAAGGAGCGTGAGTGATGCCCAATCAGCCACAGACCCCCATCAAGGAGGGTGCCAAGCCGATGCCACCGCCACGGCCACGGCCTTCACCACCACGGCCGGGCTGATGCTGAACGGCTCTCTGATAATGCTCGTCGCGCGACCGTGCAAAACCGGGACGAAGACGCCCGACGGCACTAAAGTCAGCACGGTCGCAACATCCAAAATGTCTGTATGTTCCGCTTTGACGCGGACGTAGGTAGGAGGGAAACGCCATGGCAGGTGATCAGCCGACGCACGCGAGGCAGTGCGACCAGTCAACCGATGGCTCAGCGGATGCCACCCAAGCGCAAGCGAGCTCGAGGTGGTCAGCTCCGTGGCGACTGATTTGCGCCGCATGGTCTATGTTCCTGAGCTGGCCTCCCGCATCAGCCGGCTTGGACCTCATGTCCGCTAGCTATTACGCTACGGAATGGTACGACTCAGTCATCAATCCTGAGGCACCGGAAGTGTTTCAAGTCGTTGCCAAGACGAGGGGGAAGACGCAGTACTACCAAGATCCGGACACGTTCGCATTCAACCTTACTTGGCATGACCTGAGGCGTGGCCGACGGCCGATGATCAATGAGACTGAGGCGAAGTCTAAGCTGGAAGCGGACGCCTTAAACCATGCTCTGTCCGTCCGGCGCAAGACAGCGGGTGGACTCGTTGTTCTTGGCACGGGTGTCGTTTTGGAAGCCCTTGGAGTAGATATCAGCCTCTTGACGTAGCGCCAGATCGATCCAGTTCGCTACAGGAAGCCGTCATAGGCACTCGCGGCCTCCCACCCCCCACCTAACCTCCCCCCTGGAAGGGGGGAGGGATGAATTGGGGTGCTCTCCCCTCTCAGAGGGGGGAGGGGCCGGAAAGGAGAGGGCAGAGCGGTAAGGGGAAGTCTGGGTGTAGCAGTTGGGTAGCTGTGAGCGCACCCTAGCCGCCGAATGCCGCCGCGCGGGCTTGGACGATGTAGAGCGGGTCTGCGCCCGGCTGCTTGCGCTCGTACCATTGGGCCGGCTCGAAGCCGCCGCTGTGGTGGAAGTAGGCGCCTACTAACTGCGCGTGATCGTGGTCGCCCAGCGCTTGCCAGAGGGTTACGGCTTTGGTGGGGAAGCAGCGGTTGGAAAACGAGACGACGCAGAGGCCGCCGGGTTCGAGCATGCGGGCGATTTCGGCGAAAACTTCCAGCGGGCGCTGGAGGTATTGGACGGAGACGGCGATCAGTACGGCGTCGAAGCTCGCTTCGGGCCAGGGGAGTTGCGGATTCTGGTTGAGGTCCTGGACGACCCACTCGTCGAGCGCGGGGTTGCGCGCGAGCTCGTCGGCGTTCATGCCCAGTCCGGCCGCTTTGGCTGGTTTGTAACCCTCGGGCAGGTGGGAGATCCAGGACGACATCAGGTCGAGGATGCGGTCTTGGGGCGTTAGCACCTCGGCGTAGTGCGCGGAGAGGGCGGCGATTGCGGCGTCGTCGATATGCGCGACGAAGCGCGGCTCGGCGTAGAAGAGCGCGTCGTCCGACTCGTCGAATTTGCGGAAGTGCTGCGGCTGAAAGGGCGAGCCGCCGGCCGGTTGGTCGGGTTCGGTCACCGCGCTCAGCGCTTGGGCGGTTTGGGCAGGATGTAGGCGAGCGAGCCGCCGACCAGCAGCGCGGCGAGGGTGATCGAGATGACGATGCCGATGATCGGGCCCGCGCCCAGCCCGCCGCCCTCCGCGCCGGCGGCCAGCGCCGCGCCGCTGCTGAGCAGCAGGGCGATCAGCGGGATGGCGAGAGTGACGAGGCGCCGCATTTGTCAGCCTCCCATCGGACCGAAGACTTGCGAAGCGTGGCCGGTCAGGTGCCAGATGGCGAGGCCCAGCATGTCTTGCACGGGCACGCCGGAGATCATTCCCTCGTCGGTCGACGCGCCCAGCTGATCGTCGCGCACCAGCTCAACGCCGGCGTCGACCGCCGCGCTCACATCGGCCAGCGCGGCCAACGCGTCGTCCGCCGAGGCGAACGACATCTTGCCGTCGAGCGGGCTGTTGGGCGCGTCGTAGCCGCACGCGGCGCAGATCGCCTTGGCGAATTCGAGCTCGACTTGGAGCGCGTGCTCGGTCGCCTGGCGGGGCGACCAGCCGGGGCCGTCGGCCTCGTCGGGGCCGGGCGTTTCCCAGCGCTCGGCGGCCATCGCGACGGCGTGGGCGAGCACGGTCCGCCCGGCGGCGACCGAGGCGCGGAGTTCGTCGGCGGTGGGCATGCGGCCTCCCTGTTCGCGGCGGCTAGGCCATCGGGCTGATCATCTGCGCGGAGTGGTCGGCGAGGTGCCAGACGTCCATCTCCATCAGCCAGGCGACGGACACCGCGTCGAACCCGAAGGCGGCGGTCTCCTTGCCGAGTTCGGCGTCCTGCACGTGGTCGACTTTGGAGTCGGCGGCGGCGACGACGGCGTCAAGCGCGGCCAGGGCGTCGGCGGCGCTGGCGAACGAGGGCGCGTCGCCGAGCGGGTTTTCGGGGCCGTCGTAGCCGCAGGCGGCGCAGATGGCGTCGGCGAACATCATCTCGCTGGGCACGGCGTGTTCGGCGGCCTGGCGCGGCGACCAGCCGGGGCCGCCGTCGTCGGCCGCGCCTTTGGGCGTCTCCCAGTTGTCGGCGGCGGCGGTGATCGCGGTGCGCAGCACGGCGCGGGCGGCGGCGACCGAGGCGCGCAGTTCGTCGGCGGTGGGCATGGCGCCCTCCCTCGTTGGCGGCCGGCTAGGCCATCGGGGTGATCATCTGGGCGGCGTGGTCGGCGAGGTGCCAGACATCCATCACCATCAGCCCGGCGACGGGCACGGCGGCCATGCCTTCGCCGCCGGCGGACTTGCCGAGTTCCTCGTCCTGCACGTAGTTGACCTTGGAGTCGGCGGCGGCGGTCACGGCGTCGAGCGCGGCCAGCGCCTCATCGGCGGAGGCGAAGGAGGCTTCGCCGCCGAGCGGGTTTTCGGGGCCGTCGTAGCCGCAGGCGGCGCAGATGCCGCCGGCGAACATGATCTCGGAGGGGATCACGTGCTCGGCGACCTGGCGGGGCGACCAGCCGGCTTCGCCGTCGTCGGCCGTGCCTTTGGGCGTGTCCCAGTTGCCCGCGGAAGCGGTGATGGCGGTGCGCAGCACGGTGCGTGCGGCGGCGACGGAGGCGCGCAGTTCGTCGGCGGTGGGCATCGAAGGTCTCCAGAGTGTGGCAGCCGGAGCCAAGCGGCCCCGCGCTGTGCCGACAGGATAGGGCAGCCGCAATCTCCACGCCAATCGCCCTCAGATGCCCAACCCCCGCGCGCGCCCTCCCCGTCATTCCTGCGCAGGCAGGAACCTGCGCGCCCCCTTCCGTCATTCCTGCGCAGGCAGGAACCTGCGTTCGCCACCCGTCATTCCTGCGCAGGCAGGAACCCGCGCTCGCCGCGGCTATCTCGCCGCGCCCAGCACCCAACTCGTCCTCGCCTCTCTGCCGTCACTCCCGCCACCCCAATTCATCTCTCCCCCCTTCCAGGGGGAGACTAAGAGGGGGGTCGACGCAGCGAGCCTGCGCCGGCGGTTGAGTGGGCGATCGGCGCCCAGCACAACGGCCTGTTTGCGCGCGCAGGCTTCCACCCCCCACCTAACCTCCCCCCTGGAAGGGGGGAGGGATGAATTGGAGAGGAGGCGGGGGTGGGGCAGTGGTGGTGGGCGGCTTCGGCAGTGGTGGCGCGGCGCTATGCTGGCGGGATGGATGCGCTGCGCTACTCCGAAACCCCTGACGGACTTCGCGATCCTGTGCTCGTGCTGGCCTTCTTTGGCTGGAATGATGCTGCGGACGCGGCAACCGACGCGGTGAAGTACCTCCGCAACCTTGCCCAAACCCCCGCCTTCGCCTCTATCGACCCCGACGAATTCTTCGTCTTCACCGAACATCGCCCCACCGTCAAATGGATCGACGGCGACGATGCGCGGCGGGAAGTGGTCTGGCCCGTGACCGACTTCACCGTGCTCCGCCTGCCCAGCGCCGAGCGGGATCTGATCCTCGGTCTAGGTACCGAGCCGGACCTCCGCTGGCGCGCCTACTGCCGGCTGATCCTCGATGTGGCGCGCGCGGTTGAGGTCGGCGAGGTGCTCACGCTCGGCGCGCTGCTCGCCGATGTCGCGCACACCCGCCCAACCAGCATCTCGGGCGGGTCCTCCAGCCTGGCGCGCTCCCGCCAACTCGGCTTCGAGCCCTCGCGCTACGAAGGGCCTACGGGCATCGTCGGCTCCGTCGGCGAAGCCTGCCGCCAGGCCGGGCTTGATCACATGGGGCTGTGGGCGTCCGTGCCGCACTACGTCACCAGCCGCCACAACCCCGGCGCGACCAAGGCGATCCTCGAACAACTCGGGCGCATCTACGGCATCGACTTCGACCTCTCGCACCTCGAACGCGCCATGCAGCGCTACCGCCGCGAGGTGGACGACGCGCTCGAAGACAAGCCCGATGTGCGCGACTACGTGCGCTCGCTGGAAGAGCGCAACGACCGCGAGCGCGGCGGCATGCAGCCCGACGAGCCGCAACTGGAAAGCCGCGAGGTGCTCGACGAGATCGACCGCCTGCTGCGCGGCGACGCCTGAGCGGCGACGTGAGCGATATCACCGACATGCCCGACGACGCGCAAACCAACCAGACCGACCAGCCTGACCAGGACGACTGGGTCAACGAAATCGAGGTGCGCGGGCTGATCGTCGGCGCATTCCAGGAAAACTGCTGGGTGATCGGCAACCGCCGCACGCGCGAGGCGATCTGCATCGACCCCGGCGAGCAAGCCGACGACATCATCCACCTCGCCAAAGATATGGGCGTCGAAATCAAGCTGATCGCCGCCTCGCACGGGCACCTCGACCATGTGCTCGGCATCCGCGGCGTGCAATCCGCTAGCGGCGCTGGGTTTCTGATGCACGAGCACGACCTCGACATCCTGCGCGGCGCCGCCGAAAGCGCCGCGCAATTCGGGATGCAGGTCGAGCAGCCGCCCGATCCCAACCACTTCGTCGCGGAGCGCGACGCCATCGAAGTCGACGGCGTGCGGCTCGAAACGATTCACACTCCGGGCCACACGCGCGGCAGCGTCTCCTTCTTCGGACACGGCATCCTGTTCAGCGGCGACACGCTCTTTCGCCAGAGCATCGGGCGCACCGACCTGCCCGGCGGCGACTACGCGCAGGAGATGAGCAGCATCGTCGACAAGCTGCTGCAACTGCCTGACGACACCATCGTGCTGCCCGGCCACATGGACCAAACCACGCTCGGCGACGAGCGCCGCCAGAACCCCTTCATCCTCCAGACTCTCCAACAGCGCGGCGTCGGCCGCGGCGAGCGGCTGGGCCCCGGCGGCCTGATCCTGCCCGAGTAGCAATGCCGAACGGAGCCCGCCATGACCGACCGCGACACAGTCCTGCAGGAGATCGACCACGCCGAAACCGAGCTGCGCCGGCGCCTCGACCGCATCGACGAAGCCCACGGAACCTGGCAGGGCGCGATCGGCGAATGGTCCGTCCTGCAACTGCTCCACCACATCCACGGCTGGCTGGCCGAGATGAACGCGGCGGTGGAGCGGATGCGCCAGGGCCAGCGCCCCACGCCGGACGGGGTGAGCTACGACGACTTCAACGCCTGGAATGTCCAATTCGTGCGCGACCGCGTCGACCAGCCCTGGTCCGAAGCGCGCGCCGCGTTTGAGAGCGAGCACGCGCGCTTCCGCGAGAACATCGCCGCCGTCGATCCCGCGCGCTTCGGTCCGGGCAAAACTATCAACCAGCTCGTCGAGGGCACCGTCAGCCACCACTACATCGAGCACTGCCAGGACCTCGACGCCTACCTGGGCGGTGACTGCGCCTGAGCGCCGGCCCCCACCGTCATTCCTGCGCAGGCAGGAACCTGCGCCCCCTCCCGCATTCCTGCGTGGGCACGACGAGGGTGTGGGCGCAGCAGAAGTGTGAACACGCCAATTGTCCAAGCCGCGCCGCCGCGCGATAATGCGCAGCGACGCCACCACCAGCGAAAGCCTTGCCCATGTCCGACGACGAAAGCCTGATCACCCCGGCGATGGAGGCCGCGATCGGCTCCGAGGGCGAACCCGCCCAGGACACGATCGACGCGGAGCGCGTGCTGCGCCTGATGCGCGCGCTCAACGAGGACGACGCCGACCTGCTCGCTGCCGTTGAAGCGGAGGACGCCTCGTATCCGATGCCCACCTACGCGCTGCTCACGACCAGCACCCGCCAGCGGCAACTCTCGGTGCCCGACGCTCCCGAGCGCGCGCTGATGGCCGCCGACGCCTGGCAGGTCGCCGCGCCGATCCACCTCGGCGACACGATGACCATCGTGCCCCGCGTGGCCGACATCCAGGAGCGCATCGGCGGGCGCGTCGGGCACTCCCTCTTCGTCCACCACGAATGGGTCTACACCAATCAGCACGGCGACGAAGTGGCCCGCGTGCGCCGCACCGTCACCCACTTCCAACAGCGCCACACCGGGGAGTAACGCACAAATGCCACTCAACTACGAATCGCTCAGCGAGGGCGGCGAGTTGCCCAACGAGCAGCGCACCCCCGACACCGACCAGGTGCTCGCCTTCTGCGAAGCCACCGGCAACAGCGGTCCGCAATTCCTCGACGCCGACTTCGCCAAAGAGAAGATGGGGCTGCCCGGGCCGATCATCCCCGGCAACATGAAGCAGGGCTTCCTCGACCAATACCTGCGCCGCCAGTTCGGCGCGCACACCATCACCCGCCTCCAGCTCAACCACCGCCGCCCCGACCTGCACAATGTCGAAATGACGATCGGCGGCGAAGTGACCAAACTGCGCGAAGAAGACGGCAAGCGTTACGCCGACCTGGAGCTGCACATCGACAACCCCCAGGGCGAGCGCTCCGTCCGCGCCGCCGCCACCATCGCGTTTAACTAACCGACCTCGTGACGGCTTCGCTTCGCCTGCCCAAATTGCGCGAAGGCGCGCCGCTGCCCGAATTGCAACTCACCCCCACCAGCGAGCAGGTGCGCCGCTTCCTCGATGCGACGGGCTTCGGCATTCCGATCTTCTACGACGCGGCGGCGGCCAGAGCGACGGGGCTGGACGGTCCAATCGTGCCGGCGGAGATGAAATCGGGGTTGCTGATCTCCTATCTGCGCAAGCTTGCGCAGCCGGATGGCGAGCTGGTGCGCCTGCAATCGGCGTTTCGGCGGCCTGATTACCACGGGAATCCGATTACGATTACCGGGCAGATTACTCGGATTGACTCGGCTGGCGCAGGGCGGGAGGTCCACCTGGAGCTGCAAATTCTGCAAGACACCACCAACCTCCCCAGCGTGCGCTCGTCGGCCATCCTCCACCTCTCCACCGAATAACCTCCAGCCCCCAACCGTCATTCCTGCGCAGGCAGGAACCTACGCAGTGGATGTGGGCTGATTTGGGCCTGGGTGTTCGGCGTCGGCGCAGACGTGGCTCTGGTGGGCCGTCGAGCCGTCAAGGCGTGCACTGACGCTGGATGTCGCCTGGATTCCTGCCTGCGCAGGAATGACGGGGGGAGCGTGCGGAGTTTGGGGGCGAGAACGGGGCTTGGCGCTCACCGCGAGCGAGATACCCGCGGCGGGGCGCGGGTATGACGGATCTGAATTCTGCGCGAGTATGACAAGCGACAGTGTGGGGATGGTGGGGTTTGCGGGAGGGGGAAGCGTGAACACGTCCTACACCCCGCTGATCGTCATTCGCTCAATTCGCACCGTCGGAGCCGCCGTTTGCCCGAACCACTGCTGGTCATCGCCCACTGCGTCAATCTCCCGCAGCATCTCCCGCAGATTCCCCGAAACGTTGACCTCGCTGACCGGCTCCGCCAGCTCGCCGTTCCGAATCCGAATCCCCGCTGCGCCGCGCGAAAAATCACCCGTCGTCAGATTGATCCCGAAGCCCATTAGCGTCGTCAGATACAGCCCGTCCTGCACATCCCCCACAATCTGCTCCGCCGGTGTCTCCCCCGCCGCGATGATGAGATTGCCTGAGCCGATCATCGGCAGCCCGCCGACATCGCGCACCGCCGAACCCGTCGTAACGGCATTCAGCCGCCGCGCGTTGTAACAGTCGAACAGGAAGCCGCGGAAGACCCCCGCTTTGAGCAGTGGATTGCGCCGCGTCGCCACGCCCTCGCCGTCGAACGGGCGCGAGCCGAGCTGGCTGGGCAGCGTTGGGTCGTCGTCGATCGATAGCAGCGCCGACGCTACCGGCTCGCCCTCGCGCCCGGCCAGGAAGGTGGAGCCGCGGTAGAGCGCCTCGCCGCTCGCGGCCTGCGCCACAATCCCTGCCAGGCCCGCGGCCATGCGCGGCTCCCAGACGACCGGCGCTTCGCGCGTCTCGCCCTTTTCGGCGCCCAGTTGGCGCAGCGCGCGGGCGGCGGCCTCGCGGCCCACCGACGCCTCATCGTCGAGACGGTGCAGCTGCCGCGCCGCCGTAAACCAGCCCGCGTTGCGCAGCCGACCGTCCTCCTCCTGCGCCATCACCTCGACGTAGAGCGACGCCGACGCGCCGCGATATTCCCCCGCGAAACCGTTACTGTCGGCCAGCGCGAACGCGCTCAACCGCGTGCTGAACGCCGCGCCGCCGCTGTTGCCGATCTGGGGCGAGGCGTCCAGCGCCGCCTGCTCGCAGGCCAGCGCGCGGCGGGCGCGCTCCTCGCCGTCCAGCTCCGCGATTGCCTCGTCGTATAACCCCAATTCCGCCGGGCGGCCGGCCTGCTCGGCCGGATCGGGCAGCCCCGCGTGCGGGTCCGGCTCCGAAACCCGCGCGAGCTCCAGCGCGGTCTGCGCCGTCTCGGCCAGCGCCGCGTCGGTTACATCGCTGGTCGAAACCACCGCCTGGCGTCCGTCCACGATCACCCGCAGGCCGACCGCGCGGGAGGCCGCCTCCTCGATCTTCTCCACCCGCTGCATCCGCACCTCGGTCGAGGAGTTGGTCGACGCCACCGCCACCGCGTCGGCCTGCTCCGCGCCCGCCCGCCGCGCCAACTCGAGCAGCTGCGCCGCCAGCTCGAGCGGTCCGCGTTCCTGCGCCGGCATTAGGCCGACATCCCGCCGGAGCGCATTTGCGTTCCGCCCACCGTCATCTCCGAAACCAGCACCGTCGGTATGCCCACGCCGACCGGCACCGATTGGCCGTTCTTCCCGCAGGTCCAGCGCCCGTCGCTCATTTCCAGGTCGTGGCCGACGCCCGTCACCTTGCTCAGCGCGTCGGGCCCGTTGCCGATCAGATTCACATCGCGGATCGGCGCGGTGATCGCGCCCTGCTCGATCAGGTAGCCCTCCGTCACCGAGAAGACGAAATCCCCGTTCGAGATATTCACCTGCCCGCCGGAGAAGGCCTTGCAGTAGATGCCGAAATCGACCCGCCGAATTAAGTCCTGCGGATCCTCCTCGCCCGCCGTCATGTAGGTGTTGGTCATGCGCGGCATCGGAATGTGGCGGAACGACTGCCGCCGCCCGTTGCCCGACGGACCCACGCCGAAATGCTCGGCGGAAATCCGATCCTGCATGTACGCCGCCAGCACGCCGTCCTCGATTAGCAGGTTGCGCCCCGCCTCGTTGCCCTCGTCGTCGATGTTGAGCGAGCCGCGGCTCTCGTTCAGCGTCGCGTCGTCCAGCACCGTGACCAGCGGCGACGCGACCGACTGCCCAATCCGCTTCGAGTAGTTGCTCGTCTCCTTGCGGTTGAAATCCGCCTCGAGTCCGTGTCCCACCGCCTCGTGCAGCAGGATGCCCGAGTCGCCCGCCGCCAACACCACCGGAAACGCCCCTGCCGGCGCATCCTGCGCGTCCTGTTGCAGCCGCGCCTGGCGGGCGGCCTCCTGCGCCAGCGCTTCGGGGCTGTGCTGCTCGAAGTAGGCCATGCCCATGCGCCCGCCGCCGCCCCAGCGCGCCATCCGACGCTCGCCGTCCAAATCCGAGCGGCAGGACACGTTGAACCGCACCAGCGGCTGAAAGTCGGCGACCATCCGACCGTCGCTGCGCACGATCAGTACGCGCTTCTCCTCGTCCACCAGCGACGCTTCCACCCAGCCGATCGTCGCGTCGTACTCCCGCGCCGCCAGGTCCGCGCGGCGCAGCAGCTCGACCTTCTCCGCCAGCGGCGCGTCGGTCGTCGGCGCGGGCGCGGCGTAGCGATCGGCGGGATAGGACGCCGCCGTAATGTCGATCGGCGCTACTTCATCGTCTGCGCCGTGCGCGATCTGGGCAGCCGTGGCCGCGGCCCGCCGCATCGCCTCCGGCGACAAATCCTCGCTGTAGGCGTAGCCCACCGCGTCGCCTTCCACCACTCGCACGCCGACGCCCTGCGAAACGTTGGACTGCGCCGACGCAACCCGCTGATCCTCGTAGCTCAGCGCGCCGCTGCGCTTGTGCTCGAAATACAGCTCGGCGAATGTGCCGCCGCGCGAGAGCGCCGCGGAGAGCACGCTGTCGGCGGCGGCCGCGTCGATCCCCAGCCGTTGCGACCAAAACTCCCGCACCTGCTGCGGCGTCTCGCTCATTTCGCATCTCCATTCGATGGCGCGGGCGGGGTCGCGCCCCGCGCGCGCAGCTCGGCAATCTCGTCGGCGGCGTAGCCGCACGCCGCCAGAATCGCGTCGGCGTCGGCATTAAGTTTGGGTGCGTGCCCCCGCACTGCGCCCGGTGTTTCCGAAAAGCGCCAGGGCATCCCCACCACTCGCCGCGCCTCGCCCTGCTCGTCGGCCAGCTCGGTCAGATAGCCGTTGGCCCAGACCTGCTCGCTGGCAGCCAGCGCCTCGTAGTCGTTGACCGGCGCGCAGGGGATGTCGGCCTCGCGCAGCCGCCGCAACCAGCCGTCCCGATCGTCCTGCGCAAACGCCTCTTCGAGCAGGGCTTCCAGCGCGTCCGAGTTCGCCATCCGCGCCGCCGCGTCGCAGAAGCGCGGATCATCCTCCCATTCCGGATGCTCCAGCAGGCGGCAGAGCGCGCTCCAGTTGCGCGGGTCGATCACCGCCAGCACGAACCAGCGGCGGTCGCTCGCCTGGTAGAAGGTGAAGGTCGGCATGCGCCGGCGGCGGTGGAATGATTGCTCGCCTGTGCGCAGGTAGCCGGTGAGGTAGACCGATTGCAGCGCGATCTGCGAGCCGAGCAGCGAGACATCCACCTGCTGCCCGCGTGCGCCCTCGCCGTTCCGCTCGCGCTCCAGCAGCGCCGCCAGCATCGCCACACAGGCCTGCATTGCGCCCACCTGATCGGCGAAACCGCCCGGCAGCGTGACCGGTTCCGCTTCCGCGTTCGCCGCGTGCAGCGTCATCACCCCGCCCGTCGCCTGCCCGATCACGTCGTAGCCCGGCTCGCCCGCCTGCGGCCCCAGCGCGCCGAACGCCGAGGCGGAGACCATCACGATCGCCGGATTGACCTCGCGCAGCGTGTCAAAACCCAGCCCCAGACGCTCCATCACGCCCGGGCGGTAGTTCTCGATCACCGCGTCCACCCTGGCGGCCATTCGCAGCGCCGCCTCGCGCCCCGCCTCGCAGCGCAGATCGAGCACAATCGAGCGCTTGCCCCGATCATGCGCCTCGAAATAGCGGTTGAACTCCTCGCCCGTCGAGTCGACTCCGCGCCCCGGATCGCCGCCCGGCGGCTCCACCTTCCAGATCTCCGCGCCCAGGTCCGAGAGCATCACCGTCGCGTAGGGACCCTGCTGAAAGCGGGTGAAATCGAGAATTCGGTAGCCTGCGAGCGGTCCCGCCATTGCGCGCCCTCACCTCCGCCGGCCTGCGGCCCACCTGGAGAGCATAGTCGTGCCTCCGCGCGTCCAACTGACCGACCACGAGCGCGAGCGCCTGCCCGCGCTGCTGGCCGCCGCCGCGCAACGCGCACACGACTTCCCCGCTGAGGCGGCGCCCGAAGCCCAGCTCGCCTGGCTCTGGCGCAGCTACGCCGCCGAAGAGCCGCTCAGCGTCGCGCTGCTCACCCTGCTGCTCTTCGAGCACGGCGCGCACCGCTCCGCCGAAACCGTCGCCCAACAGCTGGACGCCGCCCGCGCCGCCGGCCTGCTGGACGGCCTGCACGGCGGCTGAGGCTGCGCTATCCTGCGCGGCGTACACACCTCTCACGGGAAAGGACCCCACCCAATGCCGCTCGCCGCCGCCGACACGCTGGAAATTCTGCAACTCGCCGCCCGCTACAACCACGCCATCGACTACGGCGACCCCGAGGCCTGGGCCGGCACCTTCACCGAGGACGGCACGTTCAACACCGCCCAGGGCGTCCAGGAGGGCCACGAAGCGCTGGCCCAGTTCGCCGCCGGCTTCGGCACCGGCATGGCCGGCGCGCGCCACTGGACCAACAACCACATCGTGGAAGGCGAGGGCGACTCCGCCACCCACACCTGCTACCTCAACCTGATCCAGACCAACGACGGCGCGAAGAGCATGATCACCGGCCGCTACAACGACACGCTGGTCAAGGTCGACGGCCAGTGGCGTTTCAGCAGCCGCACGGTGACCGCCGACGGGTAAAGCCGCCACCCTCGCGTCATTCCTGCGCACCCCTCCGTCATTCCTGCGTAGGCAAGAACCGGGCGCACGGGAACCGATGGGGCGTGGCGGGCTTGGTGCGCCGCTCGTTGCCTCGCACCCCCCACCTAACCTCCCCCCTGGAAGGGGGGAGGGATGAATTGGGGAAGGGGGTGGGGGTTGTTGGGGTGGGTGCGCGGGTTCCTGCCTGCGCAGGAATGACGGAGGGGGCGCAGAAACGACGGAGGGGCGCGCAGGAATGACGGAGGGGTGCGCAGGGTTTTGACAGTTGGGGTGGTGGGCGAAAGACCGGCTGGCGACGGCTCGCCCCCCCCCCACGCGCCCCAGCAACGTGCCGAGCGAACCCCCGCAGCCAAGCTGCGGGGGGATCGCGTCCGAGTCCGAGCTGCGCCGGCGCGCGTGGCGGCTACTCCTCGAGGTAGTCCCCGCCGCCGCTGCCACTCTGCGCCGTGGTGGTGGTCACGGCGTCGCCCTCGAGGTAATCCCCGTCGTCGCTCGTCGCGCCGCCGCTCTGCGCCGTGGTGGTGGTGGTCACGGCGTCGCCCTCGAGGTAGTCCCCGTCGGAGGCTCCCTCGCTGCCGTCGCTGGTCGCCGCCGCCTGGGTCGTCGTGGTGGCCGTCGACTCCGTAGTCGTCACCGCCGACTGCGTGGTCGTCTCCGGCTCCGTGGCCGACTCGCCCTCGCCGGCCGCGCCGCTGTAGCCGACCGGGATCACGATCGTCGAGCCGGCGAAGACCAAGTTCGCGTCCTCGATCGCGTTCAGCGTCATGATCGCCTCAGGCGTCGTCTCGAACGTGATCGCCAGGCTCGACAGGCTGTCGCCCAGCTGGAGCGTCCACTCGACCGTGTTCGGCCATTCGCTCAGCGGCGTGTCGGCCGGCGGGGTGACCGCGAACTGGGTCGCCGCCGCTTCGGCCGCCTCGCCGCCGCTCGCGCTCGACTCCTCAACCACGACCGCCTCGGCCGGCGTCAGCGTCTCGGCGAAGCCGACCGGGATCGTGACGGTGTCGCCCACCGCCAGTTCCGACGGATCGGCGATCGCGTTGAGCATCGAGATCGCCTCGACGGTCGTTTCGTACTCGTTGGCCAGGGCCCAGAGGCTGTCGCCCTCGACGATCGTCACCTGCACCATCTCCGGCCAGGCGCCGAGCCGCTCTTCCGGCGTGGCCAGCTCCGTGGCGGCGGTCGCCGCCACGGCGGTGCTCGCCGTCTGCGTCGTGGTCTCCGCGGCGCTGCTGGCGCGGTCGGGCGCCGCCGCGGCGCTGGTGGCCGCGGGCTGCGCCGTCGCCGCCGCGGCCGTGGTCGCGGGGCGGGCGGGCGCGACCGGAGTCGTGCGCTGCGGCGCGGCCACGCTGGGCGGGGTCGCCACCTGCTCGACGATCGGCGTCGGCGCGGCGACGGTCGGGGCGGCCTGCTGGGCCGGCGTGGCGTCGCCGCCGCCGCCCAGCGTCACGACCAGCGCCGCGGCGACCGCGGCGGGCACCGCGATCGCGACGCCGACGATCGCCCAGGGCTTCCAGCCGCGCCGGCTGCGCTCGCTGTAGCCGCTGGTCTCGAACGGAACCGCCGCGGAATGGGTCGCCAACTCGGGCGGGCGCTCCGGCCCTTCGGCCGCACCGCCGCCCAGGGGCACGCTGTGCGTGCCGGCTTGCTCGGACATTTCGATCTCCCTGAGTCCCCCCAGGGCCGCCACATCAGCGCGGGAACTTCGGCGGGCGCTTCTCGAGGAATGCGCGGATCGCCTCTTTGTGTTCCGGCGTCTGCATCGCCCACTCTAGGGCCTCTCCCTCGCGGCGTTGCACTACCGCAATGTCGCGTTCCAAAGAATTTTGCGAAAACAACGATTTCACCCGGCGCAGGGTCGCGGCGGGGTTCTCGGCCAGCTCTTCGCCGAGCGCCAGCGCGCGATCGACCAGCTCGTCGTCGGGCACCACATCGCGCACCAGGCCCGCCTCGCGCGCTTCCGCCGCGCCTACGAAGCGCCCCGTCAGACACCAGTCGAGCGTCGCGCCCATCCCGACCAGGCGCGGCAGCAGAGTCGTGCTCGCCGCCTCCGGCAGCAGGCCCATCTTGACAAAGCGAAAGCCGAACTGCGCGCTCTCCCCGGCGATGCGGAAGTCGAACGGCAGAATCGTCGTCACCCCGACGCCCACCGCGTAGCCGTGCACCGCGGCGATCAGCGGCTTGCTGGCCACGCAGAAGTCCACCCACGTTTCGTCGTGCTCGTCCGGCGCTTCGCCGGCGCGGCGCGCGGCTTCCCCGCTATCCACATCCGCTCGCTGCTGCTGCAGATCCAGGCCGGCGCAGAACGAGCGCCCGTTGCCCGCCAGCACCACCGCCGCCACATCCCCATCCGCGTTGAACGCGGAAATCGCCGCCCGCTCTTCCGCCGCCATCTGCTGCGTCCACGCATTCAGCTTCTCCGGGCGATTCTTGCGGATCAGCCCCACCGAACCCTCGCGCGTCACCTCGATCGTTTCGTAACTCATCAGCTCTCCTCCGCTGTTCTGTCGCTGTCCTGCCGCTGTCCTGCGCGCTTCGCTCGATCCGACTGGCCTGTTCGGCCTGTGTGGATCGTCCTATCGGCGCTTATGTGCCCACCCGCGAAAGTTAGCACGCGCTCAACACTGAGCGGCCTGGATGCCTGCATAGAGTGAGACAGCGGCGCCGAAATCCGCGCCGATTGGATTCGACATGAGCAGCAGATGCGAATGACCACGCGACGACCGCGAGCGCAACGCGCGATTGCCGCCTGCGCCTCCCTTGCGGCGGCGCTGATCGCGCTCGCCGCCGCGTTCGCGCTCGCCGCCCCCGCGCTGGCCGAGAGCTATACGGTGCGGCCGGGCGACACGCTCGGCGGCATCGCCGCCCGCTTCGGCGTCGAGGTGAGCGTCCTGCTGGCGCTGAATGACGCGATCGAATCGGCCGACCAGATCGTGATCGGCCAGGAGCTGCGCCTGCCCGACAACGCCCGCGAGCGGACCGGTCCGTCCGCCGGCGGGCGCACGGTCTCCAGCGTGCAGGCCGGCGGCTCCGCAACATCCCCCGCCGCGCCCGAGCGGTACACCATTCAGCCGGGCGACACGCTCTGGGGGATCGCGCACCGCTTCGGCCTGAGCGTCGACCAGATCGCCGCGCTCAACCCGACGATCGATCCCGCCGCAATCCCCGTCGGCGTCGAGCTCAGGCTCTCCGGCGGCAGCTCAGGCGGGTCGGCGGCCGCCGCCTCAAGCGGTTCGGCCGGCTCAGCTGGTTCGGCCGGCTCGACCAGTTCAACCGCGCCCTCGCAGGCCGCCGTCACCGCCACCGCGTCGCCCGCCGCCTCCCGCTCCACGAGCACGCTGGGCATCGAGTACACCGTCGCCGCCGGCGACAACGCGACGCGGATCGCCGAGATCCACGGCGTCACGCTCGAAGAGCTGCAAGAAGCGAACAGAGACAGTCTCAGCGTGATCCTCGTCGGCCAGGTGCTGCGCATCCCGATGCCCGACGCGCTCGTGCCGGCAATCAGCCTCGATGACGACGACCAAACGCAGGTGCTCACCGACTACGTCGTGATCGCCGGCGACAACGCGACGCGGATTGCCGAGATGCATGGCACGACGCTCAGCGAGCTGCTGCGGCTCAACCCCAACGTCGATCTCGACACGATCTACGTCGGCCAGGTGCTCAAGGCGCCCTGGGTGGGCGAGATCATCCGCCCGCCCGGCACCGTCCCCGCGCTGCCCGCCCGCCAGCGCACCTACACCGTCGTGCTCGGCGACACCTTCTCCAGCATCGCCGAGCAGCACGGCCTAACCCTTGAGCAGCTGCGCTCGCACAATCCCGAGCGCACCTCGGACCTGATCCACGAAGGCGACCGGCTGCGGCTGGGCGGCGTCGAGCCGACTCCCGTCGTCGCCCGCGACGCCGTCGTCGAGCAGGCCGATCTGGTCCAATACGTCGCCGCCGACCTCGGCGTCCTGCCCGAGACGCTGCTCGCCAACAACAGCTGGCTGGCCGCCGACCAGTGGGTCCCCGCGGGCACGGTGTTGCGCATTCCCAACCGCGACGGCGCGCTGATCACCGTGCAGCCCGGCGACACGCTCCAGGGCATCGCCCGCTACCACGGGCTGGACATCGCCGACATCCTCGCCGACCCCGCGCACGGCGTTGAAGAGGCGAATGAGATCGTGATCGGCCAGCAGATCATCATTCCCACCGCGATCCCGGAGTTCCACTGGCCCGTCGTCGGCACGCTGACCGACCCCTTCGGCCTCTGCCGCAACTGGGACTGCTCCTATCGCCACCGCGGGCTCGATCTGGCCGTCGAGATGTGGGTGCCGATCAACGCCGCGGCCGACGGCCTGGTCAGCTTCGTCGGCGGCGATCCCTGCTGCGGCCTGGGGCTCTACGTCACCATCGAGCATCCCGGCGGCTGGGAGACCGTCTACGCGCACCTGACCGATTTCGCCGTCGGGCAAGGCCAACTCGTCCAGCGCGGCGAAACCATCGGCTACAACGGCAACACCGGTCTCAGCACCGGCCCTCACCTGCACTTCGAGATGCACCACAACGACTGGTACATCGACCCGCTCATTTTCCTCCCCTAGCGCCCCCCATCCGTCATTCCTGCGCAGGCAGGAACCCATGCGACCTCAGCCTTTGGCGCGCGCTGCAACCTCCCGACAGCCCGCTCAAGCCGCTGCTGCGCCGCCTACCGCGTGGGTTCCTGCCTGCGCAGGAATGACGGGAAGGGGACGCAGGAATGACGGGAAGGGGGCGCAGGAATGACGGGATGGGGGCGCGGGTTCCTGCCTGCGCAGGAATGACGGGGAGGGGGCGCAGGAATGACGGGACGGGGGTGCAGGTTCCTGCCTGCGCAGGAATGACGGAGAGGGGGCGCAGGAATGACGGGATGGGGGCGCGGGTTCCTGCCTGCGCAGGAATGACGGAGAGGGGCGCGGGTTCCTGCCTGTGCAGGAATGACGGTATTTTGGGGTAGGCTGGGGAGGTTGGGCGCTGCGCTTGGGGGCGGAGGGTACTTGGGCGATGTTTCACTATGAGCGGGAGAGTCGCACGCCGCACTCGGAGTGCTACGTGGTCGAGAGCGAGGATGGGGCGCGGGCGCGTCTGGATGTGCATTTCGCGCCGCCGCTGGTCTACGCGACGCTGTGCGTGCCGGAGGCGTGGTCGGACGATGATGTGCAGGATGTGATCGCGGATTTGGACGACCGGATTGTGAGCACCGCCGAGCCGCTGCGGGATGATCTGATCGTGACCGTCTGGCGCGGGGTGGAGGTGGGCATCTGGTCGGCCGGCAGCGACGGCCCGGGCGGCTTCGGGGACGAGCTGGATCGCAGCCCGCCGCCGGCTTCGCGGAACTGACGAGAGACGCGCCATGACCGAAGCCGAGATCACCGACGACGCCATCGAGGAAGCCGAAGCGGCCGACGCGGTGGAGATGCTGCTCAAGGGGCGGATCGAAGAGGTGCTGCCGCCGGAGGAGTTGGGCGAGTTTTACGATTTCATCCGCGAGGAGGCGTTGATGCGGCGGCGCTTCGCGGTCTCGTTTCGGGTCGAGTGCCGCTGCCTGGCCTGGATTTCGTATCAGCTGACGAGCGTGGTGACGCACGAGGACGGGATCGAGTTCGCGGCGCGCCCGATGCAGACTTACGTGCCGGATCACGAGCCGGAGGTGGAGCATCCCGAAGGGGCGACGGAGGATCCGCCGGACGCGGTGCTGGACTGGCCGATCTGGCCGCTGGAGATTTATCAGGACGAGCTCGAGGAGGAGGACGAGCTGGACGAGGAAGACGGCGGGGCGTGAGCTACGCGGCGGTCTTTTTCGACCTCGACGGGACGCTGGTGAGCGAGCGCGTGGGGGTGCGTGAGGCGCGGCTGTCGGTGGGCGAAGAGCTGGAGCGGCGGGGTCTGACGGGGGCGGCGCCGGAGGAGTTCGTCGCGGCGGTCGAGCAGGTGATTGCGGAGATTCTGCGGGAGAACGATGGGCAGTGGCCGAGCTGGTTGAACATCGGGGCGTGGCTGTCGCGTTCGCTGGCGCGGGTCGGCTGCGAGCTCGATGAGCGGGGCGCGGATTTCGCCGAGCTTTCGGCGATCTACGCGGAGGAGCGGATTGCGAGGGCGGCGGCGATTGCCGGGGCGCGGGAGGCGATCGCGGCGGCGCGGGCGCACGGGCCGGTGGGGCTGATTACGAATTTCACGGACGGGGCGCTACAGCGGCGCAAGATCGCCTCGGCGGGGTTGGAGGGGGAGTTCGACGCGGTCTTCATTTCGGGCGAGGTGGGGTTTCACAAGCCGGATCCGCGGATTTTCGAGCACGCGGCGCGGGAGTTGGGGGTGGCGGCATCGGAGTGCGTGCATATCGGCAACTCGCTGCTCTCGGATGTCGAGGGGGCGCTGGCGGCGGGGATGTCGGCGGTGTGGGTGGAGGAGGAGCCGTCGGGCGGGAGCGCGCCGGCTGACGCGCGGGTGCGCTGTTGCGGGGATTTGGCGGAGGTGGCGGCGTGGCTGGGGGGTGGGTTGGGGTGAGTGGCGGGCGTCCGCGGCGGCGGCGGATCGTTGCGCTCGAAGCGAGCGACTATGTGTTTGAGAAGCTGCTGCGGAAAGGCCTGTCGCTGCAAAGCGCAGTGGAGGTTCTTAATGGCTGGCCGAAGTTTCTTATGCAGGCGGAGACGATCTCGGTGGATGGGTTGGGACGCGATCGGAGCCAGCCGGCGCGACTGATCATGATCGGCCCCGATCGCGGCGGGCGGCTGTTGACGTTCGTGCTCGATCTCCCGGACGATGATCGCGTCAGTCAAGTCGTGACGGGCTGGGAGGCCGATGAGGCTGACGGATCCAGCTATGCTCAGGGCGGAGGGTTGCCCAGATGGCGGAAGCGTTGACCGATGCTGAAGAGCGGGCGCTGTACGGCGATCCGTCCAAGCGCAGCCCGGTTGAGGTTGAAGTGGCGCCCGACCCGGGCTTGATTCTGCGCGTGCGCTTTTCGGGCGAGGAGCAGGCCAAGTTGCACCGCGCGATCGGTTCGGGAGGGAATCCGTTTGAGTTTGTTCGGGAAGCGGCGATGGATCGGGTTCGGCAGATTCTTGCCGAACGCGAGGCGGGCGACGGGGTCAACGCGGCGGACTGATTGGATGACGGATTCGCAGCAGGCGTAGTTGGAGTCGCTCGATCCGCGGGTATGGGCGGATGTGTGGCGAGCCTTGTGGGTGGGGCGGCGCTACCCGCCTGCTCCCTCAAGCGCCGCTTGCTCCCTTGAGCGCTGCTTGCAGCTCGGCATCCGATACCTCCTGGATTCGCTCGTGGAACGACCAGCGGTGCCCCTCGGGGTCCAGCGCGCGGTAGACGCGGTCGCCGTAGAACTGATCGGCGAGCTCCTCGGTGATCTCCGCGCCTTCGGCTTTCGCCTGTGCGTAGTGCGCGTCGACGTCGTCCACGTAGACCGTCACGAAGGAGTGCAGGCGCGGCAGCCCGCGCGGGCCGCCCAAGCCGCCCTCGGGATAGGCGGAGGCCAGCATGATCGTGTTGCCGTGCAAGGTCAGCTCGGCGTGGCCGATCGTTCCGTCGGGCATGTCCAGGCGCGAGGACTCGGCGAAGCCGAACGCGCGGCAGAGGAACTCGATCGCGGTGGATGCGTCGTCGTAGGACAGCGCGGGGATGATGCGCTGCGTGTCCGGCGGAAGCGGCAGGCCCATTTCGCTTAACTCCCCTCTGAGGACATCGCCGCGAGCGCGGCGGCCAGCTCTGCTTCAGACACATCGCGCACGTGCTGCTGGAACATCCAGCGCTGCCCCTCGGGGTCTTCCGCGCGGTAGATGCGGTCGCCCCAGAACTCGTCGGTGGGCGGCTGAATGATCGCTGCGCCCTCCGCCTTGGCCCGCGCGTAATGCGCGTCGACGTCGTCCACGAAGACCGAGACGCTGGCGTGCAGATAGGGCAGTTGGCGCGGACCGCCGATGCCGACCGTCTCGCGGAACGACGAGGCGAGCATCAGGGTGTTGCCGTGCAGCGTCAGCTCGGCGTGGCCGATCTGGCCGTCGGGCATCGGCATCCGCATTGCCTCCTCGAAGCCGAACGCGCGGCAGAGGAACTCGATTGCCGCCGGCGCATCGTCATAGGCCAGCGAGGGTACGATCCGCTGCAGATTGGGCGGGGGATTCTGAACCATCCGAGCCTCCTTCATGGCGCGCCCGAGGCGAGCGTGTCCGTACCTATATTCTAAAACGAACTCTACCCAGCGTCTACCCGTTATCCACCGCTGTCCACCGTGGTTTGGACTCCGTCTCGCCGCAGCCAGCTGAGGATGCCCTGGGCGACGCCCTCCGCGATCGCGGTGCGTCCGGCCTCGCTGCGCAGCACTGCCGCGTCGGAGCGATGGGTCATGTAGAGCAGTTCGAGCAGCACGGCCGGCATCATCGTGCCGCGCGCCACCGAGGCGGGGCCGGCCTGGCCCCCGGCCTGGCCTTCTGGGCGCTGCGGATCGACAAGGTCGATCGGTCCCACGCCGCGGGTGTACGTCCAGCCGGTCGGATAGCGCAGCGGCAGCGGCGCCGCCCATGGGTCGCCGCTCAACTCCATGGCTTCCGGATTCAGGCTCCAGTCGAGCGCGGCCTGGCGATCGAGCAGCAGGAACGGCGCGATCACGTAGAGCGGATCGCAGTGCCCCTCGAGGATCTCCCAGCAGCTCGAGTCGTAGGCGATCGTGGGCGCGTCGTAGCCCCATTCGGCGAGCGAGGCGGCGATCGCGTCGAGCATCCACTGCGCCAGAGCGCGGTTCGCGCCGCTTCCGTCGGGGCTGGGGAAGTACCACGCTTCGAGGCCGCGCTGCCAGTCGTTGTGCGCGGCGTTGGAGTGAAGCGAGACGAACAGATCGGCGTCGGCGAGATGCGCCAGCTCGACGCGGGCGTGCAGGTCGGCGCGGCCGGGCGCGCCGCTGAAGTTGAGCCGCGCCAGGGTGTCGCCGTCGCGGGCCAGCACGACGTACACGCCGGCCGCTTTGAGGCGCGCCGCGATTTCGCGCGCCAGCGCCAGGTTGGAGTGCGACTCGACGACGCCGTTGAAGCTTGGGCCGGTCTGCTCGCCGCCGTGTCCCGGATCGAGCGCGACGACCGGCTGGCCCGGGCGCTGCCCGCCGACGCCCGCCGCGTCCAGCGCCGCCTGACGCTGCCGGGGCGTTCCGCTCGGCTGGCGAATTGGCCAGAGCGTCGAGCGCTGCGGCAGCGGCGGGCGCGGCTCGACCAGGCCCGATGCGCCCGACGCCGAGCGCCAGCCGTCGGTCGAGTGCCGCACGGCGGCGCGCCAGCGCACTCGCGCTGCGAAGCCGCGTGTGGGAATGCGCAGAATCAACGAGTCGAAGCCGCTGGAGCCGAGCCATGCGCCGCCTTCGAGCCAGCGCCGTTCGGCGATGGACCAGACCCGCGAGCGCCAGCCGTCGCGCGTCACGGCGATCTGGTCCCAGTCGCCGTCGGCGTCGCTGTCGAGCCAGACACCGACCCGCCGCTGATCGTCGAACGCGCCCCAGTCGCCGCGCAGGTCGACGACCAGCTCGCCCGGCTCGGCGGCTCCCTGCGCGCCGCGCAGTTGATGCTCCTCGCGGGTGGCTTCCGTCGGCTGCGGATGCCGCGCGCCGACGCGCGGAGTGACGCCGAGCGCGTAAGCGCCCACGCCACCCGGTGTCCCGAAGATGCGAATGCGGGCGACGCCGTCCGTGCTGGGCGAGAGCTCGCTGTAGAGCGTCTTGCCGTTGGCGTGGACGCCGAGCGGCGTCGGGGCGGCGGCGCCGGGCAGCAGCACCTCGCCGCGCGTCGCGCCGAGGCCGCCCAGCACCGTGTAGATCGTGTAGCTGTCGGCGGCGCTCATCCCCACCGCGAACCAGTCTTCGTCGCCGGGCCAATCGATTGCGCCCTGCGCGATCGCCGGGCTGCGCCCGTTGAGCGCGACCAACACCGGCCGGCCGGGTCCGCCGCCGATGTCGCTCACGCGCGCGGCGGCGAGCGTGACCGTTTGGCGTTGGGTTTGGCCGGCGGAGCGGATTTCGATCCGCCAGATGCCGGTTTGCGGGACGCTCCAGCGCAGGCCGGCGGCGGCGTTCGCGGTCTGCGCGGCAACCTCGCCGCTGCGCGGGTCGACGACGCTGAGTCCGGTCCGGCCCAGCGCTCCTTCGACGCGCAGCCGCCAGGTCTCGCCGGCGGCTGCGGCCAGGGGCAGCTGCGCCGCGCCTCTTGCGCCGTCCAGCTCGACCGGGCGGCGCTGCTCGCTCCCGCCGGCGGCATCCGCCGTCGGCGCTGCCGGCCAGGCGGCGGCGAGCGCCGCGAACAGGGTGAGAACGAGAGCAGCGAGAGCGGAGGTCGTCAGATAGCGCACGGGGCGAGCTTATCGGCGGGCTGCGGCGGTTCTGACAACTACCGGCGAGATAGCGCGCAACGGGGCGATGGGGTATCTTCCCGATTGTGCGGCGCGCCGACGCCCGGTTCGCTTGGCCCGCGCGCGCCCGACCGTCTCCGCAGATCGAAAGCCGCGTCGACCGCGCGGGCAGGAGGAATCCGATGGACCTGGGCCTGACCGAAGAACAGGAACTGCTGAAGAATTTCGCGCGCGACTTTCTGACCAACGAGTGCACCGAGCAGTTGGTGCGCGAGATGGAGGAGGACGAGCGGGGCTACACGGACGACCTCTGGCGGGGGATGGCCGAGCAGGGCTGGATGGGGCTGATCACCGCGGAGGAGTACGGCGGCACGGGGATGACGCTGCTGGACCTCTGCGTGCTGCTTGAGGAGTTCGGGCGCGCGCTGGTGCCCGGGCCCTACATCGGCACCGTGCTGACGGCCGGCTTTGTGCAGGCGATCGGCAGCGACGCGCAGAAGCAGGAAGTCTGCCCCAAGGTCGCGGCGGGCGATCTGGTGATGACCTTCGCGCTGACCGAGCCGAGCGCGCGCTTCGACTCGGAGGGCATCGAGACGACCTACGAGGCGGACGGCGACGGCTACGTGATCAACGGGACGAAGCTGTTCATCCCCGACGCGCATGTGGCGGACACGATTCTGGTGGCGGCGCGGCGGGCGGGCTCGTCGGGCGACGAGGGCGTGAGCCTGTTCCTCGTGCCGGGCAACGCGGACGGCGTGAGCAGCACGGTGCTCAAGACCATCGCGGCGGACAAGCAGTGCGAGGTGCAGCTGGAGAATGTGCGGGTCGGCGGCGACGCGCTGCTCGGCGAAGAGGGCAACGCCTGGCCGATGATCGAGGCCGCCAAGCAGTACTGGACCGTGGCCTACTGCGCTTACCTCGTGGGTCTGGCGCAGCGCGACTTCGAGATCAGCGTCGACTACGCCAAGGAGCGCATCCAGTTCGGCCGGCCGATCGGCTCGTTCCAGGCGATCCAGCACAAGGCGGCGGACATGGTGACCGATGTCGACGGCTCGCGCTTCATCATGTACCGCGCGGCCTGGGCGGTCACCGAGCAGGAGCCGGACGCGGCGCTGCAGGTCTCGATGGCGAAGGCGTGGTGCTCGGACGCGACGCGGCGGGTGGTGGCGCACGGGCAGCAGATTCACGGCGGGATCGGCTTCACGAAGGAGTACATCATCCAGCTGTACTTCCGGCGCCAGAAGATGGCGGAGCTGATGTGGGGCGACGCGGATCACCACCGCGAGAAGGTGGCGGAGTTGCTGGAGATTTAGGGCGGGGGGGCTCGCCGTTCGCGCATCCCACCCTCCCCGCGGGGAGGGTGGGGGGTGTGGGCCACCGCCGTTCCTGCGCAGTAACCCCGTCATACCCGCGCTCCGCCGCGGGTATCTCTCCGTGCTCAGCACCAGGCCCAGTGCCCGCCGCTGATCTACTATCCGCACAGCCACAGCCCGACCCCGGCCGGCAGCTGTCGCTGTGAGAGCTGTACATCTCGTCCGTCCACTTGGATCAACCGTGCGTCGTCGATGTTGCTGGTCAGGCCGTCCCGGCCGAGATGCACCGTGCAGTTGTCCAGGCCGAAGCTGAGGCGGTACGCACCGTTGGCTGGCACTGTGATAGCGAATGCGCCGTCGTCATCGATCCAGTCGAAGGCTTCGGATACACACTCTCTGTCTACCAGCTTGCACGCCGACGCACTCGCTACGGTTACGGTCTCGGCGAGCGGCACACCGTCCGCACCTACGATGGTCCCCCTGATCTGGTACGCGCACATGGTGTCCGGCACTTGCCGGTAACCGATCCGCACATCGCGCTCGCCGGCATTGAATCGCATCGCTTCCGCGGCGTTGCCGGTCAACCCGGTCGGACTGTGGTAGAGCAGACAGTCGTCAAGCGAGTACTCGAGCCAGTATGACCCAGCCGTCGGGGCTGCGACAGCGAACGATCCATCGCGATCGAGGCGTTGACGTGTTAACGCTCTGCACCAAGTGTCGACTGCCCGGCAAAGGCTGACGATCACTCCCGCTTCCGGACCGCGGAGAAAACGTTCGATGCCCTCGATGCTGCCGGCTACTCGCCAGCGACAGAGATCCGACGGCACTTGCAGCCGGAGACCGTTGACATCGTTGTTCGCGATCCCGATTGGCGCTCCTCCGACGACGGCGTTGTACCAGGACAAGGTTGTTCGCCCCGGAATGTAGTGGATGGCGCAGCCATCGGTAAGACGAAGAGACAGGTCGCCCGCAGCCACTGTGAATGTCCCGTCAGGCGCTGTTTGCTGCGGGTACGCGCAAAACCCACCACCACCACAGGTGATCGAGACACCGGCCAGTGGTTCGCCGGCGGCGTTGACGACCTGTCCGCGAATCTGATCGCATACACCCGACGGCAGTCGAATGTTCACGCCCTGCACATCTGATCCAGCCACCGTGAGGGTTTGCGCATTTTGCCATTCCCAACCGCCGAGCAATTTTCCGTCGCTGTAGTAGAGAGAGCAGCCAGTGGCGAAGTGGACCTCGATGAGGTAGTCGCCATCTCGAGGCGCGCGAACCGCGAACGCGCCATCGGCGCCGGTTTCGGCTTTCCTTCCCCAGCGATCGAGGACACCGCCCTCAACCCGGTTAGCGCCCACTAACGCACCGGTGACGGGAGCGCCGCTTTCGTCGGTCACCCGACCTCGAATCCAGCGTGCGTCATCGTCGCCGGAGCTTGCAGTTGCCCCGTTCGCTGCTGCCTGCTCTTGCTGCCAGGCATCGAAGTCGGCGTAGAAGCTCGACACGGAACGCCTAAACATCTCCTGAAACGCCGTTCGCCAGCCGGGCGATGATGCCCAGCGGCCGTGCGGGCCGATCTCTGTTGGCGCCAGTTGGCGCCAAAATTCGACGTAGCGGCCGATGTCGGCCTCTCTGGTAAGCCGATCAATGGCGAGCCAACCAAGCTCGTATTCCCAGGTTGCATTGCCGAGCTCTGTGCTGCGCAGGCTCGGCGTATCCTCAGTGATAGCGAGCAGCAGTCCTTCGCGAGCAACCTCCCACGTGTTTGAGCCGTCGAATACTCGGTGATGGCTCTGAGCCCATTCTGCGGCGCCTTCGGTGAGCCATTGAGGTCTCCAAGGGTTAAGTCCGCTTATGCTGCCTCTGTCCTTGTCCACCAGGTGCAGATCGAGGACATGGAAATACTCGTGGGTGAGCGTGTAGCGAGCCCGGGCGGCGCCACTGGTTGAGTCTTCCAGCCAGCGAGTCTGCTGCATGACGATGTCTCCGCCGGCCGTGACCCCGGGAGTCGCTGCCTCCGCGCGTATAGCCGCCGCAGCCGCAGCGTCGATATGGGCACCGTCGTCTTTGAAGGCTTGGATTAGGGCGTCAGCGTCCTTGTGGATGTAGATAGTGAAATCGGTGGGGTTCGCCTGGATGCCGTACTGCTGGCCGAAGAATGCGAGCACGGACTCCAGGTCCTCGCGGACGCGCGCCTGCAACTGATCGGACGCGCCGCCGGGGAAGACGAGGCGGGGGAGGATGTCGGTGGGCTGAAGCCAGTTGACGGAGCGGGCGACGTTGACCCACAGCGCTTCCCCGCGCCGCACGGTGGCGGGCTCGGCTTCTTCACCCGTCGCGCCCTGATCGGCGGCGTTGGTTGCGATTAGTTGGGCGGAGCGTTCGGGAGAGGTCCAGGTGGTCCAGCGCTGGTTCGCCGCGTCCCAGCGGCGCAGCTCGCGCAGCGACCAGCCGATGCCTTTGGCGACTTGCTCAAGCGGCGCGCCGTCCGCGCCGCTCCAGGCGACCAGATTCCAGCCGGTGCGCAGCTCGACCAGACCGCGCGTCGGCTCGGTGGAGCGTTCCCAGAGGAACGGCTCCTCACCGCCCAGCACGAGCCGCAACCCTGTTCCGGCCCATACGCGCCCCAGCCCACCCAGCCACTCGGGCGCGTCTCGGCCGGCGACGATCCAATCGTCGAGCTCGGCGTCCCAGGCCCAGATCGACTCGAGCTGGGGGATTTCGTCGAAGAGTTGCGAGACGGAGGTCGGCTCACCGACCCAACCGACGAGGTTGATGCCGGGTTCGAGGCGGGTGGCGGGTTGGGACTCGGATGGCTCTTGAGCGTTGGTCAGCGCGATGGTGAGCAGGAGCGCGGCGAGCGCAGCGGCGAGGGTGAGAAGGCGCATTGCGGCGTTGCGGGCAGTGCGGGTCATTCTTGGTTCTCCCTGCTCCGGCGGGTGGGTGGGACTTGCTGCCGGGCGCCTGCGGTCAGTTGCCTGCCGCGGTGACGGAGCGGTAGAGGTAGTCGAACGGGTCGATCGAACTGTTGGCGCCGCACGCCTGCCATGGAACGCGTCCGCGACGCACCTCGACATGCACATGTTCACGATCGGTCGGGTCGCTGCTCAGCCCCGCGTTGCCCTGAATGCCGAGTTGATCGCCCACTCGGACTGTTTGGTTGATGCGCACATCTACACGGCGGGCGTGGGCGTAGAGCGTGGTGAGGTTTGCGACAGCGTCGTAAACGGCGATTGTGTTGAACGCGTTGCCGCCTGCGACGATCACCGTGCCGGTCGTCAGCGAGAAGAACGGCTCGTCCTTCGTAGGAACCGGTCCTGCGACCGACTGTGTCTGGGCGTCCCAGCCGGAGTGTCCGCCGTCGTAGCCTCGACAGCCGCCTCCCAGATCAGGCCGCGCCTTGTACGAGTTGTAGTCATGGTTCGTCGGTTTGTCTGGCCCGAAGAGCGCCCGCGCGAGCCGCGCCCGAACCTCCGCAATAGGCGGGGGCGGAGTTTGCCCCATCGCTCTGGCGGAGAGCGAGAGCTGGTACGCGCCGCGGCCCGTGTCGCTCTTTGTCGCCTGAATGCGGTAGTTGCCAGCCGACAACCGCGCGCTGATGCTTGCGGTGGAGCCCGCCCTACTGCCCAGCGCGGCATGCGGTTCGGTCCCGGCAGCTGTTGAAAGGACCAGCAACGGCGTGCGCGACGATGAACTCAGTTCAAGCTCAACATGCGACTCGACCGTCAGTGCGAAGGTGTAGTGATCAACCCAGAGGTTGCGGCCGGTCCATCTGGTCAGACAGTCGGACGAACCCCAAGAGCCGGTGGTCGTCGTTCCACCCGATGAAACCGCGAGTCGTGTGGTCGGGCAGCTGCCGGATTGCGCGCTCGCAGGCGCAGCAGCCAGCCCCCAGATCAGAGCGCAGGCAGCGATTGCCGCCAGCGTCAGGAGAAGAGTTTTACCCCCCCCCCCCCCGCACGAACGTTCGTTTTACCATGACGCTCCCCAACTCTCCGAACTCGCGTGGCGACGGTCCGTCGCCGCTATTGCGGGAGATAGTAGACAGACGACTCGGGCTGCGTCAAGCGCGGATGGGGCAGAGGTGGGTTCGGGGGCGGCGTGGAGCGGCTCTGGTGGGCCGTCGCGGGGTCGCGTTCCTGCCTGCGCAGGAATGACGGAGGGGGCGCGGGAATGGACGGAGGGGGCGCGGGGGTGACGGCGTGGGCGGGGTGGTGGTGATGGGAGCGGGATGGTGGTGGTGGCTCGTTGGCTCGTACCCCCCACCTAACCTCCCCCCTGAGAGGGGGGAGGGATGAATTGGGGAAGGGTGGCGTTTTGGGGTGGCGTTGGGTGGTTCCTGCCTGCGCAGGAATGACGGAGGGGGGCGCAGGGGTGACGGTTGGGGCGCGGGGGTGACGGCGTGGGTGTGCGTGCGGGGGGAGGGATGAATTGAGGGAGGGGTGGGTGTTGGGGTGGGGGCGGATGGGGCTGGGCTTTTTGGCCTCAGTGGCGGCGGCGGTGGTGGAACCAGCGGCTGATTAGTAGGCCGGTTAGGGAGAGTGCCGCCGTTGTGGCGATGATGGTTAGCCAGACCCAGAGGGGGGCGTCGGTCCAGAGCAGTGCCGCGTTGATGTCCATCGGTTAGCCTCACGCTATGGCCCGTAGACGACGCCGGCGCGCGCCCGAACCGGAGGAGCAGCAGCCGCAGCGCACTTCGATCGCGCGGCTGGATTACCCGGATCAGGATACGTTGCGCCTGCGCACGTTCTGGTCGCCGGCGCCGACCTGGGTGTACGGGGCGGTGCCGGGCGTGATCGGCGCGATGATCGCGCTGCTGCTGCTGGGCACAGAGGACGGCGCGCTGACGCCGATTTTGATCGGCGCGGCGATTGGCTATTTCGGGGGCGGCATTCTCTGGGCGCTGCTGGGCGCGGTCGGCGGGGATGTGCTGGTTGTCGAGTTCGACCTCAAGGATGACCGGGCGCGCGTCCATCAGTCGATGCTTTGGCTGTACCAGCGCGACTGGGAGTTCGAGCTGGACGCCGTCGAGCAGTTGAAGGTGCGGGTGCGGCGGGCGCGTCCGATTTTGCTGCTGTTCACCAGCTCGTTCACCAATGTGATTGAGCTGGAGGGCGGCTCGCAGCTCTCGATCGGGCGCTTCCCGACGGACGGCGAGGCGCTTTCGGCGGCGCGCGAGATTGCGGAGTTTCTCGGCTGCCGGCTCGACGAAAGCGAGTTGGCAAGGTGAGTGGGGTGAGTGGCGGGGTGCGCGGGGTGAGTCTCAGGGCGGCGCGGGCGCGCTTCGAGGCCGAGCTGGCCGATCGCCCCGCCTGGCTGCGCGAGCACACCCAGCGGGTGATTGACGGCGCGGTGCAGCTGGCGCAGATTCACGAGCTGGATCCGCAGCGCTGCGCGGCGGGCGCGGCGGGGCACGACATCTTTCGTCACCTGAAGGGCGGCGAGCTGCTGGAGCGCGCGCGCGCCGCGGGGCTGCCGATCGGGGAGGCCGAACTCGATGCGCCGATCATCCTGCACGGCCCGCTCGCGGCGCTGCACGCCGAGCGCGAACTGGGGATTGACGACGCGGACCTGCTGAGCGCGATCCGCCATCACACGACCGCGCATCCCGATTTGTCGGATGAGGCGCTGGCGGTGTTTCTGGCGGACAAGATTGATCCGCAGAAGGTGGCGCGCGATCCGGGTCTGGAGAGCGTCGCGGCGGCGTCGCGGCAGGATTTGAAAGCGGCGGCGGCGCTCTTTCTGGAGCGTCGGATGATCGTGCAGCTGACCGGGGGCGCGCTGCTGCATCCGCACGCGGTGGCCGCGCGCAACGCCTTTCTCCAGCGCGGCGGGCGGCGATGAGCGAGATGAGCGACGAGCGCGGCGACGAGCGGGAACCGCCCGAGGACGCCGAAGCGGCAGACGGCGAGCAGTCGTCGGAGACGGTCTCGGAAGAGGGCGCGGCGCAGGGGCGCGTGGTGGGGGGCAGCTTCGATATCGAGCGCGACGCGGCCGAGTCGTCGCTGCGCCCGACTCGGCTGGCAGAGTTCGTCGGTCAGACCACGGTGCATGAGGCGCTGCGGATTGCGATTGACGCGGCGCAGCGGCGCGAGGAGCCGCTCGACCATGTGCTGCTCTACGGCCCGCCGGGTCTGGGCAAGACGACGCTGGCGCGGATCATCTCCGCCGAGTTGGGCGTGAGCCTGCGGCCGTCGTCGGGCCCGGCGATCCAGCGGCCCGGCGATCTGGCCAGCATTCTCAGCACGCTTTCGGCGCATGATGTGTTGTTTCTCGACGAGATCCACCGCCTGCCGCGCGGCGTGGAGGAGGTGCTGTACCCGGCGATGGAGGACTTTGCGCTCGATGTGCTGATCGGCAAGGGTCCGGCGGCGCGCAGCCTGCGGCTGGCGGTCAAGCCGTTCACGCTGGTCGGCGCGACGACCCGCTTCGCGCTGCTCTCGTCGCCGCTGCGCGACCGCTTCGGGATTGTGCAGCGGCTCGATTTCTACAGCGCGGCCGAGTTGGAGCAGGTCGTCGAGCGCAGCGCGGTGGCGCTCAATGTGCCGCTCGAGCCGGAGGGGCGTGACACGCTGGCGCGTCGCGCGCGGGGCACGCCGCGCATCGCCAATCGGCTGCTGAAGCGGGTGCGGGACTACGCGGAGGTGCGCGCCGACGGGGTGATCACGGCGCAGGTCGCGGATGCGGCGCTGACGCAGTTGCAGATCGACGAGCTGGGCCTCGACGAGCGGGATCGGGGGCTGTTGCGGACGCTGATCGAGCAGTTCGACGGCGGTCCGGTCGGGCTCGACACGCTGGCGGCGGCGATTGCCGAAGAGACGGACACGATTATGGATGTCTACGAGCCGTACCTGCTTCAGTTGGGCTTTCTCTCGCGCACGCCGAGAGGGCGGATTGCTCGTCCGTCCGCCTGGCGGCACATGGGGCGCACGCCGCCGACCAGCGCGGAGCATCCTACGCTTTTTGGCGGCGATGGGGAGGTGGTGTGAGGGGGAGGTGGTGGTTGCTCGTTGGCTCGTACCCCCCACCTAACCTCCCCCCTCTCAGGGGGGAGGGATGAATTGGGGAAGTGGGGTGGGGGAGTGGGGTGGGAGGGTGTTGGGTTGGGTGGGTTCCTGCCTGCGCAGGAATGACGGAGGGGGCGCAGGGATGGCGGTTGGGGCGGGTGGGTTCCTGCCTGCGCAGGAATGACGGTTGGGGCGCGGGGTGGAGGTGGTGTGAGTGGGATGGTGGTGGTTGCTCGTTGGCTCGCACCCCCCACCTAGCCTCCCCCCTGGAAGGGGGGAGGGATGAATTGGGGAAGGGAGGGAGGGGAAGTGGGTGGGAGGTCGTGGGTTCCTGCCTGCGCAGGAATGACGGAGGGGGGGCGCAGGAATGACGGAGGGGGCGGGCGGGTTCCTGCCTGCGCAGGAATGACGGAGGTGGGGCGCAGGAATGGACGGAGGGAGAGTAGGGGTGGTGGTTGGGCGCGGGGGTGACGGCGTGGGCGGGGTGGTGGTGGTGTGAGCGGGATGGTGGTGGTTGCTCGTTGGCTCGTACCCCCCACCTAACCTCCCCCCTGAGAGGGGGGAGGGATGAATTGAGGAAGGGGGTGGGGTGGGGAAGTGGGGTGGGTGGTCGTGGGTTCCTGCCTGCGCAGGAATGACGGTTGGGGGGGCGCGGGGATGGCGGTTGGGGCGGGCGGGTTCCTGCCTGCGCAGGAATGACGGTTGGGGGGGCGCGGGGATGGCGGTTGGGGCGGGCGGGTTCCTGCCTGCGCAGGAATGACGGTTGGGGGGCGCAGGGATGACGGTTGGGGGCGGGCGGGTTCCTGCCTGCGCAGGAATGACGGAGGGGGGAGGGATGGCGGTTGGGGTGGTGGTGGTGTGAGCGGGATGGTGGTGGTTGCTCGTTGGCTCGTACCCCCCACCTAGCCTCCCCCCTGAGAGGGGGGAGGGATGAATTGGGGAAGGGGGAGAGGGGAAGTGGGGTGGGTGGTCGTGGGTTCCTGCCTGCGCAGGAATGACGGTGAGGGGGGCGCAGGGATGACGGTTGGGGGGCGCGGGGATGACGGAGGGGGGGCGCGGGAGTGACGGTTGGGGTGGGGGCGGTAGGCTGGGGGGGCGATGGTGGTTGTTGATCCGGAGCGGGGGCGGGAGTACCGCGAGGCCTGGGAGGCCTGGCAGCGGCAGTTGGGGCGTCTGCATGAGGTGTTTCTGGAGGGGGCGTCGATTGGGCCGCCGCAGTTGAAGGGTTTGCTCAATCGGGAGGCGCGGGCGAAGGAGCGCTACGACGCGGCGCGGGAGGCGCTGCTGGGGCTGGGGTCGGCCGAGGGGCGGCTGGGTGGGGGCGATCGGGCGGGCGGGAGTGGGCGACTGGGTGGGGGCGCGGGCGATCGGCGGGGTGGGGGCGATCGGCTGGGTGCGGGTGAGCGGCTGGGTGAGGGCGCGGGCGATCGGCTGGGCGGGGGTGAGCGGCTGGGTGGGGGCGGGGGCGATCGGGCGAGTGGGGGCGGGCGGGGGGGCGGGGGGGTTGGACGGCCTGGCGGGGGGGATTTAGAATCTGGCTGAGCGTTGGGCGAGACTGGTGGAGCGCTGACTTGAGCGACGACTACGGCGTTGATCTGGATGAGATTCTGCGGGTGATTGAGCGCGCGGCGGTGCTGATCGTGCGCTTTGAGGTGCTCGAGCAGCGGCTGCTGGTGGACTTTCGCGCGGATGGGTCGGACGGGCCGATCATCACGCTGGTGGATCGGGTGAATTCGGCGGAGGAGCGCTTTCGGCATTTGAAGTCGCTGCGCCCGCGGATGCCGCTGCCGGAGCGGATTTTGTCGTTTCCCTGGCCGCGTGCGGTGGCGGCGTTCGATGAGGCCGGGGTGTGGGATCGGATTGCGGAGCGGCTGCGTGGTCTGGGCGTGGAGGAGGATGCGCTGGAGCGGACGCACCGCAGTCTGCATGAGGGGGAGGCGGCGGTGACGCTGGCGGCGATTCGGGGCGGCGAGGGCTTTCGCACGATTTGGGAGCGGGGCTCGTGAGCGGCTCTGGCGGCTCTGGGCTGCGGGCGATTGATTTTCGCAGCGACACGCTGACGCTGCCTTCGGCGGGGATGCGCGAGGCGATGGCGGCGGCGGCGCTGGGCGACGATGTGTTCGGCGAGGATCCGACGATCAACGAGTTGGAGCGTCGGGCGGCGGAGGTCGCGGGCAAGGAGGCGGCGCTGTTCGTGGCTTCGGGCACGATGGCGAATTTGACTTCGCTGCTGGCGCAGACGCAGCCGGGCGACGAGTTGATTGTGGGGCGTCTGGCGCACATTGTGCGCTCGGAGGCGGGCGGGGTCTCGCGGCTGGGGGGCGTGCTGGCGACGATTGTCGAGCAGGACGCGGACGGGGGGATTGATCCGGGCGCGGTGGCGGCGGCGGTGCGGACGGACGACATTCACCAGCCGCGCACATCGCTGCTGGCGCTGGAGAACACGCACAATTTCTGCGGGGGGGCGGCGCTGCCGCCGGAGCGGATGCGGGAGTTGGCGGATACGGCGCACGCGCACGGTCTGCGGGTGCATGTGGACGGGGCGCGGATTTTCAATGCGGCGATCGCCTGCGGCTGCTCGGTGGCGGAGTTGGCGCGGGAGGCGGACAGCGTGTGCTTCTGTCTGTCGAAGGGTTTGGGCGCGCCGGTGGGCTCGGTGATTTGCGGCGACGGTGGGTTCATCGAGGAGTGCCGTCGGGTGCGCAAGCTGCTGGGGGGCGGCTGGCGTGAGGCGGGGATGCTGGCGGCGGCGGGGCTGTACGCGCTGGAGCACAATGTGGAGCGGCTGGCGGATGATCACGACAATGCGCGTCGGCTGGCGCGGGGGCTGGCGGAGTTGGGCTATCCGATTCGGCCCGAGGCGGTGCAGACGAACATCGTGATTTTTCCGCTGGAGCCGAGCGAGGCGCAGCCCAATCCGGCGCGTGCGCTGAGCGAGCGGCTGGCGGAGTTGGGGGTGCGGACTTCGCCGATCGGGCGGGCGCAGCTGCGTTTTGTGACGCATCTGGATGTGGATCGCGCGGATGTCGACGAGACGCTTGGGCGGATTGCGGCGGCGGGCGTGGCGCCCGATGTCGGGCCGGATGGAGTCGCGCGTTGAAGTTCGCGCGCCGCATTCTGGCGCTGGGGGGGGCGTTGGCGGCGGCGTTGGCGCTGGCGGGCTGCTCGTCGCCGTCGCAGTTCGATGATCCGACCAATCCGGTGGCGCAGATTCCCTGGCCGGACTATGAGCGGTTGAGCTACGCGATTCTGGATCAGACGGATACGGAGTTGGGCACGTTTGTGATCGAGGTGGAGCGCGAGGGGGATGAGTGGGTGTTCACGCAGCGGTTCGATTTGGCGGCGACGGAGACGGTGGAGGTGAGGCGGCTGCGGGTGGACGCGGAGACGCTGCGGCCGATTGAGCAGTCGCTGGAGTCGGAGTCGGGGGAGGAGCGAGTGAGCGTGCGCGGGGTCTACGGGGTCAATGCGGAGGGCGGGCTGTATGTGGACGCGGTGGTGGAGCAGGACGGGGAGCGGGAGTCGGAGCGGGTGGCGGCGGGGGAGTTCGCGTTCGACAACGACAGTTCGCCGTGGCTGTGGCGGAGCGTGGCGTTCGGGCCGGATTTGGAGTTGACCTATCGGTCGGTGAATGTGTTTCAGCGCCGGTCGCAGTTGGTGCAGTTGGCGGTGCGTGGTCAGGACACGCTGCGGGGTCCGGAGGGGGATGTGGTGGTGTGGCAGGTGGTGGTGACGCCTGGGGTGGAGATCAGTCGGGCGTGGTACGAGGTGGATGCGCCGCATCGGTTGATTCGGTGGGATCAGCAGCCGCGGCGGTATTTGCTGCGGGAGGTGTCGACGGTGCGGGGGGAGTGATCGGGGGTTGTTCGGGGTGTTCGGGGATTCTTTTTTTTGGGGGGGGTCTTGGGGGGTTTCTATCTGGTCGAGGGGGGTTTGGGTGTTCGGATTTGTTCGGATTTGTTCAGGTTTGTTCGGGGTTGTTCAGGGTTTGTTCAGGGTGTGTTCGGGGTGTGTTCGGGGTGGGTTGGCTCGGCTAGCGGCGAATGTGGACGGTGAGGTTGGGGCGGAGGCGGAGGTCGTAGTCGGGGCCGTATTCGCGTTCGAGTTCGCGGCGGCGCTGGCGCTGGCGGATGCGTTGGATGATGTGGGGCGGGAGGGGGTGTTGGTTGTGGAGGAGGGAGAGGTCGGGGGGGTTGGGTTGGGGCGGGCGGGTTCCTGCCTGCGCAGGAATGACGGAGGGGGGCGCAGGAATGACGGGGTCGGGGTGGTTGGTGGTGGTTCCTGCCTGCGCGGGGGTGGCGGTTCCTGCCTGCGCAGGAATGACGGGATTGGGCGCAGGAATGACGGAGGGGGGCGCGGGAATGACGGGATCGTCAATGGCGGGATCGTCAACGAAGGGATCGTGGGTGATGTCGTCGTCGGTGGGGAGGGTGTTGAGGGCGGGGTCGCCGGGGAGGGGGTGGAGCGGGGGGAGGTAGCCGGGGGGGTTGTAGGGGGGTTGGTGGTCGTCGGGGGGGAAGTGGTCGTCGGTTCCTGCCTGCGCAGGAATGACGGAGTCGGGCGCAGGGAAGTGGTCGGGGTGGTCGAACGGCGGGTTGGTGGTGGGGTAGTCGTCGGGGGATGGCGCTGCGGTGTGCTCGGTGCTTTGCACCCCCCACCTCACCTCCCCCCTTCCAGGGGGGAGGGATGAATTGGGGAAGGGGGGTGCGGGGGTGGTGGGATCGTTGATGGGGTGGTCGTGGGTTCCTGCCTGCGCAGGAATGACGGAATCGGGCGCGGGAATGACGGGATTGGGCGCGTCGGTTCCTGCCTGCGCAGGAATGACGGGGTCTTGGTCTTCGGGGATGGCGTAGTCGGGGTTGACGGGGAGGCCGTCGGGGTAGCGCTCGGCGAGTTCGGGGGGGAGGGGCATGCTTTTGGGGTAGGCGCGGCCGGCGTATTCGGGGTCGAGGTCGCGCTCGGCCTGGCGCTGGGCGAGGCGGTCGTAGACGGTGCCGTGGGGGGCGTTGTAGTCGTCGGGGGTTTCGTTGAGCGCTTCCCAGAAGTGGAGGGTGGTGATGATTTGGCGGGCGGGTTCTGGAGCGGGCGGTTGGTGCGCGCCGAGGCCGCGGGCGGCGCTGTTGAGGGCGGCGGTGCGGGTGGGTTCGGAGGCGGTCTGGAAGGCGAGTTGGAGCAGCAGTTCGGCGGTGTGCTGGGGGCCGATCAGGCGGCCGAGGCCGCGGATGGCGCGGAGGCGTTGGGGGTCGCTGCGCAGGCTGAGGGCGTCGATGGCGGTTTGGCCGAGGATGGTGTCGAGGTATTCGGCGCGGGGGGGTGGTTCGGGGTAGTCGTCGGTTCCTGCCTGCGCAGGAATGACGGAGGGGGTTCCTGCCTGCGCGGGGGTGGTTCCTGCCTGCGCAGGAATGACGGAGGGGGTTCCTGCCTGCGCAGGAATGACGGGATTGGGGACGGGGAAGGGTTCGCCGGGGGTGCCGGCTTGGGCGGGGATGGCGTGGTCGAGTTGGGCGAGGTGTTGGCTGGTGAGGTGGACTTCGATGTGGTGGGCGCGCAGTTGTTCCTGGATCCAGCGGAGGGTCTGGAGGTGGCTGGGGGTTTCGTCGTCGTAGTGCAGCGGGGGGTGGGCGAGCCGGTCGACGGGGTAGATGGTGGGCGCGTCTTGGTCGTCTTCGGGCTGGGGGATGCGGGCGTGGGAGCCGGGTTCGCCGGGCGGCGGGTCCTGGGTGAGGTAGCGCATTTTGCCGCTGAGGTCGAGGTAGGAGATGAGGTGTGCGTAGTGGCGGGGGTCGGCCCAGCGGACGGGCAGGTTTTCGCGGTCGATCAGGATCGGGGGGTTGCGGCGGATGAAGACGAAGGGGGGTTTGTCGTGCTCGGTTTTGGGTCGGGCGATGGCGGAGCCGATGACGCGCGCGGCGAGGCGGCGCTGTTTTGGGGTCTGGGCGGCTTGCCAGTTGCGCAGGTGCTGCGGGTTCATCATGGGGCGATTGTATACGGACGGATGTTCTGGTGGGTGTGTTGGGGTTTACGGTTGGGGGTGGGGGCGTGGAGGGGGATGGTGGTGGGGACAGGCGCTGTGGTGTGCTCGTTGCCTCCCACCCCCCACCTAACCTCCCCCCTAAAAGGGGGGAGGGATGAATTGGGGAAGGAGGGGGTTGGGGGGGGATGCGTGTGTGGGGTGGATTTTGGGTGGGTTGCTGGCTGTGCGGGGGTGATGGGGTGGGCGCGGTTCCTGCCTGCGCAGGAATGACGAGTTGGGGGCGCAGGAATGGCGGGTTGTGCGGGGGGTGCGGGGGTGATGGGGTGGGCGCGGTTCCTGCCTGCGCAGGAATGACGAGAAGGAGGGGCGCGGGAATGACGGGTTTGGGGTGGAGGGGGATCGAGGCGGGCGCGACGGTTGGTGGACGATCGTTGCCTCCCACCCCCCACCTAGCCTCCCCCCTAAAAGGGGGGAGGGATGAATTGGGGAAGGGGAGTTTGGGGGTAGGTGGGGGGATGCGTGTTTTGGGTGGATTGGGGGTGGCGCGTGGGTTCCTGCCTGCGCAGGAATGACGGAGGGGGGCGCGGGGGTGGCGGGATGGGGGGGGGTTAGGGGTTGTCTTTGGGGGGGCGGGCCCATTGGGGGCGTTCTTGGGTGGGGGGTGGGGCGAAGTTGGTGTCGTCTTCGGGGGGGGTTTTGGGGGGGGTGTCGCTGGTTTTTTGGTCGGCGGCTACGGCGAAGCGGGCGGCTTGCTCGCCGGCGTCGGGGTGTGCGGCGACGGTGGCGGCGACGCGCTCGTCGACGGTGGGCGCGAAGTCGATGTGGTGGTCGGCGTTGGCGGCGACTTCGGCCTGGATGTCGGTGGGGAGTTCGGCGGCGAAGCGGGAGCGTTCGTCGCGGACGGTGTAGCGGAAGAGTTCTTGTTCGTCGGGTTCGAGGAGGCGTCCGTCGCGCATTTCTTCGACGCGGGGGACGAGTTCCATGACGGTGCGGTCGTGGGTGGTGGTGATGATGGTGACGCCTTCGTCGGCGACGAGGTCGTGGAGGAGGGTGAAGATGCTGACGGCGGTGCTGGAGTCGAGTTCGCCGGTGGGTTCGTCGGCGAGGATGAGTGCGGGGTTGTTGGCGAGTGCGCGCGCGATGGCGACGCGCTGTTGTTCGCCGCCGGAGAGTTCGTAGGGGCGGTGTCGGGCGCGGCCGGCGAGGCCGACTTGTTCGAGCAGCCGTTCGGCGCGTCGTCGTCGGTCGCGGATGCCAGCGCCGGCGATGCGGAGGGCGAGTTCGATGTTTTCGTAGGCGGAGAGGAGTGGGAGGAGGCCGAAGGATTGGAAGACGAAGCCGACGCGGTGTCGGCGGAGTTGGGTGAGTTGGGATTCGTTGTATTGGGTGATGTTTTCGCCGTCGATGAAGACTTGTCCGTCGGTGGGTTGGTCGAGTCCGGCGATCATGTTGAGGAGGGTGGTTTTGCCGGAGCCGGAGCGTCCGATGAGCGCGACGAATTCGCCGCGGCGGACTTGGAGGGAGGCGTCGCGGACGGCCCAGATGTCTTCGCTGCCGACGTGGAAGCGTCGGCTGACGCCGCGCACATCGACGACGAGGTCGGCGGCGCCGGGGGCGGCGGCGCTGCTGTTGGGGCGGTCGGCGGTGTCGGCGGTGTGTGCGGTGGTCATCGCGGGGGCGGTCCATCTTCGCTTTGCACGGGGGTGATGACGATGCGTCCGTCGCGCTGGTCGACGCGTGCGCGGCGGCCGAGGTCGACGGCTTCGAGCAGTGGTTTGGGGATTTGGAGGCGTCCTGCGCCGTCGACGACGGCGTATTCGTCGTGGACGACTTCGGAGATGTCGGTGCCTGGGTGTTCGATGCGTCGGACGGTTTCGGTGGCGATGGTGCCGTCGCGGATGGCGACGACGCGGTCGACGCGGGCGGCGATGGCGGGGTCGTGGGTGACGACGATGATGGTGAGGCCGAATTGGTTGGAGAGGTTGCGGAAGAGTTCGAAGATTTCTTCGGAGGTGTGGGTGTCGAGTTCGCCGGTGGGTTCGTCGGCGAGGAGGAGCGGCGGGTCGTTGCTGAGTGCGACGCCGATGCTGACGCGCTGTTGTTCGCCGCCGGAGAGTTGGTCGGGGCGCTGGCGTCGTTTGTCGGTGAGGCCGACGGCTTCGAGCAGTTGGAGCGCGCGGGTGCGGGCGTGTTTTCTGGTGCGCCCGGCGAGGATCATGGGGACTTCGATGTTTTGCTGCGCGGAGAGGTAGGGGATGAGGTTGCGGCCGGTTTGCTGCCAGACGAAGCCGACTTCTTCGCGGCGGTAGTCGACGAGTGCTTCTTCGGAGAGCGCGAGGAGGTCGCGCTGGTTGACGAAGGCTGTGCCGGCGCTGGGGACGTCGAGTCCGGCGAGGACGTTGAGGAGGGTGGATTTGCCGGAGCCGGAGGCGCCGACGATGGCGAGCACTTCGCCGCGCGCGACGCTGAGGTCGAGTCCGCGGAGGGCGACGACTTCGAGGTCGGCGATTTTGTAGATTTTGAAGAGGTCGCGGCAGACGACGTGGTTGTCGCGGGGGTGTTGGTCGGGGCGGATTGGGGGTGTGGCGGCGTTGGTGGTCATGGGGCGGTCGGCTGGGTGTTGGGGTTCTTTCGGTTGGGGGGCGGGCGCGATCACGATACCGCGTGCGGGCGTCTCGCGCCCGCCGGGGTTCGGCAGGGGGGTCAGAAGGGGCCGGTGAAGAAGTCGGCGATGGCTTCGATGGCTTCGAGGGGGGTGAAGTCGTCGAGCCATTTGGCGGTGTGGAGGACGTATTCGTGGAAGACTTTGAGTGCGGCGAGGATGAGGAGCCAGCGCAGTGCGGTGGGTCGGTCGAGCGGTGGGGGGGCGCCGTCGATTTTGCCGACCCAGCGGGCGGGCCAGTGGGGTCGGCTGGCGACGTAGAGGAACCAGAATTCGAAGATGTTGGGGAAGTAGATGAGGATTTCGCGTCCTGCGCCGGCGAGGAAGGCGAGGAAGCCGATCAGGCGGTAGGCGAAGAGGGCGACGGCGATGCGTCGTTCGAGGCCTGTCCAGCGCCAGGCGACGATGAGGAAGAGGAGGATGTAGACCTGGTCGAGCCATTTGTCCCACTCTTGGTAGTTGGGGATGCCGCCGAGGTCGATGAGTTGCCGCCAGAAGAGGTCGGAGAGGTCGATGAAGACGGCGATGAGTCCGCCGAGGAAGGCCCAGCGGAGGACGGGGAGGGAGCCGGCGACGCGGATGAGTGCGATGAGGAGGGCTTCCATGGGGGGAGGGTAGGTGGTGTGGGATTGAGGCGGGCGCGATGGTTGGTGGACGATCGGTGCGTCGCACCCCCCACCTAACCTCCCCCCTAAAAGCAGACTTTCGCGCAACCCCGAATTTCGCTGTGTGGTGGACAACCCGACCAGATAGAGGCGATCGGCCTGCATCGCCGAATTTGGGGGTTACGCGAAGGTCTGCTAAAAGGGGGGAGGGATGAATTGGGGGAGGGGTGGTGGGGTGTGGGGTATGGGTGTTTTTGGAGGGATGAATTGGGGGAGGGGGTGGTGGGGTGTGGGTGTGCGTGAGGGGAGAGGGGTGGATGGGGGGTGGGGGTTCCTGCCTGCGCAGGAATGACGGAACGAGGGGGTGTGCGGGGATGACGGGGAGGGGGCGCGGGAATGATGGGATGGGGAGGGTGAGGGGGTCGCGCGGGTTCCTGCCTGCGCAGGAATGACGAGGAGGGGGGTGCAGGAATGACGGAATGGGGGGGCGCGGGAATGACGGAACGGAGGGGCGCGCGGGGTGTGGGAGAGGGTGGGTGGTGGTGGGTCGTTGCGTCCCACCCCCCACCTAGCCTCCCCCCTAAAAGGGGGGAGGGATGAATTGGGGAAGGGGGGGTGAGGTGTGGGGGTTCCTGCCTGCGCAGGAATGACGGAACGGAGGGGCGCAGGAATGACGAGGAGGGGGCACGGGTTCCTGCCTGCGCAGGAATGACGGAATGGGGGGGTGCGGGAATGACGGGGAGGGGGTCGCGCGGGTTCCTGCCTGCGCGGGAATGACGGGATGGAGGGGCGCGGGAATGACGGGGGTGTGGGAGAGGGTGGGTGGTGGTGGGTCGTTGCATCCCACCCCCCACCTAGCCTCCCCCCTAAAACAGACCTTCGCGTAACCCCCTGATTCGGCGATGTAGGCCGATCGTCCCTATCTGGTCGGGTTATCGACTCGCAGCGAAATTCGGGGTTGTGCGAAGGTCTGCTAAAAGGGGGGAGGGATGAATTGGGGGAGGGGGTGGTGGGGTGTGGGTGTGCGTGTTTTTGGAGGGGTGAATTGGGGGAAGGGGGGTGACGTGTGGGAGGTGGGTGTGGGGAGAGGGGTGGATGGGGGGTGCGGGTTCCTGCCTGCGCAGGAATGACGGAACGGAGGGGCGCGGGGATGACGAGGAGGGGCGCGGGTTCCTGCCTGCGCAGGAATGACGGAACGGAGGGGCGCGGGGATGACGAGGAGGGGCGCGGGTTCCTGCCTGCGCAGGAATGACGGAACGGAGGGGCGCAGGAATGACGGGATGGGGAGGGTGAGGGGGTCGCGCGGGTTCCTGCCTGCGCAGGAATGACGGAACGGAGGGGCGCAGGAATGACGGGGTGGGGAGGGTGAGGGGGTCGCGCGGGTTCCTGGCTGCGCGGGAATGACGAGGAGGGGGGTGCAGGAATGACGGAATGGGGGGTGTGGGGGAAGGGCGGGTGGTGGTGGGTCGTTGCCTCCCACCCCCCACCTAGCCTCCCCCCTAAAAGGGGGGAGGGATGAATTGGGGAAGGGGTGGGGTGGATATGCAAGCGGTGAAGTTGTGATTGGCGGGGGTGGTTCCTGCCTGCGCAGGAATGACGAGGTGTGTGTGGGGGGGGGGGTTAGTATTTGGAGACGTTGATTTCTTGGAAGCGGCCGGTGACCAGGAAGATGGCGCGCTCGCAGATGTTGGTGGCGCGGTCGCCGATGCGTTCCAGGTTGTGGCTGCACCAGAGGACGTGGGTGATGGCGTCGAAGTCGGCGGCGGCGCTGTCGACGCCGGCGAGGCGTGCGATGAGGCGTCGGTGGAGGTCGGTGTAGAGGTCGTCGACCTGGTCGTCCTGGTCGCAGGTGCTGCGAGCGAGGGCGTCGTCGCGGTCGAGGAAGGAGCGAGTGGCGTTGCGGAGCATTTCGCGGACGAGGTCGGACATGCGCCAGAGGTCGGGTTCGGTGGCGGCGATGGGGTCGTCTTCGAGGAAGATGGCGATGCGAGCGATGCCTTCGGCGTGGTCGGCGATGCGTTCGAGGTTGGAGGCGATGGCGTTGAGGGAGATGAGTTCGCGGAGGTCGCCGGCGACGGGTTGTTGGAGTGCGATGAGGTTGAGGACGGTTTCTTCGATTTCGTAGCGGAGTTCGTTGATGGCGGCGTCGCCGTCGCAGACGCTGCGGGCGAGGACGAGGTCGCGTCGGAGGAGGGATTGCATGGCGTCGACGATGCTGCGGTCGGTGCGCGCGTGGAGCAGGCGCAGGCGGTCGACCGCTCCCTGTCGATCGTTGGTGTAGGCGGTGCGTGTCATGAGAGGAATCCCGGCGCTGGGAGCCGGGCGCGAGGCCCGATCAGCCGTACCTTCCGGTAATGTAGTCTTCCGTGCGGGGGTCTGCGGGGTTGGTGAAGATGTCGGTGGTGGGGCCGAATTCGACGAGGCGTCCGGTGCGTTCTTCGCCGGCGAGGAGGAAGGCGGTGAAGTCGGAGACGCGCCCGGCCTGCTGCATGTTGTGGGTGACGACGACGATGGTGTAGTCCTCGGCGAGTTCGCGCATGAGGTCTTCGATTTTGAGTGTGGCGACGGGGTCGAGTGCGCTGGCGGGTTCGTCCATGAGGATGACTTCGGGCTGGACGGCGATGGCGCGTGCGATGCAGAGGCGCTGTTGTTGTCCGCCGGAGAGTGCGAGGCCGCTTTTGCCGAGGTCGTCTTTGACTTCGTCCCAGAGTGCGGCGCGGCGGAGGGAGTTTTCGACGAGGCGGTTCATGTCGCCGGCGTAGCCGTTGATGCGGGCGCCGAAGGCGACGTTTTCGAAGATTGATTTGGGGAAGGGGTTGGGTTTTTGGAAGACCATGCCGATGCGTCGGCGGACGTCGACGGCGTCGACTTTGGGGCTGAGCAGGTTGAGTTCGCCGAAGCGGATTGCGCCTTCGACGCGTGCGGAGGGGATGAGGTCGTTCATGCGGTTGAGGCAGCGGAGGAGGGTGCTTTTGCCGCAGCCGGAGGGACCGATCAGGGCGGTGACGCGGTTGCGTGGGATTTGGATGCTGATGCGGTCGACGGCCTGGAAGGAGCCGTAGTAGACGGAGACTTCGTGGAGTTCGAGGGCGAGTTGGACGTCGTCGGGGATTGTGTGGCGGACGGCGCTGCGGTTGGGGTCGAGGTGGACGGAGTCGATTTTGCCGCCGGGCGCGGGCGCGGCGATCACGGGGCCGAGGTCCTGTGGGGCGGCCGGCGCGCGCTGCTCGGCCGCGTGGTCGGGCGCGGGCGGAGCGGCTGGCTGTTGCGACATCGGAGTTCCTTTCGGAGCGCCGGGCGGCGGCGCGGGGCGGGCCAGCGGTTCGCCGGGGGCGCACGATAGGGAAGATTACCACTCGGTGCGGGTGCGGTGGCGCATGATGATGGCGGCGCTGTTCATGAGCAGGAGGATGAGCAGGAGGATGATGATGGTGGAGGCGGCGATTTCGTGGAAGGCGGATTGGGGGCGGGTGACCCAGTTGAAGATTTGGATGGGGAGGACGGTGAAGTCGTCGGTGGGGGCGTCGGGCAGGAAGGCGATGAAGGTGAGCGCGCCCATGGCGATGAGAGGGGCGGTTTCGCCGATGGCGCGGGACATGGCGAGGATGTTGCCGGTGAGCATGCCGCCGAAGGCGTAGGGGAGGACGTGATGGCGGATGACTTGCCAGCGGGTTGCGCCGACGGCGTAGGCGGCTTCGCGCATTGAGGGTGGGACGGCGCGGAGGGATTCTTGCGCGCTGACGATGATGATGGGCATGACGAGCAGGGCCATGGTGAGCGCGCCGGCGAGGACGCTGCGGTCGAATTCGAGCACGCGGACGAAGAGTTGGAGGCCGAGCAGTCCGTAGACGATTGAGGGGACGCCGGCGAGGTTGGCGATGTTGACCTGGATGAAGCGGGAGAACCAGTTGCGGCGGGCGTATTCTTCGAGGTAGATGGCTGCGCCGACGCCGAGGGGGAAGGCGACGGCGGCGGTGATGGTCATCATGTAGAGGGTGCCGATCAGTGCGGGGAAGATGCCGATGCGGTCCGGAGCGTGGGAGGGGGGAGAGGCGAGGAAGTTGGGTTCGATGAAGAGGTAGACGGCCCAGGCGGCGAGGATGATGGCGGGCCAGATGAGGGAGGGGCTGCGGAGGCGTGGGGCGGCGCGCCAGGCGGCGGCGAGCAGGAGGAGGGGGAAGAGGAAGCCGGCCAGGGCGATGCGGAAGGTTTGCCAGGTGGTGGCTTCGCCGAGCAGGTCGAAGATGTGGCCCTGGACGCCGACGTAGTACGCGCCCTCGAAGCTGACGTAGATGATGTGGGCGAAGATGGCGGCGGGGGCGGCGCAGAGCAGGCAGAGCGCGGCGAAGCGGCGCGGGGAGTTTCGGGCGCGGTCGTGGAGTCTGTGGATCAGGCGGGGCAGGAGGAAGGGGGCGAGCACGGCGAGGGGGAAGGCCCAGGCGAGCCAGGCGAGTCCCTGGGGCAGCGATGCGGCGCTGGGAGGGGCGGCGGGCACTGCGCCGCCGTCGATCGCGACTTCGATGACGAGCGCGCCGAGCAGCACGACGCCGACGCAGATGGCGAGGAAGCAGCCGCCGAGGAAGGCTCTGGAGAAGAGTCGTCGCAGGGCGACGCGCGGCTGGAAGCGCGGAGCGGAGGGGGGGTCGAAGGCGGCGGCGGTCATGGCGTCTCGCAGTGGCGGGCGTATTCGTCGGCCAGGTAGATGCGGCTCTGAGCGCCGCTGGTGATGGTCGGGTGGCGGGCGAAGGCGTTCTTGTTGAGTCGCAGGGAGTGGGCGAAGGCGTCGCAGAGCGCCGGGTCGTAGCGTGCGTCGGAGTGGTCTGGGCCGCCCAGCTGGGCGTAGTGTGCGTCGATGTCGCGCCAGTTGGGTGTGGCCTGGCCGATGTGAGCGGCGTAGACGCCGAGGGCGAGCACCAGGGCGAACAGCGCGGCGAAGGCGGCGGCGCGCCGGCCGGCGGGGAAGCGGCGCGGGGGGGTCATTCGTATTCCTCGCGGAAGCGTCGGACGACCCACTGGGCGAAGATGTTCATGGCGAGGGTCATGACGAAGAGGGTCATGGCGACGGCGAAGAGGACTTTGAATTCGACGCTGGTGGTGGGGGTGTCGCCGAGGCTGAGTTGGACGATCATGGCGGTCATGGTCTGGACGGCTTCGAGGGGGTCGACGAGGAATTGAGGGTTGCCGCCGGCGGCGATGGTGACGATCATGGTTTCGCCGACGGCGCGTGAGGCGGCGAGGATGATGGAGGCGACGACGCCGGAGAAGGCGGCGGGGAGGACGACGCGGACGGCGGTTTCGAAGCGCGTCGCGCCGAGGGCGTAGGAGCCTTCGCGGAGGGAGCGGGGGACGGCGTTGAGGGCGTCTTCGCTGAGCGAGGAGACCATGGGGATGATCATGATGCCGAGCACGATGCCGGCGGCGAGTGCGTTGTAGATGCCGACGTCTTCGCCGAAGACGCTGCGGATGAGGGGGCTGACGGTGAGCAGGGCGAAGTAACCGTAGACGACGGTGGGGACGCCGGCGAGGACTTCAAGGAGCGGCTTGAGGACGGCGCGGAGGCGCGGGGGGGCGTATTCGCTGAGGAAGATGGCGGCGAGCAGGCCGAGGGGGACGGCGACGGCGAGGGCGAGGGCGGCGACGAGCAGGGTGCCCCAGACGAGTGCCCAGACGCCGAATTGTCCTTCGGCGAAGAGGGCGGACCATTCGGTGGAGCCGAAGAAGTCTCCGAAGGGGATGATGCGGAAGAATTCGACGGTTTCGAAGATCAGGACGAGGACGATGCCGACGGTGACGAAGGCGGAGAGTGTGGCGACGATGAAGAGGGCGCCGTGGATGATGCGTCCGGAGAGGGTTTCGCGGCCGGTGCCGGAGCGGCTGGGTTGGAGTTTGTCGCGCCAGAGTTCGGCGAGGAGCGCGAGGAGGGAATCGCGCTGTTGGGGCGCCTGGGCGGTCATCGGCTCGCTCCTGTGGTGGGGTGTTGGCAGGGTATGGAGGGGGTTGGGGTGTGCGGTTAACGGGGGGTAAGCGTGGGGGTGTGGGTGCGCGGGGGTGGGGATTGAAGTGGGCGCGATGGTTGGTGGACGATCGGTGCGTCCCACCCCCCACCTAGCCTCCCCCCTAAAAGGGGGGAGGGATGAATTGGGGAAGGGGGGGTGGGGGCTTGGGGTTGCGCGGGTTCCTGCCTGCGCAGGAATGACGGGGGGAGGGCGCGGGGGTGGCGGGTTTGGGGCGCGGGTTCCTGCCTGCGCAGGAATGACGGGGAGTGGGGCGCAGGAATGACGGGTTTTGGGGTGTGGGGAGAGAGTGGAGGGGGATTGAGGTGGGCGCGATGGTTGGTGGATGATCGGTGCTTTCCACCCCCCACCTAACCTCCCCCCTAAAAGCAGACTTTCGCGCAACCTTGGCTGCGGCGGGGTTGGCGGTCGTTGGCGCGCCGGCGGGGGCGTTCGCAGCGCCGGGACGGGGCTGGAATGGGGCCGGCTGAGGCTGGAGTGGGGGCGCGCGGAGGCCCGCTCCGCCCTGCCGGCGGGCGGCGCGCAGGCGGGGGCCGGGCTAGGCGGCGCTCTGCGCCAGCCGCAGACCGCGGCGTAGGTTGTAGGCGAACAGCTTGCACCACAGCTCGACCGTGTTGCGGGCCAGGTTGAAGTAGCGCACCGTGCGGTAGCCGTAACTGCGTTTGAACGTGCCGAAGACGGCCTCCACGCGGCGGCGCAGCTTGGCCAACGCGCGGTTGCGTTCGCGCTCCGCCTCGCTGAGCGGATGGTGTCTGTTGCCCCGCTGCAGGATCAGGTACTCGATCTCCCGCTCGTCGTACAACTCGCGCCGCTCCCGCGTGTCGTAGGCGCGGTCGGCCAGCACGAACCGCTCCCCGCCGAGCAGCAGCGCGTCGGCCACCGTGGTCTCGGCCACGTTGCCGGGGGTCAGCGCCGCGTTGCAGATCAGGCCGGTCGCGAAGTCGCTGCTGATGTGCATTTGATAGCCGTAGACATCGCGCCCGAAGCGGGCGTCGGGGTCGGTCGGACCCTGCTCCGAGTCGAGCCGTTTGGTCGAGGCCTGAGCCTCGATGCGGGTCGCGTCGAGCAGCGCGCCCTCGCGCGCCAGCAGCCCGCTCGCCTCCTGCTGGCGGCGCAACTCGGCGAACAGCCGCTCGGCCAGACCGTCCCGCTCCAACTGCGCGCGGAAGCGGTGGATCGTCGAGTGATCCGGCTGGCCGTCGTTCAGCCCCAACCCGACGAAGCGGCGGAAGGCCAGGTCGCGGCCGAGCGCGCGCTCAATCGCCGGGTCCGAAGCCCCGCCGTACCACTGCTGCAGGATGTTGATCTTGAGCATCACGATCGGCGGATAGGCCTTGCGCCCCTCGCGCGAGTTGTAGACATCGCGCAGCAGCCGCTCGAACGGCGCCCAGTCGATCGAGTCGTGCAGCGCCTCCAACTCCGCATCCCGCCCCAACCCCTCCGGCAGGCCCAACTCCGCAAACGAGGTTCCGCCCAGTTCCCGATGCATCCCGCGCTCCCTTCACTTGCCGACCACCCGCAGAATCGCAGACCCGCTCGAGTTGCGCAAAGGTCTGCTAAAAGGGGGGAGGGATGAATTGGGGAAGGGGGGGTGGGTGGGGATGGGGGTGGGTGCGGGGTTGGGTGGGTGGTTCCTGCCTGCGCAGGAATGACGGGGAGTGGGGCGCAGGAATGACGGGTTTTGGGGTGTGGGGGGAGAGTGGAGGGGGATTGAGGCGGGCGCGATGGTTGGTGGACGATCGGTGCGTCCCACCCCCCACCTAACCTCCCCCCTAAAAGGGGGGAGGGATGAATTGGGGAAGGGGAGGTGGGTGGGGATGGGGGTGGGTGGTGGGTTGCGCGGGTTCCTGCCTGCGCAGGAATGACGGGGAGGGGGCGCAGGAATGACGGGTTTGGGGTGCGGGTTCCTGCCTGCGCAGGAATGACGGAGGGGGGCGCAGGAATGACGAGTGGGGGGGCGCAGGAATGACGAGTGGGGGGCGCAGGTTCCTGCCTGCGCAGGAATGACGGGTTTGGGGGCGCAGGAGTGATGGGTTTGGGGCGCGGGGGTGGCGGGTTTGGGTGCGGGGATGGTGGTGGCGTGGAGTGGCTGCGGTGGACGACCGGTACGTCCCACCCCCCACCTAACCTCCCCCCTTTTAGCAGACCTTTGCGCAACTCGAGCGGGTCTGCGATTCTGCGGGTGGTCGGCAAGTGAAGGGAGCGCGGGATGCATCGGGAACTGGGCGGAACCTCGTTTGCGGAGTTGGGCCTGCCGGAGGGGTTGGGGCGGGATGCGGAGTTGGAGGCGCTGCACGACTCGATCGACTGGGCGCCGTTCGAGCGGCTGCTGCGCGATGTCTACAACTCGCGCGAGGGGCGCAAGGCCTATCCGCCGATCGTGATGCTCAAGATCAACATCCTGCAGCAGTGGTACGGCGGGGCTTCGGACCCGGCGATTGAGCGCGCGCTCGGCCGCGACCTGGCCTTCCGCCGCTTCGTCGGGTTGGGGCTGAACGACGGCCAGCCGGATCACTCGACGATCCACCGCTTCCGCGCGCAGTTGGAGCGGGACGGTCTGGCCGAGCGGCTGTTCGCCGAGTTGCGCCGCCAGCAGGAGGCGAGCGGGCTGCTGGCGCGCGAGGGCGCGCTGCTCGACGCGACCCGCATCGAGGCTCAGGCCTCGACCAAACGGCTCGACTCGGAGCAGGGTCCGACCGACCCCGACGCCCGCTTCGGGCGCGATGTCTACGGCTATCAAATGCACATCAGCAGCGACTTCGCGACCGGCCTGATCTGCAACGCGGCGCTGACCCCCGGCAACGTGGCCGAGACCACGGTGGCCGACGCGCTGCTGCTCGGCGGGGAGCGGTTCGTGCTGGCCGACCGCGCCTACGACACGCGGGAGCGGCGCGAGTTGTACGACGAGCGGGAGATCGAGTACCTGATCCTGCAGCGGGGCAACAGACACCATCCGCTCAGCGAGGCGGAGCGCGAACGCAACCGCGCGTTGGCCAAGCTGCGCCGCCGCGTGGAGGCCGTCTTCGGCACGTTCAAACGCAGTTACGGCTACCGCACGGTGCGCTACTTCAACCTGGCCCGCAACACGGTCGAGCTGTGGTGCAAGCTGTTCGCCTACAACCTACGCCGCGGTCTGCGGCTGGCGCAGAGCGCCGCCTAGCCCGGCCCCCGCCTGCGCGCCGCCCGCCGGCAGGGCGGAACGGGCCTCCGCGCGCCCCCATTCCAGCCTCAGCCGGCCCCAAACCAGCCCCGTCCCAACACTGCGAACGCCCCGCCGCGCCCCCGCCGACCCGCCAACGACCGCCAACCCCGCCGCAGCCAAGGTTGCGCGAAAGTCTGCTAAAAGGGGGGAGGGATGAATTGGGGAGGAGGGGTGGGGATGGTGGTGGGGTTGGGTGGTTCCTGCCTGCGCAGGAATGACGGAGAGGGGCGCGGGGGTGGCGGTTGGTGGGGTTGCGCGGGTTCCTGCCTGCGCAGGAATGACGGAGAGGGGGCGCGGGGGTGGCGGGTTTTTGGGGGTGCGGGGGGGATGTGTTGGGGATGCGTTGGGGGTGGGTGAGGGGGAGGGGGTAGGATTTGTGGGGTGGATTGGGGGTGCGATATGGCGCGATTGGTTGGGGTGGGTCTGCGGGAGTTTCTGGAGCAGCCGGAGGCTGGGGTGCTGGCTACGCTGCGTCGGGATGGGCGGCCGTATACGGTGCCGGTCTGGTGGCTTTGGGACGGGGAGGTGGATGACGATGCGCACACGGAGCGGAATCCGCCGCGGGGGGCGCTGTGGCTGACGGGGACGCTGACGCGGGTCTGGTGCCGGCAGTTGATGCGGGATCCGCGGGCGTCGCTGTGCGTGGAGACGGCTGCGCCGGCATCGCGGCATGTGGGGGTGGACGGGGTGTGCGAGGCGCTGACGCTGCCGGAGTTCGACATCTGGCCGATTTCGCGTCGGCTGGCGGAGAAGTACGTGGGTCGGGGGGATCCGGCGAACGCGGAGGCGGTGGAGGCGTTTTTCGCGAACATGCAGACGGAGCCGCGGATGCTTTTTCGGCTGACGCCGCAGAAGTGGCGGGCGATCGATCTGACGGTCTACCGGGGCAAGCGGGAGGATCGGGAGTTTCAGGAACGACAGCGCGGGTCGTGAGTGGATTGAGTCGATGACGGCGTGAGCCAGCGAGTCGACAGGGTCGGGTCGGGGCGCTCGGGCGGGGTGCTGTCGAACCGGGCGTTTCGGCGGATTTGGGCGGCGGGCGCGATCACGGCGATGGTGCGCTGGCTGGACATGCTGGTGCTCTCGCTGTACGCCTACCAGTTGACGGGCGAGGTGGGGGCGGTGGCGATCGCGTTTCTGATTCGGATGCTGCCGCGGCTGTTGTTCGGCTTTTTCGTGGGTGCGGTTGCGGATCGGATGGATCGGCGGCGGCTGTGGATTGGGTCGCTGGGGACGCTGAGCGTGATGTACATCGGACTGACGGCGCTGGTGGCGCTGACGGAGATCGCGTTCTGGCAGTTGTTGGTGTTCATTTTTTTCGCGGGGGTTGTGTGGTCGGTGGAGTTTCCGACGCGGCGGGCGATGATTGCGGATGTGGTGCGCCCGGATCAGGTGGGGCGGGCGGTGGGGCTGGACTGGAGCACGGACAGCATTTTGAGGATTCCGGGCCCGCTGATCGGGGCGGGGTTTTTGCAGGCGTTCGGGGCGGAGTGGGCGTACGGCTTCGCGGCGGTGGTGTTTCTGGCGGCGGCGGCGATTGCGAGCACGCTGGATTACCGCCCGGCGCGGGTGGCGCAGACGGCGGGGCAGAGCGCCGGAGCGGTGATCGCGGACACGGCGCGGGATGTGGCGGCGGGTCTGGTCTATGTGCGGCGGCGGGGTCTGCTGCTGGGCACGCTGGTGGTGACGCTGGTGTTCAATCTGCTCTTTCCGGCGTACAACGCGGCGCTGCCGGAGATTGGGCAGCAGATTTTGGAGGTGGATCAGTTTCGGATCGGGGTGCTGGAGGCGCTGGTGGGACTGGGCTCGTTCCTGGGCGGTCTGCTGATCGCGGGCTGGGGCAGTTGGGCGCAATCGGGGCGGATTTACTACGCGGGGACGGCGTGGTTCATGCTGTGCGTGACGGGGATTGCGCTGTCGGAGGTTTATGTGCTGTCGGCGGGGCTGGCGTTTCTGATGGGCTTCGGTTTCGCGGCGTTCGCGATCATGCAGACGTCGATTTTGGTGACGGCGACGCCGCCGGCGATGCGCGGGCGGGTGATGGGGGTGCTCTCGACGGTGATTGGTCTGGGGCCGCTGACGGGGATGCAGGTGCTGTTGCTGACGCCGGCGCTGGGCTTGCAGGGGATGGTGCTGACGGTGGTGCTGGAGGGTGCGGCGCTGATGCTGATTGCGCTGGTTTTCTGGCCGATGATTGTGAGGCGGTTGCCGTCGGACGATCCGCGGCTGGCGGCGGCGGCCGCGCCGCAGCACTCGGGCTGACCCAGACTCATAGACTGAGGGCATAGACTGGGATTGGGCGATTCGGGCGCGCGCGATCGTGGGGCGCGGCGGGTCGGATGGATGGGAGCGGCGCTGGTGACGACGATGCGTCGGCGGCGGCAGTTCAAGGCGGAGGTGCTCACGCTGCAGGGGGCGGCGCTGAGCGAGTGTTTCGCGATCATCGACATCGAGACGACGCGCAACGGGGAGTTGCGGGAGCGGACCTGGCGTGGGCGGTTTTCGTCGCTCTCGGAGCCGCAGCATGCGTTTTCGGGCGCGTATTTGCTGCGCGCGGGCGGCGGGGCTGAGTCGGCGCGGATCGAGGTGGTGGAGGGTGCGGGGGAGCGGCTGGGGGTGACGAGCGATGAGTATCGGTTCATCGGCGCGGGCGAGCCGCCGTCGGCGGGGAAGGGGAGCTCATGACGACGTTGGCGGCGGATCGGGCGACGGGGAGCGTCGAGGCGAGCCGCGAGTTGCGGTGCCAGGTGGAAGGGGCGGCTGCGGCTGCGCCGGCGCTGGCGAAGGCGGAGCGGGGGGCGAAGGATGCGGCGCTGCGGGCGACGGCGCGGCTGCTGCGCGAGCGGAGCGAGCGGATCGCGGCGGAGAACGCGGTCGATGTGGAGGAGGCGCGGGGGCATTTGAGCGAGGCGATGCTGGATCGGCTGCTGCTGACGGCGGAGCGTGTGGCTGGAGTGGCGGACGGTGTGGAGGCGCTGGCGGGGCTGGAGGATCCGATCGGCGAGGTGATTGACAGTCGGCGGGCGGAGAACGGGCTGCTGATCGAGCGTCGGCGGGTGCCGCTGGGGGTGATTGCGTCGATCTACGAGAGTCGCCCGAATGTGACGATCGACATTGCGGCGATCTGCCTGAAGAGCGGCAACGCGGCGGTGCTGCGGGGCGGTCGGGAGGCGCGGCGGAGCAATGCGGCGCTGGCGGAGGCGCTATGCGACGGTCTGGCTGAGGCGGGGTTGCCGCGGGAGGCGGCGCAGTTGGTGCGCAGCACGGATCGGGCGCTGGTCGGCGAGTTGCTGGCGATGAGCGATCTGATTGATCTGATGGTGCCGCGGGGGGGCAAGGCGCTGATCGAGCGGGTGAGGGATCAGGCGGCGATGCCGGTGGTGGCGGGGGGCGTGGGGATATGCCATACGTATGTGGACGCGGCGGCGGATTTGGCGATGGCGCTGGAGGTGGTGGACAACGCGAAGACGCGGCGGGTGTCGATCTGCAACGCGCTGGATGTGGTGGTGGTGCATGAGGCGGTGGCGGAGTCGTTTCTCACGGCGTTGGCGGAGCGGTGGAGTCCGGAGACGCATGCGGAGGGGGGGGTGGAGTTGCGGGCGGATGATCGCGCGCTGGAGTTGTTGGACGGCTCGGCGGCGCGGGTTGCGGCGGCGGGCGAGGAGGATTTCGATACGGAGTTTCTGAGTTTGACGGCCGGGGTGCGGGTGGCGTCGGACGCGGAGGCGGCGCTGGCGCATATTGCGGCGCACGGGTCGGGGCATTCGGAGGCGATCATTACCGAAGATTCGCAGCTGGCGGAGCGTTTTCTGCGGGAGGTGGACGCGGCGGCGGTGTATGTGAACGCGTCGACGCAGTTCACCGACGGTGGGGAGTTCGGTTTGGGCGCGGAGGTGGGGATTTCGACGGGGAAGTTTCACGCGCGGGGTCCGATGGGTCTGCGCGAGTTGAGTTCGTACAAGTGGGTGGTGCGCGGCGCGGGGCAGACGCGCCCGCGCTGAGCCGCCCGGGAAGCGAGAGTTGTCATGGTGTCAGCAGCAGCGCGGTCGACCGCGGCGGCGATGAGCGCCGCGGCGGGGGAATTTCTGGGGAGTCTGAGCGCGGAGCAGCGCGAGCGGACGGTGTACGAGTATCTGGATGGGGAGCGGGTTTTCTGGTACTACCCGCCGCTGAATCGGCATGGTCTGCCGCTGCGCGATATGACGGCGCGGCAGCGGGAGTTGGCGTACGGGCTGATGCGGAGCGGTCTGACGGAGCGCTCGTACGAGCAGGCGGCGCAGATCATCGAGTTGGAGACGACGCTGGGGGAGATTGAGCGGGCGGCGGGCGCGCGCAGCTTTGTGCGGGATCCGGAGCTGTACTACTGGACGGTGTTCGGAGATCCGGGCGATGCCGGGTCGCTGTGGGGCTGGCGGGTGGAGGGGCACCACATTTCGCTGAACTACTCGTTGTGGGGGGAGCGGCTGATTTCACTCACGCCGTTCTTTTTCGGGGCGAATCCGGCGGAGGTGCGCGAGGGTCCGAAGCGGGGGCTGAGGATTCTGGATGATCGGGAGGCGTTGGGCTGGGAGCTGATGCGCAGTCTGGACGAGGCGCAGCGGGAAGCGGCGGTGGTCTATTCGGAAGCGCCGTGGGACATTTTGACGTATAACGCTTCGCAGGTGTCGCTGCCGCCGGCGGAGGGTTTGGCGGCGGGGGCGATGACGGAGTCGCAGCGGGATGTGTTGGGGCGGCTGGTGGATGTGTACGTGGAGCAGGCGCCGGCGGAGGCGGCGGCGGAGCGTCGGGGGAAGATTGAGGCGGAGGGTTTCGCGGAGTTGCGCTGGGCGTGGGCGGGGCCGCTGGATGCGGGGCAGCCGCACTACTACCGGATTCAGGGGAAGAATTTCGTGGTGGAGTTCGATAACCGGCAGAACGGGGCGAATCATATTCACTCGGTCTGGCGGGATATCGGGAATGATTTCGCGAACGATGTGCTGCGGGAGCATTTGTTGTTGTATCACGTGTTGTAGAGGGTGGTTCCTGCGTGCGTGGGAATGACGGGGGTGGGGGCGCAGAAATGACGGAAAGGGCGAGCGCGACGGAGATGCGGTGTGGGTGCGGCTGGGGGGATTGGGGGCGACACGAACTGTGGTGCTGGCTCGTGGCCTCCCACCCCCCACCTAGCCTCCCCCCTAAAAGGGGGGAGGGATGAATTGGGGAGGGGGGGTGTCGGGGGGTGCGTGCGTGGATGTGGTGGTTCCTGCCTGCGCAGGAATGACGGAGGGGGGCGCGGGAATGACGGGATGGGGGTGTGCGTGGTGCGTGGATGCGGTGGTTCCTGCCTGCGCAGGAATGACGGAGGGGGGGCGCAGGAATGACGGGATGGGGGGCGGAATGACGGAGGTGTTGCGCGGGTTCCTGCCTGCGCAGGAATGACGGTGGGGGGGGGCGCAGGAATGACGGGATGGGGGTGTGCGTGGTGCGTGGATGTGGTGGTTCCTGCCTGCGCAGGAATGACGGGCTGGGGGGGCGCGGGAATGACGGGATTGGGGGCTTGCGGTGGTGTTCTTTTTGGGGTTGTTGCTTGTTGCTGGTGATTGGCGACTATCCTGACTGGGTGATCGCTGTAGGTGCTAGATGTTGGGGTGGGTAGCTTATGCGGGGGAAGCTGGTTGGGGTGCGGGAGGGGCTGGGCGGGTTTTGCCGGCGGGCGTCGCGGCGGCGGCGGTGGGCTTCGACGGGGTTGCTGATTGTTGGGGCTGCGTCGGGGGTGTTTGCGCTGGGCACGGCGTATTCGGTGGGGGTGTTTGGCGCCGTTCGGCGCGGGGGCGCTGATGGTCGGGGGCGGGCTGTATCCGACGGCGATTCGGTTGCCGTGGGGGGTGTTTGGGGCGGTGGTGTTGGTTGGCTGGGTTGTGGGGGTGGTTTGGTGAGTGTGGGTGTGGCTGTGCGGGAATGACGGTTGGGGGGGGGGTAGGAATGACGGAGAGGGGGGTGCGGGTTCCTGCCTGCGCAGGAATGACGGAAGAGGGGGCGCGGGTTCCTGCCTGCGCAGGAATGACGGAGGGGGGGCGCGGGTTCCTGCCTGCGCAGGAATGACGGAGAGGGGGAGCAGGAATGACGGTTGGGGGCGATCGGGGTGTCGGAGAGGGCGGCTGGTGGTTGCTCGGTGCCTCTCACCCCCCACCTAGCCTCCCCCCTAAAAGGGGGGAGGGATGAATTGGGGAAGGGGGGGGTGGGGGGGTGTGCGTGGATGTGGTGGTTCCTGCCTGCGCAGGAATGACGGAAGAGGGGGCGCAGAAATGACGGGATGGGGGGCGGAATGACGGAGGTGTTGCGCGGGTTCCTGCCTGCGCAGGAATGACGGTGGGGCGGGCGCAGGAATGACGGTTGGGGGCGATCGGGGTGTCGGAGAGGGCGGCTGGTGGTTGCTCGGTGCCTCTCACCCCCCACCTAGCCTCCCCCCTGGAAGGGGGGAGGGATGAATTGGGGAAGGGGGGGTGTGCCCCCATTGGGTTTGGGTTGCGCGTAGGGGGTGTTTGTGGTGTAGTGCTTTGTGCTAGCGGGTCTGCGCGGGTTCCTGCCTGCGCGGGAATGACGAGGCTGCGCTGGTTCCTGCCTGCGCAGGAATGACGGGGAAGGCGCTTCTAATGGTGAAGGAGAGAGGCATGCGGGTGTTTGCGGGGGGCATGCGGATACTTGTGGGGGGGGGGGGGGTACGTAGCGGTGGGCGGCGCGCCGGCGCGCTGCTGGGGCTGACGGCGCTGCTGTTGGCCTGCGCCGCGGCTTTTGCGGCGCTCCAGAGCGTTGGAGCGCAGACGCCGGAGCAGCCCAACCGGATGCAGACCGGCGACGACGCGGACCGGAGCAATTTCCGGCTGGAGTTGAGCCTAGTTGAGGATTCGGACAACGTCGTGCAGGCGGGCAGCCTGGTGCGGGTGCGGGCGGTGGTCAAGTTCGATGTGCCGACCGACAAGGCGAACGGCATCGGCGAGGGCGAGCACGGCAGGTTTGGTTCGACCTTCTTTCTGCAGGCGGGCAGCACGCTGCACACTGTGGGGCCGAGGTCTCTGGAGTGGGAGAACGCGGGCGGGCGGATTCTGCGGATCGACCCGGACCGGATGGGCAGCCGGACGGACGACGACCCGCGCCTGAGCCATGACTGCGGCAGTCTGGACGACTACACCGACACGATCGGGCGGATCATCTGGTCCACGACGAACATGAACTACCAGGGCGCTGCATACGACTACTGCGGCACGCCGCCGACGAGGGCGAACAATCGGGTGTTGGATCCGCGGGCGGACGACTGGAAGTTCTTCCCGTACAGCCGCTTCGGGGCGATTGGCAACGGCTACGACGTGATGCCCGACCGCGCGGGCCAGCAGGGTCCGTGCAAGGAGCGTACGGCCGACGGCGCGACCACCTGGGCCTGCGAGCTGAACGTGGTCGACGAGCAGTTCGGCTGGCGTGGGCAGAGCGGCTACGCCTCGCTGAACGGGGTGCTGCCGGAGAGCACCCTCAACTCGAATGTCAACTGGTCTGCACGTTTCCTGGTTCCGCAGCGGCAGCGCAACGACACCGACGCTGCGATCACGATTCCGGTGGGGACGCCGGACGGGGAGTTCACGATTTCGGGCAGCGTCGTGCTGCACAGCCGCGCCGGTCGGGTGCCGGCGCAGGCGGCGCGCAACGCGGACAAGCTGGTGCTGACGGATCACCTGGTGGTGACGGTGGGCCGGGCGGTTTCGGAGGCGGTCTCGGCGGAGTTCGGCTTCGCGCCGCAGGCGGCGGGCGATCTGGCGCCGGCCCCGCTGGGTCGCGTCGGCGAGCCGTGGCCGAGTCGGGCGAGCGCGCAGGGCGGCGAGACCCGTCTGCAGTTGCGCATTCTCAACGCGAACGGCCAGCCGGCGGGGCGGGGGAGCGTGGGTTCGATTGCGATGCGCACCAATCTGGGCAGGCTGAGTTCGAACATCCCCGACGGGGAGGCGGACAACGACGGCTGCGTGGGGACGGGGGCGCGGAACTGCCAGTTGCCGGTGAGCGGTCTGGGCACGGGCAACTCGGGCAACATCGTTTTCACTCTCTCGGCGCCCGCGGACAACCAGGCGGGCACGGCGCAGGTGACCGGCCTGGTGGTGAATTCGGACGGCGAGACGCTGCCGATCGGGACGCTGACGGTGAGTTTCGCGGGCGCGGCGAGCACGATTTCGCTGAGCGAGCCGAGCTCGAGCGTCCTGAACGTGGCGGCCACGGAGGCGAACGACAACCGCGATCGGTTGACGCTCTCGGTGCTGGCGGCGGACGCGGGCGGGCAGCGGGCGGAAGTGCCGGAGCGGGCGCGGGCGGCCAGCGTGCGGGATCCTGAAGGCAACCGGGTCGCGCTGAGCGACTCGGGGATTAGCGTGGTCTGGCCGCTGGTGGACGAGGACGGCGCGGAGGCGCGCGACGGGGAGGGCAATCTGCAGGCGCGGATTGCGGTGGGCGCGGAGGCGGAGAGCGCGCTGCAGACGGGGGAGTACACGCTGGAAGTCCGCGCGGGTGGCTTGAAGGCGAGCAAGCGCTTCATCGTGGCGGGCGAAGCGACGAACATTGAGGTGGTTTCGAGCAGCAGCGCCTACGGCCCGAACGAGGAGTTCACGCTGACGGCGATGGTGACCAACGCGGACGGCTCGACGGTGCCGGACGGGACGCGGGTCAGCTTCACGACGAGCACGGCGGCGACGGGCCGGACGCGGATTGTGCAGCTGAGCGCTCCGGAGCGGACGAAGAACGGCCAGTCGTCGGCGACCTATCTGGTGGTTGCGGAAGGCCGGGCGTGGGTGACGGTCTCTTCGGGCGCGGGGAACGACATTTGGAGCGCGGATGTGGGCGCGGCGGCGGCGGCGGATCCGCTGGCGGAGTTGACGGGTCGGTCGGGTCTGGTCGCGTATCTGGGCGATGCCAGTGTGCGGGCGTCGGCGCTGCTGGAGGCGCTGGGCGGCGGGCGGACGATCTGGCTGTACCACGCGGGGGTCTGGCTGCGCTATGGGGAAGTGGGGGGTCTGGCGATTCCGGGGTCGCTGGATTTCAGTGTTGGTCGGGGGAGTGTGCTTTGGATTGGGGGGTAGGGGGGGTGAGGGGGATGCGCGCGCGGGCGGTGGTGGTGGCTCGGTGCTTCTCACCCCCCACCTAGCCTCCCCCCTAAAAGGGGGGAGGGATGAATTGGGGAAGGGGGTGTGGTTGTGTGTGTGGATGCGGTGGTTCCTGCCTGCGCAGGAATGACGGGATAGGGGGGGGCAGGAATGACGGAGGGGGCGATCGGGGTGTCGGAGAGGGCGGCTGGTGCTGGCTCGGTGCTTCTCACCCCCCACCTAGCCTCCCCCCTGGAAGGGGGGAGGGATGAATTGGGGAAGGGGTGGGTGTGGGCGTGGGTGTGGGTGCGTGGATGCGGTGGTTCCTGCCTGCGCAGGAATGACGGAAGAGGGGGCGCGGGAATGACGGAAGAGGGGGCGCAGGAATGACGGGAGAGGGGGGCGCGGGTTCCTGCCTGCGCAGGAATGACGGGATGGGGGGGGTTATTCGAGGGCGGCGCGTAAGCGGCGGCGGATGGTTTGTAGGTGGGCGGTGTCGGGGGTGGCGTAGATGAGCTGGGCGCGTTGGGCGTAGTCGTCGCGCTCGCGCCAGCCGGGTGAGGCGCGTTCGATTAGGGCGTCCAGCTCTGCGGCGGCGGAGAGGGCGGGCCAGGCGGCGTCGGGCGGGGTGGCGCGTTGGGCGGGGTGGAGGATGCGGTCTAGTTGGGGGATGAGGGCGGGGGCGAGTTCGGGGAGGCGCGCTTCTAGGTGGGCGCGGGCTAATGCGTCTAGGTTGTCCACTGCTTTCCACAGTTCGTTGGGGTCGCGCTGCGGCAGCGCGAACGCTGCTGCGGCGGCGTCGGCCAGGGCGTCGATGCGCAGGATGCGTGCGGCGGCGCGGAGGCGTCGGGGGAGGCGGAGCGGGTCGGGCGGTTCGCCCAGGGCGGCGTTTACGGCGGGGGCGAGGCCGTTTTGCAGGGCTTCAACGGCGAGTACGGGCGGGCCGCCGGCTTCGCAATCGTCGAGCGCGACCTTGGCGGCTTGCAGGGCGCGGCGGATGCGCTGCTCGCGGCCTTCGGCGGAGTGATAGCGGTCGCGGAAGGCGGGCAGGAGGTCGCGCAGCGCGGCGTCGGTCAGCCGCAGCGGGGTCAGCCCGGCCAGCATTCCGGCCAGCGGCTCCTGGGCGAGCAGCGCTTCGAGCTCCGTCAGCAGGCCGGTCGTGATCCGATCGACGACGTAGGGGACGTCGCCGTCGTAGGCGATTGCGCCCTGATCGATGCGCGGCTGTTCGGCGTGGGGGAACACCACGATTCGAAGCAGCGAGGCTTCCCAGGCGATGCCGGCGGGGTAGTCGCCGGCGACGGCGAGGCCGCGGATGGCGTTCTCGCGCCCGCGCAGGCGGGCGCCGATTCGCTCGGCGCGCTCGCGCCAGTCGGACGCTACGGGCCAAGCCGGCGGGGGCGGCGCGTCGGACGGCATCGCGCTCAGAAGCCCCGGTAGCGGTTGGCGATGGGGAAGCGGCGGTCCTTGCCGAACGCTCTTGGCGTGATTCGCAGTCCCGGCGCGGCCTGGCGGCGCTTGTATTCCGCGCCGGTGACCAGCGACATCACGCGCTTCACGTCGTCCTCGGCGAACCCGGCGGCCACGATGTCTTCGAGCGAGCGGTCTTCCTCGACGAACGCCTGCAGGATTGGGTCGAGCCGCTCGTAGGGCATTAGCGACTGTTCGTCGAATTGGTCCGGGCGCAGCTCGGCGCTGGGGGGCTTTTCGATCACGGTGATTGGCACCACTTCGCGCCCGGCGCGCTCGTTGGCGTAGCGGGAGAGTTCATAGACGAGCAGCTTGGGCACGTCCTGGATTACGGCCAGCCCGCCGGTCATATCGCCGTAGAGGGTGGTGTAGCCGGTGGCGGATTCGCTTTTGTTGCTGGTGGTGAGGACGAGCGCGCCGAGCTTGTTGCTCAGGGCCATCATCAGCACGCCGCGGATGCGGGCCTGGAGGTTTTCCTCGGTCACATCGGCGGGGAGCCCCTCGAACACGGGACCGAGCGTGCCCAGCATGGCCTGCATTGAGTCCTCGATGGGCAGGATGTCCAGTTGGATGCCGAGGTTGTCGGCGAGGGCGCGGGCGTCCGAGACGCTGCCTTCCGAGGAGTAGCGGGAGGGCATTGAGACGCCGCGGACGTGCTCCGCGCCCAAGGCTTCGACCGCCAGGACTGCGGTGATGGTCGAGTCAATCCCGCCTGAGAGCGCGATGATCACTTTTTCGAAGCCTGTTTTGTGGACATAGTCGCGGGTCCCCAGCACCAGCGCTTCGTAGACCTGCGCGACGGCCGGTTTGGGTTGCGCGACCTGGCGTTTCAGCGGCGGGCGGGCGTCCTCGGAGGCCGCGCCCACGTCGGTTACGCGGCCCTCGGCCTGGGGCAGCCGTCGCAGGCGCGGGTCGTGCAGCCGCACCTGGCGCACGGCCTCGATGTCGATGTCGACGCAGAGCAGTTGTTCCTGGAAGAGCTCGGCGCGGCTGAGCAGTTGCCCGGCGGGCCCGAAGACGGCGCTGCCGCCGTCGAAGATCAGGTGATCCTGGCCGCCGACGAGGTTGCAGTAGGCGGTGGCGACGGCGTTGTCGGCGGCGCGCGTGGCCAGCATTTGCTCGCGCTGGGCGGATTTGCCGGCGTGGAACGGCGAGCCGTTGATGTTGACGATCAGCTCGGCTCCCGCCAGGCACTGGTCCTGCATCGGGCCCGAGGAGTACCAGATGTCTTCGCAGATCGTCACGCCCACTTTCGCGCCGGCGATCTCGAACAGCTGCACGCCGCCGCCGGGGCGGAAGTAGCGGGCCTCGTCGAAGACGCCGTAGTTGGGCAGATACTGCTTGTGGTAGACGCCGCGCAGTCGGCCGCCGCGCAGCACCGCGGCGGCGTTGAACACGTCGTGCGCGTAGTCGACGAAGCCGACGATCGCCGCGACGTGGCGCCCGCGCGTGGCTTCGCGCACGCGATCGAGCGTGCGCAGGTTGTCTTCGACGAAGCCCCGGCGGAGCACCAGGTCTTCGGGCGGGTAGCCGGTGAGCGCGAGTTCGGGGAAGGCGACGATGTCGGCGCCGAGCGTTTCGGCGGCCTCGATTTGGGCGATGATTCGGTCGGCGTTGCCCTCGAGGTCGCCGACGGTGGAGTTGATCTGCGCCAGCGCGCACCGCAAATTTCGCACTCGCAGGCCCCCTCTCGCGGGATTCAGACTATCGCACGCGCGGGCCGAAATTATGCTGTGCAGACCGTGACCGCAGCAGCCCACATGTCAGCCCGGACGTCAGCCCAGATTTCAGCCGACTTGTCGGCCGAGCTTCGCGGGGCGACGTTCCAGTGGCCCGGCGGGCGCGGGGTCGCGCAGATCGAGCTGGATGTCGAGCCGGGGCGCTGGATCACGCTGCTTGGGCCCAACGGGGCGGGCAAGAGCACCATCCTGCGGCTGATTGCGGGCCAGCTTGAGGCGCAGCAGGGGGAGTTGCGCGTGTTCGGGGAGCCGCCCGGCGCGGGCGCGCGGCGCAGGATCGGCGTCGTGTTTCAGGAGCCGACGACCGACGATCTGATGACGCTGCGGGAGACGCTCGATCTGCACGCGCGGCTGTTTGGGTTGGCCCGCGCGGAGCGGGCGGAGCGGATTGCCGAACTGCTTGACGAGCTGGAGTTGGCCGAGCGCGCGGACGACGCCTGCGCGACACTCTCCGGCGGGCTGCGGCGGCGACTCGATTTGGCCCGCGCGCTGCTGCACCGTCCCGCGCTGCTGCTGCTCGACGAGCCGACGCTGGCGCTCGACCCCAGTTCGGCCAAGGCGATTTGGGAGCGGCTGCGCGGCTTGCGCGACGCCGGGTGCGCCGTGCTGGTCGGCTCGAACGACACCGCCGAGGCGGAAGCGAACAGCGACGAGGTGGTGTTCATCGACGACGGCCGGATTGTCGCGCGCGGCGCGCCGTCGGAGTTGACTGCGGCGCTGCGCAGCGACTCGGTTGAGCTCGACTGGCCGGGCTGCGGCGCGGCGCAGCTGGCTGAGTTGGAGCGTCTGGAAGGCGTGGGGGCGCTGCGCAGCGCGCCGCCCATCGTGCATCTGACGGTGGATCACGCCGCTTCGTTCGCGCCGACGCTGTTTCAGCGCTGGGGCGGCGAGATTCGAGGCATTCGGATTCGCGAGTCGAGTCTGCGCGACGCCTGGTTTCAGATTGTCGGCCGGCCGCTCGACGGGGAGCGCGAATCGTGAGCGCGGGGCTGGCGGCCTGCGGGGCGCTGCTGCTGCGCGACCTGCGCGCGGTCGCGCGCTCGCGCTCGCAGCTCTACTCGTCGATTCTCTTTCCGCTGATGCTGCTGGCGCTGCTCGGCGCGGGGGTCTCGGACGGGCTCAGCCCCGCGTCGCCGCTGCTCGGCGACGGGGATTACACCGACTTTCTCGCGCCGGGGATGATCGCGATGACCGCGATCTTCGCTTCCACATTCTCGAGCGCGGGCTTCTACCGCGACCGCGAGACGGGGATGCTCCAGGCGCTGCTGATTTCGCCGCACGGCGCGCGCACGATTCTCTTCGGCAAGGCGCTGGCGGCGGTCGTGATCGGCAGCGCCCAATCGTTCGTCGTGCTGATTCTGGCCGCGGTGATTCCGGGCATTGCGCTGTCCTGGCAGTTCGGCTGGCTGGGGGGCGCGGCGACGGTCGTGGCGGCGATCATCGCGCTGAATGTGCTGCTCAATGGCCTGGCGCTGCTGATCGCGACCCGCGTGCGCACGATGCAGGGCTTTCACCTGATCATGAATTTGGCGCTGTTTCCGCTGTTCTTCCTTTCCGGCGCGTTCTTTCCGCTGGACAGCGCTCCGCAGTGGCTGCGGATCATCAGCTACGTCAACCCGCTGACCTACCCCGTCGATCTGATTCAGTACGCATCGTGGGCGCAAAGCCCGGCGGGGCTGCTGGGTCCGGCGATTGACGTTCCCGTGCTCGCGGCGCTGGCGCTGGCGGCGATCTGGCTCGGCCTGCGGCGGGCGCCGGCGGCGGTTCAATGAGGCGGCTCAGCGCCCTTGCCGCGGCGCTCGCGGCGCTGCTGGCCGGGCTCGCGCTGCTGGCCTGCGGCGGGGAGGAGCCGCGCGTCCTGACGGACGCCGACGCGCCTTTCGTGCCGGTGCTGCACACGACAGATTTGCGGGTCGGGGATGCTCGGATTGTGCTCAGCCTGCTTGATCGCAGCGAAGAGCCGCGCTTCGCGGCTGGCGCGGACTTTCGGGCGCGGCTCTTCGAGCCGACCGAGGGCGGCATTCGCTACCGCGCCGAGCTGGAGCTGGAGCGCGTTGAGTATGAGGGGCGGGCTTACTACATCGCCCGCGGCGCGCCGCTGGACCACGCGGGCGACTGGGCTGTGGCGGTGACCGTTTCCCGCCCCGACGGCGCGTCGCAGAGCAGCCCGCGGGTGGGTTTCCCGGTGCGCGCCACGGGAGCTCGTCCGCAGATTGGCGATGACGCGCCGGCGCTGCCCTCGCCGACGCTCGACGATGCGCCGATCGAGCAGCTGACCGCCGCCGCCGACCCGCTGGCGCTGCTCTACCGCCGCTCGGTCGCCGAGTTGCTCGCGGCGAAGCGCCCTTTTCTGCTGCTGTTCGCCACGCCGCAGCGCTGCGGCGGGCAGCCGACCTGCCGCCAGGCGCTGGCGCAGGCTGAGCGGATCGCGCGCGGGGGGGCGCTTGATGTGGTTCACGTCGAGCCGTTCGGGCGTCCGCGCGAGGCGTCTTTGCAGGCCCGGATTGACGCGCTTAATGAGGCGTGGGAAATTCAATCTGAGCCGCAGTTTTGGTTGGTGGACGCGGGCGGGAAGATTGTGGGGCGGGTGGCGATCGCCGGCGGTGATGATGAGCTTGCGGCGGCGATCGGGGTGCTTGGGCGCTAGGGGTTGTTGTGCCGCGTGGGTTCCTGCCTGCGCAGGAATGACGAGAGGGGGGCGCAGGTGTGGCGGTGGGGGCGCGGGGGTGGCGGGAGGGGGGTCGGGGCTGCGAGCGGGGCTTGGTGCGCGGCTCGGTGCGCTCCACCCCCCACCTCACCTCCCCCCTGGGAGGGGGGAGGGATGAATTGGGGCGGTGGCGCTCCTACGTTGTTCTTGCGCCTCCCCCGTCGTTCCTGCCTGCGCAGGAATGACGGCGGGAGGCGCAGGGGTGGCGGGAGGGCGCAGGGGTGGTGGGATGGAGGGTCGGGGCTGCGAGCGGGGCTTGGTGCGCGGCTCGGTGCGTTCCACCCCCCACCTCGCCTCCCCCCTGGGAGGGGGGAGGGATGAATTGGGGTGGGGGGCGGAAGTGGGCGTGGGGGGGTGGATTTTGGTGGGGTGAAGTTTCGTTGTGCGCGTGGGTTCCTGCCTGCGCAGGAATGACGGAGGGGGGCGCGGGAATGACGGTGAGGGGGCGGGGGTGGCGGTGGGGAGCACGGGGGTGGCGGAGAGGGGGCAGGGGTGGCGGGAGGGGGGTCGGGGCTGTGAGCGGGGCTTGGTGCGCGGCTCGGTGCGTTCCACCTCCCACCTCACCTCCCCTCTGGGAGGGGGGAGGGATGAATTGGGGAAGGGGGGCGGAAGTGGGCGTGTGGGGGGTGGGGGATGGATTGGGGTGGGGCGAAGTTTCGTTGTGTGCGTGGGTTCCTGCCTGCGCGGGGGTGACGGAGGGGGGCGCGGGGGTGGCGGTGGGGAGCGCGGGGGTGGCGGGAGGGTGCGGGGGTGGCGGAGAGGGTGCAGGGGTGGTGGGATGAGAGGGTCGGGGCGGCGAGCGGGGCTTGGTGCGCGGCTCGGTGCGCTCCACCCCCCACCTCACCTCCCCCCTGGGAGGGGGGAGGGATGAATTGGGGAAGGGGGGCGGAAGTGCGCGTGGGGGGGGGTGAGTTGGGGTGGGGTGAAGTTTCGTTGTGCGCGTGGGTTCCTGCCTGCGCAGGAATGACGGAGGGGGGCGCGGGGGTGGCGGTGGGGAGCGCGGGGGTGGCGGTGGGGGGGCAGGGGTGGTGAGATGGCACAGGGGTGGCGGGAGGGTGCGGGGGTGGCGGAGAGGGTGCAGGGGTGACGGGGATGGAGGGTCGGGGCGGCGAGCGGGGCTTGGTGCGCGGCTCGGTGCGTTCCACCCCCCACCTCACCTCCCCCCTGGGAGGGGGGAGGGATGAATTGGGGTGGGGGGGCGAAAGTGGGCGTGGGGGGGGGGGGGAGGGGGATGGATTGGGGTGGGGCGAAGTTTCGTTGTCGCGTGGGTTCCTGCCTGCGCAGGAATGACGGTGGGGGGTGCAGGTGTGGCGGGAGGCGCAGGGTGGCGGGAGGGCGCAGGGGTGGCGAGAGGGAGGGTCGGGGCGGCGAGCGGGGCTTGGTGCGCGGCTCGGTGCGCTCCACCCCCCACCTCACCTCCCCCCTGGGAGGGGGGAGGGATGAATTGGGGTGGGGGGGCGGAAGTGGGCGTGGGGGGGGTGAGTTGGGGTGGGGCGAAGTTTCGTTGTGCGCGTGGGTTCCTGCCTGCGCAGGAATGACGGAAGGAGGGAGGGATGAATTGGGGCGGTGGGGCGCTGGTTATGCTCCTGCGCTGTTTTTGCTGGTGAGCCGCTTGCTGATTAGCTCGGCGATGGCGGGTAGAACTGTTAGCGGCGGTTTGTCTTCCGCGCGCGTGTTGCACAGAATTACGATGGCCCCGCCCTGCGCGAAGATGATCAGCTCGGTGCGGTAGCGCCCGCCCGCGTTGCCGTGCAGCAAGCGCACGGCCAGCGCCGCGCCGCCCAGTTGCGGCGGCTCGCCGCGAACCGCCTCGAAGAGTCGGTGCTCGGGGCTGGTGAAGCCGAGCGCGGCCGACGGCGGCTGCGCGGCGAGGTAGCGCACCCAGGCTTCCGCCTGCTCGGCGCTCTGATCGGTGACCACGTGCAGCCAGAATGTCTCGCCCGACGCGCTCTCGGCGGTCGGCACGAAGATCCGCCCGTCGTTCCACAGCGCGCGCCGGGGCAGCGCTGCCAGCGTCCGGTCCTGCAGTTCGCCGATCCACTCCATCACGCCGACCGCCCAGTCGGTGGCCTTGAGGTGCCGGCCCACATCGGCTTCCGTGAGCACCAGCACCTGGGTGGGCGGCTCGGCGGGCGGGGCAGGCGCCTGCTGCGGCGGAGCGGCCGGAGCCTGGCCGCCGCAGCCCGCCAGGCAGACAGCGGTCAGCAGCGCCGCGCAGGCGGCTGCGGAGGCTCGCAAGGCGGACCTGGGCGCGCCCATCGCGCTTACCCCGCCCGATCGCCGCCGTTGGCGGCGGCCGCGTCGGCTGTGCGCAGAATCACGCGGAAGGTCGTGCCCACGCCCTGGCTGCTCAGGACGTGGATGTCGCCGTCCTGCGCGCGCGCCAGCTCTTTGGCGATCGCCAGTCCCAGCCCTGTGCCGCCCTGGGCGCCCGGGCGATCGGACTTGTAGTAGCGGTCGAAGAGATGCGGAATCGCCTCCTCGGGGATGCCGACCCCGGTGTCCGCGACGGACATGCTCACGCTCGCCTCGCTCTCCGCGCGGGCGCTGAGCATCACGTTGCCGCCTGGCGGAGTGTGCCGCAGCGCATTGTCGACCAAGTTACCCAGAACCTGTTCCAGGCGATCCCAGTCGCCCAGGGCGTCCGGCGCGTCGCCCGGCTCGACCGAAAGATGCACATCGAGCTCTTCGGCGCGCAGCGCGAACAGGTCCCCGATGTGCTCCAGCAGCATGGGCAGCGCGACCGGCGCGCGTTCCACGCGGGCCTGCCCGGCTTCGATCCGCGACAGATCGAGCAGGCCCTCGACCAGCCGCAGCAGCCGCCGTGATTCGTCTTCGATGATCCGATAGGCGTTCGCGCGGCCCTCCTCCTCGACCACATCGTCCATCAGCGCGCGCGAGAAGCCGTTGATCGAGGTCAGCGGGGTTTGCAGGTCGTGCGAGACGTTGGCCAGGAAGTCGCGCAGGGCGGTCTGCTGCCGCTCCACTTCATCGGTCATCTGGTTGAATGACTGGGCGAGTTCGCGGGCTTCCTGGGAGCCGCCCACGGCGACGCGCTGCTGCAGGCGCCCGCGGGCGACGCTGCGCGCCGCGGCCGCGACCAGCTGGACCGGGCGGTAGATGGAGCGCGAGAGTCCGAGTCCCACCAGGAGCGCGATCAGCAGGGCGACCAGGCCGGCGAGCAAGAGGCGCGTGGCGAGGTCGCCCAGCACGGCGGCCTGGGAACCGCCCACCGCCGCGACCGCGACGCAGCAGAAGCCCTGCGTCTCGGCCGTTTGCTCGTCGAGCGCGACCACGATGTAGCTGAGCCGCTCGCCACCGGGCGCCTGCGCTTCGCCCTCCCAGGACTCGCCCGGTTCGAGGCCGCCCAGATTGATCCCCAGTCGTTCGCCCTCGAAGCGGTTTTCGCGCTCGTAGATCCCCGCCACGCGCCCCTCGCGGGTGAGCCCCAGCACCAGAATGTCGTCGTCCGCGGCGATTGAGCCGGTCACGCTCGAGGTGGTCTCCCAGACGCCGAGCAGGTCGGCCAGCGTTTCGCTCTCGCCGGGCGCCGCGAACAGTTGTGGTCCCCAGGCCTTGGCGATCTCGCGGACGCGCGAGCGGTCGATGTCCGCCTGGTAATCGCCGAGCACGAAGAACAGCGCGCCGCCGGTGACGGCGAGGGTGAGCAGGATGATGGCGACCAGGGTCAGGTAGATGCGCGCGCGGATGGTGCGCGCGCGGAGCCGTTGCGGCCAGCGCAGGCGCGGGCTGGACTCCACTTGGGGCTACCGGCCGCCGCCCTGGGCGCGCCCGCCGGCCGGCGTTGCGGCGATCTCGCCGCCCTCCGCCACGACCAGCTTGTAGCCCACCCCGCGCAGCGTCTCGATCGCCAGGTCGCTGCCCGCGAGCTTCTGGCGAACGTGGTTGATGTGCACATCCACGGTCCGCGTCTCCCCGCTGAAGGTGTAGCCCCAGACCAGGCTGAGCAGTTGTTCGCGCGACATCACGGTGTTGAGGTTCTGCGCCAGGGCGAAGAGGAGGTCGAACTCCTTGGTGCGCAGCTTCAGCCGCTGCCCGGCGAGATGCGCCTCGCGCTGCTGGCGGTTGAGCCGCAGGCTGCCGACACTGACCTCGACCCCGGAGCGGTGAATTCCGTCCGCGCGGCGCAGGATCGCTTTGACCCGCGCGACCAGTTCCTTGGGGTTGAAGGGTTTGGTGAGGTAGTCATCGGCGCCGAGCTCGAGGCCGGCCACCTTGACGGTGTCTTCCCGACGGACCGTCAGCATCAGGATCGGGACGTCGGAGCGCTGCCGCAGCGCCTTGGTCACCTCGAATCCGTCCAGCTTCGGCATCATCAGGTCGAGCACCACCAAGTCGGGTCGGGTCGAGAGCGCTTTGTCCAGCGCCTCGCGCCCGTCGGCGGCGAACTCGAGCTCGTAGCCCTCTCGCGAGAGGTACAGGCGGACCAGCTCGCGGATGTGCGGTTCGTCGTCTGCGATCAGAATCTTCATCGGCGCCTCGGGACCTCGCCGCCCCCAACCGCTTCCACTATATGCACAACAGGCGCCTTCCGCGCTACCCCGTTGATATGCTCGGCGCTCAGCCCCAACGAGGAGTCGTCCACAATGCCCCGAGAGTTGCCCCCGGGCGTCGCAGTCCGCGCCGCCAACGCCGAGGAGATGGAAGATTTCCGCTTCGTCGCCAACATCGCGCTCGGCGAGCACGGCGTGCCGGAGCGCGATCCGGTCACCTGGCTGCGCCCGGAGTGGACCACCTGCGTGTTCGAGCGGGGGCAGTTGGCCACGACTTTCGGGGCCTGGCCGTTCTCGATGCGCTTCAACGGGGAGCGCGCGGCGATCGCCGGCGTCACGGCGGTCGGCACTCTGCCGACCAAACGGCGGCGCGGCTACCTTCGCGCCGCGATGCAGCATGCGCTGGCCGAGCAGTACGAGCGGGGCCAGTCGCTCGCCGCTCTGTACGCCTCGCAGGCGGCGATCTACCAGCGCTACGGCTACGCGATCTGCTCCACCCGCGCCAGCTACGAGATCGACCCGCTGGATTTGCAGTTCGTCCACCAGGCCGAGCCGAGCGGCGAGCTCACTGTGACCAACGCCGCCGATCTGGCCGACGACGCGCAGGTGATTCGCGATCTCTACCGCGCCTTCGCCGAGCCGCGCAACGGCCTGATCCACCGCGGTCTCGAGACCTGGAGGGCCGAGGCGCTGGCGGAGCCCGGCGGCATTCACGAAGGTCCGGTCCGCTGCCTGCTCTACGAGGAAGACGGGCAACCGCTCGGCTACATGCTCTACACCAGCTACGAGCACCGCGCCTACAACGCGATCAGCGGCGGTCAGCGCGACCACCACACGCAGATCCGCGAATACGCCTGGCTGACGCCGGCGGCCTACATCGCGATGTGGCAGTACATCGCCGCGCACGACCTCGTCTGGCGGATCATCGTCAACGACGCGCCTGAGGACGATCCGATTTTCCACCTCGCCCGCGATCCGCGGACGCTGCGCCGCAAAACGATGGACGGCATTCTGGTCCGCGTCGTCGACCTGCCGCGCGCGCTGCAGATCCGCCCCTACCCGGCCGAGGGCTCGATCACTTTCCGGGTCCGCGATCAGCTCTGCGAGTGGAACGACGCGACCTGGACGCTGGAGACGGGACCTGAGGGCGCCGACATTCGCCAGACCGACGGGGAGCCGGAGTTGAGCATGGACATCCACTCGCTGGCGCAGCTCGCCAGCGGCCATCTCTCGGCCAGCTACCTCGCGCGCATTGCGCGCATCGAAGCCCTCAACCCCGCCGCTCTAGCCCGCGCCGACCAAATTTTCGCCACCGAGTACCGAATGCACTCCATGAACCACTTCTAAGCCCTCCCCGCGCAACACCCGCGTAGCCCCTCCCCCCGTCATTTCTGCGCAGGCAGGAACCCATGCAGTGCGCGCAGTTGCGCCCGGAAGCCGCTTGGGCGCGCCGCCGGGCGCAAGCCGGACGAATCAGCCCACGCGGTGTCCCACGTTCACCCGAATTATCGCCCCGGCCATCGGCGCCTCGGCGGGGTACTGCTCCAGCCGCCAGTAGTGCGGCGTCAGCTCGTCGAGCAGCTGGTGGTTCTCAACCGGCGTGATCTCCGCCGTGCCCCGCAGCTCCGTGTAGCGGTAGGGGTCCGCCTCGTCGTGGATGCTCACGGCGACCGCCGGGTTGCGCCGCAGATGCCGCGTCTTGAGCGTCTCCGCGCCCGTCCAGAACTCGATGTCGTTTTCGCCTCCGCCCTCCGCGCGGCGGTGCCAGACGACCGACGAGCGCGGCTGCCCCGTCGAGCTGACGGTCGCCACGTGCGCGAAATGCGGGGGGCTGAGCAGGTCGGAGTCTTTGGGCGGCTTGTCGACCGACGGCGGCGGATCGAATTCGGCTTCGGGGGGCTGCGAGGCGCGCTCGATTTCGACCGTCACGTGCCAGCCGGCGGGATCGTCGCCTTTGAAGGGGTAATCGCGCCCCATGTACTGATTCGAGATCGCGTCCAGCTCGTCCCATGAGCTGCGCGGCGCGAGCGACGCGCGGCCCACGATCTCGAGCGGGCGGTAGGGATTGGCGGAGTCGTGGATCGACAGCGCCACGCGCGGCTCGCGCTGCATGTTGAGCGTCTTGCGGTAGCGCAGCCCGGTCACGAAGAAGATCGACTCGACGGAGCCGTCGGCGGCGACGCGCTCGGGCCGGATCCAGATTGGCGACGACTGCGGGGAGCCGTCGCGGTTGACCGTGACGAGATGCGCGAAGTGCGGCGCGCCGATCAGGTCGGCGAGTTGCGGCGGTACTGCGGCCATTGGTTGCCTCCTAACGACTTGGCGTGAACGGCTCAGCGCGCTAGCGGCTCAGCGTCGCCGAGTAGCCGCCGAAGCGGGCCTGCCCGGGCATCGCGTGCTGCTCGACCTCGACGTTGACCACGGCGGCCTTGCCCGAGGCCATGGCGCGTTCGATCGCGGGGCCGATTCCCTCCGGCTTGGTCACGTGCTCGCCGTGGCCGCCCAGCGCCACGGCGATGTCCTCGTAGCGCTGGCTGTAGCCCAGCGAGCGGCCCGGCGTGTCGTTCGAGCCGGCCGTCCAGCCGGCGTTGTTGCAGATCACGATCGTCGCCGGCAGGTTGTGCCGCGTCATGGTGTCGATCTCCTGGACGTTCATGAGGAACGAGCCGTCGCCGACGAAGCCGATCACCTGCCGCTCCGGGGCGGCGGCCTTCGCGCCCAGCACGAATGGCAGCCCCACGCCCATGCAGCCGTTGGGCCCCGGGTTGAGCCGCGCCGCGGGCACATAGGACGGGATGTATTGCCGGGCCCAGGCGAGCGTCGCGTTGCCGTCGACGCAGACGATGGCGTCGCGGTCCATGCGCTGCACGACCTCGTCGGCCAGCCGCAGGGGGTGGATCGGCACCGTTTCGGAGTGCGCGAGGTCGAGATACTCGGCGCGACGGCTGTCGTCGGACTCGCGCAGTTGCGCCAGCCAGTCGGTCGGCGCTTTCAGCTGTGCCTCGCGGGCCGCCGCGGTCAGCGCGACCAGGGCGCGCTTCGCGTCGGCCACCATCCCGACGGCGGCCTCGCGGTTGTGGTTGATCTCGGTCGGGTCGGTATCGACGTGGATGACCTTGAGGTCTGGGGACCAGCGCGGCGGCGCGGCCTGGCCGATCACGAAGTTCAGCCGCGAGCCGACCACCAGGGCCACATCCGCCTCGCGGAAGGCCATGCTTCGCGCTGCCAGGAAGCAGAGTTCGTGATCCTCGGGGATCACTCCGCGGCCCTGCGGCGTGGTCCAGAACGGAATGCCGGTCGTCTCGACGAATTCTTGCAGTTCGGCGTGCGCGCCCGACCAGATGATCCCGCTGCCGGTGAGGACGATCGGCCGCTCCGCCTGCGCGAGCAGCTCGATCGCCTGCTGCACCTCATCCGGATCCGCGCCGGGGCGCGACTTGGGCAGACCCGTTTCGGGGAACCAGACCGTTTCATCGTCGCTCTGGTGATAGAGCGTGTCGCCGGGCAGGTCGAGGTAGGTCGGGCCGGGCTTGACGCTCTGCGCTTCGCGGTAGGCGAGGTTGAAGAACTCAGGCATTCGCGCGGAGTGCGTCACGCGGCTCGCCCAGCGCGTCACGGGCGCGGCCATCGCCAGCTGGTCGTACTCCTGGAAGTCGTCGCGCTCGAACGAGGAGAACGCCGCCGCGCCGCCCAGGGCGACCATCGGCACGCCGTCGAGGTAGGCGTTGGCGACGCCCGTCAGCAGGTTGGTCGTGGCGGGTCCGGAGGCGGCCATGCAGACGCCCGGCAGTCCCTTGACTCGCGCGTAGCCGTGCGCCGCCATGGCGGCGCCCTGCTCGTGTCGGCAGTCGATCGTGCGGATGCCGTGCTCCGCGCAGAACCCCGCCGCTTCGATGATCGGCCCGCCCATGATGTAGAAGAGGTCTTCGACGCCCTCCTTGACCATCTGGCGTGCGAGCAGTTCAGCGCCCATTTGTTCCGGCATCGGTTCTTCCCTTCGTTGCCCCGCTGCGTGCGGCGTGGCTCGCAGAGTGAGTGGTTGGCGCTAGTCGGGCAGGTCGTAGCGGTGCAGCACGGGCCGCGCGGTGGTGAATTCGCGGATGCCGGCCATTCCGGCCATCGCCTCGGATGTACCGTGCGCATCCAGATCCGCCTGGCTCGCCCACGACTCGAGCAGCAGGTAGCGCGTGTCGTCGTCCACGCTGCGGAACAGGTCGTAGGCGTTGCAGCCCGCGTCCTCCGCCTTGACCTTCGCCGTCGCGCCCGCCATGAAGGCTTCGAACGCTTCGGCTTTGCCTTCGCCCACCGTGAACTCGACTGTCAGCCCGATCGCCATTGCCAGCACTCCTTGTTGTTCCGCTTGCGCCGCGGCGCCCGGTCGGGCGCGCGGCAAGGCTCGGGCAAATGATAGCGATCGCGGGCGCAGGGATGGCGGAGGGTGGGCGGGGATGGTGTTCGGGTTTCTTTTTTTCGGGGTGTTCGGGGGTGATTCGGGGGTCTCCCTATCTGGTCGGAGCGCTTGGCGGTGTTCGGGTTTGTTCAGGTTTGTTCGGATTTGTTCAGGGTTGTTCGGGGTGTGCTGGAGGGGTTGACAGTGTCAACCTTTGTCAACTTTTGTCAACCTGGTGTCAACCTCTGTCAAGTTTTGGTCAGCGTTGGCGAGTGCGTAGAGGGGGCGTCGGCGTTGCGGGGAGAGAGGCATGGTTCGGCACTCCTGTTCTGGTGCGAGCGTAGCAGGAGTTGGGGGAAGTGGGGGGTGGGCGGTGGTTCCTGCCTGCGCAGGAATGACGGAAGGAGAGTGGGGTGGGCGATCGGGGCGTGTAGGGCCGGCGGTGGCGGCTCGGTGCCTCGCACCCCCCACCTAACCTCCCCCCTGGAAGGAGTCTCCTGCAAAATGGCAGATCTGAGGCCTGCACGCGGATGTCGACCAGATAGGGCCTGATCGGCGGATCCGTCGAAATTGGGCATTTTGCAGGAGACTCCCTGGAAGGGGGGAGGGATGAATTGGGGAAGGGGTGGGCGCGCGGGGGTGGTGTGTTGCCGTGCGCTTTGGTTCCTGCCTGCGCAGGAATGACGGAGGGGGAGGGCGCAGGAATGACGGGGGGAGGGCGTGGGGGTGGCGGGGGGAGGGCGCAGGAATGACGGGGGGAGGGCGTGGGGGTGGCGGGGGGAGGGCGCGGGTGGTGGGAGTGTGGGTGCGCTCTGTGTCGTAGCCACAGAGCGGTTAGGTGGATGGGGCGTCCTGGCGGGATTCGGTGGGGGTGCTCGGGGCTGGGGAGGCCAGGGCGGCGCCGGCGGACTGTAGGTTGGCGGCGGCCTGCTCGGCGGGCGGGGGGTCGGGGTATTCGATGCGGGCGTGGTAGACGCCGCGCAGGGTGGATTTGAAGGACTCGCCGATTTCTTGCAGCTCGCGCATGGTGATGTCGCACTCGTGCAGCTGGCGCTCGCGGATGCGCTCGTCGATCACGCTGTCGACCAGCAGGCCGATGGTCTGGTCGTCGTGTTCGGGGCTGGCGCGGACGACGGCTTCGCAGGAGTCGGCCAGCATCACGATCGCGGTTTCGCGGGTCTGCGGGGGCGGGCCGGCGTAGGTGAATTCGGCGGGTTCGGCGCGCGGGTCGGCCATCACCGCCTTGCGGTAGAAGTAGGTCACGCGGCGGGTGCCGTGGTGCTCGGAGACGAAGGCGCGGATGCGTTCGGGCAGGCGGGCGGCGCGGGCCAGCGCCTCGCCGTAGCGCACGTGCTCGATGATCACGCGGGCGCTCTCACGGGGGTCCAACTGCTCGTGGGGGTTGGGGCCTTCGCTCTGGTTCTCGATGAACATGCCGGGGCTGTGCAGCTTGCCGATGTCGTGGTAGTACGCGCCGACGCGCACGAGCAGGGGGTTGGCGTTGATCTGGGCGGCCGCGCGCTCGCTGAGCGTGGCGACCAGCAGCGAGTGGTGGAAGGTGCCGGGCGCTTCTTCCTGGAGTCGGCGGAGCAGCGGGCGCTGGAGCTGGGCCAGCTCGATCAGCTGCATGCGGGTGGTGATGCCGAAGAGCCAGCCGAGCAGGGAGAACGCGCCGATCGTGATCACGGCGGTGCCCACGGCGACGACGACTCCGGCCAGGCCGAGCCAGCCGATTTGCACGGTTTCGCGGGCCGGATCGAAGAGCCAGAAGACGAGCCCGGCGATGAAGGCGGCCAGGCCGGCGACGACGCCGGCGATGCCGAATTGGGTGAGCAGTTGCGCGCGGGTGGAGGCGAGCACGGCGGCCAGGGAGACGAGCAGGAAGACGACGACCGGTCGCACGGCCTGCGCGCCATCGGGCGCGGCGGCGGCGTAGTCGGGCAGGACGACGGCGGCGACGCCGACGAGCATGGCGATCAGCACGCTGGCCATCAGGCCGAGCTCGACGCTGAGCAGGGCGGCGATCAGCAGCGGCCCGGCGGCGATCGGGATCATCAGGTCGACCGACTCGAATCTCCAGCCGGGCAGGGCGAACTCGAACCAGGCGCGGGCGGCGGCGACGGCGAGCACGATCAGGAAGCCGAGCAGGAGCATGCGTCGGTCGCTGGCGGCGGCGTCGGGGCGGGCGAGGAAGAGGTAGAGGCCGCAGGCGAGCGACGCGCCGACGCCGAGCAGGAGCATGGCGGCGAGCGGTTCGAGCGGGATGTGCGCGCCGCGCGGGGTGAGCTGGGCGAACGCTTCGGCGGCCGGCGCGTCGACCGTGCCGCCGGCGGCGATGATCAGATCATCTCGCATGTAGGCGACGCTGATCGGTGCGACGGCCAGCGCGGCGCGGTCGCGGGCGGCGGCGGTCGCGGCCGGGTCGGGCACGAGCGTGGCGCGCAGGTAGGCCGCGACGAGCTCTTCAACGACGGCGGCGTGGGAGACGGGCGTGTCGGCGTCGAGCTGCGAGGCGACCCGGCTGCGCATGAGCGGCAGCTCGTCGTCGCTGATGCTGAGTTCGAGCAGGACGTCGAGCGCCGCGCGGGAGTCGCGCACGATTTCGCGGAAGCGGATTTCGCCCATCGCCAACAGGGCTTCTTGCGTGCGCGCGTCAACGCGGCTGTCGACGATTTGCAGCGGCGTGTCGTCGACCTCTTCCTGTTCGAGCGCGGCGGCGGCTTCGGCGCGCGCGGCGCGGGCCGAGGTGAGTTGGTCGAGGTAGCTCTGCAGCGCGGCGAGCTGGGCGGGGCGAATGTCGGGGTCGTACATGAAGCGCGGCTCGACGGCGGCGCGGGCCTGCGCGCGGGCCTGCGCGGTGAGGTGCGCGCTGTCGAAACTGATCGCCGCGCTCGCCGTCCAGCTGCGGTCGGCGGTTTCGCCGAGTTCGGGGAAGCGCTCGCCGCCGCGAAAGGGTGTGAGGGCGAGGACGATGCCGATCGCCACGGCGATGCTGAAGACGCCGACGCGGAGCGGGGTGAAGTAGTGCTGTCGGGGCATCGGTTTTCGGTGCGGCCTCTACTTCCAAGTGTGAGGTGATCATACAGAGGGGCGGGGGTGATTATGCGGCCTCCTCCGTCATTCCTGCGCAGGCAGGAACTCTCCCACCTCAACGCACCAGAACCACTTCCCCAAGAAAATTCATCCCTCCCCCCTTCCAGGGGGGAGGTTAGGTGGGGGGTGGGACGCTGCGAGCGCGCAAGAGGTTGTTGCGCGGCTCCAGTCGCCCACGCAGCCGCCAGCGCCGGCTCGCTGCGCCGACCCCCCTCTTAATCTCCCCCCTGAGAGGGGGGAGAGATGAATTGGGGGTGCGGCGCCCTCTTCCGTCGTTCCTGCCTGCGCAGGAATGACGGAAGAGGGGCGCAGGAATGACAGGGGGGGTGGGAGGCTGCGAGCGCGCAAGAGGTTGTTGTGCTGGGCTGCGGTCGCCCACTCAGCCGCCGGCGCTGGCTCGGTGCGCCGACCCCCCTCTTAGTCTCCCCCCTGGAAGGGGGGAGAGATGAATTGGGGATGCGGCGCCCTCTTCCGTCGTTCCTGCCTGCGCAGGAATGACGGAGAAGGGCGCAGGAATGACGGAGGGGGTGGGAGGCTGCGAGGCGGGCAAGCGGTTGTTGTGCTGGACTGCGGTCGCCCGCTCAGCCGCCGGCGCCGGCTCGTTGCGCCGACCCCCCTCTTAGTCTCCCCCCTGGAAGGGGGGAGAGATGCATTGGGGATGCGGCAAAGCCCACTACGTCGATGCGCTTTGTCTCCTCCCTGAGAGGGGGGGGATGAATTGGGGAAGCGAGTGGGCGGAGGGGTGCGTGCGGGTGCTGAGGGTCGGCTGGGTTCCTGCCTGCGCAGGAATGACGGAATTGCAGGCGGAGGCTAGTCGGCGAGGAGGGCGGAGACTACGGCGTTGACGGTTGCGCCGTCGGCTTGGCCGCGGAGTTGGGGCATGAGTTGGCCCATGACTTTGCCGCGGTCGGAGGGGCCGGTTGCGCCGGTTTTCTGGATCGCTTCGCGGGCGGCGGCTTCGATTTCGGCGCGGGACATTTGCTGGGGGAGGTAGCCCTCGATCACGGCGATTTCGGCGCGCTCGACGTCGGCCAGGTCGGAGCGGCCGGCCTGCTCGTATTGCTCGATGCTGTCCTGGCGCTGTTTGACCTGGCGCTGCAGGATGGCCTGGATGTCCTGCTCGGAGAGTTCGCCGCCGCGCTTTTCGATTTCGGCGTTTTTGATCGCGGCCTCAACGAGGCGGATGGTCCCGCGACGGGTCGCGTCGCGGGCGCGCATGGCGTCCTTGAGGTCGTCGCGCAGGCGTTCGCGCAGGCTGGGCATGGCTGTGTCGTTCGCGGGGGCGGAGCTAGTCCGCGGAGGGCAGCACCTTGGGCTGCATCAGTTCCATCTCGCGCTCGTCGGCCTTGAGGTCGCAGTCGCCGGGCTTGATGCAGAGCACCTCAATGCCGGTCTGCTCGTCCTTGTAGCGCTTGCCGAGTTGTACTGCCACGGTTCGCCTCCTCGTCGCTGTCGTGCCGCTGTGGATTGCGCGGTTGGGGCGGCTACTTCTTTTCTTCGAGCGGGGTGTCGCCGCACTTGAGCTCGGCGTCGCCGCCGCGGGTGACGATGAACTCCGCGCCGCAGCTGGGGCAGAAGTAGCGCTTGCCGGTCTGGGCTGCCGCCATGGGGAATTTCCTCCTCGATCGGGCGCGTGCGGTCAGTGTACGCCACTACTGTAGGCCAGCGCCGCGCCCGCCGGCCTACGCGGCTTGGTGGGTCAGCTGTCGTCGGGGTTGAGCGAGGCGAGCCAGGCGTCGAGCTCTGCGCCGCCGAATTCGTGGACCTGGCCGCAGGTTTCGCTGGTCACCTGGGGCGGCGGGAGCGAGATCGGCAGGCCGGCCGCGAAGCGCTCTTCGGCCTCTTCGAGGTTGTCGCGCGCGTTGGCGAGGTCGGTGGCGACTTTGAGCCAGGCGCGCTGTTCGGCGACATCGCGGGCGACGCCGCCAGCGTCGGCGAGCCGGGCCAGGGCCGCGGCCGCCAGCTCGCTGTCGGCCGAGAGGTCGCTTGCGCTGGTCTCGATCACGTCGAGCACGAGGCGGGTGTAGAGGCGCTCGTAGTTGTCGAGCGCGGTCTGCGCCGCGTCGAGGTCGGCCTGTGCGAGGGTGAGGTCGTCTTCCTCAGCGCCTGCTTCGCTGAGGGCGTCGAGGTTGGTCCGGGCGTCGACGAGGGTGCTGCGCAGCAGCGCGAGTTGGGAGTCGGCGGCTTCGGCGTTGTTGACCGCGGCCTGGGCGGCTTCGAGATCGTCGCTCCAGCCGCCGTCGCGCACCACCGCCTCGGCGGCTCCGAGCGCGATGTGCAGGTTCTCAATCGCGAGTTCATCCTCGTGGATGGCGGCTTCGACGGCGACGTGCCAGGCGTTGCCGGCGTTGGTCGTGATCAGGGTGACCAGGTTGTCGATTTTGAAGTCGTCCAGCGAGCCGCCCTGCGAGAGCGCCCAGGGCGGCATGGGCGTGCCGTTGCGTCCGCAGGCGATGGTGAAGCGGAAGCGGTTTTGCAGGCTCTCGAATTGGCCGGCGTTTTCGGTGCGCCAGGCGAAGGTGTTGGCTGGCGTGTTGAGCACGGGGCCGATCAGCGCGCTGTTGCTGTCGGTGCCGCCGCCGTCGTTGCCGTGGCAGACGCGGCAGTTGCGGGCGAAGATGTGCGCGCCGCGCTCGGAGTCGCGCTCGAAGACCTCGCTGGCGGCCTCGGTACGGCGGCCGTTGTCGAACCAGACGTATGCGCCGAGCGATGCGACGGCCAGCACCAACAGCGCGACCATCGCCAGGATCTGCTTTTCGGTGTTCTGACCAGTCATGCTCGTCCGTCCGCTGGGTTAGGCGTAGGGGACCGTGCGCTGGGGGTTGTCTTCGCCGCCTTTGGCGATGCGCCCCGTGTCGACGGTCAGCGTTCCATCGGGGTTGGTGGTGATTTCCATGGTGTCCATGGGTCGGGGGGCGGGTCCGAAGACGCGGATGCCGGCGCGGGTGTAGGTGGAGCCGTGGCAGGGGCAGCGGAACCAGCCGGTCACGCCCTCGAAGGGGAAATCGGAGCGCCAGGGGATCGTGCAGCCGAGGTGGGGGCATTTCCACCAGAGCGCGAGCAGGCCCTGGTCGCCATCTGCGCCGAAGCCGGCGTGGGTGCCCTGCCCGGCGTTGAGGTGGGCGAGGTAGAACTTGCCGATCGGCACCGAGGCGGGGTCGGAGCCGGCGTCGGGCACGACGGAGGCGTCGACGGAGATTTTGCCGCCGAAGCCGGTCACGTTGCGGGGCCAGAAGTTGGAGAGGAACGCGCCGAGTCCGCCGGTCAGGCCGAAGGTGAAGAAGCCCCAGAAGCTGACGCGGAGCAGTTGGCGGCGGGTGATTTGGCCGGCGCGGGCGCGGCGGCGCTGTGCGCGGGTGACGATGGCGCGCTCGCCCTGCTGGTCGGGCACGACGCCGGCGCGCGCGCCCTCGGCGAGGTGCGGGGCGCGCGCGGGGCGCGAGCTGCCGGAGGGTTCGGCGGCGGCGGGCAGGCGCTGCTGCGGGCCGCCTTCGCCGGTGCGGCGCTCAGACACGGCGCACACTCGCTTTCCCGGAGGGCGTTGCGCTCAGCATCAACTTACTCCTCCAGCACCACGATGTCCCACGGCGGCTTGAGGTCCTGGCCCTGCCCGCGGAAGGCGGTGCCGACGATGGTGGTGGTGAGGTAGACGCCGATGAAGGCGCTGAAGATGAGCAGCGCGATGTCGCGCCGCGAGTGGATCCAGCCGAGCATCTTGCAGAAGAGCACGAACAGGATCGGCAGGCCGACCATCGTCGCCACAGGCACGAGCTGCTGCGAGAGGAAGGACGGGAAGTTGAGGTTGAGTAACCACGGATCGGTGGTGGTGCCGGGGATGCCGAGCGGGATCGCGCGCCAGTCGGCGAACATGGTGAACCCGCCGATCGTGAATTCGAGCGACTCCCAGGGGATGCCGGTGTCTAAGCCGCGCAGGTTTCTGAACCAGTCCAGCCCGCCGGGCCACTGGAAGTCGCTGTTCAGGCCGGTGCCGCGGATGATGTTCTCGGTCCAGATCACGTGCAGCGAGCCGTCGTAGATGATCAGCAGGCTGGTGATCATGACGGCGGCGGTGAAGCCGAAGACGGTCAGCCGCCCGGCGAACCGGGTGCCGAACCAGACGCCCTGCCCCTCGGTGTCGCGGTCCCAGTAGGGGATTGCGGCGAGCAGGACGAGCGCGATGGTGGGCACGATCACGCCGGCCCAGGCCGGCTCCATGTGCAGCAGCAGTTCCTGGAGGTTGAGGAAGTACCAGGGCGCCTTGGAGGGGTTGGGCGTGGTGTCGGGGTCGGCGCGGTTGAGCAGCGGCGCGTTGACCATCGCCGAGAGGACGAGCAGGGCGATCGAGAAGATCAGTGCGGAGATGAACTCGATGAAGACGAGGTCCGGCCAGACGAGGACCTCGGAGTCGCGCTCGCGGCGCGGGCGAACGCGGACGGCGGCGGCGGCGCGGCTGACCATCGGTCGCTCCTTCCGCCGCTACAGCGGCCGGGCGAGCCCGCCGTCGCGGCGGACGCGCCAGAAATGTACGGCCATGAAGATGGAGATGACCAGCGGCAGGCCGATCACGTGCAGGGTGTAGAAGCGGATCAGGGCGTTGGCGCCGACGGAGAAGCCGCCCAGCAGGAGGAATTTGCTCTCGTCGCCGAGCACGGGCGCGGAGCCGACCATCGTGGTGCCCACGGTGATCGCCCAGAAGGCCAGCTGGTCCCAGGGCAGCAGGTAGCCGGTGAAGGAGAGCAGCAGGGTGAGGATGAAGAGCACGACGCCGACGACCCAGTTGAACTCGCGGGGCGGCTTGTAGGCGCCGGTGTAGAAGACGCGCATCATGTGCAGCAGGACGAGGATGATCATGGCGTGTGCCATCCAGCGGTGCATGTTGCGCAGCAGCTGGCCGAAGCGCACGTTGGTCTCGAGTTCCTGGATGTCCTGATAGGCGCGCTCGACGGAGGGCACGTAGTAGAACATCAACAGGACGCCGGTGACGGTGAGTCCGAGGAACATGAAGAAGGAGAGTCCGCCGAGGCAGTAGGTGTGGGTGATTTTGACGTGGGTGCGGTGGATGCGTGTGGGGTGGAGGTGGAGGAAGACGTTGGTGGCGACCGCGAGCATCTGGTTGCGGGGCGTGTTGGGGTAGCCGGTGCGGAAGATGGACTGCCAGACGTAGTTCTTGAAGAGCAGGTCGTAGAGCTGCTCGTTGAGCGACTTGCGTGGCGCGCGTTCGACTTCGGACATTCGGGGCCCTACCGCTCCCACCAGCGCCCGAGGATGACGAGCGCGCCGAAGCAGAAGAGCATGGTCAGCCCGACGAGCGGGAGCTCCATGATTTCCGATCGGAAGGGGATGGTGACGAGGGCGAACTCAAGCAGGTCCACGGTCGTCCTTTCGCTCCGCGCTCCGCCGCTGGTGCGCCGCGTGCATATCGTCGCACTCAAGCGGGCATGGGGCAAGCGCCCGCGCAAACGGAATGTACGAGTGCGCGCTGCGGTAGGTCAACGCCCACATCGCTTTATGCCCCGCTGATTTCCACACGCGGCCCCGCGCCGCGCCTGTGGACCTCGCCGATTGCCGCCGCGCCGTCCAGCTGCGCCAGGAGCTCGGCCTCGCGCTCGGGCGCGACGGCGGCGATCATTCCGACGCCCATGTTAAAGACGCGGAACAGCTCCGCGTCGGCGATGCCGCCGCGGAGCCGGATCAGTTCGAAGATCGGCGGCTCGCGCCAGCTGCCGCGGCGCAGCGTCGCGCCGAGGCCGTCGGGCAGAATGCGCGCCAGATTGCCGGCGATGCCGCCGCCGGTGATGTGCGCGAGGCCCTTGACATTGTCCAGCACCGGGCGCAGCGCGTCGTGGTATTGCGGATGCGGGCGGAGCAGCGCGTCGGCGAGCGTTTCGCCGCCGAGTTCGGGGGGCTGCGCGGCCAGGCGGGCGCGGCGCTCCGCGAGGCTGCCGTCGGCGGGCCGCAGCGCGAGCGCCGCGCGGGCCAGCGAGTAGCCGTTGGTGTGCAGGCCGTTGGCGGGCAGCGCGATCAGGCGGTCGCCCGCGGCGATCGTCTCGCCATTGATCGCGCGCTCGCGGTCCACCACGCCCACAATCGTGCCGGCGAGGTCGAACTCGCCGGGCTGGTAGACATCGGGCATGTCGGCGGTCTCCCCGCCAAGCAGCGCGACGCCGGCGTCGCGGCAGGCGTCGGCGACGCCGGCGACGATCTGCGTCTTGCGCTGCTCGCTGAGTCCGTTGCCGGCGAGGTAGTCGAGGAAGAAGAGCGGCTCGGCGCCGGCGGTGAGGATGTCGTTGACACAGTGGTTGACGAGGTCGCGCCCGACGCTGTCGAAGCGCTCGGCGAGGCCGGCGACGAGCACTTTGGTGCCCACACCGTCGGTCGAGGCGACCAGCGCCGGGCGCTCCCGCCGGCTGAGGCCGGCGATGTCGAAGAGGCCGCTGAACGCGCCGACCGCGCCCAGCTGCTCGGGCCGCCGGGCGCGCTCGGCCAGCTCGCGGTAGCGCTCGGTGAGCCGGTCGTTGGCGTCGACATCCACGCCGACGGCGCCGTAGCGGGGCGCGCTGTCGGGCGCGACCGAGGCGGTGGGGGCGATGGGGGCGGTGGCGGCGTCGCTCATGGTTGGCGCCGCGCGGCGAGTTGGATCGGCGCGGCGATGGGCGCGCCGTTGCGCTCCAAGGCCAGCTTGTCCATCTCCAGCTGGACGGGGACGGGGTAGTCGCCGGTGAAGCAGGCGAGGCAGGAGGGTTTGCCCAGCTCGACGGCGCGCAGCAGCCCCTCGATGCTGAGGTAGCCGAGCGAGTCCGCGCCGATGTGCCGGCGGATCTGCTCGACAGAATGTTGCGCGGCGATCAGTTCGGCGCGGGTCGCCATATCCACGCCGAAGAAGCAGGCGTGGCGGATCGGCGGCGCGGAGATGCGCATGTGGACTTCGGCCGCGCCGGCCTGGCGGAGCAGCTTGACGATTCGCGGCGTGGTGGTGCCGCGCACGATCGTGTCGTCGACCACGGCCACGCGGCGCCCGTTGAGCACCGACTTGAGCGGGTTGTACTTGAGGTGCGCGCCGAGGTCGCGGATGCGCTGGTCGGGCTCGATGAAGGTGCGCCCCACGTAGCGGTTCTTGACCAGCCCCTCGGAGTAGGGCAGGCCGGATTCGTTGGCGTAGCCGACGGCGTGCGCGGTGGCGGAGTCGGGCACGCCGATCACGATGTCGGCGTCGGCCGGGTGCTCGCGGGCGAGTTCGCGGCCCATCCGCTCGCGGGACTGGAAGGCGAGCCGTCCGTCGAGGAAGGAGTCGGGCCGCGCGAAGTAGATGTGCTCGAAGATGCAGCCGGCCGTGGGCCGCGGCTCGGCGACCTGGCGGCTGCGCAGGCCGTCGGAGTCGATCGTGACCAGCTCGCCGGGATGCACATCGCGCACGTAGGTCGCGCCGATGTGGTCCAGCGCGCAGGTTTCGGAGGCGACGACGTAGCCGCCGTCAATTGCGCCGATGCAGAGCGGCCGCACGCCGAGCGGGTCGCGCGCGGCCATCAGGCGGTTGGGCGTGAGCAGGACGATCGAGTAGGCGGCCTCGATGCGGGTCATCAGCGCGGTGAAGCGCGATTCCCAATCGCCGTTCTGGTCGAGCAGGTAGCGCCCCAGGATCTCGGTGTCCGTCGAGGTTGAGAAGCGGTAGCCGCTCTCGGTCAGTTGAGCGCGGATTTCGGCGGCGTTGACCACATTGCCGTTGTGCGCGATGCCCACGGGCCCGCCGTCGCGGGGGTCCTCGAGCAGGATCGGCTGGGAGTTGCGGAAGCGGCTGGAGCCGGTGGTCGAGTAGCGGGTGTGGCCGATCGCCGCGACGCCGTTGAGCGGGCCGAGCTGGTCCTCGGTGAAGACCTGCGAGACGAGCCCCATGCCGGTTTGCAGTTCGAGCTTCCGGCCGTCGGTGGCGCAGATGCCGGCGCTCTCCTGCCCGCGGTGCTGCAGGGCGTAGATGCCGTAGAAAGTGAGCCGCGCCACATCGACGGCCGGCGACCAGACGCCGAAGACGCCGCAAGCTTCGCGGGGCGAGTCGGCGAACGGAGGCATTTTCGCGCTCGCTTCGTGTGCGGCGGGACGCCAGGGGGAGTGTAGCGCAGCGGATGGTTGGGGCATCGGTTCAGGTTTCGGCGCGGCGGCGGTGTTCGACCATCAGGCAGCGGTTTTCGACGGCGCGCAGGCCGGCCGCGCGGGCCCGCTCCAGCCCGTCGGGGTTGACGATGCCCAGCTGCAGCCAGACGGTCTCCGCGCCGGCCGCGATGGCGGCATCGATCGACTCGTCGGTCTGGTGCGAGCGGCGAAAGACGACCACGGTGTCGATCGGCTCGGAAACGTCGGAGAGTTGGGCGTGGACGCGCTCGCCGAGGATTTCGGCGTCGGCGTGCTGCGGATTGACGGGGAAGATGCGGTAGCCGGCCTGCTGCATGTAGGCCGACACCCGGTGGCTGTCGCGCTCGGCGCGCGGGGAGAGTCCGATCACGGCGATGTTGCGCATGCGCGGGAGGATCTCGGCCACGGCGCGATCGATCGCCGCCTCCCAGTTTTCGGCGGGGCGCTCGTGCTGCTGGTCTGTTTGAGCAGTCACCAGATCGGCCCTCGGATGGGCGCGCCGCTCAGGGCGGCGAACGCTTCGGCGACGTCCATGATGATGTCCAACCCTTCTTCCTCGTGCTCGCGGGGCACGGTCAGTCCGCCCAGCGTATGCCGAGCGCCGCTCTTTTTGACCAGGATCAGCTGCCACTGCGCGACCTCCTGCGAGGGCAGCTCGAGGTCGGCGCGGGTTACCGCGCGGCCTTCGTCCTCGATCCGCAGCTCGCGGATTTTCCAGAACGGGATCAGCTCGTTGGAGCCGATTCCGAGCCCCAGAAAGCGCTGTTTGAGCGAGACGTTGTTGCCCGGCCCGCTGGCCACGATGCTCGCGCCCAGCAGCGCGTAGACCAGCGAAATGCCCGACAGCGGCAGTAGCAGCACGGAGACGAGCAGAATCACGGGCAGCGTCCAGAAGGGCAGGCTGTCCACGGAGGTGCCGACCAGCGCGAGCAGTCCGGCGGTGACGGCGACGCCGATGGCGGGCATCGCCGCGGCGGAGCGCGGCGGGCGAATCTCGATTCGTTCGGGGCTGATCGCGACCACGCGGCGGTGCAGGTAGAGCGTCCGCGCCGCAAGCGGGTCGGCGGCGGCTTCGCGCTCAACCTCGCCCCGCTCGGCGTCGCGGGCGGCGTCCTGCGCGGCGCGCTGGGCGGGTTCGGCGTGCGGTTGGGGCGGGGCGTCGCTCACGGCGGGAGGGTATCAGCAGCGAATTGGCCCGGGGCGCAGCTATGCTCGCGGGCATGGAGCGGACGCGGCTGACCGGGGCGATCGTGATGGGCGCGGTTGCGCTTGAGCTGCTGGTGTTTCTGGTCGCGCTGTCGCGGCGCAGCTACGCGGCGGTGGCGATCCCCGCGGCGCTGCTGGTGATCATCATCTCGGCCCTGGCCTTCTGGACCGGCTGGACCCTGCTGACCGTGCAGGACGAGCTGGAAGGTCTGGAGTTCGCCGTAGAGCCGATCGACGACGTGTAGGAGGCCGCCGGCGCGCCCAATGACGCACACCCCGTACGCCGTCGCCGTTCCCGACGCCGAAATCGCATTCGCTGACCAAGACGAACCGGCTGCACGCTGGTCATATCTGGCCGCGACGGGGAGGGATCCCGGGAACCTCGGAGCAGACTCCGTCAAAAGGACGCGGCAGTCGCCCGAGTCCCGCAGTCGCAAGGAACAGATCTCGGCTGGTTAAGTGGACTGTGTTTAACCGAGAGGCGGGCACCTAGAGCCGAAACCCCCGCCGAGCGGGGTCGCGCGGAGATGGGCTACCGCGCCTGATGAGGCAGCCCGAACGGAGGTGAATGGTGGAGCGACTGAAGACCCTGATGATCGCGGCGCTCCTCGCCGCGCTCGCCGGCAGCATCGCGCTCGCCTGCTCCAGTGACGCCGAGCCGGCCGTCGCCGAGCAGGACGCCCAGGGCGAGCAGCAGCAGGCCGCTGAGCAGCCTGAGCCGGCCGTCGCCGAGCAGGACGCCCAGGGCGAGCAGCAGGCCGCTGAGCAGCCTGAGCCGGCCGTCGCCGAGCAGGACGCCCAGGGCGAGCAGCAGGCCGCTGAGCAGCCTGAGCCGGCCGTCGCCGAGCAGGACGCCCAGGGCGAGCAGCAGGCCACCGAGCAGCCCAAAGTGGAGTTCGCAGACATCGAGCCTGCGGCCCCCGTGGGGGTGCGCACCAGCCCCGTCAAGTCAGACCACCCCATCGACAAGTACCTATTCCGCTGGACGTGGCTGACGGGCGACTTCAATGGCGGGGGCAACCTCTATGACGGATGCCAGCGAGTCACGGACAGCCTGCTCTGGAGCGACTCGGCAGGCAAGGTCGCCGCCTTGCCCCAGCTGAAGTGGTGCTTCGAGAACCTGACGCGCGAAATCCGCGCGGCGCGCGATCAGCTGTACCAGGCAGCTCTCACCGCCTACCCGGGTATCACCTACAACGCCACTATGGACCTCGTGGACGCGCTGATCGAGGACGTGAAGCAGAACATTGAAGAGGCACGCAGTTCCCTCGGATAGCACGATCTGTCGAGCCGAAACCCCGCCGAGCGGCGGGGTCGCGCGGAGATGGGCTACCGCCCCAATGACGCACACTCCGTACGCCGTCGCCGTTCCCGACGCCGAAATCGCGGCTCTGCGCGAGCGCCTGCGCAACACCCGCTGGCTGCCTGAAGTGCCCGGCTCCGCCTGGCTCTACGGCGTCGAGCTTGCTTTTCTGCGCGAGCTCTGCGAGCACTGGGTTGAGCGCTTCGACTGGCGCGCCGTTGAGCGGCGGCTCAACGCCTTCCCGCAATTTCGCGCCCCGCTCGACTGCGCCAACGGCGAGACGCTTCGGATCCACTTCATCCACCGCCGCAGCCCACGCGCCGACGCCGTTCCGCTGCTGATCCAGCACGGCTGGCCCTCCTCCGTCTACGAATTCCACAAGATCATCGACGCGCTCGCCGAGCCCGACGACCCGACTGCGCCCGCCTTTCACGTCGTCGCGCCCTCGCTGCCCGGCTACGGCTGGTCCGACATTCCCCGCCGCGCCGGCCTCGGCCCGGCCGCCATCGCCGACCTCTGGGCGCGGCTGATGCGCGAGCTCGGTTACGAGCGCTTCGCCTACCACGGCGGCGACTGGGGCGCGGCGGTCGGCGGCCAACTCGGCCTGCGCTATCCCGAGCGGCTGCGCGCGCTGCACCTCACCGCCGCCGCCCTCGCCCCGCCCGGCGCATCCGCGCGCGCGCAATCCGACGAAGAAGCGCGCTTCTTCCGCGACGAGCAGGAGCCCTACGTGCGCGAGGATGCCGCCCACCGCGCCATCCACAGCACCCGCTTTCAAACGCTCTCCTACGGTCTGGCCGATTCGCCCGTCGGCCTCGCGGCCTGGATTGTGGACAAGTGGTGGATGCTCAGCGACTGCATGCGCCCCGAGGAGGCGCCGCGCGGCGGCGACATCCTGCGCCGCTTCACGATGGACGAGCTGCTCGCCACCGTCTCGATCTACTGGTTTACGGAGACGATCAACGCCTCGATGCGTATTTACCACGAGGCCGGCCGGCCGGCGGTGGAGGTTGAGGCCGAGTTGGGCGGGCGGGTGCGGCTGCGCGAGGGCGAGCGCGTGGCCGTGCCGACCGGCTTCGCCCGGCTGGTGCGCGGCACCCCGCTCCCCCCGCGCAGCTGGTGCGAGCGCGCCTTCAATGTCGCGCACTGGACCGAGTTCCCTGAGGGCGGGCACTTTCCGGCGATGGAGATTCCCAGGCTGCTCCTTGCCGACCTGCGGGCTTTCCTGCCCCGCCATTCCTGAGGCTTCCGCCTCCCGCCGTTCCTGCCTGCGCAGGAATGACGGAAGCGCGGACACGCGCTGGGAAATGGTGGAAGCGTGGACACGCGCCTTGGGGAATGACGGAAGCGTGGACACGCGCCGGGAAATGACGGAAGCGTGGACACGCGCCTTGGGGAATGACGGAAGCGTGGACACGCGCCGGGAAATGACGGAAGCGTGGACACGCGCCTTGGGGAATGACGGAAGCGTGGACACGCGCCGGGAAATGACGGAAGCGTGGACGCGCGCTGGGAAACGACGGAAGCGCGGACACGCCTTGGGGAATGATGGAAGCGCGAACACGCGCTGGGACCAGTTCACACTTCCGTCGTGCCTGCGCCCCCTCCGTCATTCCTGCGCAGGCAGGAACCAGCCGCGCCTGGTACGAAGTCGAGCCGCCCCATCGGCTCATCTGCCGAGACCGACAACCGCGGCGGCGCGCCAAGCCCCGCTCATCATCGCCCCCACACCTCGATATCTCTGTACGATCACCCAATGTCCTACCTCGACTACGCGCACGACCTCGTCTGCCTCGACTGCCAACGCTCCCGCGAGCCCGGCCTGGAGCTGCGCTGCTCGGAATGCGGCGGACTCTTCCGCATCGAGTATCACGATCCGCCGCGCCGCTACGAACCCCGCACGCCCTGGCCCTCCGGCTCTCTGCGGAGCAGCTGGACGCCGCGGGTCCCGCTGCCCATCGCGGGCGGCTTCTCGGCCAAGCTCGAGTTCTACACCCCGACCGGCTCGTTCAAGGATCGCGGCGCGATGATCCTGATTGGCGCCGCGCGCTTCTTCAAGGTTGACGAATTCGTAGAAGACTCCTCCGGCAACGCGGGGGCGTCGCTGGCCGCCCACGCCGCTGCGGACGGCATTACGGCGCACATCTTTCTGCCCGCCTCGGCCCCGCCGATGAAGCGCGCCCAAATCGAGGCGGTGGGCGGCATCGCGCACAGCATCGAGGGTCCCCGCGCCGCCGCCGCCGAAGCCGCGCAGCGCTTCGCGGAGCAGCGCGGACTGCCTTACCTCTCGCACAACCTCAGCCCCTACTTCCCCGAGGGCATGAAAGGCCTCGCTTGGGAGTTCGCCTCTCAGCTGATGGACCCCATGTCCGACCCTGATTCCGTCCACATCATCGTGCCCGTCGGCAACGGCTCGCTGCTGCTCGGTCTCTGGCGCGGCTACCAGGAGCTGATTCAGACCGACAAGGCGGACGGCATTCCCCACCTCCACGCGGCGCAGGCGCAGGCCGTGGCCCCGCTCGTCGCCGCGCTCAAGGGCGAAGCCGCGCCGCCGCCCGCGCCCACCGTGGCCGACGGCATCGCCGCCGCCGCGCCGCCCCGCCTGGCCGAGCTGGTCGAGGCCGTGCGCGAGAGCGGCGGCTCGGCCGCCGCCGTCGCCGAAGCCGACATCCTCGAGGCGCAGCGCGAGCTCGGTCGCGCGGGCTACTGGTGCGAGCCCACCTCAGCCGTGCCGGTCGCCGCGCTCAAGCAGCTCCGCCGCGACGGCGTGATTGGCCCCGACGAGCACGTGATCATCCCGCTCACCGGCCACGGCCTCAAGCAAGGCCCGCCCGCCAGCGCAGAGTAAGCCCGTGGCCTAACCCAATGCCACCCGCTTCCCCAATTCATCCCTCCCTGCTCTCAGGGGGGAGGTTAGGTGGGGGGTTGGGATCTCGCGAGCGTCCACCTGCGATCGAGTGGCCGCCCCTCCTCTTCCGTCATTCCTGCGCAGGCAGGAATCTACGAACCTACGCACCTCCTACCCCACTTTCCCCGCCCCCTTCCCCCAATTCATCCCTCCCCCCTTCCAGGGGGGAGGTTAGGTGGGGGGTGCGGCGCAGCGAGCGGGCGCAGAAGCGACTGCGCGCCCTCCAACCACCACCCACGCATCTCGCATCCGTCATTCCTGCGCAGGCAGGAATCCCGGCGGGCCGCCGAAGCCGCTTCTGCGTGGCCGAGCATGGGTGGCGGGGTAAAGGTGTCGCGGCGCGCGGTGGTTCCTGCCTGCGCAGGAATGACGGGGAGGGGCGCGGGAATGACAGGGGAGGGGTGCAGGAATGACGGTAGGGGGCGCGGGAATGCTGGGGAAGGCGATCGGGGTGTTGGAAATCTGTTGGTGGTGGTTCGTGGCATTCCACCCCCCACCTAACCTCCCCCCTGGAAGGGGGGAGGGATGAATTGGGGAAGGGGGAGGTGGGGCAGTGGGGTGGGAGGCGCGTGGGTTCCTGCCTGCGCAGGAATGACGGTCGGGGGCGCGGGAATGATGGGGAAGGCGATCGGGGTGTTGGAAGGCGGTTGGTGGTGGCTCGGTGCCTCCCACCCCCCACCTAACCTCCCCCCTGGAAGAGACCTTTGAAAAAGTCCTTTCTGGCGGCAGCCGGCCTCGTGCTGACCAGATAGGGCGACACTCATCGTCGCGGCGATTCCCGGACTTTTTCAAAGGTCTCTGGAAGGGGGGAGGGATGAATTGGGGAAGGGGGAAGGTGGGGAAGTGGGTGGGAGGCGCGTGGGTTCCTGCCTGCGCAGGAATGACGGGGAGGGGCGCAGGAATGACGGGGAGGGGCACGGGAGTGACGACAGGTAGGGGGCGCGGGAATGTACGGGGAGGGGCGCGGGAGTGGGCGGTAGGGGGTGGGGGAATGGCGGGAGTGTGAGCGCGCCCTAGTAGGCTGCCTTGTGGAGGATTCGAGGCGTTGATGGCGGCAGTCAGCTCCAGCCCCCGCCGTCCCGCCGGGCGAATTAGCCTGCCTCACCCCGCGTATTGGATTTGGCGGCGGCTCACCTCCGTTCGCTGGGCGGCTGCGCTGATCCTGATCGCCGCGCTGTTCTCCGCCGCCGGCGTGATCATCCCGCAGGTCCCGCCGCAGCTGGCCGACATTCCGGAGCAGGTGCGGCAGCACATCGACGCTCAGCGCGGGACCTTCGGCTGGGCGACCGACGCCCTCGCGGAATTCCCCTGGTTTTATGACGCCAAAGGCGGCGTCTTCAATCTCTACAAACAGCCCTACTGGTACGCGCTGGTCGCGCTGGTGGCCGTGGCGATCGCGGTCTGCACGGTGAGCCGCGCGGCGCCGATCTGGCGCACGGTGCGCCGCCCGCCGCGGCGCGTCAACCCCGCCTACTTCGAGCGAGCGCGGCACCGCTTCGCGCTCGACTTGCCTCAGAGCGCCGCGCCCGACTCGCCTGTTTCGCCCAGTGAGCGCGCCGCCGCGCTGAGCGCGGCGCTGCGGTCCCGCCGATATCGGGTCGAGCCGATTGCGGAGACTGACGACGCCATCGATCTCTTCGCCGATCGCTTCGGCTGGACCCAGCTCGCGACATTCGTGACGCATCTCGCGCTGTTGCTGCTGCTCGGCGCGACGTTGGTGACCAAGTTCGGCGGCGAGGAGTACCAGTTCTGGGTCGCCGAGGGCGAGAGCCACCCGCTCTTCGCGCCGGGCGCGGAGCGGGCCCAGATCCAGATCATCGTCGACGATGCGATCGCCCGCTTCGCCGACGACGGCCAGGCGCTCGACTTCCGCAGCAAGGTCCGCGTCGCCGAAGGCGGCGCGCCGGCCGGCGAGGGCGATGTGACGGTCAACGGCCCGCTGCACGCCGCCGGCTACCGCGTCCATCAGGCGTCCTACTGGGAGCACGGCGCGGCGCTGCGCATTTACGACCACGCCAGCGGCCAGCTGGTCTACTCCGAGGCGCACTTCCTCGGCGAGCAGCTCGTCGGTCCGCGCGTGCGGATCGCGCGCGGCGGCGCGCCGGTCAGCGAGGAGGTGCTGGGTCTGCAACACGCCGTCGCGGGCGACACGCCGCAGGGCGCTCGCTACACCCTCGTTCCGCTCGCCGCCGAGCGCAGCCTCGCTGTCGCGCTGATTCCCCGCGAGTCGCCCGAGGGCGAGGTCAGCCTCCAGTTCTGGTACCGGCTGCTTGACATCGATCTCAATTCTCCCGAAGCGCGGCAGCTGACGCCGGCGCAGCTGGGCGTCGGCCAGGAGCCGCCCTGGGCCCCGCGCGTGCGGCTGACCGGCGGCGACGGCGAGGTGCTGATCGACGGGCTCGTCAGCCTTGGCCTGCGCGAGGGGGAGGCGCGGCTCGCCGCGCTCGCGCTGCCCGACGGCGGGGGCGCGGCGATCGGCTTCCGCGAGAGCGCCGGCGAGCGCACCTTCTTCTACTACTCGTTCAACGACGAGGCCGCCCGCGGCATCCTCCAGCCGGGCGAGCGCGCGCGTCTCGGCGGAGCGACGCTCGAGTACCTCGGCGGCGCGCCCGACGCCACGCTCGGCGGCAGCCTCGAAAGCGGCCAGTCCAGCCGCGTCGGCGCGGTCGAGCTGACCTACCTCGGCGCGGAGTCGGTCTTCTGGGCGACCGTCGCCGACCTGCCCGGCGCGGAGGGCGAGGCGCTGCTCGCGCTCGAACGCTTCGGGCAGGCCCGCACCGCCGAGCAGTTCAGCGAAACGGGCATCAACGCGATGGGCGGCGAGGATGTGGATCTGGCCGTGGGCACCAACGCCACCAGCGCCGGCGGGCAGGTCGGCCGCCCCGCCCGCCTGGTGCTCGGGCTGGGCGGCGGCGCGGCTCGAATTGAGCTTGATGAAGGGCAGGAGATCGTCGCCAACGGTTACCGCTACGAGTTCGCCGGTCCGCGCGAGTTCACCGGTCTCAATGTGCGCCGCGACCCGGGCGGCATTCCCTTCTGGATCGGCGTCGCGCTGGGCGTGGTGGGCATGTCGACCACCTTTTTCATGCCCCGCCGGCGGGTCTGGGCGCGCCTCACCGACGACCGCATCGCGCTCGCCGGGCAGGCCGGCCACGGTGTCCGCCTGACCCGCGAGCTGGAGCAGATCGCGCGCGCAGCCGCCGGCGAGGCTGCGCCCGCTCCCGCCGCGCCGGCCCGCCGCCTGCGCAACCGCTTCAGCGACGACTACGCTGGTCCGCACAGCGTCCAGAAGCGAAAATGACGCCCCATGCCCGACGCCACCGGCCTTGACGGCACACTCTTCTACGGCGACAACCTTGACGTGCTGCGCAACGAGTTCCCCGACCACTCCGTGGACCTCGTCTACCTCGACCCGCCATTCAACTCCAACGCCAGCTACAACGTGCTCTTTCGCGACGAGAGCGGCAACACCGCGCCCTCTCAAATCCGCGCCTTTGAAGACACCTGGCATTGGGGGCCGGACGCCGTCGACGCGCTGCTCGATCTCAACGGCACGCCGACGGGCAACCTGCTCAACGCGCTGACCGATTCGATCGGCGAAAACCAGCTCACCGCCTACCTCTGCATGATGGGCGTGCGGCTGGTCGAGCTGCGCCGCGTGCTCAAACCCAGCGGCAACATCTTTCTGCACTGCGACACCACCGCCGGCCACTATCTCAAGATCCTGATGGACGCCGTCTTCGGCGTCGACAACTTCCAAAACCACATCACCTGGCGCCGCGTCTACGCCAAAGGCCTCGCCACCCGCCGCCTGCCCCGCAACCACGACATGATCCTCTTCTACTCAGCCAGCCCCGATTCGGCCTGGAACGAGGACGAGGCGTTTCTGCCCTATGACCTGGACGACCTCGACGAGGAGACTCTCGCCCAGTACAACCGCGAGGACCCCGACGGCCACCGCTACCAACTGACCAGCCTGCTCAACCCCAACAAGAACCGTCCCAATCTCACCTACGAGTTCCTCGGCGTCACCCGAGTCTGGCGCTGGACGCGCGAGCGCATGCAAGAGGCCTACGACGCCGGACTGATCGTGCAGACCCAGCCTGGGCGCATACCCCGCTACAAGCGCTATCTCGACCAGCAAGTCGGCATGCCCATGGCCGATGTCTGGGACCGCGGCGTGCCGCCGCTCGCCTCGCGCGACGCCACACGGCGCGGATATCAAACCCAAAAGCCGCTCCGCCTGCTCGAGCGGATCATCAGCCTCGCCTCCAACCCCGGCGACCTCGTGCTCGACCCCTTCTGCGGCTGCGGCACAGCCGTCGTCGCCGCCGAAAATCTCGGCCGCCGCTGGGCCGGGATCGACATCACGCATCTGGCCATCGGCATCGTCGAAGACTGGCTCAACGAGATTGGCGTCGAGCCGCGCGTGCTCGGCGCGCCGCAGGACCTCGCTTCGGCGCGCGACCTCGCCGGCCGCGACCCCTTCCAGTTCGAGACCTGGGCAATCCAGCGGCTGCGCGGCTTCCGCCCCAACGAGCGCCAGCGCGGCGACGGCGGCATCGACGGGCGAATGCGCTTCCGCAAAACCGAGGGCCGCCGCCCCGACGGACTCGCCGTCGCCCAGGTCAAATCCGGCCGCGTCGCCCCTGCCGATGTGCAGGCCTTCCGCAGCGCGCTCAACGACGCCAACGCCGACCTTGGCGTGTTCCTGACGATGGACGAGGTCAGCGCCGGCGTGCGCGCCGCCGCCGGCCGCGCCGGGCGAGTCGCAATCGGCGACCGCGAGTATCCCGCAGTCCAACTCTGGTCGCTGGCCGACTACTTCGCGGGCCGCTTCCCCGATCTGCCCATCCCCGCCTCCTGGGAGCGCCGCCGGCTGCTCTGAGCGGGCGGCTTTGAGCTCGCATGAGCCGCACGCGCGCCGCCGCGGAGTGTGTATCGTCGAAAAACAGGAGGGTTTGCATGACGCAGCCCGTGGAGTTCAGCTTTGACGAACGCAATGCGGCGCAGGCGGCGGCGCGGCTGCTGCGCCACGGCGGCCCAATGCCTGGGCTGCAACTCGCCAGGCTGCTGTATCTGGCCGACCGCCAGGCGATGTGCGAGCACGGCTATCCGATTACCGGCGACCGCTTCGTCTGCACTGCGACCAGGCCGGCGCTGGAGCGAGTCTTCGAGTTGACCAGCAAGTCGAGCCGGCAGCACGGTTCGGTCTGGTCGGAGTATGTGCGGATTTCCGATCACGAGCGCCTCTGCGCCGCGATCGGCGACGACTGCGGCGAGCTCTCGGACTACGACTGCGCGGTGCTGGACCGCATCTGCGAGCAGTTTGGCGCGATGGGTGCCGCCGAGCTTGGCAAGCGCATGCGCACGTTGCCCGAGTGGAGCGAGCCCGAGGGCGCCGCCGCCCCAATCGAGCCGCGGCTGATCCTCCGCCAGGCCGGTTTCGACGACGCGGATCTCGCGGACATCGCCGGCCAGCTCAAGTCGGAGCGCGCATTGGCAACAGCGCTGGGGGAATGAGCGCCCATCACTCCTGCGCCCCTTCCCGTCATTCCTGCGCCCCATCGGTCTTCCTGCGCCCCCTCCGTCATTCCTGCGCAGGCAGGAACCCGCCCGCGCACGCCCCCTCAGGCATCCGGCGGTGCTCAAACGCCGCTTCGGCAACCCGTCGGGATGTTTGCGGCGCACACCAAACACTGGCCCTCGCCTGGGTTCCTGCCTGCGCAGGAATGACGGAAGGGGGGCCGGGTATGGCGGAGTGGAGGTGCGGGTAGGCGGAGTGGGGGCGCGGGTAGGCGATCGGGGCGCGCATGAGCAGTGGCGGCGGCTCGGGACTCCCACCCCCCACCTAACCTCCCCCCTTCCAGGGGGGAGGGATGAATTGGGGCGCCTCCCCGCTGATTGGGCGGGAGGCCAAGTGGGGGGCGAGACCGAACTCGGCCAAGAGCTCGCGAAATCGCCTGATTCCTGCCTACGCAGGAATGACGGAAGGGGGCAGGAATGACGGAAGGGAACAGGAATGGCAGAAGGGCGCAGGGGTAGCGGAACGGGGCGCAGGGGTAGCGGGAGGGGGCGCAGGGGTGGCGGGAGGAGGGTCGGACTGCGAGCGGGGCTTGGTGCGCGGCTCGCGGCGCCCGCCACCATCGCGCGCGCGCGGTAGGCTCGCTTGGTGCTTGCCTCTCTTGTCGCCGCGGTGAACATCAAGATCAACCCCGTCCTGATCGACGCGGGCGGGTTTGAGGTCACCTGGCATGGGCTTTTCACCGCCGTTGGGATTGCGGCGGGCGTTTGGCTTGCTATCCGACTGGCCCGACAGGCGCGGCTCAACGAAGACGAGTCGATGAGCATCGCCATCGTTTCCGTCGTCTCCGGCATCATTGGGGCGCGCGTTCTCTGGATCCTCGAGCACACCGACCAGATCCGCGATGTGGGCGACCTCTTCGCGCTGACCGACGGCGGCATCTCGATCTACGGCGCGATGATCGGCGGCGTGCTCGGCGGCTTCCTCTATGTCTCCATCTTCAAGCCCAAATTTCCCAAGTGGGTCGCGCTCGATGTCGCCGCGCCGGGCATGATCCTCGGCCAGGCCGTGGGGCGCTTCGGCGACTTCGCCAACGGCGAGCATTTCGCCTCCCAGACGGACCTCCCCTGGGCCTTCCGCTACACCCACCCGCAGACCGACGGCCCCTGGGCCGTCTGGGAAAACGGCGAGGCCGTCGGCGCCTGGTTTCGCGGCTCGCTGGAGCGCCCCGGCGAAGCGCCCGTGCCCGTCCACCCCGTGGCGGGCGGCTATGAGCCGCTGCTCGACTTCCTGATCCTCGGCATCCTGCTCTGGATGCGGCGCTTCCCGATCGGCGACGGCTGGCGCTTCGTCGTCTACGTGCTGGCCTACGCCCTGGTGCGCGGGACGCTCTCGATCATGCGCACCGACGAAGCGCTGGCGATTGGCGGCCTCTCGGTGCCGCAGATTACGGCGATGGTCACCGGCGCGGCGGCGCTGGTGATGGCCGCCTGGCTGCTGCGCCGCTCGCGCATGGGCTCCGATTCGGGCGGCGGCTTTGGCGGCGGGGGCGGCGGTCGGTCGCCGCGCGGACGCCTGCGCCGCGGCGGGATGGCGCGGGGCTGACGCGATGAGCGCGGAACCGCGAATTGTCCTCTACCGCCGCGCCGAGTGCGCCGCCTGCGATCGCGCCCGCGACACCGTGCGCTCGATCGCCGCCGCGCTGGAGCTCGCCTGGTCGGAGTGCGGCGTCGAGTCCGATCCGATTCTCGAGCAGCGCCATGCGGCGCGCGTGCCGGTCGTCGCCCTGCGTCTCAACGCCGAAGAGATTGAGCTCGCCGCCGAGCGGATCGATCCGGGCGCGCTCGCCCGCCGCCTCCGCGACGCGCTCAGCGGTCCTCAGCCAGATTGATCGCGTGCAGGCCGCACTCCTTCTGCGTCGCCTCTTCCCACCACCAGCGGCCCGCCCGCTCGTGCTCGCCCGGGTTCGTCGCGCGGGTGCAGGGCTCGCAGCCGATTGATTTGAAGCCGCGATCGTGCAGCGGGTTGTAGGGCACGCCGTAGCTCAGGATGTAGTCCCAGACCTGCTCCGAGCGGAAGTTGGCCAGCGGGTTGAATTTCACCCGCATTCCGTCGCGCTGCGCCACGGGCAGGTCCGCGCGCGTGCCCGGGCTTTGATCCTTGCGCTGCCCCGTGGCGTAGGCGATCACGCCCTCCAGCGCCCGGCCCAGCGGCTCCACCTTGCGAATCCCGCAGCACTCCGCGTGGCCGTCGCGCCGAAACGAGAACAGCCCCTTCTCGCGCACCAGCGCCCCGACCGCCGCCGCCTGCGGGTGGAATGTCTCGATCGTGATGCCGTAGCGCTCCCGCACCGTCTCCAGATAGGCCAGCGTTTCGCCGTGCAGCCGCCCCGTGTCCAACGAGAAGACGCGGAAGCCGCCGGGCCCCGCCGCGCGGTGCGCCATATCGATCAGCGCCGCGTCCTCCGCGCCGCTGAACGAGATGCTCAGCCCCGGGAAGCGCTCCAGCGCCTCGGCCACGATGTCGGCCGGATGCGCGCGCTCCAGCCGCGCGGCGGCCTCGGCGGCGTCGTACTCGGCAAGCAGCGGTTGGTCTGGCAGCGGTTGATCGGGCAGCGCTTGGTGTGGCATGCGACACTCACAACTCCGGGGCGTCCGGGCGAAATCGGACCATTTCGGTTAGGATTGTCAGCATCGTAGCGCCGATGCTCCGATCGGGCATCCAACCGAGCCGGCCCACCCGCCATGATGAAGCTGTCCAGCAAGAGCGATTACGGCATTCGCGCGCTCGTGGATCTGGCCCAGCAGGCCGGCGCGGGGCCGATCCCCAGCAGCGAGATCGCGCTGCGCCAGGCGATCCCCGCCTCGCTCGTGGGGCAGGTGCTGGGACGCCTGCGCACGGCCGGCTTCATCCGCTCGACGCGCGGCGCGCAGGGCGGGCATCAGCTGGCGCTGCCCGCCGACGCGATCCGGCTCGACGCCGTCGTGCAGGCGCTCGAAGGCCCGATCGTGCCCGCCGCCTGCCTCGACGAAGCGCCCGTCGAGCGCTGTACGGGGGCCGCCGCACAGGTCCGCCTTTGGGCGGATGTGCAGGCGGCCATTCTACAGGTGCTCGGCGGGCGCACCGTCGAAGACCTCGCCCGCCAGGAGGCCGCCGCCGGCGGCCGCTACCACATCTGACCGCCCCACACCGACGCACACACCGAGCGGAAACGCGAGCCTCAGTGACGACCATCCAGCGGCCTCCAGTCGCCGAAACCGTGCTCGACCTGATCGGCGCGACGCCGATGCTGCGGCTCAGCCGGGTCGCGCCGCCCGCCGCCGCCGAGCTCGTCGCCAAGCTCGAATCGCTCAACCCCGGCGGCTCGGTCAAAGACCGCATCGCCCGCGCGATGATCGAGGACGCCGAGTGCAGCGGCGCGCTCCAGCCCGGCGACGCGATCGTCGAGCCCACCTCGGGCAACACCGGCGTCGGCCTGGCGCTCGTCTGCGCCGTCAAGGGCTACCGCCTGATCCTGACGATGCCCGAGGACATGAGCCGCGAGCGGCGCCGGCTGCTGGAGCGCTTCGGCGCGGAAGTCCTGCTCACGCCCGCGATCGAGGGCATGACCGGGGCCGTCTTCGCCGCCGAAGAGCTCGCCGCCGAACCGGGCTACTTCATGCCCCAGCAGTTCCTCAACCGTTCCAACCCCGAAATCCACCGCCACAGCACCGCGCCCGAAATCTGGGCCGCGCTGGACGGCGAACTCGACGCGTTCGTGACCGGCGTGGGCACGGGCGGTACGATCACGGGCGTCGGCGAGTGGCTCCGCGAGCGCAAGCCCGACCTGCGAATCGTCGCCGTCGAACCGCTGCGCTCGCCCGTCCTGCAGGGCGGACGCTTCGCCGTCCACCAAATCCAGGGCATCGGCGCGTCGTTTGTGCCCGGCGTCCTGAACCGCGAGATCTACGATGAGGTGATCGGCGTGAGCGACGAGGACGCGATCGCGATGACCAGCCGCCTGACCCGCGAGGAGGGCGTGCTCGCCGGCATCTCCTCCGGCGCGAATGTCCACGCCGCCGTCGAAATCGCCCGCCAGCTCGGCCCCGGCCGCCGCGTCGTGACCACGATCTGCGACACCGGCGAGCGCTACCTCAGCATGCCGCTGGACAACGACTGAGCCCAACAGCGAAGGAACGCCCCATGCCCGTCAAGGTCTACATTCCCACCCCCTTCCGCAAGATCACCGGCAACCGCACCTTCGTCGAGGCCGGCGGCAGCGATGTCCACGGCGTGCTGCGCGACCTCGACCAGCGCTACCCGGGCTTCGGCGAAATGGTCTTCGACGGCGAGCAGGAGCTGCTCGAGCACGTCAACGTCTATCTCAACAGCCAGGAAATCCGCGCCCTGCAGGGCACCGACACCCTGGTCAGCGACGGCGATGAAGTGGCCGTGATTCCCGCGCTCGCCGGCGGCGCGGCCATGACGCCCGAAATGGTCGAGCGCTACTCCCGCCACCTGATCATGGACCAGGTCGGCCCCCTCGGGCAGCGCAAGCTGATCGACGGCAAGGTGCTCGCCGTCGGCGCGGGCGGGCTCGGCTCGCCCGTGCTCGTCTACCTCGCCGCCGCCGGCATCGGCACCCTCGGCATCGTCGACTTCGACGTCGTTGACCGCTCCAACCTCCAACGCCAGATCATCCACGGCACCAGCGACCTCGGACGCCCAAAGGTCGAATCCGCGCAGGACCGCATCGCCGACCTCAACCCCAACATCGTCGTCCAGACCCACACCCAGCCGCTGACCTCCGAAAACGCGATGGAGATCATCCCGCAGTACGACGTGATCATCAACGGGGCGGACAACTTCGCCACCCGCTACCTGGTCAACGACGCTGCGTTCCTGGCCGAGAAGATCCTCGTGGACGGCAGCATCTTCCTCTTCGAGGGGCAGGTCACCACGTTCTTCCCCGGGCAGGGCTGCTACCGCTGCCTCTACCCCAGCCCGCCGCCGCCGGGGATGGTGCCCTCCTGCTCCGAGGCGGGGGTGCTGGGCGTGCTGCCGGGCACGATCGGCGCGATCCAGGCCACCGAGGCGATCAAGGTGCTGCTTGAGCAGGGCGAGCCGCTCAAGAACCGCCTGCTGCTCTACGACGCGCTGGCGATGGACTTCCGCACCGTCAAAATCCGCCGCGACCCCGCCTGCCCGCTCTGCGGCGACGCGCCCAGCGTCACCGAGCTGATCGACTACGAAGAATTCTGCGGCTCGCCCTTCCACGAGGGCCCCGTCGCCGCGGCCGGCGGCTAGCGCCGGCGCAGAGACTCCCTGGAGAGGATCACCCCCAATGCCGGTTGAAGTCCGCGTCCCGTCGATGCTGCAAAAGTTCACCGACGGGCAGAAGTCCGTCCAACTCGAATCGGCCAACGTCGGCGACCTGCTCGCCTCGCTCGAACGCGCCTACCCCGGCATCGGCGACCAACTGCTCGAACAGGGCGAGCTGCGCCGCTTCGTCAACATCTTCCTCAACGACGAAGACATCCGCTTCCTGGAGGGCCTCGAAACCGCGCTGAGCGACGGCGATGTGCTGGCGATTCTGCCGGCCCTGGCGGGCGGCCGCCGATGACCACCGCCGCCCCTGCCGCCGTGGCCGCGCCGCCCGCCCGCTTCGGCTCCCTGCTGGAGACGATCGGCAACACGCCGCTGGTCCGGCTCAACAACCTCTCGCCCAATCCCGACGCCGCGATCTGGGTCAAGCTCGAGGGCCAGAATCCGACCGGCTCGGTCAAGGACCGCATCGCCCGGTCCATGCTCGACGCCGCCCACGCGGACGGCTCGCTCCAACCCGGCCAGACCATCCTCGAGCCGACCAGCGGCAACACCGGGCTGGCGATCGCGATGATCGGCCGGCTCAGCGGCCATCCGGTGCGCTGCGTGATGCCCGAGAGCGTGAGCGTCGAGCGGCGCGACCTGCTGACCTTCTTCGGCGCGGAGGTGATCCTCTCGCCCGGCGAGCAGGGCAGCAACGGCGCGGTGCGCATGGCCAAGCAGCTCTACGCCGAAGACCCCAGCGTCTTCATGCCCATGCAATACGAAAACGCCGCCAACCCCAACGCGCACTACGAGACGACCGGCCCCGAAATCCTGCGCGACTGCCCGGAGATCACCCACTTCGTCGCCGGGCTGGGCACCGGCGGCACGCTGACCGGCGTGGGCCGCTACCTCAAGGAACAGCGCGCCGAGATCAAGGTCGTCGCCGCCGCGCCGCACCCCGGCGATCTTGTGCAGGGGCTGCGCAGCCTCGACGAGGGCTATATCCCGCCGGTGCTCGACGAGTCCGTGCTCGACGGACGCATCGTGATCGACAGCCGCACCTCCTTCGCCGTGACCAAATCGCTGCTCGAAGAGGAGGGCGTCTTCGCCGGCATCTCCTGCGGCGCGGCGGTCCGCGCCGCGCAGCGCATCGCCGAGCGCGCCGACACCGCGCACATCGTCGTCCTGCTCGCCGACGGCGGCTGGAAGTACCTCTCCACCGGCCTCTGGGCGCGCGACTACGAGGACATCGCCGGCGACGAAACGATCGAGGGCAAAATCTGGTGGTGATTCCCGCCGCCCCAACACGCGCAACTGCGGAGCACTCTGCACACTCCGCGAAAGGATGAGACCGATGGCCGAATACGCACACCCCGAAAAGCTGGTCAGCACGCAGTGGGTCGCCGAGCACCTCGACGACCCCGCCGTCTGCCTGATCGAAGTCGACGTCGACACCGGCGCGTACGACGAGGGCCACCCGCCCGGCGCGTTCGCCTGGGACTGGACCAGCCAGCTGCAGGATCAGGTGCAGCGCGATGTGGCCAGCCGCGAGACCGTGCAAACGCTGCTGCGCGGCGCGGGCGCGAACGACGACTCGCAGATCGTGCTCTACGGCGACAACAACAACTGGTTCGCCGCCTACGCGCTCTGGATGCTCGAGATGTACGGCGTGGCCAACACCGCGCTGATGGACGGCGGGCGGGTCAAGTGGCTGGCCGAGAGCCGCCCGACCAGCACCGACGCCCCCGCGCCGGCCGCGGGCTCGATCGCGGTCGCCGAGCGCGACGAGTCGATCCGCGCCAAGCTGCCCGACGTGATCGCCCACATCGGCGTGGGCGGCCAGCTGGTCGATGTGCGCTCGCCCGACGAGTTCAACGGCGTGATCATGGCCCCGCCCGGCCTGCCCGAAACCGCGCAGCGCAAGGGCCACGTGCCCGGCGCGTCGAACATCCCCTGGGCCAGCGCCGTCGCCGAAGACGGCACCTTCAAGCCGGCCGACGAGCTGCGCGAGATTTACGGGAGCAAGGGCATCAGCGGCGACCAGCCGGTGATCGCCTACTGCCGCATCGGCGAGCGCTCCTCGCACAGCTGGTTCGCGCTGCGCTACCTGCTGGGCATCGAGAACTCGACCAACTACGACGGCTCCTGGACGGAGTACGGCAGCGTGGTCGGCGTGCCGATCGACAACCCCTCCGCCTGAGCGCGCGAGATGCCCGCGGACCCGCCCTCGGACCCCGTCTGGCGGCGCACGGTCGCGCGCGCCGCCGCCAGCGGCGACGCGGCCGCGCTGCCCCTGCGCTTCCGCGCCGGGGTGCTTGAGCGCTACCTCGAGCGCTCCGACAACCGCATCCTGCGCAGCGACACGATCGGCCGCCTGCTGCGGCCGGGCAAGCCGGTGCTCGACTTCGGCATCGTCGCCGACGAGCGCGAAATCCACATCCGCTTCGCCGACCTCGCGCAGATCGTCCCCGAAGACGAGCGGGAGCACTGGCTCGACCACCTGATCGCGCCGCAGCTCAGCCGCACGCTGCTCAAGATGCAGCTCACGCCCGGCGCCTGCCACGACGACGGCCCGCTGCGCGACTGGCGCCCGGAGCCCGAGGAGTGATCGATGGCTGAGTCCACCAACATGAGCCGGATGCTCAGCGAGCGCGCAGTTTGGCAGGACCGTGCGAATGCTGCGGGAAGTCGCCTCGAACGAGTGGTGCGAGATGTTCTCGCTGAGTACTTGGCGGGTGAACCCCGGTACTCGATCAACGTCAAGCCCGCAGACTTGAGGAATCTCTATCAGGGTCGATGGGGAGCAGTGCCCGACCTCGCGGTGCGAAACAGCGCCCGCGGCACCACTGTCTGGGTTGAGATCAAGCAGCAAGGTGCGGCGGGAAACGCGCACGAGCGAGCCTGCAAGTACTTCGCGCCGGGACTTGTCAGAAGAGCTGAGGGGCTCGCGAATGTCGAGCGGCCTTTCTACTTCGTCTTCGCGGGCGGGATCGTGGATACTCCGGATAAGTCGGACAGGTACCACGCTGAAATAGAGACATGGTTCGACGCTCCCGGCTGGGAGGATCATGTCCTGAAGTGGGTGGAACATGACCCAATTGCACTCTGTGAATGGTTCGAGCGGTCACTCCGACCCGCTTTGGGGTGACGCATCTCTCTTCCCGGAACTCCCCCGTGGGCGCTTTCAGGTGATCTACGCCGATCCCCCGTGGGACTACAAGGGGCAGCTGCAACACGCAGGTGCCGGCAACAACGACACTGGGGGGGCAGTGCGCCACTTTCCTACGGTGACGACTGCCGATCTCAAGCACTTGCCGATTCTCGAGATCGCGGACGACAATTGCCTCCTCTTCCTTTGGGCCACCTCGCCTCATCTTGATCAGGCGATCGATCTGGGCAAGGCTTGGGGCTTTGACTGGGCCACCGTCGCCTTCGTCTGGGACAAGCAGCGCGTCAACCCCGGGTACTACACGATGTCGCAGTGCGAGCTCTGTCTCGTCTTCAAGCGCGGGCGAATTCCGACTCCCAGGGGTGCCCGCAATGTGCGCCAGCTTGTTTCTGAACTGCGCAGCCGTCACTCGGCGAAGCCGGAAGAGGTGCGCCACCGGATCGAGGACATGTTCCCCACACAGCGTAAGATCGAGCTCTTCGCCCGCGTCCCTGCGGATGGCTGGACATCGTGGGGCTTGGAAGTACCGCACGGCGGGTCGCAGGCACAGTTCTTCAGGCTCGCCCAATGACTGACCAATCCACGCTCACGCTCCCGCAGCAGCTGGTCGACGAGATGATCGCGCACGCGCAGCAGGACGCGCCCAACGAGTGCTGCGGCATCATCGCCCGCGCCGCCGACGGCGCGCTCACTCTCTACCGCACCACCAACGCCGAAGCCTCCCCCTGGCGCTTCAACATCCCCCCGCAGGAACTGCTTCACCTCTACAACGCGATTGAGCGCAACGACGGCGACATGCTCGTGATCTACCACTCGCATGTCGCCAGCGAAGCGCGGCCCTCCCCGACCGACCTCAACATCGCCCGCCTGCACCGCGGGCCCAATCCCTGGCCGTTCTGGGTGCTCGTCACGCTGATGGACGCCGAGCCCGGCGTGCGCGTCTGGCGGATTGACGAGGGCGCGGAGCCCGACTCGGTCGTTCCCAACGAAATCGCCCTCGAAATCGGCGAGACAGACGCGCCCCCGCGGCGTCTGCTGCTCGAAACCATCCAGCAGGACGGACGCCCCCGCGTCCGCGAGCGCGAGCTCTGACCCATGCCCGCCCCGCTCAGCATCGCCGGCCGCGAGTTCGTCTGGGGCTCCCGCACCTACATCGTCGGCATCCTCAACCTCTCGCCCGACTCCTTCGCCGGCGACGGCCTGTCCGACGTCGACGCCGCGGTTGAGCGCGCGCTGCAAATGTGCCGCGACGGCGTCGACCTGATCGACCTCGGCGGCGAATCCACCCGCCCCGGCTTCCAGCCCGTCCCGCTCGAAGTCGAGCTGGCCCGCGTGCTGCCCGTGCTCGAAGCGATCCGCGCCAACCGAGTCGCCGCGCCGATCAGCATCGACACGACCAAGCCGGAAGTCGCCGAAGCCGCGCTCTGCGCCGGCGCGTCGGCGCTCAACGACATCAACGGCCTGCGCGGCGATCCCCGCCTCGCCCAAGTCGCCGCGCGCTACGGCGCGCCCGTGATCGCGATGCACAACCGGCGCGGACGCCCCGCCGCCGCCGATCCCGTCGCCGCGCTGCTCAACGGCTTCGCCGCCTCGCTCGCTTGCGCCCGCGCCGCCGGCATTTCCGAGCAGCGCGTGATCCTCGATCCCGGTTTCGGCTTCGGCTGGCCGCCCGAGCAGAACTACGAAATCCTCAATCGCCTGCGCGAGCTGCGCGCCGCCGGGCGGCCGCTGCTGGCCGGCCTCTCGCGCAAACGCCTGACCGGCGGGCAGTTCGGCTGGTCCCCGCGCGAGCGTTTCGAGGGCTCCGCCGCCGCCGCCGCCATCGCCGTCGCCAACGGCGCGGACCTCCTGCGCGTCCACGATGTGCCCGAAATGATCCGCGTCGCCAAAATCGCCGACGCCGTAGTCCGCCGTGCCTGACATGCCCAATCTGCCCGCCGCGCCCGATGCCCCCACCGTCGATGTCTTCCTCGGGCTCGGCGCGAATCTCGGCGACCGCCGCGCCGCGCTGCGCGCCGCCGCCGACGCGCTGCGCGCCATCCTCGCCGACGTCCGCGTCTCCGCCCTCTACGAAACCCCCCCCTGGGGCGACGCAGACCAGCCGCCCTTCCTCAACGCCGCCCTGCGCGGCCGAACCAACCTCGCGCCGCTCGACCTGCTCGACCAAACCCAGGCAATCGAGCGCCGCCTCGGCCGCGTCCGCAGCGAGCGCCGCTGGGGGCCGCGCGCCATCGACATCGACATCCTGCTCTACGGCTCTCAAACCGTCGCCCACCCCCGCCTCACCATCCCCCACCCCCGCCTCCGCGAGCGCGCCTTCGTCCTCCGCCCCCTGGCCGACCTCGCCCCCTCCCGCGCCATCCCCCCCGACCAGCTCCAAATCGCCGAACTGCTAACCATCGTCAACACCAACAACATCCACCAAATCGAAACCCCCACCTGGGCCGCCTAGCCGTCGCTTCTCACGCCCCTCACCGTCATTCCTGCGCCCCTCTCCGTCATTCCTGCGCAGGCAGGAACCCAGCGCCACCCCGCCATTCCTGCGCCCTCACCGTCATTCCTGCGCAGGCAGGAACCCAGCGCCACCCCGTCATTCCTGCGCCCATCTTCCGTCATTCCTGCGCAGGCAGGAACCCAGCGCCGCCACGCCATTCCTGCGCCCATCTTCCGTCATTCCTGCGCAGGCAGGAACCCAAGCGCCAACTTAGCGAACCCAGCGCCGCCACTCAACTTCCCTCACCCCAATCCCCCCACACACTCTTTCACTCACCCCTTCCCCAATTCATCCCTCCCCCCTTCCAGGGGGGAGGTTAGGTGGGGGGTGGGAGGCACCGAGCCAGCGCCAACCGCCCTCCAACACCCCGATCGCCCCTCCCGCTCCCTTGTCCCGCCATTCCCGCTCCCTTGTCCCGCTATTCTCGCTCCCTCATCCCGTCATTCCTGCCCCCTCCCCCGTCATTCCTGCGCAGGCAGGAACCTAGCGCGCGCGACGGCTGCTCGCACCACCGCAGACGCCCGGCGGCGCTCCTGCGCAACGCTGGTGGCAAGAGGCTTGGAAGGTCGCCCTGGTTCCTGCCTACGCAGGAATGACGAAAGTGTGGATACGTTCGAGAGGAGTGCGGGCGGCCACTCGGGCGCTGGTGGACGCTCGCAGCCTCCCACCCCCCACCTAACCTCCCCCCTAAAAGGGGGGAGGGATGAATTTTCTTGGGGGAGCTTGGTTTGGCGCGTGTTGGTTGTGTGCGTTGGGGTGGCGGGTTCCTGCCTGCGCAGGAATGACGGAGAAGGGCGCAGGAATGACGGAAGTGTGCGAACACCCCTACTCCACCAGCACCCGATAGATTGCGATCTCCGTCGACTCGAAGACCATTGCCTCGCGCACTGCGCGGCGCAACTGGGCGAACTTTTGGTCCTGGGCGGCCAACTCCTCGAACTGCTCCAGCTCGAGCAGATTGTCGAACTCCGCGATGATCTCCACCCGGCTGGCCGGGCCCGAGATTGCGTCCCAGACGGAGAAGCGCGCCTCGATGCCGCGCGCCGCCTGGTAGCTCAGCGCCGCCTCCACCGCCCGCAGGAAGTCCTGATGCTTGCCCGGCGCGACTTGCCCCGTCAGCACTCGGCGGTACATGGCCATGATTCGTCCTCCTCGGGCTGTTCGGCTTCGCGGATCGGCTCGTTGCGGGCGCGCAGAATGCGCTCCACGCGCTCCAGATCCTCGGCGTGATTCACATTGGTCAGCGACTCCAGCTGCGGGTCGAGCCTGCGCAGATCGTCTGCTGCGATCAGGGTGTGGTCAACGAGCGGCAGCAGCGCGCGCAGCCGCCCCTCGCCCGCGTCGAGCAGCGCGCCGATGTGCGGCGCGACGCTGCGGCGGTAGGCCGCCAGCAGCGGCTGCGCGTAGCCGTCCACGACCGGCATCGCAATTTCCACCCCCCGCGCCGCCGCGGCCACCGCCGCCAGCACCTCGCCGCGCGCCAGCGGCATGTCGCAGGCTACGAGCACCGCCAAGTCGTGCGCCGTCTGCTCCAGCGCCGCCTCCAGACCGGCCAGCGGGCCGCGCTCGGGGCGGCGATCGGTCGCCTCCCGCCAGGGCGCGCCCGGCGTCGTGGGCAGTTGTTGATCGGCCCGCCGCACCACCACGATGTCGTCCGTCGCCTGCGCCGCGGCCAGCGCGGTCCAGTGCAGCAGCGGGCGGCCCGCCGCGGGGCAGGTCGCCTTGTCGCGCCCCAGCCGCCGACCGAACCCGCCGGCCAGAATCACCACGCTGAATTTGTCGTCGCTTGTGTATGCCACTTTCCGTTTTGGAGTTTACGCTTGAACGAGGCGTGCGGGTAGGAACGATACCAATGCCCAAGCTGCTCTTGCACCAGGCCCTCGGCCTCGAGCGCCCGGCCCTCGCCGCCGCCGTCGGCGGGGGCGGCAAAACCACCCTGCTCTTCGCGCTCGCCGCCGAGAGCGTCGAGACCGCCGAGCACGGCATGACGATCGTCACCACGACGACCAAAATGACGCTGCCGCCCGAAAGCAAGCAGCTGCCGCTGATCGTGGGCGCCGACGAGGCCTCGCGCGCGGCCGCGCTCGACGATGCGCAGCGCTGCAGGCTGAGCGCCGCGGTCGTCGGCGCCGGCCGCGGCGACCGCGGGCGCATCCTCGGCGTCCAACCCGACTGGCCCGCCCGCGCCCTGCGCGCGCCCGGCGTCGGGCTCGTCGCGGTCGAGGCCGACGGCTCAGCCGGGCGCCCCTTCAAAGCCCCGGCCGAGCACGAGCCGGTCATCCCCGACGGCGTCGACCTCGTCGTCGCCGTCGTTGGCGCGCAAGTGCTCGGCCAGCCGCTCGACGAGCGCCGCGCGCACCGCCCCGAGCGCGTCCGCGCGCTGCTCGGCATCGAGCCCGACGACTGCTGCGAAATCACGCCCGAAATCGTCGCCACCGTGCTCGCCCACCCCCAGGGCGGGCGCAAGAATGTCCCCGCCGACGCGCAATACGCCGTCGTCATCGCCAACACCACCAACCGCGAGCGCGCCGCCCAATCCATCGCCGCCGCCTGCCACGCCGCCAACATCGAGCGGATCATCGCCTACGACAACCAGGCGGAGGTCGTGCGGATCCTGTGAGCAGATTTCCGTAGGGAGGGGAGTAGAGGTGTGGTAGGGCATGGGGGATTCGAACCCCCGATCTCCGCCTTGAGAGGGCGGTGTCCTAGGCCGCTAGACGAATGCCCCACGCGGCAAATCAGGACGATTGAGCAGGTTGGCTGGGGATGGAGGATTCGAACCCCCGCTAACTGATCCAGAGTCAGTCGTCCTACCACTAGACCAATCCCCAACATCCCCAAGCCTACCGCGCCGCTCCAGCGCAGGCAACCCGCCGCGCCCCCTCACGTTGCCAGCGCTACACGCCCGTCTTCCCCACCCGCTTCCGCCATTCCTGCACCCCTCCCCGTCATTCTGCGCCCCTCTCCGTCACCCCTGCGCCCCCCCTCCATCATTCCCGCGCCCCTCTCCGTCATTCCCGCGCCACCCCCCGTCATTCCTGCGCAGGCAGGAACCAACGCACCCACACAACACCCCTCACCCCATTCATCCCTCCACCTCACACGCACCCTCCCCCCTTCCCCAATTCATCCCTCCCCCCTTTTAGGGGGGAGGTTAGGTGGGGGGTGGGAGGCCGCGAGCGCGCATCAAGTCGTTGTGGCGGGGGCTGGTCGCCCACTCAACCGCCGGCGCACACTCGCTCCGCCGACCCCCCTCTTAGTCTCCCCCCTGCAAGGGGGGAGAGATGAATTGAAGGTGCCGTCCCCCTCCTCCGTCACCCCCGCGCCCCCTCTCGCCACCCCCGCGCAGGCAGGAACCCGCTCACGGCGACCGCGTCGCCGGCGCGCGGCCCTGGCCCGTGTTGCCCCAGCAGGTGATCGCGCCGTCGCTCCTGACCGCGCAGGCGTGCGTATCGCCCGCGCTGATCGCCGTGAACGTACCCGAGGAGGGCGCGTTGCTCACCTGGCTGTTGCTGTTGCGCCCCCAGCACGAAATCGCGCCCGCGCTGGTCAACGCGCAGGCGAAACTCGAGCCGGCGCTGATCGCCGTGAACGTGCCCGACGCGGGCGCGTCGGCGCGCTGGCGGTGATTGTCGCGCCCCCAGCAGGTAATCGCCCCCGCGCCGGTCAGCCCGCAGGTGAAATTCGAGCCGACGCTGATCGCCGTGAACGTCGCCCCGCTCGGCGGCGTCGACTGGCCGCTGCCGTTGCTGCCCCAGCAGGCGACCGCGCCGCCGCTGCGCAGGCCGCAGGCATGAGTGCCCAAGGCGCCCGCGCTGATTGCGGTGAATGTTCCGCTCGCCGGCGACGTGAAATAGAGGTTGGTCCCCCAGCAGCTGGCCGCGCCGCTGCTGTTCAGCGCGCAGCTGAAGTTGGAGCCCGTAGCGACCGCCGTGAACGTTCCGCTGGTCGGCGCGGTGGCCCGACCGTTGGTGTTCTGGCCCCAGCAGGAGATCGCGCCGGCGCTGCTCAGCGCGCAACTGTGAAATTGCCCCGCGCTGATCGCTGTGAACGCGCCCGACGAGGGCGTGTTGCTGACCTGCATGTCGTTGTCGTGGCCCCAGCAGTCGAGCGTGCCCGTGCTGCGCAACGCGCAGGTATGCGCCCCGCCCGCGCTGACCGCCGTGAATGTGGTCGTCGGTGTTGGTGTTGGTGTCGGTGTTGGCGTGGGCGTCGCAGGCTCCGGCGTCGTGTCGCTTTCGTCCTCAGTCGAACTATCCGCGACGGTCCGAGTAGCCGTTGTCGGCGCGAGCTCCACAAGCAGATCAGGCAGGCGATCATCCTGCCCGCCCCAACAGCGAGCGCGAGCGCTGCTGAGCGCGCACGAGTGGCGCATCCCCGCGCTCACAGCGACATAGCGCCCGGATGGGACGTTGGACTGTCCGTAGCGATCGTCGCCCCAACATTCCACCGCGCCCGATTCGCGCAAGCCGCACGAGTGCCATGCGCCAGCGCTCACTTGAGCGAAGACTCCCGACGGTGCGTTGAGTTGCCCAAAGTTGTTCAGTCCCCAGCACTCGGCTGCGCCGCTCTCGCGCAGCGCGCAAGAGTGCGTCGTCCCCGAGCTCAATTGGGTGAAGACGCCCTCAGGCGCATCAGCGCGTCCAAGGCTGCCGCGCCCCCAGCAGGTGATCTCGCCCGAAACGCGCAGCCCGCAGGCGTGTAGGTAGCCGGCGCTCACGGAAGTGAATTCCCCCTCCGGCGGCTCGTCCTGGCCGTAGTCAAGCACGCTGCGGCCGAAGCTGCTGGTTCCCCAGCATTCGAGTTGGCCCGTATCGCGCACGCCGCAGGCGAACTGCCAGCCCACCGCCACCTCAACGAACGCGCCGTCAGGCGCGTTCGAGTCGCCGCCCCAGCAGACGACCGCCCCACTCCCCTGCCGAATCGCGCAGTTATGCCACGCTCCCGCGCTGACCGCCGTGTAGCGCCCCTCCGGAACATCGCGCAGCTCGGATGAGTTGCCGCCCCAACAGCGAATCACGCCGTCATCCCGCAGGGTGCATTGATGTTCGCCGCCCGCATCAAGCGCCAGATAGCGGCCAGCGGAGCCGGGCGTAGCGGCTTGGGCGAGAGTCAGGAATGCGAGCAGCAGCGCGCCGATCGCAAGGGCGATCGGGAGGAATTTATCCCCCCCCCCCCCCGATCGGGCAAGCGCCGCCAACGCGCGGCCGGCGCGGAGGGCGGCGGTCAGCTGGCGGGCAACATGCTTCACGCCCCAAACTCTACACCAGCCCCGCCCCGCCGTCATTCCCGCCTGCGCAGGAACGACGGGTGGGGGCGCACGGGTTCCTGCCTGCGCAGGAATGACGGCGGGAGCGCAGGTTCCTGCCTGCGCAGGAATGACGGAGGGAGCGCGCGGGTTCCTGCCTGCGCAGGAATGACGGGAGGAGGCGCGCGGGTTCCTGCCTGCGCAGGAATGACGGGAGGGGGCGCGCGGGTTCCTGCCTGCGCAGGAATGACGGAGGGAGCGCAGGGGTGGCGGGATGGCGCAGGGGTGGCGGGAAGGGGGCGTAGGCGTGGCGGATGGGGAGCGGGGTGGGTGATCGGGGCGCGGGGTGACGGCGATTGCTGCGGCCGAACTCTCTTTGTTTCCTGCCTTTGTGCTTGCTGCGCTTGGTTGGGGTTTAGACCAGCACGTCCAGGCCTACGGCTACGAAGAGGATGAAGAGGTAGGCGATTGAGGCGAAGAAGAGGCGCATGGGGGGGGCTTGCTCGCGCCAGACTTGCCAGGCGACCCAGAGGAAGATTGCGCCGCCGATGCCGGCGACTGCGGCGTAGCACCAGCTGAGGTGCCCGCCGGCGGGGCCGAGCAGGCTGACTCCGGCCATGCCGATGGAGTAGAGGAACAGCTGCCGCCGCGTCTCGCGCTCGCCGGCGACCACCGGCAGCATGGGGATGTTGGCCCGCGCGTAGTCGTCGCGGTACTTGAGCGAGAGCGCCCAGAAGTGCGGCGGGGTCCACATGAAGATGATCAGGAAGAGGATGACGGGGGTCCAGGTCAGTTCGCCGGTGACGGCGGCCCAGCCGACCAGTGGGGGGATTGCGCCCGCTGCGCCGCCGATCACGATGTTCTGCCGCGTGCGGCGCTTGAGCAGGACGGTGTAGACGATCACGTAGAAGGCGACGGCAGCTTCGGCGAGCAGCGCGGCGGGCAGGTTGACGGTCAGCGCCAGTTGGACGCCGCCCAGCGCGGCGAGCGCCAGGCCCCAGACGAGGGCGTGCCAGGGTTGCAGCGCGCCGCTGGGCAGGGGGCGCTGCGCGGTGCGCTGCATAATCGCGTCGATGTCGCGGTCGAACCATTGGTTGAGCGCGTTCGCGCCGCCGGCGGTGAGGATGCCGCCGAGCAGGGTGAGCAGGATCAGGTCGAGCCCCGGCCAGCCGTTGGCGGCGACGACCATCGTGGGCACGGTGGTGACCAGCAGCAGCCCGATGATGCCGGGTTTGGTCAGTTCCCAGAGCGCGCGGGCGACGGCGAGCGCGCTGCGTCCGCGCGAGGCGGCCGCAGCGGGCGGCGCGGGTTGATCGCGCGCGGGGCGCTCAAGCGTGAGCGGGCCGCTGAGAGGGCGTTCGGTCATTCGTCGCTCTCGCTCTCCCCCGCCGCGCTCGTTGCCGCGTTGGCCGGAGCGGCGCGCAGCCACCCTGCACGGTACGACGCGACGGTCGCAGCCGCAGCCGTGGAGGTCCAGACGATGGATCCGAGCGAGAGGTGCAGGGCCCGCACCCAGGCGTCGAAGTTGATCCAGATCATCGCCGCTCCGAACGCGATTTGGGCCACGAACAGGGTCGCCGCGAGGTGGGTGAGCAGGGTCAGGCCGCGCGAGCGGGGGCGCAGCATTACGACGCCCATGCCCGCTGCGAGCAGCGCCAGCGCGGCGACGGCGACCAGCAGTCGGTGGCTCATGTTCCACTGAGCGTATCCCCCGTCGGGCCAGAGTCCGCCGATGCAGAGCGGCCAGCGGTTGCCGCAGGCCGCGCCGCCGGGCCCCACCTGCGCCGGGAGGTCGGGATTCGCACCTACATGCGTGACATAGGAGCCGACCACCACCACGGCGTAGACGAGCACGGCGCAGAGCAGCGCGATCCGCGCGAACGTCCGCGCCTGCGCCACAGCGGAGCCGCCCAGCGGCTGCTGCGCGTCGTCGTCGGATGCGGTCGGCCAGTCGAACGCGCCCAGCCAGGAGACGGCGATCAGCATCACGATGATCATGGCGGCGGCGAGATGCAGCGTGACGATCAGCGCTTCCAGCTGCTCCGTCACGGTCAGGGCGCCCAGCGCGACCTGCACGGCGAGCATCGGCACGGCCAGCGCGGCGGGCAGCCAGACGCGGCGGGGGCGGCGGCGCCAGGCGTAGACGGCGTAGGCGAGGATGAGCAGCCCGATGATGGCCGCGGCCAGGCGGTGGGTCCATTCGAGCCAGACCTGGTGCGCGGCGAATTCGCCGAAATCTCCCGTCGGAATGATGCTGCCGTAGCAGCCGGGCCAGTCGGGGCAGGCCAGGCCGGAGCCGGTCACCCGGACGATTCCGCCCAGCGCGGTCAGCGCGAGCAGGCCGATCAGCAGGGCCAGCCCGGCGCGTTGGAATCCGTCAAGCCGGCTCACGCCCCACATCACGCTTCGCCTCCGCTTCCCCGCGCCTGCTGCATGGCGCGCACGCGGTCGCCCTGGCGGCCCTTGAAGCCCTCGCGCTCGGCCCAGAAGTAGACGGTGAGCATGATCGCGATCACGAACATCATCGAGCCGGGCACCCACATAATGCCTGCGCCGAGCCGCTGGTCGGTGAGCGCGTCGGGGCCCCATTCGCGCAGCGCGGCGGCGAGTTCATAGGTTTCGTAGATCGGCTCGCCGACGCTGGTCAGGATGAGTCCCAGCCCGATGTTTTGCAGGATCGCGATCACCAGCACGAACAGCCGCCAGACGTGGGCGGGTCGCAGCCGCGAGGCGTCAACGCCGATTATCAACCACCAGAAGAGCACGCCGCCGAGCAGGAAGACGCCGTGTTCGAGGAAGTGCAGGGCTTCGCTGCCGATTGCCGCGTCGTAGGCGGCCGGCAGGTGCCAGGCCCAGATGCCGAGCACGAAGATGAGCAGCGCGAGGGGCGGGAAGGTCAACCAGCGGACGAGGCGGCTTTCGAGCAGCGGCACGAGGTAGTCGCGGCGCACGCGCGGGCTGGCGGCGCGCAGGGCCAGCGTGGCCGGCGCGCCCAGCAGCATTAGGGGCGCGACGATCATCGTGATCAGGATGTGCTGGAGCATGTGCACCCAGAAGAGGTCGTCGCTGTAGCTGTCGATCGGCGAGATCAGCCCGAGCAGCATCAGCAGCCAGCCGGCGGCGAAGCACCAGGCGTGCCAGGCGGGGAAGTGAAAGCGCGGCTCGCGGCGGCGGAGCCGCAGGTAGGCCCAGGCATAGAGCGCGCCGGTGATCAGGACGAGCAGGAGGCCGGGCGGGTCGGCGCTCCAGGTGGTCAGCACGGTGAGGATTTCGCCGGATTCGGCGGCGCGTCCGTCGTGCGCCAGCGCGGCGGCGGGCGCGGCGGCTAGGAGCAGCGCGGCCGACGCGGCGGCGGTGCGCGCGTTCACCTCTGCCCGTCTCAGCTGAGGAAGAAGACCAGCGGGAAGATGACCAGCAGCCAGACGAAGCCGACGAAGTGCCAGTACAGCGTCGCCGCTTCGACCGCGGTATTCCGCTTGGCGTCGAAATGTCCCAGCAGGCCGCGCACGAACTGGGCGAAGATGAAGATCAGCCCGCCGATCACGTGCGCGCCGTGGAACCCGGTGAGGGTGTAGAAGGAGGCGGCGTAGGTGCCGTCGGCGATGCCGAAGCCGGCCGCGCCCCACTCGAAGCCCTGGTTGATGATGAAGGCGGTGCCGACCACCAGCACGATGCCCATCATCCAGAGCATCAGCCGGCGGTTGCCCTTGCGGATCGCGAACGCCGCGATCTGCATGGGGATGCTGGTGCTGACCAGCATGACGGTGAAGAAGATGGGGAGGAAGGTGTCGCCGTGGACGCGGGGGGCGCCGTTGGTGGGTTCCCAGTGCAGGGTGTCGGCGTGCAGCGCGAGCATGGCGGCGATCAGTCCGGAGAAGAACATGATCTCGGAGAAGATGAAGAAGATGATTCCCCAGAGGGCGGGGGGCATCGCTTCATCGCCGACCAGGAAGCTGCGGACGGGGTGGACCCGCCGCGCCGGAGCGGATGCGGCCATCGTCAGCCTCCCGCCTGTTCCGTTTTGCTCGACGCGCCGCCGTTGGAGGGCGCGTGCCCGTGGTAGTGCTCGTCGTCGGCCAGGCGCTCACCGAAGCGCAGGTCGAAGAGGGGCCGCTCCGAGCGGATCTCGGGCAGCGAGTCGAAGTTGTGCGGGGGCGGCGGGGAGGTCGTCGCCCACTCCAGGGTGGTGCCTTCCCAGGGGTCGCTCGAGGCGCGCTCGCCGTATTTGAGCGAGTAGAACACGTTGAAGAGGAAGACCATCATGCCGGCGGCGGAGACGAACGCGCCGATTGTGGTCAGGGTGTTCATCAGTTCCCAGCCGGGGTTGGCCACGTAGTCGTTGATGCGGCGCGGCATGCCGTCCAGGCCCAGCAGCAGTTGGGTGAAGAAGATCACGTTGACGCCGATGAAGAGCAGCCAGAAGTGCAGCTTGCCGAGGCCCTCGTTCATGAACTTGCCGAACATTTTGGGGAACCAGTAGTAGCAGCCGGCGAGGAAGCCGAAGGTGGCGGCGATCGACATGGTGTAGTGGAAGTGGCCGACCACGAAGTAGGTGTCGTGCAGCGCGAAGTCGACCGGGACGGCGGCGTGGAAGACGCCGGTGATGCCGCCGATCAGGAAGAGCATCAGGAAGCCGACGCTGAACAGCATGGCGGTGGGGTAGATGTTGGAGCCGCGCCACATGGTGGCGATCCAGTTGAACATCTTGACTCCGGTCGGCACCGCGATCAGGAAGGTCGCGCCCATGAAGAAGGGCAGGAAGACGCCGCCGGTGGTGAACATGTGGTGGGCCCAGACGATGAAGCCGAGCAGGCCGATGGCGATCAGCGCCAGCACCATCGAGCGGTAGCCGAAGATCGGGCGGCGGGTGAAGACGCCGAAGATGTCGGAGACGATTCCCATCGCGGGCAGGATCATGATGTAGACGGCCGGGTGGGAGTAGAACCAGAAGAGGTTTTGCCAGAGCAGGGGCTGCCCGCCGGCGGAGGGCTCGAAGAACGCTCCGCCGGCCCCGTTGCGGTCGATGAAGCCCATCACCAGCGCGGCGGCGAGCACGGGCGTGGAGAGCAGGATCAGCAGTCCGGTGACCATCGTGGTCCAGGTGAAGAGCGGCATGCGCCACATCGTCATGCCGGGCGCGCGCAGCTTGAAGATGGTGACGAGGAAGTTGACCGAGCCGAAGATCGAGGCCTGGCCGAGCAGGATCACGCCGATCAGCCACATATCCATGCCGGAGCCGGGCTTTTCGGCGTTTGCGCCGCTGTCCAGGGTGATCGGCGGGTAGGCCGTCCAGCCGGCCGAGGCGGTGCCGCCCTCGACGGCGAAGGAGAGTGCGAGCAGCACGCCGCCGAAGAGGAAGATCCAGAACGAGAGCGCGTTGATGCGGGGGAAGGCCATATCCAGCGCGCCGATTTGGAGCGGCATGGCGTAGTTCATGAAGGCCGCGCCGATCGGCAGCAGGAAGAGGAAGATCATCACGCTGCCGTGCATCGTGAAGAGCGAGTTGTAGGTTTCGGCGCTGATGATTGTACCGGTTTCCATCAGCTCGGTGCGCATGACGAGCGAGAAGGCGAGGCCGACCAGGCCGAACGCGCCGGCCGCCCAGAGGTACATGATTCCGATCTTCTTGTGGTCGACGGTGGTCAACCATTCGAGGATCGTTCGCCAGGCGGCGACGCCCGCGTACCCCCCCGTCGTCTGCGCGCCGGCCAACGTCGCCATTGCCGCTCCTCCTTCAGCCCTCAGTTGCGCGGCGGCGTGCTAGCCGCCGGCCGCGATCGCCTCGGCCAGCTTGGACGGTATCACCAGCTCGTCGGGCGGGCGCTCGACCGTTTGCAGCCAGGCGTAGATGTCCGCGATTTCCTCGTCGCTGACCTCCTCCGGCGGGAAGGCGGTCATTGCTTCGAACGGCTGGCGGTACTGCTCGACGACCCGCTCCAGGGAGACGATCGTCTGGGCGATTGTGGGGCCGACCAGGCCCTCGCCGCGGTCGCCGTGGCAGACGTTGCAGCCGAGCGAGAAGAACAGCTGCTGGCCGTTGACCGCGTTGCCCACGGCGCCCTCTTCGACCGGGGCTTCCTCTTCGGCCCCGAAGTCGCCCTCGACCGGCTCGCCCAGTTCGGGCGTTTTGGCGGCGAACCAGTCGCGGTAGTCGCGCTGGGAGAGCGCGACTACGGAGAAGATCATCCGGGCGTGGTCGCGCCCGCAGAACTCCGCGCACTGGCTCTGGAATTCGCCCGTCTCGTTGACTCGCACCCACATCGTCTGCACGCGCCCGGGCACTGCGTCGAGCTTGTAGAGGAACTGCGGGGTGTAGAAGGCGTGGAGGACGTCGGCGCTGGCGATGTTGAAGCGGATCATCGTGCCCACCGGGACGGTCACGATCGGGGTGTTGTCGGCCGCCTGGAGTCGTCCTTCGGGGACGGTGTCGGTGCCGTTGAAGACGCGCATTACATCCGCGCCGCGCTGGTGGCGGATCGGCACGGTGCCGTTGACCGCGCGCTCGACGGTGACCACATCGCCCTCGCGGGCCGTGACCCGCATGTGCTCGACGCCCAGCTTGAGCGTCATGAACGGCTGCACCATTGAGGGGTCGCGCAGCAGGATTTCGGTTTCGGCGGGGTCTTCCGAGAGGCCGTCGGCGAGCGCGGTGCCGAGCGGCACGGCGTAGTTGAAGGCCCAGGCCCACTGGCGGCCCTGCACATCGATTTCCACCACTTCCTCGTCGGGGTCCGCCGCGGATTGCACATCCTCCAGCACGACGAGCGAGCCGATGAAGAGGGCGACGACGATGACCAGGGGGATGACGGTCCAGAGCACTTCGGCAGTGTTGTTGTGCGCGATCTGCGTGGGGAGTTCGTCGTCCGATTTGCGCCGGTAGCGGAAGACGACCCAGAGGATCATGGCTTCGACGATGACGAAGACGGCGACGCCGATGCCGAGCACGACGAAGAAGAGCACGCGGATGTCGTCGCCCTGGTCGGAGACGGCGGGCGGAAGCGCGACCTGGGCCAGTGCGCCCTGGGTGAGGGCGAGCAGGCCGAGCAGCGCGCCCAACGCGATCAGCCCACCACGTAGCCCGACACGTAGCCCGAGATGCCCCAGTCGGCTGCGCCAGAGTTGCTGCATCTGCATCGCGCCCCTCGTCTCTCTGCGCGCTAGTGCGACGGCTCGCCGGCCAGGGCCGGCGCCGCTTCGCTTGCCTCGTGGTCCGACTCGTGATCGTCGTGTTCGGGCTGCTCGAACGCCCGCACATCCTCCCACCACCAGCCTACGCCCCCCACCACGATCAACGTGATGCCCGCGCCGAGCAGTTCGGCCGGGAAGACCGCGCCCAGCCCGGTCAGGATGAGGCCGAGGGCGAAGATGACGGGCGACATGCTGGGCGGCGGCATGTGCACGCCGGGGGGCGCTTCCGCTTCGGGCATGATTTGGAGCGGCTGCTGGCGGAACTCGGCCGGCCCGCCGGCCTCGTAGTAGCCCATGTCCTCGGTGAACCAGCGCAGCGCGGACAGGCCGATCAGGGCGATGCCCACGCCCAGCAGTTCGCCGGGGAAGACCGCGCCGACGCCGGTCACGATCAGTCCCAGCGCGAACATCAGCGGGGCCAGGCTGGGCGGCGGCAGGTGGGCGGAATGGTCGTCGTGTTCCGCGTCGTGCTCGGCATGGTCAGCGTGCTCGCCCTCCGCGCCGGAGGCGAGCTGCAGCAGCGGCGGCGCGACGTCGGGCTTGGGCGCGACGAGCGCGGGCAGGTCGCCGCTGCGGGAGGCGGGCAGCGGCTGGAGGTAGCGGTCGACGACCGCGACGCGCTCGGCGCGGTAGGCCATCGGGCGCAGCGCGGGCGGCAGCAGCCCGGCGATAGGCTTGAGCAGGTCCGGGCCGCTGTAGGCCTCGCTGATGTCGATTCCGAACGCCTGCGGGCGCTGGCGGAAGGCCATCAGCTTGTGCAGCCTGATGCCGTGCAGGCGGCAGAGTCGCATTGCGCGCCCGGCGTGCCCGGTGGGCACGTAGAGCACCAGCGGGGCGGCCTTGGCCAGCGCCGCCCAGCGCTCCGAGGCGATTTCGCTGGTGATTTCGTGGGTCAGCGCGATGTCGGCGATCAGCGAGATGAAATGCCCGGGTTCTTCGGTGACGACGATGTCGGGGTAGAGCCAGCCGCCGGACTTGACCTGCACGCCCATCGCGCGGTTGGGGAAGTTCACGCTGACCTCGCGGTCGGGGAACTCGGCGTTGGGGTAGCCGTAGCGCGCGGCCACGATTTGCTCGAGCACCGCGCCTCGCTTGGTCCGCGCCGCGTTTGCGGTGGGCATTGTCGGCTAATCCTCCCGCGGCAGCGAACTCGCCGGGCGCTGCATCCCCGCGCGCTGCCTCATTGCCGTCATAGTCTTCCCGATCCTCGGCTCACACTCAAGCGGCGTTGGATGAAGCGGCCGTTCAGACGGCGCGCGGCTCCTGGTTGACGGGGATGTAGCGCGGGCGGTAGATGGCCACGCCGCGCCCGCCGCGGGCGCGGGTGCGCTCGTCGACGATTTGCGCGCCGATGCCGGCGATCCGCGACCAGCCGAACAGAGTGGTGTAGTAGTCGGGGTCGGTGAAGCCCAGCGCGTTGATCAGGCTGCCCGAGACGAGGTCCACGTTTGGGTAGGGATTCTGCACTTTCGGGTTCTCCTTGAGCACCCGAATGCCGGCCTCGCGGACGGCCTTGACGGCGTTGAACCAGTGGTCGTCGGGGCAGAGCTCTTCGCCGACGCGGAGTTGGACTTTGGCGCGCGGGTCTTCCTCGCGCAGGACGGCGTGGCCGAAGCCGTAGATCAGATCGCCGGCGGCCATCCGCGCGCGGAGCTTTTCGACGGCCTCGTCGACGTCGGTGGTGTTGAGTTCACGCACCATAAAGAAGCAGTCCTGGTTGGCCATGCCGTGTCGCGGGCCGGCGAGGCCGTTCATCGCGGAGACCATCGAGCGGTACATGTCGGCCAGGCCGCTGGCGACGGCGCGTCCGGTGAAGGTGGAGAGGTTGCCGCCGCCGTGGTCGGCGTGCAGCACGTAGTAGACGGAAAGCAGGCGGGTCAGGGCCTCCGCGTCGCCGCCGGGCATGCCCAGCATGTGGACGAAGTTGGCGACGTAGCCGAGTTCGGGCCTGGAGGGGATTAGCTCGCCCCAGCCCTCGCGCAGGCGGAAGATGGCGGCGAGTGTGGCGGGGATGCGGGCGACGAGGTTGAGCGCGTCATCGTAGAAGTTGTCGGTCTTGCCGGCCATGCCGAGGATTTGGATGGAGGCGGCGAAGAGGTCCATCGGGTGGCCGGACATGGGCATGGCGCGGAGGGCGTCGAAGACGGCCTGGGGGACTTCCGAGCGCTCGGCGATGTCGTCGGTGAAGGCGGTCTTCTGCTCGGCGGTGGGCAGGGACTTGTTGAAGAGCAGGTAGATGATGTCCTCGGCGGGCATGAAGGCCAGGTCGGCGATCGGGTAGCCGACGTAGGAGACGCCCTCCTGCGGATCCACGTAGCTCGTCTCGCAGGTGCCGACGGGATACCCGCGCAAGCCGGTATCGAGGTTGGCGTTGGTGATCGTGAACTCGATGTCGGGCAGTTCGGCCATGCTGGTCACCTCTCCGGTTGGTCTTGGTCTGGTTTGGGGCCGCGCTCCAATGCCGCGGCGTGGGCAGTCGGGTGGGCATTCAGGTGGGCAGTCAGCCCTCGACGGACACGACTTCATAGCGCATCGTGCCGCGGGGCACTTCGATTTCGACGATTGCGCCGACAGTGGAGTCGACCAGCCCTTTGCCGACCGGGCTTTCGACGGAGATGCGGCGCTGTTCGGCGTTGACTTCGGTAGGGCCGACCAGGGTGTATTCCTGCACCTGGCCGCCGCCCGCGTCGAGCCGCCGCACGCTCACGGTGCTGCCGAGGTGCGCGCGGCCGGCCGTGCCGCCCGCGCTGATCACGGCGTGGGCGATCTGGTATTCGAGCTCGTTGATGCGGGAGTTGAGCCGCTCCTGGTTCTCGCGGGCGGCTTCGAGCGGCGCGTTCTCGCGGATGTCCTTGTCCTCGCGCGCCTGGGCGACGGCCTGGATGGCGGCGGGCAGCTCCTCTTTGTGGCGCTCAAGGTCTTCCTTGAGCTGCTGCAAGCCGTCGGCGGTCATCTCGAAGCGCTCTGCTTCCTCGTGCTCGATCAGGGCGGAAGCCGAGCCGGAGGCGGTTTTGACGCGCAGGTGGTTGCCGAGGTTGGCGTCGGTGTAGCCGCGCGTCTTCCAGCAGAAGCGCAGGAACTCCTTGACCGGGAGCAGCCGGGCGGCGACATCCGCCGCGTTGGCCCCGATTGTCTCCTGAAACGCCGCCATGCCATGGGGCGTGAGTTCGGCGACGGGCAGGCTGGGGGTGACGTGGGAGACGAACTGGGTCACCGCGATGCGCGCGTTTTTGTCGAAGGGCGGGGAGGTCTTGCGCGAGCCGGGTGGCTTGGGCGAGGTTTCCGACTCGCGGCTCTCGGCCAGCTTCTGGGCGCGCTTCTCACGCTGCTGCTCGCGCCGCTCGGACCATTCGAAATACTCCGACGCGGCTTCGCCCACCGTTGTCTGGCCCGCCGCCGCATTGCCGGCCGCGCCGTCCAAGGGGCCCTCAACGACATCCTCGATGCCGTCGGTCTCTTCGGCCTCGAGCAGCTCGGCTTCGAGCGTCGCACTGCTGGTCTCAGTGGTCATCACCGTCTCCGAGCGTCTTCACTCACGGGCGGCGGCGTCCGCTCGCCGCCCTCTCGAGATTTTCGCCTTGCGGCACTGCCCGCCAGGGGCTCGCCGCCAGCGTACCGAACGGTCGCACGGCGACTCGCGCCGACCGCAGTCGGCGGCGGCGCTGCGCAGACCTATTCTACCCCCTGCCTGCGATGCCTACTCCGACGCCTACCGCCGAGCTCGAACGCCTGATCGTTGGGGCTGGGCTGCGCCTTTCCGACCGAGCGCGGCGGCAGCTGGCGCTGTGGCTGGGGGCGCTGCTGGCGCAGCCGCGCAATCTGACCGGGGTGGCGGAGCCGGCGGCGGCGGTGGCCAAGCATGTGCGGGAGCCGCTGCGGGGGTTTGAGGCGGTGCTGCAGGCGGACATCGCGCTGCCGCACGGGGCGATGGTCGATGTGGGCAGCGGCAACGGCGCGCCGGGCCTGCCGATCGCGCTGGCGTATCCGGAGCGTCCGGTCACGCTGCTCGATTCGCGGGCGGCGGCGGCCGAGTTTCTGCGCACGCTGCCCGAGTTGTTGGACGCGCCGCAGATTTCGGTTTGGGAGGGGCGCGCGGAGCAGGCGGTGGAGCTCCGCGAGCGGTTTGCGGTGGCGCTGACGCGGGCGGCCGCGCCGCCGACGGTCGCGCTGGAGCTGACGATCCCGCTGCTCGACCTGGGCGGCGTGCTGATCGCCTGGGCGCGCCCGCCCGACGATCGGGCGGGGCTGGCGGCGGCGGCGGAGCGTCTGGGCGCGGCGCTGACGCCGCTCGATGCGGGGGTTGAGCTGATTGCGGCGGTCAAGTCTGCGCCGACGCCGTCGCGCTACCCGCGCCCCTGGCCGCAGATTCGGCGGCAGCCGCTCTGAGCCGCAGTTTGCAGAGCGCGGGGTGGACGAATTCGGGCGCGATCCACAACGGGCGCTTGCGGAGACTACGATCGAGGCGGATGTCTCTTTCGGTTCAGCTCAACGGACGCGGCGGCGGCAGCGGCTCGACGGAGACGCGGCGGCGCTATGCCCGCAATCTGCGCGTCTACTACCTCTTCTACGGCTCGAGCGGCTTCCTGATCTGGCTGCCGATCTGGATGGTCTACCTGATCGACGGGCGCGGCATGTCGCTTACTCAGGTCGCCCTGATGGAGTCGCTTTTCTGGATCACGCTGGTGATCGCGGAGGTGCCGACCGGAGCGATTGCGGATCGCTGGGGGCGGCGCACCTCGCTCTTTCTGGGGGCGTGCGGCTTCACGATCGCCTCGGTGGCCTTCGCCTTCAGCGCCAGCTACCCGATGCTGATGCTCTCCTACGCGATCATGGCGACCTCGATGACGCTCTATTCCGGCGCGGGCCATGCGCTGCTCTTCGACACGCTGCGGCAGCTGGGGCGCACCAACGAATACGAGAAGCATGTGGGGCGCTCGGAGGCCGGGGCGTTCGGCGCGATGCTGGCGGCGACGATGCTGGGCGGTCCGCTGGCCGCGCTGGTCGGCTTTTCCAACACGATTTTGATTGGCGCGTCGGCGATGGCGGTGGCGGCGGTCGTGGCGCTGCTGCTGCGCGAGCCGCCGCGCAGCGAAGCGGAGTTCGCCGGGCAAGCAGCCGGGCAGGCAGCCGGCCAGTCGAGCAGCCAGTCGAGCAGCCAGTCGAATGGGGCGGGCGGCGGCGCGAACGCGCGGACGGGCGACCCGCCGCCGCAGAGCGTGCTGCGCAACATGCTGGTCGGCTGGTTCACCGTCTGGCGGCGCAAGGCGCTGTTCGCGATCATCATTTTCGCCACGCTGATGAGCGTCGTCTTCGAGATGCCCGAGTTTTTCCTCCAGACGTTCGTGCGCTTCCAGGGCATCGACCCGCGCGACGCGCTGGATACGGGGTTTGTCTACTCGGGGCTGATCATCCCGCCGATCGCGGGGATGGTGATCGGTTCGCTGCTGGCGGCGGGCGTGGCCGGGCGCTTCGGGGAGCGGCGCGCGCTGCCGCTGCTGCTGCTCGCCGGGATCATGCTGTTCGTGCCGCTGATGCTGTGGAACTCGCTCTGGGTGATCATCGCGATCGCCTTCGTGGCGGTGCTGCGCGGGATGATTCGCCCGATCGCGACGGGCTACATCAACCGCCGCATCGCCTCCGATCAACGCGCCACGGTGCTCTCGATGTTCGAGTTGTCGATGGGCGCGCTGATGGCGGCCTGCACGCCGCTGGTCGGCAGCGCCGCCGATCTGTTCAGCTTCCAGTGGGCGTTCGCGCTCTGCCTGGCGGTGCTGCTGGTGGCGGGCGGGCTGTTCGCCTTGACCTGGCGGCGCGCGCATGCGCGCGAGCAGGCGCGCAACGGGATCGCGCTCAACTTCGTGCCCGCGCCGCAGGCGACCCACCCGCGCGCTCCCGCGCCCGTAGCCGCCGCCGCGGCGGCGCCCACCGAGATCAGCGGTCCCCCGCTGTCCTGACCGACCCGCCTGACCGACCCGGCGCGCGCGCCGCGACGATCGAAACGCCATGTCCATCCCCCCGACGCTCAACGGCTCGCTCAACGGCCACGGCGCAGGCTCGCTGTTCGACGCGCGGCGGCGCTTCGCGCGCAACCTGCGCGTCTACTACCTCTTCTACGGCGCCACGGGCTTCCTGGTCTGGATGCCAATCTGGATGATCTACCTGATCGACGGGCGCGGCATGTCGATCACCCAGGTGGCTGCGATGGAGTCGATTTTCTGGGTCACGATTGTGATCGCGGAGGTGCCGACGGGGGCGATTGCCGACCGCTGGGGGCGGCGCGTTTCGCTCTTTCTGGGCGGCTGCGGCTTCACCATCGCCTCGATCTTCTTCGCTTTCAGCAGCAGCTACGAGATGCTCGCGGTCTGCTACGCGATCATGGCGCTGGCGATGACGCTGCATTCGGGCGCGGGGCACGCGCTGCTCTTCGACACGCTCAGACAGCTGGGCCGCACCAACGAATATGAGAAGCATGTCGGGCGCTCGGAGGCGCTCTCGTTCGCGGCGATGGTCGCCGCGATGCTGCTCGGCGGCCCGCTCGCCGCGCTGGTCGGGTTCACCAACACGATTCTGATTGGCGTGGCGCCGATGGCGGCCAGCGCGCTGATCGCGCTGCTGCTGCGCGAGCCGCCGCGCCGCGAGGCCGAGATCGCATTCCAGGCCGCCGGCCTCAGTGGACAGAACGGCCAAAACGGACAAAATGGTCAAGGCGGGCAGGCGCCCGCCGCCGCGTCGACCGCGCGCAGCGTGATCGGCAATATGTGGGTGGGCTGGCTGACCGTCTGGCGGCGCAAGTCGCTGCTCGCGATCATCCTCTTCGCCACCTGCATGGTCGTCTTCATCGAGATGCCCGACTTCTTCATCCAGCCCTTCGTGCGCGAGCAGGGCATCGACCCGCGCGAGGCGGTCGATACCGGCTTGCTCTACTCGGTGCTGATCATCCCGCCGATCGCCGGTCTGGTGGTGGGCTCGCTGCTGGCGGCGGGCGTGGCGGGGCGCTTCGGCGAGCGTCGCGCGCTGCCGGTCGTGCTGCTCGCCGCGGTGCTGCTCTTTATCCCGCTGGCGCTGTGGAATTCGCTCTGGGTGATCGCCGCAATCGGCTCGCTGGCGGTGTTGCACGGGATGATCGGGCCGATCGCGACGGGCTACATCAACCGCCGCATTCCCTCCGATCAGCGCGCCACCGTGCTCTCGATCTACGAGCTCTTCACCGGCCTGCTGATGGCCGGCTGCGTCACCTCGATCGGCGTCGTGGTCGACGGCTTCAGCTTCCAAGCCGCTTTCACCGTCTGCCTGGCCGCGCTGCTGGTGATCGGCGGCTGCCTGGCCGTTTTCTGGCGTCGCTCGCACGCGCGCGAGCAGGCGCGCAGCGGGATCGCGCTCAGCTCGGCGCCCGCGCCTCAGGCGACGACTTCCCCCGCGCGCAGCTCGGCGATCGCCTCGGCGGTGAAGCCCAACGACGCCAATAGCTCGTCGCTGTCCTGACCGCGGCGCGGCGCGCCGCCGCGAATCCGGCCCGGCGTCGCGCTGAGCTTGGGCGCGACGCCCGCCTGGCGCATGTGCCCGCCGTCGGGCGTCTCGACCTCCACCACCATTCCCCGCGCCAGATTGTGCGGATCGGCCAGCGCCTCATCGAGCGAGAGCACCGGCTTGGCGCAGACATCGATTTCGTTGAGCAGCTCGTGCCACTCGTCGGCGGTGCGTGTGCGAAACGCGGCGGCGAAGCGCTCCGCGATCTCCGCGCGGCGCTGCGGATCCGTCGCACCCTGATCGGCGATGAATTCCTCGCAGTCCAGCGCGCGGCACAGATTGGCGTAGAAGTAGGGCTCCATCGAGCCGACCGAGAACCAGCGCCCGTCGCTGGTTTCGTAGACCTGATAGTGCGGCGCGGCGCCGTTGAGCATGTGCGCGGCGGGGCGCATGTCCGCGCCCGCGCCTTCGTGTCCGGCCAGCGCCGAGGTGATCAGGGAGAGCACGCCGTCGGACATCGCCAGGTCGATGTGCTGCCCCTCGCCGGTGCGCTCGCGGGCCTGCAGCGCGCAGAGGATTGCGAACGCCGCCATCAGCCCGCCGCCGGCGAAGTCGGCGATGATGTTGACCGGGATCGCAGGTCGCCCGCCGGCCTCGCGATCGCCGATCATCCCCAGCGCGCCGCCCGTTGCGATGTAGTTGATGTCGTGGCCCACATGCGCCGCGTAGGGACCGGTTTGGCCGAAGCCGGAGAGCGAGCAGTAGACCAAGCGGGGGTTGAGCCCGCGCAGCGTTTGCCAGTCCACGCCGAGCCGCTCGACCACGCCGGGGCGAAAGCCTTCGAGCACGACATCGGCCGATTTGGCGAGTTCGTAGAAGATGCCGCGGGCCTGCTCGGACTTGAGGTTGAGTCCGATCGAGCGCTTGCCGCGGCCGAGCGCGTAGGAGGAGTAGCGGCGGCGCGCTTGGTTGGGGTCGGGCGCGGCCTGCGCCTCGGCGCTGCGCCGCCCGCCGGGCCGGCCGGCCTCCTCGATCAGGATCACCTCCGCGCCCATGTCGGCGAGCAGCATCGAGCAGTAGGGCCCCGGGGCCAGCCGCGAGAGGTCGAGCACCCGCAGCCCATCCAACGGCCCATCAAGCCGCCCGTCGAGCCGCCCATCGAGCCGCCCGCTATTCCGCGAACTGTCAGTCATCCTGAGCCTCCCTCATTCGCGCCGCCGCGGGCCGCGCCCAAAGGCTACGGCCTGTTCGCGCTCACCTTCGCCTCCGCCACACCCGCGCCCCCACCTCCGTCACACCCGCGTCCCTCCCCCGTCATTCCTGCGCAGGCAGGAATCCGCGCGAGCTAGATCCGTCATACCCGCGCTTGCCGCGGGTATCTCGCCGCGCCGAGCACCAAGCCCCGCGCCCAGCTCCCCCGCGCCCCAAGCACCGTCACACCCGCGCGAGCAAGATCGTCATACCCGCGCTTGCCGCGGGTATCTCGCCGCGCCGAGCACCAAGCCCGCGCCCAGCTCCCCCGCGCCCCAAGCCCCGTCACACCCGCGCGCCCCAAGCTCCGTCACACCCGCGCCCCAGATCCGTCATACCCGCGCTTGCCGCGGGTATCTCGCCGTGCCGAGCACCAAGCCCCGCGCCCAGTTCCCCCGCGCCCCAAGCCCCGCTATCACGCAGGCGCCCCACTGGTGTACAGTGACAACCGTGAACCACACCGCCAACCTCCCGACCGCCGCCCAACGCGCCCGCCGCGCGGCGGCGGCGCTTGCGCGATCGGGGGGGGGGGGGGGGATAAATTCCTCCCGATCGCCCTCGCGATCGCCGCGCTCCTGCTCGCCGCACTGACCCTCGCCCAGGCCGCCACCCCCACCTCAACCGGCCGCTATCTCGCGCTCGACGCGGGCGGCGAGCATCAATGCACGCTCCGCGCCGACGGCCTAATCCGCTGCTGGGGCGGCAACTCATCCGCGCTGCGCGATGTTCCGGAGGGCCGTTACGCGGCGGTGAGCGCCGGGGCGTGGCATAACTGCGCGATTCGGCGGGGAAGTGGGGATGTCGTCTGCTGGGGCAGCGACTCGAACGCGCCTGACGGCGCGTTCGTTGATGTGGCGGTGGGCTGGCAGTTCGCTTGCGCCGTGCGCGATACGGGCCAGCTCGAGTGCTGGGGCACCAGCAGCTTCGGGCGCAGCGTGCTCGATTATGGGCAGGCGGACCCGCCAGAGGGGGAGTTCAGCGCGGTTAGCGCGGGCTATCTGCACGCCTGCGGGCTGCGCGTTTCAGGCGAGATCACCTGCTGGGGGCGCGGCAGCCTTGGGCGCGCTGATGCGCCATCGGGAGTCTTCACGCAGGTGAGCGTCGGCACGACGCACAGCTGCGCGCTCCGCGAGAGCGGCGCGGTGGAGTGCTGGGGGCTGAACAACTTCGGCCAACTCAACGCGCCGTCGGGAGTCTTCACACAAGTCAGCGCGGGGGCGTGGCACTCGTGCGGGCTGCGGGAGTCGGGGGCGATTGAATGTTGGGGGGATGATCGCTATGGGCAGTCCAACGCTCCGTCCGGACGCTATGTCGCGGTGAGCGCGGGGATGCGCCATTCGTGCGCACTAGGCCGCGCGAGTGCTCGCTGCTGGGGCGGACAGGATGATCGCCTGCCTGAGCTGATCGCAGAGCTCGCGCCGACACCGGCTACTCGGACCGTCGCGGATAGCTCAAGCGGCGACGATGGCGGCGCAACGCCGGACCCTGTGACGCCAACGCCAACTCCCACACCCACGCCGACACCGACTCCGACGACGACTTTTACGACGCTGAGCGCGGGCCAGTTTCACACCTGCGCGCGGCGCAGTACGGGGACGATCGATTGCTGGGGCAGTAACACGAACGGCCAGGACGCCGATCCCTCCGGCAGCAGCTTCACTGCGGTCAGCGCAGGCACCTCTCAGAGCTGTGCGCTGACCAGCGCCGGCGCGCTCTCCTGTTGGGGATTGAGTACTGCGCGTCCGACCACGGCGCAGGCGCAATCCAGTACGTTCACGGCGGTCGCTGCCGGCAGTGTGACCTGCGCCATCCGCAGCGCGGGCACGCTCGCCTGCTGGGGGACGACCAGCTTTACCGATAACATGCCGCCTGCGGGCAGCAGCTTCACAGCGGTGTCGATGGGCGAGAATCACGGTTGCGCGCTGAGCAGCGCGGGCGCGATCTCCTGTTGGGGCTACAACGCCAACAATCGACTCAACGCGCCCTCGGGCAGCGGCTTCAGCGCGGTAAGCGCCGGCGGCTCGCACAGTTGCGCCGTGACCAGCGCCGGCGCGATCGTCTGCTGGGGTGCGGACAACTTCGGTCAGAGCAATACCTCCACGCTGACGGGAACGTTCACTGCGGTCAGCGCGGGCCGGTTCCATACCTGCGGGCTGCGCAGCACGGGGGCGATCGAGTGTTGGGGCGCCAGCGGCAATGGCCGGACCACGGTCCCCGCGGGCACCTACACGGCGGTCGCGGCGGGGCACAGCCATACCTGCGGCATCAAGACCGACGGCGCGATTGCCTGCTGGGGTCTGAACACGAGCGGGCAAGCGCCACCGACGGGCGTGTCGCCCTGAGGGGGTTCCTGCCTGCGCAGGAATGACGGGAGGGTGGGCGCAGGGGATGACGGTTGAGGGGGCGCAGGGGATGACGGTGAGGGGGCGCGGGGATGACGGAGGCGGAGGGTTGGTGGGGTGCGTGTTGGCGGCGTGGCGTGGGGTTGGTGGGGTGCGTGTTGGCGGCGTGGCGTGGGGTTGGTGCTGGTTCGCGGCCTCCCACCCCCCACCTAGCCTCCCCCCTGGAAGGGGGGAGGGATGAATTGGGGAGGGGGGTGAGGGGTGTTGAGGGGGTGGGTGCGTGGGTTCCTGCCTGCGCAGGAATGACGGGGAGAGCGCGCGGGGATGACGGAGGGCGTGGGGTTGGTGGGGTACGTGCTGGCGGCGTGGCGTGGGGTTGGTGCTGGTTCGCGGCCTCCCACCCCCCACCTAGCCTCCCCCCTGGAAGGGGGGAGGGATGGATTGGGGAAGGGGGGAGGGTGCGTGTGAGGTGGAGGGATGAATGGGGCGAGGGGTGTTGTGTGGGTGCGTTGGTTCCTGCCTGCGCAGGAATGACGGAAAGGGGGCGCAGGGGTGACGGTTGGTGGGGTGCGTGCTGGCGGCGTGGCGTGGGGTTGGTGCTGGTTCGCGGCCTCCCACCCCCCACCTAACCTCCCCCCTGGAAGGGGGGAGGGATGAATTGGGGAAGGGGAGGGGTTGTTGGGTGCGTGGGTGCGTGGGTTCCTGCCTGTGCAGGAATGACGATTGGGGCGCAGGAATGACGGTGGGGGGCGGTATGCGGGGTGAGTGGGGGCGGGCTATGGGCTGTTTGCCCAGGCTCGGCGGCGTAGGGGTATGTGGAATAGCCAGAGCGAGGCTAGGCCGACGATTGAGATTGGGATGAGCACCAGCGCGTGCAGCGTCGCCGCGTAGGCGATCGCCGCTTCTTCCGCGCCTACGCCGGCGTCCAGGTCGCCCAGTTGCGGCAGGTAGATCAGCAGCACGGCCTTGGTCGCCCACTCGAACGGGCCGACCCCGCCGCTGGTCGAGGGCGCGGTGATCAGGATGTTGGCCGCGGCGGCGACGAGCAGGTAGACGGGGAAGGGCAGGCCGAGGCCGAAGGCTTGGCCGACCATCGCGTACATCACGGCTTCCAGGGCCCAGGCGATCAGGCTGGTCCAGAGCGCGCCGCGCACCTGGGCGGGGTTGGCCTGCGCGCCCATTCCGGCGATCACCGGGCCGAGCCAGCTTTGGATCCGCTCCGCGCCCCAGGGCATGCGGCCGACGATCCGCGCGAGCATTTCTTCGGCGCGCTGCGGATGCCGCGCGACCGCGCCGAAGAGCAGGAACGCGCCGATCATCCCGAAGACGAGGAAGCCCATTCCGGCGGTGAGCGCCGGTCCCGCCCAGACCATTCCGCCGACCGCGGCCAGGCTGCAACCCACGCCCACGCAGAGAAAGACCGTCAGCATCAGCCCGTCGTAGACGCGCGTCATAAAGATGCTCGAGAGTCCGCTCGCCCGCGAGATGTTGTGGCGCTGCGCCAGCACGTGCGCCCGCACCAGCTCGCCGGTGCGCAGCGGCAGCACGTTGTTGACGCCGAAGCCGATCGCCACGATCGGAAACAGCCGCCACCAGGCGATCGGCTGGAGGTGGCGCAGCAGGTAGTGCCAGCGGGCGGCGCGGGCGGCGATGCCGGCGAAGTAGACGCCGAGCGCGGGGACGATCCAGAGCGGGGAGGCTTCGGTGAAGGCGCGGGCGACGCCGCCGAAGTCGGTGTTGCGCAGGAAGAGCAGGATGAAGCCGCTGCTGACGGCGAGGCCCAGCAGTGGGCGCAGCCAGGGGGCGCGAAGCGCGCCCATCGCTCAGCTGGCTTGGAGCCGCCGGCCCGGTCGGCGCAGCGTCTCGCGCAGGCGCTCTTCGGTGCGCCGCGCGGCGGCTGCCAGCTGGGCGCGGCGCGCCGCGGCCGCGCGCCAGGCGCTGCGGCTCAGCTCGACGGCGAGGAACGCGATTGCGGCGACGCCGGCTCCGGCCAGGATGTCGGCCACGTAGTGCTCGCCGAGGTAGACGAGCGCGAAGGCGAGCGCCAGCGAGTAGGCCAGCGAGACGGCGACCAGGGCGCGCGAGCGCAGCATCAGCCCGATTAGCACGGCGACGAACGAGGCGGCGAAGTGCAGCGAGGGCATCGCCGCGCTGGGATTGGGCTCGGCCAGCGCGTCGAACGCGCTGGTGTAGAGCGACTCGCCGAGAATCGCGGGGCCGACGTTGTGCATCGCCCGCACCACGCCGTCGAGCAGCCCGTTTTCCGCCGCCATCCAGGGCGGCGCGGTGGGGGTGAGGAAGTAGAGCGTGACGCCGAGGTAGAAGACGGCGGTCATGGTCAGGATCACCCGCGCGGCGTGGCGCCGCGCGAAGAGGTACGCGCCCAGCACCACGGCGTGGGGGAAGACGAACCACATCCAGTGGACAAAGGCGGAGAGGTAGGCGATCCAGCCCGGCTCCGGGCCCACCCCGCCGAGCCGCGCCTGCAGCCAGGCCGAGGGCGCGACCCCGCCGAACATCCACAGCTCCCAGTCGATCACGTAGTCGGAGAGCGCCGCCGCGCCGGTTTCGTCGGCGGCGTCGCGCAGTTGGGTGAAGAAGGCGAGGGCGACGAAGTAGGCGGCGAGCAGGCCGCCCGCGCCGCGTTTTCGCCCCAGCAGGAATGTCGCGGCGACGGCGGCTCCGATGATCGGCGCGAACACGGTCGAATCCAGCCCCGGCCCGAGCCGCAGCGCAACCGCGGCCAGCCCCGCCGCAACCGCGGCGCACAGCCCCACAAAGACCAATCGCTGCCGAAACTCCGCTGGCACGCTGCCGATGTCCCCCCAAGGCATCCGAGACCTGTGCCGATCATCGTAGCGAGCATTGCTCACTGGTTTCAGCCATTCCGTCGACTCTTCCTGTTAGCCGCCGAGCGGAGAGGGGGTGTGGGGGGGAAGGGTGCGCCCCCCCACCGTCATTCCTGCGCAGGCAGGAATGGTGGGATGGGCGCTCGGAGTGCAAGCGGGCGGGCGGCGCTGGCTCGTTGCCTCCCACCCCCCACCTAACCTCCCCCCTGGAAGGGGGGAGGGATGAATTTTCTTGGGGGTGTTGGTTGGTGCGCGTTGGTTGGGGGTGTTGGGGTGGGTGGGTTCCTGCCTGCGCAGGAATGACGGATGGGGCGCAGGAATGACGGTAGGGGCGCTCGGGGGGCAAGCGGGCGGTTGGTGGTGGCTCGTTGCCTCTCACCCCCCACCTAACCTCCCCCCTGGAAGGGGGGAGGGATGCATTTTCTTGGGGGAGTTGCTTGGGGGGTGTTGGTTGGTGTGTTGGGGTGGGTGGGTTCCTGCCTGCGCAGGAATGACGGTTGGGGCGCAGGAATGACGGTTGGGGGCGCTCGGGGCGCAAGCGGGCGGCTGGTGGTGGCTCGTTGCCTCCTACCCCCCACCTAGCCTCCCCCCTGGAAGGGGGGAGGGATGAATTTTCTTGGGGGGAGTTGCTTGGGGGTGTTGGTTGGTGTGTTGGGGTGGGCGGGTTCCTGCCTGCGCAGGAATGACGGGAGGGGAGCGCGGGTTCCTGCTTGCGAGGAATGATGGGAGGGGTGCTCGGGGCGCAAGCGGGCGGCCGGCGCTGGCTCGTTGCATCCTACCCCCCACCTAACCTCCCCCCTGGAAGGGGGGAGGGATGAATTTTCTTGGGGGAGTTGCTTTGGGGGTGTTGGTTGGTGTGTTGGGGTGGTTCCTGCCTGCGCAGGAATGACGGAAGCGGGTGGGGGTTCCTGCCTGCGCAGGAATGACGGAGAGGGGGCGCAGGTTCCTGCCTGCACAGGAATGACGGAGAGGGGGCGCAGGTTCCTGCCTGCGCAGGAATGACGGTTGGGGCGCGGGTTCCTGCCTGCGCAGGAATGACGGAGGGGGGGCGCAGGTTCCTGCTTGCGCAGGAATGACGGATGGGGGCGCGGGTTCCTGCCTGCGCAGGAATGACGGGAGGGGTGCAGGAATGACGGTTGGGGGGCTATTGGGGGCGGATTTGGTTGGGGAGGGCGCCCTCGAGCCAGAGGGTTAGCAGCTGGGTGAGGCGTTGGGGTTTGGAGGCGGCGACGCGGCGGGAGTAGATGTCGTAGTCGGCGGTGACGATGGCGTCGAGGATGTGGCGGTAGACGCCCTGGAGGCCGTTGCAGCACATTCGGCTGCGCGCGCCGTGGAGCAGGTTGAGCAGCGGGCGGCCTTCGTCGTAGAGGGCGTAGGCGCGCTGCGCGTAGTCGGCCATGAGCGCGCGGAACTGGTCGTTGCGCACGTGGTTGAAGAGGTCTTGCTCGCTGTAGCGGTGGCGAGCGAGGTCTTCCTGGGCGATGTAGATGCGGTCGCGCTGGGCGTCTTCGGCGATGTCGCGCATGATGTTGGTGATTTGGAGCGCTTTGCCCATTGCGACGGCGCGGGCGGCGGCTTCTTCGGCGTCGGCCGGGTCGTAGCCGAAGATGGCGATGCAGATCAGCCCGATCACGGAGGCGGCGCGGTAGCAGTAGTCCTCGAGTTCCTGCCAGGTGGCGTAGCGGGTTTGGGTGAGGTCCTGCTCCATGCCGATCAGCAGGTGCTCGAAGTGGTCGCGGGGGATGGCGAAGCGCCGGGCGGCGTCGCCCAGCGCCAGGGCGAGCCAGTCGTCCTGTTCACCGCTCGCCTCGCCGCCGTCGTCGTAGGCGGCGGCGAGGCGGCGGCGGGCCTGGTCGAGGGCGGCGCGGCGCTCGGCTTCGCTGCCGGCGTCGTCCACCGCGTCGTCGGCTGCGCCGGAGAAGGCGTAGGCGGCGTAGATGGCGCGGCGCTTGTCTTCGGGCAGGACGGCGAAGGCGAGGTAGAAGTTGGTCGCGCGCGCGCGGGTGAAGCTCTGGCAGCGTTGGTAGGCGCGGTCGGTGGCGGTGGTCATGGGAGGCATTTTCGGGGCAAGGCTAGCCGAGCTTGAGCGCGGCGGCGGCGCGCAGGGCGAGCCAGGCGCGGCGGCGGCGCGCGACGCGCGGGCGGGCGGCCAGCACATCGTAGTCCTGCGCGGCGATGGCGCGCAGCACGGCGCGTCCGCCGTCGCTGAAGAGGCGCAGGTCGACGGCGAGATCACGGGGGACGAGCGCGACCAGGGCGTCGCCCTGGCGGAACCAGGCTTCGGCGCGGTCGACCTGGTAGCGGATCAGATCGCGAAAGGCGGGGTTGCAGCGTCCGGCGGCGATTTGCTCGCCGATCTGCTGCTCGGTGAGGCCGAAGCGGCGCAGGTCGTCGAGCGGCAGGTAGAGCCGCCCGGCCTGCCAGTCGCGGCGCACATCCTGCCAGTGGTTGGCGAGTTGGAGCGCGGTGCAGGTGGCGTCGGAGAGTTTGCGGCGCTCGGCGTCGTTGATTTCCCAGAGCGCGAGCAGCATTTCGCCGACGGGGTTGGCGGAGAGTCGGCAGTAGGCGAGCAGCTCCTGGAAGTCGGCGTAGCGGGATTTGGTCTGGTCGAGGCGGTTGGCTTCAATCAGGCGCAGGAAGGGGTCGGGGGCGAGCGGTTTGCGCTGGGCGAGGTCGGCGAGGGCGAGGGCGATCGGGTGGTCGGGCGGCTGGGGCGCCGGGTCGAATGCGCGGCGCAGCTGCGTTTCCCAGTCGTCGAGCAGGGCGAGGCGGTCGCCTGGGGCTTCGTCGCCGAGGTCGTCGGTGTAGCGGCAGAAGGCGTAGACGGCGAACATGGGGGCGCGGAGTTCGCGGGGCAGAAACCAGGAGACGACGGTGAAGTTTTCCTGGTGCTGGCGGGTGTAGCGCGCGCACCATTGGTAGGCGTCGCGCAGGCTCGCGCCGCCCAGCTGGGGCGTTTCGCGGAGTCGGCCGGCCATCGCCCGGATCGCTCGAGTGGCCTTGGCGGCGGGGTTACTCGGCCTTGAGGTCTTCGGGGTCGAGCACGCGGAAGCCGACGCCGAGCTTGACCTGGAACCAGCCGATTTCGCCGTCGTTCATGGCGCCGCGGATTTCGCGCACCTCGAACCAGTCGAGGTTTTTGAGCGTTTCGCCGGCGCGTCCGATGGCGTTGCGGATCGCGGCGTCGACGCCGTCGGGTGAGGAGCCGACGAGTTCGACGATCTTGTAGGTGTGGTCGCGGCGGTCGGCCATGGTCCGCCTCCTTTCCGCCGAAGCTGCGCACCGGTCGTGGGGTGCGCTTTCAGTGTAGGGGGCTGGGTTCCTGCCTGCGCAGGAATGACGGGGAGGGGGCGCGGGGATGACGGGAGGGGGCAGGGATGGCGGGAGGGGCGCAGGGATGGCGGGAGGGGCGGGTGGTGAGCGCGATTAGGGTGGACGGGGTCTAGCCGCCGCGGTAGCCGATTACCCAGAGTAGGTCGTAGACGATTGACTGGGGGGCGTAGCCTGCGATTGCTTCGACCAGGTCGTCGGCGGACGACAGGACGCCGTAGCCCAGCCACCAGCGGGCCAGGCCGCGCATCAGATAGATTGGCGCGGCCTGCTCTGCGCTCAGCCGATCGGCGGCGCTGAGCGCCTGCGTCGCGCGGGCTCGAACCAACTCCGCGACTCCGCTCTCGTAGCCGGCCAGCGGGGTGCCGCGCAGCGCCTCTGCGGCGTCGATCTGACTCGCCAGGGGCAGGGCCCGAAAATGCTCCACCGCTTCGCTCCAGTCGCCGGCGAGCAGCAGCGCGAGCCAGTGCAGGCGCACGCGCGAGGCGGCCCGCAGCGCGGCCGCGCCGCGCTCGTTGATCACGATCGCGTTCCACATCAGCTGCGGATTGTTCAACGCGAGCTGCGCGGCTGTTTCGGCCCGCTCCATCGCCATCCGCCAGAGCCCGGCCTCGGCGTAGTCGAGCGCGGCCAGCGCTTCGTCGCGCGCGGCCGCGCCCAGCGTCGCGTCCGGCGCTCCGCTGCGCACCTCGCGGAACCGGTCGCCGGCCAGCCGCAACACCGCCGCGTCGCCGACGCCGATGCCCGACGCGGCGTAGAAGCGATCCGGCTCGCTGCGATCGAGCACGATCTCAGGGTCGCCGTCCCCGTCGAGATCGCGCAGCTGCGCGGCTGATCCCGGCGCGGCGTCGGAGCGCTCGAAAACGCGCCGCAACTCGCTCCCGTCCCAGAGCAGCAAGTCGTACCTCTCCCCGCCCGTCTCGCCGGAGAGCTCCAGTCGGACTTCCAGCCAGGCGCGCCTAGCGGTCGCGCCGGGCCAGATGCGAATTGCGCCGCCGTCCGGCAACGCGCCGCCCGGCGGCAGCTCCACGGCGGCGAGTCGCGTCGCGCCGCCCCGCTCAATCCACCAGATTTCCACCGCGGCCGCGCGGCCGCCGCGCGGCGGGCCGATCCCCCAGACGGCGAGCAGGTCGGGCGCGATCGCCATCACCGCAATATCGGGAAAGGCGTAGTACGCCTTGGACAGCGCCGCCGAGGCCGCCGCCGGCATTCCGGCTTCAAGGTCCTTACGCGGCGTACCGACAGTGTCGGCGGGAATCGATCTCGGCGCCGATATCGCCCACCAATCGGCCTGAATGGTCGTCTCCCCGTCCGCCGCTGCGCTCGGCTCGGCCGGGGCGCTCGTTTCCACCGCCGCCGGCGCGTCAGCCGCGCCCAGCGCGCCCGGCGCATCGTCCGCGGTGGCGCCGCAGCCCGCCGCGATCAGCGCGGCGGCGGCGATGCCGATGAGGATGCGGAGGCGGTGCGATCTGCTCGACACAGGGTTTCCTCGTCCGGGCCCGCGTTTGTCCACTATGGACTAATTTGGCACTGCCGGGAGCGGCGCTTATCGCTCCGCTCACACGAGTTGCCGGAGTGCCCTGGACGGGCGGAGGCGCAATGCTGGAGTCGCTGCGGCTGGATGGTCGGCGGATCATCGTGACGGGCGCAGGGCGCGGCCTGGGCCGGCAGATGGCGCTGCACCTGGCCGACGCCGGCGCTGATGTGGTCTGCGCCGCCCGCACCCCGGAGCAGATCGAGGCCGTGGCCGAGGAGATTCGCAGCCGCGGGCGCCGCGCTCTTGTGATCCCCACCGATGTCACCGATTCGCGGCAGGTCGACGCGCTCGCCGACCAGACGATCGCCGAGTGGGGCGGTTTTGAGGTCTTCATCGCCAACGCCGGCGGGGGCGGCGCGTCGGCCGGCAAGCGGGTCAACCAAATTTCCGACGCGGACTGGCGGGACACGATCGACACCAATTTGTCGAGCGCGTTCTACTGCGCCCGCGCCGCCGCGGTCCACTTTCACGAGCGCGGCGGCAAGATCATCACCGTCGCCTCCGGCACTGCGCTGCGCGGCGACGCCCGGCTGATCGTCTACGGCGCGGCCAAGGCGGGCGTGATCACGCTCACCCAGGGGCTGGCGACGCAGTTGGCGCGCTACGACATTCGCGTCAACTGCATCGTGCCCGGCTTCGTCCTGCAGCGGACTCTCGAGCAGCCGGAGGAGATTGAGACGGCGCGGCAGCAGGGCGCGCGCATTCCCGCCGGCCGCGTCGGCGAAGCCTGGGAGTTGGGTCCGCTCGCCGTCTATCTCGCCTCCGACGCCTCGGCCTACGTGACCGGCGAGGCATTCGTGATCGACGGCGGCGGCCTGGCCGGCGGCCTCGCGCCGACCGGCTGGGATGTCACCGCCGGAATCGGGCAGATTGGGCAGGGGGCGACATGACGCAGCGGAATCCACTCGCGCCGCCGCCCGTCGCCGAAGGCGCGCTGCAGGGCTGGGACCTCTCCGAGCAGCGGGCAATCGTCTACGGCGCAGAGCGTCCGGCCGCCGCCGCTGTCGCGGCCGGTCTGCGCGAGGCGGGCGCGCAGGTGGGGGTGACCAGCGCGGAGACGGGCGGCAGCTCGATGTTTCGCATGAAAAAGGCCGCCGGCGGCGGCCCCGCCGAGGCGGTCGATCTGGCCAACGGCACCAATGTGCGCGTGGCCACGCGCAAGCTCGCCAAACAGCTGGGCGGCCTGGAGATCGCCGTCGCCGCGCCGGGCGCATGGTTCGCCGCGCCGCTCGGCAAGACGCTCGACGCCGATGTGCAGCGTCTGCTCAGCGCCAATCTGGGCGGAACCTACGCGGCTTTCCGCAGCGCCGCGCGCGAGTTCCGCGGCGGCCCCGGCCGCCTGATCGCGCTGCTTGAAGCCCCCGCCGCGCGCGGCCTGGCCAACACCTCCGCCTTCGCCGCCTCGCAGGCCGGGGTGATCGGCCTGGTTCGCGCGCTCAGCCAAGAACTCGCCCCGCAGGGCGTCACCGTCAACGCCATTGTGCAGGGCTGGACCGAGCACTCGCCCGGCCGCGGTTCATCGAACCCCGACGACAACCTGCTGCTGCGCTTCATCCCCATGCGCCGCTTCGGAACGCCCGATGATGTCGCCCCGCTGGCGGTCTATCTGGCATCCCCCGCCGCCGGCTACATTACGGGGCAAGTTTTCCAGATTGACGGCGGGGTGTTGAAGCATCTCTAGGGGCTGTTTGCGCTCATCGCGCCATGCCTCCTTTGTCGTTCCTGCCTGCGCAGGAATGACGGAAGAGAGGGGCGCGGGAATGACGGGTGGGGGTGCGGGTTCCTGCCTGCGCAGGAATGACGGATGGGGGGCGCAGAAATGACGGAGGGGGAGGGGGGTGGGTGATCGGGGCGCGCACGGCTGGTGGCGGCGGCTCGGGGCTTCCACCCCCCACCTAACCTCCCCCCTGGAAGGGGGGAGGGATGAATTGGGGAAGGGGATGTGTGGGTGTGGGTTCCTGCCTGCGCAGGAATGACGGATGGGGGCGCAGGAGAATGACCTGGGGGGCGCGGGTTCCTGCCTGCGCAGGAATGACGGAGGGGGGCGCAGGAATGACGGATGGGGGGAGTGGGATGGGTGATCGGGGCGCGCACGGCTGGTGGCGGCGGCTCGGGGCTTCCACCCCCCACCTAACCTCCCCCCTGGAAGGGGGGAGGGATGAACTGGGGAAGGGGATGTGCGGGTGTGGGTTCCTGCCTGCGCAGGAATGACGGAAGAGGGGGGTGCAGGAATGACGGATGGTGGGAGCGGGATGGGTGATCGGGGCGCGCACGGCTGGTGGCGGCGGCTCGGGGCTTCCACCCCCCACCTAACCTCCCCCCTGGAAGGGGGGAGGGATGAATTGGGGAAGGGGATGTGTGGGTGTGGGTTCCTGCCTGCGCAGGAATGACGGAAGGGGGGGCGCAGGAATGGCGGGTGGAGGTGCGGGTTCCTGCCTGCGCAGGAATGACGGAAGAGGGGGTGCAGGAATGACGTGGGGGGGCGTGGGTTCCTGCCTGCGCAGGAATGACGTGGGGGGGCGCGCGGGAGCGCCAAGAGACGAGCGCGAACGTGCCCTAACCTTGACCAAGGCGGCGCGCTTGGTCAAGGATCGCTCCTAAGCTTGATTATGCGAGATGATCTGGTCAAGGATCGCCTCTAAGCTTGATTAAGCGCATCACGGATCGGGAGAGTCCCTATGCGAGGCCGCCTGGTTCGCAGTGTCTGGAAACATGATCCGAGCCTCTATGCGCCGCCGCGCTACCGCCGCGCGTGCAGCTATGAGTCGTTCATTCCCGATCCCGTCGCTGACGCCGCTTTTGACTTGCCCGGCGAGGTGGTCGGCGCTGTTTCCGAGAGCGAGCGGATCGTCGCTGGGCTCAACCGCTCTGCCGGGGCCGAGTTGACCGCGCTGGCCCGCCTGCTGCTGCGCACTGAGTCGATCGCCTCCTCGAAAGTCGAGGGAATGCAGGCCGACGCGCGCCAGCTGGCGCGCGCCGAGGCCCGCCGGCGAGCCGGCCGCAGCATCGGCCAGCAGGCCGCCGAGATCATCGCCAACATCGACGCGATGGAGTTGGCGGTCGAGCAGGCCGCGAGCGCCGACAGCCTGACGCCCGAGGGTCTGCGCGCCATCCACGAGGCGCTGCTGGCGCGGGGCGTCAGCTGGCGCAACGCGGGCCGGCTGCGCGCCGCGCAGAACTGGATCGGCGGCAACGACTACAACCCCTGCGGCGCGGCCTACGTGCCGCCGCCGCCGCAAGAGGTCGCCCCGCTGCTGGACGACCTCTGCCGCTTCTGCAACGCCGACGAGCTGCCGCCGCTGCTGCAGGCGGCGATCGCTCACGCGCAGTTCGAGACGATTCACCCGTTCGACGACGGCAACGGCCGCACCGGGCGGGCGCTGGTGCAGGTACTGCTGCGTCGGCGCGGACTCGCCCCCGCATTCGTACCGCCGATCAGCGTGGCGCTCTGGCAGCCCCAGCGGCGCGAGCGCTATATCAACGGGCTGGCGATGTTCCGCGAGGATTTTGTAGCGGAGTGGGTCGGCATTTTCGCCGAAGCGACGGCGCAGGCCGCGCAGCAGGCGGCGCGCTACGGCGAGCTGGTCGCCGATCTGCGCACCTTCTGGCGTGAGCGGCTGCGCGAAGCGGTCAACCCGCGCGCCGACGCGGCCGCCTGGGCGATTATCGATGTGTTACCGGCGCACCCGGTGATCTCCGTACCAATGGCCGTCGAAGCGACAGGCCGAACTCCCCAGGCGGTAAACAACGGGATGGCGCAGCTGGAGCAAGCCGGCGTGCTGACCCGGCTCAGCGAATCGCGCCGCAACCGCTCCTGGGAGCCGGAGGGTCTGCTCGACCTGATCATCGCCCTAGAATCCGGCAAGGGCTGACGGAAGTCGCAGGGTAGAGCCGCCCGCCGCCCGCGTCGGCCGGTGGATTGGCACGGGGGACTCCTTCACCCGGCCAGCGCTGCGAGGCGCTCGGCGAGGTAGGCCATATCGCGGTTGCCTTTGGTGCGGTTGCAGCGGCCGCAGAGCAGCTGGGTGTTGGCGAGGGTGTATTCGCCGCCGGCGGAGCCGGGACGGATTCTGTCGATCTCGAGCAGCTCGATGGGCAGGATGTGAGGGCAGCCGAGTTCGGCGGCGGCGCAGGCGGCCAGGTCGCTGTCGTCGGCCTGTTGCCGCTCGAAGAGCGCTGCTTTGATTTCGGACTTGCTCATCGGCGGTTCGGTGATGTCGGTGCGTTCGGGCACGGCGCGCGTGACGACGACATCCTGCGCCCAGATCGCGATGCCCTCGTCTTGCTCGCGGAGGCGCTTGCGCACGAGGATGCCGGCACGGGGCGAGCGGTCCATGCCCACCCACTGGCGGTGCAGGCGTTCGGCGGCGACGCAGGCGGTGGCGCAGCCACAGAATGGATCAAGTACGAGATCGCCCTCGTTGGAGCAGGATGCGACGATCCGTTCGAGCAGCGCGAGCGGCTTCTGCGTGTCCCACCGCATGTACTCCTTGGAGGCGGGCACGACGGTCGGGATGCGCCACACGGCGTCGACCTTGCGGTCGGTAACCACCTGATACATCAGGTTGCCATCTTCGTCGCGCTTGTTGCGCAGCACGCCGTCGACGCTTTCGCGGATCAGCTGGCGGGTCGGCTCTTCGCGCTCCTCGCGCAGCGGATTGAAAGTCGCGCTCGGAGACTTCTCGTAGAAGAACAGCGTATCGAAGTTGCGGCCAAACACTTTGGTTCCCGCCGCGAATTTGTTGTAGTAGTGCCAGATGATCTCGTTACGGAAGCGCGCGCGTCCGAAGACGGCGTCAAGCAGCGCTTTGAGCCAGGCGCCCTCGGTCGGGTCGCAATGCAGCCAGATGCTGCCAGTCGGCTTGAGGATGCGGTGCATTTCGGCGAGCCGCTCCCACATGAACGTCAGGTACGCCTGGGTACCGGAACCGACCACCTGCCCCGCGGTAGCGATCACGTAGCCGACCGGCTCGCCGTCTTCGAGCAGCTGATCGAGCGTCCGCACATCGAGATCATCAAGGGTGAAAGCGTCCTTGAACGCGCTGCCGCCCCCCGCCGCGACCATCCGCTCAAGGGCGTCATCGTCCAGATCGCCGCCGTCGGCAGAGTCAACCCGCGCCGCGCTCTCCGTGCCGATTGGCCATTGGTATTCGCCGCGGCTGTTGAATGGGGGGTCGAGGTAGATCAGGTCGACGCTCTCGCTGTCGATGCCGCGCAGGCGAGGCAGATTGTCGCCGATGTAGATCGTGCGGTTGCGGAGATTCACGACGCCTCCCGGCGGACAGCTGCGCCAGCTTCGCACGCGCATTCTAGCGCGCTGCGCCGCCGCAGCGGGGCTGCGGCGGCGGTTGGGGACCACTACTGTAGATTGCCAGCGGCAGACGCTAGGCTGTCGCACATATGACCACCGCGACGACCGGCCCTGATGCGCTTGCCGACTTTCACCCGCTTGTGGCGGACTGGTTTCGCGCGCGTTTTGGGGCGCCGACCGATGCGCAGGCGGCGGGCTGGCCGGCGATCCGCGCCGGTCGGCGCGACACGCTGCTGGCCGCGCCGACCGGCTCGGGCAAGACGCTGACCGCGTTTCTCACGGCGATCGATGATCTGGTGCGGCTGGGCCAGCAGGCGGGCGAGCTGCCCGACGAGACGCGGATCCTCTACGTCTCGCCGCTCAAGGCGTTGAGCAACGACATCCAGCGCAACCTTGAGGAGCCGCTGCGGGGGATTGCGGAGTTGGCGCGGACGCGGGCGGAGGAGAGCGCATTGGGCGGCGCGCCGATGCCGCGCATCCGCACCGCGGTGCGCACGGGCGACACGCCGGCGGCGGAGCGGCAGGCGATCGTGAAGCGCCCGCCGCACATCCTAATCACGACGCCGGAGTCGCTCTACCTGATGCTCACGGCGGAGCGCAGCCGCGAGACGCTGCGCACGGTGGAGACGGTGATCGTGGACGAAATTCACGCGATGGTGCGCGACAAGCGGGGCAGCCATCTGGCGCTCTCGCTGGCGCGGCTGGATCGGGTCGCCGAGCGTCGCCCGGCGCGGGTCGGGCTTTCGGCGACGCAGAAGCCGATGGATCAGATCGCGGCGTTTCTGACCGGTCTGGACGACAACGGCGCGCCGCTGGACTGCCAGATTCTCGATTTGGGGCACCAGCGCGAGCTGCAGCTCTGGGTGGAGACGACCGATGTACCGCTGGCGGCGATTCCCACGCACGACCTGTGGGACAGCATCTACGACCGTCTGGGGGAGTTGATCGAGCAGCACCGCACGACGCTGATCTTCGTCAACACGCGGGCGCTGGCGGAGCGGGTGGCGCACCGGCTGACGGAGCGGGTCGGCAAGGAGCATGTGGCGAGTCACCACGGCAGCCTGGCCAAGGAGCGCCGCCAGCAAATGGAGCAGCGGCTCAAGTCGGGCGATCTGCGCGCGGTGGTGGCGACGGCCTCGCTCGAGTTGGGGATCGACATCGGGACGATCGATCTGGTCTGCCAGATCGGTTCGCCGCGGCGAATCGGCACTTTCCTACAGCGGGTGGGGCGCTCCGGCCACGCGCTGGGGCGCACGCCGCATGGCGCGCTCTTCCCCACTGCGCTCGACGAGCTGATCGAGTGCGCGGCGATGGTGCGCGCGGTGGGTCGGGGGGATCTGGACCGGATCCGCCAGCCGGAAGCGCCGATCGAGGTGCTCGCGCAGCAGGTCGTCGCCGAGGTCGCCGCCGAGCCGACTGCGGAGGAGGAGCTCTACCGCATTTTCACCCGCGCCGCGCCGTTTCGCTGCCTGACGCGCGAGAGCTACGCGGAGACGCTCGACATGCTGGCCAACGGCGTGGGCGAGGGCGGCGGGCGCTCGCACCCGCTGATTCACCGCGACCGGATTCACGGCATGCTGCGCCCGCGCCGCGCGGCGCGGCTCACGGCGCTGCTCAACGGCGGCGTGATTCCCGAAACCGGCGATTTCCGCGTGGTCAAGGAACCAGAGGGCGCGTTCGTCGGGACGGTCAACGAGGATTTCGCGATCGAGAGTCAGGCGGGCGACATTTTCCTGCTGGGCACCACCTCGTGGCGCATTCGCCGCGTGGAGGGCAAGGGCGTGGTGCGGGTGGAGGACGCGCACGGCGCGCCGCCCACGATCCCTTTCTGGCTGGGCGAGGCGCCGGGCCGCAGCCTCGAACTTTCGACCGCCGTGGGCGAGTTGCGCCGCGACGTATCCGCGCAACTCGACGATCTGGAAACGGCCAGCGCGCAGCTGCAGCGCAGTTGCGGAATGAACGCCGCCGCCGCCGGGCAGTTGCTCGAATACCTGGGCGGCGCGCAGGACGCGCTGGGGCTCATGCCCTCCGACACGGACGTGGTTTTTGAGCGCTTCTTCGACGAAGCGGGCGGGCAGCAGTTGGTCGTTCACGCGCCGTTCGGCTCGGGCATCAACCGCGCCTGGGGGCTGGCGCTGCGCAAGCGCTTCTGCGTGCGCTTCGATTTCGAGCTGCAGGCGGCAGCCAACGAAGAGGCGATCATTCTCTCGCTCGGCCCCTCGCAGTCCTTCCCGCTTGAGGAGGCCTTTGAGTACCTCAAATCGGCCAATGTCGAGCAGTCGCTGCGTCAGGCGGTGCTCTACGCCCCGTTCTGGAACACGCGCTGGCGCTGGGCCGCCACGCGCGCGCTGGCCGTGCCGCGCCGCCGCGGGGGCAAGCAGGTGCCGCCCAACATCCAGCGGATGATCGCCGACGATTTGCTCGCCGCCGTCTTCCCCGCCCAGGTCGGCTGCCAGGAGAATCTGTCCGGCCCGCTGGAGGTGCCCGATCATCCGCTGATCGCGCAGACGATGGACGACTGCCTGCACGAGGCGATTGACACGGAGGGGCTGAAGCAAATCCTCGATCGCGTCGAGGCGGGCGAGATTCGCCTGCACGCGCGCGACACCGTGACGCCCTCGCCGATGGCGCAGGGAATCATCAACGTCAATCCGTTCGGCTTCCTCGACGACGCGCCGCTGGAGGAGCGGCGCGCGCGCGCGGTGATGACGCGGCGCAGCCTGCCGGAGCACCAGCGCGATTTGGGCAAGCTCGACGCCGACGCGATTGAGCGGGTGCGCGAGGAGGCCGCGCCGCCGGTGCGCGACGCGGAGGAGTTGCACGACCTGCTGCTCGGTCTGGTCGCGCTGAGCGTCGACTGCCTGCCCGCGCCGCGCGAGCTGCTCGACGAGCTGATTGCGGCCGGGCGCGCGGCCTGCGCATCGAGCGGCGAGCGGGAGATCTGCTTCGCGGCCGAGCAACTCCCGTCGGTGCAGCTGCTCTTGCCCAATGCGGCCGTCGCGCCGACGCTCCAGCTGCCCGAAGGCGCGGCGATTCCGGCGGCCGACCGCGAGGAGGCGCGGGTGCGCCTGGCGCGTGGGCACATGGAGGTGGTGGGCCCGATTACGGCCGATCAGTTGGGGCGGCGCTGCGGGCTGCCGGGCGACGACATCGAGTACGGCCTGCGCCAGCTGGAGGCGCTGGGCGAGATCATGCGCGGGCAGTTCACGCCGCACGCCGTACCGCGGGGTGGGCAGAATGGGCGCAACGGCGCTTCAGCGCCGGAGGGGCCGCCCGAGGAGTACTGCGACCGACGGCTGCTGGCGCGCATTCACCGCTACACGATCAGCCGCCTGCGCGCCGAAATCGAGCCGGTTTCGGCGCAGGATTACCTGCGCTTTCTGCTGCGCTGGCAGCACCTCACGCCGGAGACGCAGTTGAGCGGCAAGGCGGGCGTGCGCGCGGCGGTGCAGCGCCTTGAAGGGTTTGAAGCGCCCGCGGCGGCCTGGGAGCACGACCTGCTCGCGCGGCGGGTGCGCGACTACCGCGAGGCCTGGCTCGACGAGCTCTGCCTCGCCGGCGAAGCGACCTGGGCGCGGCTCACGCCCCGCTCGCCGTCCAACGGCAAGCGCAACGGCGGCGCCTCGCCCTCGCGCGCGACCCCGATCACGCTGGCGCTGCGCCGCGACTTTGCGACGCTGCTCGCAGCCGCCCGCCGGGCCGCGCCGCCGCCGGCCGCGCGAGGACGCTCCGCGCCGCCGCCCGCGCCCGACCCGGTCGAGCAGCTTCAGGGCGCGGCGGGTGCGATCCACCGGCTGCTGCGCGAGCGCGGCGCGCTCTTCTTCGACGAGCTGGTGGACGGCACGCGGCGAATCGCCACCGATGTGGAAAACGGGCTGCGCGAGTTGATCGCGGCCGGGCTGGCGCACGCCGACGGCTTCCAGGGGCTGCGCCAGCTGTCGCGTCCCGCCGGAGCGCGCCGCCGCCGTTCGCGCCGCCCGCGCTACGGCGGCGGCGGCGTCTTCATCGGCGAAGGCCCGGCCGGCCGCTGGGCCCCGCTGCCGGCCGCGGTGGTCGACGAGCCCGATCCCGAAATCGCCGATGAGCAGGCCGAAGCGATCGCGCGCATTCTGCTCAACCGTTACGGCCTGCTCTCGCGCGAGCTGATGACGCGCGAGTCGCTGCAAATGCCCTGGCGCGAGATCCTGCGCGCGCTGCGGCGGCTCGAAGCGCGGGGCGAGATTCGCGGCGGGCGCTTCATCCAGGGGCTGATCGGCGAGCAGTTCGCGCTGCCGGAGGCAATCGACCAAATGCGCGCGCTGCGCCGCCGCGCCAAAGAGCAGGACGCGCCGGTCGAAATCGCCGCCGCCGATCCCTGCAATCTCCAGGGCGTGCTGCTGCCGGGCCCAAAAATCCCCTCGCGGCTGCACCGCACAATTATTATTACCAACGGCGTCGCGGCGGCAACGTAAGTCAGCCCGCCCGCTCGGGGCGTACCCACAATTCCCTCCAAGTCCGCCGCCCTCCGTCATTCCTGCGTAGGCAGGAATCCAGCGCGCACGCCGAAACTTCGTCCCACTCCAGACCGCCGGCGGCGCTCAAACGTTACTTGGGCAGCCTATCGAGATGTCGAGATGCGTACCGACATTGGAGACCGCCTGGTTCCTGCCTGCGCAGGAATGACGGAATTATAAACAGGCCCTAGCGGCTGCCGCCGCCGCACGATTGCCCTAGCGGCTGCCGCCGCCGCGCGATTCTTGATCTATGCGCACCAGCCGAAGCTCGAAACGCGAGTAGCGGTTGCCCAAGCGCTCGTGGGCTGCGCTGATGTTTTCGCTCGCTTCCAGCGCGGCGCGGATCTCGTCGAGCCGCGCGGCGGATGGCAGCTCGGCGCTCAGATCGATTGTTTCCCCGTTGCGGATCGCCGTTTGGAGGTGCGCCAACACTGTTTGCGGCGCCTGCATGCGGCGCTCGGCGATGGCCAAAATTGAGCAGCCCTCGCGCCATAGTCTGAGCGTTTGCTCCCAGCTTTCCAGTACCGCTTCGTCGGACGGCGGCGGCGCGGACGGCTGTTGCGGGGCGAGCGCCGGCTGCTCCGCCGGCTCAGGCTCCGGCGGCGCGGCGGCGGCGACGGCTGCGAGCAGGTCGAAACCGTAACGCTCGACTTTATTCGGGCCGAAGCCGTGCACATTCAGTAACTCCTGTTCGGAGCGGGGACGCGCGCGGGCGATGGCGCGCAGCGTGCGATCGTGGGCGATGATGTAGGCCGACTGCCCCTCCGCCCGCGCGAGCTCGCGGCGGACTTCCCGCAAGCGCTCGAACAGGTCGCGCTCGTCCTCGCTCATTTCCGACAGCGCCGGCGTTGGATTCCCGGCGGCGCGCTGCCGATCGATGTTGGGGCCGACAATTCGCCGGGCGGACGCGCTCTCTTCACCTGTTTCGGTCGGGTCGTCGTCGCGCAGGCAGTTGTCGCAGGCGCCACAGCCGCCCTCAGGCGGGTCGTCGCCGAAATAACGCAGCAGCACGCCGCGCCGACACGATTTCAGTTCGCAGTAGTTCATCATCTGGCGCAGGCGCTGAAAGCCGCGCTCGCGTTCGTCTGCATCTTCCAGCTGATCGAGGAAGTAGCGCCGCTGATGCCAGACGCCGGGCGTGTAGAAGAGCAGGCACTCCGCGGGATCGCCGTCACGTCCCGCGCGGCCGGTTTCCTGGTAGTAAGTTTCGATCGACTCCGGCATGTCGAGGTGGATGACGCGGCGCACATCCGGCTTGTCGACGCCCATGCCGAACGCGACGGTGGCGCAGATGACCGACGCCTCGTCGTTATCGAAGCGCTGCTGCGCATCCGCCCGCGCCTCGGCGCTCAGCCCGGCGTGGTAGGCGAGCGCGTCGATGCCCGCTTCCTCCAGCTGGCCGGCGACGGTTTCCGTATCGGCGCGGCGCAGCGAGTAGATGATCGTCGGCGCTTGCGGATCGCGCCGCAGGTATTGAATCAATCGGCGTTTCGAGTCCCGTTTGGGTACGACCCGATAGGTCAGATTGGGCCGATTGTAACCGGAGCGGAACGTTTTCATTTCGCGGCGGCGCAGCTGCTGCACGATGTCGGCGGCGACGCGCGATGTGGCGGTGGCGGTCAGCGCGGCGACGGGCACATCGGCGAAGCGTTCGGTGAGTTGCGACAGCTGGCGGTAGTCGGGCCGGAACTGATGTCCCCACTGCGAAATGCAGTGCGCCTCGTCGATCGCGATCAGCGAGGGCGGGTTCGCCGCCAACAATCCCGCGAAGCTGTCGGTGTTGAGCCGCTCCGGCGCGACGTAGAGCAGGCGCGTTTCGCGCTGCCGCACGTCCATCATCACGCGAAAGGCCTCCTGCGACGAAAGCGTGCTATTGAGAAACGCGGCGGGCGCGCCGTTGGCGCGCAGCGCCCGCACCTGGTCCTGCATCAGCGCGATCAGCGGCGAGACGACCAGCGTCAATCCTTCGCCGACCAGCGCCGGCAGCTGATAGCAAAGCGATTTTCCGCCGCCCGTCGGCATCAGCACCAACGCATCGCCGCCGCCAAGCAGGTGCTCAATCGTCTCGCGCTGCAACGGGCGGAATTCGGCGAAGCCGAAGTGCGTACGGAGAACGCCCAGCAGCCGGTCGGGCGACGCCGTAACATTCCCGCGCACCTGCTCGCTCACGCCTCTTCGCCGATCAGATACGGTTGCGCCCGGCGGATGAAGTTCACGGGGTTTTCGCCGTCGGGCGGCGCGCCCCAGGTGACGCCGCTCTCCCAAAGGCCCTCGGGGATGATGAACCCGCGCATCGGGACGAGTCGCGGTTCGCCCGCGGCGTCGATCTGGCGGCCGATTTGAGTTAGCGCCCGGCCCAGCGCCGTCTGCTCGAAAATCCAGCTGTGCAGCGCGTGGTGCGAGGGAGCGTCGGGTCCGGGCCGCGAGGCGACCGCTTCCTGATAGAACGCGCGCAGATCCTCCACGACGTAGCGCAGCAGAAGCGGCATCGCGTGGATCCAGTTGGGCCCCGCGGCGGCGGGCGGAATCTCGGCGAAGCCCGCGCCCTCGGCGCAAGCGATGACGAAGGCGACGACGGCGTCGAGCTCTTCGGGGGTTGCCCCGCTCATACCAACAGTCGTGCGCCCACGGCGGCGGCGGGTCTCTTCGTACCAGGGCATGAGCAAGTCGACCTCGGTGCGCAGCGCCCGTTCGAGGTCGCTCGCGTCGGGCTGCGGTAACACAACCGGGCAGGCCCAGACGCCGGGCGCGGCGTCGCCCGGCGCGTCGTGCGGGTAATCCGCAATCGTGGGTTCTGTCGCGGTTTCGAGCAGGCGCAGCGCGCTGCGCAGTACGTCGCGTTGGAAGTCGGGAGCGTCCGCGGCGCCGAACGGGCGGCCCAGCGGAAACGGCACCCAAAGCGCGCGCGGCGGCCGAACGGCTTCGGTATGTTCGCGGATCAGACTGATTCCAGTAGTCGCGATACCGGCTCGCTGGAGGAAGTGGGAGAGCACGCCGACGGCGGCTGAGCAGGCCGGTCAAACGGGTGATAGCACAGCGCCATGCACGCCGGCGTCGCGCATTCGCCGCGCCATATCGTCCGCCGCCGCCGCCAGGTTGAGCGGGTCGGGGCTGGAGCCGAGCACCGAGTAGTGCCACGGCGAGACGCCGCCCACCTCGCCAGCCGCCGCCAGCTCGCGCAACCGATCGCGCGGCAGTACGACGTTCACATCCTGCTGGTAGTGCGTGCGGTCGAAATTCACACTGACTTGCGTTTGCACCAGTTCCGCGAAATCGACATCGTCGGGAATCAGTCGGTATCCGCCGTCGCCGAAGCGAAACGGCCGGTCGCCACGGCGGTGCAGCCCGGCCGAGGTGACCAGCGCAATCGTCGACTCCGCAAGCGGGGGCGGCGTCACCCACGGCGTCGAGTCGAGGTCGGGGAACCGAAAGCGCTGCACCGCGCGGCGCATTCCCTCAGCCTCTTCCGGGTGCAGATCATCAAGGCGAACCATGTTCGGCCTCCTTTCGCGTCTATGTTAGCCGCCCCCCGTGCCAGCACGGGGCGGGGACTGCCCACGTACCCGCCTGCTCCGCCGCTCCTGCATCCTCTCCGTCATTTTGCGCCCTTTTGTCGTCATTGCTGCGCAGACGGGAATCCGGGCGATCTCGCAAGCGCTTCGCAGGGTTGTGACTCCCACCCCCCCACCTAACCTCCCCCCTAAAAGGGGGGAGGGATGAATTGGGGGTGGGGGCGGCTGTTGGGGGTGGGGATTCCTGCCTGCGCAGGAATGACGGAATCGTAGGCAGGTGCGAATGCACCTTGGAGCGTCGCGGGCGTTGAGCAGTAGAGCGCCCCCATCAGCGGCCGCATCCTCTCCGTCATTTTGCGCCCTTTGTCGTCATTCCTGTGTAGACGGGAATCCGGGCGATCTCGCAAGCGCTTCGCAGGGGCGTGGCTCCCACCCCCCACCTAACCTCCCCCCTAAAAGGGGGGAGGGATGAATTGGGGGTGGGGGCGGCTGTTGGGGCTGGTGATTCCTGCCTGTGCAGGAATGACGGAATCGTTGGCAGGTGTGAATACACCTTGGAGCGTCGCGGGCGTTGAGCAGTAGAGCACCCCTATCCGCGGCCGCATCCTCTCCGTCATTTTGCGCCCTTTGTCGTCATTCCTGTGTAGACGGGAATCCGGGCGATCTCGCAAGCGCTTCGCAGGGGCGTGGCTCCCACCCCCCACCTAACCTCCCCCCTAAAGGGGGGAGGGATGAATTGGGGGTGGGGGCGGCTGTTGGGGCTGGGGATTCCTGCCTGCGCAGGAATGACGGAATCGTTGGCAGGTGTGAATACACCTTGGAGCGTCGCGGGCGTTGAGCAATGTCGCGGGCGTTGAGCAGTAGAGCGCCCCTATCCGCGGCCGCATCCTCTCCGTCATTTTGCGCCCTTTGTCGTCATTCCTGTGTAGACGGGAATCCGGACGATCTCGCAAGCGCTTCGCAGGGGCGTGGCTCCCACCCCCCACCTAACCTCCCCCCTCAAAGGGGGGAGGGATGAATTGGGGATGGGGGCGGCTGTTGGGGCTGGGGGTTCCTGCCTGCGCAGGAATGACGGAATCGTAGGCAGGCGTGAATACACCTTGGAGCGTCGCGGGCGTTGAGCAGTAGAGCGCCCCTATCCGCGGCCGCATCCTCTCCGCCATTTTGCGCCCTTTGTCGTCATTCCTGTGTAGACGGGAATCTGGGCGATCTCGCAAGCTCTTCGCAGGGTCGCGACTCCCACCCCCCACCTAACCTCCCCCCTCAAAGGGGGGAGGGATGAATTGGGGGTGGGAGCGGCTGTTGGGGCTGGTGATTCCTGCCTGCACAGGAATGACGGAATCGTAGGCAGGCGTGAATACACCTTGGAGCGTCGCGGGCGTTGAGCAGTAGAGCGCCCCTATCAGCGGCCGCGCCCCAGATCGTCACTCTTCGATCACCTCAAGGTCGTCATCCCGGTACCCGAACAGCCTCAGCAGGTCGCGCGCCCGCCGCACGCACTGAATTGCGCTTAGATTGACATCCGCGTAGTACGATGATGTGCCGATACGACGGCTTTGGCGGTGGGTTTCGCTTGACGAAGCGATGTACTGTCGGTTCCGGCCGCGGAGCTGAAATGCACGCTCAAAATCGTGCGAGTGTCGCTCGTATACGGCCTCTGCAACCTTGAGCCACAACCCCGCCCAAGTGTGCTCGGCGTGATGAACCACGCCTCGGCCTCTTGCTCGTTGGCATCGCGCGCGTCCCCGCTCGCGATCGCTTCGCGGACCTCCTCGATCACCTCGCGCAGCGCCATCAGGTGTCCTCCTCCTTGCGCATTTTAGGGCGCTTCCTCGATTGTTGCTGAGAGCGAGCCTTTGCAGTGGGGGATGCGCGGGTCGGGGCCGTAGCCGTGGATTTGGTCCTGGTGATCCTTAACTGTCGTGTAGTCGGCCGTCTCTACGATTCCCTGGCCCTGGCCGTCGATTAGCGAGGCGATGGCGAACGCTTTTTCGCGCGAATAGCCGAACACCGCGCCCAGCATTTCGATTACGTACTGATACGTGTGATCGTCGGAGTCGTGCAGGATCAAGTGAAACAGTTTGTCGAGCTCGCTGTTGGGCTGGTCGGCGGGGTCGTCTTCAGCGACGACGTCGGGGCGCGGCAGGACGGGCGCGGCGGGCTGCGCGGGCATTAGTTGAGCGACCCGTCGAGACGGCGCAGCTCGGCGCTCTGGGGATCCGCCTCGGACCACAGTTCGCGCGCGCGGCGCAGCGACGATTGCGCGGCCTTTAGCTCGCCGCGCGCGGATTGGGCGCGGCCCTCGCGGAAGAGGTCGCGCGGCGTCGCGCCGCGCTCCAGCCGCTCCTGTAACAGCGTTTGCGCCTCGTCGGCGCGCCCGGCGCGGAGCAGCGCTTCGACCAGCGTTTCCTCGAACACATCGCGCTGCGCGTTGGAGCCGCCCAGCCTGACCAGCTGCTCGCGCACCGCCGCAAGCCCGTCGGCGGCCGTGGCGTAGTCGCCCGCGCCGAAGGCCCAGAGCGCCTCGACGACCGGTCGCGCGACTGCGTCGGCGGTGGGGTGGCCGCGCTCGCCGGCTGCGCGCAGCCCGTCGAGCAGTGAGCCGATCGCCGTCTCGTCGCCCAGCGCGGCGAGCGCCATCGCGCGGTGGACGTCGACCCAGACCGTGCCTGCGCGGGGGAAGGCGCGTTCGGCGAAGGCGGCGAGCTCGCGCCAGTCGAAATCGGCGTCGCCGTCGTGCAGGCGGCAGCGCCAGAGCAGCGACGCGCCGTCGGCCACGGCGCCCATCGCGTCGCCCGCTTCGTCCGCGCCGGGGCGGATGCTGTCGTCGTGCAGCAGGAGCGCGTCGGCGGGGCGCCCGTTGGCGAGCAGGAAGAGCGCCTGGTGCCAGGTCAGGTGGCGGTGAAAGCCGGCGCGGTGGGGGAACTCGTCGAGCCAGCCGCCCAGCCAGTGCGCGCCGCCGGGCGCGTCGTGCCGCTCGAAGAAGACATGCGCGTGGGCGTGGGCCGCCTGGCCGTTGGAGCGGCGCAGTTGGAGGCTGCGCGCGACCAGCGCCTCGGCGCGGTCGAGCTGCTCCAGCTCGTGGTTGGCGAAGGCGTGCCAGGAGAGAAACCACCAGTCGTCGCCGAAGGCGGGCGCGAGGCGGTCGAACTGGTCCAGCATGCGCTCGCGCTTCTGCAGGCCGCCGCCGTAGAAGTTCGCGCCCAGCCACTGCAGGATGATCGGGGCGTCGCGGGGCGTTTCTGCGAGGTGCTCGTCGATCCATTGCGCGGCTTCCGCGCCGCGCCCCGCAATCGGCGCGCCGAGGATTGCGATGTGGCGGCGCTCGCGTTCGCTGGCGCGCTCGGCGAGCCGCTCCGCCTCGCGCGCGTACTCGCCAGCCTGCGCCGCCTCGCCGCGGAAGAGGTGAAACAGCGCCAGCTGGCTGCGCGGCAGCGCGAACGCGGGGTCGGCGGCGATCGCCGCCTCCAGCGCTTCGGCGACGCCGGGCAGATAGCCGAGCATCCGCTCGACGCCGTCGCGGTAGTGCGCCGCGGCGTCCTCGGAGGTCGTCAGCGGCAGCCCCCAACTGTCGGTCGGCCCTGCAGTCGGCATTGTTTCAGCGCCTTTCGCTGTTCGTCGTTGCCTGAATATCGGTCAGACGCGCGCGCCGGCCGCGGCGTCGACGGCGATCACCTCGCCGGTGATAAAGCCCGAGTCGGCCGCCAGCGCAACCACCGCCGCGCCGACATCGGCGGGCTCGATTAGCGTCCGGGCGGGCAGCATTCGCGCCAGTTGCGCAGACCGCTGCGGATCGTCTCCGAAACCGCGTTGGCCCTCGTAGAAGCCGACCTGCACGGCGTTCACGGTAATCCCCGTGCGCGCCCACTCCTGGGCCAGCGCGCGCGTCAGCCCCAATACGCCCGCTTGCGCCGCCGCGTAGGCGGTAGTGTTCGCCATTCCGCGCGAGGCCAGCACCGAAGCGAGGTTGATGATGCGGCCATATTCCGCCAGCCGCATGTGCCGGCCCACGGCGCGGCAGCAGAGCGTCGGCGCGAGCAGATTCGCCTCCAGCGCGCGCTGCCAGACCTCCAGCTCGATCTGCTCGATCGGCGCCGCCTGCACTGCGTCCCCCGCGTTGACCAGGATGTCGATCCGCCCCCATTCGTCGAGCACCCGCCCGACCGCCGCCTCGACGCTGACCGGATCGGCGGCGTCGAGCGTGATCGCCAGGTTGCCGCGTCCCAGCGACCAGACCTCGTTGGCGACGGAGTTGACGCGCATTATCTCGCTCGCGCCGGCGCGCAGGCTGGCCACGGCGACATCCGCGCCCGCCTCGGCGAGCGCCGCCGCCGCCGCCCGCCCCAGCGGTCCCCCGCCGCCGACGACCAGCGCGGCGCGGCCGTCCAGGCCGAACATCGGCTCGTTGGGCTGGGGATTCGGGCGCGGAACGAATTCCTCGGTTGGCGTACTTGTCGATGTCTCAGGCATCAGTCGGCATCCTCCAGCGCGACGACGGGGGCCCAGCCGGTCGGCCCGATTGCCGAGAGCCCGCCGCCGTCCTGCGCGATCGTCTCGCCATTCAGCCCCGCCGCCGCGTCGGAGGCCAGCCAGACCGCCAGCGGTCCCATCTCCCAGGCCAGGCCGACCCGCCCGACGGGGATGTACTTGCCGCCGCGCCAGACCGCCAGCGCCTGCTCGGTGTGGGGGAAGATGCCGGGCGCGATGCAGTTGGCGCGCACGCCGTCGGGGCCGTAGGAAACGGCCAGCGAGCGGGTGAGATTGACCACGCCGGCCTTGGCCGAGACGTACATCCAGTTGTACCGCCCGCCGCGCAGCCCGAAGCCTGAAGCGACGTTGATGATCACGCCGCTGCCGCGCTCGCGCATGTGCGGGAGCACGGCGCGGGCGCAGAGCATCTGCGAGGTGAGGTTGAGGTCGATTCCGCGCCGCCACTGCTCGTCGCTCAGCTCTTCGAGCGGCGCGCCGTCGCCCTGCGCGCCGCCGCCGGCATTGTTGACCAGCACGTCGATCCGGCCGAATTGGTCGAGCGTTCGCTCGACCGTCGCCTGGACTGCGTCGGCGTCGGTCACATCGGTGGGAAAGACCGCCGCCCGGCCGCCGCGCTCGCGCACCAGCGCGGCCGTCTCCTCGAGCTGCTCGGCGGTCCGCGCCGCGCCGGCCAGCGCCGCGCCGGCGTCGGCGAAGGCCAGCGCCGCCGCGCGGCCCAGACCGCGCCCCGCGCCGGTCAGCAGCACCACCCGATCATCGAGCCGAAAGCGATCCGGCACGGTCATGGCGCGCTCCTGTCTTTGTCTGCGCTGGGTCTGCGCTGGGCGTCCGAGTTGGGGCGCTCAGCTCTGCGCCGAGGCTTTGCGCTGCTGCGCCGCGGTGCTGCCGCGGCCGTCGCCGAACTTGTTGTCGCGCCATTCCAGCGCGGCCTTGAGCCCGAGCTCGCGGGACATCTTGCCGAACTCGCGCACGCTGGGGGCGAGATGCGCCCGCGCGTCGTTCTCCGAGGCCAGCCGCTGGAGCGTCCGCGCGCCCATGATCTCCAGGCCCAGATTGACGATCCGCTTGTTGGCCGAGAGCAGCTCCGGGTCGATCATCGTCATTTTGTCGGCCAGTTCCTCGACGGCGTCGTCGAGCTGCTCGGCCGGCACCGCTTCGAGCACCAGCCCGCGCGCGGCCGCTTCCGCGCCCGAAATGCTGTCGCCCGTCAGCAGCATCCGCTTGGCGAACTGCGGACCGGCGTGGTAGAGCCACATGTGCGCGGGCGGCGCGCCCATCGCCCGCACCGGCGGGAAGCCGATCACCGCGTCTTCGGCGGCGATGATGATGTCGCTCAGCAGCACCAAGTCCGTGCCGCCGGCCAGGCAGTAGCCGTGCACCTTGCCGATCACCGGCTTGTGCATGTCGAAGATCGCCATCCGCGCGCGCTGGGCCTTTTCCATCCCCCATGTGTCGTCGTCGAACGTCGCGCGCCCGCGGTAGACCTTGTCGTAGGTTTCGGTCGGGTCGCTGCGCCCCGCCGTGAGGTCGTAGCCCGCCGAAAACGCGCGCCCCGCGCCGCTCAGAATCACGCAGTGCACGGCGGTGTCGTTGTCCGCCTCCCACATCGCGCTGGAAAGCTCGTCCTGCAGGGCAATCGACAGCGCGTTGAGCTTCTCCGGCCGGTTGAGCGTGACGTACCCCTTGCCGTCGCGCACCTCGTAAAGGACGTTTTCGTAGTCGGTCATCTCGGCTCCTGTTCCTGGCCTGGATTCAGCGAATGCCCCGCGAGTCTAAGCGATCTCAAGGCATTGGCCGCGCTCCGCGTTGAGCGGACCCTGTAGCGTGGCCCTGAGCGGGGCCCGCCGCGCCGCATTGCCGCTGGAGGCCGACGATGGAATTCATCTTCAATGAGCGCAAGGCCGCGCAGGCGGCGGCCTGGCTGCTGCACCGCCGCGGCGGCGCGATGGGCGATGTCCAGCTGGCGAAGCTGCTTTACCTCGCCGATCGCCGCGCGCTGTGCGACGCGGCGCACCCGATCACCGGCGACCGATTCGTCGCGATGCCGTTCGGACTGATCCTCGAAGGCGTGTTCGATCGCCTGCGGCGCTCCGACCACGCGCCCAACTCGCCGTGGGGCGCGCTGCTGCGTTGCGGCAGCGATCGCGATGTGCGGCACTGCGAGCCGATCTGCCGCGACGAGCTCTCCGACTACGAGATCGAGGTGCTCGATGCGATCCACGCTGAGTTCGGCGCGATGAGTCTGCACGAGCTCGGCAAGCGCATGTTCAAGCTGCCCGAATGGACGGATCCCGAGGGCGGCGCGGTCCCGATTGATCCCAAACGGATCCTCCGCTCGGCGGGCTACACGCAGGAAGACATCGACGCCATCAACGAGCAGCTGAATGCCGTCCGCGCGTTGGTGGACGTTCTCGGCTGATGGTCCAAAGCGACGATGCGTTTGGCAGCGTCATACCCGCGCGCCCTCCGTCGTTCCTGCCTGCGCAGGAATGACGGAGGAGGGGGCGCAGGAATGACGGAGGAGGGGGCGCAGAGGATGACGGAGGAGGGGCGCAGAGGATGACGGAGGAAGGGGCGCAGGTATGACGGAGGGGAGGCGCAGGTATGACGGAGGAGGGCGCAGGTATGACGGAGGAGGGGGCGAGAGGATGACGGAGGAGGGGGCGCAGAGGATGACGGAGGAGGGGGCGCAGGAATGACGGAGGAGGGGGCGCAGGAATGACGGAGGAAGGGGCGCAGGAATGACGGAGGGGGTGAACACGCCCTCAGCGATCCGTCGTGCGCCGCCCCGCAGCTGGTAGATTCCGATCGCCGTCACCGCAAAGCGCCGCCCATAGCCGCCCGAGGAGAGCCCACCCATGCCAATCCACTGGCCGACCGTCTACGACGAAGCGCTCTCCCTCTTCGTCGAGTACCTCCGCATCGACACATCCAACCCGCCCGGGAACGAAGCGCCCGCGGCGCGCTGGCTCGGCGCGATCCTCGAAGCCGAGGGCATCGAAACCGAGTACGTCGAAATCCAGCCGAACCGCGAGGCGGTCTTCGCCTGGCTGCGCGGCGACGGCTCCAAGCGCCCCATGATGCTCTGCAACCACACCGACGTCGTCCCCGTCGAGGAGGCTTACTGGACCAAGCCGGCCTTCGAGGGCGTGATCGAAGACGGCAAAGTTTACGGGCGCGGCGCGGTTGATATGAAGGGCTGCGGCATCATGCATCTGCTCACGATGCTGCTGCTCAAGCGCGAGGGCGCTTCGCTCAAGCGCGACCTCGTCTTCTGCGGCGTGCCCGATGAAGAGGCCGGCTCGGTCTGGGGCATGGACTGGCTCTGCAAACACCGCCCCGACCTCGTCGACGTCGAATTCGAGCTCTCCGAAGGCGGCTCCGGCTCCACCCAACTGCTCGGCGAAGAAGCCAACATTTTCTCGGTCGCCACCAACGAAAAGGACATTTGCTGGCTGCGCCTCACCTCCGTCGGCACGCCGGGACACGGCAGCCGCCCGCACTACGACAACTCCGCGGTCCACCTCGTCAACGCCCTCGCGCGCCTCGCCGCCTGGGAGCGCGGCGTGACGATCACCCCCGAAACGCGAGTCTGGCTCGACCGTCTCGCCGCCGACAACCGCATTCCCCAAATCGATAGCGAAGACCAGCTCGAAACGCTGGTTAAGGAACACCCCGGCGCGCACGCGATGTTCCTGAACACGCTCAACGTCACCATGATCAACGCCGGCATCAAGGCCAACGTGATCCCCGCCAAAAGCGAGGCCACCATTGATTGCCGCCTGCTGCCCGGGCAGGACCGCGAAGACTGGCGACAACAGGTGATCGAAGTGATCGACGACGACCGCATCAGCGTCGAATTCTCCGATTGGGGCCAGGAGCAGCCCGTCGCCGTCGATTGGGACACGGAGCTCTACCGCACCATCGAAACCGTCGTTACCGAAGCTGTCGAAGACGCCACCGTCGTCCCCGGCGTTTGCGTCGGCGGCACCGATAACCGCTTCCTGCGCCAGCGCGGCATTCCCGCCTACGGCTTCATTCCCGTCCTGCTCTCGCCCGAAGAGGCCGCCGGCTTCCACGGCAACGACGAGCATCTGACCATCGAAAATCTGAACATGGGGGTAGAGCTCACCCACGAAATCGTCCGCCGCATGGCGACATGAGCTTGCTTGCGCCCCCACCGTCGTTCCTGCGCAGGAATGACGGTGGGGTGATCGGGGTGTAGGAGAGAGCGGTTGGTGCTCGCGCGCGGCGTTCCACCCCCCACCTAACCTCCCCCCTGAGAGGGGGGAGGGATGAATTGGGGGGGTGGGTGTTGAGGTGGGTGGCGGGCGCGGCGAGGTACCTGCAGTGAGCGTGGGTTCCTGCCTGCGCAGGAATGACGGACAGGGGGCGTGGTATGACGGAAAGGGGTGTGGTATAAGGGGCAAGGGGCGTGGGGGGCGATCGGGGTGTGAAGCAGCGATAACGGATGCTCGCGGCGTTCCACCCCCCACCTAACCTCCCCCCTGGAAGGGGGGAGGGATGAATTGGGGGAGGGGGCGGGTGTTGGGGTGGGTGGCGGGCGCGGCGAGGTACCTGCAGCGAGCGTGGGTTCCTGCCTGCGCAGGAATGACGGGTAGGGGGCGCAGTATGACGGATAGGGGCGCAGTATGACGGAGAGGGGTGTGGTATGACGGGTTCCTGCCTGCGCAGGAATGACGGATAGGAGCGCGGTATGACGGGAGAGGGAAGCGTGAACAGGTCCCAAGCCTGCTACTGCAGCTTCGAGTAGGGCCTTGCTACTGCAGCTTCGAGTAGGGTCTTGCTACTGCAGCTTTGAGTAGGGCAGCGGGTTTAGGTAGTAAATTGACTCCTCCGGGGCGTGCTCGCGGAGCGGCTCGATGATTTCGCGCAGCGGGTCCCCTGCCCGATACTCCATCATGCCCGACGCGCCGCCGGGCATGATCCACAAATCGGTCAGCTCTCCCGTGCGCCCGATTCGCGTCGCGTAGGCCGTCGCCAGCTGCAGCGCGCCGGTCGGCTCCAGCGTGTCGACCAGGTTGCCGATTTGGTCAATCGCCGGGAGCAGCCCGCCCGTCGCCGTTTGCAGCACCGCCAGCATGTACTGGCGCGGCTGCTGCGGTTGCGCGTTCAGCGCGGCTTCCAGACGCTCCTCCGTGCCGTAGGACACTCGGTTGGCGAACTTGGTGGTCTCTTCGATCTCCAGCTCGCCGCGCAGCTTTTCCACTGCGGACCAGAGCGCGGTGTCCTTGCCGAGCGAGTTCAGGGCGCGCTCCGCGTGCGCCATGTCCTCGTAGCGGTGGATGCTCAGGTCCCAGCCCATCTCTCCGCCGCTCACTTTCCACGCGCCGATCAGATCGATCCCGTGGCGGTCCATCGCGGGGGCCACGGTCTCGGCGTAGAAATCGACGAACAGGTCAAAGGCGGTGTTGGTGATCGGGGTGATGCGGTGTCGGACTTCGAGGAACACGGACATGGGGGCCTCCGCTCGGAATGGGTGCGTCAGCACGCAGGCTAGCGGGTCGGTTGCGGGTGCGTCGGTTCAGAGTTCGGGCGCCAGCGCGGCCATGAAGCTGCGCGTCTGCGACCGCTCCTCCGCCGTCGCCCCGTCGCAGGCCGCGTAGAAGTCGGTCACGCCGACATCGCGCCAGCGGCGCAGCTCCAGCTCGATCTCCTCTTCCGATCCCACGATCGCCAGGTCCGCCGGCCCTTGCCCGCCGGAGCCCTGGATCACGCGCTGGTAGCTGGGCAGCGTGTTGTACATCGCAAAGGCCCGCCCGATCCGCTCGCGGGCGCGCTCGGCGTCGGACGTCAACGCGACGGGCACGCCCGCGATCACGCGCGGCTGCGGCTTTCCCGCCTCGCGCGCGGCGCCGCCCATTTCGGGCAGCACCACCTGCTCAATCCATTTCGGCCCCGCCAGCCAGAGCGCCGTGCCGTCGGCCAGCCGCCCCGCGACGCGCAGCATTTGCGGCCCCAACGCCGCGACGATCAGGCTGATCGGCTGCGCGTCGGCAAATTCCAGTTGGGAATGCACGCGAAAATGCTCGCCCTCGAAATCCACCTGCTCGCCGCGCAGCAGCGGTTGGAGCACGCTCAGATACTCGCGCATGTGCCCGACGGGGCGCGAGAAATCCAGCCCCCACGAGTCTTCGATCACCACCTGGTGCGACAGCCCCAGGCCCAGGGTGAAGCGCCCGCCGCTCGCGATCTGGGTCGCCAGCGCCTGCTGCGCCATTGGCACGGGGTGGCGCGTGTAGGTCGGCACGACGTAGGTGCCCAGCTCGATCCGCTCTGTGCGCGGCCCGGCTAGCGCCAGCACCGTCATCGCGTCGTGGCCCATGCTGGGCAGCCAGGCGCCCGCGAAGCCGTCCGCCTCGATCTGCCCGATCGAGCGGAGCTTGTCGTTGAGCGTGTTGCCGAGCGGGTTGGTGAGGATGCGCATGCGGAGAGGATAGCGGTTGCGCGCGCGCGCCGCGCGTTCGGTTACCCTGCCCTCGCAGCCGGAACGACAGCCAGCAGAAAGGCGGACGGCAATGGCCTCTCAGGAACTGCAAAAAGTGTTGGAGTTGATGGCGGCGAACCGCGACCCCGATGCGCTCGACCCCAGCGCCGGCATTGATGTCCTGCGCGAGCGGATGAACGCCAACATGGGCTTCCCCGCGACCGAGGCCGCGACGGTCGTCGATGTCGACGCCAACGGCGTGCCCGGCGAGTGGGTTACGGTCGCCGAGTCCGACCCCGCGCGGCGGATCGTCTACGTCCACGGCGGCGGCTACGTGATCGGCACGCGCGCGACGCACCGCCGCCTCTGCGAGGAGATCGCGCGCGCCGCCCAGGCGGCAGTGCTCAATCTCGACTACCGCCTCGCGCCCGAACACCCCTTCCCCGCCGCGGTCGACGACGCGATTGCCGGCCTGCAGTTCGCGCAGGCCAACGGCCCCGACGGCGCGGGCGCGCCCGACGCGGTGTTCGTGGCCGGCGACTCGGCGGGCGGCGGGCTGACTCTGGCCACGCTGCTCGCCGCCCGCGAGCGCGGCGTGCCGATGCCCGACGGCGGCGTCTGCATCTCGGCCTGGACCGACCTCGCGCTCACCGGCGAGACTTACCAGACTCGCGCCGAGCAGGACCCGATGATCAGCAAAGACGGCGGGATTGAGGGTATGGCCGCGATGTACATCGGCGGCGCGGAGGCCGACAATCCGCTCGTCTCGCCGCTCTACGCCGACTACGCCGGACTCCCGCCGCTGCTGATGCAGGTCGGCGACTACGAAGTACTGCTCGCCGACACCACCCGCGCCGCCCAAAAAGCGCGCGATGCCGGCGTCGAAGTTACGGAAGAGGTCTGGGACGAGATGTTCCATGTCTGGCACATGTTCTCCCCGATGCTGCCCGAAGGCCAACAGGCGATCGAGCGCATCGGCGAGTGGGTGCGCCAGCATTCGCCCGTCCCCGTCTGAGCTGGGCTGGTAACGCCGACCGATCCGACGAAACGGAGCGCACAATGCCCTCGCAGGAGTACGAACAGGTCGTCGCCATGATGCGCGAAGCGACGGAGGGGATGATCGGCGATCTGAGCAGCATGAGCGTCGCCGAGCAGCGCGCCGCGATGGAGCAGGGCGCGTTCCCGCTCGACGACGATGTGCGGGTAACCGCGGTCGACGCCAACGGCGTGCCCGGCGAATGGGTTACCGCGCCCGGCTGCGACCCCAATCGGTGCGTGCTCTACGTCCACGGCGGCGGCTATGTGATGGGCTCGCTTGCGACCCATCGCCGCCTCTGCGCCGATATCGCCCGCGCCGGCGGCTGCGCAGTGCTCAGCCTCGACTACCGCCTCGCGCCCGAGCATCCCTTTCCGGCCGCGGTCGACGATGCGCTGGCCGGGCTGGAGTATGTCTGGGCCAACGGCCCCGACGGCGCGGGCGAGGGCGACTCCGTGTTTGTCGCGGGCGACTCGGCCGGCGGCGGTCTGACGCTGGCCGCGCTGATCGCCGCGCGCGACCGCGGCATGCGCCAGGCGACCGGCGGCATCTGCCTCTCCCCCTGGACCGACCTTGCCGCCACGCCCGAAGAGCTCGCCTCCGAAGGGCTGAATGACCCGACGATACCCGACAACCGCGTCGCGATCACCGCGTCGCAAGCCTGGGTGGACCTCTACGCCGGCGATGCCGACCGCGCCAGTCCGCTGGTCTCGCCGCTCTACGCCGATTACGTGGGCATTCCGCCGCTGTTGTTACAGACCGGCGCGGTCGAAATGATCTGCCGCGACACCACCCGCCTCACAGCAAAAGCGCGCGCCGCCGGCGTGGATGTCACCGAGGAAATCTGGGACGACATGTTCCATGTGTGGCAGGCGTTCGCCCCAATGCTGCCCGAGGGCCAACAGGCGGTCGACAATATCGGCGAGTGGATTCGGGGACAGGTCGGCTAACCGAGGTGGACGATCTCCACGCCGCCCCAGCGGTGCTGTAGATACTCCGCCGCCAGCCGCCGATGGCAATGATCCGGCTCGGCCTCGCTGCAGAGCAGCACGCCGTCGTCAAACAGCGCCGGGTCGAGCGCCGCGACATTGCGCGAGTCGAGCAGCGAAACATAGCGCTGTTCGTACGCCGACCAGGGCAGATTGTTCTTGCGGTAATCGTCGAGCAGCGCCGCGCTCGGCGCGAGCTGCGGCAGATAGACGTAGTCCATCCCGCAGATGCGGCGCAGAAAAAAGGCCAGATCGCCGCCCGTCTTGCCCGCTTTGGCGAAGCCCGCCAGCTGCGACGAGTTGTGGATGCGCACGTCGATCAGCCGCTTTGCGCCGCTCGGCTCAAGCAGCTCTTCAAAGAAACGCGCGGCGGACTTCTTGGTGAAGCCGATCGTGTAAATCTTCACGCCGTCTCCCGCCGTTCTGAGCCGCCTGTTGGGCGGACATACGCAATTCGCTGTTCCTGTTCTTTGCGCGCGGCGGCGATGCGCTTGCTGAGGCTCCGGTCTTGCGGAAACAGGCCGGGCTGGTCGAGATCATAGCGCTTGAGTAGACGCTGATCGAGTGCCTCTTGCGACTCCAGTTCGCCGTCGGGATGGCGGATATGATACGCAGCCACGTCAAGTCGCTCGAGTTCCGGTGTAAGCAGGATCGACCGATGGCAGTCGATCGGGTCCTGCTCAGAGCACATCAGCGCCAGCTTGCGCCGCTGCGCACCCTTAACAACGCGCCGCAGCCCCCGCCGAAACTGTTCGGTGGCCGCCAGCCGCGCATAGACGACGCGGTTTTCCTCGTCGTAGCACGACGGATCATCGCTGCGCACGCCCAGCTCGTCGCCGAGATAGCTGTAGGCGATATCGTGCCCTTTCAGCGTCGCGGCGATCGCCTTTCGGTTGAACTGCGGCGACCATTCGCTGTACGGCGTCGAGCGCACATCCACCACCGTGTTGATCTCGTGTCGGCGCAGCAACTCGATCAGGTCGAGTTCCGACCGATTGGAGTGTCCGACTGTGAAAACTTCGAGCGCGCTCATTCGTAACGCTCCCGTTCGATGATGCCCGCGATCAGCTTGTAGCAGCGTCCGCCGAACGGTTCGCCCAGGCTGATCGTAAGCAGGCATTCGCCGAGGTCGTGGGAGCCGCTTCGGCGCGTTCCGTACTCGGCCTCGTACACGGGATCGGTCACGGCCAGCCGATACTCGTGCGCGCCGAGCGTGAAACGCCCGTCGAGCCGATCATGATCCGGGTTGCGCCTGTCGCGCTCGACGTAGAGCCGCAGGCCTTGCACGCGGATGAACCGCAGCGATGTCGAAATGGCGCGCACTCGGGACGCGAAAATGCAGTTGTTCAGTCCGTAGGCGGTATCGGTCGCCGCGTCGTTAATCCACAGCGGCTCGTCGCCCTCGGTTAGTTCCGCGAGCCTGCGCCACGGGACGCGGCCGAGCCGCTCCCAGCGCTTGCCGCGGTCCAGCATCCAGTTCTCCTGCTGGTGATCGCGCCGCCGCTCGCGCTCGTTCAGGGAGAGCTCGATTGCGTCGCCCAGCTGCGGCTCGGAGCCGTCGGCGTAGCAGCGGTCGGGCGCGGCGACGGCGCCGTTTGAGCCGCCCACCGGACGCAGCCAGCCGGCAAAGCGGTTGCCCACGATCTCGCGCCCCGCCACGCAATGCGCCCCGCCCTTGCGCGAGTTGGCCAGGCAGACGATGCGCTTGGTCTCCGCCATTGACCGCTCACCTTCCAATGCCAGCACAGAATAGCCGTAGGACGCCCAGCTTGACTCCGCCGAAGCAGCAGCGCATAATGAGCAGGTGGGCGCAAGCCTGCCAATCCGCCCCGCCGTCCGGCGCTCCGCGCCGCACGGCGGGAGCTGCACCACACGCTGACGCCCCAACTCGCTCTGCTCTCGCTCCCCAGCGGCAATCGCATGACAACCGAGCGCGTCGCCCTGTTCATTGACTACCAGAACGTGTACAACGACGCCCGTCGCGCGTTCCACGATTCGACGGGCCCGAGCCGACTGGGGCAGATTTGGCCGGCGGCGCTCGGCGAGATGATCGCTCGCCGAGCGCATCAAGGTCGAGAGCGAACGCTGTCTCAGGTGCGCGTCTATCGCGGCATTCCAACCGCCGAACAGGACGCAATCGGAAACATCGCAGCTCGACGGCAAATCGCGGCTTGGCAAACCGACCCACGAGTGAGAGTATTCGCGCGCAGCCTGAAGGGATCGCCCGGCGGCCTACTCCGCGAGAAAGGCGTCGATGTCCACTTGGCTACCGACTTCGTGGATGGCGCACATCGAGGCGCCTACGACATCGGCGTGATCTTCTCGCTTGATGCGGATTTCGAACCGGTAGTCGAGTTGGTGCGAGACCTCTCGGTCACTGTTGAGGTAGCTGCCTGGCGAACGCCGCGCAGGCGGCGAAACCGCCGCCTCGCCGCCCATCGGCGCATCTGGTGCCACTGGCTCGATCTGACCGACTACCAGCAAGTGAGCGACAAAACGTCGTATGTGCCGCAGCGTCCCCGCAGCCGCGGCACGCGCTGATCGCGCCTCTACGGTCCAAAACACGCTCGTCAGCCAACAGAGAGGTGCTGATTCCACGTCATCCACATGTGCAAGCCAAGGCATACGAGGCGATTGACTTTGGTGAAGATGCGGTAGATAATTGTCTTTGCCCCGACCGAAAGGCGGGAGTCAATCTTCCCCGCCGTCCGGCGCTTGCGCCGCACTGGCGGGGGTCTTTCGTTTCAGAGGCAGATCGAGTTGAAGCGCGAAGTAGCCGAAGCGCTTGACTGTAAGGGCTTCCGATATGCTCACCCATAGCGCGCTCGCTCAATAACCCCGGCGATCAGGCGGTAGCAATGCTTAGGGCCACTAGAATCCTGACGCCGCCAGGGTTCACCCAGGCTGATCGTCAGTAAGCACTCGCCAAGGTCTCGATCGTACGTGGGTCGAGGCTGTGCTTCAGCAAAGGCAGGGTCTGTGATTCGCAGACGGTACTCCACATCGCCTAGAGCGAACTCGCCGTCGAAGCGTCGAGGTCCGTCACGTAATGGATGCAGGCGAATGTGCGGGACGTAAATCAACCGGAGTGAAGTAGTGAGTCGGTGCGCATCCCACTCAGGAATACGATCATTGCGACCGCGCCGATCGCCAACCACTGCTGCCGAAGCGAATAGTGGCTCCGTACTCTCTGCGAGACTCCTAAGCTGTGACCAATCAAAGCGCTCAACACGTTGCCAGCGCGTCTTGGAATTAACTATCCAGTTCTCGCGTTGATGATCGAAGCGCCCCTCATGCTTTCGGACCGAGAGTTGGATCACATCGCCGAGTTGAGGCTCGCTCCCATCGGCGTACAGACGCGAGCGTTCATCCACGAAACCGGTCTTCGCGATTACCGGACGCATCCAAGGCCCGACTTTTCCTTTGAGCAGCTCGCGACCGGCAACACAACGCTCTTTGTTCTTCCGAGAGTTTGCGAGGCAGACGAAGCGTTTGGTGGCGGCCACGGTATGAATCCCTTCCCTACGGCCAAAACAGTTTCTGCGCCGCTGTGCGCAACTCTCCGCGGAAGTCGGGATGCGCTACTGCAATTAGCTCCTCGGCGCGTTGGCGCACTGTCTTGCCCAGCAGTCGCGCGATTCCGTGCTCCGTTACCACCGTGTCCGCGATATCGCGCGGCACCGTTACGATCTGGCCCGGCTCGAACTGCGGCATGATTGTTGAAATCGCGCCGTCGCGCGAGGTTGAGGGCAGCACGGCCACGTAGCGGCCCTTTGGCGCGAGATACGCGCCCAGCGCGAATGCCAGATGACCGCCTACACCCGCGTAGACCCGCGGCCCGATCGTATGCACCCCCATCTGCCCCGACAGATCCGCCGTCAGCGCCCCATTGATGGCCACGATCCGCTCGTTGCGCGCAATCTGGCGCGGGTCCAACAGATACTCGATCCCGTAGGTCTCGAACGCCGGATTGCGATGCACCACCGCGTGCTCTTCCGGGGTATTGCCGATCACCGTCGCGACGAACTTGTCCGGATGCGTATCCGAGTACTTCCCCGTGATCACCCCGCGCTCGACCAGCGGCACCAGGCCCTCGACGGTCAGCTCCGCGAAGTACGACAGGTTCTCCCGTTCGTCGAACGCGCCCAGCCGCGGCAGCGCGCCCGTATGCGAGCCCACCCCGACCTGAATCGTATCGCCGTCCCGCACCAACTCGCCCACGTGGTGCGCGATGCCCAGGTCCACCTCGCTCGGCGGCGGATGCTCCAGATCCACCACCACCGGCGAGTCGCCCGGCACGAAGTGGTCGATCTCCGAAACGTGCAGCCACGAATCGCCGAATGTCTCGATCACGTTCGGGTTGACCTCGGCGATCACCTTCTTCGCCCGCTTGGCCGACGACACGCCGTCCCATACGCTGCCGCCCAGCGAGACGTAGCCCGCCTCGTTCGGCTCCGAGACGCGGATTTGCAGCACATCGATCGGCCACGCCTCATCCTCGCGCCCCGCGTCCCACGCCTTGTGAATGCCGACCAGCCAGTAGGGGTGGTAATCCGCGATTCGCGCGTTGATCGCCTCGCGGTCGAACAGTGTGCCGAACTGCGGCGCGAGGTGGAACGCCCGCATGTGTTCCTCGGTGAACCAGCCCGCGTCGGGCACGATCACCGCCCGCACTTCGACGCCCTCGAGCTCATCCTTGCGCGCCGCCAGCGCTTCCAGGATCGGCAGCGAGGCGTGGCCCGGCGGCATCCACAGGTGATCGCCCGAGCGGAACTGCCGCGCCGCCTGCTCCGGGGCGCACAGCCGCCGCGCGTATGCCTCGCGCCAGTCAATCGTCGGATCGAAGCGGCCCATTATGCCTCCTGCGCGGCTAGACTGCGGCTACCAGCCGAGTATAGGCAGCGGCGCCGCTCAATGCCGCCCAATGCCGCTCAACGCCGCGGAAGGAGCCCGCAGATGGCCAGCGACGGACGAATGGACTTCGGAATCTTCATGGCGCCCTTCCACCGCGTCGGGGAAAACCCCTCGCTGGCGCTGCACCGCGACCTCGAGCTGCTCGAATGGCTCGACCAGCTCGGTTACGACGAAGCGTGGATCGGCGAGCACCACAGCGCCGGCTGGGAGCTGATCGCCTCGCCCGAGGTCTTCATCGCCGCCGCCGCGGAGCGCACCCGCAACATCCGCCTCGGCACCGGCGTCGTCAGCCTGCCCTACCACCACCCGCTGATGGCCGTCGACCGCATGATTCAGCTCGACCACATGACCCGCGGCCGCGCGATGATGGGCGTCGGTCCCGGCGCGCTCTCCTCCGACGCCGCCATGATGGGCATCGACCCGCTCACCCAGCGCGTGCGGATGGATGAATCGCTCGAAGCGATCCACGCCCTGCTCCGCCAGGACGGCCCCGTCAACATGGAGACCGACTGGTTCAAGCTGGTTGACGCGCGCCTCCAGGTCTCGCCCTACACCAAGCCGCATTTCGAGATGGCCGTCGCCAGCACCGTCTCGCCCGCCGGCCGCCAGGTCGCCGGGAAATACGGCATGGGGATGCTCAGCATCGGCGTCTACCTGCCGGGGGGGCGCAGCAACCTCGAGGGGCAGTGGATCGAGGTGGAAGAGGCCGCCGAGCGCCACGGCACGGCGGTCGACCGCAACAAGTGGCGGATGGTCATTCCCATGTACATCGCCGAGACCCGCGAGCGCGCCTTCGCAGAGTGCCGCGAGGGCTGGCGCGCGTGGCAGATCGACTACTTCCGCGACACGCTCGGCGCGGTGCTGCCCGGCTCCGCCGAGACGCCCGAGGGCGCGGTCGAAACCGGCGGCGCGATCATCGGCACGCCCGACGACGCCATCGCCGTGATCGAAGGATTGCAGGAGAACTCCGGCGGCTTCGGCGGGCTGATGATGCTCGCCCACGAGTGGGCCGACCGCGAAGGCATCCGCCGCTCCTACGAGCTCTTCGCCCGCTACGTGGCGCCGCGCTTCCAGTCGCAGCTCGACTCGGTCCACGGCACCCAGCAATGGGTCGCCTCCGGCGGCGGCGCGGTCTCTTTCAGCCGCAACGACATTCTCGCCAAAGCGTTCCGCGACGCCGGCCAGGAAGTTCCCGATTTCCTCCAGGAGCCTGCCCCGGAACCGCAACCCGCCGACTAGGGCCTGTCCCCACGAGATCCGTCATGCCCGCGCTCGCCGCGGGTATCTCGCCGCGCCCAGCACCCAACCTCCACCCGCCACACCTACGCTCAGCTCCGTCATTCCTGCGCAGGCAGGAACGACACAATTCCAGATAGCCTGCGCAGCAGCGCGCCCACTTCTTTGAGCCAGAGAGCACCTCATGCCAGGCGCCCACACCCGCAGACGGATCGCACTCACCCACCTCGCGCTCGCCGCGCTGCTACTCTTCGCCGCCATCGCCTTGGGCTCTGCCGGCAACTGGCAACACACCGCCGCGCAGGAAAGCCGCTGGGCGGTCGCGATCACGCTTGGCAGCGATGGCGACCATGCCTGTGCATTACTCAACTCCGGCGAGATCGAATGCTGGGGAGCGAACCTCGCCGGCCAGACAGACGCCCCGGCAGGGCGCTTCAGCCTGGTCAGCGCGGGCGATTCTCACACCTGCGGGCTGCGCGAGACGGGCGAGGTTGAGTGCTGGGGAGGCAACTGGGCCGGCCAAGCAGATGCGCCGCCCGAGCGCTTCAACGTGGTCAGTGCGGGCGGGTACCACAACTGTGGGCTACTCGACTCCGGCGAGGTCAAGTGTTGGGGATGGAACGAGCATGGCCAAACAGACGCGCCGGCGGGGCGCTTCAACACCGTTAGCGCCGGCAGGTTACACAGTTGCGGGGTGCGCGAGACGGGCGAGATCGAGTGCTGGGGAAGCAACGAATGGGGCCAAACGGATGCGCCGACAGGGCGCTTCAGCGCGGTTGGCGCGGGCGCGCAAGGCACTTGTGGATTGCGCGAATCCGGCAAAGTGGAGTGCTGGGGAGCCTATAGCTGGGTAGTCGCAAACGGGCATTTCAGTCCAGAGGGGCGCTTCAAGACGATTGGCGTGGGCGCATGGCACAGTTGCGGGGTGCTGCGCGGATCCGGCGAGGCGATCTGTTGGGGCGACTCGAGTTGGGGCCAAACGAGGGCGCCACAGGGCCGCTTCAGCGCCGTCGAAGCGGGTTATTCGCACAGTTGCGGGCTGCGCAGGTTCGGCGAAATCGAATGCTGGGGAGACCTTAACTGGGGCCGATTGGACGCACTAGATGGACGTTTCAGTCTGATCAGCGTAGGGGGCGAGCATCGCTGTGCGGTGCGTGAGTCGGGTGAGATCGGGTGCTGGGGGCGGAACGACGATGGTCAAGCGGACGCGCCGGCGGGGCACTTTAGCGCGGTCAGCGCTGGCGGAGCTCACACCTGCGGGCTGCGCGAAACGGGCGAGGTCGAGTGCTGGGGAAACAACGAGTCCGGCCAAACGAATGCGCCTTCGGGTCGCTTCCGCGCGGTCAGCGCGGGTGCGGGGCATAGCTGCGGACTGCGTGAGACGGGTGAGGTCGGGTGTTGGGGAAACAACGAGTGGGGCCAAACGGACGCGCCATCGGGGTACTTCAGCACGGTCAGTGCAGGCGGGTGGCACAGCTGTGGACTGCGCGAGACAGGCGAGATCGAGTGCTGGAGATCGGACGGCTCCAGCCAAGCAGACGCACCTGCGGGGCAATTCAGCGCGCTCAGCGCCAGCGGATCCCATAGTTGCGGACTGCGCAAGACGGGCGAGGTCGAGTGCTGGGGAGACAATGGGTACGGCCAAGCAGACGCGCCTCCGGGGCGCTTCAGTGCGGTCAGCGCGGGCGGGTGGCATAGTTGCGGGCTGCGCGAGACAGGCGCGATCGAGTGCTGGGGGTACACATTCGACGGCCAGGCGCAGCCGCCCGCAGGTAAGTATCGCTCGGTCAGCGCCGGCAACTACCACACCTGCGCTGTGCGCGTGGATGGGGCGGCGGTCTGCTGGATGATCTACAACGGCGCCGCCGATGTCCCCGCCTGGCTGCGCCAGCCCGCCGACTTCAGCAGCGGCCAAATCGTCGCCCGCCGCCTCGCGGACGGACGCCTTGAGGCCGCCTGGCTGCCCGCCACCGGCGGCGAGCGAGTATTCCCGCGGCAGCGCTACTTCCCCGTGAGCGCGAAACTCGATCACTGGCTGCGTACCAACCCGATCGAAATCCACGGCGTCGAAATCGGCCGGATCAACGCCCGCCTGCGCGCCGACGGCCGAATCGAGTTCGCCTTCAGCCCAACCAGCGGCGGGCGCATCTTCCCGCCGTTGCGGTTTTTCCCCGCCGATACGCGCGCCGACCACTGGTTGCACAGCACCGAAATCGAGCTGAGCGAGTAGGCGCGGCAGGCTGCCGCTCAGTCGACGAACGCCGCCAACAGGCCGGTGATCTCCTCTACATCCTTGAGACTGTCGGCGACCGTCTCCTCGGGCATGTACCCCTCATAGAAGTTCTGGTGCAGCGCGCTGACTGAGCGGAAGAGGAGCTGGATCCGATCGTCGCCCATTTCCCTCGCCAGACGGTCGATGGCGCGGTACAGATCGCCGTGCGAACTGTGCCGCCAGCCGCGCGTCTCCGCGGCGGCTTTGACCACCCGAGCCACAGCGCCCCAGCCCTTCTCCGACGCCTGTAGCAGGTCGCCATCCCGGAGATAGGCATGCGCCTTCGCCTGGAACTCGTTCGCGGTCTCAACATGGTAGTTCGCACGGGTCGTCATGCCGCGATCATACACCGCTCGCCTGCGCCGCGTCTCTCGCGCAGGTCCGGCGCTCTCTTACCGTCATTCCTGCGCAGGCAGGAACCTACGCAGTCCAAGCTAGCCTGCGCAGCAACGCGCCTGCCTTCAAGCCAGAGAGCACCTCATGCCAGGCGACCATACCGGCAGACAAACCGCACTTACCCGCCTTGTCGCCCGCCGCCGGCGGCGAGCGCATCTTCCCGCCGTTGCGGTTTTTCCCGCCGATACGCGCGCCGAGCGCTGGCTGCACAGCACCGAAATCTAGCTGAGCGAGTAGGCGCGGCAGGCTGCCGCTCAGTCGACGAATGTCGCCAGCAAGTCGGTGATCTCCTCAACGTCCTTGAGACCGCTGGCGACCGCCCCCTCGGGCATGTACCCCTCATAGAAGTTCTGGTGCAGCGCGCTGGCTGAGCGGAAGAGATTCTGAATCCGATCGTCGCCCAATTCCTTTGCCAGACGGTCGATGGCGCGGTACAGATCGCCGTGCGAACTGTGCCGCCAGCCGCGCGTCTCCGCGACGGCTTTGACCATCCGAGCCACAGCGCCCCAGCCCTTTTCCGACGCCTGCAGCAGGTCGCCTTCCCGGAGATAGGCATGCGCCTTCGCCTGGAACTCGTTCGCGGTCTCAACGTGGTAGCTGGCGCGGGTCGTCATAGCCCAATCATACACCAAGCGCCTGCGCCGCGCCCCTCTCGCCGCGACTGGCGCCCCTACCAGTCGTCCTCCTCGGCCCACGGCTCGCGCGCGAACCCCGACCGACGTATCGGCGAGCGCATTGGATCCCAGACCATCTCCGCCGCAATCTGTTTGAACTCCGCCCGACGCTTGCGCGCGCCCGGCCTGAACCGCTCGACCAGCTCCCAGAAATCCCGCTGGTGCCCCTTAATCCGCAGGTGGCATAGCTCGTGCACCACCACGTCGTCGAGCTGTTGCTCGGGTCCGAAGATTAACCGCCAGTTGAAGTTAATCTCCCGCGTTTCGACGTTCGCCTGCCCCCAGTAACTTTGCACATCGACGACCTGCACCCACGACGGATGCTCGCCGATCTCCCGCGACCAGCGCTCGACTCGCTGCTCGACTTCCTGCTCGGCCCGCCGCCAGAGCCAGCGCCTGACCACCGCCGGATCCGCCGAGCGCAGCCGGAAACCGCGCTCGTCGAGCATCACCGCCTCCGGCGCGCTCGGATCCTCGCGCACTGGATAGCGCTGGCCCAGATAGAGCAGATTGCCGCCGTCGCGCACCTCAAACCACAGCGGACGCACCCGCGGACGGTCGAGCTGCTTGCGGATCCAGTCTCCGCGCTCCCGAACGATCTCCAGTACGTCTTTGTGAATCTGCGCGTCCGAAATCCGCGGCCCGGCCCGCACCGCCAGCCGCCCGTTATCAATCCCGAGCGCGGTCCGCTTGCGCCGTGGATGCCGTCGGGTGAAGTATTCGAGCGTCTCGCCATCGAACTCGACCTCGCCCCGTGGCGCGGGAGTACGGGTTTCTCCGTCGCGCCGCGCCGGACGCAGCTGCTCGCGCAGCCACGCCTTGTTTCGCCCGATCAGATCAACCACCATCGCGCGGACTTCCGCGTCCGGCAGCTTGTGCGGCGCTTTCACCAGCAGCGCGCCATCGACGACCGAAACTTCAATCTGCTTGCGCCGCGAGTGCCGTCGCACCGCGTACGCGATCTGCTTATTCTCGAACGCGATCGCACCGCTCGGCGCTTGCGTCCAGCTGGGCGTTGTTGGTGTTTCGCTAACGGTGATCGCGGTCGGCGTGCGAAAGTCGGGCGGCAGGCGAAGCTGGGTGCGCAGCCAGCTCGCCTGCGCCTCATCGAGAGCCAGCGCCTCCAGCGCCGCGCCGATCGCCTCGGCCTGCGCCTCCCCGCCGACATCGACGATCAGCTGGAAGTCCGGCACTTCGCCCGTGAGCGCGACCGTCGCCTGCGGCTGGTCGCCGCGCCGCACCGCGTAGGGCAGCCGCGCGCCGTCAAACTCAATTGCGCCGCTCGGAGCAGGACTGGCGGTCGCCATCGCAGCAGCCGATCCTCTCCGCGCCCGACCGCTCAGCCGGCCGCCTCCGCGAACGCCAGCTCGATCCGCCCCGCCGCGGCTTCCAGCGTTTCCAGCGGCGGCCACGAATAGGCAATGCGAATCGCCTGCGGATCTCCGCCCAAATCGCCGTTCGGGTAGAAGCGATCGCCCGGCCCGAAGTACACCGCCTGTTCCGTCGCCGCGTCGTGAATTCGCTCGGCGCTCAGTCCTTCGCGCAGCCGCAGCCAGAGGAAGAAGCCGCCCTGCGGCTGCGTGATCTCGAAATACGGCTCGCCGAAATCGCCCAGCGCGTCCGCCAGCGTCTCCGCTTTGCGCTGGTACAGCGCCCGCATTCGCGCCACATGTTCGCGGAAATCCCCGCGCGCCATGTACTCGTAAATCATCCGGTGCAGTAACGGACTGTTGCCCATATCGAAGCGCGAGGGCAGCAACGCGCCCACCCACTCCGGGCGCGCCTGCACCCAGCCCACCCGCAGGCCAGTCGCGATCACCTTCGAGAATGTCCCGATCGTGAACACTCCGTGCCCGTGGCTCAACTCCGACAGCGTGGGCGGCGGCGGCCCGTCGAACCACAGCTCCGAGTAGGCGTGATCTTCGAGGATGAACACCCCTCGCCGCGCCGCCAGCTCGAGCAGACCCAGCCGCCGCTCCAGCGTCGCCGTCAACCCCGTCGGATTCTGAAACGTCGGCTGCGTGTAGATCAGCTTCACCCGCCGACCTTCCGACTCGACCTCGTCCAGCGCCGCCTCCAGCCGATCCAGCCGAATCCCCTCCGCGTCCATCCCCACCCCGATCACGTCCGCCTGCTTCCCCCGAATCGTGCGCAGCGACCCCGCGAATGTCGGCGCTTCGCTGATCACCACATCGCCCGGATCGATCAGCGCCGAGCAGACCGCCTCAATCGCCCCCGCCGCGCCGTTGGTCAGCAGATACCAATCCGCCCCCGGAGCGGCCGGGTGATTGGGCGCGAAGAACCGCGCGATTTCCTCGCGCAGCGGCTCGAAGCCCTGCGGACCGCCGTAGACCAGCGCCGCGTCGCCCGGCTCCGCCAGCACCCGCCGCATCGCCGCGAGCAACTGCTCGCGCGGCTGCGTCTCCGCGTCCGGAATTCCCCCGCGCAGCGAGATCGGCGGCGCGTCCGTCTTGGGCGGCCGACCGGCCAGCCCCCAGTCGATCAGGCTGCCGGCCGTCAGCTGCCGCGTCGCGGCGCTCACATAGTCCTCGACCGCGCGCCCTTCCCAGGCGTCGATGATTCGCTGGCTGGCCTCGTTGAAGTGATTGGTGTCGTTTGTCATGGCGCTTCAAGCCTAAAGCCTGCGGGCCGCAGGGCGGATGTACGCTGCGACACGGAGGCGGGCCCATGCGACTCGGCGTGCTGGATCAGATCCCCATCCGCTCCGGCGGCAGCGCCGCCCAGGCCATCGCCGAGACCTTTCAGCTGGCCGAAGCCTGCGACCGGCTCGGCTACTCGCGCTACTGGCTGGCCGAGCACCACAACGCCGGCTCGCTCGCCTGCGCCTCGCCCGAAATCCTGATTCCCCAGGTCGCGGCGCGCACCGAGCGGATCCGGGTCGGCTCCGGCGGCATCATGCTGCCCCACTACAGCAGCCTCAAGGTCGCCGAAAACTTCCGCACCCTCACCACCCAGTTCCCCGGCCGCATCGATCTCGGCGTCGGCCGCGCGCCCGGCAGCGACGGACGCACGGCGCGCGCGCTCGTCCACGGCCCCGGCGCGCTGGGCATCGACCACTTTCCCGAGCAACTGCTCGACCTCTACGGCTGGCTCGCCGACGATCTCCCGCCCGACCACGAGTACCGCGGCGTCCACGCCGCGCCGCCCAACGCGCCCATGCCCGATCTCTGGATGCTCGGCTCCTCGCACTACGGCGGGCACATCGCCGCCGAGCTCGGCTGGGCGTTCTGCTTCGCCCACTTCATCTCCCCCGAAGGGGGCGAGCAGGTCGTGCACAAGTACCGCGACCGCTTCCAGCCTTCGCCCGTCGGCGCCGAGCCGCAGGCCAGCCTCGGCGTCTCCGTCACGGTCGCCGAAACCGACGAAGCGGCCGAGCGGCTCTGCTGGAGCCGCTGGTGCTGGCGCGTGCAGGGCAACCGGGGCGTGCGCGGGGGCATCCCCTCCGTTGAAGAAGCCCTGGCCTTCCCCTACACCCAGCCCGAACTGGACTACCTCGCCTACATGCAAGCCCGCAGCATTCACGGCTCCCCCGAAAAAGTCCGCAGCCGCCTGGAAGAGCTGGCCAACACCTACGACGTAGACGAGTTCATCGTCCTGACCATCACGCACGACTTCGAGGCCCGCGTCCGCTCCTACAAGCTCCTCGCCCAAGCCTTCAACCTCTCCCCCGCCTAATCCCCCCTCCCGCCCCGTCATTCCGGCGCAGGCAGGAACCCCTACTCTCTACTCCGTCCCGATCCGCAAAATCTGCCCGATCGCCATTCGCATGTACAGCGCCACGATGATCGCGATTGCCCCCAGGAAGACCAGCCCCAGCACCCCGTAGGCGCCGCCGATCGTCGCCCAGTCCGTCACCGTCACGAACGGCGGCAGCAGCGCCTCGCCGGTCTCGACGAAGCCCACGAACTCCAGCATCATCACCCCCAGTTGCAGGCCCAGCAGCGTGCCGATCGCCATCGACACGAAGATGATCAGCAGCTTCTCCAGCCCCACCACGATCAGCACCTGCCGCGTCGAAAAGCCCATCGTGCGCAGCACCGCGAACTCGCCCTGCTGCTGCTGCGCGACCAGCACCGACGCGACCAGGAAGCCCAGCGCGCTGAGCAGCACGATCGCGATGAACGTGATGAACAACAGCCCCTCCCAGCCGGCCGCCACCAGCGGATCCTCATCCTGCAGCTGGCGGATCGCCTCCACATCCCAGGGGGTGTGAATCCACGGCGGCGAGAGCTCCAGATAGCTGCGCAACTCCTGTAGCCCCGCCTCGTCGGTCGGGCGCACCCAGACCTCCGTCGGCGCGAGTGATCCTCCGCTCGTCGGATTGCGGTTCACCCGGTAGTCGAGATAGTCGCGGTCCGCGATCAGCAGCGAGCGCCCGCCGGCCGGATCCCAGGTGGGGAACAGGTCGAACGAGCCCACGATCACCACCGGCACGAAGATGTTCGCCACGCCGATCTTGACTTCCGAGCCCACCTCCAGCCCGGCCTCGGCCAGGAATGCGTTGCTCGCCAGCACCGGGGCCGGGCTCTCCGGGCCGACCAGCCGCACCCCGCGCGGCACCCCCGAGCGAATCGCCCGCGTCCAGCGGTAGCGCATCGCCGACGAACCGCTGTAGACCTCCGAGTCGTCCAGCCGCGCGTCGTCCGGCCACGGCTCGCGCAGGATGTCCGAGAAGACTGTCCAGCGCCCCTGCGTCTCAAACCCTTCGATTACCACCCCGTCGTCGAACCCGTTCTGCACCCAGTTCTCGGGCAGCTCCGCCGAAACGCTGTACTGGATGTCGTCGTAGACCAGATCGCCGGAGAAGCTGCTGAAGCTGGGCGTGCGCACGCCCAGCGCCAGCACCTGCCAGGGTCCCTCGTCGCCGCCGCGCGGGCCGCCCCGCAGATCGCCGACCAGGAATTGCCAGCCCTCGCGAAACGCCCCGCCGAAGCCGCGCGCGCCGCGCGGCAGACCTTGCAAGCCCACATCCCGGTAGCGCCCTTCCGCGTTCTGCACCCGGATCGTCGGCGAAAGCGCGCCGCGCGAGTTCGGCAGCCAGATCCAGACGCCGATGTAGCGCGCCGCCGCCGGCACGCTCAGCTCGGCGACCTCCACCTGCGGCGCTTCCAGCCGACCCAGCAGATTGCCGATCCCGTCCACCGCGAAATCGTCCCGATACCAGAGCACATCGCGGAACGACTCCGGGTCCACGCCCAGCACTGTCGCGTCGGTCACGTCCAGCACCCCGCGCGTGTAGCTTCCGTTGGCCCGCACCACCTGCGACATCGCCGCGATGCCCGGCGCGTCGGCCAAATCCGCCTCCAGCATCTGCGCCGACGCGCCGCCCGAGCGGATATCCGCCAGCCGCAGCGCCGCGCCGGACTCATAGGCCGCGCGATCGTCGAATGAGCGATCCAGCGTGGCCCCGAACGTTCCCCCGAACATCCCCAGGCTGGTCGCCATGATCAGCAGCAGCGCCAGGCGGCCCGGTTGCACCGGGGCGCGGGTCAGGTGCCACAGCACCATCTGCATCGACGCCCCGCCCACCTGCCGCGCCACCCAGGCGAACGCCGACAGCAGCAGCGGGAAGAGCCGCAGGAACAGCACCGCCACGGTCACCACGAACACCGCCGGCGCGATCAGCAGCAGCGGATCCTGATCGAGCCCGCCGAAGAGGTCCTCGGTGACCAGCGAGCCCGACTCCTGCAGCTGGAAGAACAGCAGCGCGCCCACCCCGACCACGACCAGATCCAGGTAGTAGCGCTGGAAGGCCGGCTTGTCCTGCGGCCGCGAGGTGGAGCGCACGTAGTGGACGACCGTCGCGCGGTTGGAGCGCCAGGCCGGCCAGAGCAGCGCGACGAACGCCAGCGCCGCGCCGATGCCCGCCCAGATGAATGTCTCGCCGGTCAGCTCGACGCTCAGCCGCGCGCCGCCCGTCAGCCCCTCAAAGGCCGGCGAGAAGCCCAGCAGGGCGATCGCCTCCTGCGCCACCAGCGGCCCCAGCCCCAGCCCCAGCGCGACCAGCAGCAGACCCTCGATCGCCGAGATCGCCATGATGTGCCACAGCCCGGCGCCGCGGCTCTTGAGCAGCGCGACCTCCGCCGACTGCCGCTCGACCACCATCGTCGAGACCAGCACCAGATAGAACAGCACGATCCCCACGATCTGGAGGGTCAGCACCAGCAGCGGAATCGAGGAGAAGAACTCCTTCGTCTCATAGGCGTCGAGCGTCTTGACGATCTCCGTCTCGATCCGCGTCCGCTCGATCTCCTTGGTGATCGCCTCGAACGCTCCGCGGAAGCGCAGCGCCGCGTCGGCCGCCAGGTCCGAGGTGAACGCCTGGCGGTCGATCATGGCCAGCACTTCGAGCCGCGCCCGCAGCGTCGGCAGGTACCCCGCCATCGTGTCCACCAGCGTTTCGCGCGGCGCGAAGAAGGCGAACGCGTCGGTCGTCTCGGTCGGCACCTGGAAATGATCCCGCCGCACGCCCCAGTAGCGGTCGGTGTAGTCGATCGGCGAGACGATCCCCACCACTTCCACGGTGATCGGCGCGGTGTCGTCCTGCCAGGACGGGTGGATCGCCCGCTGCGTGCCCAGCTCGAAGCCGCCCGCCTCCGCCGCGCGCTGCCCGATCGCCACCTCGATCGTCGGCGGAGCCTCCGGCGTCGCCGTCCCGCCCGCCGCCGGCCAGCGCCCCGACACCAGCTCCACCTTGTCCCGCACGCCCTCGAAATAGAGCACCCGGCCGCGATCGCGCGGATCCTGATCCGGCGGCGTCTCGCCCAACTCCGTCATGAAGAAGGTCGCCGAGGTGAGCGACTTGATCGTCTCCGAGATGTAGTCGCTGGGCAGCCGCAGCCGGCGATCGATCGTCGCGAACGACTCGTCCGAAAGCCCGCGCGCCAGCCCGTGCGCCGAGTTCAGCACGCGCACATCGATTTCCGCGTCGGGCACGCGGCTCAGATCCGTTTGCAGGCCCAGTTGGCGCAGCGCGCCGCGGTAGATCACGGTGCTCGCCATCAGCGCCACGGCCAGAATCACTCCGATCGCGACGGCGGCCATCAGCCGGCGGTTGCCGTTCAGGCGGCGCACCGCGATTCGCAGCGCCGTCGGCCAGGCAGCGAAGATGGCGCTGAACAAATTCGACATCAGGCGAACTTCACCGCAGCGTCTCTCTCAGCCGGAGCGCCCGCGTGTGAACGGCGGCGATGACCGTCAGGCGGGCTGTACGTAGACTACAAGCCGGACCCGTATCGGACTTTGGCATACGGGGCAGCCGACGGAGCGAAGCTACGTGGAAACCCCCGCGGTCGTGCTCGCCTTCGTCTTCCGCCGCATGCGCGACAGTTGGCGCTTCCAGCTCGTCATCGCCGCCGGCATTCTCGTCGCCGCCATTCTCATGGCCGCCACCTCCATCTACACCCGCGCCGTCTCGGACCTTTCCCTCACAGTCACCCTGCGCAACCAGATTGAAGACCGCCGCCAGTCCTTCGCCTCGCTCAACGGCGAGCCGCTCAGCGGCGGGCCAAATGTGGCCGCCCGCGAATACGTCGAGCAGAGCGTCGCCGCCCGCTTCGGGGAGCTCGAATCCGGCCGCCGCCGCTTCATCTCGACCATCCCGATCAGCGCCGATCAGCCCCCGCGGCCCGGCGTGCAGGATTCGCCCACCGCCCTGTTTACCGCGCTCGACGGCGCGCTGGACCAGCTCGAGGTCGTCGCCGGGCGGCTGCCTTTTCCGCCGCAGGTCGAGTACAGCGACGCGCTGGGCGGCGGCGAGCTGCGCGAACCCCTGCAGGTCGCGCTGCCGGCCTACATCGCCCAGCAGTACGGCATCGAGCCCGGCCACCGCTTCAACCTCCGCGACGCATTCGACGAATGCGACCGCGAGCCGCCGCCGCCGCCGGGCGGCCCGCCGCCGCCGCCGCGCCCGCCCTGCCAGCCGACGCTCAGCGTCGAGCGCGTCGTGCCCGTCGTCGTCACCGCGCTGGTCCAGCCCGACGACCGCGCCAGCCCCTTCTGGTCGCGCATTCCGCGCAACATCGTCGGCCCGATTTTCGTCGGCGCGCCGCGCGCGCAACTGCTTCCGCTGATCGTCTCCACCACCACCTTCGACCAGTACCTCACCGAGCTGATCGGCCAGTACCCGGTCAACGTCACCTGGATCAGCGAGCTCGACACCGATCAGCTCAATGTCGCGATCCTCGAGGACACGCAGTCCACCTTCGACCTGCTGCGCGCGGATCTGCGCAGCGCGGGCGGCTCGGTGCTCAGCCCGGTCGAGCCGCGGCTGGACGACTTCACGCGCGATCTCTCCTTCGCCCGCGCGCCGATCCTGCTGCTGCTGGCGCAGATCGTCGGCATCGCGCTCTTCTACATCGTGGTCGTTTCCGGCGTGCTCGTGGCGCAGCGCCGCGAGGAGCTCTTCTCGATGCGCAGCCGCGGCGCGGCGCTGGGACAGGTGCTCGGACTCACGGCCATCGAAGGCCTCGTGCTGGCCGTCGTCTCGGCGATCATCGGTCCGCTGATCGCCGCCGGGGTGATCAGCGCGCTCGGCTACACGGGCATCTTCGAGCCGCTCACGGGCGGCGCGCCGATCAACGTGACCCTGACCGACGACGCCTTCCTGCTGGCCGCCGGGGGCGCGATCGTCGCCGTCGTCTTTATGCTCGTGCCGCTGATCTTCGCCAGCCGCACCCGCGTGCTCTCGGAGCGCCTGCGCGGCCTGACCCGCCCGGCGGGGCAGAACGCGCTACAGCGCTACTACCTCGACATCGCGCTGGTGCTGGTCGCCGTGGGGCTGATTTTCGAGGCCGACCTGCGCGGCACGGTCTTCGAGCGCAACAGCGTGGGCGGACTTTCCGCCGACCCGCTGCTGCTCAGCACCCCGATTCTCTTCGCCCTGGCCGCGACGCTGGTCATCCTGCGCATTTTGCCCTGGCTCTACCGCGCCGTCGCCTGGCTGACCTACGACCGCTTCCCGCTCTCGATCGCCGCCACGCTGCGCTACGTCTCGCGCACCGTCGGCCCCGCCGCGCGCCTCACGATCCTGCTGATGCTGGGCGCGGCGCTGGGCACCTTCGCCGCCTCCTACGCCGACACCGTGGACCGCTCGCTGACCGAGCGCATCCAGTACGACGCGGGGGTCGAGCACCGCGTGCAGCTCGGCGACGCGGCCTACTCCTCCCCGGCCGGCGTCGAGCGCCGCCTAGCCGAGATCGAGGGCGTCGAGCGCCTCAGCTCGGTGCATCGCTCCGGCGTCGCCGCCGGGCGCAGCGTGGGCACCGCCTCGGCCGTCGACCTGCTGGCCATCGAGCCGCGCGACGCCCGCGAGATGCTCTGGTTCCGCAGCGACCTCTCCGAGCTGACCTTCGACGACCTGATCCGCTCGATCGATGTGCCGCCGACCGGCCGCGGGGTGGGCATTCCCGACGCTACCCAAACCCTCCGCATCTGGGTCGATCTCCGCGAGGGCGAGAGCGAGCAGACCTTCTGGCTGCGCTTCCGCGACGGGCAGGGGCGCTACTTCACGGCCGGCCAGATCGAAGCGCCGCACCCCGACCTCGACTGGACGCCGATCGAGATCGACTTTCAGCGCGAGGTGGTCGGCTCCGGCGGCGTGGCGCCATTCACGCTGCACGCAATCGTGATGAGCGAGCCATTCGGCGTGTTCGTCTCCGAGCCCGCCACGGTGCGCTTCGACGCGGTCACCGCGATCCAGCCCGACGGCCGCGAGCTGATTGTCGAGGATTTCGAGGACGCCAGTTGGGCCCGCTTCCGCCAGCGCCGCGAGGCGGACGACCAGCTGGTCTTCAGCGAGGCGGAAGACGCCAAAAGCGGGGCGCAGGTGATGGAGTTCACCCCCGGCATCGGGCAGAGCCCCGGCCTGCGCGCCGTCCACTTCGCCGACCCCTCGATCTGCTCCGGGACGCGCTGCACCGTCCCGATGATCGTCAGCCAGGACTTCGCCGAGCGCCAGCTGCTCGAGGTCGGCGACCGCTTCACGGTGCGTACCGACACGATGATCATGACCGGCCGGGTCACCGCCGTCGTCGAGCTTTTCCCCACCCTGCGGCCCGACGAAAAGTCGTTCATCGTGGCCGACTACGACGCGCTTTTCCACCTCGGCGCGGTGACCGCGCTGCGGCCCTCCGCCGCGCCGACCGAGGTTTGGCTGGAGCTCACCGACGACCCGGAGCAGCTGGCGGCAACGCTCGCCGAGTTGCGCCGCCCGCGCTACTCGCTGCGGGACTGGAGCGACATGCGGGAGCGGCTTGCGGAGCAGGGGCGCGACCCGCTCACCACCGCCGGCGGCAGCGGCATTCTGCTCGTCGCCTTCATCGCGATCAGCGTGCTGCTGGCGCTGGCCTTCCTGGTCTCGATGGCCGTCGCCGCCCGCCAACGCCGGCTCGAAATGGCCCTGCTGCGCACCGTCGGCGTCGGCAACCTCTCGATCCTGCTCCAGGTGCTGCTCGAGTACGTCCTGATCGTCGGCACCGGTCTCGCTCTGGGCGTGCTGCTGGGCAACCGCATCTCCCAGCTGCTGCTCGGCTACCTCGAGTTCGACGAAACCGGCCGGCAGGTGCTGCCGCCCTTCCTGATCGAGACGGACTGGCAAATCCTGGGCATCGCCTTCGGCGCCCTGATCGCCGTGCTGCTGCTGGGCGTCTGGCCACCTGGCGCTGGTACCTCAACCTGGAGCTCAACCGCGAACTCCGCCTCACCAACTAACCCCCACCCGCCCTGCCCCAAACTCCGCCACCCTCACGCAAACCCGCCCGCCACACCCGCGCAAACCCGCCCGTCATACCCGCGCAAAATAAGATCCGTCATACCCGCGCTTGCCGCGGGTATCTCGCCGCGCCGAGCACCACGCCCCGCCCCCGCCTCCCACACCTCCACCACCACCCCGCGCAAACCCGCCCGCCACCCCGCGCGACATAAGATCCGTCATACCCGCGCTTGCCGCGGGTATCTCGCCGCGCCGAGCACCAAGCCCCGCCCCCACCTCCCACACCTCCCTCCGCCAGCCCGCGCAACCACCCCCCCGCCGCACCCGCGCAAACCCGCCCGTCATACCCGCGCAAAATAAGATCCGTCATACCCGCGCTTGCCGCGGGTATCTCGCCGCGCCGAGCACCAAGCCCCGCCCCCACCTCCCACACCTCCCTCCGCCAGCCCGCGCAACCACCCCCCGCCGCACCCGCGCAAACCCGCCCGTCATACCCGCGCAAAATAAGATCCGTCATACCCGCGCTTGCCGCGGGTATCTCGCCGCGCCGAGCACCACGCCCCGCCCCCGCCTCCCACACCTCCACCACCACCCCGCGCAAACCCGCCCGCCATACCCGCGCAAACACCCTCGCCACCCCGCGCGAAATAAGATCCGTCATACCCGCGCTTGCCGCGGGTATCTCGCCGCGCCGAGCACCAAGCCCCGTCCACCCGCTTCCCACATCCTCGCTCGCCGCCCCCGCGCAAGCGCCATCCGAGCACCGACGCCGGACATCCGGAGTGGAGCGGGATGCTGCGCGGGGCTCTGTGCAGAACTCAGCGAGATACCCGCGGCAAGCGCGGGTATGACGGAGGTGAGACTACGGCGACCGCGTCGTGGGGGCCTGGCCTTCGGTGTTGCGGCCCCAGCAAGCGATCGTGCCGTCGGTCTTGATGCCGCAGCTGTGCAAGCCGCCCGCGCTGATCGCTGTGAACGCGCCTGAGGGCGTGTCGGTGACTTGGCTGTGATTGTCGCGCCCCCAGCAGGTAATCGCGCCGGCGCTGTTCAGCGCGCAGGCGTGGCTTTCGCCGCCGCTGATCGCCGTAAACGTGCCCGACGAGGGCGCGTTAGTCCTTTCGTTGTAAGTATTTTGCCCCCAGCAAGAGATCGCGCCGGCGCTGTTGAGCGCGCAGCTGTACGTGCCGCCCAGCGCGATCGCGCTGAATGAGCCCGACGGCGGCGCGGTGCGGCTGTTGGTGCTGTCGCTGAATCCCCAGCAGGAGATCGCGCCGCTGCTATTGAGCGCGCAGCCGTGATAGCCGCCCAGCGCGATGGCCGTGAACGTACCCGAAGGCGGCGTGCCGATAATGCTCCCCCAACAGGAGATTGCGCCGGCGCTGCTCAGCGCGCAGGAATTCTCCGTGCCCGTGTCGACCGCGCTGAAGCTGCCGCTGGTCGGCGGCGTGGCGCGGTTGCCGGCGTTCAGTCCCCAACAGACGATCGCGCCGCTGCTGCGCAGCGCGCAACTGTGAGCGCTCCCGGCCGCCAGCGCGGTGAAGTCGGAACCCGCCGGCGGCGTGGCGCGGTTGTTGGCGTTGTCGCCCCAGCAGTCGATCGTGCCCGTGCTGCGCAAGGCGCAGGTATGCACGCTGCCCGCGCTGACGGCGGTGTACGTGGTCGTTGGAGTCGGTGTGGGTGTCGGCGTGGGGGTGGGCGTCACAGGGTCCGGCGTTGTATCGCTTTCGTCCTCAGCCGAACTATCCGCGACGCTCCGAGTAGCCGTGGTCGGCGCGAGCTCCGCGATTAGCTCAGGCAGGCGATCATCCTGCCCGCCCCAGCAGCGGGTGCCCGCGCGGCTTAGCGCACAGGAGTGGCGCATTCCTGCGCTGATGGCGACGTAGCGCCCCGACGGGGCGTTGGACTGGTCGTAGCGGTCATCCCCCCAGCACTCGATCTCCCCCGATTCGCGCAGTCCGCACGAGTGCCAAGCTCCGGCACTGATTTGGGTGAAGACGCCTGGCGGGGCGTTGAGTTGGCCGAAGTTGTTGAGGCCCCAGCACTCGGCTTCGCCGTTTTCGCGGACGGCGCAGGAGTGGGTCGTGCCGGCGCTAACTTGGGTGAAGACGCCATCGGGGGCGTTGGTGCGTCCGAGGTTGGCGCGGCCCCAACAGGTGATTTCTCCTGTTGTTCGCAGTCCGCAGGCGTGTAGATAACCAGCGCTGACGGAGGCGAACTCGCCGTCGGGCGGGTTGGTCTGGCCGTAGTCGAGCACGCTGCGGCCGAAGCTGCTGGTGCCCCAGCATTCGGCGGTTCCCGCCTCGCGCACGCCGCAGGCGAACTGCCAGCCGACGGCGATGTCGCTGAACGCACCTTGCGGCGCGTTCTGATCTGCGCCCCAGCAGGCGATTCCGTTGTCTTCCTGGCGGATGGCGCAGTTGTGCCAGTCGCCGGCGCTCACCGCTGTGTAGCGCCCTTCGGGGACTTCGCGCAGCTCGGAGGAGTTGCCGCCCCAGCAGCGGATTACTCCGTCATCGCGGAGGGTGCATTGGTGTTCGCCGCCGGCGTCGAGGGCGAGGTAGCGGCTGGGGGATGTGGGTGTGGCGGCCTGGGCGAGGGTCAGGGCGGCGAGTAGGAGCGCGGCGATCGCGAGGGCGATCGGGAGGAATTTATCCCCCCCCCCCCCGATCGGGCAAGCGCCGCCAACGCGCGGCGGGCGCGTTGGGCGGTGGTCGGGGGGTTGGCGGCGTGGTTCACGGTTGTCACTTTACACCAGGGGGGCGCCTGCGTGATAGCTGTGGGGAGCGTGGGTGGGGCGGCGTGGGTGACGGAATGGGAGTGAGGTGGGTGATCGGGGCGGGCACGACCAGTGGTGCCCGCTCGGGGCTCCCACCCCCCACCTAACCTCCCCCCTAAAAGGGGGGAGGGATGAATTGGGGAAGGGGGTGGGTGCTGGGGTGGGTGGTTCCTGCCTGCGCAGGAATGACGAGAGGGGGGCGCAGGAATGACGGGAGGTGGGAGAGGGAGTGGCGGTGGAGAGGTGGGGGGAGGTTGGTGTGAACAGGCCCTAGCCTCCCGGCGGCGGCGCCATCTGGTGGTTGACTTGCCAGGAGATGCCGAAGCGGTCCGTGCCCGTGCCGAAATAGGCGCCCCAGAACATGTCCGCCAGTGGCATTGAGACCGTGCCGCCTTCGAGCAGCTTGCCGAACACCTCGTCGGCCTGCTCGCGGCTCTCCGCGCTGTAGGTGATCGAGAAGTTGCTGCCGACCAGCGGCGGGCCGTCGCCCCAGGGCGGCGAGTCGCTGCCCATCAGCACGCTCTCGCCGACCGGCAGCGAGACATGCATCACCTGCTGCTTCACCTCATCGGGCATCGGCGGCATGTCGTCGGGGCCGTCGGCGAAGGTCTGGAAGATCGCGTACTCGCCGCCGAAGACGGAGCGGTAAAACTCAAACGCCTCGCGGCAGTTGCCGTCAAAGTCGAGGTAGGGGTTGAGGCTCATCGCGGGCTCCTCGTCAATCGTCGCTCTCGGTGCATCGTCTCACTCTAGAGCCTGCCCGCGCATCCTCACAGCGCCCACTCCGCCGTCAGTAACTCCTCGGCGACCGCCCGCATTCGCTCCTCCCCGCGCCGCAGCGCCCCGCGCAGATCGCTCGGCCGCTCGGCCAGCCCATCCCCGATTCCCTGCGCCATCGCCTCGTGCAGCGCCGTCCCCACGTTGATCTTCGCCACGCCATTTCGCACCGCGTAGAGCAGGTCTTCGTCGTCCAGACCCGACGCGCCGTGCAGCACCAGCGGGAGCTCGACCCGTGCGGCGATCGCCTCCAGCCGCTCGCGCTGCAACCCGCCCGCGGCGGGCGGTCCGCCGTGCGTATTGCCCACCGCGACGGCGAGCCAGTCGACGCCGCTCTCGGCGGCGAAGCGCGCCGCCTCTTCGGGGTCCGTCCAGGCCGCCTCGCCCAGCGTCACGCCCTCTTCGACCCCGCTCACGTGGCCCAGCTCGGCCTCCAGCGGCAGCCCCTGCCAGGCCGCCAGGCCGCGCGCCTCCCGCGCGAGCGCGGCGTGGCGCGCGTAGGGCAGCGTCGAGCCGTCGATCATCAGCGAGGTGAAGCCGGCCTCGATCGCCGCCCGCAACTCCTCCAGCGTGTCGGCGTGATCGAGGTGCAGCCCGATCGGCGCGTCGACCCGCCCGGCCAGCTCGCGCACCGCGGCGGCGGCGATCGCCGCGCCGCCGATCTGCTTCAGCCCGGCGCGGTTGAACTGCGCCAGCACGGGGCGCCGCGTCTGCTCGGCGGCGCCGATCAGCGCCCGCGCCATCTCGACCGTGGAGACATTGCCGCCGACCACCGCGCGGCGCGCGGCGGCGGCCTCGGCGACCAGCTCCCGACCCGAAACAAGCGGCACATTCCCCCCGATCGTCCGCGCCGATCACCCGCCCAAAGTATCCACGTTCGCGGTGGAAGGCGGTTGATAAACTGCGCCGCAGGAGCACAGTTTGTCAGATCGCGCGCCCGAACAGCTCGGCGACGACGCGCTCGCCGACCGCGCGCGCGAGGGCGAGCTTGATGCGTTCAATGTGCTCGTGCGGCGCTACGAGCGGCGCGTCTTCGGGCTCTGCCTGGGCATGCTGCGCTCGCCCGCGGCCGCCGAGGATGCCGCGCAGGATGCGATGATCGCCGCCTGGCGCGCGCTCGACGGCTACCGCGGCGGCAACTTCCCCGCCTGGCTGCTGCGCATCGCCGGCAATCGCTGCCGCGACGAGCTGCGCCGCCGCAAGCGCCGCCCCGCAGCCTCGCTCGACGAGCTGGTCGAGGAGCACGGCGACGCCTGGTCGCCGCCCGACGAAGGCCGCTCGCCCGAGGCCGCCGCGCTCGACGCCGAAACCGGGCGCGCGCTGCTCGCCGCGCTCGACCAACTCCCCGAAGAGCAGCGCCAGGCCGTGCTGCTCTCCGATGTGCAGGGCCTCGCCTACCTGGAAATCGCGGATGTGATGCACACCTCAATCGGCACCGTGAAATCGCGACTTAACCGCGGCCGCGCGCGATTGCGTCAACTGCTGCTCGAAAGCGGGGAACTCTCCCGCGCCCGCGAGCGTCAGGCGTTGCAGGAGCGGATCGACGGGGGAGTCCGGCAAGGAGGGCGGCGCGCATGACCCGCTGGCGCTTCTGGCGGCGCGGCGGCGCGCTCCGCGCCGACGCTTCGGCCTTCCTCGACGGCGAACTGACTCCGCGCGAGCGCGGCGATTTCGAGGCCGAGCTCGAACGCTCGCCCGAGCTGCGCGAGTACCTCGACGACCTCAGCGTCATGCGGGCCGAGCTGGGCGTGCTGCGCGAGGCGCAGCCGCGCCGCTCGCTCGAACTGAGCGGCGTCGACATCGCGCCGCAGACGCCGCGCCTGATCGCCGCGCCCGAAGCGCCGGCCGCGCCGCTGCGCCTGCGCTTCGCCGCGCTCGGCGCGGCGGCGGCGATCGCCGCGCTGGCCGCAGTCGGCCTCTGGGACGCCTTCAACCTGGGCGGCGCGACGGTCGTCGAGCGCGAGCGGGCGGTCGAAACGTCCGCCAGAGCCGCATCCCCGCAGCCCGAGTCCGCGGTTGTGGAGGCGCAAGAAGCGCAGCAGGAGTCCGAGCAGGCGGCTGGTTGGCAGGCCGAGCAGTCGGCGGAGCAGGAGGCGTCCGTCGCCGCATACGCCGAGCAGCAGGAGTCCGAGCAGGCGGTCGCGCAAGTCGAGCCGCAAGCAGCTGTAGAAGAAGAGGCCGCGGAAGCGGAATTCGTCGCCCAACAGGCCCAGCAGCAGGCGCAGCAGGCCGCCGAAGTAGAGCAGGAAGCCAACCCGGCCCGCCAGGCAATCACCGCCCGCGAGCGCCCCGCCGCAGACGCGGGAACGGTAGTCGAGCAGGCCGCCGAAGCAGAGGCGCAGGCCGCGGAGGCCGCGCCGGTGAGCGTCGCGGCGGACGCGCAGGAGGCCGACGGCGAGCAGGTTGTCGTCGTCGTAGCGGCCGAGGAGCAGCAGCAGGCTGACCAGCCTCAATCGGCGGCGCCAAGCGAAGCAGCGGATCAATCCGCCGCAGCGCAGGCGGCGGCCGATGTCTCGCAATCCGAGCCGCAGGAGGGCGAGCCCGCCCCCCAGGCGCAAGCGCGCCAGATCGAAGCCCCCCCCGAAATCGTCGCCACCTACGAACGCAGCTGGGAAACGCCGCTGCAAATCGCGCTGGGGGTCGTCTGCGCCATCGCGCTGGTCCTGCTGCTAGCCCTCCGCCGCCGCGTGTGACACCCAGCCGCCCCCGCACAAACAATTCCGCCACACCAGCGCAAAATGAGATCCGTCCTACCTGCGCCTCCTTTCCGCCCACCTGTGCCTTCTTTCCGTCCTACTTGCGCCTCCTTTCAGTCATTCCTGCACCTTCTTTCCGTCATTCCTGCGTGGCAGAAACCCGCGCTCGCCGCGGGTATCTCGCCATGACCGGCGCCAAGCCCTCTCACCTTGCCACTGCCTGCGCGGTCAGCTGGTCGGCGAGTTCGTCGGGCGTCGGGAACGCTCCGACGGCGTGCAGCTCGTGCAAGTCGGGCAACTGGCGCGTCGCGGCGATCGCTTCGTCCAACGCTTGCGCGGCGGCGGGCCGATCGTAGGGTTCGATGTCGCGGGCGTCGCTGATCAATTGGGCGATGCGCTCTGCCTGCTCGATGGCGTCAACGACGCGGGCGGTGCGGCTGATCGTCGCGGTGTCGTGCATCGGCGTTCTCCTGCTCTGGTGGGCGTCGCGCGCAGGCTAGGGCCGGCGCGGGGGCTGGCGCAATCGCGCGGCGGGGCCGGGTCCTGGGCGGCGCTCAGTTGGTGGGTACGTCGGTCTGCCCGTCGTCGTTCCATCCCCAGCACTTGATCGCGCCGCTCTCGCGCAGGCCGCAACTGTGCCCGCCACCGGCGCTGACGGCGCTAAAACTCCCCGCTGGGGTGTCGCTCCGCCCGTAGCTGTTGTTTACCCAGCACTCGATCTCACCATTGCTCGCGCGGATCGCGCAGTTGTGACTCCACCCCGCGCTGACGGCGCTAAAGCTCCCCGCTGGGGCGTCGCTCTGCCCGTACTCGTTCCATCCCCAGCACTCGATCGCGCCGCTCTCGCGCAGGCCGCAGGTGTGCCCGCCACCGGCGCTGACGGCGCTAAAGCTCCCCGCTGGGGCGTCGCTCTGCCCTTCGCCGTTGTGTCCCCAGCACTTGATCGCGCCGCTCTCGCGCAGGCCGCAGGTGTGCCTGCCGCCCGCGCTGACGGCGCTAAAGCTCCCCGCTGGGGCGTCGCTCCGCCCGTCCCTGTTCCATCCCCAGCACTCGATCGCGCCGCTCTCGCGCAGGCCGCAGGTGTGGTAGCCGCCCGCGCTGACGGCGCGGAAGCTCCCCGCTGGGGCGTCGCTCTGCCCTTCGCCGTTGTGTCCCCAGCACTTGATCGCGCCGCTCTCGCGCAGGCCGCAGGTGTGCCAGCTGCCCGCGCTGACGGCGCTAAAGCTCCCCGCTGGGGCGTCGCTCTGCCCGTCCCTGTTGTATCCCCAGCACTCGATCGCGCCGCCCTCGCGCAGGCCGCAGGTGTGCCTGCCGCCCGCGCTGACGGCGATGTAGCGGTTGCGTGGCGCGGGCGGGCCGATCGTGATCTCCGTGCTCCTCAGCCAGCGGCCTACCTGCGCGTCGGCCGGGAAGTTGCGCGCCGGGGGTAGGATCCGCTCCCCATCCGTCGGCGTGAATGCGAACTCGATCCGGCCGTCGGCGCGCAGGCGCGCGTTGATCCGGCCAATCGCCACTCCCCCCACCTCTACGGGACTGCTCCGCAACCACTTGCCGATCTCGGCTTCGGCCGGGGCCGGGAAGTAGCGCGACTCCGGCAAGACTCGCGCGCCGCTCGGCGTCTGCCACCCGAACTCGACGCGGCCACTCGCCAGCCGGCGCGCGACAATGCGCCCGGCCTCGTCCTCGCTCTGCGCCTGCGCGGGCGGCGTGAAGTCGGTGGCTAGGAGCGCGGCTAGCGCGGCTAGGGCTGTGAGCGCGGCTAGCGCGGCGCTGCTGGCGGTGCGGGTCATCGGCGGCTCTCTCGGTTGGCGCGGGCGGCGTTGCGCAAGCTAGGCGCGCGACGCGACTGGCGCAATCGAGGCGGGGCCGATCGCGCGGCTACCTGGCGCGGCACTCGAATTCAGCCTGACTCCATCCGTTGCGCACGGGCGGGAGCCAGAAGTGCGACTTAAACGCAGGTCCTCGCGGTCCTCCGCTCTCGGCGTCACCCCATCGTCCGGTCCACGCGAGCCACGACTGGTTCGGGTCCGTCGGCAGCATTCGGAGCTCATAGCCCAGCTCGCCCTCCACGTCGGGCACAGCTAGCCCCTGCAACGCCCAAACGTCGCCGTTGCCCTGAAACTGGTCCTGCTTATCGGCGCTCTTGTCAAGGTCGGTGGATGACAGGCCGAGTTTGTTTCGCAGATAGCCGCCACCATCTGCCCCAATGTACGAGGCGTGCCGATTCCGCGCGACATAGACGCTCGGCGCGAGTCGCGCGTTGGTCTCGGCGCAACTTTCGGCATTCTGGCGGAATGCCCAGCCGCTTTCGTGCGCCGCGTAGCCGAGCTGCGTCGGTACGGTGGCGGTGAGGAGATCGGCGAGACTGAGGCCGGCGAACCAGAGTTGCACGCTTTCCCAGTCCCCCTCGTGGTCATAATCTATCGGGTTACCGATTAGCGGGATCGACACTGAGCCAGTTCCGGTGGCGTTGTACAGGTAGAAAAACCAGTACTGGACGAGCACGCCTGCATCCGCTCCGTAGGTCTCGGCGACGCGCGCGTAGACGACGCGCTCGCCGGGGAATTTGTAGGCGTTATCGGCCAGATCGAGGTACGAATCTCGGCCATTGTGCGAGATCAGATCGCTCAAGCTGTATGTTCCGGGCGCTCGCGTGCGCGCCTGCCCGTTCTGGGTGTAGTGGAGTGTGCTGTGCTGGATCATCAGCTCCACTGGGACCGGGAAGTAGTCCTCGTCCTGCTCGAAGAGGAGCACCGGCGCGAATCGCTCGGCGATCTGTCGGGGAAGGAATACAGCCGGGTCGATCGCGATCTCGCTGGTGCTCACCCACGCGCCTACCTGCACGTTGGCAGGGATGTAGTTCGACGAGGGCAGGATGCGCTCTCCGCCGGTCGGGCGGAATGCCAGCTCGATCCCCCTGTCGCGCCGTTTGCGCGCCTCGATGCGGCCGATTTCGACTCCCCCTACCTCTACGGGGCTGGTGCGCAACCAGTTGCCAAACTCGGCGCGCGGGAACGTGCTGTTCAGTCTTCGCGCGCGGGGCAAGATTCGCGCTCCCCACGCTCCGTTTGTGCGCTGCTGCCAACCCAATTCGGTGCGTCCATTGCTCAGGCGGCGCGCGACGATACGCCCGCTGGGTTGCTCTTCGCCGGGGCTGTCAAGCATCAGGTCGTCGCTCTGCGCGCTGACGGGCGCTGTGAAGTCGGCGGCGATGATCGCGGCGATGGCGGCTAGGGCGGCAAGGCTGGCGACGGCGGCGCTGCGTAGGGTGCGGGTCATTCTCGGCTCTCTCGGTTGGCGGGCGTCGCGTGCAAGCTAGGCGCGCGCTGTGGCTGGCGCAATCGAGGTGGGGCCGATCGCGCGGCGGCGCCGGGACCTGGGCGGCGCTCAGTCGGGCGGGGTGCTGGTCTGCCCCTCGCCGTTGCTTCCCCAGCACAAGATCGCGCCGTCGCTGCGGATCGCGCAGGTGTGCAAGTACCCGACACTGACGGCGGTGTAGCTCCCCACCGGGGCGTTGCTCTGCCCGGCGCTGTCGCCTCCCCAGCACAGGATCGCACGGTCCTCGCGCAGGCCACAGGCGTGATTAGTGCCTGCGCTCACGTCGGTGTAGCTACCTGCTGGCGGAACGTAATCGGCTAACCCGCCGGGATGTCCCCAGCACTCGATCGTCTTGTCTTCTCGGATCCCGCAGTTGTTAAACTCAGCGGCGCTGACGGCGCGGAAGTTGCCCGTTGGGGAGACGGCAGCGTAATCGTAAAGATCGGGGACTCCCCCCCAGCATTCGATCGCGCCGTTAGTGCGCAGGCCGCAGGCGTGCGAGCCGCCTGCGCTCACGTCGATGTAGCTGTCGCTTGGGGCAGTTAACCACGATGCCCAGTCGAATCTTACTCTCAGGTTGCCGAATCCCCAGCACTCGCTCGCGCCGTTGGTGCGCAGGCTGCAGGTGTGCAGGGAGCTGGCGCTGACGGCGGTGTAGGTGCCGGGGGGCGCGTCGTGCTGCCCGTATCCGTTGTATCCCCAGCACGCGATCTCCCCGCTCTCGCGGATCGCGCAGGTGTAGCGAAGCCCGGCGCTGACGGCGGTGAATCTGCCTGCCGGTGGGTTACTCTCTCCCTCGTTGTTCCGTCCCCAGCACTCGATCGCGCTGTCGCTCTCGCGGATCGCGCAGGTGTGCCATGTCCCTGCACTGACGGCGGTGTAGCGCGGCGCGGGCGGGGCGAACGTGATCTCCGTGCTCCTCAACCATCCCCGCGCTACGGTCGCGCTGGCCGGGAAGTTGCGCGCCGGGGGTAGGATGCGCTCCCCGCCCGTCGGCGTGAATGCGAACTCGATCCGGCCGTCGCTCCGCAGGCGCGCGTTGATCCGGCCAATCGCCACTCCCCCCACCTCTACGGGACTGCTCCGCAACCAGCGGTTGTGTCCGGGGTCGGCCGGGAAGTAGCGCGACTGCGGCAAGACTCGCGCGCCTACGTCTCGTCCCTCTGCGCTGGGCTGCCATCCGAATTCGACGCGGCCGGTCGCCAGCCGGCGCGCGACAATCCGGCCGGTGATCTCATCCTCGCTCTGCGCCTGCACGGGCGGCATCAAGTCGGCGGCTATGATCGCGGCGAGCGCGGCAAGGCTGGCGACGGCGATGTGGCGGGCGATGCGGGTCATCTGCGGCTCTCTCGGTTGGCGGCGTGTCCCGTGCAAGCTAGGCGCGCGCCGCGACTGGCGCAATCGAGGCGGGGCCGATCGGGGCACTCAGTCGGCTGGGGCGCGCCACTCGATGCGCGGCAGCCTTCCGCGTGGGTTCCTGCCTGCGCAGGAATGACGGAGGGGGCGGCACAGGAGTGACGGGGGCGGCTACGGAGAATTGACGGCTGCGGCTGCGGCGCGGCGGTCGTGCGAGAATTGGGGGTATGCGCAGCGAACTAGGGCGAATGTCGCGGGAGATGGGGCGGGCGTTTGCGCTGGCTCGGGGGGTGCTGGGTCGGACCAGCCCCAACCCGGCGGTGGGCGCGGTGATTGCGAGCGGCGGGCAGATTGTGGGCGAGGGGGCGACCGCGCCGCCGGGCGGGGCGCACGCGGAGGTTGCGGCGCTGCGCGAGGCGGGGGAGCAGGCGCGCGGCGCGACGCTCTACACCACGCTCGAACCCTGCTCGCACTATGGGCGCACGCCGCCCTGCACCGAGGCGATCATCGCGGCGGGCGTCGCGGCGGTGGTGATCGCGGCGCTCGACCCCGACACGCAGGTGGACGGTCGCGGTCTGGCGCGGCTGCGCGAGGCGGGCGTGGCGGTACAGCTGGGCGACGGCGCAGCCGAGGGCGCGGCGCACTACGAGGCGTATTTCCACCACCGCCGCAGCGGGCTGCCGTTCGTCGCGGCCAAGTTCGCCGCCACGCTCGACGGGCGGATCGCGGCGACGAGCGGGGACTCGCGCTGGATCAGCGGCCCGGAAGCGCTGGCCTGGGCGCACCGCATGCGGCCCACGCTCGACGCGATTCTGGTCGGCTCGGAGACGGTGCTGGCCGACAACCCGCAGCTGACGGCGCGCCCGCCCGACGCGCGCGGCCCCGTCGCCCAGCCGCTGCGGGTGGTGCTCGACAGCCGCGGGCGCATCCCGCCCGACGCGCGGGTGCTCGACGACCAACAGCGCGCGCCAACGCTGATTGCGACCACCGACGCCTCGCCGGCCGCGTGGCGCGCGGCGATCGCGGCACGCGGCGCGGAGACTGCCGTGCTGCCCACCCGCGGCGGGCGCGTCGATCTGCCCGCCCTGCTGGCCTACCTGGGCGGCGAGCGCGGCGTCGTGCTGCTGTTGGTCGAGGGCGGCGGCGAGGTGCTCGGCTCGTTCTTCGATCAGCGGCTGGTCGACAAGGTCTACGCGGTGGTCGCGCCGATGCTGATCGGCGGCGACGCGCAAACCGCCGTGCGCGGCGCGGGCGCAGCGCGGATGGCCGACGCGCTGCGGCTGGGCGACGCGCAGGTCGAGCGGCTGGGCGCGGACCTGCTGGTCAGCGGCTACCCCTACGCGCTGTCCGACGCCGAGCGGGTGCGTCTGCGGCAGGCGGGCGAGCCCGACCTTGAAGCGATTCGCGCGCTCGCGCCGCACTGGACGGAGCTCGACGCCAACTCGGTCGTCTGGATCGCCGTGGCGGACAAGAGTCTGGAGGGGATGGCCGCGCTGCGGCTGGAGCCGGGCGGCTCGCAGGCGCGGCTGGAGGCGCTGGTCGTGCGGCGCGGCGCGGCGCCGGATATCCGCGATCGGCTGCGCGAGGCGGCCGAAGCCTCGGCCGCCGGGCGCAATTTCCGCTGGATCGTCGCCGAAGACGACGCGCTCCTGCGCCGCGCCGGGTACCGCTACTACCGCCGCGCCGCCGACGGCGCGGCGCTCTGCATCAAGCCGCTCGACGACGCCGCACCAGAGGAGCGCTGAACCGGGCGCGGTAGCCTGACGGAGGCAGTGGAAGGGGCCGGCGCATGTTTTCCGGGATCATCGAGGAGGTCGGCACGATCGAAGAAGCCGCCGACGGGGTGCTGCGCATCCGCGCCGAGTCCATCCTGCGCGACGCGCAGCTGGGCGACAGCATCGCGATCAACGGCGTCGATCTGACCGTGGCCGAGCTGGACGAGCGCTCCTTTCTCGCCAACGTGATGCCGGAGACCTACCGGCGCTCGAATTTGGGCACGCTCGCTGCCGGCGTGCGGGTCAACCTGGAGCGCTCGGTGCGGCCCAGCGACCGGCTCAGCGGGCACATCGTGCGCGGCGTCGTCGAGGGCCGCGGCCGCTTCCGCAGCGCCACGCCGGAAGCCGACGCGATCATCGCCGCCTACGACGCGCCCGAGGAGCTGCTGCGCTTCATGATCGTGAAGGGGCCGATCGCGATCGACGGCGTGAGCCTGACGATCGTCGCGAAAGACAGAACGGGGTTCGCCGTCTCGCTCGTCCAATACACTCAGGAGCACACCAACCTGCTCGACCGCCGGGCGGGCGACGAGGTCAACCTGGAGACGGACATTCTGGCGCGCTACGTCGACGCACTGCTCGAGGCGCGCGAGACCGGCCAGCGACCGACGCTCGATCCAACGGGGAGAGAGGCGCATGGCTGACGACGCAACCACCGCCGCCGAGAGGAAGCCGGCCCGCCGCAAGCGCGGCGCCGGCGCGAAAGCGCCCGCGAAGCCGCGCCAGCGCAAGTCGGCCTTCTGCACCGCCGAAGAGGCGATTCACGCCTTCAGCCAGGGCGAGCCGCTGATCATCACCGACGACGAAGAGCGCGAGAACGAGGGCGACCTCGCCCTGCCCGCGCAGTTCGTCACCTCCGACACGATCAACTTCATGGCGACCTACGGGCGCGGGCTGATCTGCATCGCGATGGACGGCGAGCGGCTGGATCAGCTCGGCCTGCGGCTGATGGTCGACCAGAACCAGAACACCGCGCCGCTGGGCACGGCCTTCACCGTCAGCGTCGAGGCGCGCACGGGCGTCTCGACCGGCATCTCCGCGCCCGACCGCGCGCGCACCGTGCAGGTGCTGATGGACCCCAACTCCACCGCCGACGACCTCGTCCGCCCGGGGCACATGTTCCCCCTGCGGGCGCGCGAAGGCGGCGTGCTGGTGCGCGCCGGCCAGACCGAGGCCAGCGTCGACCTCTGCCGCCTGGCCGGACTCCAACCCGGCGCGGTGATCTGCGAGATCATGAAGCGCGACGGCGAAATGGCGCGGCTGCCCGAACTGATCCGCTTCTCCAAGCGCCACAAGATCAAGATGATCAGCGTCGAGCAGATCATCCAGTACCGCCTGCGCACCGAGCAGCTGGTCGAGCGCATCTCCGAGGCCGCCTTGCCCACCGTCCACGGCACCTTCAACCTGGTCGGCTACCGGCCCCGCGGCACCAACGATGAGCATGTCGCTCTCAGCATGGGCCAGGTCGACAGCGGCGAGCCCACCCTCGTGCGGGTGCATTCGCAGTGCCTCACCGGCGATGTGTTCAGCTCGCAGCGCTGCGACTGCGGCGAGCAGCTGGACATCGCAATGCGGATGGTCGCCGAGGAGCGGCGCGGCGTGATCGTCTATATGGCGCAGGAAGGCCGCGGCATCGGGCTGCACAACAAAATCGCCGCCTACGCGCTGCAGGATGCCGGGCTGGACACGGTGGAGGCCAACCTCGCGCTGGGCTTCGCCGCGGACCGGCGCGACTACGGACTGGGAATGCAGATCCTGCGCGACTTGGGCGTCTCGCGCATTCGGCTGATCACCAACAACCCGGCGAAGCGCCACGGCCTGGCCGGCTACGGGCTGGAAATCGTGGAGCGCGTGCCGGTGATCGCGCAGGCCAACCCGCACAATGTCCGCTACCTGACCACGAAGCACGAGAAGCTGGGCCACTTGCTCGACCCCGACGCGCTGGAAGCGACCGAGGCCGCCGACGAGCACGACGATCAACCGCCGCGCCCGCGGCGCGCGGCAATCGGCTGATGCCGCGCATCCACGACGGCGCGGCACCGCCCGATCCCGAGCAGGGGCCGGCCGCCGGCCTGCGCTTCGCCGTCGTCGTCTCCCGCTTCAACGACTTCGTCACCGCCAAGCTGCTCGACGGCTGTCTCGACCACCTGCTCGCCAGCGGCGCATCGGACGACGACCTCGATGTCTACTGGGTGCCCGGCGCGTTCGAAATCCCGCTGGTAGCGCAAACCTGCGCCCGCACCGGCCGCTTCGACGCGGTGATCTGCCTCGGCGCGGTCATTGAGGGTGAAACGGATCACTACCGGCTGGTAGTAGACGAGGCGACGCGCGGCATCGGCCGCGTAGGGCTGGACACCGGCATACCGTGCATCTTCGAGGTACTGGCAACCCAAACAGTAGCGCTGGCAATGGCCCGCGCCGGCGGCGAGTCCGGCAACAAAGGCGAAGAAGCCGCCCAAGCCGCCATCGAGACGGTCCGCCTGCTGCGCACCATCAGCTAAGCACTCCACCGTCCCCCCACCCGCGCGCAAAATTAGAACCGTCGTACCCGGGCGAGCGCGGGTATGACGGTTCTGGGATGTTGATGCGGCGGGGGGTGCGCCTCGATCTCTCCCCAGTGTGCTACTCCGCGAGGCCGAAGGCGGCTTGGTAGAGGGCGCGGGCGGCGGACGGCTCCAGGCCCTGGCCCAGCCAGCCGTCGCCTACGCGGATTTCGAAATGCAGGTGCAGGTCGGAGCCTGGGGCGGCGTAGCTCTCGCGCTGGCCGGACTCGCCGACGAAACCGATGACCGCGCCGGCTTCCACGCGCACGCCCGCGAAAATTTGCGCCGCAATCGCGCTGAGGTGCGCGTAACGGGTGACGATTCCATCGCCGTGATCAATCCAGACCTGCCGCCCGCGCAGCTCGTCAAGGATTGCCTCGCCCTCGAAACTCGCCGCCTCAAAGCGCGCCCAGTCGTCGGGCGTCACATCGACGTAGGCGCGGTCGGCGCGGATTATGGCGCCCGCCTTGGCCGCCAGCACTGGCGTGCCGGAGTCGATCGTGACGCAGGCGGCGGCGTTATAGAAGTCGAGGCCTTCGTGAATGCCGTTATTGCGGTAGGCGCGCAGGGCGGCGGGCCAGTGGCCGTCGTACTCCGAAACGCACGCGCCGGCGATCGGCATGGTGAAACCGAGCAGCGGATCGGACGGTTCTGCCTGTGCCGCAACCTGCTGCGACGATTCCTGCGAGGCGGCCGCGGTCTGCTGCTCGGGAGCGGGCGGAGACGTTACAGCCGCGGGCTGCTGCGAGGGGCTTGGCTCGCCGGTTGTTTGCGCCGCCTGCGATTGCGCAGGTTGTGTGGGCTGCCCAACCTGCTCAGTCTGCCCAACCTGCGCGGGCTGCTGCTGCGACGCCTCCGCGTCGTCGCCGCCGGTCGCCTGCAGCACGGCGACGACGATCGCCACCGCGAAAACCAGCGCGGCGGCAGCGGCGTACAGCCAAGTCGGCCCTGCCAGCCAGCCGCCCGCGGCGGGCGGCGGCGCAGCGAGCGGCTGCTGCCCCTGCGGCGCTCCCCAGGGTCCCTCAGGCCGGCGGATAGCCTTCCGCCTCCAGGGCTGCGTCGATCTGTGCCGGCGATGCGGTCGCCTCGTCGTAGCGCACGTCGACTCGCTGTGCGGCGATGTCGACTTCAACGCGCTTGACCCCGTCCAGCGCGCCGAGCGCGCCGCGAATCGCCTTTGCGCAGTGCTCGCAGCTGATGTCGGGCGCGGTGCGCGTCAGTTTCGCTGTCATCGCCGTCCTTCTTTCTCTCAGCCGCGCAAGCTTTGCAGGGCGTCTAGCGCGCGGCCCAAGCCGCCGCCGTTCGCGCCGCGCAGCGCCGTGTTGAGCGCCTCGGCGTGCGCGCGGGTTTCGGAGCGATCTTCAAGCGGCTCCAGCTCACTGTGCAGGCCGCGCCGCTCAAGCGCAAGCGAGATCAGGCGGTCGGCCAGCCGCGGGTTGTTGGGCAGCACCGCGCCGTGCAGGTAGGTGCCGAAACAGTTGTTCGCGCGCGCGCCCTCGCCGCCGTCCCCGCCGTTGTTGCCGAAACCCACCACCACATCGGCGAGCGGCGCTTGGCCTTCGTTGAGGTAGCTGCGCCCGCCGTGATTCTCGAAGCCCACCAGCGTCTCGCCCTCCCAGAGGGCGGCCACGTTGCCCACGCAGCGCGTCACATCGGGTCCGGGATGGATCGTGACCATGTCGAAGACGCCGATCCCCTCCATCAGCTCGCCGTCGATGCCGCGGTAGGAGCGTCCGAAGAGTTGGTAGCCGCCGCAGACGGCGAGCGCGGCGCCGCCAGCGTCGCGCCAGTCGCGCAGCTGTTGGCCGCGCCGCAGCAGATCGGCTTCGACGCGGCGCTGCTCGCGATCTTGCCCGCCGCCGACCAGCACGATGTCGCAGCCGGCGTCGTCCCACGCATCGCCGAGATCGACGCGGCGAACCTGGGCGGCAATTCCGCGCGCCTCGCAGCGCTTGACCAGCGCGCGGGCATTGCCCCGATCGCCGTAGAGGTTGAGCAGATCGGGGTAGAGCACATCAACCACGATTTCCGGCTGGCCGCTCATGCCGACTCCCACAATCCAGTCGCGCCGGGCATCCGCCCCAGGATGCCGCGCACTTCGATGAGCGCAGTGTAGGTGGGCAGGATTATGAGTTCCGCGTCCTGCGGCAGCGCGGCCAGCGCCTGCTCGAGCGCCACGCCGATCGCAGCCTGGAGCGGCTCGCGCGGCGCGGGAAAGCCGGCGTACTCCAGGCGCAGCGCGAGCTCGGCGATACGCTCGCCGGCGAGCGTCAGCGAGGCGCAGTGCGCGGCCTGCGCCTCCCAGTCCGTGTCCCAAATCCAGGAGACATCCGTGCCGTCGGCGATGCCGTCGTTGAGCGCGACCAGCAGATGGTGCTTCGCGCCGTCGGTTTGCAGCGTGCGCAGCGCCTGGTTCATCCCGGCCGGATTTTTGCCCAAGAGGATGCGCACGCGGCGTCCGTCGACGCGCAGCGCCTCCTGCCGGCCGAAGGCGGCGCGGTGCTCGCCCAGCGCAGCGGCGATCGTCTCGCCGCCGACGCCCAGCACCGCCGAAGCCGAAGCCGCGGCCAGCGCGTTGTAGACGCTGTACAGCCCCTCGGCGGGCAGCTCGACCGCCAGCGGCTCCGCGTCGCCGAGCCGCAGCGCGAAACGCATTTCGCCGCCGGCGGGCGAGACATCAACGGCTCTCACCGAGGGCGCGGGGCGGCGCGCGCCGCCCGCGGTGCGCCAGTGGCCGAGATGCGCGTAGAAGCGGTGGTCGTAGCGGAAGTCGTCGCCGCTGGCCGGATCCCAGAGCGCGTCGGCCAGCTCGGCCTCGGTGGCGGTGCCGACGGTCGTGTCTTCGATTCCGAAGCGCAGAACGGGTCCGCGTGCGGCGCGTTCGAGCGTGCTGATCAGGGGATCATCGACATTGAGCACGACTCGCGCCTCAGGATCCAGCTGCGCGAGCGCACGGCCCCAGCGGCCGGCGATCGCGTCGATCTCACCGTAGCGGTCGAGCTGGTCGCGCATCAGATTGGTGAACAGCACCGCCGTCGGGCGCACCGCCGCGGCCACATCGTCGAAGGCTGCCTCGTCGGTCTCGAATACGCCGACCAACCCGGCGGGCAGCCGCCCGCGGGCGCCGCTGGCGTCGATCAGCGACGTCAGCACGCCGCGCATCAGGTTGGAGCCGGCGCGGTTGTGCAGCACGCGCCGCCCGTCGCGCGCGAGGATGCGCGAGAGCATCGCTGAAGTGGTCGTCTTGCCGTTAGTGCCGGTGACGAGCACGGCGGCGTCCAGCTCGGCGGCCAGGCTGCGGACGAGATTGCGGTCGAAGCGTTCGGCGACCAGGCCGGGCAGCGCTGTGCCGCCGCTGCCCAGCAGGCGCGTCGAGCGCCGCGTCAGCTTGCCCGCCCATACGCCGGCCAGTTGCCTGGGCGGGGCGGGCGAGAACCTGCGGCCTGTAGGTTGGGCGCTCACAACGCTCGCTGATCCGGCTGCGGCGCGCGCAGCGCGGCGATGATCTGATCCAGCCCGACCACGCCGAGCAACCGCCCGCCCTCGACGACCGGCAGCAGGAAAGCGTGGTCGCGCTGTAGCCGGCGCAGCGCCTCGTTGGCGCGCGTCTCGCGCGTGACGGGCTGCACGGCGTCGGCCGCGATCATCACGTCGCGCATGCGGGCGTTGTGGTAGCGCGCCTCATCAAGCATCAGGATCGCGGCGGCGGGGACGATGCCGACCGCCACATTCTGCTCGCTGACGATGAAGGCGGCGCGGTGATCGAGCGATTCGCGGCTGGGCGCCAGCGTGCGCACCAGCAGCTCAGCCTCAACGGTGCCGGCCTGCGGTGGGGCGAGCATCACATCGCCCACGCGCAGCGACGCGAGGTCGCGCTCCAGCTCGGCCGCCTTGACCCCTTGCGAAGCCTGCGAGAGCAGCAGGAAACCGACGAACGCCATCCAGAGCGAACTGAACGATCCGCTGAAGAATCCGACATCGACGAACAGCCCGACGACGCCGAAGACGATCAGCGCCGCGCCCATCAGCTGTCCGACCCGCGCGGCCCAGCGGGTCGAGCGGTACTGCGAGCCGGTCATGCGCCAGATCGCGGCGCGCAGCACTCGCCCGCCGTCCAGCGGGAAGCCCGGCAGCATGTTGAAGATCGCCAGCGCGATGTTGATGAAGCCGAGCCAGGCGATCAGCTCGAGCAGGGGCGATCCGTTGGAGCCGATCGCGAACCAGACACCGATGAAGGCCGCGCCGATCAGCAGGCTGGTCAGCGGCCCCACCACGGCGATCAGGAACTCCTGCCCCGGGCGCTGCGAATCCTCCTTGATCAGCGAGACGCCGCCGAAGAGGAAGAGCGTGATGCTGGCCACCTCCATCCCGTAGCGCCGCGCCGCCACGCTGTGCGCCAGCTCGTGCAAGAGCAGCGAGAGGAAGAACACGACGCCGCCGGCCGCGGCGTAGCCCCAGCGCTCCCAGTCGGGCAGCTCGCCGCTCAGCTGGCGCTGCAGCAGGAAGATGATCAGCGCGAAGGCCAAGAAGAAGGACAGGTCGAGTCGGATCGGGATGCCGAGCACCTGACCCACGCGAAAGCCGCCGCCCAGAAACGGTCCGTTCCTCATTCCGCAAGCATATGTCGAATCAGCGCCCCCGGAAGCGCTCATCCCCCCGTTTGGCGTGTTGGGTGCGTCGGGCGCGCTCTACGGCGATTTCCGGGGCGGGCGGCTCCGCCCCCGGCTGGTTCCACTCGGGCCAGACTTCTTCGAGCCAGAGCCAGCTCTGGGCGAAGCGCGCCCGGCTCAGCGACCAGACGGCGCAGAAGAGGCCGGTCAGCGAAAACCACAGGCCGACCAGCGGAAACTCGATGTCCACCGGCACGTAGCGCAGGAAGAGCTCGGTCAGTCCGAAGGCGCAGATCGCCAGTCCCACGCCGATGCCTACCCGCGCGGCGTAGAACATGGCGCGCATCTCGCGCCCGGTGCGGAACCAGAACAGCGCTTGCGCGATGTTCGCCCCGCGCAGCGGATAGGCGGGGATCAGGCCGACGACGGCGAGCACCCCGTTGACTACGGCGACGATGCCGATCAGGTCGACCAGCACGCCGGCGGAGTTGTGCAGCGCGAACCAGATCACAGCCGGCCCCGCGCCGACCAGCAGGCTGACCAGCGGGCCGGCGAGCGCGCAACGGAGCGCGGCGGCGGGATCGAGCGGGCGGCCCGGCGCCTCGACGCCCGCCCCGATCATCGAGAGCGCCAGCGTGCCCGGCTCCAGCCCCTGCCGCCGCGCGGTGATGAACTGCGCCAGAAAGTGCAGCATGTGCGAGAGGCCGACGGCGGCGATGGCGCCGACCGCGTAGGCCCAGCGCAGCGGCGCGGCCAGATCCTCCGGCAAGGCCAGGGCGGTGAAGGCCACGCCGAAGGCGAGCATCGCGACGTAGGTCAGATCCAGACGGATCGGCACGCCGCCGATCGTCCCAACTTCGCGGTTCCAGATGATGTCGTGGAGCTTCATCGCTGCGCGCAGATCATAGGGCTCATCCGGCTAACGCCATAGGGAGCTCGGCCACGCTGGCGAGCTGGAGGTCGGGCTCGACGCCCGCCGCGCGTTTCGCGCCGACCTGCACGACGGTGGCGAAACCGGCCTGCTGCGCGCCCAGCACATCAGCTTCGGGCGTGTCGCCGACGAACGCGGTCTCCGAGGCGGAGACGCCCAGCGCGTCGAGCGCGGCGCGGAAGATCGCCTGACCGGGCTTCCAGCTGCGCACCTCGTCGGACCAGATCCAGTGGTCGATCAGCGGGCCCAGCGCGCGGGCGCGCAGGGCGCGCTCGACGTATGCGCCGGGTGCCAGCCCGGTATTGGAGACGACAGCGGTGCGCAGCCCGGCGCGGCGCAGCGCGGCGACGGCGTCCACCGCGCCGGCGATCAGGTCGGGCGGCTCCCAGGCGGCGGACTCGCAGATCGCCCGCTCGATCTCGGCGTGCAACTCGGAGTTTTCCACCGTTTGTGGACAACGCCGCCGCATTTCGGCGCGGAAAGCGTCAATCCGCTCGTCGCCGCTCAGGTCGATGTTGCGTTGGTGCGCCGCGACGAGCGCGTCGATCGCCGCCTGGATCGCGCCGGGCACGGCTTCCGCGGCGTCCGGTCCCGCGCCGGCCGCGAGGTAGGCGGCGGCCAGCCGCCGCTCGCGCTCGCGCATACGGCGCTGCCCGCCGCCGCGTGCGTCGCGGATCAGCGTCTCCCAGAGGTCGAAACAGACGGCGCGCAGCGGCAGAGCGAACCTCAGCCGTCGTTCTTGGTCGACTCGCCGGTCGCGGCGGATTCGGCGTCTTCGCCGTCGGCCTCACCGCCCTCTCCGACGGGCGTGCGCGCCTCCTCGCGGAACTCGCGCAAGCCGGTGCCGAGCGCCTTGCCGACGCCGGCCAGGCGGCCCGCGCCGAAGACGACCAGCACCACAACCACCACCACGATGGCCTCAACCGGACCAAAGCCGATCAGCGCCAGGTCAAGCATGTCTGTCTCCCGCTGGCCGCCGTCGCTAAGCGTGGGCTTCGATCTCCGCTGAACCCCTACGCCTCGGTCTTCCCGCCGCATCCAGCGGCAGGCCCGGTCGGGGCGGCCATCACCATTGTACCAGCCGCCGCAGGTGTTGGGGGCTGGGCCGCGTAGGTTCCTGCCTGCGCAGGAATGACGGAGGGGGGCGCGGGAACCACCGCGCACCGCGCCGCCCAGACACCCGCCGCCGACCCGCTAACGCGATCCTGCCGAAGCCTGCAGGATCTCCGCCACATCCAGCACCTTGAGCCGCTCCTCGTCCTCGACATCCATCTGCACCGTCCCCACCCCCGCGTCGAACATCTGGATGCAGAACGGGCAGGCCGTGCAGGCCGTCTCCGCTCCCGTCTCCGCCGCCTCCCGCACCCGAACCTCGTTCACCCGCGACGCGCCCTGCTCCTCCATCCACATATTGCCGCCGCCCGCCCCGCAGCACAGACCCTGCTCGCGGCTGCGCGGCATCTCCACCAGCGTCACGTTCGGCACCTGCTCGAGAATGCGCCGCGGCGCCTCGAAAATGTCGTTGTGCCGCCCCAGATAGCAGGAGTCGTGGTAGGTGATCGTCTGCGGTTCGACCTCGCGCGGCTCCAGCTTCCCGTCGGCCAACAACTGCTCCAGCAGTTGCGTGTGGTGAATCACCTCGTACTGCCCGCCCATATCCGGGTACTCGTTGAGGAACACGTTGAAGCAGTGCGGGCAGTGCGTGATGATCTTCTTCACCCCGGCCTCGTCGAACGCCGCAATCAGCCCCTCGGCGAGGATTTGGTAGAGGTACTCGTGGCCCAGCCGACGCGCCGGGTCGCCGTTGCAGGACTCCAGCCCCGCGAGAATGCCGAAGGAGACCCCCGCCTCGCGCAGCAGCGAAACCACCGAGCGGGTAATCGCCTGCGCGCGATCCACGAACGCCCCCGTGCAGCCGACGAAGTAGAGGTACTCCTGCTCGCCGTTCCAGGTAATCTCCGCCGGGTCCAGGTCCAGCGCTTCCAGCCACGACTCGCGCGTGTACGGCGTGCCGCGCCACGGATGTCCCTGCCGCTCGAGCGTCTCCAGCGTGCCCTGCACCGTGTCCGGCATCCGCGCCTCTTCCATCACCAGCGAGCGGCGCATGTCCACGATCGTCGGCACGTGCTCGATGAAGACCGGGCAGGCCTCCACGCACGCGCCGCAGGTGCGGCAGGCCCAGAGCGACTCGTCCCGCACCACCTCGCCCACCATCGCCGGCGCGTCGCCCAGACCGAAATCGAGCTCGTCCCCCCGCGCCAGGTTGGTCACCTTCCGCTCGCCGACCGCCGTCGCGTAGGACTTCAAGTCCTGGATAATGTGCATCGGCGAAAGCGGCTGCCCCGCAATGTCGGCCGGGCAGTTGTCCGTGCAGCGCCCGCAGCGCACGCAGACATCAAGCTCGAACAGCTGCTTCATCGAGAAATGCTCGATCTGGCTCACGCCGAAGTGCTCCTGCTCCTCAATGTTCTCGATCATCTCCAGCTTGCCCGGCGCCGAGGTGCGCTTGAGGAAGGCGTTGACCGGCGCCATCACGAGGTGGTTGATCTTCGAGTAGCCCAGCAGCGAGATCCAGGCCAGCGCCCCGATCATGTGGAACCACCAGAGCGCCTTGTGGATGTCCAGCACCGCCGCGGTCGAGACGCCCGAGAACATCAGCGCCACCACGTAGCCGACCGGCGACCAGTAGGACCACTCCGGGTTGGTGTCGATCTCCGAGGCCTGGATGCGCAGCCCCTCCACGAAAAATCCGCTCACCAGCAGCACGCCCAGCCCGCCCACGATCAGCCAGTCCTCCCAGGTCGGCAGCCAGGCCGTGCGCGGCCGCACCCAGCGGTGCGCAACCGCCATCGCCACGCCGATGATCCCGATCAGCCCGAAGAGGTCCGCCACCAGCGAATAGCCCAGGTAGCGCGGCCCCACCAGAATCTCCACCGGGATGTAGTCGTCGACCGCCAGCAGCGCCGTCACCAGGAACAGCACGATCATCGACGACATGATGCAGAGGTGCATCACGCCCGAATACGGGTCGCGCAAGACCCGCTCCGTGCCCATCCCGCCCCGCACCACGCGGTTGATCCGCGTAGCAAGGTTGTCGAAGGAGAAATCCGCGCGCCCCAGCCGCCAGACGCGCGAGCGCCGCGCGAGGCCGTAGACGATCAACCCAATCGCGAACGGCAGCAGCAGGTAGAGCACCCAGAAGTGGTCGATGTTGAAGAACAGCTCGCGGTGCGCCCCCGTCACCCGCACCGTCTCCGCCCCCGAAACAAGCAGCAGCCCCCCCAGCGGCAGCCAGGCCGGAATCGCCAGCGCCGAAACGCGCTTCGCCGCCCCCGGCGGGTTCCCCCCCGCGCGCCGCAGTTGGCCTGGCTGCTCACTCACACTGGCGCTCCCCTCGCTCGTCTGGCAGGATAGCCCCACCAGGACCTGTCTCATACTTCCCGCCCCGCAAAACCTGCCCCACGCCCCGAATCCGCCAGCCGCGCGCCCCAGATCCGTCACACCCACGCCCCAGATTCCGCCAGCCCCGCGCCCCAGATCCGTCATACCCGCGCCCCAGATTCCGTCATACCCGCGCCCCAGATTCCGTCATACCCACGCCCCAGATCCGTCATACCCGCGCTCCGCCGCGGGTATCTCGCCGCGCCCGGCGCCAAGCCTCGCCCCCGCCCTCCTCCCCAATTCATCCCTCCCCCCTTCCAGCAGACCTTCGCGTAACCCCCAAATTCGGCGATGCAGGCCGATCGCCTCTATCTGGTCGGGTTGTCCACCACACAGCGAAATTCGGGGTTGCGCGAAAGTCTGCTGCCAGGGGGGAGGTTAGGTGGGGGGTGGGAGTCCCGAGCCGCCGCCACCGCCCGCGCCGCGCCCCAATCTCCCACACCCCTCCCTCTCCGTCACCCTTGCGCCCCCTCCGTCATACCCGCGCTCCGCCGCGGGTATCTCGCCGCGCCCGGCGCCAAGCCCCCGCGTCGCACCTCCCGACAGCCATCCTTCGCGGATTGCCCATGCACGCTGTGTGCGGCGGATTTAGTCAAAGGCCGGCAGCGTCAGTTGCTCTTCGGTGGAGACGGAGACCCAGGCAGCGACCTCCTCAAGCGACGGCCCAGGGTAGAAGTACCGTGAGTGAGTGTGCTTGAGCGTGTCCACCGAGTCGGCCAGGAAGAGCACGACCTCAGCCCCAGCGCAGTCGCGGTGGTCCAACGTTGCGTTCGTGAGCGCCTCGAACGCCGCCTCTTCGTCGCGCCCGAACGCCTCAACCTTCGGACTCCCCGCGTCATCCGGATTGTGGATCAGCAGCAGGTATTGCACCTCGCGCACGGTCAGTCTCCGTTCCCCTCACGTGTCAATCTTAGAAACTCCTCAACCGTCATGACCAGCCGTCGCCCATCGCGCACTTCGGGATCCCACCCCGGATCGTCAAGCTCAGAGCCGAGCGCCGCCCGGATCGATGCGGACGCCCGCGCGGCGTTGAGCAGCTGCTCCCGAACGGACGATGCGCGGCGAGACAGGTCAAGCGCGTAGCCGATCTGCGCAAGTTCGGCCAGGGCCTCCTGTTCCGCAGGCGGCCCGCCGCCGTACTTCAGGGCGGGATCAATCGCCGCCGCCCACCGCTCTGCCATCCCCGCCCACCCATCCTGTATCTCCGTGCGGAGTTGGAGCTCAACAGGCATGCCCGATCCACCGCGGACTGTCAGATGGACCGCCCGATAGCTGTTGTGCGGATTCGAGCGATAATCACGGACGCGGGAAATCTACAGAGTCATGAGCTCGACGAGCAGTCGATCAATGTCGTCCAACGTAGGCGCGACCACTCGGCAGCCGGCGATGTCCTCCAAGCTCGAAAGTCGCGTGGACATGCGGCGCAGCTTGGCGCTTGCGGATCTGATCTGCTTGATTCGGGACGACACCTGAAATCCGCCAAGAACGCGAGCGAACGCCACAACCTCCGCCTCTACTGTCGTCGCGGCTGAGACGAAGCTTTTGCTCCACGCGGTGTACATCTGGGCATCCTCGTCGGATGCCGTTGGCGAGCTGCCCAAGCGTTCGCCAAGCCGGTCAATTTCGCTGCGCGAGAACGCGTCCATCCCTCCACCGTAGGCCTTTCCAATCTGGCTCACCCGCTGGACGTTGCGACCGCCTACGCCCCGCAGTTGTTGAAATTCGCCTGAATCGGCGTCGCCAGCAGACCGGCGATCGCAAACTCCGCCCGAAGCCTCTCCGCCCCCGCATCCACCCGCACGCTCAACCGCTCCCGCCCCTCGAACTCGCCGACCAGCCGCCCCGCGTCCGACGCCGCGATCCGCCCGCCCTCAACCTCCCACCGATCGCCGCGCAGCGGTCCGCCGTCGAGCTGGTAGTAGACGCGCAGCGCTCCCGAATCGCCGCCCCCCGCACCAACCCAATCCGGCGGAGCAAGGACAAAGACAACCAGCCGCCCATCTGCGCAGGCGACCACCAGCTGCGCTCCGTCGCCAGCGCCCGCCAGCGCCGCGGAATGCATCACGCCGCTGCCCTGATCGCGGATCGTCCCATAGACAATCGCCTCCGCCGCAACCCCCGGTGCCGCCTCAAGCGGCGTATAGCCCGGCCCGTCGCCAGACTCGGCCGCACGCTCTCCCGCCGAGCGCGGGATCCGCAACTCCTGATCGGGGTGGAGCAGCGCCGCCGGCGTCAGCCCGTTGAGTTCGAGCAGCTCTGCCAGCGTCACCCCAAACGACGCGGCGATCCCGCTCAGCGTGTCGCCGCGCGCAACGCGGTACGTCTCCCACACAGGCGCCGCCGCGCGCACCAGCCGCACCCCCGCAAGCGCGTCAATAATCCGATCCGCCGGCGAAACGACAGGCGGCAACTCCACTGTCTCATCAACGTTGCCCTCCGCGCCGCCAGCATCACCAGCCGCCACTTCGCCGCCGGCACCCCGCTCGTCCACGCCGTCGTCGCCCGCTACCGCCCCACTCGCCGACTCCTCAGCTGCGCCCTCTGCAACTCCATCTTCCGCCGCCGACTCCCCCTCCGCCTCAGCCTGCTCAGACTCCCCCGCCCCACCGCCATCAGTATTCGCCTCTATAGAGGATTGCTCCCCCGACTCACCCGCCTGCGCAGCCGGCTCGGCATCCCCGTCGCCCGCGTCGCCCCCGACCTCGCCGAGCGTGAACGACGCACTGTCGAACCACTCATCCACCGCCGCATCCGCCAGCAAGAAGCGCCCATCAGGCAAAATCCGCGCCGACCAGTCCTCCCCCATCCGCCGCTGCAACCCCAGCTCGACGCTCCCATCCGCCGCCCGCCGAGCGCTCAGCCGCAACTCCGCCGACCCCGAATCCGACTGCGCGCGAATGATCAGCGCCGCCCCGCCGCCAATCAGCGCAGCCAGCACCAACGCCGCAAGAACAATCGCCCGCCCCATCCCGACATAATACGCTAACCCGCCTAAGCCATTCCCCGAATGGCTTGTGTGCGGTTACCCGTTCTTCGCCTCCCCATGCGTCTTCCGCAGATCGTTCTTCAGCACCTTGCCCATGTGGTTGCGCGGCAGACTCTCCACCACCGCCAGATAGCTGGGCGCCTTGTAGCTGGCCAACTCCGACTTCGTGTGCTCCACCGCCTCCGCCAGCGTGAAACTCTCCCCCTCGTGCAGAATCACCACCGCCTTCACCACCTCGCCCCACTCCAGATCCGGCGCCCCGATCACCGCCGCCTCGGCCACCGCCGGGTGACCCTCCAGCACCTGCTCGATCTCGCCCGGCGAGATGTTCTCCCCGCCCCGGATGATCAGATCCTTGGTCCGCCCCGTGATGAACAGATAGCCCTCATCGTCGAGGTAGCCCACATCGCCCGTGTGCAGCAGCCCGTTGCGAATCGCCGACGCCGTCTCCTCCTCCTGCTTGTAGTAGCCGCCCATGATCCGGTCGCCCCGCACGCAGATCTCCCCCTCTTCGCCCACGCCCACCGCGTTGTCCTCCGGATCGAGAATCAGCACCTCGATGTCCGGCATCACCTTGCCCACCGAGCGCAGCCGATGCTCCTTCACCTCGATCTCCTCCGGCGTCCCCTCCAGACGGTGATCGTCCGGCCCCAGGAACGAGATCGAGCTGGTCGACTCCGTCTGCCCGTAGGCGTTCATGAAGCCCACATTCTTGGGGAACACGTCGACCGCAGCGCGGATCACGTCGTAGGGCATCGGCGCCGCCCCATAGGTCAGCAGCTCCAGCGTCTCCCCTGTGAAGCTCTCGAAGTGCGGATCCTCCATCGTCCGCTTCAGCATCGTCGGCACCACCATCGAGTGCGTGATGCCGTGCCCGTCCACCGCGTCAATCCAGGCCGCCGGCGAAAACTGCGGCAGAATCACCAGCGAGCGCCCGCCCCAGACCGACGAAATCATCGTCGTCGCCCCCGCAATGTGGAACAGCGGCACGCTCAGCAGCGTCTTCTGGTGCGGCGCCTCCGGATCCGCCGGCGACATCGTGTTCGTCACGTAGACCGTCAAATCCTGGTACGTCACCTGCACGCCCTTGGGCATCGCCGTCGTGCCCGATGTGTAGATGATCACCGTCGCGTCCTTGTCGTCGATCTCCGTGTAGACGAAATCGTCCGAGCCCATCGCCAGCAGGTCGTTGTAGTGCTTCTGCGTCAGGTGATGCGACTCCAGCGAGATGTAGTGCTCCACGCTCGGGCACAGCTCCGCGATCGCGTCGACCAGCGGCTGGTAGCGATCCGAGACGAAGATCACCTTCGCCTCCGCCGTATTGATCATGTAGGTCAGCTCTTCCCGCTTCGCCCGGTAGTTGAGCGGCACGAAGGTCACCCCCAGCTTCGCGCAGGCGTAGTAGATCACCACGTACTCCGCCGAGTTGACCGACATCACCCCCACGTGGTCGCCCCGCGTCAGGCCCAGACCCTGCAGCGCGTTGGCCAGCCGCGTCACCTCCACCGTCAGCTCCGTGTAGCTCTTCACCCGGTCCCCGCAAATCAGCGCGGCGCGCTCCGGCACCATCGCGGCGCTCAGCTCCAGAAAGTCGGCGGTGTTCATCTCTGCTCCTCCGCTCGGCGCGGCCCCGCGCCGCCTGCCGCGGCCCGGGCGTCAGTCAGTCGGGGTCAGCCGCCTGGGGCTAACGAGTCGCAATTCTAGAACGGAGCCGCGCTGCGGTCTGCGCGTCGGCCGCGATCGCCGCCTCCAGCGGCAGATCCAGCCCCAGCCGGATGCTCCGCTTCAGCGCCGCGACCCGCTCCGCGTCGGCCGCCGCCAGACGCTCCGCCGCCGCCAGCGCCGCGGCCTCCAGCTCGTCGAGCGGCACGATCCGATGCACGATGCCCCAGGCCAGCGCCCGCTCCGCGTCGATCGGCTCGCCGCCCAGAATCAGCCCCGCCGCCGCGCCCGCCGCGCCCACCCGAGGCATCAACTGCGTCCCCCCAGCAGAAGGAATGTACCCCAGCGTCACCTCCGGCAGCGCGATCCGCGTGTCCGGCGCCGCCAGCCGCAGGTCGCAGTAGAGCGGCAGCTCGATCCCCGCCCCGAAGCAAAAGCCGTGCAGCGCCGCCACCGTCGGCAGCGGCGCCTCCTCCAGCAGCGCCCACAAATCCCGCTGCCGCCGCGCCTCCCGCGCCGCATGCAGCGAGCCAGCCGTGCCAAACTCCGAGATATCCGCCCCCGCCGAAAACGCCCGCGGCCCAGCCCCCGAGAAGACCAAGGCCCGCACATCCGGATCCAGCACGGCGGCGTGGATGAACTCCCAGAGCAAGTCCCGCATCTTCAAGTTGACCGCATTCAGCGCCTCAGGCCGAGAGAGCGTGATCCGCGCCACCCCGGCGGTCGGCTTCGAGTAATCGACGAGCATCATAGGCGGAGGATATCGGAGCCGCCCCTTCGCTTCTCCCTTTCTGGTCCCTCCCCCCTTGCAGGGGGGAGGTTAGGAGGGGGGTGAGAGCCCACGCTTGGCCGTCGCAAGGTGCGCCGGCTGCGCTGTGCTTGGATGCGACGCCGCTCGCCGTCGTCAGCACGCTCCTGAGGCGAAAAAGGCCTTGAGGAATTCTACAATCTCCATGATGCGTCTAGCAGCCAACACCGCTCGCGCAAGAAAGACGGCCATTCGCCGCCATGGAAAACGGGAAGCTAATCGAGCGCAAGGATGCCACCAGCTTTTCAATTTGCTCACCTTCTCCGGCAGTGGATCGTGGATCGCAAGATTGCTGACGAGGTGCGCCGATGGTTCCATTTTCTCTCTCCAACATTCATTGCTTGGACGATGGATCGCCCGACTTGCCGCAGGCATCTCGTCGAGCTCAGCACCGAGTCCCGCACTCTTCTCCTCCAGCCCCTCCCCCTCTGCAGCAAGAGGGCAAGAGTCCATGCTTGGCCGACGCAGAGCGCGCCGGCTACGCCACGCTTGGATGTAGCGACGCTCGGCGCATCCGTCTTGCGGCTGGTCGGCACGCTTCTTCTCGGACAAGGCCGTGACGACTTCAACTGCAATTCCGGCTGCAATCCCCATCGCGATTTCTTCAGCTGGAGCCCCTGCTGCAATTCCTGTCGTGGTACCCGCAATCACAATCGCAAGGACAGCAATCCTCAGCTGTCGTGGAATCCGAGAAAAGCGCCATGTATGAGAACGCCACCAGTGCTTCAACTTGCTCATTTTCTTTTCCTCTATCCTTCAATCCATATGGCTAAGGGCACCGATGCCCTCGACTCGCTTGAGTATACCACAACCAGTACGGATTTGTCAAGCCCTAAGCGAGCTGTAATCTATACGAGAGGCCTCCAAAACCTCGTCAGAGTGTGTTGCGTTTTACCAGAAGCGCCTGGCCGGGGCGTATTCACACCCCACGTCATTCCTGCGCAGGCAGGAATCCACGCAGCGGGCGCGACTCGTCTGGCCTCCAAATGTCCGGCACCGCCCCCAGTGCGCTGGCCTTGTGCAGCCCACGAGCATCACGGCCGAGGCTATCGGCGCCAACGGCGTCTGAAGATGCGGGAGAAGAACGAGCGCTCGCTCCGCTCCAGCGAGGCGTACTCGTCCGGGTGCCGCTGGCGCCGCCCTTGGTCCGCGTTGAACCATTGACGCAAGCCATCTATGTCGTCACCGAACGCAGCGATCTTATGGTGCTCTTGTTCTCGCCGATGTGCTTGTTCCCGCTGCTGCCGTTCACGCTCTCGCTGCTGTGATCGCTCCTGCTCCTGCCGCTTCAGCGTGGCGTACTCGCGCGGATGTCGCTGGGGTCGCTTCTTGTCCGCGTCAAACCATCGGCGCAAGCCGCTCAGGTCACGATCGAATGCAGCGATCTCGTCACGCTCACGCTTCCGTCGCTCCGATACTCGTCGCTTCACCGTGGCGTGCTCGGACCGATGCCGCTGACGCCGCTCTCGGTCCACATCAAACCACCGGCGCAAACCGTCTAGGTCACCACCGAACGCGGCGATCTCGTGGCGCTCTTGCTCCGGTCGTTCCTGCTCCCGCCGCTCCAGCGCTGCGTATTCTGATGGGTGGCGCTTTGGCCGGATTTTGTACGTGTCGAACCATCGGCGTAGGCCGCCTAAGTCATCCCCGAACGCGGCGATCTCGCGCCGTTCCCGCTGATCCAATGCTCGCGGCTTCAGCGCAGCGTACTCGGACGGATGCCGCTCACGCCGCTCCCGGTCCGCGTTGAACCAGCGAAGCAAGCCGTCTAAGTCATCCCCGAACGCGGCGATCTCGCGCCACTCTTGTTCCTGTCGCTCCTGCTCCCGCTGCTTTAGTGCTGCATACTCGGACGGGTGGCGCTTTGGCCGGATTTTGTACGTGTCGAACCACCGACGTAGGCCGTCTATGTCATCGCCGAGCGCAGCGATCTCGTGGCGCCCTTGCTGCTGCCGTTCGCGCTCTCGCTGCTGTGCTTGCTCTCGTCGTTCCTGCTCTCGTTGCTCCAGCGCTGCATATTCTGACGGGTGGCGCTTTGGTCGGACCTTGTACGTGTCGAACCACCGGCGCAAGCCGTCTAGGTCAGCGCCAAACGCGGCGATCTCGAGCTGCTCGCTCTGTTTCCGCCGCTCTACCGCTCGCTGCTTTAGCGTGGCGTACTCGTCCGGATGCCGCTGACGCCGCTCGCGGTCTGCATTGAACCATCGATGCAAGCCGTCTATGTCATCGCCGAACAGGGCGATCTTGTGCCGCTCGCGCTCCTGCCGCCGCCGTTCGCGCTCCTGCTGCTGTGCCCGCTCTTGCTGCCGCCGCTCGCGCTCCTGCTGTTGTGCCCGCTCCCGTTGTTGCCGTTCGCGCTCCTGCTGTTGTGCCCGCTCCCGTTGTTGCCGCTCGCGTTCCTGCTGTTGTGCCCGCTCCTGCTGCCGCCGCTCGCGTTCTCGCCGCTCCAGCGCTGCATACTCTGACGGGTGGCGCTTTGGCCGGACTTTGTACGTGTCGAACCACTGGCGCAAGCCGTCGATGTCATCGCCGAACGCGGCGATCTGGCGCCGCTCCCACCGCGCCACCTCTCGCTGCTTCAACGCGGCGTACTTGTCCGGATGCCGCTGACGCCGCGCCCGGTTCGCGTCAAACCATCGACGCAAGCCGTCGATGTCATCGCCGAACGCAGCGATCTGGCGCCGCTCTCGCCGCTCCAACTCTCGCTGCTTCAACACGGCGTACTCGTCCGGATGCCGCTGGCGTCGCTCTTGATCCGCGTCAAACCACTGACGCAAGCCGTCGATGTCATCGCCGAACGCAGCGATCTGGCGCCGCTCCCACCGCGCCACCTCTCGCTGCTTCAACGCGGCGTACTTGTCCGGATGCCGCTGACGCCGCGCCCGGTTCGCGTCAAACCATCGACGCAGGCCGTCAATGTCATCGCCGAACGCAGTGATCTTGCGCTGCTCGCGCTCCCGCTGCTGCCGCTCGCGTTCTTGCTGTTGTGCCCGCTCTTGCTGCTGCCGCTCACGTTCTCGCCGCTCCAGCGCTGCATACTCTGACGGGTGGCGCTTTGGCCGGGTTTTGTACGTGTCGAACCATCGACGCAGGCCGTCGATGTCATCGCCGAACGCGGCGATCTTGCGCCGCTCGCCCTGCTTGCGCCGTTCCACCACTCGCTGCTCCAACGCGACGTACTCGGACGGATGCCGCCGGCGCCGCTCCTGGTCCTCGTCGAACCATTGACGCAAGCCACTGAGGTCATCGCCGAATGTGGCGATCTTATGCCGCTCCAACTCTCGCTGCTCCAACGCGGCGTACACGTATGGATGCCGTTGACGCCGCTCTCGGTCCGCATCGAACCACCGGCGTAGGTGGTTGAGGGCATCACCGAATGCGGCGATCTCGTCTCGCTCTCGCTTGCGCCGCTCCACCATCCGCTGCGTCAACGCGGCGTACTCGGAAGGATGTCGCAGAGGTCGTTTCTTGTCCGCATCAAACCATCGGCGCAAGCCGTCGATGTCACCACCGAATGCGGCGATCTCGTCTCGCTCTCGCTTGCGCTGCTCCGCCGCTTGCTGCTGTGCCTGTCCTTGCTGCCGCCGTTCGCGCCCTTGTTGCCGTTCGCGCTCTCGCCCCTGTGTCCGCTGCTGTTCCCGCCCGGCCGATCTGGTGGAACTGCCTGAGCCCGAGTGGAACGTTTCTCGGTCGTACTCCGATCGAGAAGACGGCTTGCCAAGGACCTCGTTAGCCGCGTTGATCTTCCGCATGCGTGCTTCAGCCTGGGGGCTGGGGTTGCGGTCGGGATGCCACCGCCGGCTAAGACGCCGGTAGGCCGCTCGAATCTCGTCCTGCGACGCAGTGCGATCGACGCCGAGGGTTTTGTAGTGATCCGTGTCCTGTCGCTGCGCCATACGTGTCCTCGGACCGACCTGTCAGCGCGGGAGCGCCATTTTGAAAGGGCACGGGTTGCCTGCGACGATATCGCCACCTGGAGCGAACGATAGAGGGGTGCTCAGAAGCGTTTAGTGCAGCGATGCCGACCGCGTCAGGGGCATAAGGGGGCGACTTCAGCCACGATCGCCACCTACCGCCAGTCCGGCTTCCGAATCTCCGACTTCCGACGCACCTCCCACAGACGCTCGATGTCCGCGTTGATCTTCTCGTGCAGCGCCTCCATCTCCTCCCGGCCCGGGCGCATCTCATTCGACTTCCAGCGCCGAATCGCCGCCTTGTCCGACTTCTCCAGCGCCGTCTCATCCAGCATTTGCCCGATGATCCGGTTCATCACCGCCCACGCCTCTTCGATGTCCAGTTCGACCTTCACCATGATCAAGCCCCCTAGCGAACGGTGCGGTAGTAATCGCGCCGTCGGATGGTCCGCGTCAGTTCTTCGTCGATCGTGTTGCCCAGCGCCTCGTTGACCGCCTGGGTGAACTCCAGCATCGCCGGGCGGCCCTCTTCCAAGCCGGCCCGCCACTCGCGGATCGTCTTCTCCGCCTCCTCGCTGAGCTCGACCTGGTCCAGCACCTGCGCCGTGACCAGCGTCATCAGCGACCAGACCTCCTCCTCGTCCAGGATCAGTCGCATCGTCAGTGCCTTCCTCCTGTGCGCGCGCTCTACGCGGCGCGCTGTTGCGCAGCTTAGCTATGCCCCGCCGAAGCGGGGCGGCCGCTTGGCCAGAAAGGCCGCGACGCCCTCCGCGCGGTCGGCCGTGCTCTGCAGCAGGATGGTCAATTCCGTCTCATAGTGCAGCGCCTGCGCGAGCGGCATATCCGCCCCCTGGCGCAGCGCATCCTTGGCGTAGCGCGCCGCGATCGGCCCGCGCCGCGCGATCGTCTCCGCCAGCCGCCGCGCCCCCGCCGACGGGTCCGCCTCGACCGCGTTGAGCAGCCCCCAGTCGAGCGCCCGCTCCGCGCCAATCCGCTCTTCCAGCAGCGTCAGCTGCCCCGCCCGCGAGCGCCCCACCGCCCGACTCAGCCGCTGCAACCCGCCCGCCAGGCAAAGCTCGCCGCCCGCCTCGATCAGCTCCGGGAAGCCCAGCTCCAGCCCGGGCGCGCCCACCCGAAGATCCGCCGCCAGCGCCAGCTCCAGCCCCCCGCCCAGGCAGTCCCCCCGAATCGCCGCCACGCTCGGCTGCGGCAGCTCCGCCAGCGGACGAAACAGGTCGCCCGGTGCGGGCGCGTCCTCGCCCCAGCCGCGCCACAGCCCCGGCTCGGGATCGAGAATCAGCGCCCGAATCTCCGCCCGCTCCCCCACCTCGGCGCAAATCGCCGCCAGCGCGTCAACAAAGCCCGCATCCAGGCAGTCGCCGCCGCACGCGGCGGCGATGGGCGCTTCGAGCGTCAGTGTGAGCGGCATGCGTCTGAGTCTAGTTGGCCGCTCAATCTGTGTTGCTGGCTGTCTTGCCGGCCGCCCCGCCGGTTGGCTGCAGCACCAGCCGCCGGGGCCGCTCCTTCAGGATCGCCTCGCGCTCGCGCAGCAGCGGCAAGCGCCGCCCGCGCAGCCAGGCGTCGAGCATCGCGCCCGCCGGATGCAGCGCGTCGGCCGCCTGCTCGCCCGCCAGCACGAACTCCGCCTGCGGCGGATCGGTCAGCTCCACGACCAGCCGCAGCGCCGGCGCCGCCGAAGCGGGCGCGAACGGATCCGTTCCCAACACGCCCGACTGCGAAATCGTGTCCGCGTCACCCCCGAACGGCCACGGGCCGGCGCTCAGCAGACCGCCGATCAGCGGCGCTTCCGCGAGCGCGTGCGGCAGCAGCACCGCGCGGCACGCGCCCCAGGTCCAGGCCTCCTCGTCCGCGCCGAAGCGCCCACGCAGCCGTCGCAGCGCCGCTTGGAATGCGTCGTGCAGGTCCGCCCGCGCCCGCTGCGGATCCTCGCGCAGGCGCTCCAGCGCCCACGACCCCGCCCGCGCGCCGAGCAAATCGAGCGTCGGAATCGCCAGCAGCCCGCCCAGCGCCTCCTCCGCGCCTTCGCCCAGCAGCTCGCGCAGCGCCGCCCGCCGGTAGTGGATGAAGCTCAGCGCGGCCACCGCCGCAGGACGCGAACCGACGCCGAGCATGCCGTCCCACTCCGCCAGCTCGCGCAGGTGCGCTCGCTCCCGCTTATCACCCGGCTCAACGCTCGCCAGCTGCGCCGCGAACGCCTGTAGCGGCGCGGAGTGCTGATCCAGCTGGATGAGGCCCGAACGCTCGCGCGTGTGCGGCTCGCCGCCCTCAAGCAGCGCCGCGATCCGCTCCGCCCGCCAGGAATCGAGAAACTCCGCCCCGAAATTCATCTCGCAGGCGGGCGTGAGCGGATTGTTCGCGCTGATCACCACGCCGCCCGGCGGATTGAGCGCGTGCGGCAACTGATCGCCCCGCAGCGCTTCCGTCGGCGCGCCGCCCTGCTCCGCCGCAAGCCAGCCCGCGGCCGGCAGCCGCAGCGTCTGCGGATCGCCCGCCGGTACCGCGCCCGAAACCCGCATCCCGATTGACCCCGCCGTGTCCGCGTAGGCGAAGGCGAGATTGAAATCGTCGATCCCGCCCGCCGCCGCGGAGAAGCTCTCCCAGTCCGTCGCCTGCATCAGCGCCACAATCGCCGAGCCGCTCTGATTGGGGCTCAGCACCGCCGAGTGCAGGCTGATCGCCCGCTTCGCCGCGTGCTCGCTGCGGAATTGCGGCGCGCGCTGCGGCGCGAGCGCCTCCGAGACGATCGGCCCATGCGCGCTGCGCCGCAGCTCGATCCACTCCGACGGATACCCGCGCACCCGAATCTCCTCGCGGCTGCGCTCGATCGGCGCCCAGCCCTCCGGCGTGCGCGTCGCGTCGCCCGCGTCGTTCAGCTCCTCCACCACCGCGATGTGCATCGCCTGCATCGCCGCCGTCGGCCCCCAGGCAATTTGGTTGTTGCAGCCCCAGACGATCCCCGGCAGGCCCGGCACCGTCGCGCCCGCCGCGTCGAACTCCGGGCAGTGCAGGTGCGCGAAGTAGGCGTGCGGCGGCGTCACCGGGGTGAGATGCGGATCGCAGGCCAGAATCGGCCGCCCGCTCTCCGTCCTCGCGCCCGCCACCGCCCAGTTGTTGCTCGCCCCGCCCCGCAGCCCCAGCAGCTCCGCCAGCGCCCGCGCGCCGCCTTGCGCCGGCGCTGCGAGGCGTCCGTACGCCGCCTCGGGCGGCGTCACCACTGCCGCAGACTCCGAAATCGGCGGGTCGATCGCCCGCAGTGCCTCGCCGCTCGCCCGCTCGTAGACGCCCGCACGCAGCAACTGCTGCTCCCAGGCCGGCGCAAGCAGGAACGAGAGCAGCTTGCCCCAGGCGATCGAGTGCGGCGGCTCCCACGGCTCAATTCGCCCATCGAGCATCCGCGCCTCAAACGGCGCAGGCGAGCGCGCCGCCCCGGCGTTCACCCCCGCGATATAGGGCGCAAGCTCGTCGCGCTGCCGCTGCGGCGTCGCCTCCCACGCCGCCAGCGAGACCCGCCCGATGCCCAGCGTGCGCGTCAGGCGATCCGCCGGCAGCCCGAGCGGACCGACCAGCTCCGCAATCCGCCCCAGCGCCGCCCGCCGACTCCAGTGCATCTGCCAGAGCCGATCCTGCGCATGCACATACCCCAGCGCAAAGAGCGCGTCGGCCACCGACTCCGCAAAGCAGTGCGGCACCCCCCAGCGGTCGCGGATGATCTCAATCTCCGCCCCAATGCCCGAAACGGTCTCGCGCCCGCGCCGCCGAACGCGCCGCCGCAGCGGCCAAGCCTCCCCGCCCAGCGCCCGCAGCAGCCCAACCCCTTGCCGCAAAGCAAGCGCAGACGCGCGCAACAACTCCTCCGCCGAGCGGCTCACGGTGTTCTGCCCATGCGCTGGAGGGTAAGCGCTCCGCGCCCCGCTCCCCGCTGGGGCGAGGGCGCGCCTCCGTCATTCCTGCGTAGGCAGGAACCTGCGCAGGCAGGAACCTGCACAGTGGCCGCGGCGCGGCTTGGCTCAGTTCGGCTGGCGCAGGATCGACACGACCCGGCCCTGAATCTCGAGGTTGTCCGCCTCAGTCAGGATGGGCTCCATGGCCGGGTTTTCAGGCTGGAGCCGCACCTGGCCGCCGTCCTTGTAGAAGCGCTTCAGCGTGCTGATGTTCTCCTCGCGCAGCCAGAACGCGCCCATCTGGCCGTTTTCGACCGTCTGCGCCTGCTCGAAGATCACGGTGTCGCCGTCGGCGATCAGCGCGTCGATCATCGAGTCCCCGCGCACGGTGACGGCGAACAGCGTCGACGGGTCCCGCCCGCCGAGCATGTCCGGCGTGACCTGCAGGTGCTCGTCGGCGTGCTTGGCGTCGCTCCCTTCGGGCGCCACGACCCGCGTGCCCGCGGCGATCGCGCCCAGCAGCGGCACCCGCAGCGGCTCGACCGCCGCCACCCCGCCGGCCGGCTCCAGCGGCTCCGTCAGGACGATCGTCCGCGCCCGCTCCGGGTCGCGCCGAATGTGCCCCTGCCGCTCGAGGATGCGCAGGTTGTAGTCGGCCACCGAGGTCGAGGAGAGCTTGCACCCGTCCACCACATCGCGCACCGAGGGCGGGTAGCCGTTTTCGCCCATGAACTTGCGCAGGAAGGTGAGGATGCGCTCGGGCTTGTCGGAGCGCGGCGGGCGCTCGGTCTGCTCCGCCTGCGCCGCCGCGGCCGCCTGCTGGCGCGTGTTGCGCGCGCGGCGCGGCGCGCGCTGCTTCGCCGCCGGCTTGGGCGACTCCGCCTTCTTGCGCTTCGTGCGGGTCGTGGTCTTGTTGCTGGTCTTCGTCCTGGGCATGTCAGACTCCCGTCTGCGGCGCTGCTCGTGGGCGGTCTCCTGGCCGGCGACGCCGGTGTCGCTGTGCCCCACCGTACGCCTGCGCGGAACCTGCGTTCGCGCCGCTAAAGATAATCTTGGCCCCTTTTGGGCATTCTGTCAACCGTCTGTCAAGCAGGATGCAGCAGGCCGCGCCCGTCCGCGCGATCCTGCATCAGCCTGCCCGCCCAACGCCGCCTCACCCAGGAGTCGCCCGCCATGCCCGACGCACCCGCCGCCGCCGCGAATCAACCGCCCGAGACCGACAACAAGGTCGGCCTGGTGATCGCCGCCCATCCCGACGATCCCGACTTCGGCGCGGGCGGCACGGCCGCGCTCTGGACGACGCTGGGCTGGGAGATGCACTACCTGGTCGTGACCAACGGCGCCAAAGGCAGCGCGGACCCGGAGATGACCAGCGAGCGTTTGGTGCCGATGCGCGAGCAGGAGCAGCGCGACGCCGCCTCGGAGCTGGGCGTGCTCACCTGCACCTTCCTCGGCGCGGAAGACGGCGAACTCGAGTACAACCGCGAGATGCTCGGCGGGATCGTCCGCACGATCCGCCGGCTCAAGCCGCACGCGATCTTCACTCACTCCCCCGAGATCATCCACCGCCGCGTGCTCGAACCGGATCCGGAGGATCCGCTGGCGGAGTTCCGCGGCTTCGTGAATCACCGCGACCATCGGCGCACGGGAGAGATGGCGATCGACGCGGTGTATCCGACTGCGCGGGACCGGCTCAATTTCCCGGAGCACCTCGCCGAAGGCCTGGAGACGCACAACGTGGCCGAGATGTACATCTGGGGCAACCGCGGGGTGAATGTTGAGGTCGATGTGTCGGATGTACTGGAGACGAAGATCCGCGCGCTAACCCGGCACGTGTCGCAGTTCGGCGACCGTGGCGAGGACTTCCTGCAGAACGTGCGCGATCGCTGGCGCTCGCCCGACGGCCGCTTCTACGAGCGCTTCGAGCGCGTCTCGATGCCCTTCTAGCGCGCGTGAACGAGCCGCCCCGTTTCTGCCCGCGCTGCGGCGCGGGGCTGCGCCTCGAAGGGCGCGCCGACGGCCGGCGCTGGTGCGCGGCGTGCCAGTTCGTGCATTACCTCGACCCCAAGCTGGCCGTCGTCGTGCTGGTCGAAGACGCGCAGGGCCGGCTGCTCTACATGCGGCGCAACCACGAGCCGAAAATGGGCGCGTGGGCCTGGCCCAGCGGCTACGTCGACGCCGGCGAAGATGTGCGCGCTGCGGCGCGGCGCGAGGTGCGCGAGGAGACGGGCGTCGAAATCGAGCTGGGCGAGCTGCTCGGCGTCTGGTCCGGCGGCGGCGACCCCGTCGTGCTGCTGGTCTGGCGCGCCCGCCCCACCGGCGGCCGGCTGCAGCCCGGCCCCGAAGCCCTGGAGGCAGCCTGGCGCTCCCCCTCCGAGCTGCCCCCCACCTTCCCCCACGACCCCGAAATCCTCAAAGCCTGGCGCGCTGCCTCCCAGGTCCGTGGTTACAACACCTAACGCCCGCTGACCCTCCCGTCATTCCTGCGCCTCTTTCCGTCATTCCTGCGCAGGCAGGAACCCGCGCCTCTTTCCGTCATTCCTGCGCAGGCAGGAACCTGCGCCCCTTTCCGTCATTCCTGCGCAGGCAGGAACCCGCGCCTCTTTCCGTCATTCCTGCGCAGGCAGGAACCTGCGCCCCTTTCCGTCATTCCTGCGCAGGCAGGAACCTGCGCCCCTTTCCGTCATTCCTGCGCAGGCAGGAACCCGCGCCTCTTTCCGTCATTCCTGCGCAGGCAGGAACCTACCCGCGCAAACATAGCTAGCCTTGCAACGATCGGGGCAGTGAACGGGAGTGGAGCAATGCTCGGCGATTACCGCATTCTGGACCTGACCGACGAGCGCGGGCTGATCGCAGGCATGATCCTCGCGGACCTCGGCGCGGATGTGATTGCCGTGGAGCCGCCGGGCGGCAACCGCGCCCGGCGGCATGAGCCGTTCGCGGGCGATCCCTCCGACATCGAGGGATCGCTCATCTGGCAGGCCTGGGCCCGCAACAAGCGCTCGGTTGCGCTGGATCTCAACAGCGACGAAGGCCGCGAGCAATTTCGCCGCCTGGTCGCTAGCGCCGACGCCCTGATCGAGTCCGACGACCCCGGCGCAATGGCCGCGCACGGCTTGGGCTACGACGACCTCGCCGCGCTCAATCCGGGGCTGGTCTACGCGGCGATCACGCCGTTCGGTTCGAGCGGGCCCAAAGCGCACTGGGCGGCGACCGATCTGACGGTGGCCGCGTCGGCCGGCCCGATGGCGCAGAGCGGCGACTCGGATCGCGCGCCCCTGCGCGTGCATCTGCCGCAGACCGGGCTGCACGCCGGTGCCGAGGCAGCGGCGGCGGTGCAAATCGCCCTGTGGGAGCGCCGCCGCTCGGGGCGCGGCCAATTCATCGACATCAGCGCCCAGGCAGCCCACGCGCAAGCGACCCAGGCCGGCATTCTCGCCGCCCCGCTGAAGTCCGGCTCCTTCCTCCGCTCCGCCAAGGGCGCAAAGCTGGGGCCGCTCGAAATCCAACTCTTCTGGCCTTGTAAGGACGGCTACGTCGCAATCACCTACCTGTTCGGCGCGGCGATCGGCCCCTTCACCGCGCGGCTGATGCAGTGGGTCTACGAGGAGGGCCACTGCGACGAGGCGACGCGCGACAAGGACTGGCTGAACTACACGGTGCTGCTGCTCAGCGGGCAGGAACCGATCTCGGAGTACTTCCGCCTGCTGCAGGTCGTCGAATCGCTGACGATGACCAAGACCAAGGCGGAGCTGTTCGAGCAGGCGCTGGAGCGCCGCCTGCTGATCGTGCCCGTCTCGACGATGGCGGACCTGGACGGCAACGAGCATCTCGCCGCGCGCGATTACTGGCGCGAGGTTGAGCGCGGCGGCCGGCGGCTGCGCTTCCCCGGACCGTTCGCGCGGCTCAGCGGCAGCCCAATCGAGTACCGCCGCCCGGCTCCGCTGCTGGGCGAGCACACCGAAGAAGTGCTGGCTGAAACTCGCCCTGCGCCCAGCCTGCACGGCGCAGGCGACGATTCTGCGCCGCCGCTCGACGGGCTGAACATGGTCGATCTGATGTGGGTGATGGCCGGGCCGGCCGGCACCCGCACCCTGGCCGACTTCGGCGTCCGCACCGTGCGCGTCGAATCCAGCACCCGAATCGACACCGCCCGCACCTTGCAACCGTTCATCAACGACGACTCGACCAATCCCGAGGGCTCCGGGCTGTTCCAGAACATGAACGCCAACAAGGCGATGACGACGATCGACCCGTCGAATCCGGCCGGACGCGAGCTGCTGCTCGATCTCGTGCGCTGGGCCGACATCCTCACTGAGTCGTTCACACCGCGCGCCATGCGCGGCTGGGGGCTGACCTGGGAGGAGCTGCACGCGGTCAATCCACGCCTGATCATGCTCTCGTCCTGCCTGATGGGCCAGACCGGGCCGCTCTCCGAGTTCGCCGGCTTCGGCAACCTCGCCGCGGCCTTCGCCGGTTTCACACCGCTCTGCAGCTGGCCCGACCGCGCGCCGGCCGGGCCGTTCGGCGCCTACACCGACTACGTCGCGCCGCGCTTCGCCACCGCCGCGCTGCTGGCCGCGCTCGAAGAGCGCGAGCGCACCGGCCTCGGGCAGTACGTCGATGTCTCGCAGCTGGAGGCCGGCATCCACTTCCTCACCCCGGCGTTTTTGCAGTACGGCGTTTCGGGGCGGCTCTGGCAGGCCGACGGCAACCGCGATCCGCAGATCGCGCCGCACGGTGTGTATCCCTCGACGGGCGAGGATCAATGGGTCGCGATCGCCGCGGTCGACGACGCGCAGTGGCAAGCGCTGGCCAATCTGATCGGCGGTGGCCTGGCCGACGACGCCCGCTTCGACTCGCTCGAAGGCCGCCTGGCCGCGCAGGACGAACTCGACGCCGCAATCGCCGCCTGGACCGAGCAACGCTCACCGGGCGAGGCGATGGAAGCGCTGCAAGCCGCGGGCGTTGCCGCCCACGCGGTGCAGAACAGCCCCGAACTGCTCGCCGACCCGCAGCTCGCGCACCGCGGGCATTTCGCGCCGCTCACCCACGCCACGCTGGGCGAGAGCACCGTCGAAGGCGCGCGAATGCTCTTCTCGCGCACGCCCGCGCGGCGACCGACCATCGCCCCGCTGATGGGCGCGGACAACGAGATGGTGCTGCGCGAGATACTCGGTTACGACGACGCGCGAATCGCAGAAATCGCAGCTTCCGGCGCGCTGCAATAGCGCGCCCTGACAACACACTGGCGAAAGGAGCCACCGATGAGTTTGAGCGCCGAAGACCGAGCGGAAATCCAAAACCTCGCCGGGCGTTACAGCCACGCGCTGGATGACGGCGATCCCGAAGCCTGGGCGGAGGTCTGGACCGACGACGGCGTGATGGAAATGGTGACGCAGGAGCGCTGGATCACGGGCGACACCCTCCGCGCGCTGGCCGCCGGCGGCGACGCCCCGCAAGCGCGCCACATGCCCTCCACGTTCGTGATCGACGGCGACGGCGACGAAGCCTCGATGAGCTCCTACGTCACCGTCGTGCGCTGCGACGACCCGGCGAAGATCATCTTCCAGGGCCGCTACCTCGACGCGCTGCGCCGCGTCGACGGCGCCTGGAAGCTCGCGCACCGCACGATCCTGACCGACTGGATCGAGCCGGCCACCGCCGAACAAGTCCGCGCGCCCGCAACACCCCAACCCTAACCCCCCCCCCCGCACCCCCCACTGTCACCCCGCCCCCTCCCGCCATCATTCCTGCGCCCCCCTCCGTCATTCCTGCGCAGGCAGGAACCCGTCCGCCCCTACTCCTCTTCCCGCTCCCGGCGCAGCTCTTCTTCCGCCCGGCGTCGCTCTTCCGCCCGGATCTGCTCTTCGCGGCGAATCCGGGCGCGCATCTGCTCATCGTTCTCAATATCGTCAGTCTGGCGCTGACGCGCAGACTGCCGAATCTGCTCTTCGGATTCGATCCGCTCAACCCGGTGTTCCGCGCTCTCTTTCATGACCAGCGCAATCAGCAGCCCAATCGGCCCCAGCAGAAAGCCGAGCGCGAAGCCGCCGCAGCCGGAGCGGCCTTTATTGCTCATCAGGATCCCGCCGACAGCGCCGAACGCGAGCCAGACGATGAGGAAGATGAGGATTTCCACTGATGCCCCGTTCGTCTGCCGAAGAGGTGATCAACACCGCTCAGAATCAGCGGGCAACCTGCGCGCGGCCGTCGAACATGTCGAACGACGCACAGCCGCCCCCGCACAAGAATAACGAGAGCACTTCACACCTCCCAATTTAATCCCCACCCCAAAGAACGACGCAATCCCCATACAGCTCCTACTCGCCCCCTCGATCCCGCTCGCGGCGCAGCTCCTCTTCTGCGTGACGGCGTTCTTCCGCGCGGATCTGCTCCTCACGTCGAATCCGGATGCGTATTCGCTCGTCGCTCTCAGTATCGTCAGTCTGGCGTTGACGCATGGCTTGGCGGACCTGCTCCTCCGCCTCGATCCGTTCATAGAGATGCTCAGGGCTTTCCTTCATCAGAAACGCGATCACCAGTCCGATCGGCCCCAAAAGGAAGCCGAGCGCGAAGCCGCCGTAGCTGGAGCGGCCTTTGTTACGCATCAGGATTCCGACGAGCACCCCGAAAGGGAGCGCCCAGATAGTGAGGAAAACGATGAGTTCCACCGGACCCACGGTGACAATCCCTCGCTCCCTGCCAAGAGCGTCCGATAAAATTCGAGGGCCGTCGCGACGGCCCTTGGAGGCGAAATGATCAGCCGGACTCATCCCGAAATCAAGCGGGAGCTCACCGACTGAGATGTCGAATAGCATCAGCGTAGCCACCCTCCCCACCGTCGTCAAACCGGCCTCAGTAACCGCTCCGCCGCGCTACCCGAACGACATCCCAGGCCGCAACGGCCACGATCGCCGCCACGCTGGCGATGCTCAGCGCCAGCAGCACGGCGGAGCCGGTGTCGCCCACATCGCCCAGCTGGCGCAGCGCGAGCAGCACGCCCGCGGCGCTCGCGGCGAGGGCGATCGCCAGCCAGTGATGCACCCACTCGGCGGCGAAATTGACCGCAATCGCCACGACCACCGCGGCGTTGACGACGATCAGCAGATGCACATCTTCGAGTCGGTTCCAGCCGCCCCGCTGCGTCCCCGTCAGCTCGTCCACCGCCTCGATTGGCGCGCCGCCGCGCAGGCTGAGGAAGAGCACCACAATCGCCGCGCCGACCGCGCCGCCGACCAGCGGGCGGAAGATGCGCGGGCCGATGCTCTCGAACGAGCGCGCCGGCGCAGCGCCCAGCTTGCGCCGCGCGTGCTCGCGTCCCGACTGTTCGGCCATCGACTCGGCCATCGGTCTCCTCCGCTGCGCGGCTCCCGCGCGCAGTTCAAATGTTAGACCGCGTCTGGCCGCCGTCCACATTCAGGCACGCTCCCGTCACCCAGGCCGCGCGCGGCGAGGCGAGAAACGCCACCACATCCGCCACCTCTTCAGGACGCCCGAAACGGCCGAAGGCGATGCCGTCGAGCACGCTGCGGCGAATGCCCTCGGGGTCGGCCTCGTAGCGCTCCTGCCAGCGGCTGCCCGGCCAGGCAATCGAACCCGGCGCGACTGCGTTCGCCCGAATGTTGCGCGGCGCGAGTTCGAGCGCGAGCGACTTGGCGTGGCTGTGCACCGCCGCCTTCATCGCGTTGTACTGCGCCGAGCCGCCCGCCTCGCGCCCGAAAATCGAGCCGATGTGGATGATCGCGCTGCTCTCCGCTCCCTCGCCCGCAGCGGCCGCTTCCAGATGCGGCAGCGCCGCGCGGGTCGTGCGCACCGCCGCCATCAGATTCAGCTCGAACATCTCCTGCCAAACCTCATCGTTCTCGCCGCGAATCGAAACGCCCATGTTGTTGACGAGGATGTCGAGGCGTCCGAACACTTCAACGGCGCTCGCAACGACGCGAGCGGGGGCATCCGCCTCGCCCAAGTCGGCCGCGACGATATGCACTCTGCCGCGCCCTTGGGCGCCAATGGTTTCGGCGGCGGCGGCGAGCGCATCGGGACGCCGCGCGCAGATCGCGACATCCGCCCCCTCAGCCGCCAGCGCCCGCGCGCACCAAAGCCCAATCCCCTCCGAAGCGCCCGTAATCAGCGCCGCCTTGCTGCTCAGCCCCAGGTCCATCACCGCCTCCAGTGCATCGCAGTGTACGACGCGGCGGGCGCGGAGCGGGTTTGACATCGGCTGCCCACTGCACAATTATGAGCGCACAAGCATCAGCCGACAGAGGCGAACCATGCCCGACGCAAGCGGCGTCACTACGCCCATCCCTCCGCTGACCGACGCGAAGCGCGACCGCCACGACGCCTACAGCCGCCGGATGCTGGAGGAAGCGGCGCAGCTGCTCGCACAGGGAGATCGCGTGCAAGCGTCCGAGAAGATGTGGGGTGCCGTCGTCCACCGGCTGAAAGTGATCGCCGCCGAGCGAAACTGGCCCTACGAGGGCCACGACGACGGGATCATGATCGCCCGATACCTCGGCAAGGCATCGGGCAACCCCCAGATCAAGGGACTCACCGAAGCCGTCGCGGCCCTCCACAAGAACTTCTACGAGGACGCCAGGTACCCCGACGAGCTCGCCGAGGACCTGGACGGCACGCGCGAGCTGATCGCAATGCTCGCCGCCGCCCACGAATCGCTGAGCGCGGACCTCGACTACCCCACCTACCAGCGCTACCGCAGGTGGCACAACCTGCCCCCAGCCGCCGACTAGAGCGCAGGGCAAGAACCGCCCCCCAACCCGTCATTCCTGCCTGCGCAGGAATGACGAAAGAGCACCCTCCTCCCCAATTCATCCCTCCCCCCTCTCAGGGGGGAGGTTAGGTGGGGGGTGGAAGCCCGCGAGCCGCCGCCAGCCGTCTTTCGCCCACCACCCCAACATCCTGCCAACCCCCACCCGCCACACCTGCGCCCCCTTTCCGTCATTCCTGCGCAGGCAGGAACCACTACCCTGACGTCATTCCTGCGCCCCCTTTTCCGTCATTCCTGCGCAGGCAGGAACCCGCCACTCCAACGTCATCCCTGCGCCCCCCTTCCCGTCATTCCTGCGCAGGCAGGAACCGCGCGCGCCGCGCCGCCACTCCACCCCGGATGCCCGGCGGCGGCGCGAACCACCGCCCCCTGGTCGCGCGGTTCCTGCCTGCGCAGGAATGACGTCGAGAGGCTGGAATGACGAAAGAGCACCCTCCTCCACAATTCATCCCTCCCCCCTTTTAGGGGGGAGGTTAGGTGGGGGGTGGGACGCTGCGAGTGGGCGCCAGCCGTCTTTCGCCCACCACCCCAACATCCTGCCAACCCCCACCCGTCATACTTGCCCCCTTTCCGTCATTCCTGCGCAGGCAGGAACCCGCCACTCCAACGTCATCTCTGCGCCCCCCTTCCGTCATTCCTGCGCCCCCCCTTTCCGTCATTCCTGCGCAGGCAGGAACCGCGCGCCGCGCCGCCACTCCACCCCGGATGCCCGGCGGCGGCGCAAACCACCGCCCGCTGGCCGCCTGGATTCGCTAGTTTCACAAACGAAGCAGGAATGACGAGAGCCGCCGCGCCCCAATCGTGCTACCATACCCCTAGAAGAACGAAAGTGCGACGCAATGCCCAGCTCCCCCAACACCCCGAACAAACCTGAACAAATCCGAACACCGCCGGACGCCTCGACCAGATAGGGAAGCCCCCCGCAACACCCCCGAACACCGTGAAAAAAACAACCCTGAACATCACTCGCGAACGCTCGCAACCTCCCACCCCCCACCGAACCTCCCCCTGGGAGGGGGGAGGGATGAATTTTGGGAAAGCGTGGAGGCTGGACTCGGCGCGGAACACCGCGGACCCACGACAGCCGCCCACACCGGGCACCCCCGAACAAACCTGAACAAACCCGAACAAATCCGAACAGCGCCGGACACCCCGACCAGATAGGGAGGCCCTCCAAAACACCCCCGAACGCCCCGAAAAAAAACAACCCTGAACAGCGTCCGCTGGGCGCGCGCGGCGGCCCCGGCGAACCAGAATCTGTGTAAAACGTTAAATCTTTGGAAAATGCGGGGGGGGGGGGGGGATCACGCTAATTTCTAACTGATCGTCGCTACTCTAATGGCTAAATTCGGCCTGTTGCGATGTGGCGGCGCTTGTCCCGCTTGCTGCGCCGCCTGACACAACTGGCCGTGAGGAGTTGCCCATGTTCGTCACCCGAGTCGGCGCTTGCCGCGCCGGACTGCTTGCGTTCGCCTGCCTGCTCGCGCTCGCCGCGAGCGCCGCGCTCTTCCCCTCGCGCAGCGCGCACGCCGCGCCGCCCGACGACCTCGAGCTGATCCTCAGCCTGGTCGACGACTCCGACAACGTCGTCCCGCCCGATTCCACGCTCAACGTCAAGGCCCAACTGCGCCACACCGGAATCGAGCACAACCTCCAGATCAGCGCCGGCACCCTGCGCATCTCCGGCATCGCCGACTGGGAGGAAACCGGACGCTCCACCCTCCCCATCAACCAGCAGATGGTCGGCGCCGCCGCCTGGCGCGGCTCCGAAGCCATGTTCGGCGACCGCTACGGCGGCGGCGCCCTGAGCGAAAACACCCTCGCCGTCAACTCCGTCAAGAGCGTCTACCACGACCACGACAACGACCCCGCCACGATGCGCATCTGGGAGCAGCAGGGCGGCAAGTTCTACGTCTACAACGCGCAGACGAAGACCCAGATTGCGCAGATCAACCCGCCCACCGGGGCGAGCGAGAACGGCTTCGCCAACACCGTCCTCGTCCATCAGGCCAGCGGCGCCAACACCGCCACGATCTTCGTCACCTCGCCGCAGGACAGCGTGACCATCAGCAGCACGCTCGAGGCGAATGTCGGGCGACTCTACATCTACACGGTCAACTACGCCGTGACGCCCCCGACGGTGACGTTGTCGGCGACGATCACGCCGAGCGACGACGACGCGATCCATTTCCGCCGCGACCCGCCGCAGGCCGGCGACAAGCTGCCGGCGAAGTTCGGCACGACGGCGGCGCTCAGCGGCGACGGCAGCATCCTCGTCGTGGGCGCGCCGCAGCTGCATCGGCTGGGCGGCGCGATCGTCTTCCACCGCCCCGCGACCGGCTGGAACGCGCTGACCTGGGCCGACGGCGCGCAACTCTCGCCGATGAAAATCGTCGATGACGCCAAATACTACGAATCCTCCGCGAACGGCGGTTACACCGGCGCGGAGCGGACCAAGGCCAACAGCATCGGCTGGACCGAAACCGGCGGGCGCGTGGGCATCTCGCGCGACGGCTCGACGATCGCCTTCGGCGGGTTCAACCGCACCAGGAACGACACCAACACCAATCTGTGCACCGGCACCCGTTCGAGCACCGACAACCGAACCAACACCGCCTGCGGCTGGATCGCCGTCTTCGAGAAGCCCAGCGGCAACTGGGCGACCGACGACAGCCCCGACGCCGAACTGTTCCACGACGGCATGGTGCATGTGCAGCGGCTCGGCCAGTGGCTGGCGCTCAACCACGACGGCTCCGTGATCGCCGGCGTCGCCTCGCAGCGCCAGCCGGCCCGCACCTCGCCCGGCTACGTCTACCTCTTCAACGAGCCCGCCGGCACCTGGAACGGCGCGATCACCAGCGCCCACGCGAGGCTCGAGGTGGCCGGCGGCAAGCTGGGCGATGTCTTCGGCCAGGGCGGCGTCTCGTTCAACGTCGACGGCACCAAGCTGGCGGTCTCCAATTCCAACTACCAGGACGCGACGGGCGCGGGCCTGGCCAAGGGCGCGCCCAACACCAGCAACTTCTACGGGCGCGCCTGGATCTTCGACAAGCCGAGCGGGGCCTGGGCGAACGCGACGACCGCGAACGCGACGCTGGTCGAAGCGCCCTCGAAGCGCGTCAGCGCCTTCTTCGGCGGCGTGCGCTACGCCGCCGACGGCGAGCGCCTGCTGGTCGGCCAGTCCGAGCGCTCCAGCTACTACAGCCGCGAAATCGGCCCCGGCGCGATGTGGCTCTTCGACGCCTCGCTCGAGCCGGTCTTCTTCGCCGGCTCCGCCTGCGAAATCAGCGCCGGCGAGTCCGTCAACGACTCCAGCGACGACATCAACACCTGCCCGCTGGCCACCGCTGAAGACGCCACCATCGTGATCCCGCCGGGCTTCGACGACGGACGCTTCGTGATCTCCGGGCGGGTCACGATCGAGGAGCAGGTCTACCGCAGCACGCTCGAAGTCCGCGTCGCCGAAATCCAGGAGGTGGCCAAAGCCACGCTCGAAATCGGCACCGACTCGCGCGGCACCCCCGCGACCAGCGACGACCGCCCGCACAAGAGCGCGCTCGAACCGGGCGAGAGCACCGTCCTGCGCCTCGCCGTGCTCAACGAGAACGACGCCGCGTCGGGCCCCAACACCATCGCCTCGATCCTGATCACCGCCACCAGCGGCAGTCTCAGCACCAACATCAACGACAACGAAGGCCGCGCCACCACCGATCCCATGGTCCGCGCCAACCAGGATGGCTGCATCGGCACGGGCGGGCTCGCCTGCCAGGTTCGCGTCGCCGCGCTCGACGTGAGCAACTCGGACAAGATCGACATCACCCTGCGCGCGCCCAGCCCGGCCAGGCCCGGCATCGCCCGCGTGCGCGCCGTCGTCCTCTCCAGGGACGGCGAATCGCTGGCCACCGAGACCATCGAGATCGCCTTCACCGGCCTGCCGCAGACCTACGCGATCAGCATGCCGACGACCAGCGTGCTCAACGAGGGCACCGACGACGACAGTTCCGTCCCCGACAACCGCGACCGCCTCCTGCTGGCGGCCACCGCGGCCGACGCCAGCGGCAACAAGGTCGCGCTGCCCGGCACGGAGCTGGACACCGCCACCCAGCTGCGCATGATCCCCTCCCACCGGCTCACGATCATCAGCCCCGCCGGCCGGCGCAACCCGACCGGCGTCGCGGCGCGCTGGCTGGCCGAGGGCGGCGGCCTCAAGCTGAACCGCGCCGGCGAGGCGCAGATCGAGATCGATGTGGACGCCGAGCCGACCGCCAGGCTGGCCAACGGCGAGTACACGATCGAGATGCGCGTGGGCGCGAAGACCGCGCGGCAGACATTCGTCGTCTCCGGCGGCCCGGCCACGCTGACCCTGGGCGAGGTCGAGGGCACGCTGGGGGTGAGCGAGTCGGTCATGCTGACCGCCACGATCGCCGACTCCGAGGGCAACCCCGTGCCCGACGACACCCGCGTGGTCTGGCTGGACCGCCCCACCGGCGCCACCCCCGTCACCGTGCAGCTCTCCGCGCAAACCCGCACCAGGGACGGCAGGGCGACGGCCAACTATCTGGTGATCGGGCCGGGCAGCGGCTATGTCACCGCGACCGCCGACACCGCGACCGACATCCGCCTGCTGCGCGTCGCCGACTCCGCCCTGGCTCAACCGCTGATGGTCGCCGAGGCCCTGACCAGCACCAGCCCCGGCGGATTCAGCACCTGGCTGGACGACCGCGTGATCGACGCCTCCGAGCTGCTCGACGCCGTCGACGGCGTCGACTCCGTCCTGCTCTGGGAAAACGGCGTCTGGCTGCGCTACGGCACCTCTGGCGACCTGGTGATCCCCGGCTCGCTAAACTTCCGCATCCGCCTGGGCGCCGTCCTCTGGCTAGGCAACTAGCCGCCGCGCCCCCCCGTCATTCCTGCGCAGGCAGGAACCGCGCGCGGCCGTCATTCCTGCGCAGGCAGGAACCCGCGCGCGGCCTCCCACCCCGTCATTCCTGCGCAGGCAGGAACCCGCGCACCCCCTCCCCAAAATTCATCCCTCCCCCCTCCCAGGGGGGAGGTGAGGTGGGGGGTGGAATCCCGCGAGCGTCCACCAACGCCCAAGCGGCCGCCCCCGCCCAAGCGGCCGCCCCACTTTCCAGAGCACATTCACACTTCATCATCCCTACCCCCGTCACCCCCGCGCCGCCCCCCCGTCACCCCCGCGCCCCCTCCGTCACCCCTGCGCCCCCCTTTTCCGTCATTCCTGCGCAGGCAGGAATGGGGCGGGTGAGGGTGCGCGGTTCCTGCCTGCGCAGGAATGACGGGCGCGTGGGCTCGAGCGCTGGTGGACGCTCGCTGCCTCCCACCCCCCACCTAACCTCCCCCCTAAAAGGGGGGAGGGATGAATTGGGGAAGGGGGTGGTTGAGGGGGTAGGGGTGGGTGGGGTGAATTTGGGGAGGGGGGGGTGCGTGGAGCGGCGCGCTTGCGCGCGGTTCCTGCCTGCGCAGGAATGACGGAAGGGGGGAGGGATGAATTGGGGACTCTGCCCCTTGGAGGGGGGAGGGGTGAATTGGGGGGGTTGGGGAGAGGGAGCGTGGGCAGGTGTAAGGAGGGCGTCAGGAGCCTCGGGGGTCGTTGGTGCGGACTTCTACTTGCCATTGGGTGATTTGGCCGGTTGCGCCGTGCTCGATGGCGACGATCCAGTCGCCGCCGGCGGCTTCGAGGGGGTTGGCGTTGAGGTTGGCGACGCAGGTGGCTTCGCCGCCGCAGGTGGCGGTCAGCGTGCTTTGGAATACGAGCGTGCCGCTCGCGGCGTCGCTGACGAGGATGCGGGCCGTCGCGCCGTTGGCCGCGAAGATGGTGGCGGTGATGTCGAAGGAGCCGTCTTCGTCGGCGACCAGCAGCAGGCCGTCGCCGGCGTCGAAGCCGCGGCTGACTGCGGTGGTGGCGAGCGATCCGTCGTCGCCGGCGCCGCGCATGGCGATGACGGGCGGGTCGGGGAAGGCGGGGAAATCTTCGCTGATCGCGGCGGCGGCCTGGGCGGGTTGGACCGCCTCGGCCGCCGCTTCGATCTGGTCCACGGAGATCAGGTAGCCGCCGGCGCCGGTGATCGAGCCGACCGTCAGCGTGAGTTCGCCGGGCTCGGTCGGGGCGATGCGCAGCATTGCGTCGGTGCCGCTCAGGCCGCCCAGGCCGTCGTCGTCGGCCAGGTCCAGGCCGCCGCCGGCGGCGTAGAGGTAGACGTCGATCATGAGGCTCTCGGCGCGCACCTCGTAGACATCGCCGGGGCGGACCGAGAGCGTGAAGACGTCGAGGTCGTCGCGCGTGTTGATCATTCCGAGGCTCCGGCGCTCCTCGGGGTCCCAGGGGCGGTCGTCGAAGTCCACGGCCTCAGGCGTCATTGAGGCGACCATCTGCTCCGACTCGAGCAGGTAGCTGGTTGGCTCGGCGGCTTCGGTGGAGAGCCAGACCTGGTAGGGGCCGACGGCGGCGAGTTCGGTGACGATCACGGTGGCCGCGCCGCCGCCGACGATGGTCGCGGTGTCGATGGCCGCGCCGGTCGCGTCGAGCACGGTGACGATGCCGCGTTCTTCGCCGGTGACGGTGAGGGAGAGGCGGGGGCCGGGCTCGGTCATGGTCATGAAGGCCAGCGCGTCTTCGCCGGGCAGGACTTCGACGTCCATCGCCACTGCGTCCGCCGCGACCGCCATGCCGCCTTCGGGGTTTTCGCCGGGCGGGGGGAGTGCGGCGAGCTGGCGGGCGAGGTCGCCGGTCGAGACGAAGAGGCCGCGCGCGGCGAGGCTTCGCGTGGCGAGGCCGATCACGGCGCCGCTGTCGTCCGCCAGCACCAGGCCGGCCTGACCGCCCGGGATTGAGGCGTCGCTGGAGAAGATGGTCAGTTCGGCGCTGAGCCATTCGGCGCGGCGCGAGAGCACGCCGGCGCTGATCGAAGCGCCGGTGGCTGCGTCGAGGCCGCTGAAGCCCACGGCGAAGACATTGGCGCCGATCGGCAGGTCTTCGCCGTCGCCCAAACTGACGGCGGGCAAGCGGCGGGCGAGGTTGGCGTTGATCGGCCCGATTGCGGCGAGGCCGGAGATCGGGTCGGCGATTTCGACGGTGAGGTCCTCAATGCGGTCGCCGTTCGAGAGGGTGACTGCGATGCGTGTCGCTTCGGCGACCGCCGCGCTTTCGACGATGATTCGCCCGTCGCGGGTGACCAGTCCGGTGGCGGCGCGGAGGTCGGTGTCGGTTTCAACCAGGGCGAGGCTGGCGCGAATGATCGAGTAGACGGTGGGAGCGTCGAGCGCGGCGGGCTCCGGGGGGTTGACGGAGCTGCGGGGCGGCTCGGGCGGCGGGGCCGGCGCGGCGTCGTCCGCCGCCTGTTGCTGCGCCTGCTGCTGGGCGGCCTCGTCTTCGTCGTCGTTGTTGTCGATCAGGTCGCAGGCGGAGAGCAGCAATGCCAGAGCGATCAGGGAGGTGAGCAGGAGCGCGCCGCCGCGGGCCAGTCGGCGCGTCGCTGAGCGCGCCCAATTGGTTCTGCGCGGCGTTCGGGACATCGGAGTGAGTCGGTTCATGCGGATCTCCCTGCAGCGCGGGGCAGTCTGGCCTGCGCCCAACCGCTTGCGCGAGTGTATACCCACACCCGCGGCCGGCGGCGCGATAATGCGCAGACACGCCGCGCCAATGGAGGAGGACCGCAATGCAGTACATCTTGCTGATCAACGTGTCGCCGGAGGGTCTGGACGCGATCGAGCGCGACCCGCTGCTGCCGCTCAAGATTGACCAGAATGTGGAGATGCCCGGGGCTTCGGCGCTGGGCATCTACGGGGTGCTGGGTCCGTACGACTATGTGGCGATCCTGGAGGCGCCGGACAACGATGTGGCGGCGCGCTGGTCGCTGACGTTCGGCAGCCGGCTGAAGGCGAATGTGACGACGATGCCGGCGGTGCCGATGTCGCACTTTGATCACGGGCGGGAGGAGGCGCTGGCGGAGTCGGTCGAGCAGCCGGTCGGCGGGGAGCGGGTGTGAGGCGGGGGTGTGGTTCCTGCCTGCGCAGGAATGACGGAGGGGGGCGCAGGGATGACGGGACGGGGAGGTGTTGGGGGAGGGAGGGATGAGGGGAAGTGGGGGTGCAGGAATGACGGGGAGTGGGGTGTTGGGATGGGGAGGGTGAGGCTGCGGGCGATCGGGGGGCGGTATGGGGCGCGGTACGGGCGGTGGTGGTTGCTCGTGGCCTCTCACCCCCCACCTAACCTCCCCCCTCTCAGGGGGGAGGGATGAATTGGGGAAGGGGGTGGGGTGAGATTTGGGGGTGTTGGTGGGCGATCGGTGGGTGGTGTGGGGCGCGGTACGGGCGGTGGGGGTGGGTCGTGGCCTCTCACCCCCCACCTAACCTCCCCCCTGAGAGGGGGGAGGGATGAATTGGGGAAGGGGTGGAGGTGAGATTGGGGAGGAGTTGAGGTGAGATTGGGGGTGTTGGTGGTGGGTGGGTGGCGGGTTCCTGCCTGCGCAGGAATGACGGAAGTGGGGCGCAGGAATGACGGAGGGGGAGGGAGAGATGAGTTGGGGAGCGGTGAGCGGATGCACGGGGGGTGTGGGGGGTGGAGCCGGCGGGGGGATTCGAACCCTCGGCCTACGGTTTACGAAACCGTTGCTCTGCCACTGAGCTACGCCGGCTGGGTGGAGCGCCGCTGCGGGCGGGCTTGGTTAGCTTACGCCGTTCGGCGCGGGGCGGGGCATCTCATAGGATATTCGGGATGTTTCGAGTGACGATCTGGTCGGGCGACGATGAGTTCGCGGCGCCGCTGATGGAGCCGCTGCAGCGCGGCGGTCTGCAGGTGGAGCGGGCGTCGCCGGCCGAGGGCTGGACGCCGGATCCGGCGGCGAGCCCTGATGTGCTGGTGCTGGACTGGCGCGACGCGGCGCCGCGCTCGCGGGTTGATGCGTTTGAGGCGTGGCCGGAGAGCCTGCGCCTGGCGGTGGTTCGTCCGCATGGGATGGATGAGCTGGATCCTTCGCACCAGCTGGACGACTTCGTCGTCGCGCCGCTGCGGGAGGCGGAGTTGGTGGTGCGGGTGCAGCTGCTGCTCTGGCGGCACGGGCGGGCGGTGGGGCGCAGCACGCTTTCGGCCGGTGATCTGCTGCTCGACGTGAGCAACTACCAGGTGTTCGAGGGCGGGCGGGGGGCGACGCTGACCTTCAAGGAGTTCGAGTTGCTGCGCTTTCTGATGACTCACAGCCAGCAAGTCTTCACCCGCGAGACGCTGCTCAACCGGGTCTGGGGCTACAACTACTACGGCGGGTCGCGGACGGTCGATGTGCATATCCGTCGGCTGCGCTCGAAGCTCGAGGCGCGGGGGCGGACCTACATCGAGACGGTGCGGAACGTGGGCTACCGCTTCGCGCTGCCGCTGCGCTGAGCAGCGGGCGGGCAGGGGCGGACACGAACGGACACGAGCGGGCGGGGGGCGGAATTCACCGAATCGTAACTGCGCATACACGTACGTAACCGCTGCGGCTCATAGACTGCGGGGCAACGCGCGAGGCGGGGCGGCGGACTGCCGCCACGCCCACGCGATCGGCAACCGTGGAGACGCCGCCGAGGAGCGGCGGACGGAGAGGAAACGCACCGATGACGACGCTGGCCGAAGTGCAGGCGCTGATCCGCGACCAGAACATCACGCGGGTGGACTTGCTGGTGACCGATCTGATCGGTCGCTGGCAGCATTTCTCGATTCCGCCTTCGCGGGTGGATGAGAGTCTGATCGAGCGCGGGCAGGGCTTCGACGGTTCGAGCCTGCGCGGCTTCCAGTCGATCGACGAGTCGGACATGCTGCTGCGCCCGGATCTGGACAGCGCGAAGATCGACCCGACCGAGAGCGTGCCGACGCTGAAGCTGATCTGCAACGTGCATGACCCGCTCACGGGCGAGCGGTACTCGCGCGACCCGCGCTATGTGGCGTACAAGGCCGAGGCCTACCTGGCCCAGAGCGGCATCGCCGACCAGGCCTTCTTCGGCCCCGAGCTGGAGTTCTTCATCTTCGACCACGTTCGCTTCGGCAAGGAGATCAACTCCTCCTTCCACATCGTGGACTCGGACGAGGCGGACTGGAACTCGGGGCGGGAAGAGGATCACCGCAACCTGGGCTACAAGATTCCGCCGAAGCAGGGCTACTCGCCGGTGCCGCCGTTCGACACGCTCTCGGGTCTGCGCTGGGAGATGGCGGAGAAAATGGGTCAGATCGGGATTCAGTTCGAGGTGCACCACCACGAGGTGGCGACGGGCGGTCAGGGCGAGATCGCGACCCGCTTCGGCACGCTGCACGAGAAGGCGGACGAGACGCAGTGGTACAAGCACATCGTGCGCAACGTGGCGAAGGCGCACGGCAAGACGGCGACGTTCATGCCCAAGCCGCTCTACGGCGACAACGGGACGGGGATGCATGTCCACCAGTCGCTCTGGAAGGACGGCTCGAACCTCTTCTACGCGGACGACGGGTACGCGAATCTCTCGGAGACGGCGCGGCACTACATCGGCGGGCTGCTGCGGCACGGGCCGTCGCTGCTCGCTTTCTGCGCGCCGACGACCAACTCGTACAAGCGTCTGGTGCCGGGCTTCGAAGCGCCGATCTATCTGGCCTACTCGGCGCGCAACCGCTCGGCGGCGGTGCGCATTCCGACCTACGAGACCTCGGCCAACAGCAAGCGGCTTGAGTTCCGCCCGCCCGACGCCTCGGCCAACGCCTACCTCGCGTTCTCGGCGATGATGCTGGCCGGGCTGGACGGGATCAGGAACCGGATCGATCCGGGCGACCCGGTGGACACGGACATCTACGAGCTCTCGCCCGAGGAGGCGGCGGGCATTCGCCAGGTGCCGACCTCGATGGAAGAGGCCGTCAAGATCCTGGACGACGACCACGACTACCTGCTCGACGGCGGCGTTTTCACGACCGACCTGATCGAGAAGTACGTGGAGTTCAAGCAGCAGGAGGCGCAGGATGTCTTCCTGCACCCGACGCCGACGGAGTTCTTCCACTACTTCCACATCTAGGCGGCGGCCCGGCCCGAGCGCGCGGAGGAGGCGGGGAGCGACATGGCGCCCGACTCCGAGTACCAGCATGTGCTGCACGCCTGCCGCGAGCACGACGTGAAGTTCGTGCGGCTGTGGTTCACCGACATTCTGGGCTCGCTCAAGTCGGTGGCGATCACGATTGACGAGTTGCCCAAGGCGCTTGAGGAGGGTCTGGAGTTCGACGGGGCGTCGATCGAGGCATTCGCGCGGCGCGACGAGGCGGACATGGTGGCGCGGCCGGATGCGGAGACGTTCGCGCTGCTGCCCTGGCGGCCGGCGCAGCAGCGCGTGGCGCGGATGATCTGCGACATCGAGCGTCGCAGCGGGGAGCCGTTCGACGGGGATCCGCGCGGGGTGCTGCGGCGGCAGCTCGAGCTGGCCGGGGAGCGGGGCTACAGCTGCTACGTCAGCCCGCAGATCGAGTACTTCTACTTCAGGAGTCCCGAGGATCCGACGCCGCTGGACGCGGGCGGGTATTTCGACCTGACGCCGCTGGACGCGGCCAGCGATCTGCGGCGGGAGACGGTGCTGACGCTGGAGGAGATGGGCATCGCGGTCGAGTATTCGCACCATGAAGCGGCGCCCAGCCAGCATGAGATCGATCTGCGCTACGCGGACGCGCTGACGATGGCCGACGCGGCGATGACCTGCCGGCTGGTGGTCAAGGAGATCGCGATCAAGCACGGGGTCTACGCCTCGTTCATGCCCAAGCCGTTGACGGACGAGAACGGCAGCGGGATGCATGTCGATCTCTCGCTCTTCGAGGGCGAGCGGAATCTGTTTTTCAACGAGGACGCGCCGGCGCATCTCTCGGAGACGGCGCGCGCGTTTGTGGCCGGGCTGCTGGCCTACACGCCGCAGTTCACGCTGGTCACCAATCAGTGGGCGAACTCGTACAAGCGGCTGGCGCGGGGAACGGAAGCGCCGGTGTATCTGACCTGGTCGCGGGCCAATCAGGGCGACCTGGTGCGGATTCCCGAGTATCACCCCGGGCGGCCCGAGGCGACGCGGGTGGAGTACCGCGGCGCGGACAGCGCGACCAATCCGTATCTGGCGTTCAGCGTGATGCTGGCGGCGGGGCTGCGCGGGATCGACGACGGACTGGAGCCGCCCGCGCCGGCGGAGGACGATGTGTACGAGCTGAGCGCGGCGCAGCGGTCGGAGCGTGGCATTGCGGCGCTGCCGCGCTCGCTGGGCGAGGCGATTGACGAGTTCGCGGCCAGCGAGTTGATGCGCGAGGTGCTCGGCGAGCATGTCTGGTCGACGGTGCTGGAGAACAAGCGGCTGGAGTGGGAGGCGTTTCGGTCGCAGGTGACGGATTATGAGCTGCGGCGGTATCTGCCTGTGCTCTGAGGGGGCGGCGAGCGGGGGTTAGAGGGCGGCGACGGGTTGGCGGGCTGGAGCGGCGCGGCGTTGTTCGCGGAGGCGTTTTTTGCGGGCGATGGCTTCGGCGCGGCGGCGTTGGGCGCGGTTGGGCTGGGGGCGGTGGTCTTGTGGATCGAGGGTCTGTTCGGGGTTGTGGTGATCGGGCGGATTCGGGGGGATGTAGGCGGTGGTCCTATCTGGTCGGAGGGGCTGGGGGTGTTCGGAGTTGTTCAGGTTTGTTCGGGTTTGTTCAGGGTTGTTCAGGGTCTGTTCGGGGGGGGTGATGGGCTGTTCGATGGGGGGCTCGGCGTCGGCGAGTTCTGCGGCGGGATATTCGGTGACGGCGGCGGCGATGGTTTCGGGGTCGAGTTGGGCGGTGTCGGCGGCGCGGAGCAGGTCGCGGGCGGTGAGGCGGTATTCGCGCAGCGCGGACTGGAGGGCGCGGTCGCGGTGCTGGAGGTAGCGGATCAGGTCGGCGCTGTCGATGTGCTGGAAGAGGGGTTGGACGCTGCCGTCGGAGTTTTGGGCGGCGAAGGGTTCGAGCGGTCGGAGGGGGTTGGTGATGAGTTCGTGGATGCGGTGGCGGAGCAGGGCGAGGTGTTGGAGCAGGGCGTCGTGTGCGGTGGCGCGGGCGAACTCGGCCTGGTGGGTTTCGATGGCGCGGAGGTCGTCGTGGACGGTGGTTGGGGAGACGTGCAGTTCGTCGGCGATTTCGCGGATGGTGAAGTGGTGCTGGCGGAGTTCGTGGGCGCGGAGGGCGCGGCGGCGGCGTTGGGGGGAGAGGGGCATGGTGCGGCCTTTCGTGGTACGGGTGTTCTGTTGTGATGGTAGCAGGGTTTTGGGGAAGTGGGGGTGCTGGCTGTGCGGGTTCCTGCCTGCGCAGGAATGACGGGGGGAGGGCGCAGGAATGACGGATGAGGGGGTGTGAGTGTGACGGGGGGAGCTGGCAGGCGTGGGCGATCGAGGTGTGAGACGGGCGTCGGTGGTTGCCGGTGCCTCCCACCCCCCACCTAACCTCCCCCCTGAGAGGGGGGAGGGATGAATTGGGGAAGGGGGAGTGGGGTTGGGTGGGTGCGCGCGTGGTTCCTGCCTGCGCAGGAATGACGGTTGGGGCGCGCGGGGGTGGCGGGCGAGGGGTGTGATGGAGGGGATCTGGCAGGCGTAGCGATTGGGGCGCGGTAGGGGCGTCGGTGGTTGCTCGGTGCCTCCCACCCCCCACCTAACCTCCCCCCTGAGAGGGGGGAGGGATGAATTGGGGAAGGGGGAGGTAGGGGAGTGGGGATGTTGATGTGCGTCGGGGTCGGGGGGTGCGCGGGTTCCTGCCTGCGCAGGAATGACGGTGGGAGGGCGCAGGAATGACGAGTGGGGGCGCGGGTTCCTGCCTGCGCAGGAATGACGGTGGAGCGGGTAGGGTTTGGGCGATTGGGGCGCGGTAGGGGCGGTGGTGGTTGCTCGGTGCCTCGCACCCCCCACCTAACCTCCCCCCTTCCAGGGGGGAGGGATGAATTGGGGAAGGGGGAGTGGGGTTGGATGTTGGGGTGCGCGTGGTTCCTGCCTGCGCAGGAATGACGGTGGGAGGGCGCAGGAATGACGGGTGGGGGGCGCGGGTTCCTGCCTGCGCAGGAATGACGGGAGGGAGGGCGCAGGGGTGGCGGGAGGGGTGCGCGTGGTTCCTGCCTGCGCAGGAATGACGGTGGGGGGGCGCGGGGGTGACGGGGGAGGGGGTTAGCCCTCTGGGAGGGCGATGTAGCCGCCTTCTTCGTCGAAGCCGCTGACGCTTAGGAGGTCGGCTTCGCTGTCGGCGTCGTCGTCGAAGCCGTAGCCGAGTTCGCCGAGGTCGTCTTCGTCGGCGCTGTAGAAGGGGTCGCCGATTTCGGAGAGGTCGGCGGCGAGGGGGAGGGGCTTGGGTTCGGGCAGGGGGGGCAGCTCGATTTCGGCGCGGGCGGGGATCATTTTGCCGATGATCACGTTCTCCTTGAGTCCGGCGAGGCTGTCGACGCGTCCGTTGATGGCGGCGTCGGTGAGGACGCGGGTGGTTTCCTGGAAGGAGGCGGCGGAGAGCCAGGATTTCTGGGAGAGGGAGGCTTTGGTGACGCCCTGCAGGACGGGGCGTCCGGTGGGGGCGGTTTTGCCCTGGCTGATCAGCGCCTTGTTTTCCTCGTCGTAGACGTAGCGGTCGACGAATTCGCCGGGGAGCCACTCGGAGTCGCCGGATTCTTCGATTTCGACGTTGCGCAGCATCTGGCGGACGATCACTTCGATGTGCTTGTCGTGGATGTTGACGCCCTGCGCGCGGTAGACCTCCTGCACCTCGGTGACGAGGTAGCGGTGGACGGCGTCGACGCCGAGGATGCGCATCATGTCCTGGGGGTTGATGGAGCCTTCGGTGAGGGGCGCGCCGGCTTCGATGCGCTCGCCTTCGGCGACGCGCAGGCGTGCGGCGGCAGGGATGTCGTACTCGCGGGTGTCGTGGGTTTCGTAGCGGATGATCAGTCGGCGGGTGCCGCGGCGGCGCTCGATGACGCCGTCGATGCGGGCGCGGACGCGGCGCGTTTCGGGGTCCGGGTCGGGGTCGTCGCCGCGGGGGCGGCGGGCGATTTGATCGCCGGCTTCGACGATGTCGCCGTCCTGGACCATGACGCGGGTGCCGGGGTCGAGGTCGTATTCGTCGCGGTTGATGTCGTGGGCGGTGACGCGGACTTTGCGCAGTTCGCCTTCGCGCAGGACTTCGACGAGGCCGTCGATTTCGGAGATCACGGCCTGGCCTTTGGGCGAGCGGGCTTCGAAGAGTTCTTCGACGCGGGGGAGGCCTGTGGTGATGTCGCTGACGCCGGCGACGCCGCCGGTGTGGAAGGTGCGCATGGTGAGTTGGGTGCCGGGCTCGCCGATGCTCTGGGCGGCGATGATGCCGACGGCGGCGCGGAGTTCGACGAGTTCGCCGGAGGCGAGGGAGAGGCCGTAGCAGAGGCGGCAGAGTCCCTGTCGGCTGCGGCAGACCATGGGGGAGCGGACGTGGAAGCTGCGGACGCCCTGGTTGATCAGGCGGGCGACGGTGGGGCCGTCGAGCAGGGTGTTGGCTTCGGCGAGGATTTCGCCGGTTTCGGGGTGCGCGATGGGCGAGGCGGCGTAGCGTCCGGTGACGCGCTCATCGAGGGTTTCGAGGATGCTGTCGTCGTCGATTTCGCCGATGGTGACGCCGGGCATGGCGAAGTCGCCGGGGGCGCAGTCTTCCTCGGTGATGATGACGTCCTGGGAGACGTCGATCAGGCGTCGGGTGAGGTAGCCGCTGTCGGCGGTGCGCAGGGCGGTGTCGGCGAGGCCCTTGCGTGCGCCGTGGGTGGAGATGAAGTATTCGAGGACGGAGAGGCCGTCGTGGAAGGAGGAGCGGATGGGGAGTTCGATGATGCGTCCGGCGGGGTCGGCCATGAGGCCGCGCATGCCGGCCATCTGGCGCATCTGGGTGATGTTGCCTTTTGCGCCGCTGGAGACCATGAGGTGCATGGAGCCGTAGGCGCTGAGTTGGTCGGAGACGAGGTCGGTGACCTGCTGGGTGGCTTCGGTCCAGACGTTGACGGTGGCCTGGTAGCGCTCTTCGTCGGTCATGAGGCCGCTGCTGTAGTCTTCGCGGATCATTTCGACGCGCTTTTCGGCGTCGCGCAGGAAGGCGGCTTTTTCGGCGGGTGCGCGGAGTTCGTCGATGGCGATGGTGGTGCCGGAGCGGGTCGCGTATTGGAAGCCGATGGACTTGATTTTGTCGGCCATGCGGGCGGTTTCTTCGCGTCCGAGCAGTCGGTAGCAGGTGCTGATGAGGCGCTTGAGTTCGCTCTTGTCGAGTTCGCGGTTGACCTCGGCGAAGGGGACGCCGTCGGGGACGACGGAGTCGAAGATGACGCGGCCGACGGTGGTGGGGACGATTTCGCCGTCGGTGCGTGCGGCGTCGCGGACGCGGATGTGGTCGTGGAGGCCGATGGCTTCGAGGTCGTAGCTGAGGCGGACATCCTCGAAGGAGGGGAAGCTGCGAGCGGTTGAGGCGGCGTCTTCGCGCGCGTCGTCGCCGCCGTTTTCGTCGTCCGCTGCGATCGGTTGGCCGCTGCGGCGGCCGGGGTCGAGGGTGAGGTAGTAGCAGCCCATGACCATGTCGAGGGTGGGTGCGACGGTGGGCTCGCCGTTGGAGGGGAGCAGGAGGTTGGTGGTGCTGAGCATGACCTGGCGGGCTTCGGCGACGGCGGCGCGGCTGAGCGGGACGTGGACGGCCATCTGGTCGCCGTCGAAGTCGGCGTTGAAGGCGGAGCAGACGAGGGGGTGGATTTGGATGGCGCTGCCATCGACCAGGACGGGTTCGAAGGCCTGGATGCCGAGGCGGTGGAGGGTGGGGGCGCGGTTGAGCAGGACGGGGCGGGTTTTGACGACGTCTTCGAGCACGTCCCAGACTTCGGGGCGTGAGCGCTCGACGACGCGCTTGGCGCTTTTGATGTTGGGGGCGAGTTGGCGGGCGACGAGTTCGTGCATGAGGAAGGGCTTGAAGAGTTCGAGGGCCATGCGTCGGGGCAGGCCGCACTGGTGCAGTTCGAGTTCGGGGCCGACGACGATGACGGAGCGGCCGGCGTAGTCGACGCGCTTGCCGAGCAGGTTCTGGCGGAAGCGACCCTGCTTGCCCTTGAGCATGTCGGAGAGGCTCTTGAGGCGGTGGCTGCCGCTGCCGGTGACGGCGCGTCCGCGGCGTCCGTTGTCGATCAGGGAGTCGACGGATTCCTGGAGCATCCGCTTTTCGTTGCGGATGATGATTTCGGGCGCGCCGAGTTCGAGCAGGCGCTTGAGTCGGTTGTTGCGGTTGATCACGCGGCGGTAGAGGTCGTTGAGGTCGGAGGTGGCGAAGCGCCCGCCGTCGAGTTGGACCATGGGTCGGAGGTCGGGGGGGAGGACGGGGAGGGCGCGGAAGAACATCCAGGAGGGGCTGTTGGTGGATTTGCTGAGGCCGTCGACGACGCGGAGGCGCTTCATGGCCTTTTTGCGTCGCTGGCCGGCGGTGGAGGCGACTTCTTCCTTGAGTTGTTCGGCGGTGGCGTTGAGGTCCATGCGGCTGATCAGGGAGAGGATGGCTTCGGCGCCCATTTCGCAGCGGACGACGCCGGGGTACTGCTCCATGAGTTGCTCGGCGCGCTGCTCGGTGAGGATGGCCTTGTCGAAGTCGCCGGTGGCGACGGGGTCGACGAGGGCGGCGAGGTCGCGTTCGATGCGGTCTTGGAGTTCGGCTTCGGCGCGTTCTTCGAGGGTGTCGATTTGCTCGCGCAGGCGCTCTTCCTGCTCGGCGACGTTTTCGCGTGCCTCGTTGGCGGCGCGGTCGGCGTCGCCGCGCAGGCGGGTCAGTTCGGCGGCGCGCTCGGTTTCGCGCATGGCGAGCAGTTGTTCGAGGGTGGATTCGAGCGTGTCGAGGGCGGTTTCGGCCTCGATCGGGTCGCCGCGGTCGGCGATTTTTTCGCCGTCGAGGCGGAGGTTGCGACGGGCTTTTTTGCCGTCGAAGTCGGTGATCATGGCGCGCACATCGCGGGCTTCTTCGCGCAGGGCGGCGAGCTTCTGCTCGTGCTCGGCGTTGAGCGCCTGGACATCGTCGCCGAGGCGGGATTGGATGTCGGCGAGCAGTTTTTCGCGTGCGGCGGCGAGCTTTTCGCGGGTTTCCTTGAGGCGTTCGCGCTGGTCGTCGATGGCGTCTTCGGCGTCGAGCCGGAGGTATTCGATGGCCTTGGCTTTGGCCTCTTCATCGACGTGGGTGATGATGTACTGGGCGAAGTAGATGACGCGCTCGAGTTTGCGGGGGGAGAGGTCGAGCAGCAGGGCGATGCGGGCGGGGGTGCTTTTGACGAACCAGATGTGGGAGACGGGTGCGGCGAGTTCGACGTGGCCCATGCGCTCGCGGCGGACTTTGCTGCGGGTGACTTCGACGCCGCACTTGTCGCAGATGATGCCCTTGTAGCGGACGCGCTTGTACTTGCCGCAGGCGCACTCGAAGTCCTTCTGCGGGCCGAAGATTTTTTCGCAGAAGAGCCCGTCTTTTTCGGGCTTGAGGGTGCGGTAGTTGATGGTTTCGGGCTTGAGCACTTCGCCGAAGGACCAGTTACGGATCTGCTCGGGGGAGGCGAGCGAGATGCTCATCGCGTCGAAATCGCGGACTTCAAGCACGGATCACTTCCTCTCCTTCGTAGCCGGACAGGTTGACGCCGAGTTGGGGCAGTTCGTCGCGGCCGGGGACTTCGAATTCGATCTGCTCTTCGGCCTGGTTGAGCACTTCGACGGAGAGGCCGAGGCTTTGCAGTTCTTTGAGCAGGACGCGGAAGGATTCGGGGACGCCGGGTTCGAGCACGGTGTCGCCCTTGACGATGGCTTCGTAGGCCTTGACGCGGCCGACGATGTCGTCGCTTTTGACGGTGAGCAGTTCCTGGAGGATGTTGGCTGCGCCGTAGGCTTCGAGCGCCCAGACTTCCATTTCGCCGAAGCGCTGGCCGCCGAACTGTGCTTTGCCGCCGAGCGGCTGCTGGGTGATCAGGGAGTAGGGGCCGGTGGAGCGGGCGTGGATTTTGTCCTCGACCATGTGGCTGAGCTTGAGCATGTACATGAAGCCGACGGTGACGGGCTGGTCGAAGGGCTGGCCGGTGCGGCCGTCGATCAGCAGTTGTTTGCCGAAGATGGGCGGGGCGCCGCGCTGCTCGCGGGCGGCCTGGGCGGCCTTGTCGAAGAGCGTCTGGTCGGCGTAGCCGCGGGCGGAGCGGGGCTCGCCCAGTTGGATGAGCCATTCGGCGAGGGCGATGCGGCTGGCGGCGCCGAGTTGGGCGTCGCTGAATGCGCGGGCGATGGTTTGGTCGTCGTAGCCGCGCTCGCGCAGCCAGGCGGCGGTGCGCGGGTCGGCGGCGGCGGTGCCGGCGAGCGTTTCGAGCGACGCGGCGTGAGCGGCGCTGTCCGCGCCATCCGCCCCGTCCACGCTGCCGTCCACGCTCAGTGCGCCGTTGGTCGAGACGCTGTCCGCTGCGCCGTCTTCGGCGGCGGCGGAGCCGTTTTGCTCGGTGGCGGCGAGTTGGCGGTCGGCGCGGGCGGCGCGGACGATCCAGGCGCGGGCGAGGGCGTCCTGCAGTTGTTCGTCGCCGGCGCTGTCGAAGACGGGCGTGATGGCGCGGAAGCCGAGCGTGCTGGCGGCCCAGCCGAGTTGGGTTTCGAGGATTTGGCCGAGGTTCATGCGGCTGGGCACGCCGATCGGGGAGAGCACGACATCGACGGGGGAGCCGTCGGCGAGGTGGGGCATGTCGGCGACGGGCAGAATGGTGGAGATGACGCCCTTGTTGCCGTGTCGGCCGGCCATTTTGTCGCCGACCTGCAGCTTGCGGCGCTCGGCGATGGTGACGCGCACCTGCATTTCCATGCCGGTGGGCAGGCTGCCGCTGGAGGCGTCGCTCTCGTCGATGATGGTGACGCCGGTGAGGTCTTCGATGTCGCGCAGGAGGTCGTCCATTTTGCGCTGGAGGATGCGGCGCAGGTCGATGGTGAGGGCCTGTTCGTCGGCGGCTTTGGCGCGCAGCGAGTTCTGGGTGGCGGTGTGCAGTTCGGCGGTGCGGGCGCGCACGAGATCGTCGAGCCGCGCGCGGTAGCCGCGCGCGCCCTGGGGCAGGACGACCTGGAGCCCCTCGATCAGTTGGTCGGCGGCGATCCAGTCGATCAGGCGGACGCGGCGGGCGCGGTCTTCCTCGGAGGTGCGCAGGGCTTTGACGTCGTTCAGGTAGCGGGTTTCGGCGTCGCGCAGGTCCTGCTTCATGGTGGTGTCGCGGGTGAAGATGCGGACGTCGATGACGGTGCCTTTGACGCCGTGCGAGACGCGCAGAGAGGTGTCTTTCACCTCGCGGGCTTTTTCGCCGAAGATGGCGCGGAGCAGTTTTTCTTCGGCGGTCAGCTCGGTTTCGCCCTTGGGGGTGATTTTGCCGACGAGGATGTCGCCGGGTCCGACTTCAGCGCCGACCTGGACCATGCCGTCGGCGTCGAGGTTGAGCAGGGATTCTTCGGCGACGTTGGGGATGTCGCGGGTGATTTCCTCGTTGCCGAGCTTGGTTTCGCGGGCGCCGATGTCGTGCTTGGACATGTGGATGGAGGTGAATTTGTCGTTCTGGACGAGGCGCTCGGAGACGATCACGGCGTCTTCGAAGTTGTAGCCCTCCCAGGCCATGAAGGCGGCGAGCACGTTCTGGCCGAGGGCGAGTTGGCCGTCGTCGGTCGAGGAGGAGTCGGCGATGGGCTGTCCAGCGACGACGCGGTCGCCGCTGGAGACGATTGCGCGCTGGTTGATGCAGGTGCCCTGGTTGGAGCGGAGGAATTTGATCAGCGGGTAGCTGTTCTCACGTCGGCGGCCGTCGTAGCGGACGCTGATTTGCTCGGCGGTGACGCGGGTGATTTCGCCGTCGGCTTCGGCGAGCAGCACCTGTCCGGAGTCGTAGGCGGCGTTGCGCTCCATGCCGGTGCCGACGAGGGGCACTTCGGGGCGCACCAGGGGGACGGCCTGGCGCTGCATGTTTGCGCCCATCAGGGCGCGGTTGGCGTCGTCGTGTTCGAGGAAGGGGATCAGGCTGGCGGCGACGGAGACGATCTGGCGGGGCGAGACGTCCATGTAGCCGACTTCGTCGGGGTGCACTTCGTCGAAGTGGTCGCCGACGCGGGCTTCGACGCGCTCGCCGACGAAGCAGCCGTCGGCGTCGAGCGGCGTGTTGGCCTGGGCGATCACTTTTTCGCGCTCGTCGTCGGCGGTCAGTTCTTCGACTTCGTCGGAGACGAAGGCGCGGATTGCGACGGGTGCGTCGTTGGCGGCGGCGATCTGCCGGGCGAGTTGGGGGGTGACGGTCTGGCCGGCGGCGGCGAGCGGCGCGCCGTCGCGGTCTTCGAGGTCGTCGGCGAGTTCGCGGCCGATCAGGCTGGGGTGATCGGGCGGGAGTTGGTTGATCACCTTGCGGTAGGGGGTTTTGATGAAGCCGTGTTCGTTGAGCACGCCGAAGGTGGCGAGGCTGCCGATCAGGCCGATGTTGGGGCCTTCGGGGGTTTCGATGGGGCAGATTCGGCCGTAGTGGCTGTAGTGGACGTCGCGCACGTCGAAGCTGGCGCGGTCGCGGCTGAGTCCGCCGGGTCCGAGCGCGGAGAGGCGGCGCTTGTGGGTGAGTTCGGCGAGCGGGTTGGTCTGGTCCATGAACTGGCTGAGTTGGTGTCCGCCGAAGAATTCGCGGATGGCGGCCTGGACGGGGCGGATGTTGACCAGCGCGCTGGAGGCGGCCTGGTCGGGGTCGATGATGGTCATCCGCTCGCGCACGACGCGCTCCATGCGCATCATGCCGATGCGGAACTGGTTTTGCAGTTGCTCGCCGACGGCGCGGATGCGGCGGTTGCCGAGGTGGTCGATGTCGTCGGGCAGGGAGCGGCCGTTGTTGATCGCGATCTGGGTGTGGATGATGGCGAGGAGGTCGCGCATCCAGAGGGCGCGGTGGCGGGACTGGTCGGCGGCGGCGCGCTCGGGGTCGAGCCCGAGGCGCGCGGCGCGCTCGGCCAGCTGGGCGTCGAGTTCGCCGAGCCGCTTGCCGACCTTGTAGCGGCCGACGCTGCCCAGGTCGTAGCGGCGGGGGTTGAAGAATTGTCCGTCGAGCAGGCCGCTGGCGGACTCGGTGGTGGGCGGGTCGCCGGGTCGCAGGCGCTTGTAGAGCTCGTGCATGGCCCACTCGCGGTTGCGCTCGGAGCCGTCGCCGGGGCGGGGTTCCTTGTCGATCGTGGTGGCGACGAACTGGTGGATTTCCTCGTCGGCGTCAGCGCCTTCGAGCATCGCCATGATGCGTTCGTCGGTGCCCAGGCGGGGGTCGATTTTGGGTCCGCCGCGCCCGCGCGAGCCGCTGCCGGGCAGTTCGCCGAGTTCGGCGTTGTCGAGCGCGCGCAGCAGGGTGGTGACGGGGATTTTGCGCTTGCGGTCGACTTTGACGGTGAGTTGGTCGCGGTTGCTGGTTTCGAATTCGAGCCAGGCGCCGCGGCTGGGGATCAGTTTGGCGGTGCAGAGGGTGCGGCCGGTGGCGGGGTCGGTGTTGGCGCCGAAGTAGACGCCGGGCGAGCGGACCAGTTGGGAGACGACGACGCGCTCGGCGCCGTTGATGATGAAGGTGCCGGTCTCGGTCATGTGGGGCAGGTTGCCGAAGAACAGCTCCTGCTCCTTGGTTTCGTTGGTTTTTTTGCTGAGCAGGCCGACGGTGACGCGCAGTTCGCCGGCGTAGTCGAGGTTGCGCTGGCGGCACTCGTGCGGGGTTTTGTCGGGCGGGATGTAGCGGTAGTCCTTGAAGTAGAGCTCCATGCGGTTGCCGGTGAAGTCGGCGATCGGGGACATTTCGCGGAAGAGTTCGCCCAGGCCCTCATTGAGGAACCATTGGTAGGAGTCGCGCAGCAGGTGGATCAGGTTGGGCAGTTGGTGCGCTTCGGGCAGGCTCGAGTAGTCGACCGTGGGCGGCGCGGCGAGAACCATGGGGTGCTCCTCCAGACTGGTCGGCCGAGCGGCCGGCGCGGGACGATCGACGACGCGCGTGCGCGCCACGGGGCTGCGTCGGCGGCGCTGGAGGCCGACGCGGTGAACGGGGGGATGCGGTTCGGCGGCTCAGACAGGGTTGATCCTCGCCGATCGTTGCGCGGCGTCGGGGGGACGCGCGGCGCAGAATTCGTTCGCCGAAGTGGTGCGGTTTGCGGGCATGGGTGGTCAAGATGAAAGTGTAGCGCCGCCGCCGCCGCCGCGTCAACCCGGTGGGAAGCGGGCCGGGGCGGCGGTGGACCCTGCGGATACACGGTACCGTGTATCCTGGGGCGGGGGACGGGGCCGCTGTGAGAACTGGAGCGCAGAACGATGGGCGAAGGGGCGATGAGCGAGGGGCGGCGCCGGCGCGATCGCAGCTGGGACGCGGAGGCGGTGCGGCGGCTGCGCGAGCACATCGGGCTGACGCAGGCGGAGCTGGCGGAGGAGTTGAATACGCGGCAGCAGACGATCTCGGAGTGGGAGCGGGGCGCGTACCGCCCGCGCGGCCCCTCGGCGCGGCTGCTGACGCGGGTGGCCGAGGACGCCGCCTTTCCCTACGACGCTGGTGGGGCCGGCGGGACGGACAGGGCTGGCGGGGCTGGCGGCGACGCGGAAGGCGAAGCGGGCGGGCGCGCTGAGCTCGATGAAGCGGGCGGCGGCGATGCCGGGCGCTGAGTTGCGCGGGCGCGATGTGGTCGGGGCGGGCGAGCTGGAGCTGCAGCGCCGCTGGGCGGAGGGGCGCTGGCCGGCGCCCTGGCTGGCGCCGGCGGGCGGCGGCGCGGCGCTGCGGGTGCATTTCGCGGGGCGCTGGAATCGCGCGGCCGGGCCCGATTTCCGCGGGGCGATTCTGCTCGACGGCGGGGGACGGGCGCGGCGCGGCGATGTGGAGTTGCACCGCCGCCCGTCCGGCTGGCGCGGGCACGGGCACCACCGCGATCCGGCCTACGCGCGGGTGCTGCTGCATGTGGTGGGCGATCTGGGCAGTGCGCGGGCGGGGGCGAACGCGGGTCCGCCGGCGGCGCTGCTGCCGGCGGCGGAAGGGGGGGATCCGCCGCCCGCGCCGCCCTGCGCGCGGGTGCTGGAGCGGGCCGGGGCGGGGGCGGTCGCGGCGCGGCTGCGGCGGCTGGCCGAGCAACGGCTGCGGCGCAAGGCCGCGCTGCTCGCGCGGCGGCGCGCCGGGCTGGGGGCGGCGGCGGCGGGGAGCGTCGGCGAGCTGGGGCGGCAAGCGGGGGGCGGCGCTGGGCTCGATGGGCTCGACGATCTGTTGAGCGCCTGGGCGCTGGCGCGCGCGCTGGGCATGCCGCGCAACGCCGAGCTGACGGGGGACGCGCTGCAGGCGGCCTGGCTGGGCGTCGAGCGGGAGTTTCACGCACGGAATTCCACCGATTTCCACAGGCGGGCGGGCGGCGGCGGACGATCGGCGCGGCTGCGCGAGCGGCTGCTCGCGGAGTTGGGCGCGGCGCCGGCCGCGCGGCGCTGGCGGCGCGGGCGCGGCGCGCTGGGCCGGCCGGCGGGGGCGGCGGATGCGCTGGCGGCGCTGCTGACTCGCTGGGAGCGCTGGAGCGGCGATGAGGCGGGCGGGGCCGGCGAGGCAAGCGGGGCGGCGGCGGCCTGCCTGCGGCTGGCGGCGCTGGAGCCGCGCGCCGCGGTGGAGCGGCTGCGGTTGCCGCGGCGGATCGGGGTCGCTCGGGCGCGCCAGCTGTTGGCCGACGCGATCTATCCGGCGGCGATCGCGCTGGGCGCGCCGCCCGAGGCGATCGCGCGGCGCTGGCTGGCGCTGCCGGAGGCGCGCTATCTGCGCACGGCGGCGCTGCGCGAGCGGCTGGCCGGCCCGGCCAACGGCGCCGGCGGGCTGCGGCTGCGGCACGGCGAGGCGCAGGCGCTGCTCGAGCTGGAGCGGGGTTGGTGCGCGCAGGGCGCCTGCGCGGTCTGCCCGCTGGGCCGGCTGGCGCGCGAAGCGCCCCATTCGGCGCTGCGCCGGGCGGCGCTGATCCCCAGCCTTAATGTTCCTGCGCGGGAATGAGGGAGGGATGGCGGGGAAGTTCGGGGTGGGCATGAGAGGCGGGCATGGCCGGCGGCTGCGGCCCAGGGGGGGATGAATTGGGGAGGGGGTGGGTGTTGGGGCGGGTGGTTCCTGCCTGCGCAGGAATGACGGGAGGAGGTGCGGGAATGACGGAGAAGGAGAGACGAGGGCGATCGGGGGATGGCTCGACCGGCGGCTGCGGCTTGCGGACTCCCACCCCCCACCTCACCTCCCCCCTGGAAGGGGGGAGGGATGAATTGGGGGAGGGGGTGGGTGTTGGGGTGGGTTCCTGCCTGCGCAGGAATGACGGAGAAGGGGGCGCAGGAATGACGAGGGAGGGGGTGCGGGAATGACGGAGGGGGGTGGCGCGGGAATGACGGAGGGGGTGGCGCGGGAATGATGGGGAGAGCGGGGGAGAGCGCTTAGCGGGTGCCTGGTGAGAAGACTGCGGGGCCTGAGGTGCTGAATACGTCGAAGTCCAGCGAGGCGCTGGCGCGCTCGCGGCGGTAGCTGGCGGCCGCGCCGATCATTGCGGCGTTGTCGGTGCAGAGCTTGATCGGCGGGACGCGCACGGGGACGGGGCAGCGCTCGGCCAGGGCTTCGCGCAGCGCGCCGTTGGCGGCGACGCCGCCGGCCACGATCACGCAGGCCGCGCCGCGCTCCTCGGCGGCGGCGGCCGTCTTGGCCGCCAGCACGTCGACGACCGACTCCTGGAAGCGCGCGGCGGTGGCCGGCACGTCGAACGCGCCCTCGCGGGTGCGGTGCAGCACGGCCGTCTTGAGCCCGCTGAATGAGAAGTCGTGGCTGCCGCGCAGCCAGGCGCGGGGAAAGGGCTCGGTTGCGGCGAGCGCCTCGCGCGACGCCTCGCGCGCGGCGCGCTCGATCACCGGGCCGCCGGGGAAGGGCAGGCCGAGCAGCCGGCCGACCTTGTCGAAGGCCTCGCCGGCGGCGTCGTCGCGCGTCTGGCCGAGCCGCTCGACCCGGCCGTGGTCGGTGATCCAGAACAGCTCGGTGTGGCCGCCGGAAACGACCAGCGCGACCAGCGGGAAGGGCGGGGGGGTGTCGTCCCAGGCTTCGCGCGCGGGTCGCAGCCAATTGGCGTAGAGGTGGCCTTCGATGTGGTGCACGGGGATCAGCGGCAGGCCGCGCGCCCAGGCGGCGGCTTTGGCGGCGTTGACGCCGACCAGCAGCGAGCCGCCCAGGCCGGGCCCCTGGGTCACGGCGATCGCGTCGAGGTCGTCCCAGCCGCAGCCGGCTGCGTCGAGCGTGCCCTGCAGCACGGGGGCGAGGTTGCGCAAATGCTCGCGGCTGGCCACTTCCGGCACGACGCCGCCGTAGCGGCTGTGCAGCTCGGCCTGCGAGGCGACGACCGAGGCCAGCACTTCCACGCCGTCTTCGATCACCGCGCCCGCGAACTCGTCGCAGGACGACTCCAGGGCCAATACCCGAAACGGTTTCATCGCCGCCTCTCGCATCTACGGTTCGCCGCCGATCGTTGTAGAGCTTACCGCGCGGGCGGGCGGCGCGGTAGGCGGGGGCGGGCTCGCGCAAGCGGTGTTTGAATGCCGCCGGGCGTTCGAGATGGGCGAAGCTTGGTTGCGCGCGGTGGGTTCCTGCCTGCGCAGGAATGACGGAGAGGGGCGCGAGAGTGGCGGAGGAGGGCGCGGGAGTGGCGAAAAGGGCGGGGGCGACGGAGGTGCGGTGGGGAGATCGGGGGGGCGCGCAACTGTGGTGGCGGCTCGCGGCGTTCCACCCCCCACCTAACCTCCCCCCTTCCAGGAGATTGGTGCGAAAGTGGGCGGCGGCGGGAGCGTGGGGCGGCGCGGCGGCGGGGGGGGGGGGCGGCTGTTGGCTGTGCGGCGCGGCGGCGCGGCGTTGTCCGGCCGGTTCGGAGCGGGGCGGGGCGGTTGCGCGGCGGGCGCGGGCCTGCGGCGGCGGCGGCGCGGTCGGCCGGTTTGGGGCGGGGCGGTGCGAGCGGCGCTCAGGCGGCGCGCAACTCCAGCGCGCGGCGCAGGTTGCAGCAGAAGCACTTCAGGTGCAGTTCGACCGCGTTGCGCGCCAGCCCGCGATGCCGCACCCGGCGATAGCGGTAATGCAGCTTGAGGATGCCGAAGACCCGCTCGACCGCCTGGCGCACCCGCGCGATCAGCCGGTTGCGCAGCCGCTCCCGCTCGGTCAACGGTCGATGCTTGTGCGCGCGGCGCATGGTGCGGTCTTTACTGCCCTGCGCCGTCACCTGCGCGCGCCAGTGCCGCGCGTCGTAGGCCTTGTCCGCGTAGATCGCGCACTCGTCGCCGCAGAGCAGCAGGCCGGCGATGCCGCGCTCGGCCAGGTGGGCCGGGCTCAGCGCCGCGCTGCGGATCAGCAGCGAGCCGAGGTCCACGTTGAGGTGCGCCTTGTAGCCGAACAGCGCGCTGCGGGTATAGCCGCTGCGGGTCCAACTGGCGTCGCCGTCGAGCGGATGCCGCGCGCCCGGCCCGGCGCTGTAGGGCGGCGGGCGCAACTGCGCCTGCAACAGCGTCGCGTCGATCAGCCCGCCCTGCTTGCGGAACAGGCCCTGCGCGTCCAACTGGCGCTCCAGTTCGGCGAAGCACTGCGCGGCCAGGCCGTGCCGCGCCAGCGCGGCGTGAAAGCGGCTGAAGGTCGAATGGTCGGGCGTCGGGTCGCCGCTGGCGAAGCCGCAGAAGCGGCGCAACACCAGCGACTGGCGCAGCGCGCGCTCCAGTCCGCGCGTCGAGAGGTTGTTCCGCTCTCGCACCAGCAGCGCCCTGAACAGCGCCAGCGGCGGATAGCCGGGCCGCCCCCGGCGCGCGTTGCGCAGCGGCGCCGGCAGCGCCTCGAACGGCCGCCAGTCGAGCAGCGCCGCGAGCCGCTCCCACTCCGCATCCTCGCCCAACGCCGGCGGGCGCCAGCCGTCCCACCAGCCCCCCTGTCCGAGCACCAGCAACATCGCCAACCCCCCTTTCGCAAGCCAAAATCCTATAGCCGCCGCTTTCGCAACAGTCTCCCTAAAAGGGGGGAGGGATGAATTGGGGAGGATGGGTGGGTGTTGGGGATGGTGGGTTCCTGCCTGCGCAGGAATGACGGAGGGGGGCGCGGGAGTGGCGGAGGAGGGCGGGGCGACGGAGGTGCGGCGGGGGCGATCGGGGTGTGCACAACTGTGGTGGCGGCTCGGGGCGCTTCACCCCCCACCTAACCTCCCCTCTTCCAGGGAGTCTCCTGCAAAACAGCGGATCTGGCGCATGTGCGCGAGTGCCGACCAGATAGAGCCTGATCGGCGGATCCGCCAAAATCGGCCATTTTGCAGGAGACCCCTTCCAGGGGGGAGGGATGAATTGGGGAAGGAGGGGCGGGGGAAGTGGGTGGGTGGGTTCCTGCCTGCGCAGGAATGACGGAGGGGGCGCGAGAGTGGCGGAGGAGGGCGCGGGAGTGGCGGAGGAGGGCGAGGGCGACGGAGGTACGGCGGGGAAGATCGGGGGGGCGCGCAACTGTGGTGGCGGCTCGTGGCGTTCCACCCCCCACCTAACCTCCCCCCTGGAAGGGGGGAGGGATGAATTGGGGAAAGGGGAGCGGGGGAAGTGGGTGGGTGGGCTAGTCGTTGGACCAGAGGGCGGCGCGGGATTGGCAGTGTTGGCAGAGGCGGACGACTTCCATGGCGCGCTCTGTGCCGCGGACTACGTTGAGCACCAGCTCGCCGAGGTGGGGGGCGCAGTAGCGGCGCAGGCAGCGTTGGCAGTCGACGGCGTGGGGGGCGGGGCAATCGGGCATGCCGCAGCGGCCGGCCTGGTTGCGCTGGAGCGCTTCGGCTTTGAAGCGGAGGTGCCGCTCAACGTCGAGTTTCTTCTGCTGGCAGGGCTTGGCGGCGCAGACTTGCTGTCCGTCTTCGAGCAGCGCGCCGTGGCGGTCGCAGAAGCCGAGCGCGCAGTATTGGCACTGTCCGGCGAGGGGTCGACGGCAGCGGCGCAGGCGTCCGCCGCGTTCGCAGCGATCGGCTTTGCGGTACTCGCGGATTTCGCTCATGCCCGCAGCCGCCCGTTCGCAGCGTCAGCCGGCGCGGCCCCGGCTCACGCGCCGTCGCCGACCACGGACTGGAAGGCGGGATTGGAGCGGAGCGATTCGAAGTGGTCGTCGGTGCGGGCGGCTTCGGCGTAGCGGGGGTTGAGGCTGGTGGCCTGCTGGAGAGCGCGGACGGCGGCTTCGGACTGGCCCAGGCTGGCGGCGGCGCTGGCCAGGCCGTAGTGCGCGCCGGGCTGGCCGGGTTCGAGCGCGACGGCGGTGGTGAAGGATTCGAGCGCGTCCTGGGCGCGTTCTTCGTAGAGCAGGGTGAGGCCGAGGTTGGTGTGGGCCGCGCCGTCGTCGGGGCGCAGCGTCAGGGCGTGGCGGAAGTCCTGCTCGGCGGCGCCGAAGTCGCGCTCGAAGAGGCGCAGCAGGCCGCGGTTGACGTAGATGTCGGGGTCGTCGGGCGCGAGTTCGATGGCGCGCTCGTAGTCGGCGGCGGCTTCGTCGCTGCGGTCCAGGCGGACCAGGGCGTTGGCGCGGTTGTAGTAGGCGGCGGCGGAGTTGGGGTCGGCTTCGATCGCGCGTCCGTATTGCAGGCCGGCCTGCTCGTAGTTGCCGGCGCCGAAGTGGGCGTTGCCCTCGTCGAGGTAGGAGGCGGCGCTGCGCGGGGCGGGGATTTGCGCGGCCGGGCGGTCTTCTTCAAAGGCGGGGGGCGGCGCGGGCTCGGGCATTGCGGGCGGCGGCTCGATCGATGGAGGCGGGGGAGGCGGCGCGGCGGGCGGTTCGGGCAGCGGCTCGAACTCGGGCGCGGGGGGTTCGGGCGGCGGCGGCGCGGCGACCGGAGCCGGCGCCACCGGCGGCGCGGCGGCGGGCGGCGGTTCGGGCGGCGGGACGGGGGCGACGGGGGGCGCAACAGTCGGCGCGGCGAGAGGCGGCGCGGCGGCGGGCGCGGGCGGTGGTTCGGAGGCTGCGGTGGCGGGTGCGGCGGCGAGTTCGCCGCCGGGGGCTTGCATTGCTTCGCGCACCATCAGCTCGGCCTGCTCGCGGCGGGCGCGCTCGGCGGTCAGCTGCATTTGCAGGTGATCGAGCCGCTCCTGGCTGAGGTCGCGCTCGAGTTGCTGCTGTTGCTGCAGGGCGCGGTAGATCCAGAGTCCGGCCAGCCAGGGCGCGACGCGCAGGAGAAAGGTCAGGAATTGCACGGTCTACTCCTCATTCGCGTCCTGCCCGGCGCGGGTCTGCGCGCGGGCCTGCAGCAGCTCGGAGATCGCCTGCAGGCCGTTGCGGGCCAGGGTCAGGCGGTCGTGGGCTGAGATGTCGTCCAGTTCGAGCAGCGTTTCGTCGCGCATCGAGACGGGGTCGCTTGCGCCGAAGAGCGCGGCGGGGCCTTCGTCGTCGAACGAGATTTGCAGCTCGCGCAGGTCGCCCTCTTCGGTCACGATCACGCAGCCGATCTGTCGATTTTGGACGCCGTGCGGCTCGACTTCAACGCCGATTGTGAAAAACGCGCCGGGGAAGGGGGGGAAGGGGCGGAGTTCGAGCGCAGCTTCGCGCAGCAGGGCTTCAACGCGGTCGGCGGCGGCGGCGAGCGCTTCGTCGGCGAGGCGCAGGCGCAGTTCGGCGCGCAGGGCGGCCTGATCATCGGCTTGATTGCCCGCCTGATCGCCGACTTGATTGCCCGAATGGGCCGAGTTTGATGCAGCCATCCGCGCTCTGCTCCCGGGTGGGCGAGCGGCGGGGCGCAAAGGGGCACCGCGCGCCGCCGCGCCGCGTGTTGAGGGGATTATACGGAGCGGCGTAATGCTCGATCATGCAGGGGGCGCAGCGCAGACTGTAACGCCCGCTACGATGGAATCCGAGACGGCGGCGTCGGGGACGGCATGGGGCGATCCGGTGGTCAATCGAGCCAGAGCAGTGGGTAGAGCAGGCAGAGGGTCGGCGCGCGATGGCTGACTCGCTGTGGACGTCGCAGTTGCGCATCGCGGGCGGCAACGCGGTGGAGGATGTGCCGCAGATCGTCTACACCGATCGGCGTGATCGGCGCGGGCGCTTGATTCACCTGTATGTGTTCGCCGAATCGGTCAGCGCCGGGGGCGACGCGTTCATCGACGGCTTCGTGGCGCGGGTGGCGGAGGCGTTCGACCCGGCCAGCCGCTCGCTGACGGGGGCGTTGGTGGAGACGCTGGAGGGGCGGCACGAAGAGTTGCGGCAGTGGAATCGGGAGCATTTGCCGGCGCAGCAGGCGAGCTACGGGGTTTCCTGTCTGCTGCTGCGGGAGGGCGAGCCGGGCATTCTGGCGCAGGTCGCGCCGGCGCTGGCGGTGCTGGCGGGCGATCCGCCGCCGGGCGGGTACCGCGAGTTGCAGGTTCGGGCGCACCATGGGGGCGATCCGTCGGCCGGGCCGATCGGCGGGGGCGGGCCGCTGCGGGTGCAGTTTTTCCCGCTGCCGGCGGCGCGGGACGGCTGGGCGCTGCTGCTGACGGGCAATGTCGAGCGGCTGCTCGACGCGGGCGAGCGGCCGGGGCTCGGTCAGTTGGCGGTGGACGAGGTGCTGCCCAATCTCTATCCGGCGCTGCGCGAGTTGAATCAGGCGGCGGCGCTGATCATCAACCTGCCGCCCAGCGATCCGCTGCGGCCGGCTGCGGGCGGGGGGGCGCCGCCGGCAGCGCCGTCGGGCGAAGCGCCGCTCGCGGAATCGAGCGCGGGGCAGTCGGCGGCACAGTCGGTGCCGCCGTCGCTTGCGGCTGATGAGCCGCTCCGCTCCGTTGTGGACGCGGCGCCGCCGACGGCGCAGCTGGAGCGGATCGAGCTCGAGGAAGCGCCGCGGATCGAGTCGGTTCCGAGCGTTGAGGCTGCGGCGGAGGCGGATCGGCCGGCGGCTCCGCAAGAGCAGCTGGAGCTGGTTTTCAGCGCGCCGCCGGAGCCGCGCGGCAACTGGCCGACCAACCCGTTCGCGCCGGTCGAGCTGTCGGTGCTGGCGACGGAGGCGGCGGCGGCCGGCGCGGGCGCGCCGCCCAGCTGGGATCGCCCGTTGGCGGAGTTGCGCGGCGATTTGCCCGATCCGTCGGCCAACCGCCCGGAGTTGCGGACGCAGCGGCGGCGTTGGCCGCCGCTGCGGACGGCGCTGATCGCGTTCGGCGCGATGCTGGCGGTGCTGGCCGCGGTTTCCGCGGCGCTGCTCGTGCCCACGCTGCTTTCGGGCGATGATCAGCAGTTCGGCGAGCGGCTCGAGCAGGCCCGGCAGGGGCTGGCGGCGGCGGCGTTGGGCGTGGATGTGAGCAGTTCGCGCGCGTCGCTGCGCGCGGCGCTGGAGGATGTCAACCTGGCGCTGGAAACGAAGCCGCTGGATCAGCAGGCGCTGGATTTGCGGGGGGAGATTGAGGCGGCGCTGGCCGAGTTGGATTTGCTGTTCGTGCCGGCCGAATTCGAGACGCTGGTTGACCTGGGCCGCTTCGGGCCGAGCATTGCGCTGGGCGCGCTCTACCAGAGCGGCGATGCGGCGGGCGGGGCGCTCTATGCGCTGGACGACGCGGGCGGGCGGGTCTTCGCGATTAGCGCGGTGGGCGCGGCGAGCGTGATTTTCAGCGAGGGGGCGGCGCTTGACGAGAGCGGCGCGCTGCGCACGGCGAAGCCGCTCTCGCTGGCGCTGGAGGGCGGGGCGGTCTGGGTGCTCGACGCGGAGGGGCGACTGTTCCGGCTCGACGCGGAGGGGGCGCTGTTGATCGATATTCCGCAGCCGGCGCGGTACGGGTCGCTGGATGCGATTGCGGTGGGCGGGGGCGGGCTCTGGCTGCTCGACGCGGCGGGGGGGGCGGTCTGGCGCTTTCCGCTGGTGGGGGGCGGGGGGCTGGAGGCGCCGACGCGGGCGACGCCGCGCAGCGATTTCGGCGCGGCGATCGAGGTGGCGGTGGCGGAGCAGGCGAACGGCGCGACGGCGCTGTTCGTGGCGATGCGCGACGGGCGGCTGCGGCGCTTCATCGAGGGCGAGGAGCGTCCGCTCACGCTGGAGGGGCTCGACCGGGGCCCGCTGGTGCCGGCCTCGCTGGGGGTGGGCTCGTCTTCCGGGTTGCTCTATCTGGCCGATCGGGGCAACGATCGGGTGCTGATTCTGGGGCCGGACGGGGCGTTGAGCCGGCAGATCGCTTCGGAGCAGTTGCGGGGGCTGCGGGGCGTGGCGGTGGATGAGGCGCGCAGCCAGATCATCTACGCGCTGCCCACGCGGTTGCTGACCTCGCCGCTGGCTGCGGGTGATTCGGCGGGGGGGTAGGGGTGGTTCCTGCCTGCGCAGGAATGACGGGAGGGGAGCGCAGGAATGACGGAGGGGGAGTGGAGTGTGGGGGAGTGGGGCGTGGTATGGCTGTTGGGCCTGGCTCGCGGCTTCGCACCCCCCACCTAACCTCCCCCCTGAGAGGGGGGAGGGATGAATTGGGGAAGGGGGGTAGCTGAGTAGTGGTAGTGGGGTTCCTGCCTGCGCAGGAATGACGGGAGGGGGGCGCAGGAGTGGCGGAGGGGGAGTGGAGTGTGGGGGAGTGGGGCGTGGTATGGCTGCTGGGCTTGGCTCGCGGCTTCGCACCCCCCACCTAACCTCCCCCCTGAGGGGGGGAGGGATGAATTGGGGAAGGGGGGTAGCTGAGTAGTGGTAGGTGGGTTCCTGCCTGCGCAGGAATGACGGAGAGGGGCGCAGGAATGACGGAGAGGGGCGCAGGAATGACGGAGAGGGGCGCAGGAATGACGGAGGGGGGCGCAGGAATGACGGAGGGAGGGGCGCGGTTCCTGCCTGCGCAGGAATGACGGAATGGGGGCGCAGGGGTGGCGGGAGGGGGGGCGCTTTAGGTGGGGCGGAGGCGTTTGGGGAGGGTGTTGCGGACCAGGCGGTAGGAGTCCTGGATTAGCTCTTCCAGCTCGTCGTCGGGCATGTCGCCGTTGAGGGTTACGGCGATCCAGTGGCGCTTGCTGAGGTAGGGAGGTTGGGCGACGGCGGCGTATTTTTCGTGCAGGAGGGGGACGAGTTCGGGGTCGACTTTGATGCTGATTGCGCCGTTGGGGGTTGCGGCTGTGCCTAGGAAGCAGAAGATTTTGCCGCGATCGGCGGGGCCGACCTTGTAGACGATTTCGTCGGGCTCCCAGGGGCTGTCGGGCCAAGCGCCGGGCTGGGCGGCGCAGATCGCTTCGGCGTGGTCGCGCAGCATGGGGTGGATCGTTCCCTGGGGGAGGCTCAGGCTTCGGCGGCGGTGAGGTTTTCGAGGAATTCGCTGTTGGACTTTGTGCGGGCGAGGCGGTCGAGCAGTCGCTCGGTGGGTTCGGTGCTGTTGCCGCCGGAGCCGGCGAGGACGGACATCATGCGGCGGAGCAGCCAGACGCGCTGCAGCTCTTCGCCGGAGAGGAGCAGTTCTTCGCGGCGAGTGCTGCTGGCGGCGATGTCGATTGAGGGGTAGATGCGGCGCTCGGCGAGCTTGCGGTCGAGCCGCACTTCCCAGTTGCCGGTGCCTTTGAACTCCTCGAAGACGACATCGTCGAGGCGGCTGCCGGTGTCGACCAGGCAGGTGGCGATGATCGTCATGCTGCCGCCCTCTTCGGCCTTGCGGGCGGCGCCGAAGAAGCGCTTGGGGGGGTAGAGGGCGACGGGGTCGATGCCGCCGGAGAGGGTGCGTCCGGTGGAGGGCATTTCGAGGTTGTAGGCGCGGGTGAGGCGGGTGATCGAGTCGAGCAGGATCACGACGTCGCGGCCCATTTCCATGAGGCGCTTGGCGCGCTCCATGCCCAGTTCGGCGACGCGGGTGTGGTCTTCGACGGGTTCATCGAAGGTGGAGGCGACGACTTCGCCGCGGACGGAGCGCTTCATTTCGGTGACTTCTTCGGGGCGCTCGCCGATCAGCACGACCATCAGGTGGACATCGGGGTGGTTGGTGGCGATGCCGTTGGCGATCGACTGGAGCAGCATCGTCTTGCCGGCTTTGGGCGGGGAGACGATCAAGCCGCGCTGGCCGCGGCCCATCGGCGCGACGAGGTCGATCACGCGGCCGGAGAGTTCGGTGGGGTCGTCGGTTTCGAGCAGGAATTTTTGGTGGGGGAAGACGGCGGTGAGGTCTTCAAAGCGGGCGCGCTGGCGGGCCTGTTCGGGTTCTTCGCCGTTGACCAGGACGACATCGCGCAGGGCGTAGTACTTTTCCTTGCTCTTGGGGGCGCGGAAGGAGCCGATCACGTAATCGCCGCTGCGCAGGTCGTGGGAGCGAATGTGGGGCTGGGGGACGTAGACATCGGTGGGGGCGGGGAGCAGGGATTCGCCGCGCAGGAAGCCGTAGGAATCGTCGACGACTTCGAGGATGCCGCCGGTCAGGTCGGTGCGTTCGATTGCCTGTTGCTCGGGCTGGGGCTCGAATTGGAGATCGGTCTGCGGGCTGCGGCGGGTTTTGCGCTGCCGTTCGCGCTGGATTTCCTGAGGCGCGTGCTCGCGCGTCGTCTCAGGCGTCTCCGCGCGGGGCGCCGGGCGCGCCTCCGGCTGGGCGTTGAGCTGGTCTTCGAGCTGGACCGCGCTCTGCGCCTCGACGACGGCGTTGCGGGCGTCGGTGATGCGGCGCAGGATGTCCTGCTTTTTGAGTTGGCTGATGCCGCGGATGCCCATTTCGCGGGCGTGCGCGAGCAGTTCCTCGCGGGTGCACGACGCGAGGTCGGGGAGTTCGGAAATGGTCGTCGATGTCGTCACGGCTGCCTCAACTTACCTGCTGACCTGACACTGTTTGCACTGTCGCTGCGTAGCGGTCTGATGATGGATCTTGATCTGCCCGGCAAAGCGGCGCACGCTCGCGGGAGGATGATGGAAGGCGCGGTCGGCGCTCGGTGATTTGGCGGAGCGAACCTGCGGAACCAATCAGCGATGGCAATCGTACGCGACAGGGGCGGATCGCTGCAAGCGCCGAGGCGTGGGGCGCGATGGTCACGTCGGCTCTCCCTGGGTGTGTCGGTCGGGTTGTCAGCGCACCGCTGCGCCGCCGAGCTGGGCCTGGGCGCTGCGCCAGTCGGCCAGAAAGGCCTCGATGCCCTTGTCGGTGAGGGGATGTTTGAGCATCTGCTCGATCACGGCGAAGGGCAGGGTGGCGATGTGGGCTCCGGCGAGCGCGCAGCGCGCGACATGCTGCGGTCCGCGCAGACTGGCGGCGATCACCTGGGTGGGCAGATGGTACTGGTCGAGCACCTGGACGACCTGCTCGACCAGTTCGACGCCGTCGTGGCCGATGTCGTCGAGCCGTCCGACGAAGGGGCTGACGTAGGCCGCGCCGGCGCGGGCGGCGAGCAGCGCCTGGTTGAGCGAGAAGATCAGGGTGGTGTTGACGCGAATGCCCTGCTCGCTGACGCGGCGGATTGCGCCGAGGCCGGCGGCGTCGATCGGGATTTTGACGACCACCTGCTCGTGCCAGGAGGCCAGCTCGGTGGCTTCGGCGACCAGCTCGTCCTCGGTGCGCGAGACGCACTCGGCGGAGATTGGGCCGTCGACCAGTTCGGCGATGCGCAGGATGCGCTCGCGGTAGCCGAGCGCGGCGTCGCGCTCGTGTGCGACGGCGCGGGCGTGGAGCGAGGGGTTGGTGGTGACGCCGTCGCAGACGCCCCAGGCGGCGGCCTGCTCGATTTCGTCGAGCCGTCCGCTGTCGAGGAAGATGCGCATGGTGTGTGGCTCCTGTCGGTGGGGCGGCTGCGTCAGGGCTGCAGGGTGATCAGCGCGGCCTGGATGGGCAGCAGGATCAGCATCAATGCGGCAAAGGTTAGCGGGCCGCGATCGGCGAGGGCGTCTTCAAGTTCAGCGGAGATTTCGCCCGTTTTACGCGCCTGCAGGGAGAGCAGGCGGACGGGGCGCAGCCCGGCGAACATGCCGGGCACGGCCATGAAGAGGGCGAGCAGGTAGAGGATTTCGACGGCGAGCAGCCAACCGGTTTCGACCGGGTCGACGTTTTCGGCGCGGATGCCCCAGATTGCGCCGATCACGCCGACGGCGATGATGCCGGGCAGCAGCAGGCGGGTGTGGGCGCGGTCGGCGCTGCCGAAGAGCACATCGCGCTCGACGGGGTCGGCGGCGCGCCAGGCGCGGCTGAGGGCAAGGTTGAGGGCGAGCAGGCCGCCGGCGTAGATCAGGGCGGCAAGCGTGAGCAGGAAGCGGAAGAGGTCGTTTTCCGACACGTTGGGCGGCTCTCGGGCTACTCGGCTGCGGCCGGCGCGCCGACTGGCGCGGCTGCGGTCTCGGCTGAGGTTGTAGGGCCGGCTGCGCCGCGCAGGGGGGCGGCCGCGGCGTCGAGCACGCTCTTGATGAAGCCGAGGAAGAGCGGGTGGGGGCGGCCGGGGCGGGAGCGCAGCTCGGGGTGGAACTGGGTGCCGAGCATGAAGGGGTGTCCGCGCACTTCGGCGATTTCGACCAGCGAGCCTTCGGGGGAGTCGCCGGAGGCGACCAGCCCGGCCTCTTCGAGTTCGGCGCGGTAGCGGGGGTTGAATTCCCAGCGGTGGCGGTGGCGTTCGAGCGCCGCCGCCTCGTCGTAGAGGGACCAGGCGAGCGTGCCGGGGCGCAGCAGGCAGGGGTAGCGGCCGAGGCGCATTGTGCCGCCCAGCTGGGTTACGTCGGCCTGCTCGTCGAGCAGCGCGATGACCGGGCGGTCGGTGTCCTGGTCGGCTTCGGTGGTGGCGGCGGTTTCCCAGCCGAGTCGGGCGCGGGCGAAGGCGATGACCATGTTCTGCATGCCGCGGCAGAGGCCGAGGTAGGGCAGATGCTGTCGGAGCGCGTAGCGGGCGACGCTGATTTCGCCTTCGACGCCGCGCTCGCCAAAGCCGCCGGGGACGATCACGCCTTCGACATCGGCCAGCGCGGCGGCGATTTCGGCCTCGTCGGCCTCGTCGAGCTGGTCGGACTGGAGCCAGGCGATTTCGATTTCGGCACCGCACTCGACGCCGGCGTGGATTAAGGCCTCGCGGACGGAGAGGTAGGAGTCGCGCAGTTCGACGTATTTGCCGACGATGGCGACGCGGCAGCGGCGCTCGGGGGAGTCGAGCCGGCGGACCCACCTGCGCCAGTCATCCAGCCCGCGCCCACCGCGCGGGTTGAGCGAGAGGCGCTTGAGCGCCAGACCGGTGAGCCCGGCGTCCTCGAGAATTTCGGGGATGTGGTAGATGCTGTCGGCGGTGCGCAGGGGGATCACGGCTTCCGCGGGGACATCGCAGAAGAGGGCGAGCTTGGCGCGGATCTGCGCGTCGACATCGACATCGGTGCGGGCGAGGATCACGTCGGGCTGAATGCCCATCGAGCGCAGGGTGCGGACGGAGTGCTGGGCGGGCTTGGTCTTCACCTCGTCGGTGGCCTGGAGATAGAAGAGCGGGGTGACGTGGATTGCGAGGGTGCCGTCGGGCGGTTCTTCGTAGCGCATCTGGCGGATCGCTTCGAGGAAGGCCTGGCCTTCGATGTCGCCGACGGTGCCGCCGACCTCGACGATCAGGACGTCGGCGTTGGAGCGCATGGCGAGGCCGCGGACGCGCTCCTTGATCACGTCGGTGACGTGGGGGACGGTCTGGATGGTGCCGCCGAGGTAGTCGCCCTTGCGCTCGCGCTCGATCACGGTGGCGGAGATTTGGCCCATGGTGACCGAGGATGCGCCGGTCAGGTCCTGGTCGAGGAAGCGCTCGTAGTGGCCGAGGTCGAGGTCGGTCTCCGCGCCGTCGTCGGTGACGAAGACTTCGCCGTGCTGGTAGGGGGACATGGTGCCCGGGTCGACGTTGAGGTAGGGGTCGAGCTTTTGGACGGTGACGCGCAGTCCGCGGCTGGTGAGCAGTTTGGCGAGGGAGGCGGTGGCGATGCCCTTGCCGACCGAGCTGATCACGCCGCCGGTGATGAAGATGTAGCGGGTCATGGGCGGTTCGCGCTCAACGGCGGCCGCCTTGCATGTTGACGAGCAGGTCGACGCGATCGCCGTCGTTGAGGGCGTCGCCGTGCTGGGCCTGCTCGTTGTTGATCACCGCCGCGATCGCCTCCTGGTCCTGCTCGGAAAAGCCTTCGGCGTCGAGCAGGTCCTTGATCGTCAGCCCTTCGCGCCAGTCCACCTCGAAGTTGGGCTGCTTGGTCCTGGAGAGCGGAATCAGGGTCATGAAGAGTTTGACCTGCACTGCCACGGCTCGTCGCCTTCCCGCGTCGGAGCTGACCGCGCCGAGTCTATCAATGCCCGATTCGAGTCAGCACCGAGACAGCACGTCGCGCAGGATGGCTGCGCCGGCGGCGCGCGCGCCGCGGGCGTTGACCGCGCCGCCCATCGGGTAGGGGAAGAGCGTGGCGAAGCGCGAGAGGGCCACGGCGATCGCCTGCGCGTCGGCGCTTTCGGGGGCGTCGGGCTGGAAGCCGCGCCAGAAGGCGGCGGCTTCGCCGCGCGCGGCGGCGAAGGCCTGGGCGGCGCGGGCGTGGCCCTGGGGGTCGAGCGGCGCGTCGCTGTCGAGCGCGGCGATCCAGCGGGTGAGCGCCTCGCGCGCCGCTGTTGCGCCGGCTGCTTGGGCGCGGCGCGCCGCCGCGCCGATCGCCGGGGCGTCGGCGGGCGGGGCGGGGCGCAGGCGGATCAGCGCGAAGGGGGCGGCGGAGCGCAGCTCGTCGTAGGGCAGCCAGGGGCCGACCTGCTCGGTCATGGGGCCGTCGCGCCGCCAGGCGCGGCGCTGGTCGTCGTAGCCGACGATCAGGCCGAAGGCGGGACCGAACGGATCGACGCCGGCGCGGGCGGCGACGATCGGGCGGCCGGCGGCGAGCTCGCGGCGCAGGCGGCGGCGCAGCAGCAGCCAGGACCAGCCGGCGGGCGGCTGGCCGCTGCGGCGCGGATCGGCCGCGATGCCGAGCGCGCGCAGCCCTGCGCCGAGCTGGGGCGGCAGCTCGAGCGGATCGGGGCGGGGCGCGAAATTATCGGTGAAGGGGGGCGGCGCGAAGGCTGCGCCGGTGACGACTGAAACCGTTGCCGCGTCGGCCTCGCGGCCGATGCCGCGCAGCGCGCCGACGAGGCTGCCGACCAGCGGACTCCAGTTATAGTCATAGCGGGCGTCGACCAGCCGTTGATGCGCCACGCGCCTTCCTTCCACTTGAGAATCAGGAACGCAATGCCATCATCGCAGCCCGCCGCGCCGCCGCAGACGAGCGTCAGCCAGCTGAGCAACGGGCTGCGGGTCGCGGTGACGCCGGTGCCGCACTCGCAGGCGGCGACGCTGGCGGCCTACGTGGGGGTGGGCAGCCGCGACGAGGCGCGGCGGACGCTGGGGCTTTCGCACTATCTCGAGCACATGCTGTTCAAGGGCACGGAGCGTCGGCCGGAGCCGACGGCGATTTCGGCGGCGATCGAGGGCGCGGGCGGATCGCTGAATGCGTACACGACGCGGGAGTTGACGGCGTTCTGGAATCGCGTGCCCTACGACCGGCTGCCGCTGGCGATGGATGTGTTGGCCGACAGCGTGCAGCATTCGCTGCTGGAGGAGCGGGAGATCGAGCGGGAGCGCACGGTGATTTGCTCGGAGATTCGGCGTGCGCACGACCAGCCGGCGCAGCGGGCGGGGCAGCTGATCAGCGCGGCGTCGTACGGCGAGCAGCCGTTGGCCTGGGAGATCGCGGGGGATTTGGAGTCGGTCGGGGCGGTCTCGCGCGAGCATCTCGCCGAGCACATCGAGCGCTGGTACGGGCCGCAGAACATCGTGCTCTCGGTGGCGGGCAATGTGAGTGTGGACGAGGTGATGCGGCTGGCGGAGCAGCACTGGGCGTCGCAGCCGGGCGAGTCCCGGCCGGCGCGGGCGGCGGCCGAGGGAGCGCTGGCGGAGGATCCGGTCAGCGTGGAGCAGCGGCCGATCGAGCAGTGCAATCTGGCGTTGGCGCTGCGCAGCGGCGCGCGGCTCGATCCGGATCGCTACGCGCTGGCGCTGCTCAACGAGGTGCTGGGGCGGGGGATGAGCAGCCGGCTGTTCCTCGAAGTGCGCGAGCGGCGCGGGCTGGCCTACTCGGTCGGCTCGCACACGGCGGCGTTCGACGACACGGGGCATCTGGGGATTGCGGCGGGGGTGACGGCGGAGCATGTGGTCGAGACGGTCGAGGTGATTCTGGGCGAGCTGGAGCGGCTGGTGCGCGAGCCGGTCGGCGAGGAGGAGTTGGGGCGGGCGCGAGAGCACGCGGTGGGGTCGTTCCGGCTGTCGCTCGACGCCGCTTCGTCGTGGTGCCACCGCGCGGGCGGGATGCTGATTGCGAACGGGTTCATCGAGTCGGTGGACGAGGTGATCGCGGGCTACGAGGCGGTGACGGCGGGGGACATTCAGCGGGTAGCGTCGCGCGTGGTGCGCGGCGGCAATCTGGCGGCGGCGGTGGTGGGACCATTCGAGGGCGAAGCGGAGCTGCGGGAGCTCGTGGCCGGCTTCGAGCCAGCGGCGTAGCGCGATGGATACCGTGCGCGCGATCCTCATGCTGCCGGCCGAGTTCGCGCTCCCCCCGGTTGAGGCGTTGACCTGCGCCGACGCGCTCATCGCGATCCCGCCCCACGACCCCGAGCGCGTTGCCGCCCTGCTCGAACACTCGGCGCCGCTCTACCTCGCCGCCCCGCCGATTGAGAGTGGCGAGGCCTACCGCAGCCTCGCCGACGCGCTCCAGCCCGGCGTCTACGGCGTCGCCGCCCCCGCCGCCTCCAGCCTTGACCAGCTGCGCTACATCGAGAGCATCATCGAAGATATTGAGACGCGCGCCGGCATCCGCCCCGGCCTCACCGCCATGGGCCTGACCATGGACAGCCCCCAGGCGTTCGCGCTGATACCCGAAGCGCTGCGCACCCTGAGCAGCTCCGCCGGGCGCCTCACCTGGGTCGCCTGGAACCCGCTCGCCCTCGCCCAACCGCTCGGCATCCCCGCCGATTCGCCGACCATCAGCCACGCCGCCGCCGCTGTCGTGCTCGCCGCCGCCGCCCACAATCTGCCCGCCGTCCAGTGGACTGACCTGCCCCTGAGCGGCGCCCAGATCGCATCCGCGCGGCAGCTCGGCTTCCGCGGCTTCGCCGTCCTCGACCCCGCCGACCTGCCCCGCCTCGCCGACGCCTTCCCCATCCCGTCCCAGACTGAGTCCGAGGAGCCAAACTCTGAGGAGGCGACATGACGACGACGGTGATGCGCAGCATGCTTTCGGTGCCGGGCATTCGCGAGCGGTTCATCGAGAAGGCGCGCGACGCGGCGGCGGATGTGCTCTGTTTCGACCTGGAGGACTCCGTCGCGTGGGACGACAAGCCGGCGGCGCGGCGGCTGTTGGCCGAAGCGTTGCCCGACTTCCCGGCGCGGGGGCGCGGCGTCTTCGTGCGCACGAACGGTTACGACACGGGGCTGATTGAGCAGGAGCTCGATGCGCTGGTCGGGCCCTGGCTGCACGGGATCAATGTCTCGAAGGTCGAGTCGGCGCGGGACATCCAGCGGCTCGATGATTATCTGACGATGCTGGAGCGGACGCGCGGGTTGCCGGACGGGCACACGGCGATCGTTTCCTGGATCGAGAACGCCTCGGCGGTGGTCAACGCATACGAAATTTGCACGGCGTCGCCGCGGCTGCGCGGCATCTGCGTGGGCGGCGAGGACTACGCGGTGAGCATCGGCGTGCGGCGCACAAAAGGCGGCGCGGAGCTGGCGCTGGCGCGCCAGACGGCGATCAACGCGGCGCACGCGGCGGGCATCATTCCGCTCGATACGCCGTGGACGGATCTGACGGATCCGGAGGGGTACGCGGACGAGCTGGAGCGGATGCGGGAGATCGGTTTTCGGGGGAAGTTTTGCATCCACCCGGATCAGCTCGGCCCGGCGAATCGGGTGTTTTCGCCGGCGGAGGCGGATATCGAGTGGGCGCGGCGGGTGGTCGAGGCGTACCGCGAGGGCGCGGCGCAGAATTTGGGCGCGGTGGCGCTGGATGGGCAGATGATCGACAAGCCGGTGCTGGAGCAGGCGGAGGCGATACTGTCCTGGTCGGAGCAGATTGCGGCGATGGAGGCGGCGCGATAGGTGCGAGAGCGGTTCCGCTCGGGGCGTCAGGGTTCGATGCGAACAGCGCGGATAACCGCGACGTACGCATTCTCCATATCGAAGTAGATCGCCAAGTCGCCCAGCCTCAGTACGAATTGGGGCTCTTCGGCTCGCTTCTCCAGCCGCTCTGAAATGGTTGGCCGGCGCGGCGTCGGATCGACGAGCAGGTCTTGCAATGCGTATCCGACACGCTGCTGATCGAAGAGATCCAGCAGGCGGATTTCTGCTTCAGCGGTCTCGGTTACGACGTAGTCGTAGCCGCGGGGCGATGATGTCATCGGTAACGCCCGGCGGCGAGGTCGGCGGCGGAGCGGGCGAATGACTCGTCCAGCGTGTGCTCGTAGGTTGGCGAGGCGCGGTCCGCACGCTCGATGCGGGCTGTGAAGTGATCGCGCATGGTTTCTGCGCGAAGCGCGCCGCCGCGCTCGCGCGCTTCGCACCATGGGCCTTCGGTATGGGTCGCCGCGGCAAGATCCGAACTGCTGACGGCGCGGAACTCGCGGTACACGGCGTGCAGCAGGGCGCTCTCCATAACGCTGAAGAGGTTTCGATCGAACGAGTGGTTGGCCGGAATCGGATTGGCGTCGCTGCGGTCGAGGCGATGTTGCAGGGCTCGCACGACGGGGCCTTGGTCCCATGCTTCGATCGGGTCGCTGAATAGCGGTTTGCCGCGCATCGCCAGGTTATAGCCTTGCGCGTAGTAGCAGAGCTGTTGCAGCTTGAGCTGATCGAGTTCGTCTCCGTGCTCGTCGGCCAAGCCGAGGAAGTATTTTGCGGTTTCCAGTGCGGTATGCATGCTGCGCCCTCCTGCGCGGACGGCTATTTTAGCGTACTCGCGCTCAGGGCGCGGGGTTGAGTCTGGCGGCGCCGCTGCGCTCGTAGGCGAGGTCGGCGACGAAGATGTGCTGCGAGGCGGCCTGGATATCGCGCAGGAGTTGCTGCATGGGGTGCTCCTCGAAGTTGGCCGCGCCGCCCAAGCTGTGGTGCGCGAAGCGCACGATTTCGACACAGGTGTCGGTCGCCCAGGCGACCATGCCGCGCAGTTTGGCGTCGTCGGCCGCGGTGATCGGCTGGCCGGCTTCGCGCTTGGCCATCGCCCATTCGAGCGTCTCGGTTGCGTGGGCGCGGGCGGCCTCCCAGCGGTGCGAGGCGATTCCGTAGTCGCGCTGAAATGCTCCGCGCTCGGCGATGGGGCCGGCCGCGCCGAAGCGGGTGCGGGTGGCGGCGTCGCGCAGCAGATCGAGGGCATGCTGCGCCGCGCCGAGCGGCACGCCGGCGTGCCCCGGGCAGAGGAAGCTGATGGTGGGCACATCGAACCACGCCGAGCCGCGCCGCGGGTTGGGCCCGCCGAAGGGCAGCTCGAACGCCTCGGGGATGAATACGTCGCGCATTCGGTAGTGCGAGCTGCCCGTGCCCTGTAGACCCATCACGTGCCAGCTGTCCTCGATTTCGAGGGCGTCGGTCGGGGCGAGGACGGCGTGGACGCGCGGCGCGCCCGATTCGATGGTGAGCGGCTGTCCATCGCGGTCGAGCTGGCGCGCGCCGGCCAGCACCCAGCCGCAGTGGCGGATGCCGCTGGCGAAGGACCAGCGGCCGTTGAGCCGCTGCCCGCCGTCGCAGCGGCGCGCTTCGCCTTCCGGGTTTGCGGTGCCCGCGACGCGCGGGTAGGAGGGCCCGAAGACCGCGTCGAGCGCGTCGTCGGAGAGGTGGGCGGAGACCAGCCCGGTCGTCATGGACTGGATCATCGCGCACCAGCCGGCGGAGACATCGGCGCGGGCGAGCTCTGCGAAGACTTCCATCTGCGTGGCCGGGTGCAGCGCGTGGCCGCCGACCTCCCGAGCGCCGGAGAGGGCGAACATGCCGCTCTGCTCGAGCGCGTCGATCGAGGCGGAAGCGAGGGTGCGCAGGCGGATCGATTCGGCGGCGTGGTCGGCGAGGACGGTTTGGAGCGCTTGGGCGCGCTCAAGCCAGTCGCGCCGCTCTTTGCGCCGCAGCGAACTGGTTCGGCTCATGGCGCACCTCCAACCGAGCGATCTGCGCGTTGCGCACAGGGTATTGAGCGGCGCTGAGGGATGTGTGTAGTCGGTGGGCGACGGCAACGCCGGCCGCGACGGTACGATTGCATTAAGAGGACTGAGGAGGCAACGGTGGAGGAGGGTGTCATGATGCCGCGGGTCGCTGCCCTTCTGCACTTCCGCCAGCGGTGGTCGTCGTATTTGCTGGCGATCGGGATCGTCACCACGCTGGTGGGATTGATCACGGCGTTCGCCGGGGTGGGGCTGATCTTGCTGCTCTTCGCGCCGCTCTGGTTCATATTCGCGGCGCTTCTTCGGCCGACTCGTTGGCGCGTTGCGTTCGCCCTCTTCGTCTTGGGCTGCTGGGCCTTTGGCGCCTATCACGTGATCACCTAGAGCGCCTGTGTGGGTTGTTGCGGCTGCGGCTTGGATGCAGTCCTACAGGCCGGGGCGGACGGGGAGGTTGAGGGTGTGGCGGCCCAGGCGCTCGAAGGCGTTGTCGGAGACTACGACGTGCTGGGTGGCGGTCTGGATGTCGCGCAGGAGGCGCTGGAGCGGGTGGTCGAGGAAGACGGCGTCGCCGCCGGCGGCGCGGTGGGCGGCGCGGATGATCGATTCGGCGCTGCGGGTCGCCCAGGCGGCGGCGCTGCGCGCGGTGTCGTCCATTCGCACGGCGTCGGATACGTCGCGCACGGGGGCGTCGGCGAGTTCGCGGAAGAGTTGCAGGCCGTGGTTGCGGATCGCGCGGACGCCGGCGACCAGCTCGCCAAGCTCGCGCTGGAACGTTTCGCGCTCGGCCAGCGGGGCGCGCGCGCCCAGGCGCACGCGGGTGGAGGCGATCGCTACCGCTTCTTCGACGGCGCGCTCGGCCAAGCCCAGCCCGATGCCGTAGGCGGCCGGGCAGAGGAAGGTCAGGGTCGGGCGCGCGACCCAGCCATCGCCGCGCAGCACCGGCGCTTCCAGCGAGAGGCGCATTTCCTCGGGCACGAATTCGTCCTCCAGGCGGTAATGGCTGCTGCCGGTGCCGCGCATGCCGAGGACGTGCCAGGTGTCTTCGACGACGGCTTGCGCGCGGGGCGCGGCGACGGTGAGCAGCTCGGGCGGGCCCGCTTCGCTCTGGTCGGCGCCCGCCGCGTTGGGCAGCGCGGCCTGCGCGATCACCCAGTCCGCGTGGTGGATGCCCGAAGCCCAGCCCCAGCGGCCGCTGATTCGCCAGCCGCCCTCGACGGGCTGCGCCCGGCCGCCCGGAAAGGGTTGGCCTGCCGTCACCGGCCAGCGCTCGCCGGCGAGGATTCGCTCCAGGCCGGCGTCGGGCAGGCGCGACGTGAGCCAGGTCGACTCGTGCGCGCCGATCATCACGCACCAGCCGGTCGAGCCGTCGTGCGCGGTCAGCGCGGCGATCACTTCAAGGTGGCCGTCGGGCCCGAGGTTCGCCCCGCCGACCTCGGTCGGCGCAAAGATCGAGAACAGGTTGCGCTCGCGCAGGGCGTCGACGACGGCGGGCGCGAGGCGGCGCAGGCGCTCGTTCTGCTCGGCGTGCTCGCGCAGCGTCGGCCCGAGCGCTTCCACGGTTTCCAGCCACTGGGCGTAGGGGGTTTGCGCGCCGCTCATGGGGGACCTCCTCTCGACAGGGAACCTCAGACTATCCGCGCATACACTGAGCTGGGCACTGAGGCGGGCGAACAGCAGGAGGGCGGCCATGGCGGCAGCGAGCGATGTGCGGGAGATCATCAGCGGCGACGGCGAGGCGGGCGTGCAGATCGTCCGCAACGTGCGGCGCTGGGTGGACGAGCAGGTGATCCCGCAGGCGGACGCGCTGGAGCACGCGGGCGAGTTTCCCAGCGCGATTCACCGCGACATGTGCGAGATGGGCATCTTCGGGATCACCTTCCCCGAGTCCTACGGCGGGCTGGGGCTGTCGTTCGAGACCTATTCGGCGGTGATCGAGGAGATTTCGCGCGGCTGGATGGGGCTGGCGGGAATCATCAACACGAACGTGATCGACGGCTGGATCATCGGCGAGCACGGCACGGACGAGCAGAAGCGGCGCTTTCTGCCGGGGCTGGGTTCGGGCGAGTTGCAGGGCTGCTTCACGATCACCGAGCCCAACGCCGGCTCCGACGCGCAGGCGATCCGCACGACGGCGTCGCGCGACGGCGACGATTACCTGCTGAACGGCAACAAGCTGTTCGTGACCAACGGGGATCGCGGCGATGTCTATCTGGCGATGACCAAGACGGACCCCAGCGCGAACCCGCGGCACCGGGGAATCTCGGCCTTTCTGGTCGAGCGGGATACGCCGGGCTTCTCGGTCGCGCGGACGATCGACAAGCTGGGCTACAAGGGCCCGGAGACCGCCGAGTTGTTTCTGGAGGACGCGCGGGTGCCGGCGGCGAATTTGCTGGGCGGCGCGGAGGGGCGCGGCTTTCAGCAGATGATCAGCGGGCTGGAGATCGGGCGGATCAATGTGGCGTCGCGGGCGACCGGGGTGGCGCAGGCGGCGTTCGACCACGCGATCGTCTACGCCCAGCAGCGCGAGACGATGGGGCGGCCGATCGCGGAGCATCAGGCGATCCAGCTGAAGCTGGCCGAGATGGCGACGAAGATTCGGGCGGCGCGGCTGCTGACGCGCGACGCCGCGCGCAAGAAGGACAGCGGCGAGCGCTCCGACCTCGATGTGGGGATGGCGAAACTGTTCGCTACCGAGGTCGCGCTGGAGTGCACGCTGGAGTCGATGCGCGTACACGGCGGGGTGGGCTATACGAAAGAGCTGCCGATCGAGCGTTACTACCGCGACGCGCCGCTGATGGCGGTGGCCGAGGGCACCAACGAAATTCAGCGGCTGGTAATTGCGCGCCGGCTGCTCGAGCTGTACCGGGTCGACTGAGCGCGCATTCGCGCGACGGGAGGACGATCAATGCCGACGAAAGAACTGTTTGGCCGCTACCTCGACCAGTTCGAGGTGGGCGAGATCATCGAGCACTGGCCGGCGCGGACGGTAACCGAGGCGGACGACTTGATGTTCTGCATGCTGACGATGAATCACCATCCGCTGCATACCAACCTGGAGTACGCGGAGGACACGCAGTTCGGGCAGCGGGTGGTCTCGGGGCCGTTCGTCTATTCGCTGGTGTTCGGGATGACGGTGCCGGTGGTGAGCGGCAAGGCGATCGCGAATCTGGCGACGACGGAGCTGCGGCATACGGCGCCGGTCTTTCACGGGGACACGCTCTCGGCGCGCACGGAGGTGCGGGAGGTGCGGGAGTCGAATTCGCAGCCGGATCGGGGGATCGTGACGGTGCAAACGACGGCGCAGAATCAGCGCGGGGAGACGGTGTTGGAGTTCAGCCGCGCGGTGATGATTCCGAAGCGGCCGGAGGGGAAATGATGATTAGCTCGCACAACGATCTGGTCAAGGCGGTTTGCGAAACCGTCGAGAGCTTCCAGCTACTCGCGGAACGCAAAGTGGCTGTCGGGCGAACCCTGTGGGGAAGCAACCGCATCATTGATGTGGTCGTTTCCGACCCTGGGACCGGCGAGCGCTTGGGCATTCTCTGCCGGTATCAGGGGACGAGCGGCACGACATACGAAAAAATACCGGCACAGATCGAGGACATGCGCGCATGGCCTATCCGTGGAGTCGTCGTTCTGGCGGGCGATGAGTTCACCCCGGAGTTTAAGGGCTTTTTGCGCGCCTCCGGCTTCGCCATCGAGTTTGAGGAGCTCGACGCGTGGCTCCGGCTATTCTTCGGGCGCGATCTCGGGTAGATGCCGGAGAGCGACGAGGAGGGGAATCTTGACTTGGACGAATGAGGTACTCTGAAATTGGGCCGCGAGCCGCACCCACCGAGTTGATCGCACGTCCGGCAGTTACGATCTTCGGGGACATTCCGCGATCTTTGTACAGGCGTTGCACATCGGAATGACTCGAGTTCGAAAGCAGGAAGCTGACATCGCGCACCGATAGTTTTTGGGCGGCGTCGGCGAGGCGTTGCTGCTCTTCGAGGCCGAACGACTCGGCGGTATACGCCGTGAAGTTGGAGGTTTCGCTGACTGGGATGTACGGCGGGTCAAAGTAGACGAAGTCCTTGGGTTTGGCATCGCGAATTGCGACCTCGAAGTCGGACACACGAATCTCGACGTCTTGCAGCGCCTTGGAGGCCGCTCGCAAACCGCTTTCGTCGCAGATCGTGGGTTTAGCGTGGCTCCCGTGCGGCACGTTGAACTCGCCCCGACTGTTGACACGGTAAAGACCGTTGAAGCACGTTTTGTTGAGAAAGATCATCCGTGCTGCTCGCCCGACAGGAAATCCGAGACGCAAATCGTCGCGCACGCTGTAGAAATAGTCGGCTCGATGTTTTGCACCGCTGCCATACGCCGTCTCATGCGCCTTCAGATCTGCGATGACATCGTCAACGGCGTCTCGCACTTGGACGAACGCGTTGATCAGTTCGGCGTTGCTGTCGGAGAGCACGGCGCGCTTGAAGCGCTGCTCGGCCTGGAGCGCGAAGAAGAGCGCGCCGCCGCCGAGGAACGGCTCGTAGTAGGTGTCGATGCGGCGCGGCGCGGCTACGCGCAGCTGCGGCAGCAGCTGGGTCTTGCCGCCCGCCCACTTGAGGAATGGTCTCGCCATTGCGGCAGTTTAGCCGCCCTGCCCGCCCTAGCCGCCCTAGCCGCTTTGCCCGTCGGCTTCGGCGCGCACGGCTGCGACCGCTTGTGCGATGGCGGCGTCGACTCGCTCGCAGAGCAGCGCGGGCCGGCGCTCGAACATGCCCCGCACCCAGGCGATTCGCCAGCGCTGCTCGGCGCTGAGGCGGTTGGCTTGCTCCGCCTCGGCGACTTCGTCCTCGTCTTCGATGGCGGCGTCCTCGCCGGGGCGGATCAGGGCGTCGAGCAGCAGGTCGCGGTATTCGAGCACTTCGCCGTCGCAGCGGACCGCTTCGAGGGCGTCGAGTCGGTAGAGGCGCAGCGAGCCGTCGGGGCGGTGGATGCGGTAAGCGCCGTAGGGGCGCTGCGGCCACCAGACGCCCCATGAGGTGAAGCCGGCCGAGCCCTCGAAGGGCGGCGCGCCGTCGGAGACCCAGCGGCCCACGATCAGTTCCGGGGTGACCAGCCAGCGCTCGAGGGCGAACTCCTGCGCCGCGCCGTCGAGCGTGATTTTGCGCTCGGTCAGGCGCAGGGCGGGCGGCGTGGGTAGGGGCTCGCCGGCCGGCTCGGTGTGGGGCTCGCTCATGTGCGAAATGTAGCCTGCCTTGCGCCGCGATCGGCGTGTTAAGCTCACTGCGGGCGCTGTCTCACAGTGTGCGGCGGCGCTTCTGTCGAGCTGCCCGCGCGCCCACTGCACACGACAGCCGCGCGCTGCGCCCCATTCGAGAGAGAGCCTGCGCATGCCGGCAGTCGTCGTGATCGGCGGTCAGTGGGGCGATGAGGGCAAAGGCCGCGTCGTCGATCTGCTGGCCCGCAAGGCGTCGATCGTGGTGCGCTACTCGGCCGGGAACAACGCCGGGCACACGATCGTCAACCGGATGGGCGAGTTCGCGCTGCATCTGGTGCCGGCCGGCATTTTCTACGCCGACAAGACCTCGATCATCGGCAACGGGGTGGTGATCGATCCGGCCGTGCTGATCGACGAGATCACGAAGCTGGAGACGCGCGGGGTGAGCACCGAGCGGCTGCGCGTCTCGGATCGCGCGCACCTGATTATGCCCTGGCACCCGATCATCGACCACGCCGATGAGGCGATGCGCGGGGCGCAGGCCGTCGGCACGACCGGCAAGGGGGTGGGCCCGGCCTTCACGGACAAGGTGGCGCGCTGGGGCATCCGCATGAGCGAGCTGGCGGATCCGGAGGGTTTCGCTGAGCGGCTGCGGATGGTGTTGGACTACAAGAATCAGGTGCTGACCAAGCTCTACGACCTGCCGGCGCTGGATTTCGACGAGATTTTCGAGAGCTACCGCGGCTACTGGGCGCGGCTCGCGCCGTATGTGACGGACACCAGCGCGATCTGCCAAGCGGCGCTGCACGACGGGCAGCGCATCCTGCTCGAGGGCGCGCAGGGCGCGCTGCTGGATTTGGACAGCGGGACATACGACTACGTGACTTCGTCGGTGCCGACCTCGATGGCCGCGGGCGCGGCGATCGGGGCGGGCATCGCGCCGGCCGACATCGACCGGGTGATCGGCGTCTACAAGGCCTACCAGACGCGGGTGGGGAACGGACCGATGCCGACGGAGCTGCTCGGCGCGGAGGGCGACCGGCTGCGCGAGGCGGGGCACGAGTACGGCACGACGACGGGCCGGCCGCGGCGCTGCGGCTGGTTCGACAGCGTGGCGGCGCGGTACACGATTCGGCTGAACGGGTGCCAGAGCATCTCGCTGACGCGGCTGGATGTGCTGGACGATTTCGAGCTGCTCAAGGTTTGCGTGGCGTACATGGTCGACGGGCGGCGGGTAGACACGTTCCCCAGTTCGAGCGCCGCGGTGGCCTCTGCGCAGCCGGTCTACGAAGAGTTGCCGGGCTGGCGGACCGACACCAGCCACTGCCGCAATTTCGACGATCTGCCGAGCAACGCGCAGACCTACGTGCGGCGCATTGAGGAGTTGATCGGCGCGCCCGCGGCGCTGGTCAGCGTGGGCCCGGAGCGCGACCAGGCGATCATTGTGGATCCCATTCTTTAGGGACTGTTCGCGCTTCCCCCACCTGTCGCCCGCCGCACATCCCCATTTTCCCCAACTCCTGCTACGCTCAGACTAGAACAGGAGTGCCGAACCATGCCTCTCTTCCCGCAACGACGCCGCCGCACACCCCACGCCGACAACCCCAGCCTCGCCAACGATTGCCAAAAACTTGCCACCGTCAATCCCTCCGCCATTCCCCCGCCCCACTCCAACACACCCCGAACAAACCTGAACAACCCTGAACAAATCCGAACAAACCTGAACACCGCCGAACGCCCCGACCAGATAGGGACGCCTCTCGAATCAGCCCCGAACGCCCTGAAAAACAACAACCCCGAACAGACCCTAGTCCACCCTTGCCCGCCAGCCCGGCTCGCGCATCAGCCGCTCGTAGATCGCCGCCGCCGCGTCGTACTTGTGCATCAGCGGCAACCGCTCGGCCCCGCCCGCCGCGTCCAGCAGCACGATCCGATTGGTGTCCACGCCAAAGCCGGCGTCGCTCTCGGAAACGTCGTTGGCCGCGATGAACGCGAGACCCTTTTTTGCGATCTTGGCCTGCGCGTTGGCGATCAGGTCGCTGGTCTCGGCGGCGAAGCCCACCTTAAGCAGCGAGCCCTCGACGCTCGCCACCACATCCGGATTCTCGACCAGCTCAAGTGTCCTCTCCGCGCCGTCGTCGGACTTCTTCAGCTTCTCCTCGGCCGCTTCCGCTGGGCGGTAATCAGCCACCGCCGCGGCCATGATCAGCGCGTCGGCGCCCGGCGCGGCTTTGGCGATCTCGGCCTGCAGCTCAACCGCCGTCTCGACCCGCCGCACGACCACGCCGAAGAGGCCGGCCGGCGGCGGCTGGGTTGTGACCAGCGTGACCACCGCCCCGCGATCGCGCGCCGCCTCCGCCAGCGCGAAGCCCATCTTGCCGCTCGAGTGGTTGCCCACGAAGCGCACCGGATCAATCGGCTCGCGCGTGCCGCCCGCGGTGACGATCACATGCCGCCCGCGCATCGCTCCCACCGCGCGCCCGATCGCCGAGCGCGCCGCGCCGGCCAGGTCGGCCGGCTCCAGCAGGCGGCCCAACCCCCGCGCCCCGCTCGCCAAACGCCCCTCCGCCGGGCCCGCAATCAGCACTCCCCGCGCCTTCAGCGTCTCCAGGTTCGCCTGCACCGCAGGCTGGTTGTACATCACGTGATCCATGGCCGGCGCGACGATCAGCGGCCCGCCGCACGCCAGCGCCGTCAGCGTGACCGCGTTGTCGCCGATCCCCTGCGCCAGCTTCGCGATCGTCGTGGCCGACGCCGGCGCGATGATCATCGCGTCCGCCCGCCGACCCATCGCCACATGCTGCTCGGCCGGCGCGGCGGGATCCCAGAGATCAACCGCGACCTCGCCCTGCACCAGGCTACGGAACGTGAGCGCCGGGATGAAGCGCGCGGCCGAGGGCGTCAGCGCCGCATCCACCACCGCGCCCGCATCCTCCAGCCGCCGCGCCAGCTCGACCGCCTTGTAGGCCGAAATTGAGCCCGTCACGCCGAGCGCGACCCGCCGCTCGGCCAGCGGGCGCGGCGCGGGCGCCTCGGCGCCGTTTGCGCCGCTCACGGGGTGCCCTCCGCGTTGAGGTAGTAGAGCTCGCGCAGGCCGTACAGAATCAGATCCTCATCCACCGCGTCGAGCACGCTCGTTTCCCGCGCGATCCGCCCGGCCCAACCGCCCGTGGCGACCACCTTCGCCTCGCCCAGCTCCGCCTTGAAGCGCGCGATGATCCCCTCCACCAGCCCCACGTAGCCGTAGAGAATGCCCGACTGCAACGCCGTCTCGGTGCGCGTCCCGATCGCGCTGGGCGGACGATCCAGGTCGATCCGCGCCAGCCGCGAGGCCCGGTTGAACAGCGCGTCGGTCGAAATTCCGATGCCCGGGCTGATCGCGCCGCCAAGGTAGACGCCGTGCTCGTTGATCGCGTCGAACACCGTCGCCGTGCCGAAATCGACCACGATCAGCGGCGGCGCGTGGCGCGACATCGCCCCGACCGCGTCGGCGATCCGGTCCGCGCCCAGCTCCTCGGCGTGCTCGATGCCGATCCGCACCGGCTTACGCATGTGCCTGTTGACGAACAGCGGATCAACCTTCAGGAAGCGCCGCACCACATCGCGGAAGACGCTCGACAGCGCCGGCACCACGCTGGAGATGATCGCCCCGTCGATCTGCTGCGTATCCACCCCCTCCGCGCGCAGCAGCGAGAGCACCAGGATGCCGTATTCGTCCGCCAGCCGCCCGTGATCGGTCGCCAGCCGCCAGGTCGGCCCCAGCCGGCGATCGGCGTAGATGCCGACTTGCAGCGTGGTGTTGCCAATGTCGATCGCCAGCAGCACGGCGCGCCAACCTCCGTATCGCGGCAGGCTACACGCGCCGCCGCCGGAGCGACGCCGCTGCCAGCCGAAGCAGCCTTCACCTGCCTGTGGACAACTTGTGGAAAGTGTGGAAACCTATCTGGTGAGGGGCGGCTTCTGCGCGACTTCGGGGCAACTTATTCACCGCGCGTCCGCGGCGCTTGCCCGCCGCCCGTTGGGTTGCTACGTTCGGATGCGACCCACTAGGGCGCGAGCCGCACTCCGCAGCGCGCCGCCCGCCACGCGGCTGACGAAAGGGGGCGGGGATGGCGGCGAGCGCGCAGAGACGGCAGCCGGAACCTCAGCCGACCAGCCATACCGAACTCTGGCGCCGCGCACTCGCGCAACTCCAGACCACGGTGCAGGCCAAGACCTACGAGCAATGGTTCGCGCCCACCCGCGCGGTCGAAATGCGCGCCGGCAAGCTGATCATCGGCGTCGAAAACGTCTACCAGCGCGAGACCCTGCTCTCCAACTACTACACCCTGATCTCCCGCGCCGTCGAAGAGGTCGTCGGGCGGCGAATCGAGGTTGATGTCATCGTCGCCGCCGCGCCGGCCCCCGATGAACCGCCCGACGCGGCGCTCAACGCCGGCGGCCAGGCCCCGCCGCTCCAGCCCGTCAACCACCCCCGCCCGGTGCTCAGGGCCAGCTACACGATGGACAGCTTCGTGGTCGGCCCCTCCAACCAGATCGCCCACGCCGCCGCCGCGGCCGTGGCCGAAAACCCCGGACGCTCCCACAACCCGCTCTTCATCCACGCCGACTCGGGCTTCGGCAAAACGCACCTGCTCCAGGCCATCGCGCACATCACCCTGCAGCAGCAGCGCACGGTCTTCACCTCGCTGCGCGACTACGTCGACGAATACGTCAAGGCGGTGCGCGGCAGCAACCGCGGCGTGCTCGCCGCGTTCCAGGAGAAATACCGCCAGGCCGACGTGCTGATCATCGACGACGTTCAGGATCTGGCCGGCAAGGAGCGCACGAAAGACGAATTCTTCGACCTGTTCAACGCGCTCCACCTCGCGGACAAGCAGATCGTGCTGAGCAGCGACACGCCGCCGCGCCGCCTGAAAGGCGTCCCGGAGCGCCTGGTCACGCGCTTCGAGTGGGGGCTGGTCGTCGAGATCAACAGGCCCGACCTCGAACTGCGCCTCGCGATCCTGCAGCAAAAGTGCGTGGAACGCGGAATCACCGTCGGCGACGATGATGTGCTGCGGCTGCTCGCGCAGCGCGCCTCCCACAACATCCGCGAACTGGAAGGCGTCCTCAATCACGTGCAACTGCACGCCAGCATGGCGCGCAGCCCGCTCACCCTGGACCTCGCGCTCCAGGCGATCGACAGCTACAACTTCGACACCATCAAGCGCGCGCCGCCGACCATCGGCGAGATCATCAACGCCACCTGCGAGACAACCGGGGTGTCGGCGGAGGCCTTCACGACAAAGCGCAAGGATCAGCGCGCCGCCCACGCCCGCCACCTTGCGATGTTCCTCGCACGCGAGCACACCGGCCTCTCCTACAAGGAGATCGGCACCCACTTCGGCGACCGCGACCACACGACGGTGCTGCACGGCTACCGCAAGATCCACAAGGAACTCGAGGGCGAGCCGCGCAAGGGCCTCCCCCCAACCGCCGAGACCCAGCGCGAAATCTCCGACATCCGCTCACGCCTCCGCCTCTAACCCCACCCCGCCGCCCGCCCTCCTCCCCTTCGGGTCCCTCCCATCATTTCCTGCGCCCCCTCCGTCATTCCTGCGCAGGCAGGAACCACCCGTACGCCGCCGCTACCCCCCAGCCCGGGCAGACTCAGACCACCTGGCCGCGCTCGCGATCCTGCGAGAGTCCCTACAGATCCACCGCCAGATCTTCCTTGAGCGGCTTCTTCCCCTCGGGCAGCGTGAAGAAGTTGCAGAAGCAGGTGCCCTCGAAATCGACCAGCCCGTTGATCACCGGCTCGCAGACGCAGATCGTGTCGTCGTTGTTGGCCGGCTGGCAGGGGCAGTAGAACTTGCCGAAGCGCAGCCGCATGTTGACGAAATCCTCGATCGTCTGATCCGCGTTCACCAGGATGTAGCCGCGCTCCTCGCAGAAGCGGTCGGCCAGCTCGGTCATCTCCGCGCGGTACTGCTCGCGCAGCCGCGCCTCCTCATCCGCCGGCAGCTCGGTGATTTGCCCTTCGGCGCTCATGTTGGCGCTCACGTCGGTGCTCATGATCCGTTCCCTCCTGCGCGCGCCTGCGCGAAGCGCACCAGAGAGCGCACCGGAATGCCCGTCGCCCCCTTGACGAACACGCCGCTCGTCTTGCTTGCGTCGTCCGTGCCGGCCATGTCGAGGTGCGCCCACGGCGTCTCGCCCGCAAAGCGCGCGAGGAACTTGGCCGCGGTGATCGCCCCCGCGAGCCGCCCGCCCGTGTTCTTCACGTCCGCCACCTGGCTGCGAATCTGCTCCTCGTACTCGCGGAACATCGGCAGCTGCCAGAACTTCTCGCCGGCCGCCTTGCCCGCGTCGATCACCTCCCGCGCGAGCTCGTCGTCGTTGGCCATCACACCCGTCGCCACATCGCCCAGCGCGACCGCGCAGGCGCCGGTCAGCGTCGCCACATCGATCAGCGGCGAGAGGCCGAGATGGTTGGCGTAGGAGAGCGCGTCGGCCAGCACCAGCCGCCCCTCGGCGTCGGTGTTGATCACCTCGATCGTCGTGCCGTTCATCGCGGTCAGCAGGTCGCCCGGCTTGATCGCCGCGCCGCCCGGCATATTTTCGGTGCAGGGCGCGAGCGCGGTCACGTTGATCGGCAGCGCCAGATCAGCGATCGCGCCCATCGCCGCAACCACCGCGGCCGCCCCGCTCATGTCCTGCTTCATCGCCTCCATGTTGGCCGCCGGCTTAATCGAGATGCCGCCGGTGTCGAACGTGATGCCCTTGCCGCAGTAGCCCAGCCCCGGCTCTTCGCCGCCCCCGCGGTGGCGCAGAATCAGGAAGCGCGCCGGCTGATGCGAGCCGGCCGCCACGCCCAGGAAGGAGCCCATGCCCAGTTCGCGCGCGCCCTGTTCGTCGAGGATTTCGATTTCCAGACCGTGCGCGTCGGCCCAGGCCTCGGCCCGCGCGGCCAGCTCGGTCGGCGTGAGCACATTGCTCGGCTCGTTGGCCAGATCACGCGCGAAATTGGCCGCGCCCGCCAGCGCGGCACCCTCTGAGACGCCCCGCGCGATCGCCGCCGGTTCGCTGCCGTAGAGCGTCGCCCGCTCCAGCGTGTTGGGCATCTTGGTCGGCGACTGGTGGCGGTCGAAGCGGTAGAGGCCCAGCTCGAGGCCCTCGGCGATCGTCGAGCCCAGCTCCTCGCGGGTCCAGCCGCAGCCCTCGCCGTCGACCGCCACGCCCAAGCTGCCGGCGGCGATCTGCCGCGCGCGCCGCGCCGCGCGCGCGACGGCGTTGCGCACATCGTCCAGCTCCGCCTTCTCCGGCTCGCCGATGCCCGCCAGCAGCACCCGCCCGGCGGGGATGCGCCCGAACGTGTGCAGCAGCACCGTCTCGCTGCGCCCACCCTCCAGCTCGCCCGACTCCACCAGCGAGGCCAGACCGCCGTCGAGCGCCTCGTTGAGCGCCCCCGCCGTCCCGCTGCTGATCACATCGTCGCCCTTGGTAGTGAAGATGATCAGCTGATCGACATCAGCTTCGAGCGGCGCCGTGCCGCTGGTCGCGATCTCCATTGTTCCCTTGCCTCAATCCAGAGCGGTCCACACCCGCTAGACGTGATGCTACAGCGCGGCCGCAACACGGTTGGGCGATGCTGCGCGATACCGTGCCCGAATGACGCCGCGCGCGCTGCGCTCCGCCTGCTCGAGGCGCTGGTCGGCGCTTCCCGACGGCGCGCGCGAGTTCCTGCGCGAGCTGGCGATCGTGGCCGGCGGCGCGCTGCTCTACTTCCTCGTGCGCGGCGCCGTGCAGGACCGCGCCGACGAAGCCTTCGCCCGCGCCCGCGCACTGCTCGAGCTCGAAGAGCGCCTCGGCATCGCCTGGGAAACCGCAATCCACGAGGCCGCGCTCAGCGCCGCCTGGATCGTCGACCTCGCCAACGCCGTCTACTTCTGGGGCCACATGCCCCTGCTGATCGCGCTCGCGCTCTGGCTCTGGTTTCGGCAGCGCGGCGTCTGGCGCGAATTGCGCGCCGCGCTGCTCGCCTCGGCGCTGCTGGGCATCGCCTGCTACGTCATCTGGCCCACCGCGCCGCCGCGCCTGATGCCCGAACTGGGCTACGTGGACACGCTCGCCTGGCGCGCCGCCGCGTCCTACCAGGCGCAGGAGGTCGGGCCGTTCGTCAACCCCTACGCGGCGCTGCCCTCGCTGCATGTCGGCTGGGCGCTGCTGGCCGGCGCCGCCTGCGCGCGGCTCGCGCTCGCGCAGCACGGGAAGCGGCGATTCGCCTGGCTCGCGCTGGCCGCGCTGATCCCCGCCTCGCAAACCTGGGCCGTCGTCGCCACCGCCAATCACTGGCTGCTCGACGCGGCCGCCGGCGCGGCGGTTGTCGCTCTGGCGGCATTGCTCGCCTACACCGTCGCGCGGCTTCGCTTTACGCTCAGCAGGAGGCTGCCGCGCCGCGCGGCGGCAATCCGAAGCTGGAGGAACCACGATGCAGATCGTCACGACGCAATCGGTGCCGGGCCGCGAGATCGATGAGACGCTCGGCCTGGTAGTCGCCAACACGGTGCGCGCGCGCAACATCGGGCGCGACATCCTGGCCGGCCTCAAGGGGCTGGTCGGCGGCGAAATCACCGCCTACACCCAGCTGATGGTCGAAGCCCGCGAGCAGGCCGTCCAGCAACTCGAAGAGGCCGCCGCCGAGCGCGGCGCCGACGCGGTCGTCGGCACCCGCCTGATGACCTCCAACATCGCCGACTACGTCGCCGAGGTCTACATCTACGGCACCGCGGTCAAGCTGAAGTAGCGGCCCGCCCCCGCCACTCCTGCGGCGCGAGGTCAATTGTTCCCGAACTCGCGCTCCAGCTGCTCAAACGGAATGCCGCCGCCCTCCCGCCGCTCCGCATCCAGAGCGGCGCGGATGTCGTCCTCATCTTCCTCGGGGGTCGACTCGAGGTCGTAGGGGATGCCGTCCTCCGACAGCATCGGCTGCCAGACGCGGCCGGCGCTGTCCACCAGCACGCTGCTCCAGCGCAGCCAGGACCAGCGGAAATCGGGGTACGCGCGGATAAAGTCGTCGATCGGCATCGCCCGCCGGCGCTTGAGCTCCGCCGGCGGCGCGACCCGCGCGCCTGCCGTGCGAAAATCCGCTTTCGTCGACGCCATTGAGCGCTCCCTCCACCCCAACGCCCCAAAGATATCCACCGCCGCTCAGTTCTGGTGCTGGAAGATCGGCAGCGGCGCGAGCGGCGCGTAGATCTCGACGCTCAGCTCGTAGACCTGATCCGCCCAGCGCTCCCAGTCGCGCCGCGCCTGCTGCGCCTCCTTCGAGGACAGCGCCGGCTGCACCGCCGACTCGCTCTCAAAGGCGTAGCCCATCAGATGGCTGCCCGCGATCGGGCTCTGCCCCCGCACGCGGAACGCGGAAACGATGCCGGGAATCTCCAGCACGTGCGGCAGGTGCGTCTCGCGGTGCCAGGCCTCGAACTCGTCCAGCACGCCGGGGTCCAGACGCGCGCGAACGATCATGATCGGGTGAGTTTCCATGACGCCCTTCAGTGTCCCACGTTGCGTAGCGAGGTTCGAGTATCGCTTGTGATACTCCGCAGGGCGGCGCGCGCGCCGATGCTGTGGTACATTCGCATTGTTCGATACCGACGCCGATCAGCGGGTCAGGACGGACCCTCGGCGCGGCGAACCACTCGCAGAGACGCAGGAATGCTGAGCAGGGAAGAAAAAGCCGCCATCGCGCGCGAACACGGCCGCCACGACACCGACACCGGCTCGCCCGAGGTCCAAGTGGCGCAGCTGACCGAGCGAATCACGCGGCTGACCGCCCATCTGCGGGAGCACAAGCACGACTACGCCACGCGGCGCGCTCTGATGAAGCTCGTCGGCCGACGCCGACGCCAGCTCTCCTACCTGAACCGCGAGGACGTGGGACGCTACCGCGCCTTGATCGCGGAACTCGGGCTGCGGCGCTGAGCGACGCGGCAGGCGCGGAACGGGCAGAGAAACAGCAACGTCCACGCCGCGCGCCGGACAGCAGGCCGCAGGCAAGCCGCATCAGGCCAAACAGAGCCGAACAATGCCAGACCAGGCCGGAGGAGCCGGCCGCATGCAGGGACCAGGAGCAGCTATGACACACACGGTTGAGGCGGAAATCGCCGGACGCACCCTCATCATCGAACAGGGCAAGCTCGCCGACCAGGCCGGCGGCGCCGTCACCGTCCGCTACGGCGACACCATGATGCTGGGCACCGCCACCGCCTCCAAGCCCCGCCCGGGCATCGACTTCTTCCCCCTCTCGGTCGAATTCGAGGAGCGGCTCTACGCCGCCGGGCGCATCCCCGGCTCCTTCTTCCGCCGCGAAGGACGGCCCACCACCGCCGCAATCCTCTCCGCGCGGCTCACCGACCGACCGATCCGCCCGCTCTTCCCCAAGGGCTACAACGACGACACCCAACTGATCATCACGATCTTCTCCGTCGATATGGAGAACCCGCCCGACACCCTGGGCACAATCGCCGCCAGCGCCGCGCTCTGCGTTTCCGACATCCCCTTCGACGGCCCCGTCGCCTCGGTGCGAATCGGCCACATCGACGGCGAGCTGGTGCTCCAGCCCACCTTCGCCCAGCTCGAAGAGAGCAACCTCAACCTCATCGTCGCCGGCACGCACGACGCGATCACGATGGTCGAGGCCGAAGCGGGCGAAGTGCCCGAGGACCTGCTGGTCGACGCGCTCGCTCTCGGCCAGGAGGCGATCACCGAAATCTGCGAGCTGCAGCGCCAGCTCGCCGAGCAGGTCAGCCCCGCCAAGCGCGAATTCGCTCCCGCGGCGATCGACCCCGACGCGCTCGCCTTCGTCGACGAGCGCGCTCGCGACGACCTCGAGGCCGCCTTCGCCGCCCGCAGCGACAAAGCCGAAACCGACGCCCGCCGCAAGGCGGTCCGCGCCGCCGTGCTGGACGCCGTGCCCGACGGCGAAGACGCAGAGCCCTACGCCGATGCGTTCGGCGAGCTCGAAAAGCAGATCGTCCGCGCCAACATCCTCGAGCGCGGCGAGCGCCCCGACGGGCGCGGCACGACCGACCTGCGCGCGCTCAGCGCCGAGACCGACCTCGTGCCCCGCACGCACGGCTCCGGACTCTTCAAGCGCGGCGAAACCCAGGTGCTCTCCTTCACCACCCTCGCCGGCAGCGGCATGGCGCAGCGGCTTGACGACCTCAACCCCGAGGACAGCAAGCGCTTCATGCACCACTACAACTTCCCGCCCTTCTCGACCGGCGAGACGGGCCGCGTGGGCAACCCCAGCCGCCGCTCGATCGGCCACGGCATGCTCGGTGAGCGCGCCATGCAGGCGATCCTGCCGCCCTTCGAGGAATTCCCCTACACCATCCGCGTCGTCTCCGAGGTGCTCTCCTCCAACGGCAGCACCTCCATGGCCAGCGTCTGCGCTTCCGTGCTCTCGATGATGGACGCCGGCGTGCCGATCCGCACCCCCATCGCCGGCGTCGCCATGGGCCTGATCAAGGGCGACGACGACGTCGCAATCCTGACCGACATCGCCGGCCTGGAAGACCACCTCGGCGACATGGACTTCAAGGTCGCCGGCAGCCGCGAGGGCGTCACCGCACTGCAGATGGACATGAAGGTCAAGGGAATCGACCTCGAGATCCTCTCCCGCGCGCTGGACCAGGCGCGCGACGCGCGGCTCGAAATCATGGACGTGATGACCGAGTGCATCGCCGAACCGCGCGACGAAATGTCGCCCCACGCCCCGCGCATCATGCGAATCGACGTCCCGCAGGAAAAAATCGGCCAGCTGATCGGTCCGGGCGGGCGCAACATCCGCGGCCTCGAAGAGGAAACCGGCGCCGACATCAGCATCGAAGACAACGGTGTCGTCTTCATCACCGCGGTCAACGCCGCCTCCGGCCAGGCCGCCTACGACCGCATTGAGGGCCTCACCCGCGAAATCGAACCCGGCCAGATTTACACCGGCAAGGTCGCCCGCATCATGCCCTTCGGCGCGTTCGTCGAACTGGTCCCCGGCAAGGATGCGCTGGTCCACATCTCCGAGCTGGCCGACCATCACGTTGACCGCGTCGAGGATGTGGTCAATCTCGGTGACGAGGTCACGGTGATGGTCACCGAGATCGACAACCTGGGCCGCGTCAACGCCTCCTGCAAGGCGCTGCTCGACGGCGCGGGCGAAGGCGGCGGAAGCCGCCCGCCGCGCGAACGCCAGCCGCGCAGCCGCGCCCCGCGGCACGACGACGACGACCGCGGCGGACCCGGCGGTCCGCGCGAGCGCCGCCCGCGCCAACGCCGCGACGATCGGGAGCGCGGCGGCCCGCGCCCGGCGCGTGAACCGCGCGAACGCCGCCCGCGGCCCTACAACCCGGACGATGACGAGCGCGGTGAGCACAGCGCGCCTGTGCGCGAGCGGCGCTCGCGCCCCCGCTTTGAGGTTGACGACGAAGCGGATCGTCCGCGCGCCGAGCTGTCCAACGACGACGCGGCGGAGCCGCAGGACGTCGACGCGCCCGACAACGAAGAGCGCGAAGTCGGCGACGAGCGGGTTGAGAGCGCGGCGGCCGCGCCGATCATCCAGCCGCGCGAGGATGGCCAGCGGCCGCGCCGCCGGCGGCGCCGCCGCCGCCGCGACGGAGCGGGCGACGAGTCGACCAACGAGGGCGCGCAGGACGCGCCGCGCGAGGATCGCAACCGCCCTGCCCGGCGCAGTCCGCAGGCGCAGCGGCAAGAGGAGTCGCAGCGCGAAGAGCCCGAGGAGCGCCAGCCCGACTCCCACATGGGCAACCGCCGCGCTGGACGGGGCATCCTCTCCCGCGTCGGCATCCGCCGCGACGAGCCCGGCGACGGCCCGCCCCCGCCCCCGCCCCCCCCGCGCTCCGACTTCGGTGCCCCCCGCGGCTAACCCCCGCCGGCCAACTCGGGCCGCCTCTCCACCTCCAACGCTCGGTACCGTGTAACGCGCAGCGTCACGCTGTGGAGGGAGGCGCGGAATGACCACACGAGTGGCGATGAGCGGCGCGGGCAACATGGGCCGCCAGATCATGGCCGCGATCGAGGCCGCGCCCGACCTCGAATTGGTCGGCGCGCTTGACGGCCTCGCCAACGCCGGCGCAATCGAACTCGCAGGCCGCGCCGTACCGCTGCGCGCCGACCTGGCCGCGCTCGCCGAGTGGACGCCCGATGTCGTCGTCGACTTCAGCCACGTCGATTGGACGACCCAGCTGCTGCCCGCCGCGATCGCAGCTGGCGTGCGGCCGGTGATCGGCACCTCCGGCCTGCCCGACTCGCTCGTCGCGGAGGCCGAGCGCGCCTGCGCGGAGCGCGGGCTGGGCGGAGTCGTCGCCGCCAACTTCGCGCTCGGCGCGGTGATGATGATGCACCTCGCCCGCGTCGCCGCCCCCTTTTTCGACTCGGTCGAGATCATTGAGCAGCACCACGACGGCAAGGTCGACTCCCCCTCAGGCACCGCAATCGCCACCGCCCAGGCGATGCGCGAAGCGCGCGACTCCGACTTCGCCCGCCGCGAATCGGAGCGCGAAACCATCACCGGCGGGCGCGGCGCGCTGCTCGGCGGCGCGAGCCTGCACTCCGTCCGCCTGCCCGGACTGGTCGCCCATCAAGTCACCATCTTCGGCGGCGTCGGCGAGACCCTCACCCTGCGCCACGATTCAATGAGCCGCGAATCGTTCATTCCCCAAATCCTCCGCGCCGTCCGCGCCGCGCCCAGCCTCGATCGCCTGGTCGTAGGGCTCGATCGCCTGCTCGGCCTGCGCGAGTAAGCGCGCCGCGAATCTGTGGCCTGCAAGTCACGCCGCCACGCCGCGCTTGTTTACGATCCAAAGCAACGACGCAATCGGATTCCGTGATCGCAGCAAGGAGACCGCGATGGGCCGCGAACTGACGGTGGCGCTGGTCGGCGCGACGGGCGTAGTGGGCGCCGAGTTTCTCAAGTGCATGGAAGAGCGCAATTTCCCCGTGGGCGAGCTGCGCCTGCTCGCGACGAAGCGCTCCGCTGGACGCCAACTGGCATTCCGCGGCGAGCAACTGACCGTCCGCGAAACCACGCACGATGCCTTCGACGGCGCGGACATCGCCTTCATCTCCGCCTCCACCGCCGCCTCGAAAGAACTCTGCCCGGCCGCCCGCGACCGCGGCGCAATCGCCTTTGACGACTCCTCCGCCTTCCGCCAGGAACCCGATGTGCCGCTGGTCGTGCCCGAGATCAACCCCGAAGACCTGCGCGAGCATCGCGGGATCGTCGCCACGCCCAACTGCAGCACCGTGCCGCTCGCGCTCACGCTCGCCCCGCTGATGCGCGAGCGCGGCATCGTGCGCGTGATCGCCGACACCTACCAATCCGCCTCCGGCGCGGGCGGCGCGGCCACCACCGAGCTCCACGCGCAGAACGCCGCGCTCGCCGCCGGCGAAGCGGTCGTCGTCGCGGAGCATCCGCGCCAGCTGGCCTTCAACGCGATCCCCCAGATCGACGTCTTCCTCGACGACGGCTACACCAAAGAAGAGTGGAAGATGCAGGTCGAGAGCCGCAAAATCCTCCACCAGCCCGACCTCGCGCTGAGCGCCACCTGCGTCCGCATCCCCACCGAAATCTCCCACGCCATCGCCGTCCACGCCGAGTTCGACCGCCCGCTCACAGTCGCCGAAGCCTGCGCGCTCTGGGAGCAGCAGGATGGCCTGACGCTAATGGACGGCCGCGCCCCCGGCGCCTACCCTACGCCGCTCGACGCGACCGGCGTAGACGATGTACTCGTCGGCCGCCTCCGCCAGGACGCCTCCCACCCCAACGGCCTCGCCTGGTGGTGCGTCGCGGACAACCTCCGCAAAGGCGCAGCCCTAAACATGCTCCAAATGGTCGAATGGATGCTGGCCGACGGCTGCCTCTAGAGGCCGCCACCCAACCGTCATTCCTGCACCCCTCCGTCATTCCTGCGCAGGCAGGAACGACAGCAGCGTGAACGCGCCCCGGGGGTTACTGGCCGCGATGCCGCGGATAATCCTCATACACAACCTCGCGCGGCCCGAAATGCTCAACCTCGTACGCGCCCGGCTCCGGCAACGGCCGCAGGATCACCCGCCAGCCGCCGACTTTCAACGAGTAGAGCTCTCCGACGCCTTCGAGAGGCTTCGCATCCGCCCGCCAGCGGCCGTCAATGTGTTTGGTTGCCGCGTTGATCTCCCGCTTGATCGATGGGTGCAGATTCCGCAGCCGCGCGCGTTGCTGCGGCGGCCACACGACGCGGCGGCGCACGGCGCGCGCTACTCAACCAACGGCTCAAGCCCCTGAGCCTCTTCGTATTCGCGGATCTCATCCTCAAACTCCGCCCAGACCTCGTCATTGCTGAGATACGGCCCGCGCACCTTGTTTTCAGCCATGATGCGCACCACGGTCCAGATGTCGAACGCGTCCTCCTCGGGCGAGCCTTCCTCGATGAACTCCGGCGCTTGCTGGACCTCAACGCTGCCCAGCCGCTGCGTCGGCTCCGGCTCGCCGAGCCGACGGCAGACCTCAACGTAGATGTCGTGCAGCTCCTCGTAGAAGCGATCCAGCGGAGTCCGCTCGCGCCGTGTCTTGGCCAGCAGCTCGTCCAGCGCCTCGATCAAGTCCGTCGCCGGCTCGCCCTCCGCCAGCACCCGCGCCGTCTGGCTTGATTTGGTGGTCATATCGCTCTCCGCACCGCCAGCCTAGCGCGAGCGCGGAGGAGGTGGACACGCGGCTTGGAGCTCAGCGCGGCGAGATACCCGCGGCGAGCACGGGCATGACGGCTCTCATACGGTCAGCGGTCGCCAGGCCGTGGATAATCCTCATACACAACCTCGCGCGGCCCGAAATGCTCGACTTCGTACGCGCCCGGCTCCGGCAACGGCCGCAGGATCACCCGCCAGCCGCCGACCTTCAACGAGTAAAGCTCCCGCGACCCCTCAAGCCGCTTCACCCGCTCGCGCCAGTGCCTGTCGATCTGCTTGGTCGCCGCCCGCATATTCTTCTTTGGATTCGGCGGCGCGTGGCGCAGCCGCTCCAGGATCTCGTGCGGCCAGATGACCTTGCGTCTCATACGCCCAGCGAAGCTCGATCTCCGTCGAAATCCACCGGCTCATCCGGATCGTACGGTCCCAGCTCATCCTCGAATTCAGCCCAGACCTCGTCATTGCTGAGATACGGCCCGCGCACCTTGTTTTCAGCCATGATGCGCACCACGGTCCAGATATCGAACGCGTCCTCTTCCGGCGAGCCGTCCTCGATGAACTCTGGCGCCTGCTGCACCTCGACGCTGCCCAGCCGCTGGGTCGGCTCCGGCTCGCCGAGCCGCCGGCAGACCTCGACGTAGATGCCGTGCAGTTCCTCGTAGAAGCGGTCCAGCGGGGTCCGCTCGCGCCGCGTTTTGGCCAGCAGCTCGTCCAGCGCCTCGATCAAGTCCGTCGCCGGCTCGCCCTCTGCCAGCACCCGCGCCGTCTGGCTTGATTTAGTGGTCATCGCAGCCTCCACATCACCAGCCTACCGAATCAGCGCTGAAGCGATCGCGCGCGCATGGCTAACATCGAAACGGACAAAGAGGCCGACGATGCGACGCAACACATTGTGCATATTGCTTGCGCTGGCAGTCCCATCTTTCCCATCCGACATCTCTGTCAAATTGCCCAACTCGCCGAACATCACCGAACAACACCGTCCACGCCGCGAAGGCGGCCCCTTTGACGCTACCCCGCCGCCTGCATAGGCTCTCGCCGAGCGGAGGTGGAGAGACGATGCGCGAATTTCCCGGTTGGTCGGTTGCGGCGACGGCGCTGCTGCTCGTCGCGCTCATCAGTGCGCTCGGAATCGGGCTGGCCGCCGCGCAATTCGGCCCGGGCGAAGAGGGCGAAGAGCCGATCAGCGTTCGCATCGTCGCCCGCAACGCCGACAACAACCGAGTCGAACTCGGCCTGATCGAGGCCGGCCAAAGCGCCGACAACCCAATCCTGCCCAGCGCCCGCTTCCTCAGCTGGGCGACCGTCGACGCAGTCGATGTAACCGACTGGCGCTACAGCTCAGCCATCACGGTCGGCGGCGGCGCGCGCAGCGCAACGGTGCGCATCGCCGCCCGCGGGCGGGGCGGCGACCGCGTCGAGTTCATCTTGCAGCAGCGCGCCGCCGACGGCGAGTGGAGCGACCTGCCCGCGCCGCAGGCGCGCTTCTTCTCACGCGCAACAACCCACACCCGCTGGCTGCGCAGCTCACCCCTGCAAATCGCACCCACGCAAGTCGCACCGCCGCAAGTCCCGGCGGATCCGCCGTCCGACGACCAATCCGAGGGCCCGACGGGTCCGGTGGCCGTCGTCACGGAGCAAGCCCCCGTCATCGACGCCATCAGCTGCGAACCCGCCTCGCCCATCGTCGGCGAGACCGTCGCCTGCACGGCCGACCTGAGCGGCGGCGCTCCTGACTCCTACGCCTGGAGCGGCGGCGGTGACCCCGCTACCGGTTCTTCCGACGCGGGCTTCGCCACATCATTCGACGCCGCGGGCGACCAGACCATCTCGCTCACCGTCGCCAACACCCTCGGCGAAGCCTCCGCCTCCACCACCGTCGCCGTCGAGGAAGCCCCGGCGGATGGAGCGCCCGTCATCGACGCCATCAGCTGCGAACCCGCCTCGCCCGTCGTCGGCGAAACCGTCGCCTGCACGGCTGATCTGAGCGGCGGCGCTCCGGACTCCTACGCCTGGAGCGGCGGCGGCGACCCCGCCACCGGCTCTTCCGACGCGGGCTTCGCCACATCATTCGAATCAGCGGGCGACCAAACCATCTCGCTGACCGTCGCCAACACCCTCGGCGAGGACACGCAATCAACCACCTTCGCCGTTGTCGCAGAGCAAGCGCCCACCATCGACAGCATCAGCTGCCAACCGGACTCCCCCGTCGTCGGCGAGACCATCACCTGCTCGGTCAGCCTGAGCGGCGGCAAGCCGGACACCTACGCCTGGAGCGGCGGCGATCCCGCCACCGGCGCCGACGCCAGCTTCACCACCTCATTCGACTCCGTGGGCGACCAGACCATCTCGCTCACCGTCTCCAACACCCTCGGCGACGACACCCAATCGACCACCGTCGCCGTCCTGGCGCTGCCCCCGCCGGCCCCGACCATCGACAGCCTCAGCTGCGCCGCCCAGCTCGACGGCGTGGTCCGCTGCTCCGCCGTGGTCGGCAACGATGACCCGTCGGTGTCCTACGCCTGGAGCGGCGGCGGCGATCCCGCCACCGGCTCCAACGCGGAATTCGTCACCTCGTTCGCCGCTGTCGGCGACCAAACCCTCTCGCTGACCGTCTCCAACAGCGGCGGCAGCGCCTCCGACTCGACCACCGTCGCCGTCCAGCAGGTCGTGCGAGCCTCCGCCATCAACAGCATCAGCTGCTCCCCCGCCTCTCCCGATGTCAACGAGACCGTTACCTGCTCCGCCGACCTGAGCGGCGGCGAGCCCGACTTCTACACCTGGCGCGGCGGCGGCGATCCCCCCGGCGGCAACGACGCAAGCTTCACCACCACCTTCGCCTCCCCTGGCGAGCGCACCATCTCGCTGGCCGTCTCCAACATCGTCGGTCAGGACTCCGCCACCACCACCGTCGCCGTCCGGGGCGAACTGCGCGAGCCGGTCCTCGACGGCATCGACTGCGCGCCCAACACCCCCACCGTCGGCCAAACCGTCACCTGCTCCGCCATCCTCAGCGGCGGGCCGCCGGACAGCTACACCTGGAGCGGCGACGGCCAGCCCGCCGCCGGCAGCGACGCAAGCTTCACCACCACCTTCGCCTCCGCCGGCAACCAGACCGTCACCCTCTTCGTCGCCAACACCTACGGCAGCAGTATCACGCTCACATTCACCATCGTCGTCCTGGAGCCGCTGCAAGCGCCGGTCGTCGACAGCGTCAGCTGCGAGCCCAGCACTCCCACCGTCGGCCAGACCGTCACCTGCACCGCCGTAATCAGCGGCGGCGAGCCCTCAAGCTACGCCTGGACCGGCGGCGACTACGCCACCGCCGTCCCGCGCGGCGAAACCTACACCACCTCATTCAGCTCGCCAGGCAGCCACCCCGTCCGCTTCACCGCGCTCAACACCGCCGGCAGCAACACCCAATCAACCACCGTCAACGTCCAGCCCGCCCCAGCCGAATAACCGCGCCCCAGAGCCACGCTCCTCACACCTTCCGCCCCCAGACTCCGCCATCCCCTGATCCGCCATACTCGCGCCCCAAGATCCGTCATACCCGCGCTCGCCGCGGGTATCTCGCCGCGCACTGCCCTCCCGCGCACAGCTAACATCAAAGCGAGTGAAAAGGCCGACAATGCGACGCCGCACGCCATGGCTGCTGCTAGCGCTAACAGCCGCCCTGCTTCTGGCGGCAAGCATTGCGCGCGGCAATGACCCGACTGAGCTTGGGAGGCCAGCTGCGGAGAGTGCGTTTGCCGAGCGGGTGGAGGAAGGGTTGCGGTCGTGGTTCGGTCCCACCCTGCTGCCCGAGCGCCTCACGCTGGAGTTGTTGACAGGGCCAGACCTTTGTGCAGTGATCGGTCGCACAGGGCTCTACTGGCATACCTCCGGCGGCGTTCCACCCTATACGGTCACCGTCGACGGGCAACAAGTCGACGGGGGCGCCGGGAGTGTACCTGTTCGCTGCCGTTCGCCCGAGACCAGCTTGCCTGCGTGCGATCCACTTCGCAGTTCACACCGGACGGTTCTGGCCACCGTGACAGACAGCCGCGGCGTCAGCGCCAAGGCCGAGCTGCAGGTCGCGCTTGGCGAGCCGCCGTCACCAGCCGAGCCCGGCGCGGTCCGGCAGGACGCATCAGGCGGCGTAGGGCTGCGGTTGAGTTGGAGAGATCCCGCGCCCGTCCCGCCCGTCTGCACCTACGAGTTGCAATACCAGGCGACGGCTTGGGACGCGACCAGCTGGCCCGACTCGTGGACTGCGATCAGCGAGGCGATTGAAGCCGGAGCGACTACCTATCTGCATCGCAACCTCGATCCGAACCGCCGCTATCGCTACCAACTGCGGGCAAAAAACAACATCGGAGCGAGCTACTGGTCTCCGGCCTTCCCGGAGGCCGGCGCTCGCCCCGGTGCGCTGGCACTCGCGGCGCAGACCGCCGCTTCCGGCTCCGTCGCGCTCAGCTGGAGCGCCGGACCGGCCGACGCAACGCGCTGGGAATACCGCTGGCGGCAAGCAGGCGGCAGCTGGGGTGCTTGGACCACGATCGCCGGCTCCAATACGTCGACCACCGAGCACACCGTCGGCGGCCTCACAGAGGACGCCCGCTACCAGTTCCAACTGCGCGCGATCACCGCGGACGGCACAAGCCCCACCTCCGCGATAGCGAGCGCCATCGCCGGGCTGATGCCGACGGTGCCGAGCGAGCGCGAGTCGCTCCGTTACGACGACCTCGACTCGACCGGCGGAGCGACTCGGCCCGGCTCCTACGCCTTCCTGAAGGATGCCGACGATCTGACCAGCGGCGCGGCGACCTTCGCAGAGGTGAGCGGCGCTGAGGCACTGCTGCTCAACGCCAGCGGCTACGCGCGCCGCTACTACGGCGCAGTGCTCGCCAGCGTGCGAGTGGGCGACCGCTTCACGTGGCATCCATACAGCCGATGCTGGTACTATTACCGCGTGACCGAAGTCCTCTCCGTTCCCACGACGCCCACGCGCCGGCTGTTCCGCATCGTGCTCGAGGCCGAGGATCCATGCGGCGTTGCGGCGGCCCGGGCCGGCAATGCGAAGAGCTACTTCGACGAGTCTCGCGATAACAGCGCGTGGTTCAGTTGGGGCGATCCACCGAATGCGCTGTACGTGGGCGCAGACGGCATTCGCATTATGCCGGGTCGATACGCAGCCGAAGGCGGCTACACCTACCGGCTGATTGAACAGGGGCCGATCGTGATCGATGTGCCGGCCAGCATGCGGCTCCGCTTCGGGCGAGCCTCGCTAGCCTCCACCGGGATAGGATATGCCATGTACGTCGACGATGTCACAGGATCGCACATCATCCTGGATCCGTCTACAGGCCAAGACGCTGCATACCACATCGAAACGCCCGAAGGCGAGACTGAACCGCCAGCCGAAGTAGTTGCGCGGTTTGAAGCTCTCCTCGCCTCAATCCGCGAGGTACCGCTGCCGCCGACAGCATCCGACGAGTAGCGTGCGCCGCTTCTCCCCGCGCATAGCTAACATCAAAGCAAACGAAGAGGCCGACGATGCGACGCTACATGCTATGGCTGCTGCTAGCGCTAACAACCGCCCCGCTCCTGGCGGCCAGCGCTGCGCGCGCCGACGCCCCAACCAAGCCTGAAAACCAGACCGCAGAGAGCGTGTTTACCGAGCAGGCGCCGGAGGCGCTGCGATCGTGGCGCGGCCCTGCCGTCCTACTCGAACGCTTGGCACTCAACCTGGTCGGCTCGCGCCACATCTGTCTGGAGACCACCCAGATGGAGATAGTCTGGCACATTTCCGGCGGCGTCCCGCCCTACACACGCACCCTTGACGGCCAAGCGATTGACACCGAAGCCGGGAGCGCCATCGTGACCTGCGGCCCGTCCACCGCCGATCCGACTCCAGGCCTTGAGCAGACTTTCAAAGGTGGTGTGATCGACAGTCGCGGTGTGATCGCTGAAGACGATCTGCGGGTCGCGCTGACCGCGCCGCCACCGCGCCCGATGCCTGGTACAGTGCTGCACGGCGCATCAATCGGCGCTGCGCTGCGGCTGAATTGGACCGCCGTCAGCGCGGTCCCGTCCGTCAGCGCCTACGAGTTGCAATACCAGACAACAGCTTGGAACGCGATCAGCTGGCCCGACTCGTGGACTACGATCAACGACACGATCGCCGCCGGCGCGACCGGGTACCTGCATCGCAATCTCGACTCGAACCAGCGTTACCGCTACCAACTGAGAGCCAGGAACGGCGTCGACGCGAGCGAGTGGTCCCGCGCCTTTCCCGAAGTCGGCCTGCGCCCCGGCGCACCGCTGCTTGTAGCCCGCACTGCCGCCTCCGGCTCCGTTGCGTTGAGTTGGAGCGCCGCACCCACCGGCGCGACGCGCTGGGAATACCGCCGCCGACCCGGGAGCGGCAGCTGGGGCGCTTGGACCGCGATCGCCGACTCCGACGCCTCAACAGCCAAGCACACCATCGGCGGCCTCACAGAGGACGCCCGTTACCAATTCCAGCTGCGCGCCCACACCGCTAGCGGCGCAAGCCTTGCTTCAGCAACAGCCGTCGCCGTCGCCGGGCTGACCCCGACGGTGCCGAGCGAGCGCGAGTCGCTCTTCTACGACGATCTCGACTCAGCTAGCGGCGCAACGCGGCCCGGCTCTTATGCCTTCCTGAAGAGCGCCAACGATCTGACCAGCGGCGCGACAACTTTCGCAGAGGTAAGCACTGCTGAGGCGCTGCTGCTCAATACCAGCGGCTACGGCGGCCGCGACTACGCCGAAGTGCTGTCCACCGTGCTAGTCGGCGATCGAATCACGTGGTCCCCTTACTCTCGATGCTGGTACCACTACCGCGTGACCGAAATCCTCACCGATCCACCGCCGCCAGCACGTAAGCTGCTCCGCATCACGCTCCACTCCGAGGACCCCTGTGGTGCCGCAGCAGCTCAGGCGGGCACTGCGAAGGGCGAATTCGACGAGTCCCGCAGCAACGTCACCGCATTCGGCTGGGATCCGCCGCCGAACGAGCCGCGCGTCGGCGCGGATGGCATCCGCATCCTGCCGGGCAGATACCCGGCCGAAGGAGGCCACACCTACCGTCTGATGGAGTGGGATCATCCTACCCCGATCGTGATTGATGTGCCGGACGGCATGCGGCTCATCACCAGAGGTGGGCTGTGGTCGCACGGCCCTACGCTCTACACATACGTTGACGAGGCCACCGGATCGTCTCTCTGGCTAGAACCGCAGACCGGCCTGCACGCCGACTACAGCGTGCAAACGCCCAACGGCAGAGAAGACCTGGCCGCTGCTGTGCCCGCACGGTTCGATGCCATCATCGCCTCAATCCGCGAGGTGCCGCTGCCAATGACAGCATCCGACGAGTAGGCGCGCCGCCTCTCCCCGCGCACATCTAACATCAAAGCGAGTGAAAAGGCCGACAATGCGACGCCGCACGCTATGGCTCCTGCTGGCGCTGACAGCTGCCCTGCTTCTGGCGGCCAGCGCTGCGCGCGCCGACGCCCCAAGCGAGTCTGAGAACCAGACCGCAGAGAGCGTGTTTGCCGAGCGGGCGCCGGAGGCGTTGCGCTCATGGTTCGGCCCCGACACGCTGCCCCCGCGCCTCACGCTGAGGCTCCGCGCACGGCCCAGCACTTGCATTGAAGCCACCCGGACGATTCTGATTTCGACTGTCTTCGGCGGCGTGCCGCCGTACACGGTGACAGTCGGCGGCGAGCCGGTCCGTCCGTACTTCATGAGCCTCACTGTGGTTTGCGGTCTGGCTCCCGCCGACCCGCGTCCATGCGACCCCGACCCCAGGCAATACCAGACATTCCGGGCAACGGCGACGGACAGCCGCGGCGTCGCGGTGGACGCCGAGCTCAGGGTCACGGTGGCCGCGGCACCGCAGCGTTTGGAGGTCGGCGCGGTTGTGGCCGCGCCAACCGACACGGCATTGCGGCTGAGCTGGACGGCGGCGGAGGGCAGCTCGGACGTCTGCGCGTACGAGCTGCGATATCAGGCGACGGCCTGGAACGAGACCGACTGGCCCGACTCGTGGAGCGCGATCAGCGACACCGTCGCCGCCGGCGCGACCGAGTACCTGCATGGCAACCTCGACCCGAATCGCCGCTACCGCTATCAGGTGCGCGCGCGGAACAACATCGGCGCGGGCGAATGGTCGCGCGCCTTCCCGGAGTCCGGCGTGCGCCCGGGCGCGCCGGCGCTCGCGGCGCGCACCGCGGCGTCAGGTTCCGTCGCGCTGCGTTGGAGCCTCGGGCCGGCCGGCGCGACGCGCTGGGAATATCGCCGACAGCCCGCAGGCGGCAGCTGGAGCGCCTGGACCGCGATTGCCGGCTCCAGTGCCTCAACCGCCGAGCACACTGTCAGCGGTCTCACCGAAGACGTCCGTTATCACTTCCAGCTGCGCGCGGTCACCGCCAACGGCGCAAGCGCCGCCTCGGCGACAGCGAGCGCTATCGCCGGGCTGACCCCGACCGTGCCGAGCGAGCGCGAGTCGCTCTTCTACGACGATCTCGACTCAGCCGGTGGCGCGATACGGCCCAGCTCCTACGCTTTCTTGACGGATGCCGACGATCTGACCAGCGGCGCGACGACCTTCGCGGAAGTGAGCCGTGCGGCAGCGCTGCTGCTCAACACCGGCGGCTACCGCGGGCGCGAGTATGCGGATGTGCTCGCGACCGTGCAAGTCGGCGACAGAATCACCTGGTTTGGCGGCCGCTGGTACCATTACCGCGTGACCGAACTTCTCGCCGACCCACCGGCGCCCGCGCGCAAGCTGTTCCGCATCGTTCTCGAGGCCGAGGATCCGCGGAGACTCGCAGAGGCGCAGGCGAACGATCCGGACCACTTCGCCAACTACCGCGATCGCTACGTCGCGTTCGGGTGGGAAGATGATCCTCCCAACGAGCCGCGCATCGGCGCCGACGGGATTCGCATCATGCCGTATGGGTATGCGGCTGAAGGCGGCCACACCTACCGGTTGTTTACGTCGGTCCGGCCGACCTCTCCCTCGATCGTGATCGACGTGCCGGCGGGTATGCGCCTGATCTACCACGGGAGCCCGGTGCCAGGTAACCCGTTCGCGACGCTAAGGGACGAGACCACCGGTGCGTTCCTTCTTGTGGATCTCGATGCCGGTCGCCTGGGCGACTACCATCCCTTTGCCGGTCGCCTAGGCGGCTATGTGGAAACGCTTGAAGACGGGACGCCCCTGCCAGCTGAGGTGCTCGCCCGATTCAAAGCCATCATCGCCTCAATCCGCAAGTTGCCGCTGCCGCCGCCGGCATCCGAATAGCGCGCCCCGCCTCCCGCCCGCGGGCTAACATCAAAGCAAGCGAAGAGGCCGACAATGCGCCGACATGCGCCATGGCTCCTGCTAGCGCTAACAGTCGCCCTACTCCTGGCGGCGAACGCTACGCGCGCCGACGCCCCAATCGAGTCTGAGAACCAGACCGCGGCGAGCGTGTTTACCGAGAACGTGCCGGAGGCGCTGCGCTCATGGTTCGGCCCCGCCACGTTCCCCTCGCGCCTCACGCTCGATCTGTCCACCGCGGGCGATCGTTGCGCAGAAACCGGATTCGCGGAAATCTACTGGCGCGTCTCCGGCGGCGTTCCGCCCTACGAAATCATCGTTGACGGGCAACGGGTTACTCGGGGCTGGGGCTGGGCAGTGCCGGTTCGCTGCCATCCACCCGCGACCAGCTTGCCTCCGTGCGATCCGCTCCACAGTTCGCACAGGACGGTCCAAGCCATTGCCACAGACGGCCGCGGCGTCAGCGCCAAAGCCGCGGCGCAGATCGCGCTTGGCGAGCCGCCGTCGCCAACCGAGCCCGGCGCGGTCCTGCACGATGCATCACCCGCTGCCGGACTGCTGTTGAGCTGGACGCCCCGCCTGGCCGTCCCGTCCATCTGCACGTACGAGTTGCAGTACCAATCGACTGCTTGGGGCGCGACCAGCTGGCCCGACTCGTGGACCACGATCAACGACGCCGTCGCCGCTAACGCCACCGAATATCTACATGACGGACTCGATCTGGATCGTCGCTATCGCTACCGGCTGAGGGCGGCGAACAACCTCGGGGCGGGCGGCTGGTCGGCCGTCTTCCCGGAGACCGGTTTGCGCCCCGGCGCGCCGCTGCTTGAGGCGCGCACCGCGGCATCGGGTTCGGTCGCACTCAGATGGAGCGCTGGTCCGACCGGCGCGACGCGCTGGGAATACCGCCGCCGACAGGAAGGCGGCAGCTGGAGTACTTGGACTGGAATCCCCAGCGCCGACGCATCAACCGCCGAACACACCGTCAGCGGCCTCACAGAGGACGCCGTCTACTACTTCCATCTGCGCGCCCACACTGCGAGCGGGCCCGGTCCCGCCTCGGCAACCGCCATCGCCGTCGCCGGGCTGACGCCGTCAACGCCCATCTCTCTCGCATACGCAAACTACGACGCAACCGGCGGCGCGACCGCGCCGGGCGCTTTCTCCCTCCTCTCAAACGCCGGCGACCTGTCGAGCGGAGTCGCCGACTACGCAGATGCCCCGGCCGCCGCCGCGCTGCTTGTAAACGCCATCGGCTACGCCGGCAGTTCCCACGCCGACAGTCTTGATGCCGTGGGCGTCGGCGACGTACTTACGTGGGAGATCGGGTGGCGTTGCTGGTTCGCCTATCGGGTCACTGCATTGCTCAGCGACCCGCCGGCGCCCGCCCGCAAGCTGTTCGCCGTCGAGCTGACCGCCCGCGACCCCTGCGTCGGCCCGATCAACGCGCGCGGCTACATCCCCATCGTCCGGGGCCCGCCGCCAAGCGAGCCGCGCATCGGCGCCGACGGAATCCGCATCCTCCCAGTTGACTATCCGGTTGAGGGCGGCCACACGTACCGCATCAGCGACTACGGAGCGCCGAGCCAGATCGTGATCGATATTCCAGCGGGCATGCGGTTGACCTACACCGGCGGCGGCCTGAACTCCGACGCAACCACGACTGTCACTCTGGAACACGAAGCGAGCGGTGCCACGCTGTTCCTGAAATTCGGCACAGGCAGCGAAGAGGACCGATACATCCCGACGGAGCCCAGTACGAGCGCCGAGCCCCGAGACGTAGGCGCTCTGTTCGACGCAATCGTCGCGTCGGCGCGCCGGCAACCGCTGCCGCGCTTAGACGCACGCCCCCGCCCCTCTCCCGTCATACCCGCGCTCGCCGCGGGTATCTCGCCGCGCTGAGCACCAAGCCTGTCCACACACTCCCCCGCCCTACCAGCGGCAAGCGCAAGTAAGCCCGCAGCGAACCTAGTAGCCTGAAACCCCAGACCACCACCGACGGGGGAGCCGCAGCATGACCGACACCGCAACCGCCAACGGATTGGGACGCCTCTACACCGCCATGGTCACGCCGATGCGCGAGGACGGCTCGATCGACGTCGAGCAGGCCCAGGCCCTCGCCGCCGCGCTGATCGAGAGCGGCTCCGACGGCGTCGTCGTCGCCGGCACCACCGGCGAATCCCCCACCCTCACCCACGAAGAGGAGCGCCTCCTCTTCCGCGAGCTGCTGCCCGTCGTCCACGAGCTCGACGCCACCCTCATCGCCGGCGCCGGCTCCAACAGCACGGCCACCGCCGTCGAAGCCTCCGAGCTCGCCGCCGAAATCGGCGTCGACGGCCTGCTCCAGGTCGTGCCCTACTACAACAAGCCCTCGCAGGAGGGCCTCTACCAGCACTTCCGCGCCGTCGCCGACGCCGTCGACACCCCGATCATGCTCTACAACGTGCCCGGCCGCACCGGCGCGAATATGACCGCCGCGACCACCGTCCGCCTGGCCGAGGACTGCCCCAACATCGCCGGCGTCAAGGAGGCCAGCGGCGACCTCGAGCAGATCGCCGAAATCATCCGCTCCGCCCCGCCACACTTCCGCGTCTGGAGCGGCAACGACGGCGACAACCTGGCAATCCTCGCAATGGGCGGCTACGGCGCGGTCAGCGTGCTCTCCCACCTCGTCGGCGGGCAAATCAAGGCGATGTACGAGGCCTGGGAGGCCGGCGACACCGCCAAAGCGGGCGAAATTCAGGTCCGCCTCGCGCCGCTGGTCAAGGCCATGTTCCTCGTCGGCAACCCCGTCCCCGTCAAATGGGCGCTCAACGAGATCGGCTTCCGCGTCGGCCCGCCCCGCCCGCCGCTGGTCGAGCCCGACGACGCGATCCGCGAGCAGATCCGCGCCGTGCTCGCCAACACCGAGATCGACCTGATCGCCGCCAACTGAGCGCGCTCAGTGCCCGACGCCGAGGCCTACGGCTACGCCCTGCTGCTCACCCGTCGCCTGCTCACCCAGGCGCTGGCTGGCACCGACGGCGACATCCTCGACCGCCGACCGAGCGACGGTGTTGACGACGGCGAGCCCCCCACGCTCCGCGCCTGCGCCGAGCGCGCCTGCGAGCGCGAACGCTGGTGGATCTGGCCGCGCGAACTGCCCGTCCCCCAACTCCCGCCGCCCTCCAACCTCGCCGACCTGCTCTACGCGCTGGTGCGCCACCGCACCCCCACCGAAGAGCTGCTGATGAGCGCCGAAGCCGACGACCTCGCGGCGGCCTGGTACACCGCCGCACGCCAGGCCGTCACGCCCAGGCGAATCAGCCTGGCCGACTCGCTCCACGCGCTCGCCCGCGAGGAATTGCAGATCGGCAACGCCGCCCTCGACCTCCGCGCCGCCCTCGATCCGAACTGGAGCGAGCCGCTCGACCTGCGCGAGCGCGCCGCCGCCGCGGTCGCCCGCCTCGCCGAGCCGCAGCCGTCCGTCCAATAGCCTGTACCCAGCGAACATGCAGGCAGGTTGAGGCAGGTGCAGACCATGAGCTGGGAACCCGAAATTGCGGAACTCGAACTCCGCCGCGAGCTGGCCAAGGCGCGCGGCGGCGCAGAAGGCGTCGAACGCCAGCGCCGACGCGGCAAGCTGCTCGTCAACGAACGCATCGACGGACTCGCCGACCCCGACAGCTTCCGCGAGTTCTGGAGCCTCGCCGGACACGCCGTCTACGACGATCACGGCGAGCTCGCCGCCTTCACGCCCAAAGGCTCGATGGAGGGCGTCTGCAAGGTCGACGGCCGCAAGATCATCGTCAGCGCCGGCGATTTCACCGTGCGCGGCGGCTCCGGCACCGGCTCCCACGACGGACTCGGACGCGAGCTCGCCTCCAACCAGCGCGCCCTCGAATGGCGCATCCCCTACGTCCGACTGCTCGACGCCGCCGGCGGCAGCGTGCGCGGCTTCGAGGAAATCGGCCGCACCTACCTGCCCGACGGCAACACCTGGTCCACCATCGACATGGACCTGCTCCGCTCCTCGCCCGTCGTCTCCGCCGTGATGGGCTCCGTCGCCGGGCTGCCCGCCGTCAACGCCTGCATGGCCCACTTCACTCTGATGGTCAAAGGCATCAGCCAACTCTTCCCCGGCGGCCCGCCCGTCGTCCGCGCCGCGCTCGGCTACGACATCAGCAAGGAAGACCTCGGCGACGAGCGCGTCCACGTCCACCAAAGCGGCTCCGTTGACAACCTCGCCGAAAGCGAGGCAGACGCCTTCCGCCAGATCCGCCAATGGCTTTCGTACCTCCCCTCCAGCGTCTGGGAGCTGCCGCCCCGCGTCGAACCGAGCGACGACCCCAACCGCCGCGACGAACGCCTGCGCCGACTCGTTCCCCGCGACCGACGCCGCGCCTACGACGGCCACAAGGCGATCAACTCGGTCGTCGATCAGGACTCGTTCTTCGAGATCGCCCCGTTCTACGGGCGCGCCCGAATCACTGGGCTGGCGCGAATCAACGGCTACTCGGTCGGCGTGATGGCCAACAACCCGATCCACGCCGGCGGCTCGACCGATGTCGCGGCCGGCGAAAAAGTGATCCGGCTGATCCAGCTCTGCGACACCTTCCACCTGCCGCTGATCTCGTTCGCCGACGAGCCCGGCTTCATGGTCGGTCTGGAATCCGAAAAGCAGGGCATCGAGCGCGCCGGCGCCCGCCTCGTGATCGCCACCTGCGAAAGCCGCATGCCCTGGCTGACCATCGTCATGGGCCGCGTCTTCGGCGTCGCCGGGCAGTGCCAGCACCGCCCCACCGGAATGTTCCAGCGCTACGCCTGGCCCTCGGCCCGCTGGGGCTCGATGCACATCGAAGGCGGCGCCTCCGCCGCTTACCGGCGCGAAATCGACACCGCCGCCGACCCCGAAGCCAAGCGCGCCGAAATCGAAGACCGCCTGCGCCGCCTCGCCTCCCCCTTCCGCACCGCCGAAGCCACCGGCCAGGACATCATCGACCCCGCCGACACCCGCCGCCTCGCCGCCGAATTCGTCGAAGAAGCCCAACCGATCCTAGCCACCCAACTCGGCCCCAACCCCAACCCCTACCACCCCTAAATCCCGCCGTCGAACCCAACACCCCCACCCCACCCCGATCACTCCCGCCTCCCGCACGATCGGCGTAACGTTGACTTCGCAGACGAACGCAGCGCGAGGCCCAAAATGCGAACACTCCCAATCGCCCTCGCCCTTGCCCTCCTCATCGCCGCCGCCTGCGCCGACAACCTCCCCGACGCCCCGCGCAACACACCCACCGACCAGGCAACCGAACTGAGCGCCGCCGCGTCCCGCCTACAGAGCTGGCAAAACCGCTTGACGAACGCCCGCCTCGAAATCAACTCGCAGGTGCACACCACCGAGCCGCCAATCGAAGTCGAAGCCGTCGCGCTGCTCACCCCCGACCTCTTCTATTTCTCGCTGGAGTTGCTGTTCAACGATGAGCCCGGTACGCCCCCCGCCCGCTTTGAGTCATTGAGCACCGGCGGCGCGGCCTACTCGCGCTGGTACGGCGTAGATGGCTGGCTCCGCCTGCCGCTGGACCGCTGGACGCACGATGCCGGCTTCACCGCCGGGCTGGAAGCCGTCGCAAACCTCAGCTGGGCCCAGCTGGACGACGTCCAGATCACCCGCGGCGAGTGGCAAGGCCGCCCCATCTGGCTCGTCGAATACGAGGCCGATCGGGTGGACCTGTTCCAGTACCCCGATCTGATCTCGCCCTTGGCAACGGGGCTGAACGGCGCGCCCACGGTGCTGTTCAGCTACGACAGCCTGCGCGCGGTGGTGCGGCTCTCGATCGACCGCGAGAGCGGCGCGCCGCTGCTCACGGAAACGCGCCAATGGTTCGACGGCTCGGGCGGGGAAGACGAGACCGAAATCGCCTCAACGATCACACTGCGCGCCTGGAACGCGCCGCTCGACCCGCCGTCGCCGCAGCCGGTGCTCGCGCCGGATGAATACTGGGCCCAGGTTGCAGCGACACGCTCGGAAGAGCCCGCCCTGCGCGGCTCAAACTCAACGCCGCTGCAGCTGATCGCGCTGACGCAAGACTGGCTCCGCGCCGAAGACGCGCGGCTCGCGCAAGACACTCTGGTCACCGTCGGCGAGCGGCAGCATTCGGCGCGGCGCATGATCGACTCCGAGGCGGAGCAGTTCCTGACGCTGTTGACGCCGTTGGCGGGATACATAGAGGAATCGGGGATACGCAGCAACAGCACCGGTTTCACGAGGCGCTGGTTCACCGTCCGCCCAAAGCGGGCGGCCCTGGCCGGGCTACAGAACGAAGCGACAGCGCTGGTTGAGTCGCAGCTCGCAGAGATCGCCGATCCGCTGCCGGCGATCGAGGCCGTAGCCTGGCTGGAAGTGACGCTGCGCGTCAACGAGGTCAGCGGCGCCTGGCTCGAGGCCGTGCTCAACGCCGATCTGATCACAGCGGACGGCGTGCTTAAGCTCAAGAGCGTGATCGCCGCCGATCCCACCCGATAAACAATGCGACTGCTGCTGCTCAGCCTGATCCTGCCCGCAATCCTCGCACTCGGCTGCGCGGAAAACGCCGCCGACGCGCCCGCCGCGAACACCAACGACTCCCCCCAGGCAATCGCCCAACTCGCCCGCGACTGGGCGGACGACCTGCGCTCCGTCGAAATGCGGATCAATGTCGAAGTCCAGCTCTTCGGCGCGCCCGCCCGCTTCGGCATGACCGTCGCCGCGCAGGACGCCGACTCCTACGCAGTCGTCTCGATGCCCGCCGCGTCGGCGCAGGAAGGCGGCCCCACCCGCCTCGAAGTGCTGACCCGCGGCGCCGACACCTTCACCCGCGACTCAACCGAGCCGGCCTGGACCGACGTAACCAACGAAGAATTCTGGCTCGCCGGAATCAACCTCGACCTGCTCGCCGGCGCAGCCGTATTCGATTGGTCCGCCCTCGACGGAGTCGTCATCACCACCGGCCTGCGCGACCATGTTGAGGTCTGGATCGTCGAATACACCTTCGAGCTCTCCGACCTCGACGCCGAAGAACGCGGAATCGGCGGCGCGCTCGGGCCTGCGGCCGCGCTCCTGCTGCGCTCGTTCGACCTGCCCACCGAACTGATCGGCGAGATCGCCGTGCGCACCGAGATCGCCTACGGCAACGGCGCCCCGCTCTACTCCGAAATCGCCGTCGCGCTCGACGGACCGGCCGGCCTCGACGCCGATCGCGCCGTCGTCGCAACCACCGAACTCACCGCCTGGAACGAACCACAAATTGAGCTTCCCGAGGTCGACAACCCCCAAAACCGCTGAAGCGGCGTACCGTGGAGAAGCAAACGCAAGGGAGCGAGACGATGCAGCGACAACGCGCGGTCGTTTGGATTGCAGCCCTGCTGCTGGCCTGCGCGACGGCGCTGGCGGCATGCACCGACGCCATCCCCGAAGCCCCGCCCACCGCGGCCAGTGTGGACCGTGTGGATAACCGCGCCGCCAATGAGCGGCAAGCGCAAGCTGAGCAAGCTGAACAACAGGACGCCCCCGACTCCGAGCCGCTGGATCAACTGGCGGCCATCACGCAGCTGCACGAGAACTGGGCCGCGCAACTCACATCGCTCGAACTGCAAATGGATGTCGCGGTCGAGACTGACGATCTCACCATCGAGCAGGCGATCTCCATGCAACTCCGACTTGAGCCGCTCGAGCTCTACATGCAGATCGAGATCGCGGACCTGTTCGGCGGCCTGTTTGACGCTGTTGACGGCGAAGAGTCGGACCAGGACGCGATAGATCAGGCCGAGCTTGAAGAAGCGCTCGCGACCACAATCCAATTCCTGCTGCTCGACGACCGCGCCTACCTCTCGCTCAGCGACGAAGGCTGGGCCGAACTGCCGGCCGCCGAGCTGTTCGGCTCGGAATTCTCCTCCCTCACCGGCGGCTTCTCAGAGGACGCCGCCGCCGCATTGACCGCCCAGGCCAACGCCGCTCTGCTGTGCGCGGAACTCACCGGCGGCAGCGTGATCGAGGACGAGCTCAACGGCGCTCCCGTCTGGACCGTCTCCTGCGATGTCGACATCGAGGCGATGGCCGCGATGCTCGAAGTGCTGGACAGCCTCGACCAGGACCTCACCAACATCCCGGGCATGCCCATCGATGACGCGCTCGTGCAAATCGAGACCTTCTCCTACAGCATCCAAATCGATCAGCGCAGCGGCGCCCTCCTCGCCTTCGATGTCGCCCTGTCGCTCAGCGACGAAGAAGCCGGCCCAACGACAGTCGCCACCAGCGGCCGCATCATCTCCTGGAACCAACCAATCGAATTCCCAACCCCAACCCCCCTAATCGAAGAACCCGGCGCCGCCTACGAGTAGCCCTACGAGTAGCACCCCACCCCCATCTCCGCTCCACCCGCACCCACACCCCGCCGTACCCTCTCCATCACCCCCGCGCCCTCTTCGATCATTCCTGCGCCCTCTTCCGTCATTCCTGCGCAGGCAGGAACCTACGCCGTGGGATACCGCGCAGCAGCAGGAGGCACGATCCACGCTCATCGCCCAAAGCGCTTGACCCAAGCAGAGTTGCCTGCCTAGCATCCCCACGCAGTGGCGGCGACGGACCGTCGCCGTGCGAGTCCGGGGAGTTGGGGAGCGCCATGATCACACGAATGTTCGCACGGGGGGGGGTAAAACTCTTCTCCTGACGCTGGCGCTCCTCGCCCTAGCCGCCCTAGCCGCGATCATCGCCGCCGACGCCGAGATTGACCGCTGGTTGCGCAGCAGCCCCGTAACCGTTGGGGGAACCGCGATCGGCCGGATCAACGCGCGGATGCTCGCAGGCGGCAGGATCGAATTCGCATTCACGCCGACCGACGGCGAGCGCATCCTGCCGCCGTCGCGCTACTTCCCGCACAACGCCCGGATAGGCCGCTGGCTGCGCAGCACCGAGATCACGATCGGCCCGCCCGCAGACGCCCCCGCAGGGTATAGCGCCGTGAGCGCGGGCGGCCTCCACACCTGCGCAATCCGCGCGAGCGACAGCGCGATCGAGTGTTGGGGACACAACGAGTACGGGCAGAGCGACGCGCCCGCAGGGAGCTATAGCGCCGTGAGCGCGGGCTTCTCGCACACCTGCGCAATCCGCGACGACGGCGCGATCGAGTGTTGGGGAGACAACAGCAGCGGGCAGCGCAGCGCCATACCGGGCAGCTATAGCGCCGTGAGCGCAGGCGGCTACCACACCTGCGCAATCCGCAGCGCCGACAGCGCGATCGTGTGTTGGGGCAGCAACAGCAGCGGGCAGCGCAGCGCCATACCGGGCAGCTATAGCGCCGTGAGCGCAGGCGGCTACCACACCTGCGCAATCCGCAGCGCCGACAGCGCGATCGTGTGTTGGGGCAGCAACAGCAGCGGGCAGAGCGACGCGCCCGCAGGGAGCTATAGCGCCGTGAGCGCGGGCAGCTCGCACACCTGCGCAATCCACAGCGCCGACAGCGCGATCGTGTGTTGGGGCAACAACAGCAGCAGGCAGAGCGACGCCACAGCCGGCGCATACCGCGCCGTGAGCGCGGGCAGCTCGCACACCTGCGCAATCCACAGCGACGGCGCGATCTCGTGCTGGGGAGGCAACGAGTACAGGCAGAGCGACGCCCCCGATGACAGCTACCGCGCCGTGAGCGCGGGCAGCGACCACACCTGCGCAATCCGTAGCGACGACGGCGCGATCGTGTGTTGGGGCAACAACGACTACGGGCAGAGCCGCGACGCCGCAGGGAGCTATCGCGCCGTGAGCGCCGGCGGCTTGCACAGCTGCGCAATCCGCGCGAGCGACGGCGCGATCGTGTGCTGGGTATACAGCGGCAGCGGGCGGACCGACGCGCCCGCAGGGAGCTATCGCGCCGTGAGCGCTGGCGAAGCTCACAGCTGCGCGATCCGCAGCGCCGACGGCGCGATCGTGTGTTGGGGCAGCAACGGCAGCGGGCGGACCGACGCGCCCGCAGGGAGCTATCGCGCCGTGAGCGCCGGCGGCTTGCACAGCTGCGCAATCCGCGCGAGCGACGGCGCGATCGTGTGTTGGGGCAGCAACAGCAGCGGGCAGAGCGACGCGCCCGCAGGGAGCTATAGCGCGATCAGCGCGGGCGAAGCTCACAGCTGCGCAATCCGCAGCGCCGACGGCGCGATCGTGTGTTGGGGACACAACGAAGACAGGCAGACCGACGCGCCCGCAGGGAGCTATAGCGCCGTGAGCGCGGGCGGGAGGCACACCTGCGCAATCCGCGCGAGCGACGGCGCGATCGAGTGTTGGGGATACAACAGCAGCGGGCAGAGCGACGCCCCGCCCAAGTGAGCGCCGCCCCAGGACCCGCCGCGCCGGAGCCGGAGAGCGCCGATGCAGGACACCGCCGCAATCAGCCGCACCGCCCGCGTCGTTGACGCGCAGGAGCAGGCCGAGCGCATCGAGCAGCTGATCAGCGACGCCCTCGCCGTCGAGCGGAGCGATCGGCCCAGCGCGTCGCAGCTGTTGGACGACGCCGCCGCCGCGACGCGCGAGCTGCCCGACTTGCACGAGCTACACCCCGTCGGAGCGTTCCCGACGCCCGCCGAACTCGCCGACCAACTGACCGACGCCGGCAGCGCCGAGATGCCTTGGGCGAGTTGGGTGGCGGGGCGAGAGGGCTGAGTGCCAGTCGCGGCGAGATACCCGCGGCGAGTGCGGGTTCCTGCCTGCGCAGGAATGACGGAAAGGAGGCGCAAGTAGGACGGAAAGAAGGCGCGGGTAGGACGGATCTGATTTTGCGCGGGCGCAGCCTACTCGGCGCGGGCGGTGAGACCCGCTACCGCCCCTGCCTCGATCCATTCGGCAATCTCCGCCTCGCTGTGGCCCAGCAGACCGCGCAGCACCTCTACCGTGTGCTCGCCCAGCCTGGGGGCGGGGCGATTGACCGATGCGGGGGTGCGGGAGAAACGCCAGGGGGCGCCGCCGTGGCGGCGCGCGCCGGCGTCGGGGTGCTCCAGGTATTGCCACCAGTTGCGCGCGGACAGGTGCGGGTCGGAGAGCACGCTGAGAGTGGAGTGGACGATGCCGGCGGGGACGCCAGCGCGCTGTAGGCGGGCTTGCAGCGTTTGGGCGTCCCAGTTGCGCGTCCACTCGCCGACAGCCGCTTCGAGCGCGTCGATGTCGGCCAGGCGGCCGGCGGCGCTGCGCCATTCGGGGCAATCGAGTTGCGCGGCTTTGCCGGCGACCTGTAACAGCGCCGCCCAGGCTGCGTCGTCGGGCGCGGCGATGGCGATCCACTCGTCGTCGCCCTGGCAGGGGAAGCACTCGTGCGGGGCTTGTTCTGGATGGCGGTTGGCGTTGCGGGCGACGGGCGGAGCGCCGGCCGAGGTCAGCAGCGCGTGTTCTTCGATGTAGCCGATCGCCGCTTCGAACATCGAGCCGTCGAGGTGCAGCGCGCCCGCGCCGTGCGCGGCCTGCCGCCAGACGGCGGCCAGCGCGGCGGCGGCCATCTGCGCGCCGCAGATTGGATCCGCCTGCATTGTGCCGAGCAGCTGCGGTTCTTCGCCGCGGTAACCCAGCAGCATGTCCCAGCCGGCGTTGCCTTCGGTGCTGCCGCCGTTGGCGCGGTAGTTGGAGTAGGGCCCGCCCGCGCCGAAGCCGGAGAAGCTGACCAGCGCAATGTCGGGGTTGACGGCGCGCATGTCGGCGAGCGTGAGCCGCAGGTTTTCGAGTACGCGCGGGCGGAAGTTTTCCAGCGCGAGGTCCGCCCGCGCGATCAGCTCCAGCGCCAGGGCGCGGCCCTGCTCCGTGTCCAGCGCGAGCGAGACGGCGCGCTTGTTGCGGTTGGCCATGTGGAAGTTGGCGCGGATGTTGAGCGGGTGCGCGTCGGGCGCGGCGACGGGCATCTGCCAGCGCGTCTCGTGCCGCCAGAGGTCGGGACGGCGCGGGCCCTCAATTTTGATCACCTCCGCGCCGAGGTCCGCCAGCAGCGCGGTCGCGTAGGGACCGAGCCAGGCGTGGGTGAAGTCGACCACCCGCAGCCCGTCGAGCGGGCCGCTCGCGCCGCCCAAGCTGCTTTGCGGGCGTTGGGCAAAGCTTGGGCGTTGAGAGTCGGCGTCTTTGGCGGCGCTCTCGACGATTCGCGCCGGCGGGCCCGTCGTGCGCAGTCGGCCCAGCTTGCCCGCGTCGAGCTCGCGCGCGAAGCCCAGCGCGGCGAGGTGCGGATCATCCAGCAGCTCGCCCGCCGAGCGGTGCCAGGCGAGGTTGACCGCCAGCTCGGCGAGGCGGTTGAAGACCTCCTCCGAGCTGCGCTCCGCGAGGATTGGGCGGAAGTATTCGAGCGAGCGCTCTTTATCCGCTGCGCCCTGCCCTTCGGCGAGATCGTCGGGCGGCGGTTCGACTCCGAACGCGGCCGGCGCGGCGCGCAGGGCGTCGCGCGACCAGGCGCTCAGCGTCACGTAGCCGTCGGCGGTGGGCAGCACCTCCGCCCAGCCCTCGGGGCCGCCGCTGCGCGGGATTGAGCGCCCGGCGAACTCGCTGCGCACCGCCATCGTCAGGCTTGAGACGGCCTCGATCTCGGCCAACGAAATCCACTGTCCGCGCCCGCTGCGCAGGCGTTCGAGCAGCGCCGCGAGCGCGCCCGCCAGCGCCAGCACGCCCGACGCGCGGGGGATGATCGCCGCCGGCGCGGCAAGCGGCTGGCGGCCGGGCCGCCCCTGCGTTCCTGCGAAGCCGGCCAGCGCCTGGACGACCAGGTCGCCGCCGCGGTAGTGCGCGTAGGGGCCGCTTGCGCCGAACGGCGAGCAGTGCGCGACGATTAGCCGCGGCCAGCGCCGCGCGACCGTTTCGGCGTCGAAGCCGGCCGCCGCCAGCTCGGCGATCGGCGCATCCACCACCCAGACATCCGCATCCGCCAGCGCCTCGGCCAGCCGCACCGAGCGCAGCCCGCCGTCCAACGGCTCGATTGTTTTGCCCTGCGCAAGCGAGAGCTGCAGCATCGAGTGCCGCTCGCCGCCGCGCTCGATCAGCGGGGGCGCGTCGCGCAGGGGCGCGCCCTCGGGCGGCTCGAACGCCAGCACCTCCGCGCCCCAGCGGACGAACTCGCGCGCGCAGGCCGCCCCCGCGACGCCCGAGCAGCACTCAACGACCCGCAGCCCGCCGAGCAGCTCCACCGCCGCCCCTCCCTCAGCCGTTCCTCAGCCGTTGCCGCGGCCCCGCTTGAGCTTCTCGAACGCTCGCTGCACCGGGCGCAGTTGGCGCTTGCCCTCGACCATTCGCGGATCCGGCTGCCCGAAGCGCGCGCCCATCGCGTAGGTGTGGAAGGCCGAGGTCAGGTGCGTTGTGAAGCCCTGCGCGTCGAGCATGTTGTTGATCGAGAACTTGATCTGCCGCAGCGCCATCGGCGAGTGCTCCGCCACCTCCTCCGCGTACTCCAGCGTCTTGCGCTCCAGCGCCTCCGGCGGGTAGATGCGGTTGACGAAGCCCAGCTCGTGCGCCTCTTCGGCGGGGATGAAGCGGTTCTGAAACAGGATTTCCTTGGCCTTGCGTGGGCCGAGGTCCCAGGGCGCGGAGAAATACTGCGTGTGCGAGGCGAGAAACAGCGCGTCGCTCGCCGCGAAGATCAGGTCCATCGAGGCCGCGACCATCCAGCCGCCGAAGATGCAGCGCCCATGCACCATCGCGATGGTCGGCTTGGGGATGTTGCGCCAGCGCATGGTGTTGGTGATCCGCGTGTCGCGCTGGCGGTCGTAGACGCCGACGAAATCGTCGGCCCAGCCGCGCTCATCGCGGTCGTCCAGCTCGGCCGGCGAGCCCAGGTCGTGGCCGGCCGAGAAATCCGGCCCGTTGCCCGAGAGGACGATCACCTGGCACTGCGGATCCTCGACGGCCTCCTGGAACGCCGCGTCCATCTCCTCCAGCAGCACGCGGCTCTGCGCGTTGCGGTATTCGGGGCGATTCAGGATCACCCGCGCCACAGCCCCCGGCTCATAAATCACGTCGCGGTACGTCACGTTCGCCTCCTCGTCCAGGATTCCCCCCGCACGTTACCAGCGCCGCTCACGCTCCAGCCTCGCTCAGCGGCCAGCCGCCGTGCGCCTTCGCGGCGCGCAATTCGCTACCCTTTCCGCCTGGGGGGGACGCGCTATGGCCTTTGACTATGCAGGCTGCGAGTGGCCGATTTCGGAGCGGGTGCGGGCGGCGCACCGGCGCTCCTGGGAGCGGCTGGCCGCGCCCGGCTTCTGGTGGACGGGCGCGGAGCGCGTCGCGATCGCCGCCGAATGCCGCCGCGCGGCCGCGCTCGAGGGCGGCGGCGGCTCCGACCTGCTGCCCGAGGCCGCCACGCACGCCGTGCAGAAGATCGTCGTCGACAACGCCAACCTATCGCGCGAGTGGTGCGACGAAATCTGCGCCGCCGAGGGCATGAGCGACGCGCATTACATCGAGCTGCTCGGCGTCGTGGTGCATGTCTTCTCGATCGACGAGTTGCACCGCGCGCTCGGGCTGCCGCTGGAGCCGCTGCCCGAGCCGCTCGCCGGCGAGCCCTCGCGGCGCCGCCCGACCGGCGCGCGGCGCGTCGCCGGCTGGCTGCCGATCACGCCGCCCGACGCGCTCGATCCGGAGGACGCCGACCTCTACGACAACGCGCCCGTCGCCGCCAATGTGCTCACCGCGCTGAGCCTGGTGCCGAGCAATCTGCCCTGGCTGGCCGACCTCTCGCACGCCCACTACGCCTCCTACGTGGAGATGCGCGAAATGGGCAAGGTGCGCGAGATCAGCCGCGCCCAGCAGGAGCTGATCGCCGCCCGCGTCTCTGTGCTCAACGAGTGCTTCTATTGAACCACCTCGCACGTGGGGCTGCTCGGTGCGAGCAGCCGCGGCAACGACGCGCTCAACTTCCGCGCAATCGTCGACGCCTCGCAGGAGAGCGGCGTCGAGCACGGCGCGCTGTTGCTGGAGTTCACCGAAGCGGCGGTGCGCCGCAGCGCCGAGCTCGACGAGGCGCGGGCGCGTCTGGCGCAGGCGGCGGGGCCGGGCGCAATGGTCGACGCGGCGGGCGTCGTGGCCAACTTCCAGCGGATGGTGCGGATCGCCGACGGGACCGGCATCCCCGTAGACAGCTACATCCTGGAGCGCACGGGCGAGTTGCCCCAGCGGTTGGGCTTGACCGAATACCGTTCGGCGGCGAATACGTTCGCCGCGAGGTAGGGGGCGCAGGGGTGACGGAATCTTCGGCTCGATCGCTGGTGGACGATCGGTGCCTCCCACCCCCCACCTAACCTCCCCCCTAAAAGGGGGGAGGGATGAATTGGGGAAGGGTGGTGGCTTGAGGGTTGGCGTGGGTGCGCGCGGGTTCTTGCCTGCGCCCTCCCCGTCATTCCTGCGCAGGCAGGAACGGTGGGGGATGGGCGCTAAAGGCGCATGAGGGGGAGATCGGGGGATTCGGGGCGTGGGTGGAGCGTCTGGGCCCGGCAGTCGGCGATCAGGTCGAGGCGCTCCATGACGAGTTGGCCGACCAGGGCGTCGGCGCCCTGGGGGAGGACGACGCATTCAGTGGACATCCAGCGCTCGCCGATTCGCACGATCAGCCGCGCTGCGACGGGCAATTCATCTCGCCGCCCGTCGGCGTAGGTGGCGACGATGCTGCCGGCCGGCCGAAGTCCGAGCCTGCTCACTATGTCCTCGGGCAGGGCGAGCATGTTTGCGCCGGTGTCGACGACGGCGGGGATGGCGGCGCGGCGGACATCGGCAGCGGGGAGCTTGCCGTCTTCGGCCAGCTCGCTGTCCGTCGCGTTTTCCAGCTCGATGTCGACGACGATCTCGCCCATTGGGTCACCTCGTTCGCGCTTGGGTTCAGTGTATCGCGTTTGGTGGGGGTGCGGGTTCCTGCCTGCGCCCCACCCCATCATTCCTGCGCGGTTCCTGCCTGCGCGGGAATGACGGGGTGGGGCTTACGCGACAGAAAGGGCCCTTTTCCTGTTTACATCCCTTGCTGTTGCGGGACGCACGCGCTTTAGTAATCTAGAAACTGCACTGCCATGCCTGCGCACGTTCGGGGGGACGCCCGTGAAAACAACCCTGCGACGCTCCAACGCTCTGACTCGCGCCGCCGCGCTTGCCGCGCTGCTCGCGCTGCTCGCCGCCGCGCTGCTCGCGACCGACACCGCGCGCGCGCAACTCCCCTCCGACCTCGAGCTGGTCGTCGGCCTGGTCGACGACTCCGACGACATCATCCCGCCCGGGGTCGAAACCCGGGTGCGCGCCGAACTGCGCTTCACCGGCGGCAACGCCGACTCGCGCGGCGCGCTGATCCACGAACAACTGCTGCGCGACTGCGAAACCCTGCGCGTCAGCGCCGCCGACCTGCGCCTCGGCAGCGGCCTCCACTGGGAAGCGCCCGACGCGCTCGGCTACCGCCTCGACATCGCAGACCAGACATTCTCCCTGATCAAATCCACCGACCCCGCCGACCCGATCGAAAGCCCGCCCGGCGCCGCCACCCCGCGGCCCTCCTTCGTGGTCAAGGCCGTCGCCGGCGAGTATCTGGCCGGCACCGCGCGCGGCTCCGGCGCGGCCGAAGAAGCCGAAACGCACCCCAACACCGCCCACCTGATCAACCTCTGCGGCGTCGAAATTGCCACAATCCAGCCCCCCGCCGGCACCGCCGCCGGCTCCTTCGGCGGCGTCACCCTGCCCCACACCAACGCCGAAGACGCGCTCGATATGTGGGCCGAAGACGAGGACACCCTCTGGCTCTTCATCGGCTCCCGGCTCGACGCCGTCGACGACCGCGAGCGCGTCGGTCGCCTGCACGTCTACAAGGTCGACGTCAGCGCCTCGCCGCCGACCGTCGCCCTCGAAACCACGCTCAGCCCGCCCTCCAGCGAGTACCTCAACAAGCCCGGCGACGACTACCCCAACTACGGCCACAGCGTCGTCGTCTCCGGCGACGGCAGCACGCTGGCGGTCAGCGCGCCCGTGATGAACGGCATTGGCGCCGTCTACGTCTACTCCAAGCCCAGCGGCACGGGCGAAGACTGGGGCGACATCACCTACGCGGCCGGGGTCAAGGTCACGACCGTCGAGACGCCCGCCTGGGGCGACTGGTCGAGTGCGTCGCAAATCGCCGCCACTCGCCCCTTCAACTGGCTCAGCTCCTCCTGCGACGCCTACTGCATGGAAGTCGCCACCCTGCTCATCGCCGGAAGCGCGGACAGCACCGAATACAACGGGGTGGGCTTCGGCGGCTACGCCGGCGACGGCGCGATCGGCCGGGGGCACACCTCGGGCCTGGCGCTCTCCAACGACGGGACCGTGCTGGTCGTGGGCGCGCCCTACAAGGCGTGGCCCCGCTGCGCGCCCGCCCCGCTGCGCAACAGCTTCCCGGCCCGCGAGATCAGTGGCTGCACCAGCAGCTACTTCAGGGGGCGCGTCTCGCAGGGCGAGGCCTACGCGTTCGTCGCGCCCAGCGGGGGCTGGACGGCCGCGCCGCTCGCCTCCGCCGGCAGCCAGACCGAAATCGCCGCCGGCGCAGACGCCAGCAGCTTCGACCCGGCCAGCCATTACGCCCCCGGCCCCACCAGGCGAATCGTCGACGAGGACGCGACCATCACCCCGAACTTTCCCTGGGGCACGGGCTTTTTCCCCTTCTTGCACCTGGGCATGGAGGTGACCGTGACGCCTGACGGCTCAACGGTCTTCGTGGGCTCCAACACCTGGCATTACGTCTACCCCAAGGCCTCGGCGAGCGCCTGGGACGGAGCCGGCCTGACTACCGGCAACTTTAACTACAACCCGTATCCCGGCACGGGCGCGGTCCACGGCGGGACCGCAATCAGCCCCGACGGCACCCGCCTGGTGATGGGCAATGTCGGCCACAGCCATATTGCTTCTAACAACCACACCGGCTTCGTCTGCCCCTTGCCCGACGGCGCTCAGGATGTCGGCGGCCGCGGCGGGGTCTATATCTTTACCCGCGTCGGGAACGCCTGGGGCAGCAACGCGGCGGGGTCGCAGACCGAGGTCTGCTCGCCGCAGCAGGCCGAGGGCGCGCATTTCGGACGCTCGATCCACTTCACCACCGTCGACTCCCAGGTGCTGATGGTGGTCTCGGAGCCCTACAGCGACTCCGACGCCTCGCTCTCGCGCGTCTGGCTGCTGCCGCTGCCCGGCGACACGACGACGCTGACCGAGCAGCGCTGCCGGGGCGAGCTGCGCGAAGGCGTCTACACCCGCATCTGCCCGTTGACCCTGCCCGCCGGCGCTTCGCTGACCGTCCCCGAAGGCACCGAAACCGAGGCCTTCACGATCTCCGGGCGAGTCAGCGCCACTACCAGCCCCGATCCCGCGCCCGACCCCGACCCCAACCTCCGCGCACTGCGCGGGCAGTTCGCGGGCCGCATCGGCGTCGTGCGCGAACTCGCCGAAGCCCACCTCGATCTCGCCACCGACATCAACTACACCCCGGGCACCGCCGCGGACGACCGACCCTATCCCTCGGTGATCAGCGAGGGCGAGTTCACCTACCTGCGCCTGCGCATTCTCAACGAGCACGGCATGCCCACCGCGACCGGCAGCGTCGCCTCGGTGCTGGTGCAGACCACCCACGGCGGGCTGACCTCGCGCGTCGAGGGCGGCGCGTGCGCCGGCGCGAGCGGGCGCGCCAGCTGCTCGATCCCCGGCTCCGCCATCACCGCGACCAACTCCGGCGCGCTGCGAATCAGGCTCGACCACACGGGCAAGGCCGGCGAAGCGCTGGTCTGGGCGACCGTCTTCGGCGCGGATCAGGGCGACACGCCGGGCGAAACCCTCACCACCGAGCGAATTACGGTGACCCTGGCCGGCCCGGCCGCGCAGCTGACGATCAGCGCGCCCAACGCCGGCGTGCTCAGCGTGAACGCCGAATCGGCCGAGGGCGCGGAGCAGGCCGGCGCGGACACCGATCGGCGCGACGAGTTGACTCTGACCGTGGGCGCGCTCGACGCGCAGGGCAACTCGGTGCCGCTGCCCACCCCGGAGCCGGAGCCGGTGCGGCGGCGCATCAATTACCAGGGCGTCGAGATCCCGCCGGCGGACGCCGGGCAGGAGCCGCGCCAGATCTCGCTGGCGCGCCTGACCGGGCCCGACGGCAAGCGCGTCACCCGCGGCGTCGCCATCGTCTGGCCCGTCGGCGGCGTCCTGACTCCCAAGCTCGACGCGGCCGGCCACGAGTTCATGGAGCTCAACGTGAACCGCGCGGCCGACGACCCGCTCGCGGCCGGCGAGTACACCCTCGAGCTGCAACTCGGCCACAATGTGCTCGGACAGCAGACCTTCACCGTGGCCGGCCCCCCCGCCGCGATCGCGCTGAGCGAGTTGCAGGACGAGATTGCGCCCGGCGAGCGCTTCAGCGTCAGCGCGACGCTGACCGACGCGGACGGCAACCCGGTGCCCGACGGCACGCGCGTCAGCTGGGGCGACACGCCGCTCGGCGCGTTCGCCTCGATCGTCCAGCTGAGCGCGCAGTCGACCACCAGCGCCGGCCAGGCCTCGGCGACCTACCTGGCGCTGAGTCCGGGCCGCACGACGATCTCGGCGCAGGCGGTTCAGACGGGGACGGGCGACCTGCGCGATCTGGTGCTGGCCACGGTCGCCGACAGCGCGCCTGCGCCGCCGCCGCCGCGCCTGGCCGACTCGCTCGCGCAGCCCAACACGGTCGGCAGCAACTCCTGGCTGGGCGCAACTTCCGTCCGGGCCTCCGCGCTGCTCAACGAGCTCACTGAGGTCCGGGCCGTGCAGGTCTGGCAAAGCGGTCGCTGGTTCCGCTACAGCCGGGCGGGCGACGGCGCGTCGGTCGATTTCACGATCCACCCGGGCGCCGTCCTCTGGTTCGGGAACTAGCGGCGGCCCCAGCGCACCGCCCATTCCTGCGCCTCTCTTCCGTCATTCCTGCGCAGGCAGGAATGGGGGGTGGGAGGCAGCGAGCGTCCACCGGCGATCGAGCCCACGCCCTCCCCCCCTCCCACGTAGGCAGGAACCTGCGCGCCCCAACCGCCACGCCACCCCCACTCGCCCCACCGCCATTCCTGCGCCCTCCCCTCCGTCATTCCTGCGTAGGCAGGAACCACGCGCAGAACCGCCACTCCCGCCCCCCATTCCTGCCTACGCAGGAATGACGAAATTGGCCGCAGGAATGACGGAGGGGGGAAGGATGAATCGGGGAAGGGGAGAGAGGGTGGCGCGGGGGTTGGGGGGTTGGAGGGTTGGCCTGGGTAGGTTCCTGCCTGCGCAGGAATGACGGAAGAGAGGCGCAGGGGTGGCGGTTCTATGCGCCAGTTCCTGCCTACGCAGGAATGACGTAAGGAGGCGCAGGCAGGAACGCCGCCGCAAGAGCACCGTCGCAGGCGATCGCGGCGCAACACGATCGCCTGCGCCCACTCGCTACCTCCCACCCCCCATTCCTGCCTGCGCAGGAATGACGGAATTAGGCGCAGGAATGACGGAGAGGGGAGGGATGAATTGGGGAAAGGTAGGAGGGGTGGCGCGGGGGTTGAGGGGTTGGGGGTTGGCTTGGGTAGGTTCCTGCCTGCGCAGGAATGACGGAAAGGAGGGCGCAGGGGTGGCGGTTCTATGCGCCGGTTCCTGCCTGCGCAGGAATGACGGAAGAGAGGCGCAGGAATGACGGTTCTATGCGCGGTTCCTGCCTACGCAGGAATGACGGAGCTGCGAACACACCCTAGTACGATAGAAACCTCCCCATGAGCCACACCGTCACCCACGACGCTACCGCTACTGCCGCCTCGGTGGGCTTTGCCTTGCCGCACCGCACCAAAATGCTGATCCTCATCAGCGCGCTCACGGCCATGTTCCTTTCCGCCGTGCAGCACTCCATCGTCGCCACCGCCACGCCCGTGCTCGCCGCCGACCTTGGACGCCTCGACCTGATCGCCTTTATGGAATCGGCTTTCATGGCCACCTCCGTGCCCGCCGTGGCCATCGCCGGGCGGCTCTCCGACGTCTACGGGCGCAAACCCTTCCTGCTCAGCGGCCTGGTGCTCTTCGCCGGCGCGACGGCGCTCTGCGGCTTCGCCACTTCGATGGAGATGCTGATCGGCTTCCGCGCGCTGCAGGGCATCGGCGGCGGCATCCTGATGGGCAACGCTTTCTCCGTCTCCGGCGACCTCTTTCCGCCCTCCGAGCGCGGCAAGTACATGGGCCTCTTCGCCGCGGTCTTCGGCGTCGGCGGGCTGATCGGCCCGCTGCTCGGCGGGCTGATCGTCGACGCGCTCAACTGGCGCTGGGTCTTCTGGGCGATTCTGCCGATCGCGGTGGTCGCCTTCGCCACGATCGCCGTGATCATGCCCTGGCTCCGCCCGCCGCCGCGCAAAGTGCAAATCGACTGGTTCGGCATCGGCGCGCTGCTGCTCGCGCTGATGCCCGCCATGCTCGCGCTGGGGTTGGTCTCCACCGGCGCGGCCTGGCTCGACCTCCGCACGCTCGCGCTCTTCGCCGTCTCCGCCTGCGGACTGCTGCTCTTCATCCTCGCCGAGCGGCGCGCGGTCGAACCGATCCTGCCCGGCGCGCTCTTCCGCAACCACACCTTCCGCGTCTCGGCGCTGGTCATGATGGTGATCGGCGGCGGCATGTTCGGCGTCGCCTTCTTCCTCGCCTACTACATGCAGGGCGTGCTCGGCTACACCCCGACCGCCTCCGGGCTGCTGCTCAGCACCGAGATCATCTCGCTGGTCGTCACCGCCTCGCTGGCCGGGCAGGTGATCTCCCGCACGGGACGCTACAAGGCCATCTCGCTGATCGCCGCCCTGATCATCGCCGTCGGCGGCTGGCTGCTCACCCAGCTGACCACCGAGACCGGCGCGGTCGACGTCATCTGGCGGCTGGTGCTCTTCGGCTGCGGGCTCGGCCTGCTCTACCCCGCGCTGATGGTCGCCGCGCAGAACGCGCTCCCCCAGAGCATGCTCGGCACGATCTCCGGCGCGACCCAGTTTTTCGAGGAGATGGGCGCGATCATCGGCGTCACGCTGGTCGGCGCGCTGGTCACCGGGCGGCTGGCGAGCGAGCTCGCCGCCCGGCTGCCCGCCGAGCTGGCCGCCCGCGCCGACCCAACCCAGCTGCTCAGCGAGGAAGCCAGCGCCGGCCTGCTCGCCGAGCTGGGCGCGGAGCAGTTCGGCCAAATCATCACCGCGCTGCCCGAGGCGCTCGCCGTCGCCATCGCCGGCAACTTCTGGATCTCAGCCGGCGTCGGCGTAGTGGCGGTGATCGCCGTCGCCACCCTGCGCGAAAAGCGCCTCCGCACCGGCGAGCACGACCTCCAGGAGGAATCCCCCGAGCCCGCCCAGCTGCCAAGCGCCGCAACCACCGCCAACGGCGCGCTCCCCACATTCAACGGCGCAACCCCCCAGCACATCGCCCAAGTCGCCCGCCCCCACCCCCAGCGCCCCGGCTGACAATCCAAGCGCCCCAGTCTGCTAATCTGCCCCAAAGCAAACGCCCCGTGCAGGAGCAGGGCGAGAGCCACTGGACACGGATGCGCCGCAGCAAGCTGGGCCGTCGCTTACTGCATGCCTTGGACCCCAGACTGCGCGGCGCCCTCGAAGGCGACTGATGGCCTCGGCCGCATCGGACCTGCTCACCGTTCGCGTGGACGAAAGCGGCGACGCCGGCACTGGAGGCAAAGGGACGCGCTGGCTGGTGCTCGCAGCGATCGCCGAGACCGGCAAGCCGGGCGAACTGAGCGCAGCCGTTGAGGAGATCCGCCATCGCCTTGGTCTGAGCGGTACTGCCGCGCTTCACTTCTCGCGCATCAGGCGGGCCAGCGATCGCTACGGGGCTTACCTCGCATTGGCCCGCGCTCCGTTTTCCGCCGTCGTGGTCGCCGCCGATTCGCATGCAACGTACCCCGACTCAGGCTTGAATGAGCCGGGTGTCTACTATCGACACGCGCTGAAGTTCGTCTTGGAGCGGGCCAGCCAGCTCGCGGCGGCGCAGGAGCGCATGCTCGAGTTCGTCATCGAAGAAGCCGGCCATTTCAGCCTTCCGGAGTTCCACGATTACCTCCGCCGGATACGCACTTCGGCGTCTTCCCGTGATCGCACGAATTGGGATGTGGTCGACATTGATCTGATTCGCACGGCGCGCAAAGACGAGGATCTCTTGCTGGGCGTAGCCGACGGAGTGGCGCATGCCTTCTTCCGCGCACTGGAGCCCATGCCTGCATGGGAATCCGCGATGCCGATCTACGGCGACATGCTCCAGCCGCATCTTTGGCGCGGTCCAACTGAAGATCGCATCTTGGAGAACGGCTTCACGCTGCTGCCCACAAGAGTGCGAGACTCGCGTCTGCTCGAAATGCCGTACTTGCGCCAGTGGACGATCGACCAGAAACAGGTTGCCCCCCTCTTGTGGCATCCGGGTGCGTAAAGCACCAACCACTCGGAGGGGGGCGCGAAACGACTCCAATTGTGCAGTGTCGTGTTACCTCGTGTCAATCCCGCTTCCAAGTCTCGTGGAGAAGCGCCGCCACTCGCGTCCAGCACGCGCTGCGCTAGCCTCTGGCTGCTGCGATGAACAGGAGTCCCCATGACCCACACACTCGAGGTAACTGGCGGAACGCTCGTCTACGACACCTTCGGCGACGCCGCCGAAACCATCGTGTTCGTCCACGGCGCGGGCGGCAACCACCTCAGCTGGTGGCAGCAAATTCCTCACTTCCGCGGACGCTTTCGCTGCGTCACCTACGAGGTGCGCGGCTGGGGGCAGAGCAAAGACCTCTCCGGCGAAGGCCGCGCCGCCTTCCGCCGCGACCTCGAAGAGCTGATGGACGCGCTCGAAATTCCCCACGCCGTCTTGGTCGGGCAGTCGATGGGCGGCTTCTCGGTGCTGCCCTACGCGGTGCGCAACCCCGACCGCGTGCGCGGCCTGCTGATGGCCGACACCTTCCTCGGCATCTGGGACGAGCGCCTGCTGCGCGAAATGGCCAAGGCCGTCGAGCGGGCCCAAACCAACGCCGAGGACGGCGGGCAGACGATGATGGTCGGCCCCGACTTCATCGCAAGCAACCCCAACGGCCTCTTCCTCTACCAGCAGGTGCGCGGGCTGAACCCGCCGCTGGAAACGGGCGGAACGGCGCTCACATTCGGAGTCGATCAGGGCGCGGTGGCGACTGACGATCTGTCCGCGCTGACGATGCCGGTGATCTTCCTCGCCGGCGAGCTGGACGCAATCATCCCCGCGCCGCTGATCAAGGCGGCCAGTGAGCATGTCCCCGCCGCGCGCTACGTAGAAGTCCCGCGCGGCGGCCACTCCGTCTACTGGGAACTCCCCGACCAGTTCAACGCAATCCTCGACGGCTTGCTGGCCGAGGCCTACCCGGGCAAGTAGCCGGTGGAAAAGCCGGGCTGAGCTAGTTGGCCGCGAACTGCCCAATGTTCTCGTGGCCGAGAGCGTTGTTGTCGGGATCGATCAACTCGTCCGGCACAGGCAGCGTTTGCAGCCAGGCCCAGACGTCCGCGATGTCCTCAGCAGGCACATCTTCCGCCGTCTGGCGCGGCATGACGCCGCGCGGCTGGCGGTATTGGGACAGCACCCCGTGGATGTCCAGCCCGGTCTGCGCGATGGTCGGGCCGACGATGCCCTGCGCCACGTCGCCATGACACACCTGGCAGCCGTTGGCGATGTAGAGCTCCGCGCCGCGCGCGATGTCCGCGCCGGCTCGCAGCGCATCCTCATCAATCTCCTCGATCGGCAGCGGCGCGGCCGCGGCGCAGGTCTGCGGCGCACGCGCAACCAACTCCAGCGACGGATCCGCCTCTTGCCCCTCCTCAATGCAGAAGCCGCCGCTCTCCCAGAGTTCAACCGCGGCCTCGTTGGACGCGGCGCGCCCGGCGAGCTCGTGCCGGTCCTGGCCTTTGGCGATGGCGAAGCCGACCAGCGCGAAGACGCCCGCCAGCAGCAGCGCGAAGACCATCAACAGCCCGAACGACTGGGGGATTCCCTGGGTCGGCATATCGTCCGTTCACCTCAAGCAGCGCCGCGCATCACCGCCGCGCGACGCGCTACCTATGGTAGCCGCGCCCTGCGTTAGGGGGAACGCCGCCGCGCAGCCGAAGCCTACCGATCGCTCGGCGCGCTGGGCCGCGTCTTCGACGCGCCGTAGTCCTGGAACGGTCCGTCGCGCCAGTCCAGCGCCGCCTTCAGACCTTTCTCGCGAGCGATCGCCCCGAACTCGCCCGCGCTGCCGCGGTAGGTCGAGAGCGCCTGAATGTCGGCGCCGACCGCCAGCGCCGTGCGAATGCCCATCACCTCGTAGGCGCGGTTGATGCCGCGCTTGCTCATCTGCACCATGTCCGGCGCGATGTTCGCGATCCGCTCCCCGAACGCCTCCGTCTCGGCGGCCAGGTCGTCGACCGGGACGGCGCGGTTGGCCCAGCCCAGCTCGACCGCCTCTTTGCCGGTCACCGAGTCGCCGGTGTAAGTCAGCTCGCGCGCCTTGCGCATCGACATGTGCCACGGGTGGTAGAGCACATCCACCGTGGTCATCGCCCGCACCGGCGGATAGCCGATGATCGCGTCTTCCGCGACAAACATCAGGTCGCACATGCTGGCCAACTCCGAGCCGCCAGCCAGGCAGTAGCCGTGCACCTGCGCGATCACCGGCTTGGTCAGCTCCCAGATCTGCCAGTAGCCGCTCAGCAGGTGCTGCGGCCACTGTCCCTGCCCGGGGTGAATCGGGCCCACGCTGGGCAGCCCCGAGCGAATGTCGAGGTAGTCCGACTCCGACAGATTCGGCACGGGCGTGATGTCGTAGCCCGCCGAGAACGTGCGCCCCGCCCCGCGAATGATCACCACCCGCACATCGTCGTCGGCTTCGGCGTCCTTCAGCGCGCTGAACAGCTCCGCGCGCAGGCGGTGGCTCAGCGCGTTCATCTTCTCCGGCCGATTGAGCGTGACAATCGCCAGGCGGCCTTTCGTTTCGTAGAGGACATCTTCAAATTCGGGCATCAGCGTCTCCAGACTGCTCAACCGCGGTTCCCCATCGGAACATCAGCAGCTTAGAGCCTCTTCACAATCCCGTCTCCCGCCACCTCCGCGCCCTCCTCTCGTCATTCCCGCGCAGGCAGGAATGACGTAAGTGCCAACAGCCCCTAGGGCAACCCGCCGCGCCCGTCCGCCGCCCTGTTGGCCGCCGCGATCGCCCGCTCGATCGCCCGCGTGTCGGCCGCCCCCGTCACCCGCTCGCGGTAGACGCCGCCCGCGTCGATCACCACCAGCTCGGGCAGGCCGTCGACGCGGTAGTGCCGCGTCACCTCGGCCCCACTGTCGACCACGCCGTCGAAACCGACATTGGCCTCGACGAATGCGCGCTGCGCCGCGCCGGTCGCGTCGTAGACATTGATCGCCAGCACCGCGAGGCCGCCGCCCGCGCGCCGGAGCTGATCCAGCCGGCGCAGCAGTTGCACGCCGCCCGCATCCCACGACGACCAGAAGGCGAGCACGACGGTCTTGCCGCTGTAGTCGCCGAGCGACACCGCGCCCTCGCCTTCAAGCCGCTGCAATGTGAACTGGGGCGCCGCCCGCTCACGCTGCAGACGCGGCGCATCAACGGCGAGGCCCGTCGCCACGTCGCCGCCGCCCGTCTCGACCGACACCGGCGAGCTGCGCAGCCAGCGATCCACCGCAACTCCCGGCCAGTTGAAGAACCGCCGCTCGGGCCTGTGGATCTGCGTGACGCCGTCGAGCCGCGCGGCCAGCGTCAGCTCGACCCAGCCGCCCGTATCGCGCCGCGCGCGAATGGTCAGCGTCGCGCGGCCCGCCTCGATCGCGGAGGAACTGCGCCACTCATTGACGAGCACATCCGGGTAACGGAAGTACCGCTCGGTGGGGCAGCGGCGCGTCTTCTCCGCGTTGAGGTAGAGGCAGAGTTCGACGCTGCCGTCCGCCGCCTTGCGCGCCGCAATCCGCACCTCGGCGCTGCCTGTCTGCCCGCTCGTCTGGGCCGCCGCAGACACCCAGACGAGCGCTGCGGCCAGCAGGGCGAGGAGTGCCGCGAGAGCGAATCTGTTTCTGGTCATACGGGATTCATCGAGAAGTTGTGATTGCCGAGGAATGCGCCCGCGCCGGCCACGAGCAGCGTGAGCAGTAGCCCAACGACCGAAAGGGCGATCGTCGCCCGCCGCACCCGCCGCAGCGCGTCATCGTCGCCCGCGGCGCCGGCCGCCGCAGCCTCCCGCGCCAACTCCAACTGGCGCGGCCCGAAGACGAACTGGTGCAGCCCGATCACCGCGACCATCGCCGCCCAGAGCGCCATCTTGACCACGAAGATGACGCCCCAGCGCACATCGGAGAACGACCCGCCGAAGAAGTTTTCGGCCTGATCGAGCCGCGGGTCGACCATCGCCCCGCCGGTGATCACGATGATCAGCATCGCCGCAATCCCAACCCGCCCGAAGCGCCGCGTGAAGCCCTCCAGCGCGCTGAGCCAGAATTGCTGATCGCCGACCGCGCGCAGCGTCGGGATCACCGCCGCCGCCGTCAGCACCTGCCCGCCCAGCCACACCGCGACCCCAATCACGTGCAGCCAGATCAGAATCGAAAGCGCCGTCTCCGACATTCAGAAATCTCCCAACTAACAAGGCTATCTGAGGGATCCCTTCCGTCATACCCGCGCCCCTCAACCGTCATTCCTGCGCAGGCAGGAACCACCCAAACACCCACCCCCCTCCCCAAAATTCATCCCTCCCCCCTCTCAGAGCGGCCACTAACCAACGAGACCGCCGCGCAAGCCAAAATCGCCCCCAAACCGCGAACTAGAGTGCTACGCTCACCACAAAGCAGGCCGGCGGAAGCGCCCGCTGAGCGCTTCCGCCGCGCGCCTCGCGCGGGCTCGGGAGCATCTCTGGTGACAGAAGCACTGTTACACGATGGCAACCCTGTTTATCGTGGTGGAGAGCCGACCACAACGGGGAACGGTTACGTCGCCTCCCCCGCCGTCGGTATGTCCAGCCCCATCGCCGCCCCACACTGGGGAACGGCGACGCTTCAGAGAGCGAAACGCCATGAAAGTCGTCTTCTTCGAAGAGGTCGAAGGCACCGCACAGGTCGGTGAGGTCAAGGAAGTCAAAAATGGCTTTGCCCGGAACTACCTGCTGCCCCGCGGCCTGGCCGGCGCGACCACCACGTCCAACCTGGCCCGCGCCGAACGCCTGGCGAAAGCCGACGCGATCCGGCAAGCCAAGCTGGACGGCGACGCCGCGCCGATCGCCGCCGCGATCGACGGACAGGAATTCACCTTCCGCGCGCGCGTCGGCGAGCAGGGCCGACTGTTCGGCTCCGTCACCGCGCGCGACATCGCCGAGCGCCTCTCCGACCGCGCCGGCGCCACGATCGAGCACCGCCAGGTCCAACTGGCCCAGGCGCTGCGCCAGCTGGGTACCGAAGAGGTGCGCGTCCGCCTCACCCGGAACGTCTTCGCGCAGGTCAACATCATCGTCGAGCCCGACGAAGAAAGCTTCGAGCCGACCATCGACGAAATCGTCGAGGAGCTCGACGCCGAAGAAGCCGCCGTGGCGGCTGCGGCGGAGTCCGACGCGTCCGACGCGAGTGAAGCCGAGCCTGTAGAGGCCTGAACCGGGGGCGCGCCGCCCCCGAGCAAGCGGGGGTGGTGAATGGTCGCAAGCGAACCGCAGGCGGTGCCGCCGTTCGAGGGCGAGCGCGAAACGCACAGCGCGCGCGCGGGCGTGCCGCACGATGTCGCCGCCGAGCGCGCCGTGGTCGGCGCGATCCTCGCCGAGCAAGGCGTCCTCGAGCGCGTCGCGCCGATCCTGCTCCCGACCGACTTCTTCGACCCGCGCCACCGGCTGCTCTTCGTCGCCTCCGTCGATCTCTGGGACCGCGGCGAGGCGGTCGACTCCGTCACGATCGCCGCCGAGGCCGCACGCAGAGGCTGGATCGACGAAGTCGGCGGGCAGCCCTACATCACCCAACTCGTCGCCGAACTGCCCACCACCGTCGGCGCGGAGCACTACGCGCGAGTGGTGCAGCGCGCCGCCACCTACCGCGACATGCTGCGCGCGGCGGGAGACATCGGCGAGCTCGCCTACCGCGCCGATCCGAACGTCGACGCCTCGCTCAACGAAGCGGTCGAGAAGCTCTACTCCGTGCGCGGCGCAGAGCAGCGCCGCGAATTCTCGATGCTCCAGGACCTGCTGGTCGATGTGCTCGAAGAGGCCGCGGACCCGGACAGCGCGGCCTCGGCTCCGACGCGCACCGGCTTCGGCGATCTCGACCAGCTGCTCAACGGCGGCATCCACGCCTCCGACCTGCTCGTGCTGGCCGCCCGCCCTGCCGTCGGCAAATCGGCCCTGGCCCTCACGATCGCCCGCAACGCCGCGCTGGGGCAAGGCGTGCCCGTGGCGATGTTCAGCCTGGAAATGTCCGCCGAGCAGGTCGCCGCCCGACTCGTCTCATCCGAGTCGGGCGTGGAAAACAACCGCCTGCGCGTCGGCCGCCACACCGACGAGCAGCAGGCCGACATCTCGCGCGCGATCGGCCTGCTCAGCCGCGCCGAAATCTACATCGACGACACCGCCGGGCAGACCCTCGCCGAAATCCGCGCCAAGTCGCGCAATCTGAACAAGCGAATCCTGGACCAGCGCAGCCGCCACGTGGCCGAAGGCGCAGAGCCGCGCGGACTCGGGCTGATCATCGTCGATCACATCCAGCTGGTGCATGCCTGGTCCCGCACGCCCGTGGAGACAAACCGGGTGGCGGAACTGAGCGTGATCTCGCGCACTCTGAAAGAGATCGCCCGCGAGCTCCACGTGCCCGTGCTGGCCATCTCCCAGCTCTCCCGCGCCGTCGAGCGGCGCAAGCCGCCCGTCCCACAACTGAGCGACCTGCGCGAGAGCGGCTCGATCGAGCAGGACGCCGATGTAGTCGTCTTCATCTACCGCGCCGACATGTATCGGCACGATGAAAATGAAGATGAAATCATCGCCGACGCGGCGTTCAACCCCGGGCAGGGCCAGGTCGCGCAACTGCTGATCGCCAAGCACCGCCACGGCGCGGTGGGCGCGGTCGATGTGCGCTTCGTCCCGCAGGTCGCCCGCTTCGAGGACTTCTTCGTCCAGGAGGAACCGCCGCCGGACCCGGGCTGGACCGCCCCGTCAAACGGCGCCGGCGGCGCGAGCGAGAACGGCGGCAACGGACATGCCTGACGAGCCCGCCAACCAGAGCTTCAACGGCTTCGCCGCGGCTGCGCCGGCCACGCCCCTGCCGACCGCCCTGCTGCGCGAACTCGTGCCCCGGATGAGCGACCCTGCCGAGCTGGTCGTCACGCTCTACGCCGTCGCCGCGCTCCAGCGCGTGCGCCGCTTCCCCCGCCTGCTGCCGATGGCCGACCTGCGCGCCGAGCGGCCGCTGATCGAGGCTCTCGCCTCGCTTGCGCCCGAGCGCTCCGCCGAGCAGGCGCTGGAAGACGGCCTGCAAGCCGCGCTGGCCCGCGGCTCCCTGCTCCGCTCCAGCGACGCGAACGATCAGGCCAGGGACTGGATCGCTCTGAACAGCGCCGACGGGCGGCGCGCCGTCGCGCACAACGCCCGACTGATCAGCCGCCCGGCCCGCGCCGCGCCCGCGCCGCTCGGACCCGAAGCGGAGGGCCAGGCCATCATCCGCCTCTACGAAGAAGCGATCGGGCCCTTGCCGCCCTCGCTCGCCGCCGAACTCCACGAAGCCGCCGCCGCCTATCCGCCCGAGTGGATCGCCGACGCCTTCGCCGAAGCGGTCGAAATGAATGTCCACAACTGGCGCTACGTGCGCAGCATCCTCCAACGTTGGCAGCAAGAAGGGCGTGATGATGCGTCGACTCGATCAACTCGCGCGCAGCTTGGGCGATCCGGACCATCCCGCTATGACCACCTCATCCAACGCTGAGGCGGGCGGCAAGGGCGGGCGCGACCGATTCTGGCGGCCCGCCGGGCCCGACGCCGACTGCCCGCGCTGCGGCGGCGTCGGCTACGTCCGCCGCAGCGTGCCCGTCGGGCATGAGCTGTTTGGGCGCGCGCTGCCCTGCGAATGCGCCGAGCAGCAGGCGGCCGACGAGCTTGCAGAGCGGCTCCAGCGGCTTAGCAACCTCGGCCCGCTGGCCGGCCAGCGGCTCGCCGCAGAGCAGATCGGAGCGCTGGACCAGTTCGCGGACGCCTGCGCCTTCGCCGACGAGCAGACCGCCGAGCGCTGGCTGGTCCTGCGCGGCGCCCCGTCCCCCGCGCGCACGCGGCTCGCCGCCGAGCTCGCCAATCGCCGACTCGAACGCCGCCGGCCCGCCCTCTACTTTGTCGCTGCCGACCTGCTCGACCGACTCCGCGCCGCCTACCGCCGCGACGCCGAAGTCCCCTACCCTCTGCTCTTTGAGCACGCGCGACAGGCCGAGTTCCTGATCATCGACGACATCGACGTAGCCAACCCGACCGAATGGGCGCGCGAGAAACTCTTCCAACTGCTCAACCACCGCCGCAACGCCCAGCTCCGCACAGTGCTGATCGCCGCGGAGCGCGCCTCCGCGGACGGCCTCGGTCTCGCGCGCTGGCTCAACCCCGCACCCGACGCGCTCCAAATCCGGCTCGGCGAGACCGTAGAGACTGAGCAGCGCGACGACCGCTACCGCCAGGTCGGCGGAATGCGCCGCGACCTGCTAACTCGCTACAACTTTGACAGCTTCCGCGTGCGCAACGGCGACGACCTGCCCTCCGACGCCTGCAACCTCGGCCTGATCAAGTGCGTCGTCGAGGATTGGGCCGCCGCGCCGCACGGCTCGCTCACCTTGGTCGGGGGCACCGGCACCGGCAAAACGCACCTCGCCGCCGCCGTCGCCAACGTGGCCCTCAAACGCGGGCAGACCGTGTGGTTCGCCGTCGTGCCCGACCTGCTCGACATGCTGCGGCGCACCTACCAGGTGGACTCCGAGCACAGCTACGACGAACTCTCAGAGTCGCTGCGCGAGGTCGATCTGCTGGTGCTCGACGACTTCGGAGCGCACTCGCCCACCCCATGGGCCGACGAAAAGCTCTACCAGCTCTACGCCGCGCGCTACGTCGCGCGGCGGCCGACGATGTTCACAACCAACCACCAGCCCGACGATCTTGACGCGCGAATCGCATCGCGCCTGCTGGACAAGGAAACAGGCAAACTACTCGAAATCAACGCGCCGGACTACCGCACCGGAATCGATGGCTCAGCAACCCAACCACCGCGCCGCAGCCGCCGCTAGCCCACACGCAGCCCCCACCCCTTCCTCCCACTCACCTCTCCCAAAATTCATCCCTGCGCCCCTCTCCCCGTCATTCCTGCGCCCCCTCCCCGTCATTCCTGCGCCCCCTCCCCGTCATTCCTGCGCATCTCCCCGTCATTCCTGCGCCCCCTCCCCGTCATTCCTGCGCATCTCCCCGTCATTCCTGCGCCCCTCCCCGTCATTCCTGCGCCCCCTCCCCGTCATTCCTGCGCAGGCAGGAACCACTCACCCAACCCCCAATTCATCCCGCCCTCTCCCTCAATCCACCCCACCCCTCACCCTTCCCAAAATTCATCCCTCCCCCCCTTCCAGGGGGGAGGTTAGGTGGGGGGTGGGAGGCAACGACCCGGCTCCACCCGCCGCGCCACGCCCCAATCGTCCACATCCCCTCCCTCTCCCCATCCCAGCGCCCCATTTCCGTCATTCCTGCGCAGGCAGGAACCACCTCTCCCCAAACTGTCGCCCACCACACACCCCCACTTCCCCCACCTCATGCTACCCTGCAATAGAACAGGAGTGCCACCACCATGACCCTCTCCCCACAACGCCGCCGACGCGCCCTCCAGGCCCACCAACTCCGCCAGCAAGGCCTCTCCCTCCGCCAGATCGCCCAACATCTCCAGCTCTCCCGCACCGCCGTCCACAACGACCTCCGCGCCCTCGAAACCCAACGCCCCCAACTCATCCAGGCCCTCGCCGACGACAAACTGCTCGACCACGCCCAGCGCCTCGAACAGCGCCTCGACCAACTGCTCAGCGAACACCCCCTCAGCAAACTCGAACGCTTCCTCGCCCTCAACCACGACGGACAAGTCCGCCCGCTCAACGAAATCCTGCCCCCCGAACAAATCGCCCGCTTCGTCGACATCCACGAGCGCGCCATCCGCACCGCACTCGCCGAATACCGCGCCACCCTGCGCGACCTCCGCGCCTCCACACGCAACCGCCTCGAAACCACCCCCGCCGCAGACGACGCCGACTACCCCAACGCCGAACTCGCCGACCCCGAACCCCCGGCCGACGCCCCCGCCAGCGGCGACCAAACGTTGACAGGGGTTGACGCCAGGTTGACAGAGGTTGACGCCAGGTTGACAGGGGTTGACGCCAGGTTGACAAAAGTTGACACCGCGTACCACCCCCAACCCCCGAACCAACCCCAAACCCCCGCAAAACACAGCGAAATCGCAATCCCGCCCATCCCAACACCCCCGGCGTCAACCCCTGCTGTCAACCTCACCCGTCAACAACGCCGCCAAGCCCAACGACAGGCCGAACGCGAGTCCCGCAAAGCCCGCAAACGCGCCAACAAAGCCCGCGCCGCCGCCTAAACCAGCCCCACCCACCCCCCAATGCACCCCCAACCCCCTCCCTCCTTCCCCAATTCATCCCTCCCCCCTTCCAGGGGGGAGGTTAGGTGGGGGGTGGGAGGCAACGACCTGGCTCCACCCGCCGTACCGCGCCCCAATCGCCACGCCACCCCCACGCCCTTCCGCCATTCCTGCGCCCCCTCTCCGTCATTCCTGCGCAGGCAGGAACCAACGCGCCCACCCAAAACCCCCACCGCCACCCCCGCGCAACGCGCCCTACTCAAGCTCCGCAGCAGCCGTCAGGCTCCCCTCAATCCACTCCTCCCCGTCCGACCACACCTCTTTCTTCCAAATCGGCACCACCGCCTTCAGCCGATCAATCCCGTAGCGGCACGCATCGGTCGCCTCCGCTCGGTGCGCCGAAGAAACCGCCACCCCCACGCTCGCCTCCCCAATCTCCAAACGCCCCACGCGGTGCTGCATCGCGATCTCCACAACATCCCACCGCTCCCGGATCTCATCCGCAATCCGCCCCATAATCCGCGCCGCCATCTCCGGGTAAGCGTCGTATTCGAGGTAATCAACCTCGCGCCCCAGATTGTTGTCGCGCACCACACCGAGAAAGACGGCCACCGCGCCCGCTTCGGGCCGCAGCACCAGCTCGTGCAGCGCGTCGGCGCTGATCCGCTCCTCGACGATCCGAAAGCGCGCATCCCCCTCCTCGCCGCCGCTGACAGGCGGGATCAGCGCGATCTGGTCGCGGCTGGTCACCAGAAAGTCGGCCGGCACATACTCCGCGTTGACCGCGTACATCACCGATTCGCGCATCGCCGCCGCCTGCGGAAAGCGATCGAAGAGCGCCTCCCCAACCGCCCCGGCCGTGGCCGGTTCCGGCAGTCCGCTGAGCGTCAGTTCGCGCGTCCCCACGGTCTCGGCGAGCGACGCGAAGAGCCGTACGCTGATCTGCATGTCGGCAGTCTACCGAGTGCGGCGCTGGGGTTCGCGGCTCGCCCGCGCGGGCTCGCTGGCGCTCGACCTGACGCTGCCCCCGACCTGCGCCTCGTGCGGCGCAGTGGGCCAAATCCTCTGCGGGCGCTGCCGCGCGCGGTTGGAGCGCGCCGAGGGGCCGCGCTGTCCGCGCTGCTGGCTGCGCGCCGAGGGCGTCTGCCGCGCCTGCATGGAGCGCCCGCCCGCCCTGCGCCAGCTGCGCGCGCCCTTTCGCTACGACGGCGTGGCGCGTCAACTGGTGCTCACCCTCAAGTACTCCGGCGTGCGCCGCGCCGCCGCGCCGCTCGTCGAAGAAGCGCAGGGCCCGCTGGTGCGCCGCGACATCGAACTGATCGCGCCCATTCCCATGACCGGCTGGCGCCGCCGCACGCGGGGCGGAAACCACGCCGCCCACCTGGCCGCCGCGCTCGCCGCGCAGCACGGAATCAAGCTGGACGACACGCTGCTCGCCCGTCGCGGCCGGCGCTCCAAACAGCAAGCCCGCATGTCCGACATCCGCCAGCGGCGCGCCAATATGCAGGGCGCGTTTCACGTCGTCGATCCGCAGCGCGTGCAGGGCCGCGCAGTGCTGCTGGTCGACGACGTAGCCACCACGATGGCGACGCTCGAATCGGCCGCCGCGGCGCTGCTCGCGGCCGGCGCGGCAACGGTCGACGGCTGGGCCGCGACGCGCGAGGACCTGCGTGACTGAGGCAAAATTCCTACTCTGCCTGCGCCCCGCCCCCGCCGCGTCGGAGGCCGAGCAAATGCTGGAAGAAGCGCGCGCCGTCGCACTGCTCGACACCGCCGCCCGCGCCCGCGCGGCCGGCTTCGGCAAAATCGAAATCCACACCACCGCGCCTGAGCTGTTCGCGCAGACCGAGGCTGCGGTGCGTCGGACGGACCCTCGTGCATCAATCGGCGCGGTGGTCGCAGCCGCCGCCGGCGCTGGCCCGCTCTGCTACGCCGGCGCGGGAATGCCGGCGATGACCACCGACGACTGGCGCAGCCTGCGCGAGCGGATCGAGGCCGGCGAGTCGCTCGCCAACAACATCCATTCCTGCGATCTGCTCGCCCTCGCCGACCCCGCGCCGCTCGCCGCGCTGGCCCGCGAAACAAGCGACAACGCCTTCGCCCGCCGCCTGCGCGACGACCTGAAGCTGGAAGTCGCGCAGCTGGAGCGCTCCGCGGCGACCCTGCTCGACCTCGACACACCGACCGATCTCGCCCTGCTCGCCTTGGCCCAGGAAAACGGCGTGCTCGAGCTCGGCCCGCGCCTCTCCGAGACGCTGCAACGCTGGACCGCGCGCCTCGCGCCCTGCCGCGAGCGACTCGCCGCGGCGCTCGACGCGCTCACCGAGCGCGAGCGGCAGGTCTTGGCAATCGGCCGCATCGGCGCCGCCGTCTGGTCCGCGCTCGACCGCGACACCGCAGCGCGAATCCGGGTGATCTCCGAAGAGCGCGGCCTGCGCAGCCGCGCCGATGCGGCATCGCCCCCTCGCTCGCTGCTCGGATTGCACGGCGAGGCCGTAGGCGCAGCGGCGCTGATCGCCGGCCTGGCCGAACTCGCCGACGCAGTGATCTTCGACACCCGCCCGCTGCTCGCCCACCTCGGCTGGGGCCGATCGCGCGCCGATCGCTTCGCCGCCGACCTGGGCGGCGCAGCCGCGATCGCAGAACCGCCCCTGCGCGAACTCGTCGAGGCCGTCGCCGCCGCTCCGATCCCGATCGCGCTGGGCGGACATTCGCTCGTCTCGGGCGGCTTGCTGGCCGGCATCGACATCGCCTGGACGCGCCGCGAACAGCGCGAGCAGCGCGATCTGTGCAAGCGATAAAGAGAACCGCGTTGACCGTCGCGCAATGCCGTGCGTAAGCTAACCACACGCCCAGCCACCGTTCGCGCGCTGCCCGGGCGGCAGCGGCCTGCGGCACGACCGCAGGCCTCCACGACGCGAAGGACGCCCCACGTATGACCCTGACCCTCTCTGCTCGCGCGATCGGCGACGCCGACCCCGAAATCGCCGACGCAATCGAGCGTGAAGCCCGCCGACAGCACGACGGCCTCGAACTGATCGCCTCCGAAAACTACCCCAGCGAGCCCGTGCTCGCCGCCATGGGCTCGATCCTCACCAACAAGTACGCCGAGGGCTACCCCGGCCGCCGCTACTACGGCGGCTGCGAGTTCGTCGACGTCGTCGAAACCCTGGCGATCGACCGCGCCAAGTCTCTCTTCGGCGCGCAGCACGCCAACGTCCAGCCACACTCCGGCTCCCAGGCCAACATCGCCGCCTACTACGCCCTGCTCGAACCGGGCGACACCGCCATGGGCCTCGAACTCAACCACGGCGGGCACCTCTCGCACGGACTCCCCGTCAACATTTCCGGCCGCTGGTTCCAGTTCGTCTCCTACGGCGTGGACCGCGAGACGGAGCGAATCGACTACGACGCGATGGCCGCGGCCGCGCGAGAGCATCGCCCAAAGGTGATCGTGGTCGGCGCGACCGCCTACCCCCGCCACTACGACTTCCCCCGCGCCGCCGAAATCGCCGAGGGCGTCGGCGCAACCCTGATGGTCGACATGGCCCACTTCGCCGGGCTGGTAGCGGGCGGCGTCCACCCCTCGCCCGTGCCCTGCGCCCCGGTCGTCACCACCACGACGCACAAGACGCTGCGCGGCCCCCGCTCCGCGCTGATCCTGACCAACGAAGAGCTGGCCCGCGAGATCGACCGCGCCGTCTTCCCGGGTACCTCCGGCGGCCCCCACATGCACACCATCGCGGCCAAAGCAGTCGCCCTCCGCGAGGCCGCGGCACCCGAGTTTCAGGCCTATTCCGCCCAGATCGTCGCCAACGCCAAAGCCCTTGCCGAAGGCCTCCAGCAGGAGGGCCTGCGGCTCGTCTCCGGCGGCACCGACAACCACCTGGTGCTGGTCGACGTGGGCGTCAAAGGCCTGACCGGCAAAGCCGCCGAAGCCGCGCTCGACGCCGCCGGCATCACCGCCAACAAGAACACGATCCCCTACGACGAGCAGCGCCCCACGGTGACCAGCGGCGTGCGAATCGGCACCCCGGCGCTCACCACGCGCGGCATGCGCGAGCCGGAGATGGTCGCGGTCGCGCAGCTGATTGGCCGCGTGCTGGACGCGATCGACGACGAATCCGTGCGCGCGGCAGTGCGCGGCGATGCGCGGGAGCTGGCCGCGGCCTTCCCCATCCCGGGAATCGCCGCGGCGGGCGCATAAACGAATCCAAACGAGCAGAGGGCAAGCAGGAGGCGGCATGGCGCGCGAATACGAAATCATGGTGGTGCTGCACCCCGATGTGGCGGGCGAGCTGGTCGACCAGCGAATCGCCCAGCTGCGCGATCTGCTCAGCGAGCACGGCAACTCCGTGTCCGAGATAATCGACTGGGGCCGCCGCCGCTTGGCCTACCCCATCGAGCAGGCCTTCGAGGGCCACTACCTCATCGCGCACTACTCCTCCGCAACAGGCGCCGGGCAGATCGCCCTCGAGCGCGCGCTCGCAATCGACGACCAGGTGCTGCGCCACCTCATCGTGCGCCGCGGCGATTAGCTAGGATCGCCCCAACGAACGAAGGGATGGCGCAGGATGGCTGGCCTCAACAAAGTGATGCTGATCGGCAACCTTGGAGCCGATCCCGAGCTGCGATTCACCCAAAACGGGACTGCCGTAGCGAACTTCCGCATTGCCTGCACGCGCAGCTACACGAATCGCGAGGGCGAGCGAACCGAGACGACGGAGTGGGTCACCATCGTCGCCTGGCGCGGGCTGGCTGAGAACGTCGGCCAGTACCTGAGCAAAGGCAGGCCGGTCTACGTCGAGGGGCGGCTTCAGACGCGGCAGTGGGAAGATCGCGACGGCAACAACCGCTACACCACCGAAGTGGTCGCCAACGACATCCAGTTCCTCGGCGGGCGCGGCGGCGGCGGCGGGGACGATGATTGGGGCGGCGGTGGTGGCAGAGGCGGCGGCTACGACCGCGGCGGACCCCCGCCCGCCGGCATGGACGCCGACGACCTGCCCTTCGAGTAAAACCCAACCGCCGGCCGCCCAGCCGGCTCGACAGCAGTGAATCCGAGGAGGACGCATGACGACACAACCCGAAGCCATGGAAGGGGCGGCACCGCCGCCGGCCGAGCCGGTTGCCGCTGCGCCGGCTGCCGCGCCGCCCGCGCCGCCGCCTGAGCCCGCCGCCGCCGCGCCCGCCGCCGCGCCGCCTGTCGAGCCTGCCCCGCCGCCGGCCGCCGAGCCGCAGCGCGTCACCCCCGGGCCCACCACCACTTCGGGCGACCGCGGGCCGCAGGTGCTCGAGCGCACGCGCCGACGCACGCGCCGACGCCGCGCGCCGGTCTTCACGCCCCAGGAAGTCGCGCAAATCGACTACAAAGATGTGGACAAACTGAAGCGCTTGATCTCCGACCGAGGCCGAATCGAGCCGCGCCGCAAGACCGGACTCACGGCCAAAGATCAGACCAAGCTCGCCCGCGAGATCAAGCGCGCGCGGCACGTCGCCCTGCTCCCCTACACCGCGGAGCACATGCGCCAGACCAGCCGCTTCCGAATGGTGACGCGGATGGCCGAGCGCGCCGCACGCTTCGCCGAGCAGCCGCCCGCCGCCGAAGCCGCCCCGCCCGCCGAACCCGGCCAGGCCGGCGCGCCTCCCGAAGCCGCCGCGCCCGCGCCGACGCCGACCGCCGAAGCTGCGCCGCCGGCCGCACCCGCCGCCGCGCCTCCCCAACCGCAACCTGAAACTCCCGCTGCTCCCGCCGTGCAAGCGCCGCCAGTCGCTGAAGCTGCGCCGCCGGCCGCACCCGCCGCCGCGCCCCCCCAACCACAGCCTGAGCCTCCCGCCGCACCGGCGCCCCCGGCCACCGAACCCGCAGCAGCGGCTCCCGAACCGACGACAACGCCCGCCGAGACCCCGGCGGCCGCGCCGGCGGCGGAAGAGCAGGCATGACCGAGCGGGCCGAGATCGGCGTGGGCCTGCTCGGCCTGGGCGTCGTGGGCGGGCGAGTCTTCGACGAGCTGCGCCGCAACGCTCATTCGCTTGCCCACCGCGCCGGACGCCGCATCTCCGTCCGCGCCGTCGCCGTCCGAGACATCGAAAAGCGCCGCGAGCGCGTCGGCCCTCAAGCCGACCTCGTCCGCGATCCGCTTGCACTTTGCCGCCGCGATGATCTGGACATCGTGATCGAGCTGATGGGCGGCGAATCGCCCGCCGCCGAGTGCATCGCCCAGGCCCTCTCCGCCGGCAAATCCGTCGTCACCGCCAACAAGGAAGTCATGGCCAAGCACGGCCCCCGCCTGCTCGAACTCGCCCGCGAGCACCGCGTCGAACTCCGCTACGAGGCCAGCGTCGGCGGCGGCATCCCGATCATCGGCGTGCTCCAGCGCGAACTCCAGGCCAACGATGTGCGCTGCGTCCGCGCCATCATCAACGGCACCACCAACTACATGATCACCGAAATGTCGCAGCGCGGCGCATCCTACGACGACGCGCTCGAACAGGCCCAGCGCCTCGGCTACGCCGAAGCCGACCCCACCAACGATGTCGAAGGAATCGACGCCGCCTACAAGCTGGCGATCCTCGCCTCGCTCGCATTTCACACCCGAATCGCGCCCGAACAGGTGCATCGCGAGGGAATCCGCTCGCTCAGCGCACGCGACTTCCGCCACGCCGCCGAACTCGGCTACACCATCCGAATGCTCGCGACCGCTCGTCGCGGCGAGCAGGGCATCGCCCTGCGCGTCCTCCCCACGCTGATCGCCGCCCGCGACCCGATGGCGCGAGTCGACGGCGTGCTCAACGCCGTCGCCGTCGAAGGCGACCTGCTCGGCACCGTAGTGCTCGAAGGCCCCGGCGCCGGCGCCGGCGCGACCGCCAGCGCGGTGCTCGCCGACCTGCTCGATGTCGTCGCCGAGGGCCGCCGCGCCGCGCGCCCCCAGCAGGCCGCCGACGACGCCCCCGCACTCCTACCGCTTGCCGAAGTCCGCCTGCCGACCTACCTCCGCCTCGCCGTGCCCGACCGCGCCGGCGTGCTCGCCGAACTCGGCCAGGCCTTCGCCGAACAGGGCGTCAGCATCGCCTCCGTGCTGCAAGTCCCCCAACCCGAAGCCTCGAACACCGAACTCCCCGCGGCCGAACTGATCATCACCACCCACGCCGGGCCCGACGGCGCGATCGATCGCGTGCTCGAATCGCTCGCCGACTCCGACAGCCTCCTCGAAGTCGGCGTCCGCCTGCGAATCGAGGACGCCCCGTGACCATGCGCAACCGCTCCGACGGAGTCGACGGCTGGATGACAGTCGTCGAGGAAGACCTGACCGGCCAGCGCGCCCGCGCCACCGAACTCGCGCAGGCCGCCGAGCGCGACCGACGCGAACTCAACGCCACCCAGGACCGCCTGCGCGAGACCGAAGCGCTCGCCCTGCAGGCCATCTCCCAAATCTCGGTCATCTCCGGCCGGCTCGACGAAGTGCAGAGCATGCGCGAGCGAATCGGCCGCTTCCAGACCACGATCGACGAACACGCCGAAAAGGTCGAAGTCACCCTGCGCCAGCTGCGCCACGAGTTCGATGTGGAGCGCGAAACTCTTGCCCAGTCGGTGCGCCGCATCGACCTGGCCGCGCAGGGCATCAGCGACCTCGGCGAGCGGCTCGCCGCAATCGACGAAGCGATCCAGCGACTCACCGACTCGGACAGCGAACTCGCTCAGCGAATCGCCCAGACCGAGACGCACGCCGACGCCAACGAAGCCCGAATCGCCGCCAATGCCGAAGGCTTGCGGCGCGCGCACACCGAGCAGCGCGCCGCCGACGCCCGCGCAGAAGCCAGCGATCGCAAGCTCGGCGAACTCACCGAGCGACTCAACGCCGCCCAACAGTCCCTCCACCGCGTCCGCGAGACCGCCGACCAGTGGGAAGACATCATCTCCGCCGTCGACACAATGCGCGCCCGAGCCGACGACGCCCGCCGAATGCTCGACGAGGCCACCGCCACCGCCACCAGCGTGCGGCGGAACTTTGAAACCATGGAAGAACGAATCGGAGATGTCGAGCGGGCCTCGGAGCAGCTGCGCATTCGCGACAGCCACCGCGAGCGCTCGCTCTCCGCGCTCAGCGAGGAACTCGACCGCGCCCGCAGCGACTCGCTCAGCGAGCAGCAGCGCTTCGTCGCCCTGCAGGAGCAAATCCGCCGCCGGCAGATCACCGACCTCGAGCAGGAAATCCGCGAACTCAAGGCCTACGGGCGGGTCAAAGCCGATGACTGACGCGCGCCCCGCAGCGGCGCCGCCCGGCGGCGTGATCGAGCGCTACGCCGAGTGGCTGCCGATTACGCAAAACACGCCGCGAATCAGCCTCGGCGAGGGCGGCACCCCGCTGATCCGCGCCGACGCCCTCGAACGCCGCTGCGACGCCGCCGAAATCTGGCTCAAGCTCGAAATGTGCAACCCCACCGCCTCCTTCAAAGACCGCGGCATGGTCGTCGCCGTCGCCAAAGCGATCGAGCAGGGCGCTACCGCCGTACTCTGCGCCTCCACCGGCAACACCAGCGCCTCCGCCGCCGCCTACGCCGCCCGCTGCGGATTGCGCGCCTTCGTCCTCGTCCCCGGCGCCAAAATCGCCCAGGGCAAGCTGGCCCAGGCCATCGCCCACGGCGCGCGCGTGCTCGCCGTCGACGGAAGCTTCGACGACGCCCTGCGCCTGGCCCGCCAAGCCACCGAAGAACTGCCCGTCGCGCTCGTCAATTCGGTCAACCCCTACCGCATCGCCGGGCAGAAAACCGCCGCCATGGAAATCGTCGACGCCCTCGGCGACGCCCCAGACCTGCTCTGCCTGCCCGTCGGCAACGCCGGCAACATCACCGCCTACTGGGCCGGCTTCTCCGAGTACTTCCACGCCGAGCGCGCCTCGCAGCGGCCCCGCATGCTCGGCGTCCAGGCCGCCGGCGCCGCCCCGCTCGTCTCCGGCCATATCGTCGAGCAGCCCGAAACCCTGGCCACGGCCATCCGCATCGGCAACCCGGCCTCCTGGGAAGGAGCGGAAGCCGCGCGCGACGAGTCGGGCGGCGCAATCGTCGCCGTGGACGACGCGCAAATCTTCGACGCCTGGCGCACCCTCGCAAACGAGGAAGGCGTCTTCTGCGAGCCCGCCTCGGCCGCCGCCGTCGCCGGCCTGCTGGCCGCCCCCACGGAGCAGATCGCCGGGCGGCGAATCGTCTGCGTCGTCACCGGACACGGACTCAAGGACGCCGAACTGGTCGAGCGAATCGACAGCGGCACGCTGCGGCTCTCGCCCGACTACGGCGAAGTCGCGGCCGCGCTCGCGGCGGGGCTCTCATGAGCGAGAACACCACCGCGACCGGCCGCAGCCAGGTGGACCTGCCCCGCGCGGAGCGCGCCGTGCGAGAACTGCTGCTCGCGCTGGGCGAAGACCCCGACCGCGAGGGTCTGCTCGAAACGCCGCGACGCGTCGCCGCCGCGTTTGAAGAAGTGCTCGGCGGACGCCAAGTCGACGCCGAAGCGCTGCTCCAGGTCGGCTTCGACGAGGGCCACGACGAAATGGTGATCCTCCGCGATATCCCCTTCTTCTCGATCTGCGAACATCACCTCTTCCCCTTCCGCGGCGCGGCCCACGTCGCCTACGTGCCGCGCGGGCGCGTGGTCGGCATCTCCAAGCTCGCGCGGCTGGTCGACGCCATCGCCCGACGGCCCCAACTGCAGGAGCGGCTCACCGCCCAGATCGCCGACATCATGATGGAAGGCCTGCAACCCGACGGCGTCGCCGTCGCCGTCGAGGCGGAGCACCTCTGTATGACCATGCGAGGAATCAAGAAACCGGGCTCGCGGATGGTCACCTCGGCGATGCGCGGAACCTTCCAGACGCAAGACGAAACGCGCGCCGAATTCCTGGCGCTCGTGCGGTCGAGCGCGTGATCGGCGGCGCGCGATGAGCGGGCTCACCGGCGGCGCGGCGGCGGTCAGCTGGCAGGTCGTCTCGACCCTCGCCGGCTGGGACGAGCTCGCCCCCCGCTGGCGCGCGCTGGTCGCCGAAACAGCTCCCCCCGCCGCGCCGTTCGTCGCGCCCGAGTTCGCCCGCGCCTGGTGGTCCGCCTTCGGCGAGACCGCTGGCGCGGAACTCGAAATCGTCGCCCTCGAATCCGAGGGCGAACTCGTCGGCGTGCTGCCCCTGGCGCGCGACGCCGCAGCGGCGCGCTGGCTCGGCGACCACGAGGTGGCCGACTACATGGGACCGATCGCCGCCGTCGGCTGCGAGCCCGCGCTGGTCGAAGCGCTCTTCGACCAGACCCAACGAAGCGGTCTGACCACGCTGGACCTGCGCGGACTCGACGCCGCCTCCCCACTGATCAGCCTGATCGAGGAAGCCGCCGAGCGGCGCGGCTGGCGCGCCGCGCTTAGCGAGGAAGCCGTCTGCCCCGTCGTCGACCTCGCTGGCGGCTGGGAAGCCTACCTGGACCGGCTGCGCTCGCGCGACCGCCGCGAAGTGCGCCGCAAGCTGCGCCCGCTCCGCCAACTCGGCTCCGCCCTGCAGTTCGACGTACTGCGCGGCTCGGAAGCGGCCGCCCAACTGCCCCTGCTGCTGCAAATGATGAGCGGCTCCCGCGGCGACAAGGCCGCCTTCCTGACCCAGCCGATGGAGCGCTTCTTCCTCGCACTCGGCGAGGCCATGTCCGCCCACGGCTGGCTGCGCCTGCACCGCCTGACCGTCTCCGGCGAGCCCGCCGCAATGGTGCTCTGCTGGGAAACCGACGACCAGCTGATGCTCTACAACAGCGGCTTCGACGCCCGCTTCCGCGACTTGAACGTCGGCCTCGCCTCCAAAGTGCTCTGCCTCCGCGACGCCGCCCAGCGCGGCCTCCGCCGCGTCAACTTCCTGCGCGGCGATGAACCCTACAAGTTCGAGCTGGGCGGCCAGGCCAACCCCGTCCAACGACTCCTGCTGCAACGCCCGGATTAAGCGCCATGACCCACCACCTCCGACGCCTCGCCGTGGTTTCAACCCACACCTCCCCGCTGGCACGACCGGGCACCACCAAGGCCGGCGGGATGAACGTCTACGTCGCCGAGCTCGCCCGCCAACTCGCGGCGCGCCGGCGGCTGGTCGATATCTACACCCGCCGCGACCGCCCCGACCTGCCCGATGTCGTGCAAATCGCCCCCGGCGCGCAAGTCGTGCACGTCGATGTCGGCCCACCCACCACCCTCCCGCCGATCGAGGTCGCCGCCCATATCGACGCCTTCACCGCCCGCGCCGACCAAATCGCCCGCGAGCGCGGCTGGACCTACGAGCTGCTCCACTCCCACTACTGGGTCTCCGGCCTCAGCGGCATCTCCCTCGCCCAGCGCTGGGGCTGCCCCCACGCCGCCACATTTCACACGCTCGGCGAGATCAAAAACCGCCACTACCGCGGCGCAGGGCCGCCCGAACCAGCCCTGCGCATCGCCGGCGAGCATCACGTCGCCTCCTGCGCCGACCTGCTGATCCCCTGGACCGACCACGAGCGGGACTTCCTGGTCGACTTCTACCGCGCCGACCCAGCCCGCATCCGCATCGTGCCCGGCGGCCTCGATCTCGAACGCTTCAGCCCCGGCGACCGCGCAACCGCCCGCCAGGCACTGCGCCGGCGCCTGCCCACGCTGCCCGTCGACGACGCGCCCGCGATCCTCTTCCTCGGCCGACTCGAGCGGCTCAAGGGCGTGGACATCTTGATCGAGGCGCTGGCCCGGCTCGAACACAATCCAAAGCCGCGACTCTGGATCGTGGGCGGCGACGAGCGAGACGCTGCCGAGCGCGACCGCCTGCGCGCCATCGCCGCAGACCTCGGAGTCGCCGACCAGGTCGCAATGCACGACGCCGCGCCGCGCGAGGCCCTGCCCGACCTGCACCGCGCGGCGGACATCTGCGCCATGCCCTCGGCCTACGAGAGCTTCGGCCTGGTCGCCGTCGAAGCCATGGCCTGCGGCACCCCCGTCGTCGCCTCGGCCGTAGGCGGGCTGCTGACCACGGTCGAGCACGGCCGCAACGGCTACCTCGCCGCCGAGCGCACCCCCGCCGCCTTCGCCGACGCCCTCGCGCGAATCCTCAACGCGCCCGACGCCGCCGCCGCAATGAGCAACAGGGCCGCCGCCTCGGTCCGCCGCTACGCCTGGCCCGCCGTCGCCGAGCGAATGCTCGGCCTCTACGAATCGCTAATCGCCGAACCCGAGCGCGACCCATCCCCCTGCGCCGAAGCCGCCGAAACCCTACTAGCCAGCGCCGGCCTCTAGCTCCCCCCTCCGACACCCCTGCGCCCTCTCCCCGCCATTCCTACGCCCTCTCCGCCACTCCCGCTCCCCCTCCCCGTCATTCCGCGCCCCTCTTCCGTCATTCCTGCGCCCCCTCCGTCATTCCTGCGCAGGCAGGAACCACGCGACCTCCAGCGCCCACCATCCCACCAAACACCACCCCTTCCCCAATTCATCCCTCCCCCCTTCCAGGGGGGAGGTTAGGTGGGGGGTGGGAGCACCGAACCGCCGCCACCAGCCGTGCGCGCCCCGATCGCAGAAGCCACAGGTCGCGCACCCCCCGACCCACCCACACCGCTCCCTCTCCGCCATTCTCCGTCATCCCCACTCCACCACCGCCACCATCTCACCCCATCCCCCTCCCCTTCCCCAATTCATCCCTCCCCCCTGGAAGGGGGGAGGTTAGGTGGGGGGTAGGAGCACCGAATCGCCGCCACAGGCCGTGCGCGCCCCGATCGCAGAAGCCACAGGTCGCGCACCTCCCAACCCACCCACACCACTCCCTCTCCGTCATTCTCCACCATCCCACCCCATCCACCCCTTCCCCAATTCATCCCTCCCCCCTCTCAGGGGGGAGGTTAGGTGGGGGGTAGGAGTCCCGAGCCGCCGCCACCAGCCGTACGCGCGACAGCCGACCCCCAACACCAAAATCGCCTACCAAATCTCTCACCAGCCACCCACTCCCCCTCTCCGACACCTCTACTCCCTCCCCGCCATTCCCGCTCCCCTCCCCGTCATTCCTGCGCCCCCCTCCGTCATTCCTGCGCAGGCAGGAAGCTGGAGTCAGTGTGCAAGCGCAACAGTTGGTTGTGCAGCACTTCGGCGGGGGTCTGGTAGTCGAGGCACTTGCGGGGGGTGTTGTTGGCGGCGGAGAGCGCGTTGAGGTCGGTGTTGCGGCGCAGGCGGCGACGCAGCCGCCCCGTCGCAGTTGGTAAGTGTTACAATCGCAGCGCGAAGAGGAGACAGAACAAATGCCGACCAACAGCGCAGCAGCGACAGCGAGACCGCCTGCCCCCGCGCACCGACCCGGATCCCAGTGAAGACGGGGGAGTGGCGGGTTCGCTTCAGCGCCTGCTATTCGGAGAGAACCTCGATTCGAGCGAGGGCGGGGGTTCCAACTTCCGCCGGGCTTGCCGATCTCGCCCGAAGTGGACTACCAGATCGCCTCAAGTTTCTATCGCGGGCAGTTGCAGGCCGCGCAGACCGGCCGCCAGCAGGCCGCAGTAGCGCGCGCGACGCCGCAGAAGCCTCCGCCCGTTTACGCGCAGCCGCGCCCACGCGAGTTGCCCGAGCGGAGCGGAGAGAAAGCCGCCGAGCCGTTGACCCCGGAGCAGGAGCAAGAGCAGATGACGGAGCGGATCGCGGAGAGCGTACGGGCAGCGTTCGCGCTGCCACGCATCTAGCCGATTGCGGCGCCGCGATCGAGCCGCCGCGCCAGAGGAAAGGATGAGACGATGGCTCCGGCACCATTCGACCTGGTAATGGAACTCGAAGAGGACGCCAACAGCGGCCACTGGTACTTCGTCCTCTGGCGCAGCAACCACTCAGGAAAATCTGAAGTGCTGATGCGGAGCACCAGCGGCTACGACAACAAGCGCGACTGCCGCCTGGCCGCACTCCGAGTAACCCACTTCGTCGAGCGCGAATCCCTCAATCTCAGGGACTCGTTGATGCCTGAACAGCCTTAGCCCGCACCCGCGCGAGTGACGCGAGCGATCAAGCGCGAGCATGGACTCAGCGCCGACCAAGCCGAGAACCACGCGATCACCGAGCGCTGTTGCGCGACTGCTGAACGTCGCGCCGCCGACCCAGACAGGGAGAGCCGATGACCACCCGAATCGCCGCCGCCGCCATCGTCGCGATCGTCGCTATTGCCACGCTCGCCTATGGCTGCGCAAGCGAGCCGCCTGTGGACTGCCGGTTTCTGCGAAACCTGGAGCATCACGAGGATTGCGAAGAGGAGCGCCTGCGGCGCGAGTACCGCCACGAGCAGAATCGTTTACGCGCGGAACGCGCGGCGCGGGAGGCCGAGCTTAAGGCACACGCCGAAAAACGCTATGCCGAACGCTGCGAACAGCATCCAAGCTGGTGTGAGCAGCCGCAGGCTCCGCAACGCAGCGCACCATCGCGCGGACCGGTCTACGTGGATTGCAACGCCTTTGGAGTCGTGAACGAGGACACCGACCGCGCCTACCGAGCAGCGGATCGCGGCGAGAGATGCCGCTGAGCACCACGCCGGCCGGGTCCCCGCCCGCCAGGTATCAGCGAACTATCAGCAGATCTCAGACTGATAGTTGCCCCCCGCCCGTGCGCGTCGCCCAGAGCAGGTGTTTAGCGCGCCGTTGCCCGCCCGCCGCCGCGCCTTGTTCGCGCCCGAACGCCGCGCCCTCACGCAGCCCCGCCGCAGGGAGCGCGTGCTGGTAGAGCGGATCGAAGCCCGTTGTGACGACCGCATCAGCGCCGCGCGCGACCTCCCGGGCGAGCGCATCGAGGAACGCCGCGTGCCATTCCGCCGGCGGATCCGCGAAGCCGTAGCCCGCGTAGCGAGCGCCGTGCGCGGGGTATGACGGAGCTCTTTTGCGCGGGGTGTGGGAGCTTGGTTAGCGCAGCGCCGCCGCGCTGGTCTCGATCGCCTGCTGGAAAAGCCCCGCCGTCGAATCGTTGATCACATCGAACAGCGGCGTCGGGTACAGCCCCAGGAAGAAGACCCCCGCCGTCAGCACCGCAATCGCCAGCGCCATCGGGCGCGGCACCGAGAAGCGCGCCCGATCTGTCCCCTCCGCCTCGTAGAGGTACATCTGCTTGATCACCATCAGGTAGTAGTAGAGCGAGACGAACGACGCCGTGATCCCCACCGCCCCCAGCCACAGGAAGCCGTTCGAGAAGGCGACCTGGAAGATGATGAACTTCGTCGCGAAGCCCGCGAAGAGCGGCATCCCCGCCAGCGAGAAGAGCCCCGCCGCCAGCACGAACGCGAGGAACGGCTGGCGCTCCGCGAGGCCGCGCAAATCCACGATGTCGTCCCGCCCCGTGCGGTTGTAGAACGCGATGATCGCCGTGAACACGGCGATGTTGGTCGCCACGTAGCCGATCAGATGCAGCACCAGCGCCGACGCCGCGTCCTGCGACTGCCCAATCGTCTCGGCGTTGAGCGCCACGATGCCGACTAACAGATAGCCGACCTGCGAAATCGAGGAGTAGGCCATCAGGCGTTTGAGGTTCGTCTGCTGCAGCGCCATCAGGTTGCCGGTGATCATCGTGACCGCCGCGAGGATGGCGACGAACCACGACCACTCCGCCGCCGCCGGCAGGAAGGCCTCGCTGAACAGCCGCAGGAAGAAGGCGAACGCCGCCGCCTTGCCGCCCGCGCTGAGGAACGCCGTGATCGGCAGCGGCGCGCCCTGGTAGGCGTCGGGCGTCCACTGGTGGAACGGCACAGCCGAAACCTTGAAGCCGAGCCCGGCCGTGATCAGGATCAGGCCGATCAACAGCCCGGGCCGCACCGCGTCCGGATCCGGCAGCGAGCTGTCGCCGCCGACCCCCGCGAAATTGCCCAGCTGCCCGGCGATCGAGCGGATGCCCGAGCCGTCCGGATCAATCGCGCTGTACGTCGTGCTGCCCGTCACGCCGTAGACCAGGCTGATCCCGTAGAGCATCAGCGCCGACGAGAACGCGCCCAGCAGCATGTACTTCAGCGAGCCCTCGTTCGAGAACGGGTTGAGCTTGTTGAAGCCGACCAGGATGTAGAACGAGAAGGACAGCAACTCCAGCGCGATGTAGGCCGTGAGCAGCTCGCGCGACGCCGCGAGCAGCATCATCCCCAGCGTCGCGAAGAGAATCAGCCCGTAGAACTCGCCGTGATTCTTCAGCCGATCGCCGGCGAACTGAATCGCCGCCAGCACCGTGAACAGCGCGATGCCCAGGAAGAACACGCGGAAGAGCACCGTGAAGTGGTCCACCGCCAGCACATTGGCGAAATCGTCGTTGGTGTCCCAGTAGAAGACCGCGGTCAGGATCGCCAGGATCAGCAGCGCCCCGGCCGTCGCGTAGCCCCAGACCTCCTGCCGCACCCGGCGGCGGAAAATCAGCGCCCCGGCCACCACCAGCGTGGCCAGCGCCGCCAGCACGAACTCCGGCACGATCAGCTGATATTCGAGATCCATCAGCGCGCTCCGCTGCTCGTGGTCTGCGTGTTCCTGCGCATAATCAGTTTCCGATGCCCAGCGTGAAGAGACCGCCGATCTCCTCAACATTGGGGATTTCGCTGACCGTCTGCGCGATGCGGTCGATGAACGGGTCGGGCCAGATGCCCATCGCGATGATCGGCGCGATCAGCACCACCCCCGCCAGCACCTCTTTGCGCGACATCTCCTTGAGGTTCTCCCAGCGCGGGTTGAAGGGCCCGAGCGCCGCCCGACCCATCAGCCGCAGCACGTAGACGGCGGTCAGCGCCGCCGAGAGAATGCCCAGCGCCGCGAACAGCGGGAAGGCGTCGATCGCGCCCACGAAAATGTGGAACTCGGCGATGAACCCACTCAACCCCGGCAGCCCGAGCGAGGTCAGCCCCGCGATCCCGAAGAAGATCACGAACAGCGGCATCTTGCGGATAATCCCGCCGAAGACCCGAATGTCGCGGGTGTGCGCCTGGTCGTAGACCGCGCCGACCATCGCGAAGAAGAGCGCGGTCATCACCCCGTGGCTGAACATCTGCAGCACCGCCCCGTTGACCCCGATGTTGTTCATCGTGCCCAGGCCCATCAGCACGAAGCCCATATGCGAGACCGAGGAGTAGCCGATCACGAATTTGAGGTCGGTCTGGTGGATCGCCGAAACCGCGCCGTAGACGGCCGCCACGCCGCCCAGCACGAGCAGCACGGGCATCCAGAAGTCGGTCCCGGCCGGCAGGATCTCCATCCCGAGTCGAATCACGCCGAATGCGCCGAGCTTCATCAGCACCCCCGCGTGCAGCATCGAAACCGCCGTCGGCGCGGCCACATGGCCGTCGGGCGACCAGGTATGGAAGGGGAACAGGCCGGCCAGGATGCCGCAGCCGATCATGAAGAACGGGAAGAACGTGTTGGCGAAGCCGCGGTCGAACTCCACCCCGCGCAGCACGGCCATATCGAAAGTGCCCATCCCGGCTTCGGCGAAGACCGCGAAGATGCCGACGAAGATCAGCACCGAGCCGCCGACCAGCACCATCGTCAGCTTCATCGCCCCGTATTCCTTGTTCGTGCTGCCCCAGATCACGATCAGCAGGTACATCGGCAGCACCGCCAGCTCGTAGGCGAAGAACCAGAAGAACAGGTCCTGTCCGATGTAGACCCCGTAGACGCCGGTGAACAGCGCCAGGAAGAGGATGAAGAAGTCCTTGGGCCGGTGGCTGATCTTCCACGAAACGAGCACGCCGGCGAAGCCGACCAACCCGTTGAGCAGCACCAGCGGCGCGGCGATCCCGTCCACCGCAAGGTGCAGCGAGATGCCGTTGTCGCCCAGGAACGCGATGTTCTCAATCCAGGGGTACTGCAGGTCGAACTGGAAGCCGCCTTCGGCGAAGTCGTAGACGACGAACACCCAGATCGAGTCGATCAGCGTGGCGGTGGTCGCGGCCAGCGCGATCCAGCGGATCAGGTTGTGCCGCCCCGAGGGCACGAAGATCATCAGCAGCGCGGCGCCGCCGGGAATCAGCAGGAGCAGCAGCAGGGCTTCGCCAGCGTCCATGTTCGCGCTCCCTCCCCTCTATCCGCCGCCGCGCAGCAGGAACGCCAGCCCGCCCGCCAGGGCGACGCCGACCACCATCAGCAGGGCGTAATCGGGGATCCGGCCGGTCACGTGATAGCGCAGCCAGTAAGCCGCGTAGCGCGTCGCGTCGGCTGGGCCGTTGATGCCGGTGTCGTTGACCACCATCCGGTCGAACCACGCGACCACCCGCGCCAGCGGCAGCACCGCGCGATCAATCGCCCACTGGTAGGCCTCGTCGAAGTAGAACTTGTTCTCCACGATCGCCGCCAGCCGCGGCTGGAAGGCGCGCAGCGCCTCCGCCCGCCGGCTGTTGCGCCCCCAGAAGAACCACCATGCCGCCCCGAAGCCAAGCAGCGAGACGGTCCCCGTCACCGCCGCGATGTCGTTGTGGAAATGGAACGTCTCCGGCTCCGGGAAGTAGATGTAGGCGTTGATCCCGCCCGGGAAGCCGAACGCGCGCCCCACCTGGTCGAAGGCGAAGAAGCCGACCAGGAAAGTGAGCACGGTCAGGAAGACGAGCGGAATCAGGATGATCGGATCCGCCTCGCGGGCGCGCCGAATCACCGCCAGCACCTTGGGCGGACCGAAGAAGGTGATGATCACCAGCCGCGCCATGTAGAGCGCCGAGAGGAACGCCGCCACGCCGAGCAGAATCGCGACCGCCGTGTTCGCCCCGCCGAGCGTCGCGGTGAAAATCTCGTCCTTCGAGAAGAAGCCCGACAGCGGCGGAATGCCGGCCAGCGCGACGGAGGAAATGATGAACGTCGAGGCGGTCACGGGCATCCGCCACCAGAGGCCGCCCAGCCGCCGCGCGTCCTGCTCCTCCGTCATATGAATCACCGAGCCCGAGCCCAGGAAGAGGCAGGCTTTGAAGAAGGCGTGCGTCAGCAGATGGAACATCGCCACGCCGACCGCGCCCACCCCGAGCGCGACGAACATGAAGCCCAGCTGCGACACAGTGGAGTAGGCGAGCACCCGTTTGATGTCGTTCTGCCCCAGCGCCATGATCCCGGCCAGCAGCGCCGTCGTCAGTCCGACGCCCAGCACCACGTTGGAAGCGCCGGGCGCAACCTCGAAGACGGGCAGCATCCGCGCGACCAGGTAGACGCCGGCCACCACCATCGTCGCGGCGTGGATCAGGGCGCTGACCGGCGTCGGGCCCTCCATCGCGTCGGGCAGCCAGACGTGGAACGGCACCTGCGCGCTCTTGCCCGCCGCGCCCAGGAACAGCATCAGCGTGGCCAGAGTCAGATAGCCGTCGCCCATCACCTGCGGCAGGTCGTTGACCCGGCCCGCCTCCGCCGCCGCGATGATGTCCGAAATCTGGAACGAGCCCGTCGCGCGCCAGAACAGAATCAGCCCGATGAACAGCCCCACATCGCCCAGCCGCGTGGTGACGAACGCCTTCTTGGCCGCTTCCACCGCGCTGCGCCGCTCGTAGTAGAAGCCGATCAGCAGGAACGAGCAGAGGCCCACGCCCTCCCAGGCGACGAACATCAGCAGCAGGTTGTCCGCCAGCACCAGGGTCAGCATCGCCGCCACGAACAGCGAGAGCACCGCGAAATACCACCAGTAGCGCGGCTCCGCCTTGCCGTGGTGGCGCAGATAGCCGGTCGAGTAGAGATTGACCATCAGCGCCACGGTGGAGACGACGAAGAGCATCACGATCGCGATGCTGTCCACCGTGAAGCCCAGCCGCACGATGAAGTCGTCGAAGTTGACCCAGTCCGTGCCCGCGTTGGCGATCCCGCCCACCCCCGCGCCCAGCGAGTCGAGGTGCGACTCGATCACGAAGAAGAACAGGATGAACACCGCCAGCGCCGCGCCCACCGAGACGAAATCTCCGCCGCGGGGCAGGAAGCGCCCGAACGCGAAGAGCACCAGGAAGGCGATCGCCGGGATCGCCGGCAGAATCCAGGCATGTTCGGCCCAGAACACTTAGCGCTCCCCTCGCTGTTGACGACTCGCGGTTACCACTTGAGCAGATTCACTTCGTCGACATTGGCCGTCGCGCGGTTGCGGAAGGTCCGCACCACGATGCCCAACGCCAGGGCCACCTCGGCGGCGGCGATCACGATGATGAAGAAGGCGAACACGATCCCGGTGATGTTGCCGAAATCGATGTGCCCGTAGACCGCGAAGGCGACCATGTTCAGGCTCACCGCGTTGAGCATCAGCTCCACGGAGAGCAGGATCAACACCGCGTTGCGCCGCGTCAGCACCCCCATCGCGCCGATCGCGAACAGCACCGCGTTGACCACCAGGACATGTTCGAGCGCCGGCATCGCTTACTCCTCCTCATCCGGCGAGGCCAGCATGATCGCGCCGTCCAGCGCAATCGAGAGCAGCACCCCGACAATGATGAAGGGCACGATCCACACAGTGAAGATCACGTCGCCGATCTGCTGCAGCGCAATCGGCTGGAAGTCGGTGCTCGAACCGGGCTCCACCCAGTGCGTCGCCACAATCCCGCCGATCAGCGCCGCCAGCAGCCCCGCCGCCGCGGCGATCCCCAACGGACGGGTTCTGCCGAACAGCGCCTGCGGGCGCTCCCGCGCGCGCGTCAGCATCAACGCGAAGAGAATCAGGATCACCACCGCCGAGCCGTAGATCAGCAGCTGCACGAGCGCGATGAATTCGACCGCGAGGATCAGGTAGATGCCCGCCACCCCGGCCAGCGCCGCGATGAAGAACAGCGCCGCGTAGACGATGTTGCCGGCCGTCACCACGCCCAGCGCGCTGACCAGCATCACCACCGCCAGAATCCAGAAGACGACCTGCGTTGCGGTCACACCGTCGCCCACGAGCTCGCCTCCTTTCCCCGTTCCCCGCCGCGCATCAGTCGCCGCCGCCCGCTTCGACCGGCGTGACTTCCGGACTGGTGATCACCCGCGGGCGGGCGGGCGTCGTCTGGATCGTACGGGTCGTGTCGCCTCCCTTGCGCGTGCGCATCAGCCCGTAGACCAGGCCGAAGAGGCCCAGCAGCAGCGCGAACGAAACCAGACCCACCACCCAGTCGGGACCCCCGTAGGCCAGGATGATGCCGTTGGCCAGCACCTGCACGATCGAGAACGGCAGCAGCACCTTCCAGGAGAAGGACATCAGCTGGTCGATCCGCAGGCGCGGGAAGAGCGCGCGCGAGCCGATGATCAGCACGATCAGCACCGAGGTCTTGACCAGCGTCAGCACAATCTGCAGGCCGAGCCCCACATCCGCGCCGAATGGCCAGTTCCAGCCGCCCAGGAAAATCGAGGAGGCCAGCAGCACGACCAGGAAGAGCGCCGTGTACTCGGCCAGGAAGAACATCCCCCAGCGCATCCCCGAGTACTCCACGAAATAGCCGCCCACCACCTCCGACTCCGCGATCGGCATGTCGAAGGGCGGGCGGTGCAGCTCGGCCAACGCGCCGATCAGGAAGATCACGAAGCCGAGCGGCTGGAGCAGAATGTACGGCGTCGTGGTCTGATCGGCCACGATCCCGTTGATGCTGACCGCGGCTGCCACATCCCCGTCGGTCGCCAGCCGCCCCGCCGCCACCATCACCACGCTGACCACGATCAGCAGCATCGGAATCTCGTAGGAGATCGCCTGCGCCGCCGCGCGCACCCCGCCCAGCAGCGCGTACTTGTTATCCGAGCCCCAGCCCGCCATCACCACCCCGACGATGTTCAGCCCGAGCACCCCGAAGACGTAGAGCAGCCCCAGGTTGAGGTCGCGGATGAACCACGTCTCCGTGAACGGCATCGGCACGAAAATCAGGAAGACGGGCACGAAGGCGATGTAGGGCGCGAGCTCGAAGGCCCAGCGGTCCGCCGTGCTGGGCCGCACATCTTCCTTGGTCACCAGCTTGAGCGCGTCGGCGATCGACTGCAGCGTGCCGATCGGCCCGGTGCGCGTCGGCCCCACCCGCGCCTGGAAGCGCGCCAGGATCTTGCGCTCGAGGTAGATCAGCGCGAAAGCGTTGATCGTCATCAGCGCGACGATGAACATGACGCGCAGCAGCGCATCCACCCAATCGGGCATGTTCACGCCGGCGAACTGACCAAGTACGAGGAGGTCGGGCATCAGGCGTCGTCCCTGCTGCGCAGACTGTGATACCGCCTGCGGTGGCTATGCGCCATCAGGCTGGCGGGTGCGCGGTGGAGTTGAGCTGCGTGTTTCAGCGGTCCACCTCGCAAAGCACGATGTCGATCGAGCCGAGCGCGACCACTGCGTCGGCCAGATACGAGTTGATCACCTGCGGCCGAAGCGACGACAGGTTGTGGAAGCACGGGCTGCGCATCTTCACCCGCCACGGCTTGTCCGTGCCGTCGGCGACCATGTAGATGCCGTACTCGCCGCGCGGATTCTCCTGCCGCATGTAAATCTCGCCCGGCTCCGGGCGCAGCCGCGCCGGCAGCCGCTCGGCCACAATCGGGCCCGAGGTCGGCATCTGATCCAGCGCCTGCCGCACGATGCTGACCGACTGGCGCATCTCCTCCAGCCGCACCAGATAGCGGTCGTAGACATCGCCGCGCTCGCCAATCGGGATCTCCCAATAGAAGCGGTCGTAGATCGAGTAGGGCTCGTCCACGCGCAGGTCGAACGAGACGCCCGAGGCGCGCAGCATCGGCCCGGTCACGCCGTAGGAGATCGCCTCCTCGGCGGACATCGTTCCCACGTCGCGGCAGCGCGCCACGAAGACCTCGTTGTCGGTCATCAGGTTGTCCACATCGGCGATGCCGACCTCGACCTGGTCCAGCACCCAGTTGGCGTCCTCCACGAACGACTCGTGCGGCTCCCAGGCCAGCCCGCCCACGCGGAAGTAGTTGTACATGATGCGGTCGCCGCAGACCGCCTCGAAGAGATCCTGAATCCGCTCGCGCTCCTTGAACGTCCAGGTGAACGCCGTGCCGAAGTAGCCGACGTCGGTGCCGAACGCGCCCATGAACATGAAGTGCGAGAGGATCCGGTTGAGCTCCGAGAGATCAGCCGGATGTATTCGGCGCGCTCGGGAATTTCGATCCCGGCCAGGCGCTCGACCGCGTTGCAGTAGACCCACTCCGAGTTGAACGCGGCCAGATAGTCGGTGCGATCCTGGTAGCCCAGCGCGCCGCGGTAATCGAGATTCTCCGAGAGCTTCTCGCCCCCGCGGTGCATGTAGCCGATGTAGGGGACCGCGTCCTTGACCATCTCCCCGTCCACGGTCAGCACCATGCGGAAAACGCCGTGCGTGGCCGGGTGCTGCGGGCCGATGTTGATGTTCATATCGACCGTCTCGAACTCGCGCTCGACGACGACCGGCTCGGTCAGAATCTCGCCCTCGACGGTTTGCTGGAAGGTGGTCATGGCAGCGTCGCCTTCACTCGCCGCGCAGCTGCGCGCGCCGCGCGGCGGCCAGCTCGCGGCCGATCCGGACCCGCTCAGCCTGCGCGGCGGCGCGGCCTTCGGGGTCCTCTTCGGCGTCGGGGATGGTCGGCAGTTCGGGCGGCGGCGGAGCCGGCGGCCGGTCGTCGCTCGGCGGCGCTGCCGCCGGCGCGGACGCGACCTCGGGCGCCGCAGCGCTGGCAGTGGCCGCAGCCGCCGGAGCGGGAGGCGGAGCAGCGCCCTCGGGCCGCGGACCGCCGGCCGGCGGCGCGCCGGCGGCGCGTTCGGCCCGCCGCGCCGCCGCCAACTCGCGGGCCAGCCTGACTCGCTCCGCCTGCTCGGCGCGCTTCGCCTCGCGCTCCTCGTCGGTCAACTCCGCGTCCGGTTTGCGCTCCGGCCGCGCCGCCGCCGCATCGGCCTCGTCCGCCGCCTTCTCCTGCGGGCGAACCGGCCCCTCCGGCGGGAACTGCTTGGTGAAGTACTCGACATCGACGCCCTGCTCGATCTCGATCGGCGCGAGCGGATGGCTCTTGCGCAGCGGGTGAATGTCGAGGTCCTCGTCCAGCAGCAGATTGCGCGGGTCGGGATGCCCGAGGAACTCGATGCCGAACATCTCGCGGCACTCGCGCTCCGCCCAGTCCGCCGTCGCGAACAGATCCGTCGCGCTCGACACCGCCCCGCCCTCGCCCGGCAGCCAGCACTTGATCGCCACCGCATGGCGGTGCTCGATCGAGTAGAGGTGGTAGACCAGCTCCAGCCCGCGCTCGATCCAGTCCACCGCGGTCAGATTGCGCAGCAAATTCATCCCCAGCCGCGCGTCGTCCCGCCCCCGCTCCAGCACCTCGTGGACAAACTCCGGCGCGACGGTCAGCGCCACATCGTCGCCCTTGGTCAGCGCCGCGTCGAACCGAATCAGCGGCATCACCAGCCGATACGTGTCGGCGATCGAGCCGGGCGGCGGCTCCAGGGCGGTCGTGATCTCGTCGCTCGTGGTGGTCATGGCGCGCGCCGCTCAGTAGCCGCGGCTGCGTTCTTCGACGATTTTCTCCTGCAGCGCGAGCAGGCCGTCGATCAACGCTTCGGGGCGGGGCGGGCAGCCGGGCACGTAGACATCCACCGGCACGATGTTGTCCACTCCCTGCACCACCCGGTCGTACTGCGTGTATGGGCCGCCGTTGGTCGCGCAGGCGCCCATCGAAATCACCCACTTCGGATGCGGCATCTGCTCGTAGAGCAGCTTCACCGCCGGCGCCATCTTCTTCGTCACCGTGCCCGCCACAATCATCACGTCGCTCTGGCGCGGCGACGGCCAGGGCACGATGCCGAAGCGGTCCAGGTCATGGTTGGCCATGTAGGTGGCGATCATCTCGATCGCGCAGCAGGCCAGCCCGAACGTCATCGGCCAAAGCGAAGACTTCCGCGCAGCCGAAATCAGCGCCTCGGCGGGCGCTTGCATCACCCCCGGCAGCACCACCTTGTAGGGCACGTTGGGCGGCGTGTCGTCCACCGCGGTCAGCCGCATCGTCTCCGGAGAGATGATCACGGGCGTCGGATCGGGCATGTGCGGAGCGTCGGCCATCAGTTGCTCTTCCAGTCGAACACGCCCTTGCGCCAGGCGTAGGCGAGACCCACCAGGAGGGTGCCGATGAACAGAACCATCTGCCAGAGAACCGTGCGGCCGATGTCGGAAGTGTCGACCAGCCCCAGGAAGCTCACAGCCCAGGGGAAGAGGAAGACGACCTCGACATCGAAGACGAGGAAGAGCAGCGCGTAGGTGTAGTAGCGCACGTGGACCTGCGCCCAGTTGCGGCCGATCGGCAGCATCCCGCACTCGTAGACCTGCCCCTTGAGCGCCGTGCGCCGCTGCGGCGCCAGCAGCTTGCTCGCCAGCAGCGCGGTCAGCACGAGAATCACCCCGACCGGGATGGCGACCAACACCGCTCCGTAGTTCTCGAAGAGTTCCGACACAGAGCCCCCACGGGGTAATCGGCGCGCGGTCCCCACGCGCGCGCCGCAAGGCGTCTCGCAGGACGCCAGAAGGATCGTAGTCGCGCTACTTGTACAGGGTCAATCTGCCGCCGGCTCGTTCTCCCCCGCAGCCGCCTCTTGACCCGCAGCTCGATCCGGATCGACGCGCCGCTCGTAGCGGAACTCCACCGTCGCGTTCACGTCCTCCAGCGCCCTCTCGCCGCTGCGCCGGAAGCCCAGCCGCTCGTAGAGCCGGTGTGCGTCATCGAAGCGCGTGTCCGACCAGAGCACCGCGTCGCGGCAGCCCGCGCGGCGCGCCCAGGCCAGCGTCTCCAGCATCAGCCGCCGCCCGTGCCCCGCGCCGCGCAAATGCGCGTCGAGATAGAGCCGGTGGAATTCCACCGTCGCCGCGTCGATCCGCTCCGCCGCGATCGAACCGACAATCCGCCCCGCCGCGTCGCGCGCCACCCACAGCGCCCCGCGCGGCTCCAGGTAGGGAAACTCCGCCCCGAGCAGGTCCCAGAATTCCTCCTCAGGCGCCCAGATGAAGCCGTATTCGTCGAACACGCGGTGAATCAGCTCGATCACCGCCGGCGCTTCGGCGCGCCCGGCGAGAGCGATTCGGACCGACTCGCCCGTCATCGCGGTATCTTGGCCGTGACACGGCACGCGCGCCCCGTACACACGGTGCACACGGCGCGCACGGAGGGAGCATCGGACATGGGACCGCTTGAGGGCATTCGGATCATCGAGTTTCAGGGAATCGGCCCGGGGCCGTTCTGCGGGATGATTCTCTCCGACATGGGCGCCGACATCGTGCGGATCGACCGCGCCGCCAATGTACCCGCCGACGCCCCGACGCGCGCGCCCGGCGACCTGCTCGCCCGCGGCCGACGCTCGATCGCCCTGGACCTGAAGAACCCCGAGGGCGTCGAGGTCGCGCTGACGCTGATCGAGGGCGCCGACGCGCTCTTCGAAGGCTTCCGCCCCGGCGTCATGGAGCGGCTCGGCCTGGGCCCTGAGATCTGCCTCGAGCGCAACCCCCGAATCGTCTACGGGCGCATGACCGGCTGGGGCCAGGATGGCCCCTACGCCTCGATGGCCGGGCACGACATCAACTATATCGCGCTGGCCGGCGCGCTCGCGCCGATCGCCCGCAAGGGACAGGCCCCGGTGCCCCCGCTCAACCTCGTCGGCGACTTCGGCGGCGGCGGCATGTACCTCGCCGTCGGCATGCTCGGCGCCCTGCTCGAAGCCCAGCGCAGCGGCAAGGGACAGGTCGTCGACGCCGCGATGGTCGACGGCGCGAGCTCCCTGATCACCTCCGTCCACGGCGGCCTCGCCTCCGGTTTCTGGAACCGCGGGCGCGCCTCCAACGTGCTCGACACCGGCGCGCACTACTACGACGCCTACGAGACGCTCGACGGCAAATACATCGCGCTCGGCTCGATCGAGCCCCAGTTCTACGCCGAACTGCTCGAGCTGACCGGGCTCAAGGACGAACCGCTGCCCGCGCAGAACGACCGCACCCGCTGGCCGGAGATGAAGGAGCGCGTCGCGGCCATCGTGCGCACCAAGACGCGCTCCGAGTGGGAAGCCGTCTTCGAGGGCAGCGACGTCTGCTTCGGCCCCGTGCTCGAACCCTGGGAAGCGCCCGAACACCCCCACGCCAAAGCCCGCGACGCGTTCAAAGAGGTCGCCGGCGTCGTCCAGCCCGGCCCCGCCCCCCGCTTCAGCCGCACCGAAAGCGAAATCCAGGGCCCGCCCGCACACCCCGGCCAGCACACCGACGAAATCCTCACCGAAATCGGCCTCAACGGCCAAAAAGCCGAGTCCCTAAAAGCCTGCGGCGCAGTCCGCTAGCCGTCGTCATTCCTGCGCAGGCAGGAACCACCCACCTCGTCACCAACCCCTCACCCAAATTCATCCCTCCCCCCTTCCAGGGGGGAGGCTAGGTGGGGGGTAGGAGCCCACGAGCCGCCACCATCGGCCGTACCGCACCCCTGCCGTCCACCGTCAATCAGGCAGACCCAGCAGCGCCCGCGCCTCAGTCGGACTCGCCACTGGCCGGCCAACCTCGTCGCACAAGCCGACCAGCTCCTCGAGCAGCTCGACATTCGTCGGCTGGCGGGGGCCGGCGTAGTCCTCGAGGCCGACGCGCACGTGGCCGCCGCGTTCGAGTGCGAGGCGGGCCAACCCCTGCTCGACGACATCGCCGCCGAGCAGCGCGACGGACCAGGCCAGCCCCGTGCCCTCCAGCATTGAGAGGTAGGCGTCGAGGCAGGCGGCGTTGGGCAGCAGCCCGAAGCCGAGCGGGTCGCCGCCGCTGAAATAGAGCTTGACCAGCGAGCCGGGCGGGACCAGCCCTTTCTTCTGGTAGGCGAGCACCACGCGCAGGAAACCCGGCTCGAAGATCGAGATGCTCGCGCCGCGACCAAGCCGGTTGGCCAGCGCGAACATCCCGCGCGCGTCGCGGTAGGTGTTGATGTACACCGCGTCGTTGTCGTTGGGCAGACCTTCGGCGTCGGCGCCGCCGAGATTGACCGAGCCGGGGTCGATCAGCGATTGCCCCAGCACGCCGGCGGCGTCGAGCGCGGCGATGTGGCTGAGCCGCACGCTAATGTCGGTGCCCGGCCCGCCGCTCGCCTGGGTGGGGTAGAAGATCGTGTCGGGGCGCTGGTCGAGCGCGGCCCGCCAGGCGTCGATGTAGGGCTGCGGGTCGTGCCAGCCCGCCCGGACGCGGGCGCTTTCGCCGATCACCGCGTCGTCGTTGTGGTTGTGGACGATCGCCGCCCCGGCGTCGACCGCGCGCACGGCCTCAGCCGCAATCTCCTCAACGCTGCGCGGCGAGTTGGGGTTGCGCGACTTGGGCGTGCCGCCATTAATCGCAGCTTCGATGATGACGGGCGCGGACATGGCCATCCTCCTCGACCCCCGTTCGGCAGTAGGAGGCGCTACTCAATCAGGCATTCTACAGGCGCTGAACACCCGATCCGCCACACCAATCATGCTCCGCCCCGATCACCCGCGCCGCTCCCCTTTCCCGTCATTCCTGCGCAGGCAGGAACCAACCCAACACCCTCTTCTTTCCCCAATTCATCCCTCCCCCCTTCCAGGGGGGAGGTTAGGTGGGGGGTGGGACGCCGCGAGCCAGCACACTCAATCATGCAAGCACGAACACCCCCTAAGGCGGCGGCAGGCCGCTGCCCGCAGGCGAGATGCGCCCCCCGAACGCAATCCAACCCAGACAGCCGGAGCTCGTAGACCGTCGCACACTCAGCTCGCCGCCGGCGTGAACGATCGGCTCCACAGTCACTTCGCAGACCGCCCCATCAGGAGGATCGCCGTACCGCCGAAACATTGAGCGCGCCCAGCAATCGCCCCGCTCAGGGAAGTGGTCGACCACGATTGCCGGCTCCCGATCGAAGCGCTCCGGCGTCAGCCTGAGCGTGACCGACGAAAAACCCTCGCACTCGCCGGAATCAACCGTCCAAATCCGCTCCGCGCCCGGCTCAGGCGGCAGGGGAATGGCCGGAAGCTCCACACGGAGAGGCGGCGGCAGATCAACCGTCTCGCGGCTCGCCCGTTCACCGCCGAGAGACACAGTCGGCGGCTGGCCGGTAGCCAGGGACCAAGCGCCCAGGTACACGATGCCGAACGCCGGAGGACCGAACAGGACGACGCCGCAGGCGAGGACCAACCCGATGCCAAGCTTCGGCAGGAAGCGGCGCAGAAAATCCACAGCGCAACTCCGTTCCCGCGTCGTGACGCAGCGTATAGGTACGCTGAGGGTGCGAGCATGCTCGGGCGCGGGGCCTGGCCAACGGGAAAGGGCGAAACATGTCCAAGCGCATCAGGAGCTTCGCGGCCCTGCTGACTCTCCGCAGGCTGCTGGTCATCGCTGTTGCGGCAGCGCCGCTCACGATCTCAGCTATCGTCTATGGCTTCGATCCGATCTCCTACACCATCTTCGCTGTCTTCGGGACAGCAGGCGCGCTGCATGGGGCGGGCGTGTTGCCGAATCGCTGTTTCAGGTAGTGCGCGGCGCCGGCATCAGGTCCAGCACCAGATCTTACATAGCTGCGGGGTGGTGCTCAGGGGACTGTACGCTGCGCGGCCAGGGATGGTCAGCGAGCGGGTGCGCGTGATGCTTCGCAGGTGTCTCCTCGCAGCGCGAACAGTCGCCGTGATGGCCGGGGTGATCATTGCGATCACCCTGGTCATCGCGGCGCTGTCATCCTCGCCCCAATGGATCGAGGCGCCCACCGTCCGGTCGGTCGCGCCGTACGCCGCCGCGACGCTGGCTGTGACGATCTTCGTGCTTGGGCGTGATCTGCTTTCGGAACGCCGCCCAAAAGAGTAGATCGCCCTCCCGGTTTCAGCGCAGCGCCGGCATCACCTCCTCCGCCAGTTCTTGCATGGCTTCGAGGTGCTGTTGGAGAAGATGTCCCAATCGGACCGCGCGCTGGCGGCGCGTAGCCGCCGCCGGCCGGCGAGAGTATGTCGATGATCTCGATCCAGTCGCACTCGCCCTTGCGTTTCTGCTCGAGGGTCATCCCGCCGCCGGCATACGCCACAGGCGTCATTGTCACAGTGCAGCTCGCTCCGGCATCGGGCGTGTCGATCTTTCGGAAATGAGTCCGCGCCCAGCACACGCCTGATGCGGGAACGTGGTCGACCACGATCTCTTCGCGGTCTGCGAACCGTTCCGGGGTCAGTACCTCCGTGGCGACGGAGAAGCCAGCGCATTGCGATTCGCCGGACGCGCCCGAGGGCCCAGTCTGACCTTCCTGATCCTGAGCGTCGCCCTCGGCGGGCGGAGGCGGGACGATCTGCGGTAGCTTCGGAAACGGCGGCGGTGGCGGCACAGGCTTGGACGGACGGCCGCCCGAAAGATCGAGCAGCGTCAGGCTGTACAGATTGGTAAACACATCGGGGTGCCACGTCGAGATTCCGTTCTTGTCAAGCCAGATGCGCTCCAGCCCGGCATTCCCGTCAAAGAGGCCTTCCGGCAACGAATCGATCTCGTTGCTCCCGAGGTCAATGTTCCGGAGGCTGCGCAGGCTGTGGAAAACTGTGGGCGGCAATTCGCTGATGGCGTTGCGGCGGAGCCACAGGTGCTCAAGCTTGGCCAGGTCGCTGAACACATCCGCGGGGAGCTCGCTCAAGCCGTTGCCGTTCAGGTTCAGCTTGAGCAGGTTGCCCAAACCGCTGAAGGCGCTTTGCGGCAGCTCGGTCAGGTCGTTCCCGTGCAGCCACAAGCTCTCCAGCTTGTGAAGGCCTGTGAACTCTGAGCCCGTCAGAGCCGCCAGGCGGTTGTTGCTCAGGCCCAGCTTGCGCAGATTTGTAAGATCCGCGAATACGCCGTCGGGGAGGCTGGTTAGTAAGTTGTCGTGGAGCCAAAGCGACTGGAGGCTCGTCAGGCCGGCGAAGTCCCCAGCTTGAAGGGATGTAATGCCTTCGTTGTGCAACGTCAGCCGCGGCTGAATGTTGGCGAGGTGAACGGCAGTGACTTCCGAGCAGTCGGTCGCGCCAGCGATCTCAGCGAGGATCGCATCCCGCACCACGGCAGTGCGTCCGCAGATCCCGTCCGCGGCGGTCGGAGGCGCAAAGGGCAGCGGGCCGCGCAGAGCGAATACTACTGCGATGACCAGGCCAATCAGGGAGATGAGCATACTCACATTCTCCCTGCCTCTCTGGGGCAGCGCGGCGTCTCGCGCCTTGCCGTACCGCTCAGCGCAGCGCCGGCATCACCTCCTCTGCCAGCTCCTGCATGGCTTCGAGGTGCTGTTGGGGGGTGATGTCCCAGTTGGGGGCGCTGTAGGCGGGCAGGGTGAGGGCGTGGTCGAGGCCGGCGTCCTGGTATTGACCGAGCGTGTCGATGATCTGATCGTGGCCGCCGCCGGCTACGGCAGGGAAGCCGCGTACGCTGTCCGGGTCGCCGTCGAGCAGCACCATCGGGCCGAGCATCGAGACCTCGATTTGGGACGGGTCGCGGCCCTGCCGCTCCATTTCGTCGTGAACGAGTTTGATTTCGGCGGCGACCTCATCGGGCGTTGAGGTGATTGTGTGGTAGCCGGAGCCGTAACGGGCGACGCGGCGGGCGGCGATTGAACCCTTGCCGCCGACCCAGATCGGGATGTGCGGTTTCTGCACGCAGCCGACCAGCCCGCCCATTTCGGAGAATTCGTAGTAGTCGCCTTTGAACGAAGTGGGGCCTTCGGCGGTCCAGGTTTCGATGCAGAGGCGCATCCACTCATCGGTGATGCGCCCGCGGATCGGGAAGTGGTCGGCCAGGCCGAGCGCGTTGAACTCTTCCTCCATCCAGCCGACGCCGATGCCGAGTACGATTCGGCCGTGCGAGAGCTGGTCGAGCGTGGCCAGCATTTGCGCCTGGTGCAGCGGATCGCGGTAGGGAATGATCAGCACGCTGGTGCCGATCTGCACGCGCTCGGTGCGCACCGCGACGGCGGCCATCATCGCCAGCGGGTCGTAGATGTCCTGGTGGTAGGCGAAGCCGGCCACGCCCGATTCGTTATAGGGGTAGCGCGAGTCGATTTTGGCGGGCATGAAGATGTGGTCATGCACCCAGACAGAGTCGTAACCGAGCGCCTCGGCGTTCTGCGCGACGGCGACGACATCGGCCGCGTCGCCGTACTTGCCGAACGTGCCGAAATTGCCGATCGGAATGCCGAATTTCATGGCGGGCTCCTGTACTGATCTGCGCAGGCCGGGATTGCGGCGTTGTTGGGGCGTTATTGGTAAGCGGGCAGGATTTCGGCGGCCATCAGCTCGATGCCGCTAAGCACCCGCTGGAGTTGGCTGTCGGCGCGCGCGGTGGGGGTGGCGACGAGGTGTTCGAGGCCGACCTTGCCCAGCGAGAGCAGGTCGGCCGCGATTTCGTCCGGGTTGCCGCAGAGCAGCGGGCGCTCGTCTTCGGGCCAGGCTTCCTCGGTCAGCCGGATGCCGGAGAGCATCGAGATTTCGAGTTCGTCCGGGTCGCGCCGGTCGCGGCGGCAGACTTCGCGCACGCCCTCGATCTCGTAGGCGAGCGAATCGATCGGCTGGAACGCCGCGTGGTAGCCGTCGCCCCAGCGCGAGGCGCGCCGCCAGGCGTTGATCCCGTTGCCGCCGATCACGATCGGGATGCCGCCCGCCTGCGTCGGCTTGGGGTACGCGCCGACGTTTTCAAATTCGACGTATTCGCCGTGGAACGAGCTGGGCCCGGAGTTGGTCCACATCTCTTTCATCGCGCGCAGGTACTCGTTGGTCACGGAGCCGCGGTGCTCAAAATGCTCGGGCGGCAGGCCCAGCGCGTCGAATTCCTCGCGCATCCAGCCGACGCCTGCGCCGAGCACAATCCGCCCGCCCGAAATGCGGTCGGCGGCGGCCAGCATCTTGGCCACGACCGCGGGATGGCGGTAGGGGATGACCAGCACGGAGCAGCCGATTTGGACCTGCTCGGTGGCGGCCGCCAGCGCGCTCATCATCACCAGCGGCTCGTAACACTGCACCGCCGGCGAGGCGGGGAAGATGCCGCTCTCGTTGTAGGGGTAGCGCGATTCGATGTTGGTCGGGACGACGATGTGGTCGTTGGTCCAGACCGAGTCGAAGCCGAGTTGGTCGGCCGCCTGAGCGACCTCGATGCAGGCGTCGACGCCGGCCGGATCGCCGAACGCGCCGAGGTTTCCAATCGCGACGCCGAAGCGCATGATGCAGCCTTCCGCTCTTCCTCAATTGGGTGCGCGGCAAGCGCACAGTGGGGGCATGATAGGTGGCGCGGATAGACTGCGACGGCGGTTCGGGCGGGAGGCGTTGATGTCGCAAGACGGCGAGTTGGGCGGGCTGAGCGAGCTGCGGGCGGCGATCGGCAAGGTGATCGTCGGCCAGGACGCGCTGATCACGCGCCTGCTGGTCGCGCTGCTCTGCGACGGCCACTGCCTGATCGAGGGCGTGCCCGGCCTGGCCAAGTCGCTCACCGTCTCAACCCTGGCGGCCTCGCTGCGGGCCTCCTACGTGCGTGTGCAGTTCACGCCCGATCTCCTGCCGGCGGACCTGACCGGCAGCGAGATCTACAACGCGGCCGAGTCGCGCTTCGAGGTGCGCCGCGGGCCGATCTTCGCCAATGTGCTGCTGGCCGACGAGGTCAACCGCGCGCCGGCCAAGGTGCAGTCGGCGCTGCTCGAGGCGATGCAGGAGCGGCAGGTCAGCATCGGCGGCGAGAGCTTCGCGCTGCCCCAGCCCTTCCTGGTGCTGGCCACGCAGAATCCGATCGAGCAGGAGGGCACCTACCCGCTGCCCGAGGCGCAGCTGGACCGCTTCATGCTCAAGGTGGTGGTCGATTACCCCAGCGAGCGCGAAGAGCGGGAGGTGCTGGATCGGCAGCTGGCCGGCGAGCAGCAGCAGCCGGCGGCGGTGATGGATGCAGCCTCGCTGCTGGCGCTGCGCCGCGAGGTCGGCGCGGTGCGGATGGAGCCGCGGCTGCGCGACTACGTGGTGCAGCTGAGCCGCGCCTCGCGCTCGCCCGCGCGGGTCGAGCGCGAGCTGGGCGGCTACGTCGCGCACGGGGCGTCGCCCCGCGCCACGGCGGCGCTCGCCCAGGCGGCGCTGGCGCACGCCCTGATCGAAGGGCGCGACTACGCGACGCCCGACGACGTCAAGGCGCTGGCGCTGGATGTGCTGCGGCATCGGCTGGTGCTGACCTATGAGGCGGAGGCGGACTCCGTGACGGCGGACGCGGTGATCGAGCGGCTGCTGCTCGGCGTGCCCCTGCCGTAAGTGTCGTAAACGGGTCGGAGGAGGACAGTGGCGGCAGGGCTGCTGCAATCGCTTCGGACGGCGCTCTTTCCGCCGCTGCCCGCGGAGCCCGCGCCGCTGCGCGGGGACGCGCTGCGCCGGCGGGTCGGCGAAATCGAGCTGCGCGCGCGCCGCGTGCTGCGCGATCAGCTGGCGGGCGAGTACCGCAGCGCCTTTCGCGGACGCGGGCTGGAGTTCGCCGATGTGCGCCCCTACGCGCCGGGCGACGATGTGCGCAGCATCGACTGGAAAGCGACGGCGCGGCTGCGCGCGCCGTACGTGCGGCGCTACGTCGAGGAGCGCGAGCAAACCGTGTTGCTGCTGGTCGACGTGAGCGCCTCGACGGCGTTCGGCCGCCCGGGCCGCAGCGTGCACGATGTGGGCCTGGATCTCGCGGCGACGCTCGGTCTGGCGGCGGCGCGCAGCAACGACCAGGTCGGCGCGGTCGCCTTCAGCGATCAGATCGAGTACGGCGTCGCGCCGTCCGCGCGCCCGCAGCATGTCCAGCGGATCATCCGCGACCTGCTCACGCAATCGGGCGCGGGCACCGACCTGGCGGGCGCGTTCAGCTACGCGGAGCGGCTCTTGCGACGGCGGGCGATCGTGGTGATCATCTCCGATTTCGCCAGCGGCGAGCCGCCCGAAGTCTGGCGCGCCGCGCTGCGCCGGCTGGGGCGGCGGCACGATGTGGTGGCGATCGCGGTGCGGCACCAGGGCGAGTCGGCGCTGCCCACGAGCGGCCTCGCGCAGTGGGCGGACAGCGAGTCGGGCGCGGTGCTGCTGGCCGACGCCGGCCTGGCTGAGGCGCAGTCGGCGGCGCTGCGGCGGGAGCGCGCCGCGCTGGAGGCGCAGCTGCGCGGCTGCGGCGTCGACGCGCTGGTGATCGACGCGGAGCGCGACTGGAGCGGGCCGCTGCTCGCTCTGCTGCGCGAGCGGCAGCGTCGGCCGTGAGATTGTTGCTGATGCTGCTCATGAGCGCGCTGGCGCTCGCCGCCGGGCTTGCGGGGGAGCTTGCAGCGGCGCAGGAAGACGCGCAACTGACGGTGGAAATCGTGGCGGGGGAAGGCGGCCCGCCGACCGTCGGCGATCCGATCGTCTTTCGCGTCGAAGTGCGCCACGCGGAAGATGCGCGGGTGGAAGTGGATTCCGCGATGACCGAGCTGGGGCGGCTCGACGCCGCGCTGGCCGAGCTCGAGCTCGTCGAGCCGGGCCTGACGCTGGTGGTCTGGCGCACGGCGGCGTTCGAGGTTGGGACATTTGAGGCGGCGCTGCCGCCGATCGTGGTGGTCGGCACCGGTGGGCGGCAAACGCTGACGCCGCCGCCACAACGGGTGGAGGTGGTCTCGGCGTTGCCCTCGGGAACCGACGGAGCAGCGTCGGCCCGCCCGCTAACCCCGCCGCAGGAGATCGAGGGCGGATCGGGCTTCGCGTTCTGGATCGCGGCGCTGCTGGCGATCGGCGCGGGCTTCGTGCTAGCGCGGGTGCTGGGCATTCGCGCTCGCCGCCGCGCCGCGCCGCGCCAGACTCCCGCACCGGAGCCGGAGCCGCTGCCCACGCTGGCGGAGATCGATCAGGACGCCAGCGCGGCGGAGCTCTGCCGCGCGCTGGCGGCGGCGGTGCGCGCGCATCTGGCGCGGCGCTACGAGATCCCGGCGCGGAGCCTGACCAGCGGCGAGCTGCCCGAGCAGCTCGCCGCGGCCGGTGCCTCCGCTTCGACGGTGCAGCGCGTACGCACCCTGCTGCGCGAGTGCGACGCAGTCACCTTCGCCGAACAGACGCCGCCGCCCGAGCGGCTGGCCGGCTACCGCGAGCTGGCCGCGGCGATCATCGGCAGCGAGCGCCCGAACGACGCGGAGACGTCCTGATGCGGTTCGACGATCCGGCCCTGTTGGCGCTGCTGGCGCTCGTTCCGCTCTACGGCTGGGCGCTCTGGCGGCTGGCCCGCCAGCCGGGGCCGAGCTACCTGCTGCCGCGCCTTCCGGCAATCAATGCGGCAGTCGAGTCGGCGGTTGACCGTCTGCCGGCGGCGGGGCTCATCCTGCGCACGCTGCCCTGGCTCGGCGCGCTGCGGCTGGCGGCGGCGGGATTGATCGTCGTCGCGGCCGCCCGACCGCAGACGACCGTCGTTGAAGCGGTGCGCCCGGCCGAGGGAATCGACATCGTGCTGGCGATCGACACCTCGTCTTCAATGACGCAGTTTCGGCTGGGCGGCGAGGAGACGCGGATCGACGCCGCGCGGCGGGTCGCGCGCGACTTCATCGCGCAGCGCGAGGACGACCGCATCGGGCTGGTGATCTTCCAGCGCAGCAGTCTGGTGCTCAGCCCGCTGACGCTGGATCTCGCAGCGATCGACACGCTGATCGAAACCTCGGTGCGCAGCGGCTTAATCCCCGACGGGACAGCGCTGGGCCTGGCGATGGCGGAGGCGGTCGATCTGCTGCGCGATTCGCAGGCGGCCAGCCGCGTGGTGGTCGCGCTGACCGACGGCGAAAACAACGTGCCCGGCGTGACCACCCAGCAGGCGGCGGCAGTAGCTCGCGCGCTGGGCGTGCGCATCTACACCATCGGGCTGCCGTCGGGCCAGCGCACCTCCGCGGCGGTCTCGTTCAACGAGCTGCCGCTGATCTACGCCGCCGACGAGACGGGCGGGCGCTACTTCCGCGCCGCCGACGCCACCGAGCTGGCGGCGGCCTACGAGGAGATCGCGCAGCTGGAGCGGGCGCGCGTGGGCGAGGAGACGTTGCTGCGCTCGCGCGAACTCGCGCCGTGGCTGCTGCTCGCCGCGCTGGGCCTCATCCTGCTCGAAATCGGCGCGCGCGCCGGCCCCTGGCGGAGGATGCCATGATCACCTTCGGCGCGCCCCCACTGCTCGCGGCGCTGGCCGCCGCGCCGCTCGCCCTCGCGCTGGCTTGGCTGCTCTGGCGGCGGCGGCGGCTCCACCTGCTGGCGCTGCGCGAACTGGGCGGCGGCGCGGTCGCGCCCTCCGCCGCGCGGCGGGGCGCCGGTTGGGCGGCGCTCGCGCTGGCCGCTGTGCTGGCGCTGCTCGCATTCGCCGCCGCGCGCCCGCAGTTCGGCGCAGACGAGTCAGCGGTTGAGCAGCCGCCGCTCGGCGTGGTGATCGCGCTCGATGTCTCCCAGAGCATGTCCGCGTCCGACCTGCGGCCCAGCCGCTTTGACGCGGCCGTCGCCGAAGTGCGGCGGCTGGTCGGCGCGCAGCGCACGGCGCGCTTCGGACTGGTGATCTTCGCCGGCGAGCCGTTCGTGCGCTTTCCGCTGACGCTGGATCACGCCAGCGCGCTGGCGGTGCTGGCCGCGCTGCAGGCGGGCGAGTCGCTGGTCCCGCCGGGCTCGAATATCGCCGCGGCGATCGGCGCGTCGCTCGATCTGCTGCGGCGCAGCGGCGCCTCGGGCAGTGCGGCGGGTGGCGCGATCGTCGTGCTGAGCGACGGCGAGACGCACGAGGGCGACGCAACGGCGGCGGCGCGGGCAGCGGCCGAGGCGGGCGCGCGGGTATTCGCGGCGGGGGTGGGCAGCGCGCTCGGCGCTCGGGTGCCCGCGCCGGGCGGCGCGGAGGGCGCGAATCGGATCGACGCGCGGACCGGGCGCGAGGTGATCTCGCGGCTCGAAGAAGGGGCGCTGCAGGCGATCGCCGCAGCCGGCGGCGGGCGCTACCTGCGCGTCGACGCGCCGGGCGCGCTCAGCAGCCTCGCAGCCGACCTCGCGGCGATCGACCGCGCGCGCAGCCCAGAGCGGCGAACCGCCGCGCCGCGCGAGCAGTTCCAATGGTTCGCGGCGGCGGCGCTCGCGCTGCTGCTGGGCGGCTCGCTGCTGCGCGCCGCGCCGCTCCAGCGCGTCGGCGAGCGGGCGCGGCGGCGGCTCGCGCTGGCGGCGCTGATCGTGTTCGCGGCGCTCTGGCTAACGGGCTGCGCCGACTCCGCAGCGTCGCGGGCCAACCGCGAGGGCAACGCCCACTTCGCGGCGGGCCGCTACGCCGAGGCGCTCGAGTCGTACCGCGAAGCGCAGCGCCGCGCGCCCAACGAGCCGAGCCTCGCGCTCAACGCCGGCCGCGCCCTGCACGAGCTGGGCGAGTTCGAGCGCGCCGAGACGGCGACGCTCGGCGCGATGCGCTCCGACGACCCGCAGGTGCGGGCCCTGGCGCTGTTCCACGCAGGTAACCACCGCTGGGCCAGCGGCGACCTGCTCGGCGCGCGCGCCGCATTCGTCGAGTCGCTGCGCACCCAACCCAATCTGCTCGACGCCAAGATCAATCTCGAATTGGTCAATCAGCTACTGGCGCAGGAAGCGGCGGAGGCCAACGCGGAAGCATCGTCCGCCGGGGCGGAAGCCGAAGCGGGCGAATCGGAGGGCGCAGGCGCAGGGCAATCGGATGCCGCCGCAGAGCGTCAAGCCGGCGGTGGGGCGCAGGACGGCTCGCGCGGAGCAACTGCACCGGGCGAAGGGGCGGCGGCTGAGACTCAATCGCCGTCGTTCGGAGAGACCGACCGTGTAGCGCAGCGCGAAGCCGCGGAAACAGCGCTCAGCGAAGCGCTGGAGGCCCTGCCGCTGGAAGACGCGAGCGCGGAGCAGGCAATGGCAGTGCTCGACGCCCTGCGCGCCATCCCCGACGAGCGCTTCGGCTCCGGCCCGTCAACCGCCCCGCTGGAGGGCGTGGACGATTGGTAACCGCCATCCTTCCGCCCTACAGGCGCATCAGCCCTCGAGTCGCTCCACGAAGATGCGCATCACCCCGCCGCAGATCTTGTCCTCGCCGTCGGTCGGCTCGGTCAGATCCACCGTCACGATGCGCGGCTCGCCCTCTTCGAGCGTCTCCATCGCTTCCTGCCAGACCTCCGCCTCGCCGCAGCCGCCGCCGATCGTGCCCACGAAGCTGCCGTCCTCTCGCACCAGCATCTTCGCGCCCGTCTTGCGCGGCGTGCTGCCCAGCGTCTGCGCCACCGTCGCCAGCGCAACCGACTCGCCGGCCGCCACAGCCGCCGTCAGCGCTTCGTAAACCTCGTCGTTGGGCATGCTCCGCTCCCCTCCGAATTGAGTTTAGCGCGCGGCCAACTCGCGCCCGCGCTCCGACATCGGCAGCGCGCCGCCGCCGCGCCGCACGAGAATGATCTCGGCCAGCACCGCGACCGCGATCTCCTCCGGCGTTTCGGCGCCGATGTCCAAACCGATCGGCGTGAACACCCTCGCCAGCGCCTGCTCGTCAACGCCGTCGGCTGCAAGATGTTCGAGCACCGTGCGGGTGCGCCGCTTGGAGCCGATCATCCCGACGTAACCCGCGCCACGCTCGGCGACCCGGCGTAGGCTCAGCTCGTCGACCAGATGCCCGCGCGAGACCAGCACGATGTAGCTGTTGGCGTTGATCGGAAAGCGCTCCAACTCCTCGCCGAAATCGCCGCAGATCACGCGGCAGGGATAGGGAAAGCGCTCCGGATTGGCGTAGTCCTCGCGGTCGTCGAGCAGCACGACATCCATCCCCAGCATCGCGCCTACCTCGCCCACGGCGCGGCCGACATGCCCCCCGCCCACGACAAGCAGCGTCGCGGCCGGCTCGACCACCTCGATCAGCACCTCGACGATCGCCTCGGCCGCCTCGATCGCCCGCCGCCCCTCGACAATGTCGCCCTGCGGCGTAAAGGCGAGCGTGGCCACAAGGTGCTGCGGGATCGCGGCGCGGGCCCGCTCCAGCACCGCCGCTTCGAGCGCCCCGCCCCCAATCGAGCCCAGCGCCGCGCCCTCCCACGGCACAAGCATCTTCGCCCCAACCACCGCCGACCCGTCAGACGCGGAAAGCACGGTGCAAGCAGCGACCGCCGGCCCCTCCTGCGCCGCGCGCAGCAACGCCGCAGCCAACTCCCCCGCCGCAGCAGCCCCAGGCGCGTTCACGATATCCGCCATAAAGCCCAGAATACCGCCGCCCCTTCTCCGCCACTCCCGCGCTCCCGCCACCGCTCCTACGCCCTCTCCGCCACTCCCGTGCCCCCGCCGCCACTCCTGCGCCCCTCTCCGTCATTCCTGCGCAGGCAGGAACCCACCCGCCCTCTTCCCCAATTCATCCCTCCCCCCTTCTAGGGGGGAGGTTAGGTGGGGGTGGAAGGCCGTGCGTGCGCAGCAGCCCCTCGCCCACTTCCTCCGTCACCTCTACCCTCCTCCGTCACTCCCGCACCCCCGCCGCCATTCCTGCGCCCTCTCCGTCATTCCTGCGCAGGCAGGAACCCACCCGCCCTCCTCCCCAATTCATCCCTCCCCCCTTCCAGGGGGGAGGTTAGGTGGGGGGTGGAAGGCCGCGCGTGCGCAACAGTCTCTCGCCCACTTCCTCCGTCACTCCCGCACCGCCGCCGCAAGCGCAGCCATGCCACATCCCCCCTAAACGTTGAACAAAATATGCAGCACATCCCCGTCCTGCACCTCGTAGTCCTTGCCCTCGGTGCGCAGCAGCGCGCGCTTCTTGGCCTCGGCCTCGGAGCCGCATTCGAGCAGATCGTCCCAGCGCGTCACCTCCGCGCGAATGAAGCCGCGTTCGAGGTCGGAGTGAATTCGCCCGGCCGCCTGCGGTGCCGTCGCCCCGCCGGGCACCGTCCAGGCGCGACACTCGTCCTCGCCGACCGTGAAGAAGCTGCGCAGCCCCAGCAGCCGGAACGTCTCCTGCAGCGCCGTTTCGACCGCGCCCGCGCCGACGCCCAACTCCTCGCGGTAGGCGGCCGCCTCGTCGGCGTCGAACGCGCGCAGCTCTTCCTCAAGCTTCGCGCACAGGCCAACCGAGCCGGGCGCCGCGCCGTAGGCAGAGAGCGCCGCCTCGGCGTTGGCCGCGTCGTCTTCGCCGAGGTTGAACACGGTCAGCAGCGGGCGCTCGGTCAGGAAGCGGTAGTGGCGCAGCCCGGCCCGCTCCTCTTCCGCAAGCGGCGCGTCGAGCATCGCGCCGCCCTCCGAGAGATGCGCCTGCAAGCGCCGCAGCAGATCCGCCTCGCGATCGGCGGCGGTTCGCTCCGCCGCCTTGAGCGACTTCGTCTCCTCCCCAATCCGCTGTAGCCGCTTCTCGATCAGCGCCAGATCCGCGAAAGTCAGCTCCAGCTGCATCGCTTCCAGGTCGGCGGCCGGATCGATCCGCTCGGCGGGATGGGGCACGGCGTCGTTGTCGAAGGCCCGCGCCACATGCGCCAGCGCGTCGAGCTGCGAGAGTTGATCGAGCAGGCGCGCGGCGGGCGCCTCCCCGCCGCCCAGCGCGCCCGAGAAGCCCGCGCCGGGGAAATCCACCACCTCCAGCGTCGCCGGCGTCGTCTTGCGTGGCTGGTAGAGGGCCGAGAGCCGCTCAAGCCGCGCGTCGGCCGCCTGCACGACGCCCTCGTGCGCATCCGGGTGCGCGCCAAAGCCGGTCGGACGCTCCGCGCCCGTCAGCGCGTTGAACAGCGTCGTCTTGCCCGAACGCTCGAAGCCGATCAGTCCGATGGAAGGCATGCCCCTATCGTCGCACGCCCGCGCCCCAGGCTCATCCCCAATCGGCTACGCTGATTGGGGAGCAGCGCGATGAAGACCGCCCTCGCAATCTGGATTGCGGCCTCGGCCATCCTGTTCGTCTCCGCATGGTTCGGCTGGGGCTGGCCCGCGCTGACCGAGGCCGGCCCCGAACTGGTCTGGTCCGCCGCCCGCGGCGACCACCAGATCTATCCCTACACGGCGCAAGAAATCGCCGTAGGCGCAGTAGGCTGCGCAATCATCGGCCTCGCCGCCACCCCCCTGGCCGCCATCCCCTTCCCCCGCCGCAGCGACGCCTGACCCCACGCCCGCGCAAAAAAGATCCGCCACCCCAGCTCCCCTCCATCATTCCTGCGCCCCTCCGTCATTCCTGCGCCCCCCCGTCACACCTGCGCCCTCCCCGTCATTCCTGCGCAGGCAGGAACCCGCGCTCGCCGCGGGTACCTCGCACCTTCACCCCAGAGCCACCTCACCCCCCCTTCCCAAATTCATCCCTTGCCACTCCATCTCTCCCGCCGCCATTCCTGCGCCCCATCCGTCATCTCCGCGCCCCATCCGTCATTCCTGCGCAGGCAGGAACTCACGCAGTAAGCGCGGCCCATCTACCGCCGAACATTCGGCGGCACCGCAGCGCGACCCCCGCAACCTCGCGGCGCATACAGGCACCGGAGATCGCCCAGATTCATGCCTGCGCAGGAATGACGGAAGTGTGAACACCCCCACCCGCACCCCCTCCCCAATTCATCCCTCCCCCCTTCCAGGGGGGAGGCTAGGTGGGGGGTGGAAGCCCCGCACGAGCACAGCGCCCGCCCACCCGCCACCCCAACGCCACGGCGGCGCGGCTCACTCATCCATGAGCAGCGATCCGATCTCGCCAGCGTCGTCGAAGTCGCCGTCGTCATTGCGGTCCCAACAGAGCGTGCCGCTGCTCCAGGCGTGCCAGCGGCGGCCTTCGGGCAGAGCGTCGATCGTGCGATCTTCGCCTGTCACGAGGTCGGTGCAAAGACCGACGCCGTAGGTGCCCAGCGGCGCGGTCCGGTCGTAATCGAAGTAGCCCACGCTAACCGCGATCCACGAGATCCGGACATCGTTCGCCGCCGCATTCTGTGCGAGAATCAGTTCTATGCATCGATCAGTCAGCGGACGTCGGACTTCGTAGCGTCCTGTCGTGCTTGTGTCGACGCACTCGCGAACAACGTTTCTGGCGAGGCTCTGGAACCTATCATCCGCAACGCGGAACGGGAGGGGGTCTTCGTAGGTTGACTGGGGCGGGGGCAGCTGCGGCTGCTGCGCGCTGGCGCTGCCTGCGAACGCTGCGAAACTGGCGATGATGATCGCGGCGGCGGCCCCGATCTGATTGTGGATGCGCAAGACGCTACCTTCTTTCTCTGGCGGGTGGGGGCACACTCTCCCGCCCGTTGTTCGTGTGTTTAAGGCTCCGTCACGCCCCGTGTATCCGGTGGCTAGCCACCGGCCGCGGTGACGGACCGGTAGAGGTAGTCGAACGGGTCGATCGAACTGTTGGCGCCGCACGCCTGCCACGGAACGCGTCCGCGACGCACTTCGACATGCACATGTTCACGATCGGTCGGGTCGCTGCTCAGCCCTGCGTTGCCCTGAATGCCGAGTTGATCGCCCACTCGGACTGTTTGGTTGATGCGCACATCCACACGGCGGGCGTGGGCGTAGAGCGTGGTGAGGTTTGCGACAGCGTCGTAAACGGCGATTGTGTTGAACGCGTTGCCGCCTGCGACGATCACCGTGCCGGTCGTCAACGAGAAGAACGGCTCGTCTTTCGTAGGAACCGGTCCTGCGACCGACTGCGTCTGGGCGTCCCAGCCGGAGTGTCCGCCGTCGTAGCCTCGACAGCCGCCTTCCGGATCAGGCCGCGCCGCATACGAGTTGTAGTCATGGTTCGTCGGTTTGTCTGGCCCGAAGAGCGCCCGCGCGAGCCGCGCCCGAACTTCCGCAATAGGCGGGAGCGGGCCCTGACCCGCCGCTCTGGCGGAGAGCGAGAGTTGGTACGCGCCGCGGCCCGTGTCGCTCTTTGTCGCCTGAATGCGGTAGCTGCCAGCCGACAGCCGCGCGCTGATGCTTGCGGTGGAGCCCGCCCTACTGCCCAGCGCGGCATGCGGTTCGGTCCCGGCAGCTGTTGAGAGGACCAGCAACGGCGTGCGCGACGATGAACTCAGTTCAAGCTCAACATGCGACTCGACCGTCAGTGCGAAGGTGTAGTGATCAACCCAGAGGTTGCGGCCGGTCCATCTGGTCAGACAGTCGGACGAACTCCAAGAGCCGGTCGTCGTCGTTCCGCCCGACGAAACCGCGAGCCGTGTGGTGGCGCAGCTGCCGGATTGCGCGCTCGCAGGCGCAACAGCCAGCCCAAAGAGCAGAGCGCAGGCAGCGAATGCTGCGAGCGTCAGGAGAAGAGTTTTACCCCCCCCCCCCCCGTCCGAACGTTAGTGTGATCATGGCGCTCCCCTACTCCCCGAACTCGCGCGGCGACGGATCGTCGCCGCCACTGCATGAGGATGCTATGCAGACGACTCGGGCTGCGTCAAGCGCTTCGCGCGATGGGTGACATAGGGCGGCTGGCCTCTAGGTTCTGTTCGCGCTTCCGTCAGTCCCGCGCAGGCGCCCCTCCAAATCCGCCGGCGAAAACTCCCAAACCCCCAGCCCGGGCCGCCCAGGATCACCCAGCGCCTCGCCAACCAACAGAATCGAATCGCTCACATTCTGCCAGGACGCGAGCGCGGCGGCCTCCCCCGCGGACGCCCAACGCCAGGCGCAGTGCTCGTCCGAGAGCGCCGGCTGCGCATCGGCCGCAACCAGCCCGACAAACGCGGGCACGAAATAGATCGTGTCGTTCTCCGGGTTGTAGAAACTCTCAAGGCGGTCAATCCGAAACCAGCGCTCAACCGCCAGCCCGGTCTCCTCCCGCGCCTCGCGCACTGCCGCCTGCCAGGCTGTCTCGCCCTCCTCGATGTGCCCGCCGACCGGCTGCCAGTCCCCCGCGAAGCGGTGCCCGGGCGGGCGCTGCAGCAGCAGAAACTCCAACCCGCCCGACGCGCCGCGCCGCACGACATACACGGCCACAAAGCGGCTGCGCAGGCGCGGCACCTACTCGGCCCACTTCGGAATCGTCGCGTCGAACGAGTCGTAGAAGCTCACATACGGCTTGACATCGAGCAGCGGCGTGCCGTTGACCACATCTAGCCCAACCACGTGGACGATCTGCCCGCGCACCCGCTCGACCGGCACGATCGAGACAGCGATCGGGTTGGGCCGGTGCGCCGTGCGGGTGGCGAAGACGCCCAGCTCGGGCGTGCGGTCGTCGCCGCTCGGATGCAGCCGCAGCAGCCCGCGGCCCTCGTCGGTCACCCGATCCATCCAACTGATCACGAACAGGTGCGAGAAGCCGTCCAGCCCCTCCAGCGCCGGCGCGAACTCCTCGCGGAAGACCAACTCCGACTTGACCTGCGCCCAGACGCGCCCGGAGGTGTCGTTGATCGCATTGCGCACCACGCCGATCGGCTCGAGATCGCCCAGCCGCTCGGGCAGCTGCCGCAGCGCCTCGTCGCGCGCCTCGCGCGGATTGCTCAGCCGCAGCCGTTCGCGCCAGCCCACCACTGTCGCCCACTCCTCACCGGCGGCAGCCTGTCCGCCCGCTGCGTAGTATTATGGTCTGCACACCGAGTGGCTACGGGGCGAAGCGCAGTTCATGGCAACCACCACAGCGGCTGAGCAGTACTCAGCCGAGAGCATCCAGGTGCTCGAAGGCATCGAAGCCGTCCGCCGCCGCCCCGGCATGTACATCGGCTCCACCGGGCAGGCCGGCCTCCACCACCTCGTCTACGAAATCGTCGACAACGCCGTCGACGAAGCAATGGCCGGGCACGCCAGCCGCATCGAGGTGACGCTCGAGCCCGACGGCTGGGTGCGCGTCAACGACGACGGCCGCGGCATCCCCGTCGACACGCACGAGAAGACAGGCAAGTCAGCGCTGGAAACAGTGCTCACCGTGCTGCACGCCGGCGGCAAATTCGGCGGCGGCGGCTACAAGGTCTCCGGCGGGCTGCACGGCGTGGGCGCCTCCGTCGTCAACGCGCTCGCCCGCGAACTCGAAGTCCAGGTGCGCCGCAGCTCGCGCGTCTACGCGCAGCGCTACGCGCGCGGCGTGCTCGTCGAAGAGAGCACGCCCCGCCGCGCCCGCGTGAGCGATCCCAAAGGCAGCGGCACCACCGTGCGCTGGCTCGCCGACGACGAGGTGATGGAAACGCTCGACTACGACTTCGCCGTGCTCGCCCGACGCTTCCGCGAGGTCGCCTACCTCAACAAGGGCCTCTGGATCCACTTCAGCGACGCCCGCAACCCCGAGGCTGCACGGGAGACCAACTTCTACTTCGAGGGCGGCATCCAGTCCTACGTGCGCTTCCTCAACCGCGACCACGACGTGCTCCAGCCGCTGCCCTTCTACCTGGACCGCGAGATCAGCGGCGTCGCGGTCGAAGTCTCGCTCCAGTACAACACCGACTTCGCCGAGCATGTCTACGCCTTCGCCAACACGATCAACACCACCGAGGGCGGCTCGCACCTGACTGGCTTCCGCTCGGCCCTGACCCGCGCCCTGAACGACTTCGCCCGCCGCCAGAAGGTGCTCAAGGACACCGACCCCAACCTGACCGGCGAGGACGCGCGCGAGGGCTTGGCCGCAGTGATCAGCGTCAAGCTCGCCGAGCCCCAATTCGAAGGCCAGACCAAGACGAAGCTGGGCAACCCCGAGGTCAAGGGGCTGGTTGAGTCCGCGCTCGCAGAGGCTCTCGGCGAATACCTCGACGGCAACGCCCGCGAGGGCAAGCGAATCGTCGAAAAGTGCCTCACCACCGCACGCGCCAGAGAGGCCGCCCGCCGCGCCCGCGCGCTGGTGCAGCGCAAGGGCGCGCTCGACGGTGCCGCGCTGCCCGGCAAACTGGCCGACTGCTCCTCGCGCGACCCCGGCGACTCCGAGCTGTTCATCGTCGAGGGCAACTCCGCCGGTGGCTCGGCCAAGGAGGGCCGCGACCGCCGCACGCAGGCGATCCTGCCCCTGCGCGGCAAGGTGCTCAACGTCGAGCGCGCCCGCCTCGACAAGCTGCTCAGCCACGAGGCCTACCGCACGCTGATCACCGCGCTCGGCACCGGCATCGGCGACGACTTCGACATCGACAAGCTGCGCTACCACAAAGTGATCATCATGGCCGACGCGGATTCCGACGGCGCGCACATCCGTACCCTGCTGCTCACCTTCTTCTTCCGCCACATGCGCAAGCTGATCGAGCAGGGACACGAGGGCGAGGAAAACTACAGGCCCGGCTACCTCTACATCGCCCAGCCGCCGCTCTACCGCGTGCAGGCCGGCAGGCAGCAGGCCCAATGGCTCTACAGCGACGCCGCGCTCGAGGAGTTTCTGGAGCGGCAGCAGGAAGGCAACAAAAAGGTCGCCGTGCAGCGCTTCAAGGGGCTGGGCGAGATGAACGCCGAGCAGCTCTGGGAGACCACAATGGACCCCGCCGAGCGCACGCTGCTCAAGGTGCGCATCGACGACTTCCACCACGCCGACAACCTCTTCGTGCAACTGATGGGCGATGACCCCGGCAAGCGCCGCCACTTCATCGAGACCCACTCGCACCTCGCCAGCCTGGATGTCTGAGGCCGCGTGAACCACGCGCCGCCCCAGCTGCGCCGCCGTTGGCGCGGACGCCCCTGCCTGCTGCTCGAGGACGGCCCGGCCCTCCAGCTGCCCCGCCTGCTGCCGTTGCAGCCCGCCGACCGCCTGCTCACGCTTGGCCGCGACGCCCCGCTGCTGGCCGCCGAGCTCGCCAGCGCCGCAGGCCTGGAGCACCGCCCACTCGCCGCGCTCGGCCGCCGCCCCGCCGTCAAGCCCGCCGACGCCGCAGACCTGGGCGTCGACATCCTCCATGCCCGCGCCGATCGCCTGCCGCTGCCCGACGGCTCGGTCAGCGTGATCGTCGCGCCCCACCTGCTGCGCCGCTGGAGCGACGCGCGCCTGGAGCGCATCCTCGCGGAGGCCTGGCGTGTCCTGGCGCACAACGGCCTCTGCATCCTCTGGGAGGTCGCGCCCTCGCGCTCGCAACAGGTCAACGCCGTCTGGCGCGCCTGGCTGGGCGGCGACCCGCAGCTGCGCTCCTTCGGCCAAATCGGCCGCGCCGCCTACGACGCCGGCTTCGCCTGGGTGCAGACGCTCCCCCTCCGCCCCTTCCTCTGGCCGCCCGGCCCGCGCGTCTCTGTGCTCATGCGCAAAGAACACCACACAGCCAACGCATAGCCGCCCGGACGGTCCACCGCCGTCTACCGCAGCTGCCCACGCGCTGCACCGACAATCACCCGCCGCCGCGTCCCAATTCGCCAGCCAGCCCTACCCCCGCGCACCTACCCACGGCATGCACATCCATGACGACGGCTACGATTTGGATCTACTTCTCTCCAATCCAACAGGTCCTCACAGAAGATAGGCACGAACTCCGTGCATCGTGTGGACAACGCGCCGCACGGCATAGAATCGCCCCATGCTCGACGTAGTGGAGATCGAGGTTCGGGGCGGCGCTGGCGGCCGTGGCGCAGTCTCGTTCCGCCGCGAGAAATACGTGCCGCGTGGCGGGCCCGACGGCGGCCGCGGCGGCCGCGGCGGCGATGTGGTTGTGCAGGCCAACAGCCAGATCAACACGCTGCGCCGCTACCGTCGCCAGCGCATCTTCCGCGCCGAAGACGGCGCGCCGGGCGGCACCAACAACCGCCGCGGGCGCGCCGGCGCGACGCTAACCCTTCAGCTGCCGGCCGGCGCGGTTGTCAGCCGCCTGGGGCAAGGCGACCAGTCGCAGCTGGCCGACCTGCGCGAGCACGGCCAGAGCATGCTCGCCGCCTGGGGCGGCGACGGCGGCCACGGCAACGCCTGGTTCAAAAGCTCCACCAATCGCGCGCCCCGCGTCGCCCAGCGCGGCGGCGAGGGCGAGCGCGTGCGGCTGCGCATCGAACTCCGCGTGCTCGCCGACATCGGCATCGTCGGCCTCCCCAACGCCGGCAAATCCTCGCTGCTCCGCCTGCTCAGCAGCGCCCGCCCCCGCGTCGCCGCCTACCCCTTCACCACGCTTGAGCCCCACCTCGGCGTGGTCGAAACCGGCTGGGACGATGTGGTGATGGCCGATCTGCCCGGCCTCATCGAGGGCGCGGCCGACGGCGCGGGCCTCGGCCACGACTTCCTGCGCCACGCCAGCCGCACCCGCGTCCTGCTCCACCTGCTCGACGGCTCGGCCGACGACCCGCGCGCCGACCTCGGCGTGATCAACCGCGAACTCGCCGCCTACAGCCCCCAACTCGCCGCCACGCCCCAGATCGTCGCGGTCAACAAAGCCGACCTGCCGGAGGTGCAGGAGCGCCGCGAGGCCTTGCAAGCCGCGTTCGCCGATGCGCCCGTCCTCTTCTGCTCCGCGCTCAGCGGCGAGGGCGCCGACGCCGTCGTCAAAGCCTGCGTGCAGCGCTTGCAGGAAGTCCGGGCGGCGGATGTCGAAGCGCCCCCGCCGACGCCCACGCTGCGGCCCCGCCCCGACGGGCGGCGCTTCACCGTCGAGCCGCTGCGCGGGCGCGCCTTCCGCGTCCACGGCAGCGGCGTCGAGCGCTTCGTCGCCATGATGGACCTCGCCGACGAGCAGGCGCTGGCGGAGACCTACCGCTGGCTCGAACGCCGCGGCGTCGCCGCCGCCTTGCAGCGCGCGGGCGCGCAACCCGGAGACCGCGTGAAAGTCGGCCGCAGCGAATTGGTCTGGGAGTGGGAGCGCTGAGCGCCGCCGGGCCGCCGCTGGAGTTCGGCCCGGACGAGCGCGTCGGCGTGCTCGGCGGCACCTTTGATCCCATCCACCGCGCCCACCTGCACCTCGCCGACGCCGCGGCCGTCGCCCTCAAGCTCGACCGTATGCTGCTGATCCCCGCCGGCGACCCCTGGATGAAGCGCGGCCGCCCCGTCACCGCCGCGCGCCACCGCTACGCGATGGTCGAGGCCGCCGTCCGAGAGCGCGGTGGCGGCCTGGAAGTCTCCGACCTCGAGCTGCGCCGCGCCGGCCCGACTTACACCCTCGACACCCTGCGCGAGCTGCGTGAGGCGGGCGCGCAACAGCTCTGGTGGGTGCTCGGCGGCGACGCGCTGCAAAGCCTCCCAGGCTGGCACAAGCCGACCGAACTGCTCAGCGCCGCCCGCCTCGCCGTCGCCGCACGCCCCGGCGCGCAACTCGAACGACGCCAGCTCGACCGCCTCCTCCCCGGCCTCAGTCGCTGGGTCGATTGGATCCCCATGCCGCCCGTCGAGCTCAGCGCCACCGACCTCCGCAACCAAATCGCCCGCGGCGAGCACCCCGCCCAGGACATCCCCCCAGCCGCCCTAGCCTACATCCGCCAACACAACCTCTACACCAACTGATGCTCCCGTCCGCCTACCCGCCAGTCCGCCCACTCATCAGGCCCTGCGCCCCCTCCCGTCATTCCTGCGCAGGCAGGAACCTGACCCCCTGAGAGGGGGGAGGGATGAATTTTGGAGAGGGTGGGTGTGGGCTGCTAGCTGCCGGCGGCTGCGGCTTTGACTGCCTTTTGGGCGGCTACAGGTCTGCGCTGGTCTGTTCAGCGGCTTGTAGACGCGCCGTTCTTTGGCGGCGCGGCCAGCTCCGCCTTACCCCGCTCCGCCAGCAGACCGCTCAGCGCCGTCGCCATCGCGTAGTTGGCCGCTGTTCGCCACTGCTCCGGCAACGCCAGCAGCGTCCCGCCCGAGGGGCCCTCAATGCGCAGAAACACCGGATCGTCGCCCGGCATGCCCTGAATCAGAGCGCCCATCCGCCGCAGCAGATCTTGGCCGGCGGCGCGATCGCCGTCGTCGCGCAGGGTGACCCAGAGGGCCATCGGCGGCTCGCCGTTTGAGGCTGCCGCCGTGGGCTGGGCCGCCGCCAGGGAGGGCGGGGGAGGCGCGGTGCGGCGCTCGGTGGGCGCGGATTGGGGGGGCGTTGTGGGCGGCGGCGGCGGGCCGCCAGCTTCGATTCGGGCGGCTGCGGCCGGCGCATCCGCGGCATCCTCCGCATCTGCCGTCTGAGGCGGGTCCGCCCATGCCTGCGCGCGTTCGACGGCCAGCGAGAGCATGTCATTGCCGCGTGAGCGCACCACCACATCGGCGATCACAATGCGGTTCTGGTTCCAGAGCGCGCGGGTTTGCTGCCACTGTTCGGGCCAGATCGTCAGTTCCTGCGCGCCGGAGAGGTCCTCGATCTCGACGGCGGCGAACTGATCGCCGCGCTTGGTCGTGAGTTGGCGGATGTTGTTGACCAGCCCGGCGACCGTCAGCGACTGGCCCAGCAGTTCGTCGTTGACCTCGGCCAGCGAATGGCTGACTTGCGATTGCAGTTCGACGGCGGCGGCCTGCAGCGGGTGGCGCGAGACGTATGCGCCGAGCAGCTCGCGCTCCCAGTTGAGCTGCTCCGAGGCGGTCACTTCGGCGGTCTCTTCCTGTGTGCTGATCAGCGGTTTGGGCGTGGCGACTTCGTTGCCGAACAGGTCGAACATCGAGGTCTGACCGCTTTCGCGCAGTTCCTGAGCGCGGCGGGCGCGGCGCGAGATGTCTTCCGCGCCTGCCACAATCTCGCCGCGCGACATGGGCTCGGCGGAGCTGTTTGAGCGCGGCAGGGAGTCGAACGCGCCGGCCTTGGCCAGCGACTCGAGGGCGCGGCGGTTGAGCGCGCGCGCGTCGATTCGTTCGCTGAGATCGTCAACCGACTCGAACGGGCCGTTGGCCGCTCGCTCCGCGATCAGCGGCTCCACGGCGGCGCGGCCGACGTTTTTGACCGTGGCCAGGCCGAAGCGGATCGCGCTGCGGCCGTCGGCGAAGCGTTCGAGGCTGAAGCTGGCTTCGGAGTTGTTCGCGTCGGGCGGCAGCAGCTTGATTTTGAGCCGCGCGCACTCGGCGGCGGCCGCGCGGATGCGGTCCGAGTTGCCGGCCGCGGCTCGCAGCACCGCGGCCATGTAGGGCGCGGAGTAGTTGGCCTTGAACCAGGCGGTCTGGTAGGCGATCGCGCCGTAGCAGACGGCGTGGGCCTTGTTGAAGGCGTAGCCGGCGAAGGGCTCGATCAGCTCGAAGATGGTCTGGGCGTCGCGCTGCGAGTAGCCGCGCTCGGCCGCGCCGCGCAGGAAGTTGTCCCGCTCGGCGCGCATTACCTGCGGGATTTTCTTGCCCATCGCTTTGCGCATCACATCGGCCTGGCCGAGGGTGTAGCCGGCGAACTTGCGCGCGATCTGGAGCACCTGGTCCTGGTAGACGATCACTCCGTAGGTTTCGTCGAGGATTTCCGCGAGATCGTCGTGCGGGTAGGCGATCGGCGCGAGCCCGTGCTTGCCGTCGATGAAGCGCGGGATGTGTTCCATCGGCCCGGGCCGGTAGAGCGCGACGAGCGCGGCGAGGTCCGGGATCGAGTTGGGCTTGAGGTCGGCGACCGTGTTGCGCATTCCGCCGGACTCGAGTTGGAACACGCCGAAGGTGTCGCCGGTTTCCAGCATCGCAAAGGCTTTTTCGGCCTGCTCGCCCGTTTCGGGCAGCGTCAGCGGGTCGATTTCCACGCCCTCGTGTTCGCGGATCAGCTCGACCGCCTCGTGCAGGATGGTCAGGTTGGAGAGGCCCAGGAAGTCCATTTTCAGCAGGCCGACCGCTGCGCACTGATCCATCGCCCACTGGGTCATGGGGATCGATTTGTCGTCGTCGCCCTGGTTGGCGGGGCGGCGCAGGGGGACGTTTTCGCTGAGGGGATCGCGGGAGATGACGACAGCGGCGGCGTGGGTGCTGGCGTGGCGCACGACTCCGTTGAGCCGCTGGGCCTGATGCAGCAGTTCGCGCACTTCAGGATCGCCGCGCCCGGCGTCGCGCAGTTCCGCCGACTGATCGATTGCTTCCTGCAGCGTGATGTTGAGCACGTTGGGGATCATCCGCGCGATGCGGTCGATCTCGTTCAGGTTCATGCCCAGCGCGCGCCCGGTGTCGCGCACCGCCGCCTTTGCGCCCAGTGTGCCGAAGGTGATGATCTGCGCGACCCGCTCGCGCCCGTACTTTTCGGCGACGTAGCGGATCACCTCGTCGCGGCGGTTGTCGGCGAAATCCATGTCGATGTCGGGCATTTCGCGGCGTTCGGGGTTGAGGAAGCGCTCGAAGACGAGTCCGTATTCGAGCGGGTCGATGTCGGTGATGCCGAGGCAGTAGAGGATCAGGCTGCCGGCGGCGCTGCCGCGCACGGTCTGGGGAATGTCCCGCTCCTGCGCGAAGCGGGCGAAGTCGGCGACGATCAGGAAGTACTCGGCGAAGCCGGTCTCACGGACCACTTCGAGCTCGTAGTTGAGCCGCTCGAGATGCCGCTCGGTGGGGTGCGTGTAGCGCTGCTGCAGGCCGGCGCGTGCGACATCGGCGAGGTGCTCGATCGGGGATGTGCCGGGCGGCACATCCGGTTCGGGCAGCTGTAGGCGGCCGAACTCGAGCTCCACGCCGCAGCGCTCGGCCAACAGCTGGGTGTTGGTCACCGCCTCGGGCAGGTCCGCGTATTTCTCCAGCATGTAGGCCTCGTCGGTCAGGTAGTAGTCCTGCCCTTCGAAACGGAAGCGCTTCTCCTCGTCGCGGGTCGCGTTGGTGCCGATGCAGAGCAGCAGGTCGTGGGCGTCGTGGTCGCCCGGCTCGCAGTAGTGGGCGTCCTGCGTGGCGACCAGCGGGATGCCCAAGTCGCGCGACAGCTGCGCCGTGCGTTGCAGCACCGGCTCGTAGCGGGCCAGTTCGTCGTGCCGCTGGACTTCGAGGTAGTAGCGGTCGCCGAACGTTTCGCGGTACCACTGGATCACGCGCTGCGCCTCGACCAGATCGTCGGCCTCGAGGGCGCGGTGCAGCTCGCCGGAGGGGCAGCCGGAGAGGACGATTACGCCCTCGCTGTACTGCGACAGCAGCTCGCGGTCGACGCGCGGGCGGTAGTAGAAGCCCTCGAGGTGGGCGCGTGTGGCGAGCTGGATCAGGTTGCGCCAGCCCTGGGCGTTTTGCGCGAGGAGCACGAGGTGGTAGGCGGCCTGGGAGGCGCTGCGCGCCTCGCGATCGCGTCGGTCGCCCGGCGCGACGTAGGCTTCCATGCCGAGCAGGGGCTGGATGCCGGCTCCGCGGGCGGCCTGGTAGAAGTCGATCGCGCCGTAGAGGTTGCCGTGGTCGGTGATCGCCAGCGCTTGCTGGCCGAGTGATTTGGCGCGCTCGACGAGCGCGTCGATCCGCCCGAGGCCGTCGAGTTCGCTGTATTCGGTGTGGGTGTGGAGGTGGGCGAACATGGGGGGCTTTCCTTGAGCGACGCTACGCGAGATTAGCGGGTCGCTGTAGAGGCTCCTATGTCAAGTTGTCGGGTGTGGGTGGGGTGCGCGAGGGGGCGAGGGTTCGTGCCTGCGCAGGAATGACGGGAGCGGGGGTGGCGGGAGGAGAGTTGTGCTGCGAGCGGGGCTTGGTGCGCGGCTCGTGGCGTTCCACCCCCCACCTAACCTCCCCCCTGGAAGGGGGGAGGGATGAATTGGGGAAGAGGGGGAGAGGGTGTGGCTGGCGGGTGGGATGAATTGGGGGAAAGGGCTGTGGTGCGCGGGTTCCTGCCTGCGCAGGAATGACGGAGGGTGGGCGCAGGAATGACGGGAAGGGAGCGGGGGTGGCGGGAGGGGAGTCGTGCTGCGAGCGGGGCTTAGTGCGCGGTTCGTGGCGTTCCACCCCCCACCTAACCTCCCCCCTGGAAGGGGGGAGGGATGAATTGGGGAAAGGGCTGTGGTGCGCGGGTTCCTGCTTGCGCAGGAATGACGGAGGGAAGCGCAGGAATGACGGGAAGGGAGCGGAGGTGACGGGAGCGGGGGGGCGGGAATGACGGGAGAGGGTGTGGGTTTTAGAGCGGCTGGTCGAGGGCGAAGGCGCGGTGGAGTAGTTGCACGGCTTGCTCGCCGTGCTCGGAGCGGACCAGGACGGTGATGCGGATTTCGCTGGTTGTGATCAGCTCGATGTTGACGCCGGCTTCGGAGAGGGTGCGGAACATGAGGGCGGCGTAGCCGGGCGCGGATTGCATGCCGGTGCCGATCAGGCTGACCTTGACCAGGTCGTCGTCGCGCAGCAGCGCCTTCGCGCCCAGCTCGTCGGCCAGCGGGGAGGCCGCCTCGTAGGCCTGCTCGAGATCGCTGCGCGTCACCGTGAAGGTCAGGTCGGTGAGTCGCTCCTCGCTGGCGTTTTGCACGATCGTGTCGACCGAGATGCCGGCGTCGGCGAGCGGGCCGAAGAGTTGGGCGGCGATGCCCGGGCGATCGGGCACGTGGCGCAGCGTGAGCGAGGCGACATCGCGGTCGAGGGCGATGGTTCGGACACGGTCTTCAGGTTCCACTTGGACCTCCTTGCGAATGATGGTGCCAGCCGCGCCGGCGGCGGCGAAGGACGAGGCGACGACGATGGGGATGTCGTAGAGCAGTCCCAGTTCCACGGCGCGGGGGTGCATTACCGCCGCGCCCTGCGCGGCGGCCTCGAGCATTTCTTCGGCGGCGATGTCGGCCAGCCGCCGGGCGTGGGGCTCGATGCGCGGATCGGTGGTGTAGACGCCGTCCACATCGGTGTAGATCTCGACCTGCTGCGCGTTCAGGGCCGCGCCCAGCGCGACCGCCGAGGTGTCGGAGCCGCCGCGGCCCAGGGTGGTGAAATCGGCCGCGCCGCTGGCGCCCTGGAAGCCGGCGATGATCACGACGTTGCCCGCGGCGAACTCGCGCTCGATCCGCTCGGTGTCGATGTCGCGGATCCGAGCGCGGCCAAATGTGTCGTCGGTGAACACACCGGCCTGCGCGCCGGTGAGCGCGACCGCTCCGCGGCTCCATTCCCTCATTTGCTCGCGCACGGCCATGGCCAGCAGGGCGCTGCTGACCATCTCGCCCGTCGCGAGCAGCATGTCCATTTCCCGGCGCGGCGGGCGGGCGCTGATCGCCTGCGCCAGGGCGATCAGATCGTCGGTCGTTTTGCCCATCGCGGAGACCACCACCGCCATCGGCTGGCCTGCCGCGGCGCGTTGCGCGATCCGCTCGGCGACGGCCTGCAAGCGCTCGACCGAGCCGACGCTGGTGCCGCCGTATTTCTGGACGACGGTCACAGGACGGTCGCCCCGGACAGGTCAATTTCCGTCACGAAACCGGTCCCCTCAATGCCGCGCTCGGCCGCGGCGGCGGCGAATGCGGCCTGCGTTGCTTGCGCCGCGTCCGCGTCGGTCAGCGCCATCAGCGTCGAGCCGCCGCCCGACAGATAGGCGGCATATGCGCCCGCGGCGGTCACGGCCTCGAAAAAGTCGAACATGGCGGGGAACATCCGGCTGCGCGGACGCTGATGCAGGCGGTCGTCCACCGCGGTGCCCAGCGCGTCCCATGCGCCGGTCGCCAGCGCGGCGGTGAGCAGCGCCGAGCGGCAGGAGTTGTGCACCGCGTCGGCCCGCGCGAGCTGCTCCGGCAGCAGCGCGCGACCGCGCTTGGTGGACATTCCGAACGACGGGGTGAAGCCGACGAAGCGCAGTCCGGGCGCGACGGGCAGCGGCACGCGGCTGACCTGCGGCCCGTCCATCGCCACGATCTGGCAGCCGCCGAACAGCGCCGGCGCGATGTTGTCGGCGTGGCGCTCAAGCGACGCGCCCAGCTCGAGCAGCTGCTGATCGTCGAGCGGATCGCCCAGCAGCGCGTTGGCGGCGACCAGCCCCGCGGCGCGGCTGGCGGCGCTCGCGCCCAGCCCGCGGCCGAGCGGGAAGCTCGCGTCGACCGCCACATTGATCCGCTTTCGCTTGGGCGCTTCCCGGCCTGCCGCTTTACAGGCCGCCCTGAAGCCCTGCCGCACGTGCCTGTTCATCGGCGAGCGGGGGGCCTCAAGCGGCGCGTCGACCGCCACCGTGATCTCGGCGTAGCGCTGCAGCGCCACGCCTACGGCGTCGAAGCCGGTGCCGAGATTCGCCGACGACGCCGGCACGCGCACCTTGACTTGGCCGTCCGAATTCTGGGAATCGTCCACCGCCGCCCTCTCTCGATGCGCCAATCGCTTTCCGGCCTCCTGGCGGCTCAGTCTATGGCGCGGGCGCTGCTCACTCCATTGTCACTTTCTCGGCAGCAGGCCGGCGGCGCGCAAGCGCGGCTCGGCCGCGGCCAGCGCCTGGTGGAGGACCTGCGCCGCAGGCTGGGCGGCGTCGAGCACGATCACCCGCTCGGGCGACTGCGCCGCGATTTTGCGGAAGCCGTCGTTTACCCGCCGATGGAATTCCAGCGCCGCGTCGGCGATTCGATCGCCGCCGTCGTCGCGCCCGCGCGCGATTCCCTGCTCCGCGCCGATATCGAGCAGCAGGGTGAGGTCGGCCTCCAGGCCGCCCGTCGCCGCCTCGTTCAGCCGTTGAATCAGATCGAGATCCAGGCCCCGCCCGTAGCCCTGATAGGCCAGCGTTGAGTCGGCGTAGCGGTCGCAGAGCACGATCTGTCCGCGCTCCAGCGCCGGGCGGATGATCTGCGAGACATCGGCGCTGCGGTCGGTCAGGAAGAGAAACGTTTCGGCCCACGGTTCCAGCGGCGCGCGGGTGTGCAGGACCAGGTCGCGCAGGCCCCGCCCGATTTCCGTGCCGCCTGGTTCGAGCGTCGTCCGGAGCGCCGCGCCCGCGTCCTCCCAACGCCGCGCCAGCGCGCGCACCAGGGTCGTTTTGCCCGCGCCGTCCCCGCCTTCCACCGTGATCAGCATTCGCGCCGCCCTCTTCGCCCGTTCGCTTCAGGCGACGATAGACGCCGAACGCGGAGGGGGAGTTTGGCACCCAAGGGCTGGTTTGCGGTTTCGTCATTTTGCGCGGGGTGAGGGGAACGGCGGCGGGCGCCTGGGGGCATCTTCGCGCGCTCGCGAACTTCCACCCCCCACCTAACCTCCCCCCTGGAAGGGGGGAGGGATGAATTGGGGGATGGGGTGGATGGAATTTGGGTGGTTGCGCGCTGCTTTGGGGGCTTTTGCGGGTTCAGCGCGCTTGGATGCGCACTCTTCGGTGGGGCTCCTGGCCGTGGCTGGCTGAGGTGAGGGATTGGCGGCTGGCCATTTCGTGCTGGAGTTTGCGGATGTAGGGGCCGCGCGGGGCGAGTTCCACGTGATCTCGCATTCCGCTGTAGATCGCCTGGATGGCGTCTTCCGCCTCGGCCAGCGCGGAAGTCAGCTCGTCGTCCCCGCCGCCGCGGCCCTGCGAGAGGGCGCGGAGGCTTTGCTGCATCTGCATTACGGTGTTGTGCTTCAGCACGACGATTGGCAGCCGCTTGGCTTCGGCCTCGCGCAGCTCCGGCGGGCGGCGGCGGAAGGCGGAGCGCAGCGTCATCACGATGTCGGCGTCTTCGATTCGTTCGACCAGCGAGGCGTTTGCGCCGTTTTCGCGAATGGCCTCGCGCAGGCGCGCCGCCGATATGCCCAGCGGGTAGATGCGGCGGTGCGGACCGGTCGGCGGCTCGGGCGCGCGGCGACGGTCGCGCCGGCGCAGGTGCGCGTCGCGCCCGCCGTTGCGGACTCCGGTGTGTCGGGGCGCGTCCACCGCGAAGAAGCCCGGGATCGCGGCCTCTGGCTGCGCGCCGGGGCTGCTGTATACCTCGCCCTGCTCATCGACCTCTCGGATTTCCGGCTCGGCCGGCTCGCCGTGCAGCAGCGCGTCGACCGTGGAGCCGACGTCGCTCTGCAGGGCGACGCGGGTGAACGACTGGATTTCGACCAGCGCGTTGAAGGTCGGCGGGGCTTTGCGCTCGAGCACGGATTTGCGGGTGCCGCGCCGGCGCGCCTCCTCGTCGGAGAGGGTTACGGTCTGAATTCCGCCGATCAGGTCCGCGAGGGTGGGGTTGAGCATCAGGTTGGCGAGCGTGTTGCCGTGCGCGGTGGCGACCAGTTGGACGCCGCGCTCGGCGATTGTGCGTGCGGCCAGGGCTTCCAGCTCGGTGCCGATTTCGTCGATCACGATCACTTCGGGCATGTGGTTTTCGACGGCTTCGACCATGACGGCGTGCTGTCGATCGGGGGTTTCGACCTGCATGCGTCGGGCGCGCCCGATGCCGGCGTGGGGGATATCGCCGTCGCCGGCGATTTCGTTGGAGGTGTCGACGATCACGACGCGCTTGCCCTGCTCTGCCAGCACGCGGGCGGCCTCGCGCAGGAGGGTCGTTTTGCCCACGCCGGGGCGTCCCAGCAGGAGGATGCTCGCGCCGGCGGCGATCAGGTCTTCGATCAGCGCGACCGAGCCGGTGACGGCGCGGCCGACGCGCATGGTGAGGCCGACGATTTTGCGCTGTCGGTTGCGGAGGCAGGAGATGCGGTGCAGGGTGCGGGCGATGCCGGCGCGGTTGTCGTCGCCGAACTCGCCCAGGTGGCGGACGACCTCTTCCAGTTCGGCGGTGGTGATTTCGGAGTCGGTCAGTTCGAGTTCGCGCTCGCGGTAGCGCGCGCTGGGCCGGCGGCCGAGGTCGAGCACGATTTCGAGCAGGGAGTCGAAGTCGTCTTCGGCCTCGATCGCCCGGCGGATCGCCGCTGGCAGGGTCTCCAGCAGCGCGTCCACATCGCCGCTCTGCACGTTCGGCGGCTCAAGCTGCTCGGTCGGTTCGGCGGCGATTTGGTCAGGCATGGTCGAATTCGCTTCCCGGCGCGGCTCCTTGCCGCCGCGCGCGTTGGCAGCGTTCCACGAAGCGGCGGTGCAGACGCAGGTCTTCGGTCAGCTCCGGGTGGAATGTGCTCGCCGCCAGGTGGCCGTATTCCACGGCCACGGGCTCCTGCTCGAGGCTGAGCAGCACGGAGACATCGGGCTGCACCTCGCGGATGCGCGGCGCGCGGATGAAGATCGCGTGGACCGGCTGGCCGTTCAGCTGTCCGGGCTCCAGCTCCGCCTCGAAGGAGTCGATCTGGCGTCCGTAGGCGTTGCGCTCGATCGTCATCGGAATCAGGTGCAGCGCGGGGCGGTCGAGCCATTCGATCTCCGTGGCGAGCAGGATCGCGCCGGCGCAGGTGCCCCAGATTGGCAGGCCGCGCCCCGCCGCTTCGATAATCGGCTGGCGGAGGTCGTATTGCAGCAACAGGCGGGCGATGGTGGTGCTCTCGCCGCCGGGGATGATCAGGCCGTCGACCTCGGCCAGCTGCGCGGCGCGGCGCACTTCGCGGGGCTGCGCGCCGGCGCGTGTGAGGCTGCGGGCGTGCTCGGCGAAGTCGCCCTGTAGGGCGAGCACGCCCACGACCGGAGCGCTCCCCTCGCTGCTCATGCGGGCGGCGTCACCAGCCTCTCGGGGCGAGCCGCTCAGGTTCGGGAATTTCGGAGAGCTCGAGGCCGGGCATCGCCTGGGGCAGGTTGGTTGAGACTTCGGCCAGAATCTCGTCGTCCTCGTAGTGGGTCACCGCGCGCACGATGGCTTCGGCCATGCGCGCCGGTTCCTGCGACTTGAAGATGCCGCTGCCGACGAATACGCCGTCTGCGCCGAGGCGCATCATCAGCGCGGCGTCGGCCGGGGTGGCGACGCCGCCGGCGGCGAAGTTGACGACGGGCAGGCGGCCGCGCTCGCGCGTCTCGCGCACCAGCTCGACCGGCGCGCCGATGTCGCGGGCGTAGGAGACGAGCTCTTCGTCGCCCATGCCCTGGAGGCGCTGGATTTCGCCCTGCACGGCGCGCATGTGGCGCACGGCCTCGACGATGTTGCCGGTGCCGGCTTCGCCTTTGGTGCGGATCATGGCCGCGCCCTCGGCGATTCGGCGCAGGGCTTCGCCCAGATCGCGGCAGCCGCAGACGAAGGGGACGCCGAAGTCGTGCTTGTTGATGTGGAGGCGCTCATCGGCGGGGGTGAGTACTTCGGACTCGTCGATGTAATCGACGCCGAGCGACTGGAGGATGGAGGCCTCGACGAAGTGGCCGATTCGCACTTTGGCCATGACCGGGATCGAGACGGCGGAGATGATTCCGCGAATCAGCGACGGATCGCTCATTCGCGCGACGCCGCCGGTCTTGCGGATGTCGGCGGGCACCCGTTCGAGGGCCATCACCGAGCAGGCTCCGGCTTCCTGGGCGATCTGCGCGTGCTCGGGCGTGACGACGTCCATAATCACGCCACCCTTGAGCATCTGAGCCAGCCCGGCCTTGACCGTCTGAGTCGCGGTCTCAACGACCATTCCGTCGCCTCCTTACGGGTTGTGGGACCCGCTCCCAGTGTAGCGGCTGCCAAGAGGTCTGGTGTGGGGCGGGCGGCAGGGGTTTATTCGTCGCTGAGCAGGGCGGCTTCGATTTGATGTCGCTCGCTGCCGCCGGAGAGCATGTCGCTCAGATCGTCCTGGGTCACGTCGGACTTGCGCAGGTCGGCGGCGAGGTGGCCGCGCTGGAAGACGAGGAAGCGGTCGCCGACGGGGTAGGTGTGTTCGAGGCGTGGGGAGACGAGCAGGACGGCGGTGCCGCGCTCGGCGGTGCGGCGGATCAGGCGCAGCACGGTGCCGGCCTGCCGAGCGCCGAGCGCGGTGGTGGGTTCGTCGAGCACCAGCACGCGAGCGCCGTGGTAAAGAGCGCGGGCGATGGCGACGGCCTGGCGCTCGCCGCCGGAGAGGGTGCGGGCGGTGCGGTCGGGGTCGCCGATGTCGATGCCCAGCTTCTCCATTTCGGCGAGGAGCGTGGCGCGGGCGTAGCCGATATCGAACTGGCTGAACACGCCCCAACCGTGGACGGGCTCGGCGCCGAGGAAGAAGTTGCGCCAGAGGGAGAGCAGGGGGACGAGTGCGAAGTCCTGGTGGACGGCGAAGATGCCGAGCGAGCGAGCGCGTCGCGCGGAGGCGAGGTCGACGGGCTTGCCGTCGAGCCTGATCTGGCCGCTGCTGGGATGGTTGAGGCCGCAGAGGGCCTTGATGAAGACGGATTTGCCTGCGCCGTTGTGTCCGACGACGCAGGTGACTTCGCCGGGGTAGAGGTCGACCGTGACGTGTTCGAGGGCGATGACCTGCTCGAAGCGCACGCCGAGGTCTTCGACCTCGATGATCGGGTTCATGTCCGAATGGTCGATTTGGGGCGCGTCGGGGATGTCGATTTCGTCGGTCATGGGGTCAGTCTCCGTGCTCCGAGGGGGCGCGTTGCCCCACGAAGTGGTTGATCAGGGTGGCCACCAGCAAGAGTACTCCGAGGAAGGCCCAGCGCCAGTCGGAGTTCCAGCCGGCCTGGGGGATGCCGATGAAGGCGATGCCCCAGATCAGTGCGCCGATGGCGGGTCCGACGATGGAGCCGTAGCCGCCGGCCATGCGGCAGCCGCCGACGACGGCGGCGATGATGAAGAAGAATTCGTCGCCGACGCCCTGACCGGCCTGGACGCTGGTGTAGCGGATGGCGTTGCTGACGCCGACGAACCAGGCGGCGGAGGCGGTGAGCATGAAGAGGCCGATTTTGACGGCGGAGACGGGCACGCCGTTGGCGCGTGCGGCGCCGGGGTCGCCGCCGGCGGCGAAGATCCAGTTGCCGAGGCGGGTGCGCCAGAGCACCCAGCTGGCGATCACGGTGAAGCCGGCCCACCAGAAGAGGGAGACGCGGAAGTCTTCGGGCGGGGTGCCGAAGGCGGTGGCCAGCACGGCGTGGAGCGAGTCGAAGCCCGCGGCTTCGTCGAGCCGCTCGATCAGGGCGTCTCCGGTGAAGTATTTGGAGAGCGCCACGTTTGCGCCGCGTAAGCCGAAGAAGGTGCCGAGGGTGATGATGAAGGAGGCGAGCCCGGTGCGGACGACCATGATGCCGTTCCAGGCGCCCAGGGCGAGGCAGATCAGCAGGGAGAGGAAGGCGGCCAGCCAGAGGTTGATGCCCCACTCGACGGCCATGATGCCGAGCGCGGTGCCGGCGGTGGCGACCATGACGCCGGCTGAGAGGTCGAACTCGCCGCCGATCATGAGCAGGCCCACGGCGATGGCCATGATGCCGTAGGGCCAGGCGGTGTCGAAGATTCGGGCGAGGGTGGAGCCTTCGACCATTGCGCCGCGGGAGGCGATGCTGAAGAAGATGAAGAGCAGCGCGGCCGCGACGACCGAGCCGACTTCGGGCCGCTGCATGATGCGCTCGGACCAGCGCTGCCAGAGCTGCATCAGGGTCATTGCTCGGTCAGCCACCATTGCCCCTCTCCAACCGCGCCCGACGCGCGCACTTCGTCCAAGTTGTTGCCGTCGATGAAGCCCGGTCCAAGGATGATGCCGCCGCCCTGGGCCCATTGCACGAGCACGCTGGCGAGCTCGTCGCCGCGAATCCGGTCGGAGTAGTTGCGCAGCTGCGCGTAGGCGACGGGCAGGTAGCCCTGGAGCCAGGGCTGCTGGTCGACCGCGAAGAGCACGCGGCCGTCCTCGATTGCGCGCAGGGTCTGCTCGTCGACGCCGTAGACGGCATGGGGCATTGCGCGCCCCTGCTCGGCCGTCATTCTGTCCACGGCGGTTTGCGCCGGCTCGGCAACCAGCCAGCCGTCGTGCGTCATCAGCCCGTTGATCGCCGGGTCCTGCTGTAGCGCCTCATAGACCCGCGCCTCGATCTGGTCGGGCTGCTGGGGGTCGACGAACAGGCGGATCATCTCGCCGATGCGGAATTCGGCCTGCTCGCAGCGGGTGGTGAGGGCTTCGTTGTTGGTCTCGTGCATCACGCAGAGCAGCTTGGAGACGCCGCCGGCGGCGAGCCGCTCGCCGGCGGCCAGGCCGGAGACGGTCTCGACCATGCCGAAGAATGCGGCCGCGCCGAAGCCGATCGCGTGCTGCACGCCGGCGTTGATCACGTAGATCGTCACGCCCTGCACGACCGCGTCGCGCACGATCCGCTCCATGCCGAGATGGTCGGAGAGGGTGACGACGACCACCTCGAAGCCCTGATCGATCGCCTCGCTGACCAGCCGCACGCGCTCTTCGGTGTCGGGCGAGGCCGACCAGGAGACGCTGACATCGAAGGCCTGGCCGGCTGCGTCAGCGCCGGCGCGAACTTCGTGCCAGAAGGGGTCCTCCTCCGTGCCGTGGACGACGAAGGCGATCGAGAGGGGGTTGGCGTCGGCCAGGCCGAGCCGCTCGAGAGCGGCTTCGGCGCAGGCCGCGCTGAGCAGCGCGACGCCGAGCAGGATGGCCAGGAAGAGGCCAAGCGAGCGTTTGGGCCAGCGTTTGGGTGGGCGGTTGAGCGTGTGGATCATGGTTCGTCCACCCACCACGGACCGTCGGCGACCGCGCCGGAGGCGCGCACCTGCTGGACGTTGCGTTGGTCGACAAAGCCGGGACCGAGCAGAATGCCGCCGCCCTCGGCCCACTGGAGCAGCACGCGGGCGACTTCGTCGCCGCGGGTGCGCGCGGAGAAGCGCTTGACCTGGGCGTAGGCGACGGGCAGGTAGCCCTGGAGCCAGGGCTGCTGGTCGACCGCGAAGAGGATTGCGCCCTCATCAATGCTGCGCAGGACGGGCTCATCGACGCCGAAAGCGACATGGAGGATGGAGCGGCCATCGGCACGGACGCGATCGATGGCGGCGCGGGCGGGTCCGGCGAGGCGCCAGCCGTCGCTGGTGATCACGGCGTCGATGGTGGGATGTTCGGCGAGCGCTTCGGCGACGCGCGCCTCAACGCTGGCGGCTTGCCGCGGATCGACCACGATTTGGACCGTCTCGCCGATCCGGAATTCGGCTTGCTCGCAGCGGGTGAACAGGCCCTGGTTGCTCTCTTCGGGCTGCACGCAAAGCAGTTTGGTGGCGCCCGCGACGGCGAGGCGCTCGCCGGCGGCCAGACCGGCGACGATCTCCGACATGCCGAAGAACGCGTCGGCGCCGAAGCCGAGCGCGTATTGCACCCCGGCGTTGATCACGTAGACGATCGTTCCCTCGACGGTTGCCTGGCGCACGACGCGCTCCATGCCGAGCGGGTCCGACAGGGTGACGACGATCACGTCGAAGCCCTGGGAGATGCTGTCTTCGACCATGCGAACGCGCTCGTCGGTGTCGGCGGAGGCTTGCCAGGAGATGCTGGCGTGGAAGGCCTGCCCGGCGGATTCAGCGCCGGCGCGGATCTCCTGCCAGACGGGGTCGTCGAGCTCGCCATGGACGACGAAGGAGATCGAGAGGGGTTGCACGGTGGCGAGGCCGAGCCGCTCCAAGGCGGCGTCGGCGCAGGCGGTGGAGACCAGCACGGCGGTCAACAGCGCGCCGAACAACGCGGCCGGCAAACGACGCAGGGAGCGGCGGCGCGTCATTCCGGGCCTCTGATTTCGGGGTAGCGCCGCACGTTGCTGGCGTCGACGAAGCCGGGTCCGGTCAGGAGCCGCCCGGAGGCGCTCCAGCGCTTCAATGCGCGCAGCAGTTGAGAGGTCTCCAGATCCGCTTCCACGCTGGCGACGTAGGCGAAGGCGATCGGCAGGAAGCCCTGTAGGTAGGCCTGCTGGTCGACGGCGAAGAGCATGGAGCCGCGCTCGATGTCTTGCAGCACTTCGGAGGAGATGTCGAAGGTGGCGAGCACGGAGTTGGCGGCGACCTCGCTGATCGCGCGCTGGGCGAGCTCGGCGATTTCGGAGTTGAGCGCGAGCACGCCGTCGATGCTCGGGTTGGCGAGCAGCACGGAGGCGATTTCGTTGGTGGTCTCGCGGATGTTGGAGGTGCCGGTGACGAACATGGTCTGGAATTCGCCGCCGGCCAGGTTCATCGAGAGGCCGGCCTCGTTGCAGCGGTGCAGCAGGCCGATGTTGCCCTGCTCGTGGATGATGCAGAGCATGCGGCTGACGCCGGCGGCGGCCATGCGCTCGCCGGCGGCCAGGCCGGCGACCTGGTCGGGCTGGCCGAAGTGGGTGGTCGCGCCGAATTCGCGGCCGCGCTCTTCGCCGGAGTTGATCGAGAGGACCATCAGCCCGGCCTCGACCGCGGCGCGCACCGAGTTTTCCAGGGCGTCGGGGTCGGCGAGCGAGACGATCAGGACGTCGTAGCCCGAGGCGATGGCGTTATCGACCAGCCGCACCTGGGCGTTGATGTCGCCGTCGCCGTCGTAGCGGAGTTCGACGCCGAACTCGCGCTGTGCGGCCTGCGCGCCGGCGGCGACCTGGTCCCAGAAGGGGTCGCCGATGCCGCCGTGGGTGATCATGGCGATCCGCAGGTCGATCTGGGGCAGCGCGGCGGTCTGGCCCTGGGTGCGGACAATCTCATCAACGCGGCACAGGTAGGCCGCGAACATGGTCAGCGCGACGACCGCCAGAAAGGCGAGTCCGCGCCAATGCCCGGCAATGCTGACCAGCACTCCGCTCACGTTCACCTGCGCCTCCCCTCGCAGTCTCGTCGTTAGACGCACAGTGTAGGCTAGCTGACGATGTTGATTGGGTTGATCTCCGACACTCACGTGCCTGAAGCCGGCGATGAGCTCTGGCCGCAAGTCTACGCCCGTCTGGCCGGCGTGGATCTGCTGCTGCACGGAGGGGACATCCACGACATCGCGCTGATCGATCGTCTCGAACAGGTCGCGCCGATTTATGTGGCGCGCGGCAACGGCGACGACGGCAGCGGCGGGCGCCCCGTGCAGCCGGAGGATCCGCGCCTACGCGAGGCCTGGACTCTCGAAATCGAGGGCTTCCGGGTCGGGCTGACCCATGACATGGCGCTGCCGGAGTGGCCGCCCTACCGCACGGTCGAGACGATGATGCAGCGCTATTTCGGCGGTCCCCAGCATGTGGTGGTGCACGGCGACACGCATGTGGCCTCGGTTGAGACGATCCGCGGGGTGCTGCTGGTGAACCCCGGCAGCCCGATGTATCCGCGCAATCTGGACACGCGGATGGGGACGCTGGGCTTCCTGGAGATCGAGCAGGGCCGGCTGCATGCCTGGCTGGAGCAGATCGACGAGCAGGGGACGCACCTGATTCGCGAGCAGCCGAAGTACGTGTACTAGGGCGGGTTCAGGATTTCGTCGTTCCGGTGTAGGGCAGGAAGCCAGGTAGTGGGCGTGGTTCAGCTTGGCGCTGGAGGTCGCGTGGGTTCCTGCCTGCGCAGGAATGACGGAGGGTGGCGCAGGGGTGGCGGGAGAGGGGATGGCCAAAGGTGACGGAGGTGGCGGTGTGGAGGATTTGGAACGTGACACGACGGCTGGTAGTGATTCGTTGCTTTCCACCCCCTACCTAACCTCCCCCCTGGAAGCAGACTTTCGCGCAACCCCGAATTTCGCTGTGTGGTGGACAACCCGACCAGATAGAGGCGATCGGCCTGCATCGCCGAATTTGGGGGTTACGCGAAGGTCTGCTGGAAGGGGGGAGGGATGAATTTTTGGGAGGAGGGGATGAGGTTGGGGTGGGGTGGGTTCCTGCCTGCGCAGGAATGACGGAGGGGAGGCGCGGGTGTGGCGGAGAGGGCGTGCGCGGGTTCCTGCCTGCGCAGGAATGACGGGAGAGGGGCGCAGGGGTGCTGGAGAGGGGCGTGGGGGTGACGGAGAGGGCGTGCGCGGGTTCCTGCCTGCGCAGGAATGACGGGAGAGGGGCGCAGGGGTGCTGGAGAGGGGCGCGGGGTGACGGAGAGGGTGTGCGCGGGTTCCTGCCTGCGTAGGAATGACGGACGGGGGCGCGAGGATGACGGACGGGGGCGCGAGGATGGCGGAGGGGGCGTGGGTGTGGCGGGGCTGTTGCGCGAGTATTCTGGATCCTTGCGCCGGCCTACTCGCTACTCTGCCGGCGCCTGGGGCGCCTGTGGCCGGGATTCGCGTTCTGGTGCCTTTTGATCGCTCTACGGCCAGCCGCCGCGGGCTGGGGGTGGCGCTGCGTCTGGCCGGGGTTGAGCGGCGCAAGTCGATTATTCACCCGGTCTATGTGGTGGAGGTGGATCGCGCGCTGGCGTTGGACGCTTATGTGCCCAACCTGGCGGCGGAGGGGGAGGCGGCGCTGGCGGAGGCGGAGGCGGAGGCGAAGCAGGCCAAGATCAAATGCGAGGGCTGGCTGCTTCAGGCGCGCGACGCGGGGCCGGGCATCGTCGAAGAGGCGGTCACCACCGCGGTTGATCTGGTGGTGATCGGGGTGGGGCGGGCGACTACGATCGGGGACCGCGGGGAGACGCAGACGGCGCATGTGCGCAAGGCTCCGGGCGCGGTGGATCTGGGGCGCACGGCGGACTATGTGCTGAGCCACGCGCCCTGCGAGGTGATTGTGGTGCGCGAGCGCGAGTCGTCGGCCGTCGAGCTGGGGCAGTAACGATGCATGTGGTGATTATGGGCTGCGGCCGGCTGGGCTCGACGATCGCGGCCGAACTCGACGCGGAAGGACACCGGGTGACGGTGATTGACCACGACGAATCGGCGTTTAACTGGCTGCCGGACGGCTTCGGAGGGGAGACGGTGCTGGGCGCCGGCGAGGATGCCGCGGTGCAGGCCCGGGCGGGCGCGCCGCAGGCGGATATCTTTCTGGCGCTGGCTAACGGAGACAACCGCAACGCGATGGCGGCGCAGGTGGCGATGCACATCCACGGGGCGGCGCGCGTGGTCGCCCGCATCTTTGATCCGGAACGCGCGGAGATTTACCGCGAGCTGGGCATTCGGGTGGTCAATCCGACCACGGCGCTGGAGGCGCTGGTGCGCGAGGCGGCGTTCGAGGCCTGAGCGGCGCACGGAGGACGCATGTACATCATCATCGTGGGCGGTGGAAAAGTGGGGCGCGGCGCGGCGCAGGATCTGATCGCGGCCGACCACGAGGTGTGCGTGATCGAGCGCGAGCCGCAGACGGCCTGGACAATCAACAACGAGCTGGGCGATGTGGCGCTGCTGGGCGACGGCACGGAGGTGCGCGTGCAGCGGGCGGCGGGGATGAATCGGGCCGATGTGGTGGTGGCCGCGACGGGGCGTGATCAGGCCAATCTGGCCGTCTGCCAGGTGGCGCAGCAGCGCTTCGGGGCGGAGCGGGTGATCGCGCGGATCAACGATCCGGGCAACGAGGCGATCTTCCGCGCGGTGGGCATTTCGACGATCATCTCCGCGACCCGTTCGATCCTCTCGAGCATTGAGCATGAGGTGGACGCGAACATGCTGCGTCTGCTGGAGCTGAGCGGGACGGGTTTCGAGTTGGTGGAGGTGGTGGTGCCGCCGGACGCGCCGGTGGCGGGGCGGCCGGTGCGCCAGCTGGGTCTGCCGCCGGGCACGGTGCTGACGCTGATTTTGCCGCCCGGCGGGCGGCCGGAGGTGCCCGGTCCCGATTCGGTGCTGGAGCCGCAGGCGATGGTGCTGGCGGTGACCGAACCGGAGCAGGAGGAGCGGCTGCGTAGACTGCTGACGGGGGCAGAGTGATGAGCGTGGATGAGCCGCAGCTGCGAGTCGCCTATCTCGGTCCGCGCGGCACCTTCTCGGAGCACGCGGCGGCGCTCTATGCGCCGCAGGCGGAGTTGGTTGAGCGCCCGACGATTACGACGGCGGCGGAAGCGCCGGTGCAGGGCGAGGCGGACTGGGCGATTGTGCCGTTCGAGAATTCGATCGCGGGGGCGATCGGTGAGACGCACGATCTGATCATTCACCATCTGAATCTGCGCATCCGGGGGGAGTTGGTGCTGCCGATCGAGCACTGCCTGATTCTGCCCTCGGCTGCTCCGGCGGCGGAGATCGAGGTGATCATTTCGCACCCGCAGCCGCTGGCGCAGTGCCACCTCTATTTGCAGCGTCGCTTTCCGAATGTGCGCACGGAGGCGACGCTCTCGACGGCGGAGGCGGTGGAGCAGGTGATGGAGCGCGGCGCGGGCGCGGCGGCGATCGGCCCGCGGCGTGCGGCGGCGATCCACAACGCGCACATCGCGGAGGCGGGGATCGAGGACGATCGGCGCAATGCGACCCGCTTCGTGGTGCTGGCACGCGAGGATCATCCGCGGACGGGCAACGACAAGACGACGCTGGTGTTCGGCACGCCCAACCGCCCGGGCGCGCTGGTCAACGCTTTGCAGCATTTCGGCGGGCGCGGGATCAATCTGACCCGGATTGAGTCGCGCCCGGCCCGCGAGCGGCTCGGGGCGTACCTGTTCATCGTGGACTGCGACGGGCATCGCGAGGATCCCGAGTTGGCGGGGGCGCTGCTGGATTTGCGCCAGGATCTGGAGCGGCTGCATGTGGTCGGTTCTTACCCGCGGGCTGAGCAGCAGGCGGGCTGAGCGCGATGCCCGAGATTCCCGAGCTGGAGCATGTGAGCGCGGTGCTGGGCGAGCGGCTGGTCGGGCGTCGAATCGCGCAGGTTGAGGTCTCGCGCCCGATCGTGATTCGCGCGCCGCGCGAGGAGTTTGAGGCTGGCCTGACGGGGGCGAGGCTCAGTGACGTGCGGCGCAGCGGCAAGTTTCTGCTGTTCGACTGGGATCGGGGGACGACGATGGCGGTGGCGCCGATGCTGACGGGCCGCTTCCAGTGGACGGACGCGGCCAAGGCGCACGCGCGCACCTGCTTCACCCTGCATTTCGAGAGCGAGGGCGGCGGCGATGGCGATGAACTGGCGATCCGCTACATCGACGAACGCTTTCTGGGCAAGGTGTATCTGATCCCCTCGGAGCGGCTTGGGAGCGTGCCGGTGCTGGGCGAGCAAGGCCCCGACGCGCTGGATGCGGCGCTGACGGAGGAGCTGTTTCTGGAGCGCCTGCGGCGCTATCGGGGGCAGGTGAAGAATGTGCTGGTCAACGCCAAGTTCATCGCCGGGATCGGCAATGCGTATGTGGATGAGATTTTGTTTGAGGCGGGGGTGCATCCGTTTACGCCGGTGAAGGAGTTGACGGCGGAGCGTCGGGCGGCGCTGTACGCGGCGATCGGGGCGGTGCTGCGCTGGGCGTCGGCGCGGGCGGCGGAGGAGATGGGGGAGCGGATCGACGCGAAGCCGCGCGAGTTTCTGCGCGTGCATCGCAAGGGCGGGGAGCCCTGTCCGAGCTGCGGCGGGGTGATTTCGGAGGTTTCGCCGAATCGGCGGATTACATCGTTCTGCCGCGCCTGCCAGCCGCGTTAGGGCCGCTCCCGCCACACCCACGCCCCTCCGTCATTCCTGCGCAGGCAGGAACCCACGCCCGCCCGCGCAACGTCAGCTCCGTCATACCCGCGCTTGCCGCGGGTATCTCGCCGCGCCCTGCACAGACCCCCGGCCCGCGCCGCTGCAGCTCCAGCACATCTCAAGGTTCATTTGACCGACACGGCGGCGCAACCTAGCTTGCCTGCGCGCAACCCCGACACGATGCGCCGTCCCAGAGCGAGGTCTCCTCATACCAAGCCCGCCCCTGCCCACCGCAGCCACACGACGAACCGCGCTCGTGGGTCTGGCGCTTGGCGCGCTGCTGCTGCTCGCGCTGGCCGTGCTGGGCACCGCCGGCGATCGGCAGCGCGCCGATGCGCAGGATGACCGCCGCGCGCTAGCGATCAGCGTCGGTTCTGCGCATGCCTGCGCACTGCTCGACTCTGCGGAGGTCGAGTGCTGGGGAGCCAACGACTGGGGCCAAACGGACGCGCCGGCGGGACGCTTCAGCGCGATCAGCGCAGGCATGTGGCACACCTGCGGACTGCGCGAGTCCGGCGCGGTCGAGTGCTGGGGACTCAACTACTCCGGCGAAGCGGACGCGCCGGCGGGGCGTTTCAGCGCGGTCAGCGTGGGCGGGTACCACAGCTGCGGGCTGCGCGAGTCCGGCGCGGTCGAGTGCTGGGGAGACAACGGCGAGGGCCAAACGGACGCGCCGGCGGGGCGCTTCAGCGTGGTCAGCGCGGGCGGGGAGCACACCTGCGGGCTGCGTGGGACGGGTGCGGTCGAGTGCTGGGGAGACAACGGCGAGGGCCAAACGGATGCGCCGACGGGGCGCTTCAGCGCGGTCAGCGCGGGCTGGTGGCACACCTGTGGGCTGCGTGGGACGGGTGTGGTCGAGTGCTGGGGAAACAACGAATTTGGCCAGGCGGACGCGCCCGCGGGGCGCTTCAGCGCGGTCAGCGCGGGCTGGTGGCACACCTGTGGGCTGCGTGGGACGGGTGCGGTCGAGTGCTGGGGAAACAACGAATTTGGCCAGGCGGACGCGCCCGCGGGGCGCTTCAGTGCGGTCAGCGCGGGCGAGCGGTACACCTGCGGGCTGCGCGAGACCGGCGTGGTCGAGTGCTGGGGACACAACTATCTCGGCCAAACGGATGCGCCGACGGGGCGCTTCAGCGCGGTCAGCGCGGTCAGCGCGGGCGGGGGGCACAGCTGTGGGCTGCGCGAGACGGGCGCGGTCGAGTGCTGGGGAAACAACGCCTACGGCCAGGTGGACGCGCCCGCGGGGCGCTTCAGCGCGATCAGCGCGGGCTTGTTCCACACCTGCGGGCTGCGCGAGACGGGCGCGGTCGAGTGCTGGGGAAACAACGACGACGGTCAAGCGGACGCGCCGGCGGGGCGCTTCAGCGCGGTCAGCGCGGGCGGGGACCACACCTGCGGGCTGCGCGAGACCGGCGTGGTCGAGTGCTGGGGAGGGAACCCCTACGACCAAACGGACACGCTGGCGGGGCGCTTCAGCGCAGTCAGCGCGGGCGGGGCGCACACCTGCGGGCTGCGCGAGACGGGCGCGGTCGAGTGCTGGGGAAACAACTACCTCGGCCGGGCGGACGCGCCGGCGGGGCGCTTCAGCGCAGTCAGCGCGGGCGTGTTCCACACCTGCGGGCTGCGCGAGAGCGGCGCAGTCGAGTGCTGGGGAGACAACTACCTCGGCCGAGCGGACGCGCCGGCGGGGCGCTTCAGCGCGGTCAGCGCGGGCGAGCGTCACACCTGCGGATTGCGCGAGACCGGCGCGGTCGAGTGCTGGGGCTACACATTCGACGGCCAGATGCAGCCGCCGGCGGGCGCGCAGCGCGCGATCAGCGCCGGCAGGTACCACGCCTGCGCCGTGAGCGTGGATGGCGCGGCAACCTGCTGGATGATCTACAACGGCGCCGCCGACGTGCCCGCCTGGCTGCGCGAGCCGGGCGCGCCGACGGCGGAGTTGGGCAGCGGACGGATTGTGGCGCGGCGGCTGGCCGATGGGCGCACCGAGTTCGGCTGGCAGCCGGCCGACGGCGGCGCGCGGGTGCTGCCGCAGCAGCGCTACTTCCCGACCGCCGCGACGGTCGACCGCTGGCTGCGCTCCAGCCCGATCGCGGTGAATGGCGTCGAAATCGGCCGGATCAACGCCCGCCTGCTCGCCGACGACCGCATCGAGTTCGCATTCACCCCAACCGGCGGGGAGCGGATTCTGCCACCGTCGCGCTACTTCCCCGTCGGCGCGGGCGTAGGCCGCTGGCTGCGCAGCACGGAGATCGAGCTGGGTGGGTAGGGCGGTGGTTCCTGCCTGCGCAGGAATGACGATTGGGGGCGCGGGAATGGTGGTTGGGGGTGCGGGAATGAGGGAGGAGGGCGCGGGGTGACGGAGCTCGGGAGTGTGAGCGGGCGCTAGGCGCGGCTGGCCAGTAGCTGGTCGATGCCGGGGAAGAAGGGGTGCCAAGTGGGGCGACGTTCAAGGTAGCGGAGGTAGATTTGGGCGAAGCTGGTTTTGGGGCGGACGGGGGTGCTGCGCAGGCGCATGCGGGCTTCGGTGGGTGTGCGGCCGGCTTTGCGGTGGTTGCAGGCGCGGCAGGCGGAGACGAGGTTTTCCCAGGAGTGGCCGCCGCCGCGGGCGCGGGGGACGACGTGGTCGAGCGTGAGGTCGGTTTTGCTCAGGCCGCAGTATTGGCAGGTGTGGCGGTCGCGGGCGAAGACTTCGCGGCGGGAGAGGCGGACCATGGGCCGGGGGCGGCGGATGAAGTAGACCATGCGGATCACGCTGGGGACGGGGAAGTCGGCGGTCATGCTGCGCAGGAGTGCGGCGGCGCGGTCGAGCGAGTCGATGATTTCGGCTTTGCCGCGTGCGACGAGCACAACGGCGCGGCGCACGTTGCAGACATGCAGCGGCTCGTAGTTCTGGTTGAGCACCAGCACGGGCTGGTTGAGCAGGGACATCCTCGCATCTCGCCGGTGCGGCGCCGCCGTTGCCCGGACGCGGGCGGCGCTTGATCGAGGCAAGCTTACCAAGCGGCAGGGGGAGCGGCGGCAGAGGCGGCAGCGGTCAGAGGCCGATTGTGTCGCCCGCGCTGCCAATGCCGTCGAGGAATTCGCCGATCGCGATGTCGAACGCTTCGGGCAGCAGGGCGCGGACGACGGGGACGTTGTCCATTAAGCGCCGGCCGATTTCGGACTGGCCGAGTTCTTCGGGCGCGCCTGGCAGGGGAGCGGCGACGGCGATGGCGATGAGGGCCTGGATGATGAGCAGCGCGGCCAACGCGCCGAAGACCAGCCCGGCGGCGCGGTCGGCCCAGCCGAGCATCAGGACGCTGGCGGCACCGCGCAGAAACGCGCCCGCCAGCCCGCCCAGCAGCAGCAGCACCAGGACGATGGCGATGAAGCTGGCGAAGCGCATCTGCGCGGTGGGGTTCTCGGAGATGGCGAGGTCAACGATGACGCGCTCGTGATAGGTGCCGGCGAGCACGACGCCGACGATGGCGGCGACCAGGACGACGGCGTTGCGCAGGAAGCCGATTCGCCAGCCCAGCGCCGCGAGGAGCAGGATGGCGACCACGATGGCGATGTCGAGCCAGTGCATAGACGGTGGAAAACCTCGCGGAGCCAGCCTACCAAGTCGCCCCCGGCAGGCTCTGTTCAGCGCCTGTTTGGCGGTTGCGTGGTTGTATTTTGCATTGTGTGATATAAATGCAGCAATGGAGTGAAACGGCTGCGCCCGACGGCGCAGCGGCGCGGAACGGACAAACCCCGATGGCCAATTTGCCTCATCCTCTCTCCCTCGCCGGTTGGGCGCGCGGCGCGCTGCTGCTGGGCGCGCTGCTGGCCGCCGCAGCCGGGCTGATCGCCTGCAGCGGCGACGACGAGCCGCCTGGCGCTTCCGACGAAATGATCAGCGAGGTCATCGAGCAGTACGCGACCGGCGTCCACGCCAGCTACGTGCGGAGCCTCGAGTCGGCCCAGGTCATGCAGGGCGCGATCGCGGCCTTCATTGACGCGCCCGGACCGGCGACTCTTGAGGCGGCCAAGCGCGCCTGGCTCAACGCGCGCGACGACTACGGTCCGACCGAGGCGTACCGCTTCTACGGCGGCCCGATCGACAATGAGGAAGACGGCCCCGAAGGCCAGCTCAACGCCTGGCCGATGGACGAGGGCTACATCGACTACGTTGAGGGCGCGCCCAACAGCGGCATCATCAACATGATCGACGAGTACCCGCAGATCACCACCGACCTGCTGATCGACCTCAATGAGGCCGGCGGCGAGACCAACGTCTCGACCGGTTGGCACGCGATCGAGTTTCTGCTCTGGGGGCAGGACCTCAACGCCGCCGGCCCCGGCTCGCGGCCTTTCGAGGACTACTCGGTCAACCCCAACGCCGAGCGCCGCGCCGCCTACCTCGCCGTCGTCACCCAACTACTGATCGACGACCTGCAGCGCATGGTCGACGCCTGGGCTCCGAACGTCTCAGGCAACTACCGCGCGCAGTTCCTCGCGCTGGACGCGAACGACGCGCTGACCAACATCATCACCGGGATCGGCGAGCTGAGCCGCGGGGAGCTCGCCGGCGAGCGGATGACGGTGGCCTACGAGGCGCGCTCGCAGGAAGACGAGCACTCCTGCTTCTCGGACAACACGGTGAAGGACATCATCGGCAACGCGCGGGGCATCCAGATGGTCTGGCTGGGCGACTACGGCGATGTGCGCGGGCTGGGCCTGGTCGACCTCGTCGCGGCCGAAGACCCGCTGCTGGCTGAGCGGCTGACCGACCAGATCGCCGAGAGCGTCGCCAACGCCACGCTGATCCCGGCGCCGTTCGACGCCCATCTGCTCGCCGACCTGCCCAACTCGGATCCCGGGCGGCGCGCGGTGCTGGCCACGATCGAGGCGCTCGAAGAGCAGACCGACACGATCGTCAGCGCCGGGCAGGCGATCGGCGTCACGGTCAGCGTCAGCTAAGTGGCGCCGCGCCGGCGGTCCTCCCGGCGCGCCCGCGTTCGCGCACGCCGTCCGGCACATCGGCCGAATGGGGCGACCCGGCTCTCGGTCTGGGTCGCCGTGTTCGCGGTCGGCTCGCTCTGCGCCGTCATCGCCGCGCTGTCGGCCTGCGGCTCCGAGGACGATGGCGGCGCGGCGCTGCGCCCCGCCGATCTGCTTGAAGTCGCCACAGGCGGCGAGACGACCGCCTTCAACTCCACCCGCCAGGCTTTTTCTCTGCCGGCCCGCAACCTCGACACGCAGCAGCGCCGGGACTTTCAGGTCGGCGATTCCTTTTTCACACAAAACTGGGTCGCTGCGCCCGCCAGCACCGCCGGGCGCGACGGGCTCGGCCCCACGTTCAACGCCCAATCCTGCTCCACTTGCCACGGGCATGACGGGCGCGCGCGTCCGCCGCTGAGCGCCGACGACCCGGAGCGCGGGCTGCTGCTGCGGCTCAGCCTGCCCGAGCAATTTCGCGAGCTCTACGCGCCTCAGTCGCCGCCCGGCTCGCCCGTGCCCGATCCCAACTACGGCGGCCAGCTGCAGGATCGCGCGATTCTCGGCGCGACGCCCGAAGGCGTCCTGCTGATCAGCTACGAGGAGATTCGCGGCGAGTACGCCGACGGGCAGCCCTACACGCTGCTCAAGCCCAGCTACGAAATCGTCGACCTCGCCTTCGGCCCGCTTCACGAGCAGATCATGATCTCGCCCCGCATCGCCCCTGCCGTGTTCGGGCTGGGCCTGCTCGAAGCGATTACGGAGGCGGATCTGCGAGCGCTGGCCGACCCCGATGATCTGGACGGCGACGGCATCTCCGGTCGCGTCAGCGAAGTCTGGGATCCGGAGACTGGAGCTTTCACGACCGGCCGCTTCGGTTGGAAGGCGAGCAAGCCCAGCATCCGCCAGCAGGCGGCCGGCGCGTTTCACGGCGACATCGGCATTACTTCGAGTCTGCATCCCGAGGAAAACTGCCCGCCGCCTCAGGCCGCCTGCGCGGCCGCGCCCAACGGCGCAGGCGACGACGGCGTGGAAGTGCCGGATGAGCGGCTGGACAAAGTCGCGTTCTACGGCCAGACGCTCGCGCCGCCGGCCGCGCGCGACTATGAAGGACGCGAAGACGGCGCGACGCTCTTCTTCGCGGCCGGCTGCCATCAGTGCCATGCTCCGCGCCACATCACCGGTCAGGAGCACCAGATCGACGCGCTGCGCGGGCAGACGATCTACCCCTACACCGACCTGCTGCTGCACGACATGGGCCCGGAGCTGGCCGACAACCGCCCGGTGTTCAACGCCTCGGGCTCGGAATGGCGCACCCCGCCGCTCTGGGGCATCGGCCTGATCCCCGTCGTCAACGGACATTCCCGGCTGCTCCACGACGGGCGGGCGCGGGGCGTCGCGGAGGCGATCCTCTGGCACGGCGGCGAGGGCGAGGCCTCGCGCGAGGCCTTCAAGGCGCTCAGCGCCGAGCAGCGCCAGGCACTGATCGATTTCATCAACTCGCTCTAGGAGAGACGCATGCGCACCTGCACCCATACCCGCGGTTGGCCCAAGCTGATCACCCTCGCCGCGCTGGCCTGCGCTCTGCTCGCCGCGGCTTGCGGCGGCGATGTCACGCGCCGCGAGGTGCTCGCCGAGCTGACCGACCGGGTGATCATTCCCCGCTTCGAAGCGGCCGCTTCGTGGGGCGCGGCTCTGGACGCGAGCGCGGCGGCGCTCGCCGCGCAGCCCGGCGGCGACAATCTTGAGGCCGCCCGCGACGCCTGGCGCAATGCCCGCGCGGCCTGGTCGCGCACCGAGGCGAGCTGGTTCGGGCCGGCGATGGATCGCCGCTCCGAGTCGCTGGTCGCCTACTGGCTCAGCAAGCCCAACGACCCGGCCAATCAATACCCGGAGCCGATTCGCCGCCGCCTCGCGGACGACGGGGCGATCGACGCTGCGGCCGTGGTCGAGATCTTCGCCTCGACCGAGCGCGGCCTGCACGCCGTCGAGTACCTGCTCTTCGAGCCGCGCGAGTGGCTTTTGGCCCAACTCGCCGACCCCGCTTCTCGCTACGCCTCCTATCTGCTCGCGCTGACCGCGGTGATCGCCGACGAAACCGCGGCGCTGCGCGACGAGTGGCGCGGCGAATACGGGGACCAGTTCGCCGGGCGCGGGGACCGCGCGATCTCCGAGTCGCTTGGCCTGACCGAACTCGTGCGGGTCAGCGTCTTCCTCACCGAGACCATCGCGGATATGCAGATTGGCGCGGCGATCGCCGCGCGCAGCGGGGAGCCCGACCCCGAAGCGATCCCCGGCGGCGCGGGGCGCCACGCGCTCGAAGACATCCGCCAGCGCCTGCTCGGCATCCAGGAGCTCTATCTCGGCGCGCCCGACGGACTCGGCGTGAGCGACCTGATCGCGGCGCTCTCCGAGCAGACCGACCAACGAATGCGCGACGCTTTCGTCGACGCCCAGGCTGCGCTCGATGGTCTCCAAGCCCCGCTCAAGCAGACCGTCGCGGACCAAACCGCCGAGCTGCTCGCCGCCCACGCGGCGATCGTGCAGCTTCAGCGCGTGATGAACACCGAGTTGGTCAGCCTGCTTGGGATCAGCGTCGGCTTCAGCGATAACGATGGCGATAGCTAAGCGCGTCGGCGCGGCTCCAGCGGTTCCTCGGCGCGAGCGCGCCGCGTCCTACAGAGCGGCAATTGCGCGACCGCTTGACGCGCTTGACGCGCTGGCGCGGCGCGCAGCCGAGCCGGTCGACGGCTCATCCGCGGCTGTGTTTCGGATCGCCTTCGGCGTCGTCGCCCTCGCGGCTGTCGTCCGCTTCTTCGCCCACGGCTGGATTGACCAGCTCTACGTCGATCCCGCGCACCATTTCAGCTACGTCGGATTTGAGTGGGCGCGCGCCTGGCCCGCGCCCTGGATGCATATTCATTTCGCGGCGCTCGGCCTGCTGGCCCTCGCGATCATGCTCGGCTGGCGCTACCGCGCCGCCGCGCTGCTCTTCACGCTCGGCTTCAGCTACGTCGAGCTGATCGATAAAACGACCTACCTCAACCATTACTACTTCGTCAGCCTCGCCGGCCTGCTGCTGTTCCTGCTGCCCACCCACCGGGTCTGGTCGCTCGACGCGCGGCGTGGCGGCTCGCCCGCGACGGTCCCGCGCGGCGCTGTCTGGGCGCTTCGCGCGCAGGTCGCCCTCGTCTACTGTTTCGCCGGGCTGGGCAAGCTCAACGCTGATTGGCTGCTCGACGCCGCGCCGCTGCGCATCTGGCTGCCGCAGCACGCCGACGCTCCGATCGTCGGTCCTCTGCTTGACGAGCTCTGGGTCGCCTACGCCTTCAGCTGGGCCGGCGCGGCCTTTGATCTGACCATCGTCGCCTGGCTGCTCTGGGGGCGCTCCCGACCGTTTGCCTGGGTCGTCCTGGCGGTCTTTCACCTGATTACCGGGCAGCTGTTCATGATCGGCGTCTTCCCCTGGCTGATGACTGCCGCCGCGCTGATCTTCTTCGCGCCCGATTGGCCGCGTCGGCTCGCCGCCCGACTCTCCCGTCGCGCGCCGTTGCCTCCTGTCGTCGCGCCGCCGTCTGCGGGTGGGGGAACATCCCGCTGGATGCGCGCCGCGGTGCTGATTGGGCTGCTTGTGCTGGCTGTTCAGATTGTCGTGCCGTTGCGCCACTACATCTACCCCGGCTCGGTGCGCTGGAATGAAGAGGGCTACCGCTTCAGCTGGCGCGTCCTGCTCACCGAAAAGGTCGGGATGGTCGATTACCGCGTGACCGATCGCGCCGACGGGCGCACCTGGCATGTGGACCCGTCGGCCTACCTGACTCCGCTCCAGGAGGAGCGCATGACCACTCAGCCCGATCTGATTCTGGCTACGGCCCATTTCATCCGCGACGATTACGCGGCGGCGGGGTTGGAGGTCGAAGTGCGCGCCGACGCATTCGTCTCGCTCAACGGACGGCCTTATGCGCGGCTGATTGATCCGCAAACAGATCTGGCGCGGGAACGCCAGGGCATTGGCGCAAAGCGCTGGATTCTGGCGGCGCCGCCATAGCGGGCATTGCCACTCCCCCGTCGCGCTCCGCTAGCCTTGCGCGGCAATGGATCGCGGGCGCGCAAGGCTGCTGCGATTGGGGCGGGAGGCGATGATGGAGCTGCTGTTTACGGGCGGGCGGGTGCTGACGATGGATGGGCTGGACCGCGTGGCATCGGGCGTTGCGGTGCGCGACGGGCGGATTGTGGCGGTGGGCGAGAGCGAGGAGGCGCGCCAGGCGGTGAGCCCTGAGGCGACGCATGTGGATCTGCTGGGGCGGGCGCTGGTTCCGGGCTTCTGCGATCCGCACAACCACTTTTCGATGACGACGTTCGAGCCGCGCTCGGTGGATTGCAGAGTGCCGCCGCTGGCCGGCAAGCACGGCGTGCTCGAAGCGATCGCTGCCGCGGCGGCCGGCGCGCCCGACGGGCAGTGGATTTGGGGGCTGGGCTACAGCGGCGGGGGGCGCGAGCTGAGCGCCGCGCTGCGGCGCGGCGAGCTGGACGAGGCCGCGCCCAACAATCCTGTCTGCGTGATGGATTCCTCCTACCACGCCTGCTACGCGAACTCGGCGGCGATGGCGCTGGGCGGGATTACGCGGGAGACGCCGGATCCGCGCGGGGGCGAAATTCTGCGCGACGCCGGCGGCGAGCCGGCCGGGATGCTCTGGGAGCGGGCCAGCGATCCCGTGCATCGGGCATCGATGCGGGCGCACATCGACCGGCTCGGCCCCGAGACGGTGGCGGAGCTGGTGGAGCAGAACGCGCTGCGGCATCTCTCGCACGGGGTGACCAGCGTGGGCGACGCGGTGGTGATGCCGGAGAGCGCCGAAATCTACCGAATCGCGGACGAGCGGGGCAAGCTGCCGATCGTGATCCACCAGATGCGCGGCGGGAACGGCTTCTTCGCTGCGCCTGAAGCGGCAGCCGGCGGCGCATTCCTGGCCGACGATGTCTCCGACCGCCTGCGCGGCGGCATCGTCAAGCTCTTCATGGACCCCGTTTTCCCCAGCTTCACGATGACCAGGTGCCACCCCGACGGCTCGCTCGAAGATGTCGGCGTTCCCTACTACGAGCAGGAAGAGGTGGACCAGCTGGTGATCAACGCGGCCAAACACGGGCTGCAAACCGCGATCCACTGTCTGGGCAACCGCGCCATTGATATGGCGCTCAACGCCTACGAGCGGGTTCAGCGGGAAGTGCCGCGCGACGATCCGCGCTATCGCATCGAGCACTTCTTCTTCGGCAGCCGCGAGCAGATGGAGCGGGCGCACTCGCTGGGCGTGATCATCTCCCACCAGCCCGCCTTCCTCTACTCGGTCGGCCCCGGCCTCGGCGAATACGCCGCCGAAAACGGCATCGACGCGGCGATCCTGCCCTACCGCGACCTACTCGATTCCGGCGCCGTCGTCGCCTCCGGCTCCGACTTTCCCTGCGCCCCGGTGGAGCCGCTGCTCGGACTGCACGGCGCCGTCTCGCGCCGTTCCCGCGACGGCGCGGTGGTTGCCCCCGAGCAGGCCGTCTCCGCGCAGGAAGCGCTGCGCACGTACACGATTAACTCGGCTACGGCGATGTTCCGCGAGCACGAGGTGGGCTCGATCGAGGTGGGCAAGCGGGCCGATCTGGTGGTGCTCAGCCATGATCCGTCGCTGGTCGCGCCCGAGCACATCCGCGAGATTGTCGTCCAGCAGACCTATGTGGACGGCGAGCTGAAGTACGCGGTGTAGGCGGCGGGGCCGGCTGGAGGGTGGGTGGTATATACCAGCGAGGGGGTGTTGCACTGCGGCTCGGCGGCCGAGGGGGAGGACAGCTCGGATGGGATTGCCGGCGAGCCTGCGCGGAGGGTTGGGGGTGTTGGTCGGCCTGCTGGCGGGCGCGGCGCTGCTCGCGGCAGGCTGCGGCGGGGGCGGGCAGCAGGCCGGCGCGCAGGCGGTCGGAGAGTCGCCGCAGGATGAGCGGCAGGACGACGCCGGGCCTGAGCCGCAGCGGGAGTCGGCTGTGGAGTCGCAGCCGCAGGCCGGCGTAACGGCTGAGGACGGAGATGAAGCCGGCAGCGCCGAGGCTGCGCAGCAGGACGGGCAGCAGGGAGCGGAACAGCAGACCGCGACGCCACAAGCAGCGGACCAGCAGGCTAGCGGCGCCGCGGTGGAGCGGATCGCGGAGAGGACGCGGCTGATCACGCTGTTCGGCGACATCACGGAGATCGTCTATGCGCTGGGGGCGGAGGAGCACCTGGTGGCGCGCGACGCGAGCTCGATCTATCCGGCGGAAGCGGAGACGCTGCCCAACCTCGGTTTCGCGGGGACGCTCAACGCGGAAGCGGTTCTGGCGCTGGAGCCGACGCTGGTGATTGGCACGCAGCTGAGCGGTCCGGCGGGGGTGCTGGATCAGTTGCGGGACGCGGGCGTGGAGGTGCTGCTGCTGGATGCGGCGCGGGGGATCGACGCTCCGCGGCTCAAGATTGAGGCGATCGGCGCGGCGCTGGGCATTCCGGGCACGGCGGCGGCGTTGGCGGATGAGGTGGAACGGCGGCTCGCGGCGGCGACCGCCGGGGTCGAGGCGGTTGAGCGGCCGCTGCGGGTGCTGCATGTCTACATTCGCCGCGGCGGGGTGCAGTTGGTATCCGGCGCGGGCAACGAGGCGCAGACGATCATCGAGGCGGCGGGCGGGATCGACGCGGCGGCGGAGACGGGCATCGTAGGCTGGGAATCGCTGACGCCCGAGGCGCTGGTGGCGATCGACCCGGAGGTCTATCTGGTGATGGATCGCGGTCTGGAGGCGATCGGCGGCGTTGAGGGGTTGCTGGCAATTCCGGGGATGGCGGAAACGAGGGCGGGGCGCGGCCGGCATGTGGTTTCGATGCCCGATCTGGAGTTGCTGCTGGGGCCGCGGCTGCCGGAGGCGGTGGCGGATTTGAGCGCGGCGCTGCGCGCGATCGAGGCGGAGATCGGGAGCGAGTAGTGGCGTCGAAGGGCCCGCTCGCGCGGATTCGAGAGCGGCGGCCCGAGTCGGGCGCGCCCGGCGAGACTCGTTGGGCGCATTGGGCGGCGCTGCCCGAACCGCTGGTCTGGGGCGCGCTGGCGGCCGGCCTGATCTGTCTGGTGTTGGTCAATCTGGCGTTGGGCGCGTTTGATGTGGAGCCGCTGCGGATTATCGGCGTGCTGTTCGACAAGCTGGGGATTGGCCTGGGGATCGAGTACACGGCGCGGGAGGAGGCGGTGGTCTGGGTGATTCGGACACCGCGGATGGCGATGGCGGCGCTGGTGGGGGCGGGGCTGGGCATTTCTGGCGCGGCGCTGCAGGGGCTGTTTCGCAATCCGCTGGCGGATCCGGGCCTGATCGGGGTGTCCAGCGGAGCCGGCTTCGCGGTGGCGCTGGCGATCGTGCTGGGCATTTCGGGCTGGGGTCTGTTCGCGCAGCCGGTGGCGGCGTTTGTGGGCGGATTAATTCTGGCGTTGCTGATCTACGGCTTCGCGCGGCGCAGCGGACAGGCGCAGATGGCGACGATGCTGTTGGCGGGGATCGCGATCAACGCGCTGCTGGGCGCGGCGATCAGCTTCATTCTCTCGTTTTCCGACAACGAGGAGCTGCGCGACATCGTGTTCTGGCTGCTGGGCAGCCTGGCGGGATCGCTGTGGGATTACGTGTATTCGGCGGGACCGCTGATTTTGGCGGCGGTGATCATCCTCGCGCGACAGGGCGGCGCGCTGAATCTGCTGTCGCTGGGCGACGCGGAGGCGCGGCATCTGGGGCTGCGGGTGCAGCGGACGCAGCTGCTGATCGTGGTGGCGGCGGCGCTGGCGACGGGGGCGGGCGTGGCGGTGGCGGGGGTGGTGGGCTTCATCGGGCTGATTGCGCCGCACATGGTGCGCCTGGTGGTGGGGCCGGATCACCGCCGGCTGCTGCCGGCGAGCGCGCTGGCGGGGGCGATGCTGGTGCTGGGCGCGGATTTGGGGGCGCGGACGATCGCGGCGCCGGCCGAGCTGCCGTTGGGAGTGCTGACGGCGGTGATCGGGACGCCGCTGTTCCTGTTCCTGATCGATCGCGCGCGGCGCAATCTGGCGATGAGCGTGTGAGGATGGCGCGTGAGTTGGGGCGGAGTCAGCGCTGGGAGAGGTAGCCGGGGCCGCGGCCGGGCTGCCAGACTTTTTGCCGCGCCAGCTGCTCGTTGAGCTCGACGCCCCAGCCGGGCGCATCGGGGACTTTCAGCTTTCCCTCGACGATCTCCAGCGGACCGTTCGCCAGGTCGTCTTTCCAGGGCACGTCGTCGATATCGATCTCCATGATCCGCACATTGGGGACCGTCGCGCAGAGGTGCAGCGCGTGCATCGAGGCGAGGTGCGAGTAGTAGTTGTGCGGGGCGCAGTTGAGCTCGTAGCTCTCCGCGGCCATCGCCACATCGCGGGAGCGCGCGAAGCCCTGCCAGGGCACGTCGATCATCACGTTGTCCATCGCCCGCGCCTCGAAAAACGGACGGTAGTCGCGCAGCGTGTAGAGGTTTTCGCCGGAGGTGATGGGGACGCTGGTTGAGCGCTTCACCTCGGCCAGCCCCTCCGCGTCGTACATGTCGATTTCGACCCACATCATCTCCAGGTCTTCCAGCACCCGGCAGATCTGGCGCGCGGCGAGAGGCTTGAAGTTGAAGTTCAGATCCAGCGCGATCTGCACATCGGGGCCCGCGCCCTGCTTGAACGCGGAGATGTACTCCCGCACGTGCCGCAGCAGGGCGGGCGTGACGTTCTGATCGGTGCTGCCCGGCGCGCCGCCGAAGCCGGGTCCGTAGCCTTCGGCCGGATCGCCCGGGAAGATGATGTTGGTCTTCAGCGCGTTGAAGCCCTTCTGCTGCACCTCCGCGCCGAGCGCGGTGACGTCGTCCAGACTGCGCAGCGGCGGCGCGCCGATCAGCTCGTAGTTCCGCGCCCGCGAGCTGCCGCAGTGCGACCAGTAGATCTGCTGCTCAAAGCGGGTCGGCCCGCCGAAGAGAGAGTGGACGGGGACGCCCAGCGTCTTGCCCTTGATGTCCCAGAGGGCGAGTTCGATGCCGGCGATGGCCTTGGCGGCGATGCCGCCGGGGCTCTGCCGGGCCATGCGGTACATGTCCCAGTAGCGCTGCTCCACGGCGAGGGGGTCGCGGCCCAGCAGCAGCGGTTCCAGATCGGTCACGGCGCCCACGATCGCGTAGGGGTTGCGCCCGTCGGACATTTCGCCGTAGCCCGTGATGCCCTCGTCGGTGCGCACCGCGGCGAACTGCCAGGGGCGCCAGCCGGCGTCGACCACAAAGGTCTCGATCTCGCGGATTTTCATCGCAGTCCTCCTTTACGGCAGTTGGGGACAGGCTAGGCGAGGTTGTCTACATTACCCGCAGCGCAGAGCGCAGTGGGAGCGGCGAGCGCGGCGAGAGGAGCGGGGTATGTCCGGCGGCAACAGCGAGCGGTTTGCGGGCAGGATCGGGCGCACGGTCCGCGAGTCGGAGCCGTGGTGGCCGGCGCTGCGCACGGCGCCGCAGGATCGCCCGAACGTGTTGGTGATCCTGTTCGACGATCTGGGCTTCGCGCATTTGGGCAGCTACGGCTCGACGATTGCGACGCCGAACATTGATCGGCTGGCGGCAGGCGGGCTGCGCTTCAGCAATTTCCATGTGACGCCCCTCTGCTCGCCGACGCGTGCCGCGCTGCTGACGGGGCGCAACCACCACACGGTGGGGATGCGGGCGATTTCGCATTTCGATTCGGGCTACCCGCACATGCGCTGCGCGATTTCGCAGCACGCGGCGACGATGGCGGAGCTGCTGCGCGAGGAGAACTACGCGACGTTCGCGGTGGGCAAGTGGCACCTGACGCCGCTGGAGGCGACGTCGCAGGCGGGTCCGTTCGAGGATTGGCCGCTGCAGCGGGGCTTCGATCGCTTCTACGGCTTTATGGGCGGCGAGACGGATCAGTTCTACCCGGAGCTGGTCTACGACAATCACCATGTGGATCCGCCGCGACGGCTGGAGGAGGGCTATCACCTGACGGAGGATCTGGCGGACCGGGCGATGGGTTTTCTGCGGGACCAGCAGTCGGTCTATCCGGGGCAGCCGTTCTTCCTCTATTTCACGCCGGGCGCGACGCACTCGCCGCATCAAGCGCCGGCGGAGTACATCGAGCGGTACCGGGGCAAGTTCGACGCGGGCTGGGATGCGATCCGCGAGCAGTGGTTCGCTCGGCAGTTGGAGTTGGGTGTGATTCCGCCGGGCACGGAGCTTGCGCCGCGCAATCCGGGCGTGCAGGCCTGGGCGGAGATGTCGCCGGAGGCGCGGGCCTTCGCCTGCGCGCTGCAGGAGGCGTTCGCCGGCTTCCTCGAGCACGCCGATGCGCAGGTGGGGCGGCTGCTGGCCTATCTCGAAGAGTCGGGGCGGCTTTCAGACACGCTGATCATTCTGACGGCCGATAACGGGGCGTCGCAGGAGGGCGGTCCGCAGGGCTTTTCGGACTCGGCGCGGCTGTTTCAGCCGCTGCCGGAGGATTTCGCGGAGGCGCAGGGGCGGCTGCACGAGATTGGCGGTCCGCGCTCCTCGTCCAACTATCCGTGGGGCTGGGCGCAGGCGGGCAACACGCCGCTGAAGTGGTACAAGCAGAACACGCACGGCGGCGGGGTGCGGGTGCCGCTGATCGTGCATTGGCCGCAGGGGATTGCGGAGCGGGGCGGGGTGCGGCATCAGTTTCACCATGTGTCGGATGTGCTGCCGACGGTGTTGGAGACGCTGGGCGCGGAAGCGCCGGAGAGCTACCGCGGGCGCAGCCAGCTGCCGGTGAGCGGGACGAGCTTCACCTATGCGCTGCACGAGTCGGAGGCTCCGACCCGGAAGGGGGCGCAGTATTTCGAGATGATCGGCCACCGCGGGATCTGGCAGGACGGCTGGAAGGCGGTGGCGCGGCATCGCGCAGGGGCCGATTTCGAGGACGACGAATGGGAGCTGTATCACCTCGATCAGGATTTCTCGGAGAGCCGCAATCTGGCGGCGGAGGAACCGGAGCGTCTGCGGGCGCTGATCGATCTCTGGTGGATTGAAGCGGGACGCCACGGGGTGCTGCCGCTGGACGACCGGCGGGTGGAGTTGGCGCGGCCGGTACGGCGGGCGGGCGGTCCGCACCAGAGCCTGCGCTACCGCTACACGCCGCCGATTGGCTATCTGCCGCACGAGGTCGCGCCGGCCACGGATCTGGGCAACTGGAGGCTGGAGGCGGCGATCACGCGCGGGGCGGGGGAGGAGGGCGTGATCGCGGCGCGCGGGCGCGTTCACGGCGGCTTCTCGCTCTACATCCAGGACGGCGCGCTGTGCTTCGACTATCACGCCTTCGGGATGGGCGGGCGCGTGCGCTCGGAGGGACAGGTGCCCGAGGGGGAGTGCAGAGTCGGCGTGGCGATGAGCGGGGAAGGGCCGTCGGCGCCGGCGCGGGTCACGCTGCTGATCGATGGGGAGGCGGTCGCCGAGGGCGAGGCGCCGTTCGTTTCCGACCGGGTGCTGATCGGGCACGGGGGGACGGAGTTCGGGCGCGACGGCTATTCGCCGGTGAGCGATGCGTACGACGCGCCGTTTGAGTTCGGCGGGACGATTCACAGCGTGGAGGTGGTGGTGGAGCCGTGGACGGAGCCGAGCGCGGCGCAGCAGGCGGCGCGGCGGCGCTTCCGCGAGCTGATGGCGGGGCAGTGAGCGGCTGCTGCGCACCCGGCCGGCAGGGCGGTCAGAAAGGCGGCGGCGGGAGACATTCGCAAGCCGCTTCCGCGGGCGGGGGTGGCGCGCGGGCGGAGGTCGAGATCCCCGGCGGGGTCTTTCTGATGGGTGCGGAGGATGAGTGGTCGTATCCGTCGGACGGCGAGGGGCCGGCGCATGAGGTGGAGCTTTCGGCGTATCGGATCGATGCGTGCGCGGTGAACAATGCGGATTTCGCGGCGTTCGCGGCGGCCAGCGGATATGCGACGGATGCGGAGCGCCTGGGCTGGTCGTTCGTGTTTGCGGGGCTGCTGCCGGACGATTTCGCGCCGACGCGGGGGGCGGCGGACGCGCCCTGGTGGCGTCAGGTGATGGGCGCGGACTGGCGTCATCCGGAGGGGCCGGGGAGCGGGATTGCGGAGCGGGAGGATCATCCGGTGGTGCATGTGAGTTGGTCGGACGCGGCGGCGTATGCGGCCTGGGCGGGCAAGCAGCTGCCGAGCGAGGCGCAGTGGGAATGCGCGGCGCGCGGCGGGCTGGAGGGCGGGCGGTTTCCCTGGGGCGATGAGCTGGAGCCGCGCGGGGAGCAGCGCATGAATGTGTGGCAGGGCGCGTTCCCGGAGCGCAACGACGAAGCCGACGGCTGGTACGGGACGTGCCCGGTGGATGCGTTCGCGCCCAACGCTTTCGGCCTCTACAACGCCACGGGCAATGTATGGGAGTGGTGCGGGGACTGGTTCGATGTGTTCGCGCACCAGACGAATCCGCGGCGCGATCCGGTCGGCCCGGCGGCGGGCGAGTTGAAGCTGCTGAAGGGTGGATCGTTTCTTTGCCATGCGAGCTACTGCGCGCGCTACCGCCCGGCGGCGCGGATGGGTCTGCCGCCGGACAGCAGCGCGAGCAATGTGGGTTTCCGCTGCGCGGGGGCGGTTTAGCGGAGGTTGCGGAGGCGGGGGTCGAGGAGGTCGCGCAGCCAATCGCCCATCAGGTTGCCGGTGAGGGAGACGAGCAGGATGGCGATGCCGGGCATCCAGATGGGCCACCAGGCGATGGTCATGAAGTTGCGTCCTTCGGAGATCATGGCGCCCCAGGAGGGAGTGCCGGGGGCGACGCCGACGTTGAGGAAGCTGAGCGCGGCTTCGATCAGGATGACCTGGGGGATTTCGAGGGTGGCCATGATCACGATGGTGTTGAGCAGGTTGGGCAGGATGTGGCGGAAGAGGATGCGTTTGTCGCTGGCGCCGCTGGAGCGGGCGGCGATGATGAACTCCTGCTCGCGCAGGGAGAGCACGTCGGCGCGGACCAGGCGGGCGTAGCTGGACCAGGTGAAGACGATGATGATGATGATCACGTTGCGCAGGCTGGCTCCGAAGACGACGGCGATCAGCAGGGCGAAGAGGATGGCGGGGAGTGCGAGTTGGATATCGACGAGGCGCATGAGGGTTCGGTCCCACCAGCCGCCGCGCCAGCCGGCGATGAGGCCGGTGAAGGTGCCGATCAGGGCGGAGGCGGGGATGCAGATGGCGACGACGAGCAGGGAGACGCGGGCGCCGTACATGACGCGGCTGAGGATGTCGCGCCCGAGGTTGTCGGTGCCGAGCGGGTGGGCCCAGCTGCCGCCTTCCTGGAGGGCGGGCGGGGTGAGGCGTTCGAGCAGGACGATGTTTTCGGGGTCGTAGGCGGAGATCAGGTCGGCGAATGCGCCGGCGATGAGGAATGCGCCGAGGATGATGATGGAGGGCAGCAGCAGGGCGGCGCGCTGCCAGGAGATGCGGCGGCGGCGGGCGCGCGCGGCGAAGAGCGGCGCCTGAGCGGCGGCTTCGCGGGCGCTCATCAGCTGGCTCCGGCGCGGATGCGGGGGTCGATCACGGGGTAGGAGAGGTCGACGAGGATGTTGGCGATCACGATGGAGCCGGAGATGACGAGGATGCCGGCGAGCATGACGGGGAAGTCGCCGACGGTGATTGAGTGGAGCATGAGGCGGCCGATGCCGGGCCAGGCGAAGACTTGCTCGACGATGACGGAGCCGGCGATGACGCGCCCGACCTGGATGCCGAGGATGGTGGCGACGGGGAGCAGGGCGTGGCGGAGGGCGTGGCGGGTGATGACGGCGCTCTCGCGCAAACCTTTGGCGCGGGCGGTGCGGATGTAATCGGTGCCCATGACGTCGATCATGCCGGAGCGGGTGAGGCGCATGGCGGCGGCAGAGGTGAGCAGGCCGAGGGTGATGGTGGGCAGGATGATGTGCTTGAAGTCGCCGCTGCCGCCGGCGGGCAGCCAGCGGAGTTCGACGGCGAAGAAGAAGATGAGCATGAGGCCGAGCCAGAAGTTGGGCGTGGCCTGGCCGATCACGGCGAGCAGGCGGGCGAACCAGTCGGACGGCGAGCCGCGGCGGAGCGCGGCGATGATGCCGAGCGGGAGGCCGAGGGCGAGGGAGAAGATGACGGCGGCCGCGCCGAGCTGGAGCGTTTTGACGGCGCGGCTGCCGACTTCGCTGAGGGCGGGCAGGTCGCTGATGAAGGAGTTGCCGAGGTCGAGTTGGATGGTGTCGAGCAGGAAGCGACCGTATTGCTCGGCGAGCGGGCCGGTGAGGCCGAGCTGCTCGCGCAGCAGCTCTTTCTCCTGCTCGGTGGTTTCGTCGGTGGTGAGGTATTCGACGGGGTCGCGGGCGGCGCGGGAGACGAGGAAGACGATGGAGATGACGAGGAAGACGACGAGCAGCCCCTGAAGCAGGCGCGACCCGAGCAGCGTCCAGACGTTTGCGCCGGTCATTGGTGGGGCGTCCTGCTTTCGGGGGGCGGCTCCCCATCACAGCTGCTTATCGCTCCGCGACATCTCCCTTGCGTGGGTGGAGAGAGTGGTTGGGGCGCGCGCGGCCTCGGCCGGCGTGAGGGAGCGCGAGGCGGTCAGGTGATGATCGGGCGGATGCCCCAGTAGCCGCCGTAGTCGCGTCCGTTGCCTTTCATGTCCCATTCGAGATCGTCGCGCATGAGGCCGGTGCCGACGGTTTCGAAGAGGAAGAGCCAGGAGGCGTTGGTGTAGATCAGTTGGGCGAGGCGGTTGAGCGCGTCGCGGCGTTTGGCGGGGTCGAATTCGGTGCGCTGCTCCTCGACCAGTTCCTGGATACCGGAGTCGGGGTATTCGGCGACGCTGAGCGTGCCGCCGATGGCGACTTCGGCGTTGATCACCTGGAAGGGATCGGGGGACTGATTGGTGAAGTAGTAGTGCAGGCCGGGCACATCGCGCTGGGCCATGCGTGCGCGGAAGTCGGGCAGCGGGTCGAGCTGGAGGTTGGTGTTGATGCCGACCGCTTCGAGGTACTGCTGGACGGAGAGGGCGACCTGATCGGTGAGCGCGAAGAAGCCGGCGGTGCCGTAGAAGTCGGATTCGAAGCCGTCGGCGTAGCCGGCGGCGTCCATCAGCTGCATGGCCTTGGCGACGTCGTACTCCATGGTGAGCGGACCGGACTGTTCGGGCTGCATGCCGCCGAGCTGGCGGGTGCCGAGTCCGTAGGCGCGCTGCTCGCGGCCGGTGCCGAGCGAGGTGTAGATGGTGGGGACGTCGACGGCGTGGTTCATGGCCTGGCGGACGCGGATGTCGCGGTAGGGGTTGGAGCCGTCTTCGAGCATGGGGACGAGGGTGTTGGGGAAGATGGTGTGGGGGCAGCAGCCGGGGTCGAAGAGCACCTCGAAGCCGGGCTCGTCGACGTAGTTCTGCACCAGTTCCCATTCGAGCGGGGAGGCGATGTCCGCTTCGCCGGCCTCAATGGCGGCGAGGCGGGCGACGGGCTCGGGGCGGACGACCTGGATGAGGTCCTTGACCCAAGGGCGGTGGATGCGGTTGAGGTTTTCGTAGCCGATCGGGTAGGCGTCGTTGCGGACGCTGCGCACCTCGATGTCGGGTTCGAAGGAGACGAGTTGGAAGGGGCCGCTGGCGAGGCCGTCGCGGTTGTAGCCCTCGTCGCCGAGTTCCTCGACGCGGTGGCGGGGGACGATCGGCATGGTGGTGCCGATGCTGCCCGGGGCGGTGACATCGGTGGCGACGGGCACGCGCGCGGTGGCGTCGTCGATGACGGTGACTTCGTCGTTGACCGACTCGACGATGTAGGCGATGCCGGTTTCGTAGGTGCCGTTGTCGTTGTAGGCGGCGACGCCCTTGGCGCGGTCGATCGAGAATTTGATGTCGTGCGCGGTGAGCGGGGTCCCGTCGTGCCAGGTGTGGCCCTGGTTGAGGTGGAGCAGCACGGCGGTGAAGTCCTCGATCCACTCGAAGCCGGCCAGGTTGGGCACGATTTCGCGGGTGACGAGGTCGTACTGCATGAGGCGGTCGAAGTGGATCGGGGGGTTGAAGCGGGTGGTGTAGTTGCCGGGGGACATGGGGTCGAGTCCGCCGACGGCATTGGGGATGGCGATGCGGACGGTGCGCTCCCAGTCGGTGTCGCCCTCGCGGCCCTGCTCGACGGGCTGGACCGCCTCGGACTGCTGCTGCTCGGCCTGGGCCTGTTGCTGCGCGGTCTGCTGGGCCTGTTCTTCGGCGGTCTGCTGCTGTTGCTGCTGCGCGGCCTGCTGCTGCGCGGCGGGCTGATCCTGCTGCTGTTGCGGCGTCGTCTGGGCGACGGCGGCGGGCTGGTCGTCGTCGTCGTCGCCGCAGCCGACTAGGGCGAGGCCGGCGGCGCCGACGCCGGCGCGTGCGCTGGCGCGGAGCAGGGCGCGACGATTCATGCGGGCGCTGCGCAAGCGCTGCCAGTAGTTGCGTTGGTCGTGCTGCCCGTTGCTGCGGCGGTTCATCTCTCACTCCTTCCGCGATCCAGAGGCGCGGATTATGCGCAAGGGATCGTTTGGACACTGCGAAATATCGCGATTTGCGATCGGGATGTCAACCGCGTGTCCACAGCGCGTGGAATGAGACGGGGCGCGGGGCGCTCAGGTGGAGCCGCGCAGGCGCGGGTCGAGGATGTCGCGGATGGAGTCGCCGACCAGGTTGAAGCCGAGCACGGCGATGGTCATGGCGACGCCGGGGAAGATGCTGAGGTGGGGGTATTTCCAGAGGGTGCGGGCTTCGGTGAGCATGCGTCCCCAGGAGGGTTCGGGCGGGGGGACGCCGAGGCCGAGGAAGGAGAGCGCGCCTTCGAAGAGGATCGCGGTGCCCAGCAGCGTCGTGACGTAGATCAGCAGCGGCGGGCCCATGTTGGGCAGGACATGCCGCCAGAGGATGCGGAAGGGGGAGGCGCCGACGACGCGGGCGGACTCGACGTAGCTCTCGGCGAGCGTGGCGAGGGTGCTGGCGCGCACGATGCGCACCATGCTGACGGCGAAGATGATTCCCATCCCCAGCGCGATGGCCTGCCAGCCGCGCCCGATCACCTGGGCGAGCAGCAGCAGCAGCACCAGCCCGGGGAAGGCGAGCATCATGTCGATGATCCGCTGCGAGAGCAGATCGACGACGCCTTTGGCGTAGGCGGAGACCATGCCGATCACGAGCGCCGCGCCGACGCCGATGGCCATTGCGCCGAGCGCGAGGATCATGGAGAGGCGCGCGCCGGCGATGACCCGAGCGAAGTAGTCGCGCCCGAGGCGATCGGTGCCGAACCAGTGGTCGCCGTTCGGGCTCACGAGGATCTCGGCGGAGACGGCGGCGGGGTCCGTCGTGAGCAGCGGGCCGAAGGCGGCGAGGAAGACGATCAGCAGGACGAGGAAGAGGCCGAACGCGCCGAGCGGGTGATGGCGCAGGAGGCGCAGCATGCGCTGCCGCCAGGGCGCCCGCACCGGCAGGCCGTAGACATCGAATTCGACGCGCTGCTGCGCTTCGGAGACGGTGGTCAGAGGATCGCTGCTCATTGGAACCGAATCCTTGGGTCAAACGCGCCGTAGCTGATGTCGACGAGCAGGTTGATCAGGACGAAGGCCGCGCCGAAGATCAGCATCCAGACCTGCACGACGGGCAGGTCGTTGGTGAGCAGGGACTGGATCAGGTAGCGGCCCATGCCGGGGATGGCGAAGACCTGCTCGACGATCACCGCGCCGGCGACGCCGGTGGCGACGACGAGGCCGATCAGGGTGATCAGGGGGATCATGGTGTTGCGGAGGGCGTGGCGGACGACGACGACGCGGCCGGCGAGGCCTTTGGCGTAGGCGGTGCGGACGTAGTCCTGGCGCAGCACTTCCAGCATTTCGGAGCGGGCGACGCGGCCGAGCACGGCGGCGCCGGCGAGCGCGGCGACGACGGCGGGCACGATCATCTGAATCAGGTTGGTGCCCGGGTTGTCCCAGAGCTGCTCATAGGGCAGCGGCGGGGCGTAGCCCCAGAGCACCAGCGGGATCACCACGACGAGGGTGGCGAGCCAGAAGTTGGGGATGGCGAGGAAGAGGATGGTGATGAAGCGGATCACGTAGTCGTCCGGCCGGTTTTGGCGCACGGCCGACCAGACCCCCGTTCCAATCCCCAGCGGGATGTAGATCAGCATCGTCAGCACGAGCAGCTCGACGGTGACCGGCATGCGTCTGCCGAAGTTGTCGGCGATCGATTCCTTGGTCAGCCAGGAGGTGCCCAGGTCGCCGCTGAAGACCTGCCCGATCCAGCGGAAATACTGGATGTGGACGGGTTTATCGAGGCCGAAGTGCGCTTCGAGCTTGGCGCGGTCGTCGGCGTCGGCGGTGCCGGGGAAGCCGGCGGAGAGGCGGGCGTCGATCACGGAGCCGGGCACGAGGCGGATCAGGCCGAAGACGAGGATCGAGAGCAGCAGCACCGTCACCGGCAGCAAGAGCAGGCGACGGACGACGTAGGCTCGCATCGGCGTTGAGGCTTCCGCTGGTCGGCAGCTGGGGCGGCGCGATCGACCGCGGACGGCGCGGCCTAGGCCGCGCCGTCCGGAATCTCGTCGAACCACATCCCCCAGAGGATGGCGTTGCTGGCGGTGGGGCCGGGGGTGGGGCGGAATCCTTTCAGGTAGGAGCGGAAGGAAACGACGGTGGAGCTCCAGGACCAGTACAGGCGCGGATTCCACTCGTCAAGCAGGCGGTCCTGCGCCTCGTCGTAGATCGCCTTGCGCTCCTGCACGTCGAAGATGGAGCGGCCCTTTTCCACCAGCGCGTCGAACTCGGGGTTGGAGAAGTTGCCGTAGTTCTGGCCGCCGGTGGTGTGCAGGTCGTTGTAGAGCAAGTCGGGATCGGACGCGCCCTGCTGGCCGAGCATGACCATCGAGAACTCACGGTTCTGGCGGGCGGCCAGCGCGTCGGCGGTGCTCAGCTCGTTGATTCCGACGTTGAAGCCGACTTCGGCGAGGTTTTGCTGGAGCACCTGCGCGTAGTCGGAGGCGTTAGGCGACCAGATTTCCATGGGTGGGATGTTGTCGAGGTCGGCGCCGCTGGCCGCCAGCAGGCGGCGCGACTCGGCAAGGTCTTCCTGTCGCAGGTCGCCGGAGCGGTAGCCGGGCAACTGGCGCAGCTCGTCCTCGGTGCGTCCGTAGGGCGCGATGGCGACGGCGATCGGGCCGCCGATCACGAGCGAGCCGAGCGAAAGCGCGATCAGCTGCTCGCGGTCGGTGGCGAGGTGGACGGCGGTGCGGACGCGCGGGTCGGTGTAGGGCTCGACCTCGCAGTGGATGTGCGTCGCCATTCCGTAGGTGACCGGATTCTGGACCGCGGTGATCTGGTCCTCGCCCAGCTCGTCTATCGCCCCGTCGAGGTCTTCCTGCGAGCCGGTCCACTGGTAGTCGAGGAAGTCGAGCTGTCCGTCGACAAAGGCGGCGATCCGCAGCGCGGGGTCGCTGATCCCGATCCCGCGGTAGCCGTCGAAGTAGGGCTGACCCTCCTTGTAGTAGTTGGGGTTGCGCTCGAGTTGCAGTTCGACCTCCGACTCGCGCGAGACGCCCATCATGCCGCCGGTGCCGATCTGCGCCTCGAAATCGGTGGAGAGCGCAGAGTCGCCGAAGGCATCCACGGCGTCGCGCGAGACCATCAGCATGTTGTCCTCGGCGATCGCCTTCAGAATCGGCGAGAACGCCTCTGCGGCCTGCACGCGCATCGTGAATTCGTCGCTCGCCTCGAACCGGTCGATCAGCGAGAAGCGATCCTTGAAGACGAACTCGGGATTGTCGAAGCCGAAGCGCTCCAGGCCGAAGACGGCGTCTTCGGCGGTGAACTGGCGGCCGTCCAGCGGCGGCTTGTCGTGCCAGAAGACATTCGGCTTGATCGTGTAGATGAAGTTCAGCTCGTCCACGACCTCGGGCAGGTCGGCCATGCCGCCGGTGATCACGAAGCCCTCGTCGAGGTAGTTGAGCCAGTCGTAGATCTGGTGGACGCCGGCGTAGGTGCCGCCGTGGATGGCGATGGCGGGGTCGAAGATGCCGCCGTCGGACATCACGATGCGCACGTTGCCGCCGCGTTTGGGCTGGCCCTCGGCGGCGGCCTGCGCGACCGCCGCCGTCTCCTGCGGATCTTCCTGCTGCTGCGTCGTCTGCGCCTGCCGATCCGCCTGCTCGGCCGGCTCCGCCTGCGCCGCGGCCTGCGAATCGTCGTCGTCATCGTCGCCGCAGCCGACCAGGGCGAGGCCGGCCGCGCCGACTCCGGCGCGGGCGCTGGCATGCAGCAAGCTCCGCCGACTCAGCCGGTTGCTGCGCATCCGTTCCCAGTAGTTCCGCTCGCTCATGATCGTTCCTCTCTCTCGGCTGGACCGCGGCGCCGTTCCTGCTAGACGCCCGGCTTGCCCTCGAACCAGCAGGCGTTCATCACCTGATGGGTGTGGGTGATGCCCGGCGTGGGGCGGAAGCCCTTGAGCCAGGGGCGGTGGCCGACGGTGGGCAGGCTCCAGTGCCACCAGAGGCGGGGGTTCTCGTTTTCGAGCAGCTTGCTCTGGGCTTCGTCGTAGATCGCCTTGCGCTCTTCGACGTCGTAGATGGAGCGGCCGCGCTCGAAGAGGGCGTCGAACTCGGGGTTGGAGAATTCGCCGTAGTTCTGTCCGCCGGTGGTATGGAGGTCGTTGTAGAGCAGGTCGGGGTCGGCGGCGGCCTGCTGACCGAGCGTGATCATCGAGAACTCCTTGTTCTGCCGGGCGGCGAGGGAGTCGGCGGTGTTCAGCTCGCGGATGTCGACGTCGTAGTCGATCTCGGAGAAGTTCTGCTGGAGCAGCTGGCCGAAGTCGGAGGCGAAGTCGCCCCAGACTTCCATGGGCGGGACGTTGTCGGGGTCGTAGCCGCTGGCGTCGAGCAGCATGCGGCCTTCGGCGAGGTCTTCCTCGCGGGCGTCGCCGGAGCGGTAGCCGGGCAGCTGCTCGAGCTGGGAGAGGCCCCAGCCGTAGGGCGCGATGGTTTCGGCGATCGGCCCGCCGATCACGCCTGCGCCGAGGGCGATGGCGTTGAGCGCGGGTCGGTTGGTGGCGAGGTGCAGCGCGGTGCGGACGCGGGGGTCGGTGTAGGGCTCGACCTTGCAGTGGATGTGGGTGGCGAGGCCGAAGGCGACGGGGTTGGGCACGGCGACGACGGAGTCGGGGCCGGCCTCGGAGATCACGGTCTCGAGTTCCTGCAGTTCGCCGTACCACTGGAGCCAGACGAAATCGAGCTCGCCGGCGACGTATTGGGCGACGCGGAGGGCGTTGTCGGGGAGCCAGTAGATGTTGTAGCCGTCGAAGTAGGGCAGCTTGCCGCCGCCGGGCGCGGGGCGGTAGTAGTTGGGGTTGCGCACCAGCCGCGTCTGCACATCCGGCTCGCGGGACTCGAGCATCATCGAGCCGGTGCCGATCGCGAGGTCTTCGTTGCTGGAGATCTCGGCGTCGCCGAACTGGTCGACGATGTCGCGGGCGACCATCAGCGCGCCGGACTCGGCCATGGCGGTGAGCAGGGGCGAGAACGGCTCGGAGGCTTCGACGTGCATGGTGAGTTCGTCGACGGCCTCGAAGCGGCGCACCCGCGCGTAGCGGTCCTTGTAGACGAACTCGGGGTTGTCCTGCCCGAAGCGGGTGTAGCCGAACGCGGCGTCCTCGGCGGTGAATTGGCGGCCATTGAGCGGCGGCTTGTCCTGCCAGTAGACGTCGGGCTTGATGTTGTAGACGAAGTTGAGCTCGTCGATCACCTCGGGCAATTCGGCCATCGCGTCGGTCAGCACGTTGCCTTCGTCGAGGTAGTTGACGAAGTCGTAGACCTGGAAAATCGAGGCGTCGGTGCCGCCGTGAATGGTCACTGCGGGGTCGAACAGCCCGCCGTCGTCGCCGGCGACATCCACGAAGCCGCCGTACTGCGGGCCGCTGGCGCTCTGCTGCGCCACGGTCTGCTGCTGCGGCTCATCCTGCTGCACGGCAGTTTGGGCCTGCGCGTCGGCCTGCTGATCGGCAGGCGCGGTCTGCGCCGCGGCCTGCGAATCGTCGTCGTCATCGTCGCCGCAGCCGACCAGCGCGAGGCCGGCCGCGCCGACGCCGGCGCGTGCGCTGGCGCGCAGCAGTGATCGCCGGCTCAGCCGGTTGCTGCGCATTCGCTCCCAGTAGTTGCGCTCGCTCATCGCACACCTCCGTGCCCAGCTGCGGTATTTCGCGCAGCCGAATGTTGCGCGCATAGTGAACGATCGCGGGGTAGGGAGTCAAGTGGGATAGACCGGATGGGGGAATATTCACGCTTCCGTCATTCCTGCGCAGGCAGGAAGCGGGGCGCTCTCCAGCGCCTGTGCGTGCGGTGGTGGGTGGGTTCCTGCCTGCGCAGGGATGACGGAGGGGGGCGCAGGGATGACGGAGGGGGGCACAGGAATGACGGAAGGTGGGGGGTGTGGTGGAGAGTAGGCGTGGGGATGGCGGGAGGGGTGATCGGGGTGTAGGAGAGAGTGGTTGGTGCTCGCGCGCGGCGTTCCACCCCCCACCTAACCTCCCCCCTGGAAGGGGGGAGGGATGAATTGGGGGAGGAGGTGGGTGTTTTGGTGGTTGTGTTGGGGTGGCGAGGTGCCTGCGGCGAGCGTGGGTTCCTGCCTGCGCAGGAATGACGGAGGGGGCGTGGGGATGACGGAAGTGTGAACAGGGCCTAGCGGTTGATTAGGCGCTAGCCGTCGAGTAGGCCTTGGTTGCGTAGGGAGAGCCAGGGGCGATCGCCGCCGCCGATGATTATGTGGTCTACGAAATCCAGGTCCATTGTCTTGGCCGCCTTGGTCAGCGCTTTGCTTGTCTCCCGATCGGCGCGGGACGGGGTTGGGTCGCCCGACGGGTGGTTGTGCACCATCAGAAAGGCGATGCCCTGGCGCACGATCACCTCGTGGAGGATTTCCGCTACCCGCACGTTTGCGCCGTGGGCGGTGCCGCGGTAGAGCGTGATCGGCGGGGCGACCAGGTTCTGCTGGCGGTTGAGCACCAGGATGCGCACTTCTTCGTGCGAGAGGCTGGCCAGCTCGGGGCCGCAGAGGTCCCAGACATCTTTGGGCTGCACGATCTTGGCCATTTGGCGCTCGTCGCGGGCGGCGCGCCAGCCGATTGCGACGGCGGCCAGGATTCGGGTCACCGTGGCCTGGCCCAGGCCGCGCTCGTTGAGCAGCTCCTGAGGGTGGGCCCGCAGCAGACCGGCAAGCCCGTAGCGCTCGAGCAGCGATTGGGAGAGTTCGACCACATCGCGGCCCTGGATGCCGGAGCCGATCAGGATTTGGAGCAGTTCGTCGTTGCGCAGGGCTTCGTGGCCGAGTCGCAGCAGGCGCTCGCGGGGGCGCTGCTCTTCGGGCAGCTCCTGGACGCGGCGCGAGGCTGCCGGGCTTTCGGCCTCGCCGCGCGTCGTCATCGGTCTTCGCGGCGCTCGGCGGAGCGGCCGAATTCGGGCAGGTCGACGGCTTCGACCGGTTCAGGCCTGGCGTCTTCCATGCCTTCGAGGCGGCGTCGCAGGGAGCGTTGCTCGGTGTCGGCGTCGAGTTGCTCGGCTTCGGCGGGTCGCTCGTCGCGGCCGAGCGGGCGCCAGGCGACCAGCGCGTTGGTGTGTGGGTAGTGTTCGAGCCAGACCCAGCCGCCCGGCTCGGGCATTTCCTGGTAGATGTCGGGGCGGACGCGCAGGACACGCTTGTCGCCGATGGCGTCGACCAGCACGTAGTGGGCGCGGAAGAAGAAGAGGAAGTCGAATTTGCGCCACTTGCGCATGATCTGGGCGGAGGATTCCATCGGTTCGCTGAACCAGTCGCGCCAGGCGTTGAGGGCGGAGTAGGCGGAGAGCAGGCCGATCAGGGCGAGCAGGGAGAAGCCGAACCAGGCGCCGCCGCCGCCCGGCTGAAGCGCTTCGAGCAGGAGGAAGAGCGCAAGCGCGGTGCAGACGGCGAAGACGGGCGTCCAAACGGCCATGGAGCGCAAGACGCCCTTGCGGGCGCGGGCGGGGTTGGGCGCTTGCGAGCCGCGCAGCTCGCTATGGTGCGTCGTCATTGTCGGTCGCCTCCCAGATGGGGATCCAGATGGCGGCGCCGGCGTGCAGGACGGAGCCGTCGCCAAGTTCGGGGTTGAAGAGCAGGAGGTCGTCGAGCGCGACGCCGCGCAAGGCGGCGATCAGGAAGAGCGTCTCGCCGCGTTGGACGATGTAGCGCTCGAAGGCGGAGGGGCTGGGCGGCGCGGGCGGATCGGGGCGGCCGGGGATGATGCCGCTCTGTCGGGGCCATTCAACCGGGCCGGCCTGCTCGGCCGCCAAGGCGCTCGGCGCAGCGGCTGCACGCGCCGCTGCGCGTTGCTCAAGCGCCGCCGGCTGCCCTACGGCCTGCGCCGCCGCCGCGCCGCTCGCGGCGACCACCGACTGGACCTCCGCCTGACCGACCAGCGCCGTCTGTGGCGACGACTCCTGCAAGGCCCAAACCAGCACCACAATCAGCGTGAGCCCGCCGACCAGCCCGATGCGCCAGAACCAGTTGAGCTCGGCCCCGCCCGTCGGCGGCGCCGAATTCGCCTGCGCTGCCATTGTTCCCCCTCATTGCTGCCCACGCTGCGCGCGGGCGAGCTTCTGCCTCACGATAACTCAGAGGCAAAGCAGGTGGCGGCGGTGTGATGTGGGTTGGGCGGGATGCGCGCGGCAAGCGCGGGTAAGACGGATTTTGGGCGCGGGTGTGGAAAGTGGGCGGTGGAGGACGATCGTGGCCTCTCACCCCCCACCTAACCTCCCCCCTGGAAGGGGGGAGGGATGAATTGGGGGCGGGGTGCGGGGGGGCGCGGGTTCCTGCCTGCGCAGGAATGACGGAGGAGAGTGCAGGGATGACGGAGGGGGCGTAGGAGTGGCGGAAGGGGGGTGAGGTGTGATGGGTGGGGCGCAGGTGTGGCGGAGGAGGGCGCGGGGATGATGGGAGAGGCGATTGGGGTGCGGGAGGGCGGTCGGCGCTGGCTCGCGGGCTTCCACCCCCCACCTAACCTCCCCCCTGGGAGGGGGGAGGGATGAATTGGGGGAGGAGGGATGACGGGGGGCGGCCTGGGCGAGCTGGGGCTAGGCCAGCTCGACTGTTGCGCCGGCTTCTTCCAGCGTGGCTTTCATGGCGTCGGCTTCTTCCTTGCCGAGACCCTCGCGGACCGTTTGGGGGGCGCCCTCGACGAAGTCCTTGGCCTCTTTGAGGCCGAGATCCGTGACCGCGCGGACCGCTTTGATCACGTTGATCTTGTTGTCGCCGAAGTCCTTGAGCACGACGTTGAACTCGGTCTGCTCTTCTTCGGCGGCGGCGGCCTCGGCGGCGCCGTCGGCGGCGACCGCGGCGACCGCGACCGGGGCGGCGGCGGTGACGCCGAACTCCTCCTCGATCTTCTTGACCAGATCGCGCGCTTCGAGGATGGTCATCGCGCTGATCAGTTCAAACGCTTCGTCGACCTTGGACATTTGGAGCCTCCTTGGCTGTGCTTCCGTTGTTTGCCCGCGCAGGCTGGTTCAGCCTGCCGCTTGCTCGGTCTGTTCGCTCCCCGCGCCCTGCTCGAGTTGCTCGGCGCGCGCTTCGATCAGCGCGGCCAGATCGCGGAACGTTGCGTTCAGCGCGGCGGCGATCCCGGTGATCGGGCTGCTCAGCCCGCCGGCGACTTTCGCCATCAGCTCCGGGCGCGAGGGGATTGAGGCCAAGTCCGCGACGGTCTCGCCCGGCGCGAAGCGGCCCTCGAAGAACACTCCGTGGATCGGGATCTCGCGCGAGGCGGCCCGGGTGTAGGCGCGCAGCGCCCGCGGGGCTTCGGTCAACTCGCCGTAGCCCAGCAGCAGCGCGGTGGCCTCGTTGGCCAGCTGCGCCGCCTCGCTCAGGCCAGCGTTTTCCGCCGCCCGCGCCAGCAGGGTGTTTTTGACCACCCGCAGTTCGGTTTGCGGCGCTTCCGCGCGGATCGCCCGGCGCATCGCCTGCATTTCGCCCACGCTGAGGCCGCGGTAATCGAGCCCGATCGCCACGCTCGCGCGGCCCAGCCGCTCTTCGAGCAACGCCACCTGTTCCCGCTTGCGTTCGGTCGCCATGGGCGTACATCCCGTCCTCGTGCGCGCCCGTTTGGTGCGGACCGCGCCGTGCGCTGCGCCCGCATTGGGGGCGAGGGCGTCGGACGGGGGTCTGCGCCTGCGCCGCGATTAAGGCGCTCCCGCGCCTGCGGCGGTCTCGGGCGGCTGTTGGTTTGTCAGTCGGCCTTCAGCTCCAGCGTACTCTGCTGTTCCAGCTTCACGCCAGGTCCCATGGACGACGCGAGGTTGAGGCTGCGGATGTACGCGCCCTTGGCCCCGGCCGGCTTGGCCTTGACGATTTCGCTGACCAGCGTGGCGAGGTTGTCGAGCAGCAGCTCGTCGGCGAAGCTCGCCTTGCCGATCGGGGCATGCACCGACGCTTCGCGATCGGTGCGGAATTCCACCCGCCCGCCCTTCGCCTCGCGCACCGCCTGGGCGACATCGGCGCCGTCGACGACCGTGCCCGAGCGGGGATTCGGCATCAGGCCGCGCGGCCCCAGCACGCGGCCCAGGCGGCCCACCTTGCCCATCAACTCGCGCTGCGCGATGGCCACGTCGAAATCGGTGAAGCCGTCGTTCTGGACGCGGTTGATCAGGTCGTCGGCGCCCACCACTTCCGCGCCCGCTTCCTCGGCGTTGCGCGCGGCCTCCCCCTCGGCGAAGACCGCCACCCGCACCTCTTTGCCCAGACCGTGCGGGAGCCGGGTTGCGCCGCGCAGCTGCTGGTCCGCGTGCCGCGTGTCCAGGCCGGTCCGAATGTGCAGCTCGACGGTCTCGTCGAACTTGGCCGTGGCCAGCTTCTTCACGATTGCGACCGCCTCGCCCGGCGGATAGTGCGCGTTGCGGTCGTAGACCGTCTCGAGCGCGCGGTAGCGCTTGCCCCGTTTCGGCATGATCAGTCGCTCACTTCCACGCCCATGCTGCGGGCCGTGCCGGCGACCATGAGCATCGCAGCCTCGATGTCGTTGGCGTTCAGGTCCGGCATTTTCGTCTCCGCGATCTGGCGGAGTTGTTCCTGCGTAATCGAGCCGGCCAGTTCGCGGCGCGGCTCGGAAGCGCCCTTGCTCAGGCCGGCCGCGCGGCGGATCAGGTCGGAGGCGGGCGGCGTTTTCAGTTCGAAGCTGAACGAGCGGTCCTCGTAGATCGTGATCTGGGCCGGGGTGATTTCCCCGGCGTTGTTGGCGGTGCGCTCGTTGTAGCTCTTGACGAAGTCCATGATGCTGACGCCGTGCTGTCCCAGCGCCGGACCGACGGGCGGGGCGGGGCTGGCCCGGCCGCCCTCCAGCTGCAGCGTCAGCACTGCTCGTACCCGCTTGGCCATGGCGTGCGTTCCTTTCGCGCGGTCGCTGTTATTCCTTGACGACCTGCTCGAAGTCCAGGTCGACGGGGGTTTCGCGTCCGAACATGGAGATGAGAACGCGGACCTTGCCTTTTTCGAGGTTGATTTGCTCGACCTTGGCGACGAAGTCCTGGAATGGGCCATCGACGACGCGGACGCTGTCATCGACCTTGAAGCCGACGTTGACGCGCACCTCTTCCTGCTGGGTCTGGCCGATGATGGCGGCGACATCACCGGCGGGCAGCGGGCGCGCCTCGTCTTCGCTGCCGACGAAGCCGGTGACGTAGGTGGTGTCTTTGACGACGTGCCAGCTCTGGTCGCTGGGCTGGCCGCTCTGGGGATCGATGCGGATCTGGATCAGGACGTAGCCGGGGAGGAGTTCAACGGGGACTTCCTCGCGCTTGCCGCGGCGGATTTTGACCTCTTTCTGAGTGGGGATGAGGACGTACTGGTCTTCGCCGTCGCGATCTTTCTCGGGGATCAGCTGCCGGTCGAGCGGGACGAATTGGTGGGAGACGTCCATGTTGCGGATGCGCAGGTTGAGCGACTCGCGGACCTTCTTTTCTTTTTGGGTGTAGGTGTTGACGGCGAACCAGGCTGCGCCATCGGTGTGGAAGACCGTGGCGACGTGGTCGTCGTCTTTTTGCGGTTCGGGATCGTCTTCGGCGAGGAACGCGGCGACGGGGGTTTCTTCGACTTCGACGGGCTGGTCGAGTCCGAGTCCGGCGACGGCCTGGACGGCGTCGGCGTCGGGCTGGTCGGCTTCGTCGTCGCTGTCGATGCTGAGCTTTTTGGCGAGGTCGAGCAGTTCCTGCATTTCGCGCTCGGCGTTGGTCAGCGGGCGAGGCGCGGGCGGGGCCGCGTCGGCGGGATCGCCGGCGTTGGTCTGGTCGGGCGGAGCGGTGAGCGGGTCTGCTTGCGTCATGATGGTTCCGGATCGGTTTCAGGTCAGGGCAGCAGGGTCTCTTCGACGACGCGGTTGAGGCCGAAGTCGATTGCGCCGAGGAAGATGCCGATCGCGATGGAGACGACGAGTACGACGACGGTGAGGTTGGCGGTCTCCTGGCGGGAGGGCCAGACGACCTTGCGCAGTTCGTCGATGATTCCCATCACGGGGCGGGGATGGGTGATCCGGTAGAGCAGGCTGCGCACCCGCGGGGTGTCTTCGGTCGTGGGCGCCTGCGCCTGAATTCGCCGGCGCGGCCGCGCGGGCAGGCCTGCAAGTCCGCCGCCGTCCGCCGCCGCCTGCACCTCCTCAAAGTCTTCTGCTTCGACCGCCGCCTCATCCGGCGGCGAGTCGGCGGGCGCGCCCGCGGAATTGGCCGGCGCGGAGGCCCGCGTGGGACGCGGCGTGATCGGCGCAGCGGCGCGGGGAGCGGCACCGCGCTGGCGGCGGCGTCCGCGACGACGGGGGTTGTTGTTGCGCGCCACGCTGCTCGATCCTCTCTGCTGCTCCGGCGTTGACCTGCGCGGGTGGGGTTGCCCTAGCGCGTTTCGCGGAAGGCCTGCCGCATGCGGCAGCGCGGGCAATACTTGGTCAGCTCGAGCCGGTCCGTATCGTTCCGCCGGTTCTTGGTGGTGTGGTAGGTGTGCGACTGGCACTCGCGGCAGCGCAGCGAGATGAAGATTCGGTCTCCCTTGGCCATGGCGAGCCTCTCAATCGCCCGCGCCGCCCGCCCGCGCAGGTCGGCCGCGAACCCACATCATCGCAGATTGCGCTCTTGCGCGCTGTTATGTGCGACGCCGATGTGCATAACCCCCGCCGCACACGCCGCGATGGTCCGGGCTATTCGAGGATTCTGGTGACGGCGCCGGCGCCGACGGTGCGCCCGCCCTCGCGGATTGCGAAGCGCAGGCCCTCTTCCATGGCGATGGGGTGGATCAGCCGCACGGTCATCTGCACGTTGTCGCCGGGCAGCGCCATCTCGATGCCCTCGGGCAGCCCGATCTCGCCCGTCACGTCGGTCGTGCGGATGTAGAACTGCGGGCGGTAGCCCTGGAAGAACGGCGTGTGCCGCCCGCCCTCATCCTTGCTCAGGATGTAGACCTCCGCCTCGAAGGCCGTGTGCGGGGTGATCGAGCCCGGCGCGGCCAGCACCTGCCCGCGCTCGATCTCGTCCCGATCCAGGCCGCGCAAGAGACAGCCCACGTTGTCCCCCGCCTCGCCCGTCGGCAGGGTCTTCTTGAACATCTCCACGCCCGTCACCACCGTGCGACGGGTGTCCTTGACCCCCACAATCTCGATCTCCTCGCCGCTGTTCACCACCCCGCGCTCGATCCGCCCGGTCGCCACCGTGCCGCGGCCCTTGATCCCGAAGACATCCTCGACCGGCATCAGGAAGGGCTGCTCGACCGGGCGCGGCGGGGTCGGCACGTAGTCGTCCACCGCCGCCATCAACTCGCGGATGCTGGCGTACTCCGCCGCCTCCGCGTCGGCCGACTCCGACTCCAGCGCCGCCAGCGCCGAACCGCGCACGACCGGAATGTCGTCGCCCGGGAACTCGTACTGGCTGAGCAGCTCGCGCACCTCCAACTCGACCAACTCGAGCAACTCCTCGTCGTCCATCTGATCCACCTTGTTCAGGTAGACCACCATCCGCGGCACGCCCACCTGGCGCGCCAGCAGGATGTGCTCGCGGGTCTGCGGCATCGGTCCGTCGGGGGCGGCCACGACCAGGATCGCGCCGTCCATCTGCGCCGCGCCCGTGATCATGTTCTTGATGTAGTCCGCGTGGCCCGGCGCGTCGATGTGCGCGTAGTGCCGCGCCTCCGTCTCGTACTCCACGTGGGCGATCGCGATCGTGATCCCGCGCGCACGCTCCTCCGGCGCGTTGTCAATCGAATCGAAGCTGCTGAACGAGACCCGCTCCGAGGACAGCGACAGGTACTTCGTGATCGCCGCCGTCAAGGTCGTCTTGCCGTGATCCACATGGCCGATCGTGCCCACGTTCACGTGCGGCTTGGTCCGCTCGTACACCTCGCGCGCCATCGCTTCGCTCCCTTTCCGCGCCGCTGCTGGGCGGCTGTGGAGCCCGCATCCAGATTTGAACTGGAGACCTCGTTCTTACCAAGAACGCGCTCTACCGACTGAGCTATGCGGGCCTGGTTCCTCCGTGTTGGGCCGATTCGGGGGATGCCGGATCGGCGCTGATCGCGTGTGGTGCTGGGGGCAGGATTCGAACCTGCGTAGCCTTTCGGCGCCGGTTTTACAGACCGGTGGTATTAGCCACTCACCCACCCCAGCGGGTGCGGCGCGGTTCTCCGGGGCTGGAGCCCAAGGGGGGACTCGAACCCCCAACCTGCCGATTACAAATCGGCTGCGCTGCCGGTTGCGCCACCTGGGCCGGATCCAGGCGCGGACAGCAGCAGGCGCTGATCCACGCGCTCAGGGAGAGCCAAGCCTTGTAATCAGCATACAGCGCTTGCGGGCTGGCGCTGCACAGGAAATTCAGCGTGGGATACAGATCGGGAGCGGGGAGGAGTGGACCAGGGGCAAGCTGATAGCCTGCCGGGTGCGCAGCGGCAGGGGCGGAATCGCCGCACTCCAGCCGCGCTCCAGGGGAAGCGAGCGCGCTTGATGGCTCGGATAGCTCAATTGCGATTCTCGGTCGTGCGGCTCGCGCTGGCGGTGGCGGCGCTGGTTGGGGCGGCGCTCGTGGCGATCCTCATCGGCGCGGGCAGCGTCTCCGCGCAGGGACCGAACGACCACGATCTGCCTGTGCTGCCGGATCCGCCGGTGCTGGCGATGCGGGGCGCTGGCGAGACGCTGGCCGACAGCGATCAGCTGCTGCCCAGCGACGGCACGGCGGGCGCGTTGACGGCGGACGGCCAGCTGACGGTCGGCGACGACGACGGCCTGTTTGAGCTGCGCGCCCACCTGATTGGGCAGGATGGGGCGGACCCGACGATTCACGTGCATGACCAAAGCGGCGCGCTGGTCTACGAATACAACCTGCTGCTGACCTGCCCGCACGCCGACACCTGCCGCGTGGTCAGCGATGTGTTTGTGGAGTTCGAGGCCGGCGGGAGCTGGCTGGTGGATCTGAACCACGGGAGCGGCAAGCTGCGCGAGTGGCAGCTGGAGGTCTACCGCGAGGGAACCACGCTGGGCAACATCGACATGCCGCCCTTCCCGGCTCCGCCGGTGGTGGCCGCGCGGGGCGACGGCTCCCTGCTGCCCGATGGGAGGCATCTGATTCCGCTGACGCTGAGCGAGGGGGCGGCGACCAACGATCAGGGCGCGCTGCTGTTCAGCGACGACGACGGGGTGTTCGGGCTGCGGGCCTATTTCGTGGCGCCGAACGGGGCCGAAGCCACGGCGCGCGTCTATCCCGGGGACAGCGGGCAGCCGCTCTACGAGTACCAGATGATTGTGGCCTGTCCGACGCAGCCGCTCTGCCGGGTGGCGACCAATCTGGCGCTGCACCTGGGCAGCGGCGGGACGTGGAGCATCGCTCTGGAGCATGTCGACGGCAGGATTTACGACTGGCAGATCGAGATCTACCGCGACGAGCCGGCTGGTCTGCCGATCACGGGCACGGGCGGCCTGCTGGATGGCGGCGTCGGCGCGCGCGAGGTCGGGTTGGTCTTGCTGGCAGCGTTGGGCGTTTCCGGCCTGGGGCTGTTCAGCCTGTTCGCCCGGCGGCGCGGGCGTTCGCTCTAAGCTGATTTGGGTGGGCGCGCTTTGCGGGGCATTTCGCAAGCGAGAAGGGCAACTGCGATGATTCAGATCCTCCGGCTGGGGCGGACTCGCGCTGCGTTGTGGGCTGGCGCTGGCTTGGCGGCGCTTGCGCTGATTGCAGCGCTGGCCTTCGCGGTTGCGCTGCCGGGCGGCTTGGCGAGCGCCCAGACGCCGGATGAAGAAGACGCGATCCGCTACAGCGAGATCAGCGCCGGCGGGTTTCACACCTGCGCGGTGCGGGCGGATACCGCCGCGATCAGCTGCTGGGGTTGGAACCTGTCCAATCGGCTCGACGCGCCGGCCGGCGGCTACCGCGGGCTCAGCGCCGGCGAGCGGTTCAGCTGCGCGATCCGCAACGACAACGACGCGGTGCACTGCTGGGGCAGCACGACTTCGTTGGGAACGACGCCCGCCGGCGCTTTCCGCACAGTCGACGTTGGCGACTACCACGCCTGCGGACTGGCCGTGAACGGCGTCATTCGCTGCTGGGGATTGAACCATTTCGGCCAGCTCAACTCTCCTGAGGGCGTGTTCGTCGCCGTCGGGGCGGGCTCGCGGCACGCCTGCGCGATCCGCGCGAACGCGGAGATCGTCTGTTGGGGAGACAGCCGCTGGGGCCAAACGAATCCCCCCACGGGGCCCGACTACACGGCGTTGAGCGTGGGGGCCAATTTCAACTGCGCGCGGCACTCCGACGGCACGGCGCGCTGCTGGGGCTCCAACTTCAATCGCGAGTCCAATCCGCCGGCGGGGGACACGTTCTCGGCGCTGAGCGCCGGCTTCTCGCACGCCTGCGGGCTGCGCACGGGCGGCTCCGACACGGGGTCGGCCAAGTGCTGGGGGAAAAACGACCACAACGAGGCGAGCCCGCCGGCGGACATGTACTCGGCGATCAGCGCCGGCAACTCGCACTCCTGCGGGCTGCTGCAGAGCGGGGCGGCGGTCTGCTGGGGCTCCAACCAGTTCGGCCAGAGCAGCCCGCCGACGGAGTAAGCTGCGCCCGCAATCGCGCGGCGGCGCGCCTCTCTTCTTCCAATCCCCTGAGAACGCAGCGCCGACCAGACGACAAGGACGCCCAGGATGACCAGATTGCGTATCCCGACCGCCTGGCGCGTGATCGCGCTGGCAGCGCTGGCGCTGGCGGCGCTCGTCGGCGCGGCCGGCGTCTCCGCGCAGGGGCCGAACGACCACGATCTGCCGGTGCTGCCGGACCCGCCGGTGCTGGCGATGCGCGGCGCCGGCGAGACGGACGCGGACGGCGTTCGCCTGCTCCCCAGCGGCGGCACGGCGGGCTACGTCACCGAGGACGGCGCGCTGACGGTCAGCGATGACGACGGCCTGTTCGAGATTCGCGCCCACCTGATCGGCCAGGACGGGGCGGACCCCGCGATTCGGGTCTACGACGAAAGCGGCGCGCTGGCGTACGAGTACAACCTGCTCGCGCCCTGCCCGCACGCGGAGATCTGCCGCGTGGTCAGCGATGTGTTCGTGGAGTTCGAGGGCGGCGGGACCTGGCTGGTCGCGCTGGAGCGGGGCAGCGGCAAGCTGCGCGAATGGCAGCTGGAGGTCTACCGCGAAGAAACTACGCTGGGCAATCTCGAGATCCCCCCGTTCCCGGCTCCGCCGGTGGTCGCCGCGCGCGGGGACGGCTCCCTGATGACCGACGATGTCCACCTGATTCCGCTGACGTTCGGGGAGGGCACGACGGTCAATGATCTGGGCGCGTTGCTGTTCAGCGACGACGACGGGGAGTTCGGGCTGCGGGCCTATTTCGTCGCGCCGAACGGTGCGGAAGCGGCGGCGCGGGTCTACAGCGCGGACGGGCGGCAGTTGCTCTACGAGTACCGGATGATCGTGGCCTGTCCGACGCAGCCGCTCTGCCGTGTGGCGACCGACCTGGCGCTGCACCTGGGGGGCGGCGGCAGCTGGAGCATCGCACTGGAGCACATCGAGGGCGTGATCTACGACTGGCAGGTCGAGATCTACCGCGACGATCCGGCCGGGCTGCCGACGACCGGCACGGGCGGTTTGCTGGAGAGCGGCGTGGGCGCGCGCGAGGTCGGGCTTGTCTCGCTGGCGGCGCTGGGCGTTTTCGGCCTTGGGCTGCTGGGGCTGCTCGCCCGGCGGCGCGGGGGTTCGGTCTAAGTTGATTCATGCGGGTCTGCCCGGCAAGGCAGCCCGCAAGCACGAAAGGCGTCCGTAATGATCAACATCCTCCGGCTGCGCCGCGTCGGTTTGGCGGCGCTGCTCGCGCTGGTCGCTGCGTTGGCCGCAGCCGCGCTCTTCGGCGGGGCGGCGAGCGCGCAGACATCCGATGACGACGCGATCACCTACAGCTCGATCAGCGCGGGCGGAGCGCATACCTGCGCGGTGAGGGCGGATACGGGCGCGGTGGTCTGCTGGGGCTGGGATCTCTACGGCAGGCTCGACGCGCCTGAGGGCAGCTTCAGCGCGGTCAACGCCGGCGCGCAGTTCGCCTGCGCGATCAGCAGCGACGGCGGCGAGGTTGAGTGCTGGGGCAGCACATCGACGTTCGACGATCCGACGGGCAGCTTTCAGCAGATCGATGTCGGCGGCTTCCACGCCTGCGGGCTGCGCAGCTCGGGCACGGTGGAATGCTGGGGTCGGAACCAGTACGGCCAGCGCGATGCGCCCAGCGGCACGTTCAGCGCGGTCGGCGCAGGCTTTCGCCACTCCTGCGGGCTGCGCGCGACGGGCACGATCGTCTGTTGGGGCACGAACAATTGGGGGCAGACCGACGCGCCCGAGGGGGACGATTTCACCGCGCTGAGCGTGGGCAACGAGCTGAGTTGCGCGCTGCGCTCGGATGGCACGGCGACCTGCTGGGGGGTGAACTTCTACGGCCAGGCCGACGCGCCCTCGGGCACGTTCACGGCGCTGAGCGCTGACGGCGGGTCGCACGCCTGCGGGCTGCGCAGCTCGGGCGCGCTGGTCTGCTGGGGAACGAACGACTACAGCGTCGTGAGCCCGCTGCCGGAGGGTCAATTCTCGGCGGTCAGCACGGGCTACTGGCACGCCTGCGGGCTACTGCGCAGCGGCGAGGCGGTCTGCTGGGGCTCGAACCAGGTCGGTCAGACCGACATCCCCGGCGAAGCGGCCGACCCGACATAGGCCGCCGCCGCGCCAACGGCGGTCGGCGCTGGTTTCGGTCATTCTTTGACGTTAACCCGCGCGCTCTGTATCGTGCGCGCGGCGCGGCCGAAACGGCGCGCACGGAGCGAGGAGCAGCGCAACATGTCAACGATGGTCCGAATCGCAGCGGCCGTGCTGCTCACCCTGGCGCTTGGCGGCGTCATGCACTCCAACAGCGCCCAGGCGCAGCAGAGCTTCTGCCTGAACCTTGCGCCGGGCACGCATGAGCTGGAAGTGCCCTCGCGCGAGCGCGAAGGCACCGTGACCTTCCGGGTGGAAATCGGGGAAGGCGGGGAAATCACGGAGTTCTACGAGCCGGGCGGCCAGCCGGTCGGCGCGGCGGCGGGGATCGGCCTCTTCGTGGGCGGCGGCTACGAGCTGCCCGAGGACGTGATGTTGGTGGACTGCCCCGACGCGGCGGACGACTCGATGTCGGACGATTCGATGGATGACGGCTCCAGCTCGGAGGATGACTCGCTGGAGTCCGATTCGGCGGCGGGCGGGGAAGAGCAGAGCGGAACTCCGGCCGCAGCGGCGCAGGCCGGCGGCGGGCTTTGCGTGAACCTCGAGCCGGGCTCGCACACGTTCAATGTCACCGCGTTCGGTCAGGCGACGGCGGTTACGGCGCAGATTGGGGCGGGCGGCTCGGTGATCATGGTGGACGCCGGCGCCCTCGGGGTGCATCCCGGCGCGGCGGTGGCGGGGATGATCGGCTCATCGATCATTCTGCCGCCGGATGTGCAGGTGGTGGATTGCGCGGCGGGTCTGCCGAACTCCGGCAGCGGCGGCCTGCTGGACGGCGGTCTGAGCGCGCGGGAGGCCGGCCTGGTGGTGTTTGCCGCGTTGGGCGTCTCGGCGCTCTCGCTGCTGACTCTGCTGGCGCGCCGGCGGAGCCGCGCGCTGGGGTAGCTGTCGTCGCCGCGGAGGCGCGGCGTGGGCGATTGGGGTGCGGGGCGATTGGTGGTGCTGGCTCGTGGCGTTCCACCCCCCACCTAACCTCCCCCCTGGGGGGGGGGAGGGATGAATTGGGGAGGGGGTGGGTGGTAGTGGTGGGGTGTGGGTGATCGGGGTGCGGGGCGATTGGTGGTGCTGGCTCGTGGCTTTGCACCCCCCACCTAACCTCCCCCCTGAGAGGGGGGAGGGATGAATTGGGGAAGGGGTGGGCGGTGGGTTCCTGCCTGCGCAGGAATGACGGTGGGGGTGCGGGGGGTTAGAAGCGCAGGGCGCTTTCTAGCAGGGATTCGGCTTCGGATGGCGCGGTGGGGGCGGCCACCTCTGGCTCTGCGCGGCGCCAGCGGGTGCCTTCGCGGCTGTCTTCCAGCGTGATGCCCAAGTCAGCTAGCCGATCGCGGACCTGATCGGCGAGCTCGAACTGGCGCGCTTCGCGCAGGGTTGAGCGGATCTCTACCAGCAGGTCTACGAAGGGCGCGGCGTCCTCGGAGCCGCCGGCGCTCTCGGCGAAGCCCAGGCCCAGCACTCCGCCCAGCTCGATCAATGCTTCCCGCGCTGCGCCGGCCGGCTGGCCTTCGGCGCGGGCGCGGTTGATTGAGCGGGCCAGATCGAACAGCACCGCGAGGGCTTGCGGCGTGTTGAGGTCGTCCTCCAGCACCTCGATGAACTTGTCGCGCAGGGGGGCGGGATTGATCTCGCCCGGGCCCTCGGGGAGCGGCAGCGTGGCGGCCAGCCGCAGCCGCTCCGCGCCCCGCGCCGAGGCCGCCAGCGACTCCTCCGAGTAGGTCAGCGGCGAGCGGTATTGCCCGCCCAGCACGAACAGGCGCAGGCCGTCCGCGCCGAACCGATCCAGCCCCTCGCGGAGCCGCACGATCTTGCCCGTCGACTTCGACATCTTCTCTTCGCCGACCTGCATCATCGCGTTGTGCACCCAGTGGCGGACGAAGGGTTCTTTGCCGCTGTAGGCCTCCGATTGCGCGATTTCGTTCTCGTGGTGGGGGAAGATCAGGTCCATCCCGCCGCCGTGCAGATCGATCTGTTCGCCGAGGTAGCGGCTGGACATGGCCGAGCATTCGATGTGCCAGCCCGGCCGGCCGGGACCCCAGGGGCTTTCCCACTGCGGCTCGCCCGGCTTCGCGCCCTTCCAGAGTGTGAAGTCCATCGGGTGCTCTTTTTCGACGCCGATATCGGTCGGCCCGGCCGAGACCATGTCGTCCAGCGAGCGGCCGGAGAGCTTGCCGTAGCCGTTCATGCGTCGGACGCGGAAGTAGACATCGCCGCCGGCGGGGTAGGCCATGCCGCGCGCGATCAGGCCGTCGATCAGCTCGATCATCTGGGGGATTTCCTCGGTGGCGCGGGGGTGGACGTCGGCGGGGCTGATTTGCAGTTCGCGCCACTCATCCATAAATGAGGCGATCTGGCGCTCAGCGAGCTCGGAGACGGTCATGCCCAGCTCGGCGGCGCGGGCGATCAGTTTGTCGTCGACATCGGTGAAGTTGTAGACGAGTCGCACGCGGCGTCCGCGCCATTCGAGGAAGCGGCGGAGGGTGTCGAAGATGATGATGCTCATCGCGTGGCCGAGATGGGCGTCGTCGTAGGGCGTGATGCCGCAGACGTACATCGTGATTGGGTCGTTCTGCGGCTCAAACGCGTCCTTGCGCCGCGTGAGGGTGTTATAGAGGCGCACGAATTCGGATTCCTCCCACAAAGCTGGCGATGGCAGGGCGGTCAGCCGCCCGCGCCCGAGACGGGCGAGCGCAGCGGCGCGGCGCGGGCGGCCTCTTGCAGCCGGCGCAGCTCGGCCTGTAGATCGTCGACCCGCTGCTCGAGCTGCTCGATTCGGTCATGCTCTGGGTCGGGCAGGCGCAGCACGGTGTCATCGCCGGGGTCGTAGTAGGCGACGACGTGCCCGGGCACGCCGACCACGGTGGCGTAGGGGGGCACGTTGGCGACCACCACTGCGCCGGCGCCGATTTTCGCGCCGTCGCCCACGCTGATCGCGCCGATCAGGCTTGCGCCCGCGCCGACCAGCACATCGTCGCCCAGCATTGGATGCCGCTGGGTGCGCATGCGGCTCGCGCCGCCCAGCGTGACGCCCTGGTGCAGGTGGCAGCGCGCGCCGATTTTGGCCGTTTCGCCGATCACCACGCCCATGCCGTGGTCGATCAGGCAGGGCGAGGCGATTTGCGCGGCGGGGTGGATTTCGATGCCGGTCAACCAGCGCGTCAGCTGCGAAAGCAGGCGCGGCAACAGCGGGACATCTCCTCGCTGCAGCGCCGCCGCGATCCGTTGCAAGGCCAGCGCATGCACGCCCGGGTAGACCAGCAGCACCTCGAGGCGGCTGGTCGCCGCCGGGTCGCGCTCGATCGCGAACTCCACATCTGCCCGCACGGAGCGAACGAAAGCCGCCAGATCGTCGAAGATCGACACTCGCTCTGTCTCCCCCGTGCTGACGGTCCTCAGTCGGATTAGCCGGCCGCACCAAGCAGCGTAACGCGAACCGTCGCGGCCGCATGCGCCTGGATGCCTTCGCCGCGGCCGAGCGCGCCCATTCCCTCGGCGGTGGTCGCTTTTACGTTGACCTGGCGCGTCTCAAGTTCCAGCGCCAGCGCCAGCGTCGCGCGCATCGCCGCGATGTGCGGCGCGAGCCGGGGGCGCTCGGCGATCACGGTCGCATCGACCGACTGGGGACGCGCGCCGGCAGCCGCGAGCAGGTCCACCGCGCGGCGCAACAGGGCGATGCTGTCTGCGCCGGCCCATTGCGGATCGCCGGGCGGGAAGTGCTGTCCGATGTTGCCCAGGCCGGCCGCGCCGAGCAGCGCGTCGATGATCGCGTGGGTGAGGGCGTCGGCGTCGGAGTGGCCGCCGAGTCCGTCGTGGCCGTAGATTTCGACGCCGCCGAGCACGAGCCGCCGGCCGGCCTCGAAGCGGTGCGAGTCGATTCCGATCCCCGCGCGCAGCTGGCCCGCCGACGGGTTGAGCAGGCTTTCGGCGAGCAGCAGGTCGTCGGCGGTGGTGATTTTGAGGTTGCGGCGGCGCGAGGGGAAGACGACGACCGGTTCGCCGAGCCGCTCGACCAGCGCGGCGTCGTCGGTTGCCGAGACGCCCGCTGCCGCCGCGTCGCGGTGCGCCCGCTCCAGCAGTTCGCGGCGGAAGACCTGCGGCGTGGCGGCGGCGCGCAGCTGGGCGCGGGGCGGCGTTTCGATCACGTGCTCGGCGGCGTCGACCTGCTTGATCGTGTCGGCGACGGGCGCGCCGGCGATCGCCGCGCCGACCTCGCGGGCGAGCCGCACGCCCTGGCTGAAGTCCTCCGCGTCCACCAGCGGCCGCGCACCGTCGTGTACGGCGATCAGCTCCAGATTGGGCAGGGCAGCCAGGCCCGCCGCGACGGAGTCCTGGCGCTGCGCGCCGCCCCTCGCCAGCGCGCGCACCTTGCCGCCGCCGTGCGAGCGGGCGAGCTGGGCGACGGCGGCGCGGTTGGCGGGGCCGGTTACGACGACGACATGCGCGATCTGGTCGCAGGCGGCGAGGGCGGCGAGCGAGTGGGCCAGGACGGGGCGTCCGGCGAGGGGGGCGAGCAGCTTGTCGCCGCCGCCCATGCGCGCGCTGCGGCCGGCCGCCAGCAGCACGCAGCCAGCGCTCACGGCCCGCGCTCCGGATCGGGCTGGGCTTCGGGCTGAGCGTCGGGCTGGGCCGCGAGCGCCGCGAAGAGCATCCGACCGGCCTGGGTCTGGATGACGCGCTTCACCACCACTTCGCGTGTCGCGCCCAGCGCGTCGGCGGCGTCTTCGACGACGACCATTGTGCCGTCGGGCAGGTAGCCGACGGCCTGGCCCGGCTCGCGCCCGCGCTCGGCGAGCTCGAGTTGCAGGCGCTCGCCGGGCAGTGCGACGGTTTTGACGGCGTTGGCGAGCTTGTGCAGGTTGAGCGTGCGGACGCCCTGCAGTTCGGCGACGCGGGCGAGGTTGGAGTCGGTCAGCACCAGCGCCGCGCCGCGGGCGAGCGCGACGCGCACCAGGCGCGCGTCGACGTCGGCGTCCTGCTCGTCGGCGTCGTCGGGCGGCTCGCCCAGGTCGTCGACGATCAGCACTTCGGCGCGCTCGCTGGCCTGGAGGCGGGTGAGCAGTTCGAGGCCGGCGCGGCCGCGGCGGCGCTTGAGCGGGTCGCTGCCGTCGGCGACGCGGCGCAGTTCGTCGAGCACGAAGCGGGGCACGACCAGGTCGGCGAGCAGGAAGCCGCTTTCCACGACCTCGGCGATGCGCCCGTCGATGATCGCGCTGGTGTCGAGCAAGGCTTCGCTGGGCGGGGCCTGGGAGACGAGGCCGAGCGCGGCGCGGGAGGCGGGCGCGCGGCCGCGCAGCGCGTCGATTGCCCGCTCGACTTCCGCGCGGCGGCTGAGCGCGACGCCGATGCCGATCGGCGCGAGCAGGATTGCGACGCCGACCGGCGCGACATCGCCGGCCAGGCCGGGCAGGTTGTCGAGCACGCTGGCCAGGAGCAGGGCGACGACCAGGGCGGCGAGCAGTCCGAAGCCGCCGAGCAGGATTTCGAGGGTGCTGATTGAGTGGAGGATGCCGCGTCGGAACCAGCGCAGGGGCTCGAGCGCACGGTCCAGCATCCGCCGCCACCAGGCGTCGGGGGCGATAGGGGCGTCAGGTGCGGCGGGCGGTTCCGGCGGCGTCGAATCGGGCATCGTGCGAGGAAGGTCCGTTTCGCCGCTGACCATTCCGCCCACCCCCGAAGAGTCGAATGGCGGCCATGAGGCCGCCAATCAGACCGGGGCGGTCGCCCGCCGGATGATGCCAGGCGCAATCCGCGAGTGCGGCGTCGCGCTCTCTCATTGTACAGCCTTGCGGCGGCGCCCGCCAATTGCTCACGGCTGCGCTCGGCTCTGATAGTGTGGCGCTGAGCCTCCTGCGCGCCGCCGCAGGAGTGGGGAGCGCTACAGCGGAGTGTGAGAACGATGCCGCGCCTCGAGATCGACCCGCTGCTCGAGGGCGTCTCCAAACCCGCCCGCTACGTCGGCGGCGAATGGAACGTGATTGAGCGCCCCTGGCATGACGCCGAGACGCGCTGGGCGCTGATTTACCCCGATGTCTACGACATCGGGCAGTCCAACGGCGGCCTGGCGATTCTCTACGACCTGCTCAACCACACGCCGGCGACGCTGGCCGAGCGCTGCTACGCGCCCTGGCCCGATATGGCCGAGTCGCTGCGCGCGCGGGGCGCGCCGCTGTTCAGCCTGGAGAACCGACGGCCGCTGCGCGAGTTCGACGCGCTCGGCTTCTCGCTTTCCTACGAGCTCACCTACACCAATGTGCTGGAGATGCTGGACCTCGCGGGCATCCCGATTCGCTCCGAGGCCCGCGCGGAAGACGATCCGATCATCCTCGCGGGCGGCTCCGGCGCGCTCGTTCCCGAGCCGCTTGCGCCCTTCATCGACGCCTTTGTGCTTGGCGAGGCGGAAGATGTCGTGCTCGAGATCAACCAGCTGCTGCGCGAGGCCAAGGCGTCCGGCGCGAGCCGGCTCGAACGACTGGAGGCGCTGGCCCGCACGCCGGGCGTCTACGTGCCGCGCTTCTACGAGTGGAGCTACGCCGAAGACGGCACGCCGGCGGAGATCACGGCGACGAACGACGCGGCTTCCGTTCCCGTCGTCAAACGCTTCCTGCAGGGGCTGCCGCCGATTCTGACCAAGCCGATCGTGCCGTATCTGCAGACGGTCCACGACCGGGCGGGGATCGAGATTCAGCGGGGCTGCACGCAGGGCTGCCGCTTCTGCCAGGCGGGGATGATCTACCGCCCGCTGCGCGAGCGCACGCCGGAGGAGGTCGCGGCCGCGGCGCGCGAGCTCTTCGCCAACACCGGCTTCGACGAGCTTTCGCTCGTCTCGCTCAGCAGCACCGACCACAGCCAGATCAAGGACATCGTGCGGGCGCTGCGCGCGGAGTTCGGCGACGGCATCGGCATTTCGCTGCCCAGCACGCGCGTCGACTCCTTCAGCGTCGATACCGCGCTGCTCTGCGCGCCGCGTAAAAAGTCGAGCATGACCTTTGCGCCCGAGGCGGGCAGCCAGCGCCTGCGCAACGCGGTCAGCAAGCTCGTCGCCGACGAAGACCTGCTCCACGCGGCGCGCAACGCCTTTGAAAACGGCTGGACCAGCATCAAGCTCTACTTCATGGTCGGTCTGCCCACGGAGACGATGCAGGATGTGCAGGGGATCGTCGATTGGGCGTCGCAGGTCAAGGCGATCGGACGCGAGATCGTGGGCAAGCGCGCCCGCGTGCGCGTCTCCACCTCCAACCATGTTCCCAAAGCGCACGCGCCATTCCAGTGGGCGCGCCAGGAAACCCCGGCCGAACTTGGGCCCAAGCACGAGTTGCTGCGGCGCGGTTGCCGCAGCGCGCGGCTCGATTTCACCTGGAACGACCCGGCCGAGTCGATCCTCGAAGGGGCGCTGAGCCGGGGCGACCGGCGCCTCGCGGCGGTGGTCGAAACGGCCTGGCGCAACGGGGCGCGCTTCGACGCCTGGAGCGAGCATTTCAAGCCCGATGTCTGGCAGTCCGCCTTCGCGCAGCACCATCTCGATCCGGCCTTCTACTGCCACCGCGAGCGCGATCTCTGGGAGCGCTTCCCCTGGATGCACATCGCCTCCGGCGTCTCCGAAGCGTTTCTGCGCAAAGAGTGGCAGCGCACCCACCGCGAGCTGACGACCTACGACTGCCGCGACGGTTGCAATGTCTGCGGGATGGAGCACCAGGCCGAGCTCTGCGAGCTGAAACTCGGCGACCTGATTGCGCAGAAGCGCGCCGCGCCCGGCGAGCGGGTGGTGGTGCTCTGATGTCCGACGCCGGCTCCGACGACCACGCAGCTCCCCAAAGCGCCCCGACCGATCTCAGCGAAGCCCGCCCTGATCGCGCCGTTCTTCAGCATCTCGTCTGGCAGCTCGATCAATCCTTCGACGGCAAGCCCGAACACTCGCTGATGGCCAATCTGTCGTCGGTCACCGGCGCGGATCTCGACAAGCTGCCGCCGGGCGGCGGTCGCACCATGCGGGACCTGATTGTGCATTGCGGCTCGGTCAAGGCGATGTATGTGGACCACGCCTTCGGCGACCGCACGCGGACTTTCTGGACCGCGTGGGATCGGGAAGAAGGGGTGAGCGAGGCCACGTTCGAGGATCTGATGGACTGGCTGACGCGCACGCACGGCGATCTGATCACGCAGGTGCGGATGCTGGCCACGGACAGCGAGTTGACCTCGATGCGGCCCACTTACTGGGGCGCGGACTGGGAAACCCGCGCGATTTTGGACGCGATCAGCATCCACGATGTGTACCACGCCGGCGAAATCAACCACCTCCGCGCGCTGCTGCACCAGTACGCGCAGGGGCGGCTTTAGCGAGACGGATGCCGCGAGGAGAGGAGCAGGCGATGAGCGCTATCCCTGACGCCGCCCAGCCGCTCTCGGTCCTCTGCGGCGACGCCGCGCAACTGCTTCGCGAGCTGCCGCCCGAATCCGTCCAGCTCGTCGTCACCTCGCCGCCCTACGCGGACCAGCGGCGCAACACGTACGGCGGCATTCACCCCGACGCCTACGTCGACTGGTTTATGCCTTTCGCGGAGCAGATTCAGCGGGTGCTGCGGCCCGACGGGGCGTTCATCCTCAACATCAAGGAGAAAGCGGTGCGGGGCGAGCGGCACACCTACGTCCTCGAACTGATCCTCGCCATGCGCCAGGCAGACTGGCTGTGGACCGAAGAGTTCATCTGGCACAAGAAGAACAGCTATCCCGGCAAGTGGCCGAACCGCTTCCGCGACTCCTGGGAGCGGCTGCTGCAATTCAACAAGCAGCGCAAATTCGCGATGTACCAGGACGCGGTGATGGTGCCGGTGGGCGACTGGGCGGACGGGCGGCTGCGCAAGCTCAGCGAGACCGATCAGATACGCGACGAGTCGCGCGTGCAGAGCGGCTTCGGCAAGAACATCTCGAACTGGGTCGGGCGCAAGCTGGCCTACCCCTCGAACGTGCTGCATATGGCTACGGAGTGTTCCAACCGCAGCCATAGCGCGGCGTTTCCGGAGACGCTGCCCGACTGGTTTATTCGGCTGTTTACGGCTGAAGGGGATGTGGTGCTGGATCCGTTTGCGGGTTCAGGGTCTACTCTGGCTGCCGCGCAGAAGCTCAATCGGCGCGCGATCGGGATTGATATTGACCCGGAGTATTGCGAGCTGATGCGCGAGCGCTTGGGTCTGGATACGGATGCAGAGCAATGCCGATTGCTCTAGAGCCGATCGTCGCCAACCATATTGCCGCGTTCAACGAAGGCCGCCTGAGCAAGATCGAGGACCTGCGGGTCGCACAGTTGCTCAGGCGCAAGAACCCCTACCTGTTCATCGCGCGCCGCACTGTGACGCCGCAGGAACTGGCTGATGAGCTCGTTCGCGCCTCCCTGTCCTCGTCCGAGGAAACCATGTTTGGGCAAACGCTCGAGGATATTGCCATCGACATCTGCTCTGTCGCATTCGGTGGGTTGAAGTCGACTGCGTCCGGGATAGACCTCGAGTTCGTACGCGATGGCATGCGTTTCATCGTCGCGATCAAGTCCGGTCCCAGCTGGGGAAACTCCAGTCAGATCGCCAAGATGCGAACTGACTTCCGTCGCGCCATTCAGGTGGTTCGCCAGGGCAACCCAAACCTCGCCGTCCAAGCCATCAATGGCTGTTGCTATGGGAGGGCGAGCAGCGACAAGGGCGATTACCGGAAAGTTTGCGGTGCTGCGTTTTGGGAGCTCATTTCAGGCGAGCCTGATCTCTTCGCGCGTCTGGTTCCGGCTCTCACTGAAGCCGCGGCGAATGGCTACGCCACTCAGGTGGCGGCGCTGACTGCAAGCGTCGCGGCTGAGCTTGAGCACAACTGGTGCACGGATGACGGGATGCTTGACTGGACAAAGATCGTGGCGGCGAACTCACAGGCGGGATAGCGGTTGAGCCAGCCAGAGCATCCTTAAAACCTCAGCACCGACTCCAGGGTGCTTGCGTTGTTGTGCGGGCCTACTATGGCCAGGCGCAGCCGCTCCTCCCGGATGTACTCATCCGCCACCCGCGCAATGTCCTCCACCGTTACGGCCTCGTAGGCTGCGGCTACCTCGTCTACTGATTTGATCTCGCCTCGCAGCAGCTCTTGCTGGCCGTTCCAGCCTGAGACTGCGCGTGTGTCTTCCAGGCCCAGCAGCATTCGGCCTTCGATGTAGCGCCGGGCGCGCTCCAGCTCCTCTGCGCTGACGCCCTCGCGGATTCGCTTCAGCTCGCCCAGCGTTGCCTGGAGCGCTTCTACGGCGCGCTCCGGGTCCACTGCGAGGTAGACGTACATTGCGCCGGAGTCCTGCAGCGCCGAGCTGTAGGCGTGGATGTCGTAGGCCAGGCCCAGCTCTTCGCGCACGCGGATGAAGAGGCGGCTGCTCATTCCGTCGCCCAGCATGCCGACCAGCAGCGCCAGGGCGAAGCGGTCCGCGTGGTTGGCCGAGACCGAGGGCAGGCCCACTACCAGCTGCGTCTGCTCCGTCTCCTTCTGGCGCAGCGCGACTCGCCGGCCGTTGTCGGCGAGCGGGGCGGGCGCCCAGGGCTGAGGCTCGCCGAAGCGCCAGTCGGCGGTGTGTTCTGCGACGCGCGCGGCGGCGTCCTCCGGGTCCAGCGCGCCGGCCAGTGAGATCAGCGCATTGCTCGGCGCGTACTGGCTGCGCCAGTAGTTGACCGTCGCCCCGTAAGGAATTGCCGCCACGCTCTGCGGCGTCCCGGCGATGTCCCGCCCGACCGGGGTGTTCGCCCAGAACAGCGCGTCCATCGCCAGGCCGACCAGCTGGGGGGGCGAGTCCTCCACCGCGGCCAGCTCCTCGAGGATCACCTGCCGCTCTTTTTCCAGCTCTGCCGCGTCGAAGATTGGGCGGCAGACCAGATCCAGAATCACGTCAAGGGCCGTGTCCAGCTGGGGGGCGGGCGCTTTGGCGTAGTAGACCGTGTACTCGCGGTCCGTGGCGGCGTTGATGACCCCGCCCACGCCCTCGATCGCCATCGAGATGTCGGCGGCGTGCGGGCGCGCGGCGGAGCCCTTGAACACGCAGTGCTCGACCAGGTGCGAGACTCCGGCCAGCTCGTCGGCCTCGTAGCGCGCGCCCGCGCCCACGTAGAACGAGACCGTGACCGATCGGGTATGAGGCATTGGCGTGCTGAGCACGCGCAGGCCGTTGGGCAGCACGCGCCGGTTTGGCCGCAGCTCGGCCGTCGGCTGCGCCGCCACTAGGCCGACTGCCAGCTGGTGTTGCCCTGCCCGTCGCGGGTCAGGCTGCCGCTCATCAGGCAGCTGACTACTTCGTTCAGACAGTCGCGGATCAGCGCGTCCTCGCCGTGGCCGTTGAAGGTCAGCGTCTCGCCGGGCAGCGCGTAGAGGTGCTCCAGGATTGAGCGGATCACAATGCGCAGATTGTCGTCGGAAGTGGTGAAGCCTGGGCCGCCTGGGAAGAGTGTGTCGCCGACTACACAGTAGGGCGGGGCGTAGAAGCAGATGCTGCCCGCCGTGTGCCCGGGAGTGTGCAGCACCTGCAACTCGGTCTCGCCCAGCAGAACCGTGTCGCCCCCGTTCACGTGTACGTCCACCTCGAGGTCGGCGTCCAGCCAGCGATGCTCCGCGTCGGCCTTGATGTCGTCGGGGTGCATGTAGAAGGGCACGGGGAGCAGTTCGCGCAGCGCGTCGAACGATTCGAGGTGATCCGGGTGGGAGTGGGTGAAGAGCACCATTTTGGGCGTTGCGCCCGCCGCCTGCACGCCCGCGAGGACCGCTTCGTAGTTGGCGACCGCGTCGATGATCGCCGCGTCGCCGGTGGCCTTGTCGACCAGGAAGAGGGCATTGTTGGAGGCCGCGCCGAACGGCCCCAGCTTGTAAACGCCCAGCTGCTCCGACTCGTGGTGTACGGCCATGCTCGACTCCCCCTGCGCCTTTCATTCTACGCCTGCGCCTACACTCCGTGTATGACCTTGCCCTACGCCGAGATTCTGCCGCTCACGGCCGAGGCCGACGCCGAGGGGCGCCTGGCGATTGGCGGCTGCGACCTGCGCGGCCTCGTGGAGCGCTTCGGGACGCCGCTCTACGTCTACGACGAGCAGACGATTCGCGAGGCCTGCCGCAGCTACCGGCGGGCCTTTGAAGCGCAGCTGCCCAGCGTGCGCGTGCTGTACGCGGCCAAGGCGTGGCTCTCGCCTGCGCTCGCGCGCATCCTCGTTGAGGAGGGGCTGGGCATGGATGTGGTCTCCGGCGGCGAGCTGTACACCGCGCTGGCGGGCGGGATGCCGGCCGAGCAGATCGGCTTCCACGGCAACGCCAAGGGGTTCGACGAGCTCGAGCAGGCGCTCGACGCGGGCGTGGGGCGGATCATCATCGACAACGACGATGAGCTGGACGCGCTGGACCGGCTCACGCGCGAGCGCGGCGCTGCGCAGACCGTGATGCTGCGGATCACCCCAGGCGTGGACGCGCGCACCCATGTCAAGACGACCACCGGCCTGCGCGACAGCAAGTTTGGCTTCCCGCTGCCCAGCGGACAGGCGGCGGCGGCGGTGGAGCGGGCGCTGGCCGCGCCGCAGCTCGACCTGAGTGGTTTTCACATTCACCTCGGCTCGCCGATTTACGACCTTCAGCCGTACCGCGACGGGATCGCGACGGCGGCGGGCTTCGCGGCCGAGATGCAGCAGCGGCACGGCTACCGCTGGCGCGAGTTCAGCCCCGGCGGGGGCTTTGCGATCGGCTACACGGACGACCGCCTGCCGCCCTCGCACGAGGCTTACGCGGAAGCGGTGAGCCAGGCGCTGCACGCGGCCTGCGAAGACCACGGCTTGCCTATCCCCGAAATCCACATCGAGCCGGGACGCTCGATCGTGGGGCGGGCCGGGCTCGCGCTTTATTCGGTCGTGAGCCGCAAGGAGATCCCCGGCACCCGCGTTTACCTGGCCGTCGACGGGGGGATGGCCGACAACGTGCGGCCGGCGATGTACGACTCGCAGTACCGCGCGCTGGCCGCGGAGCGGGTCTTCGCGCCGTGCGACCAGACGGTCACGGTGGCGGGCAAGTTCTGCGAGAGCGGCGACATTCTGGTGCGCGACGCGGCGCTGCCCGAGCTGCAGCTCGGCGAGCTGCTCGCGATGCCGGCGGCCGGCGCGTACCAGCTGGCGATGGAGAGCAACTACAACCTCGCGCTGCGGCCCGCTGTGGTGATGGTCCGCGATGGCGACGCGCGGCTGGCGCGCCGCCGCCAGAGCTTCGACGACCTGCTGGCGCTCGAAGTGTTGGACGCCTGAGCGATGCCGGCCGACATGTTGGCAGACACGCTGGTGGACACGTTGGCCGAGGGGGGGCGCTTCGGCGCGCACAGCGAGAGCATCGCGGTACGCACGCTCGAAGCGATGCTCGACGCGGAACGCCTGCCGCACGCGCTGCTGCTGAGCGGCCCGGAGGGCATTGGCAAGCGCCAGCTGGCGCTCCGCGTCGCGCAGGGCGTCCTCTGCGAGCGCGATCGGCCGCCGTGCGGGCGCTGCCGCCCGTGCCTGCGGGTCTTCGATCCGGACAGCCCCGGCGAGCCGATTCGCCACGCCGATCTGGCGCTGGTGCAGCCGGGCGGCATCTGCGCGGTCAACGACCACGATCACTCGCGCTCGCGCACGATCGGCATCTGCCAGATTCGCTGGCTGGAGCGCACGACTTCGATCAAGCCCTTTGAAGGTCCCAACCGGGTGATGATCATCGACCCGGCCGACGCGCTGACGACCGAAGCGGCGGACGCTTTTCTGAAGACGCTCGAAGAGCCGCCGGCGGGCGTGTATTTCGTCCTGCTCAGCGCGCGGGAGGCGCTGCTTTCGGAGACGATTCGCTCGCGTTGCCGCGCGCTGCGGCTCGCGCCGCTCAATCTGCCGCGCAGCGAGACCTGGCTGCGGGAGCGCTTGCCGGAGCGCGGCGACGACGAGATCCGCCAGCTCGCGCGGCTTTCGCGCGGACGGATCGGCTGGCTTGAGCGCGAGTTGGCCGAGGGCGACCCGCTGCAAACCCGCGCCGCGCAAATCGAGGCGCTGCTGCGGCTCGCCGACGGCTCCCGGGCGGAGCGGCTGGCCGCCGCCGAGCAGCTGGTCGGACGCGGCGGGCAGTCCGCGCCGCAGGCGCTCAACGACCTGCTGCTGATGCTCGGGGCCTGGCTCGATTGGTGGCGCGATCTCTGGCTGGCGCGCGAGGGCCGCGTCGACGCGGTGGTCCACACGGCGCTGCGCGATTCGGTCGAGCAGCAGGCGGCGCGTTACGCTCCTCAACAGATCAGCGGCTTTCTCCGCATTCTGCAACGCACCCGCCGCCATCTGCGCAACGGCGTGAACGCGCGCCTGGCCATCGAAACGATGCTGCTGCGCATTCCGGCGCCCGATGGAGCCTGACATGACCGAATCTGAAACCAGCGACCAGCCCGCCGCTCAGCTCGCTACTCAGCCGGAGGGCGACGACCTGCCCGGCGACCAATCCACTGATCAGCCTGAGGGGCAGGCGGTGATTGGGGTGCGCTTCCGCGAGGCGGCGCGGCTGTACCACTACAGCGCGCCGCACGGGGCGCTCTTTCCCGGGGACTATGTGGTGGTGGAGACGGCGCGCGGCGAGGAGATGGCGCGCGTCGTGACCGTGCCGGAGCACGATGCGCCGCCGCAGCGCGTCGCGCGGGGCGTGCGGCCGATTCTGCGCCAGGCCGACCGGGAGGATCGCGACGCGGCGGCGGCGGCCGGCGAGCGAGCGCAAGGCATACTTGAGCAGATGCGGCAGATTACGGTGCGCGATCGGCTCGACCTTTACCCGATCGCGGTCCAGCTCAACCTGCGGGGCGACGCGGGCACGGGCTACTTTCAGGCGGAAGCGCACATTGATTTCCGCGGGCTGGCGGCGGAGATCGAGCGGGAGCACGAGGTCGAGCTGGATATGCAGCACGCCGGGCCGCGCGATCGCGCGAAGCTGGTCGACGGCTACGACATCTGCGGTCTGCGGCTCTGCTGCGCCTCCTGGATGACGAGCTTCCCAAAAGTCGGCATTCGCACCGCGAAAGACCAGGGTCTGGGGCTGAATCCGGACAGCATCTCGGGCGTCTGCGGGCGGCTGCTCTGCTGCCTGACGTTTGAGCACGAGGTCTACCGCGAAATGCGGGGGACGCTGCCCAAGATGGGCAAGCGGGTGAGCACGCCGGCGGGGATGGGCAAGGTGATCAAGCAGAACATCCTCCAGCAGTATGTGACCATCGCGCTGGACGATCACTCGGAGCGGGTGGATGTGCCGGTGGCCGAGATCGGGCTGGCGGTGCGCACGGAGGAGGCGCCGAACCAGGCGCTGGTTGAGGCGGAGCGGCCGGCGGAACGGCCTGAGCAACCTGTCCAGGACCGTGGCGAGCGCGATTCGGCACAATCTCAGCCGGCGCGTCGGCGTCGGCGGCGACGAGCTGTTAACACCGACGCGCCGCCACGCCCTGCGGCTGACCAAGCTCCTCGGGAGAATGAGAGCGCGGCGGTTCCTCCGCCGCCTCGCAAGCGGCGGCGTCGGCGCCGGGGGCGCGGCTCTGATACTCAGTAGCGGCTTTTCTCTTTCCGCGTGGTTCCTGCCTGCGCAGGAATGACGGATGGGGGGCGCAGGAATGACGGGGGGAGGAGGGGGCGCGGGTGCGGCGGAGGTGCGGGGTGAGCGATCGTGGCGTGGGGCGATTGGTGGTGCTGGCTCGCGGTGTTCCACCCCCCACCTAACCTCCCCCCTGGAAGGGGGGAGGGATGAATTGGGGAAGGGGGTGGGTGGATGGTGGGGTGGGTAGGTTCCTGCCTGCGCAGGAATGACGGATGGGGGGCGCAGGGATGACGGGAGGAGGAGGGGGGCGCGGGTGCGGCGGAGATGCGGGGTGAGCGATCGTGGCGTGGCGCGATTGGTGGTGTCGGCTCGCGGCGTTCCACCCCCCACCTAACCTCCCCCCTGGGAGAGGGGAGGGATGAATTGGGGAAGGGGGTGGGTGGATGGTGGGGTGGGTAGGTTCCTGCCTGCGCAGGAATGACGGATGGGGGGCGAGGAATGACGAAGGGGGCGTAGGAATGACGGATGGGGGTGGGTGGTGGCTGGGTGGGGTTAGGCGGCGGTGGGGATGCGGCGTTGTTTGCGGAGGCGCTTTTGGGCTTTGCGGGCCAGGGCTTCGGCGCGGCGGCGTTGGGCGCGGCTTTGCTGGGGCTGGCTGTGCTGGGGTTGGGTTGGGGGTTGGTCGGGGTGGTTAGCGGAAAGTTGTTGAGTGGTTGGCTCCGGGATGGGGCCGCTATCTGGTCGGGCGGTTGGGGAGTGGTCAGATTCGGTCGGTTCTGTCAGGCTGTGTTCAGCCTGGTTCAGCGAGTGGTCGGTTGATTCGAGGGGTTGGGCGGCGTTGGCGAAGCGGGTCAGGGCGGCGGTTTCGAGTTTGGCGGCGGCGAGGCGGTGTTCGCGCAGCAGGTGGATCATGAGCGTGCGGTGTTGGCCGTAGAGCCGGACGATGTCGTTGGCGGTGACCTGGCCGACCAGCGGGGCGGCGCGCTCGTCTTTCATTTGGGCGTACTTGAGCAGCGGTTCGAGGGGGTCTTCGGCGGCGAGCAGGCGGAGTTGTTGGGCGATGTATTCGAGCCGCTCGAAGGTGTGCTCGTGGGCGAGGGTTTGTGCGACTTGGGGGAAGTTTTCGTTGAAGAGTCGGAGGTCGGCGTGGACGGTGGCGTGGGAGACCTGGAGGATGTCGGCGATTTGGCGGAGGGAGTGACCGCGTTGGTGGAGTTCCTGGGCGTAGAGGATGCGTTGGCGTCGTTCGGTGGGGAGGGCGGACATGAGGCGTAGTCCTCTCTTGGTACTGGTGTTCTTATAGGTGATGGTAGCAGGGTTGGGGGGAAGTGGGGTATCGGGGGTGGGTGTGGTGGGTGGGTTCCTGCCTGCGCAGGAATGACGGAGAGAGGGGGCGAAGAATGACGGAGAGGGGGTGTGGCGCGCTGGCTGGGATGAGACGGCGTAGGGCCGGCAGGGTGCTGGCTGCGGGCGCTAACTGCGGAACAGCGGCAATGTTTCACGTGAAACATTGCCGCTGTTCCGCAGTTGGGCGGTGACTCTTAAACCGTCACGCGCTCTACATCGCCATCGCCGCCCTCGGGCCGATCGCTCTCACCTGTGGACAACTGGTGGACCAATTGCTCGAGCTGCTCGAAGGTGTACCAGCGGAGCACAATCCGACCGCCTTTTGCTCCGTCCTGCGACACGCTGGCCCGGGTGCCCAGCGCGCGTTGCAGCCGCTCGGACGCTTCCCTTCGCCATTCTTCCCATGACGCGGCGTCCACCCCCGGCGCGATTTGCCCGTTGTTCCGTCCCTTTTCCGAGTCGCCCGACTCTCCGGCCTGCTGTAGACGCCGGGCCTCCTGCTCCACCTCCCGCACTGAGAGGCCGCGCTGCACGATTGCCTTGGCCAGCTCCAGCCATTTTGACGCCGGGGCCGCCAGCAGCGCGCGGGCGTGGCCCTCGCCGAGATGTCCCTCGACCACCAGCTCGCGCAGCTCCGGGGGCAATTGCAGCAGGCGCACTGCATTCGCCACCGCCGCGCGGCTCTTGCCTACCTGCCGCGCCACCTCCTCCTGGGTTAGTCCCGCGTCGAGCAGGTACTGAAATGCTCCTGCCTGATCGATGGGGTTGAGGCTTTCTCGCTGCAAGTTTTCCACCAGCGCCAGCGTCAGCATTTCTCCGTCCGGCGCGTCCGTCAGCACCACCGGAACCTGCTCCAGGCCGGCCTGGCGCGCTGCCCGCCAGCGCCGCTCGCCGGCCACCAGCTGGTAGCGATCCGCTCCAATCCGCCGCACCAACAGCGGCTGCAGGATGCCGTGCTCGCCGATGCTCTGCGCCAGCTGCGCGGCCTCTTGCTCGTCGAACGACTTGCGCGGTTGCCGCGGATTCGGCTCGATCGCGTCGAGCGGCAGCTCCCGCGCCGACTCCTCGGCCCGCTCGCCCGGCAGCAGCGCGTCCAAGCCGCGCCCCAAGCCGGGGCCGGGCGCCGCCCGGTTTGCGCGGCCCGACGCGCTCACGATCCCGCCTGCCCAACGGCGGCCAACCCGCCGATTCGCGACAACACTTCGCCCGCCAGCTCTCGATAGGCCTCCGCGGCCCGGGAGTCCGGCGCATACTGCAGCACCGACATCTGGTGGCTCGGCGCCTCGCCCAGCCGCACGGAGCGCGGGATGATCGTCTCAAACAGGGTGTCGATGTGACGCCGCAATTCGTCGACCACATCGCGCGCCAGGCGCGTCCGCCCGTCGTACATGGTCGCCACCACTCCCAGCGTGCAGAGCCTGGGGTTCAGCTGCCGCCGCACCCGCGCGATTGTCTCCAGCAGGGCAGCCAGGCCCTCCAGCGCCAGATACTCGCACTGCACCGGAATTAGCACCCGATCGGCCGCCGCCAGCGCGTTCAGGGTGATCAGCCCAAGCGACGGACCGCAGTCGACCAGAATTATGTCGTAGCGCGCGCGAATCGGCTCGACCGCCTCGGCCAGCCGCTGCTCGCGCCGGGCCAGCCCGGCCAGCTCGATTTCGGCCCCCGCCAGATCCAGCGACGCTCCGACCAGGTCCGGGCCGGCCAGCGATGTCGAGATGATGCAGTCCGCCAGCGGCGTTTCGCCGATCAGCGCGTCGAAGATGTTCGGCCGGGCGCCGCGGGGCGCGCCCAGCGCGCTGGCCGCGTTGCCCTGCGCGTCGACATCCACCAGCAGCACCCGCGCGCCGGTTTCCGCGAGCGCCGCGCCCAGATTCACCGCCGTCGTCGTTTTGCCCACGCCGCCCTTCTGATTCGCGATCGCAACGATGCTCACCGTGCCCCACTCCCCGCCGCATCGGGCCGCTCTGGTTGATCAGGCGCAACGACGCCGTTCAGGGCCGCTCAGGCCTCTTCACGGTAAACGATCCGCACGCGGCGCGACGGCCCCGCTCCGACCGACTCCGTCGTCAGCTCCGGATCGTCCTGCACGGCCAGGTGGATGATTCGCCGCTCGGCCGCCGGCATCGGGCTCAGCTCCACCGGCTCTCCGTAGTCGCGCACCTCCGCGGTTGTTCGCCGCGCGATCTCCTCGAGCGCCTCTTCGCGGCGGCGCTTGTAGCCGTCGATGTCCACCGTGATCGGGTGATTGCCCTCCAGGGCGTGGCTCAGGATCACGTTCACCACGTACTGAATTGCGGCGATGTGCGACCCGTGCCGGCCGATCAACAGCCCCAGGTCGTCGCCCGGTTTCGGCTTGACATCGAGCACCGCAACCGAATGGTCCAGCCCGTCCATCGGCGTCTCGGGATCGCGCGCTTCGACGATCGTGTCGAAGCCCAGCAGGTGGATGATGTCGGTGAGCAGTTCGCTGGCGAACTGCCGGGGGTCCGAGGCGGGCTCGAAGTCCGGGTCCGCGAGCAGTTCAAAGGGCGGGATCGCCGGTCGCGGCTCGCTCCTGACGCGATCGGGGGCGCGTTCGCGCTCACGCGGCTTCGCCCGCGTCCGCGTGCCCGACGGCGGCGGCGGCGCGACGGGCGCATCGTCTCGACGCCCCGGTCGATTCAGGATCTCCCGCGAGCGCCCGCGCCGGCGATGGTCCGGCTGCACGCCCCCGTCCTCTTCATCGTCCGGCGCGCGATTCAACACGCGGCGCTGCGGCTCGCGCCGCGCGCGGCGCTGATGCGGATCGATCTCCTGCGGGTCTGCGTAATCGTCGATGCGCGGCAGCGGTTCCCGCCGGCGGGGCGCATCGCTCACCGGTTCGGCGTCCGCGCGCGGCGTCACGCGCACCGAGGCGTTCGCGTTCCCGATCCCCAGAATTCCGCTTCGACCCTCCGAAATCACCTCCACGTCGACCTCGGCCCGGGAGAGTCCCAGACGCTTCAGCGCGCGCTGCACCGCGTCGTCCACGGTGCGCCCCGACGCCTCAACTGCTTGCCCGTTGCGTTCGCTTGCCATGTGTCTTCTCCTCCGCTGTGCAGATGGTGGTGGAAGTGTTGGCCATTGCGCTGGCCAGTCTGCCGGCCTGTCGGGCGGCTCATCGTGCGGGCCGCCCGGCGCGCCTGCGGCGGCGGCGTTTCCGGCGGGCGGCGCTGGATGAGCCGCGCGAGCGCTGCGCCGCCGCGGCGGCGTCCTCGTCTTCGGAGCGCTCATCCTCCGCGTCGTCGGCCCGGTCCGCGCCGGCCTGATCGTCCTCTCCGTCGGCGTCGCGCCGCTGGCGCGGCTGCCGTTCCTCGCGGGCCGGGACGGCGCCGCCCGCCGAGGCTGCGGCCGGCAGCGGCTCGAGCGAGATCAGCCAGCGCCACGAGAACGGCTCGCGGTTGCGGTAGAAGTAGTAGTAGTACGAGGTGATGATGGTGAACACGCTCGTCGCGACCCAGTAGAGCCCGAGGCCGGCGGGCACCTGGAAGGTGAACCAGCCGAACATGATCGGGAAGAGCCAGAGCATCATGCGCGTGGTTGACTGCTGTCGCTCGTCCGCTGAAGCGGTCCTTGCGGTCGAGAGCTTTTGCTGCACGAAGGCCGTCACCGCGACCACGAGCGCGAGGGGCAGATTCTGCTCGAACGACCGCGCGCCCAGATCGAGGAACAGGAAGTCCCGATCCAGCGGAATCGCCTGCGTGATGTAGTCCCAGTCGTAGAGCCGCGCGGACAGCGCCAGCAGCTGCTCGGGCGTGTCGCCCAGCGTGCGGCGAATCACCTGGTACAGCGCGATCCAGATAGGGATCTGCACGAGCATCGGCCAGAGGCAGCCGAGAGGGTTGAAGCCCGCCTCGCGGTAGAGCTTCATGATTTCTTCCTGGCGGCGCTTCGGGTCCTTGTACTTCTTTTGCAGGGCCTGCATCTGCGGCTGCATGACCTGCATGGCGCGGGTGGCGCGCAGCTGGCGCAGGGTCAGCGGATAGGTCACGGCGCGCACGATCACGGTGAAGGCGATGATCGCGAGGCCGAAGTTGTCGCCCAGCGCGTTGGCGATGATGATCAACCCGTTCATGATCGGGTTGATCATCACGTCGTTCCAGATGAAGTCGAACATGAGCGCTAGCTGTCCTGCCGTGGGTAGATCTGAGTGGCCGCGTTGCTGCCGAGTTTGATGCGGAACAGACGCCCGGATTCGTTGCTGACGTAGATCTCCCCATCGCGGTAGAGCGCGTCTGCCAGCACCGCGCCGTCGACCAGTTGTGAGCTGCGCCAGAGGCTGAGGCCGCTGGCGGCGTCAAGCTGATGTACCACGCCGTCGCGCGAGACGAGCACGACGGTCGCGCCTGCGTCGCTCTCGATCACGATCGGGCGGGTGCGGATGCGCTCGCCGGCCGGGTAGGGCGTATCCCAGCGCGCGGTGCCCGTGGCGGCGTCCCAGGCGTAGAGGTTGCCGTCGAGGTCGGCGGCGTAGACGATGTCGTTGGCGATCATCGGTGTGGACCAGAACCAGTTGGCGCCTTGCGCGGTCCAGATAATGTCCCCGGCGCGCGGGTCGACGGCGTAGAAAGTGCGGTCGAACGCGCCGAAGTACAGCGTTCCTTCGTGGCCCAGCAGGGCCGAGGCGACGCCCGCGCTCAGCCGCCGCGACCAGGCCGCCTGCCCGGCCTCCGGCCCGTCCAGCCGCAGCGCCGTGATTCGGCCGTCCAGCCCGGCCAGCACCAGCAGCCGGCCGTCCAGCCCATCGACCAGCGCCGGCGCGCCCCAGACCGGATGCTCCGAGCCGCCGCCCCAGGTCCAGATCAGGTCCTCGACGCTCGCCGGCGGGTTCTCGATGTTCACCGCGTGGGCGCGGTAGTCCGTCGTCACCACGTAGAGGCGATCCGGGTGCAGCGGATCGAGCAGCGGGTCCGCCACGATTCGCGCGTCGTCGAACAGCGCCGCGGCGTTGAACACGACCCGCGCGCTCCGGCCCTGCGGCTGAATTCCGTAGACCACGCCCGACTGATACTCCGCCACCAGCCACTCGTCGGTGAAGGCCGACCAGACCGGATTCGCATAGAACGCCGTCGGTTCCAGTTCCCCGTCGATCCCGATGAATGTGTTGTTTTCGCCCGGGAACTGCCAGTCGGCATTGCTGGTCGGCAGGTTCACCGCCACCACCCGGCCCTCGCCCGTCGCCAACAGCACGGTGTCCCGCTCCTGAGGGTCCGCGGTCGGCGCGGCCCAGCCGTCGGGCGCGTCGGCGATTTCGCAGGCCGCCAGCGCGGGAAGCAGCAGCAGCATCAGGAGTGCCAGCAGCCCGCGCACACGCTTTGTCCTTGTCCCCCAGCTGCTCACGCTGCTCATGCGAGACGCCGCATTCCGCGCCGCCGCCGCTCGTCCGCGCCAACCGACTGCTCCAGCGGGTCGTAGCCTCCCTCGCTTAGCGGATTGCAGCGCAGCAGACGCCACAGGCCCAACAGGGCGCCGCGCAAGGCTCCGCGCGCCTGCACCGCTTCGAGCGCGTACTGCGAGCAGGACGGCTCAAAGCGGCAGCGCGAGCCCAGCGCCGTGAAGATCGGCGACGCCCACGCCTGGTAGCCGCGCAGCCCCGCGGCCAGCAGTCTCGCCGCCGGCGAGGCCATCGCCTTGTCCATCGCCCGCTCCGGGGAGTTCGTAGACAGCGTCATCGCTTCTGGCCGTCTCCTCTGCCCAGCCGCTTCACGGCGAGCTGGACCAACTCTCGCAACGACTCGTCCAGCGTTTGGAAGTCGGCTCGTTGCGCGCCGTCGCGAGCGATCACCACGATGTCGAGACCTTCGGCCGCGCAGCGCCGCGCGGCTGCGCGCAGCCGCCGCTTGATGCGGTTGCGCGGCACCGCGCCGCCAAGCCGTGAGCTGACCGCGAAGCCGAATCGCCCCGGCGCGTCGTCGCCGCGGGCTCGGGCCCGCAGCATGAGCGGACCGCGCGAGACACGAATGCCCTCCCGAAAAACGGCATCAAAGTCCCGCCGCTCCCGCAGGCGCTGCGCTCGGCGCACGATCGCGAAGCACGATGGCGAACGCGGCGCTCAGACGACCGTGAGCCGCTTGCGCCCGCGCAGGCGCCGCCGCTTGAGCACGGCGCGGCCGGCCCGGGTCGCCATGCGCTTGCGAAAGCCATGCTCGCGCTTGCGCGGGATCCGCTTCGGTTGGTATGTGCGTTTCGGCATCAGATCTCCTCCACGCGAGCCAGGGCGCACATTCCTGCTGGTGGATGCTGGATGCAGTCGTAGGCCACCAGTATACGTCCCTCCAGCCCAACGGCAACCGCCCCCACGCCCGCGCCCCCTTCCGTCATTCCTGCGCAGGCAGGAACCACCACGCCCAACGAAGCCTCACTGCTCCAGCGCAGCCAGCGCCCGATACACCCCCCACCACTCCAACACCACGCGCACGTAGGACTGCGTTGAAGGGAAGTCAATCGCCGCGACGAACGCATCCACCGCGGACTCCGCCGGCAGCACGGCCGCTGTAGAGGCTGACGCCTCGAGCCAGCGCGCGGCGTTGCCCGGGCCGCCGTTGTAGGCCGCCAGCGCCACTGCCGCCGAGCCGTCGAAATTGCCCAGCTGCGCGCCCAGATACCAGGACCCGTAGCGGAGCGCCGTCTCCGGACGCGCCAGCCGCTCGTGATCGTGCTCCTCGCCCAGCGCGCGCGCGATGTCGCCCCCCGTCAGCGGGATCACCTGCGTCAGCCCAATTTCCCCTGCCGCGCCCCGGGCGTCCGCGTCGTACAGGCTCTCCCGCCGGATCAGGCTGTAGAGCAGCAGCGGATCCACTCCCTCCGCCCCTGCGAACGCCACGGCCAGATCGCGCCACGGCGTGGGATACGCGGCCCGCACGATCTCCGCGGGCGCTTCCCACCAGCCGGCCTCAACCGCCCTCAGGCAAGCGGACGCGGCGGCAGCAGCGCCGCTGGTCTCCCCGGCCTCGCCGAGCAACCGCGCGATCTCCCACAGCGCCCAGGCATCACCCTCGTGATCGCCAACCCACTGAAACAGATGCGCGTCGGCCCCGTCGTCGTAGCCGACCCGGCGCAGCTGCTCCGCGGCCAGCCAGTGCGCCGCGTCGAGCGCGAACTGTTCGGGCCGCGGGCCGGCCCGCTCCGTGAGCCAACTCTCGGTCGCGAGCGCCGCGTCGATCTCCGGCCGCGCCTCTCCGAGATAGTCCGCCGCGCGCAGCGCGTACCAGTCGCCCGGCTGCAGGTTGATCGTCCGCTCCCAAATCTGTTCCGCGTTCGGCTCGTCGCCGGCCTGCCGATATGCGATTCCGCTCCAGAGCAGCAGCCGCTGCCGCTCCACGACCGACCAGTGATCCGCGCCGACGTTCGCGGCATCGCGGAAGCGGCGCGCCGCTTCGCCCCAATTCCCCCGCAGCAGGGCGTAGCCGGCGTGCCGCGCCGCCGCCGCCGGCGCGAAGCGCGACGACGGCGCCATTCGGAACAGATCCGAGTACAGATCCTCTCCGCTCTCGCCGCGCGCTTCCAGCAGCTCGGCCGCCCACCAGCGCGCGTCGGCGGCCAGATCGTGCCCCGGATCGTGACCAATGGCCGCCTGGTAGCCGGCCAGCGCCCCGCCGAACTCTTCCAGCTCCTCGTTGATCGCCGCCACGTAGTATTCCGCCGCCGCCCGCTCCGCTTGGCTGGGCGGGTCGCTCAGCACGATGATGAACTGCACTCGCGCGCTGTTCCACTGTTCGTGCCGATAGCGGACGATCCCCTCGGCCAGCGGATCGACCTCCAGCTCGCGGCTCAGCAGCTGCTCAAGCGCCGTCAGGGCCTCATCGCGATGCGGAAACTCCTCGATCAGCCTGCGCCAGGCCGCCTCGGAGACCGACGGAGCGCCCGCGGCTCCATCGTCCTCGCTCGCTTCCTCGGTCGCACTCTCAGCCTCCCCGTCTTCCAGTCCCGCGCTTAGCGCCGCGATCCGCGCCAGCGCCGCGGGAATGTCGGGATGCCCTTCCCATGGCGCGGCCTCGATCGCCTCCTGATAGCGCCTGATGGCCCCCTCGGCGTCCCCCTCGTTGTCGAGCAGCGTGGCGACGAGCCAGTTCGCGCTGCGGCGTTCGACCTGCGGCAGCGTCGGGCTCGCGATCGCCCGTTCCGCCGCGTGCCGGGCCTGCTCGAAGCGCCCCAGCCGGTCCAGCGCGCGCGCGCGCTCGAGCTGGGCCCAGGCCCGTGCGGGGCCGCCCAGCTCGAGATAGCGATCGAGCGCCGCCAGGGCTGGCCCCGGCTGATCGAGCGCCAGGCCCGCGCGCGCGGCCAGCAGCGCCAGCCGCTGCCCCGCCTCGGGCGGCAGGCCCGGCGCGTCGATCCGCCGCGCCAACTCGTCCGCCTCGGCCGCTCGGCCCAGCTCCAGCAGCAGCCGCGCCTGATCCAGCTGCGCGATCAGACGATCGCCGTCCGACAGCACGCCGGCCGCGGCGTCGCTCTGCGCGATCGCCCGATCGCGCGCCGCCAGCGCGGCTTCCCAGAATCCGTTCCGCTCCAGCGCGTCGGCCTCTGTGAGCAGCAGATAGGCGGGGTTCCGCCCTGCTCGCGGCGCCGGCTGCGCGGCGGCGGGCGTGGTCGGCTGCGCCGGCGTCTCAACTTGCTGCGTCGGCTCCGGCGCGGTCGGCTCAACCGACGGTTCGTCGCCCCCGCAGCCCGCCAGCGCCCACAGCGCGGCGATCAGCGCGCAGGCCGCGAACAACAAACGCCTGGAGACGGACCGTGGAAGTGCGATGGGATGCAACCCGCTCAGAGAGACGCCCCGCCCCCTCAGGATAGCGCCTTCTGCGCTGGCGCTGTGCTAGCGTCGAATTTGGCATCGGGGCGGTTCGGAGCGGCCCGTGAGCGCGCACGCGACCCACAGCGGCAGCTGGGCGGAGATCGACCTCGCCGCGATCCGCTCCAATGTCGCCGTGCTCCGCCGCGCCGCCGGCTCCGCCGCCATCGCCGCCGTCGTCAAGGCCGACGGCTACGGGCACGGAGCGGTCCCCGTCGCGCGCGCCGCGCTGGAGGCGGGCGCAGCGCAGATCTGCGTCTTCGCTCTTCACGAAGCGGCCCAGCTGCGGGACGCTGGTCTGCAAGCCCCGATCCTGCTGCTCGGTCCCCTCCCGCCCGACCAGGCCGCGCACGCCGCGCAGCTCGGCCTGAGTGTCTCGCTGCGTAACGCCGCCGAAGTCGAAGCCTGCGCCCAAGCGGCCGCCGCCGCCGATTGCCGCACCCCGGTGCAGCTCAACGTCGACGCCGGCATGCAGCGCCTCGGTCTGGCGCCTGCCGAGGCGGTCGCGCTCGCCGCCGCCGTCCGAGCCCGCGATTCGCTGCTCCTCGAAGGCGTCTACACCCACCTGCCCGATGCCGCCGGCGGCGACCCCGCCCGCACCCGCGCCGCCTTCGCCCGCTTCCTGGAAACCGCCGAGGTCATCGGCGCGCCCGTGCGCCACGCCGCCGCCAGCGCCGCCATCTTCCGCTTCCCCGAAACCGCGCTGGACCTGGTCCGCCCCGGCATCGCGCTTTACGGCGAGGCCCCGTTCGACGATGCGCCCGACTACGGCCTGCGGCCCGCGCTCGCCTGGCGCGCGCGCCTGCTCGCCGTGCGCGATGTCCCGCCCGGCCAGCCCGTCTCCTACGGCGGGCTCTGGACCGCGCGGCGCGACTCGCGCATCGGCGTCGTCGCCGTGGGCTACGCCGACGGCTTGCCGCGCGCGCTCTGGGATCGCGCCGCAATGCTCGTCCGCGGCCGGCGCGCGCCCATCGCCGGCGCCATCTGCATGGACCTGACCATGATCGACCTGACCGAGATCCCCGAGGCTGCCGAGGGCGACACCGTCACCCTGATCGGCCGGGACGCTTCGGACCGCATCAGCGCGACGGAGCTGGCCGCTCAGGCCGGGATGCTCTCCTACGAAGTGCTCACGGGCATCGCCGCCCGCGTGCCCCGCGTCTACGTCTGACCGCCCTCACGCCTGCCGTGCCTTGTCTGGGCGCGCCGACCTTGTAGCATCCCTGTATCGGGAGCTGTAGAGGAGGCGCGAATGGCCCGCCGGCTGATCATCCGCAGCGCAGCGGCGCTTGGTTTGCTGCTCGCGCTCGCGCTGCTCGTCCCACTTTCGGCCAACGCCGAAGCGCTGATTCAGACCGATCCGCCGCCCGACGGAATCACCGCCGAAGCGCCCCACAATGTGCTGCTCACCTTCGACCGCAACCTCGCGCTGCTGCGCAACGCGCACCGCGCCGAGATCTACGACGCCGGCGGCCACCGGGTTGACTCCGGCAAGGCGAAGATTTCCACCTACAGCGCCCGCACTCTGATCATCCCGCTCTCTGAAGAGGCCGAGGGCGAGTTGGAAGTGCGCTACGCGGTCTTGCTCAGCGCCGCCGACGGACAATCCAGCGAGCTGCGCGGCAGCTACGTTTTCACCGTGGACCCTTCGATTAGCGGCGAGCCGTCTCAGCCCGCCGCCGAAGCGGCGGGCGAGAAATCCTCTCAGGGGTTGGTGCTGTGGACGGTCGCGATCCTGCTCGGCATCGCGTTCGTCGGCGCGCTGTTCTACTTTCTGCGGCTCGCCACCGGCAACGCCCGCAGCAGCCTCGAACCGCTCAACCGCACGCCCTTTGATGATTAGGGTCTGTTCGCGCTCTCGTCATTCCTGCGCGGGGAGGGAGATGGGCGGTCTCCGGCGGCGGTGCGCGCTTTGATGCTGCGACGGGCTGGCTGGGCTGCTTCGCGCCGCTGCGGGATGCTCGGAGCTGGGTGGGTGGTTCCTGCCTGCGCAGGAATGACGGATGGGGGCAGGATGGCGGAGGGGTCGTAGGAATGACGAGGGGGTGGGTGCGACGGAGGTGTGGGGTAGGGATCGGGGCGTGGCGCGATTGGTGCGTTGGCTCGTGGCGTTCCACCCCCCACCTAACCTCCCCCCTGGAAGGGGGGAGGGATGAATTGGGGAAGGGGTGGGTGGTTCCTGCCTGCGCAGGAATGACGGATAGGGGCGCGGGAGTGGCGAGAGGAGGCGCGGGTTCCTGCCTGCGCAGGAATGACGGATGGGGGCGCGGGAGTGGCGAGAGGGGGGCGCAGGTTCCTGCCTGCGCAGGAATGACGGAAGGGGGCGCGGAGTGGCGAGAGGAGGGCGCGGGTTCCTGCCTGCGCAGGAATGACGGACAGGGGCACAGGAATGACGGAGGGGGCGCGGGAGTGGCGAGAGGGGGGCGGGCGCTCGCGGTGGTAACTTAGGGCAGCGCCTCGATCCGCTCGGCTAGCGCTGCTTGCTGGCGCTTTAGTTCTCCCGCCAGCTCTTCCGCTTGGCGCACCACCTCTGGCGGCGCTTTGCTGCGGAAGCCTTTGTTGGTTAGCTTGGCTTCTGCGCCTTTTAGCCGGCCTTCTACCTGCGATAGCTCCTTTTTCAGGCGCTGCCGCTCCTGCTCGAGGTCCACCAGGCCGCCCAGGGGGATTACGACCTCGGCGTCGGGCAGCACTGCTGAGGCGATTTGCTCGTTTGGGGCTTCGGCGCGCGTGGCGGCGATGTGCAGCGGGCGGCTTCGGGCCAGCGTTTCGATTGCGGGCGCGGCGGCGCTGATCGCCTCTTGCAGCGGCTCTGCGCAGACCACCCAGCTTTCGACCCAGCGGCCGGCCTGTACGTTGTAGTCGGCGCGCGTCTGGCGCACTGCGCGGACGATCTCTTGCAGCGCGTTGAACTGCGCTTCGGCGGCCGCGTCTCTCGCGCCGTCGCTTGGTTGGGGGTAGCGGGCTGCGATTAGCGCCTCTTCGCCGCCGCGGTTGGGTAGGCGCTGCCAGAGCGTTTCGGTGATGAACGGCATCCAGGGGTGGAGCAGCCGCAGGCCGTTGTCCAGCACGTGGGCCAGCACGGGCAGCGGGGAAGCGTCGCCGGCGCGTAGGCGCACTTTGCTTGCTTCGACATACCAGTCGAAGAACTCGCTCCAGAGGAAGTCCTGGATTTGCCGCCCGGCTTCGCCCAGCTGGAACTGCGTTAGCAGTTCGTCCACGCTGGCCACGGTCGCCTCCAGCCGCGAGAGGATCCAGCGGTCTTCGAGCGGGGCGGCCGACAGATCTGCGGGCAGCTCGCCCACTGCGGCGTCCGACTGGGCGATTTCGCCCAGCGCGAAGCGCGCGCCGTTCCAGAGCTTGTTGGCGAAGTTCCGCGCGCCCTCGAGGCGCTCGTCGGTCAGGCGCATGTCGTTGCCCGGCGTGGAGCCGGTGGCCAGGGTGAAGCGCAGCGCGTCCATTCCGTACTGCTCAGCCTTGTCGAGCGGGTCCACGACATTGTCCAGGCTTTTGCTCATTTTGCGGCCTTCGGCGTCGCGCACCAGGCCGTGCAGGTAGACGGTGCGGAAGGGCGCGGAGCCGATGTTGTAGCAGCCGAGCATGATCATCCGCGCGACCCAGAAGAACAGGATGTCGTAGCCCGTTTCCATCACGCTCGACGGGTAGAAGCGGGCCAGGTCCTCGCTTTGGTCGGGCCAGCCCAGCGTGGAGTGCGTCCACAGCCCGCTGGAGAACCAGGTGTCGAGCACGTCCGGATCCTGGATCAGTTCCGCGCGGCCGCATTGCGGGCAGGCGGTGGGGTCTTCGTGGGCCACGATCGGCTGCGCGTCGTCGCCGATCGTAATTTCGCCGTCGTCCGCCCGGATGATCGCCTGGGCGTCGCAGAGGCGGCAGTACCAGGCCGGGATTCGGTGCCCCCACCAGAGTTGGCGCGAGATGCACCAGGGGCGGATGTTCTCCATCCACTGGAGGTAGACGGAGGTGGAGCGCTCGGGGACGATTCGCACTTCGCCCTCGCGGACCACGCGCACCGCCTCGGCGGCCAGCTCGGTCGTGTCGACGAACCACTGATTGGAGACCAGCGGCTCGACGGCGACTCCGCTGCGCTGCGAGTGGCCCACGTTGTGCAGGTGGCGCTCCGTCTCGACCAGGTAGCCGTCCTGGTCCAGGTGCTCGACGATTCGCTCGCGCGCGTCGTCGCGATCCATTCCCACGTAGATCCCGCCCTCGGCGGTGATTGAGCCATCCCAGTCCACCGCCCGAAGCGGTTCCAGCCCGTGCCGCTCGCCGATTTCGAAGTCCAGCTGGTCGTGCCCGGGCGTGATCTTCAGCGCGCCCGTGCCGAAGTCGGGGTCGACCGCGGCGTCGGCGACGATCGGCAGCAGCCGCTCGAAGCCGCGCAGCGGCAGCCGCACCTGCCGTCCGTGGTGCGGCTGCCAGCGCTCGTCGTCCGGATGCACGGCGATCGCCACATCGGCCGGAATCGTCTCGGGCCGCGTCGTCGCGATCGTCACGCCATCCGCCAGCTCGTTGCCCCGCTCATCCACGAAGGGGTAGCGCACGTGCCAGAGATGGCCTTCGCTCTCCTGGTATTCCACCTCGACATCGGAGAGCGCCGTCATCATCTGCGGATCCCAGTTGATGATTCGCGCGCCGCGGTAGATCCGCCCGTCGTTGAACAGGTCCACAAATGTCTTCCGCACCGCGCGGCGCGGCGTGTCGTCGAGTGTGAAGACGGAGCGATTCCAGTCGCACGACGCGCCCATGCGGCGCGCCTGGTCCTCGATTCGGGAGCGGTAGCGGTGCACCCACTGCCAGACCCGCTCGACGAACACATCGCGGCCCAGGTCGTGGCGCGTCTGCCCCTCCCGCGCCAGCTGTTGCTCGACCACGCTCTGCGTCGCGATTCCGGCGTGGTCCACGCCGGGCAGCCAGAGCGTCGGATCGCCCAGCATGCGATGCCAGCGCACCAGCGCGTCCTCGATCGTGAGCGTGATCGCGTGGCCCAGGTGCAGCGCGCCGGTCACGTTGGGCGGCGGCATGATGATCGTGAACGGTTCGCGCGCTTCCCCGCCCGGGTCCGCCGAATCCTCCGGCGGCGCGAACCAGCCGCCCTCTTCCCAAAAGCGGTAGATCGCCTGCTCGTGCGCCTGCGGGTCATAGGCGGGCGGCAGCTGGGCGTCGGGTTGGGCGGTGCTCACGGGTTGCTCCAGATTCTTCGCCGCGCCCAGTCGCGCGGCGGGGCGTGCATTTGGTGTCGCCGGAGTGAGGGGAGTTTCGGGCCCGACCGCCGCGGTTGCAGCCGCGGCCGCCGGACCTAGCCTACGGCTACGACGACGGAGTCGATCACTGCGGCGTCGGGCTCGGCGGGCTGCTGTTCGGCGCGGGCGTGTGCGCGGCGCCGCGCGGCCAGCTCCAGCTCGCGCAGCATGTCCAGCCCGCGGCGGGTGTCGCTCGCCACCCGGGCCGGGTCCTGGCGTTCCACGCGGTTGCGGAACAGCCAGTAGGTGAACGCCTGCCACTCCTGCTGGTTAATTCGGTCGGTCTGCGGTCGGTCGGTTTGCTCGCGGAATTGGCGGAGCAGGTCGTCCTGGGTCGCGCCGTAGATGCGCGCGTGCGCGTCCCGCTCGGGGTCGCGGCGACCGTGGCTGAACGTGACCCCGCTGCTCTCTTTGTGCAGCGCGCGCTCGACGGCCAGATGCAGCGCCTGCTCGACGCGCACGCCGTAGAGAAAGTTGAGGTGCGCCCAATACTTGGCCGGCCCGATTCGCTCCTGGAACTCGTCTTCGCTCAGCGTTTGCGGCGGGGTCTCCTCGGTCAGCAGCGCATCGACCTGATCGGGCGGCAGCAGATCGGCCGGCATGGCGTCGCAGAGCCGCTCGCAGAGCAGCAGCCAATCGAACGCCTCGCGTTCGATCAGGTAGACGTACTCGCGCCCGTCCACGATCTCGCGGGGGATGTCCCAGCGCCCGATTGTGTCCAGCAGCGCCTCGAACCATGGCTGGCCGGCGCGCAGGGCGAGCTCGAAGCCGATCAGGTAGGCCTCGGCGTCCAGCGTGGTGGGGTGCTGCGCGTGTTCGGCGTCGTCGGGCAGCTCGGCGAAGCCCGCGCCGCGCAGCTGGTCGGCGTCGGTCTGGTCGACCAGATTGGGCAGTTCTATGCCGCTTGACCGTGGCATCGCTTGTATTTCTTGCCGCTGCCGCAGGGGCAGGGCTGGTTGCGTCCGACTTTCGCGCGGCTCACGGTGGCGGTGGCCGCGCCGGCCGGGCTGGACTGCCCGCCCGACTCGCGCACGTTGCGCGCGCCTACGGCGTCGGCGGCGCTGCGGGCGGGGGCAGCGCTGGATGCGGCGCTGGGCGCCTGGAACCGCGCCGCGCGCCCGCCGCGTCGACCACCGCGCCGGCCGCTGCTTTGCCCGCCGGCCGCCGCGCCGTTCGATGTCTGCTGCGCCGCCTGCCGCTCGCTCTCCTCAGTCGGCTGGGCGGGCGCGTGCAGCGCCGCGGCGACCACATCGCGGCGCACCGCCGAGACCAGCTGGTCGAACATGTCGAACGCTTCGCGCTTGTACGTCACCAACGGATCCTGCTGGCCGTAGGCCTGTAGGCCCACGCCCTGCCGCAGCGAGTCGATCTCCGTCAGATGCCGGATCCAGAGGCGATCCATCGCGGTCAGCACCACCGAGCGCAGATTGAGCCGCCAGGACTCGGATTTCAGCCGTTCGCCCAGCTCCTCCAGACGCTGGGCCGCGATTTCGCTCAGCGCGTCCAGGCACTCATCCAGCTCCGCGCCGTCCAGATCGTCGAGATCCAGGCCCTCCAGCGGCATCAGCTGGGCCGCCTCCTGCCAGAACTCGTCGGCCACGCTGCGGTCCCACATCGCGTCGGCGAATGAGCCGCCCAGCTCTTCGATCGTCTGCTCGGTCATATCCGCGGCGATCTCGCGCAGGTCCTCGCCGGAGTTGAGCACCTTGTCGCGCTCGCGGTAGATCACATCGCGCTGGCGGTTGATCACGTCGTCGTAGTCGACCAGATGCTTGCGAATGTCGAAGTGATACGCCTCGACCTTGAGCTGGGCCTGCTCCAGCGCCTTGCCGACCATGCCGGACTCCAGCGGCGTGCCGTCCTCCAGGCCCACTTTCTCCAGCATTCCCGGCAGCCAGTCGGGCGAGAAGCGCTTCATCATTCCGTCCTCGAACGAGACGTAGAAGCGCGACGAGCCGGGGTCGCCCTGGCGGCCTGAGCGGCCCCGCAGCTGGTTGTCGATTCGCCGCGACTCGTGCCGCTCCGTGCCGATCACCGCCAGCCCGCCGGCCTCAGGCACGCCATCGCTGAGCTTGATGTCGGTTCCCCGCCCGGCCATGTTCGTGGCGATCGTCACCGCGCCCGGCTCGCCCGCGCGCGAGATGATCTGCGCTTCCCGCTCGTGCTGCTTGGCATTGAGCACCTCGTGGCCCACGCCGCGGCGCTGGAGCATCTTCGAGAGCCGCTCCGATGTCTCCACCGACGCGGTCCCCACCAGCACCGGGCGCCCGGCCGTTTGCAGCCCGCTGATCTCCTCGATCACGGCGTCGAATTTCGCCTGCTCCGTGCGAAACACGAAATCCGCCTGGTCGTCCCGCACCATTTCCCGATTGGTCGGGATCACCACCACCTCGAGCGAGTAAATCTTGTCCAGCTCCTCCGCCTCGGTCTCTGCGGTGCCCGTCATCCCGGCCAGCTTCTCGTACATCCGGAAGTAGTTTTGGTAGGTGATCGTCGCCAGCGTGACCGATTCCCGCTCGACGCTCACGCCTTCCTTGGCCTCGATCGCCTGGTGCAGACCCTCCGAGTAGCGCCGCCCGTCCATCATTCGCCCGGTGAACTCGTCGACGATCACCACTTTGCCCTGCCGCACCACGTAGTCGCGATCGCGCTCGTAGATGAACTGCGCTTTCAGCGCGGCGTCGAGGAAGCGGGTCAGCCGCGCGTTTTCGCCCTCGAACAGGTTGTCGATCCCCAGCAGGCTCTCCACCCGCGCGATGCCGGCCTCGGTCAGCGCGACCGTGCGCGACTTCGGCTCTGGCGTGAAGTCCTCTTCCGCGCGCAGGCTGCGCACCAGATTGGCGAACACGCGGTAGGTGTCGAGCGACTCTTCGGCCTGCCCGCTGATGATCAGCGGCGTGCGGGCCTCGTCGATCAGGATGTTGTCCACCTCGTCCACGATCGCGTAGGCCAGCGGGCGCTGCACCTTTTCGTCGGGGTCCAGCACCATGTTGTCGCGCAGATAGTCGAAGCCGAACTCGTTGTTGGTTCCGTAGGTGATGTCGGCGCGATAGGCCGCCTGGCGCGTGCAGGGCCGCAGCATGCGCAGATCGCCCAGCTCGCGCCGACGCCGGCGCTCCTCGGCGTCGAGCTGCGAGTCCTGCTCCGAATCTTCCGGCGCGTGCTCCACCGTGGGGTCGAAGAGGAACGCGGCGCGGTGCTGCAACACGCCGACCGAGAGGCCCAGCGCGTGGTAGATCGGCCCCATCCACTGCGCGTCGCGCTTGGCCAGGTAGTCGTTCACGGTGACGAGATGCGCGCCGTCGCCCTCGAGCGCATTCAGATAGAGCGCGAGCGTGGCGACCAGCGTTTTGCCCTCCCCGGTGCGCATTTCCGCGATTTTGCCCTGGTGCAGCACCATTCCGCCGAGCAGTTGCACATCGTAGTGGCGCATTTCGACCTGGCGGCGGGCCGACTCGCGCACCGCGGCGAAGGCCTCGGGCAGGATGTCGTCGAGCGAGGCTCCGTCTTCCAGGCGGCGGACGAATTCTGCGGTCCGCCCCCGCAGCGCGTCATCGTCGAGCCGCCGGGTCCGTTCTTCCCATTCGTTGACGGCTTCGACCGCCGGCGCAAGGCGGCGCACCTCGCGCGAGTGCGCGCCGCCGAACATTCCCCGCACCCGGCTCAAGAGGGCCATCGGATCCGTTCCCCGCAGAACGCGCCCGAAACGGGCGCACAGACTCGCTCTCCAGCATATCGCGCCCCGCCCAACGCGCTCAGGGGCAGCAGTTGCACTCCCACTCACCGAGCTGCCGGCCTCCCACCGCTAGCCAGCGATCATCAGGCGACCACTGCGTCTGGCGAACGCGGCGCCACTCTACAAGCGTGCGGTAGGACTGCATCAGCGCGCCGCCGCGCCCGTAGATCCGAAGCCCTGCAAGGCGCTGTCCCCCATCCAGTCCGTCAGGCTGCTCATTCGCCTCGTAGCTCAGGAAGACGAAAAGTTCGCCGTCGGACGACCAGTCCCACGGTCCGCCGCACACGTGCCTGTCGAGCGCCTCGGCCGAGACATCAGCCGCGGCCCGTTCGTACGTATTCGGCTCCGCGGCATACAACGGCAACTCTGCATAGCCGCCGTCGCTAAACCGCGCGATCACCTGTCGGCCGGTAGAAGCTAACCCCCTGCGCCACTCCCACAAGATGTGCGCGTCCGCGCCCGTCTCGACCACCGCAATTGTCCGCGCCTCACCCTTCGGCGCGATGACCACAAGCTCCGACTGATCCGCCGAGGCTGTCAGCAGCATCTCGCCGCCAATCTCTTCCAGCGTCTCCAGCCGGGCCAGAGCTCCCGTCGCCGGCTCGAACACCGCCCACCCATCCTCCTCCGACCAGGCTAGAATCCTGGCCGACGCGCTGCGATCCGCATGCGATACCTGGATCCAGCCGGCGTACTCGTAGGCTTCAGGAAAGGAAGCCGTGCGAAGCTGCGAGCCGTCCCGGCGAACCGTCTGCATCCACTCAGGGTTGATGTCTGGAGTGTCCCAACGCATCAGCGTTTCGTCGTCCAGCCAGTACCAATATCGCCGCCACCGCACCCCCGCAGGCGTTGTGGGCGGAAGCTCGTTCCGTCCCCCGTCGATCGAGATCACCGACCAGGCCAAAGAAAAGTCGAGAACTTCACCGCGTGAAAATTCGACTCTCGGCGCAAGCAGAAAGCGGCTGTCCGGCGACCACGTTCCAACCCGGTAACTGACCGCGAACTTGCCGGCTGGCGCTGGTCGCAAGCTCGCCCGCGGCGTGCGCACTGATGGACCACCGTCAGTTGGCATGATCAACACATCGAACGGAATGTAGCTGTCGAGCCCGCAGTCGCCCCAGCCGTTCCCGCACACCGCTACCGCGAGATAGCGTCCGTCGGGCGACAACGTCGCATCGCCCCGCGGACGGGGATGCAGCTCGAGCTCTCCGCGCGCCGCATCGTAGCGCCAGTACGCATCTTCCTGAATCCCGACCAACGAACCATCCGCCGTCCACCTCATATCGAGCGCCGGCGGGAGGTACATCGGCGCTCGACCGTCCGACTCCCCGGTCGGTATCAAGGCCGTGAACTCGCCGATGAAAATCGGCAGGTCGTCAACATCCAGGTCGGCATCCAGCAAATCGATCTGTTCGGCCGACGCCCACAGCTCATTCGGCGTATCCCACTGCGAGTACAGCGCGACCCAGCGATCATCCGGCGACCGCCCCACCACAGACCTGTTGCAATGCCTGCTGGCGGGTTCGCAGCCCCGCCAGGGTTGGGCCGGAGCCGAAGCGCCGTAAGCGGCGGGGCGCGCATACAGCTGAACCTGCTCGCCGTTCGGCGCTGCCAGAATCGGGCTCACTCGCCGCACCGGCAAGCCTTCAATCGTCTTGCGCAGAAGCGCCAATTCGTCGCCGAGCCGCAGCCACCCCGCAGCGCCGCCCTCAAGCCGAACCAGCAACCAGGGATCCGGTCCGGGTGTGATCCAGCGAAGCACGACCCTGTCGCCCGCCTCCAACCGCATCACAACCGGCCAGCCCAACCCCGGCCGCTGTCGCACCGCTACTGGCGCATCGAGAACAACCCACTCCTCAACAGTCAGCGCCCCCAGCGCCGCCAACTCCCCGTATGGAAATGGCGCCGGCTCATCGGCGTGCGCCGCGCTTGGCAGCAGGAGCATCGCGGCGATGGCTGCCGCGACTGCGACCCGCGTGCCGATGTTGCTTATGCCGCGCCTCATGACCACCACAGACAGCCGGAGCCGCGGCCGTGCGGACCGAGGGCGAGCCAACGCCCATCAGTTGACTGTTCCGCCCGGCGATTGCTGTGCTGCCCCACTAAATCCAGATGCGTGCGGAAGGTGCGCAGCAACTCGCCATGTCGGTTGTAGATGCGGATCTGACCGGTCATCCCATGGCGCGCGGCGAGGCCGTCCGGTGCGTAGGCCATCGGCTGGTCATCCCCACTCCAGTACTCGATGTGGTCAAACAGCTCGATCAACAGCTCGTCTCCGCCGCGTCGCCACTCGCTCCGCGATCCGCCCCGGTTCCCGCAAGCGAAGCCGTCGAAACCATCTCGTTGAATCGCGGCCGTCGAAAGCGGATCGACATGCACCAGCCAGAGCCCCGCGATCGGCTCCGCGCCCGGCGCGCCCCAATCCAGCAGCAGAAACGCGTCGCTCCGCGGCGACCAATGCGCATCCTGTACGAGGTGGCGTCCTCCTTCGCTATGCGGTATCTCCGTGAGCGACTCATCACTCACGCGATACAGCCAGGCCCGATTGTCCTCCGGTTCACCCGAGGATCCCCTGCCGACGAAGGCATATGAACGATCGGGCGACCAGTCAAGCCACGCCTCGCGGCGCAGCTCGGGCAAGAAGCGCCGCTCCGACTGGTACTGCAAGGGCTGCATCGCCTCGTCGAGCAACTCGCCGTTGAGCGCGAACGTGTAGTTGCGTTCGCCGTCGCCATCCCGAACTCTGTACTCGACCGCGTGCCCTCGCTCCTTCGCCCAGAACACGGACGGATAGCGCCACACATCTTCCTCCAGCCAGGCGGCGGGAATGCGGTGGCTCTCGCCATCAACGGAAATCGCGTTGTAGTCAGGCGCATCGCCGTACGAGGGGATCAGCAGGTAACGCCCGTCGGTCGACCATTGGCCAAAGGTCGACGTAAACGGACGGGTTTCGATCGGCCGCTCCGCCCAGTTTCGCGAGTACACATCCCGAAACATCGCCGGCTCGCCCCCGTCCATCGGCAGAGTGGTCACATCGTGGGGCCCCAGGCACTCGAACCAGTCGCCGTCGCAGCTCAAGACGGCGAGATGCTCGCCGTCGGGCGAAAACACCGCGGCGCCGGGCGGGCGCGCGAGGCTGACCATCACACCGCTGGTCGGGTTGAAACGCCAAACGCGCTCCGCGTCGAATCCGTGAATTGCGCCTGCGGGCGTCCAGGTCCATTCGTCTGCCGGCCCTGCCAACCGCGCCGCGCGGCCTGCCGGATCGCCCAAGGGAATCACCGACACCCCGCGCCCGAGGAAAATCGGCAAGTCGACGATGCTGACATCATTCGCGGTCAGCGTAATCTCGCTCGCCCTTGCCCAGACCACCGCCGCGTTCAAAGTCGCCGTTGACGCCAGCGCGGCCCACTTCCCATCCGCGGAGCGGCCGAAGACGCCGAACGGGCCATCAGCGCGCGACAGCGTGCTTGTCGGCGGCGAGCCCGGCCAATCGAACACGTCCAGCACTGCGGCCCGCGGCCATGCGCGCAGCGCACCTGCTTCTTCGGCTGGCAGACTTCTGATTCTCGGCGTTGAACTCGCAACATCCGCCCGCGGCAACCAACCTACCGCCCCGCTCGCCAGCTCCACTCTCAGCCACGCGCCGCCGCCCGGAGTCGCAGCCAGCGCCGTCGCCCAATCCCCCGCCTCAACCTCTGCAACCGCCGGCCAATCCGACGCCGGCCGCAGCCGCACCGCTGTCGGCTCGCGCGCCACTACCCGCACGGGCGCTTCCGCCGCTGCCAGCGCCGCCAACTCCCCGTACGGAAACGGCTTAATCTCCGGACTATCCGCAACTGCCGCCCCGCCCAGAGCGAGCGCAATCACGACGGCAACCGCAGCAACAACACCTCGCAGCATCGAATCGCCCCCTATTCCCCGCCCGCGCATCCGCTGGGCCCGGTCCACCGCTGCGGCCCGATCGCGATCCAGCGACCATCAGGCGACCATTCCGCGCGCACCACGCTTTCCAGCCTTCCACCGAGCGTTCGGAACCCGCGGACAAAGCGCCCGAACCTGTCATAGATCTGAATCTCCGTTGACGAAAACCCGACAAAACCGCCCGGCAGCGCGCCCAGCCCGTCGTGATCGTATGCCTGCTCGAACAGCGGCTGCGACAGCTCCACGGCGAACTGCTCGCTGTCGGGCGACCAGTGCCACTCCGCCACGCAGACAAACCCGAACCACTGGCCGACACCCAGCCTGACTTCTACGACCGCAACCGGGTCAAGATCCACCACGAACAGCTGCCCGAGCCGGCTCATTCCCCGTCCTGTGCGCAGCAAGAACCGTTCGCCATTAGGCGCCCATTCGATGGTTGCGCCACTCCCCCACGCGCATCCGGCGCTCGCGCCCGGCAGGGGAATCTCCACCGCCGAGTTCGCCGCCGCCTCATAGAGAAACAGCTTGCCGCTGTACGTTTCGCAGATCGCGGCCCGCATTCCGTCAGGCGTCCACTGAACCCAGTATCCCCCCTGCCATTCAGGAAGCCCTTCAGTCGGAGTGACCTCGCCTGAGTCAAAGTCAACCGCAAGCCACCCATGCGAGCGCGAATCGATCAGATCCACGGATGCTCCGTCCGACCACCGCGAAAAGCTGGTGAACTCGGGCAACGAAATGGTTCGCAGCGCCTCCCCGCGCGCGGATGCGACCCATATGGTCTCAGCCCCGCGGAACACGACCTGTCCGTTGGGCAGCCATTCCCAATCCCGCTGATACCCGACCGGCGCTTCCTCCGGCAGACCAAAGACCTCACCCTCCACAGTCACGATCGAAGCCGCGCCCGCCCCGCTGCGCCAGTCCAAACCGTACCAGTCCAAATGCACACGCGGAACTAGCAGAGCGCGGCTGTCCGGCGACCACTTCAGATCGTCGCGGTACGACTGGTAGAAGCTGGACGGCGCGTCGCTCCACCACGGCGAGTACACGTCAGCCACGACAAGCGGCTCACGCCCGTCAACGCCGGCAATGACCACTTCCCACGCCTCGTCGTCGCCCTCTCCCCATGTCTCCCACGCGATGTACCTGCCGTCGGGCGAGACCCTCGTGTTCCAGGCCCTGCTTTGAATCGCCCGCCGCTCCCCGCTCGACGGATCAATCGCCCAAATGCCCTCATGCGCATCGACCAGACTGTCCAGCGGATCTCGAGCGACAACAATCTCGCCGTCAGCCGTCCACCACCACTCTCTCCCCGCAAACGGGAAGTAGAGCGTCGAGTCGGCCTCTTCCTCGTTCAGCGCCAGCACTGTGAGCCCGCCGCCGACAAAGATCGGCAAGTCCGCGATCGACGCCCCGTCAGTCGGCTCGCGCTCTTCGTCTTCGCGCATCCAAACGACTGGCGGCGTGAAACCCTCGTGCATAATCGCCGCCCAGTCCCCGTCCACCGATCGGCCAAGTAACGGACGCGGCCACCCGGTGTTCTCGCTGCTCCAGCTCGTCCTATTTAGCGTCAGTCCGCTGAACGGACCGTCGGGCCAGGCGCGGATATCGCCTGTGAGCAGCGCGTAATCCGTTGTGATCGGCTGCGCAGACCCAATCGGCAAGCGGGCGATGAGCGCGCCGGGAGCGTCCGTCGCGGCCAGCTGAATCCAGCCCGCCTCCCCATCGGCCAGCTCAACCCGCAGCCACGGATCGCCGCCCGGCGTGATCGCCGTCGCCGCCAACGACTTGCCCGCCTCAACCTCCGCCAGCACAGGCCAGTCGAGCGCCGGGCGCAGCCGCACGAGCGCATCGCTGCGCAGCAGAATGCGCGGCGCCGCCACAGCAGCCGACAGGTCCTTGAGCGCCGTCGCGGGAAGCAAAACCGGCGCATGCACGAGCGGCAACCATTCGATGCGGCCTGCCGTGACCTCCACAGCTGCTGAGCGCAGCCAGCACACGCGGCCGGTCCTCAGACGCACGCGCAGCCATGGCGCGCCGCCCGGCGTGGCCGCCGTCGCTACCAGCTGCCGCCCGGCTCTCACCCGCGCCACGACCGGCCAGTTTCCTCCGGGCCGCTCGTGGGCGGTCGCAGCCTCGCGCAGCGTGATCCTGACAGTCCTCGGCGCTTCCGCCGCTGCCAGCAACGCCAACTCCTCGTATGGAAACGGCGCTGGCTCCGGCCTATCCGCGCCCGCCGCCCCGCCCAGAGCAAGCGCAATCACGACGGCAACCGCAGCAGCAGCTCGCAACATCGAATTGCCCTTTCTTCGCGCGTCGCGCGGCGACTGCAATCGCCGGCGGCTAGTGGCCGAGACTGCATTCAAGCGGACTGGGCGTACGCCCGCCCACTGCCAGCCACTGACCGTCGGGCGACCATTTCGCCTCCATCGCGCTGTTCCCGCTGCCGCCGCTCAATGTCCGAAAAGAGCGCACAAAATTGCCCGCTCGGTCGTAGATCTGAATCTGCGAGCCCACAGCTCCGAATGCGAATCCCGCCAGGCCGTCGCGCCGATACCACTCCTCCCCGCGCTGTTCGTAGTATTCGCGGAGCTCGACCGTGAAGCGCTCGCCGTCCGGCGACCAGTTCGTCCGCCCACCGCAAACGTATCCGTCGCCAAATTCCGGATTCCACTCGTCCGTCTCGATGCGCAGGTCGGTCTCAATCCACTCGCCCGAAGCGAACTCGACGACATAGACGCGCACATCGTCGCGACTCCCGGCGCGCAGCGCCAGCCGCTGCCCCGATGGCGCAAAGTGAAATCCTCCACCGATATCGCCCACGCTCTCCGGCACAGCGAGGCGCGCCGCCGCTCCGGTCGTTCCGTCGAACAGCAGTAATGTGCGGTTCTCGTCCGCTCCGATTCGATAGACGAAACGCCGACCGGTCGACGGCTCGGCGAACATTGCAGCCGACTCGGAAATTTGCAGCGGCGCCGTTGCGCCTGTCTCCAGGTCGAACAGGCGCCAGTCGCCCCCATTCGACCAGACAGCCGCCTTGAGCGCCGCCCAGGGGTGGCCCTTGCCTGTCCTGAACCAGCGAAGCCCCGAGAGCGCATCCGGGAGCTCCAGCTCGCGGAGCGGCACGCCGTCCGACGTTGCCGCATACAACGTTGCCACATACCGCTGAGCATCCCGAAGCCACGCACGCATCAACAGCGTGCCATCCTCTAGCCAGACCCAGTATTGCCGGGGCTCGATTCCAAATCGCGGCATTGGATAGTGTTCGCCGCCGACATTGATCATGGAATATTCGACAGCGAAGCCGGGCCAGCCGCTGCTCAGATCCTCCGGCGCGAGCCAGGTCAGCAACGCCCTGCCGTCCGGCGACCACTCGCCCACCGCGTACGGCGTGCCGAACTTTCCTCCGACGAGCAGATTGTACGCATCCCGGACTCGCTTCCAGCCGCCTCCGTCGGTTGGAACGATCACGATGTCGAACGGCGCCTGTCTCGCTTTCCCGCATTCGGTCCAGGCGTTCGAGCACGACGCAATCGCAGCGTGTTCGCCGTCGGGCGCGAGCGTCGCATCGCCCGCAGGGCGCGGATACGTCTCCGTCGTCCGCTGCAACGGGTCGTAACGCCAGATCGCACGCTCTCCAACGCCGACCACCTGGTTATCGGGCGTCCACGCCCAATCAGCCGCCGCAGGCAGCACCGCTGCCTGGCCAGCCGCACTCGCGCCCGCCGGGACGAGGGTGGTCCCGTGCCCGGCGAACACGGGCAAATCCGACACGGCGATATCCGACGCCGACAGGTCGATCTGGTCGGCCGGCGCCCAAGCAACCTCGGGCGGCCAGCGCGAGTAGCTCAAGGCGACCCATCGGCTGTCCGGCGATCGCCCGGCCACGGCGCGTGGCCGATCGCTTGCGCACAGATTGCCGGTCGTTGCGCCGCCCGGCCAGGCGCGCAGCGAGGCGCACTCGCTCGCCAGACCTGCCAGGAGCGCTGGCGCGGAACGTAGGACCAGCTGCTGGGCCGACGCATTCGGTTCCTCCACATCAGCCGCTCTGATCCAACCCCCTGGGCCGCTCGGCTGCGTCACGCGCAACCACGGATCCAGGCTGGGTGTAATCCCTGACGCCATCAACTCCTCGCCTCTTGCCAATTCCGCAATCACCGGCCAATCCAGCCCCGGCCGCAGCCGCAGCGCTGCGTCCACCGCCGCGACGACCCGCACGCGCGGCGCCGCCCCAGCCGCCCCCAGCGCCGCTAACTCCCCGTATGGAAACGGCGCGGCATCCGGACCATCCGCAACCGCTGACCCACTTACGGCGAGCAGAACGGCGGCGGCGACCAGCGCGGCGAACGGTGAACGGCTCATGAACGCTTAACGACGCGCGCGGCGGCGTGGTTCCGCCCGCGGCTCAGGTGAAGAGCGCGCCTACGGACTCGCCTTCGTGGATGCGGCGGATTGCTTCGCCTAGCAGCGGGGCGATGGAGACTGTCTCGAACCGCTCCGGCGGGCAGCCCGGCGGCGGGGGGACCGTGTCGGTCGTGACTACGGAGTGAATCGGGCTCTCGGCCAGGCGCTGCAGCGCGGGCGGGGAGAACAGGCCGTGGGTGGCCGCGGCGTAGACCGTCTGGGCGCCCTCGGCGCGCAGCAGCTGGGCCACTTCGCAGACCGTCCCCGCGGTGTCGATTTCGTCGTCGATGATCAGCGCGTCGCGCCCGGCGACATTGCCGATCAGCTGCATGACCTCGGTGCAGTCGTCGTTGCCCGTGCGCCGCTTTTCGGCGACGGCGAGCGGCGCGTTGAGCAGTGCGGCGGCGCTGCGCGCCCGCTTGGCGCTGCCCAGGTCCGGCGAGACGACCACGCCCTCGAAGCCGCAGCGCTGGAAATGCGCGGTGAGCAGGCCGAGCGCGGTCAGCTCGTCGGTCGGGATGTGGAAAAAGCCCTGGATTTGCCCCGCGTGCAGGTCCATGGTGAGCATGCGGTCCGCGCCGGCCGTCTGGATCAGATCGGCGAAGAGCCGCGCCGTGATCGGCACGCGCGGCTGATCCTTCTTGTCCGAGCGTCCGTAGGCGAAGTAGGGCGCGACCGCGGTGACCCGCCCCGCGGAGGCGCGGCGCACGGCATCGATCATGATCAGCAGCTCGACGATGTGGTGGTTGACCGGGCTGGCGCCCGGCTGGACGAGGAAGACATCGCGCTCGCGGATGTTTTGCAGCAGGCGGACGAAGGTGTTGCCGTTGGCGAAGTTGAAGATTTCGGCTTCGCCCGGCTCGAGGTCCAGATAGGCGCAGACGTCGCGCGCCAGTTGCGGGTGCGCGTTGCCCGAGAAGACGACCGGCGGACCGATGAATCGACTCACTTTCCACTCCCCGCGCGGAGTATCGCACGCTCCCCACGCGCTCACCCCCACTATGTAATGAGAGCCCGGGCGATCGCCCGCCACAGAAGGCCCACAGCCGCGGCGCGCATGTGGACCGATTCGCGTCCAACGTTACGCAGCTAACGCAGGCGCGGGGAGGTCTTGCGCCAGCGGCGCGGTGTGGCTACGATGCTGCCATTGGCACTCACACGCTGAGAGTGCCAGCGCCACGGACTGCGGCGCGCTGCGCCGACGCGAACACGGATCAGAGGGAAACGCGCACTATGGCTGAGGGAACCCAACTGGAGCCGCTGAACGACCGCCTGGTGATCAAGCCGCTGCACCAGGAGCAGGTGCTGTCGAGCGGGATCGTGATCCCGGACTCGGCGAAGGAGAAGCCGCAGCAGGGCGAGGTCATTGCGATCGGCCCGGGCAAGCGCGACGAGGCGGGCCAGCGCATCGCCATGGACATCGCGATCGGCGACCGCATCCTCTACAAGAAGTACACGGGCCAGGAGATCCAGATCGACAACGAGGACCTGATCGTGCTCGAAGAGCGCGAGGTGCTCGCCAAGGTGGTCGTCTAGGCCCGCCCGAGGCCGCAACGACAGGCCGCGCAACCCGCACAACCTGCGAAAGTCAGAGGCCAGCCCAGAGCGCGCCGCCAGCAGCGGCGCGGCCGGCCGTGAGGAGACACGATGGCAGCCAAGCAACTCGCCTTCGACATGGAGGCCCGCAAATCGCTCCGCGAGGGCGTCGACGCCCTCGCCGACACGGTCAAGGTCACGCTCGGCCCGCGCGGGCGGAATGTGGTGCTGGACAAGAAGTTCGGCGCGCCGCTGATCATCAACGACGGCGTGACCATCGCCCGCGAGATCGAGCTCGATGAGCCGTTCCGCAACATGGGCGCGCAGCTGGCCAAGGAAGTCTCGATCCGCACCAACGATGTGGCGGGCGACGGCACGACCACGGCCACGGTGTTGGCCCAGGCGATCGTCACCGAGGGCCTGCGCAATGTCGCGGCCGGCGCCGACCCGATGGCGCTCAAGCGCGGCCTCGACAGCGGCCTGCGCGTCGTCGTCGACGAGCTGCGCGGCATGGCCAGCCCGGTCGAGCAGAAGAACGAAATCGCCGCCGTCGCCACGATCTCCGGGGACAACGAGGAAATCGGCGAGATCATCGCCGATGTGATGGAGAAGGTCGGCAAAGACGGCGTGATCACCGTCGAAGAGGGCCAGGGCATCCGCATGGAGACGGAGTTCACCGACGGCATGCAGCTCGACCGCGGCTACGTCTCGCCTTACTTCGTCTCCAACCCGGAGCGCATGGAAGCGGCCGTCGACGACCCCTACATCCTGATCACCGACCGCAAGATCGGGGCCGTCCAGGATGTCGTCCCGCTGATGGAGAAGCTGCTCCAGATCACCAAGAACTTCGTGATCATCGCCGACGATGTGGATGGCGAAGCGCTCGCCACGCTGGTCGTGAACAAGCTGCGCGGCACGATCAATGTGCTGGCGGTCAAAGCGCCGGGCTTCGGCGACCGCCGCAAGCAGCAGCTGGAGGACATCGCGGTGCTGACCGGCGGCACGCTGATCACCGAAGAGTTGGGCCGCACGCTCGAACAGACCCAGGTCGCCGATCTGGGCCGCGCCCGCCGCATCGTCGCCAACAAGGACGACACCACGATCGTTGAAGGCAGCGGCGCGGACGAGGCGATCCAGAACCGGATCAAGGAAATCAAGGCGCAGATCGACGTCACGGCCTCGGACTTCGACCGCGAGAAGCTCCAGGAGCGGATGGCCAAGCTGGCCGGCGGAGTCGCCGTGATCAAGGTCGGCGCGCCCACCGAGGTGGAGCTCAAGGAGAAGAAGGCGAAGCTGGAAGACGCGCTCTCCGCGACCCGCGCCGCGGTTGAAGAGGGCATCGTCGTCGGCGGCGGCTGCGCGCTGCTGCGCGCCGACCGCGCTCTCGAGGGCCTCGACTCCGAATCCGGCGGCGACCAGCGCACGGCGGTGCGCCTGCTCCGCTCGGCGCTCGAGGCGCCGATCCGGCAGATCTCCCACAACGCGGGCCAGGAAGGCTCGGTGGTGATCGGCAAGATCCGCAAGGAGGACGCCGACAGCTACGGCTACGACGCGAAGCGCGATCAGTACGGGGACATGCTCGATTTCGGCATTGTGGACCCGGTCAAGGTCGTCCGCTCGGCGCTCGAAAACGCCGTCTCCATCGCCGGCATGGTGCTGACCACCGAGTCGCTGGTCGCGGAAATCCCCCAGCCGCCCGCCGCTCCCGCCGGCATGCCGCCCGACATGGGGATGGATTACTAGGGCCGCGTCTACTCGCGCCATCTTCCGCCATTCCTGCGCAGGAATGGCGGAAGAGTGAGCAGATCTCAGAGCCGCGTACGCCCGCGCCCACTGTGGAGATCCGTCATACCCGCGCTCGTTGCGGGCAGCTCGCCGAGCACAGCACCCAAGCCTGCTTGCTGCCTTTGCCCCGGCCTGCGCGCGATCGGCGATGCAGTATCTTGGCTCGATGGAGGATCAGGCCGATGGAGAGGCGCTTCACCATCCGCATCGAGGGTCCTCGAGTGCGGAGAGGCAAGATCGCAGTTGATGATCTGCATGCGATCCTCGATCCGCTGCAAGCCGCGGTGCGGGCGATGCTGCCGTCGGGCGGGGATGCGGGACAGGCCAACCTGCTCGTTTCCGGCATCGGCGCAGGATCGACAACGGCCGAGGTGGAGCTGGATTTCGCCGAGTCGCCTGAGTTGCCCGGCTTTGAGCGCGATCTGATCGCGGAGCTGATCGATGCGGCGTCCGATCCCGCCGTTGCGCTGCCGGTCCGTGCGCGCAACGCGCTTGACAGAGTCTCAAAAAACCTGCCGGGCGGCGTTGAGAGCGTTGAGCTCCACTGCTCCGCACTCGAGAAATCGACCACCATCACTCGCGCGGACCCGCTGCCGGAGCAGACGCTTCGCGAAGCGTACCGAGCCATTGAAGGCAGGCTGGTCGAGATCAACTTCCAGACCGGCGTTGCCCGACTCCATGTACAGCCAGATGCGAAGGGTGGCCAATCCACAGTGCGGTTCGAGTTCGACGACAGTTTCGGCGACGAGCTCCAGCGCTTCGCCCGCCAGATTGTGCGGGTTCACGGCAGCGCTCAACTTGATGACCGGGGGAGCGTCGCCGCGCTGAAAGCGATCCAGCTGGAACAGGTCCGCGATGACCGCCGCGGCATGTGGGCGCCTAAGCGCTTCAAGTGGCCCTCCGACGATGAGGTGATCCACGCCCCGGACATCGAGGAGTTTCTGCGCGAGACGCGCGAAGCGCGGCAGGGCGCCGGATGACGCCGATCACCGAGATCGATCTGTTGATCGACACGAACATCGGCTCGTATGTGATGAGCGGCGACCCGCTTGCGGAGCGCTATCGAGACTACCTCGAAGGTAAGACGATCGGCATCTCCTTCCAGGCGCTCGCGGAGCTGTGGGTTGGTCAACGCAGGCGGGGCTGGGACGAACTCAGATTTCGCGCGTATATCGGCGGCCTCGTCGAAGTTCCGTATTCGCCGGAGATCCAGGAGCTCTTCGTGCAGGTTCGCGTCGAATCGCTCAACCGCAACGCGGCGGGGGAAGGTCACAAAGTGCCATCCGCGGATGCCTGGGTCGCAGCGACGGCGCTCTGGGTTGATGCGCCGCTGGTGACCCACAACGAGCGCGACTTTCGCGGCATCCCGGGCCTGGAGATCATCTCGCGCCCGGATGAAGAGATGGGCGGGTAGGGCGCGCGGGTGTCTCGCTGTGACCAGCGCGGAGCCCTGTTGCGGCCTATGGCCGCATTCCGTAGCGCACCCGGATGCCCAGCTGCGACGGCAGCTGCGTTTCATATGCCGTCGCCAGCCACTCCGCGAGCATCCAGCGCGTGTCTCGGGGGTCGATGATGTCCTCTACCGCGAACGCCTCGGCTGCGCTGAATGGGCTGCGCAGCGCGATCAGGCGCTCCTCGATCTCCGCCTGGTGCGCGTCCGGATCCTCCGCCTGCTCGATCTCGCGCCGGTAGGCCGCGGCCACACCGCCCTCGATTGGAATCGAGCCCCACTCCGCCGACGGCCAGGCCACGCGGAAGCAGAAGCGGCTGAAATCCTGGTGCGCGCCGCCGGCCACCCCGTACAGCCGCCGCACGACCACCGTCGCCCACGGCACCTGCGAATCGTCGATCGCCGCCGCCGCCCGCACGCCGGCCCGCAGCGCGCCGCCGCCCTCGCCGGGACGGCCAATCAGGAAGCCGGGCTGATCCGCGAAGTTCACGATCGGCAGGTGGAACATGTCGCAGAGGTCGATGAAGCGCTCGAACTTGCGCGCCTCCGACGCGCCCATCGCGCCGCCGTAGTGCATCGGATCGTTGCCCAGCACGCCGATCGGCATCCCCCCAATCCGCGCGAAGCCCGTCACCTGCGCGCGACCGTAGTAGCGGTTCAACTCGAAGAACGAGTCTTGGTCCACCACCAGCTCAATCAGCCGGCGCGGGTCGTAGCCCCGATTCCGATGGCGCGGGATCAGCGAGACCAGCGCCTCCTCGCGGCGCTCAAGCGGATCGTCCGACGCTCCAACCGGCGGCAGCTGATGCACATTCGTCGGCAGATACGAGAGGAAGGCCCGAATCTGCCCCATCAGATCCGCCTCGTCCTCCGCGTCGTTATCCACCACCCCGCTGCCCCGCGCATGCACCTGATAGCCGCCCAGGTCCTCCTTGCTGATCTCCTCGCCCAACGAGCGCTTCACCAGCGGCGGCCCGCCCGCGAACACCTGCGTCGTGCCGCGCACCATCACCGCGAAATGGCTCGCCGGCACCTCTGCGGCCGGCAGCCCCGCGACCGAGCCCAGCGCCGCCGACACTACGGGGACCTCCGCCATCAGCTTGCCCCAGCGCTGCGGCCAGTGCATCTCCGGCAGATAGGTGCGGCCCATCTGCGCCGTCGCCCGAATGTCCGCCCCGAACCCGTCGATCAGCCGAATCAGCGGCACTTTCAACTCGATCGCCATCCGCTCCGCATCGCCCGACTTGTCGCCCCCGCCCCCGTGCACGCGCAGCTTGCTCCGCTCAACCTCCGAGCCGCCTTTCAGCCGCGCCGTGTAGTCGGCCCCGCGCACCACCACGGGGCGCCCATCGATCCGCGCCGTGCCCATCACCGTCGCCGAAGGCAGAAAGCCGACCAGCTCACCCTCGTCGTAGAAGCCGGCGCCCGCCAGAATCCCGCGCTCGCGGAACGAGCCCTCATCGGTCAGCAGATCGATCCGCTCGCGCACCGTCAGCCGGTCCAGCTCGTGCTGTTCGCGCACGCGCTCCGGCCCGCCCATTTGCCGCGCCAACTCCCGACGCCGGCCGATTTCCTCAATCTCCGTTTCCCAGGACATCGCCGCGCCTCCTCACTGATTTCGCAGGACCTCGCCCAGTATCGCCTACCCGATCTCCAGCCTTGGCAGAGCGGCCCTGCGCAGGTATAACCCGTGGCGTGAACTCGAAGAGCGCTCGCCGCGATGCGGCAAACGATGCGGCAGACAGCCAGGCCGAAATCGCCGCGCTGCTCTGCGACGAGCGGGCCGCCGTGCGCGAGGCGGCCGCGCGCCGCGCGGCGCGCAGCCAGTCGAACCGGCACCTCCGCGCGCTCAACGAGCTGGCCCGCTGCGATCCTTCGCAGCGCGTCCGGCGCGAAGCCGCCGCCGCGATCGGCCGCATCGCCGCCGATCTGCCTGAGGCCTTTGGCGTGTTGGCCGGCCTCGCCGAGCATTCCGATCCCGGCGTCGTGCTCCAGGCGGCGCGCGGGCTCGCCCGCGCCACTCGCGACTGTTCGCAGCAGGCCGTCGCCCAGCCGATCCTCGACAGGCTCGCTGCGCACCCCAACGAGGTCGTGCGGGAGTTCGTCGCCGTCGAGCGCAGCCGCGCCGCCCGCGGTCATAAGACTCGAGCGGGGGGGGGGGGGGGGATACGCACTGCGATGTCTCGCCCTGGCTCGCGAACCGATTGATTCACGGCGACGCCCGCGAGCTGCTCGCGCGCCTGCCCGATGAGTCGATCCACCTCACCTTCACCTCCCCGCCCTACTACAACGCCCGCGATTACTCGGTCTACCAGTCCTACGAGGCCTACCTCGACTTCCTCGAAAGCGTCTTCGCCGAACTGCACCGCGTGACCAAAGAGGGGCGCTTCCTCGTCGTCAACACCTCGCCCGTGATCGTGCCCCGCGCCGGGCGGCAGCACGAGAGCCGCCGCTACGCCATTCCCTTCGACCTGCACCCGCGCCTCACCGCGCAAGGCTGGCGCTTCATCGACGACATCATCTGGCGCAAGCCCGACGGCGCGGCCAAGCCGCGCAACTCCGGCTTCGCCTCGCACCGCCAGCCGCTGACCTGGAAGGCCAACGCCGTCACCGAATACGTGATGGTCTACCGCAAGCAATCCACCCGCCTGATCGACTGGAACCTGCGCCAATATCCGCCCGCCATCCGCGCGGCCAGCCGGGCGCCGGCCGATTACGAGGCCACCAACGTCTGGGAAATCGACCCCGCCGTCGATCGCGTCCACAGCGCCGTCTTTCCCCAGGCTCTCTGCGAGCGCGTGATCGCCTACTACTCGATGCTTGGCGACCTCGTCTTCGACCCCTTTGCGGGTAGCGGCACGGTCGCGCTCGCGGCGCTCAAGCTGGACCGCAAAGCGCTGCTCGCCGAGATCAACCACAAATATGTCCAGCGCATCCAATCGCGGGTCGGGATGCAAATCCGCGCAAGCACGCTCGACGAATTGCTGGAGGAACGTGATGGCGATTGATCGCGACGGCCTTCAGCACATGATTCGCTGCCTGATCCGCGATGGCGAGAGCCATCGAGAGGCCGTGTTTCGCGAGATCAATCGGACGTTTCTCGACGCGGCGCTCGCTTTCTTTCGCGAGGTGGTCGAGGCCAAGCTGCGCGGTGAAGACTTGGGCGAAGACGACTGGTACCGAAGTGAGCTGATCGAGCGGCCCGGCTTGCCGAAAGAGGCGGTGGCGATGCATGCCGGGATGCCCAACAAGACGGTTCAGAACACCTATGGAACGACTCGGCGCGAAGTCGTGCTCGATGTCGGGCTGAAGAACTATGAGTCCCTCCAGCGGACGATCAACGAACTCGTCGCCCAGCGCGATAGCCCGTCGATCGTCCTCACGATCAAGCTCGGCGCCGTCGGCGTCGATCTGACGCTCAACGAAAGCCTGATCGTGATCAATTCACTCGCCATTCAGCGCGAGCGAATTCGCGGCGGCAAATGGTCCAGCGCCGGCAAGCAGTTGGAGCGCCCGCTGATGGCCACGCTCTGCCTGCTGTACGGCGTCGATCGACAGCATTGGCGCCTCGCAGGTCCGCGCGACGCGAAGTATCAGGTGGACTTCGTGCTGCGGAGCGGCGGGCGCGACTACCCGTGCGAGGTCAAACTCATGGGCCCGGGCAACCCGGAGAGCGCGAAGGCCGTCCACGCGCAGGAGTCGCGCCTGCTGGTCGCTGACCATCTGTCCGCTCAAGCCGTCGAGTCGCTCGATCAGGCGGGAATCGAATGGGTGCGGCTCGCCGAGCCCGACGGCTACCAGCGCTTCGGCCGCGTCCTTGACCGCTTCAATATCCCGCATGCCAAATCCACCAACCTCAACCAGCTGGATGACATCATCACCCGCGCCATCGAAACGGTCGCCCCATAGGCCATAGTCGCCATCCCACTCCCCCCAATTCATCCCTCCCCCCTCTCAGAGGGGAGGGATGAATTGGGGGAGTGGGTGAGATATTGGGGCGGGTGTTGGGCGCGGTTGGCGCGACCGAGCCCGGCCCATCGCCTACCATCTGCACAAAGGACTCCGCCATGACCGACCCTTCTGAGCCGCGCCGCGCCCTTGTCGTTATGGCGCACCCTGACGACATTGAATTCACCTGCGGCGGAGCTGTCGCCTCTTTGGCCGACGATGGCTGGGATGTGACGTTTTGCCTCGTGACCAGCGGGGACAAAGGGAGCAAGGATCCCGATCTCTCGCCGGCGGATCTGGCGGCGCTGCGTGAAGCTGAGCAGGAAGCCGCCGCGGCCGAGCTGGGCGCGCGCCGCTGCATTTTTCTGCGCTGGCCGGACGGCTTCGTCGAGGACGGGCCGGAACTGCGTGCCGCGCTTGTCCGCGTCGTGCGTGAAACCCGCCCCGAGCTGCTGATCACCTGGGACGGCTACCGTGGCTTTAACCACCGCGACCACCGCACCGTCGGCATCGCCGCGCTCGACGCCGTCTTCCCTCTCGCCCGCAACCCCAACACTTACGCCGAGCAAGTCAGCGCGGGGCTCCAGCCCCACCGCGTCAACACCGTGCTCCTCGCCGGGGCGCGCGAGCCCGACTACTGGGTCGATGTCAGCGACCAGCTCGAGCGCCGCGTTGACGCGCTTTTCCACCACGCGACCCAGGTGCAGGCGCTCAACCGCGCAGAGACGGCCAAGCGCATGGCCGACCGCAGCCGCCGCGCAGCCGCCGAAGGGCGCGTCCCCTGGGCCGAATCCTTCCGCCGCCTCACCTTTGGCGATGTCAGCCCGCCGCGCCGCTCCGCCGCGCTCGCCGCGCAGGCCAAAGAGCGCGAAGAGCGGGAGCAAGCCGAAGCCGCCGCCCAAACCGAGCAGTCCGACCAGCCCGAGCAATCCACCCCCGCTTCCGCGCCGGCCGCCGTTTCGGCGTAGGCTGGATCTGACTGACGATTGAACAGCTCGCTAGATAGTCCGGAAGGAGCGCAAGCACGTGGCCGATAGCGCCCTCTTCCTCCTCTGGGCCAGCTTCGTCGCTGCCGCCGTCGCCGCCCTCGCCTCAGTCCTCTACGCCGTCCAACCCTGGCTCGCCGCCGCCTTCGCCAGCCACCCCGTGCCCGCCGCGGACATCCCCGCCACCGACCCGAGCCTCCCCGCCCAAGCCCCGCCCGCCGCGCCGCTCGCGCGCTCCGCCACGCTCGGCGGCATGGCCACCCTCAGCACCTGGGTCGCCGCAGTGCTCGGACTCATCGGACTTACCCTCCGCGGCATCGCCCTCAACCACGCCCCCTACAGCAACCTCTTTGAATTCTCGATGGCCTTCGGCATCGCCATCGTCCTTCTCTACGCCATCTTCGAGTACCGCTCCGGCACCCGCCTGGCAGGATCGTTCGTCTTGCCCGTCGCCTGCGCGCTCTACGCCAGCGCGCTCGCCTTCCCCAGCCAGGGCCAGGAAATCCTCGTCCCCGCCCTCCAGAGCCCGACCCTGCTCACCATCCACGTCGCCCTCATGATCCTCTCCTACGCCGTCCTCGCCGTCGCTTTCGGCGCTGCCGCCATGCACCTCGTCCAGGGCCTCCGCTGCCTCCGCCCCGCCGGACGCTTCGCTTTTCTCCCCGACCCCGACCGCTGCGACCAACTCACCTACCGCGCCGTCCTCGTCGGCTTCCCGCTGCTCGCCGCCGGCGTCGCGCTCGGCGCGTTCTGGGCCAACGACGCCTGGGGCCGCTACTGGGGCTGGGACCCCAAAGAAACCGCCGCGCTCGTCACCTGGCTGATCTTCGCCGTCTACATCCACGCCCGCGGACTGCGCGGACTGCGCGGCGCGCGCAGCGCCTGGATCGTCGTCCTCGGCTTCGCCGCCGTCCTCTTCACCTACCTCGGCGTCAACCTCTGGATCGCCGGCCTCCACTCCTACGCCGGCGTCTGAATTGCCGCAGCCGCCGCGGCGCGCTGGAACGATCGGCGATCTGACATGTACGTAACAGATCGCCGATTCTCTTGCGCCGCGAATTCCACCATCTGCCGCCGCATCGCCCTCAACGGTTGCCAGCCGCCGCTTCTCGAGTCTATGCTGGCGTTTCGCCACCGTCCGAATGGACGCGGTCCCGCGCGCTGCGCGCCCTTGAGTGCGCAGCGCGTGAATCAGCCTGAATAGGCCGAGAACAGTGCCGACGATCAATCAGCTGACCCGCAAAGGCCGCCGCAAGGGCCGCAAGAAGGCCAAGGCTCCGGCGCTGCGCTTCCGCTACAACGCTCTCACCAACCGCACCAGCCAGGACTCCGGCTCCCCCCAAAAGCGCGGTGTCTGCACCGCCGTCCGCACTGTCACTCCCAAAAAGCCCAACTCCGCGCTGCGCAAAGTCTGCCGCGTGCGCCTGACCAACGGCATCGAGGTCACCGCCTACATCCCCGGCGAGGGGCACACCCTCCAGGAGCACTCGATCGTCCTCGTGCGCGGCGGCCGCGTCCGCGATCTCCCCGGCGTCCGCTATCAGGTCGTGCGCGGCGCGCTTGACGCCCTCGGCGTCGCCGAGCGGAAGCGCGGCCGCTCCAAGTACGGAGCTCGCAGGACCGCCGGATTGACCACTGCGGCCACCCATTAGCGGGTGGCCTTCATTCTGCCGCCCCGCGCGGGCGGCGTTCGCCGAAAGCCCACGTCACATGCCGCGCCGCCGACGCCCCGAACGACACCCCATCCGCCCCGACGCGCGCTACGACAGCGTCCAGGTCCAGATGGTCATCAACCGCATCATGCGCAACGGCAAGAAGAGCGTCGCCGAGCGCATCATGTACGACGCCCTGGAAGTCATCCGCGACCGCGTCCGCCAGGACCCGCTTGAAGTCTTTCATCTGGCTCTCGCCAACATCACCCCCGAAATGGAAGTCCGCCCGCGCCGCGTGGGCGGCGCGACCTACCAGGTGCCGGTCGAAATCCGCCACGATCGGCGCAACTCGCTCGGCATCCGCTGGCTGGTCACGGCGGCGCGCAGCCGTAAAGGCCGCCCGGCCTACATGTCCCTCGCCGACGAGCTGCTGGACGCCTACAACCACACCGGCGCGGCCGTGCGGCGCCGCGAGGAAACCCACCGCATGGCCGAGGCCAACCGCGCCTTCGCCCACTACCGCTGGTAAACCCTTCCAAGGACCACGACTCCCAATGGCCGACGAACAACCCATCCAGAATCTGCGCAACATCGGCGTGATCGCGCATATCGACGCGGGCAAGACGACCGTGACCGAGCGCATCCTCTATTTCACGGGCCGCACCTACAAGATCGGCGAGGTGCACGACGGCACGGCGGTGATGGACTACATGGACCAGGAGCGGGAGCGCGGCATCACGATCACCGCCGCGGCGACCAGCGCGGAGTGGAACGATCACCTGATCAACATCATCGACACGCCGGGTCACGTCGATTTCACCGTGGAAGTCGAGCGCAGCCTGCGCGTGCTGGACGGCGGCGTGGTCGTGTTCGACGCCGTGGCCGGCGTCGAGCCGCAGTCCGAGACCGTCTGGCGGCAGGCGGACCGCTATGCCGTGCCCCGAATCTGCTTTGTGAACAAAATGGACCGGATTGGCGCGGACTACTGGCGGACGATGGAGATGATCCGCGATCGTCTGGGCGCGGTACCCGTGCCGGTGCAGATTCCGATTGGCAGCGAAGACCAATTTGAGGGCGTGATCGACCTGATTCGGATGCGGGCCTGGTTCTTCAGCGAGGATCGCGACGATCCGCCGCGCGAGGGCGAAATCCCTGAGCGCTGCGTCTCCGACGCCGGGCGCTGGCGCGAGACGATGATCGAGCGGATCGCGGAGAACGACGAGCAGGTGATGATCTCCTACCTCGAGGGCCACGAGCTGACCGAGGACGAGATTCGCAAGGCGGTGCGGCGCGGCGCGGTGGCCAACCTCTTCACGCCGGTGCTCTGCGGCAGCGCGCTGAAGAATGTCGGCGTGCAGCGATTGCTCGATGCGATCGTCGATTACCTGCCCGCGCCCGACGAGGTGCCGCCGGTGCGCGGCATCAACGCGGACGGCGTGGAGGTCGAGCGGCGCGCCGATTCCGGCGAGCCGCTCACCGCGCTGGCGTTCAAGATTGTCACCGATCCCTTCGTGGGGCGGATCGCCTACGTGCGGGTCTACTCGGGCACGCTTGAGGCCGGCGCGAGCGTCTACAACTCGACGCGCCAACGGGTCGAGCGGGCCGGCCGGCTGCTGCGCATGCACGCCGACTCGCGGGAAGACATCAAGCGGGTGACGGCGGGCGACATCGCGGCATTCGTAGGGCCGAAGGAGACATTTACCGGCGACACGCTCTGCTCGCGCGACGCGCCGCTGCTGCTCGACGAAATCCGCTTCCCCGAACCGGTCGTCTCCGTCGCCATCGAGGCGAAAAGCAAGGACGACCAGGATCGCTTGGGCACGGCGCTGCGCAAGCTGGTCGAAGAAGACCCCACATTCCGCGTCGAATTCAACGACGAGACCGGCCAGACGGTGATTTCGGGGATGGGCGAGTTGCACCTCGAGGTGATCGCGGATCGGCTGCGGCGCGAATTCAACGTGGCCTGCACGGTGGGGCGCCCGCAGGTGGCCTACCGCGAGACGATTCAACGCTCGTCCGAGGCGGAAGGGCGCTTTGTGCGGCAGACGGGCGGGCGCGGGCAGTACGGACACGTTGTGTTGCAGATCGAGCCGAACGAGGCCGGCGCGGGCTTCGAGTTTGAGGACAAGAGCGTAGGCGGCGTGGTGCCGCAGCACTTTGTCCCGTCTGTCAAGCGCGGCGTCGAACAGGCGATGCGCAACGGCATTGTGGGCGGCTTCCCCGTGGTTGATGTGAAGGTTGCGCTGGTCGACGGCAGCTACCACCAGGTCGACTCCAACGAGTTGGCGTTCGCTACGGCGGGGGGCATGGCCTTCCGCGAGGCGATGCGCCGAGCCGAGCCGGTCCAGCTGGAGCCGATGATGCGCGCCGAGCTGGCCACGCCGGACGAGTTTTTCGGTGATGTGCTGGGCGATGTGAGCGGGCGCCGCGGGCATGTGACGGGTACGGAAATGCGCGGCACCCTACAGCTGATTCGCGCCCACATTCCGCTTGCGGAATTGTTCGGTTACACCACCACGCTGCGTTCGATGACGCAGGGGCGGGCGACGGCGAGCATTGAGTTCGATCACTACGCGGTGATTCCGCAAGGAGTGTTGGCCGCGGCGCGATAGCGCCGTGCGCGGAAAGGGAGCGAAGCGATGGCGCGCGAGGTGTACGAGCGGACCAAGCCGCACGTGAACGTGGGCACGATCGGCCATGTGGATCACGGCAAGACGACCTTGACGGCGGCGATCACGAAGTACCTGTCGCTGTCCTCGGAGCGGGTCTCGTTCAGCAGCTTCGATTCGATTGACAACGCGCCGGAGGAGCGTGCGCGGGGGATCACGATCGCGATCGCCCACGTGGAGTACGAGACGGAGGCGCGGCACTACGCGCACATCGACGCGCCGGGCCACGCGGACTACATCAAGAACATGATCACGGGCGCGGCGCAGATGGACGGCGCGATCCTGGTCGTGGCCGCGCCCGACGGACCGATGCCGCAGACGCGCGAGCACATCCTGCTGGCCCGCCAGGTGGGCGTGCCGCGGATGGTGGTCTACCTGAACAAGGTGGATCAGATGGACGACGAGGAGTTGCTCGAGTTGGTCGAGTTGGAGGTGCGCGAGCTGCTCAGCCAGTACGAGTTCCCGGGCGACGACATTCCGGTCGTGCGCGGTTCGGCGCTGGCGGCGCTGGAGTCGGAGTCGGCCGACGCGGAGGCGGCGGAGTACGCCAGCATCCGCGAGTTGATGGCGGCGGTGGACGACTACGTGCCGACCCCGCCGCGCCCGGTCGAGCAGCCCTTCCTGATGCCGGTCGAGGATGTCTTCGGGATCAAGGGCCGCGGCACGGTGGCGACCGGGCGGATCGAGCGCGGGGTGGTGAACAGCGGCGAGGAGATCGAGATTGTGGGGGTCAAGGACACCCGTCGCACGGTGGTGACGGGCGTGGAGATGTTCAAGAAGACCCTGCCGACGGGCGAGGCGGGGGACAACGTGGGCTGCCTCTTGCGCGGGTTGGATCGGGACGAGATCGAGCGCGGTCAGGTGCTGGCCGCGCCGGGCTCGATCACCCCGCACACGGCCTTCGAGGCGGAGGTCTACATCCTGAGCAAGGATGAGGGCGGGCGGCACACGCCGTTCTTCCAGGGCTACCGCCCGCAGTTCTACATCCGCACGACCGACGTGACGGGCGAGATCGGGTTGCCGGAGGGCATCGAGATGGCGCTGCCGGGCGACAACGTGCAGATGACCGTGCGGCTGATCCACCCCATCGCCATGGAGGAGGGCCTGCGCTTCGCAATCCGCGAGGGCGGGCGCACCGTCGGCGCCGGCGCCGTCACCCGAATCCTCGAATAAGCGAACGGCGCTCCAACTATGGCCCCTCAAAAGTTCCGCATCAGGCTCAAGGCCTACGACCACCGTGTCCTCGACGAGAGCGCGGCGGAGATCATCCGCGTCGCCGAGCAAACCGGCGCCACCGTCGCGGGGCCCATCCCGCTGCCCACCGAAATCCACAAGTACACCGTCATCCGCTCGCCCTTCGTCCACAAGGACGGACGCGAACAATTCGAAATGCGCACCCACAAGCGCATCATCGACATCGAACTCACCGGACGCACCCTTGAGCGCCTCGCGCGCCTCCCGCTCGCCAGCGGCGTCGACATCGAGATCAAGGGGTTCAAGCTTTAGGCTGCCATCATGTCCGTACCAGGCCTTCTCGGCAAAAAGCTCGGCATGGTCCAGGTGATCCGCGACGACGGCACCGTCGTCGGCTGCACCGTCCTCGAAGTCGGCCCCTGCCCGGTCACTCAACTCAAAACCCCCGAGCGCGACGGCTACGCCGCCGTCCAACTCGGTTTCGACCCCGTCCCCGAGTGGCGCGTCACCAAGCCCGAGCGCGGGCACACCGGCCCCAACGGCGCGCTCCGCAAACTCGGCGAATTCCGCGTCGAGCCCGATCAACTTCGCGATGTCGAAGTCGGCTCCGTCCTCAAAGCCGTTGAGGTTTTCAACATCGGCGACCGCGTCGACATCCAGGGCGTCTCCAAAGGCAAAGGCTTCGCGGGCGTCGTCAAGCGGCATCACTTCCGCGGCGGGCCGCGCACCCACGGCCAGAGCGACCGCCATCGCGCTCCGGGCTCCGTCGGCGCCGGCACCACCCCCGGCCGCGTCCTCAAAGGCACCCGCATGGCCGGGCGCATGGGCGGCCGCGCCCGCACCTCGATGAACATCGAAGTCATCGAGATCCACGCCGAGCGCAACCTCATCTACGTCAAAGGCTCCGTGCCCGGCGCGACCAATGGCGCGGTCCGCATCCGGCAGACCAAGCGCCGCGGCGGGAAAAAGCGATGAAACTCCCCGTACTCGACGCGGCAGGCGAGCAGATCGGCGAAATTGACGCCGCCGACAGCGTGTTCGGCATCGAGCCTAACCTCGGCGTCGTCCACCAGACCGTCCTCGCGCACCAGGCCAACCGGCGGCAGGGCAATCACAACACGCTGAACCGCTCCGATGTGCGCCAGGCCAACACCAAGTCGCGCCGCCAGAAAGGCGGCGGACGCGCCCGCCTGGGCGGCCCCTCCTCGCCCACCCGCATCGGCGGCGCAGTCGCGCACGGCCCGCATCCCCGCTCCTACCGGCAGCGCCTGCCCAAGCGCATGCGCCGTCTCGCGATCCGCTCCATGCTCTCCCAGCGAGCCGCCGAAGGTGGCATCGCCGTCACCGCCTCCGATGTGGCCTTCCAGCCCCGCACCGGCGCAATGGCCAAACTCTGCGCCGCCTTGGGCGTCGAGCGCAACGCGCTGCTGGTCAGCGACGGCCTCGATCCCGACCTCGCCCGCGGCACGCGCAACCTCCAGCACATCACCTCCACCCCCGCTGAAACCCTCAACACCTACCTGATCATCACCCACGACCGCCTGATCATGACCGAGGCCGCCGTCCGCCGCATCGAATCCCTCTGGGCGCTTCCCTCCGAAGAACCGGCAGAACCGCCGCGCGACACCCCAAGCGCGGATGTCTCAACCACGGATGCCCCGGCCGCGGAGGCGTCAATCGCGGACGACGCTCCCCCCAGCGACGGCGAGGATGCCTGACATGCCCAAGGACATCCACCCCTACGCCGTCCTCCGCCGCCCGATCATCACCGAGAAGAGCACCGAGCTCAGCGAGCTGCGCAAGTACGTCTTCGAGGTTGACCCGCGCGCCAACAAGGTCCAGATTAAAGAGGCGATCGAGATCGCCTTCGGCGTCCGCGTCCGCAAAGTCAACGTGATCAACGTCCGCGGCTCTGTCCGGCGCATCGGCGGCCGCCGACCCGGGCGCGAGCGCGACTGGAAAAAGGCGATCATTTCCCTCCACGAGGGCTATGAGATCCGCCTCTTCGAAGGGGTCTGACGTGCCGCTGCGAAACTTCAAACCGACCTCCCCCGGCCGACGCAACGCCTCCGGGCACACCTTCGAGGAAATCACCAAGAAGAAGCCCGAGAAGAGCCTGCTCGCGCCGCTCAAGAAAAAGGCCGGCCGCAATCAGCAGGGCCGCATCACCGTCCGCCACCGCGGCGGCGGGCACAAGCGCCGCTACCGCGTCATCGATTGGAAGCGGCGCGACCGCATCGGCATCGAGGGCCGCGTCGCCGCCATCGAATACGACCCCAACCGCAGCGCCCGCATCGCCCTGATCGTCTACACCGACGGCGTCAAGCGCTACATCCTCACCCCCGTCGGACTCAGCGTGGACGATCGCATCCAAACCGGCCCCGACGCCCCGATCCAGACCGGCAGCGCGATGCCGATGAGCGCCATCCCCAACGGCACCCAGGTCCACAACATCGAGCTCACCGAGGGCAAAGGCGCGCAGATCGTCCGCTCGGCCGGCGCGAGCGCGCAGATTATGGCCAAAGAAGGTTCCTACGCCCTGCTCCGCCTGCCCTCCGGCGAAATGCGCCGCATCCGCGCCGCCTGCTACGCCACCATCGGACAGGTCGGCAATGTCGAACACAGCAACATCAAGCTCGGCAAGGCCGGCCGCAGCCGGCACCGCCGCCGCCGCCCCTCCGTCCGCGGCTCCGTGATGAACCCCGTCGATCACCCCCACGGCGGCGGCGAGGGCAAGGCGCCCATCGGCCTGCCCGGACCCAAGTCCCCGTGGGGATGGTATACGCTGGGTCGTCGCACCAGGGGCAAGAAACCCTCCGACAAGTACATCGTCCGCCGCCGTCGCCGCGGCCGGCGACGTTAGCCGCCGGGACCAACCCAATGTCGCGCTCCACCAAAAAGGGACCCTTCGTCGATTACAAGCTGCTCCGCAAGGTGCAGCGCGTCCGCGCCTCCGGCGCGCGCACGGTGATCACCACCTGGTCCCGGGCCTCCACCATCGTCCCCGAAATGGTCGGCCTCACCATCGCCGTCCACGACGGGCGACGCCATGTCCCCGTCTTCCTCACCGAGAATATGGTCGGTCACAAGCTGGGCGAATTCGCTCCCACACGCACCTTCCGCGGCCATGTCGGCCGCTCCGACCGCGCCACCAGGGTCAGCTGAGATGCAAGTCCGCGCCACCGCCAAATTCGTGCGCACCTCGCCGCGCAAAGCTCGCATCGTCATGCAGGAGCTGCGCGGGCTGCCCGTGGAAGACGCCCTCCTGCAACTCCGCTTCACGCCCAAACCGATCGCCCGCGAAGTCGCCAAAGTGCTCGAATCGGCCGCTTCCAACGCCGAGAACAACTTCGGCCTCGACCGCGACGAGCTCAAGGTCCACTCCATCCACGCCGACGACGGGCGCACCCTGCGGCGCTTCCGCGCCAAGGCGCGCGGCCGCGTCGGGCGCATCCTCAAGCGCACCAGCCACATCACCGTGGTCGTCTCGGACGAGGAGAACTGATCATGGGCCAGAAGGTGCATCCGACCAGCTTCCGCATCGGCACCATCTACGAGTGGCGCAGCCAGTGGTACGCCGAGCAAAACCCCCGCAACGGCAGCAGCTACGCCGATCTCGTCGCGCAGGACATTCGTCTGCGCAACTACATCAACAACCGCCTGGGCGATGCCGCCATCGCCCGCATCGACATCGAGCGCAACCCCGCGCTCAGCGTCACCCTCCACACCGCCAAGCCCGGCATCGTGATCGGCCGCGGCGGGCAGCACGTTGAAGAACTGCGCCGCGACCTGACCGACCTCACCGGCGTCCGTCTCCGCGTCGAAGTTGAAGAAATCCGCGTGCCCGAACTCGATGCCACGCTCGTCGCCCGCAATGTCGCCGAGCAACTCGAGCGGCGCATCGCCTTCCGCCGCGCCATCAAGCAGGCCGTCCAGCGCACCATGCAGCGCGGCGCCGAAGGCGCGAAAATTATCATCGGCGGACGCCTCGGCGGCGCCGAAATGTCCCGCCGCGCGCAAGAGATGCAAGGCCGCGTCCCGCTGCACACCCTCCGCGCCGATATCGATTACGGCTTCGCCGAAGCCGAAACCGTCTTCGGCCAGATCGGCGTCAAAGTCTGGATCTACAAAGGCCAGATACTCCCCTTCGAACCCAAAGGCGACCAGCAAGAAAGCGGCCCCGCGCAGGCCGTCCTGCCCCCCGTCTCCTCGCCCGTCGCCGCGCCAACCGACGCGAACCAGGGGAGGAGCGTCTGATGCTTCAGCCTCGCCGCGTCAAATGGCGCAAACACCACCGCGGGCGCCGCCGCGGGCTGGCCCAGTCCGGCAACGCCATCGCCTTCGGCGAGATCGGCCTCCAGTCGCTCGACGCCGCCTGGATCGACGGCCGCCAGATCGAAGCCGCGCGCCGCGCCATCACCCACTACGTCCGCCGCGGCGGCAAAGTCTGGATCCGCGTCTTCCCCGACAAATCCGTCACCCAAAAACCGGCCGAAACCCGCATGGGCAAAGGCAAGGGCGCGCCCGAAAAGTGGGTCGCGGTCGTCAAACCCGGCCGCGTCCTCTTCGAAATCGGCGGCATCGAGCAGGCCGACGCCCGCGAAGCGCTGCGCCGCGCCAGCCACAAGCTCCCCGTTCGCACCCGCGTCGTCGTCCGCGAGACGGAGGTCGTCTGACCATGGCCAACCCTCTCGCCGAAGAAGCCCGCGTACTCTCCGATCAGGAGCTCGGCGAAGCCGTCAACGAGGCGTACCGCGAGCTCTTCAACCTCCAGTTTCAGCGCGGCACGCGGCAACTCCAGAATCCCATGGCGATCCGCGCCGCGCGCCGCCAAATCGCCCGCCTGCGCACCATTCTCCGCGAGCGCGCCCAGGCCGCCGTCGATGGCGCGCCCATTGCCCAGCCGCCCCGCCCCGTCGCCGCGCCGCCTCAACCTCAGCCCGTTGCCGAGGCGCAAGCGCTCCCCGACGCCGACGAGAGCGCCGCCGCCGTTGAAGAAGACGCCCCCGCCGCTGACGCCGAAGCCCCTGCAGCCGACGCTCCTATGGACCAGACCGAAAACGACGAAGACGACGCGGTTGAGGTTGAGCCTGCCTCCGCCGGCGAGGCGCCCGTCGACGAAGCGCCCGCCGAACCCGACGTCGACTCAGCAACCACCCCTGAAACCAACAAGGACGACTAACGCATGGCCCGCAAACAACGAGTCGGGTTCGCCGTCGCCGACGCCGCGCACAAAACCGTCGTCGTCCGCGTTGAGCGCACCGTGCGGCATCCCCTCTACAAAAAGACGATGCGTCGACGCAAGCGCTACCTCGCCCACGACGAAGCCAACGACTGCCGCAACGGCGACCGCGTCCTGATCGAGGAATGCCGCCCGCTCTCGCGGCGCAAGTCCTGGCGCGTCGTGGAAATCCTCGAACGACGCGAGGTCGCCGAGATCCAACCCGGCGAAATCGCCGCGCCCGCCATCGAACCCGAAGAGGCCGCGCCGCCCACCACTCCGCAACCTGAACAGGTCGCGCAAGCGGAGGCGGCCGCCCAACCCGCTCCCCAACCTGCGCCGCCCCAAGAGGCCGCGCCGCCCGCCGCTCCGCAACCCGAGCAGGCCGCGCAAGCGGAGGCGGCCGTCCAAACCGCTCCGCAACCTGAGCCGCCCCAAGAGGCCGCGCCGCCCGTCGCTCCGCAACCCGAGCAGGTCGCGCAAGCGGAGGCGGCCGTCCAGACTGCTCCGCAACCCGAGCCGCCCCAAGAGGCCGCGCCGCCCGCCGCTCCGCAACCCGAGCAGGTCGCGCAAGCGGAGGTGGCCGTCCAAACCGCTCCGCAGACCGAGCCACCCCAACAGGCTGAGCCGCCTGCCGCTCCGCAACCCGAGCAGACCGCGCAAGCGGAGGCGGCCGTCCAACCTGCTCCGCAACCCGAGCCGCCCCAAGAGGCCGTGCCGCCCGCCACTCCACAACCCGAACCGCCCCAACAACCCGAGCAGACAGCGCAAGCCGAAACGCCGCCCGCTGCCCCGCCAACCGATCGCGAGGGATCGGCATGATCCAGCAGGAATCCTCCCTCCGCGTCGCCGACAACTCTGGAGCCCGCGTGATCAAGTGCATCCGCGTCCTCGGCGGCACCAAGCGCCGCTACGCCAGCGTCGGCGATACCATCGTCGCCACCGTCAAACAGGCCGACCCCGGACGCGACATCCGCTCCGGACAGGTCGTCCGCGCCGTCGTCGTCCGTGTCGCCAAGCAATACCGACGCCCCGACGGCTCCTACATCCGCTTCGACGACAACGCCGCCGTGATCCTCGCCGGCGACGAACAGAACCCCACGGGCACGCGCATCTTCGGCCCCGTCGCCCGTGAACTTCGCGAGAAAAACTTCATGCGCATCGTCTCTCTCGCTCCGGAGGTGGTCTGATGCGACGCATCCAACGCGACGACATCGTCGAAATCCGCGCGGGCAAGAACAAGGGCTCCCGCGGCCAGGTCCGCCAGGTCCTGCCCAAGCGCGACCGGGTCATCGTCCAGGGCGTCAACATGGTCAAGCGGCACATGCGCCCCACCCAGGCCGGCACCCCCGCCGGCATCATCGAGCGCGAAGCACCGCTCCACATCAGCAACGTCGCCGTCGTTTGCCCCGCCTGCGACCGACCCACCCGCGTCGGCTACAAGCGCCGCCCCGACGGGCTCAAAGTCCGCGTCTGCCGGCGCTGCGAAGCGGATATCGACTAATGACCGACGCCGAAAACGCCCCCGCCCCCATGACGGACCAGAGCGAACTCCCGCGCCTGCTGCTCCGCTACCGCGACGAAGTCGCGCCCCGCATGCTCGAAGAGTTCTCCTTCGACAATCCCATGCAGGTCCCGCGCATCTCCAAAATCGTCGTCAACGCCGGCGTCGGCGAGGCCGTCGGCGAAGCCAAAGCGCTTGATGCCGTCACCGCTGACCTCACCGCGATCTGCGGGCAGCGCCCCGTGATCACCAAAGCGCGCAAATCCATCGCCAACTTCAAACTTCGCGAAGGCAACTCGATCGGCGTCACCTGCACGATCCGCGGACGCCGCATGTGGGAGTTCCTCGACCGCACGATCAACGCGGCCCTGCCGCGCATCCGCGACTTCCAGGGCGTCTCCCGCACCGCCTTCGACGGGCGCGGCAACTACAGCCTCGGCATCCGCGAGCAAATCGTCTTCCCCGAAATCGACTACGGCGCGGTGGACAAGGTCCGCCCCCTCCAGGTCAACATCGTCAGCACCGCCCGCACCGACGCCGAAGGCCGCCGACTCCTCGAACTGCTCGGCATGCCCTTCGAGCGCCCCAGCTAAGCCCGCAGCGAAAGGCCACTGCGCCGATGCCCGTCACCGACCCCATCGCGGACATGCTCACCCGAATCCGCAACGCTATCCACGCCGGACACCCGCATGTCTCCATCCCCTCCTCGCGCATCAAAGTCGCCATCGCCGAAGTCCTTGCCGAAGAGGGCTTCATCAAACAATTCGAAGTCCGCGACCGCGTCGGCGCCGCCGGGCGCGACCTCAACATCGAACTGCTCTACCGTGAAGACGGCGCATCCGTCCTCAGCGGCCTCAAGCGCGTCAGCCGCCCCGGGCTGCGGGTCTACGTGCAGAAGCGCGAAATCCCCCGCCCCTACGGCGGGCTCGGCGTCGCCATCCTGACCACTCCGCGCGGCGTGATGACCGGCCACCGCGCGCGCAGCGAAAACCTCGGCGGAGAAGTGCTGTGTTTCGTCTGGTAGTCCACCGCGCGCCCGCGCGGGCGCAAGGGAAGGCGGCGCTGCGATGAGTCGTGTCGGACGCAAGCCCGTGCCCGTCCCCGCGGGCGTGACGATCGAGATTTCCGGACCGCTGGTGCGCGTCTCCGGGCCCAAAGGCGAGCTGCAACAGGCGATCCATCCCGATCTCCACATCGCGCAGGACGAGAACGAGCTGATCGTCACCCGCCCCTCCGACCGCCGCGAACACCGGGCGCACCACGGTCTGGCCCGCTCGCTGATCCACAACATGGTCGTCGGCGTCAGCGAAGGCCACGCCAAAGCTCTCGAAATCCAGGGCACCGGCTACCGCGCCGAGCTGGACGACCAAACCCTCGTCCTCCGCGTCGGCTTCTCCCACCTCGTCCGCATCGATCCGCCCGAAGGGATCGAGTTCGAAGTCGAAGGCCAAATCGTCCATGTCCGCGGTGCCGACAAACAGGCCGTCGGCCAGCAGGCCGCCGAGATCCGCGCCGTCCGCCCGCCCGAGCCCTACAAGGGCAAAGGCATTCGCTACCGCGGCGAGTGGGTTCGCCGCAAGCAGGGCAAGGGAGCCATCGCCTAAACCGCGCGAATTCGCCTCAGCGACCGCGCCCCACGGAGCCGAACCGATGCCGATCCGACGCAAACGCCGCACCACTCGCGCCGCGCGCAAGCGCCGCCACGCCCGCATCCGCAAGCGCGTCCACGGCACCGCCGCCCGCCCGCGCCTCGCCGTCTTCCGCTCGCTCAACCACATCTACGGCCAAATCATCGACGACGACCTCGGCCAAACCCTCGCCGCCGCCTCCGACCTCAATGGCGTCGCTGGCAGCAAAACCGAGCGCGCCGCCGTCGTCGGCAAGCAACTCGCCGGCGCCGCGCAGGCCGCCGGCGTCTCCGCCGTCGTCTTCGACCGCGGCGGCTACCGCTACCACGGGCGCGTCCGCGCCCTTGCCGAAGCCGCCCGCGAAGCCGGCCTCGCCTTCTGACCGCCCAGCCAACGACGACCACACGGAGCAGCCCATGCAGCAACGCGAAAACCGAGGCGGCCGCTTTCGCCGTGACCGCGAACTGATCCAGGACGACTACGTCGAAAAAGTCGTCAACGTCAACCGTGTCGCCAAAGTCGTCAAAGGCGGCCGCCGGCTCAGCTTCACCGCCGTCGTCGTCGTGGGCGACGGCGACGGGCGCGTCGGCGTCGGCATCGGGCGGGCCAACGAAGTGCCCGACGCGATTCGCAAAGGCGCGACCATCGCGCGCCGAGAAATGATCTCCGTCCCGATCCGCAACGGCACCATTCCGCACCCCATCACCGCGCGCTTCTGCGCCTCCAAAGTCCTGCTCAAGCCCGCCGCGCCCGGCACCGGCGTCATCGCCGGCGGCGGCGCCCGCGCCGTCCTCGAAGCCGTCGGGCTCCGCAATGTGCTCAGCAAATCGCTCGGCTCCAACAACGTCGTCAATGTCGTGCAGGCCACCATCCACGGCCTCACCCAACTCCGCGACCCCGTTGAAGCGCGCCGCGAGCGCCTGCGCCTCGCCGGCCGCATCCCCGACGAACCCCAACCCCCGGCACCCACCGACACCTTTGCCGAAACCTCCGCCGAAACCCCCGCCGAACCCGAGCCCGCCGCCGCCGTCCCCGCCGGCGCGCCCCCGAGTGAGTGACAACCATGGCCGAACTCGAAGTCACCTGGGTCAAGAGCGCGATCGGCTACCGCAGCGATCAGGCGCAGACGATCAAATCGCTCGGCCTGCGTCGTCTCGGCCAAACCGTGCGCAAGCCCGACACCCCCGATGTGCGTGGTATGATCACCAAGGTTTCCCACTTGGTCCGCGTCGTTGAGCTGGAGGCGGAGTAATGCCGCTGCGCTTGCATGATCTGCGCCCCAACCCCGGCGCGCGCAAACAGCGCAAGCGCGTCGGGCGCGGCAACGCCTCCGGCAAGGGCACCTATTCGGGGCGCGGCCTCAAAGGCCAGCGCTCGCGCGCCGGACGCGACTACAACGCCGTCTTCGAGGGCGGCGCGATGTCGATGATGCGCACCCTCCCCCGCCGCGGCGGCTTCAAAAACCCCAACCGCGTCGAGTACCAGCCCATCAACGTCGTCGAATTGGCCCGCCGCTTCGAGCCCGGCGCAACCGTCGACGCCGCAGCCCTCGTCCAGGTTCGACTCCTCCGCCGCGAGACCCAACCCTTCAAGATCCTCGCCGGCGGACCAATCCAGCGCCCCCTCCACCTGCGCGCCGCGCGCGTCTCGGCCGCCGCGCGCGCGAAGATCGAAGCCGCAGGCGGCTCCGTTGAGGTGATCAATGCAACGAGCGCAGACAGCAGCGGGCCCGACCAGGCCTAAGCTGCTGCAAGCGCTGGTCGACGCCTGGCGCCAGCCGGACGTCCGCCAGAAGCTGGCCTTCACCCTCGCCATGCTGGTGGTTTTCCGGCTCGTCGCGCACGTGCCGATCCCCGACATCAACAAAACCCAGCTCGAAAACGCGCTCGACAACAACCCCGTCCTCGGCTTCCTCAACCTCTTCTCCGGCGGCGGGCTGGACAACCTCTCGATCGTCGCGCTCGGCGTCTACCCCTACATCACCGCCTCGATCGTGATGAACCTGCTCCAGCCGATGATCCCCAAACTCCAGGCCCTCGCCCAGGAAGGTGAGACCGGGCGCAACCGCATCCAGCTCTACACCTACTGGCTCGCCATTCCGATGTCGATCGTCCAGGGCTACGGCCAGCTGATCCTGCTCGAAAACGCGCGCGCGATCACCGGCATCGGCTTCGGCCCCGATGAGTGGCTGCCCACCGTCTCCGCGATCATCACCATGACCGCCGGCACCATGTTCCTGATCTGGCTGGGCGAGCTGATCACCGAAAAAGGCGTCGGCAACGGCATCTCCCTGATCATCTTCGCCGGCATCATCGCCAGCTTCCCCACGCTGTTCAACTCGGTCGGCCAGAGCGACATCGGCTGGTCCGGCATCGCCGTCGTGATCGCCATCGCCATCGCGCTCGTCGCCCTGATCGTCTTCTTCCAGGAAGCCCAGCGGCGCATCCCCGTCCAATACGCCCGCAGCGTCTTCAGAGGCGGGCGCATGTACCGCCAGAGCGGGCAGAGCTACATCCCCCTGCGCGTCAACAGCGCGGGCATGATTCCGCTGATCTTCGCCTTCTCGATCATCATCTTCCCCTCCGTGCTGGCCGGCTGGATTACCGGCGCGGCGGGCGAAGAGAGCCAGACCCGCGCCGCCGTCGAGGTCCCCTTCGCCTCGCTCGACTCCGACGAGCGGCTCAACACGCTGCTCCCCGAGCTCGCCGCGAGCGGCCTCTTCCTCGTCAACGAGGCCGAAATCGCCTGGAACGCGGAGGCGGACACGTTTGACGACGTACTCGAGCGGATCAACCAGGCCAGCGACGCGAACGTGCTGACCCGCGTCGAGACCCGCTCCGACCCGACGGGCGGCGAGCCGCTCACCACCTGGCGAATCGACAACAACGCGATCGGCACCGAGCCGATCACGCTGCAGGACCTCGAGGGCAACTTCATCGCGCTCACCGACATCCCCACGCACGAAGAAGAGCCCGACAACCCACTCACGCCCGACTTCGCCGAAGGCCAGACGCTTGGCGAGCGCCCCGGCTGGGTCGTCCGCGTCGCCGACTGGGTGCAGATCAACTTCTCGCCCGGCCGACCGCTCTACTGGGCGCTCTCCTTCGTGCTCGTCGTCGCCTTCACCTTCTTCTACACCTTCGTCACGTTCCAGCAGCAGAACCTGGCGGAGAACCTCCAGAAGCAGGGCGGCTTCATCCCCGGCATCCGACCCGGGCGGCCCACGCAGGACTACATCAACCGCGTCCTCTCTCGAATCACCTGGGCCGGCGCGCTCTTCCTCGGCTTCGTCGCCGTCGTCCCCTTCCTCGCCACCGAGTTCATCCCCGACAGCACCGCGCTCACCATCTCCAGCACCGGCCTGCTGATCGTCGTGGGCGTCGCGCTCGACACCATGCGCCAAATCGAGGCCCAGCTGCTCATGCGCAACTACGAGGGATTCATCCGATGAGCACTTACGTCATCCTGCTCGGCCCGCCCGGCGCGGGCAAAGGCACCCAGGCCGTCAACCTCGCCGAGCGCACCGGACTGCTCCACCTCGCCACCGGCGACATGTTCCGCGAAAACGTGCGCAACCAGACCGAGCTGGGGAAGGAAGCGCAGCGCTATATGGAGCGCGGCGAGCTGGTGCCGGACGAGCTGACGATCTCGATGCTGCTCGATCGCCTCAACCGCGAAGACGCGCAACTCGGCAGCCTGCTGGACGGCTTCCCGCGCACCACCGAACAGGCCGAGGCGCTCGACACCGCCCTGGCGGAACAGGACGCCGAGATCGCCGCCGCGCTGCTGATCGAGGTCGCCAACGACGAAGTCCTCCGTCGCCTCGGCGGGCGCTGGAGCTGCCCCGATTGCGGCGCGGTGTTCCACGCGGTTTTCTCGCCGCCGCAGGTCGAGGGCACCTGCGACCGCTGCCCGGGCGCGCTGATCCAGCGCGACGACGACCAGCCGGAGGCGATCCGCCGCCGGCTCGATGTCTACGCTCAGCAGACCGCCCCGCTGATCGACTATTACGAGCGCAGCGGCAAGCTGCGCCGGGTCGACGGCGCGCGCGCGCCCGACGCCGTGGGCGCGGACCTCCTGGCCGCGCTCGAATAGACCCGCTAGAACGCGAACGCAACGCATGGCCCTCGACGCCCAGCCCCGCCAGGTCATTCTGAAGACTGCCGCGCAGATCGCGGAGATGCGCGTGCCCGGGCAGCTGGTGGGCGAGACGCTGGTCGAGCTGCGCGAGCTGGCGCGGCCGGGCATAACGCTGGCCGAGCTGGACCGCTACGTGCTGGACAAATTCGAGCGGCTCGACGCAATCCCCACGTTCCTGGGCTACCACGGCTTTCCTCACGCGATCTGCGCCTCGGTCAACGAGCAGATCGTGCACGGCTTCGCCACCGAGCGCCGCCTCTGCGAGGGCGACATCCTCTCCATCGACCTGGGCGCGACGATCGACGGCTGGGTGGGGGATTCGGCCGTCACTTTCGGCATCGGCGACATCAGCGCCGAGGCGGAGCGGCTGCTGCAAGTGACCAAAGAGTCGCTCCAGGCGGGCATCGACGCCTCGCGTGTCCCAGTTCGCAAAGGCGACATCGGCGCAGCCATCCAGGAGGTGATAGAATCAGCGGGCTATGGCGTGGTGCGCGGCTACGTCGGACACGGCGTGGGCCGCGATATGCACGAAGCGCCGAACATGCCCAACCACGGACGACGCGGAGCGGGCATGAGGATGCGGCCCGGCATGGTGCTGGCGCTGGAGCCGATGGCCACCCTCGGCGACCCGGCCACCACCGTGCTGGAGGACGGCTGGACGGTGTCTACGAAGGACGGCAGCCTCTCTGCCCACTTCGAGCACACCATCGCGATTCGCGAGTCCGGCCCGGCCGAAATCCTGACGCTGGCCGACTGACCACACAGGCGGTCGGCAGAGGGGAGTCGCGTGGCGAGAAAGAGTTCCGGCAACCGTCGCGGTCAGCGCGCGCCTCGTCCCGCGCCCGCGCCCAAGCAGGACAAAATCGAGGTCGAAGGCGTCGTCCGCGAGCCGCTGCCCAACGCGACCTTCCGCGTCGAGCTGCCCAACGGACACGAAGTCCTCGCACACCTCGCCGGCAAAATGCGCCAAAACCACATCCGCGTCCTCAGGGGAGACCGAGTGCTCGTCGAACTCTCCGAGTACGACCTCACCCGCGGGCGCGTCGTCTACCGCTTCAAAAACTGAGGAGAGCACCCATGGCCCGCATCTCCGGTGTCGATGTCCCCGACAACAAGCGCCTGCCCTACGCCCTGCGCTACATCTACGGCGTCGGTCCCGCCCGCGCCAGCGAAATCATCCACAAAGCCCAACTCGATCCCAACCGACGCATGCGCGAACTGACCGACGGCGAACTCTCCCAGCTCCGCGAAATCATCGACCGCGACTACATCGTCGAAGGCGATCTCCGCCGCATCGTGCGCCAGAACGTGCAGCGGCTGATCGACATTAACTGCTACCGCGGGCAGCGCCACCGCCGCAACCTGCCCATGCGCGGCCAACGCACCCGCACCAACGCGCGCACCCGCCGCGGCGCCAAGAAGACGGTCGCCGGCCGCCGCCGCGCCGTCAAGCGCTAGACCCGAAAGGACCCACAACCATGGTCACCCAACGAGGCGGGCAGCGCCGCGGACGACGTCGCGAACGCAAGAACGTGCCCCACGGGCGCGCCTACATCCAGTCCACCTTCAACAACACGATCATCACGATGACCGACCTCAACGGCGATACCGTCGCCTGGAGCAGCGCCGGCTCCACCGGTGGCACCCGCGGCTCCCGCAAAGGCACCCCCTTCGCCGCCCAGCTCGCCGCCGAAGACGCCGCCCAGAAAGCCATGAACCACGGCATGCGCGAGGTTGATGTCTACGTCAAAGGCCCGGGCAGCGGGCGCGAATCCGCGGTCCGCGCGCTCCAGGCGGCCGGGCTCGTTCTCCTCTCGATCCGCGACGTCACCCCCATCCCTCACAACGGCTGCCGCCCGCGCAAGCGCCGCCGCGCCTGACAACAGCCCACGAAAGCAGCCCACTCCACAGGACGAGTACCAGCACCAGCAGGAGACCACCGAATGGCCCGCTACACCGGACCCGTCTGCCGCATCTGCCGCCGCGCCGGCGAGAAGCTCATGCTCAAAGGCGATCGCTGCTACGGCCCCAAATGCGCCATCGAGCGCCGCAACCAGCCGCCCGGCCAGCGCTCCCCGCGCCGTCGCAAAGTCTCCGACTACGGCGTCCAGGTCAAGGAAAAGCAGAAGGTGCGCAAGAGCTACGGCGTGCTTGAGCGCCAGTTCCGCAAGATGTTCCGCGAGGCCAACCGCCGCCCCGGCGCGACCGGCGACAACCTGCTGCGCATGCTCGAGCTGCGCCTGGACAACGTCGTCTTCCGGCTCGGCATCGCCGAGTCGCGCGCGCAGGCCCGCCAGCTGGTCCGCCACGGGCACATCACGCTCAACGGCAGCCGCGCCGACATCCCCTCGATCGAGACCAAAGTCGGCGACAAGATCGGCTGGACCGAGCGCGGGCGCAAGTCCAAGTTCTTCGAGATGTCCCGCTCCTGGCAGGGCGGACGACAAAACGCCGGCTGGCTCAGCATGACTGACCCGCTCCAACTCGAAGGCGAAATCACCGCCCTCCCCACACGCGAAGACATCGACATGCGCATCGACGAGAACGCCATCGTCGAGTACTACTCCCGCTAGCACCGGCCCCACCCCGCCGGCCGGCCAAGCACACCGAGGAGGCACACGCCACCGTGGTTCTGCAGCACGAAACCCCCCAGATCGCCATCGAACAGGCCACCACCGATTACGCCCGCGTGACCGCCGAGCCCCTCGCCCGCGGCTTCGCCCACACGCTCGGCAACGCCATCCGCCGCGTGCTCCTCTCCGCCATTCGCGGCGCCGCCGTCACCTCCGTCCGCATCGACCAGGTCCAACACGAGTTTTCCACCATCCCCGCGATGAAGGAGGACACCACCGAGTTCCTGCTCAACCTGCGCGGCGTCCGTCTCCGCGCGCTCGCCGACCGCCCCGCCGAAATGACCCTCGACGTCTCCGGGCAGCGCTCCGTCACCGCCGCCGACATCACCGTCCCGGCCGACTACGAAATCGTCAACCCCGAGCTCTACCTCGCCACCCTTGACAGCCCCGACGCCGAACTCACCGTTCGCATGAGCATCCAAACCGGCTACGGCTTCCAGCCCTCCGAAGACAGCGCCAACGGCGAATCCTCGCTCGGCGCCATCCCCCTGGACGCCGTCTTCACCCCGGTCCGCCGCGTCTCCTACGAAGTCCACCCCGCCCGCAGCGGCCGCGGCGCCGCCGCCGGCCTCGAGCAGCTCCTCATCGAAGTCTGGACCGATGGCAGCATCGCCGGCAAAGACGCGATCCGCGCCGCCGCCCAGCTTCTCCAGGACGAACTCGCCCTCTTCGCCTCCCTCGGCGACCCCCTCGCGCCGCGCCAGCTCGAACCCAACGAACGCCTCGGCATCTCCGTCGAGCAGTACGACCGACCCATCGACGAGCTGCAACTCTCCGTCCGCGCCCACAACTGCCTCAAGCGCAGCGGGCTCATGGTCGTCGGTCAAATCCTCGAAAAGTCCGAAGACGACCTGCTCACCCTGCGCAACTTCGGCGAAAAATCCTACGTCGAACTCGTCGAGCGCCTCTTCGAGATGGGCCTCATCGAAGAAACCGACGCCCGCCTCCGGCGCGCGCGCGAAGGCGTCTTCAACCGCCTCGAAGACGACGCCCTCACCGAACTCCCCCCGCTCCCCGAAGATGTCGAAGTCGAAGAGGAGCGCATCGTCGGCGATGTCCCGCCCGTCGAAGAAGACGACGAGCAAATCACCTCGCTCGGCTCCGCGCTGCTCGAAGCGCTGCGCGAAGCCGGCCGCGAGTCCGAAGAGCCCCAGCAGTAAGATCCAGCCCGCGCGCCGCGCGCGCGCCCAGCCAAAGCGGAGAGCCGAACAATGCGCCACCGAAAAGCCGGACGCGCCCTCAGCCGCAGCCGTTCGCACCGCGCCGCGCTCGTCCGCAACCAGGTCACCGAACTCCTGCGCCACGAGGCGATCGTCACCACCGAGGCCAAGGCCAAGTCGATCCGCCCCGTCGCCGAGCGGATGATCACCCTCGGCAAGCGCGGCACGCTCCACGCCCGCCGCCAGGCCGCCGCCGTGCTGACCGACAAAAAAATCGTGCGCCGCCTCTTCGACGAGGTCGCCCCGCGCTTTGAAGACCGCCCGGGCGGCTACACCCGCATCATCAAGCTGGGCCCGCGCCGCGGCGACGGCGCGGCCATGGCCCACATCGAGCTGGTCGAGCGCGCCGCCCCCGAGCCGGCCCCCGAAGCGGAAGCGGAAAGCGCCGCGGCCGAGTAACGCGCCCCAACGCCGTGCCCCCAACCTGCCAACCGACCCGCCGACTCGCCCTCCTCCTGCACTACGACGGCGCAGCCTTCGCCGGCTCCCAGTGGCAGCCCAACCTGCCCACCGTCCAGGGCGCGCTCCAGCAGGCCATCGCTCAACTCACCCGCCAGCCCGCTCAGGTCTCCCTCGCCGGACGCACCGACGCCGGCGTCCACGCCCTCGGACAGGTCGCCTCCTTCCAAACCGCTCGCCAACTGCCCGAGCGCCGCTGGCTGCGCGGACTCAACCACTTCCTCCCCGAAAGCATCGCCGTGCAGGACATCCAAACCGTCGCCGACGACTTCGACCCGCGCCGCAACGCGACCGAGCGGGAGTACCGCTACCAACTGCTCATCGCCGCCCAGCGCCGACCGCTCGAAGAACCCCGCGCCTGGCGCATTCTCCCGCCCTTCTCCCTCGACCTCGCCCGCGCCGCGCTCCGCGCTCTTCCCGGCCGCCGCGACTTCGCCGCCTTCACCACCACCGACCAGCAGCGCCCCACCGTCCGCTCTCTCCACAGCGCCGAGCTCGACGCAACCGCCCAACCCTATACGCTCACCTTCACCGCCGACGCCTTCCTCCAGCACCAGGTGCGGCGCATGGTCGGAGCAGTCGTCGAAGTCGCCCGTGGCCGCCTCCCCCTGGATGCATTCCAGGCAACGCTCCACGCCGCCCGCCCCGGCTCCGCCGGCCCAACCGCACCCGCAAAGGGTTTGACCTTAGCCGCAGTTCGCTACGATCGATCCATCCTGCCGCCCTGGCCCACCGAACAACGGAAGATTGACCATGTCGCTCAGCACCTCGACGACTGTCCTCAACCCGCGTGATGTCGAGCGCCGCTGGCACGTCATCGACGCCGCCCAGCGACCGCTCGGACGCCTCGCCACCGAAGTCGCCACCCTCCTGCGCGGCAAACACAAGCCCGCCTTTCACCCGTCCCAGGATGTCGGCGACTACGTTGTCGTCGTCAACGCCGCCCAAATCGCCGTCTCCGGGCGCAAGCTCGAGCAGAAAATCTACTATCGCCACTCTGGGCATCTCGGCGGCCTGCGCGAGACCACCCTCAAAGCCATGCTCGAAAAGCGCCCCGAGCGCGTCATCGAGCACGCCGTGCGCGGCATGCTGCCCAAAAACAAGCTCGGCCGCGCCCAGTACCGCCACCTCCGCGTCTACTCCGGCCCCGACCACCCCCACGCCGGGCAGATCGCCCAAGCCGACTAACCGCCCACCACACAGAAGCGGAGCATCCCCATGACCACTCCCGCCGCCGGCGCGCGCTACTTCTACGGACTCGGACGCCGCAAAAACGCCATCGCCCGCGTCCGCCTCTACCCCGGCGACGGCTCCATCGTGATCAACGGCAAACCCGCCGAAGACTGGTTCGCCCGCGACGAACAGCGCCGGCTGATCAAAGAGCCGCTCTTCCTCACCGGCATGCAAAACAGTTTCAGCGCGCACGTCAAATGCGCCGGCGGCGGCCGCACCGGCTGGGCCGGCGCGATCCGCCTCGGCATCGCCCGCGCGCTGCTCGCCTCCGACGACACCCTGCGCAGCCCGCTCCGCCAGGCCGGCATGCTCACCCGCGACCCCAGAGCCAAGGAGCGTAAAAAGCCCGGCCTGAAGCGCGCCCGCAAAGCCCCCCAGTACACCAAGCGCTAACCCAACCCACTCACTCCTCCAGTCCCCCGGCAACCTCCCCTCCCCAATTCATCCCTCCCCCCTTCCAGGGGGGAGGTTAGGTGGGGGGTGAGAAGCCACGAGCCGCCACCGCTGGTAGTGCGTGCCCCGATCGCCCACCCCAGTCCCCCTACGCCACCCTCACTCCCCCTCCGTCACCTCCCCTCCCTCTTCCGTTACCCCCACCCCCCTTTCGTCACCCCTGCGCCCCTTCCGTCATTCCTGCGCCCCTTCCGTCGTTCCTGCGCAGGCAGGAACCCGCGCCCTCTCCGCTGCCGCTCCCTACAACCCCACCCCCGCCCGCAACCCCGCAACCTCCCCCGTCGCCTCCCACGGCAGATCCAGATCCGCGCGTCCGAAGTGGCCGTAGGCCGCCGTTGGCTCGTACATCGGGCGCAGCAAATCCAGCTGCTCGATGATCGCCAGCGGGCGCAGATCAAAATGCTCCCGCACCAAGCGCTCCAACTCCGCTTCCGCGATGTGCGCCGTGCCAAACGTCAGCAGCGTCAGCGAGGTCGGCTCCGGCCGCCCGATCGCGTAGGAAAGCTGCACCTCGGCGCGGTCGGCGAGTTCGGCCGCCACGATGTTCTTCGCCACCCAACGCGCCGCGTACGCGCCGGAACGGTCCACTTTCGACGGATCCTTGCCCGAAAACGCCCCGCCGCCGTGCCGCGCGATCCCGCCGTACGTATCCACGATGATCTTCCGCCCCGTCAGCCCCGCGTCCGCCGCCGGCCCGCCCACGATGAAATTCCCCGCCGGGTTGATGAAATACTGCGTCTCGGCGTCCAGCAACTGCGGCGGAATCGTCGGCGCGATCACCTCATCCCGAATCGCATGCTCGATCTGGCTGTGGCTCACAGCGGCCGTGTGCTGGGTGGAGACGACGACTGCCGACACGCGGTGCGGCCGACCCTCCGCGTATTCCACCGTCACCTGCGCCTTGCCGTCCGGGCGCAGCCAGGGCAGCTCGCCGCTCCTGCGCACCTGCGCCAGCCGCCGCGTCAGGCCGTCGGCCAGCCACAGCGGCGTCGGCATCAACGTCTCCGTCTCGTCGCACGCGAAGCCGATCATCATCCCCTGGTCCCCCGCGCCCTGCAGGTCATAGGGATCGTCCGAGTCCCCCGTCCGCGCCGCGCGGCGCAGACCCTCCGCGATATCCGGCGACTGCTGCTTCACCCGCACCACCACCTCGCACGACTCCGCGTCGAACCCGATCGCCGGATCCGTGTACCCAATCCGACGCAGCACTCCGCGCGCAATCGCGTCGAAATCGATCTCGGCCTGCGTTGTGATCTCGCCGAAGATCAGTACGAAATCCGAAGACACCGCGACCTCGCAGGCCACATGCGAATCCCGATCCTGCGCCAGGCAGGCGTCCAGCACTGCGTCCGAAATCTGGTCGCAGACCTTGTCCGGGTGCCCTTCCGTGACCGACTCCGAGGTCCAGCGGTCGCCGGGGAACCCGCTCGTTCCGCGTTGCGTCGTCTGCCGATCGGTCATGTGCCCGCATCCCACGAGCGCAGGTAGCGCTCCTGCTCCGGCGTGAGCCGATCCAGCTGCACGCCCATCGCCGCCAGCTTAAGCGCTGCGACCTGTTCATCAATCTCGGCGGGCACATCCCAGACGCCCGCCGCCGGGCGCGGCTCCGCTCGCGCCAGATACTCAATCGCCAGCACCTGATTCGCGAAGCTCATATCCATCACGCTGGCCGGATGCCCCTCCGCTGCGGAGAGATTGACCAGTCGCCCCTCCGCCAGCAGCAGCAGCTCGCGCCCGTCGGTCGTGCGGTGCGCCGTCACGTAGGGCCGCGCCTCCCGCCGCTCCTCGGTAATCGCCTCCAGCGCATCCAAATTCACCTCGTGGTTGAAATGCCCCGCATTGGCCAGAATCGCCCCCGACCGCATCCGCTCCAGGTGCGGCGCGTCGATCACGTGGATGTCTCCCGTCGTCGTCACAAACACATCCCCCACCTCGGCCGCATCCTCCATCGTCGTCACCCGAAAGCCGTCCATCACCGCTTCCAGCGCGCGCAGCGGCGCGACCTCCGTCACGATCACCTGCGCGCCCAGCCCCCGCGCCCGCGACGCCACGCCGCGCCCGCACCAGCCGTAGCCCGCCACTACCACCACCTTCCCCGCCAGCAGCAGATTCGTCGCCCGAATGATCCCGTCCAACGCGCTCTGCCCCGTCCCGTAACGATTGTCGAACATGTGCTTCGTCGCCGCGTCGTTCACCGCGATGATCGGATACCGCAGCGCGCCCTCCGCCGCCATCGCCCGCAGCCGAATCACCCCCGTCGTCGTCTCCTCGCAGCCCCCGATCACACCGTCCAACAGATCCTGACGCTCTCCGTGCAGCGTCGAAACCAGATCCGCTCCGTCGTCCACCGTGATCTGCGGAGCCGCATCCAGCGCCCGCCCGATGTGTTCGTAGTACTGCTCGTTGCTCTCTCCCTTGATCGCGAACACCGACATCCCCGCGCGCTCCACCAGCGCCGCCGCCACCTCGTCCTGCGTCGAAAGCGGATTGCTCGCGCACAGCGTCACTTCCGCGCCGCCGGTCTGCAGCGTGAGCGCGAGATTGGCAGTCTCGGAGGTGACGTGCAGGCAGGCGCCGATGCGCAGACCGTCCAGCGGGCGCTCTCGCGCAAACCGCTCCCCAATCTGCGCGATCACCGGCATCTCCCGCGCCGCCCAGGCAATCCGCTGCTCGCCGGCGTCGGCCAGCCGACGCTCCCGGATGTCCGACTCCACGCTCACCGCAGCACGATTTCGTTCTCGCCGCCGCCGCGCCGCCGCGCCAGCCAGCGCCGCGCCCAGGTCTGCATTCCGCCCGCCCGACGGCTCGCGCTTGCTTCCACAATTCGCCCCATCTGCTCGTAGCCCAGCCGCTCGTAGGCGCGCACCGCCGGCTCGTTCAGCGGATCAACCGACAGTACTACCTCGTCGGTTTCGCGCAGCAACGCCGCTGTCACCGCGCTGGTCGCCGCCTTGCCGTGGCCGAAGCCGCGCCGACTGGGATGCGTGAACACGTTGCCCAGCACCGCGATGCCGTAGCTGCGGCTGATCGAGTGCGTCCCCGCCACCGCGACCAGCCGGCCCTCCTCCAGCACGCCGTGGTAGCAGCCGTCCTCGATGTGCTGCCGCGCGTAGCGCGTCGGTCTCCCCTCGGAGCTGTAGAGCCGGTTGATGGTCTGCGTATGGCGGCCGAGCAGCTCCAGCGTTTCGCCCTCCCAGGGGCGGAAGGTCTGCGGCGTGACCAGCATCCGCAGCATTTGGCGGCAGGACGGCAGCGTGTGCGCGGTCTCCAGCGCGGGGACGTGCCGCGGCTCGCAGATCGCGAAGGTGCGCGGCGGTCCGGGGTGCAGGCTGAGAATCTGCGCCGCCCCCTCGGGCGGGCCCAGCAGCGTCGTCGCCTCGCCCAGCCCGGCGTGCGAGTGGCAGACGATCGCCTCCGCGCCCCCCACGCGGCACGACCACCACTCCGAGCGTTCCCACGCATCCCCCTCCAGCTGCGCCAGCGCATAGGCCGCGATGTAGCGCTGCGGATACAGCTGCGCGGCCAACTGCTGCGGATTATGCCGCCGCACAATCGCAATCCGCTCCCGCGTCTGCCCCAGCCGCAGCGACAACGCCATTACGCGCTCCGCTCTTCCGCAGTGACCGTCGCCAGACGCTCCCGCACCCCCGCCTCCGTCGCGCGCAGCAGCCCCTCGATGCCGAACGCCTCGATCGCGAACGAGGCCACCGCGCAGCCCCAGCGCGCCGCCTCGACCAGATCCGCGCCGCCCGCCATCGCGCTCAGCAGCGCCGCCGTAAACGAGTCGCCCGCGCCGGTCGGGTCCACCGCGTCAATGTTGGGCACGGCGGAAACGCGCACGCTGCGCTCAGGCTCAAAAATGTCCACGCCGCGCGAGCCCTGCTTGATCAGGATCGTCTGCGGCCCCAACTGCATCAGCTGCTCCGCCGCCGCGGCCGGCAGCGCCGCGTCCTCCTCCGAGCCCGCCCAGCTGGTCAGCAGCGCCGCCTCATGCGCGTTGATCGAAATCAGCTGCGAGCGCCGCACAATCCCCATCAGTCCCTCCCGGTGTGTCTCAATCTCCCGCTCGATCGTGTCCACCGCGATCAGGCGCGGATTGCGCAGACGCGCCAGCGCCCGCTCATTCTGCTGCGGATTGCCCGCCGTCAGAAACAGATACGGCGCGTCGAGCAGCTCCGGGTGGAGCTCCACGATCTGCGACTCGTAGACGCCCGGCTCGGTGTAGAGCGTCTCGCGCCGATCGCCGCTGGAGTCGTAGCGGCAGGCCCAGCGAAAAGTGCGGCCCGGCGCGCGCTCGATGCCATTGAGCGCAATGCCCGCCTCGCGCAGCGGGGCCAGCAGGGCGCAATCGAAATCATCCCCCACCATCGAGACGGGCGCCGCCCGCGCCGCAAACCGCGCGCCCAGCGCCGCGTACACGCAGGAGCCGCCCAGCAGATCCTCGACGCCGCCCGCCGCGCTGTGAATCTCGTCGTAGGCCACCGCGCCCACGATCACCAGATCGACGCTCACGGCAGATACCCCTCAAGCAGCAGCGCGTAGCGCTCGCGCGCCTCCGCCGGAATCCGCGCCGGATCCGTCATGATCGCCCCCCGCAGCGCGCCCGCCGCCGTCGAACTCCAATCCGCCGGCAGCCCCCGCGCGACCTCCCGCACAATCGCCTGCGCCGACGCCACATTCTCCTGCACCACCGCCGCCACCGCCTCCGCCGTCACATCCTCCTCCCCCTCCCGCCACACGTCGTAATCCGTCGCCGTCGCCAGCATCGCGTAGGCGATCTCCGCTTCCCGCGCCAGCTTCGCCTCCGGGATCGCCGTCATCCCGATGATCGCCGCGCCCCACGACCGATGCAGCGCCGACTCCGCCCGCGTGCTGAACGCCGGCCCCTCCATACAGACATACGCCCCGCCGCGATGCGCCCGCTTGCCCAACGCCGCCGCCGCATCGCCCAACCGCCCGCTCAAATCCGCGCAGAACGGATCCGCAAACCCCACATGCGCCGCAATCCCGCCCTCAAAGAACGAGCGCACCCGGTCGCCCTTCGTCCGATCGATGATCTGATCCGGAATCACCATGTCCCCCCGCGCGATCTCCTCGCGCAGCGAGCCCACTGCCGACACCGCGATGATTCCCTGCACGCCCAACGCTTTGAGCGCCCAGATATTCGCCCGCACCGGAATCTCGTGCGGCAGCAGCACGTGCCCCCGCCCGTGCCGCGGCAGAAACGCGACCCGCCGCCCCTCAAGCGAACCAATCGCCAGCTCGTCGCTCGCCGCCCCGAACGGCGTCTCCGGCGTCCACGTTTCCAGCGACTCCAGGCCGGGCATCCGGTAGAAACCCGAGCCGCCGATCACCGCCAGAGACGCGCGTGGTTGTGCCATCGGTCAGAGCCGAACCAGCGCATCGAGCGGCTGGCCGCGCAGCCGCTCGCGCCCGTTGAGCTCAACCAGCTCGATCAGCACCGCGATGCTCATCACTTCCGCCCCCGCGTCGCTCAGCAGGCCGGCCGCCGCCTCCAGCGTCCCGCCTGTCGCCAGCAGATCATCCACCAGCGCCACCCGCTGCCCGGCCCGAACGGCGTCGGCGTGCAGCTCGAGTCCGTCGCTGCCGTACTCCAACTCGTAGCTCCGACCAATCGTCGCCGCCGGCAGCTTGCCCGGCTTGCGCAGCGGCGCAAACGGCAGCGCGAGCCGCGCCGCCAGCGCCGCCCCGAAGATAAACCCCCGCGCCTCCACCCCCGCGATCGCCTCCGCGCCCGCGCAGCGATCCGCGTACCAGGCCAGCGCCTGCTCGAACGCCGCCGGCGAGGCCAGCAGCGGCGTGATATCGCGGAACAGAATGCCCGGCTGCGGAAAATCCGGCACTGCGCGGATCGCTCCGCAGACCGCCCGACGCGCGTCGTCCCACTGATCCATTCGCGCAGGCTACGGATGCCTGCGATACGCGGTCAACGCGCGCCGCGCTGATACGCTGCAAGCAACGCTCCGCGCCGACGGAGGAACCCGTGCCCGACGACCCCTTCGCCTTCTCCACGGAACAGATCGAGCGCTCGCTCCACGCCGCCGCTCCGTTCTACGACCTCGACTTCGGCCCGCTCCGCGAGGATGTTGAACTCTGGCGGCAGCTCGCCTGTCGCTGGGCGCCCGCCCGCATTCTCGAACTCGGCGCGGGCAGCGGCCGCGTCGCCGCGCCGCTGGCCCAAGACGGCCACGACGTCACCGCTGTCGACGCCTCGCCCACGATGCTCGGCCTCGGCTGCGAGCGAATGCGCGCCGCCGGCGTCCGCGTCGTCCAGGCCGACATGCGCAGCCTGCCGGACGGACTCGGCGAGTTCGATCTCATCCTCTGCGCGCTGGGCACATTCCAGCATCTGCTCCGCCGCGCCGACCAACTGGCCGCGCTGGAAAGCGCCGCCCGCCTGCTCGCGCCCGGTGGACAACTCGCGCTCGACGTCACCGCGCCGCGCCCCGAAGACCTCGATCCCGATCCCCAGCCGCTGCGCCTCGAGTGGACCCGCGAGCACCCCAGCCTGGGAACCGTGATCAAGCTCGCCGGCCAGGAGCTGGCCGAGCCGCGCTGCGCCGAGCACCCGCCCGACGCCGCTGCGCCGCTCGCCTGGCTCACCTACGTCTACGAAACCGCTCAGCGCCGCGCCATCGCGCGCTTTCCGATGCGCGTCGCCCTCGGCGCCGGCGAGCTGGACGGACTCCTGCGCCAGGCCGGGCTTGCGCCCGTCAGCTGGTACGGCTCGTGGAGCCTCGATCCGCTCGGCTGCGGCGACCGCGTGATCGTGCTCAGCGCCTCGGCGGCCCGCGCATGACCCGGCCCACGACCCAGCCCACCCTGCCGCTCATCTTGCTCGCTCTGGCCGCGCTGATCGGGCTGCTCGCCGCCGCCTGCGGCGGCAACCCCAACCAACACATCGAGGCCGACGAATTCTTCCGCCCGTCCGCTCCCGGCAGCGTCCAGCGGCAGACCGCGCAGGATTCGACCGCCGCCGCGCAGCAGCAGGAGCAGCAAGCGCAGCAAACCCCCCAAGCCGAGGCGCAGGAGAATGCGCAGGCCGCGCCCGACGACGCGGCGCAGGCCGCGCCCCAGGATCCCCAGCAGCAGAGCGCCGGCCAGGACGCGCCCGAAGAGCAGCAAGCCGCCCCGCCGCCCCGCGCCGACGACGTTCTCCGCCGCTACCTCAACCCCTCCTACGGCTACAGCCTCGACCTGATCTGCCCGCCCTTCTGCGACCCCAGCTCCAACGGCATCGACCGCGCCACCTTCCTCGCCGACACCGGGCGCGCGCTGCTCGAAATCCGCGTCAGCGAAATCGTCCCCGCCGACCAGCTCGACAACTTCTGGCGCGAGTCGCTCGCTGTGCCCGAATTCGTCGAGACGCCCGCCCCCGAGCAGATCGAGATCGTGCTGCTGGGCGTCCCCGCCTGGCGCTACGAGTGGGAAGAAGATCGCCGCGCCACCGGCGGCTTCCAGGTCCGCTGGCAGGCGATCTACATCGAGCTCGGCGGGCTGCTTTACCTGCTGCGCGGCGGCGCGGTCCTCGAAGACTACGAAGACGCGCTGCCCGCGCTGACCCGCGCCTTCGACTCCTTCATCGCCCCGCCCGACGCCGCGGCCGCGCCCGGCCGCTACACCCGCTTCGACTTCCTCTTCGACTACGGCCTCGCCTACATCACCCTCGAATACGGACTCCCCACCGACAACCCCGCCACCTTCGACGCCGGCATCGTCGTCCTCCAGAGCGAACAGGCCCTCGAAGCCGTCCTCGTCTGGGAAACCATCGGCGAAGCCTTCTTCGACGCCGACGCCGCCATCACCGGCACGCTGCTCGAAGTGCTCGGTGTCGAGCCGCAGTCCGACTTCCGCGACGCCCGCTCCGTTGACGGGCGCGAAACCCGCCTCGCCCTGAGCCAGACCCCGATCGGCGAAAGCCTCGTCGAAATCGCCTCCTTCGCCTGGTACTGCACCGAATCCGGCCGCGAATTCGCCCTCCATGTGCTCGACAACGACGACCCCGAAGCCGCCGCCGACCCACTGCTCGACGGCTTCCGCTGTGAAACGGCAGGCGCATCATGACCACCGCATCCCGCCAACGACCGATCACCGTCGCCCTCGACGCCATGGGCGGCGACAACGCGCCCGCCGCCATCGTTCGCGGCGCGCAACTCGCCGCGCGCGAAGGCCTCTGCGACCTCATCCTCGTCGGGCGCGGCAGCGAACTCCGCAGCATCCTCCCCGCGCCCCAGGCGCACCTCCGCCTCGCCGAAGCCTCCGAAGCCGTCGCTATGGACGCCCAACCCACCCAGGTCCGCCAGATGCCCGACTCCTCGATCATGGTCGGACTCCAACTCGTCGCCGACGGACACGCCGACGCCTTCCTCTCCTTCGGCAACACCGGCGCGGTCATGGCCGCTTCCCTGCTCCGCCTCGGGCGCATCCCCGGCGTCGCCCGCCCCGCGCTCGGAGCGCTCTTCCACAACGCCCGCGGCGCGACCTCCCTCATCCTCGATGTCGGCGCAAACGCTGAAGTCCGCCCCGACTACCTCTGCCAGTTCGCCGCAATGGGCAAGGCCTACTTCGAGCGCGTCCTCCACCACCGCAACCCCAGCGTCGGCCTGCTCAACGTCGGCGAAGAGAGCGCCAAAGGCACCGCCGTCGTCCAGGAGGCCTACGCCCTCCTCTCCCGCCAGGAACCCAACTTCGTCGGTAACATCGAGGGCGACGCGCTGATTCGCGGCAGGGCCGACGTCGTCGTCACCGACGGCTTCACCGGCAATGTCGCCGTCAAAGTCTCCGAGGGCGTCGTCGAGCGCGTCATGGGCGAACTCCGCAAAAGCATCAAACAGCGCCTGCTCTACATGGCCGGCGCATGGCTCATCCGCGGCGCGTTCGACTCGCTCCGCGACCAGTGGGACTACTCCCGCGTCGGCAGCGCCCCCCTCTTCGGCATCAACGGCGCAGTCCTCGTCGGACACGGACGCGCCGACGCCGAAGCCGTCGCCAGCGGCATCCGCTCCGCCTGCGGCGTCGTTGAATCCAACGTCGTCGATGCCATCCGCGACGCCTTCGCCGGCGCAGCCGAGCGCGACGCCCCCGCCGAATCCCACGATCCTGCCGAGCGCGCTCACTCGCGCGGCCACTCGCGCTCCGAGCCCACCCATCGGCTATAGTGGCGCGCAATACAGCCCAAGCGAAGCCCAATTGCTACGCTGACCACAACACCAACTCGGAGGAGAGCCGAAAATGTCCAAGCCCGTCGACGTCACCGACGCCAGCTTCCAGGCCGATGTCCTGGACAATGACCTGCCCGTGCTGGTCGACTTCTGGGCCCCCTGGTGCGGCCCCTGCCGCATGGTCGCCCCCGTCGTCGACGAACTCGCCGAGGAGTACGACGGCAAGGTCGCCTTCTACAAGCTCAACACCGACGAGAACCCCAACGTCGCCACCACCTACGGCATCCGCAGCATCCCCACGCTGCTCGTCTTCAAGGACGGCGAAGTCTCCGGCCAAATCGTCGGCTTCCGCCCCAAGGGCGACCTCGCCAAGCGCCTCGACGAAGTCCTCGTCTAACCTCCGCCTCCAACCCGCCAGGGCAACCCACTCCCCTCCCCAATTCATCCCTCCCCCCTTCCAGGGGGGAGGTTAGGTGGGGGGTGGGATGTCGCGAGCCGGCGCACCAAATCTCGCCACGCCCCGATCGCCCACGCCGCCCCTCTGCCACCCCTGCGCCCCCTCCGTCATTCCTGCGCAGGCCCGAACCCACATCCCTACTCCCAAGCCGCTACCATAGTCCCGCACAGCCGCGCCCTTGCGCGCCGGGAATGAGGCATCCACGATGAAGGTCGGCGTCCACTTCAACTTCCAGAACTACAGCGACTGGGAGCGCTTTGAGGCCCAGCGCGTCTCCGAAGCCCCGCTCGTCTCCGATCAGCGCCTCTACGAGGAAGAGTTGCACCTCGGCGGCCTCGTCGAGCCGCTCGGCTACGACTCCTACTGGTGCATCGACCACCACTTCTCCCCCTACATCATGACCGCCGGCGCGCTCCAGAACCTCACCTACTTCGCCGGCAAGACGGAGCGGATCGACTTCGGCACCATGGTGATCGTGCTGCCCTGGTACGACCCGGTGATGATCTCCGAGCAGATCACCGTGCTCGACAACATGCTCCAGGGCCGCAAGCTGACGCTCGGCCTCGGCCGCGGCGCCGCCAAGCGCGAGTTCGACGCCTTCCGCTCGCCCATGGCCGAATCCCGCGACCGCTTCATGGAGTCGCTCGACGTCGTGCGCAAGGCGCTCACCCAGGAGTTCTTCTCCCACGAGGGCGACTTCTACACCATCCCCGAAACCACCATCCGCCCCCGCCCGCGCAACCCGCAGGCGCTGCTCGACTCCATGCGCGTCGCCTGGATCTCCCCCGAAACCCTCGAAATCGCCGCCAACGCCGGGCTCGGCATGCTCTTCACCAACTCCAAAAAGTGGGAGGAGTACCAGGACGACGTGAAGCGCTTCAACGAGATCCGCGCATCGCGCGGCTGGGCGCCCCGCCAGCCCACCGTCGTCGCCAACGTCGCCTGCTTCGACACCGAAGAAGAAGCCTGGGACGTGATACTCGAGCACACCGGCAAGTTCCAGGAGAGCGTCGAGCGCCACTACCACTTCTCCGAGTCCGCCCGCTTCGCCGCGACCAAGGGCTACAAGTACTACGCCGAGTTCGGCAAGACCAACGAGCGCACCACGCCCGAGCAGCGCGCCCGCTACGCCGCCATGCCTCAGGCCTGGGGCACCCCCGACCAGGTGCTCGAAAGGCTCCAGCACATCCAGCAGATGACCGGCGCCGAAGAGCTGATCATGAACTTCCGCGTCAGCGGCGGCATGCCCGCCGAAACCGCCGAGCGCAGCATGCGCCTCTTCGCCTCCGATGTGTTGCCGGCCCTCCACGAGATGGACGCCCCGCTGCCCGAAGCCCTCGCCGGCCGCGTCGCCGAAGCCGTCCCCGCCGACTAGCGGCGCCGGTGAGAGACGAGCACGCGATGACCGCCATCGAACTGTAGGGAAATTGCGACCCGCGTTTTGCGGCGCTGCGCGAAGCCTTCGTTCAAAACTGGTCCGAACACGGCGAAGTCGGCGCGTCCCTCTGCGTCGTTGAGCGCGGCGAGATCGTCGTCGATCTCTGGGGCGGTTGGGCGGATGCCGCCAGGTCCCGCCCCTGGCAGCGCGACACCATCGCCAACGTCTACTCCACCACCAAAGGCGTCGCCGCCGTCGCCGCGGCGATGCTCGCCGACCGCAGCGCGCTCGATGTCAACCAACCTGCCGCCCACTACTGGCCCGAGTTCGCCCAGGCCGGCAAAGACCAAGTCACCGTCCACCAGCTGCTCACCCACGAAGCCGGCCTCGTCGGCGTCGACGAAGAGCTGCCCGACGGCGCAGTGCTTGACTGGGACCGCATGATCGCCGCGCTCGAACGCCAGGCGCCGATGTGGCCGCCCGGACAGGGACTCGGCTACCACGCCATCACCTACGGCTGGCTCGTCGGCGAAGTCATCCGCCGCATCGACGGACGCACCTGCGGCCAATTCGTCCGTGGCGAAATCGCCGCCCCGCTCGACGTCGACTTCTACATCGGCCTCCCTGAATCTGAAGACGCCCGCATCGCCGAACTGATCCCCGCGCCCGGCAGCGGCGGCCTCGGCATCCCGCCCGAAGGCCTTGCCGCCAAAGCCCTCGGACTCGCCGCGCCCCGCCTCGCCGGCGAGGTCAACTCGCGCGAGTGGCGCGCCGCCGAGCTGCCCGCCGCCAACGGACACGGCAATGCCCGCGCCCTCGCAACCATCTACGGCGCGCTCGCCAACGGCGGTGCCCCGCTGCTCTCCCCCGCCGGCGTCGAGCGCGCCGCCGCCCACCAAATCACCGCCGACGACCTCGTGCTCGGCTTCGAGGTCCGCCGCGCGCTCGGCTTCATCCTCAGCACCCCAGGCGGACGCTACGAGTGGGGTCCCAACCCGCGCACCTTCGGCCACTCCGGCGCCGGCGGCTCCCTCGCCTTCGCCGACCCCGACCAGCAAATCGGCTTCGCCTACGTCATGAACCAAATGTCCGCCGGCCTCGGCGCAGACCCCCGCTGGAAACCAATGCTCGACGCCCTCTACGCCGCCCTCTGACCACCCGGCTATCCTGACCCCAAAGCGCACCACCGCAGCGATTCCCAACCATGACCACCGAACAACGCCCCACCGCCGCCGACCCCTGGGCAAAACCTGTCCCGCTCTCGCCGGAAACTCCCGAAGAAACCCGGCGGATCGCCCTGCAGCTCCGCAAGAACAGCGAGTTCTTCGATCAACTCTTCGACGACCTGCTGGACAAGCAGCGCGGCCGCTTCCTCCTCGTCTACGGCGACCAACAGTTCCGCATCTACGAGGACATCCTCGCCCTAATCGAGGCCAAGCAAGCGCTCAGCAAAGACGACCAAACCACAGCCATCGGCATGCGCATCGCCCCCTGGTGGCCCGAATACGTTTAGGCCCTGCCCACTCCCGTCTCCTGTCATACCCGCACTCGTCGCGGGTATCTCGCCGTGATCAGCACCAACCCAACCCCCATCTCCTCCCCCAATTCATCCCTCCCCCCTCTCAGGGGGGAGGTTAGGTGGGGGGTGGGAGGCCACGAGTCAACACCACCGCTCGTACCGCGCCCCGATCGGGGCGCGCCCCGATCGCCTCTGCCGCACTTCTGTCGCACCCGCGCCTCCTCCGTCATTCCTGCGCAGGCAGGAAGCCCGCAGTAGGCGCGGCTCAGATCAGGTAGGCCGCCCGAGCATCGCGGCGCGCACAGGCGCTAAAGGTCACCTGGCTTCCTGCCTGCGCAGGAATGACGGAAGCGTGAACACCCCCTAAGCCGCCGCCTCCCGCTGTAGCCGCTGCAAATGGCGGCGCAGCTCCGCCTCCGCCCTGCGCCACTCCGCCGGCGTCCAGCCCAACTCTCGCGCGGTCGCCAGCGCCCCGTCCCGCGTCCCCGCCGCAAACGGGCCCTTGTTCTCGTGAAATCGGCCAATCCGCACGCTCTGCGCGCCCGTCTCATGGATCCGCCGCGCGAACCCCGCCGGATCCTCCAGCGGCAGCATCGGCGACACCCCGATCATCACCCGCACACCCTCGTCCACCAGCTGCGCCGCCGCCGCCAGACGCTGCTCGATCGACGCGCAGCGCGGCTCGAAGCGCTTGCGCACCTCCTCCGAATCCGTCGTGATGCTCAGCCCCACTCGTGCCCGCCGGAACGCCTTGAACAAATCCGCGTCCCGCGTCACCAGCGGACTGCGCGTCTGCACCATGAGGTGCGCCCCCCGCCGCGCCAAAATCGGCAGCAGCGCCCGCACCAGCTCCAACCGCCGCTCAATCGGCTGATACGGATCCGTCGCGCTGCTCATCAACACCGACCGCCTACTCAGATCAACCCGCATCCCCCGCAACCGCTCCACCGCATTCGTCTTCACCCGCACCCACTGCCCCCAGCGCTCCCGCTGCTCCTCCTCCGGCGCGAAAAACGCCGCGTAGCAATACGAGCACGCGAACGTACAGCCCTGATACGGGTTGAGCGCGAAGTCGATGTTCCCCCGCAGCCGCCCTGTCGGCCGCGTCAGAATCGCCCCCGCGTCCGCGTACGCCACCGTCGCCCCCCCGACCAACGCCGGGCGCGCATCCGAAGGATTGGGGTCGAGCAGCGACAACTGAGCCATACCCCGATAGTACAAAAGTTCCAATAAACCCACAACCCCGCGCGCCATCCACAACCCACAACTCAGATCCACCACCCCCTGCCGCCCTCGCCGCCATTCCCGCTCCCCAGCCGCCATTCCCGCTCCCCAACCGTCATTCCTGCGCAGGCAGGAACCACCCACCCCCGCGGACAAACCACCGAGAGCGTGCCCTCTAGGGCCTGTTCACCCTAATCGCGCAATCCACCACCCTCTACCCGTCATACCCGCGCTCGCCGCGAGCATCTCTCGCGCCCACCGCCCGCCCCACACCCACTCTCTTCCCCAATTCATCCCTCCCCCCTACCAGGGGGGAGGTTAGGTGGGGGGTGGGATGCCACGAGCCATCACCACCCGTCGCACTGCACCCCGATCGCCCAGGCTTCACCTCCGTCGCACCCACCCTACCCACACTCTCCCGCCATACCCGCGCCCTCCCGCCCCCTCCCGCCCCCTCCTGCCCCTACCGCGCCCTCCCGCCCCCTCCCGCCCCCTCCTGCCCCTACCGCGCCCTCCCGCCTCTACCCACGCCCTCATGTCATTCCTGCGTCCCCCTCCGTCATTCCTGCGCAGGCAGGAACCGAGGCGACCTCCAGCGCTGGTACGCGGCCTGGTATCTCAACGGCCAGCCCAAGCCGCTTCCGCGCCGCCGCCGAACGTTCCGCGCCAAGCTGGGCCGCGCCCACTGCCTGGGTTCCTGCCTGCGCAGGAATGACGGGAGACGGCAGTGTGAACAGAGTCCCTGGCGCTCCCGGCGGCTCAGACAAGCCCCGGCCGAATGCTGTTCCTGGGGTATCCCCCCGCGCCGAGGGTGTGCGGCCACAGCTCGAAGAGCTTGTCCACGTCGATGCGCGGCTCGTCGAAGTGGAGGTAGCGCTCGAGCACCGGCTCGCTGAACAGCGAAATGCGGTGCCCGCTCGCGCCGAAAATGCGCCCGTTCGCCGCGTCGCTCTGATCCGAGGCGAGCCAGGCCACGATCGGGGCCACGTTCTTGGGGTCGCGCGCGGTGCCCGCGGCCGAGAGTGAGGGCGCGGGCTCGTTGGAGTCGATGTTGCGGCCGCGGTCGGTCATGCGGGTCGACGCGCCGGGCGCGATGCAGTTGGTCGTGACGCCGTAGCGCGTCAGCGCGCCCACGTTGCTGCGCATCAGCCCGAGCTTGGCGGCGTGCGCCGCCGAGTAGTTGGGCTGCCCCGCCGAGCCGCGGATGCCCGCGTCGGAGGTGAAATAGATGATCCGCCGGTGCTCGCCGTCGCGGTTCGCCCGCCAGTAGATCGAGGCGAACTTGGTCGGCGCGAAGCAGCCCTTCAGGTGCGCCCGCACCAGGCCGTCCCACTCGTCCTCGCTCATGTTGAAGATCATCCGCTCGCGCAGGATGCCGTGCGCGCAGACGAGCGCATCAAGCCCGCCAAATTCGTCGATCGCCGTCTGCACCATCCGCTCAGCGGTGTCCATATCCGCCACATCGCCGACGAAAGGGACAGCCTGCCCGCCGGCGTCGCGGACTTCCTGGACGACCGCCTCGACTTTGGAGGCGTCCATCCCGAAGCGCCCCTCGACATCGAACCCGGTGTCGGCCACGACGATCTTCGCGCCCTGCTCGCCGAAGACGCGGCAAAGGTTCGAGCCGATCCCGCCCGCGCCGCCGGTGATGATGCAGATGCGTCCGTCGAGATGCTTGGTTGCCATCGTTGCGCTCCTCGTGTGCTTGAGCGTGGTTGGTCCGGGGCGGCGCTAGGGGTATTGCGGCGGCGGCGGCCCCAGACCCTGCAGCGCGAACGTGTGCGGGATGGTCTCGAAGAGCGTGTCGATGTCCCAGTACGGCTCCGTATGCCAGAGAGTCTGCTCCCACTCCGGTTCGCGCCAGATCGTAATCCGCCCGCCCATCGAGCCGACCACGCGGCCGGAAATGTCGGCGCTCGCGTCGGAGGCCAGATACACCGCCACGGGCGTCACGTTGGCCGGATCCATCAGGCTGCCGGCCGCGGAGAGGCTCGGCGCGGGAGCGCTCTGATCGACGCCCAATTCGCGGTCGGTCATCCGCGTCGAGGCGCTGGGCGAGATGCAGTTGCTGGTCGCGCCGTAGCGTTCGAGCGCCTCGGCGTTGGAGAGCGAGAGCCCGATTTTGCCGGCATGCGCCGCCGAGTAGTTGGGCTGGCCCGCCTCGCCGCGCACCCCCGCGCTGGAGGTGAAGTAGATGATCCGCCGGTTGCCCTTGTCGCGGTTCGCCCGCCAGTGAATCGCCGCGAATTTGGTCGGCGCGAAGCAGCCCTTGAGATGCGCCCGCACCAGCCCGTCCCACTCCTCCTCCGACATGTTGAAGACCATCCGCTCGCGCAAAATGCCGTGCGCGCAGACGAGAATGTCCAGGTCGTCGTAGGTCTCGATCGCGGCGCCGACGGCGCGCTCGGCGGTATCCATATCCGCGATGTCGCCGGCAATGGGCACGGCCTCGCCGCCCGCCGCAGTGATCTCGTCCACCACCGCCTGCACCTTGGAGGGGTCCATCCCCGCGCGGCCCTCAACGTCGAACCCGGTGTCGCAGACGACGACTTTCGCCCCCTGCTCCGCAAAGGTCTTGCAGATCTGCGAGCCCATCCCCCCAGCCCCGCCGGTGACAAGAGCCACCTTGCCCAAAAGATGCTGCGCCATATCAGGCCTCCCTCACCGCCGCGAACCCGCGCGGGCTACGGTTGGGGGCAAGGTAGCACTGCGGCAGGTTGGGTCAGAGATGGGTGGGGAGGACGATCAGGCGATGGGCGGCTTAAGCAGCAAACCGAGCGCTTCGGCCGCTTCAATCTGACGGGTGTCCCAGCTGGCGAAGATGATCGGTTGATCGATCCGCACCGTGAGAGCGCTGGCGAGATGAACGGCGTCAGCGCCGGAGAGCGGATAGCGCGAAACGAGCGCGCCGGCGAGGCGGGTGATCGCAGGGCTCACGGCGATCGGGATGAACGTTTGCCAGAGCTCGTCAAGCGTGTCCCAGGCATCGTGGAGTTCGGCCTCGGTGAGGCGTTCGCTGCGCTGCGCCCGCGCAATCGCTGAGCGGACTTCGGGGTAGGAGAGCCAGCTGGTGTAGATCGCGCGGGCGCGGGCGCGAAGCGCAGCGGCTACGTCGGCGTCCCCTTCTTTGTTGAGGACGAGCTTGGCGAGCGCGCTGGCGTCGAAGTAGACGTATTCCACTGGTGATCAGAGCCGACCGAGGGCACGCAGGATGTCCTCGGTGTTGCCCTTGAATCGGACGGGTTCGCGCTGGTCGAGGATGTCGGCCATCGCGTGCGCGTTCGGTCCGCGGTAGGGCGGGTCAACCAGTCCCTGGTCGTACAGATCGAGCCAGACGGGATCGGGCTGCTCATCGCCCCAATCGATCTGAGCGGTGCCAGCGTTGCGGCGCTGTTCCAGCTGGCTCGACTGCTCGGGCAATCCGAGGGCGTGCAAAACATCTTCAAGTGAGCCGTTGAGCTCGACGCGCGGCGGCAGCACGGCCGGGGCGGGCTGGGCATCGCTCGACTCGTCGTGGGGCCAGGCGACGGGATCGGCCGCGGCGCTGCCGCCCGGCTCAACACCGTCAGGCTCGATCTCGCGTCCGAGGGCGCGCAGGATGTCTTCGGTGGTGAGGTCGGCGCCCAGCGGCTCCCATTCGGCCGCGACCTCAGTGAGAGCGCGACGGTCGCGCAGGCTGCGGTGAGGTGGGCGGACGAGACCGCGCGCGTAGAGGTCAAGCCAGGCGGGGTCGGGCTCGTCGTCGTCCCAGTCAACAGGTGCGGGTGCAGCAACGGGCGCGGCCTCGGCCAGTTCGCGCTGTCGCGCCGGCGTCGTTTCGGGTTCCATCGCAGCGCCTCCGTACGGTTTCCGAACAAGCTTACCAGCTGCGGGGCGGTAGTGGCTCAGATTCCCTCCGGATCGAGCAGGCGCTGGACCGCGGCGATCGCTTCGGATTTGTCGTGCCGCAAGTAGTTCTGGGCGCGGACCAGCTGGGCGTCGCCGAAGAAGAAGCGCTCGTAGAGCTCCTGCCGCCCGGCGAAGCTGGTGCCGACCACATCCCAGGCCAGGCGGAAGAGCGGAACCTTGCCGTCGCCGTCCTCACCCGCGCCGCGGAAATAGCGCTCGACGGCGGGGCCCAGCGCCTCAAGGGTCGCGGTTGACGGAGCCGCCATGAAATTGCTGCCGCCGATCTGCTTGATGTGATCGACGATCCGCACATAAAACTCGGGAAACATGCGCAGGCCGGCCTGGATCGCGCTCTCATTCGCGTACCAGACGCCGGTCTTGGGGTCGGGCTGCGCCGCTTCGACGGCGGCGACGGCGATCGATTCCATCGTCTGCAGCATGGTCAGGATGTCGCCCAGGCGGATTTGAACGTTGACGAAAGAGTTGGTCTGCGCGGAGTCGGCGATCAGGTGCGCGACGCCGTAGAGGAAGCGGGTCTTGGCGACGTTCTTGACGATTACGTGGTGCCCGAGCGCTTCGGTGAAATGCATCGCGGGGAGCGCGAAGTTATGCACCCGCCAATCGCGGTAGTCGTAAACCCACTCCCAGGGAATTTCGCAGTCGTCGAAGATCGCGACCGTGTCGATCTCCTCGAAGCGGCCCGAAATGGGATAGTCGCTGAGCGAGCGGTCGGGGTCGTAGGAGTCGCGGCAAACCCAGCGGAGGCCGGGGTAGTCGACGGGAGACCAGAACCCGAGCGCGTAATCCTCATCGTTCTCGCCGCTCAGAATCGGCAGCCCAAAGGAGACATTGGCGTCGGAAAACGGCGCGAGGGTGCCGACGACGCGCGCGCCGCGCACGACCACGCCGTTTTCGCTGCGGCGCACGATGCCCGCGTTGAGGTAGGGCTCCTGCTCGCCGAGCGGCGTCTTGCGATCAATCTGCGGGGTGACGAACGTGTGAGTCAGGCAAAGGTCTTCGCGGCGGCAGCGCTCGTACATGGCGACCGCGTGATCGCCGAGCACGGGGTCGTTCTGCCCCCAGTGCTCGCGCGCGGCGGCGACCGCCATCACGGCCGCGTTCATGTAGTCCGGCGAGCGCCCCAGCTGGCCGCCCGTGTGCTCCGCCCAGGCGGCGTAAGCCGCGCCGCGCCGGCGGAGGTCGTCCTTGGAGCGGGGCGCGATGAAGGAGAGATGGCAGCGCTCGCCGTCATCGTCCTCGTAGGTGACGAGGTCGCGCACCGCGGGATCGTGCTGGAAGTCGTAGTACGCGGCCACGGTCCGCGCGGTGTTGGCGAAGCCGGGTTCGGTGGTGACATCGGCGACGCGCTCGCCGACATGCCAGATTTCGCGTCCGTCGCGCAGGCCGTCAAGGTACTGCGCGCCCGTTCGCAGAGCCATGGTGTGCGCCTTGGAGTTACTGGCGGCGCTCAGTCGCCGCTGAATGCCGGGGTCGGCTCGTCAACCAGCGCCTCTGGACCCTCGGTGGGGAGCACATCGGCGTAGTTGAGCGCTGCGTGGATGTCCCCCTGCCAGTGCTCGCGCGGCAGCTCGTAGAGCACCTCGATGCCGTGTCCGTCCGGGTCGTTGATGTACACCGAGTGGGTCATCCCGTGGCTGATCCGCAGGTTGAACTTGACGCCCTTCTCCTGGAGGAACTCGAGCTGCTTGAGCCAGGACTCGCGGTCGGGGTAGTGGACGGCGAAGTGGTTCAGCCCGGGCCGGCGCGGAGCCATCGACCACTCTTCCTCGTCGGGCGCGTCGCCCGGGATTTCCACCAGCGCGAGGTCGTGGTGGCTCTCGGAGAGGCCGTTGTAGAAGCGCATGTTCATGCTGCGCTCGTTGCGCTGTTCGAGCTGGCCGATCTGGCGGAAGCCCATGATCTCGGTCCAAAACTGGTGCGCGCGCTCCATATCGCGCACGTTGAGCACCAGATGGTTGACGCCGACGGGCGTCATCGCCTGTGCGGTTTCGCTGCTCATCGCTGTCCTCTTCTCGTTGCCGCGCCGCTGAATGCCGCTGATACGGCAAGGGTAGCAAAATTCGCTAGCCGCGATGCAATGCCGCGCTCGCCCGCAGCGCCTCCAGCGCTGCCGCGACCCGCTCGTCCGCCGCCTCGTTAACCGCCGCCGCCGCCTCGGCGAAGCGCCTCACGACGCCCTGCTGGCGCACGCGCCGGAAGAACGCCGCGTCCACCGCCCCGCCCAGCTCGCCGTAGCGCGTCATCACCCGCCAGCCGAAATCGGAGCCGTAGGCGTCGACAACGGCGGCGAAATCGGCCGCCGGATCGCCCGCCTGCGCCCGCTCCCAGCCAACCACGCCGACGATGTCGCGCAGCATCGCGTCCAGCAGCAGGTGCTCTTCGCGCAGGCCGCCGTGGACGACGGCCGGCTCATAAGACCAGGCCGCTTCGTCGTTGAGCAAGCCGCGCCACCAGCGGCGAATGCGGGCGTGCTCGGAGAAGCGCAGCAGCGGGCGCAGCGCGGCGGCGCTTTCGTGCGCGATCTCTTCGGCCTGTTCCCGCCAGCGGCGCGGCGGCGCAAGCCCGCGCGAGCGGGCGCGCGGCAGCGGGAAATGGTGCAGCTCATAGAGAAACTGTGCAAGGCCGCGCACCAGCCGCTCGATGTTCTCATCGTTGATCGCCGCGGCGCGCATCGGCCGGCCGGCGACGCGCGCCGCCGCGTAGCAGCCGTGCGGCCAGTCGCAGGAAGGGTCGGCGCGGCGCTCAAAGAGCGGCACGGCGGGGGTGAGGAAGCCGCGCAGGTGTGGAAGCAGCGCCGCCTGCAACTCGAGGCGGGCCGCGGCGTCTTCCGCGCGGGGAAAGCGCAGCGAGAGTTTGGGCGTGTCGAGAGCGAGCTCGGCGGGGGAATCAAAGCCCACGGTCAGGTCGGCGCTGCTGAGGTCGGGAAAGGCGGAGCGGAGCGCGAATGCGCAGCGCTGGAGCAGATCGTCGGAAGGCCCGTCAAGCGGCGCGCCGGGAGACGGCGCGGCAGGAGCGTCGGAAGGCATGCGCCGAGCTTAGCGCCCGCTGGCCGATTCGCCCGGCAGACGCGGGCGGTTCGGCCCGAGCCATTGCAGCGGATCGATGTCATGGCCGCGCACGATCACTTCCCAGTGCAGATGCGCGCCGGTCGTCAGGCCGGTCAGTCCAATCACACCCAGCTGGCCGCCCAGCGCCAGATCGTCGCCGACCTCCACGCTGGTGTAGGCGAGATGCCAATAACCGCTGTAGACGCCGGCTCCGTGATCGAGGATGACGCCGATGCCGTGGGTGGGTTTCGAGCCGGCCCAGACAACGCGGCCGGCCGCGGGTGCGCGGATCGGGGTTCCCCAGGGCGCGCCGATGTCGTGGCCGTGGTGCCAACCGCGCCCGAGCTGTCCGTTGTAGACGCGCTGCGCCCCAAACCAACCTGTGTCAGTGCCCTCAACCGGCCGCTGCCAGGGTCCCTGCCACAGCGGCGGGCCGCTGACCGAGGTGTGGATGTCGAAGCGGAGGTCGGGCACCCCGTCGTCGTGATCAGTGGGGACCGTGCCCGCAGGGACGAAGTTCGCGCCTGCAAGGTTGATGTGCTCAGTAGCAACCTCGAGCGCCGCAACGGAGACGATCGCATGGACCGAGCGCTGGAGTTCGCCGGCCTCGTCGTAGAGGTCGACGGTGAGGCGCTGGGCGCCGATCGCATGGTCGCGGGCAAAGGGCGCGACGGCGAACCAGCTGGGTTCGATCCGCAGCATCGGCGTGCGCTCATCGCCGAAGCGGAGCGAGGCCTTGGCGGCCCACTCCGCATCGACCAGCACGCCCACCGCCTCGCCCTGCCGGATCGCGCCGGGCGTCACCCGGATGACCGCCCGGGGAAGCGGCGGTTCGGAGCTGGTGAGGGGCGCGCTGGCGGGAACCGGGCGTTCGAGCAGCCCGATGAGATCGACCTGGACGACGGCGACGCTCGCGGCCACGGAAGAAGCTTTCGGTTGCGGCTGCGCGGCGCGCGGCGGATTGAGCGCGGGGAGCGTTGGCGGCGGCGCGGCGGCGGTTTGAATTTCAGCCCGAGGCGCGAGCGCGGCGGGGGGCTGGTGGGAATCGAAGACGAACGCAGCGGCAGAGGCGGCCGCCAGCAGCAGCACCAGGAGCAGCGCCAGTGAGCGTGGGTTTGTGTTAACCAAGTGTGAGCATCCCACCCGTATCCGCTGTGCGTATGCTAAGCAGGGCGGAGAGCCGCTATGTCTACTGTGTGAATTCGCTATGTTCACTAACGGGCCGCTATGTCTAGTATGGCCGTAACATCGCCCGGAACATCGCAGAGCGCGACGCCGGCGCTAGGCAGCGCATCGCTGAAGCGAAAGTAAGGCGAGGCATTGGCGCACCCCAGCGGCTCCCTCCTCCAGCGCCCGACTCTGCGGCGGATTGCCAAGCCGTGGGGCGAGGAGGTGGTCCTGAGCCGCTCGGACACGGCAATTTGCAAAGTGCTGCGGATCCGTCGGGGCGAGCGGCTCAGCCTGCAATACCACCGCCGCAAGCGGGAGATGTTGATCGTGCTGCGCGGCAGCGCGCTGCTGACGCTCGGAGAGCAGCGGGATGCGCTCAGGCGGCGGCGCGTGTCGCGCGGAGAGCGAATTGCGGTGGCGGCGGGAACCATCCACCGCCTGCAGGCGCTTGATGGAGATGCGGAAGTGCTCGAGTTCGCCTTCGATGCGAGTCCGCAAGGGGACGACGTAGTGCGCCTCGAGGACGACTACGGACGCACGAACGAGAGAATCGAGCCGTGATCGCGGCTGGCGGCTCGCCGCTGGCGGGTCTGCGCGCGGGCGACGAGGACGCGCTGCGGGATCTGTTTCGTCGGCTTGCGCCGCAGGCCCATGCGCTGGCCGAGCGGGTGGCCGGCGCGCACGCCGCCGCGGCCGTGGTGGAAGAGGTCTTTCTGCTCGCCTGGCGAGAGCCGGAGCGTTGGAATGAGGCCGCGTTCGAGCTCGAGGCGCTGCGCTGCGTGCGCGATACCGCGCTGGGCGTGCGGCGGCGCGGCCTGAGCGCCGCCGCCGCGCTGGCGGGCACGCTGACCGAGGCCGGGCGCCCGGCCGCTGCTCCCACAGAGCAAACGATCGCCGTAGGCGCGGCCGCCGCGGATGCGGTGCGGGCCGCGCTGTACACGCTGGAGGACGAGCAACGGGAACTGCTCGAGTCCGCCTGGTTTGAGGGCGGCGACCTGGAAGGGCTGGCGGAGCAGCACGGGCTGGACGCCGCCGCCGCCGCGGCGCTGCTCACCGACGCCCTGGAGCGCCTGGCAGACGCGATCGAGGCGCGATTATGAGCGAGGCCGGTATGCGCGACGCCGGCGAGCCGCACGGCGCTGGCGGGGCGGAGCTTGGGCCGATCGTGCTGGGGCTGAGGCAGGCGGGCGGCGCGCAGGATGAGCTCAGCCAGGACGCGCGCGCGCAGCGGCTGGCGCTCGCGGCGGCGGCCCTGGGGCTGCTTCCGAACCCGCTGGACAGCTCAGGTCAGGCAACCGGTTTGGAGCACCGCATCGTCGCCCGCGCGCGCGAGGTCCGCCCGCCCGCCCTGCGCCGTCGGCTGCGCCCCAGCGCCGCCCGCCGAATCGCCCTGGCGCTGCTGCTGGTCGGCGCGTTCACGGCGGCCGGCGTGTTCGCCTGGCTCGCGTTCGAGCCCCGCGATCCGATCAATGGCCAGGCCGTCGACCTGAGCGGCGACGGCCAAACCGGCGTCTTGCTGCCGCGCTACGAGCAGCGCCCCTTCGCGCTCGTCTTCTGGGGATTGCCCCAGCCCGACGACGGCCAGGTCTGGCAGCTCTGGCTCGTGCGAGAGAGCGGCGAGGTCGCGCCCGGACCATCCTTCACGCCCGACAGCGAAGGCCGCGCCGCCGTCGCGCTCAACCCCAACACGCTGGAAACCGGCGACCCGCCAATCGGCTTCGCCGTCTCCCTGGACATTCCCTCAGAGCGCGCCGGCGAAACCCCGCCGCGCGAGGCGATCCACTACCAGTTCCCCCTCGACTGACGCCCGCGCCAAACCCGCTCCACCACTCCCGCGCTCGCCCTTCCCCTCCCCCAATTCATCCCTCCCCCCTTCCAGGGGGGAGGTTAGGTGGGGGGTGGGACGCCACGAGCCAACACACCAATCGCGCTGCGCCCCGCTCGCCCGCGCCACTCCCTCTTCCGTCATTCCTGCGCAGGCAGGAACCCACGCAGTAGGCGCGGCTTAGTCTTGGTGCTGAGCGTTCAGCGGCGACGCGGCGCTGGAGGTCGCCGGGGTTCCTGCCTGCGCAGGAATGACGGAGGAGGGCGCAGGAATGACGGCGGGGCGCAGGAATGACGCAAGCGCGAACAGACCCCAGCGCGTTGCGCGGTACACTGCTGGGGCACTGACCGCAGCGCGGGCCTTGGGCCCGGGGTGAGACGAGGCTGAGCGATGGAGTTCGAGTTCAACAACGAGCAGGAAGCCTGGCGGAGCGAAATCCGCAGCTGGATCGCCGACGAGTTCGGCGAAGACTGGAACGGCGCCGAGTTCGACCTCACCGAGGAAGGCTCCGACGAAGCCTGGGAGTTCTCCAAGGGCGTCCGCAAGACTCTTGCCGAAAAAGGCTGGACCGCGCCCGCTTGGCCCAAAGAGCACGGCGGCATGGGCCTCAGCTTCGTCGAGCAGGCCATCTTCAACGAAGAACTCGCCTACAACCGCGTGCCGGGACCGGACCTGATCTCCGTCGGCTACGTCGGCCCCACCCTGCTCGCCTACGGCACCGACGAGCAGAAGCAGAGCTTCCTCGACGACATCGTCTCCTCCCGCGCCTCCTGGTGCCAGGGCTACTCCGAGCCCGGCTCCGGCTCCGACCTCGCCTCGCTCCAGACCCGCGCCGTGCGCGACGGCGACGACTACGTGATCAACGGCCAGAAAATCTGGACCAGCAACGCCCACCGCGCCGACTGGATGTTCGCCCTCGTCCGCACCGACCCCGACGCCCCCAAGCACCGCGGAATCACCTACCTGCTGGTCGACATGAACACGCCCGGCATCACCGTCCGCCCGCTGATCAACATGCTCGGCGGCCACGGCTTCAACGAGGTCTTCTTCGAGGATGTCCGCGTCCCCGTGCAGAACCGTGTGGGCGAAGAAAACCGCGGCTGGTACGTGGGCATGGCCACGATGGACTTCGAGCGCTCCGCATTGAGCGGCTCCGCCGCCCTGCGCCGCAACTTCGACGACTTCATCGGCTGGATGCAGGAGCGCCCCGGCTCGACCGAGAAGCGCGAGCAGAACGGCGTCGCCGATGTCGCGATCAACATCGAGGTCTCGCGCATGCTCTCGCTGCGCGTGCTCTCGATGCAGCAGGGCGGGCTCGCCCCCAACCACGAAGCGAGCATCGCCAAAATGTTCAGCTCCGAACTCGGCCAGCGCTTCGCCCGCTTCGGCATCAACGTGATGGGTTCGTTCGGCGCGCTGCGCAAGGGCGACCCCTACGCGCAGATGAAGGGCTGGTTCACCGAGCAGTACATGTCCAGCGTGCCCGCCACCATCGCCGGCGGCAGCTCCGAAATCCAGCGCGGCATCATCGCCACCCGCGGACTCGGCCTGCCCCGCTCCTGACCAGACAACAGCAGACAGCCGAGCCCCCGGCCATGGCCGACGCCGACCTCTACAGCGATTTCGTCGCCTTCTTCGACGCCGCCGCGGCCTACAGCCGCTACGACGCGCGCCTGCTCGACCAGGTCAAAACCTGCAACAACATCCACGTGATGCACTTCCCCGTGCGCAACGAGCAGGGCCAACTCGAAATCATCGAGGCCTACCGCGCCGAACACTCCCACCACCGCTTGCCCACCAAAGGCGGCATCCGCTACAGCACGATGGTCAGCCAGCGCGAGGTGATGGGCCTGGCCGCCCTGATGACGTTCAAGTGCGCGCTCGTCGATGTCCCCTTCGGCGGCGCAAAGGGCGGCGTCTGCATCGATCCGCACGAGCGCGACGCCGATTTCATCGAGCGCGTCACCCGACGCCTCACCGTCGAACTCAACCAGAAAAACTTCATCGGCCCGGCCGTCGATGTGCCCGCGCCCGACTACGGCACCGGCGAGCGCGAAATGGCCTGGATCGCCGACACCTACCGCGTGCTGCACCCCGAAGACATCAACTACTGGGGCTGCGTCACCGGCAAACCCGTCTCCCTGCACGGCATCCCCGGCCGCCGCGAGGCGACCGGCCTGGGCGTCTACCACGGCATCGTCAACTGCCTCGCCGACTCCGCCGAGGACGCCGCCTCCGGCCTGCGCGGCGGCGTCGCCGGCAAGCGAATCATCGTGCAGGGGCTGGGCAATGTCGGCTTCCACGCCGCGCGCGAACTGGCCGAGGCCGGCGCGCTGATCGTCGGCATCGGCGAGATCGACGCCGGCCTCTACGACGCGAGCGGTCTGGATGTCGAAGCGATCGACCGCCATCGCCGCGAGCACGGCGGCGTCGCCGCCTATCCCGCCGCCCAGGTGCTCAGCCAATCGCACGAAGTGCTCGAGCAGGAATGCGACATCCTGATCCCCGCCGCGCTCGAACACCAGCTCACGATCGACAACGCCGCCCGCATCCACGCCCGCGTCGTCGCCGAAGCCGCCAACGGCCCCACCACGCCCGAAGCCGACGCGATCCTGCGCGAGCGCGGCATCACCGTCATCCCCGACCTCTACCTCAACGCCGGCGGCGTGACCGTCTCCTACTTCGAGTGGATCAAAAACCTCTCCCATGTCTCGTTCGACCGCATGATCACCCGCCAGACCGAGGTGCAGAACAACAACCTGCTCGACACGATCGAGCAACAGACGGGCACCACGATCGACCCCGGCCGCCGCCGCGCCGCTGCCGCCGGCCCCGACGAACTGGATATCGTGCGCAACGCCCTCGCCTACACCATGTCCGAGTCCTACGCCCGAATGACCCAGGTCCGCCGCGAACGCGGCCTGCCCGACCTGCGCACCGCCGGCTACCTGATCTCGCTCGAACGGGTCGCCCAGAGCTACCTCGACCTCGGCCTCTTCCCCTGACCACCGCAGGCGCGCTGACACGCGCCGCGAAAGGAGCGCAGCACCATGGGACACCCCGAACGCTATCTGGAGATCAAGCCGGAATGGACCGACGCCGGCACGCCGCTGATCAAGTTCACCGGCGACGCGGAGGCCGACCAGCTGCTGGCCGAAGACTCCAACGCGCTGCTGATCGGCATCGTGCTGGATCAGCAGATTTCGACGGAGCGCGCGTTTGCCGGTCCGGCCGAGTTGCGGCGGCGGCTGGGGCATCTCGATCCGGCCAAGATCGCGGCGATGGATCAGGAGGAGTTTGTGGAGCTGTTCCGGGCGAAGCCGGCGATCCACCGCTTCCCCGCGAGCATGGGCAAGCGGGTGCATGAGGCGTGCCAGGCGCTCGCGGCGGACTGGGGCGGCGACGCGGGGGCGATCTGGGGCGACGCGCCCGACGCCAAAACGGCGATGAAGCGGCTCGACAAGCTGCCCGGCATCGGCAAAGCCAAGCAACGCCTGGCGGTGATGCTGCTCGGCCGCTACTACGGCGTGGAGCTGGAGGGCTGGCGCGAAGCCAGCCCGATCGAGGCCCCCTAATGTCTCGCGCCGCCGGCGGCCCGACCCCTGACCGCCACACCCTGCGACAGGGCTTCGGCGGTCTGCTCCGCGCCGTCTGGTTCATCCTCGCGCTCGCGATCTGGCTGGTCGGCTACCTGCTGCACTTCCTCGGCAGCGCGCTGATCCGCGTCAGCGGGCTTGCCGGCGGCAGCCAGTCCCTGCCCCAGCCCGCGCCGATCGACGCCCGCCCGCCCTCGCCCGGCTCCCGCTCCACCCCCATCTCCTCCACATCCGCCCAGCCCCAATCCGCCCCTGCGCCCACGGCCAAACCAAGCGAACCGAGCAAACCAGGCGGCGAGCCGTCCAACGAGCCGTAGCCGCGCTATCCTCGCAGCGCGCGCGCCCACTGCCCGCACCACTGACGGAAAGAGCGAACCATGGCCGTTTCCTTTGGCGTACACACCGGTCAGCAGAACGTGGCGATGGACGAGCTGCGCAGCCTCTGGCGCTGGATCGACGAGCAGGAAATGGACTGGATCTCGGTCTGGGACCACTTCTACGAAGCGCCGCCCGTGGACGGCATGTCGCCCCACTTCGAGTCGACCGCATGCATGGCCGTGATCGCCGCCGAAACCGAGCGCGTCCGCATCGGCTGCCTCGTCTTCTGCGTCCCCTACCGCAACCCCGCCACCCTGGCCAAGACGCTGACCACGCTCGACCACATTTCGGGCGGACGCCTCGAGCCGGGCTTCGGCGCCGGCTGGCACGAAATGGAGTTCCGCGGCTACGGCTACGGCTTCCCCGCCCTGCGCGACCGCTTCGTGATGCTCGAAGAGGGCGTCCAGATCATCCGCGGCATGCTGACCCAGGAGCGGACCAGTTTCGAGGGGATTCACTATCAGGCGGTGGACGCGACCTGCCAACCGCCGCCGCTCCAGGAGAAGATGCCGCTCTGGATCGGCGGGCGCGGCGAGCGCAAGACGCTGCGCATGGCCGCCCAATACATGGAGGGCTGGAACGTGCCCTACATCGGCGTCGAGGAATTCGCCCGCCTCAACGGCGTGCTCGACCAACACTGCGCCGACCTCGGCCGCGACCCCCAGAGCATCGCCCGCACGATCAATCTCCAGTTCACCCTCAGCAGCACCGCCGAGCAGGCCGCCAAAGCCCGCGAGCAACTGGAGGCCCAGTGGGGCGAGCAGGCCGACCGCATCGCCGAAGGCTCGCTCACCGGCACCCCCGACGACGCCTTCGACCGCGTCTCGCAATACATTGACGCCGGCGCAGCCGGCGTCAATGTCGCCCTCCGCGCCCCCTGGGACGAAGCCGCCCTCAACGCCTACATCACCGAAACAGTCCCCGCCCTACGCCAAAAATACGGCGCCATAACCCTCTGACCCCTGCGCGCCCCCTTCCCGCCATTCCTGCGCCCCTCTTCCGTCATTCCTGCGCAGGCAGGAACCCACCCAGGCACCCACTCCTCCTCCCCAATTCATCCCTCCCCCCTCCCAGGGGGGAGGTTAGGTGGGGGGTGGAACGCCCCGAGCCGCCACCACCGCCCGCCCGCGGCACCCCTCCCAAGCCCTGCCTCCTCCTGCCATCCTGCACTCTCCCTTCCCGCCATTCCCTCATTCCTGCGCCCCCTTCCCGTCGTTCCTGCGCCCCTCTTCCGTCATTCCTGCGCCCCTCTTCCGTCATTCCTGCGCAGGCAGGAACCCACCCAAGTACACCCACTCCCTTCCCCAATTCATCCCTCCCCCCTTCCAGGGGGAGGTGAGGTGGGGGGTGGGACGCCACGAGCCGCCACCATCGCATGCTCGCGGCACCCCCTCCCAAGCCCTGCCTCCTCCCGCCATCCTTCACTCTCCCTTCCCGCCTCCCTTCCCGCCATTCCTGCACCCCCCTTCCCGTCATTCCTGCCCCCCCTCTCCGTCATTCCTGCGCAGGCAGGAACCACACCACCCATCACCCCCCGACCTCCACCTCCTCCACGATCTCCTCCGCCGCGTTGCGGCACAGCACCACCTCCGCGTCCGCCTCCCCCGACGGATTCATGATCTGATGCACCGCATGCGGCGGCACATACAGAAAGTCCCCCGTCTCCACCCGATGCTCGTGCTCCAGCGACTCCCCGTAGCGCATCACGATCGGCCCCTGCAGGATGTACATCGCCGTCTCGCAGTTCACGTGGAAATGCGGCGTGCTCGCCATCCCCGGCGGAATCTTCTGCCGCGTCATGAACACCCCTTCCGAGCCGCTCAACTCCGCCGACACCCCGAACTGAATTTGCATCCCCGAGCGATGGCTCGACCAGACCGCCTCCCGACCGTCCGTCATCTCGATCCGACCGTCCAGTTGCCTGCTCATTCCGTCAACTCCTCTGCTTCGTCGTCCGATTCCGTCGCCTCTGCGTCCGCTTCCGGCTCAGGTTCCGACTCTGCCTCCGGTTCTTCCGGCTCCGACTCGGCCGCTCCAGCGCCCGCGCCCGGCGGCGCGGAGCTCTGGTGCGACCAGAAATCCACTGTCCACAGGCCGCCCACCGACGCCAGCTCGAACCGCAGCCAGTCGTCCTCCGCCAGCTGCAGATAGACCCGCGCGCGATCCTCGTTCAGCGTGTCCGAGCGCGCCACGCTTTGCAGTACCGTCGCGCCCAGACCGATCGACTGCATCTTCTCCAAATCCCGGTCCACATCCCCCGTGTTCTGCCAGCCCCATGTCGTCAGCGCTTCCGGTCCCGCCAGCGCCAGAATCGTCGCGCTGTCGCCCTGCCGCAGCGCATCGAGGAACGTGATCGCCACGCCCGTCGTGTCGCCCGCCGTTCGCTCCTCCAGCGGGCCCGTCGCCGGCTGCTCCCGCACGATCACGTTGTACGCCCCGATCAACTGCCGCTGCCCCTCCAGATTCAGCGCCGCCCACACCTCCACCCGATGCAGACCGTCCTGCTCCAGCGTCAGCGCCATCTCCGCATCCAGCCCATGCCCGCTGTCGTCGTCTCCCGCGATCCAGTTGCCCGACGGATCAATCAGCTGCGAGTAGACATCCACCCCGAGGTCCCCGTCCACCGAAATCGTCACCGTCTGTCCCGCCCGCCCGCGGAACTCGAACTCGTCCACATCGCTGGGGAAGTCCAGCCGCGCCGGCGTTGAAGACCCAACCGCCACGATCTCCTGGTTGATGTCGTTCCCCACCGTCAGCCGCTCCACCTGAATCACGAAATCCCCCAGCGACGCTCCGTCGAACGCGCCCACCCGAATCACCTGGTCCCCGCTCGTCGGAATCTGCACCAGCAGCAGCGAATCCCGATTCGTCGCCGAACGATCGTCGTTGCGCGCCAGATCCGTCCGGTCCGGCTGCAAAATCGTCAGGATCGGGTCCATCCCGTCCAGGCCGTCCACCGAAATCCGCAGCCACTCGTTCGCCTCCGCCGCGAAGCGGAACTGCTTCACCTCTTCCGCGCTCCCGATGCTCGAGCACAACCGCTCTCCCTCGACCAGCGTGTCCCGATCCGAGTAGTCGCACACGAGCCCGTCATCGGCGCCCGCCTGATCCCCCGCATCCTCCACCTCGGCCGGTTCCGTCGGCTCCGGCTCGGCCGGCTCCTCAGGCTCCGCTGTCGCGGTCGGCTCAGGCTGGGCCGCCGGCTGCTGCGCCTGCGGTTCCGTTTGCGCGCCCGTCTCCTGCGGCGCAGCAGGCTGCGCCGGCTCCGCTGAATCGCCCGAGCACGCCGCCAGCGCCAGCGCCGCTGCCGCGGCGAGCGCAATGACCGATGAGAATCGTCGCTTGCTGTCCAGCATGTGTGCCCCGTCGTCTCCGCCCAAGTTCAACATTATCAGCGATCCGCCCGCAGCGATGACACACGGTGCATTGTCCCCACCGCCGCTCTGCCCGTATACTCAACCTCGTCGCCCCGCACACGGCTTGGAGACGCACGGTGGCCTACGAAATCGTCGAAACCTGCATCGGCTGCACCGCCTGCACCAACCGCTGCCCGACCAACGCCATCTGGGGCGAGCGCAACACCATCCACTACATCGACCCCGCGCTCTGCATCGACTGCGGCGCCTGCGGCGCTGTCTGCCCCGTCGAGTGCATCCTCGACGACGACGGCGACATCTGCCGCAAGTTCGCCAAGAAGGAGTGGCCCAAAGCCGTCGTCGACCCCGACAAATGCATCGGCTCCGGCTGCGAACTCTGCATCAACGTCTGCCCCTTCGAAGCGCTCGAGCTCGACTTCACCGAAAGCGCCTCCGACTTCTTCGGCCAGGCCGTCGTGATCGAGAAGAACTGCACCGGCTGCCGCCTCTGCGAGCAGTCCTGCGGCTGGGACGCCGTCCACATCTTCCCCGAGCGCCCCATGCTCAAAAAGCTCCACTACCCCGGCGACAAGCCCACCCCCGGCCAGGAAAAATTCCTCCGCAGCAAAACCCCCTCCGCCGTCTAGCCCCACGCCCAACTCCGTCATTCCTGCGCTCCCTCCCGTCATACCCGCGCCCTCTTCCGTCATACCCGCGCCCTTTCCGTTATTCCTGCGCCCCTCTTCCGTCATTCCTGCGCAGGCAGGAACCCACGCACCCACACCACACCCCCACTCACCCCTTCCCCAATTCATCCCTCCCCCCTCCCAAGGGGGAGGTTAGGTGGGGGGTGGAAGGCAACGAGCCCGCCCACCAAGTCGCGCCGCGCCCCGATCGCTCCTGCCGCCCCTCCGCCGTCTAACCCCACGCCCAACTCCGTCATTCCTGCGCTCCTCTTCCGTCATTCCTGCGCAGGCAGGAACCCACACACCCACACCACACCCCCACTCACCCTTTCCCCAATTCATCCCTCCCCCCTCCCAGGGGGGAGGTGAGGTGAGGGGTGGAAGTCAACGAGCCCGCCACCAAGTCGCGCCACGCCCCGGTCGCCCCCGCTACTCCGCGTGAATCCGCTCCAGGAACGAGCGATCCAGCGCCAGCGCCAGATCCACCGGACGCTCCATCGCCTCATATTGGAGCAGCACCTCCTGCAGCGCCCCGAACTGCTCCGTCGTGAACCAGCCCAAGCCGTTCTGGTCGGTCAGTTCCGACACCGCGTTGGCCAGCTCCGTCTCCAGAATGAACAGCTCGTGCTCCAGGTCCGCCTCTTCGGGGATGAACTTTTGGGTCGACTCGATCGCCGCGGCCGGGTCCTCCAGCGCGAACTCGAACGCCCGCAGCGTCGCCCGCAGGAAGCGCTCCACGCGCTCCCGGTTCTGCTCGTCCTCCAGATACTCCTCCGTCACCACGTAGACCACGCCCAGCGTCGGCACTCCGTAGTCGGCCGCCTCGAACACATTGATCTCCGCGCCCATCACCCGCGTCAGCGTGTCCGGCTCGTTCGAGAGGAAGACCGGATACACATCCACCTGCTGCTCCACCACCACCACCGGGTTGAAGCCCACCGAGACCAGCTCCATGTCGTCGGTGCTCAGCCCGTGTGCGTGAATCATCGCCAGGAACTCGGCCTGCACCTGCCCCTTGAAGCCGACCAGCCTGCCCGCGAAGTCGGCGGGCGACTGAATCCCGCTCTCCTCCAGCACCACATAACCGAAATCGCCGCGCTGCCCGAACAGCGTCACCGCGACCATCGGCGCGTCCGAGTCGGAGCGCAGCTGCATCATCTCCGAGGCCGGCAGCGTGGTGATGTCGATGTCGCCCGAGAGCAGCAGGCTCTTGTGCTCGCCGGTGGCGGCGTGCTCGATCTCGACGGCCAGCCCCTCTTCGGCGAAGAAGCCCTGGTCTTCAGCGACGTAAACGGCGACGAAGGGCAGGTTGGCCTGCGCCCGAAACCCGCCCATGTAGCGCATCGTGAGCTCTTCCGGCTCGCCGTCGCCGCACGCGGCGAGGGCGGCGCCGACCAGCGCGATCAGAGTCAGCGCGGCGAGCAGCAGGAAACGGGGACGGCGGACGGAAACGAGCGAAGACACGGCGATTCTCCAGAACGATGCGGCGCGTGGCCGCCAAACGTGGGTGCGTCCGGAGAATCTCGAGGGGCCGGCCGGCGATCCGGTGCCGCTTCCGCGGGGTTGCCGCGGCGATAGCGACCGCGCTCAGCGTATGCCGCTTTGCCGCTACGTGCTATGTGCGACAGCCGCTCACTCGCCGCGCCCGTCGGCCGGGTGCAGATCGCGCAGCACCGCGCTCTTGTACCACCAGCCGTCCACCGCGTCGCGGCGAAACTCCGCGATCAGCCGATGCTCGCGCCGCACCTTCAGATCCGTGCCGAGGTCCACATCGTCGGCTTCCATTTCCAGAACCAGCCCGTCGGCGCTGAATTTGATTACCACCGTGTCCGACTCGGCCGGGGCCTGGCGCTGGGGCAGGCGGCGCTCGGCGCGCTCGGTCGCCTCGCGCGGCGCGGCCTCGCCTTCCTCAGCCTCGGCCTGCTGCGGCTGCTCGTCCTCGTCGCGCATGGCTGCCTCCCTCTCAGATATTCGCGGATGATTGGCTGACGCGCCAGGACCAGAGCCGCTCGCAGACGATCAGCGCCGTTGAGAGCGCCACGCCCAGCACGGTCAACATCAGCACGGCGGCGAAGACCTTGAACAGCCGAACCTCGTTCTGCTCGATCCGGATGACCGAGCCCAGCCCGCCCTGCCCGGCGGTGAAGAATTCAGCCACCACCGCGCCGATCAGGCTCAGCGTGACGGAGATTTTGAGCGCGGCGAACATGAAGGGGATAGCGGCCGGCAGCCGCAGATGGCGAAAGATCTCCCACTGCGAGGCGTGCACGCTGCGAAAGAAGTCGTGCATGCGCGGGTCAACATCGCGGAATCCGGCGATGGCGTTGATCAGCACCGGAAAGTAGGTGATCAGGGCGGCGATCGTGACTTTCGGCTCCCAGCCGTAGCCGAGCCAGATGATCAGCAGGGGAATCACGGCCACGACGGGGGTGACTTTGACCATAATCGCGATCGGCAGCACGGCCCGCTCCAACAGCTGGGAGTGCGCCACGCCGGCTGCCAGCAGCACGGCCACGCCGGTGCCCAGCGCCAGCCCGCCCACGGAAACCGTCAGCGTGCGCATCCCCTCCGAGAAGTAGCGCGGAAACTCGACGAAGAACTCCTCAAGCACCACGGTCGGACGCGGCATCACGAATTGGCTTACATCAGCGGCGCGGACCCAGATTTCCACCGCGACGCCGGCCAGCAGCAAGGCGAGCAGCGGCGGCAACAGATAGGGCAGCGCGGCGCCCAGGTCGGGCAGCGCCAGCGGCGGCCGCCCCGCTCGCGCCGAGCGCTGCGAGAGCGTCGGGGCGCTCACGCAGTCGCCGCCGCGAGCTCGACGCCGGGCGCAACATTGGGCGCGCCGCTGCGCAGCGCCGCCCGCACCGCCGCTGCATCTTCCAAAAATCGCTCCGACTGCTCGTGTTCGGGCGCGCGCGGACGCGGGCTGTGAATCGGAATGTCCGCCACGATCTCGCCCGGCCGCGGCGACATCACCAGCACACGGTCGGCCACCGCCACCGCCTCGTTCACGCTGTGCGTGACGAACACGGCCGAGCGCGGCCGCTCGGCCTGGGTCGGCGCCACCGCCCAGAGATGCAGCAGCTCGTAGCGCATCTGCTCGCGGGTGATCTCGTCCAACGCCGCGAACGGCTCGTCCATCAGCAGCAGCGGCGGATCGAGCGCCAAGGCGCGGGCAATCGCGACCCGCTGCTGCATACCGCCCGACAGCGCGTCGGGCCGAAAATGGCGAAACTCGCCGAGCCCCACCAGCTCGATCAGCTGAGCGATCGACGCTCCGTCCCGCGTGCGGGTCGGATTGAGTTCGCGCCCCAAGCGGATGTTGGCCTCGACATCGCGCCAGGGCAGCAGGGCCGGCTCCTGAAAGACCAGCCCGATCTCTTTCAGACGCTGCGCCTCCGCCGGCTCGTCGCCGAAGATCGTGATTTGCCCTGCCGTAGGCGCTTGCAGCCCGGCGATGACCCGCAGCAGCGAGGTCTTGCCGCAGCCGCTCGGTCCCACCAGCGAGACGAACTGGCCCGCGGGAATCGTAAGCGTGGTGGGCGCGACTGCCGGCAGGGGCGCGCCGTCGGCGCTCGCGTAGGTCAGCGCGATGCCCCGCAGGTCCACTGCGTCGCCGCTCAACACCATCGCGCTGCCCCTGATCCGGCTCTGATATCGTGCGCGCGGCGCAGACTGCACCTCCCCAATGCAGCCGGCCACAGGCTGCCAGCATACGCCCAGCCCCGGACGGGAGCCCCAATTGACCACCATCGGCTTCATCGGCGGAACCGGCCCCGAAGGCCTTGGACTGGCCATGCGCCTCGCCCTCGCCGACGACCGCGTGCTGATCGGCTCGCGCCGCCCCGAGCGCGCCGCCGACGCCGCACAGCAAATCCGCGACGCCCTCGCCGCCGTCGGGCGCGAGGCCGACGCCGACGGCGGCATCAACCGCGATGTCGTCCGCGAGGCTGAAATCGTCGTGGTCGTCGTCCCCTTTGACGGACACGAAGCCACCCTCAACGACCTGCGCAGCGACATCGGTGCCAAAATCGTCGTCGACGCCGCCGTCCCGCTCCAATTCGTCGATGGGCAGCCGGGCATCACCCCCGTCGAGCAGGGCAGCGCCACCGAGCAGGCCCAGGCGCTGCTGCCCGACGCCCGCGTGATCGGCGCATTCCATAACCTCAGCGCCCGTAAACTCCAGGCGCTCGAAAACGAGATGGAGGGCGATGTGCTGATCACCGGCGACGACGCCGAGGCCAAGCAGACCGTGATCGAAATGGTCGAGCGCATGCCGCGCCTGCGGCCCGTCGACGCCGGCGCGCTGGCGATGTCCAACTTCGTCGAGGGGCTGACCGCCCTGCTGCTCAGCATCAACCGCCGCTACAAGGCGCAGGCCGCGGTGCAGGTCGTGGGCATCGACGAGTGACCGCCCCGCCGTCCGAATACCGCGTCTTCGCCGTCGGCGGCATCCCCGAAGTCGCCCAGGGCGACGATCTCGCCCAACTGATCGACGCCGCCCTGCGCGCCCAGAACACCCCGCTCGAACGCGGCGATGTGCTCGTCGTCACCCAAAAGATCATCTCCAAGGCCGAAGGCCGCGTGATCTCCCTCGACGATGTGCAAGCCGGCCAATTCGCCGTCGAGTGGGCCCAAGCCTGGGACAAAGACCCGCGCGCCGTCGAGCTCGTCCTCCGCGAGTCCGCGCGCATCGTCCGCATGGCCCGCGGGTTGATCCTCGCCGAAACGCGACACGGCTGGGTCTGCGCCAACGCCGGCGTCGACCAGTCCAACGTCGGCGGCGGACTCGCCGTCGCCCTGCTCCCGCTCGACTCCTCGGCCTCGGCCGCGCAAATTCGCGCCGGCCTGCGCGAGCGTGGGCAGCCCGATGTCCCCGTGATCGTCTCCGACACCTTCGGCCGCCCCTGGCGGCAGGGACTCACCAACATCGCCATTGGCGTCAGCGGCATGGAGCCGATCCACTCCTACATCGGCGAATACGACGAGCAGGGCTACGACCTGCGCGTGACCGAGATGGCCTGGGCCGACGAATTCGCCTCCGCCGCCGAACCGGTGATGAACAAACTCGATCGCGTTCCCGTCGCCGTGATCCGCGGCCTCAACATCCCCGTCGTCGAAGCCGACCACACCGCCCTTCTGCGCCCCCCGGAGCAGGACCTCTTCCGCTAGCCAGGCTGATCGCAGCCGCCAAAACGAAAGCGCCCCGCCATGGTGCAGTGGACCAGCCAAATCACCGCCCTCTTCGACCATCCCATCGAGCACGTCTGGGCCTACGTCAGCGATGTTCGCAACCAGGACCACTGGGTCGCCGGCATGTCCGACTCCAGCGTGGTCGGCGGCGGCGGCATCGGGCTCGACGCGCAGGTCGTCGCCACCAACAACGGCCGCGAGCGCATCACCGCCCAAATCACCCGCTTCGACGCGCCCCACAGCGTCGCCTGGCACGCGCCCGACGCCGGCATCCCCTACCTCACCGAAATCACGCTCGCCGAAGAGGGCGGCGGCACCCGCTTCACCTACACCGTCACGCTCACCAGCCGCAACGCGCTCCAGGCGCTGTTCTTCGGCCCGCTGCGCCCGCTCTCCAACCTCAAAGCCCGCAGCATGCTGCGCGAAGAGATCGTCCACCTCCGCGCCGCCCTCGCCGACGCCTGACGGAGCGCCCACAATGGTCAGCCTCAGCGCCTCCGTCGAACTCGAAATCGCCCGCCCGATCGAAGATGTCTGGGCCTACGTCAGCGACGCTCGCAACCAGGACCACTGGGTCGACGGCATGTCCGAGTCCGAGCTGGTCGGCGGCGGCGAGGTCCGCCGCGGCTCCGAAGTCCGCGCCGTCTACACCTACGGCGGCGGCAGCGCGCCGGTGATCATGACCGTGACCGACTTCCGCCCGCCGCGCCGGCTCGCCACCGAAGCCCACCAGGGCCCCTTCCCCTTCAGCGCCCTCCTCGAACTCGACCGCCGCGGCTCCTCCGCCACCCTCGTCCGCAACTCCCTCACCGCCGGCAGCGACCACATCGTCACCAGCTTCATGTTCCGCGTCCTCCCCTTCATCGTCCGCCCCATGATGACCAAACAACTCAAAAAAGAACTCACCCAACTCAAAACCATCCTCGAAAACACCCCCTAGCATCTACCTACCCCTCCGCCACCTCTTCCGTCATACCTGCGCCCCCTCCGTCATTCCTGCGCAGGCAGGAACCCACCCACCGCCACTACCCACCTGTTCCCCAATTCATCCCCCCTCAATCCACCCTCCCCTAATCCATCCCCCTTCCCCAATTCATCCCTCCCCCCTGAAAGGGGGGAGGTTAGGTGGGGGGTGAGCGCCCCGAGCCAGCAACAACGCCAGTCCCCTCGCCCATCGCACCCATCGCACCCAGTACATCCTCCACAAACACCTCCGAATCCGTAGGACTCACATAGTAAATCCCCCCACGCCGCGTAGTAATCCGCACACCGTCCGTAAACCGATTCGCCAATCCGCGCCCGCCGCCCCAGCCAAGCACCCGCGGTATGAACGGCACCCGAACAACCTCCGCAATCTCCACCCACTCCAACTCCGCTTTGATGACAATCCCGGCCCGAAGCGCCAGCGACCGCTCCGTCAGGTCATACTGCGTGCGGAATGCCGCGTGCAGCGGCAGTAACACAAGAGCCAGGATCGGCAACGCGAAAAACGCGCCGATCAGCGCCCGCGCCGCCGCGCCGCTCCCCGCCAAAATTGTGCCGACGCCGGTCCCAACCCCCAGCAGAAACACGACGATCAACAGCGCCAGATAACCCCGCCCGGGCCGCGGACAAATTTGGTTACGCAGTATGGCCATCACATCCGCCCGCGCCGCGCGTTCTCCGCACGCAGCCCGCTCAGCGTCAGCTTGTTCGACTTAATCCGATTGCACGGCCCGCACAACAGCAGCCGATTCGAGATGTGGTTGAGCCCTCCGGCGGAGCGCGGCGTGTTGTGGTCCAACTCCAGATAGAGCGGATCATCGAACTCCCGATCGCAGCCCGTGCAGACGATCCCGTTCCGCCCGATCAGGAAATCCTGCATCTCCCGCCGGCTCATCTTCGGACCGGGCGGCGCGACAACCGCCCCATCATCGGAGCGCACGGGCGCCACAGTGCTATAGCCGACTTCCGCCACTCGGATCGGGCGGTCGCCCAAGCCCAGCGATGCCAGCCGCTTAAGCACGGTCTCGTGCGCCTTGTCCCAGATGTCGATCCCAACCCATTGCCGCTGCAAATTCTCCGCTGCGACCGGCGTCGTAGCGCAGCCGCAGAACGGATCAAGCACAAAGTCGCCCTCGTTCGACGACGCTTTGATAATCCGCTCGTAGAGCGCGAGCGGCTTCTGCGTCGGATAGCCCGTGCGCTCGGCTGCGCGCCGTCCGACCGGCGACATGCCGTCGCGGTCTTCGAGCCAGTAGTCCTCGGGGACCTTGCCCTTTTCGCGGAACTCGCCGACGGTTTCGGGCGTCAGGTTGCCACCGATCCCGCCGCCGCCCGGCTGCCGATGCTGCGTATTGAGCTGTTTGTAGGGAATCCGCACCGCGTCGCGGTTGAATACCGCCGCCGCTGATTTTGCGTAGAACAGCAGCGTGTCGTGTTTGCGCGGAAACCAGCGTGTGACGTTGCCGGGTCCGGTGTAACACCAGACGATCTCGTTGCGAAAATTCTTCCGCCCGAAGATCGCATCGAGCAACGTCTTGGCGTAGGCCGCCGCCGTATGGTCGATATGAAGATAAAGGCTGCCGTCCTCGCGCAGAATGCGGTGCATCTCCAGCAGCCGCACGCCGAGCCAACAGAGAAACGCCGCCATATCCTCGCCGCCGGCGACTCTGGCCGCCCCAATCACCTGCCACACCGCCGGCCAGTCGTCCTGAATCGCATCCACCCACTCCGAATGCACATCCACTTCCCAGCGCCAGCGATCCTCGAACTTCGCCCCAGCCGCCAGACTGTCCGGCGTCGCGTGAAAATCCCGCCCCTTGTTGAACGGCGGATCCGTCGCGATCAGCTGCACCGTCTCCGAGTTCATCCCGCGCAGAAACGGCAGGTTGTCGCCGTGATACAGCGTGCGGTTGGCGAAGTTGGGCGTGCCCACCGATGGCTCCCGTCTGGCTGCGCAAGCGCTCGCTTCATAGTATACACGTTCGGAGACCAGGCCCGCACCACGAGCAAAACCGGCGCGCTCAGCCCCTAATGTGATGGGCAAACCGCCGATTGAACTCATCGGTCAGCGCCCGCTCGATCTCGCTCGCCTCCCGCGTGCGCTCCAGCGCCGCCAGATACTCCGCGCGGTCGTCCTCCAGCAGCGCCTGAAACTCCGCGTTAAACCCACCCGCCAAATTCGCCACCGCCACCAGATACCGACGATGCCAGCCCGCGGCCTCTTCGGGCGGCTCCAGCGCAAACAGATCATCGCGCAGCTGCAACCAGCGCGGCACCCCCCGGCGCAGGTGCTCGCGCCGCGCCCAGCAGGCCGCCTCTTCCCCGTCGCGGCAGGCGATCCCCGCCTCAATCGGCATAATCACCTCGAGCTCCGCATCCGCCGCCGCCGAAAGCCGTAACACATCCCCGTAGTAACCCGGCGGATACTCCGAGCCGCCCCCGCCCAGGTTAAGCGAGTACAGAATCACCATCGCGCCGACAAAGCCGATCACCGCGCCGATGATCGGAACGATCAGCGTCGTCCGGCGTCGGCGTCGCCCGCGGCGGCGCGGCGCGCTCAACTCAGTCAAGCCCGCCCACTCACTCAGCCAGATCGGCCAGAAAAGCGCGCACCGCCTCGGCGAACGCCTCTGGCTGGTCGCCCGCCACCGAGTGCCCCGCCTCGGCAATCGTGACCAGCCGCACCGAATCCACCGCCTCCGCGAAGCGCTCCGCCTGCTCGCGCTTCAGCACCGGACTCTTCTCCCCGTGCAGCAGCAGCGTCGGGCAGCGCAGCCCTCGCGCCGTCTCCCAGATGTCGCTGCGGCTGTCCGCCACGCCGCGAAACTCCGCCTGCCGAAACCGCTCGTCGAACTGCTTCGCCAGTTTGCCCTCCGGCGTCTCGCGCAGCGACACCTCCAGCCGCTTGCGAATGCCCTCCTTCGAGCGGTACGGATAGTACTTGTGCGTGTGCTCCACCCACGCCTCCAGCGAGTCCATCTCATACGGCCCCGCCACAAACTGCCGCACCTGCTGCGCCCCGTCCACCGTCACCTCCGGACCCACATCCACCAGAATCAGCGCCCGCAGCGCCTGCGGATGCCGACTCGCGAACGTCATCGCGTTCATCCCCCCCATCGAGTGGCCAATTACGATCGGACGCTCCAGCCCCGCCCGCTCGATGAAGCCCCGAATGTCGTCGGCCATGTGATCGCGCGAATAGTCGGCCAGCTCGGCCGCGCGATCCGAAAGCCCATGTCCGCGCTGGTCGAGCGCGTACCAGTGCAGCCGATCCGAAAGCGCCGGCGCAACCTCATCCCAGGAGTGGCAATTCAGCGCAAACCCGTGCAACGCCACAGCCGGGGCGTCGGCCGCGCCGCCCCAATCGAGATAGTGCAGATCGAGGCCGTTGACGTTGGCCGTTCCGTCGCGCGGCGCTGCTTCGCTCATGGTCTTCGCCCCTCCGTCGAAATCTGGGCGCTGGCGGAATCTGAGCATAGAGCGGCGCGGTTAGTCTGCGGCGGTGGCGGGCGAAGACTGGCTGGCGTTGGGCGACGCGGAGCTGCTGGCGCAGTGCCGCTTCGACCGCTTCCGCGTCTCCGGCCCCGGCGGGCAGCACCGCAACCGGCGCGACACCGCCGTGCGCCTCGTCCACACCCCCAGCGGCGTCAGCGCCCAGGCCTCCGAGCGCCGCTCCCAGGCCCAAAACCGCCAAACCGCCCTCGCCCGCCTGCGCCGCGCCATCGCCCTCGAACTCCGCCGCCCCGTCTCGCTCGACGCCTACCATCCCCCGCCCGCCCTCCAGCGCATCCTCCCCGGCGCGCGCCAGCGAGTCGGCCCGCGCCACCCAGATTTCTGGGCCGGCGCGCAGCACCTGCTCGACCTCTTCGAGGCGCTCGACGCCTCCCTCGCCGACACCGCCGCCGCCATCGGCTGCTCCACCAATCAGTTGGCGCGCCTGATTGGAAGCGAGCCGCAGCTGCTGCGCAAGACCAACGAGCTGCGCGAGCAGCGAGGGTTGGGGCCGATTCGGGTGTGATGCAGGTGCGTCAGGTGAGTTCTGGCGACCACGCATCCACCTCAATCTCCACCAGCATCGAGCGCTCAATCAGCCCCGACACCTCCACCAGCGTCGCCGCCGGACGACTCCCCCCGAATCGCCCTCGAAACACCGCCGCCACCGCCGGCCAATCCCCAACATCCACTACGTAAATCCGCGCCCGCACCACTTGATCCATCGAAGCATCGAGTTCGCGCAGCGCCCGCTCGATGATTTGGAAGATGCGCTCCGCCTGCGCGCCCGCCCCGCCGGGCGTCACCCCGCCGTCGGGTTCAACCGCCGCTGTGCCCGAAACGCAGACCAGCGGCCCGCTGCGCACCGCGCGGCAGTAGCCCACCCGCTCCTCATACGCGCCGCCGCTGCTCACCTCTCGCCGCCCGCCGCTCACCCTGCTCCCCCAAGCGCCCCCTGCATCACCCGCGCCGCCGCATGGCCGCTCCGCACCGCCGACTCCATCGTCGCCGGCCAGCCCGTATCCGTCCACGCCCCGGCCAGCGCCAAATTCCCAATCGGCGTCCGCGCCCCCACCCGATGCGCCAAAATCCCCGGCGACGGCCGAAACGTCGCCTCCGTCTCCTTCACCACCCGCGCCGCCAGCAGCTCCGCCTGCCGCGTCCGCCGCAGCGCCCGCCGCAGACCATGCCGCGCCCGCGACACAATCTCCTCCTGCGGCAAACCCACCGCCTCATGCGCGCCGCTGAGCGAACACGTCACCCACTGCTCCGGCCCCGGCCAGCCCTGCAGCCGCGAGCGGTTGAACACGAACTGCACATTCGGGTCCAGCACCGCCGCAAACTCCCGCTGCATCACCGGCTCGCTCCACTTCAGATGCACATTCACAATCGGGCTCGCGTCGAACTGCCCCAGCCGCCAAAACGGCTCTCGCACCCGCGCCTCCGCTGGCAGCGTCTCCAGCGCCTGGCGCGGCGGCAGCGCCAGCACCACCCCGCCCACCGGGACGCGCTCGCCCGCGCTCGTATGCACCGCCGCCGCCCGCCCCTCCGCCAGCTCGATCTGCTCAACCCGAGTCCCCAGCCGCGCCTCCGCGCCCGCTGCCCGCGCCCGCCCCAACGCCGCCTCCGCAAGCTCCCCCAGCCCCCGCCGAAACAGACCCAGATCCCCCGCCCTTGAATGCCGCAGAAACGCCGTCTGGCAGACCTGAACCGCCTGCGCCGCGCTCACATCCGCCGAGCGGTCGTTGCAGGTCGGCAAAATGATCAAATCCCAAAACCGCTCCACAATCCGCTCCGTCTGCCCATGCTCCAGCAGCCAATCCTCAAACGAGCGCCGATCCAACTCCCGCCGCCCGCGCTCGTCAATCCCCCGCATCGCGCCCACCGCCCGCCCGATCCGCAGCCGCGACAGCCCATCCAGATGCCGATAATTCAGCACCGACCAGGCCAAATGCAGCGGCGCGGGCGCAAGCGGCCCGAGCGACGCAATCGCCCCGCTCAACCCGCTCGCCGGATCCAGCACCCGCACATTCAGCGCCCGCTGATACGACACCATCCCCCGCAGACCAATCCGCCCCAGCAGCGCATCCAACGCCGTGCAGCAGCGCATCGTGATGTGCTGCCCGTTGTCCAGCGACACCCCATGCTCCGGATCCACAAACGAAAACGCCTTCCCCCCCGCAAACGGCCGCCGCTCAAACAGCGCCACCGAAACCCCCGCCTCAGCCAAATCCAACGCCGCCGTCAGCCCCGCCAACCCCCCGCCAACCACCGCCACCGGAGCCGCGTCGTCATCCCCCATCCCCCCACCCTATCCCAAACATGCATTGGGGAAGAGAGGCGCGGGAATGATGGAAGCGCGAGCAGGTCCCAGGCCCTGCTCACGTCCTAGGCCCTGCTCACGCCAATCGCTCACTCCAACGCGCCCCTTCACCGTCATTCCTGCCCTCTTTCCGTCATTCCTGCGCAGGCAGGAACGCGCCCCTCCCCGTCATTCCTGCGCAGGCAGGAACCCGCGCCCCCCACCGTCATTCCTGCGCAGGCAGGAACCCGCGCCCCCCACCGTCATTCCTGCGCAGGCAGGAACCCGCGCCCCTCCCCGTCATTCCTGCACAGGCAGGAACGACATTGCGCCGCCGCCCCAATTCATCCCTCCCCCCTTCCAGGGGGGAGGTTAGGTGGGGGGTGGGGCGTTGCGAGCTGCGCACCAGCGCTGCTTCGCATTCCGATCGCCCCTCGCGCCCCGTTCCTGCCTACGCAGGAATGACGCATAGGGAGCACAGAAACAACGAAAGCGCGAATAGGCCCTAGAGATACATCAGCAAGAAGAACGGCCAGAGCATCAGCGCGCCGCCGGCGATGCCGAGCAGGAAGCGGCGTCGCGTCCTGTAGATGCACAGACTCACGACGATTCCGAGCCAAGCCGCCAGAATGACGACGGCAAAGACCACGGTAAAGACCAAGAACACGATCGCGGCATTGCCGATGACAAGGCTGACCCCCAGCATCCACGCCGAAAAGAGACGGCCGTCGTATGGGTACCCAGCGCCATCAGGCATGCGCACTCCTGATCTTGGTCCGACTTTCGGGCCGTGGCAGCCTCCTCGGATGCCCTGCCGGGCTGAGCACTGGATGCAAGGCCAACAGTACCGCGATTGCAGCGGTTCGACGCGCCCGCAACGACGAGCTGAACGTTGCGGGTAGGATTGGGGCAGCCAAGCGGCGAGCTCGAGGAGGACGAACCATGACGCGGCGAATCGGGATGAACTTCGACTGGCAGGGCGCGCTGGACCGCGAGGCCGCGCTGACCCGCGCGCAGATCGCCGACGAAGCCGGCATCGACTCGCTCTGGGTCGCCGAAGCCTGGGGGCAGGACGCCTTCACCACCCTCGTCCAGCTCGCCGAGCGCACCAACCACGTGCAGGTCGCCACCGGCATCGTCAACATCTACTCCCGCACGCCCGCCGCCCTCGCGCAGCACTTCGCCACCATCGACGAGCTCTCCGAAGGCCGCGTGATCGTCGGCCTGGGCAACAGCGGCCCGCTGGTCATCGAGCACTTCCACGGCGTCCCCTTCCAGCCCGCCTTCAAGCGCATGCGCGAGACGGTCGAGATCATGAAGCTGCTGTTCAGCGGCGAGCCGCTCAACTACGACGGCGACATCTTCTCGCTGCAGCGCGGCTTCACCCTGCGCTTCGACACCTACCGCAAGCAGCTGCCGATTTACCTCGCCACGCTCAACCCGCGCAGCGTGCGGATGACCGCCGAAATCGCCGACGGCTGGCTGCCGATCATGATCCCGCTCGATCGACTCAAGGAAGAGGTCGACCAGGTCAACGAATGGGCGCGCGAGGCCGGCAAAGACCCCGCCGATTTCACGATCCGCGCGCCCGGCGGCGTGACCGTGGCCAACTCGCCCGAACACCAGGCCCGCGCCCGCGCCGGGCAGGCCGGCACGCTCGCCTTCTACTGCGCCCGAATGGGCGAGTTCTACTACCGCCAACTCTCACGCCAGGGCTACGAGGACGAAGCCAACGCCGTGCGCGTCGCCTGGAAGGACGGCGGCGCCGGCGCGGCGGCGGCCGCGCTGCCGGAGGAGATGCTCAACCAGTTCGGCTTCGTCGGCACCACGGAAGAGTGCGTCGAGCGTCTCGAGCAGGAGCAGTCCGCCGGCGCCCAGCTGCACTCCGTCAACGTGATGGAAGAGGACCCCAACAAGTTCGCCAACATCCTCGAAGCCCTGAAGGGGTAGGGGCTGTCGCGCCCGGCGCGTCGCGGAGCACTGCCATGGCCGATCCAAACTGGAACAATCGGACGATCTGGACCGGCGACAACCTCGATGTCATGCGCGGCATGAACAGCGAGTCGGTCGATCTGATCTACCTGGATCCGCCGTTCAACACCAACCGGGACTTCGTCGCGCCGATCGGCAGCGAGGCCGCCGGCGCGGCGTTCAAAGACACGTGGACGCTGGACGATGTCGACAAGGCCTGGCACGGCGAGATCGCCGATCACCAGCCTGCCGTCTACGCGACCTGCGATGTGGCTGGGCTCGCCCATGGTCGCCCCATGAAGGCGTACATGATCTACATGGGAGTGCGCCTGCTGGAGATGCACCGCCTGCTGAAGCCAACCGGCAGCATCTACCTGCACTGCGACCCCACCGCCGGGCACTACCTGAAGCTGTTGCTGGATGCGGTGTTCGGCGGAAGCCAATTCCGCAACGAGATCATCTGGAAACGCACGGCGCACTCGAAGGGGACCGGCGGCGCAGACCGAACCTACGGCTCAATCACCGATTCAATCTATTTCTACACGAAGGGCGACGACTATCAATTCAGCCCGCGCGACGAAGATCGTGCTGCCGACAGCCCGCGAAACGGCGAGTACAACGACGACGAAGGCAGGCGATACCGCTCTGGTCCATTGGATGCAGAGGGAACGCGGGAGGGGACATCCGGCCAGCCATGGCGCGATACCGATCCGACTATCGTCGGACGGCATTGGGCGATCCCCAACCGGGACAGAATACCGGACTGGGTGAACCTGCCAGACGACTACGAAGCACTGTCAACGCAAGAGAAGCTTGATGTGCTCGACGAGGTCGGCATGATTCACTGGCCGCAGCGGCGCGGCGGCAAGCCGCGCTTCCGGCTGTACCTGGATGTGGACGATCGTCTGAAGAGCATGTGGGACGATATCAATCGCGCCGCCGGCGCGGAACGAACGGGGTACCGAACCCAGAAGCCGCTCAAACTGCTCAAGCGCATCATCCGGGCCTCATCCATCGAAGGGCAGATGGTGCTCGATCCGTTCTGCGGCTGCGCTACCGCTTGCGTCGCGGCCGAAGATCTGGGCCGCCAGTGGGTCGGCATCGATCTGTCTGAGATGGCGGATCGGCTTGTCCGCTCGCGCTTTCGGCGTGAACTGGGACTCACGTCGTTCACTGTCACCCACCGCAGCGATGTCCCCCAGCGGACCGACCTTGGGCAGCTGCCTCCCTATAAGACGCACAAGCACACGCTCTTCGGCCGGCAAGAGGGCGAATGCGCCGGCTGCCTCATGACCTTCCCCTTCCGCAACTTCACGATCGACCACATCCTGCCCCGATCCCGAGGGGGCACCGATCACGTCGACAACCTGCAGCTCCTGTGCAACGCCTGCAACTCGCTCAAAGGGACGCGGTCGCAGGAGCGGTTCATCGCCGAGCTTCGGCGGCAGGGAATCAGGGAGTAGCCGCTGGGGTGGTGGTGCGAGTGGGGCGGATCTAGTGCGCCCTCACTCCATGACGGCTTCGCGGTACTGGCGCACAGCCTCAATGTGTTGGCCGACACCCTCCAACCCCGCATTCATGCTCGCGACGGAGATCTGCGTTGCCCCGATCTCCTCCCAGCGCTGCAGGTGCGAGCGCCAGAGGTCGGGGTTGCCGCCGCGGAACTGGGCTTGCGGCTCGACGCCGAAGCTGGCAGCGTCGCGGCCGGCCTCGGACAGGTAGCCGCGCAGCCGCTGCATCGCCGCTTCGGCGTCCGCGTTCGGCGGCGAAACAGGGAACCAACCGTCGCCGATCCGCGCGCAGCGGCGCAACTGCGGCTCGGCGTGGCCGCCGAACCAGACCTCGATCGGCGCCGTCGGGCGCGGCTCGATGCCGGCGGCGGTGACCTTGTGAAACTCCCCCTCGAAATCAACCACCGCGTCGCTCCAGAGGCGCCGCATCAGCTCGACCTGCTCCTCCTGGCGGCGGCCGCGGTTGCGGAAGTTCTCGCCCAGCGCCTCGTATTCGACATGATTCCAGCCGGAGCCGATGCCCAGTCGGAAGCGGTTGCCGGAGAGCACCGCGAGCTGCGCGGCCTGCTTCGCCGCCAGCGCCGTCTGGCGCTGCGGCAGCACCAGCACCGCGGTCGCCAGCTTGAGCCGCTCCGTGACCGCCGCGATGTAGCCGAGCGTCACGAACACCTCGTGAAATGGGCTGTCTTTGGTGTAGGGCGCGCCGGCCAGGTCGGTGTGCACGCTGATGTCCGCGCCCAGCACGTGGTCGTAGATCAGCAGATGCTCGAAGCCCAGCGCTTCGACGGCCTGCGCGAAATCGCGGATCGCGGCGGGGTCGGTGCCGATTTCGTTGGTCGGCAGCACCGCTCCGAGTGTCAGTTGGGTGGCCATTGCGCGTGTTCCTCTCCGTATGCCGTCAACGCCTGAGAGGGTAGCCTGAGCGCTGGGATTGTGGACAGGATGTGGATAGGAGGACGCCTGTGAAGCATCGGATCGCCCTGCTGCCGGCCGCCGCGCTGGCCCTGTTGCTCGCCTTGTCGCTGTCGCTCGCCGCCTGCGGCGGTTCAGACGACGCGCAGCAACAGCCGGCCGCGCAGGATTCCCGCTCGGAAACGGCAGCGCAGGCGCAGGATGCCGCGCAGACGCCCGACGCGAGCGATGAACAGGAGCCGCTGAAGATCGGCCTGCTGCTGGACTTCTCCGGCGGGCTGGCCGAATTCTGCGCCGAGATGCAGCTGGGCGCGGAACTGGCGATCAAGCATCTCAACGACGCCGGCGGGGTGTTCGGCCAACCGGTTGAGCTGATCGTGGCCGATACGAAGCTCGAGCCGCTGCTGGGCGTCGAAGAAGCGCGCCGGCTGGTCGAGATCGAGCAGGTGCACGCGATCGTTGGCGCGCTCTCCAGCGCGGTCACCCTGCCGGTCGCCGAGAGCGTCAGCGGCCCCTCGGGCGTGCCCCAGATCGCGATGGGCACCTCGCCCCAACTGAGCATCGCGGACGACGACGATTTCCTGTTCCGCACGACCCTCTCCGACATCACCCAGGCGCCGGTGCTGGCGCAACTGATCCGCGAGCGAGGCTTCGACAACATCGGCGTGATCTACCGCGACGATCCGTGGGGCCAGGGCTTCGCCGAGGCGCTCGACGCGGCCTGGGACGGAGCCGCGGAGCTGGTCGCGATTGATCCGACCGGGCTCAGCTTCCTCTCGGAGTTGCAGCACTCGGCGCGAAACGGCGCAGAGGCGCTGGTGCTGCTGGCCTTCACCGTGGAAAGCGAAGTGATCCTCCGCGAGGCGATCGAGCAGGGCGTCTACGAGCAGTTCGTCTTCGGCCCGGTCGGCCGCAGCATCGCGCTGCTCGAGGCGGTGGGCGTGGAATACCTGGCGAACATGTACGGGACGGGGCCGATTCCGTCGCCGCCGACCGACTCCTCGCGGGCCTGGGAAGCGGACTTCGAGGCCGAATACGGCCGCCCGGTGGCGGAGCCGTACGTCAAAGAGGCCTACGACGCGGTGATCTCGCTGGCGCTGGCGGCCCAGCGCGCGGGCAGCGCCGAGGGCGCGGCAATCCGCGACCAGATGCGCGCCGTGGGCGCCGCGCCGGGCGCGGTCGTCACGGCCGGCTCCGCCGGCGTCGCCGAGGGCTTGCGGATCGCGGCGGAGGGCGGCGAGCTGGACTACCAGGGCGCGGCGGTGACGCTGGACTGGGACGAGAACGGCGACCTGAGCCGCGGCTACGTCGGCATCTGGCGGTTCACGCCGGAAGGGACGATCGAACTCGTTGAGGCGGTGCCGTTCGGCCAGTGAGGGAGTCCGAAAGCAAGGAGCGAGCGATGCGCAACCCGCGCGAATTTCTGCGGCCGCTGGTGATCGGCGCGCCCGACCCGCCCAGGGAAATCCCGACCTACCCCTCGCGGATGATCCACTTCTTCGACCCCAGCAACGAGCGGATCCGGGCGCGGCTGCCCGAACTCGCGCCGCAGGTCGACATCCTGCTGGGCAATCTGGAGGACGCAATTCCCCCGAACGCCAAGGAGGCGGCGCGGCGCGGCCTGATCGAGGTGGGGCAATCGCTGGAGCTGGGCGGCGCGCGCCTCTGGACTCGGGTCAACGCGGTCGACTCGCCATGGTTTCTCGACGACATGCTGGAGCTGACCGAGCAGATCGGCGATGTGCTCGACACGGTGATGCTGCCCAAGGTCAACGGCCCGGAGGAGATTCGCTTTCTGGATCTGCTGCTGGCCCAGCTGGAAGCGCGGCACGGTCTGGAGCGGCCGATCCTCATTCACGCGATTCTGGAGACCGCGCAAGGCGTCGCAAATGTCGAGGCGATCGCCGCGTCGAGCCCGCGGTTGCAGGGCATGAGCCTGGGCCCGTCGGACCTGGCCGCGTCGCGCCGGATGAAGACCACGCGCGTGGGCGGCCCGCATCCGGGCTATGTCGTGCGGACCGATGGCGGGGAGTCCGGCGATGAGGCGCGAGCGCCGTCGCTGCAGGACCCGTGGCACTACACGCTGGCGCGGATGGTGGACGCCTGCGCGGCCAACGAGCTGTATCCGTTCTACGGGCCGTTCGGAGATTTCGGGGACCCGCTGGGCTGCGAGGACCAGTTCCGCGCGGCGTTCATTCTGGGCTGCGCCGGAGCCTGGACGCTGCACCCGAACCAGATTCCCATCGCCAAGGCGGTCTTCCGCCCGCAGCCGGAAGAGGTCGCGTTCGCGCGGCGCGTAGTCGCGGCGATGGAGCAGGCCGGCGGCTCGGGCGGCGTCGCGGTGGTGGACGGAAAAATGCAGGACGACGCCACGTACAAGCAGTGTCGCGTGCTGCTCGACCTGGCCGAAATGCTCTCCGCGCGCGACCCCGATCTGGCGGCCCTCTACGCGGAATAGCGGGCGTCGCCCCGGAGCGTGTTCGCCCCCCCGCCATCCCCTCCGTCATTCCCGCACCCCTCCGCACATTCCTGCCCCCCCCCCCCCCGTCACTCCCGCACCTCTCCGCACATTCCTGCCCCCCACCGTCATTCCTGCGCCCAAATCGTCATTCCTGCGCAGGCAGGAACCCACCCACCCCAACACTCCTTTCCCGCCCCCTTCCCCAATTCATCCCTCCCCCCTTTTAGGGGGGAGGCGAGGTGGGGGGTGTGAAGCCACGCGCGTCCACCCGCGACCGATTGCCCCTACCCCCCCTCCCCGTCATTCCTGCGCAGGCAGGAACCCACCCACCCCAACACCCCCCTCCCCAATTCATCCCTCCCCCCTTTTAGGGGGGAGGTTAGGTGGGGGGTGTGAAGCCACGCGCGTCCACCCGCGACCGATTGCCCCTACCCCCCCTCCTCCGCCACTCCCGCGCCCCCCTTCCGTCATTCCTGCGCAGGCAGGAACCTACCCACCCCACCCCCCACCCACCCCCTTCCCCAATTCATCCCTCCCCCCTTCCAGGAGACTGTTGCGAAAGCGGCGGCTATAGGATTTTGGCTTGCGAAAGGGGGGTTGGCGATGTTGCTGGTGCTCGGACAGGGGGGCTGGTGGGACGGCTGGCGCCCGCCGGCGTTGGGCGAGGATGCGGAGTGGGAGCGGCTGGCGGCGCTGCTCGACTGGCGGCCGTTCGAGGCGCTGCCGGCGCCGCTGCGCAACGCGCGCCGGGGGCGGCCCGGCTATCCGCCGCTGGCGCTGTTCAGGGCGCTGCTGGTGCGAGAGCGGAACAACCTCTCGACGCGCGGACTGGAGCGCGCGCTGCGCCAGTCGCTGGTGCTGCGCCGCTTCTGCGGCTTCGCCAGCGGCGACCCGACGCCCGACCATTCGACCTTCAGCCGCTTTCACGCCGCGCTGGCGCGGCACGGCCTGGCCGCGCGGTGCTTCGCCGAACTGGAGCGCCAGTTGGACGCGCAGGGCCTGTTCCGCAAGCAGGGCGGGCTGATCGACGCGACGCTGTTGCAGGCGCAGTTGCGCCCGCCGCCCTACAGCGCCGGGCCGGGCGCGCGGCATCCGCTCGACGGCGACGCCAGTTGGACCCGCAGCGGCTATACCCGCAGCGCGCTGTTCGGCTACAAGGCGCACCTCAACGTGGACCTCGGCTCGCTGCTGATCCGCAGCGCGGCGCTGAGCCCGGCCCACCTGGCCGAGCGCGGCATCGCCGGCCTGCTGCTCTGCGGCGACGAGTGCGCGATCTACACGGACAAGGCCTACGACGCGCGGCACTGGCGCGCCCAGGTGACGGCGCAGGGCAGTAAAGACCGCACCATGCGCCGCGCGCACAAGCATCGACCGTTGACCGAGCGGGAGCGGCTGCGCAACCGGCTGATCGCGCGGGTGCGCCAGGCGGTCGAGCGGGTCTTCGGCATCCTCAAGCTGCATTACCGCTACCGCCGGGTGCGGCATCGCGGGCTGGCGCGCAACGCGGTCGAACTGCACCTGAAGTGCTTCTGCTACAACCTGCGCCGCGCGCTGGAGTTGCGCGCCGCCTGAGCGCCGCTCGCACCGCCCCGCTCCGAACCGGCCGACCGCGCCGCCGCCGCCGCAGGCCCGCGCCCGCCGCGCAACCGCCCCGCCCCGCTCCGAACCGGCCGGACAACGCCGCGCCACCGCGCCGCACAGCCAACAGCCGCCCCCCCACCCGCCGCCGCGCCGCCCCACGCTCCCGCCGCCGCCCACTTTCGCACCAATCTCCTGGAAGGGGGGAGGTTAGGTGGGGGGTGGAACGCCGCGAGTCGCCACCAGCGACCGAGTGCCCCACCCACACCCCTACGCGCCCCAGCATCCTGACGGCCCGTCGCAGCGCTCGCTAGATTCCTGCCTGCGCAGGAATGACGGAGGAGGGTGACAAATTGGGGTTGTGGAACGTCAGGCAGCGCGCCCGCGCGCCGCGGCCTCTTCCTCCGCCGCCCCCGAAAACCAACGAATCGCCTCGCCGGAGAAGCGCGCGATCAGGTACTTCCCCACGAACGCCGCGACGCTGGCGGTGATCACGATCGCCCATTCGTCGGCCGACATCGGGCGAAATTCGAAGAAGGAGCGCAGCGCCGGGGTGTAGAGCGTGAGGATGAAAACCCCCAGCAGCGCCACGCCGAAGAAGGTCACCAGCGCCGGCCGCATCAGCTTTTCGCGGGACGCCCCCTCGAAGCCGATCACCTCCACCATGTAGCCCAGTCCGACAATCCCGATCGTCGAGGAGACGAGCGTGCGGGAGTCTTCGGTCGCGCGGCCGAGCAGCCCCTCGGTCAGCAGATGCACCGCGACCGCCGAGATCGCCAGCGCCAGCGCGGCCGGCAGCGCGAAACGCAGCGTGCTCGCGAGGAAATTCTGCCCCGCGCCCGGCGGCGGCGTGGTCAGCGTGATGAAGACCGCCGGAATGCCCAGCGTGAACAGCGCCGTGAGCGATCCATGGCGCGGCAGGAAGGGAAATTCGAGCCCCATCATGTTCGCCATGAAAATGATCAGAAAGGCGTAGACGCTCTTGGTCACGAACAGTTTGCAGAGCTGCGCGCAGTTGCCCAGCACGGTCTGCGCGACCCGCGCCCCCTGCACAAGAGCCTCAAAGGAGTCGTTGCGCAGCACGATGCCCGCGACCCCCCGCGCCGTGTTGGTGCCCGATTCCATCGCCACGCCGACATCGGCTTCGCGCAGCGCGCGCACATCGTTCTGGCCGTCGCCCACCATCGCGACGTAGCGCCCACGGCGCTTGAGCGCGGCGACCAGCTGCTCTTTCTGCTGCGGCGCGATGCGCCCGAACACGCTGTTGGCGATCGCCGCGTCGTCGAATTCCTCCGCCGTCATCCGATCCAACTGCGGGCCCGAGACGAGCCCGCCGGGCAGCGAAACGCCGAGCTGCTGCACCAGCGCGGCCACGGTCGCCGGGTTGTCCCCACTGATGATTTTCGGCTCGATGCTCAGCTCTTCCATCAGCCGGAAGGCGCGGCCGATTTCGGGCCGCAGCTGGTCGGCGATCGTGATCAGCGCGACGATCCGCATCGGGGGCAGCTCGTCCAGTTCGGGGTTGGGCAGGAAGGGCGCTTCGGCGAGCGCGACCCCGCGCAGCCCGCGCGCGGTGGCGCGCTCGTATTCCTCGATCAGCTGATCGCCGTCGGCGCAGGCCCGCAGGATGCGCTCCGGCGCGCCGAGCACAAAGATGCGCTCCTCCGGGCCGAGCGCCAGCCGCGCCGCGCTCCAGCGCCGCTCCGAGTTGAACGGCACGGTCTCGACCGCGCTCGCGCCGTTGCTGAAGTGGCCGGCGGCGTCGGCCAGCGCTCGCGCCGTGCGGTTGTTGTCGACGGTTTCGAGCGCGAACGCGCCGAGCCAGCCGCGCAGACTGCGCCCGCCCTCGCCCCAGCGCACATCGTCGACCACCAGCCGGTTGGCGGTGATCGTCCCCGTTTTGTCCAGGCAGATCGTGTCCACGTAGTTGAGCGCCTCGACCGCCGTGTTGTCCTGCACGAATGCGCCCATCCGCGCGACCCGCAGCGCCCCCACCGCGATCGCCACGGTGATGCCCAGCAGCAGGCCCTCCGGCACGACCGAGGTGGCCGTGGCGATCACCGATTTGATCGCCTCGCCGATCGCCCGGTCGTTGACGGTGAACGAGATCAGCAGCAGCGCCCCGAGGATGATCGTGGCGACCATCAGCACCCGCAGGATGCGCCGGAAGCGCAGCTGCAGCGGAGTCTCGATGCGCTTCAGCTGGCGGGCGTCGGCGGTCTCGCGGATCGCGCGCGATTCAGGGCCGATCCGCTGCGCGCGGTAATAGCAGGAGCCGCCCGTGCAAAATGCGCCCGATTCGAGCTCGTCGCCCGGCCCGCAGCGCACCGAGCGCGTCTCGCCCGTGTTGATCGACTCATCGATCTCGGCGGAATCCCAGACGACCGGGCCGTCGGCCACGACCTGATCGCCGGAGCGCAGCAGGACCAGGTCGTCCTGGACCACATCGGACGCGAGAATTTCCTGTTCGACGCCGTCGCGCACGACGACGGCGGTGGGCGCGGTGAGCGCCACGAGGTCGCGGAGCTTGTGCGTGGCGCGAATCTCCTGCACCGCGCCCACGATCATGTTGGCCACGACGATCAGCCCCACAAAGCCCGCGTCGCGCAGGTGGTCGCCGGCGCTGTCGACGAAGCCGAGCACGACCAGCGCGCCGATCAGCCCGAAAAGCACCATGTTGAAATAGGTGAAAACATTGGACCGAATGATGTCGAAGTCGCTGCGGGTGCGCGCGGTGTCGCGGTTGACCAGTCCGGCCGCGAGCCGCTGGGCCGCTTCGGCGGCGCTCAGACCGATCAGTTCGGGTTTAGCGGCGGGCGCGACAGGCTCGGCCGGCGCGGACACGGGCGCGGCGCCGGGCTGCGCCGCAGCCCCGTCGGTCTCGCGGATCAGCGGCGGCGGCGCGGGCGCGTCCGCGTCGACCAGCCGCAGCGTGGGCAGCGAGTCCGCCACCGCGATGGTCGAGCTGCGCTCGGCGGCCGCGTAGGGATCGGGCAGCGCGTCCCCCGCCGGGGCCATGCCGCCGCGGCTGCGCGACTGCTCGATCAGCTCCAGCTGCTGCGCCAGACTGCGCAGCTGCGACTCGCTCAGCGGCGTCTGCCCCTCCTCAAGCGCGGCCAGGTCGAACACCCGCGTTTCGTCGTCGCCGTTGGCCGTCATAAAGGCAGTGTAGGCGCGGGCGGCGCAGGGACGGCTACTCGCTCAGCGCGCGCTCCAGCCCGGCCAGACGCTCGGCCCGCCGCGCGCCGCTGCGCGCGCGCAGCCGCGTAAGCCGCTCAAACGCCAGCGCCAGCGCGAAAACGGCGGTCTGCGTGAGCACCACCGTCGCGCCCGATGAGACATCCACAAACCAGGAGATGTAGACGCCCAGCCAGCCGGTCAGCACGCCGACCAGAACGGCGACGAGGAACAGGCGCGGAAAAGAGTCGGTCAGCAGCCGCGCGGTGACGGGTGGAATCACAAGCGCGGCGGCGATCAGGGTGACGCCGAGGATCTGCAGCGAGGCGACGACCGTCGCGGCCAGCGCCACGGCGAAGACCGCCTCGACCCGGTTGATCGAGATGCCGTAAGCGCCGGCCACCGCGCGGTCGAAGGTGATGAACACGAGCGGTTTCCACCAGAGCGTGAGCAGAACCGCGATCAGCGCGGCCATGCCGAGGGTGATCCAGAGATCCTGCTGGGAGATGCCCAGAATTTCGCCGAAGAGCGCGGCCTCGAAATCGCGCGTGAAGGTGCGCGCGCGGCTGATCACCGCAATGCCGATCGCGAAGGCCGCCGTGGTCACAATGCCGATCGCCGCGTCGCCGCCGATCTGCGGGCGCCGCGAAGCGATGTTGATCATCAGCACCGAGATCGCGCCCCACACGCTCGCGCCGATGAAGAAATTGATCCCGCTCACAAAGGAGATCACCGCGCCGCCGAAGATGCTGTGCGCCAGCCCGTGCCCGATGTAGGCCAGGCGCCGCAGCACGACGAAGACGCCAATCGCGGCGGTGACGCCGCCGACCAGCGCGGCGGCGATCATCGCCCGCTGCATGAAGCCGAATTCAAACGGTTCAAGCATTGGGCGGGCCGGGTTCGACAATGGTGAGGTCGGCGGCGGCGGGCGGCTGCGGCTCGTCGTGCGCGCCGGGCGCTTCGGGCGCTTCCTCGGGCACCGGCAGGACGTAGGTCTCCAGACCGCGCTGGACGACCAACATAGGCTGCCCGTAGGAGCGCTCAAGCAGTTCGGGTTGCAGCACCTGCTCGGCGGTCCCGTCGGCGAGGATCGTGCCCTGCCCAAGGCAGACGAGCCGCGGCAGGTGCGAGGCGACGCCGTTGAGGTCGTGCGTGGTGAGCACGATCGTGACGCCGGCCGCGTTGAGCTCGCGCAGCTCATGCAGGATTTCATGGCTGGTCTTGATATCGACGCCGCTGGTCGGCTCGTCGAGCAGCAGCAGTTGGGGATCGGAGATCAACGCCCGCGCCAGAAAGGCGCGCTGCTGCTGTCCGCCGGAGAGCGCGCGGATCGGTCGGCGGGCGAGCTGCAGAATGCCGAGTTGATCGAGCACTTCCCGCGCGCGCCGCCGCGCCCGGCGGCCCGCCCAGGGCGTCCAACGCCGCTCGCGCCAGGCGCCCAGCAGCGCGACCTGCTCGACGGTGATCGGAAAGTTCCAATCAACGGTTTCGACCTGCGGCACGTAGCCGATGCGCAGTTGCCCGCCGCCCTCGGGCGCGCCGCGTCGGCTGCGGCCCGCGTAAGTCTCGATATCGCCAATCAACGCCCGCAGCAGCGAAGTCTTGCCGCACCCACTGGGACCCACGACGCCGATCAGGTCGCCGCGCCGAACGGTCAGATCCAGCCGCCGCAGCGCCACCTCGCCGTCGTAGCCGATGGCAAGGTCCGAAAGCTCAATCAGCGAACGCTCAGCGGCCATCGGATGCCGCCCAAACATCGCGCACCTCAAAGCCGTCGAGCGCCGAAGGGTCGCCGCCCAACTCGGCGACGATCGTGCGCACGTTTTCAACGAGCATCGCGATCAGCGTGTTTTCGGGATCGCCGCGCCGGCCCGGCAGGTCGTCGTCGCTCAGAGTCGAGACCTGCACAACGCCCGCCTCGCGGGCGATCGTCTCGAGCACCTCGGAGGGAAAGACTTCAGAGCCGAAGATGGCGGGCACGCGGGCCTCGCGCAGCTGCGCGATCAGCGCGGCCACTTCGGCGGGGGACGGCTCGGAGAAGTCGGACGGCTGCACCGCGCCGATCACTTCCAGCCCGTAGCGGGGCGCGAAGTACGGGAACGAATCGTGGTAAGTGAGCAGCTTACGCCGCTCGGGCGGGATCGTCGCGGTCGCGCGGGCAATCGCCTCGTCCAGCTGCGCGAGCCGCGCGGTGAAGCGCTCGCTGTTGCGGCGGTAGACCGCCGCGCCGTCGGGATCGAGCGCGATCAGCGCGTCGCGCACCAACTCGGCGTAGACGGCGGCCAGGTGTGGCGCGGTCCACAGGTGCGGATTCGGGTTGCCCTCCGAGCGCGGAAAGGAGAAGTCGTAGACGTATTCCTCTGGCGGGAGCGCGGAGTCGCCGAGCAGCAAAATCGGCGCGTCGTCGGCGCGGTTGGCCTGCGCCAGCTCAAGCGCGGGCAGCTCGAGGTTCAGACCGTTGAGCACAATCAGGTCGGCGCGCGCGATATCGGCCGCGGCCGACGGCGGCGGGTCGTACGTGTGGCTGTTGACCCCCTCAGGCACCAGCCCAACCACCAGCGTCCGCTCGCCCCCAACATTCTCAACAATGCTGCGCAGCGGCGCGACGGTAGTCACAACGCGCAGCCGCGAGTCGTCATCAGAGCCCCTGCCGCAGGCCGCAAGGAGCAAGGCAAGTGCGAGTGCGGCGGCGAGAGTGCGAAGCATTCTGGGGCTAGCGTAGGTGGGCGCGAGAGTTGTTGCCACTGCTTGCAGCAAGGCTGGGGATGAAATAGGTGGTAGGGCAAGCAGGAATCCACGCGCCCCCAACCAAACACTCCTCCCTCCCCCAATTCATCCCTCCCCCTCCGACGCGAGCACGCCAGTGGCCAGCACCCACTTCGCCTGCCCCACTCCCCAATTCATCCCTCCCCCGTCCTTCCCGCGCCCCCTCCCCCGTCCTTCCCGCGCCCCCTCCCCGTCATTCCTGCGCAGGCAGGAACCCACGCATCCACATATCCCCTGCCCTTCCCCAATTCATCCCTCCCCCCTTTTAGGGGGGAGGTTAGGTGGGGGGTGGGAGGCAGCGAGCCAACCCCACCGATCGCGCCGCGCCTCCTCCCCCGTCCTTCCCGCGCCTCCTCCCCCGTCTTTCCCGTGCCCCCTCCCCGTCATTCCTGCGCAGGCAGGAACCCACGCGCCCCCTTCTCCCCAATCCATCCATCCCCCTCCCAGGGCGGGGCTTACCGTTTTGGTGGGGTTCTCGGAGACCAGCGGGTGACTTGAGGGCGATCGGCTTGCAGCGTTGTGAGGTTTGCGGCTGTCGCTGCGATTCCGTTTGCGAGGTCCTCGTAGGCGCAGGGGTCCGTGAGCCGGTTCAACGGCGTCAGGCCGATGCTCTTTTGTTTTCGGGGCAGTCGGCGCTCTACCACGACGTAGAACCGCCACTGCTCCGGGCAGCGGTGATCCGCCGTCGCCACATCCCGCTCCGGATGCCACGCGAACACGAAAATGTCCGCGTGCCGCTGCAACGGCGTCTCCACCCAGTCCGCGGTCCCATTCAGGTAATAGCCCGGGTGCGGCGTGATGTCGAAGCGCGGCCAGCGCCGGCGCTCCTTCGCCACCGACGGCTCCGTCCAGGTCTGCCGCGCCGCGGACTGCTTCACCTCCACCCGCACCCGCGAGGCCTGGTGCTCCAAATCCCACGAAACCCACGGCGGCGTCAGCTTCCACTCCTCCCCCAGCGCCAGCGCCACCATGTGCTCCATGTAATCGCCCCGATACACATTCTCAATCAGCGGCTGCGCATACACGCGCTCGACCAGACGCTCCACAATCTCCTCATGCACCGAGCGCTCAGCCATCCCAGCTCCTGCCGAGGGCCAAGCTAACCGAACATTGGGTAATGCGCCCGCCCAACCCGACTCAGTCCGCTGCGCGACCGTTCAACTCCGCTTTGAGCGCCGGCAACTCCGCCATCGCTTGCTCGACCACCGCCGCCAGCTCGTCGAAGCCGCACGCCTCCACGAGTCTGCTCAACGGTCCGAGGCCGATCCTCTTCTGCGCCGCCGGCAAGCAGTGCTCGGGCACGATGTAAAAGCGCCACTGATCCGGCAGACGGTGGTCGGCGATGCTTGAGTCCGTCTCGGCGTGCCACGCCATCACGTAGAGATCGGCGAACCGCTGCGGGGGATCAGCTGCAATCCACCCGCCGCGCGGCGCGATATCGAATGACGGCGCCGCCCCGCCGCTGGGCGCGTCGTTGGATCCGCTCCAGGTTTGCAGCGCAGCTGACTGTTTGACCTCGATCCGCGCGCCGCTCTCTGCCTGTTCAAGGTCCCACGCATCCCACGTACCCGTCAGCGACCACGGCGGGCGCAGCTCGCTCAGCGCCAGCTCAATCAGGCACTCCACATACGCGCCGCGTTCCACATTGCCGATCAGCGGCTGGTTGTAGACGCGATCCACCAACCGCTGCGTCGCCAGCTGATGCGCCAGTCGCTGAACCACAATGCGCTCAATCGAAGATCGGGGCATCAGACCTGTTTCCCACCAGCCCAGCGGGCGCACCCCTCCCACGGCCGGCCACCACCCATGCTAAGCCCTGCTCATACCAACCTCCAACTCCCCCGTCCTCACGCAACAACTCCGCCGCCCCCCAGTCCCGTCATCCCGCGCCCTCTCCATCATTTCCGCGCCCCTCTCCGTCATTCCTGCGCAGGCAGGAACCCACCCCATCCACGCACCCACACATCCCCTGCCCTTCCCCAATTCATCCCTCCCCCCTACCAGGGGGGAGGTTAGGTGGGGGGTGGGAGGCAGCGAGCGTCCACCAGCGTCCGAGTGGCCGCCTGCACTCTTCCAGAGCGCGCTCCCACCGTCATGCTGTGCTCCCACCGTCATGCTGCGCTCCCACCGTCATTCCCGTACCCCCTCCGTCATTCCTGCGCCCCTCTCCGTCATTCCTGCGCCTCTCTCCGTCACACCTGCGCCCCCCACCGTCATTCCTGCGCAGGCAGGAACCCACGCATCCACGCACCCACACATCCCCTACCCCGTCCCCAATTCATCCCTCCCCCCTACCAGGGGGGAGGTTAGGTGGGGGGTGGGAGGCAGCGAGCGTCCACCAGCGTCCGAGTGGCCGCCTGCACTCTTCGAGAGCGCGCTCACACTTCCGCCATGCCGCGCTCCCACCGTCACACCTACGCCCCTCTCCGTCATTCCTGCGCACCTCTTCGTCATTCCCGTACCCTTTCCGTCACACCTGCGCCCCCCACCGTCATTCCTGCGCAGGCAGGAACCCACGCATCCACGCACCCACACATCCCCTACCCCGTCCCCAATTCATCCCTCCCCCCCTACCAGGGGGGAGGTTAGGTGGGGGGTGGAAGCCAGCGAGCCAGCGCCGCCCTCCTGCACCCCGATCGCCTTTCTGTCGTTCCCACGCCCCAAACCGTCACACCTGCGCCCCGCTTCGTCATTCCCGTACCCTTTCCGTCACACCTGCGCCCCCCACCGTCATTCCTGCGCAGGCAGGAACCCACGCATCCACGCACCCACACCTCCCCTACCCCGTTCCCAATTCATCCCTCCCCCCTACCAGGGGGGAGGTTAGGTGGGGGGTGGAAGCCAGCGAGCCAGCGCCGCCCGCCCTCCTGCACCCCGATCGCCTTTCTGTCGTCCCCACGCCCCCAACCGTCACACCTGCCCCCCCGGCTTAGCCCTCCACCCGGTCGTTCAGCTCAGCCTTGAGCGTCGGCAACTGCGCCGCCACGCCCGCCACACCCTCCGCCAGATCCTCCAACCCGCACTCCCGCGCCAGCTTCTTCATCGGATTCAGGTCGATCGTCTTCTGCCCCGGCGTGAACTTGTGCTCCGGCGTCACATAGAACAGCCATTGCAGCGGATCGCGGTGATCCACCAACGCCTCTTCCGTCTCCGGATGCCACGCCACCACGTAGATGTCCGCATGCCGACGCAGCGGCGTATCGATCCAGCCGAACCCGTCGAAACAGCCCTTGGCCGGCTTGATGTTGAACGTCGCCGGCTTCTGCCGCGACGGCGGCGCTTTGTCGAACCACGTCTGAAACGCCACCGACTGCTTCACATCGATCCGATAGCCCCGCTCCACATGCTCAATCGCCCACGACGCCCACTCCCGCGTCGCCGTCCAGGCCGGATCCGCCTCCTGCAGCGCCATCTCCACCATCTGCTCCACGTACGCGCTCCGCCAGACGTTCTCAATGACCCGCTGGTCGTAGCGCTCCATCACGCGCCGCAAAATCCGTTTGGCCGTCGGTCGTCGCATCGCAATATCCCACTAGCGGGGCCGCCGCTCCCGCCGGCGGCCCCTGCGCTTGGTCCGCTCCGTCAGCGCGCTCCGCGAATCAGCCGCCCCGGCCGCGCGCCCGTCTCCTCGCCATGCCGGCTGATCACCTCGCCCGAGACGATCGTCGCCTCGTAGCCCCGCGACCGCTGAATCAACCGCATCGCCTCCGTCGGCAGGTCGTGCGTCGCCTGCGGCAGCTCGAGCTGCAGCGCCTCGTAGTCGATCACGTTCACGTCGCCCTTCTTGCCCGGCGCGAGCACCCCGCGGTCGCCCAGACCGTACAGCCGCGCCGTGTCCTGCGTCATCCGCTTCACGATCCACTCCAGCGGCAGCCGCTCGCCACGCGCGCGATCCCGCGTCCAGTGCGTCAGCATGAAGGTCGGCATCCCCGCGTCGCAGATTACCCCGCAGTGCGCCCCGCCGTCGGAGAGCCCGACCGCGCTGCGCGGGTGCAGCAGCATCTCCCGCGTCGGCTCCAGGTCGCCGTTCGCGTAGTTGAACAGCGGCGCGAAGAGCACATTCTCGCCCTCGCCCTGGGTGAGGAAGTCGTAGGCGAACTCCAGCGGCGTCATGCCCGCCGCCGCGGCCCGCGCCTCGACCGTCTCCCACGCCTCCGGCTCGTAGTTCGGCGGATCGCTCATCGGGTAGAGCTTGTTCCACATCAGGAAGCCCAGCGCGGCGTCGGGCGACGACACCTCGCTCAGGATCCGCTCGCGCAACTGCGGCTCGCGCATCCGCTCCGCGCGCTCCGCCCAGCCCAGACCGTCCAGCCCGCGGTAGGCCGGCGAGTGAATGAAGGGATGCCGCCCGCGCAGCGTCAGCAGCAGCGAAATCCCCCGCGCCGCCACCTGCGGGTAAATCTCCGCGCCCTCGTCCAGCGCCTCGATCGACGCCTCGAACGCCTGCCGCCAGGCCTCCGGATCGTTGTCGAACTGCACCATCGCAAACGTCACCGGCCGGCTGATCTCCGCCGACAACTTGCGCATCCACGCGATCTCCAGCGCCGGCGCGTTCGCGTCGTCGCCCGTCACACCGGCCGGCGCGACCTCGTAGATGCCCGTGCCCAGCTCGCCCAGCACCCGACCGATCCCGAACAGCTCGTCCTCAGCCGCGAACGTCCCCGGCACCGGCTCGCCGTCGATCGCCCGGTGCGCCAGCGTGCGCGATGTGGAAAAGCCCAGCGCCCCCGCCTCCAACCCTTCCCGCACGATCGCCGCCATCTCCGCGATGTCCTCCGGGTTCGCATCCTCGTTCCGCGCCCCGCGCTCGCCCATCACATAGGCGCGCACGGCACCGTGCGGCACCTGCGTGCCGATGTCGATCGCCTTGGGCAGCGTCTCCAGGAAGTCCAGATACTCCGGGAACGACTCCCAGCCCCACTCCATCCCCTCCGCCAGCGCGCTGCCCGGAATGTCCTCCACGCCCTCCATCAGGCCAATCAGCCAGTCCCGCCGATTCGGCGCCGCCGGCGCGAAGCCCACCCCGCAGTTGCCCATCACCACCGTCGTCACCCCATGCCAGAACGACGGCGTCAGCAGCGGATCCCAGGTGATCTGCCCGTCGAAATGCGTGTGGATGTCCACGAAGCCGGGCGTGACCAGTTTTCCTTCCGCGTCGATCTCCTCGCGCCCGCGCTCCGGGACCTCCCCCACGATCGAGACCAGCCCCCCATCGATCGCCACATCCGCCCGACGCCCCGGCGACCCCGTGCCGTCCACCACCAGCCCATTGCGAATCACCAGATCATGCATCTCAGTCCTCCTCGTCAACGCGCGCCGACCGCATCGCCTGACAGCGCCGCAGGCAGTATCGCAGAATTCGCGCAGCCGTGCCCACCCCTCCCCCAAACTGCTACGTTGAGCCGGCCGCCTGCGCCGCGCGCGAGTCCCCCTGAAGGAGGCGACGTGACCACCGACCAACAGCTGGAGCCGTCAGCCCCCGCCGACTCGCGCCCGATTCCACCCAAAGTGCTGGCCGCCCGCGAAGCGGCCCAACATTCTCTGCGGCGCGCCAAAGAGGCCGCCTGGCGCGCTGACGACCCGGATCCCATCGAGGCCTACGACTGCGCGATCCGCGCCGTTGAGCAGGTCCTCGCCGGCGTCGCCTACCCGCGCGCCGAGCCCACCTGGACCCTCGACAAAATCATCAAGCGCCTCCGCGACAACCCCGGCTGTTGGGAAACCCGCACCGATGGCGTCCACTCCGTCCGCGTCTTCACCGACCTGCTCGACGACCTCTGGAACGCCAAGCAGTACTACACCCGCCCCGACCGCTACTGCGAACCTGTCGAAGACGCCTGCGACGCCGTCACCATCGCCGAAGCCGTCGTCGCCCTCATGCAGCGCGACTTCCTCGAATGGTGGGGCCCCATCAGCCCACCAAGCCACGACGACGAAGAGGCCACCGCCTACACCGCCGACGAGCTCCTCAAACGCTTCGACGCCGCTGACCCCGACCGCAGCGACAAAACCAACAAGTTCGCCATCTCCGAGAAGCAGTTCCGCGACACCTTCGCCGATGTCTTCCAGCGCCCACTGGACGAATCGCCTTGAGCGAACCGACTACCTAGGGCGTGTTCATACTTCCCTCTCCCGTCGCCCCCGCGCAAAATCAGATCCGTCATACCCGCGCCCCCGTCCGTCATACTCGCGCCCCCGTCCGTCATTCCTGCGCCCCCGTCCGTCATTCCTGCGCCCTCTCCGTCATACCCGCGCCCCCGTCCGTCATTCCTGCGCAGGCAGGAACCCCCCGCCAACACCCACCGCTCCCCCAATTCATCCCTCCCCCCTTCCAGCAGACTTTCGCGCAACCCCGAATTTCGCTGTGTGGTGGACAACCCGACCAGATAGAGGCGATCGGCCTGCATCGCCGAATTTGGGGGTTACGCGAAGGTCTGCTTCTTCCAGGGGGGAGGTTAGGTGGGGGGTAGGAGTCCCGAGCCGCCCCCACTGGTCATGCGCGCCCCGATCGCCCACGCCACGCCCTCTCCGTCATTCCTGCGCCCCCGTCCGTCATTCCTGCGCAGGCAGGAACCCCCCGCCAACACCCACCGCTCCCCCAATTCATCCCTCCCCCCTTCCAGGGGGGGAGGTTAGGTGGGGGGTAAGAGTCCCGAGCCGCCCCCACTGGTCATGCGCGCCCCGATCGCCCACGCACCCCGCCTCACCGCTGATGCACCAGCCGCTCCCCCGGCACCGGGCTCCGCGCATGCACCACATAATCGCTGCGGATGCTGCCGATGTACAGATCCCGCATGTCCGCGCCGCCCCAGCTCACATTCGTCGGCGCCTGCATCACCTCCCCCGCCAAATCCTCGATGATCGTCTCCATCACGCCCTCCGGCGTGATCGCCACCACCTTGTTCGACATCGGCAACGTCACCCACAGATTCCCCTCCTGGTCGAACCCGCACCCATCTGTCAGACCCAACTCCCCCCGCTGCTCTGCCGAAAGCGGGCGCGCCGATGCCAGGTCCGCCACGCTCTTGCCCAGCTTCGGGCCGTACTGCTCGCGCGGCCCCAGCGTCCCGTCCGCTCGGATCGCGAACCGCAGCACATTGCAGCCCGTCGTCTGGCAGACATAGGCATGCTCCTCCGCCGGATCGAGCGTCACCCCGTTGGCGAACTCGATCTCCGTCGCCAGCATCGTCGTCGAGCCGTCCGCCTCAATCCGAAAGAGGAAGCCGTCCGGCTCTCCCGAAAACGCGTCGTTGCCCGACCGCGAGGTCGAGTGCGTCACCCAGATGCGCCCCTGCGAGTCCACATGCGGGTAGTTCGACGCCACCAGCGGAATGCCGTCCACGCTCTCCGCCAGCACCTCGATCGCGCCCGTCTCCGTATCCAGCCGCTGCACCGGCCCCGGCCCGCCGTCGCTCTCCAGCCCGCCCACATTCGCGATGATGATCCGCCCCTCGCGGTCCATGTTGATCCCGTTCGGCGAGCCGCCCGCGTTCCCCACCCGGTTCAGCGACCCATCCGCCAGCGCCTCAGCCGCCGCGCTCGCCTGATCCGACAGCCAGACCCGCCCCTCCCGCGACACCACCACATCCTCAGGCCGCTGCACCCCCACTCCCACCTTGCGCAGTTGATCCAGCGAAATCGAAGCAAGCGGCATCAGGTCCCTGCCTTTCCCGGCGTCCTTTGCGTTCCCGTCCGCCTTGATCCTAACCGCCCACGAACTCTCCCGCGCTCGGACACCGATCACGCAGCACGCAGGCTCCGCACGCTGGCCGCCGCGCGTGGCAGACCCGCCGCCCGTGGCGAATGATCGACACATGGAAGTCGTAGAACTTCGCCTCCGGCATCTGCGCCTCCAGCGCCTCGTGCGCCTTCACCGCGTTCACCTTCGCCCCAATCAGCCCCAACCGCTGCGACACCCGATGCACATGCGTATCCACCGGCAGCGCCGCCCGCCCCAGCGAAAACAGCAGCACGCACGCCGCCGTCTTCGGCCCCACCCCCGGCAGCGACACCAGCCACTCCTTCGCCTCTGCAATCGGCATCGTCTCCAGGAGCGACGCATCCCAGCCCGGCCCCAGCCGCTCGCGCAGCTGCGTCAGCAGCTCCCGCATTCGCGCCGCCTTGGTCGGCGCGAGACCGCCCGGCCGAATCGTCTCCTCCAACTCCGCCGGATCGCTCGCCAGCACCGCGTCCCAGTCCGCGTACCGCCCCAGCAACTGCTGAAACGCCCGCCCCGAGTTCGTGTCCGACGTGTTCTGCGAAAGCAGCGTCAGCACCAGCTCGGTGACCGGATCCCCCGTCGGACGCCACGGCGTCAGCGGCGCCTCCTTTGTCAGCCGATTGACAATCGCCGTCGGCCGCAAGGGCTTCACCGCGCTCACCGCGCTCATCCCGCCGCCAGCAGACGCTGCGCCGCGCCTCCGCCGGGCAACCGCCCGAGCTCCGCCGCGTAGGTGCTCTCGCCCCGCATCACCCTGAAGAACGCCCGCCACAGGTAGTTCACCGCATTCGACGCCTGCCGCGCCAGCCACGGCCAGCTCGTCGCGCAGAAGTAGTAGAGCCGCGAGATCGTCCGCGCCGCGTCCAGCTCCGGCTGAATCTCCCGGTCCACCGCCGCGCCGTATGCCGCCGCCGCATCGCCCCCGCCCAAAACCGCCCCCGCCGCCAGATTCGCCGAGTGCGCCGCGTAGGCGATCCCCTCCGCCGTGAACTCGTCGGCCAGCCCCGCCGCGTCGCCCAGCAGCAGCGCCGCGCCTTGCGCGACCGGCTCGCTGCGACTCCGCCGATAGCGGATCGGGTGCCCCGCCACCTGCTCAATCTCCGCCTCCGCCAGCCCCAGACGCTCCAGGTACCGCCCCGCCTGCCGCCGAATCTCCCGCCCCCGCCCCGGCGCCGCGACCAACCCCACCGAAAGCGCCCCCTCTTTCGGAAAGACCCAGCCGTACCCCCACGGCCGGTAGCCCACATCCACATTCGCCGCCCCCCGCCAGCGCTCAAGCGCCCCCTGCGGCGCGGCCACCTCCAGCTCATACGCCGCGCTGCGCGTGCCCCCGACGGCGAAGCCGCACTGCCGCGCGGTGATGCCCGTCGCGCCGTCCGCCGCGATCAACCAGCGCGCCGTCTCGCGCCCGCGCGGCGTCTCCACCTCGACCCCCTCCGAGCGCAGCGCGACCCCTTGCGCCGGGCAGCCGTCGCGCAGCTCCGCGCCCGCCGCGAGCGCCTCGTCCGCCAGCCACTCGTCGAACCGATCGCGCATCACCATCGCCGCCAGCGGCTCGGCCGAGCGCTTGCGAAACCAGCTCGAACCGAAGCGGCTCACCTCGATCGTGTCCACCACGCCCTCCGACACCTCCCCGATCGGCAGCCCCAGCAGCGCCTTCGTGCGCGCCGGCACGCCGCCCCCGCAGGCCTTGTAGCGCGGCAGCCGCTGCTGCTCCAGCAGCAGCGGCCGCGCGCCGCCCGCGGCCAGCCGACGCGCCGCCGTCGCGCCCGCCGGCCCCGCTCCGATCACGATCGCGTCCCAGGCCGCCATCGCCGCAGGGTACCCCCGCGCGGCGGCGGCTATAATCACCGCACGACGGCATCCCCGAGGAGATCGACATGGACTACAAATTCACGACCGAGGACGAATCGTTCCGCAGCGAGGTGGTCGACTTCATCGACGGCAACTGGGTGCCGCCCCAGGGCGCCAACGAACCCGGCGACGACTCCTTCTACGAGGCCGAGCGCGCCTTCGAGAAGCGCGCCGCCAGCAAGGGCTGGCTGACGATGGCCTGGCCGACCGAATACGGCGGCCGCGGCGCGAGCCACATCCAGCAGACCATCTACCGCGAAGAGGCCGCCTACCGCGGCGCGCCCGGCGCCGGCGGACAGGGCATCTCGATGGTCGGCCCCTGCCTCATGCTGCACGGCACCGAAGAACAGCGCCGCGAGCACCTCCCCCGCATCGCCAACGCCGAGTCCTACTGGGCCCAGGGCTTCTCCGAGCCCGGCAACGGCTCCGACCTCGCCGGACTCCAGACCCGCGCCGTCCGCGACGGCGACGACTTTGTCATCAACGGCCAGAAAATCTGGACCTCTGGCGCCCACCACGCCGACTGGATCCACGTCCTCACCCGCACCGACCCCGAAGCCCCCAAGCACCGCGGCATCTCCTACTTCCTGCTCGACATGAACTCGCCCGGCATCGAAGTCCGACCGCTGATCAACATGCTCGGCGAGCACGGCTTCAACGAGGTCTACTTCACCGATGTCCGCGTCCCCGCCAGCAACATGCTCGGCGAGTACAACCGCGGCTGGTACGTCGCCGCCACCCTGCTCGACTTCGAGCGCTCCGGCGTCCAGTGGTCCGCCACCTCCCGCAAGAGCATTGAGCTGATGTCCGACTACGCCGCCGACCAGGCCGGCCGCCGCGGCGGCGCCACCCTGCTCGAAGACCCCGGCGTCCGCAACGGCCTCGCCAACCTCGCCATCGAGTCCGAAATCTCCCGCCTGATCTCCTACCGCGTCGTCGACATGCAGAGCAAAGGCCTCGTCCCCAACCACGAAGCCTCCATGTCCAAGATGTTCGGCAGCGAGCTCGGCCAGCGCGTCGCCCGCTTCGGCGTCAACATGATTGGCCTCCCCTCCCAGCGCATCGACCCCGACGACCCCGCCGCGCCGATCGCCGCTCGCCTCGGACGCTCCTACATGTCCAGCGTGCCCAGCACCATCGCCGCCGGCACCAGCGAAATCCAGCGCAACATCATCGCCACCCGCGGCCTCGGCCTCCCCCGCCAGTAAACCGCTGCGCACACCCGCGCGCCGCGCTCCCGCCCGAATTCGCGGCTTCGTGGCACGCTGGAGGTGCGTCAACCGGAAGGTGTCGCACCGGGCAGGAGGAACCCCCGTGACGACTGAAGACCCCGCCCTCTCGCCGCCCGCAGGCACAAAGGCCGAAGATCTGCTCAATCAGCTGGAGATCGCGCGTGCCGCCCGCGAACACGCTCGAAAGGTCCGCGCAGGCAAGCCCGTCGTCGGCCGCTGGCCGCTCAAGCCTCCGACGAAGCCCGCGGGCGCTCCCGCGGACGAGCCGGTGCCTGGATTGCTCGATCGCTGGCGACAGGGCGGCGCGTGACCACATCTGGAGCCTCCGGAACCAACCCGAAACGAACGCCCCTCTTTGAGGCCGCGCAAGGGCGTCGCTATCACCGCCAGGAACTCATTCGCGAGTACCAGGCCGCGTTTCAATGCCGCTTGGTCGTGTTTGTGGGAGAGATCAGCCCCTACAGCGTCACATTCTTCGAAGACATGTTGTACGACGCTGATCCTTCTGAAGACCTCCATGTCATCCTGAGTACGCCCGGCGGCGACGGAGAAACGGCGCTTCGACTGATTCGTCAAGCGCAGGCTCGATGCGAAGAACTGACTGTCATTGTGCCTGATCGTGCAAAAAGCGCGGGGACGCTGTTCGTGCTTGGGGCGCATTCCATCCTGATGGGACCGAGCAGCGATCTTGGCCCAGTAGATCCGCAAATTCCGATGCCGGACCAAAGCCTGGTCGCCGCGAAGACGATCATTGCGGCCGTTGAGCACGCTGAGGAACGCATTCGGAACGACCCGAACACATTCCCGTTGTACGCATCGCTCCTGGCCGACGTCAGCGGTCTACAAGTTCAGGCGGCCCGCGAGGCGATCGAGCGATCAAACGACCTCATTCATGAAGCGCTCGCATCATGCACAGACCGCAGCGACGATTGCGTGAATGAAATTGCCAAACAGGCGCTGCCGCGTTTGGTCAAGGAACCGCAGAGCCATGCCGCCACGATCTCAGCGCACGACGCCGAGCGATTGGGCATGCCGGTGCTCCATGCCGATCCCGCAGGCGAGCAGTGGGAGAGCATCTGGCGGCTTTGGGTGGAGTACGTCGCAATTCCCGAGACTCATGTCTATGAAGGAGAACGAGCCTCGCACATCTTCTGATCGAAGCGGTGTCACGTAGGCATGCAGCCAGAACCGCGACATCCAACGTGCGCGGAACATGATCAGGAAACTCCCATGACCGAATGGGAACGCCTCGGCGGGCTGACGGTCCGCAAATTCGATTGGGTGGATCATCTGCGCGATGACGAAGATGTCGCCGCGTACCTCGAGGCCGCCTACGAGTGGGGCGACCCCAAATTCATCACCACATGCCTCGCGGAAGTCGCCCGCGCCTACGGCGTAGCTGAGCTTCAACGCCCCGGCAGCGACGGCGCCGAGACGCTTGGCGACGCAACAGCCGCCCTCAACACGCTGCAGGCCGCGCAGATCCTCGACCTCCTGCGCAATTTCGGCTTGCAAATGCACTCCGCCGAGCCGATCCAGACACCCACTCGCTGAAGAGAAGACGCTCTGCTATCGCTTCTCTGCCTGTAAGCTGGACTCGTAGGCCGCCTTGTCTACTCCTGAACCGATCGGAGCAGCATGCGTGACGGAATCGACGCCGCCCTCCACATAGTGCATCGAAACGGCCCCGAATACGGCCCCGGCGCCTCGAACCATGCGCCGATGGCGATCGAGGCGATGACCGCAATGGGGCGCGGCGGCGGCATCATTCCTTGGCTGGAGGCCTACCGCGCAGAGCTGGACGAAGCCCCGCGCAGCGTCGCCCCAATCGCGCCCGACGAGTGGCGCGAAGCCCTTTCCGATCCAACCCGCGTCACCGATTGGATCGCCTTTTTCGACCGCGAGATCGACCAACTTGGCTGGCGCGAAGCGGTCGCCTTGTGGGTTCCCCGCCTCGCGCCCGCGCTGATCTCCCGCGCGGCCCACGGACTAATCCGAACCACCCACGCCGCGCGCAGCCTGACCAACGCCGAAACAGCGCCGCGCTTGCACGAACTCGCCCAGGGCCTGGGCTACTGGGCTTCCACCTGGCAAACGCTGCCCGGCGAGCCCGCCGCGTTTGCCGCTCCGCGCGCGCCGTCGCAGGCCATGCAAGGCGTTCAGCGCTTGCACGAACCCGGCTTCGTCAGCCAGGGCTTGATCTGGCAGACCATGCTGCGAATGCGCGAACAACCCAACTTCGCCGATACCATCAACCTGGCCGCGCCGGGCGAAAGCGTATCGGCGTTTCTGTCCAATCTCACCCAAACCGCCGCGCACTGGTACATGAGCGACCGCACGGTACCGTTCGTGTTCGTCCACACCGTAACCGCGCCGAGCGCGTTGCGCTTTGTTACACCGTATCTCTCGGACGCCAATGCGCGGCTGGCCGCCCGTTACGCCTGGCAAGCCTGCGCCGCCATGTACGCCTGGTACATGCTCGAAGAGCCGAACCCTGCCTACGATACCGACGCCGAACTGCCCGGGCGGGACGACCTGATCGACCGCGCAATCCACGCCGCCGGCCCGCACGCAATCAAATTCACCGAAGCCTGCCTGCGCGAGTACGAACTCAACCCCAACCCAATCTATCTGCATGCCGCCCACGACGCCACGGAGCGGATCGGCGACGGCTAAATGCGTAGAACGTGAACAGCCCCAAGACCTGTTCACACTAATCACGCCCTCCACCCCTCCCTCCGTCATTCCTGCGCAGGCAGGAACCCAGGCGACCACCAGCGCCTGCGCTCGCCACCGGTATCTCGCCACGCCCACCACCCCCCCAACACCCACCCCTTCCCCAATTCATCCCTCCCCCCTTCCAGGGGGGAGGTGAGGAGGGGGGTGGGCAGCCACGCCAACGCACCAAGCGCACCCAGCCCCAATCCCGACGCCACCCCTCCGTCGCACCCGCCCCAACCGTCATACCCCCGCCCCCTCTGTCACTCCTGCGCCCTCTTCCGTCATTCCTGCGCAGGCAGGAACCCAGGCGACCACCAGCGCCTGCGCTCGCCACCGGTATCTCGTCACGCCCACCACCCAGCCAACACCCACCCCTTCCCCAATTCATCCCTCCCCCCTACTAGGGGGGAGGTGAGGAGGGGGGTGGGCAGCCACAAGCCAACGCACCAAACGCGCCCTGCCCCGATCCCTACCCCACACCTCCATCGCCCCCGCCCCAACCGTCATACCCGCGCCCCTCTGTCACTCCTGCGCCCCCCTCCGTCATTCCTGCGCAGGCAGGAACCACGCGACCCCCAACCTACCCCCAAATCCACCCCCCACACGCATCCCTCCTCACACCCCCCAACACCCACCCCTTCCCCAATTCATCCCTCCCCCCCTACCAGGGGGGAGGTGAGGTGGGGGGTGAGAAGCCACGAGCCAACGCCCCAAGCGCACCCAGCCCCAATCCCTACGCCACACCTCCATCGCCCCCGCCCCCTCCGTCATCCTTGCACCTCCTCCGCCGCACCCGCCCCCTTCCGTCATTCCTGCCCCCTCCGTCATTCCTGCGCCCCCTTCGTCATTCCTGCGCAGGCAGGAACGGAAGGAAAGAGCGCAAACCCTAACCCCCAGCAGTTTCCAAATCCCTGAGATGCTTCCGAACATGCCCCACCGTCACCCCGATCAACACCTCCAGCAGCGTCCCCTCAACGCCCCCCGCCGACCGCGTCCGCTGCGCCAGCAGCGCATCCTCCGCGCCGGCCACCGCCTCGATCGTCGCCGCCCGGTTGCGCCCAAACTCCTCCAGCAACTCCTCGATGCCCGCCTCCACCCGCTTCGCCACCTGCCGCTCGTTGTACGCATCCATATCAAACGTCCCGCCCGCCGAGCTGTCCGAACCGCCCGCTTCCGCCCGCTCGATCAGCCGCGGATACGTCCACTCGATCGCCGCCAGGTGCGCCAGCAACTGCCGCGCGTTCCAGCCGTTCTCATACACCCCGCGCTCCAACTCCGCCTCCTCAATTGCCCCAACCACCTCCGGCAGCCGCCCGGCGTCCTCCCGCAGCGCCGCCAGCAACTCCTCGCGCGTGCGAAGCTCGCTCATTCGCCCGCGTCCGGATCGAGCGGCGGGAACTCCGCCCCCGTCAGCTCCGCGCTGATTCGCCAGAGCGCCGCGGCCGCCTCCGCATCCCGCGAGGCCGCGTTGCCCGGCCGACGCTTGCTCCGCTCGAAGTACTCCCCGCCCTGCTCTCGCATTTCCGCCTCCACCGCCGCCTCCACGACCGGCGACGCGCCTTGCCGAGGCGTCAACATGAACGGGAGCTTCTGCATCGCCCGCCAGGCCAGCCCGAACACGCCGTCCAGATCGCCGTCCCGCCCCAACTGCGTCCGCACCGCGCCCGGATGCACCGCCACGCTCGTCAGCCCCCGCCCCCCGTAGCGCCGCTGCAACTCCCGCGTGAACAGGATGTTGCCCAGCTTCGACGACGCATACGGATACACCCGCCCCCAGCGCCGCTCCAGCGTGGGATCGTCCAGCGGAAACCCGTTCGCCCGCCGATGCAGCACCGAAGACACATTCACCACCCGCGCATCGTCCGACTCCAACACCCGCTCCAGCAGCAGCCCCGTCAGCAGAAAGTGTCCGAAATGATTCACCTGTAGTGTCCGCTCGATCCCGTCCTCCGTCAGCGCCCGCTCCGACACGTTGATCCCCGCGTTGTTGATCAGCACATCGATCCGCTCCAGCCGCTCCAGCGCCTCCGCCGCGCATTCCCGCACCGACGCGAAGCTGGCCAGGTCCAGATCGAGCAGGGACGGCTCAGCCCCCTCGCCGGCCGCGCGAATCCGCTCCAGCGCCGCTTCTCCGCGCCCTGCGTCCCGCGCCGTGATCGCTACCGCCCAGCCCTGCTGTCGCAGCGCAATCGCCGCCCACAGCCCAATCCCGCTGTTCGCCCCCGTGATCAGCGCCGTGCGTGTCATCGCTCACTCATCTCTTCGCCGCGCCTCAGGATGGCCGTCGGCTGAATCCATCGCGCCACCGGACTGCTCCGCAACTTGGCTCATTCCGCGCGAGCGAGCGATGTCTCCGAGCGCTTTCGCGACGAGCATCGGGTCGCCCTCCTCCAGCGCCGCGTTCAGATACGCAAGACGATTAGCCTCGTCTCCGAGATAATCCGCTGCGTCCCAGCGATAGGTCTCGATTCTTGCCATCAGGGTCGCCCATCAGGATCGCCTTGCAGCCAGAGTAGCAAACCACTCCACCGCCTCCCCAAACGCCTCCTCCAGCGGCGTCTGCGGCAGCCCCAACTCCTCAATCGCCTTGCTCACGTCGTACCACTGCCGCCGCCGACTGATCCGCACCCCCGCGACCGTCGCCCGCGGCGCCCGCCGCGCGAGCGCGCACCAGCCCTCCTCAACCACCGCCCAGCCAAACGCCGCCTGCCACGGAATCGCCGCCCGCGGCGGCGTTGCCCCGCTCAGCGCCGCCGCCCGCTCGATGATCTCCCGCAGCGTCAGATTCCCCTCCGCGTGCCCCAGGATGTAGCGCTCCCCAACCTTCCCCCGCTGCGCCGCCAGCACATGCCCCCGCGCCACATCCCGCACATCCGCCACATTCAGCCCCGCGCTGCCGATATAGGCCGGCATCCGACCGCTCGCCGCGTCCGCGATCAGCCGACCCGTCGGCGTCGGCTTGCGATCCAGCGCCCCGATCGGCGCCGTCGGCAGCACCGCCACCGCCGGCAGACCCTCCGCCGCGACCATCCGCTGCACCAGCCGCTCGCTTACGATCTTGCTCCGCTCATACGGCCCCGGCGCATTCTTCGCCGCCGCCCACTGCCGCTCATCCGCGACGCCGCCCGTCGAGCCGATCGCCGCCACCGACGATGTATGCACCACCCGCTCCACACCCTGCCGCAGCGCCGCTCGCATGATTCGCTCCGTCCCCAGCACGTTCGCCCGCCAGACATCGCGCCGCGCGCCGCGCGACAGGTCGTACCGCGCCGCGACGTGAAACAGCGTGTCCACCCCCGCCAGCGCCCGATCCAGCGACGCCTCGTCCGTCACATCGCCTTCAACCACCTCGACGGGCAGCCCTTCAACGTTGGCCCGATCGCTGCCCGCCCGAACCAGCGCCCGCGCTTCGGCCCCGGCCTCCAGCGCCGCCCGCAGCACATGCGCCCCGATAAAACCGCTCGCGCCCGTCACCAGCGCCAACTGCATCAGAGCCTGGCGTCGTCCGCGGCTGTCGGCTCGGCCACCGCCGGAATCACATACATCAGCGCCTGTTCCAGCGCCCGAATCGACCGCCCCAGATTGATCCGCAGCCGCACCAACTCCCGCGCCAGACCCGGCCGACGCGCCAGCGCCGCCGCAATCACCAGCGGATTCGGGCGGCTCGCCCACGCCGCCGGCTCCGACGGCACCTGCTCATCCACCGCGTCGATCACCACCCGCAGCGCGCCGAACGCGACGCCCCGCGCCGCGCAGACCGCCGCCCACTCCGCATCCTCCATCTGCACAATCGCCGCCCCCCGTTCCGCCGCCGCGCGCTTCTCCTCAAAGCTCGCCAGCACCACCGGCGAAGTCAGCGAGTCGCCCACCTCCGCCTGAATCCCCGCCCCGCTCAGCGCCCGCCAGGCTGCCTGCCGCAGATCCGCATCGCCGACCACCGCCGCGCCGCCCTCCGTCCGCAGCAGCCGATCGCTCACAATCACGTCCCCGCAGCGCAGATCCGCCCGCAGCCCGCCCGCGATCCCCACGCTCAGCACCGCCTGCAACGCTTCCGCCTCAAGCAACTGCTCCGCCGCCGCCCGCGCCGCCGCCGGCCCCGGACCGCTCACCACGCTCAGCGTCCGATCCGACGGCAGCAGGCTGCGCCCCCCGCGCGCCGCCCGCGCCTCCGCGGGCAGCGCCGCCACGATCGCCAAGCGCCCGGTCCGGCCTGCATCCACCTGCGTCGCCTCCCAAACGCGAGTCTCGCACGGATTACCCTTCCACGCGGCTACCATTGTCCCCACGACCACCCGCGCGCAGCGACACCCGAAACGGAGCCGCCATGTCCGAGACGACGTTCGAGACCGTCCTCTACGAACTCGAAGACCAGATCGCCACCATCACCCTCAACCGCCCCGAGCGCCTCAACGCCCTCAACGGAACGCTCCTCCGCGAACTCCGCCAGGCCCTCGAAGCCGCCGCTTCCGACAACGACGCCCGCGTTGTCGTCCTCACCGGCGCCGGCCGACTGTTCAGCGCCGGCGGCGACCTCAAGGACGGCACCGGCGCCGAGCCCAACCTCGAAGCCAGTATCGGCTCGCTCACCTACTTCGAGCGCAGCGCCCTGCTGCTGCACGAAATGGCCAAGCCCACCATCTGCGCGCTCAACGGCGGCGCCGCCGGCGCCGGCTGCTCAATCGCCCTCGCCGCCGACCTCCGCTACATGGTCGACTCCGCCTACCTCTACACCGCCTTCCTCAATGTCGGCGCCTCCGGCGACTTCGGCGGCACCTGGACCCTCCCCCGCCTCGTCGGACTCGCCCGCGCACGCGAGATGTACCTGCTGCCCGACAAGGTCGACGCCGAAACCGCGCAGCGCCTCGGCCTCGCCAACGGCGTCTTCCCCGCCGACGAACTCATGCTGAGCGTCCGCGCGATCGCCGAGCGCCTGCGCGACTCCCACCCGCTCGCCATGGGCCAGATCAAGGCCAACCTCAACGACGCCTTCTCAATCCCCTTCTCCGAAGCCCTCCGCCGTGAGGCCGACCGCATGCGCCGCCTCGGCCTCAGCGAAGACTCCGCCGAAGCACGCAACGCCTTCATCGAAAAGCGCAAGCCGGTCTTTAAAGGCCGCTAACAGATTCAAAGGCCGCCAACGGAACGGAGCGCCACATGCTGCGGATGCGCCAAATCTGCCTCGTCGCCGAAGACCTCGACACCATCGAAGCCCACCTGCGCGGCGTCTTCGGACTCGAAATCTGCTACCGCGACGAAGGCGTCGCCGCCTTCGGATTGCACAACTTCCTCATGCCCGTCGGCGACAACTTCCTCGAAGTCGTCTCCCCGCTCCGACCCGGCACCGCCGGCGGACGCTTCCTCCAGCGCCGCGGCGGCGACGGCGGCTACATGGTGATCATGCAGTGCGACGACATCGCCGCCCGCCGCGCCCACGTCGCCGAACTCGGCATCCGCCTCGTCAACGACTCCCCCGGCGAGCGCTCCGACGGCATCCAGCTGCACCCCAAGGATGTCCCCGGCGCAATCGCCGAACTGCGCTGGAACGAAGGCGACGACGACCCCGCCGGCCCCTGGCAGCCCGCTGGCCCCAACTGGCTCCCCGCCCAACGCGCCGAGATCATCGCCCGCATGACCGCCGCCGAGCTCCAGTCCGACAACCCGCAAGCAATGGCCGCCCGCTGGTCCGAAGTACTCCAGCGCCCCCAAACCCAAAACAACGCCGGCCAACCCACCATCGCCCTCGACGACGCCCAACTCCGCTTCGTCGAAGCAACCGACGGCCGCGGCGACGGCCTCAGCGGCCTCGATGTGGAAACAGTGGACCACCCCCACATCATCCAGGCCGCCCGCCACCACGAACTGAAAATCTCCAACGACGAAACCACCATCACCCTCTGCGGCATCCACTTCCGCCTCACCTAACCCCACCCCCACCGCCACCCCCGCACAGGCAGGAACCCCACCGTCATTCCTGCGCCCCCCACCGTCATTCCTGCGCAGGCAGGAACCCGCGCACCCACCCCGCGCACCCACCCTCCGCCACCCCTGCGCCCCCCCACCGTCATTCCTGCGCAGGCAGGAATGTGGAGTCAGCTTGCAAATGCAACAGTTGGTTGTGGAGCACTTCGGCGGGGGTCTGGTAGTCGAGGCACTTGCGGGGGGTGTTGTTGGCGGCGCGGATGACGGCGTGGAGCGCGGCGGCGGAGAGCGCGTTGAGGTCGGTGTTGCGGTGCAGGCGGCGGCGCAGCCGGCCGATCGCGTTCTCCACGCCGCCCTTCTGCCAGGGCGAATGCGGGTCGCAGAAGAACGTCTCGATGCCCAGGTCGTGGAGCCGGTGATGGCGGACGAACTCGGAGCCGTTGTCGAAGGTCGCGCTGCGCCGGAGGGCCGGCGGGAGGCGCCGGAACAGCCCGCGCAGGACGCGGCTGAGCAGCTCGGCGGCCTTGCTCGGCAGAGCCGCGGCGAGCAGCGCGCGGGAGCGGCGCTCCTGCAGCACGAGCAGCGGCGGGCGCCCCTGGCCGAAGCTCATCAGGTCCACCTCCCAGTGGCCGTAGACCAGCCGCGCGTCGGCCTCGGGCGGGCGCTCGCTGAGCGGGCGGCGCTCCTGCAGGTAATCGGTCGAGCCGCGCGCGCCGCGCGTGCGGCTGTAGCCGCGCTTGACCCGCCCGCGGGGCAGATAGCGGGCGAAGCGGTAGTCCTTGGTGCGGGCGATCTGGGCGTGGATGAAGCGGTAGATGCTCTCGGGCGAGATCACATGCCGCCCGGCTTCGCGTTTGAGCCGTCCGGCGACCTGCTGGGGCGAGAGGCCGGCGGCGAGCATGTTCAGCACCTGCTCGCGCAGTTCGGCGTCGCGCTCCAGCCGCAAGCCGCGGAAGCCCAGTCATGCAGTGGGCGCGGGTTTGCTGCTGGGCGTAGTCCGGGTCGTAGCCGCCGTCGGCGCGCGCGTTGCGCTTCAACTCTCGAGTAATCGTCGCTGGCGCGCGATCCAGAGTTGCCGCGATTTGCCGCGCGGAGCGGCCCTCGGCGTGTAGTCGGGCCAGCCGCCAGCGCTCCTCGCGGCTGAGCTGCGTGTGCGTTCGGGCCATCGCTCCACCTCCAACATCCGTTGCACCCCAAGCGCCAACTTAGCGAACCCAGACGACTCCAGGGCCGTTCACGCTAAGCGCGCCCACCACCCGCCCCTTCCCCAATTCATCCCTCCCCCCTTCCAGGGGGGAGGTTAGGTGGGGGGTGGGAGGCCCCGAGTGTCCACCAGCGGCCGAGCCGCAGCCCGCACCCTCCAAGACGCATCCACACTCCCTTCACCCCCGCGCCCCTCTTCCGCCACCCCCGCGCCCCCCTCTCCGTCATTCCTGCGCAGGCAGGAACCACCCACCCCCTTCCCCAATTCATCCCTCCCCCCTTTTAGGGGGGAGGTTAGGTGGGGGGTGGGAGGCCCCGAGCGTCCACCAGCGGCCGAGCGGCAGCCCGCGCCCTCCAAGGCGCATCCACACCCCCGCTCCCCCCAGCTATCACACAGGCGCCCCACTGGTGTAAAGTGACAACCGTGAACCACACCGCCAACCTCCCGACCGCCGCCCAACGCGCCCGCCGCGCGGCAGCGGCGCTTGCCCGATCGGGGGGGGGGGGGGGATAAATTCCTCCCGATCGCCCTAGCGATCGCCGCGCTCCTACTCGCCGCCCTGACCCTCGCTCAAGCCGCCACGCCCACCTCAACCAGCCGCTACCTCGCGCTCGACGCCGGCGGCGAGCATCAATGCACGCTCCGAGCCGACGGCGCAATCCGCTGCTGGGGCGGCAACTCCGCCGAGCTGCGCGATGTTCCGGAGGGGCGCTACGCCGCCGTCAGCGCCGGGGCTTGGCACAACTGCGCAATTCGGCGGGGGAGCGGGGCGGTCGTCTGTTGGGGCGGCGACTCGAACGCGCCTGACGGCGCGTTCAGCGAGATCGCCGTCGGCTGGCAGTTCGCCTGCGGCGTGCGCGAAACGGGCGAGCTTGAGTGCTGGGGAACCAGCAGCTTCGGCCGCAGCGTGCTCGACTACGGGCAGGCCGAGCCGCCGGAGGGGGAGTTCAGCGCGGTTAGCGCGGGCTATCTGCACGCCTGCGGGCTGCGGACGACGGGAGAAGTTGCCTGTTGGGGGCGCGCCAACCTTGGGCGCACTGATGCGCCCGAGGGAGTCTTCACGCAGGTGAGCGCGGGCACGACGCACTCCTGCGCGCTGCGCGAGAGTGGCGCGGTGGAGTGCTGGGGTCTGAACAACTTCGGGCAGTTGGATGCGCCGTCGGGCGTCTTCACTCAAGTGAGCGCCGGCGCGTGGCACTCCTGCGGGTTGCGCGAATCGGGGGTCATCGAATGCTGGGGGGATGATCGCTATGGGCAGTCCAACGCCCCGTCCGGGCGCTACCTCGCTGTGAGCGCGGGAACGCGCCATTCCTGCGCCCTAAGCCGCGCGAGTGCTCGCTGCTGGGGCGGGCAGGATGATCGCCTGCTCGAGCTGATCGCGGGGCTCTCCCCGACAAGCGCCCCCCGGACCGTCGCTGCTCCCTCAATCCCTGATGAGGACGGCGCAACACCGGACCCGCCGACGCCCACGCCGACATCCACGACATTCACCGCTGTCAGCGCGGGCGGGCGGCACACTTGCGCTTTGAAGAGCACCGGGGCGATCGACTGCTGGGGCGCGAACGCATACGGCCAGAGCACGGATCCGACGGGCACATTCACCGCCGTCAGCGCGGGCATTTGGCATACTTGCGCCGTGACCAGCGCAGGTACGATCTCCTGCTGGGGGTTGAGCACGGAGCAACGGACCAACGCGCCGTCGGGCAGCTTTACGGCGGTCGGAGCCGGCGACCAACACAGCTGCGGCCTGCGCAGCACCGGGGCGGTCGAATGCTGGGGCAACAATCTGCATGGGCAAAGCAACGATCCGACAGGCAGCTTTACAGCGATCAGCGTCGGCACGAATCACAGCTGCGGCCTGCTGAGCAGCGGCGCGCTCTCGTGTTGGGGGCACAGCGGCAGCAATCGGCTCAACGCGCCGTCGGGCAGCTTCAGCGCGGTCAGCGCCGGCGGGCAGCACAGTTGCGCCATCACCAGTGCCGGCGCAATCGACTGCTGGGGGTACGGTGCCAACGGGCGAGCCGATGACCAGAGCGGCAATTTCAGCGTGGTGAGCGTGGGCGACGGGCACAGCTGCGCCGTGACTAGCGCGGGAGCGATCTCGTGCTGGGGACTGGATACTCGGCGCCAAGTGCGCGATGCGCCCTCCTCAGGCACGTTCACGGCGGTCAGCGCGGGCCTCGATCACACCTGCGGCATCAAGGCCGACGGCACGATCTCCTGTTGGGGCCGAAACATCGAAGACCAGGCACCGGCGACGCGCTCGCCCTGAGCGGGTTCCTGCCTGCGCAGGAATGACGAAAGCGTGAACAGCCCCTACCGAATCGCCCCCGTCAACGCCCGCAGCCCACGCCTCACATTCTGCGTCGCATCGATCACCGCCGTCGCCTCATAGCCCGAATGCACCATGCAGTCCACGCACTTCGGGTTCCCGCTCGCCACCCCGTAATTCTCCCACTCCGTCTCCTCGATCAACTCCCGGAACGTCTCCGCGTACCCCTCGTCCATCAGGTAGCACGGACGCTGCCAGCCGAACACCGTCCGCGTCGGATTCCCCCACGGCGTGCAGTCGTACTCGATCTCCCCCTTGAGAAAATCGAGAAACAGCCGCGAATGGTTGAACGTCCAGCGCTCCGGCGCGTCATCCAGAATCTCGCGGAACAACTCCTTCGTCTGATTCCGCGCCAGAAAATGCTCCTGATCCGGCGCCTTCTCATACGGATAGCCCGGCGAGATCATCAGCCCGTCCACGCCCAACTCCGTCAGACGCTCGAACATCCCCCGAATCCGCTCCGGGTTCGCGCCCAGGAAAAACGTGCTGTTCGTCGTCACCCGAAAGCCGCGCTCCTTCGCCGCCGAAATCGCGCGAATCGCCACATCCCACACCCCGTCGCGGCAGACCGACGCATCGTGATCCGCCTCCAGCCCGTCCACATGCACCGAGAATGTCAGATACGGGCTCGGCTCGAACTCATCCAGCTTCCGCTCCAGCAGCAGCGCGTTGGTGCAGAGATAGACGAACTTGCGCCGCTCGACGAAGCCCCGCGTGATCTCCCCGATCTCGTTGTGAATCAGCGGCTCGCCTCCCGCAATCGAGACCACCGGCGCGCCGCACTCCTCGATCGCCGCCCAGCACTCCTGCGGCGACAGCCGCCGACGCAAAATCTCCGTCGGATGCTGAATCTTGCCGCAGCCCGCGCACTCCAGATTGCACTGCAGCAGCGGCTCCAGCATCAGCACCAGCGGGTAGCGCTCCACCCCCCGCACGCGCTGCCCCAGCACATACTTCCCGACCTCAAACGACTGCCGCAGCGGAATGCCCACAGAGCACACCCCAATCGATTCGCGATTCAAAGCCACACTACAGCATCCCGCCCCCCAACCGTCATTCCCGCGCAGCCAGGAACCCGCGCCCCCTCTCGTCATTCCTGCGCAGGCAGGAACCCACCACCGTCATTCCTGCGCCCCCTCTCGTCATTCCTGCGCAGGCAGGAACCCACCACCGTCATACCCACTCCCACCACCGTCATACCCGCGCCCCCTCTCGTCATTCCTGCGCAGGCAGGAACCACCCGCCCTAAGCCCGAACACCCGCCCCCAACGCCCGCCGATAATCCTCCGCCGTGTTCAAATTAAGCAACACCCCCGCATCCCCCACCTCCACAAAAATCGTCCGCTCCCGCCAGCGACGCCGCACCTCCCGCAGACCCTCCCCCCGCTCCGACGCCCGCCGCAACTCCGGCAGCAGCGCCGCGTCGAACACCGGCGGATGCCCGTTCCGCCCGCCGTGGCGAGGCACCGCAATCCGCGCCTCCCGATTGGCCCCAAGCGCCTCAACCAACGCCCGCACCGCCGACGCCGAGCACGGCTGATCCACGCTCGCCACCACCACCCGCTCCACATGCCGCGGCACCGCCCGCGCCCCCGCCCGAATCGACCCCGCCCGCCCCTCCCGCCACGCCCCGTTGATCGTCCACCGCGCCCCGCGCGGCAACGCCCGCCGCACCGCGCCCGACCGCGCGCCCAGCACCACAATCACCGGATCGCAGCCCGCCGCCGCCAGCGCCGCCACCTGCGCCGCGACCAGCGGACGCCCGCCCCAATCGAGCAGCGCCTTCGACTCCCCCATCCGCGACGATGCCCCCGCCGCCAGCAGAATCGCCGCCGTACTCACGCCGCCGCCCGTTCCAGCGCCAGCAGCAGCGCCGCCCGCGCCGCCGCCGCCAGACATTCAAGCGCCGCCTCATCGATCACATCCCCCACGCCGAACGGTTGCGCCTCGATCCGCGCCGTCTCCCCCGCGATCTCCACCAGCTGCGCCGACGCCGCCCGCCCGCGCAGCGCACCCTCGATCTGCCGCGCCCGCAGCGGGTACGGCGCGACGCCGACGATCACCACCGCCGCGTCCCCAATCCGCCCGCCGCGCAGCCGCAGCGCCAGCGCGACGCCCGGATCGCTTGATCGTCCCCCCCCAACCCAGGCGCTCGCCGCCTCCCCGACCGGCGCGGCGAGCGCCCGCGCCCCGGACAAATCCACCGTCCCATCGTCCAGCAGCCGCTCTTCCAGCGCGACCGACGCCCCGCCGTCCAGCTCCAGCGCCGCGCCGCCCGCAATCAACGCCGCCAGGAGTGGACCGTTCAGCGCGCAGCGCAACGCCGCGCCGCCCGCGCCCGCGCAGACATCGCCCAGCGCCGACGCAGCCGCAACAGCGCCGCAATCGATCGCCGCATCAAGCAGCAGGCGCATTATGCCCGCGCGCGGTAGTCCGCCAGCGCCCGCTTGAGCGCCGCCGCCGCCAGCACCGAGCAGTGAATCTTGCTCTTCGGCAGACCCCCCACCGCGTCCACGAAATCCTGCCGCTTCAGCTGCGCCGCCTCGTCGAGCGGCATCCCGATCAGCACCTCCGTCGCCACCGAGCTCGTCGCGATCGCCGCCGCGCAGCCCCGCGTCAGAAAGCGCGCCTCCGCAATCCGCTCCTGCTCAATCCGCAGCATCAGCCGCATGTGGTCGCCGCAGACCGGATTCCGCTCCTCGCCCACTGCGTTCGCTTCCGCCAGCTCGCCCGCGTTGCGCGGATTGCGGAAATGATCCAGCACCGTCTCGTTATAGGCCTGCAGATCGCCGGCCATCGCCCCCTCCTTGCCGCTGCTGCGGCTCAGCATATTCCGCCTCCGCGAGGTCGCAGATCAGCCGCAGCAGCGTCCGCAGCGAGCGCGTCCGATCCCGCGGCGAAAACCACTCCCGCGTGCTGTGCTGCTCGTCCGAGCGCCCGCCCCAACTCAGCGCAATCGCCGCCACTCCCGCCGCATACGCCGCGTTCGCGTCCGTCGAGGCCGCGCTCAGGCACGGCGTCAGACCTTCCGCCTGTAGCGCAGCGATCGCGGCGCGCACAAGCGGCGCATCGGCGTCGATCCGCCCCGCCGGACGCTCGCCGATCGATTCCACAAGCGGCGGCCGCGCGCCCTCCGGCCGTCGCGCCGCCTCCGCCTCATGCCCGCGCCGCACCGCCTCGAGAAACGCCGCGTCCAGCTCGGCCAGCGCCTCCGCGCTCTCGCTGCGCAGATCCGCTTGCAACGACGCCGACTCGGGGATCGCGTTCACGCTCCCCGGCGCCGAAACCACCCCGATGTTGTACGTCGTGCGCGGCGTCTCCGGCAGCCGCAGCGCGCCCAGGCGCTCCGCCGCCCCGCCCAGCGCAAACGCCGGGTTGTAGCGCCCCGCGTGCGCCCACGAGTGCCCGCCCGCCCCGCGAAACTCCACCGCGTAGCGCCGCGAGCCCACCCCGCGATGCACAATCATCCCCGGCTCCGAGTGATCAATCGTCGCAAACGCCGCCGCCGAGCGCCCCCGCTCCGACGCGAAGAAATGCCGCGCCCCGCGTAGATCGCCCCGCCCCTCCTCCCCCACCGTCGCCAGAAACACCAGCGGACGCCTCAGCCGAATTTCCCCCGCCTCAAGCGCCCGCGCCAGCGCCAGCATCGCCGCCAAACCCGCCGCCGCGTCCGAAATCCCCGGCGCGTGATACTCCCCCGCCGGCGTCGGCTCTCCGCCGCGGTACGGATTCGGCTCGCCCGGCCGTGCCACCCGCACCGCCTGATCCGCCCCAAACACCGTGTCCAAATGCGACGAGATCACAATCGCCGCGCCGCCGCGCGTTCCCGCCCGCTCTCCAATCACGTTCCCCACCGCGCCGCCATGCGTTCCCGCCCGCTCTCCAATCACATTTCCCACCGCGCCGCCATGCGTTCCCACCCGCTCTCCGATCACATTCCCCACCGCGTCCCGCTCCACCCGCGTCCCGATCACGTTCCCCACCGCGTCGCGTTCCACCCGCAGCCCGATCGCCGCCATTCGCGCCGCCACCGCGTCCGCGCGCGCCGCCTCCGCCCCCGTCGGCGCCGCAATCTCGCACAGCCCAATCTGCTCGGCCATAATCTCGGCCTCACGATCGGCCAACCAAACGCCAGCCCGGCGCAGCGCTTCAGGCAAACTACTCACGCCCGCCACACTAAGCCCTGTCCACACTTCCGTCACACCCGCGCCCCCTCCGTCATTCCTGCGCAGGCAGGAACCCGCGCCCCTCCCCGTCATTCCTGCGCAGGCAGGAACCCGCGCCCCTCTCGTCACACCTGCGCAGGCAGGAACCCGCACCCCTCCCCGTCACACCCGCGCAGGCAGGAACCCGCACCCCTCCCCGTCACACCCGCGCAGGCAGGAACCCGCACCCCCTCCGCCATCCCAGCCCCCCCTTCCGTCATTCCTGCGTAGGCAGGAACCCGCACCCCCTCCGTCACCCCCGCACCCCTCCCCGTCATTCCTGCGCAGGCAGGAACACCGCATCACACCCCAAGCGCCTCAAACACAGCCTGAAACTGATTGAGATCAGCCGGCTGATAAAACGGAATCGCCAGCACCACCAGCCCCCCCGCGTCGGCCGCAAAGGCCGCCCTCGCGCTCCGACCCGCCGCCTCGTCCGCCACACCGAACGCTCGCGCCGCCTCCAACTGCGGATCGCTGAACAGCGGAAACGGAAAACCCTGCGCCGACGCAAAGCGCCGCTGCGACTCCACATCGTCCGCGCTGATCGCCGCCACCGACGCGCCCAACTCCGCGATCAGCTCCCACTCGTCGCGGAACGCGCACAACTGCGTCGTGCAGGTCGGCGTGGCATCCTCCCGATAGAACAGCACCAACAGCGGCCCACTGCCCAGCAGATCGTGCAGCGCCAGCGCTCCCTGCGGCCCCTGCAGCGTCGGATTGGGCAGGCGATCGCCCACCGCAAGCGCCGTCACGACGCGCCACTCCCCAACCCCGGCAACTCCCCAATCGCCCCCCGCGTCGCCGCCATCACCCTAATCCGCCCCAACCCCTCGGCGTCGCTCAGCGCCTCCAGCGCCCGCCGCGCCGCGAGCCGCGCCCGCGCATCCTCAACCTCCTCCAACAGCCCGCCCCCAATCTCCCCCAACCACTCGGCCTGGCTGCGCGGCGCGCGCCAGTCCAGCCCGGCCGCCTCAACCGCCTCGCGCGCCTGATCGATGTCGATGTGGCAGCTGATGTCCTGCTCGCCCGCGTAGGCGTAGGGATCCTCCCCCGGCGCATGCCGCCGAAACGTCATCAGCGTCCCCCCCAGCCGCCGCGAGTCGTACAGCTGCGCGCGCGGATACCCGTAGTCGAACAGCAGCAGCAGCCCCTCGCCCAGCAGGCCGGCGAGCGACCCCACGATCGCTCCGCGCGCCGGCGACACCTCCGCAATCTGTCCCGGCGCAGCCGCGACGCCCCGCAGCGGCGCCAACAGCCGCGCGTCGCGGACCGGCGCGGGCGCATCGCAGAACCTCCCGTCGCCGTCGCAATCCACCAACAACTCCGACCAGCCCTCCTCCCCGAACCGCAGCCGATGCGCCGGCTGCGCATCCAACAACTCGTTCGCCAGCACCAGATGCGCCCCGCCCGCCGCTTCCCCAATCTCCCGCCGCCACTCCACCACAGCGCGCGCGCCCGCCAGACGGGCCCGCTGGCGCTCGACTGCGGCTTCGTCGCCCTCGATCAGCGTCAGCGAGATCGGCGCGGCGAGCGCCTCCAGCAGCGACTCCGCCAGCGCGCCCGTGCCCGGCCCAACCTCCACAATCCGAAGCGGATTGGGACGCCTCAGCGCCTCATGAACCGCCCCCGCAACCTTCCCCACCGCCGCGCCGAACAGCGGATGCAGCTCAGGGCTGGTCAGAAAATCTCCATCCGGACCGACCGTCGGCCGCCCCCGCCGGTAGTAGCCCCGCCCCGGCTCGTAGAGCGCCGCGCCCATCCACTCCGCATACGTGATCGGCCCGCCCGCGCGAATGCGCGCGCAAAGCAGCCGCGCCAGCGGCGTGGCTGCGGCGGCCCCTGCGGCCGGCGGCATCGCGCCAGTCGTCCCGACCGGAAACTCAGCCGCCCACGCCCAGCACCGACACGCTGACCGTGCGATCCCGCGCATCGTCCAGCTCCACCAGAAAGATGCTCTGGTACTCGCCGATGTGCAGCTCCCCGTTCAGCACGGGCAGCGTCTCGCTCGTCCCCAGCAGCATGTGCTGGCAGTGCGAGTGGCCGTTCTCCGGCTCGTTCTCGTGCATGTTCACCGTGCGAATCGCGAAGTCGTTGTGCCGGTAGTACGCGCCCTCAGGCGCGAACGCCGCCAGCCGGTCGCGCAGGTCCTCGAGCAGCAGCGGCTCGTGCTCCTGCAGAATGATCGCCGCCGTCGTGTGCTGCGAAAACACCGAAACCTGGCCGTAGGCAACTCCCGACTCGCGCAGAATCGCGCGCACATCGTCGGTGATGTCCAGGAACCACGGTCCGCACTCCGTGCGGTACCGCAACTCCTCATGCGCATGCCGAAAGGCCGGGGGATCGGAGGCGGGCGCAGCAACCGGCAGCGGCCGGATTGCCGTGGCTCTGGCCATTCTCCTCCTCGAATTTCACGAACTGCAAGATGATCGGGATGAGATGAGATCGATGCGCCCCCGGGTTGCAGCAGTCCCGCACGCGCCCCACCAGTATAGCGATCTTCCCGCCGCCTCACCCGCCGCCCAGCTGCCGCCTCACCCGCTGCACGATCGCCCCCACCCGATTCGCGTCCGCCGCGTTCTCCGCATGCTCCTGGTAGAGCTCCAAATCCTCCAGCGCGGCCTCCAGCGAACCCAGCTCAAAATGCAGCAGACCCCGATCACGCCGCTCCTCCAGCGCCCACGGCGTCAGCGCCAGCAGATATTCCGTCGTCTCCAGCGCCTCCCCGAACTGCCGCTTCCGCACGCACGCCCCCTTCAGATTGGTCAGAATCCGCTGCAAAATCTGCCGCTTCGTCACCCCGCTCAGAAACGCCTCCGCGCTCGGCCCCGCCTGCGGATTCGTCTGCCGCAGCCGCGCCGCCAACTGCTCGCGGTCGATCGACCGGCCCTCGTGAAACGGATCCAGATAGTGCTCCCCCCGCTCATCCTCAAACTTCACCAGAAAGTGAAACGGCGCGCCCACCCCCTGCAGCGCAATCCCCGCCCGCCGCCCCGCCTCGATCATGATCACCGCCAGCGTGATCGGCATCCCCCGCTCCGTCTCCAGCGCCCGGTGCAGGCAGCAGTTCGCCGGCTCGTAATACGTCTCCGTGTCGCCCCGAAAGCGGCGCCGCTGGAACAGCGTCTCGCACAGCGCCTCAACCGCGCCGACCGCGCCGGGCGCCGCGGCCGTCTCATCCGCCAGGGCTTGCAACCGGTTCAGCGCCGCCAGCGCGTCGAGCTTCGGATCCACAATCCGGCCGATCTGCAGGCAGGCCAGATCGAGCCGCAGCGCCGCGTCGGGTCCCTGCGCAATCTGCCCGAACTGCGCCGCGCGGCGCTTCGCCGCCCAGCGATCCACGGAACTCGGGTCGGGATTTACACGCACGTTGCGAATCTCCGCGTGTCAGCCGCGAGGCTAACAGCCTCGCGCCCCTGCGCCGCATTATGCTGGCACAGACAAATCGCGCTACCGCGAAATGTGCTCCCAGGAGGCCGCCCCGCGCTATGGCCAAGGCACAGACGACCCGCACCGGTCTGCCGCTCGACCGCAAGGCGCGCCTCCGGATCCCCCCGCATCACGTCACCAAACAGACGCCCCACGAGCGCGTCCATAACTGGGACGAGGTCTATTACGGCTACACCGCCGGCCCCGCCATGTTCGAGGCCCAGCGCTGCATCCAGTGCCCCGCCGCGCCTTGCACCAAAGCCTGCCCCATCGACAACGACATCCCCGGCGCGCTCGCCTTCCTCGAAGTCGGCAAGCTCGCCGACGCCGCAGCCGTCTTCCGCCAGACCAGCGAAATGCCCGAACTCTGCGGACGCCTCTGCCCCCAGGAAGCGCTCTGCGAGGGCGTCTGCGTCGTCGGCAAAAAGGCCAAACCCGTCGCCATCGGCAAGCTCGAAGCCTTCCTCGGCGACTGGGACCGCGGCCGGCGCGGCGGCTTCCCCATCCCCGCTCCCGAGCGCGAGAGCGGCCGGCGCGTCGCCGTCGTCGGCTCCGGCCCCGCCGGGCTGGCCGTCGCCGAAGCCATGCGCGCCGCCGGACACGCCGTCACCGTCTTCGAAGCCTGGCCCGCCGCCGGCGGCGTCCTCCGCTACGGCATCCCCAACTTCAAATCCGCCAAAGACATCGTCGACGAAAAAGTCGAAGCGCTCCGCGCCGCCGGCGTCGAATTCCGCTTCGAGACCCGCGTCGGGCAGGAAGTGACCTGGGACGACCTCGACGACTGGGACGCGGTCTTCCTCGGCCACGGCGCGGGCGCCGGCAAACGCCTCCGCCTCGAAGGCGAAGAACTCGCCTTCGTCTACTCCGCCACCGAATTCCTCGTCCGCGCCAACCTCCCCGCCGCCGAACTGCCCGCCGCCATGCGCAGCCGACCCGAAGCCGAAGGCAAGCGCGTCGTCGTGGTCGGCGGCGGCGACACCTCCATGGACTGCGTCCGCTCCGCAATCCGCCTCGGCGCGTCCCATGTCACCCTGCTCTACCGCCGCACCGAAAACGAAATGCAGGGACGCCTCGAAGAACGCACCCACGCCCGCGAAGAAGGCGTCAGCTTTGAATACCTCACCACCCCCGTCCGACTGCTCGGCAAAGACGGCCATGTCGCCGCCGTCGAATGCGTCCGCATGACCCTCGGCGAACCCGACGACAGCGGCCGCCGCCGCCCCATCCCCCACCAGGGCTCCGAATTCATCCTCGACGCCGATGTCGTCGTCGTCGCCGTCGGCTACGACGTCAGCCGCGAGCTCTACGAAGACTCCGGCATCGACGTCAACGACTGGGGCGAAGTCCTGGTAGACGAGGCCGGCCGCACCTCCCGCCCCGGCGTCTTCGCCGCCGGCGACAACGTCCACGGCGCAGACCTCGTCGTCACCGCCCTCAGCAGCGCCCACGCCGCCATCCCCACCATGCAAGAGTGGCTCGCCGACCACCTCGCCCCCGCCGCCGCCCCCACAGCCGCCGGCTAGCCCCCCAACCATCATTCCTGCGCAGGCAGGAACCCGCGCCCCCTCTCCGTCATTCCTGCGCAGGCAGGAACCTGCCACCCCCTCCCGTCATTCCTGCGCAGGCAGGAACCCGCGCCCCCTCTCCGTCATTCCTGCGCAGGCAGGAACCCACGCCCTAGCCGGAAAAGCGCCAGCGGGTGGCGTTGCTCGGGAAGCCCGCCTCACTCCAGGCGATCGCTTTGCGCAGCTCCAGACGGAAAACGGGAAAGCCCTCCGCCATCGGCGGCATCTCGTACTTCTCGTTGAACGCCTTCAGCACCGCGGGGCTGAGCGGAAGCTGATCGAACCGCCCGTCGAGCAACACCACATCGTCGCCGCTCTCAAGATGGACGGCCGCGCGCGGATCGCGCGCAATGTTCTTCGCCGTCAGCGACTCCACATCAGTCAGAAAGTGAAACGCATCCTCCGCCCAGACGCCCCAGACAGGCACCGAATGCGGCCGCCCCGACGGGCGCGTAGTGGCGATCCAGTAGTTCCGCTCGCCCGCAAACCGCTCAACCACATCGCTCCAGGCAATCGGCGTAAACGGGTGGTCAGGGTCCCCCAGCCCAAAGCTGGGCGGCATCTCCGGGCGATCAGGCTGAGGCGCTTGGGGCATCGCAATTCCTCCACCCAGCAAGTCTAACAAGCAGAATCACTCACAGTCGCACCAGTGATTCGCCCACCCCCTCCCCAACCGTCATTCCTGCGCCCCCCATTCCGTCATTCCTGCGCAGGCAGGAACCCAACTCTCCCCCACACTCCGCACCCACCCCCCTCCCCAATTCATCCCTCCCCCCTTCCAGGGGGGAGGTTAGGTGGGGGGTGGGAGCCCCGAGCAACCACCAGCCCCCACTCACACCACCGCCACCCCCCTCCCCCATCCGCCATCCCCGCGCCCTCCCAACCGTCATCCCTGCGCAGGCAGGAACCCTGCTCTCCCCGACACTCCGCACCCACCCCCTTCCCCAATTCATCCCTCCCCCCTACCAGGGGGGAGGTTAGGTGGGGGGTGGGAGCCCCGAGCAACCACCAGCCCCCACTCACACCACCGCCCCCCTCCCCCAACCGCCATCCCCGCGCCCCCCAACCGCCATCCTCATCCGCCATCCCCGCGCCCTCCCAACCGTCATCCCTGCGCCCCCCAACCGTCATTCCTGCGCAGGCAGGAACCGCGCAGAAACACCAGCACCCCAACCCCCCTACACCACCTCACCCAGCGCGTCGTAAGTACCGAGATACCAAAGATTCCCCTCCGGGTCCGCCAGCGTGAACGCATGCGAACCATAGCCCGTGTCCTCCAGCGGCTGCATCACCGTCGCCCCGGCCGCCTGCGCGCGCGCGTAAATTTCGTCCACCTGCGCCGCGGACTCAGCGGTCAGATTGACCGAGCCATGGCGGTAGGAAAGGTCGTACCAGACCTCAGACTCCGGCTCCACCGAGCCGAGCATGATCAGACTGCCGCGCCACTCAATCTGCGCGTGATCGATCCGCCCGTCCTCGCCGGGCGCTACGAAATGCTCGGTCATACCGAAGATCTCGCGCAGCCAGGCGATCGCGGCGGGCGCGTCGGCATAGCGCAGGCTGGGAATCACGGTCTGGCGGGATGCGTCGGGCATGGCGCGTCACTCCATCGGCGCAAGCGGATCGTAGGTGCCGAAATGCCACATGTTGCCCTCAGGGTCCGCGGCGGTGAAGGCGTGCGAGCCGTAGTCGGTGTCCTCCAGCGGCACGGCAATCTTCGCGCCCGCGGCCTGCGCGCGCGCGTACAGCTCGTCGACCTGCGCCGCCGACTCGGCGGCGAGGCTGACCGAGGCGTGCCCCGCCGTGTGGCTGAGGAAATCATGCCCCGCAACGCCCCGCTGCGAGCCCAGCATCACCAGACTGCCGCGCCACTCCAGCTGCGCGTGATCAATCCGCCCGCCCTCGCCAGGCACGACGAAATGCTCGTTGAAGCCGAACGTGTCGCAGAGCCAGGCAATCGCGGCGGGCGCGTCGGCGTAGCGCAGCGCGGGGATGATCGTCTGGTGCGGTGTCTCGCTCATGGCTGGCCTCCGTTCACGAGGTCACTCTAGACAACGGCTCGTCGAGCAGCGCGGCCAGCTCGGCGTTGCTGTGGACCGGCGCGCTGCAGGCGAAGCCGCGGCAGACATAGGCCGTGGCGCGCCCCTCCACGCCGGGCTTGTCGGCGAGCTGCGGGATCACGCTGGCCGCGTCGGCGCGGCGCTGCATCAGAACGCTGGAATGCGCCCCGCCGCGCAGCGCCGTGCGGCGCAGCTCGCGCAGCTCGGGGTCGGCCGGGTCGCCGATCAGCGCCACGCTGCGGTGCGCTTCGAGCCAGTCCAGCGCGGCCACGAAATCGCCCAGCATCGTCGGCGCGCGCTCCAGAAAAGCGCTGAAGGCGTTCCGCATCGCCTCGACGCGATCGGCCCATTGACCTTCTGCGGTGAGCGCGTAGAGCCGCGCCAGCGCCCGCGCCGCCAGCGCGTTGCCCGAGGGCGTCGCGCCGTCCTGCGTCGGCTTGCGCCGCGCGATCAGCTGCTCGCCGTCGTGCGCGACCGCGAAGAACGCCCCGTGCTCGTCGTCCCAGAACCGCCGACACAGCTCGACCGCCAACTCTTGCCCGTGCCCAAACCAGCGCTCGTCGGCGGTCGCTTCGTAGAGCGAGAGGCAGCCGTTGGCCAGCGCCGCGTAATCCTCGAGAAAGGCGGGCACGGAGGCGCGGCCGCCGGCGTGGATGCGCAGCAGGCCGCCCTCGGCGTCGCGCAGCTCGCTGAGGATCCGCTCCGCGGCGCGCTCCGCGGCGGCGATAAAGCGCGGCTCTTCAAGCAGCGCTCCCGCCCGCGCCAGCGCGTCGATCGCCAGCCCGTTCCAGGCCGCGATCACCTTGGTGTCGGTGGCCGGCGGGACCCGCTCAGCGCGTTGCGCGAGCAGCGCCGCGCGGCTGCGTTCGAGCGAGTCGCGCAGCGCCTCCGGCTCGATGTTCAGCCAGCGGGCGACGGCCTCCGCGTCGTTGGCGACATTGAGAATCGTCTTCCCCTCAAAGTTTCCACCGATATCCACACCCCAGTAGCGGCAGGCGATCTCCGCGTCGTCCGACGGCAGCAGCTCGAACAGCTCCTCGCGGGTCCAAACGAAATACTTGCCCTCGACCCCCTCGGAGTCCGCGTCGGTCGAGGCGTAAAACGCGCCGTCCGGCGTTTGCAGACCGTCCAGCAAGTACTCGCAGGTTTCGGCGGCGATGCGGCGGAAGAGCTCGTCCCCCGTCGCGCTCCAGCCGTCGAGGTAGAGCGGAATCAGCAGCGCGTTGTCGTAGAGCATCTTCTCGAAATGCGGCACGAGCCAGACCTGGTCCACGGCGTAGCGGTGAAAGCCCCCGGCCAGCTGGTCGTAAATGCCGCCCTCCGCCATCCGGCGCAGCGTCAGCGCGAGGTGCTCGCGCGCGCTCGGCGCGTCGGCCGCCTCCGCATCGAGCGCCTCTCGCAGGATCAGCTGCAGGTAGGCCGGCTGCGGAAACTTGGGCGCGCCGCCGAAACCGCCGTGCTGCTGATCGCGGTTTTGCAGCAGCTGCGCGGCCGCGCGCCGGCGAATCGCGGCGGCGGATTCGCTCGACTCCTCCGCGGCCAGCTCGACGCGCAGATTGAGGTGCTGCGTGAGCTGGTCGGCCTGCTGCTCGACCTGCTCGCGCTGCTCGCGCCAGGCCCGCGCCACGCCCCGCAGCACATCCGGCCAGCCCGGCATCCCCGTGCGACCCTGCGGCGGAAAGTACGTGCCGCCGAAAAACGGCCGCCCATCAGGCGTGCAGAAAATGTTCAGCGGCCAGCCGCCATGCCCGTGAATCAGCTGAGTCGCCTCCATATAGATGTCGTCCACATCAGGCCGCTCCTCGCGATCAACCTTGATGCTCACGACCAGCTCGTTCTGCAGCGCCGCGATCTGCTCGTCCTCAAACGACTCCCGCTCCATCACATGGCACCAGTGGCAGGCCGCGTAGCCGATCGAAACCAGCACCGGCTTCTCCTCCGCCCGCGCCCGCGCCCACGCCTCCTCGCTCCAGGGCTGCCAGTCAACAGGGTTGCCCGCATGCTGCAGCAGATACGGCGAAGTCTCCCCCGCCAGTCGGTTGCCGTGCTCAGTGGCCATGAATGCTCCATCACAGGACCCGCGTTGGACCCACGTAGCGCCCAAGCTAACAGCGCGCCCGCAGATCGCCATCGCCGCGCAGAGCAACGGCGGGCGGTGGGCGCAGGAATGACGGAAGGGGCGCGAGGGTGAGGGAAGTGTGAACAGGGCTTAGACCGGCTCGCCGATTAGGTAGCGGCCTACTGCTTGCTCGAACTCGCGGGTTTCTGGCTCGCTGAGATCGCGGTAGGGGGGGCGTGCGTGGGTTAGCGGCAGGCCGCTGGTGAAGGCGAGCAGCTGCTTCAGCGCGCCGACTTTGGGGAATGAGTTCAGGATTGCGTGCAGCTCGTTCAGCTGGCGCTGGGGGCGCTCCGCGTCGCCGCCGTTGCGGTGCGCGTACTGGATCGTGCTGACCAGCGCCGGCACCGCGTTGGCCAGGCCCGACACCCCGCCCACGCAGCCCACGCCGTAGAGCGCGGCGTGCGCCTGATCCGCCCCCGCCATCACGCGGAACTCGCTGCCCGGGCCGCTTTCGGGTACCAGCTCGAGATAGCGGCGGGTGCGCTCCGCGTCGCCCGACGAGTCCTTGATCCCCGCCAGCAGATCGCCGTGCAGCTCCAGCAGCGCCAGCAGCACCTCGTCCGGGATGTCGAGCCCGGCCTGGGGCGGGATGTTGTAGAGCAGCGCCTTTGCGCCGCCCGGCAGCGACTCGAGCACCGTCGAAAACCAGTTGACCAGCCCCTGCGCCTCGATGTTTTTGAAGAAGTAGGGCGGCAGCAGCGCGACGGCGTGCGCGCCGGCGTCGAGCGCCTCGTTGGCCGCGCGGATCGTGTCCGGCAGCGAGACCATCGTCGCGCCCGCCACGACCGTCATCCCGCCCGCGGCAGCGGCGACCGCCGCAATCAGCCGGCGGCGCTCCTCCAGCCCCACCGACGGGCCCTCGCCGTTGGTGCCCAGCGTGAGCACCCCGTCGATCCCGAAGCCGCGCAGCCATTCGAGGTGACCGGCTACCCACTCCAGATCCAGCTCCGCGCCGTTGCGCGTAAACGGCGTCACCTGCGCGACCATCAGACCGTCCAGATTGAGCGTCATTGTCGCCTCCGCCCCCGCAGCGTAGCGGCGCGGCGCCCACACTCCGTCTGTGCTCTGCTTGCGTTCGGCCTACAGTCCGCAGCAGCGATGACGCGGCTCTACATCACCTCCGCGACCGGCGCGCTGAGCGCCGCCGACGCTCCCGTAGGCGGCGGCGTGGCCGTGCTCGAAGCGCTGCTGCCCCAGCTCGAGCGCGAGGCGATCGACTACACGCTGCTCACGCCCGGCTCCGTGGACGCGGTCGCCGGCCGCCGCCGCACGCTGGCCGTCCCCACCCTGCGCGGCGGGGACGCCGAGCGGCTGTTGCGGCTGGGCGAGCGCGACTACGCCCGCTTCGCGCTCGAGTGGCAGGCGGCGCTCAACCGCTTCTTCGCCGAGGTTCCCGCCGATGGCGCGGTGGTGCTGGCCAACGATGTCAGCGAGGGGCCGCCGTTTCGCGCCCTGGCGCGGCGCGGCTTTCGCCAGATCGTCCTCTTCCACGTGGTCGTCGCCGAGTTCTTCGCCTGCCGCTATCTGCGCTCGCTGCCGATCGGCGCGGCGCGCGCGGCGGCGCTCTGGCGCGGCGCGGAGCGCCTCGACCTGACCCGCTTCGCGCCCGACATCGCGCGGCTGGTCTGGCACAAAGAAGGCGAGGCCGCGCGCTACGCGGACGCGCTGGTGACGCCCTCCGCGCCGCTCGCCGCCTCCCTCGCAGCCTGCTACCCGCAGAGCGATGTTGCCCGCCGCTCGCACACCATCGAGTGGGGCGTAATCGGCGAGCCCAATCCGGGGCGCCGCGATCGCCGCGCGGCGGCCCTGGCCGCGGTCGGCGCGGACCGCAACCGCATGCAGCTGCTCACCCTCAGCCGCATCTCGCCGGAGAAACGGCTCGACCTGCTGCTCGACGCGCTGGCGCTGATCGAGCGCCAGTCGCCCGCGACGGCGCAGCGACTCGAGCTGACCATCGCCGGCGCGCCCGCCTACATGGGCGGCGACGCCTACTTCGAGCAGCTGCGCCGCCGGGCGCGGCGCTTGCGCTTCGTCCCCGTGCGCTTCCCCGGCTACGTCTCCGCGCCGCTCAAGTGGGAGCTGCTGGCCGCCGCCGACCTGCTCTGCTCGCCCTCGCTCTACGAGGCCTACGGACTGACCATCGCCCAGGCGCTCGCCTCGGGCGCGCCCGTCCTGGCCGCCGACCACGAGGGCGCGCAGGCGATCATCACGCCGGCGACGGGCTGGATCGCCCGCGGGCGCGCGACCAACTTCGCGGCGGCGATCCGCCGCGCCGCCGCCGCGCACGAGACGGGCGAGCTGCGCGCGATGCGCGAGGCCGCGGCCGCCTGGGGCGCGGCGCACCCGTTCTCGCACGCCGCGTCGCGCATCATCCAACTCATCCGTACCCTGTCGCGGGAGGTGGCGCCATGACCAACCAACGCGCCGTGCTGTTCGACTTTGGCGGCGTCCTGATCCGCATGGACGCCGACGCCTACGACGGAATCGGCGAGCGCTGGAATCTGCCGCCCGGCGCGCTGATCGAGGCCTTCTACACGATCCCCGAGTGGCACGCGATCGAGACCGGCGAGGGCAACTGGGAGCGCTGGCAGCGCGGCGTCGAGCAGCGCCTCGCGCCCTGGCTGACCGATCCCGTCGGCGATGTCCAGGCAATTCTCGACGCCTGGTACGCGCAGCCCTGGCGCTATCACCTGCCCAACTTCGAGCTCGCCCGCGAATTGCAGGCAAGCGGCTGCAAGATCGGCGTGCTCAGCAACGCGCCCGACGACTTCCGCGAGACCTTTCTGAGCAGATCGCCGATCGGGATCGAGTGGGATGCGATCGTCGTCTCCGGCGAGGTCGGCATGCGCAAGCCCGATCCACGCATTTTCCACCTCGCCGCCGATCAGATCGGCGAGCCGCCCGAACGCTGCTTCTTCATCGACGATCTCCAGGAGAACGCCGCCGGCGCGCGGGCGATCGGGATGCGCGCCTTCCACTTCACCCGCAGCAACTACCGCGCCCTGCGAATCGCGCTGCGCACGGCGGGGATCGACTGCTGAGCGCTACTCCTCGGGCGATTTGGCGGCCTGCGTCCGCTCGCGCAGCGCGACGTGAAAGATGGCAGCGAAGACCGCGCCCAGTCCCGGCGCAACCCAGTAGACCCAGTGGTCGGACCAGAACCAGGCCAGCGCGGCCGGCCCGAATGCGCGCGCCGGATTCATCGACGCCCCGCTCACGTCGCCGCCCAGCGCCACCGCCGCCGCGACGTAGAGCCCGATCGCCACAGCGAAGACCGGCCCGACGCTGCGCCGCTCGGCCAGCAGCAGAATCGCGTAGACCAGGAAAAACGTCAGCACGATCTCCATCCCGATCGTCTGCATCAGCGGACCGCCGGGCATGTTCGCGCCGAGCGACGAAACGCCCTCCCCGGTGTGGTTGCGGAACAGCCCGTGCAGCACCGACCCGGCGATCAGCGCGCCGGCCAGCTGCGCGCCAACGTAGGGCGCGAGCCGCCGCCCCGGCAGCCGCCCCGACAGCCACAGCCCCAGCGAGACCGCGGGATTCAGGTGCGCGCCCGAAATGCTCCAGAAGGCGAAGATCATCACCGCCACGCCGAAGCCGTTGACCAGCCCCACCCCCAGCATCCCCAGATTGCCGCTCGCCCACCAGTTGACATGCGCCGAGCCCGCGCAGAAAAACACCAGCCCAAACGTGCCCAGCACCTCCGCCATCACCCAGCGCGCATGCGCCGCGTTGCCCCGCAACACAGCCGGCAGCCAACCCCCAACCACCCGCCCAGCCCGCTCCAGCGGCCCCACAACCAGCGCCCCAGCACCCAGCGGCTCAGTACCATCCTCAGCGCACATACGCCGAGCATACGCAGCGCCCGCACCCCACCCGTCATTCCTGCGCAGGCAGGAACCCACGCCTCCCTCTCCGTCATTCCTGCGCAGGCAGGAACCGCACCCCCTCTCCGTCATTCCCGCGCTCCTCCTCCGTCATTCCTGCGCAGGCAGGAACCCACCCACCCCACCACCCACCCCTTCCCCAATTCATCCCTCCCCCCTTTTAGGGGGGAGGTTAGGAGGGGGGTGGAAAGCCCCGAGCGTCCACCAGCGGCCGAGCGCGGCAACCCGCACCCACCAAGACGCATCCACACTCCCTTCACCCTCGCGCCTCCTCTCCGTCATTCCTGCGCAGGCAGGAACCCTCCCACCCCACCACCCACCCCTTCCCCAATTCATCCCTCCCCCCTTTTAGAGACCTTTGAAAAAGTCGGCTGGCGGGGTTGTTGGGGGCGTTTTAGGGCGCGGGATGGCGCGGTTGGGGCCTTGCGCGGGGGGTTCGGGCGGGTGTTTTTGGGGCTGCGCGGGCGGGTTGGGCGCACTGCGCCCGGCGGCGGCGAGGCTTAGACTGCGGCCTGCAGCCGCACGAGTTTGCGCAGGTTGAAGGCGAGGCATTTGAGGTAGAACTCGAAGCGGTTGCGCTCCAGGCTGTAGTAGCGCGTGGTGCGGTAGCCGTAGCTGCGTTTGAACGTGCCGAAGACCGGCTCGACCTTGCGTCTGGTTCGCTCCCAGAGCGCGTTCAGTTCGCGCTCCGCCTCCGTCAGCGGGTGGTAGCGGTCGGCCCGTCTGAGGATGCGGCAGTCGATCCGCATCGCCTCCAGCAGTGCGCGCCGCTCGGCCTTGTCGTAGGCGCGGTCGGCGTGCACCGCCGCCTCGTCGCCGGTCAGCAGCGCCTCGGCGACCTGCGACTCGTTGACGTTGGCCGGGGTGAAGACGCCGCGGCGGATCAGTTGGGTGTCGGCGTCGACCCCGATGTGGCCTTTGTAGCCGTAGCAGGCGTTCCCGCGGGCGCCGCCCCAGGCGGCGTCCGGGTCGGTCGGCCCCTGGGCCGACTTGGAGCGCCGCCGCGAGGCCTGCGCCTCGATCAGCGTGGCGTCCATCAGCGTCGCGCGGCCCGGCTCGATGAACAGCCCCTGCGCCTCCAACTGCTCGTCCAACTCGCGCAGCAGCGCCTCGCCCAGCCCGCGCTGCGCGAACAGCGCGCGGTAACGGCTGATCGTGGAGTGATCGGGGATCTCCTCGCAGAGGCTCAGCCCCGCGAAGCGGCAGAACGAGGCGCGCTCCCAGAGCATGTCCTCCATCGCCGGGTCGGACAGGTCGCGCCACTGCTGCAGCAGACAGATTTTGAGCATGACCAGCGCCGGGTAGGCCTTGCGGCCCATCCGCGAGCCGTGCAGCCCGGCCAGCAGCCGCGCGAAGCGCGTCCAGTCAATCGCCGCGTGGATCGCCTCCAACTGCGCGTTGCGCCCGCGACGCTCCGGTATCTGCGCCTCGCCGAACGACCCCTGCCTGCGCTCACGCTCCATGCCGCACCCCTTTCGCGTCCAACCCACCGCGTTCCCCACAAGAATCGCCGATCCCCCAGAGTTGTGCAAAGGTCTCTTTTAGGGGGGAGGTTAGGTGGGGGGTGAGAGGCCCCGAGCGTCCACCAGCGGCCGAGCGCGACAACCCGCACCCTCCAAGACGCATCCACACTCCCGTCATTCCTGCCTCCCCACCGTCATTCCTGCGCAGGCAGGAACCCGCGACGAGCGCAGCTATGACGAAGGCGCCCCACTGGTGTAAAGTGACAACCGTGAACCACACCGCCAACCCCCAAACCACCGCCCAACGCGCCGGCCGCGCGTTGGCGGCGCTTACCCGATCGGGGGGGGGGGGGGGATAAATTCCTCCCGATCGCCCTCGCGATCGCCGCGCTCCTGCTCGCCGCCCTGACCCTTGCCCAGGCCGCCACGCCCACCTCAACCAGCCGCTACCTCGCGCTGGACGCCGGCGGCGAGCACCAATGCACCCTCCGCGCCGACGGCGTGATTCGCTGCTGGGGCGGCAACTCATCCGAGCTGCGCGATGTTCCGGAGGGGCGCTACGCGGCGGTCGGTGCCGGGGCGTGGCACAACTGCGCGATTCGGCGGGGGAGCGGGGATGTCGTCTGCTGGGGCGGAGACTCGAACGCGCCTGACGGCGCGTTCGTTGATGTGGCCGCAGGCTGGCAGTTCGCCTGCGGCGTGCGCGAGGCAGGCGAGCTTGAGTGCTGGGGAACCAGCAGCTTCGGGCGCAGCGTGCTCGACTACGGCCAAGCGGAGCCGCCCGATGGCGAATTCAGCGCGGTTAGCGCCGGCTACCTGCACGCCTGCGGACTGCAAACGACAGGCGAAATCACCTGTTGGGGCCGCGCCAACCTCGGACGCACCAACGCGCCATCAGGCACTTTCACCCAAGTAAGCGCCGGCACCACGCACAGCTGCGCCCTGCGCGAAACCGGCGCAGCCGAATGCTGGGGCCTCAACAACTTCGGCCAGATGGACGCTCCCTCAGGCGTCTTCACCCAAATCAGCGCCGGAGCCTGGCACAGCTGCGGGTTGCGCGAATCAGGCGCAATCGAATGCTGGGGCGACGACCGCTACGGCCAGTCCAACGCCCCATCCGGGCGCTACCTCGCCGTGAGCGCGGGAATGCGCCACTCCTGCGCCCTAAGCCGCGCGGGCACGCGCTGCTGGGGCGGGCAGGACGATCGCCTGCCTGAGCTGATTGTGGAGCTCGCGCCGGCAAGCAGCACCCGGACCGTCGCGGCTCCCTCAAGCGGCGACGAAAGCGATACGACGCCGGACCCTGTGACGCCCACGCCGACACCAACACCGACTCCGCCGACGACGACCTTCACCACGCTGAGCGCGGGCGACTATCACAACTGCGCGCGACGCAGCACGGGCACGATCGACTGCTGGGGCAGTAACACAAACGGTCAGAGCGCCGATCCCTCCGGCAGCAGCTTCACGACAGCCAGCGCGGGCACCTCGCAGAGCTGCGGGCTGACCAGCGCCGGTGCGCTCTCCTGCTGGGGGCTGAGCACTACGCGTCCGACCACGGCGCAGGCGCAATCCAGCACGTTCACCGCGGTTGACGCCGGCGGGGTTGTCTGCGCCGTGCGCAGCGCGGGCACGCTCGCCTGCTGGGGGACGGCCGCCTATGGCGAAGACACGCCACCGACGGGCAGCAGCTTTACGGCGGTGAGCGTGGGCGACGAGCACGCCTGTGCGCTGAGCAGCGCGGGCGCCATCTCCTGTTGGGGTCGAAGCGCCAATGGGCGGACGACGGTTACGGCTGGCACGTATACGGCCGTGAGCGCGGGCGGGTTCCATAGCTGCGGGCTGACCAGCACGGGCGCGATCGTCTGCTGGGGCTGGAATGGCTACGGTCAGAGCGCCGCGCAAACGGGGACATTCACGGCGGTCAGCGCGGGCTGGGGGCACACCTGCGGCCTGCGCAGCACGGGCGCGATCGAGTGCTGGGGTCGGAGCAGCGCCCACCCGACCACGGCGCAGGGGCAATCGAGCACGTTCACGGCGGTCGCGGCAGGCCGCGATCACACCTGCGGGCTGAAGAGCGACGGCACGATCGCCTGCTGGGGCAGCAACGCGAGCGGGCAAGCGCCGACGGCGGGCGTGTCGCCGTAGTCTCAACTCCGTCATAGCTGCGCATGCCGCCTGTGTGGGCGGGGGTGGGAGAGGGTAGGGGCTTGGGTGCTGTGTTCGGCGAGATACCCGCGGCGGAGCGCGGGTATGACGGATCTTTCTTGCGCGGGTATGACATGGGGGCGCGGGTGCGACGGCAGTGTGAACAGGTACTAAAGCGCCGCCAGATCCACCGGCGCGCCTGAGCGCGCCGACTCATAGATGCCGAAGACAATCTTCATCGTTTCGATGTTGTCGCGCCCACTGCTGATCGGCTCGCCGCCGTCCAGGCAGCAGCGCGCGAAATGCTGGATTTCGTTGATGTAGGGATCATCGGTGGGCAAGCCGAGGTCGTCCGTCTCAATCGGCTCAAAGCTTTGCGCGCCGCGAAAGCCGCGCTCCCCATCCTGCGCGGCGCTGGCGATTACCGCCGGGGCGCGGTGCGCGGCCAGCGGCGATCCGTCTTCAGGCGGCGGCGTCCAGGCGCTGCCGTGCTCGCCCAACAGCATCAGCTGAAACGCCCACGGCGTGCGGCTGCTGAAGCTGGCCGTGAGCTGCCCCACCGCGCCGTTGGCGAACTCCAGCGTCGCCGCGGCGCGATCTTCCGCGCCGTTGCTGAAGCTCGGATGGCCCGTCCAGCTGCGCGCGTCCACCCGCGCAACCTCGCCCACGAGATAGCGCAGCAGATCGAGATGGTGCACCGCAAGCATCGTCACCACGCCCCCGCCGCCGCGCTTGCCGTCGAAACCCCACCAGCCGGCGCCCGGGGCGATCGGCTGCCGGCCGTCCTCCAGCGCGGCGGTCAGGAAGGTGTCGCAGCGGGCCGACCAGATGCGCCCCAGCTCGCCCGCCTGGATGCGCCGCCGCAGACCCACATAGCTGGGCACGTGGCGCAGCTGCTGCGCGACCATGAATGTCACGCCCGCCCGCTCCGTCGCCTCCAGAATTGCGCGGCACTCGTCGAGCGAGATCGCCATCGGCTTCTCGAGCAGCACATGCTTGCCCGCCCGCGCCGCGGCGATCGCCAGCGGCGCGTGCTGGTCGTGGATCGTGCAGATGTCGACCGCGTCCACATCCGACTGCGCGAGCAGCTGCTCGGCGTCGCTGAACACCGCGTCCACGCCCGCCTCGTCGGCGAAGCGCCGCGCCGCGTCCTCGCGGATGTCGCACACAGCGGTGAGCCGCACCTCGTCGGGCGCGAGCTGGTAGCCGGGCAGGTGCATCCGCGAGATCGAGCCGGTCCCGATCAGGCCAACTTTCAGCGGCTCAGTCATGGCGCCCGCCGTTTCTCTGCGCAACGATAGCGATCTGCGGACGCGCTGTTAGCGTGGGCCCAGCGCAGCCGAGCACGAGCAAGTCAAAGCGGACACGGCGACGGCAGCCGACTGACTTCGGCCCCTACTTGCGGGCGATGGCCCGGCGGGCGGCGTCGGCGATCGCGGTCGGGGTGAGCTCGAAGCGCTCCAGCAGCGCTTGCCAGGGCCCCGACTCGCCGAAGCGGTCGGCGACGCCGACCTGCTCCATCGGCGCGGGCGAGTGGAGCGCAAGCACGCGCGCGACGGCCGAGCCGAGTCCGCCGATCACGTTGTGCTCTTCGGCGGCCACGATTGCGCCGGTTTCGCGCGCCGCGGCGATGATCGCCGCCTCATCGAGCGGCTTGAGCGAGGCCATGTTGAGCACGCGCGCCTCAATGCCCTCGGTGGCCAGGGCGGCGGCGGCCCGCAGGGCGGGCTCGACCAGCAGGCCGCAGGCGAGCAGCGCGACATCCGAGCCCTCGCGCAGCAGGTCGGCGCGGCCCAACTCGAAGCGCGGGCCGGCGGCGTAGACGACGGGCAGCTTGGGGCGGCCGACGCGGATGTACCAGGGCTCGGCGTCCTGCGCGGCGGCGACCATCGCCGCTTCGGCCTCGACGATGTCGCAGGGCGCGACCACGTTCATGCCCGGCAGCGCGGTCATCAGCGCGAGATCTTCGATCGCCTGCGCGGATGCGCCGTCTTCGCCCACGCTCACGCCGCCGTGGCTGGCGACGAGCTTGACGTTCATGCGCTGCTGGGCAATCTGCACGCGGATTTGGTCGTAGCAGTGGCCGGGCAGGAAGACGGCGAAGGAGGCGGCGAAGACGGTCTTGCCGGTGGCGGCGAGGCCGGCGGCGATGGAGATCAGGTTGGCTTCCGCGGCGCCAACGGTGTACCAGCGCTCGGGGAATTCGGCGGCCAGCTTGTTGCCCCCGGTCGAGGCGGAGAGGTCCGCGTCGAGCGCAACGAGGTCGCAGCCCTCGCGGGCGAGGCGCAGCAGCGCAGGGCCGTAGGCCTCGCGTGTCGCGGCGGGCGGGGCGGCGGCGGGCGCGGCGGGCGCGGACTGAGTGGTCATCCGCGAATCTCCGCGAGCGCCTGGGCGAGCTGCTCGTCGCTCGGACCTTTGCCGTGCCAGCCGGCCGGGTTGTCGGCCATAAACGAGACGCCTTTGCCCTTGACCGTCTCGGCGATCACGACCTGCGGCCCGGGCGCCGCGCGGGCGGCGCAGAGCGCCTTGACGACCGCGCCAACGTCGTGTCCGTCAACGTTGTGGACGCCCCAGCCGAAGGCGGACCATTTGTCGTCGAGCGGCTCGATGCGCATGATTTCAGCGCCTGGGCCGTCGTTCTGGAAGTGGTTGCGGTCGACGATCGCGGTCAGGTTGTCGAGCGCGAAGTGGGCGGCCGACATCGCCGCCTCCCAGTTCTGCCCTTCATTGAGTTCGCCGTCGCCGAGCAGGCACCAGGTGTGGGAAGCGCACCCGTCGAGCCGGTGTCCGAGCGCGAGGCCGACGCTGAAGGAGAGGCCCATGCCCAGCGCGCCGCCGCTCATCTCCACGCCCGGCGGGCGGCCGCGCACGACATGCCCCTGCAGGTCGCTGCCCAGCGAGCGGAAGCCGGACAGCGAGTCGGGGCTGAAGTAGCCGGCTTCGGCGAGCGCGGCGTAGATCACGGGCGTGGCGTGGCCCTTGGAGAGCACGAAGCGATCGCGCTCCGGCCAGTCGGGGTCGGTCGGGTCGTGGCGCATTACGCCGCCGAAATAAAGCGCGGTGAGAATTTCGACGGCGGAGAGCGAGCCGCCCGGGTGGCCGGACTGCGCGGCGTGAGTCATGCGCACGATGTGCTCGCGGAGGCGGCGGGCGATCGTTTCGAGCTCGGCGGTCTTGGGGGCCTGCGTCAACTGCTCGGTGGTCATCGCATCCCGGGCTGATCTGCGAGCTGGACCGGCCAGGCGTGGGCCGGTTCGGGCGTTGCGGCTTGCGCGCAATGCTAACGGCGCGCTGGGCGGCCGTCGCAGACATAAGCGCGTAGGCTGGGTTGGTGACTGAGCCCGCCGAGGAATCGTTCGACGAATCGTTGCGCCTGTTCATCGCCGCGCGGCTGCCAGAGCGCGCGCAAGCGGAGGCGGGCGCGGCGCTGGCGCAGCTGCGCGCGGCGGGCTTGCCCGGCTGGCGCTGGGTTCGGCCGGCCGGGCTGCACCTGACGCTTCGCTTCCTGGGCGAGACGCGGCCCGATCAGGTCTGCCCCGCCGCCGAGGCGATGCGGCTGAACGAAGAGCTGAGCGGCGCGGGTTGAGCGGCGCTGTAGAATAAGGAGGCCGACTGAGCGAGGGACCTGCGAGGAGCAGCAATGCAGAGCAGCCTGATCTCCAAGATCGAGAAGGCCCGAATCTACGCGAGCGAGAGCGATCGCTTCCGCTTCACCGCGCTGCAGTGCGATGTGCGGGGGGACTCCACGACGCACACCGCCCAACTCGGTCCCGACGGCTGGAGCTGCGACTGCCTGTTCTTCGCCGAGTTCGGCACCTGCTCGCACACAATGGCCCTGGAGCGCCTGCTGGACGAGATGCTCCCGGAGCGCTACCGCCCAGCAATACCAAGCGCCTGAGGGCGGTCAGGGCCTCCCAAGGCTGTGCCGCCTTGTAGGGGTTAGGGGCTTTAGAGGTTGTGCCGCCCCCCGTCACCCCCGCGCCCTCTCCCCGTCATTCCCGCACCCCCTCTCCGACATTCCTGCGCCCCCTCTCCGTCATTCCTGCGCAGGCAGGAACCCGCAACCTCCCAATCCCCGCCTCACCTCCCCTCTTCCCCAATTCATCCCTCCCCCCTTCCAGGGGGGAGGTTAGGTGGGGGGTGGAACGCCGCGAGCGCACACCAGTCACGCCCCGCCCCGAAAATCACCCACGCCACCCGCCCCCCCGTCATTCCCGCGCCCGCCCTCCCGTCATCCCCGCGCCTCTCCCGTCATTCCTGCGCCCCCTCTCCGTCATTCCTGCGCAGGCAGGAACCCGCAACCTCCCACCCCCCGCCTCACCTCCCCTCTTCCCCAATTCATCCCTCCCCCCTTCCAGGGGGGAGGTGAGGTGGGGGGTGGAACGCCGCGAGCGCACACCAGTCACGCCCCGCCCCGAAATCACCCACGCCACCCACCCCCCGTCATTCCCGCGCCCGCCCTCCCGTCATCCCCGCACCCCCTCTCCGACATTCCTGCGTCCCTCTTCCGTCATTCCTGCGCAGGCAGGAACCCACCCGCGCCCACCCCCCACCTCACCTCCCCTCTTCCCCAATTCATCCCTCCCCCCTCCCAGGGGGGAGGTTAGGTGGGGGGTGGGACGTTGCGAGCGACTACCAGCGATCGTTCGCGCCCCACTCGCCCACGCTGCGCCTCGACCGCCACGCTGCCATCTCATCCACCGTCATTCCTGCGCAGGCAGGAATCCAGCGCGCCTGCGCTCCATTCCGTCATTCCTGCGCAGGCAGGAACCCGCGCCCTCCTCCCCGTCATTCAGGCCACTCTCTTTCCGTCATTCCTGCGCAGGCAGGAACCACCCCACACCCCCACTTCCCCCAAATCCTGCTACACTCACACTAGAACAGGAGTGCCGAACCATGCCTCTCTCCCCACAACACCGCCGCCCCTCCCTCCACGTCGACGCCGTCAACCCCAACCTTGCCAACGCTGACCAAAACTTGACAGAGGTTGACACCAGGTTGACAAAAGTTGACAAGGGTTGACAAAAGTTGACACCGTCAACCCCTACCCCCACCCCAAACCCCAGCAAAACACAGCAAAACCGCAGCCACACCCACCACCCCGACACCCCCAGCGTCAACCTGCGCTGTCAACCCCTCCGACACACCCCGAACAACCCTGAACAAATCCGAACAACCCTGAACAAACCCGAACACCGCCGAACGCCCCGACCAGATAGGGAGCACCCCCAAATCACCCCCCAACACCCCCAAAAAAACAAACCCCGAACACCCTCTGCGCCGCCCGCCCGCGCGGTTCCTGCCTGCGCAGGAATGACGGAACGGGGGGCGCAGGGCATGACGGTTGGGGGGTGGCGGGGAGAGGAGCGTGAACAGGCGCTAGACGCCGGCGGTTTTGCGCCAGGCGCGGATGTCGGCCGTGTGCATGATGTCGTGCTCGATCAGGGCGTCGACGACGTCGTTGGGGCTGAGGCAGTCGGCCCCGAAGTCGTAGCAGGGCTGCTCCCGCTCGTCGTCGGTCTGGGCGCGGAGGCGGCGGGCGAGTTCCTCCGTGGAATTGCTCAGCGCGCTGAGCAGCTCGGGCAGCCCGCGATCGGCCCAGCTGCCCGGCACTGCGCCGTTCATCTCGTGCTCTTTGGGAAATTCGCCGATTGGCTCGCCGCGGTCGTAGCGGTTCAGGACGCCGAGCAGCCAGGCGTCCCACGCGGTGAGGTGGGCGAGGCATTCGCGGATGCTCCAGACGCCGACCACGTTGGGCTCGTCGTAGGTCTGCTCGGGCAGGTCGGCGGCCGCCTCGATCAGGCAGCGGCGGCTTTCCTCCAGGTCGATCGTTTCGCTTCGGGCTTCCGTAGTCATGGCGTGTCCTGGGCAAGTTCTGGATTGGGGATCGAAATCGGGAATGCGCGGCCAGGGCCGCGGCGCGGGTCGCGCACTGCAACACAGTTGGGTTAACGCTAGCCAAGCGGCGCCGCGGGTTTGCGTAGCCTGCGCTACAGAGCAGCGCGGGCGCGGGCGCTCGCTTGACGCTCAGGCGAGGCGCTAGATAGCCTGCGCACTTGGCGCCGCCGTCGTGGGGCCGTCGCATCGTGGCCGCTCCCGCGCGCCAGATCCGCCCCACCTTGCGCCCGAATGCTGGAGACGCATGCGCTCTATCGGACTCACGGGCGGGATCGCCTCGGGCAAATCCACGGTGGTCGGACTCCTCCAGGAGTTCGGGGCGGCGACGATCGACGCCGACAAGCTGGGACACCAAACCTACGAACCGGGCACGGACACGTTCCGCGCCGTGGTCGCCGCGTTCGGCGACGAGCTGGTCGCCGCCGACGGCACAATTGACCGTCGCGTGCTGGGCGGCAAGGTGTTCGGCAAGCCCGAGGAGCTGAAGCGGCTGACCGACATCGTCTGGCCGGGCATCCGCGCGCTGGCGGCCGCCGAGCTTGAGCGGCTCGCCGCAGCTGGGCAGACGGAAGTCGCCGTGCTGGAAGCGGCGGTGCTGATCGAGGCCGAGTGGCAGGATCTGGTGGATGAGGTCTGGGTGGTGTCCGTCTCGCCGCAGGCGGCGCGGGAACGGCTGATGGCGCGTAACAACATGAGCGCGGAGGACGCGGACGCGCGGATCAACTCCCAACTGAGCAACGACGAGCGGCTCGAGCACGCCGATGTGGTGATCGACACCGATTGCCCGCTGGAGGAAGTGCGCGGGCGCGTTGAGGCCGCCTGGGCCGAGCTCGGGCGGCGCAATGCCGACTGAGCCGACCAGGCCGACTGAGCCGACCGGGCCAACTGGACGGCAGGCAAGCGGATCGCAGCAGCGAGGGGACCATCGATGACCACCGCAACCGAACCGATCACCGAATACCGCTCCTGGGCGGTCGAGGAGTTTCGCCTCGAAGAAGAGCCCTACTACGTCCCCGTGAAGGACGAGGTGGAGGTCTTTCAGTCGGCCTGGAACAGCAAGATCCCGGTGCTGCTCAAGGGCCCGACGGGCTGCGGCAAGACGCGCTTCGTGGAGTACATGGCCTATCACCTCAACCGCCCGCTGGCGGTGATGCGCGACGGCAAAGCGGAAATCGAGTCGGAGTCGAATCTGCCGCTGGTCACGGTCGCCTGCCACGAAGACCTGACGGCGAGCGACCTCGTGGGCCGCTACCTGCTCGAGGGCAACGAGACGGTCTGGATCGACGGGCCGCTGACCCGGGCGGTGAAGGCGGGCGCGATCTGCTACCTGGACGAGGTGGTGGAGGCGCGCAAGGACACGACGGTTCTGATCCACCCGCTGACGGACCACCGCCGAATCCTGCCGGTGGAGAAAAAGTCGCAACTGCTGCAGGCGCGCGACGGCTTTCTGCTGGTGATCTCCTTCAACCCGGGCTACCAGAGCGCGCTGAAGGACTTGAAGCAGAGCACGCGGCAGCGGTTCGTGGCGATCGAGTTCGACTACCCGCCGCGCGAGACCGAAGCGGAGATCGTGCGGCACGAGTCGGGCTGCGACCCGGAGACGGCGCTGAACCTGGCCAAGATGGCGGAGAAGATTCGCAACCTGCGCGAGCACGGCCTGGCCGAGGGCGCGAGCACCCGGCTGCTGATCTACGCGGGGCGGATGATCACCCAGGGCGTCTCCCCGCGGCGGGCCTGCCAGGTCTCGATCGTCTGGCCGCTGACCGACGACGGCGAGATCCAGCGCAGCATCGAAGAGGTCGTGTCCTCGATCTTCGAGGACTAGACGCGGACGGGCGGGAGGTTCGGGCGTGCGTCTGGGCATCGTGAGCGACATCCACTGCAACATCGCGGCGCTGGACCGGGCGGTCGAGCAGATGGGCGAGATCGACGAACTGCTCTGCGCGGGCGACGCCTGCTACCAGTACCGCTTCTCCAACGAGGTGGCCGAGCGGCTGCGCGAACTGGGCGGCCGCTACGTGCTGGGCAACCACGAGGAGATCCTGCTCAGCGAGGCGGGCGCGCGCGCGCAGGCCTCGGAAACGGTCAACCGCGAACTGCTCGAGTGGACCCGGCAGCAGCCCCAGATCATCCGCTGCGAGGTGGGCGGGAAGCGCCTGCTGATGTTCCACGCCACGCCCTGGGCGCCCTACCGCGACTACCTGTTCCCCCACGATCCGCAGCTGGAACGGCTGGCGGAGGAAGAGGCGGACTTCATCATCTACGGGCACACCCACGCGCCGCTGGTGCGGCGAATCGGGCGCGCGCTGGTGATCAACCCCGGCTCGGCGGGGGAAGCGCGGGGCGTAGAGCGCAGCCTCACCTATGCTGTATTGGATACGGCCGCCGACGCGGCCACAATCGAGCAGATCGTCGTCGACGCGCCGTAAGCCGGCGGCGGCCCTGCCCACCCTCTGGACGGATGCCGATGACCGATCGATCTACTTCCGAGTCGCCGCTGGAGACGGCGCGAGAGGCGCTGCGCGCCTTTCCGCCCGCCCTGAGCCAGGAATTCGAGTCCGCCGTTGAAGCGGTGCAGCCCGTGCTGGAGCCGGACGAATTCGCCGGCTGGATCGAGACGGGCCTGCAGGTCGCGCGGCACTCGCTGCGCTCCTGGGAGGCCGCCTCGGAGTACTTCCGCGGCAGCGGGCCGATGCTGGAGCAGGTGACCTACGAGCGAATGCGCGAGTGGTGCGATGTGGGCGTGGGGCTGATGGATACCTCGCCGGCGCTGGCCGGGGCGCTGTTCCGCGCGAGCCCGCAGGTGCTGCCGCACCTCGCCGTGGCGCAAGCGCCCGACTGGGCCTCGCAGGGGCAATCCCTCTACAAGGGAACCTGGAAGTCCGGCTCGCTCTCGGCCCAGTACTTCGATGTCAGCCCGCAGGTGCTGCCGCACCTGCCGCTGAGCCAGATGCGGCTGCTGGTCGAACTGATCGACTCGCTGGCGAGCCACTCGTATGAGCTGGCCAGCGCCTGCCTGGGGATGGCGCCGACGGTGCTGGGTCAGCTCGAGCGCAGCGATCGCGCGCCGTTCCTGGAGTTCGGCGGAATCGTGGCGCACACGGCCTGGGTGGACGCCCGGGTCTACTTCGAGCGCGGTCCGGTCGCGCTACAGCAGATCAACGCGGAGCAGCGCGGGCGCTACCTGGGTCTGGCCGGGCAGGTGGCGCTGAAGGTGGGGCGGCTGGGCCACCCCTATTTCATCGAGTCGGCGCAGGCGCTCTCGGAGGTCGACCGCGACCTGCACGAGGGTCTGCTCGAGCTGTCGGAGCAGCTCGCGCCGCACTCGGGCGACGCGGCCATGGAGTTCCTCAAGTCCAGCCCGCGCGTCGTGCAGCGGCTGAGCATCGACGACATCGCGCGCTGGCAGGACTTCGGGCTCAACATCCTGCAGCAGAGCGTGGACGGCGGCGAGGCGTTCTTCCGGCTCGAGTCGACGCGCGGCGAAGAGGTGATGGAGGCGCTCTCGGCGCGGGTGGATCTGGATCGCGTCTCGGAGCTGATCCGGATGTACTGCAAGGCGCTGACCGGCGTGGATGTGGGGATCAAGTCGTCGGAGGAGCTGGCCTCAAAGGGCGTGGGCTGGGTCGACGAAAGCAGCCCGACCACGGAGGGAACGACGATCTACCTGCCGGACATGGTCGAGCGCTACGCGAGCAAGGACGACAATTTCAGCGTTTACAAGGTGTTCGCGACGCACCAGGCCGGGCGGCTGGAGTTCGGCTCGTTCGAATACGACCAGCAGCGCTCGCCCCGCGTCTTCGAGCCGCAGGCGAACGGACAGGGCGCGAGCGTGAGCAGCGGCAACGGCGCCGCGCCGACCGGCGTTGCCGGAGAGACGCCTGAGGGAGCCGAGCAGGCGGAGATCCACACGGACATGGAGCGCTTCTTCGACCGCTTCGGCGACCGGCGGCTGGCCCACGATCTGTTCACAATCGTGGAGGACACGCGAATCGACACGATCGTCAAGCGGGAGTACGCCGGCGTGCGGCGCGCGCTGAACCGCCTGCAGCAGGCCGCCGCGGAGCAGCGGCGGCCGGTCGAAAACATGCCGGCCCGACAGGCGATGGTGGAAAACCTGCTGCGCGCCAGCCTCGACGACGCCGGCCGAATCCGCTGGCCCTCCGAGCTGGGCGAGCAACTGCGCGTCCCGCTGCGAATCCTCAACCAGATCCGCCAGGAAGGCGCGACCGTTGAGGACTCGGCGGCGGCCACCCAGATGCTCTACGAGTGGGTCGCCCAGGTGCCCAATGTCGAGCTGGACGCCGAGGACTGGAGCGAGTTCGAGGATCCGCCGATGGCCGGCGAGCAGGAAGAGGGCGACGCGGATCTGATGCCGGGCAGCGGCTCGAGCGGGCTCGAAGAGTCGTTCATGCCGTTCATGCCGGGCAGCGAGGAGCGCCCCTACGACAGCCCCGAGCCGGTTGACTTCCGCGGCGATTTCAAGCCCGAACTGGTCCAACTGCTGATGAAGCTGAAGGGCGAGACGGGCACGGGCGACGCGCCGCCGATCCCCCTCTCCAAAGAACAGCTGCAGGAACTGCTCGAGAAGAGCGTGGAGATCTCGATCAACGAGCTGATGGACATGGACCTGGCCGAGTCCTCGGGCATGTTCCTGGACAACCTGCTCAAAGAGGTCAACAGCGTGCAGGGCGACCGCCCCGAAGGCCAGCAGGCGATGGGCGACGACAGCACCGGCGCGGACGACGGCGAGGAGCTGCCCGTCGAGGCGCAGTCCTTCTACTACGACGAGTGGGACTTCCGCGCGGCCGACTACAAGCCCCGCTGGTGCCGCGTGCAGGAGCAGCGCGGCGAGGTCGGCGACGTGGGCTACTACCAGGAGACGCTCCACGACCACGCCCAGCTGGTGCAGGAAACGCGCAAGCAGTTCGAGATGCTGCGCCCGGAACTCTTCCGCAAAATGAAGCGGCTGACCGACGGCGAGGACTACGACCTCGACGCCGTGATCGAGTGGTACACCGAGAAGATCGCCGGGGCCACGACGGAAACGAAGCTCTTCTACCGCCGCAACAAGGTGGAGCGCGATGTGGCCGTGGCCTTCCTGCTGGACGTCTCGGCCAGCACCGACGAGGAGATCCAGAAGCATCAGGACCGGCGGCAGGACGATCAGTTCGACGACGATCCGCGCAAATACCTCTCGTGGTGGGCGCAGCGTCGGGCCGAGGCCGCGCGGCACCCGGGCAAGCGAATCATCGACCTCGAAAAGGAAGCGGTGGTGCTGCTGATCGAAGCGCTGGAGGCGATCGGCGACAAGTACGGCGTCTACGGCTTCAGCGGCTACGGGCGCGACAACGTCGAGTTCTTCGTCTACAAGGACATGGACGAGCCCTTCGGCGACCGGACCAAGGAGCGGATCGACAAAATCGCGCCCGTGCGCTCGACGCGGATGGGCCCCGCGATTCGGCACTGCATCTGGAAGCTGCAGAACACCGACGCGAAGGTGAAGATCCTGATGCTGCTCTCCGACGGGCGGCCCCAGGACCACGGCTACGGGCGGGACCGAACGGAAAAGGAATACGCAATTCACGACACCAAGATGGCGCTGACCGAGGCGCGGCGCGAGGGCATGGTGCCGTTCGCGCTGACCGTCGACCGGGCCGGGCACGACTACCTGAAGCAAATGTGCCAGGACATGGCCTACGAGGTGGTCGCCGACATCGAGTCGCTCCCGCGCCGCCTGCCGGCGCTCTACCGCCGGCTGACGGGCTGAGCCCGTGCAACTGATCGGGGCCGGGCTGACTGTCGCCTCCCTGGCCGCGGCGATCGCCGCCGTGCTGCTGGGCGCGGCCTCGACCAATCTCTATCTGGGCGCGGCAATCGCCGCCGGGGCGGGCACGGCGCTGTTCGCCGCGCAGCTAATTCACAGCCGCGCGGAGCTGTCGGCCTGGAGCGCGGTCGCGCCGCTCGGCGTGGCGCTGGGGCTGCTCGGCGTAGCGGCGAGCGGCGCCTCGTGCGGAGTGGCCTGCCTGGCGGTCGGCGCCCCGCTGGCCGGGCTGGCGCTGTACGCGCCGGAGCTCAATCTGCGGCTGCGCTCGGTCTTCCGCTAACCGCGGGATTTGCTACTCTGGCGGCATGGTCACTCTCGATCGACTTCCGATGCGCGATGTGCTCGTTGAGCAGCTCGACTGGGCGGAGGACGACGCGCGGGCGTTCTTGGATGTCCTCTTTGCGCCGGTGGAGAATCTGGCGACCAAGGACGATGTTGAGGCGGTCCGCGTGGAGCTACTCGCCGCTCGTGAGGAGCTCCTCACGGTTCGCAATGAGCTGCGCGGGGAGATCAATGGCGTCCGCGATGAGCTGCGCGGCGACATCAACGGGGTTCGCGACGATCTGAAGCAATACATAGACCAACGTCTCGCCGAGCTGGCGAAGCAGCAAGACGAGCGCGAGCGTCGCATATACGCCGAGGTCAGATCGATGGTTCGCGCAGCCGAGGTGCGCATGCTGCTGCTGTTCACCGGAGGTTTTGGCACCGTGATCGGCCTTCTGCTCGAGCGGACCTAAGGAGGCGAAAGCGCCGCCGCAAGCTGTGCGCTGGTGTAGAGTTTCACTCATGCGACGCGACTCCCACACCCCGACCACCCTCCAACGCGCCTGCCGCGCGTTGGCGGCGCTTGCCCGATCGGGGGGGGGGGGGGGGGGATAAATTCCTCCCGATCGCCCTCGCGATCGCCGCACTCCTGCTCGCCGCTCTGACCCTCGCCCAAGCCGCCACCCCCACCTCAACCAGCCGCTACCTGGCGCTCGACGCGGGCGGCGAGCATCAATGCACCCTCCGCGCCGACGGAGTCATCCGCTGCTGGGGCGGCAATCAGGCAGATCTGCGCAACATCCCCGACGGCCGCTACAGCGCCATCAGCGCCGGCGCATGGCACAACTGCGCCATCCGCCAGGGCAGCGGCGAAATCGCCTGCTGGGGCGCAGATCAGAACGCGCCTGACGGCGCGTTCAGCGAGATCGCCGTCGGCTGGCAGTTCGCCTGCGCCATCCGCGCGAGCGACAGCGAGCTCGAATGCTGGGGAACCAACAGCTTCGGCCGCAGCGTTCTCGACTACGGCCAAGCCGACCCGCCCAACGGCGAGTTCACCTCCGTGAGCGCCGGCTACCTCCACGCCTGCGGACTACAAACGACAGGCGAAATCACCTGTTGGGGCCGCGACAACCTCGGACGCACCGACGCGCCTGAGGGCGTCTTCACACAGGTAAGCGCCGGCACCACGCACAGCTGCGCCATCCGCGAAAACGGCGCAGCCGAGTGTTGGGGCCTCAACAACTTCGGGCAGTTGGACGCCCCCTCAGGAGCCTTCACTCAAATCAGCGCGGGCGCATGGCATAGCTGCGGATTGCGCGAATCAGGCGCAATCGAGTGCTGGGGAGATGACCGCTACGGGCAGTCCAACGCTCCATCCGGGCGCTATGTCGCTGTGAGCGCAGGAATGCGCCACTCATGCGCGCTCAGCAGCGAGCGCGCTCGCTGCTGGGGCGGTCAGGATGATCGCCTGCCTGAGCTGATCGCGGAGCTCGCCCCAACGAGCGCCACCCGGACCGTCGCGGATAGTTCGGCTGAGGACGAAAGCGACACAACGCCGGACCCTGTGGCGCCCACACCAACCCCCACGCCGACACCGACACCGACGACTACTTTCACCACGCTGAGCGCGGGCCAGTATCACACCTGCGCGCGGCGCAGCACGGGGACGATCGACTGCTGGGGACAAAACACATACGGCCAGGACGCCGATCCCTCCGGCAGCAGCTTCACGGCGGTCAGCGCGGGCATTACTCAGAGCTGCGCGCTGACCAGCGCGGGCGCGCTCTCCTGTTGGGGGCGAAGCGTTAACCGTCCCACCACAACCCAGGCGCAATCCAGCACGTTCACAGCGGTCGCCGCCGGCGGGGTTGTCTGCGCCGTCCGCAGCGCGGGCACGCTCGCCTGTTGGGGGGCGACCGCCTACGGCCAAAACAACCCGCCTTCGGGCAGCAGCTTCACGGCGGTGAGCGTGGGCCATGATCACGCTTGCGCGCTGAGCAGCGCGGGGACGATCTCCTGCTGGGGTCGGAACAACAGCGGACAGCGAGATGTTACAGCCGGCACCTACACGGCCGTCAGCGCGGGTGGGGTTCATACCTGCGGGTTGACCAGCACGGGCGCGATCGTCTGTTGGGGTTGGAACGCCTTGGGCCAGACCGACGCGCAGACGGGCACGTTCACGGCGGTCAGCGCGGGCTGGGGGCATACCTGTGGTTTGCGCAGCACGGGCACGATCGAGTGCTGGGGCAACAACGCGAACGGGCAAAGCACGGTCACTGCAGGTACGTACACGGCAGTCGCGGCAGGGCGCGAGCACACCTGCGGGTTGAAGACCGACGGCGCGATTGCCTGCTGGGGCAGTAACGCGAGCGGGCAAGCGCCGTCCACAGGCGTGTCGCCCTGAGCGAGGTTCCTGCCTGCGCAGGAATGACGAAGAGGGCGCAGGAATGACGGGAGAGGGCGCAGGGGTGACGGAGGGGGCGGCAGGAATGACGGAGTGGGTGGCAGGCACGACGGAACGGGAGCGTGCGGGGTTTGAGCGGCGGCAAGCGTGCTTGGTGCTCGGCGCGGCGAGATACCCGCGGCGAGCGCGGGTATGACGGATCTGGCTGTGCGGGGGCGGCGGATGGCGATGTGCGAGCAGGCCCTAGCCGCCCGAGGCGGCGGCGGGCTCCGCCGCATTGCCGCTTGCGCCGCAGGCGATGTTCTGCTCGGCGCAGCAGGTGTCCTCGATCAGCGTGACCAGCTCTGCGGCGGGCTGGTCGTCGGTGATCGTGTAGACCTCCCAGCGCAGGCCGGCCGGGTCGCGCACCCAGACCTTGTCCTGCTCCGCGTGGCAGCAGACCACCGCGTCCTCGATTTCCAGCTCGTGCCCGAGCTGGCCGAGCCGCTGCGTCTCCGCGACGACTTGGCCGGTGCTCTCGACCTCGACGCCGAGGTGGTTGAGGTCGCCGCCCTGGCCGTTCTCGATCAGCACCAGCTTGAGCGGCGGGTCGGCCACCTCGAAGTTGGCGTAGCCGGGCCGCACCTTGTGCGGTTCGGTGCGGAAGAGTTGCGAGTAGAAATCGATCGCCGAGTCGAGCTCGGCCACGTTGAGCGCCAGCTGCACGCGAGCCATTGGGTTCCCCCTTGTGTTGCTCCTGCGTCGATTCGGTTCGACTTGCTCAGCCTACCCCGATCCTCAGGCAGCGGCGTTCACCGCCTGCATTCGCGGAATCACCCAGCGGCCGAAGCGCTCCGCTTCCGCGTCGTGCGGATAGCCGCTCAGGCAAAACTCGCTGCAACCCAGATCGACGAAGCGCTGGAGCGTCGCCGCGACCTGCTCCGGATTCCCGACGACGCAGACGCCCGCGCCGGTGCGCACCGTGCTGATGCCGCTCCAGAGATGCGGCGCGATCAGGTAGTCGTTGTCGGCCGAGGCTTCGGCGAGCTGCCACATCCGCGTGTCGGCCTCGGAGTCGGCCGCGATTGCCCGGCGGCGCTCCCGCTGCCGCTCGGTGGTTCCCTCGATCAGCGCGTGCGCCGCGTCCCAGGCTTCGGCTTCGGTCTCGCGCACCACGACCTGCAAGCGCATCCCGAAGCTCAGCTGCTCGCGCCCCGCGCGCCGCGCGCGGGCGCGAATGTCGGCGATCTTCTCCGCCGTCCGCTCGGGCGTATCGCCCCAGAAGAAGTAGCAGTCGGCGTGCCGCGCGCCCACCTCGCGCGCCGCCTCCGACTCGCCGCCGATGTAGAAGCGCGGCCAGGGCCGCTGTAGCGGCTTGGGCTGCACCTCCGCGCCGCGCAACTGGAAGTGCCGCCCCTCCCAGTCGAGCGGCGCATCCGCCGTCCAGAGCGCCTTCATAATCTCGACCGACTCGTCCATCACCGCGTAGCGCTGATCGTGCGGGATCAGCAGCCCGTCTTGCGCGAGTTGGGCCGGGTCGCCGCCGGCGATCAGGTTGATCGCCATCCGCCCGCCGCTGAGCTGGTCGAACGTTGCGATCATCTTCGCCATCAGCGTCGGCACGATGTAGCCCGGCCGCGCCGCGACCAGCATGCTCAGCCGGGTGGTCTTGGCCGAGACCATCGCGCAGGCGATCCAGGCCTCCCAGCAGGCCGACGCGACGGGCACGAGCGCGTACTCGAAGCCGGCCCGTTCCGCGGCCAGCGCGACCCGCTCGAACAACTCGAGCCCGGGCGGCGAGGTGCAGGTCGGATCGACAAAGCGATCAAAGTCGCCGTAGGTGGGGATGAACCAGCCGAAACGCAGCGGCGCTTCGTTCGTCGGCATCGCGCGCCTCCTCTCTCTGTCTGTGGGCGGTACATGGGCTGACTTGGGCCGCATTCGGCTTGATGCTACCGCCGCGCGCTTCGATTTGAAGCTCAGCGCTTATTCGGGGACACTCTGGCGACGGCGGACGTTCCGCAAGACAGAGCAAGGGCTCGGCAAGGGAGGCGCAGATGGCGGGCAAACTCGACGGCAAAGTGGCGATCATCACCGGCGGCAACAGCGGGATTGGCGAGGTCACCGGCCACACCTTCGCGCAGGAGGGCGCGAAGGTGATCCTGATGGCGCGGCGCGAAGAGCAGGGCCGCGCCGTCGAGCGGGCGATCCGCGACGCCGGCGGCGAGGCGTCCTTCGTCGCCTGCGATGTGGGCGACGACCAGTCCGTGCTCGACGCCGTCGCGGCGGCCGCGCAGGTCTACGGTGAGGTGCATCTGCTCTTCAACAATGCCGGCGGCGGCGCGGGCAGCTACTTCCCCAACGAGCCGCAGAACGAGTGGGATCGCGTGATCAACGTCAATCTGACCGGCACGATGCGGGTCAGCCAGGCGGTCTGGCCGCACATCGCGGCGGCCGGCGGCGGCTGCGTGGTCAACATGTCCTCGCTCGCCGCCCAGCGCGGCTTCTCGCCCAGAATGCAGGAGGAATTCGGCACCACCTCCGCCTCCTACTACGCGGCCAAGGCCGGCGTCGACGCGCTGACCCGCTACATGGCCGGCGTCGGCGGGCGCGACAACATTCGGGTCAACTGCGTTCGCCCCGGCCAGATCATCACGCCGGGCGCGACGCGCGGCACCTACAACGACCCCGACGGCGGCCACCACGTCTTCGAGAAGATGTTCGATTTCGCCCAGATCGTGCCTGGCCCCGGCTACTCGCAGGATGTGGCCAACCTCGTGCTCTTCCTCAGCTGCGAGGATTCCCGCTTCATCACGGGCGAGATCATCAACATCGACGGCGGCGTGGCGGCCAAAATCTGAGCGGGCGGGCTCCGCCGGCCGCCGCGGCCTATGATCGATCCCAGATTCGCGCCCGTCGCGAGATACGGGCGCGGCGCGGAAGGAGCGGACGATGCAGGTTCGAGAGCTTGGCCACGCGGTGATCAAGGTGCGCAACCGCGAGCAGGCGGAGGCGTTCTACGGCGGCGTGCTGGGGATGACGCTCGCCGCGCGCCACGAAACGATGCCGATGACCTTCTACACGCTCGGCAACCACCACGATCTCGCGCTGCTCGAAGTCGGCGAGGACGGCCCCGACGCCGACCCCAAGGCGCCCGGCCTCTATCACCTCGCCTTCTGCATCGGCGACACGCTCAACGAGCTGCGCGCCGCGCGCGATGAGCTCGAAGCGGCCGGCGTCACCGTGCACGCCGTGATCGACCATGTCGTCTCCAAGTCGCTCTACATCAACGACCCCGACGGCAACGGCGTCGAGCTGTACGTAGACGGCTCCGATGTCTGGAAGACCGACCCGCAAGCCGTCGCCCAAGGCGAGCCGCTGGCGCTGTAAGCGGCGAACCGAGAGGGCGCGCCATGGCCGGCGATCGGGCGAACCAGTGGGTCAACCAGCTCTACTTCGGGGACAACCTCGATGTGCTGCGCGAGCACATCCCCGATGAGTCGGTGGACCTGATCTACCTCGACCCGCCGTTCAACTCCAACGCGACCTACAACGTGCTCTTCCGCGAGCGCTCCGGCGAAGAGTCTGCCGCCCAGATCACCGCCTTCGAGGACACCTGGCAGTGGAGCATCGACACTGAGCGGGCCTATCGGGAAGTTGTCATAAGCGGGGGGGGGGGGGGCAAAATTAAGCGAACTCCTAGAGGCGCTGCGCGCGTTCCTCGGCCAGAACGACATGATGGCCTACCTCACGATGATGGCGCAGCGGCTCGCGGAGCTGCGCCGTGTGCTCAAACCAACCGGCAGCATCTACCTGCACTGCGATCCGACGGCGAGCCACTACCTCAAGCTGCTGATGGACGCGGTGTTCGGGCTCGAGAATTTCAGAACGGAGATCGCCTGGAAGCGCACGAGCGCGCACAGCGACACTAGGCAAGGCCGACAGCAGCACGGGCGTATTCACGACGTCTTGCTGTTTTATTCCAGCGGCGACGATCTCACATGGAATCCGATTTACACACCCTACGCCCCCGAATACGTAGAACGGTCCTATCGACGTGTCGAACCTGAAACAGGCAGACGCTATACGCTGGACAACATCACCGGGCCCGGAGGCGCTGGCAAAGGGAACCCGCGGTACGAGGTGATGGGAGTCACTCGGCACTGGCGGTACAGCCGTGAACAGATGCAGCAGCTGATCGACGAAGGGCGAATCGTTCAAGCTCGCCCCGGCGCCGTGCCGCGCTACAAGCGATACCTCGACGAGATGCCGGGCGTTCCGCTTCAGGATTTCTGGTCAGATATCGGACCCGTTGCCTCGCAGGCAAAAGAACGTCTTGGGTTCCCGACGCAGAAACCGGAGGCGCTGCTGGAGCGGATCATCAGCTCGAGCAGCAACGAGGGCGATGTCGTGCTCGATCCGTTCTGCGGCTGCGGGACCGCCGTCGCTGTGGCGGAGCGCCTGAAGCGGCGCTGGATCGGGATCGACGTTACGCACATCGCGATCTCGCTGATGCGCTATCGCCTGCACGATACGTTCGGCGACGATCTCAACCCGTATGACGTGATCGGCCTGCCGCAAGATGCGGCCAGTGCGCGGGCTCTCGCCGAAGAGAGCGAGCACGACGGGCGCTATCAGTTCGAGCACTGGGCGCTCGGCTTGGTCGACGCGCGCCCGAGCGGCAAAAAGGGCGCCGATTCGGGCGTCGACGGCGTGATCAACTTCTTCGACGACGACAGCGGCAAAGCCAAGCGGATCATCGTGCAGGTCAAGAGCGGCAAAGTGAACCGCGGGCAGATCGCGACGCTGATCGGCGATATGGAGAGCCAGGAAGCCGAGTTGGGCATCTTCATCACGCTCAACAAGCCGAGCCGGCCGATGCTCCGGGCGGCGTTGAGCGCGGGCGTCTACACGCCGGAGAGTCTGCCCGACGACAGCTACCCGCGCGTGCAGATTCTGACCGTTGAGGATCTGTTGGACGGCGCGCAGCCGGAGTATCCGCGCTTCGCCGCGCCGCCAACCTTCAAGCGCGCCTCGCGGCGCAAGCGCACACAAGGCTCGCAGCCGCGGCTGACGGACTGAGGGGCGCGCGGGTTCCTGCCTGCGCAGGAATGACGGGTGAGGGCGTAGCCTGTGCGTGATTGCGGCAGCGGAGGAGTTGGTCATGGACGAAATCACGTATGAGGTGAGCGAGCGGATCGCTTCGATCCGGTTGGAGCGGCCGGAGAAGCTCAACGCGATGACCGACGCGATGTATGCGGCGATTGGCGACGCCGTGCGCGAGGCGGAGACCGACCCCGAGGTGCGCTGCATCGTCGTCAGCGGCAGCGGGCGCGCCTTCACTTCCGGGCACGACTTGGGCGAGTTCGCCGGGCGCAGCGAGTGGCGGCCCTGGCGCGCCGAGCGCTTCGACAACGGCCTCGAATGCGCCAAGCCGATCATCGCCGCGATCCAGGGCTACTGCCTGGCGGGTGGGCTCGAACTCGCGCTCTTCTGCGACATCCGCATCGCCGACGAGACGGCGCAGTTCGGCTGCCCCGAGGTGCGCTGGGGCATCCTGCACGGCTACGGTGCGCTGCGCCTGCCCGGGCTAATCGGCGGCTCGGATGCGATGCGTCTGCTGCTCACGGGTGAATTCATCGACGCGGCGGAGGCGCTGCGGATCGGCTTGGTCAGCGAGGTCGTCGCGCCCGACCGCCTGGCGGAGCGCGCCCGCGAGCTGGCGGCGGCGATCTCCGCCAACGGCCCCACGGCGATTCGGATGACCAAGGAGTTGGCGCAGCGCAGCCGCGACGCCTCGCTGGCCGACGGGCTGCGTATCTATCAGGAGTACAGCCGCCAGGCCTTCGCCTCCGCGGACGCCGCCGAGGGCCTGGCCGCTTTCGCCGAGCGGCGTGACCCGCGCTACGAGTCCTGACCGGCGCGGCGGTTGCCAGACGGTTGCCGAATGGTGGGCCCTCTGGGACTCGAACCCAGGACCTTCGGATTAAAAGTCCGCTGCTCTGCCAAACTGAGCTAAGGGCCCAAGGCCAGTCTACGCGGCCAGCGCGCATGCGGGCGCGCTCACACAAGAGTCTGTTCACGCATCCCTCAGCCCCACCATCCCCCAACCGCCATTCCTGCGCAGGCAGGAACCCACCATCCACGCGCTTCCGTCATTCCTGCGCAGGCAGGAACCCGCGCGCCCCTCACCGTCATTCCTGCGCTCTATCCGTCATTCCTGCGCAGGCAGGAACCCGCGCGCCCCTCACCGTCATTCCTGCGCTCTATCCGTCATTCCTGCGCAGGCAGGAACCCACCCACCCACGCTCCCGTCATTCCTGCGCAGGCAGGAACCCGCGCACCCCCCAACCGTCATTCCTGCGCAGGCAGGAACCCACCACCGCTACTCAACTTCCCCCATCCCAAATTCATCCCTCCCCCCTTCCAGGGGGGAGGTTAGGTGGGGGGTGAGACGCCGCGAGCCGACACCACCGGTCGTGCGCGCCCCGATCCGTCCACACCCTCCCGCCTCAGTCCTCCGTCACCTCCGTCACGCTGTCCCGCCGCGTGATCGCCAGATGCGACATCGGCGAGCCTGTGTCGCCCGCGCCGTGCCAGTGATCCTCGCCCGCCGGGATGATCACGAAATCACCCACGCTGATTGTGCGCTCCCCCTCCGCGTTGCCCACCTTGCCGATCCCCGCGACCACGTACAGCATCTGCTCCGACGAGTGCGTGTGGCGCTTGGTCCGCGCGCCCGCGCCGAACTGCACGACCGCCAGGTTGAAATCCGCGTCGTCGCCGCCCTGCTGACCGCCGATCGCCCCCGCCAGCGCGCGCACCCAGACATCGCCGCCCGTGAAAATCGGCGCGTTCGCCTGGTTCGTGTTCCCCTCCGCTGCCTGCGTCACTCGCATTGCTGCCGCTCCTTACTGTGTGTGCTCGCCAGCTGTCTAGCTGTTCGCGCTGATGAACTCCTGCACCCGCCGCCAGGCGTCGGCGCAGGCGTCCTGATGCTCGTCATACGTGCGGTCGAAGAACGAGTGCGGCGCGCCCTCGTAGGTGATGAACTCGTTCGCCACGCCCCGCGCGTCCAGCGCCGCCGCGAACTTGTCCACCTCCGCCCGCGGAATGCCCTCATCCGCGCCGCCCATCAGACCGAGCAGCGGGCAGGCGACCTGCTCGACTTGCCCCAGCGGCGAAGCGCCCCCATTCAGGCCCTCCCGCGTTGGGTGGCCGTAGAAGCCGATCGCCCCGCTCAGGCCGTGCCCCGCCGCCCCTTGCAGCCACGAGTTGCTCCCGCCGAAGCAGAAGCCCACCGTGAACAGCGCCCGCTCCGCGTCGTCGGCCCGCAGCACCGCCGCCGCCGCCGCCACATCCGCCGCGATCCCCTCCGGCGTCGTGCCCCGCACGTGCGGCCAGAAGTCGAACTCCGCGTCGCGCTTGCCCACCCCGGCGGTCCGCCCGAAATAGTCGATCGCGACCGCCTCCACGCCCGCCTCCGCGAAGCGAATCGCCAGCTCCTCGTAGAAGCGGAACAGCCCGCGCACATCGGGCAGCACCACGATCGCCGGCCCGCCCGACTGCTCCGGCCGCGCGTGAAACGCGGCGAACTCCACCCCGTCCGACGCCCGCAGCGTCAGATCCTCCAGATCGACCGCCGCCCCCGCAATCGGCGGCACCGCCGGCAGAGCCTCGTATCGGTGGCACATCGCGCGCACTCCTCTCCGTCAACTGCTCAACCAACCACGACGCCCACAGGATAGTGCGCCGCTTGACATCTGCGCCGAGCGAGTTAGTGTTGATCTGACACGAAGTAGGGCGGCCGGCCCGCCGACGCCCCAGACGGACGCAGAGAGAGCAGGAAGACGCAATGCCCCAGACCGCCAAAACCGCACCCGAGCCGCTCAAAATCTGGTACCTGATCGACCGCTCCGGCTCCATGCGCCCGCTCCGCAAGGCCGTCGTCCGCGAGACCAACAAGCTGCTCGCCGAGCAGCGCCGCGGCGACGACGACTGCCGCATCACCATCGCCCAGTTCGACTCCCAAGAGCCCTTCGAGCTGATCGTCGACGATGAAGCGATCGGCGACGTCAAGCCTCTCACCGCCGACGACTACAAGCCGCGCGCCACCACCCCGCTCTACGACGCCATCGGCGCGCTGATCAGCCGCGCCGACCGCCGCATCAGCGAGCGCCAAACCGCACGCCTGCCCGAAGAAGACCAACTGCTCGTCATCTTCACCGACGGCCTCGAAAACGCCAGCACCGACTACCAGCGCGACACCATCATCGAGCTGCTCGACGAGCGCCAGAACCAGGGCTGGACGATCGGCTACCTCGGCGCGAACCAGGACGCCTACGCCGAAAGCCGCAAGCTCGGCATCGACCGCCGCAGCGCCTCCAACTTCGACGCCTCCGCGGGCGGCGTCGCCCGCGCCAACCGCTCCGTCAGCCGCGGCATTACGGAGCGCCGCGCTATGACACGCGCCCACCGCCGCCGCGCCAACCGCGACTTCTTCCAGGGCACCCGCGAAGCCGAGCAGCCCGAATAGCCGCCCCAGCAGCAGGGCGAGTAGACTGTGCGGCACGCGACCGCCAAGCGACGGAGAAACAACCCATGACCCTCCCCACCTTCGAGAACATCCTGCTCGAACGCACCGGAACCGACGACCGCATCGGCGTCGTCACCCTCAACCGCCCCGAAAAAATGAACGCCCTCTCCCAGGAACTCATCTACGACTTCCGCGACGCCCTCGAATACTTCGAAACCGACGACGACGTCCGCGTCCTGATCGTCAAAGGCGCCGGGCGCACCTTCTCCGCCGGCTACGACCTTACCCCCGCCGGCGGCTACGGCGCCGACGCCGTCCACCGCGCCTTCCGCACCAGCGACGACGACGGCAACCGCCTGATCATGGGCATCCGCGGCGGCATGGCCCGCGTCACCGACATCTGGCTCTACTTCTGGAACATGCAGAAGGTCACCATCGCCCAACTGCACGGCTACGCCATCGCCGGCGGCTTCGAACTCTCCATGATGGCCGACCTCGTCGTCGCCGCCGACGACACCCAAATCGGCCACCCCGGCCTGCGCTTCGCCGGCAGCCGCACCTCCGCCATCCTGCCCCTCCTCACCAACATGCGCAAAGCCAAAGAGCTCTTCTACACCGGCGACCCAATCCGCGCCACACAGGCCGCCGAGCTCAACCTGATCAACTACGCCGTCCCCAAAGACCAACTCGAAGAGCGCACCCTCGCCCTCGCCGAGCGCATCGCCAACCTCCCCGCCGACCACCTCGCCCAACTCAAAGTCCACGTCAACCGCTTCTACGAAAACATGGGCATCTACGCCTCGCTCCGCTCCTCCACCGACCTCGACGCCGTCGGCACCTTCACCTCCCAGCACTACGAATGGTCCCGCCGCATGCGCGAAGAAGGCCTGAAAGGCGCCCTAGCCTGGCGCGACGGCCCCTTCGGCGACTACTCCCAAGCCCCCCGCAACCGCTAACCGCCGCCGCCCACGCACACGACCCATCCCTCCCCCCTCTCAGGGGGGAGGTTAGGTGGGGGGTGGGAAGCCACCCACCAGCACCACCACCCGCAAGCAACCCCCAAACCCCCACTCCCACCCCCTCCCGCCATACTCACTCTCGCCCCTCCCATCATCCCCGTCCCCCTCCCGCCATACCACTCGTGCGCCCTCCCATCATCCCCCCTCCTGCCATACCCGCCCCCATCCGTCATTCCTGCGCCCCCCTCCCGTCATTCCTGCGCAGGCAGGAACCACGCGACCACTGACATCGCTACGCCCCAACACCCCAACACCCCACTCAAGCCGCATCCACGCCGCCGCTGAACCTCACTGCCGGAACACAACTGCGTTCACTACGTGAGTTTCTGCCTACGCAGGAATGACGGAAGCGGGCGCAGTATGACGGATCTAGAGAAGTGCGAACACGCTCTAGCGGCCCCGTGGGAACCAAGCAGCGCACCCCATCGTCTGGCTAGCATCGCAGTGAATGGGAGGCCGCAAATGCGCGTGGCGGCAATGGCGCTGATTGGACTGTTCGGGCTGCTGGCCGCGCTGCCCGGCGCGGCGGGACCCGCGCAGGCCGACGGACCGCCCGATGCGGGCGAGCCATCTGTGGAGCGCTGGTCGGCCGATCCGCGCCTCTGGCTGGCCCTGATCGAGTGGCGCCAGCGCCTCACGCTCGAGCTGGCAAGCTCCCGCGAGATCTGCACCGCGGGCACGCTGACGGAGGTCTCCTGGCAGATCAGCGGCGGCAAGCCACCCTACAAGCTGCAAGTCGAGGGAACCCCCGTCAACGCCGACGCCGACAACATCCGCATCAACTGCGGCGCGCTGAGCGAGGCGGAGGCGGCGGACGAGGAAGCGGCGCTGGCCGCCAAGCGGATCACGGCGGCGGTGACGGACTCGAGGGGCGTGCGCCGCGAAGCCACGATCAAGGTCGCAAGGGCACGGGCGCTGCCGGCGCCGACCAATGTCCGGTACTCGTCGAGCCACCGCACCGTACTGGCGCTTTGGGACGAAGTGGCGGGGGCTGGTTCTCAATCGCCCCACAGCATTCACCCAGTTACTCGCAGCGCGTTGCGCACGACTGCCATGGTGCGCACTCGCGCCAAGGGCGATGCTATGTGGCGCTACAAAGTCGTTGACCGCGAGGGCCATAACGAGCTTGGGCTGGATGCGCAGCCCGGTACGCACGAGTTTTCCGTCGCAGCTGTGAGGCACCCACTGGAGTTGGAGACGCCTGCGGCGTTGAATTGGAGCGACGCGCTCGCATATACCGCGACAAAGCCCGCCCCGAACGTGACGCTCACCGCGACGCACGACACGGTAACCGTATCGTGGGACCGTCAACCGCTCGCCCGGCATCCGGGCTGGAACGTAGAGCTGCTTGACGTTGAAGGAGGCGGCATGCGGAGCGACATCATGAGCCACCGGATGATCTCCGATCAAGGCAGCTCATCGGCTCGCCACACGGTGACTTTCACGCACCTGCCGCCCGATACCGCGTTCAACGTGCACGTCTACCTAAACCTCGCCGAGCACGAGCCCATCCCGTCGTGGATGGCGTCGCTCTCATCTGAACATCCGCGCACGGTTCGCACCAAACCGGCACCACCAGATTGGACCCCGTGGCCCGTCGGCGCGCAAAACCTACAAACCACTGCGACTGACGACAGCATCACCATCTCGTGGGACGCACCGTCAGATAGCGCTGCTGATCGCTGGTTCGTCGAGCTGTACGACTCTACATCCGGACGTCTGCTATATGCGCGCTGGGCATACCTCAGCGAAAGCCCACTGACAATCAACCGCCTGCTTCCGACAACGACGTACCGCATCACCGTGGAGCATATCGATCTGCAAACGACTACAACGACAGCGACTGTTACTACATCCGCTACTGCTGCGGCCGGCGCCGGCGCGCCCGACTTCAGTAGTGCGTGCTACTGCCCCGATCCGACGAAACTGTTTCACGGGCAGTGACCAGCCGGTTGGCAAGATGGCTCCATTTGCCAACACTTGGCCGATCGGGGCGTAGGGCTTGAGCGTCGCTGCCGCGGTCCTCTCCGCTACCCAGTAGCGGCGGGGTACCCCTCCGACGCCTTGAGGGCTTCGATTTGGGCGGTGTGCATTTGGTCGTGGACGGACTGGAACAGCGGCCAGGCGCGGCAGGGCAGCGGGCCGAAGAAGGCGTGCTCAACCGTCACCTCATCGTTGGGCTGCGGCGGCATTCGCAGGCCGACGGAGAGCAGCTGCTCTGAGGCCGCGACCAGCCGCTCGCGCAACTCCGCCACGCCCGCCTCGCCGACCGCGATCTGCCCCGGCGGGCCCTTTGGCTCGGTGCGCCCGTGCGCCGTGGCCTCGATGATTGCGGCGATATTGGGCGTCGCGGTGATCAGATGGCGCAGCACCTCGGCGATCGACCATGTCTCTTCCTCGTCGCCCGCGGCGGCGTGCGGCGGCCGCCAGACCGCCTGCGCGTCACTCACGTCCAGCGTCGCGCCGATCAGCGCGGCGCGCGCGGCGGCGAGGCGCTGCCAGATTGCGGGCCAGGGCAGCGCGGCCGCGTCTTCGAGCAGCCGCGCGCGCTGCGCGGCGATTTGGTCTTGCTGCGGTGCTTGGTCGGTCATGACTGGCGGAACTCCGTTGCGATCTCGTTGATGAAGCGGTCCATCTGCTCGGTGCGCTCGAAGGCGTTCGCGCCGAGCGTGAAATCGGGAATGATCAGCTCGTCGACGCCGACATCGATGTACTCCTGCACGGTGCGCAGCAGCTCGTCGCGCGAGCCGCCCAGCACGGGGCGCCCCGACGCGCGGGCGCCCGCGACGCGCTCCTCGTCGTCGCTGTAGAGCAGCAGCGTGCAGGCGGAGCGCTGGATTTCGGCCGGGTCGCGCGCGAGGTCGCGGCAGTGCGCGTCGAGCACGCCGTTCTTGTGCCGCAGCACCTCCGGCGTGCCCCAAACATTCCACTCGGTCGCGTACTGCGCGGTAATTCGCAGCGTGCGCTTCTCGCCGCCGCCGCCGATCATCAGCGGCAGCGGAGTCTGAATCGGCTTCGGTTCGAGCGGCGCGTCGACAAGCTGGTAGTGCTCGCCCTCGAAGTTGCTCTTCTGGTAGCGAAACAGGTCGGTGACGATCCGGCAGGCCTCTTCGAGCTTGTCCAGCCGCTCGCGGATGGTGCCCAGCGGGATGCCGTAGGCGGTGTGCTCGCGCTCCTGCCAGCCCGCACCGAGCCCCAGGATGAAGCGCCCGCCGGAGACGACATCGATCTGCGCCGCCATCTTGGCCACGACGGCCGGGTGGCGGTAGGTGTTGCCGCTGACCATGTGGCCCATGTGGATGCGCGGGACGCGCACGGCGAGGGCGCTGAGCACGACCCAGCTTTCGTGCTGCGTTTCGTCGTTCTGCTCCGCCACGGGCATGAAGTGGTCGGCGAACCAGAGCCGGTCCCAGCCGGTCTGCTCGGCGTGGCGGCTGACATGCAGCACCTCCGCCCAGGGATTGGCGGCGGAGGGCCAAAATCCGAATCGCATCAGTCGCTCCCTTCCGAGGCATCGCGCGGCGGCTTACAGGTTAACGATTGATTGTCATCGGATCGCAGCGGGGCGGGCGGCGATACCCTGAAGCCGCAGAGGGGAGACGCCGATGCGCACCGTGCTGGTGGTGGAGGACGAGCGGCATCTGGCCGAGACGCTGCGCTACAACCTCGAAGGCGAGGGCTATCGCGTGCGCACCGCCGGCGACGGCGTCGAGGGACTCTCGCTGGCGCGCACGCTCCAGCCCGACCTGGTGCTGCTCGACCTGATGCTGCCCGCAATGGACGGCGTGGGCGTGCTGCGCGGCATCCGCGAAGAGTCGCAGGTGCCGGTGCTGCTGCTGACGGCGCGCACCTCCGAGGCCGACCGCGTGCGCGGGCTAGACCTCGGCGCCGACGACTACATCACCAAGCCGTTCAGCGTCGCCGAGCTGCTGGCCCGCGTGCGCGCGCAGCTGCGACGCAAGCGGCCCGAACCGACCACCGCCGCCGACCGCACGATCGGGTTCGGCCCGCCCGACAAGCGGTTCACGCTCGACCTCAACCGCCGCCAGCTGCGGCGCGGCGACGAGCCGATCGCCCTGCGCCCCAAGGAGTACGAGCTGCTCGCCTACCTCGCGCAGCGCGACGGACGCACCTTCACCCGCGACCAACTGCTCGACGATGTGTGGGACATCACCTTCGCCGGCGGCACGCGCACCGTGGATGTCCACGTTCGCTGGCTGCGGATGAAGATCGAGGCGCCCGACGGCCCGCCGCGTCACCTGATCACCGTGCGGGGGGCGGGCTATCGGTTCGAGCGATGAGCAGCGGGCGGGCGGGCGCGCCGCCGCCATGGGCCGCGCTGTTCGCGGCGCTGCTCTGGATCGCGGCGGGGTTGATCGCCGCCCAGGGCGGCTGGGGCGTCCCCGTGGGCATCGCGCTCGGCGCGGCGGGACTGCTGCTCCTGCTCGCGGCGATCGTCTCGGTACACCGCGCTCGGCGGCGGCTGGCTGAAGCGATCCGCACCGCCGGCGCGGGCGACGCGCCGCTCAACCCGCCCGCCGACGCCGACCTGGCGCAGGCCGTCCGCGCCGTCTCCGACAATGTGCGCAGCGCCCGCGAGCTGCTCGGGCAGAGCCAAGCCGAGCGCGCCCAGTTCGAGCACGCGCTCTCCGCCGCGGGCGACGCGGTGCTGGCGCTCGACGCCGGCGGGCGCATCGCCTACCTCAATCCCGCCGCGCGGGAGTCGCTGGCTCCCGCCGAGGGCGTCTCTCCGCTCCGCATCGGCGCCCCCCTAATCGACGCGGTGGGCGACCCCGACCTCTACGCCGCCGTCGAGACGGCGCGCGCCCAAGGCGGCTCGCAGTCGCTCGCGATCCAGCACAGCGGACGCCGCTACCGCGCCGTCGTCGCGCCGCTCGGCGAGGATGGCGTCTGGAGCGTCGTCGTCGCGCTGCACGACATGACCGAGCAGCAGGAAGCGGAGACCGCGCGGCGCGACTTCTTCATCAACGCCTCGCACGAGCTGCGCACCCCGCTGGCGACGATCTCCGCCGCTGCCGAGACGCTTGAGCGGGCCCGCGATGCGGTCGACGCGGGGCGCTTCCGCGAGATCATCCAGATCGAAGCCGAGCGGATGAGCCAGCTGGTCGAGGAAATGCTGGCGCTCGCGCGGCTCGAGTCGGGGCTGGCGCAGCCCGATCTGCGCAGCGTCGCCGCCGCCCCGCTGATCGAGCGCGCCGTCGAGCGGATGCGCCCCCAGGCCGAGCGCAGCGGCCTCACGCTGAGCGCCCAGCTCGACCCTGCAACCGAGGACGCGATCGAGGCCGACCCCGACCTGATCCTGCGCGCGCTGCTCAACCTGCTGCAGAACGCGATCAAGTTCACGCCCAAAAAGGGAACCATCGAGGTCTTCACCGCGACCGACGATCTGTCGCAGCCCGCGCAGCTTTGGATCCATGTGCGCGACAGCGGCATCGGCGTCGAACCCGCCGAGCAGAGCCGCGTCTTCCAGCGTTTCTACCGCATCGATCGCGCCCGCGCGATGGGCAGCGGCACCGGCCTGGGCCTGGCCGTCGTGCGCCACATCGCCGAGGTGCACGGCGGCTCGGTCTCCCTCGAGAGCGAACCGGGCCGCGGCTCCACATTCGGTTTCTCCGTGCCGACCGCGGCGGACGTATCCGACGCGACAGAAGCGAATTCGCTAACTGCTCCTTAACGCCTTGCCAACCTGCCATTAACCGCCGCCCGCCCGCCCGCTCCATACGCTGCCCCTGCCGTCAGGAGGCGCAGGCCCGCTCGCCGGGGCCATCGAGAGAGGACGAACGCTTTGACACGCTTCAACAAGCCGGGAATTCGCTGGCTGCTGCCGATGCTGCTGCTGATCGGCCTCGCGGCCGTGGCCGTCGCCTGCGGCGGCGGTGATGACGCGCAGCAGACGGCCGCCCAGGCGGCCGGGACCGACCAACAGCAGGCCGTCGCCGACACGACGCAGCAGCAGAGCGCCGACTCCTCGTCCGCCGCCGCGCTGTCCGGCGAAATCGCCGTCGACGGCTCCAGCACCGTCTTCCCGATCACCGAAGCGATGGCCGCCGAGTTCGGCATCGCCAACCCCGCTGTCCGCGTCACCGTCGGCGTCTCCGGCACCGGCGGCGGCTTCAAGCGCTTCTGCGCGCGCGAAACCGACATCTCCAACGCCTCCCGCCCGATCAAGAGCGCCGAAGTCGAAATCTGCGATGAGAACGGAATCAGCTTCATCGAAGTGCCCGTCGCCTACGACGGCCTCACCGTCGTGGTCCACCCCGACAACGACTGGGTCGACCAGCTCACCGTCGCCGAGCTGAACAAGATCTTTCGGCCCGACGACTACGCGATGACCTGGTCCGATGTGCGCGCCGGCTTCCCCGATGTCGAAATCTCGCTCTTCGCGCCCGGCGCCGACTCCGGCACGTTCGACTACTTCACCGAGACAATCAACGACGACGGCGGCGTCCACCGCTCCGACAACACCACCTTCTCCGAGGACGACAACGTGCTGGTGCAGGGCGTCTCCGGCGAGCGCGGCGGGATCGGCTACTTCGGCTTCTCCTACTACGCCAACAACTCGGACCGACTCAAGGCCGTGCCGATCATCAACGACGCCGGCGCAGCCGTCGTCCCCAGCCTCGAGACGATCAACGACGGCTCCTACAACCCGCTCTCCCGCCCGCTGTTCATCTACATCAGCACCGCCTCGCTGGACCGCCCGGAGGTCGCCGCCTTCGTCGAGTACTACGTCACCGACGGCGTCTTCCTGGTCGACTCGCCCGAGGTCGGCTACGTGCAGCTGCCCGAGGAGCTCTACGCCGCCGCGCTGACCCGCGCGCAGGAGCGCATCACCGGCTCCGCCATCGCGCTCGCCCAAGAGGGCCAGACCCTAGCCTCAATCTACGGCGCGGAGTAGCCCTCGCCTGGCTCCAGCGCCGTCCAGGGCGCAGCCAATTGAACGCTGGCGGCGTTGTGGGGGCGTGGGAATGGCGGGATGCGTGCGAGAGTGGCGGAGGGGGGTGATGGGGGACTGGGGCTGTGGTTGTTCGTTGCCTCCTACCCCCCACCTAACCTCCCCCCTTGCAGGGGGGAGGGATGAATTTGGGAGGGGATGAGCGAATCTTTTGGATGTTGGGCGTGGCGGCGTCGGTTTCGAGGGGGTGGCGGAGTTCGAAGCGAGTGTGGACGCACCTTAATCAGATGCGCCGCCGCTCTCGTGTGGCGCGCCGTTTTGGACGCGCGCCGCATCCTCATCGGTGATGAGGCCCTGCGCGACTCCGCTCATAACGATGTAGGGCGGCAGCAGCGGGTTGCGGAAGCGGTAGCGGTAGTTCCGGCGCGTGCCAATCTTCTCGAGGATGGCGCCGCGTTCTTCGCTGCAAAACTCGTTCATGTGCTTGGCGAATGCGGGAATCGCATACGGCTTGCCCATAATCGCTGCCATCGGCCTTCGCACCGCGCCGGCGGTGAAGTAGCCGCGTTCGTCGGGCTGGGTCAGTGCGCAGGCCAGCGCAACCTGGCGGTAGAGAGAGTCGGCGCGGGCGCTCATCACCGCCCGGTGGTGCGTCGTCGTGATGGTCTCTTGAGCATTCGCCACTGCGTCGCGGATGCCGGCGGCGACATCTTCGGCGCGCACCCGATCCGAATTCGCGTCGTTTGCACGGCGAGCCGCCGCCAGGGCGATCAGGTGGGTGTAGTGCGGCAATCCTTGGGACAAGCTGGCGATCCGGTCCCGCGCGGCGACTTCGGCGGTCATGCCGACTTCGGAGAGGCCCGCGTCGATGATCTGCCGCAGTTCGGGCATAGACATCCGCGGCATGCGCACTTGGACGAACGCGCGCTCGATGGACTCATGCTTGGCGATGAGCGCGTTGACGGAGTCGCCAACTCCGACGAGCACCAGCGTCGCCGGCACCGACTGGTCGGAGAGCATCTTGATCGTGTCGGCAAACTGCGTGCTGAGACGATCCGCCACTTGGTCGAATTCATCCACGATCACGACCAATACCGCTTGTGCGCCGAGTCGTTCGAGCAGCAGGCGCACCTCGTGCGGCGTGATGGGAGCTTGCCTGCCAATCAAGTCGTTCGCCGAGCGCACGACCTCCCGAAGCTCCGGCGTAAAGCCGACGCTCCGGCGGTGTTCAATGAACTGTAGGTCGTCAAACGCCTTGCGCCAGATCGCCGAATAGTCGTCGCCGTCGTCGCAGTTCACGCGAGGAGCGATGACGGACTGCCCGGCCTCCTCAAGAAATTCGCGCAACACACTGACCAGCGAGGTTTTCCCTACCCCACGACCGACAGATCTACGCGGCTGGGGTGGGAGGCGTCGTGCCAGATTTTGTTGCGGGCTGACACTGTGTGGGTGTGGCGTCCGATTGGCTCGCCGGTGTTTGGGTTTACGTCGAAGCGGGGGTAGTTGGAGCTGCTCAGCTCGATTCCGATGCGGTGGCCTTTGGCGAAGCTGTTGCTTGTCGGGTAGAGCTCGATGGGGACTTCGACCACCTGGCCGGGGCGCACCAGCTCCTCGCGCTGGGCGCCGCGGCGGAAGCGCAGGCGCTGAATGCTGTCCGTGAGCCGCAGCGCGTAGCCCTCGGGGTAGTCCGCGCTCGGCGGGTAGCAGTCGAGCAGCATCGCGGTGAAATCGGTGTCGCGGGCGTCGCTGGAAACCCAGAGGGTGACCGTGATCGGGCCGGTGACCTCGAGATCGCGTTCAAGCGGCTCCGAGCGGAACGAGAGCACATCGGGCCGCGCCGCGGTGGGCAGATAGGGCGGCTGCGCGCCCATCACCCCCGCGCGCTCGCGCTGATTCGCCCCGCCCGGCTGAATTAGCTCGCGCGCCCGCTGCGTGGGCGGCCAGATGCCGTCCTTGAGCGTCGGATCCGGCGGCGCGTACTCGCGCAGCGAGGAGACATTGGCCGAGATCGAGGGAACCGGCTTGCGCGGATCGAACTCGTACTGCGAAGGCGGCGCGCCCGCTTTGGGCTGCTCGCGGCGCAGCGAGCCGTCGCCGTGCAGGTACCAGCGCTGTTCCACCGCCCGCGCCAACGGCCAGGCCGGCTCATTGCGCCACGCGCCGCCGTGATCGAGCCGCCCCGACGCGATCCGCTGTCCGCTGCCGCCGCCCATCACAAAGATCCGCACCGGCGGCGCGTCCTGCCAGCCGGACGCCAGCTCCTTCAGCGTGTGATCGAAAAACTGCATGCGCAGTTCGGCCACGCTGTCGGCCAGATTGCCGCTGGTCGGCGCCGTCGGACCGAAGTCGACATCGCCCGACCAGGAGCGATCCAGCGTCGCCTCGCCGTGCGTCCAGGGGCCCATCAGCAGGTACTGCGGCGACGATTTCGCCGCCGTGAACGCGGCGAACGACTCGGTCGTGGCTCGGGTGTAGGAGTCGTACCAGCCGCCGCTGTAGACGGTCGGCACATCGGCGGTCTGCTCGACGAAGCGCTCGAAGTTCATGCTCGGCAGCTGCCAGAGCCAGTCCTCCTCCGTCGCCAGGGTGAGCAGGTCGATCGCCCAGCGCTCGTAGTCCTTGGTCAGTGAGAGCGGCGTATCGCCCGGCCGCCAGGGCAGGCGGTCCAGCCAGCCGCGCAGGTCCACCGCGGCCTGGTCGAGCGCGGCGTAGAGCGCCGGATCCGCCGCCGCTTCGGGCGAGACCGGCGCGTTCCAGAAGGCCCAGGCCAGCCAGCGCAGCTCCAGCGCGCCGCCCTGCCGCAGCGACGAGGTCAGCCCGTTGAACGCCCCCTGATTGACCCACATCGCCGCCAGATGAGGCGGATTCTGCGTCGCCGCGGCCGACTGCACCCAGCCCATGTAGGAGGTGCCGACCGTGCCCACCCGACCGTTGGACCAGGGCTGCGCCGCCAGCCACTCGATCGTGTCGTAGCCGTCCTCGGCCTCGTTTTTGAGCAGGTAGAAGTCGCCCTCCGAGGCGAAGCGACCGCGCACATCCTGCATGATTCGCGCGTAGCCGCGCCGCGCCCACCAGTCGCCCTCGGCGGCGAACGCCGCCTTGTCGTAGGGCGTGCGCGTCAGCAGCGTGGGCCACGGCCCCGCCAGCGCCTCGCCGTCCCGCGCCGGCAGGTAGACATCCGTCGCCAGCCGCACGCCGTCGCGCATTGGCACGGCGCGGTTGCGCTGCATTATCACCTCGTAGTCGGGTTGAGAGTGCTCGGTCATCGCGTCCTCCTCGCCGCTGCAAGGGTACCCGCGCCGCTAATGAGCGGAATGGTGGGGCGCTAGGCGCCGCGGGCGAGCAGCGGCAGCACGGTGGGCGAAGAGGGCAGATTGGAGCCGGTGATGTTGACGTGGTTGTCCGACGGCGGCTCGACCGAGGCGCCCATCGCCCGCAGGAACGGGGCCAGCGCGCCCAGCCCGGTGTGCGGGCCCTCGCCCTCCGGTTGATAGAGCATCGGCACGATCAGCGGCGCGGCGATCTCGTTGGCGATTTCGGCGGCCAGATCGGGATCGAGGTGCTCGCCGCCGCCGATTGGGAGGAGGCAGACATTGGCGCGCTGCAACTCCTCCAGCGCGGGCGCGTGCGGCATCCCGCGCAGGTCGCCGAGGTGCGCCACGATGATGTTGTCGATGGTGATCACGAAGGCCACGTTGCGGCGGTCGGCCGGGCCGGGCGCGGGCACGCCCGTCGCCAGCACGCGCTTGACCTCGTATTCGCCCGGCGCGTCGAGCGGACGCTGCAGGCCGGACGACTCAATCGCCACGCCCTCGTGCCAGGAGTGGTTGGCCGCCGCGTTGGAGATCGTCACGATGTCGGCGCTGGGCCGGTTGAGCCGAAAGCCGCTCTCGGCGGGGCAGGGGTCGCAGACCACCGCGGCCTCGCGCCCGCGCAACCGAAACGCCGCGTGTCCGTACCAGGCGATATCCATGCTCGCTCCGCGCCCCGCCGCTCTGACTGTAGGGGGGTGGGGGGCTTGGGCGCTATCGCGGGAGCGGCAATTCGCCGGCGGGGGCGAGCTAGCGCCTGTTCACATTTCCGTCATTCCTGCGCAGGCAGGAATGTGGAGTCAGCTTGCAAATGCAACAGTTGGTTGTGGAGCACTTCGGCGGGGGTCTGGTAGTCGAGGCACTTGCGGGGGGTGTTGTTGGCGGCGCGGATGACGGCGTGGAGCGCGGCGGCGGAGAGCGCGTTGAGGTCGGTGTTGCGGTGCAGGCGGCGGCGCAGCCGGCCGATCGCGTTCTCCACGCCGCCCTTCTGCCAGGGCGAATGCGGGTCGCAGAAGAACGTCTCGACGCCCAGGTCGTGGAGCCGGTGATGGCGGACGAACTCGGAGCCGTTGTCGAAGGTCGCGCTGCGCCGGAGGGCCGGCGGGAGGCGCCGGAACAGCCCGCGCAGGACGCGGCTGAGCGGCTCGGCGGCCTTGCTCGGCAGGGCCGCGGCGAGCAGCGCGCGGGAGCGGCGTTCCTGCAGCACGAGCAGCGGCGGGCGCCCCTGGCCGAAGCTCATCAGGTCCACCTCCCAGTGGCCGTAGACCAGCCGCTGGTCGGCCTCGGGCGGGCGCTCGCTGAGCGGACGGCGCTCCTGCAGGTAATCGGTCGAGCCGCGCGCGCCGCGCGTGCGGCTGTAACCGCGCTTGACCCGCCCGCGGGGCAGATAGCGGGCGAAGCGGTAGTCCTTGGTGCGGGCGATCTGGGCGTGGATGAAGCGGTAGATGCTCTCGGGCGAGATCACATGCCGCCCGGCTTCGCGTTTGAGCCGTCCGGCGACCTGCTGGGGCGAGCGGCCGGCGGCGAGCATGTTCAGCACCTGCTCGCGCAGTGCGGCGTCGCGCTCCAGCCGCAAGCCGCGGAAACCCAGTCATGCAGTGGGCGCGGGTCTGCTGCTGGGCGTAGTCCGGGTCGTAGCCGCCGTCGGCGCGCGCGTTGCGCTTCAACTCTCGAGTAATCGTCGATGGCGCGCGATCCAGAGTTGCCGCGATTTGCCGCGCGGAGCGGCCCTCGGCCTGTAGTCGGGCCAGCCGCCAGCGCTCCTCGCGGCTGAGCTGCGTGTGCGTTCGGGCCATCGCTCCACCTCCAACATCCGTTGCACCCCAAGCGCCAACTTAGCGAACCCAGACGACTCCAGGGCCGTTCACGCTAAGCGCGCCCACCACCCGCCCCTTCCCCAATTCATCCCTCCCCCCTTCCAGGGGGGAGGTTAGGTGGGGGGTGGAATGCCACGAGCCGGCGCACCAAATTCGTGCCGCTCCCCGATCGCCCACGCTTCACTTCCGCCCCCTGTCACTCCTGCGCCCCCTCCCGTCGCACCCACGCCTTCCCGTCACTCCTGCGCCCCCCTCCGTCATTCCTGCGCAGGCAGGAACCCAGGCGACCTCCAATGTGGCTACGCGCTGGTACGGCGCTTCCTATACTGACGCCATGAACGGAGCGCCGTGCCGCCTGTCCTCAGCATTGAAGACCTCAGCGTCGAATACCGCACCCGCGAAGGGCCGATCCGCGCCCTCCGCCATGCCTCGCTGACCCTCGAACGCGGCCAAATCCTCGCGCTCGTCGGCGAAAGCGGCTCCGGCAAAACCACGCTCGGCCTCAGCATCCTGCGCATCCTGCCCCGCTCCGCCAGCGTCACCTCCGGGCGCGTGCTCTACCAGCGCCGCGATATCAACGAGCTCGACCGCGACGAACTCCAGCAAATCCGCGGCGACCAGATCTCGATGATCTTCCAGGACCCCATCGCCGGGCTGAATCCGATCATCTCCGTCGGCGACCAGGTGCAGGAGGTGATCACCTCGCACCGCGCGGTGGAAAAGCGCGAGGCGCGCGAACTGGCGCTCGACGCGCTCGCCCAGATGCGCCTGCCCGACCCCGCACGCATCGCCAAAGCCTTCCCCGGCGAACTCTCCGGCGGCATGTGCCAGCGCATCATGATCGCCATCGCCACCGCGCTCGACCCGCAAATCCTGATCGCCGACGAGCCCACCTCCTCGCTCGATGTCACCGTGCAGGCGCAAATCCTCTACGAACTCGAGCGCCTGCGCGACGAACGCGGCACCGCAATTCTGCTGATCACCCACGACATGGGCGTCGTCGCGCAGATCGCCGAGCGCGTCGCGGTGGTCTACGCCGGAGCGATCGTCGAGCTGGACGACATCGCCCCGCTCTTCCGCACCCCGCGCCACCCCTACACCTGGTCCCTGCTCGACACGCTGCCGCGGCTCGACCGGCGGCGCATCTCGCGCCTGCCCCAAATCCCCGGCGCGCCGCCCGACCTCGCCGAGGTCGGCGAGCACTGCGCCTTCCTGCCGCGCTGCCCCAAAGCCCTCACCCGCTGCCGCGAAGACGCCGAGCCGCCGCTCCAACGCCTGCCCGACAGCGCCCCCCATCACGCAGTCGCCTGCTACAACCCCGTGGAGGCCATTGCCGCCGGCTAGCTGTCGCCCGCCGCACACACCCCCCCATCGCCATTCCTGCGCCCCACTCCGTCATTCCTGCGCAGGCAGGAACCTGCGCCCCCTTCCGTCATTCCTGCGCAGGCAGGAACCACCGCACACACCCCACTTCCCCCAAATCCTGCTACACTCACACTAGAACAGGAGTACCAAACCATGCCCCTCTCCCCGCAGCAACGCCGCGCCGCCCCCCATCCCGCCATTCCTGCGCTCTCTTCCGTCATTCACGCCACTCTCTTTCCGCCATTCCTGCGCCCCCTCCCGTCATTCCTGCGCCCCCTCCCGTCATTCCTGCGCCCCCTTCCGTCATTCCTGCGCCCCCTCCCGTCATTCCTGCGCCCCCTCCCGTCATTCCTGCGCAGGCAGGAACCCAACCTCGCCATCGCTCACCAAAACTTGACAGGGGTTGACACCAGGTTGACAGAGGTTGACACCAGGTGGACAAAAGTTGACAAGGGTTGCCAAAACTTGACACCGTCAACCCCCGCCCCAAACCCAAACCCCAGCAAAACACAGCAAATCCGCACCCGCGCCCACCATCCCGCCACCCCCAGCGTCAACCCTCGCTGTCAACCTCTCCGGCGCACCCCGAACAACCCTGAACAAATCCGAACAAACCTGAACAAACCCGAACACCGCCGAACGCTCCGACCAGATAGGGAGACCCCCCGGATCACCCCCGAACACCCCGAAAAAAAGAAAACCCGAACACCGTCGTCGCTCACTCGCAACCTGGAAGGGGAGGGAGGGATGAATTGGGGAAAAGGGGCGGGTGCTGGACGCGATCAACGTGAACAGGCCCTAGTCGGCAAGCTGCTCGGCGGACTGATCAGCGATCTTGGGATTAGGCAGCCGCAGCAGGCGGCGGAGCAGACGGCCGCGCAGCAGTTTCCAGTCGGGCTCCAGCTGCTCGGGGGCGGGCGGTTCGGTGTTGGGGCGGCTGTAGCGGATTGCGCCGTAGGAGTGGGCGAGGCGCTCGGCGGCGCGCTCCGAGCCGAGCGCGGCGTCGATTCGCGCGGCGTGCTCGAGCGGCGTGACCGATTCGGCGGCGGCGATGCCGGACCAGCGGGCGAGGCGCGAGGTGCCCGTCCAGGCGCGCTCGACCCGGCCCAGGCCTTGCAGCGAGAGCCGCCAGCCGAGCGCCGCCAGCAGTACCAGCCCGATGATGACCGCCGCCGCGATCGTGGGGCCGAGCCAGGCCCAGCGGCTGATGCCTGCCCCGCCTGCGTCGGCGTCGAGCGGGTTGGGCGTGGCGAGCAGGGCGATCAACTCATCGAGGTTGAAGTCCGCGCCGAGCATGGTGTCGGAGCCGGGCCGCAGGTCGATCCGCGGCTGGCTGAGCCGCTGCGCCGCGATCCGCGCGCCGCCCCCGGCGATCGCCGCCAGCGTCTCATCGACGGATACGCCGGGCGTGGGATCGAAGTCGACCCAGCCGAAATCGGGGAACCAGACCTCGACCCAGGTGTACGCGTCGTGTCCGCGCACGATGAAGTTCTGCGTGCGGTCGTCGAAGTTGTTTTCGTTGAGCACGTAGCCGGTCGCGATTCGCGCGGGCACGCCGGCGGCGCGCAGCAGCACGGCCATCGCGCTGGCGTGGTAGTCGTAATACGCGCCGATCGGCAGGCCGTCGTCGCCGATGTTCTCGAAGAGGAACCAGGAGACGACATCGGTATCGGCGGGCGGCAGCTCGATTTCGGTGGTGAGCGGATAGATCGGGCGGGGGTTGCCGTCGTCGTCGATGATGATCCGCCCGTTCTGGTCGAGCGCCGGCGCGGAGCTGAGGTAGGCCTCGACGGCGGAGGCGATGTCGTAGGGGTTCCAGCCGAGCGCGGCCGCGCCGTCGCCGGAGCGTTCGAGGTTGTAGAGGGCGGCGATCTGCTCGAGCAAGCCAGTGAGGCGCGCATCGGGCAGGTCGTCGGGCAGGCCGAGGAAGCGCTCGCGGATCCAGATCGGGTAGTCCGCGCCGGCCGAGCGCAGCGCCGTTTCGGCCGCGCCGGAGACGGTGCCCGTCACCTGGTAGGTGTAGCCGGCGCGGAGGCGCTCCTCGGTGGGGCGCAGCGCGAGCACATCGGTCTCCTCCGGCTCGACACTCAGCGAGACGCCGGTGGGGGTATCGGTATCGGGCTCGCTGAGCACCTCGCGCAGGTTGTAGCGGGGCGGGATGTAGGCGGCGACTTCGGAGAGGCTGATCCCTTCTTCTTCGGCGATCCGCTCGCTGACCGCGGCGATCACGGGCGCGAGATCGGTCTCGGCGTAGCGCTCGGCCGATTCGCGATCGAAGTTGACGGTGAACTCGGTCGGCGCAAGCGCTTCGACGCGGGTGTCCTTGTTGGCGAGCACGGGCGCGCCGAAGGAGAACAGCACGTTGGGACTGCGCTCGACGGAGATTTGCGCGGCGACCGGGCGGCGCTCGAGGTAGCCGGACTCGGGCAGCACAATCTGGCGCTCGTCGAGGTCGTCGGGCAGCTCGCCGCTGATTGCGTCGAGCTCGTCGACCTGGGTGATGTTGAGCGCGCTCTGGGTCCAGCCGCGGCCGGTGAAGTTGTTATAGGAGGCGCCGCGCAGCAGGCCGGGCTCGCTGGCCGCCGCGCGCAGCACGATCCCGTCGCCGGGATCGATGTCGCCCTGCAGCACCTTGAAGTCGTCGAAGGAATGCACGGGCGCGCCGCGGTGCGAGTCGATCCCGCTGAACAGACGTCGGAAGTCGTCGTTGAGGCCCCTGAACGGATCGGAGATTGTGCTCCAGGCGTCGCGCAGCGCCTGCGATTCGTCGGGCCGGGGAATGCCGCGCGAGAGCGAGAGCAGCAGGATGATCGCGATCATCGTGACGCCGACGAAGCTGAGCGAAATCCAGTCGGGGTAGGGCACGCCGTCGACGCGCCAGCGGTCGATCCGGCGCAGCAGCGCGGCGCGCATCAGCAGCAGCATCGCGCCGGTCAGGAAGAAGCCGTAGGAGAGGTTCCACTGGCGGTCGGAGAGGTAAGAGACATTGACGGCGAGCAGCGCGCCGAGCAGGATCAGCGCCGGCCAGGGGTTGCGCCAGCGGGCCATCGCGTAGCCGCCGATGAACGCGGCGAGCCAGACGAACGCATCGGTGAAGACGACGAAGGGCAGATTGTCGGTGGTCAGGCCGGCGCTGAACGCCTGCCGGAACCAGTCCTCGAAGCGGTAGTAGATGTCGGTGAAACGGTCCCAGAAGACGGGCTGGCCCCCGAGGCTCTCGAGCTGGATCACCTGGAGCAGGATCACAATCGCGCCGACCAGCACGCCGATCGCGATGCCGAGCAGCCAGGGGATCCGCCGAACGCGCCCGATCGCGCCGACGATCAGCGCGGCGGCGGCGGTGATCCGCAGGTCGGGCATTTCGGCGACCCAGCCGGCGGTGTAGATGCTGTTGGCGGTGCTCAGCGCGATCAGCAGCAGGATGCCGCCGCTGATCGTCACTTCGAGCGCGCGCTGCCAGAGCGAGAGCGGACGCACCTCGTCGGAGCGCACCACGGTTTCGGCCGGTCCGCTGCGGCGGGCGAAGAAGCGCCGCTCGGCGCGGGTGGCGACGTTCTCGCCGCCGCCCGGCTCGTCCTGGGCCGGGTTGCGGGCGCTCATTGGGCCGCTCCGGCCGGCGCGGCGGGCTGGGCCTCTTCGAGTTCGCCCAACGCGCCGGGCGCGCCCGCGCCGTTGGCGCCCAGCGACGGCTCGGGCGGCATTACGGCGGCGCCGGAGCCGGGCGCGGCGCCGATCATCACCGCGGGCAGGTAGTCGTCCTTGCGGATCAGGTTGACCTGCACGCCGAGCGCCTGCAGTTCGGCGGCGGTGGCGGCCGCGCCGGCGCGGCCGCCCCAGCTGGCGAGGTCGAGCAGCGCGACCGCGCCTTTGACTCCGCGCAGCGTGAGCGAGCGGATCGCGCCCTGCCAGCGCGGATCGGTCGAGCCGGTCACGACGATCACGGTGGTGTGCCGCCCCCAGCGGCGCGACTGCTGGTAGAGCAGCGTGGCCACGGGCACATTGCCGACGGGCTGGGCGACGGCCAGGGCTTCGAGGATGCGTCCGAAGTGCTGCGAGCCGCGGTCGGGCTCGATCACGTCAAGCCGTTCGCCGAACATCATCAACCCCACGCTGCGATTCTGGTGGATGAAGAGTCGGGCGACGGAGGCGGCGGCGGTGACGGCGGTCTCGATTGTCGCGTCGTCGCCCTCGCCGATGTGCTCGCTGCGCGAGAGGTCGAGCACGACCCAGAGGTGCGAAGCGGGGTCGAGCTCGAAGGTCTTCACCTTGAGCGAGCCGGTGCGCAAGCTGCTCTTCCAGTGGATGCGGTTGACGCTGTCGCCGGGCTCGTAGTCGCGGATGCCGGCCGCGTTGGGCGTGACGTAGTGGGTGCGGCGGCGGAAGCGGCCCTCGCCGGGCAGGTTGGCGGGCGGCACGGAGTAGCGCGGCAGGTCGAGCGCCTGCGGGTAGACGACCAGCGAGCGTCGCGCGCCGAAGCGGAACTCGCGCGGGAAGATGTCGAACGGATCGCTGCTGCGCACCGTGATCGGACCGAGGTCGTAGAGGCCGCGGCGGCGGCAGACGGTCTCCAGCCGCCAGGAGCGGCGCCCGCGCGAGCCGAGCGAGGCGACGAAGCGGGCGCGGTGGCCGGGCAGCTCGGAGCGCTCCTCCAGCTCGAGCCAGAGCTTGGGCACGCGCGTCTCGTTGATCACCTCAAAGCGCTCGATGATCAGCTCGCCGGCCTGCACGCGGTCGCGGCTGCGCGACATCCGCACGCGCAGGCCGAGCCCGGCCGACCAGGACCAGAGCATCGCCAGCGCGAGGCCGAAGAGCAGGGTGTAGCCGAGCCGCAGCGGCAGCCAGTAGTTGGAGGTGAAGCCGACCGCGAAGCAGACGATGGTGAGGATCAGGACGATCGTGAGCGAGCGTCGGCGGACGAAGAGCAAGCGCCAGGCGCGGGCACTTGCGGAGCGCAGGCGGCGCATCGCGGGTCAGCTCTCCCGGCGGCCGGTCAGGACGCGCCGGCGCGGGAGCCGGGCACGGCCACGCGGTCGAGCACATCGTCGATCACGGTGCGGGCGTCCTGATTGCGCACCTGGGCGGAGGGGCTGAGGATCACGCGGTGCCCCAGCGCGGCGTGGGCAAGCGCTTTCATGTCGTCGGGGATCACGTAGTCGCGCCCGGCCAGCAGCGCGCTGGCCTGCGCGCAGCGGAACAGCGCGAGCGAGCCGCGCGGCGAGGCGCCGAGGTAGACCGCGTCGTGCGCGCGGGTCGCGGCGACCAGCTGCACGGCGTACTGCTTGAGCGCCGGGTCCACCCAGATATCCCGGGCGACATTATGCACCTCGCGGATTTCTTCGGGCGCGGCGACGGCGTCGAGCGTCTCGATCGGGTGCTGCTTCTGCTGCCCTTCGAGCACGGCGATCTCGTCGTTGGCATCGGGGTAGCCGAGGTGGATGCGCAGCAGGAAGCGGTCCAGCTGCGCTTCGGGCAGGGGAAAGGTGCCCTCGTATTCGACGGGGTTCTGGGTGGCCATGACCATGAAGGGCGGCGGCAGCGGGCGGGTCACGCCGTCGACGGTGACCTGGCGCTCCTCCATCGCTTCGAGCAGCGCGGACTGCGTCTTGGGCGTGGCGCGGTTGATCTCGTCGGCGAGCACGATCTGCGAGTTGATCGGACCCTGCCGCCACTCGAAATCTTCCGTCTTCTGGTTGTAGACGGAAACGCCGGTCACGTCGGAGGGCAGCAGGTCGGGCGTGAACTGAATCCGGTTGAAGGAGCAGCCGGTGGAGATCGCGAGGGCGCGGGCCAGCATCGTCTTGCCCGTGCCGGGCACGTCCTCGATCAGCAGATGTCCGTCGGCGACGAGCGCGACGACGGCCTGGCGCACCTCGGCGGCCTTGCCGAGAATGACCTTCTCGACATTGGCCACGACGCCATTGAGAATTTTACGCGGGTCGTCCACCGCACGGCCTCTCTAGCGGTTGCAGGCGATCCTAGCCCATCGCCGCCCTTCATCGCCCCCCATCGCCGACTCTGCCGCCGCCTCGCCGGATCCGCGCCGCAATCCGCGTGTAGACAGCGGGGCGCAGACGGGCGAAAGTGGGATAATGGGCAGCCACGGAAGATGACGCGACCGACGCACATACGGCACAGCGGAACGACGGCGCGGCGGCGGATCAGCCGTCGCGCGATGCTGCGCGCGATGGGCGGCGCGGGCGCGGGCCTGCTGCTCGCGGCCTGCGGCGGGCAAGGGCTGGATCCGTTCGCCGCGCAGCGGCCGAACGAGGAGTTGACACCGCCGCCGCCCGCCCGGCAAGAGCAACAGCAGGCTGCTGCGCAGGAGGGCGCTCAGGCGGCAGCCGAGCAAGCGGCGCAATCCGCCGAGCCGGATGAGCAGGCCGAGCAGGAGCAGAGCGAGCAGCAAGCCGAGCCCGCCGCCCCGCTGCCCACGCCGCTGGTCTACATCACGCCGCGCCCCACCCCGCAGGGGCACGCAGTGCTGATCATCGCCGACGCGCCGGGCGCGGTCAGCGCCGCGATCTCCTGGGAGGGCGAGGCCTATCCGCTGCTGCAGGACGGCGATCGCTTCTTCGGCTTCATCGGAATCGATGCGCTGACGCCGCCCGGTCCGGCGCCGCTGGCCGTCGCCGTCTGGGGTCCGCGCGGCGAGCCGCTGCTCTGGCAGGAAACCACGCTGGACATCGCGGCGGTCGACTGGCCGACCGAGTATCTGCAGATCGACGGCCCCAACGCGGCGCTGCTGGCGCCGGAAGTGGAGCAGGCCGACCGGACCACGCGCGCGGCGCATCAGCGCTTCGCCACCCCCGCCCGCCACTGGACGGGCATTTTCGACCCGCCCAACGACGGGCAGATTTCGGCCGGCTACGGCGCGCTGCGCTCGTTCAACGGCGGACCGATCACCGATTACCACCGCGGGATCGATTTCGCCGGCCCGAGCGGCGCGCCGATCACCGCGCCGGGCAGCGGCATCGTGGCCTGGTCGGGCCACACCGAGCGGCGCGGCAACGGGATGATCATCGACCACGGCGCGGGCGTCTTCACCGGTTACTACCACCTCTCCGAGGTGCTGCTCGAGGCGGGCGCCATCGCCGAGCGCGGTGCGCCGATCGGGCGGATGGGCTCAACCGGCCTGGCCACGGGGCCGCATCTGCACTGGGAAGTCGTGGTGCGCGGCGTGACCGTCAATCCCACCCCCTGGCTGCGCCTGCTGGAAGCGCCCGACCCGGCGCAGGAGCTGGATCCGGTCAACGCGATCACGGCCACCAACCTGGTTGCGACGTAGGCAGCGCGCGCTTATTCCCGCTCCCGCGTTGGGGCGCGGCGGGCGGCGATTGCTTCGGCGGTGAGCGCCACGGCGACGATTGAGGCGGTTTCGGCGCGCAGCGGGCGCGGGCCGAGCGTGACGGCGCGCCAGCCGTTGGCCCGGGCCAGGGCCGCCTCCGACGGACTGAGGCCGCCGGCCGGACCGACCAGAATTTGCACCTCGGCGGGCAACTCGGACTGCTCGAAGAGGGCGGCGACGCGCGTCTCCGGCTCCAGCGCCGAGGCGAAAATGCGCAGCGCGCCGGGCGTGGCCGGCGCGGCGGCGAGCGCGGCGAAATCGAGCGGCGGATGCACCTCGGGGCGCACCTCGCGGCCCGACTGCTCCGACGCCTCGGTCGCCAGCCGCCGCCAGCGCGCCAGCCGCTGCAAGCCCTCCGCCCGAATTATGGAGCGCTCCGTCCAGATCGGCTGGATCGCCGCCACGCCCAACTCGGTCGCCTTTTCGACCATGAAATCGAAGCGCTGCGGGCGCAGCAGCGCGGGGCAGAGCGTGATCGGCGGCGGCGCGGGCGGGCGCACCGCGCGGCTGTCTTCGATGCGGCCTTCGACCGCCTCGCGGGTCACGCGGGTCACGCGCACCGTGTAGAGCCGCTCGCTGGGCGGATGCACGATTTGGATGATGTCGTCGCGGCGCACGCGCATCACGCGGTTCAGCCGTCGCGCCGCGGGGCTGCCGATGGTCAGCTGCGCGCCGTCCAGCGCGTCCGGGTCGTCCAGGAAGTAGCGCGCGGCGAAGAACTCGCGGCGCGGCTCGGGCTCGGCCGGGGTGCTCATCAACCTCAGCCTACAGCGGCGCGGCTATTCTGCGACGGAACCAAAGGAGGATGTCATGGAGCTCGGACTCGAGGGCAAGGTCGCGATCATCACCGGCGGCAGCGAGGGCATCGGACGGGCGACGGCGATCGGGCTGGCGCGGGAGGGCGCGCAGGTGGTGATCGGCGCGCGCCGCCCGGAGCCGCTCGCCGAGGCGGCTGAACTGATCCGACAGGTCGGCGCGGAGCCGCTCGCCGTTTCGATGGATGTCACATCCGACGAGGACTGCCAGCAGCTGGTCGGCGAGACGATCACTCGTTTCGGCGGTGTGGACATCCTGATCAATAACGCCGGTCAGTCGTCCTCGGGGCTGATCGAGAGCCACGAAATCGAAACCTGGGCGGTCGATCTGGATCTGAAACTGTACGGCGCAATTCGGCTGGCGAAGCTGTGCATCCCCTCAATGCGCGAGCGCGGCGGCGGGCGCATCGTCAACCTGCTCAATATCGGCTGCAAAACGCCCGGCGCGGGCTCGATGCCCACCGCCGCCAGCCGCGCGGCCGGGCTGGCGATGACCAAAGCGCTCAGTAAGGAAGTCGCGAAAGACCAAATCCTGGTCAACGCCGCCTGCATCGGCTCGGTCGATAGCGCCCAATGGCACGGCTTCCACCAGGCCCGAATGCCCGACGCCAGTTACGAGCAGTTCCTCTCCTCAGTCGGCGAGGGCATCCCGGTAGGCCGAATCGGCACATCGGAGGAGGCCGCCAACGTACTGATCTTCCTGGCCTCCGAAGCGGCCAGCTTCATCACCGGCTGCGCCATCAACATCGACGGCGGCGCGTCCCCGGCGTGGTAGACTGGGGGTGCCGGTCTGTACCACGCTGAGGAACAACGGAGAGCAGCATGCCTGAGTTGAACTATTGGCAACGACTGCAATCCCGCCGTCTGAGCAGGCGAGGCTTGTTCAAAGCCTCAACACGCGCTGCCGCTGGCGGAGCGGGCTTCGCCTTGGTTGGCTGTGGCGAGGAAGATGATGCGCCGATGGTCGCCACTCAATCGGCCTCACAACGGTCCGAGCAGTCAGCACCCAGCGAATCGCGGCCGCAGCAGCCGGAAGAGCGCGATGTGCAGACAGCGCAGGACGCAGCACCGCAGCCGCAGCAACAGGAGCGAACAATGACCGACGACGAGATTCGGGAGATGATCGAGGAACTCAAGGAGGGCTATAGGCTAGGGAAGCTCCTCAAGGTCCGCTATGAGCGACGTCGTGGCGACAACCTAGAGGAGCAATTGTATGGGATCAACACAATGGCCGCGACGGCATCCGCGATCGTGGCACTCGAGAACGAGCTGAGACGGTAAGCGGATTTCCCCCACGGCGGCTGCGCCATCAACATCGACGGCGGCGCATCTCCGGCGTGGTAGGCTGTCGGTGGAGCAGAGCCCATGGATGTCGATCTGCTGACGCCCAAGACGCTGTTTGACCAGCCGGTCCGCTACGTCGTGCCCGACTATCAGCGGAAGTACGTCTGGGAGCAGGAAAAGCAGTGGGAGCCGCTGCTCGACGACGTGCTGAATCTCGCCGAGCAGGCGGCGAAGCCAGCGCGGCGATCGGGCGACGAGCCGCGGGCAGTTCGCCCGCACTTCATGGGGTCGATCATCCTCATGCCCATGCGACGACAGGATTCGGCGAGTCGCGTGGCTCAGGTCGCGATCGTCGACGGTCAACAGCGACTGCTGACGCTCCAGCTGATGCTGGATGCAGCGCAGCAGGAGTGCGAGAACCGCCACCCGGAGGTTGCACGGGAGTTCACGTGGCTCGTGTTGCAGCGCCCGGAGGATCAAGATGTTCGCGGGGAGTACGACTTCAACTTCAAGATGTGGCCGACAGATCACGACGACCAGGCCGCGTTCCGCCACGCGATGCGAAACGACCTACAGCCAGATGTATACGAGAAAGAGCGGATCGTCGAAGCGCACAACTGGTTTGCGGAGCGGATCGGGCAGTGGCTGGACGCGCAACCGAACAAGACAAAACAGCGGGCTACCGCGCTGCACGCTGCGCTGGCGGAGCACATTCAGGTCGCGGTGATCCAGCTCGGCGACGATGACGACGAGCAGATCATTTTCGAGACGCTGAACTCGCGCGGCACGGAGCTGGGCACGTTCGAGCTAGTCAAGAACTTCCTGCTGCGCGAAGCCAGAGTGCAGAAGGTCGATCCCGGCAGCGTGTCGCGCCTGCTGAAACCCTTGGACAGCCAGTGGTGGTCCCGCACGACAGGTTCAGGGCGTGCGCGGCGACCGCATGTGGAAGCGTTCCTGCATCACTGGCTAACGATGGAGACGACGCAAGAGGTCAGGCTTGAGCAGACGTTCAGCCACTTCCGTGAGCATGTCAAAGCTCGCAACGAGGGAGTTGAGCGAGTTGCCGAGGATCTGGCAAAGTTCGCGGAGGCATACCGCGAGCTCCAGACTGCGGACAAACGGCTGCAATCCGACGACTCTCTGACTCGGCGCTTTCGCGATTTCGTTCTTCGCTGGAAGGTCCTCCAGGCTGATGTCTTTACGCCGCTGATCCTGTGGCTCTGGGTGAATGACAAGTCGGATGAGCGCTTGAGCCAGGCATATGCCGCGCTTGAGAGCTATATGGTTCGGCGCCTGATCTGCGGGCTCGACACGCGCGGCTATGGGGCAACGACGCGCCAACTGCTTGTCTTGGTGAAGGAGCGGGGGCGCAAGCGAACAGACAGGATCATCATCGAGCACCTGGGTGGGCTACGCTCAGACCGCGAGCGTTGGCCGACTGACTCGGATGTCGTCGAGAGCCTCGTGAACAACAAATTGCTCGGGCGGGCGTCAGTACCGCGCGCCCGCATGATTCTCGAGTGCATCGAGAGCGAGTTTCGAGGGTCCGACTGGTGGAGGCGCGGAGACCAACTGGCGGCGCGTCGTCTCTCAGTCGAGCACATCATGCCGCGGCAATGGCAGAACGCGAATTGGCCGCTACCGAACCCGCGGCTCGCCCGCCGAGGGAAGACCGCTGAACAGATCAGAAGCGAACTCGTCCAGTCGATCGGCAACCTGACGCTGGTCCCGCAACGCTACAACTCACGGCTGGCTACCGCAGGATGGACGCGCAAGCGCGAACTGTACGCAGAAGAACCGGGGGATCTCGTCCTGAACAACAAACTGCTCCACCCGGGACGCGCAGCTGCTCCGCACGAATGGGACGAGGAGCAGATCCGAAAGCGGTCTGGGCAGCTGGCGAAGCGCGTGAATAAGATCTGGCCGCGGCCGAGCTAGCTCGCTGGACCTGCCACCACGACCACTGCCGACCAATTGTCCTCGCTGCGGGTGTTGGCGGGATGCAGCCCAACACCGGCGAGCGTTTGCGCGACCTCTTGCCGGCGGGCGGTGAGGAAGCCGGAGGCGATCAGGCAGCCATCCGGCGCAGTGGCGGCGGCGATTTCTGGGGCCAGGTGTTGGAGCAGGTCGGCGGTGAGGTTGGCGAGGATGAGATCGTAACGCTCGCCCGCGGGGATGCCGCCTTGCAGGACGCTGATTTGATTGGCGACCTGGTTGCGGCGGGCGGTTTCTCGTGCAGCCTCCACCGCGATGGGATCAATGTCAACGGCGGTTATATCGGGCGCGCCGAGTTTGGCCGCCGCGGCGGCCAGAATGCCGGATCCTGTACCGAGGTCGAGCGTTCGCGCGGGCGCAGTTTCGACGCAGATGTCCGCCAGCAGCGCCAGCGCGAGGCGGGTGCTCTGGTGTTGCCCCGTGCCGAATGCCAGGCCCGGCGCGAGGTCGATTACCACCTCGCCGCCCGACAGCTCGTAGGCGATATGCGGCGGGCGAATCACAATCGTGCGGGCGGCAGGGACGCGCACGATATCGAAATGCTCGTGCCAGGCCGTGCGCCAGTCGCGCTGGGGGATATCGGCAGTAGCGACCGACGGCGCGGCGTCGGGTCGCCAGAGGTCGGCCAGCGCGCGGGCCAGCCTGGGCGAGACTTCCGCCCAGCGCTGCGGCGGGAGATAGGCGGCGACCTCGGCGCGGTCGGGCAGGCGGTTGCCGTGCGGCGCCGGCCGGCCCCAAGACGGCTCCTCGACCGGCTCGCCCATCTGCCACTCGACGGCGGAGTCGTAAACGCCGGCCAGTTCAAAGGCGGCGATGGCGCGCTCGACATCGGCGGCTTCGACCGAAACGGCGGCGCGCAGCAATTGGTCCGGCATTCGGTGTTACGCGCTGAATGCGCCCTTGATCCGCGAGAAGACGCCATCGCGGTTCCGCTCGTCGTCCGCGTCGTCAAGGACTTCGCCAAGCTGCTCGAAGAGCGCGCGCTGCTGGTCGTTGAGTTTGGCGGGCACGCGCACGCCGATCTGCACGCGCAGGTCGCCGCGCCCACGTCCGCGCAGGTGCGGCACGCCCTTGCCGCGCAGGCGGAAGATGTGGCCGTGCTGAGTGCCGGGCGGCACTTCGATCCGCTCGCCCTCGCCGTCGATCAGCGGCACCTCGATATCGCCGCCGAGCGCGGCCTGCGCGACATTAAGGTTGAGCGGCAGCACGAGGTCGTCGCCGTCGCGCTGAAACAGGTCGTGCGGCTTGACGCGCAGGTCGACGTAGAGGTTGCCGGGCGGCCCGCCGCGCAGGCCGGCGTCGCCCTCGCCGCTCAGCCGCATCTGCGCGCCGTGGTCGACGCCCGCGGGAATCTTGACCTTGAGCCGCCGGTTGCGCTGCTCGCGGCCGATGCCGCCGCAGCCGTTGCAGGGGTGCTGGATTGTGGTGCCCTCGCCCTCGCAGGCTTCGCAGGGCGCGACATTGACGAAGCGGCCGAAGACATTGCGCTGCACGCGCCGCACCTCGCCCGCGCCGTCGCAGGCCGCGCAGGGGACGCGCTGGGTGCCGGGCTCGGCGCCGCTGCCGCCGCAGATCGAGCAGTGCTCGAGGCGCGAGGCGCGGACTTCGCGCTCGGCCCCGAAGACGGCGTCGGTGAATTCGAGTTCGAGCTCGAGCCGCAGGTCGCCGCCCCGCACCGGCCCCGCCGCCCGCCTCCCGCCGAAAAAGGCGTCGAAAATGTCGCCGAAGCCGCCGAAGTCGAAGCCCTCGAAGCCCGCGTTCGCCGCGAACTCGGCCGTGTTCCCGTAGCGGTCGTACTTGGCCCGCTTCTCGGCGTCGGAGAGCACCTCGTAGGCCGCCGCGATCCGCTTGAAAGTCGCCTCCGCCTCCGGATCGGGGTTGCGGTCCGGGTGGTGCTCCATCGCCAGCTTGCGAAAAGCGCGGCGAATATCCTCCTGCGAAGCCGAGCGCTCGACGCCGAGGATTTCGTAGAAGTCGTTGGTCTGGGCGGTGGTCATGGACTCTCCAGTGCATCGGACAGGATAAGGCCACTGTAGATGCAGCGGCGGATTGGCCGGTGTCCGCCGGGCGGCGGGTTAGAGGGTGGCATTGTGCGCCCCGATTGCGCCGCGCGCCCGTCTGACGATTTCTCCGCTCTGTTCCGCCTTCCACAGTGCCTCAAAGGCCTCGTCGAGGTCGCCGCAGGTTTCGTCAATCAGATTCGATTCGGATGTCTCCTCCCAAACACTTCCGGACCATCGGCTGGGCGCGAACACGCAGGCGGAAATCTCGCCCTGTCTTTCTCCGACCCAGCACCTTACGCTCCACCCGTCCACTTCCGTAGCGTAGATATGCCCATTGCGGCTCCGCGCCGGATAGAATCGCGCACGGTACTGTTCCAAACTGTCGTCATCAGTCGTTCGAGTATCGTCGGGTTTCCGTCGGCGTCTCTCCGCCGTTTCGGGTTGTTTCGCTTGTTCCCGGCTTTTCCTGGCGGCCTGCGCGCGTTCCGCTTCCTCTCGTTCGCGCTCGGCCTCTTCCCGCTCCCGCTGCGCCCGCGCGCGTTGGGCTTCGGCGGCGGCCTGCTCTCGTTTGGCCCTTTTTCGCTCTCGCGCCGCCCGCGCGCGTCGGGCTTCGGCGGCGGCCTGCTCTTGTTCGACCCTTTTCCGCTCCCGTTCCGCTTGCGCGCGCTTGAGGGCTTCCGACATGTTGGTCGCGTCGGGCGGCTCGTCGAACGAAGAAGGTTGCGCGACGCCGAAGCGCGCGGCGATATCGTCGGGCGGGCGAGCGATGCCGCCGTCCGTGCGGAAGATCCAGCCAGCGCGCTCGGCTTCGGCGCGGGCTTGCTTGAGACTCGCGTGGACGAGCCTGGCAGCGGTATCAATACTGAGGATTTTCACGGGAATGACATCGCCTACAGCGACGATGTCACTCACCTGCGAGACGTATTGACCGGTGAGTTCGGAAATATGAATGCGTGCCTCGACGGGGCCGTCGATGCGGACGAGCACATAGTTTTTCGTGAGTTTGACGACGGTCGCAGGCACGACTTGTCCGATGTTAAACCGCGCGGCGACCTGGTCCCAGGAGCCGGTCGCGGCGAGTCGGACGGAGAGTTGGATCCTCTCTGTCTCACGGTCATTTTCAACGACATAGACTTGGACGGTCTGGCCGATGGCGAACAGATCGGCGGGGCGCTTGACGAAATCCCAGGAGAGTTCGGAGATATGGGCGAGTCCGACGGCGCCGCCGATGTCGACGAACACGCCGTAGTCTTCGATCCGCGTGACGCGCCCCTCCAGGATGTCGGCGACATCCAGCCTGTCGAGCACACGCTGTTTCTGTTCAACGCGCTGATCCGCAACGGCTCCGCGCTCGGAGAGGATCGCGCGATTGCGGGCGCGATCGACCTCGATCGCTTTGACTCGGAGCGTGCGTCCGATGTATTCGGCAAGCCGTTCGGCATCGATTTTGCGATCTCCGGCGGCGGCGATCTGGCTGATCGGGATAAAGGCTTCGATCCCGCCGAGATCGGCGATCAAGCCCCCGCTGTTGCTTCCGGTAACGTGCGCGTCGAATGACTCGCCCGCCCCGTGACGGCCCTGCAGCGTCCGCCATGCAGCGGCCACCTTCGGATCGCTCTGCCTCCGGCGCCGGCGTTTGCGCGCTTCCGCGCGCACCCGCTCCAACGTGTTCTCCAGAGTGATGCGCGCATTCGCAATTTGAGCGGCGCTCGATTCGCTGCGATTGAGCCAACTGTTCAGCATGTCGATCTTTAGCTGTAGCTCCTGTTTCAGGTCGAAGTCGAGATCGCTGTCGTCCGCGCTCAGCTCTCTCATCGCCTGAGCAAGCAGGACTCGTGCTTGGTCTCGTTGGCGGTTCAGCGCCGCCTGGGCTTCTCGCTGGCGCCGTTGCTCCTGCGCCGCCTGTTCCGCCTGCCTGCGCTGGCGTCGTTGTTCCTGTGTTGCCTGTTCTGCCCGACTGCGCCTGCGCTGCTGTTGCCGCGTCCCCGCCGCTCGCCGCGATCGCTTCTGCGCTTCTTGTTGTTTCCACTCCCGGTCGTGCTCGGCCCGCTTTTTCGGGTCGGAGAGCTTCTCGTAGGCGTCCCTGATCCGTATGAAGGTGGCTGCGGCCTCCGGATCGGGGTTCAGGTCCGGGTGGTGCTCCTTCGCCAGTTTGCGGTAGGCGCTCGTGATCTCCTTCTGCGAGGCGGAGCGCTCGACGCCGAGGATCTCGTAGAAGTCGTTGCTGGGCGCGGTGGTCATCGAGCTGCCTGTGTGGAGGGCTGTCGGGAGAGGGTAGCGCTAGACCTCGCGGAACTCGCCTTCGACGGTATCGTCGTCGTCGATATCAGGCTGGTCATCGGGGTCGGCCGGACCCGCGCTGCCTGTCGCCTGCTCGGCCTGTTGGGCGGCGTAGGCGCGCTCGCCGACTTTCATCAGCGTGGCGTTGAGCTCTTCGAGGGCGGACTCGATCGGCGCGGTCTCGTCGCTCTCGGCTTCGAGCGCGGCGCGCAGCGCGGCGATCTTGCCCCCGATCTCCAATTTGAGGTCCTCGTCCAGCTTGTCTTCCTGGTCGCGCAGCAGCTTGTCGGCCTCGTAGGCCGCCGTGTCGGCGCGGTTGCGGATTTCGGCGGCCTCGCGGCGCTTGCGGTCTTCCTCGGCGTGCTCTTCGGCGTCGCGCTGCATCTGCTCGATTTCAGAGTCGCTCAGGCCGGAGGCGGCCTGGATCGTGATCCGCTGCTCCTTGCCCGTGCCCTTGTCCTGCGCCGCGACATTGAGGATGCCGTTGGCGTCGATGTCGAAGGAGACCTCGATCTGGGGCATGCCGCGCGGCGCGGGCAGGATGCCGTCAAGGATGAAGCGCCCGAGCGACTTGTTGCCGCCGGCCATCTCGCGCTCGCCCTGCAGGACGTGGATTTCGACCTGCTGCTGGCCGTCGGCGGCGGTCGAGAAGACCTGGCTTTTGCTGGTCGGGATGGTGGTGTTGCGGGCGATCAGCGCGGTGCTGACGCCGCCGAGCGTCTCGATGCCCAGCGTGAGCGGGGTGACATCGAGCAGCAGGACGTCCTTGACGTCGCCGCGCAGCACGCCGGCCTGGATCGCCGCGCCGAGTGCGACGACCTCATCGGGGTTGACCCCGCGGTGCGGCTCCTTGCCGAAGAAGTCCTGCACTTTCTGCTGCACGAGCGGCATGCGGGTCTGGCCGCCGACGAGCACCACCTCGTCGATCTGGTCGCGGCTGATGCCGGCGTCATCGAGCGCGTTGCGGCAGGGTTCGAGCGTGCCCTCGACCAGCTCGACGACCAGCTGCTCGAGCTGCGAGCGGGTCAGCGTGTGCGTGAAGTGCTTGGGCCCGGAGGCGTCGGCCGTGATGTAGGGCAGATTGATCTCGGTCGACTGGGTGGTGGAGAGCTCGACCTTGGCGTGCTCGGCGGCCTCCTTCAGCCGCTGCATCGCCTGCGGATCCTGCGAGAGGTCGATCGCCTGCTCGCGGCGGAAGACATCGACGAGGTGGTTCATGACCTTCTGGTCGAAGTCGTCGCCGCCGAGAAAGGTGTCGCCGTTGGTCGAGCGCACCTGAAAAGTGCCCTCGCCCAGCTCGAGGATCGAGATGTCGAACGTGCCGCCGCCGAGGTCGTAGACCGCGATGTAATGGTCGTCCTGCTTTTCCAGCCCGTAGGCGAGCGAGGCGGCGGTGGGCTCGTTGATGATCCGCAGCACGTTCAGCCCGGCGATCCGCCCGGCATCCTTGGTCGCGTTGCGCTGGCTGTCGTCGAAATAGGCGGGCACGGTGATCACCGCCTCGGAGACGGACTCGCCGAGGTAGGCCTCGGCGTCGGCCTTGAGCTTCTGCAGCACCATCGCGGAGACCTCGGGCGGGCTGTAGGCCTTGTCGCCCATTCGCACCCAGGCGTCGCCGTTATCGGCCTTTTCGACGGTGTAGGGCAGCAGCGGGAGCGCGTTGTTCACGACCGGATCGTCGAAGCGGCGGCCCATCAGCCGCTTGACGCTGAAGACGGTGTTCTCCGGGTTAGTCACGGCCTGGCGCTTGGCGGCGGTGCCGACGAGGCGCTCGCCGGCCTTGCTGAGGGCGACGACCGAGGGCGTGGTGCGGTTGCCCTCGGCGTTGGGGATCACAGTCGGCTCGCCGCCTTCCATGACGGCGACGACGGAGTTGGTGGTGCCGAGGTCGATGCCGATTACTCGCGACATGGTTCATCTCCTTCTGGGTGAGGGGCTGAGTTGGGTGCTGGGGTAGGGGTTTTGCCGCTGGCTGCGGCGGACACATCGGGTTCGTCGGGCTGGCCCGCGCCGACCATGACCAGGCTGGCGCGGAGCACGCGCGAGCCGATCAGCCAGCCGCGACGGATTTCCGCCACGACTTCGTTCTTCGGACCGGGCAGCTCGCCCATCGCTTCGTGGAAATCGTGATCGAACGGCTGCCTGGCGGCGGCGATCGGGCGGATCTCGTTGCGTTCGAGCAGGCTGAGCAGCTTCTGCTCGATCAGCCGGACACCCTCGCGCAGGCCGTCTTCGCCGCCGGGTTCGGCTTCGAGCGCGCGGTGGAAGTCGTCGGCAAGATCGATCAGCGTCTCGAAGATGGCGCGCTGGCTGCGCTCCACGCGGTCGCGCACATCCTGCGCGCTGCGGCGCTTGAGGTTCTCGTAGTCCGCCTGGGCGCGCTGCCAGGCGGCCAGGCGCTGGGCCGATTCGGCGCGCAGCTGCGCAATTTCGGAGGCCTCCGCCTGCGCGTCGGACGGTTCGGCCGCGCCCGCCTCGTCGGGCGTCGGCTCGTCGCGCAGCGGTTCGTCGTGCGGAGCGTCGATCATGCCGCCCCGCCGTACACGGTGTCCATCATCTCCTGCAGCAGCGCGCTGTGAAAGCGCGCGGCGGCCACCGAGCGCGAGTAGTTCATCCGCGTGGGGCCGATGATCGCGACGTAGCCGGCCCGCCCGTAGGCCGCGCCGTAGGGCGCGACCACCAGCGAGCAGTCCTGCAACAGGTCGGATGGGTTGTCTTCGCCGATCAGCACGCGCAGGCCGCCCGCTTCGAGCGCCGACGACGGCACCAGCTCGGTGATCGCCTGGCGGTCGACCAGGTCGATCAGCTGGAGCGAGCGTTCGGGCTCGGCGTGGAATTCGGGCTGGCCCACGACGCCGCCCAGGCCGGCGATGCTGGCCGCGCCGGAGCGCTCCACATCGCGATCCAGCACCCGCGCGAGGGTGTCCAGCACGGCCTGCTCATCAGCGTCCGCCGCGGGCACGGTTCGCACGGTGTCGGCGTCGTGCCCGTTGACATCCGAGTTGAGCCGGTGCGCCATCGCGTCGAGCTGCTCGGGCGGGCAGGGCGCGGGCAGCGGCGTGAGCTGGCGAATCACGCGCGCCTCCTGCACCACGACGATCATCAGCGCGAGGAGGTCGTTGAGGCTGATCAGCTCGAGCTGGCGGACGCGCAGGCGCTGCGGCTGCGGCGGCGCGACCACCGCCAGCAGCCCGAGCGAGCGAGCGAGCACATTGGCGGCCAACTCGGCCCATTCATCGACGGCCGGCGCGGCCTGGAAGAACTGGTGGCGGACGGTCGCCTGCTCGGCGACGCCCAGCTCGGCGTGGCCCATCAGCGATTGGACGAAGTGGCGGTAGCCGCGGTTGGAGGGCACGCGCCCGGCCGAGGTGTGCGGGTGGGTCAAATAGCCCTCGCTCTCGAGCAGCCGCATCTCGTGTCGTATCGTGGCAGCCGAAGTGGGCAGCGCGTAGCGCTCAACGACATGCCGCGAGGCGACCGGCGTCGCCGTCTCGATGTAGTCCTGTATGACGATCTGCAGAATGCTCTCGCGGCGATCCGAAAGCGCCATCGCCGAGCTACCTGTTCGCTCATTCGCCTGCGGCAGGCTCGCTGGCACTCTCCCTCTGAGAGTGCCAACTACGCGATCTTACCAGCGCCGCCCTGCGGCGGCAAACGCGCCGGCGCGCGGCGTCCACCGCTTCTGCGCCGCCGACTGCATAGTCGACCACACGGAAAACAGGGCGGCCGCATGACGATGCAGCACGACGAGCAAAGTGAGCGGGGCGAGCGGGGCGATCAGGGCCCGCGCCGGGTGGTGATCAGCGGCGTCGGCGCGATCACGGCGGCGGGACCCACCGCGCCCGATCTCTGGCAGGCGCTGCTCGACGGGCGCGTCGCCGTCGGCCCGCTCGACGGCATGCCGCGCCCCGCGGCCGCCGGCGTCATTCGCGGCTACGACGGACCGGCCGGTGTCCCGCCGCATCTGCTGGAGCGGCTCAATCGGGTGGGGAGGCTGGCGCTCGACGCCGCGATCCAGGCCGTCGGCGACGCGCGGATTTCGTTTCACCAGGAGAACGCCTTCGCGGTCGCGGCGGTGACGGGCGCGGCGCATCCGCAGAGCGACGGGGCGGGCTGGGCGGCGCTGGGCGCGGGCCTGGCGGGGGCGACGATCGGCTTCAACGCGGCCGGGCCCAGCTTCACGATCAGCGCCGGCGGCGCATCGGGCGCCGCGGCGATCGCCCAAGCCGCGGCGCTGATTCGCAGCGGCGCCGCGCGGGCCGCGATCGCCGTGGGCGCGGAAGCGCCGCTGACGCCCGAGGTCTGGGCGGCCTGGGAACGCGCCGGGCTGCTCGATCCGGGCGCGGAGCCCGACGCGCAGCGCCCGTTCGACGCGCGTCGGCGCGGGATGGTGCTGGGCGAGGGCGCGGGGGCGCTGCTGCTCGAAGATCGCCAGCTGGCCGTCCAGCGCGGCGCGCGCATCTACGCCGAAATCGCCGGCGAAGCCCAAACCGGCGGCCCGCCCGGCGACGGCCAGCCGCCCACCGATGTGCAGGTCGCGCAGCGCGCCCTCGGCGACGCCATGCGCAAGGGCGGCGTCAGCCCCCAGGTCGTCGATGTGATCTTCGCCGCCGGCGCCGGCGCGCCCGCCGGCGACGCGCGCGAGACCGACATCCTCGAGCGTTCCTTCGGCGTCGGCATCCGCGATATGTACGTCACCGCCGTCTCCCCCACAATCGGCTACACCATCGGCGCAAGCGGCGCGCTGAGCGCAGCAGCCGCCGCAATCTGCCTGGCCGAGGAAAAAATCCCGCCCCACGCCACCTGGAGCGAGCCGGACCCCGCCTGCAACCTCGATATCACCACGCGAGCGCGCACAGACCATGTGGTGGGCGCAGTAGTCGCCGCCTACGGCACCCACGGCCAAAACGCGGCGCTGGCGCTGGTCCGGCACCGCGCGGCGGCGGGCGACGAACTGCCCCTCCTGCAATAGCCCCGAAGCGCCTCGCCTCCTCCGTCATACCCGCGCTCGCCGCGCCCAGCATCCCCCAACCCCCGAGCCACCCACCAACGCCCGCCGCCGCCGCACTCCACCCTCACGCAGCAATGACGGAGTAGGCACGCACGAACACGCCTTGGCCGCTGGCTGCTACGGCCGAGGCATCAAGCCACACGTCGTGCCTGTGCGGACAACTTGACAGACATTGCGGCGGTGCCGTACCTTGCGCCTTGAGGAGCTCACTGATGGTGAACGCAGTGCACGGCTCGATGGCGCTCGGGCCCCTGATCCGCCGGATAGCGGAAGATCAGTTCAGCATTCCAGACTTCCAGCGAGAGTTCGTCTGGACAGACGAGGATATCCGGCAGCTCACGCGGTCCTTGTTCAATGAGTACTCCGTCGGAAGCTTGCTGCTCTGGAACTTGCGCGATGCGACCATGCAAGAGCTCCTTGGTTGTAAATCGCTCCTCGCTCTTCACAAGGTCAGCGCAGACTCAGAGGAGGTCCAGCAAGCTGAAGGACCTGACAAACCTCCTTTTACCGCCCCGCCTGTCACTGTATTGGACGGGCAACAACGCTTGACGGCAATGTACTACGCGTTCTTTGATCGCGGGCCGTCGTCGGATGGAAAAACACGCCAGTTCTTCGTTGATGTCGAGAAGTTCATGAGCAAAAAGGCCAATGAGCCCGCTGAAGACGGCGCATTCATCTGCAGGGGTGCTTCTCGGCGCGCGCCGAATGCTCGATCACCACTGCCCAAAGAGGACGTCGATGAGTTCGTGCTCTACGACGAGACTCAGTCGCACGATTTCCCACTCCGGTTGCTGAGCACCAGCGATTGGACTGAGTGGCTGTCTGAATACCAGCGTTTCTGGCGTTCGAAGGCCCGCGAGCACGAGAAACGAGCCCAGGCTCACGCGCAGCAAGCTCAAGAGTACTTCCGGCAGGCGCAAGAAGCGGAAGAGGCAGGTGGTGAGGAGTACACGGAGTACTACAAACTGCGCGAGCAAGCTCGGGAAGCTGCCACAGTGGCAAACAAAGATGCCGAGGACGCCAGCAGTGCCGTGGCGTCACAGCAAGCCAAGGTGGATGATCTGAGGAAAGACTACCACCACTTGGACGACCAACTGCGATCGAGCAGTAACAGCGCCAAGAAGAGAGATTACGGAACGGCGCGCCATCAGCTGGAGAGGACGATCTCGCGCGAGGAGTCAGCTCTCAATGCCCTCATCGAGGCCGCGGGCACGAAGCGAGAAAAGGCGAACCGACTCGAGGACGAAAGGCGCCGCTTGGCGGAAGAGGAGCAGTCGATGGCCGCCGGAAACGGTCGCCCAGACCCCGACACGCTCCGAATACAAGCCCTTGATGAGGAGGAGTCGCAGAACCGCTACTCCGATCGTTCCCGCGAGGCCGATGCTCATGCCGCCAATGGCCGAAAATTCGCCGACTTCGTCCGCGCATTGCGTGAGGAGTTCCACATCTTGGTGATGGAGCTGCCCGAGGGCATGTCGGAGATAGCGGTGAGCGAAACGTTCCAACAGATCAATCGGCGCGGCACGAAGCTGCAGACGTTTGATCTGCTTAACGCGGCCGTCTCGCTCCAGCACGTTTCCCCGAGAAACATGCTCAATGAGGTGCTGCCAGATCTTGAGGCCGCTGGCCTGGCGTGGGATCGTACACCGGCCGACCTCGTGCGGATGATGTTCATTCGTACGCATCCGGAGTCGCGCTATGGGACGCAGGGCGACGCATACGAAGATCTCGTGCCAGGGAGAATTCGCATCGGCTCGAATCAAACGACGCCGCTGATCAAATCCGCGGAGGATTTTGAGCGACATTGGCGGAGCGTGCAGCAGAGCTACGTGCTTGGGATGCGTGCTCTGCGCGACGAGACCCATTACGGAAAAGAGGTGCCGGACAACCCGGGACACTTCGTGCCGTTCGATGGAATGATTCCGGTCTACTGTAGCCTGCTCGCTGATGCGGGCGATTCGGTCACTCGGCGACTCCGTGCCAATCAGTGGTACTGGGCCAGCGTTCTGACCGAACGATACTCGACATCCGGTGGCGACAGCCGACGGGCATCGACGTCACAGATCGGCAGCCGGGATTATCGCGAGGTGCGAGAGTGGTTTAAGGACGATCACGCGATCCCGGAGGCCGTGGCGATTTTCCGCGATGAGTTCGGACTTGGCCTCTTCTCAGCAGCTAGTGGCCGTCCTCGCTCTCGATCTCTCGGATTCGTGCAGGGCGTGCGGAATCTGATGTTCACGTTTAGCCCACGCGACTGGCTCGATGGCGACGTGATCCCGGCTGCTGGTGTGGCTGACTACGAGGTAGTGCCGCTGGAGCAATGTGCAGATATCGGCGTGAGCAACACTGTGGCCCGGTCGGTGTTCAACACGATGCTGGTCGACCAGGCCAGCCAGGAGGAGATTGAGGGGAACCTCCCGAACGCTTACATTCCGAGATTCCTCCAAGAGCGCGCGCTGGGATTCAGGCGGGAGCTGCTCGCGAGCCACTGCATTTCCGATCGCGCACACGAAATTCTGCTTCGCGACCCATTCACGTCAAACGATTTTGACGAATTCTTGCGGGAACGCCAAGTGGAGTTCCTGCGCCGGATTGCGCTCGAGGTGTTTGCGGGGCTTGACCTGGAATTGCCGGAGTAATCGCGACGCCGAGAGCTTGGCGTGCGGCTGCCCCTTCTCAATCTTCCAAAGAGGATGAGACAGGTTCGCGCGAGATAGCAGCATCACCCCAACAGCCCTCGCACCACCGACTCCACCGCATCCACATGCCGCTTCACCAAATCCGCATCCATCGCATGCTCAAACCCTGCGCAGGAATGACGGGAAGGGAGCGGGCGGGGAGGGGAAGCGGGAACGGGCTTGGTGCGCACCGCGAGCGAGATACCCGTGGTGGGGCGTGGGTTCGCTAAGTTGGCGCTTGGGGTGCAACGGATGTTGGAGGTGGAGCGATGGCCCGAACGCACACGCAGCTCAGCCGCGAGGAGCGCTGGCGGCTGGCCCGACTACAGGCCGAGGGCCGCTCCGCGCGGCAAATCGCGGCAACTCTGGATCGCGCGCCATCGACGATTACTCGAGAGTTGAAGCGCAACGCGCGCGCCGACGGCGGCTACGACCCGGACTACGCCCAGCAGCAGACCCGCGCCCACTGCATGACTGGGTTTCCGCGGCTTGCGGCTGGAGCGCGACGCCGCACTGCGCGAGCAGGTGCTGAACATGCTCGCCGCCGGCCGCTCGCCCCAGCAGGTCGCCGGACGGCTCAAACGCGAAGCCGGGCGGCATGTGATCTCGCCCGAGAGCATCTACCGCTTCATCCACGCCCAGATCGCCCGCACCAAGGACTACCGCTTCGCCCGCTATCTGCCCCGCGGGCGGGTCAAGCGCGGTTACAGCCGCACGCGCGGCGCGCGCGGCTCGACCGATTACCTGCAGGAGCGCCGTCCGCTCAGCGAGCGCCCGCCCGAGGCCGACCAGCGGCTGGTCTACGGCCACTGGGAGGTGGACCTGATGAGCTTCGGCCAGGGGCGCCCGCCGCTGCTCGTGCTGCAGGAACGCCGCTCCCGCGCGCTGCTCGCCGCGGCCCTGCCGAGCAAGGCCGCCGAGCCGCTCAGCCGCGTCCTGCGCGGGCTGTTCCGGCGCCTCCCGCCGGCCCTCCGGCGCAGCGCGACCTTCGACAACGGCTCCGAGTTCGTCCGCCATCACCGGCTCCACGACCTGGGCGTCGAGACGTTCTTCTGCGACCCGCATTCGCCCTGGCAGAAGGGCGGCGTGGAGAACGCGATCGGCCGGCTGCGCCGCCGCCTGCACCGCAACACCGACCTCAACGCGCTCTCCGCCGCCGCGCTCCACGCCGTCATCCGCGCCGCCAACAACACCCCCCGCAAGTGCCTCGACTACCAGACCCCCGCCGAAGTGCTCCACAACCAACTGTTGCATTTGCAAGCTGACTCCACATTCCTGCCTGCGCAGGAATGACGGGAGGGGGCGCAGGTGTAACGGGAGGGCGTGGGTGCGACGGGAGGGGGCGCAGGCGTGACGGGAGGGCGTGGGTGCGGCGGGAGGTGGTACAGGAGTGACGGGAGGTGGAAGTGAAGCGTGGGCGATCGGGGAGCGGCACGAATTTGGTGCGCCGGCTCGTTGCCTCGCACCCCCCACCTAACCTCCCCCCTGGAAGGGGGGAGGGATGAATTGGGGAAGGGGCGGGTGGTGGGCGCGCTTAGCGTGAACGGCCCTGGAGTCGTCTGGGTTCCTGCCTGCGCAGGAATGACGGGAGGGGGCGCAGGCGTGACGGGAGGGCGTGGGTGCGACGGGAGGTGGCGCAGGTGCAGTGTGGGCGTGGGTGGGCGCTAGCGGGCGCCGGCCAGGTCGGCTACTAGCAGCTCGAGCGCGAGGTCGTCGGTTTGGCCGCCTTCGTCGCGGCGGTAGGCGATGATCGCGGCGTCGGCTTCGAGGATGCGCTCGAGGGCGCGGTCGGCCTGTTGGGGGCGGTAGGCTCGGGCCTGGTTGTAGACGCGGCGGGCCAGCCAGGGCGGGGAGCTCAGCGCGTTGGCGATTTCCTGTTGGCCGCCGCCGGCGGCGACGATTTCGCTGGCGATCACGATCTGGCGGAACTGGCGGGCCAGCATGTGCAGGACGCGGGGCGAATCCTCGCCGGAGGCGCGCACGGCGTCGAGCGTGCGCATCGCGTCGGGCAGGCGGCGCTCGGCGACGGCGTCGAGCAGGTCGAAGATGCGCACGTTGCGTCGGCGCGGCACGAGCAGGTCGATGATTTCCTCATCAACGTTGGCGGAGCCGGCGTAGAGCTCGAGTTTGCGCACGGCGTTGGTCAGCGCGCCACGGTCGCCGGCGGCGCGTTCGACCAGCGCGTTGGCCGCGCCGCGGGTCAGCTGGAGGCCGTGCGCGCGCACCTGCACGCGCAGCCATTGCAGGGCATCATCGCCGCGCAGCGGGGCGAATTCGCGCACTTCGCCGGCGGCTTCGATTTGGGCGCGGATCGGGTTGCGCGCTTGAGTGGCGTCGTCGGTGAAGACGAGCAGGGTGCTGGGCGGAACCTCGGCGAGCAGCTCGGCCAGTCCTTCCCACTCGCCGAGCGCGCGCCGCCCGCCGCGCTGGAAGCGGGCGCAGAGGCCGTCGACGCGCACCAGCCGCCACTCGCCGAGAAAGGGCGCGGCGCCCGCAGCGCGGCGCAGGTCGTCGAGCCGCAGCCGCGCGCCGTCGAACTGCACGGTGTTGTTGGCCAGCGAGCCGTCGGCGTCGTACTCGCGGCGCAGCTCGGCGAGCGCCTCTGTTCGCGCAAAGCGATCATCCCCGCAAAGCAGCAGGATCATGCGGGTCAGTGTCGCCTATTCGAGAGCTTTCCGCTTGTTGCAGTTGCGGCAGGCGGCCTAGCTGTCTTCCCATTGGACGAACATGGGCATGAGGACGTGGACGTAGTTGTCGCGGCCGACGACGCGGAAGACGCCGGGGTTGGAGGGGCCGCTGGTTTCCATGGCGATTTCGGCGGGGCCGGAGGCGACCTGGAGGGCTTCCTGGAGGTAGCGGACGTTGTAGGCGATGCGCGAGTCTTCGCCCTCGATCGAGGCGCCGACCTGGCCGCGGTGGTTGCCCAGCTCTTCGGCGCGGGCGGTCAGCGTGATGCCGGCGTCGTCGCCGCCGCCCTGGAAGCGCAGGCGCACGATGCCGCTGCTCTCGCGGGCGAAGACGGCGGCGCTGCGCACGCTCTGCTGCAGCACATCGCCGGTCAGCACGACGCGCGTCTGGTACTCGGAGGGGATCAGTTGGTCGTAGCTGGGGTAGTTGCCCTGGATTAGCTGCGCGGTCATCTGCGTGGTGGGCAGGTGGAAGCGCACGTAGCTGCGGTCGCTGTGCAGGTAGAGCTCGATCGTGCCGTCTTCGTCGGAGATCAGCCGTTCGAGTTCGCGCAGGGCGCGGGCGGGGATGGTGATTTGCAGCGACTCGGTGAGGTCGTGGATGACCTGCATGTCGTAGACGGCGAGGCGGAAGCCGTCGGCCGCGGCCAGCTTCATCGTCGTCTTGGCGGTTTCATCTTCCGCGTCGTCGCCTTTGAAGCTGAAGTGGACGCCGGTCAGCACGGGGCGGCCGTCGTCGGTCGCGGCGGCGAAGACGACGTGGCGCAGGGCTTCGCGGAAATCGGAGGCGACGATTTTGATCGTGTCGCCGTCGCCGTGTCCGGGGATGTGGGGGTAGGAGTCGGCCTTCATCCCGTGGATGCTGCTCTCGTTGGAGTCGCTGGCGCGGATCTGGGCGACCTGGGAGTCGGGGGCGACGGAGAGTTCGACATCGCCGCCGTCGAGCGAGGAGACGAGGTCGTGGAGGAAGCGGTGGGGGACGGTGATCGCGCCGCCTTCGGCGACGCTGGCGTCGAGCTGGGCGATCAGCGCGATTTCGGTGTCGGTGGCGGTCAGCCGGACGGCCTCGTCGTCGACCGAGATGTGGACGTGGCGCAGCTGGTCGAGGCTGTGCCGCGCGGCGACGGCGTGGCTGACGATGGAGAGGGCGCGCTCGAGGGCGGCCTGGCTGGTCTGGATGCGCATCGTTCACTCCTCACCCTTCGGTCGGCGCGTTGGGCGCGTGACCGAAAATCTGATCACTTGCCTATGCGATATAGGCGTAGGGCAAGCTTAACCGCGCGCAAACGACGATCACGGATCAAATTCGGGCAAGCGTGTCCTGATACGCACATAACAGTCTGATAATGGCGAGTTTGGGGAAAACTGGGGGAGTTTGTGGAACTTCGCGCGCTCAGGGCGGCGCTGCGGGCGGCAACACGTCAAACAGGCCGCGCAGATCGGGGCAGGTCCAGGTGGCGCGGAAGCGCAGCGAGCGCTCGCGTTCGGGGTCGGGATAGCGGCGCACGTGATAGACGGGCAGCCCGGAGTGGTTCGCGCCGTTGACATCGGCGTAGGGGCTGTCGCCCACGTAGAGGATCTGCTCGGGCGGCAGCGCGAGCCGCTCGCAGAGCTGGCGGAAGAATGGTCGGCGCGGCTTGTAGGAGGCCGCTTCCTCGGAGGAGAGGATCAGTTCCGCCTCGATTTCGGCGGCGGCCAGCGCCGGCCGCAGGTGGCCGTCGTCGGCGTTGCTGGCGATGGCGACCCGATAGCCGCGCGCGCGCAGCCCCGCGAACACCTCGGCGACCTCGGGATAGGCGGGCACGCGGCTCATGTGGTCCCAGAGGCGCTGAAACGCCCGCTGCGGCGGGATCGCGTCGATCGAGCGCCGCTCGAAGGCGCGCGCGAAATGCTGCGGCCAGGTCTCGGAGAATGGGCGGAAGGTCGGCTCGGGGCCGTCGACCGTGCCGTCGCGCACCAACCCTTCCGATTCGGCGAGGGCGCGCGAGGCGTCGAGCCAGGCCTCCCAGACCTCGTCGCCGGTCGCGTGCTCGACGCCGTGCTCGACGAGCATCTCGTGGATTAGGGCGGCGAAGTCGCGCTCCTCGAGTTGCAGCAGCGTGCCGTAGCAGTCGAACGCGACGGCGCGCACGCTGTCTCTGGCGCGCTCCGCGCCGACGACAGGCGGCGCGGGCTCCGTCTCAGCCGTGCCGCTGCGCTCGCTCACGAGCTGCGGCGCGCCAGCCAGCGGGCGGCGTCCTTGGCGTGGTAGGTGAGAATCAGGTCCGCTCCGGCGCGGCGGATGCCGGTCAGCGTTTCGAGCACAATTCGCTCCTCGTCAAGCCAGCCGCGTTCGGCGGCGGCCTTGATCATCGCGTATTCGCCGCTCACGTTGTAGGCCGCGAGCGGCGCATCGACGCGCTCGCGCGCCGCGCGCACGATGTCGAGCCAGGCGAGAGCCGGCTTGACCATCACCATGTCCGCGCCCTCGGCCAGATCGCGCTCGATCGCCCGCAGCGCCTCGCGCCCGTTGGCCGGATCCAGCTGATAGGCGCGGCGGTCGCCGAACGCGGGCGCGGAATCGGCGGCCTCGCGGAACGGTCCGTAGAAGGCGGAGGCGAACTTGGCGGCGTAGGCGAGCAGCGCGGTTTCGGCGAAGCCGCCGTCGTCGAGCGCCGCCCGAATTGCGCCCACCCGCCCATCCATCATGTCACTGGGCGCGACGATATCCGCCCCGGCTTCGGCCTGGCTGACGGCGGTCTCCGCCAGCAGCTCGACGGTGGCGTCGTTGATCACCGCGCCGCGATCGTCGAGCAGCCCGCAGTGCCCGTGATCGGTGTATTCGCAGAGGCAGACATCGGTGATCACGATCAGTTCGGGCGCGGCGTCCTTCAGTTCGCGCACGGCGCGCTGGACAATTCCGTCCACCGCCCAGGCCTCGGAGCCCTGGGCGTCCTTGTCGGCGGGCAGGCCGAACAGCAGGACGGCGGGGATGTCGAGCGAGCGCAGTTCGGCGGCCTCGCGCGGCAGCTGGTCGACGGAGAGGCGCGCCTGGCCGGGCATCGAGGCGATCGGCTCGCGCAGATTTTGCCCGTGGGCTACGAAGATCGGGTAGATGAAGTCCGTCGGCGAAAGGCGCGTCTCGCGCAGCATCGCGCGCAAGCCGTCGCTGCGGCGCAGCCGGCGCATGCGGCTGGCGGCGGGGATTTCAGTTCGGCTGCGCATGGTGGTCATGGCTGTGCGTCCTGCCAGCGGCGGGCGCGAACGATCGCGTCCACCAGTCCTTGCATGGTATGCACTGCCGCCTCAATGTGGACTGTCAACCCCGCTGCGGATGCGGCGGCGCTGGTGGCAGGGCCGATCGAGGCCAGCTCGACGCGGGCCAGCGCGTCCGCGCCGACCTGCTCGATTAGCCCGTGCACGGTGGAGGGCGCGGTGAAACTGACGATGTCGATCCCGCCGCTGCGCAGCCGCTCCACCGCCGTCGGATCGACAGGCGCGGCGCGCACATCGTAGAGCGCGACATCGTCGACCGCCGCTCCCGCTTCGCGCAGGCCGTCGCTCAGCGCGGGCGCGCCCTGCGCCGCGCGGGGCAGGAGGATGCGCTGACCGGCAAGGGGCTGGGTGAGCAGTGCTTCGAGCAGCGCGTCGGAGGTGTAGGTCTGGGGTACGAGGTCGGCGCGCAGGCCGAGTCGTTCGAGCGCCGCCGCCGTGGCCGGGCCGATCGCCGCGATGCGCGCGCCGGCGAAGCTGCGCGCGTCGCCGCCGGCCCGCCGTAGCTGCGCGGCGAAGCGCTCGACGCCGTTGACGCTGGTGAAGATCACGTCGTCGTAACCGCCGCCGCGCAGCCGTGCGATTGCCGCCCGGATCGGCGCGGGGTTGGCGTCGACCAGCTCAATCGACGGCGCGACGATCGGTTCCGCGCCCTGCGCGCGGAGCAGCGCCGCGAGGGAGGCCGCCTGCCGCGCGGGGCGGGTTATGAGAATTTTGCAGCCCCGGAGCGGGCGGCGCTCGAACCAGGCGAGCCGCTCGCCGAGTTCCGCGACGGCGCCGATCGCCAGCGTCAACGGCGGGCGCAGCCCGGCTCGCTCGACCGTCGCGGGCAGCTCGCCGAGCGGGGCGAAGACGCTGCGCTGGCGCGGCGTCGTCGCGCGCTCCACGGCGGCGGCCGGGGTGTCTGCGGGCAGGCCGCCGTCAATCAGCCGTCGGCGAATTGCGGGCAGCGCGCGCCCGCCCATCAGCACGATGATCGTGCCGCCGCTGCGGGCGATCGCGCTCCAGTCAATCGGCGCGGCGTCGTTTTCGGCCTCTGCGCCGGTCACCACCGCGAAGCTCGATGCGTAGCGGCGGTCGGTCGCGGGGATGCCCGCGAAGGCGGGCGCGGCGACGGCGGCGCTGACGCCGGGGATGATCTCAAACGGCACGCCCGCGGCGCGGAGCGCGTCGGCCTCCTCGCCGCCCCGCCCGAAGACGAACGGGTCCCCGCCCTTGAGCCGCACGACGCGGCCATCGCGTCCAAGGCGCTGCGCCCATTCGATTAGCAGGCGGTTGATCCGCTCCTGCGCCGCGTCGGGATCGACATCATTGGGGCGCTTGCCGACATCGATGAGCTCCGCGCCGTCGGACGCTTCGGCGAGCAGCTCGCGCGGAATCAGGCGGTCGTGGATGATCACGTCGGCGCGGCGCAGCGCGTTGAGGCCGGCGACGGTGATCAGGTCGGGGTCGCCCGGTCCTGCGCCGACCAGGCTGACCAGCCCGGCAAGTTCGGCGTCGGTGGTCGGTTCGCCGCTCATGCGCCGAGCTCCGCGAGCATTTCGCGCCCGCCGCGATCCAGCAGCGCCTCGCCCACCTCGCGCCCGAGCGCTTCGGCTTCCGCCGCCGGCGCGGCGCGTTGCACATCGATTCGCCGCGAGCCGTCGGGCGAGAGCAGGCGTGCGAGCAGCGTCGCCTCGCCGCCGCGCGCATGCGCCAGCGCCGCGATCGGCAGGCTGCAGCCCGCGCCGAGCGCGCGCAGGACGGCGCGCTCGGCCGTCACCGCGATCCGCGTTGGTTGATGATCGCAGGCCGCCAGCGCGTCGCGCGTTGCGGCGTCCTCCGCGCGGCACTGGAGCGCGAGCGCGCCCTGTCCCGGCGCGGGCAGCATTTGGTCGGGCGGCAGCAGCTGGGTCGCGGCGTCGGTGCGGTCCAGACGAATCAGCCCCGCGGCGGCGAGCAGCAGCGCGTCCACCTCGCCCTCGGCCAGCTTGCGCAGCCGCGTATCGACATTGCCGCGAATGTCGGTCGGCACGAGGTCGGGCCGCCGCGCCAGCAGTTGCGCCGCGCGGCGTCGGCTGCCTGTGCCCACGCGAGCGCCGCGCGGCAGATCGGCCAGCGCACGCCCGTCGGTCGAGACCAGCGCGTCGCGCACATCGGCGCGCGGTGGAAAGGCCGCCAGCGCGGTGCCGGCCAGCGGCGACGACGGCACATCCTTGGCCGAGTGGATTGCGGCGTCGATTGCGCCGTCGAGCAGCGCCTGTTCAAGCGCCCGCACGAAGACGCCCCGCCCGCCCAGCGTGCGCAGCGAGGTGAGGCGATCGCGATCGCCCTCCGACTGGATGATCACCTCGCGCGTCTCGACGCCCTGCGCGGCGAGCATTTGCCGAACCTCGGCTGTCTGCGCGCGCGCCAACGCGCTGCCCCGCGTACCCAGGCGCAGCGGCGGCACGTCAGCGCTCCGGCGCGGCGCGGCAGGGCGCGAGCAGGTCATCGAGGTTGGGCTCCGAGCGGTCGCGCAGCGGCGCGCCGAGACGGGCGAGCAGCAGCGCCTTGGCCTGCCCGCGGCGGCGCTGCGCCAGCAGCGCGCGCAGGCGGCCGTCAATCGCCTCCTGCCAGGCATCCGCGGAGATCGGGCGGAAGACGCCGCGGCGGCGCAGGTCGGCGCGCACTTCCGCGACGAGATCAGCGAGCGGCGCCGTTTCGGCGCTGAGGTAATCGGTCAATTCCTCGCGGACGCGGCGCGCGATCGCCGGGCTGCCGCCCGCGGTGGAGATCGCGATCGTCAGCGGAGCCTGACGCAGCACGGCGGGCAGGATGAAGTCGCAGTTGGTCGGGTCGTCGGCGGCGTTGAGCAGGATGCCGCGCCTGCGCGCTTCGGCTAACAGCTGGCTGTTTCCCCCATCGCCCGCTCGTCCGTCCTGCGCGGCCATCACGACGCTGAATCCTGCCATGTCGCCTTCGCGGTATTCGCGCGGGATGTGGGCGATCGCGCCGGCGTCGCGCAGCGCGGCGAGCTCGGATTCGAGCGTTGGGGCGGCGACGGTGATTTCGGCTGCGGCCGCCTGCAGGCCGCGCACCTTTTCGGCGGCCAGCGCGCCGCCGCCCACGACCAGCACCGCCCGCCCGCGCAGGTCGAGGAAGATCGGATACCAGGGTGGGGCGTCGCTGCGGCTCAAGCGAAATCCAGCTCGGCCAGCGCGATGCCGCGCTCGCCCTGCACGGCGTAGAGCAGATAGACGCGCTCGTCCTCGACGAAGATCGCGGGGTCGCGCAGTTGGTTGACGGGTTCGGGCGACCAGCCGCGCACTGACGGCGCGAGCGGCAGCGCGGAGCCCTCCCAGTCGAGCTCGGGGCGCAGCAGCTCCTGTTCGGGCCCGGCGCGCCACTCGAGCCAGTCGCCGCGCGTGTCCAGTGCCGAGACCAGGATGCGTTCGGGCGCGTGGCCGACCTGCGTCCAGAAGACCCAGAGCGAGCCCTCGCGCTGCAGCAGCGCGCAGTGGCGCATGTCGTCGTTGAACAGCTGCGGGCCGTGCTCGAAGTTGGTCAGGCCGTCGTCGGAGCGGCAGAGGATGCCGGGCATCGCCATGCCGATCCAGTCGCGCTCGCGGGGCAGCATTCGCAGGTAGGAGTTGGCCAGCAGCTCGCCGCAGGCCTCGAACTGCAGGCCATCCTTGGAGCGCGCGGCGCGGGTGCGCTGGCGGCCGTCGGGCAGCGCGCCGTGGAAGTACATCCGAATTTCGCGGCGCTGCTCGTCCACATGCAGATCGGGCGAGGCGATGTGCGGATAGATTTGGCCGCGCTCCAGGCCGGCGGCCACGCGCGGATCGTCCAGGTCGAACTCGTCGGCGCTGTGCGGGAAGGGCGTCTGCTCGAGGCGCAGCGTGCCCGGCTCGTGCATGCGCCAGGGGCCGTCCAGCGCGTCGGCGCAGGCCAGCCGAATGTAGGAACCGTGGTGGTCGGCGAAGTAGAGCAGGTAGCGCCCCGGCGCGTCGGGCAGCCAGTCGGGCGCGCGGATCAACGAAGGGCCGTTGATGTTGGCGCCCATTCGCGCGTCCATCTGGGGCCGGATGATTGGGCCGTCGCCGAGTCGCCGCGCTCGCATCATGCTTCCTCAATGCTAATGCGCGGTACGCTGGCTTGGTGAAGCAGCTCAATCTTCAGTCGGGCGCGCTGCGCGAATTGATCGAGATGGTGATCCTCGGGCTGATCGTGTTCCTGCTGGCGCGCGAGGCGGTGCAGAACTTCCAGGTCGAGGGCAGCAGCATGGAGCCCTCGCTGAGCAACTCGGACCTCGTGCTGGTCAACAAGATCGGCTACTGGGAGGTGGATCTGGGTCCGTTCGACGCGCTGCTGCCGGGCCGCAGCAATGGCGATTTCCTGTTCGGCGGCCCCGACCGCGGCTCGGTGATCATCTTCCGCCCGCCCTACCAGAGCGGCACCGACTACGTGAAGCGGGTGGTCGGGCTGCCCGGCGACCTGGTCGAGGTGCGGCGCGGGCAGGTCTGGGTCAACGGCAGCCGTTTGCAGGAGTCCGACTACACGGCTGCGCCGCCCAACTACAGATGGGGCCCGGCGCGGGTCCCGCCGGAGCACTATTTCGTGCTGGGCGACAACCGCAACCGCAGCTCCGACTCGCACAATTTCGGACCGATCCACGAGGACCAGATCGTCGGCGAGGTGATGCTGCGCTGGTTTCCCTTCAACCGGCTCAGCGACAGCATCGGCCGCCCGGTGGTGGACGCCGCCGGCGAGGTGCTGCCGTGAGCGAGGCGGAGGCGGCGCTCGCTTCGCTGCGCGAGGTCGGCGCGGTGCTCGACGGGCACTTTCAGTACGCCTCGGGGCGGCACGGGCCGCTCTACGTCGAGAAGTTTCGGCTGTTCGAGCGTCCGGAGGCGACGGCGCAGCTCTGCGCGCAGATCGCCGCGCACTTCTGCGATCAACAGATTGAGCTGGTGGTGGGCCCGACCACCGGCGGTATCCTGCTGGCGCACGAGACGGCGCGCGGTCTGGGCGCGCCGATGTTCTTCGCCGAGCGCGGCGAGCAGGGCGGGCGAGTCTTCGAGCGCGGCTTCACGTTCCAGCCCGGCCAGCGGACGCTGGTCGTGGACGACGTGCTGACCACCGGCGGCTCGCTGCGCGAGACGATCGAGGCGGTGCGCCGCAGCGGCGGCGAGCCGGTCGGCGTGGGCGTGATCGTGGATCGCACCAACGGCGCGGCCGCGCCCGACGGCCGGTTCGACGGCCTCCCCTTCTTCGCCTGCATTGCGCTCGATGTGCCCAGCTACGCGCCCAATGACTGCCCGCTCTGCGATGAGGACATCGAGCTGACTGAAACCTAGTCGCCGAGGATGGGCTGATAGCCATCTTCGCGCAGCTGGCGCGGGGCGCGCTTGAAGGTGTCCGTGGCGGCGAAGCGCGGGTAGTCGGCCTCCGCGCCGTCGAGCAGCTGCTCGATGGTCAGGATTTGTACGCGCGGATAGTCGTCGTCGGGCAGGCTGTCGGGGCTGTAGAGGCCGGCCGAGAGCGCCTCCTGGATCATCGGCTCGGTGGGCGGCCGGAGCGTGATGAAGACGCCGATCTCGGCCTTCTCACGCTCCATGTCGCCTTTCAGCGTGGCGATCTGCCCGCGGTTCACGTTCCCGCTCTTGACCTGCACGATGATCCGCTTCGCCTTGCCGCTGTCGTCATCGAAGAAGTTGATGTAGCCGTCGACGCCGGCGTCGGCGCCCCGCTTTCTCGCCGCGCGCGGGCGCGCATCCACCAGCCCCAGCGCCCAGTATTCGAACTGGTAGCGGCCGTCGTGCTCGCTTTCCGTGGCGAGCGCACGGGCGCTCTCGACATCCTGGGGCAAGCCGACGATGGAGTACGTCGAAAGGTCTGAGCGGAACGTGTCGTGCAAGCGGTACTTCATCAGCGAGACGGCCAGATGCGTGACGTCGATTCCGATCCAGCGCCGCCCCAGGCGTTCGGCGACGGCGACCGCGGTGCCGCAGCCGCAGAACGGATCGAGCACGACATCGCCCGCGTTGCTGCTGACGCGGATGATCCGCTCAAGCAGCGCCTCCGGCTTTTGGGTCGGGTAACCCAATCGCTCAGCGGAGACGTTTGGGATCCGGCGGATATCCGTCCAGATATTCTGCAGCGGCTTGCCCTCCGACTCGTCGAGATAGACCTTGAGGCCGTCCATTCGGGGCGTGCCGTCCTGCTTGGCGCGTATCCGCCCCTCGGCCCACCACTGCTCAAGCTGTTCCAGGGTGTAGCCCCAGCCTCGAGTCCGAGGCGGTGTCGTGCCGCGCCACTCGAACTTGCCGGAGTCGCTTGCCAGGCGCGACGCTGTCAGATTCTCGAGCTTGTACAGGCGGCCGTCGTCATCGGCGTAGCGGAATCGGCTGCGCTGTTTCTCGCTGTACTCAGTGCGGATCGGATTCCACGTCCACTCGTCGCTGCGAGTGTAAAAGAGGATGATGTCGGCCACGTTGCCGTATCGGTTCGCCGTGTTGTGGCTCTCCGTTCGCTGCCAGGTGATCTGATTGCGGTGCTGTTCCAGGCCGAACACCGCGTCCAGCAGGAATCTGAGGTGGGAGCCGGCGGTGGGGTCGCAGTGCAGGTAGATGCTGCCGGTGGGCTTGAGCACGCGGCGCAGCTCGGCGAGGCGCGGCGCCATCATCGCCAGATAGGCCATCATGTTGCTCTGGCCGAGAAACTCGCGCATCGCCTGGAGCAGCGTGCTCAGCCGCTCCGGCCCGCGCGTGACCATCTCCCAATAGGCCCGCTCCGCCTCGATGGTCCAGCGCCAGGTGTCCTCGAACGCCGTGATCTGCGCCGCCGACCCAGTGCCCGACCGCTCGCGGAAGAGCATGTTGTAGGTTGCGTTGGAGTTGAACGGCGGATCGAGGTAGATCAGGTCCACCGACTCATCGGGGATGTGCTCGCGCAGCACATCGAGGTTGTCCCCGAAGTAGAGCTGGTTGACCCACTGGTTCGCCCGATCTTCGGACATGCGCGCGCCCTCTGCACCGACTCAACCCGCTCAGCTGGACTGAGCCCTGATACAGAGGGTACCGCGCCGCGCGCGGGGCGCTCAGTAGGCGACGTGGACAAAGACGCCCGGCGCGACGCCGGCCACGCTGGCCAGAATCGAGAGGAACACCGCCCACACGCCGGAGCCCGCGCCGACGGCGATGAACGTCGAGCGGTCGTCGAGCCCGGGCGCGGCGGCGCGCACGGCGACCACCGAGGTCAGGAACCAGGCGACCACTGTGGCCAGCCCGACGGCGAACGAGATCGGCACGAAGAGCAGCGCCAGCTGGGCGATGCCCGCCGCGCCGGCCAGCGCCAGCGGGCGCGCCAGACGAAAGAACTCCAGCCGCACATCGCAGATGCGGCGCAGCGCCCACCAGGAGGCGCCGGCGGAGAGCGCCCAGGCGGCGATGCCGGCGACCGCGCCCAGCACGACGAGGCGCACCGCGCCGCCGCCGATGCTCGCGCCGTCGGCCGCCAGCGCCATCCAGAACCAGGCGCCCAGACCGGCCGCCAGGGCCGTGATCGGCACCAGCAGCAGCGCCGCGCGCGTGTCGGCGGGGCTGTCGGCGAGCTCGCGCAGCGCCTCCAGCTCGCCGCGCAGCAGGCGGCGCAGCAGCTGCATGCTGCGGCGCAGATGGTTCAGCGCGCCCGCCGATGAGCTCGCGGCGGCACCGCGCGCGGAGGAAGCCGCCGAGGTGGAAAATGGGTGGGGAGCAGTGTGAGACATGGCTTGGGTTGCGCACCCGGGCCGCCGACTCCACATTACGGTGATGCGGCGGGCGCGGCAAGCGGTCCACGCCGCCGCCGCCGGCCGCGAGAGTAGTTATGACGAACGAGGCGATCGCCCGGGTCGACGCCGAGGTCTCGGCCTGCCGCCGGTGTCCGCGGCTGGTCGCCTGGCGCGAGCAGGTGGCGGTGGAAAAACGCGCCGCCTTCCGCGACGACGAGTACTGGGGCCGCGGCGTGCCGGGTTTCGGCCCGCCCGACGCGCGGATTCTGGTGGTGGGGCTGGCGCCGGCGGCGCACGGCGCGAACCGCACCGGGCGGATGTTCACCGGCGACCGCTCGGGCGACTGGCTGTACCGCGCGATGCACGCCGCGGGGCTGGCCAGCCAGCCCGAAAGCAGCGACCGGGAAGACGGGCTGCGCCTGATCGGGGCGCGCGTCACCGCGGTCGTGCGCTGCGCGCCGCCCGACAACAAGCCCACGACGACGGAGCGCGGCAACTGCCTGCCCTTTCTGCGCCGCGAGCTGGCGGCGCTGCCTGAGCTGCGCGTGATCGTCGCGCTCGGCGCGTACGCCTGGGAGAACGCCGCCCGCGAGCTGGGCGTCCGCCCGCGTCCGCGCTTCGCGCACGGCCTGGAGGTGGAAGCCGAGCGCGGCCTCACGGTGATCTGCTCCTACCACCCCAGCCAGCGCAACACGTTCACCGGGCTGCTCAGCGAGCGGATGCTGGCGGGCATCTTCGCGCGCGCCGCCGAGCTTGCCGGGGGACAGCCGATCTGCTGACACGCGAAGTCGCGCGGTGGGCGACGACGGTGTTCGGGGTTTGTTTTTTTCGGGTGTTCGGAGGGTGATTCGGGGGTGCTCCTATCTGGTCAGGGCGTTCGGCGGTGTTCGGGTTTGTTCGGGGTTGTTCAGGTTTGTTCGGGGTGTGCCGGAGGGGTTGACGGTGTCAACTTTTGTCAACCTGGCGTCAACCTCTGTCAAGTTTTGGTCAGCGTTGGCGAGATTGGGGTTGCCGGCGGGTCGGTGTCGTTGTGGGGAGAGAGGCATGGTTCGGCACTCCTGTTCTAGAGTGAGCGTAGCAGGATTTGGGGGAAGTGGGGGTGTGCGGTGGTTCCTGCCTGCGTAGGAATGACGGAGAGGGGGCGCTGGAATGACGGAGGGGGCGCGGGGGTGCTGGAGGGGGCGCGGGGGTGATGGAGGAAGAGATGCGTAGGCGATCGGGGCGTGTAGGGCCGGCGGTGGCGGCTCGGGGCGTTCCACTCCCCACCTAACCTCCCCCCTGGAAGGGGGGAGGGATGAATTGGGGAAGGGGGTGGGTGTTGGCCGAGTGGTGCGGTGCGTGTGGGTTCCTGCCTGCGCAGGAATGACGGAGAGGGGGCGCTGGAATGACGGAAGGGGGCGCAGGAATGACGGAGGGGGCGCAGGAATGACGAGGGGGCGCGGGGGTGACGGGATGGCGGGGGCGGCAGGGTTTGGGGAAGGGTGGATAGGCCTTAGTCGTCCGGGTCGTCTTCGTCGAAGGGGGGGGCGGGGACTGAGGCGCGGATGTCGGGCGAGTTGCGGCGGCGATTTGGCTCGGGCAGGGCGATGATTCGCTCGCGCAGGTCGGCGACTTCCTGCGGCGTCGTCGGGTCGAGGATCACGGCGGCCAGGCCGGAGTCGCGCAGCACCTGGAGGTCGCCGCTGGAGATGTCGGCGGGGATTTGGACGGCGAACGGGGCGTCGAGCATCACCGCGACGCGGCGGGCGCGGAGCAGATCCATCAACGAGAGCGGCAGGTCGGGTTCGGGCAGGGTGACGAGGATCGGCCGGAGCGCCGCCATCATCCGCACTTCGTCGCGTTCGGGCAGCCGGCTGTCGAGCCGCAGCACGAAGTCGATTTCGGCGTTGGCGAAGGCGTCGGCGCGGGCTCGGCCGGGTCGAAACGCGATGAACGCGAGACCGACTTCCTGCGCGGCCTGCACGGTCTCCGCGTCGAGGCTGTCGACTTCCAGCCCGCAGAGTGGTCGGTCCACCGTGATTCGCTGTTTGGGCGGCTTGTTGAAGATGCAGATGTCGTGCCCTTCAACGGGCCCGCGGGTGGCGATCAGGATCGAGGGGGGCGGCGGCTCGCTGGAGGTGCGAAAGCCGAGCGGTCGGGCCGGCTGGCGCTGATTGCCTTGTCGGATGCGGTCGGAGGGCATCGGCGGCGACGCTTCCGTTGGGACGCCGCGGAGCAGCGGCGTCGATCGGGGACGGGTGCGAGGCTCATCCTACCGCGCCGATCGGTCAGCCGCGAACCGGCGGCGAGCGGCGGCGATCTTCTCGCGCCGCCGCGCTGTTCGGCCGCCCTATGTATCGGCTACCGTTCGGCGAGCGGACACGGAGTGGGCAAGGGGGACGGCGCGATGGACGCAGGGGAATGGCTGGCGCAGCCCTGGGGCGAGGGGGCGATCGAGTGGGCCTCGGTGGTGCTGCGGATCGCCTTGGGCGTCATCTTTATCGACGCGGGGCTGGGCAAGTTTCGGCGCGGGATCGGCGGCTTCAGCGGCTGGCTCGACGAGCTCGGCATTCCGATGGCGCGCGCGGCGGGACCGGGCGTCGCCGCGCTCGAGCTGATCGGCGGGCTGATGCTGCTGGCCGGGCTGCTGACCAGCTGGATCGCGATTCCGCTGGCGGCGAACATGGTCGTGGCGACCTGGGTGCAGAAGTTCAAGAACAACGCGCCGTTTCAGGGCGGCGATGTGCAGGGCTACGAGCTGGATGTGCTGATGGTCTTCGGCTGCGTCGCGCTGATCCTGCTGGGCGGCGGGCCGCTCTCGCTGGATTCGCTGATTCGCTGACCGCGCAGCGCGGGCGGTAGCCGCTAGCGCGACGAGGCATAAGCTGAGCGGCGCGGAGGCGGTTGATGGAGCGTTGGGCGGGTTTTGTTTCACGGCGTCCCTGGCGGGTGGTGCTCGGTTGGGTGCTGCTGGCGGCGGCGCTGATCGCGGCGGCGCAGGTTGCGGGCGGGGAGCTGACCGACACGTTCTCGCTGCCCGGCGCGGAGTCGCAGCGGGCCCAGGATCTGCTCTCGCGGGAGTTCCCCCGCCAGGCGGGCGTTGAAGTCAAGGCGGTCTTCCGCACGCCGCGGGGACAGCTGGCGGAGCCCGCCGCGCAGCGTGAGATCAGCGCTTTCCGCGCGCGCGCCGCCGGCATTGACGACGTGAACCAGGTCAGCGATCCCTTCGCCTCGCCCGGCGATATCTCGCGCGACGGCGCGACCGGGCTGGTGCGGATTCGCTACGGCTCATTGGGACGCGAACTCGATGAGGCCAATGTCGAGGCGCTGCTGGAGCTCGCCGAAGCGCCGCGCGCCGCGGGGCTGATCGTGGAGTTCTCCGGCCCGCCGGTGCGCGAGTTGGAGACGCAGGAGCGGCGAGTGGCCGAGCTGGTCGGCATCGCCTTCGCGCTGGTGGTGCTGCTGGTCGCGTTCGGCTCGGTGCTGGCGGCGGGGATTCCGGTGATCACCGCGCTGGTGGCGCTGGGGCTGGGCAGCCTGTTGATTCTGCTGGCCGCGACGCGGCTGGACATCGTGACGCAGGCGCCGGTGTTCGGCGCGATGCTCGGCATCGGCGTGGGGATCGATTACGCGCTGTTCGTGATTTCGCGCTTCCGCGAGCAGCTGGCGGCCGGGCAGCCGCCGCCCGAGGCGGCGCGGATCGCGGTGACCACCGCCGGGCGCGCGGTGGCATTCGCCGGGATCATCGTCGTGGTGGCGCTGCTGGGGCTGTTCTTCATCGGCATTCCGCTGATCGCCAATCTCGGTCTCTCCGCCGCGTTCGTGGTGCTGCTGGAGATGCTGGCGGCGGTCTCGCTGCTGCCGGCGCTGCTGCGGATTGTGGGGACGCGGATCGACTTCCTCTCGATTCCGTTCCTGCGCTACTCGGCGGGCGGCGAGCGCGGCCTCTGGTACCGCTTCAGCCGGCTGGTGCAGCGCCGCTCGTGGCTCTGGCTGCTCGGCGCGGGCGCGGCGATGGTCGTCTGCGCGGTGCCGCTGCTCAGCATCGAAATCGGCACCGGCGACGACGGCAATCTCAACGAGCGGCACACCTCGCGGCGCGCCTACGACCTGATCGCCGACGCCTTCGGGCCGGGCGTCAACGCGGCGCTGGTCGCCGTCACCGAGCAGCCCGCGGGGGCGTCGACCGAGGCGCTCAGCCGCCTGCGCGGCTCGCTGGCGGCGGTGGACGGGGTGGCGGCCGTCGCGCCGCCGCAGGTCAACGCCGCAGGCAATGCGGCCGTGTTCGTGGTCGTGCCCGAAACGCCGCCGCAGGCGCAGGCGACGCGGGCGCTGGTGCATCGGCTGCGCGAGCAGGGCGCGCCGGCCGCCGCCGCGGCGTTCGGCGGCGGCGTCTCGATCTACTTCTCCGGCATCACGGCGATCTCGGAGGACATCACCTCGCAAATGATGGAGCGCCTGCCGATCTTCTTCGGGGTGGTGATCGGCGTCAGCATTCTGCTGTTGATGATGGCTTTCCGCTCGATCGTGGTGCCGCTCAAGGCGGCGCTGATGAACATGCTGGCGATCTCCGCCTCGATCGGACTGCTGGTGGTGATCTTCCAGTGGGGCTGGGGTCTGGGCATCGTGGGGTTGGACAAGACGGGGCCGGTCGAGTCGTTTCTGCCGATGTTCATGTTCGCGATCCTCTTCGGGCTGTCGATGGACTACGAGGTGTTCCTGCTCAGCCGCATCCGCGAGCGCTGGGTGCAGACGGGCGACTCGGCGGAGTCGGTGGCGCACGGGATCGGCGCGTCGGCGCGGGTGATCACGGCGGCGGCGGCGATCCTCGCGGCGGTTTTCCTGGCGTTCGCGGTCTTCGGCGAGGAGCGCGCGATCAAACAGTTCGGCATCGGGATGGCGTTCGCGATCGTGGTCGATGCGACGGTTGTGCGGCTGATTCTGGTGCCGGCGCTGATGCAGCTGGCGGGGCGCGCGAACTGGTGGATGCCGCGCTGGCTGGATTGGCTGCTGCCCAACATCACGATTGATCCGCCCGTCGAGGTGGCGCCGGTTGCGCCTTTGCCTGTCGCCGAACCTGAGCCGATTGAGCGCCCGGCGTTGCCGTGGCGGGAGCCGGTTCAAGCGGTTGAGCCTGTCGAGGTTCCCCCCGAACCCGTTCAGCCGCCCGCGCCCTCTTCTGCTCCGCCCGAAGCGGCGCCCGCAGCCGCGCCCGCACTCGCGGCGCCTCCCGCTGCGCCCATTGCAGCGCGGTCCGAGCTACTGATCTGGGCCGCGTTGGGCGCGTTTGCGGCATGCGCATTCAGTGCGGGCATGCTGATTGGCTCCGCCTGGGCGGCGGCGCGCGCGGCGGCGCGCCGCTAGGGTCTGTTCACGCTTCCGTCATTCCTGTGCGGGCAGGAATCCGGGCGACCACCATCGCCGCATCCGCGCCGCCGTCGAACGTTCAGTGCCGGATGAGTCCGCCTACCGCGTGGGTTCCTGCCTGCGCAGGAATGACGGAGGGGGGCGCAGGAGTGGCGGGAGAGTGTAAGGGTGACGGGATGACGCAGGGGTGGCGGGAGGAGGGTCGGCGCTGCGAGCGGGGCTTAGTGCGCGGCTCGGGGCGCCTCACCCCCCACCTAACCTCCCCCCTGGAAGGGGGGAGGGATGAATTGGGGAAGAGGAGTGGGTGTTGGGCACGATTAGTGTAACCACGCCTTAGGGCCTGTTCGCAAGCGCGTCATTCCTGTGCGGGAATGACGGAGCCTGAGAGAGAGTGGGGGAGTGTGAGCGGACCCTGGCGGCATCTCTCGCGCGAGGGATTGGTGAACAGGACGTTGCACAGATCTTGCGGCGGCGGATTGCCTCATTGCGCCAGCCGCGACACAATGGCGGGCGTTGGGGGCACTGAGCGCGCCCTTGGAATGAGGTGAGCGATGGATGCGATTGTCTGCGTGAAGCAGATTCCGGACCCGGAGACGCCGGCGGCGGCCTTCAAGGTTGATGAGGCGGCGATGCGGGTGCTGCCGGCGCAGGGCATTTCGCCGGTGATTTCGCCGTTCGACGCGCAGGCCGTGGAAGCGGCGTTGCGGCTGAAGGATGCGGCCGGCGAGGGCTCGGTGAACATCATCTCGCTGGGGCCCGACTCGGCGCGCGACGCGATCAAGCACAGCCTCGCGATGGGCGCGGACGAGGGCTACCACCTGCACGACGCCGCGTTTGAGGGCGGCGACGCCTGGACTACGGCGCTGGCGTTGAGCAAGGCGATTCAGCATCTGGGCGTGCCCGATGTGATTCTGTTCGGCCGGCAGGCGGCGGACTGGGACCAGGGGTCCGTGGGCAGCATCGTGGCGGAGCTGCTCGACTTGCCCTCGGCGACGGTGCTGCGGGCGGTCGACGGCGGCGCAGGCGGGCTGACCGTCTCGCGGGTCGTGGCGGACGGTTTCGAGACGATCGAGCTTCCGACGCCGTGCGTGCTGACGATCAGCAATGAGTTCGGCGATCCGCGCTACCCGCAGTTGCGGCAGATCATGCAGGCGGCGCGCAAGCAGGTGACGGAGTTGACGCCCGGCGAGATCGGGCTGGATGCCTCAGAAGTCGGCGCGGCCGGCGCGCGGCTGGAGATGCACGCGCTGTTCCAGCCGACCAGCGACATCGAGGTCGAGATCATCGAGGGCGACACGCCCGAAGAGAAAGCCGCCGGGCTCGTCTCGGCGCTGCGCGAGGCCAAGATCCTCTAGCGCCGCCCCCGCAACGAAACCCGCTCAGCCAGGAGAGTTCTGTATGTCCACCATTCTCGTGATCGGCGAAACCGAAGAGGGCGATCTGACCGCCGCGACCCGCGAGCTGCTCGGCGCAGCGAATCGTCTGGCGGGCGAGTTGGGCGGCGATGTGGGGCTGGCACTGCTCGGCGCGGATTTGGCCGCGGCGAGCGAGGCGGCGGGGCCGGCCGGCGCGAGCACGGTCTATCGCGCGGACGACGTCTCGCTGGCGCAGTACCAGACCGACGCCTGCCTGCCGCTGACGCAGCAGATTGTCGAGCAGGACTCGCCGCAGGTCGTGTTGCTGGCGCAGAGCAGCATGGGCCGCGATCTCGCGCCGCGGCTGGCCACGCGGCTGGGCAGCGCCGCCGCGATGGACGCGCTGGGTCTCGAGGTTGAGGGCGATCGCGTGCGCGTGACGCGCTCCTGCTACGGCGGCAACGCGCGGCAGGTGGTGACGGTGAAGACGGATCCGCAGGTGATCACGGTGCGCGCGAAGTCGCAGGATCCGCTTGAGCCGGACGCGTCGCGCAGCGCGGCGGTGGTGGATATCGCGCCGCCCGCGGCCGAGGTGCGTGCGCGGGTCACGTCGAAAGACGCGGCGGAGTCCGAAGGCGTGCGGCTGGAGGACGCGGAGATCGTGGTTTCCGGCGGTCGCGGCCTGGGCGGCCCGGAGGCGTTCGCGGATCTCGAGCAGTTGGCCGGCGTGCTGGGCGCGGCGGTCGGTTCGAGCCGGGCGGCGTGCGACCTCGGCTGGTACCCGCCGGCGCAGCAGGTGGGGCTGACGGGGACGGTGGTCTCGCCGACGCTGTATCTGGCGATCGCGATCAGCGGCGCGTCGCAGCACATGGCGGGCTGCGGGGGCAGCAAGAACATCGTGGCGATCAACAAGGATCCCGATGCGGCGATCTTCGCGTTTTCGCGCTTCGGCATTGTGGACGACTACAAGAAGGTGCTGCCGGCGCTGGAGTCGGCGTTCAAGGCGGCGCTGGCGGGGTGAGGCTGGGTCGGCGGCACTAAGGCGTCGTAGCTACCGTCATTCCTGCGCAGGCAGGAACGAGGCGCTCACTCGCAACCTCTCACCCCCCACCTAACCTCCCCCCTGGAAGGGGGGAGGGATGAATTGGGGAAGGGAGTGGGTGTTGGCGCGGTGGTGGGCGCGGCGAGATATCCGTGGCGCGTGTGGTTCCTGCCTGCGCAGGAATGACGGTTGAGGCGCAGGAGTTGACGGTTGGGGCGTAGGAGTGACGGTTGAGGTGGAGGAATGACGGTTGGGGCGTAGGAGTGACGGTTGGGGCGTAGGCGATCGGGGGCGGCGCGATCGGTGGCGTTGGCTTGGGGCCTCCCACCCCCCACCTAACCTCCCCCCTGGAAGGGGGGAGGGATGCATTGGGGAAGGGAGTGGGTGTTGGCGCGGAGGTGGGCGCGGCGAGATAGCCGTGGCGCGTGTGGTTCCTGCCTGCGCAGGAATGACGGTGGAGGCGCAGGAGTGACGGTTGGGGCGTAGGAGTGACGGAGGAGGAGTGGCGTAGGCGATCGGGTGGCGGCGCGATCGGTGGCGTTGGCTTGATTTGTGGGGGCGGAACGATCGGCGGTGTTGGCTTGTGGCTTCTCACCCCCCACCTAACCTCCCCCCTGGAAGGGGGGAGGGATGAATTGGGGGAGGGAGTAGGTGTTGGCTTGATGGTGGGCGCGGCGAGATAGCCAGTGGCGAGGGTGGTTCCTGCCTGCGCAGGAATGACGGTTGGGGCGCAGGCGATCGGGGGCGGCGCGATCGGTGGCGTTGGCTTGGGGCCTCCCACCCCCCACCTAACCTCCCCCCTGGAAGGGGGGAGGGATGAATTGGGGAAGGGAGTGAATGTGGGAGGAGTGAGCGGGCCTTAGTACTTGGCGTTCCAGGCGGTGGCGCGCTTGGTGAAGATGTTGGGGTTGGCTACCCAGTCGGCGTAGCCGATTTGGCGGTTGTTGGTGAGCCAGTTGATGCGGGCGTCTAGGCAGGTGAGCAGCTGGGCGTCTTCGACGCGGAGGGAGAAGCCGCCGTATTCGACGGCGGGGTCGAAGGCGGTGACGGCGAGTGCGCCGGCGGAGGCCTGGACGGCGTCGGCGTTGCCCAGTTCGCCGCGGGCGAGGCCGTCGATTTGGCCGTCGAGCACTGCGGCGATGTAGGCCGATTCGTCGTCGCCCATGTAGATCACCTGCGGCAGGTCGGCATTGGGCGGGACCAAGCGGGTGCGGCCGGCGACGTTTGCGGTTTGCTCGGAGGAGGTGATCGTGAACGCGGCGCTGCCGTCGGCGACGACTACGCCGTTGGGCGTCTCGATCCGCGTTCCCGCCGCCAGCGCGCCGTGTTCGTCGGCCAGCCCGGCCAGCTGGAGCAGGCGCGCTTCGCCGGTGGTGCCGGGGACCGCGCCGATGCGGTCGTCGGAGGTGAGGTCGGCGTGGGTGCGGATGCGGTCGGCGTCGGCGGCGCGGACGAGCAGCGTCTGGCGGAAGGCGATGTGGCCGGAGGTGAAGGCGACGGCGACGCGCCCGCTGTGGTCTTTCGTGCGGCTTTCGAGGATCGTGATGCCGCCGCCGACCATGTCGAATTCGGGCTTGGTGGGCGAGAGCCAGATGTCGGACCAGACGCCGATGGGGATGCGCTCGAACGAGAGGTCGGTCTGCTCCATCGTCTCGATCGCGTTGATCAGCGCCGCCTCGTAGCCGCGGTGCTCACGGTAGCCGGACGATTCCGGGTCGCCGTCGGCGCTGTAGCTGACGGGCTCGAAGAAAGCGAAGAAGCCGAGCTTGAGGCGCTGTTGGCCGCCGCAACAGAGCAGCGGCAGCGCAATTGCGCGGCTGTGGAGCCAGGAGGTGAAGCTGCGCAGGGGCGGGATGTAGCGGTCGTCGGGCAGCAGGCGGGCGTCGCTTCCGCCGACGCGGAGTCCCCACTCGAAGCGTCCGTCGGCGATGCGGCGGGCGACGACGCGGGCAGCGCGTCCGTCGGGCAGCGCGATTTCGGAGCTGCGCAGCCAGCCGGTCGCGCCGCGATCCAGCGAGACGAAGCGGCGTTCGGGCAGGAGCGTCCGGCCGCCGATCTGGAGGCCGAACTCGACGCGGCGGTTCTCCGCGAGGCGGGCGACCACCTGCGCGTAGTCGCCCGTGCAGCCGGCGGGTGGGGCTGGCAAAAAGCCGTTGGCTGCGACTTGCCCAAAGCCGGCGAGCGCGGCGGCGATGAGGGCGAGCAGGAAGGCGGGGCGGAGCAGGCGGGCGGTGAATGTCATTTTTGGAGGGCCAATCCGTTGGGGGTGTGGCGTTGGGCTAGGGCGTGGTCACGAATCCGTCGTTCCTGCCTGCGCGTGGGTTCCTGCCTGCGCGTGGGTTCCTGCCTGCGCAGGAATGACGGAAGGGGGCGCGATGTGGATGAGCGGGGCGCGGCGCGATTGTTGGGCTGGTTCGTGGCGTTCCACCCCCCACCTAACCTCCCCCCTGGAAGGGGGGAGGGATGAATTGGGGAAGGGGTTTGCGATGTTCAGCGAATTGTTGGGCAGCTGAGGGGGGAGGGATGAATTGGGGAAGGGGTTTGCGATGTTCAGCGAATTGTTGGGCAGCTGAGGGGGGAGGGATGAATTGGGGAAGGGGTTTGCGACGTTCAGCGAACTGTTGGGCAGCTGAGGGGGGAGAGGTGCATTGAGGGTGGGAGCGAGTGTTGGGGTGGGTTCCTGCCTGCGCGCGGGTTCCTGCCTGCGCAGGAATGACGGGAAGGGGCGAAGCCTCGTCGCGCGCGCGGGTTCCTGCCTGCGCAGGAATGACGGGAAGGGGCGAAGCCTCGTCGCGCGCGCGGGTTCCTGCCTGCGCAGGAATGACGGGAAGGGGCGAAGCCTCGTCGCGCGTGTGGGTTCCTGCCTGCGCGTGGGTTCTTGCCTGCGCAGGAATGACGGATTTGCGGGGGCGGCGGGAAGTTTGGGCATGTTCTAGCCGATCCGGCGGAAGATGAGGCAGGCGTTTTGGCCGCCGAAGCCGAATGAGTTTTTGAGCGCTACCCGCACATCGGCCTCGCGGGCGGTGTTTGGGACGTAGTCGAGGTCGCAGTCGGGGTCGGCGTGCGCGTAGTTGATTGTGGGGTGGATGCGGCCGTCGAGCATGCCTTTGATCGCGGCGATGGATTCGAGTCCGCCCGCGCCGCCGAAGGCGTGGCCGATCATCGACTTGGTTGAGGAGATGGCGACGCCGGCGGCGGCTTCGCCCAGCGCCTGCTTGATTGCGCGGGTTTCCGAAGCGTCGTTGAGCGGGGTCGAGGTGCCGTGCGCGTTGATGTAGTCGATCTCCTCCGGCTCGACGCCGGCGTCGTCCATCGCCCAGCGGATGGCGCGGACGGGGCCGGCTCCGTCGGCGTCGGGCATGACGAGGTGGTGGGCGTCGGCGCTGGAGCCGAAGCCGGCGATCTCGATTTGGAACTCTGCGCCGCGGGCGCGGGCGGATTCTTCGCTTTCGAGGATCAGCACGCCCGCGCCTTCGGCGGGGACGAAGCCGTCGCGCTGCGCGTCGAAGGGGCGGCTGGCCTCCTGGGGATGGTCGTTGTTGGCCGTCAGCGCGCGCATTACGGCGAACCCGCCCAGCCCGAGCTGGCAGAAGCCGGCTTCGCAGCCGCCGGTGATCACGATGTCGGCCTGGCCGCGTCGGATCACGTCGGCGGCTTCGCCGATCGCCTGAGTGCCGGCGGCGCAGGCGGTGACGACGGTGGTGTTGTAGCCGAGCAGGCCGAACTGCATGGCGATGTTGGCGGCGGCCATGTTGGGCAGGACGCGGGGGATGAAGAGGGGGTCGAGGCGCATGCCGCCGCGATCGATCAGCTTGCGCGCGCCGTCTTCCAGCTCGGGGTAGCCGCCGCTGCCGTTGCCCAGCACGACGCCGATTCGGGCGCGGTCGAGCGCGTCGAGGTCCAGCCCGGCGTCGTCCACCGCCTCGCGGGCGGCGGCCACGGCGAGTTGGGAGAAGCGCGCCATCCGCCGCGCGGACTTGCGGTCCATGAAGTCCTGCGGCTGGAAGTCGCGGATTTCGCCGCCGATGGTGCAGGAGAAGCCCTCGACATCGAAGAGCGCGATCGGCTCAATGCCGCTCTCGCCGGCCAGGGTGCGCCGCCAGAATGTCTCGACGCCGTTGCCCAGCGGCGAAAGCGCGCCCATGCCGGTGACGACGACGCGCGTGCGATCGGTGCCCGTGCGATCCTCTCCCATGGCTAGCGCTCGCGCTCGGCGGCGGGGGAGGCGTCGGGCTCGTCTGTGGCCAGCGCGTCGGCGTTGCGGAGGCATGCGCGGGCGTTGGCGGCGAGCGAGAGCGAGCCGAGCACGGCGACCAGGTCCTCATCGCCGCCGGCCAGCTCGCGGGCGGCGGCGAGGGCGGACTCGACCGAGGGCGCGATCGCGACGGAGCCATTCCAGTCGGCGAAGGCGGCGGTGAGGTCGGCGGCGGGGCGCGAGCGGGGGTGGTCGGAGGCGGTCAGGACGACCGCGGCGGCGCGCTCGCTGATTGCGGCGGCGATCGCGTCGAGCGCCTTGTCGCCGAGCACGCCGAGCACGACGATCAGCCGCTCGTGGGGGAAGTATTCGCGCAGGGCATCGAGCGCGCGCTGCACGGACTCGCCGTTGTGCGCGCCGTCGACGACGAGTCGCGGGGTGGCGCGCCCGCCGCGCAGCGCCTCGGGCCATTGCAGCTCTTCGAGCCGCCCGGGCCACTGCACGGTCGCCAGCCCGCTGTGGACGGCGGACTGGGGGATTTCGAGTCCCTGGGCGCGGAGCAGGTCCAGCGCGGCGACGGCGGTTGCGGCGTTCTCGATCTGGAAGTCGCCCAGCAGCGGGATCAGCAGGAGCTGCTCTTCCGGCTCGCCGGGGCGCGGCTCGCGCCGCCGCAGTCGGAACCACTGCCCCCACGGCTCAACGCCGGCGGGCGTCCATTCGTAGGCGGCGGCGACTTCGACCAACGGGGTGGGCAGATCGTCGGCGGCGTTGCGGATCACCGCGGCGGCGGCCTCGGAGCGCTGCGGCCCGAGCACCGCGACATGCGTGCCGGCGGTCATGATGCCGGCTTTTTCGGCGGCGATCTGCTCGATGCGGTTGCCCAGGATGTCGGTGTGCTCGTAGGAGAGCGCGGTGATCACCGCGGCGTCTTTCTCGCCGAAGACATTGGTGCAGTCGAGCCGCCCGCCGAGGCCGACTTCGACGACCTGGATGTCGACCTCATCGTCCCAGAAGGCGTGGAAGGCGAGGGCGGTGAGCAGCTCGAAGGTGCTGATGTGGCCCGGCTGGGCGGCGAGCTCGGCCTCGACGTGGACGCGCAGCTCGTTCGTCAGCGCGGTGAAGTATTCCTCGGGCAGCGGCTGGCCGTCGATGCGGATCCGCTCGCTGAAGGAGTGGAGGTGCGGGCTGGTGAAGAGGCCGGTGTGGAGGCCGGCGGCGCGCAGGCAGGACTCGATCATCGCGGCGGTGGAGCCTTTGCCCTTGGAGCCGGCGATGTGGACGGTGCGGCGGCCGAGTTGGGGGGAGTCCATGCGGCGCAGCAGGGAGCCGATGCGGTCGAGCGCGAACATCGGTCGCGAGCGGCGCGGGAGCGAGCCGCGCTCGAAGTCGGCGAAGCTCATCAGCCAGTCGGTCGCGGCCTCGTAGGAGGTGATCGCGGTTGGCTCGGTGGGCGCGGGCCGGGTCTCGCTCATTGCGCTTCGCTTCCTCTGCCTGCGCGTCGTCGACTCATCGTACGCGCTGAGTCGGCCCTGCGCAGCCGCGCGGAAAGATCCGTCATACCCGCGCCCCTTCCGTCATTCCTGCGCAGGCAGGAACGCGGGTGACCTCCAGATCCTGTATGCGCCGCGATGCCACGACGGCCTACCTGAGCCGCTCCGCGCCGCCGTTGGACATTCAACGCCAGTTGGACCGTGCCTACTGCGCGGGTTCCTGCCTGCGCAGGAATGACGGAAGGGGGGCGTAGGCGTGACAGGGCGCAGGGGCGACGGGCGAGGTTGGGCGCCGGGCGCGGCGAGCGCGGGTTCCTGCCTACGCAGGAATGACGGAAGGGGCGTAAGAGTGACAGGGCGTAGGGGCGACAGGCGAGGTTGGGCGCGGGCGCGGCGAGATGCCAGCGACGAGCGTGGGTTCCTGCCTGCGCAGGAATGACGGAAGGGGCGTAGGAGTGACGGAAGAGGGGCGTGTGCCCATCGACGCTGGCGCGGTTACCCTGTTGGGCGGGAGTTGGCGATGGCTGGCACGCTGCGCGAGACGCTTGAGGGCAATCTGGCGGGACGCGACGATGTCGACGGCCTGATCGAGGTGGTCGAAGCGATCGCCGAGGGGGCCGCGCGGGTGGACGCGCTGACGCGCCGGGCGGCGCTCGCGGATTTGCTCGGCGAGACCGGCGAGACGAACGTGCAGGGCGAGATCGTGCAGCGGCTCGACGCGGCCGGCACCGACACGTTCGTCGAGGTGCTGAGCGAGTGCGGGCGGGTCGCCGCGCTGGCTTGCGAAGAGCTGGAGCAGGCGGTCTTCGTCAGCGACGACTCGGACCACCCCTACCTGGCGCTGTTTGATCCGGTGGACGGCTCGAGCAACATTGATGTGGCGGTGACGATCGGCTCGATCTTCGCGATTTACCGCCGGGCCGACGATGCGCCGGCGACCGAGCGCTCGCTGCTCCGACCGGGGCGCGAGCAGATTGCGGCGGTCTACGTGGTTTACGGATCGAGCACCGTGCTGGTCGCCGCGACGGCGGGGCGGGTGGACGGTTTCACGCTGGATCCGGACAGCGGGGCGTTTCTGCACAGCCACCCGGACATTGCCATTCCGCAGAAGTGCGCCGCGTACAGCGTGAACGAGGGCAACGCGGGCAACTGGGAGCCGCCGATGCAGGCTGCCGTAGCCGAGCTGCGCGAGGCCTACGGGCTGCGCTACGTCGGCTCGCTGGTGGCCGATTTCCACCGCGACCTACTCAAGGGCGGGATTTTCCTCTACCCCGGCGACCGCAAGAGTCCCGCGGGCAAGCTGCGGCTGGGCTACGAGGCCAACCCGCTCTGCTACGTGGCCGAGCAGGCGGGCGGCGCGGGCAGCGACGGCGCGAGCCGAATCCTCGACCTCCAGCCCGAACAACTGCACCAGCGCACGCCGCTGATCGTCGGCAACGCCGATGTTGTCCAATCCGTCGTCCAATGCCTCAGCGCCGGCTGACACGCCGCCGCGCGACACCTAGGGAGCTGCGATATGACCACCGCCGACCTTCACGCCACTGCGCGGGCGCTCGTCGCGCCCGGCAAGGGCATCCTCGCCGCCGATGAATCGGCGCCCACGATCAAGCGGCGCTTCGACGGAATCGGGGTCGAATCGACCGAGACCAACCGCCGCGACTGGCGCCAGTTGCTGTTCACCGCCGACGGCATCGGCGACTACATCTCCGGCGTGATTCTGTTCGACGAGACGCTGCGGCAGCAGGCGTCGGACGGTCGGACGCTGGTCGAGGTGCTCAGCTCGGCGGGCGTGATTCCGGGCATCAAGATCGACAGCGGCGCGAAAGACCTGGCGGGCGCGCCCGGTGAGAAGGTGACGGAGGGGCTGGACGGTCTGCGCGAGCGGCTCGATGAGTACCGCGGGCTGGGCGCGAAGTTCACCAAGTGGCGCGCGGTGATCGCGATCGACGAGGGGCTGCCGAGCGACTACTGCCTCGAGGTCAACGCGCACGCGCTGGCGCGGATGGCGGCGCTCTCGCAAGAGGCGGGGCTGGTGCCGATCATCGAGCCGGAGGTGCTGATGGACGGGGCGCACGACATCGCGGCCTGCGCCGACGCGACGGAGCGCGCGCTGCGCGCCACGTTCGCGGCCTGCGCGGCGCAGCGCGTGGACCTGCCGGGCGCGCTGCTCAAGCCGAACATGGTGCTTTCGGGCAAGGACGCCGCCGAGCGCGCGCCGGCCGAGACGGTCGCGGCCGAGACGCTGCGGGTCTTCCGCAACACGGTGCCGGCCGCGGTGCCGGGCTGCGTCTTCCTCTCGGGCGGTCAGAGCGACGCGGAGGCGACGATCAATCTCGACGCGATCAACCGGCACGCGGCGTCGGAGGGCGCGCCGTGGGAGTTGAGTTTCTCCTACGGGCGCGGTCTACAGGCGACGCCGCTGGGCGTCTGGAGTGGGCAGCGGGAGAACGTCGCCGCCGCCCAGGCCGCGTTCCAACTCCGCGCCAGGCTCACCGCCGCCGCCCGCCGCGGGGAATACAGCCCGTCGCTGGAGCAGGAGGGGTAGGGAGCGCGCGCCGTTAGCGGCCGCTAGGGCGTGTCCACACTTCCGTCATTCCTGCGCAGGCAGGAACCCAGGCGATCTCCGGTGCGAGTACGCGCCGCGACATCCCGACGGGTTGCCGAAGTGGCGTTTGAGCACCGCCGGATGCCTGAGGGGGCGTGCGCGGGCGGGTTCCTGCCTACGCAGGAATGACGGACCCACGTTGCGCAGGTATGACGGATCCATGTTGCGCAGGTACGACGAGGGCGTGTTGGGCAGGTACGACGAGGGCGTGGGCGCAGCGGAAGTGTGAACAGGCCCTAGGGCTGTATCGGGAAGAACGGGAGACGCCCGGTAACCTCCTGGTCATCGTCCGAAGCGCCTGCTGTACTCTGAGCGGCCGTTGGCGGCGCTGAGGTCGTGACAGTGATTTCGGCCGTAGGGAGTTTGAACGTTCGATGTTCGACGAGGATTCGGTACTGCCTGTTCGGCTTCAGGATCCCGCCGCTGCGTGAGCCGCGCACCGTCCAGGTCATGTCATCCGTGAACCAGCGATGGTTGATCACCTGGCCTGTCTGCTCGTCGATCAGCTCCGCGAGCCAAACCAGCCGAGCGCCGTCGTGTGGAGCTTCCCAGGTTACGGTGATGCTGTCGTGCGTCGCCGTCGCGCGCAGGTTTTGGGGTCCGCGTGGTGGCGGCGCCCAATCGGCCGGGGCCGCTGTCGTGCGAACCGTAGTACTCGTCGACGTAGGCGTACCCTGGTCGGACATGCTGATCGTGACCACGTACTCCGTGTCCGGCGGTACGTGCTTGAACACCACCTCGTGGCGCCCGTATTCGCCTTCTTCCTCGAACACGCGCGACGAGTGCAAACCGTTGAAGGCTGGTGAAGACACAGATACGTACGGCATCTGGGTCGTGTACGGCTGTTTGTCCCATGCGACCGTGACCGTGTCGTGTGTGGCGGTGGCGATCAGGTTCTGCGGCGCGACAGTCCTGGCGAGACGAAGCTCCTCGCTCCAGTTCAGCGCCTCGGGCGTTTCCGCCTCCAGCGCATGCCGAACAGCCGCAACCGAGGCCATGTGCTCACCGGTCGGCGTCTCGAAGGTGTGCGCCCGGCGATACCGTTGACGGTCGACCACGACGCTATAGCTCCAAGGGCCGGAACTGTCAGCCGAGCGATAGCGCACCACGCCGGCGCTCGACAGGCTGGGATCGACTTCACTCCAGGAAATCGTTACCGTTTGTAGATGTGAACCGTAGCCGAGATCGAACGCCGCAGGCAGCGCCCGCGCCCTTGCGACCTCGATCGCCGCCTCGCGCCGCACGCCCCTCGAGTCCGTCACCGTCGCCGTGACCCGCTTGGCGGCCAGCGTCGCATCCTCGTCGTCGGCCTCCGCCTCGCTCAGCGCGCCGCAGTTGATGCGGATGTTGTCGGCGTCCGCGTTGACGGGGGTTCCATCGACTTGCAGCTCGTAGGGCGGCGTTCCTCCGCTGATCTGCCACGAGACCTCCGTCAGCGTGCCCGCCGTGCAGAGCTCGCGCGACGAATGAAGCTCAAGCGCGAGGGGCATTGCGCGCGTCGTCGCAGAGACTTCAGCGGACGCCCGCACGATCGCCATATGGACGACGACGACGCGGTAGGTCATGCCCGGCTTCAGGCCGCTGAATGTGAATTGCGTGTTTGGGTGCCAGGCTGTGCCGTGCCTGGATGCCCTGTAGCTGTAATCAGCCCGGAAGAGATACACCCAGTAGCGATCCGTCGCCTCCTTGAACGGTTGGTCCCACATCACCGTGATGCTGTCGTGTGTGGTCGTGGCGCGTAGGTTCTGCGGGCCGCGGAGCAGCGGCTCGCGGCCGGGCGGCAACGGAAGTGTTTCCACTGCCGCCTCTGCGCGCGTCGGCTCATAACCCTCCATCGGGCTCCAATCTACGAGCACCTTGTAGCGCGTATTCGCCGATAGGTGTCGAAAGACCACTTCGTGAACGCCAGTCGCAGGATCGCCCCAGCTCGCCGTGTCCCACCGCACCACATCTTGTCGCAGCGCACCACTCGGGCCGCGTAGATAGACGCTCCAGGATCTGCCCGACGGTTGCCTGTTCCAGCGCACCGTAACGGTGTCGTGGGTGGCCGTCGCGGTGAGGCCGGTCGGGTTGGTCAACGTGGTCCCGCTGAGCGGGCTGGTCCACCGGAGCGCTTCCGGCGTTTGCAGCTCGATCGGGTCGCGCATCGCCGCGCCCGCGGCCTCGTAGGCGACGCCGTCCGCGAGACCCCGCACAAGGCCGAACGTCAAACCCCGTTCGCCCAGATGGTGCGTCAGAGGCGCGTAGTTCCACGCCTCGGCGCCGACCGCGCGCCAGCGAATGGCGTAACAGTTCGGGCTCCGGCAGCTGTACGACGCCGCCGGTGCGCGCCACTCGAATCCCATCGCGCCGCGATACGCAGAGACCGTGTCGCCGTACTCCTCCGCCGACTGCAAGGGCGGCAGCGCACGCGCACGCGCCACATCGATCGCCGCCTCGCGCCGCACGCCTCTCGAGTCGGTCACCGTCGCCGTGATCCGCTTGGCGGCCAGCGCCGCATCCTCGTCCGCGGCCTCCGCTTCTGTCAGCGCGCCGCAGTTGATGCGGACGTTGTCGGCATCCGCGTTGACGGGAGTTCCTTCGACTTGCAGCTTGTAGGGCGGCTTGCCGCCGCTGATCTGCCAGGAGATTTCCGTCAGCGTGCCTGCCGTGCAGAGCTCGCGCGAGCTTGCCAGCTCGAGCCTCAGGCGCTGCCGCCACTCGATTAGGGCGAGCCAGAGGCGCGGATCGGCTGACCAGCGCTCCGCGGTCGATTCGTCGGACTGAGGCGGCGCGTCGGCGCGCGCGGGTCCCGCCGCGCCGAGCAGCGCGGCCAGCAGCCCGAACAGCCCAATCAGCGCCACTGCCGCCACGCGCATTTGCGGCCTCCCTGCTCGCTCCGATGCTAGCCAGACGATGGGGCGCGCCGCCTGGTTCCCGCGCAGGGGCTAGGCTTGGGAGATGGCGGCGCGACTGCTGATCGCTACGGGGAATGCGGGGAAGCTGCGCGAGTTTCGCGCGCTGTTTGAGCGGCTGCGCGATGGGGACGACGAGGTCGGCGAGTGGGAGCTGGTCGCGCCGGCCGACGTGGGGCTGGCGGACTTTGAGGTGGTGGAGGACGGCGAGACGTATGCGGCGAACGCGGCGCGCAAGGCGCGGTCGTATGCGAACGCGGCGCGGCTGCCGGCGCTGGCGGACGATTCGGGGCTGGAGGTGGACGCGCTGGGCGGCGCGCCGGGCGTGCGGAGCGCGCGATATGCTGGTCCCGAAGCGGACGACGCGGCGAACCGCGCGAAGCTGCTCGACGCGCTGTCCGCCGTGCCGCTCGCGGAGCGGGCGGCGCGCTTCCGCTGCGTCGTGGCGGTGGCGTATCCGTTTACGACCAACGTGCGCCTTGGCGAGGGCGCGGTGGAAGGCCGAATCGCGATGGACGAGCGGGGCGATCTGGGCTTCGGTTACGACCCGGTCTTCGAGCTGCCCGACGGCCGCCGGATGGCCGATCTGAGCGCGGCGGAGAAGAACCAGATCAGCCATCGCGGCCGCGCGCTGCAGGACGCGCGCTGGGCGCTCGCCGCGCTACAGCGGACTGTCGCGGGGCGCAGGTGAGGGCGGCGATGAACGAGGATCGCTTCGGCCGAGTGTTTCAGGATTTGCGGCTGTCGGTAACAGACCGCTGCAACTTCCGCTGCCCGTACTGCATGCCGAAAGAGGTGTTCGGGCCGGGCTATCAGTTTCTGCCGCGGGCGGACATACTGAGTTTCGAGGAGATCGTGCGGCTGACGGGCGTGTTTGCGCGGCTGGGGCTGCGCAAGCTGCGGCTGACGGGCGGCGAGCCGACGGTGCGGGCCGACCTGCCGACGCTGGTGGGGATGCTGCGCCGGGCGGCGCCGGGAGTGGATTTGGCGCTCACGACCAACGGCTCGCGGCTGGCGTCGCTGGCGGAGCCGCTCGCGCAGGCCGGGCTGGACCGGGTAACGGTCAGTCTGGATGCGATCGATCCCGATGTGAGCAAGCGGATGAACGGGGTGGATTTCCCGCTCGGGCGGGTGCTTGAGGGGATCGACGCGGCGGCGGCGGCGGGTCTCGCGCCGGTCAAGATCAACGCGGTGATTCAGCGCGGGGTGAACGAGAGCGAAATCACGCGGCTGGCGGAGCACTTTCGCGGCAGCGGCCACATCGTGCGGTTTATCGAGTACATGGATGTGGGCGCGTCGAACGGTTGGAAACTGGACGACGTGGTGCCGGCGGCGGAGATCATCGAATATCTGGAGTCGGCGCTGCCGCTGGAGGCGGTCGAGCCGGCCTACCGCGGCGAGGTGGCGCGGCGCTGGCGCTGGCGCGACGACTCGGGCGAGATCGGGGTGATTACGTCGGTCACGCAGCCGTTCTGCGGCGATTGCACACGGGCGCGGGTCTCCGCCGAGGGCAAGCTGTACACCTGCCTGTTCGCCGGCGTGGGGCACGATCTGCGCGAACCGCTGCGCAGCGGCTGGACGGACGAGCAGATTCTGGAGCGGATCGCGTCGATCTGGCGGGCGCGCGAGGATCGCTACTCGGAGTTGCGCAGCGCGGCGACGGTCGGCCTGCCGAAAGTCGAGATGTCGCACATTGGCGGCTGAATCATCCGATACGCCTGAACTGAGCCATATCGACGCCGCGGGCCGCGCGCGGATGGTCGATGTGGGCGATAAAGATGTTACCGAGCGGAGCGCGGTCGCCGAGGGCTGCGTCGCAATGCAGGCGGAGACGCTGTTACTGATCGAGCGCGCGCAGCTGAAGAAGGGCGATGTGCTGGTCGCCGCGCAGCTGGCGGGGGTGATGGCGGCGAAGCGCACGCACGAGTTGATCCCGCTCTGCCATCCGCTGGCGCTGTCGCATGTCGAGGTGGAATTGACGCCGCGCCGGGAGCCGCCGCGAGTCGAGATTCGCGCATCGGTGCGCTGCCGCGGGCGCACCGGCGTCGAGATGGAAGCGCTGACGGCCGTCAGCGTGGCCGCGCTGACGGTCTACGACATGGCCAAGGCGGTCGATCGCGGGATGCGAATTACGGATGTCCGCCTGCGCGAAAAGCGCGGCGGCCGCTCGGGCGAGGTGCGGCTGCCGTAAGGGTTTGGCGCATATTCGCCCTGGAGGCCGCCTGGGTTCCTGCCTGCGCAGGAATGACGGAAGTGTGACACGCCCTAGGCGCAACGCCCGCGACGACAGCCGATGCCAGCAGCTTCATGGCGAACCACCGCCGACAGTCGGTAGGCGGCCGACCGAGTCCATCACCTGATCGATCTGGGCGTCCAACTCTCGCTCGCCCGCACCGACAGCTGTATCCCCATCGCCGGCGGAAGCCGAGCGGGTGCTGCGCGCTACTTCGCGTAGATCGCCATGCCGCACCGCAACCCATCCGCCTCCTACAATCCCCACGGCAATGCCCAAGCCGAGCACTGTCGGCCCTCCTTCGCCCTCTGAAATGCCACCGATAATCAGATGATCGACGCCCTCCGGCACGGTCAGCAGCGTACCCATCACGCGGTACGTCTTCCCGCTCTGTAGAACGTCGCCGGAGCTGCCCAACTCGAGAATCACGTACACGTTCACGGAGGCGTCCGCCATCGCACCGGCGCTGTCCGTAGCCACCGCGCGGATCGTCTTCAGTCCGGAGTCCACCTCCGGCTGCGTGCGGTAGTTGCGGCGTTGCTCATTGTCGTGAATGAATGTCTCGCCGAACTCCAGGGCGCAGCTGACCGAGGCGGTCCCGCTCGCTCCCGCGTAGGTCTGCTCCGCGTCCCTCGTCTCGCCGTCGATCACCAGCGCGTAGGGCGGCGCCCCACCGGACACGGCCCATACCACCGGCGTCTCCGACACATTGTCCCAGCCGGTTGAGTGCCTCTCGATCACCCAATTTCCCTCTGAATCCTGATAAGAGACTCCGCGGACGTACCCCTTCGCTGGCGTCGTCTCGCAAATCTGGCTGGCAGCGGTCAGGGTCAGCGTGAGCGGCTCGGGCGTCCCGCCCTCGCCGCTCGCCGCGGTGCTGCCGCCCACGCCGGCCTCTCGGCCGCCGAAACAGGCGGCGGCGGCCACGAGAACGGCGACGGCGAGGAACAAAGCCACCTGCCGCGGCTCAATCCTCCGGATCCGCCCAGCGATACGCCGCACCGCGCCCTCCTCTGCGCCGCGCTTTTGTCCAAGCGTAGAGTCTTCAACGGAGGCTGGTTTGGGCGCTGGGCTGAGTCAACTGCCGGGCGGCCGAAGGTGGGGAATTTGCCCAACCGCTCAGCCATCGGACACGGCCGCATCGGGCCTCGCAGCGTCGGAGGCGATTCGCGGACGCGATCGCACTCGCGACAGGGCAGGCGCGGTGAGCGGGCGGCGCGGCTAGAGGCGCAGCTTGCCGTGCGAGGGCTGGCGGCGGCGCTGGCGCCCTTCCTCGACCTGCTGCTCGCGCTCCAGCTCGAACACCGAGATGATGCTGCTCTCATACACGTAGCCGCAGGCCAGGCAGCTCGAGTAGACGCTGTGCGCGTCGGACTCAACCAGCATTGAGCCGCTGCAGCGAGGACATTTGGACGGCGGGGTGACAGGCATCTGCGTTCTTCTCCCAGGCGCGCGAGCGCGCCTTCCGTGCTGGTTGTGAATTCCAGCACAATCTTGACTTTGTGAAACCTTGCACATTGTGCGGAGCGCGTTGCCCGATGTCAAGCGCCCGCGCCGCGAAAATCCACGATTCCCACTTCTGTCGCGCGGATTACAGAACCACCATCCCCCTCGCGCCACCGCGCCGCCCCAGGGCCTGCTCACACTAATCGCGCAATCCACCACCCTCTACCCGCCATACCCGCGCTCGTCGCGCCCACCACCTACCCCACATCCATCCCGCCCCCAATTCATCCCTCCCCCCTTCCAGGGGGGAGGTTAGGTGGGGGGAGGGAGGTTGCAAGCCACTACCAGCGCCACTCGCGCCGCCGACCATTGGTGGCGAGCGAGGCGCACGGCGCGCGGCGGTTCCTGCCTGCGCAGGAATGACGGAGGGGCGCAGGAATGATGGAGTGGACGCAGGAACGACGGAGTGGGCGCGGAATGACGGGGCGGGCGCGGAATGACGGAGCGGGCGCGGAATGACGGAGCGGGCGCGGAATGACGGGGCGGGCGCAGGAATGACGGAAGTGCGAACAGCCCCTAATCTGGCGCTGTTCGCTCCGGTTCGCTTTGTTGCTCTTGCGAGGTTCGCCCATGCGCCGCGTCACCGATCGACTCGCCGTCTTCGCCCTGGCCCTGACGCTCGATGCGGCGGCGCAATACCTCTTCGGGCCGCCCCCGGCGCCGCACGCGACCTGGCTCGCCTGCGGCCTCGAGCGGCTCGCGGAGCGCGTCCCCGCGCCGCGGCTGCGGCCCGTGCTGCCGGTGTTGTTGGCCGTGCTGGCGACGCGCCTCGCCGCGTTGGTCAGCCATGCGGGAGGACAAGGCGGCGGCGGGCGGCGCGGCGCGCTGATTCTGACGCAGAGCGTGCTGCTCGCGGCGACCTTCGACGCCTGGCGCAGCCTCCGCGCAGCGCGGCAGGCCGAACGCGAACTCGCCGCGTCCGACGAGTCGGACGTCGTGGCCGGCGCGGTGGAAATCGAGCTCGGTCGTCTCGCGCAGGGCGCGAGCGAGGGCGTGGTCGGCGCGTGGGCGGCCTACGCGGTCGCCGATCTGCCGGGCGCGGTGGCTTGGGCGGCGACGGAGAGTCTGAGCGGCGGGGCGGGGCCCGAAGGGGCGGTGGCGGCGATGCTCGAATCGTCGGGGCATCTGGCGGCCGTGCAGCAGGCGCGCGATGCGATCGCCGGCGCGGCGACCCTGGCGGCGGCGCGGGGCGACGCCTCGCTCTCGCTGCAGATGGGCGACATCGTCGACTCGGCCGGCACGCCGCTGGCGGTCACCGCGATGACCGTCGCGCTTGATCGGCGGGTGGTCTGGAATGGGCGGATCAGCGGCTGGCAGCGCCCGCCGCCGGATCGCGGCGATCTGCGCCGCGCCAACCGGATCGCGCTGCGCACGCTGGGCGTTCTGGCCGCGGCGACCGCCGCCGCGATCGCCGTGGTCGAGCTGCTCAGGCCGCCCCGCCGCGCCGACGATTGGCGGCGCGAGCCGCCCAATTGGGGGCGGCTGCTCGACCTCCGCGAGCGCTGAGGCCAACACAGCGCCGATCTGCTTTACCATTGCCCGCAGGCGCGCCGCTGTTCGGGTGTCTGGACGCGCCGTTCGAGAGGAGAACAAGCATGCCCGCATTCCCCAGCACCGACTGGTTTGAAGCGCTCCGCAATGTGGTGCTCGAAGACCCCGAATGGCGCGCCTTCGGCATGATGGACTGCGCGATGGGCGTGAATGTCGGCGAGAGCACGATCAAGATCGTCTTCGACGGCTACGAGATTCCGGAGATCGCGGACATCTCGGACGACCCCAACGCGGCCGATCTGGATTTCACGCTGGTCATGGCTCCGGAGCGCTGGCGCGAGATGCTGGAAAACATCCAGTCCAACGGCCACGCGGACCTGCACCACACGCTGAACACGATCGATCTGGAGAGCCCGGAGGAGCTGGCCAAGGGGGAGGACTACACGCGCCGGGATCTCTTCTACCGCTTCAACCAGACGCTCCAGGACTTCTTCGACGCCAGCTCCGGCATCGAGACGACATTCAACTGATCGTGGCGCAGGCCGGCGGCGAGTTTCCACTCTCCACGCCTTCCCCGCCCATCCACAGGCGCCAGCGCTGCTTCGCTGCGCCTCAGGGAAACTGCGCCAATGTCCATTGAGGTCACGCTGATCGACCACACCAAAGACCCGATCCGCGCGCTCTACATGGCGTATCGGGTCTGCTATTCCGCGCTCACGCCGGAGCAGGTGTTGGCGCGCATCGACGACGAGCGCATCTCGCACGAAACGATGCTCGAATTCGTCGAGACGCGCTTGCAGACAGGCCATGTCTCTCCACTCGAGCAGGTCGTCTTCGAGTTCGGCATCTCCGGCGTCTCTCGCGCGTTCAGCCACCAGTTTGTCCGCCACCGCATCGGCATCTCGTTTGAGCAGCAGTCGCAGCGCTATGTGACGTACAAGGGCGGCGAGTTCCCCTACAGCGTGCCGCGCACTGTGCAGCAGGCGGGGCTTGGCGAGGAGATGGCAGCGCTCTTCGCCGAGGCGGGCGCGCTCTACGAGAAAATGGTCGCCGCCGGCGTGCCCGCCGAGGACGCGCGCTTCCTGCTGCCCAATGCGACCAACACGAATTTCAAGATTACGGTCAATTTCGCGGCGCTGCTGCACATCGCCGATCTGCGCCTTTGCACGCGCGCGCAGTGGGAGTTCCGCAAGGTCGTCTCGCTGATGCGCGCCGAGGTGGTCCGCGTCGCGCCCGAGCTGGGCCGCGCGCTCCAGCCCAAATGCGGCGAGCGCCGGTTGGGCTACTGCGACGAGGACTACGAGGCCTGGGAGGCCTGCCCAATCGGCCGCAAGCGCCCGCATAAGAGCGACCTGTTCAACCTCTACGACGCCTACCGCCGCGGCGACCTCGCCGACCTGGACGCGGACGACATGCAGCTAATCGCCTCCGACGCCGCCAGCTAGCGCCTGCGCGCAACTGCCGCAAACCTCGTCATCTTCTCCCCCAATTCATCCCTCTCTAAGGGAGTAGGTCCCAATTCATCCCTCCCCCCTTCCAGAGACCTTTGAAAAAGTCGGCTGGCGGGGTTGTTGGGGGCGTTTTAGGGCGCGGGATGGCGCGGTTGGGGCCTTGCGCGGGGGGTTCGGGCGGGTGTTTTTGGGGCTGCGCGGGCGGCTGGGGCGCACTGCGCCCGGCGGCGGCGGGGCTTAGACCGCGGCCTGCAGCCGCACGAGTTTGCGCAGGTTGAAGGCGAGGCATTCGAGGTAGAACTCGAAGCGGTTGCGCTCCAGGCTGTAGTAGCGCGTGGTGCGGTAGCCGTAGCTGCGTTTGAACGTGCCGAAGACCGGCTCGACCTTGCGTCTGGTTCGCTCCCAGAGCGCGTTCAGTTCGCGCTCCGCCTCCGTCAGCGGGTGGTAGCGGTCGGCCCGTCTGAGGATGCGGCAGTCGATCCGCATCGCCTCCAGCAGTGCGCGCCGCTCGGCCTTGTCGTAGGCGCGGTCGGCGTGCACCGCCGCCTCGTCGCCGGTCAGCAGCGCCTCGGCGACCTGCGACTCGTTGACGTTGGCCGGGGTGAAGACGCCGCGGCGGATCAACTGGGTGTCGGCGTCGACCCCGACGTGGCCCTTGTAGCCGTAGCAGGCGTTCCCGCGGGCGCCGCCCCAGGCGGCGTCCGGGTCGGTCGGCCCCTGGGCCGACTTGGAGCGGCGCCGCGAGGCCTGCGCCTCGATCAGCGTGGCGTCCATCAGCGTCGCGCGGCCCGGCTCGATGAACAGCCCCTGCGCCTCCAACTGCTCGTCCAACTCGCGCAGCAGCGCCTCGCCCAGCCCGCGCTGCGCGAACAGCGCGCGGTAGCGGCTGATCGTGGAGTGATCGGGAATCTCCTCGCAGAGGCTCAGCCCCGCGAAGCGGCAGAACGAGGCGCGCTCCCAGAGCATGTCCTCCATCGCCGGATCGGACAGGTCGTGCCACTGCTGCAGCAGACAGATTTTGAGCATGACCAGCGCCGGGTAGGCCTTGCGGCCCATCCGCGAGCCGTGCAGCCCGGCCAGCAGCCGCGCGAAGCGCGTCCAATCAATCGCCGCGTGGATCGCCTCCAACTGCGCGTTGCGCCCGCGCCGCTCCGGTATCTGCGCCTCGCCGAACGACCCCTGCCTGCGCTCACGCTCCATGCCGCACCCCTTTCGCGTCCAACCCACCGCGTTCCCCACAAGAATCGCCGATCCCCCAGAGTTGTGCAAAGGTCTCTTCCAGGGGGGAGGTTAGGTGGGGGGTGGGCGTCCCGAGCGGGCACAGCGCCAGTCGTCTCCATCGCTTCCGCCGCCCTGCCACTCCAACCCGCATCCCGCCATCCCCGCCCCCTATCGCCATCTCCGCGCGCCCCCTCCGTCACACCCAAGCACCCCCACCCTCATCCCCGCACCCCCACCCGTCATTCCTGCGCCCCCTTCTCGTCATTCCTGCGCAGGCAGGAACAGCGGAAGCGCGAACACCCCCTAAAGCATCTCCAGCAGCTGCACGAAATTCCCGTCCGGGTCCCGCAGCGTCGCAACCAGCCCGCCCCACGACTCCCGCTCCGGTGGGCGATGCACCTCCACAGACCCATCCGCTGCCAGCACCCGCGCGAACTCCGACTCCACATCGTCCACGAACAGGTTGATCTGCGCCCGCGCCGGTTCGCGCGTTGGCCCGCTGATCTCCGAGTGATCGAGAATCCGAATGAAGCCCCCCGCCGCCTCGAAAACCGGATCCGCAAACCGCTCGACGCGCCGCAGGCCCAGCACCTCGCCGTAGAAACGCGCCAGCGCCGACGGTTGGTCCGTGCCCAACATCAGCGTCAGCTCGCGCACCTCCACCGCTCAGACCTCCAGCGTCAGACCATCGTGCGCCACGATGATCTCCCCGTCGAACGTGGCGCTTGCCGCCGCCAACAGCTCCGGCTCTGTCTCGGTCGGCAGCAGGTGCGTCAGCGCCAGACGCCGCACGCCCGCCGCCTGCGCAATCCGCCCCGCCTCCTCCGCCTGCGAGTGCGTTGCCTCAACCCCCGCCCGCATCGCCTCGCGCGCCCTGTCCGACATCCCGTTGCGCTCCGCCAGACGGTCGACCGCGCCGTGCGTGTACGCCTCGTGGATCAGCAGATCCGCCCCATCCGCCAGCGGCGCGAGCGCCTCCGGCGCGTAGCTGGTGTCGCCGCTGTAGACCAGCGCCCGCCCGCCCAACTCGAAGCGACGCGCCAGGCATTCCAGATACGGCGCGTGCGGCACCTCGACCGAGCGCACCGCGAACGGCCCGATTTCGCGCACGTCGCCCGGCCGCGTCAGCTCCACGCCCACGCCGTCGAGCCACTCCTGCAGCTGCGGGCGCGTCGCGTTCTGCCGCGCGAACGCCACCGCCGACTCGATGTAGGCGTCGGTATCGCGCGGCCCGTAGACGCTCGGCGGCGGCCCCGAGCGCGCCAGCACGCGGCAGAACAGCTCGACGATGCCCATTGCATGGTCGAAATGCAGATGCGAATAGACCACCGCCGCCAGCCCGTCGGGGTCCAAATCCGCCTCCACCATCCGCTCCAGAAAGCCCGGCCCGCAATCCAGCAGCAGCCGCGCCCCGCCCCCGCTCAGGTGGATCGCCGAGCACGCCCGCTCCCGCGAAATCCCCCCGCCAGCCCCCGTCCCGCAAAACGTGATGCGCATCTGCCGACCTCCCGCCTTGTTGATAGAGTACCGACTCCCATCGAGCGAACAAACGACCTATGCTGGCAGCGCCGGCGCGGGATAACGGACCACCCCGACGCGCCGATTCTGTGCGCTAACGTTCCCTGCGAGGGAGAGCAATGCCGAGGTTCGCCGAATTCTTCGCCGGGATTGGACTCGTGCGCGAAGCAATCGAGCCGCTCGGCTGGGAGTGCGTCTTCGCCAACGACATCGCGCCGGAGAAAGCGGAAATGTACGCGGCGCGGTTCGGCGAGCAAGACCTGCGCGTCGCAGATGTGGCCGACCTGACGCTGGCGGACCTGCCCCCGGCGCTCGATCTGCTCACCGCCACCTTCCCCTGCATCGATCTCTCGCTGGCCGGCAACCGGCGCGGCCTGGCCGGCGAGCACTCGGGCGTCATCTGGCCGTTCCTGGACCTGGTCGGCGAGGTGTGCCGTCGGCGGGAGGCTCCCGGCGCGCTGCTCTTCGAGAACGTGACAGGTCTGCTCACATCGCACGGCGGCGGCGACCTGCGCGACATCTGCGATCGCGTGGGCAGCCTCGGCTACGCGCTCGACATCGTCGTGGTCGATGCGCGCTGGTTCGTCCCGCAGAGCCGCCCTCGGTTGTTCGCGATTGCCGTGCGCGACGATCTCCTCGATCAACGCCTCCCACCAACGGACGAAGCGACGCCGCTGCGGCCGCCGACAGTGCGCCGCTTTCAGGCCGCGCATCGCGATCTGCCCCTCGTTGAATTGCCCTTGCCCTCGCTGCCGCCCAATCGGCGCGGGACTCTTTCCTCCATTCTCGCGGATGTGCGGCCGGACGCCGACGACTGGTGGCCGCAGGAGCAGGTGGATGCGCTCGTGGAGGGCATGATGCCCGCACACCGCGCCCGCGTGGATGATCTGCTCGACGGCGCGCGCGGCGGCGTCGCCACGATGTTTCGCCGCGTCCGTAAAGGGCGCACGGTGGGGGAGGTGCGCGGCGATCGCATGGCCGGCTGCCTGCGCACCCCGCAGGGCGGCAGCAGCGTGCAGTTCCTGATCGATGCCCGCGACGGCGCAGTGCGCATCCGCCCGTTGACCGCCCGCGAGTACGCGCGTCTCCAGGGGGCCATGGGCTTCCCAATCCGCGTCGGCGAGCGTCAGGCCAAGCTGGGCTTCGGCGATGCCGTTTGCGTCCCCGCCGTGCGCTGGCTGGTCGATCACGCGCTCGGATTCCTCATCGAACAGACTTCAATCCCCGCCAACACACAGCTTCGATTCGCCGACCGACAGCAGGGCGCATATGCCGCCGGCGACTGACCTCGCGACTGATCCCGCGCCTCAGACGCCGCGACGCGACACCCTTTCCGAGGCGGAGCGCTCAGAGGTCATGCGCCGCATCCGCCGCAAAGACACGCGCCCGGAGCTCGAGCTCCGCCGCGAGCTCACCAGGCGCGGGTTTCGCTATCGAATCGACTACTCCCGCGCCGCCGGGCGACCGGATGTCGCGCTGGTCGGGCGCAAGATCGCGATCTTCGTCGATGGCGAGTTCTGGCACGGCAAGAAGCACAGCGCAGGGCGAATCGCCGAGATGTCGGAGTATTGGCAGCGCAAAATCCGCCGCAACGTCGAGCGCGACATCGCCGTGAACCGCGAGCTGACCGCGGCCGGCTGGACTGTGATCCGCGTCACCGATCGCGCAATCGCCAAGCACCTCGAAAAGGTCGCCGACTTCATCCAGCGCGCCGCCGCCGACCGCTACCGAGGCCGACGCGCAGCGGGCATCGAACTGCACAGGCCGTAGCTATGCCGCTTCCTGATTCGCTCGATGTCGAAGCTGCCATCGTCTATTTCGACGCGTTCATGTACGGACCGCTGCAAAGCCGCGCTCGGCTCTTCCGACGTCGCGGACTCAAGCCTCGCGTGGTGATGTCCGAGGATTGGGAGGTTTTCTCCGCCATCCTCCTCCGAGATCCCGGCCGATCGACACCCAGCGGACCCGACCTGGCTGACTACGAAGTGAAGTCGGCCGTCTACGGCAACGCATTCGAGTATCAGTATCACCGGAGATCGTGGAGAGACAAGCTGGCCGCCGACCGCCGTTCGGGCCACATCTTCATCTCGCACCGCGATGATCTGGCGTTTGTCGAAGTTCGCGTCGTTGACGGAGCGGCGCTTGCCGAATTCTTCGACGCTTGGGAAGCGGAGAATCCCTACGCGGAAGCGGGGCGACAGCGCTTCCGAAAGTCCGTGCCGTTCCAGTGGGTTGAAGAACACGCCACGCTCTTGTTGCGAATCGAAGAAGGCGAGGTGACGTTCGAGCTCAGCGGGCGCGCAGACGCCTGACGGGTAGCATCTCCCCCATGCCCCCCCTCCACGACATCCGCGTCATCGACCACGGCCATGTCTGGGCCGGGCCCCTGCTCGGCATGATGATGGCCGACCTCGGCGCCGAGGTGATCAAAGTCGGCCCGCCCCACCGACAGTCCGGCGTCTCCATGGGCGGGCGGCAATCCCCCGTCGGCTCGCTCGGCGGCGACCGCGGCTCCACCGCGCCCGACGATCCGCGCGCCTTCCACGGCCTCGACCGCGGCAAACTCAGCATCGCCATCCACCTCGGCGACCCCCGCGGCGTCGCCCTCTACAAGCGCCTGATCGCCGTCTCCGATGTCGTCTTCGACAACTTCTCGCCCCGCGTCATGCCCTCGCTCGGGCTCGACTACCCCGCGCTCAGCGCCGTCAACCCGCGCATCATTATGGCCTCGCTCTCCGCCGCCGGCGCGACCCCCGGCCCCTGGCGCGACCTCGTCACCTACGGGCCCTCGCTCGCCGCGCTCTACGGACTCAAGAGCCTGCTCGGCTACGCCGGCGACCCCCAGCCGCGCGAAGACACCGCCGACCTCGACCCAACCGCCGCCGGCCACGCCTTCATCGCCGTGCTGGCCGCGCTCGAACACCGCGAGCGCACCGGCGAGGGGCAATTCATCGACCTCGCGCAGGGCGAAGCGACGCTCCAGCGCGCAGCCGAGCCGCTCATGGACTACCTGCTCAACGGGCGCGACGCCGGCCCGCAGGGCAACCGCTCCGCCGGACTCGCGCCGCACGGCGTCTACCCCGCGGCCGGCGACGACGCCTGGCTGGCGATCGTCGTGCGCAGCGACGACGAGTGGTCCCGCCTGCGCGAACTCGCCGGCGGCGCGCTCGACGACCCGCGCTGGGAGCGCGCGCTGCACCGCCTGCGCGATCAGGACGCGCTCGACCAGGCGCTCGCCGCCTGGACCCGCGGGCAGGACGCCGCCGACCTCGCCGAGCGCCTCCAGGCCGCCGGCCTGCCCGCCTTCCCCATGATGAGCCCCATCGACCTGCTCACCGACCCCGATTTCGCCGCGCTCAACGCCGCCGCCATCGACCTCTCCGCCGAAGCCGCCGCCCCCGTGCGCGATGGCGCGCTCTACGTCGGCGCGCCCTGGAAGATGCAGCGAACCCCCGCCGCCCTGCGCGCGCCCACCCCCAACCGTGGCGAGCACGACGACTACGTCTACGGCGAGCTGCTCAACCTCACCCCCACCGAGCGCGCCGAACTCCGCGACGCCGGCATCATCTGACAGAGGCGCGACAAACCCGCTCGAAATTTGCTAGGTTGCACACATTGACGCGGGCGCACCCTGCGCCCAGACGAGGAGACCGCAAATGGTGACCGAAGCGAAACTGTCCGAACTGCAACTCGAACCGGAGGTGCCCGAACTCGACCTCTCCTGGCTCAACCTCGACACCGAGTGGGGAGTGCAGTCCGAACCCGGCCGCAAGGGGCTCACCCTGCAGCAAATCAACGACTCCGTCTACGGCGAAATCCCCGCCACCGCGGCCGACCACACCGCCCGCCCGCGCGGCGCCGCCGCGCCCACCCAGTCGCCCCGCATGGGCTACGTGATCGGCGAGGCCACCGAAACCTTCTCCGACTCCGCCGCCCTGCTCTACGACGAGGCCGTCTCGCGCCAGTGGTCCTCCGCCAGCGACATCCCCTGGGACACGCTCGACGAACTGCCCGAGGACATCGAGCGCGCCATGGCCCAGCTCTGCACCTCGCTGACCGAGGTCGAGTTCATCGCCGGCGACGTGCCCGGCAAGTGGCTGCCCCGCATCGCCGCCGACCACTACGAGTCGGGACTCTTCCTGATGTCGCAGGTGATGGACGAAGCGCGCCACACCGATGTCTTCCGCAAGCGCGCCCTCGCCAACGGCGGCGGACTGCTGCTGCAGGGCGGCGGCGGCGGCCTGCGCCAGATCCTCGAAGCCGAGGACTTCACCCAGATGTCCTCCATGCTCCACATCCTCGGCGAAGGCTTCGTCCAGTCCCTCTTCCGCCTCGGCGAACTGATCGCCCACAACGAGGCCGAAAAGCGCATCTTCCGCCTCGCCGCGCAGGACGAATCCCGCCATGTCGCCTTCGGCGTCACCCACCTCAAGTACACCCTCGAAAACGACCCCGACAAGGCCGAAGAGGTCCACTGGACCCTCGACATGTTCGAGAACACCCTGGTCGACCCCGACCAGGCCAACCCCGGCCTGGCCGGCGCGCTGGTCTACCTGCTCGGCGACGGCGATGTCGACGAGGGCTGGCGACTCTTCTGGCACGTGCGCCGCAAGCAGGTGCTCGAATACCTGCACCGCCTCGACGTCGCCGGCCTCGGCGGGCGCCACGAGACCGGACGCCTCCACCCGGCCCTGGCCGGCGCAATCGAGGACAACTAGCGCAGGACGCGCAAAGACGGCGCGCGAGCGCCGGGGGCGGCGGGCAGCAGCATGAGCGACGCAGTCGAAACCAAAGATGTCATCGCCGCCGCCAGCGAGCGGCTCGAAGCCTCCGGGTTGCCCTCGGAGTGGCTCACCGTGCCCGTCCACTGGGGCGTCAAAGCGAAGGAGCAGGCCGACCCCGACAAGGGCGGCCTGCGCTTCTCGCTGCTCAACGTCGACGTCTACGGCGAGGTGCCCGAGCGCTGGGACAACAACACCGAAATCCCCCGCGGCGCAATCCCCGACACCCGCACCGAGCAGATGGGCTACTCGATCTTCGACAAGTCCGAAGTCTGGTCCGACCTCTGCGCCGACCTCTATGAGGACGCCATCCAGGAGCGCTGGAACTCCTCCACCGAAATCCCCTGGGACGAGCTCAAGCCGCTCAACGCCGACATCGAGCGCGCGATCTGCCAAATCGCCACGCTGCTCTCCGAGTACGGCTGGGCCAAAGCCCAGACCACCGGGCGCTGGCTGCAGGAAATCTCCTACGGCTTCATCGAGGTCAAGCTCTTCCTCGGCGCCGTCGTCTTCGACTCCGCGCGGCTCTACGAGGTCTGGCGCAAGCGCGCCCTGGCCAACGGCGGCGGCCTGGGCCGCGGCGGACGCAACTGGAAGCTGCTGCCCATCGTCCAGTCCTACACCTTCTCCGAGTTCGCTGTCGCCTCCCTCATGCACGACTCCATGCTGCTTGCGCTGCTGCGCGAGGGCGAAGGCCTCTCCCAGAACGCCGCCGAGCGCGAAATCTTCCGCCGCTGCGCGCAGGACATCGAGCGCCACCTCCGCTACTGGGTCGACCACGTCCGCTACCTGATGCTCAAAGAGCCCCTGCGCCGCGAGGAAATCCACCGCTACCTCAACAAGGCCGAGTGGTACCTCGCCCAGGACCAGGACGACACGCTCTACTCCGCCTTGGCCGTAGTCATGGCCGAAGGCCGCGAGCAAGCCGAAGAGGCGATGGTCGACGTAGCCGCGCTGCGCAAAGCCCAGGTCGAGCTCTACCTCAACCACCTCGACCAGTGCCACCTGAGCGACCGCCGCGACCGCCTCAGCGACCCCCTCCGCCGCTGGGCCGCCATCCCCATCCCCACCCCCGAAGAAAAAATCCCCGTCTAGCCCGCACCCCCTTCCCGTCATTCCTGCGCAGGCAGGAACCTGCGCACCCCCCTTTCCGTCATTCCTGCGCAGGCAGGAACCTGCGCACCCCCCTTTCCGTCATTCCTGCGCAGGCAGGAACCACGCGCGCAAAGCAACTCTCCACACCCCATCCCCGCGGCTATGACGAAAGCGCCCCACTGGTGTAAAGTGACACCCGTGAACCACACCGCCAACCTCCCGACCACCGCCCAACGCGCCCGCCGCGCGGCGGCGGCGCTTACCCGATTCGGGGGGGGGGGGGACGTAAACCGCTCCCGATCGCCCTCGCGATCGCCGCGCTCCTGCTCGCATTCCTGACCCTCGCCCAGGCCGCCACACCCACCTCAGCCAGCCGCTACCTCGCGCTAGACGCCGGCGGCGAGCACCAATGCACCCTCCGCGCCGACGGCGTGATCCGCTGCTGGGGCGGCAACTCCGCCGACCTACGCGAAGTTCCCGAAGGCCGCTACATGGCGGTGAGCGCCGGCGACTGGCACAACTGCGCAATCCGCCAAGAGAGCGGCCAGGTCGCCTGCTGGGGCGCAGATCAGAACGCGCCTGACGGCGCGTTCGTTGATGTGGCGGTGGGCTGGCAGTTCGCCTGCGCCGTCCGCGAGAGCGACAGCGAGCTCGAGTGCTGGGGAACGAGCAGCTATGGCCGCAGCGTGCTCGACTACGGCCAGGCCGACCCGCCCGACGGCGAGTTCGCCTCCGTCAGCGCCGGCTACCTACACGCCTGCGGACTGAAGACGACAGGAGAAATCACCTGTTGGGGCCGCGCCAACCTCGGACGCACCAACGCCCCATCAGGCACTTTCACCCAGGTCAGCGCGGGCACCACCCACTCCTGCGCCATCCGTGAAAACGGCGCAGCCGAATGCTGAGGACTCAACAACTTCGGCCAACTCAACGCCCCGTCAGGCGTCTTCACCCAAATCAGCGCCGGAGCATGGCACAGCTGCGGGCTGCGAGAGTCAGGCGCGATCGAATGCTGGGGCGATGATCGCTACGACCAGTCCAACGCCCCATCCGGACGCTACATCGCAGTGAGCGCGGGGATGCGCCATTCGTGCGCCCTAAGCCGCACGAGCGCCCGCTGCTGGGGCGGGCAGGATGATCGCCTGCCTGAGCTGATTGCGGAGCTCGCCCCAACGAGCGCCACTCGGACCGTCGCGGATACCTCAAGCGGTGACGAGGGCGGCGCAACACCGGAGCCACCGACGCCGACGCCAACCCCCACGCCCACGCCAACCCCAACCACCTTCACCGCGCTCAGCGCCGGCGACGTGCACAGCTGCGCGCGGCGCAGCACCGGCACGCTCGCCTGTTGGGGCGATACTGGAGACGGCCGGACCAGCCCGCCGTCGGGCTCCGACTTCACCGCGCTGGCCGTCGGAGGCTTCCATAGTTGCGCGCTGCGCAGCAGCGGTGCGATCAACTGTTGGGGTTCCAACGCCGGCAACCGCGCCACGCCGCCGACCAGCGGCAGCTTCAGCGCGGTCGCCGCGGGCAGGGAGCATTCCTGCGCATTGAGCAGCGCGGGTGCGATCTCCTGCTGGGGGAACAACACCTTCAGCCAAAGCACGCCGCCCACCGGCACGTTCACCGCCATCGCGTTGGGCGACTATCACGGCTGCGCTTTGAACAGCACGGGCGCGATCTCCTGCTGGGGGCTCAGCAACAACGGCCGTACCACGCCGCCATCGGGCTCATTCAGCGCAATCAGTGTAGGCGGCCAGCACGGCTGCGCGCTGAGCAGCAGCGGCATGATCTCCTACTGGGGCCAGGGCGCAAGCAGTCAAACCACTGTTACCTCCGGTACGTACACCGCCGTCAGCGCGGGCGGCGCGCACACTTGCGGCCTCACTAGCGCCGGCGCAATCGTCTGCTGGGGCCTCAACAATCAAGGCCAGACCATGGTCACCGCGGGAACGTACACGGCGGTGAGCGCGGGCGGCGATTTCACCTGCGGCCTGAAGACCGACGGCACAATCGCCTGTTGGGGCAACAGCGCCAGCAACCGCCTCATGGCCCCGTCGCCGTAGCCCCCCTCTCCGTCACACCCGCGCGCCCCCTCTCGTCATTCCTGCGCAGGCAGGAACCCGCGCGCCCCATCTCCGTCGTTCCTGCGCCCCCTCCGTCATTCCTGCGCAGGCAGGAACCCGCGCCCCCTCTCGTCATTCCTGCGCCCCCCGCCGTCACACCCGCGCAGGCGGGAACCCACCCACCCACCCCCATACCTCATCCTTCCCCAATTCATCCCTCCCCCCTCTCAGGGGGGAGGTTAGGTGGGGGGTGAGAGGCCACGAGCCAACCCCAACAGTCGTACCGCGCCCCGACACGGCTTGGGCCAGCCGTCGGGATGCTGGGCCGTGCAGGGCGCCGGGAGACCGCCCGGATTCCTGCCTCCGCAGGAATGACGAAGAGGGGCGGAGGAATGACGGAGGGGGGCAGGAATAACGAAGAGAGGCGGAGGAATGACGGAAGAAGCCCTCACTACCCAACTACTCCACAGGCGGCTCGTTGCGGTATCGCAACCACTCCTCATAGACCGCCTCGGCGAACTCGCACACATCCGGCTTGATTTGCTCCCACCGCTCATCGCTCTCGATCGCGATCGCCTGACCCCCATGCGGCCATTCGCTCAGCGCCACGCGATCCGCCAGCGCCGCGTAGGCCTCCGCATGGCGCTGCTCAGTAATCGTCCCCAGGCTGATCTCCACTACGCCTTCAGACCGATACCCGGCAAAGACGCCGAAGTAAGGGCGAGGCCCGCGAACACCGCCGGCCCCGATGCTGCTCAGCTGCAGGCTGACTCCGTTGGCTCTCGCGTCCTCAAAGACGCCGGTCGGCATTCGCTCGCGCAGCGCGGCGCGCACCGCTTCGAAGCGTCCTCTGACGCCGCTCTGATCGAGATATTCGTCAAGCAGACGTCGGCGCTCCTCAATACTCGGCCGCGCCGCGTCCGTAGGCGTCGAAACATCGCGCTGCACCGGCAGCTGACGCGCCAGCAGCGTCGCCTCCCCATCGCGGAAGCCATGAAACGTGATCACCTCGATATCGTGCGGACCCTCGCCGATGAATCGCGCGATGCGCAGCGCCGTTTCGTCGACGCCCAGCCCGACCAGCACCATCCGCGCCGGCAGCAGCCGCTGGAGATCGCCGAATCGATCCTCATACCAGGCGGCGAAATCCTCGATTTGCTGCACCCCGCCCTCGCCCGACCGCGCGCCGATGTGTTCCGCGATCTCGCCGGGATCCTTCTCCGCCAACGCCGAAGCGTAATCCAACACCTGCGTAACAGCGTCGCGCCCGAGCGTGCCGCGTTTGAGCTCGTAAATCACCAGCCGACCGTCGGCGTCAACCGCCAACAGGTCGAGCCAACCGCCCGCCGCCGGCGTCTGCCGCCCGACCAACTCGATCCCGCCATCCAGCAGCTCCGGGTGGGCCACCAGGATGTCCTCAAGCTGTAACTCCGTTTCCAACTGCGCGACGGAGTCCAGCGGCGCAAGCTCCCGCTCGGAGCCGATCTTCCACAGGTTAATCTCGTCCACAGCCGCCTCTCTTCCAGCACACAGCGCGCTTCCCCGCCTCCTACGCCAGACACCGCAGCGGCTGCCCGCCGTTGTACTCCAGCATCTCCCCGAACGCCGCCGCCGTATCGATCGCCGCTCCCCACGGCTCCCCGCGCAACTCGCTGTATGCGCGGTGCAGATTGCCCACAATCCGCTCGCTGTCCGTCCACTCCCCGAAGCGCCCCAAATCCAGCTCCCGCGCCACCTCCAGCGGCGCCACGCCGGCCTCGAAACCCGCCTTCGCCGACCCCTGCACGAAGCGCAGGTAATCCGCCACATCATCGAGTACTTCCGGCCCCGCGACCGGCCCGTGCCCCGGTACGATCGTCTCCGCGCCCAGCGCGCGCACCCGATCGAGCGCCTCGAGCCAGCCCGCCACCGAGCCCATCAGCGCAAACGGCGTGCCCCGGTGAAACACGATATCGCCCGCGATGACCACCTTGCGCTCCGGCAGCCAGACCACCACATCGGTGTTCGTATGCGCCGGCGAAACGTAGATCAACTCCAGCTCCAGCTCGCCCGCGTACAGCGAGAGCCGATCCTCGAACGTCAGCGACGGCGCGACCACCTCGATCGCGCCCCACTCCACCGAGGGAAACATCTGCCGCGCCCGCGCCGGCAGCTGCGGCGCGTCGTGCAGTATCTCCGCGCGGCAGTTCGCGTGGCCCACAATCACCGCATCCTCGGCGAACAGGTAGTTACCGAAGGTATGATCGAGGTGTGCGTGCGTATTGACCAGCGTGCGCACCGGCTGCTCCGAAAGCCGCCCGATCGCCTCGCGGAACAGCCGTGTGCGACGCTCCGTCGCGCACGCATCGATCGCAATCACCTGATCGGCTGCCGCGACGAACGCCGGGTTATTCAAACACCACGAGCCGTCGTGCTGAATGTACGCGAAAACGCCCGCCGAAACCTCCACGACCTCCGGCTCGGGCAGCTGCGCGTCCGCGGGAATCTGTTCCGTGCTCATCGTCGCTCTCCTTACTCCGCTTCCGCGGCGTTGGCCGCTTCGAGAAAGTCGTACTCGTCCATAATCCGCTGGTGCCGCGCTGCGACCTGCGCGCGCGTCTCCGGATGCGTCAACACCAGCCGCCGCCCCGCCTGAATCCCACGCACCGCGATCCGCCCCGCCTCTTCCGGATCCATCCCCCGCGACAGACCCGAGCCGCCGCTGCCGAACACCGCAGCGTCGTTGGGCCCGCCGTAATCATCGGGCCGATTGCGCCCCGCGACGCCGATCTTGGTCTGCACCCCGCCCGGGCACAGCGCCGAAACGCCGATCCCCTCCGCCGCCAACTCGTCGTGCAGCACATCCGCGTAGGCCACCACCGCGTGCTTGCTCGCGCTGTAGATGCCAATCGGCGCCGCCTCGTTGGGCCGCAGCCCGGCGACCGACGCCGTGATCAGAATGTGCGCCTCGGGCGCTCGGCGGCGCAGCGCCGGCAAACAGGCCCGCACCCCACGCGCCACGCCGAACAGATTCACGCCGAACGTCCACTGCCAGTCCGCCTCCGTCGCCTCGCTGAGCAACTCCGCGCTGAGCACGCCCGCGTTGAGGCAGACGATGTGCAGCCCGCCCCACTCGGCCTCGACCCGCTCCGCCAGCGCCCGCTGCGCCGCCTCGTCCGTCACGTCGAGCCGCACGCCGAACGCCTCGACCTCCAGCGCCGCAACCTCCCGCGCGACCGCCGCCGCCGTGTCGCCCTCGACATCCGCCAGCGCCACGTTCACGCCCTCGCGCGCCAGCGCCAGCGCGATGCCGCGCCCAATCCCGCTGCCCGCGCCCGTCACCAGCGCCGCCTTGCCGCTCAGCTCGTCCATTCTGCGCCGCCTTTCGCGTGCCCGCTCTTCGCCGCTCCGCACAGTCTAGGTATCCTCGCGCACAATGACCGATGCAACGCCAGACACCACGCCGGAGACCGCGCCGCCCCGCGCGCTCGAGGGCTTCCGCGTCCTCGAAGACGGCGGCGGCATCGCCGCCGCCTACGCCGGCAAGCTGCTCGCCGACCTCGGCGCGGACGTGATCAAGATCGAGCCGCCCGGCCGCGGCGACCCAATCCGCCGCCGCGGCCCCTTCCCCGCCGACCGCCCGCACCGCGAGCTGGGCGGACTGCACCTCTTCCTCGATACCAACAAACGCAGCGTCGCCCTCGACCTGCAAACCGCCGCCGGCCGCCGACTCTTCCGCCGGCTCGCCGCGACATCCGAAGCCGTCGTCACAACCCGCCCAATCCGCGAACAGCGCGAACTGAACCTCAGCTGGGACGACCTCGCCGCCGACAACACCAACCTGGTAACAGTTTCGATCACCACATTCGGCGTCGGCACCCAGCGGCAGGACTGGCAAGCGTCCTCGCTCACCACCTCAATGGCCTCCGGCATCTCCTACCGCATCGGCGACCCCGACAAAGCGCCGCTCGGCCTGCCCTACGACGCCCCGCTCTACCAGGGCGGCATCCACGGCGCGATCGCCGCCCTGCTGGGACGCCGCGCCGCCCGCCAGGATGACGGCAAAAATGGCGGCCAACACATCTGGCTCTCAATCGTCGATATCGTCGGCTCCGTCATGGCTGGCGCGGGCGTCGCCGCCTACGTTTTCACTGGCCAATCGCGCGGACGCGCCGGCGTGCGCATGAACGCCTTCTACCCCTGGCAGGTCACGCCCGTCAAAGATGGTTACTTCGAGGTCATCACAATGGTCGACGACCAGTGGAACCGCTTCCTCGACCTGCTCGGCAGCCCCGAATGGCGCAACGACGAGCGCCTCGAAAACCGCTGGCTCGCCTTCCAACACGCCGACGCCCTCGACGCCCTCTGGCACCCCTGGATGCGCGAGCGCGCCAAATCCGAACTCTGGCGGCAATTCAGCGAAAACCGCATCTCCTTCCAACCAGTCCACACCATCGCCGAAGTCGCCGAATCCAACCACCTAAAAGCCCGAGACTTCTGGACCACAACAACCCTCCAAAACACCCCAAACCCCCAAACCACGCCGCCGACAATCCCCCTCCCCGGCGCCCCCTACAAGCTCTCCGCCACCTCCTGGCAAATCCAACGCCCCCCACCCCACCTGGGCCAGCACACCGCCGAAGTATTGCGCGAGACAGGAACCACTGGTGGTAGACTCGCGGCACTTCGTCGCCAGACCGTGGTCTAGCAGCCACGGCAGGAGAGACCGATGCGCCGAATCGGAGTCCTCGTCGCAGCAGCGCTTGTCGTTGCGCTCGGCATCACTGCCCTTCAGCAAACTGCCAACGCACAGACCAAGCGATACTGTCTCCAAGTCGTGCGCGTGATCGACGGCGACACGTTCGTCGCAAAGGGATGCAGGACTAACCGCGAATATCGAATCCGCATGCAGGGAGTTCGGGCACCTGAAATCGGCGAGCCTGGCGGTGCTGCCGCCACACAACATCTTCGCTCATTGCTTCCGCGCGGAACCCGCATCTCGTTTCAGTGGAGCAGGGCTCGATCATACGGCCGCTATGTCGGAATCACCTACGTGCGCGGTCGGAACATTGACCGTCAAATGGACTCGTTCGTGCGCAGCTTGAGGCGCAGTCCTACCACAACCTCCACCCGCTCGTCGAGCTGTGCACACTCAGGCCGCCCGCATCCCGGAGGTGGTTGGGCTACTGTCGGCCCATTCTACCGCGGCTGTCCAGGCTACGATGCCCGATATGATGGCGACAATGATGGCATATCGTGCGAGCGGGGTTGTCGCTATTGGAAACCATAGCGCACCCGCTCATCACCCGAGCGACCCCTGTCCTCCCCACTCACAACCTCTGCGTGATGCGCCGCTGAATCGCATCTGCCGCATTCTCAAGTGTGTCCACCGAGCTGTGGAAACACTGTCCGCCGAGTGGCGAGCGTCAGCAGCGCTCGTCCGCGAGCCAGTAGAGGCTCATCCAGCGCGTGTTGGCGAGGTCGGGGATGTCGTCGATGCTGTCCGACCAGTACGCACTGCCGCTCTCCCACCAGACGTACAGGTCGCTCCCGTCACCGATGTCGCTGTGCTGGCGGATGTGGGCGCGAATGGCGGCGCAGCTGCCGGTGTTGAAATCCGCACCACCACCGCAACCTACGGCGAGCGTGAAGGCGACGAGGACGGGCGCAGCCGCCAGCAGGAGCCGATGTCGCGCTGGGTGCCAAGACCTGCGCTGCACGAAGGAGCTGGGAAGCGGCAATTGGAGAGACACGTGAGGCCCCCTTTCGGCACAGGACAGTGACGCCGTTGCCACACAGCAGTCGCACCCTGATAGTGAGCCGGAAAGGGGGTATGTCGGCCCCGTCCCTGGCTAGCTGCACCATGACGGCACAACCGCTGCGTGGCTCATCTAGTCTGGCGCATGGCTGGCGTGGGCGTGGCTCTGCTCTCCAACGGCGTTGAACGCGCTGACGCCCTCTCCATCGCGTTTGCCATCCTCCGCCCGTCCGATTATGATCGCCTTTACCAAGGGTCGCCACAGTGTGGCGAGTGGGCGCAAGGAGACTCAAATGCCTTCCAATTCACGACACGTGACGCCTCGCGATGGCGGAAAAGACGGCTGGGATGTCAGAAAGCCGAACGCCCAACGCGCCTCATCTGTCCACTCGACACAGAGCGATGCGATGGACGCGGCCCGAGAGTCACTGAGCAAGTCCGGCGGCGGCGAAATGGTGGTGCATAACCAGGAAGGACAGATTCGCCAGAAGAACACCATCAAGCCCGCCAAGGATCCCTTTCCGCCGCGCGGTTAGCTCGGGCAGACAACGCGGCGCGGCGAAGACAAACGCCTGAATCGGCCGTGAGATTTGCGGCTGCAACGACGGTCCCGCAGCGTGCCGGTGGGTGAAGCAGGAAGGCGCTGAGCATCAGGCGAGAAGTGCCCGCACCACCGACTCCACCGCATCCACATGCCGCACCGCCAAATCCACATCCACCGCACGCTCAAACGTATCCATCGGGCTGTGAAAATACGGATGACCGCCCAGCAGCGAAACGTAACGCCCGCCCGCCTCCGCGATATTCCGCGCCTCGCCGTAACCCGAACGGCCCACCGCAAGCGCCTCCCGCTCGATCCCCGCCGCCGCCAACGCCGCCTGCGCCAGCCCCATCAACTCCGCATCCGAAGCCGCCAGCCGCGCCGTCCCCCGTTTCGCCCCAATCGACGCACCCAGATGCACCCACACCGCTACCTCCGTAACACCATCCCCCAGCGACTCGAGATACGCCTCCAGCCCCAAATGATGCAGCTCATGCCCGCTGCTCGCGACCAACCGCAGCCCGCGCCGCGGACGCTCCCCGCCCGCAATCCTCCCCATAATCCGCTCGGCCACCGCCAGCCACACCGCTATCCCGCCCCCGCGCTCCGCCGCGCACGTAAACCAGCCCGACTTCGGCGTAATCAGCGCCACCGGCGCAGCCGCCCCATCCGCCCCCGCAATCTCCCCAACCACATTGCGCGCCTCCACCACCTCGCGCCGACCCTCAATAACCAACTCTCCGATCGCGCCCTCGACCAGCGAGTCGGCGTCAGCCGACGCAACCTGTAGCACCGGCAGGTCAATCGGATCCCACGGGCGCTCCGCATTCCGCAGGATCTTGTTCCCGTGCTCATCCCCCATCACGAGCAACACGGCCTGCGCCCCAAGCGCGCGGAGCTCGTCCAGGCGGTTATAGACGCTGTTATCCAACGGAAGCGGCTGCCCAGGTTCCGTTCGCCAAACGGCGATGCACACCGTATGGCCGTCAGGAGCCGAACGGAGCGGCGCGACCACACCGGCCTTGAGCGGCCCATCGCTAAGCGGCTCGCCGAAAATGATTCGGCCGCCTGCGACATGCACCTCCGCGCGCTCCCACTCCCAGCGCGGCGCCCGAAAACGCTGCTCCCGCGCCTCAACCCCCATCGCCTCCAACTCCGCGATCAGCCAGTCCGCCGCCGCCTCATCCCCCTCCCAGCCCGTGCGATGCCAGCCCATCGCCTCATACGCGCGAATCCGCCGCTCGACCTCCCCCGCCGCGCTCATCGCCCCGCTCATCGTACCGCCGCCGGCTCGCGCGACGCCGCCGCATCGCGCTTCGCCACCTCCGCCCGCACCGTCGGAATCAACTCCCGCCCGAAATCGACCGCATCCGGCAGCGGCTCGAAACCCCGAATCAAAATCGTGCTCACCCCCAGGTCGTAATACGCCAGCAGCGCCTCCGCCACCTGATCCGGCGTCCCCACCAGCGCCGACGTATTCCCCGCCGCCCCCGTCGCCGCCGCAATCGGCATCCACAACCGCTCATCGTGAACATCCCCCTGCGCCGCCCACTCCAGCAACCGCTGCGACCCGCGCGACTGCGGGCGGAAATCCAGCGGCTGCTTCGACAACTCCGACACCCGCGCCAAATACCCCTCCGCCTTCTCCCACGCCGCCTCCTCCGTCGCCGCGATGATCGGGCGAAACGACACACTCAGCCGCGGCTCCCGGCCGTGCCGCGCCGCCAACTCCCGCACCCGCCCAATCGTCCGCGCAATCGACGCCCGCGGCTCGCCCCACATCATGTACACATCGCAGTGCTTCACCCCCGTCTCGAACGCGATGTCCGAAGCGCCCCCGAAATAAATCGGAATGCCCCCCTCCTGCCACGGCCCCACATCCGCGCTCGCCCCCTCCACCTGGTAAAACTCCCCCGAAAAATCGAACGGCTCGCCCCCCGCCAGCGCCCGGCGCATCACCGTCAGATACTCATCCGTCCGCCGGTAGCGCGCATCGTGATCCGCCCAGTCCCCGTCCCGACGCTGCTCCACATCATGCCCCCCCGAAATCACATGCACCGACACCCGCCCGCCCGTGAAATAGTCCAGCGTCGCGAACTTCCGCGCCGCCAGCGTCGGCTGCACAAAGCCCGGCCGATGCGCAATCAGAAACTTCACCCGCTCCGTGCAGCCCGCCGCCGCCTGCGCCACATGCAGCCCGTCCGCCGCCGCCGACGTGTAGCCCACCAGCACCTGGTCGAAGCCCGCCTCCTCGTGCGCCCGCGTAAAGTCGCACAAATACTCGCGCGAAATCCCCCCGCCGATGATGTGCACCGCCGCATTCTCCTCCGACGGCTTCACCCCGATCATCCCAATGAACTCCACCGGCATCGCTCACCTCCAGGTCGCTGCTGCTCGCCCCCCTATCCTACCCAATCTCACCCGCCAGATTTCCACCGATCAAAATCGGCGGGCAGGAGGCTGAGGAGTTGATCGAGCGTCATGCCGTAGATGTCGTGCGTGCGTTCGAGCTGGTCGAGCACCCGGATCAGATGCCGCAGCCCCCCGCGGGAGCGGCCGGACAGAGGCTTCGAGTTTGTCCCATCGGCGTAGAGCCGCAGAATCAGCTGCACGATCGCGACGGAGTTGAACAGCCGCGGGTAAGAGAACACACGGTCTACGATGTCGGACTGATCCATCAGCGGCCGGTCAAGGATGTATGTGGCATCCGGGTGGACTTCCGCGACCTGCCAGGCCGACCAGAGATAATGCAGGTAGCGGCGGCGTTCGGACTGACTTTCGTCGCTGAAAATCACGTAGCTCTCGTCGCGGCTAAAGAGGTCGACGCGCCCGTCGCGCATGCGGATGTTGTCGCGCAGGAAGTACATCCCCAGCCATGACCACATCCCGTAGTGATCGAACCAACGCGACCGCGCGGAAGCGAGGAGCGGTGTGAAGTAGGCGGCAGCGGCTCTGCGCGATTCGAACGGTTGGGACAGTACCTGGGGCGCGTTGGGCACCTCGGCGCTGAATGGGGGGTCAAAGAGGAGAGCATGCGGTACGACGATTGGCATCGTGGGGTGGGCGCGACTGTCGGCGAGTACCTCTCTGGCGCGCGCGATGCCGGCCGGTGTGAGTTCGCGAGCTGATGGCATGGTCAGCCTCGCTCCGCACCAGCGTAAAGGCGAGTCGCCTTCAGCGCTGGTTGAGCCGCAAAGGCGGATACAACTTCGTCGATCCATTGCCAGGCGGCGTTGAAGTCCCCTTCACTTCGTTCCTCGGACAGTTTCGGAATGTTTGCGCCGTGATGCTTCTTCGCGAGGCGGAACCAGTCGGTCCATTGGTCCTCTTCGTCTGTGTTGGGATCCGCGCCTTCAACCATCACCGCTCGGTGAAGAACAGTGCGGAGTACCTCCGGGAGCACCAGCGAACGAAACGCAGCGTCCCGTCGCACGCAATCCATGATGGCGGGAACGGACTCGTTGACGTGAAGCTCAGGATCCGCGCTGGAGAAGTCAACTCGCCAGACTTCCTCGCCCAGCTCCAGGGACGGCACGACATGGATTAGGGACTCGCGGCCTCCTGTGGGTATGATGCGGTCGCCGAGCCCGAGCAACCGTCCAGAGCCATCGCCGGCGACAACCGCGACGCGGAACCTCGAGCTGCTGGGTACATCCGTCAGCTGGCACTCACTCGGTAACGGCGAGTGTGGATTGGCGACGGTTCCCCAGTCCCAGCGCTGGAGCGCGTGACCTTTGTGGGCCTCGATCCGGACCGCAGCGTCCGGTTCAAAGTCATACTTGCCCAAGTCCAGCTTGGTCACCGCGAACTCCGCAGCGCCGCCATCTAGCGGGCGGAACAGCTCGATAGTGACGTCTTCGTGCTCGATGCGGCGACGATCAGTGTGGTTGAAGTGACGAATCATACGACGGCCTCCACGGCGACCGGATCGACGCGAACAACGATGTCGCGCGAGTCAAAGCCCTCGACCGACAGCAAAAAGTCCTCGCTGTCGATCCGCATCAAGAGCTTGTTGTGTGCGACTGGCTCCGCGGAGCAACCGTCTGCTTCGACCTGCAACGCGCCATCCAAGACTGAGAAATCCCAGTACCCTTCCTTGACGCATTGGTCGAAATAGGAGAACGCTTTTGCAGGTCCCCATCGCGCGATGTCGTATGCGAACTGCACGACCCATTCGCTGCCCACGGTGGGTGAGCTTGTCCCGTCTGCCGGGCGGATGCGGAACTCGCCCCTACGAGACGCAATCTCGAATGCGCTGTTGGGCAGATCGCGAATGACCGGCGGCCTTGAAACTCTGACTGGCGGGTCTCCGGCAGGCTGGCGGGGCCGCGGGCTAGGCTCACGCGAGGGGGGTTCCGGGTCGGATGCAGGAAAGAGATCAGCCAGCAGCGCCCGTTCTCGCTCCGGTTTGGTGACGCCCAGTGCTTGGATCAAGCGCAGAGGTGACTGTCGAACTTCGCTTACACGCGCACCGCCGCCGATCCAGTTCGCCTTGAGGCGGCTTTCGTGCTTCTCCCACGATGTGTGTGCGGGACCTTCAGCGTCGCGCAGCATGTGGCCCAGTTCGTTGTTCTGAGGCACCAGCATCAGTGCGCGGGCTTTGATGGAAGCGTACGTCAGATGATCCATGTACGGCACGTGAAGATCCCCGCGGACGAAGTAATCATGCCCAGCAGCGAGGCTGTCGTCTCGTTCAATGAAGACTCGGCAATGCGTCGGGGTGGGCTGTCCGCCGCGTCGACGCACGCTGAGACGCAGATAAAACGCCAGCCGCTCGTGGTCCATGAACCGCTTGCGAAGGTCCGCTAGCTCGTGATCGGAGAGGAATGTGTCGACGTTTTTCGACGTCGGCAGATCAACCTCGATGTAGTGGCGGTCGATATCGAGCGATTCGCCCCACTTCGCCAGGCCGACGAGCCCTCTGAGCGACTCGGGCGACTCCTCCGCCCGATCGATGCTGTCGACATCGCCCGATCGAGCGATGCGTGTCAGTTCGTCGTCGATCGTGCCGGCCGTGATCATTCGCGTGTCGGAGCCAGGCGCTGTGATTTCGACTTCAAGACGGCCACGCACGATCGGGTAGAAGTACTGTGTGATCACGGCGCGAGCGATGCTGGCCGGCGTCAAGACCGGGTTTGGATGGAGAATGACCACTGACAGCCCGGGCCGATTGTCCCGCTCAAGGAGGAAGTCCTGCTGGAAGGTCCGAACGAAGCCCCTTGGGTCATCGCTCGAATCCACTGGCATCTGGATGGGCCCGTCGGGGTCAGCGACAAAATGTCCGTAGTAGGGATAGCGCACGCCCGACGGCGCTTGGTGGGTTTTGACAATCGACATCCCCATCAGGAGATCACGAGACTCTTCTGGTCGTCGGGTGAGAGCGATGAACGAGCGAATCAGCGAGGCGTCGGGGAAGACCCACTTGCCCAATCCCCACGAGCCTGCGTCATCTTCGCCTTTCGGCGAAATGCCGATGCTGCGAAAGAAGCCCCAGAAGTTGTTGCCCTCAACCTCATCAGGGTTGTCGCCGATCTCGCCCACAAGACCGGTTGTGCCGAAGTCTTCAATCGTGAGGAACCGCATTGATTCCTCCACGACTCGTGACGGCGTGTACGCGCCCGATGTTGGGTCGTCATCTACGTTGACCGGGTCAAGGCAGTCGAGGTGTGGATGCAAGTCGCGCAGGTAGGGCTGGGCGTCGTCAACGCTTAAGGCGTGGCGCTGACCGCTGAATGCGAAGCGCACATGGATCGTCTGCTGGCCCTCTCGAGCATCAAGCGAGTTCTGCAACGCTTCGCGGACCAGCCGCTCAGCCAGGTCCGACTGGTTGAAGAACTCGCTCTGGATCGCCTCCAGAGTGATCTCGTCGTCGGCCATCTCGCGGAAGTACCACGTGGGTGTCGGCATGGCGGCCCTCCTTGCGGACCACGTCAAGTATCCGGGATGCGTCCGGCGGCGTCAAGCGCTCGGCAGACTCCCTCACCGCCCCCGGAACTCCGGACGCCGCTTCTCCATGAACGCCCGACGACCCTCCCTGTAGTCCTCGCTCGCGAAGCACTCCGCGATCAGACCCTCCAGCACCCCCAAATCCCGCGCCTCCGGATCCTTCACCACCTGCCCGATCGCATAGCGAATCGCCCGAATCGTCAGCGGCGCGTTCGACGCCACCGCCGCCGCCAACTCCAGCACCGCCGACTCCAGCCCCGCCGCGCTCGTCACCCGATTGACCAACCCCCAGCGCATCGCATCCGCCGCGTCGAAGCGCTTCCCCGTAATCAGAATCTCCTCCGTCGCCGCGCGCCCCGCCAAATCCATCAGCGTCTTCACCCCCCCGTAACCGTAACCCAGACCCAGCCGCGCCGCCGGCACCCCGAACTGCGAATCGTCCGACGCGATCCGCAAATCCGCCCGCAGCGCCGTCAGCAATCCCCCGCCCATGCAGAAACCGCGAATCATCGCGATCAGCGGCTTGTCCAACTCCCCGTACGCCCGACCCGCCGCCGCGCCGATCTCGTCGTACCGCCGAATCGTCTCCGGATCCGAGCGACGCGACTCAAACTCGGAAATATCCGCGCCCGAAACAAACGCCCGCTCGCCCGCCCCCTTCATCACCACCACGCGCACCTCCGGATCATCGCGGAACGTATGCAGAATCGTCGGGATCGCCGCATTCATCTCGACCCCCATCGCGTTCAGCCGCTCCGGGTTGTTGAACACCATCCAGCCGATGCCGTCCTCGCTCCAGGCCAGCATCTTTTCCGTCTCGAGTTCGACCCGCTTCATCGCGTCCTCCTAAATCACGCCGCGCGCGCGCAGCTCCGCGGCGGCCTCCTCGCTGTAACCGAGCTCGGCCAGCACCTCGTCGGTATGCTCGCCCAGCTGCGGCGTCGGTAACCGCATCCGCTCCGGCTGCGGCGTCCGCTCCAGATGAATCGGCTGCCCCACCACGCGGATTTCGCCCCGCTCATCATGCGGCGCCGGCCGATCAATCGCCAGATGCCGCACCTGCTCATTGGCGAAAGTCTGGTCGATGCCGTAAATCGGCCCGCACGGCACCCCCGCCTCATTCAGCGCCGCAATCCACGCCTCGCTCCCCCGCGTCCGAGTGCGCTCCGCAATCGCCTCATTCAGCGCCGCGCGGTTGCGCGAGCGCAACTCCGACGTAGCGTAATCGCCGTGCTCGAGCAGTTGCGGCGCACCGAGCGCCTTGCACAGCCGCTCAAACATCACCCCGCCCGACGCCGCGATGTTGATATGACCGTCCGCCGTCGGATACACCCCGGTCGGCATCAACGTCGGATGATCATTCCCCGCCTGCGGCGGAACCTCATCATCGATCAGCCAGCGCGTCGCCTGCAAATCCAGCATCGCGATCTGCGCCTCCAGCAGCGACGTATGCACCCACTGCCCCTCGCCCGAACGCTCCCGCTCAATCAGCGCCAGCAAAATCGCCTGCGCCAGAAAGTTGCCCGCGCACAGATCCGCAATCGGAATCCCCACCCGCACCGGCCCCTGCCCCGGCAGCCCCGTCACCGACATAATCCCGCCCAGACCCTGCGCGATCTGATCCACCCCCGGCCGATCCGCGTACGGCCCCGTCTGCCCGAAACCCGAAATGCTGCCGTAAATGATCCGCGGATTGCGCGCCCGCACCGTCTCGTAGTCGATCCCCAGCCGATGCTTCACGCCAGGCCGGTAATTCTCCACGACCACATCCGCGCGCTCCGCCAGGCGCAGAAAAATCTCCCGCGCCTCCGGCTCTTTCAGATTGAGCGTCAGCGATCGTTTGTTACGGTGCAGATTGAGAAAGTCGCTGCTCTCCCGCGCGCCCGTAACGCCTTCCGGCGCGCCCGGCGGCGCGGGCGCCTCGACCTTCAGCACATCCGCCCCCCAGTCGCCCAACTGCCGCGTCGCCGTCGGCCCCGCCCGCGCCCGCGTCAGGTCCAACACCAACACCCCATCCAGCGGCAGCCCCGCAGCCATCGCGCTACTCCCCCTTGAACTCCGGCTGGCGGCCCTCCGCGAACGCGCGCGGACCCTCCTTCGAGTCCGCCGTCTGCCCCACAATCCAGCGCAGCGACGCCCCGAAACGGTTCGCCTGCTCCAGCGTCATATCCGACTGCGCGTAGGTCAGCTCCTTCAGCGCGCGCACCGCAATCGGCGCGTAGCCCGCGATCTGCGAGGCCATCTCCTGCGCCGTCGGCAGCAACTCATCGGGCGGCACCAGCCGCGAAATCAGCCCCCACTGCAGCGCCGTCTGCATATCCAGCCGCCGCCCCAGGAACAGCATCTCGTTCGCGTAGGCCTGCGGAATCGCCCGCGGCAGCCGCATCGGCCCGCCCGCCAGCGGGAAGAAGCCGAGCGTAATCTCGGGCAGCCCCAGCCGCGCCCGCTCGTTGTCCGCCCCGATCCGCAAATCGCAGATCAGCGCAATCTCGAAGCCGCCGCCCAGCGCGTGCCCGTTGATCGCCGCGATCAGCGGCTTCTTCGCGTCGAACTCGTCGAAGCGAATGCGCGGTGAAGCCTCGAAATGCCCCGCCGGCCCGGCCGACGCCGCCGGCCCATCGCCCTGCGTCAGATCCGCCCCCGCGCAGAACGCGCGCCCCGCGCCCGTGATCACCGCGCAGCGAATCTCGTCGTTGTCCCGCACCTCCACGAGCGACTCGATCAGCTGCGCCCCAAGCGCCGCATCGATCGCATTCAGTTTGTCAGGGCGGTTCAGGGTGATCGTCGCCACCCGCTCGTTCACGTCGAACAGAACTTCGTCGGCCATCGTTTCGCCTTTCGCTGCTTGCGCTGGCAGCCGTTCGCGCTGCTGCGGTTCGCAGGATAACCCTCGCGCGCGCATCGGCCCCCGCAACTCCTAGAATCGAAGCGCGGCGAGAGGAGCAGGGCGATGGCAGAGACGAACCCGGTGCGCGATGCGCTGCGAGCGGCGGCGGAAGCGCTCGGCGCGCAGCCGACCGACGAACAGCTGGATCGCGTCGCCCCAATGCTGGCGGCGGCGCTTCGAGCGGACGAGCAACGCGGCGGGCGGCTGCCCGACCTGGGCGAGACCGAGCCCGCCTTCGGCCTGCGTTTCGACGTGGGCGACGAGCGCGGCGAGCCGCGTGGAGAGCGAGGTTCGCAATGACCGATCTGGAACGCCATCCCCACGACCTGACCATCGCCGAAGCCGGCGCCGCCCTGCGCAACGGCTCGCTCACCTGCGCCGCGCTCACCGAATCGGTGCTCGAGCGCCTCGAACAAACCGAGCCGCTGCTCAACGCCTACATCACCGTGACCGCCGACCTCGCACGAGAGCAGGCCGCGCAACTCGACGACGAACTGCGCGACGGCCGCGACCGCGGACCGCTGCACGGAATTCCCATCGGTCTGAAAGACCTGGTCGACACCGCGGGCATCCCCACCACCGGCGGCTCGGGCTTCCTGCGCGACCGTGTGCCCGAAACAGACGCCACCGTATGGACCAAACTACAGCAAGCCGGCGCGGTATTGCCCGGCAAACTGAACCTGCACGAGTTCGCATTCGGTACGACCAGCCGCAATCCGCACTACGGCGCGGTCCATAACCCCTGGGATATCGAGCGCTCGCCCGGCGGCTCAAGCGGCGGCAGCGGCGCGGCCGTCGCGGTCGGCTCCGCGCTCGCCGCGATCGGCAGCGACACCGGCGGCAGCATCCGCATCCCCGCCTCGCTCTGCGGCGTCGTCGGCTTAATGGGCGCCTACGGCCGCGTCTCCCGCGCCGGCGTACTGCCGCTCTCCTGGACGCTGGATCACGTCGGCCCGCTGGCGCGTACCGTCGAGGACGCCGCTATGTTTCTCGACGCAATCGCCGGTTACGATCCGCTCGATCCCGGCTCGGCCGACCGCGCGGTCGACGATACAACCGCAATGCTCGGCGAAGGCGTCGACGACCTGCGAATCGGCGTCCCCCGCAAGTTCCTCTGGACAAACTGCCAGGAAGATGTGCTCGCCCACTGCGAAGAAGCGCTCGACCACCTGCAACGGCTGGGCGCGGAACTCGTCGAGGTGGAGCTGCCGCTGCAAACCGACCGCGGGCGCGGCCTGACGATCATCGCCGAAGCCGCCGCCTATCATGCCAAATGGCTGCGCGAACGCCGCGACGAGTACGGCGATATCCTGCCGCGCGTCGAGGCCGGCCTGGCCGTCAGCGCGGTCGATTACATCAACGACCAACGCCTGCGCCGCCTCTTCATCGACGAAACGGTAACAGTGCTGCAAACCGTCGATGTGCTGGTCTCCCCAACCACTTCGCGCACCGCGCCGACAATCGAAGAAGGCGACGACAGCGCGGAACTCGCCCGCCTCACCGCCCCCTACGACGTAACCGGCATCCCCGCTATCTCCATCCCCTGCGGCTTCGACCGCAACGGCCTACCCATCGGACTGATGATCGGCGGCCGCCACTTCGACGAGGCCACCATCTGCCGCGTAGCCCACGCCTACGAGCAAAGCACCGACTGGTGCCGCATGCGCCCCGAGGTCTAAACCCCTAGCGCTGTTCACGCGCACCGAGATCCGTCATACCCGCGCCCTTGCCCAATTCATCCCTCCCCCCTTCCAGGGGGGAGGTTAGGTGGGGGGTGGGACGCAGCGAGCCGGCATACCAACCACGCCGCGCCTCGATCGCCCACCCCGCGCCTCTGTCGCTCCTCCACCCCTCCCTCGCCCTCCGTCATTCTTCATTCCTACGCCCTTCTGCATTCCTACGCTCTCTCTGCCCTCTCTCCCGCCCTCCGTCATTCCTGCGCCCCCCTCCACCCCTCCCCGCCTCCGCCCTTCTGCATTCCTACGTTCCCTCCGCCCTCTCTCCCGCCCTCCGTCATTCCTGCGCCCCTCTCCGTCATTCCTGCGCAGGCAGGAACCCACGACGCAGCAAGCGCGGCTCATCTTGCGCACACCTGCGCAGAAAAAGCGGAATTGCGAACACTGCCTAAGGAGCGCGGCAAGGCGGCGCAGTTCGCAGCAGCTCCCGCTTTTGCCTGTCGAACTGCCTGTTGACGCGGGTTGAGAACACACGCCCCCGCGGGTTGTTGATCAGCGTATGATCCCTGAAATCCTGCTGGAGCGCCTCATCGTTGGTGTACAGCAACCGCGCCCCGCTCGCCATTGCCAGCGCGAGAACGTGAGCATCGTTCGATCGACGGTTGCGATGGCTCTCAAAGTGGTCGATCTGTGATTGGAGATCTTCAGGGCTGAACACCGTCAGCTGCCCCGCAGCCCGGGCTGCGGCCACCCACAGACGAAAGGTACCTGAGGCTCGGCATAGCTCCTTTTGCAGCTTGCCGCCTGATATCAACTGACCGTCGCCTGAGTTGATCCAGCGGCGGAAGCTGGCACCTGCTTCAGACGGAGCATCGCCGAAGACATCCGATACGGCGTTCGCGTCGACGATCGCGCAACCTATCTCGGCGGCCACAGCGATCGGTCCACTTCCTGCATGAAGAAACTTCGGTACCCCCGCGGCGCATCCAGCACATTGCCCAGCCTGTCGAACCGCAGCGAGTGGATGCACACATCCAGACCGTTCCGCTCGAAGTACAGCAGCGACACATCCTCCGGCTTGAGCCCGGTCGTCCCGTCGCGCACATCCATCCGGACGCGATCCATCAGGTGGTCGCTATGCGTCTCGACGATCAACTGCCGCCCCCCTGCGGCAACTTCGCAGAACAGCGTGCCCAACGCCGCCTGCGCGCTCGGATGCAGGTGCACTTCCGGTTGTTGGAGTAAATGTTGATCTGCGGCATCAGGCCGGAGTAGTTCTGTCACGATCGGCAGTACTTGGCTCACGCCATAGCCGACGTCCAATAGATTGCGATCAGGCCCAATCGGGTCATCGCCGCCCGTTCGTACTTGCACCTGAAAGGGCTCGCTTGCTCTGGGTCCGAACTGTCGTATGGAAAGCCCGTCAAAGAGACCGGCAGATTTGCCGAACTTTTCGATGCGCTTCTTGAGCTTGTTCCACGACTCCTTCTGTTGCCGCAGCAGATCTGCTAGGTACATAGGTACGTAGTCACCCTCGGGATCACGGTCCGGACGCGCGGGGTCGTAAGTCCGATGTGGCTTCGAGCGGACTGGCGCACTAGCAAACGGAGGTGCGCCAGTGAGCTGAAAGATGTGATTCTCGAGTCGCGTCAGCAGATCCCGATCATCGGAACTCACCTCGGGTGATCCACCAAGCGGGGTTACGGCGAAGCCATTCTCGCGTTGACTCTCAGGCGGTACCCGAAGCAACGCGCGGTCGAGTGCGTAGTACAGATACATTTGGTCGCCGAGCTCTATCGGCACGCCCAGCCAAGGGGGAGCGACGACCGACCAAGTGCCTCGAGGCGTTCCGAATCGCACGGAGTACCCACTTGGAGTATCCAACACATCTTCGACCCACGTGTCACCGGCGGCAATGCGCCGTCGGATTGGCACGGGCGCGGTACCGCGTTCAGCGAACGTGACACAGAATTCGTAAGGGCGCCCCCGTCGTGTTCTGCTCTGGCCAGACTGTCGCGCAGTGAACCCAGCTTCAAACGACTCAGGATGGTCACCCGAGTCGCTGCGAGAGTGCACGATTTCGTCGAAGCTGCCGAGGTCGTATGGCGGTTCCTTGAAGTCCGGAGCGCGTTGCGCATATGCGAATGTTGAGAGCGCCCGCAGCATCGCCAAAAACGACGTCTTCCCCGTGCTGTTCTCCCCCACCAGCAGCGTCAGCGGCGCAAGCCGCACCGTCTGCCGCTCGCGGAAACAGCGGAAATTCTCCAGCGTCACGCTGTCCATCATGGCCAGCCCTCCCGGCAAGCCCAGTCTACCACGTCAGCTCGTCACCGCGCCGCGCTCCGCCCCGCTGACCAACTGCGCGTACTTCGCAAACACCCCGCTCGCGTAGTTCGCCGCAGGCGGCGACCACCCCGCCCGCCGACGCTCCAACTCCCCCTCATCCACCTCCAGATCCAGCCGCCGGTTCGCAATATCCAGCGTAATCTCGTCTCCCTCCTCCACCAGCGCGATCGGCCCGCCCACAAACGCCTCCGGCGCCACATGCCCCGCCATCAGGCCGCGCGTCGCCCCCGAAAAGCGCCCGTCCGTCAGCAGCGCCACGCTCTCCCCCAGACCCGCGCCCACCAGCGCCGCCGTCACCCCCAGCATCTCCCGCATCCCCGGACCGCCCTTCGGCCCCTCGTAGCGAATCACCACGATGTCCCCCGCGACAATCTCCCCCGCCGTCACCGCCGCCATCGCATCCTCTTCCCGCTCGAAGACCCGCGCCGGCCCGCGCTGTAACTGCCGCTCGTAGCCCGCCACTTTCACCACGCAGCCCTCCGGCGCGAGCGAACCCTTCAGAATCACCAGCCCGCCCGTCTCCTTCAGCGCCCGCTCCACCGGCAGAATCACTTCCTGCCCCGCCGCCTCCTCCGCGTCGGCGCACTCCTCCGCGATCGTCCGGCCCGTCACCGTCAGCTCATCGCCGTGCAGCTTGCCGTGCTCCAGCAGCCGACGCGCCAGCAACGGCGTCCCCCCCGCCCGATCCATATCCAGCGCGACGTAACGCCCGCCCGGCCGCAGGTCCCCAATCAGCGGCGTCGCCTCCGAAACCCGGTCGAAATCGTCGATGCTCAGCTCCACCCCCGCCTCGCGCGCCAGCGCCAGCAAATGCAGCACCACATTGGTCGAGCCGCCCGTCGAAGCCGCGCAGGCGATCCCGTTCTCAAACGCCGCCTGCGTCAGCAAATCGCGCGGACGCACCCCCCGCGCCAGCACATCCATCACCAGCCGACCCGCCTGCCGCCCCACCTCGCCCTTGCGCGCGTCCGTCGCGCCCACCGTCGCGCTGCCCATCGGCGACAGCCCCAGAAACTCCAGCACCGTCGCCATCGTGTTCGCCGTGTACTGCGCGCCGCACGCGCCCGCTCCGGGGCAGGCGTTCATCTCGATCGCCGCCAACTCCTCGTCGTCGATCGTCCCCGCCGCGTGCTGCCCCACCGCCTCGAACACATCCTGAATCGTCAGATCCCGCCCGTCGTGGTGACGCCCCGGCGCAATCGAGCCGCTGTACAGCGCCACCGCCGGAATGTTCAGCCGCGCCATCGCCATCGCCGCCGCCGGAATCGTCTTGTCGCAGCCGCAGATCACCACCGCCGCGTCGAAGGCGTAGCCCACCCCGCACAACTCAATCGAGTCCGTGATCAACTCCCGCGAGACCAGCGACGCCTTCATCCCCTCCGTGCCCATCGTGATCCCGTCCGAAATCGAGACCGTGTTCACCTCCATCGGCGTCCCGCCCGCCTCCCGCACCCCCCGCATCACGTCCTGCGCCAGCTCGCGGTGCGAAAAATTGCACGGCATCGTCCCGATCCACGAGTGCGCCACCATCACCAGCGGACGCCGCAGATCCTCCGGCATAAACCCCACCGAGTGCAGCTGCGACCGCGCCGCCGCTCGATTCGGCCCATCCACCAGCACCGAACTCCGCCGCCGCAGCTCGCCCGCCCCACTCGCATCGTTCACATCGCTCGCTTGATTCGCCATTGCCGTCCTCCTCAGCGCCTGACTCAGCGCCTTGCCGACGCATACGCCCGCTTGCGTTCTCCGACCCACGCAGCGTATCGCGCGTTGGGGAGTGTTCGGCAGCACCCCCGCAAAGGGCGTAGCCTGCCCCAATGCCCCAAACCCAAACCACCCTGCGCCGCTTCTTCCCCGCCATGGAGTCGGGCGAATACCGCAAGCTCTTCTACGCCGCCGGACTCTCCGCAATCTCCCTCTGGGCGCTGATCACCGCGCGCGGCTGGATCGCCTACGACCTCACCGGCAGCGCATCGGCCAGCGGCGCGGTGACCTTCGCCGCAATCGGCCCCTGGGTGCTCGCCCCGCTCGGCGGCGCATTGGCCGACCGCTACGACCGCGCCCGCGTCGTAATGCTCTGCCGCATCGGCGCCGCGCTCACCGCCCTCACCCTCGCCGCGCTCGCCTTCACCGGCGCCATCGCCCTCTGGAACCTCGTCCTGGTCACCGTCATCTCCGGCATCATCCGCTCCGGCGAAATGCCCGCCCAGGCCGCGCTGCTCCCCAACACCGTCAAAGGCGCAGCCCTGCTCAGCGCCATCACGCTCGCCTCCATGATGCAGTTCGGCTCCAAGGTGATCGGCCCCGTCGCAGGCCCCGTGCTCGAACACCTCGGCACCGGCTGGGTCTTCGTCGGCGCCGCCATCTTCCTCGGCCTCTCCGTCTGGCAGATGCTCAGGATCAACGTCCGCTCCACCGGCGGCATCGAAGCCAAGCGCGGCGTGAGCATCCTGCGCAGCACCGCCGAAAACATTCGCGAAGGCCTCCAATACCTCGGTCAGGCCCCCACCGTGCGCCTCACCATCGGCCTCGTCGCACTCCACTGCATGCTCACCATGGCCTTCGACCTCACCCTGCTGCCCGCCTACGCCGACCGCGTGCTGGGCGGCGGCTCCACCGAATTCGGCTACCTGCTGATGGGCTTCGGCGGCGGCGCCCTGGTCGCCACCATCGCGCTCTCCGCCGTGCCGGGCGGAGCCGTGCGCGGCCGCATCCTGCTCGTCGTCGGGCTCACCTCCGGCGCGGCGCTCACCTTCTTCGGCCTGGCCAACTCCCTCTCGCTCGCGCTCGTGGCCGGCGTGATCACCGGCGCCAGCACCGCCCTCTTTATGGCCCTCTCCAGCGTGATGGTCCAAGCCGTCGTGCCCGACGCCATCCGCGGGCGCGTCATGAGCCTCTACGCCATGTTCGCCGGCGGCGTCATGTCCGTCAGCGCCTTCGTCAGCAGCCTCGCCGCCGACTACGTCGACCTCCGCCTCTTCGCCATCGTGCCCGGCATCATCTTCGTCGCCGTGATGCTCGTCTGCATCATCGGCCTACCCCGCATCCGCTCAATCATCCGCCACGGCGAAATCATCGAAGCCCCGCCCGCCCCCACCCCCGCCCCCAGCGGCGACTAACCCCTCCCAGCCCACCCCCCCAACCGCCACCCCTGCGCCCTTCCCGTCATTCCTGCGCAGGCAGGAACCCCCACGCCCCCAACCCGTCATTCCTGCGCCCCCTCTCCGTCATTCCTGCGCAGGCAGGAACCCGCACCCCCAACCGTCATTCCTGCACCCTACCTCCCGTCATTCCTGCGCAGGCAGGAACCACGCGCGCACCCACCCAACCCCACTCCCCCTTCCCCAATTCATCCCTCCCCCCTGAAAGGGGGGAGGTTAGGTGGGGGGTGGGAGGCAACGAGCAACCACCGCCGCCCCTACCCCGCCCCAATCGCCCAAACCCCACCCGCTCATCCATCATTCCCACGCCCCCAACCCGTCATTCCTGCGCAGGCAGGAACCCCCACTTCCCCAAAACCCTGCTACCATCACAACAGAACACCCGTACCACGAAAGGCCGCCCACCATGCCCCTCTCCCCACAGCGCCGCCGACGCGCCCTCCGCGCACACGAACTCCGCCAACACCACTTCACCATCCGCGAAATCGCCGACGAACTCCACGTCTCCCCAACCACCGTCCACGACGACCTCCGCGCCATCGAAACCCATCAATCCGAGTTCGCCCGCGCCACCGCCCACGACGCCCTGCTCCAGCACCTCGCCCTGCTCCGCCACCGCATCCACGAACTCATCACCAACCCGCTCAAACCGCTCGAACCCTTCGCCGCCCAAAACTCCGACGGCTCAGTCCAACCGCTCTTCCAGCACATCGACAGCGCCGACCTGATCCGCTACCTCCAGCACCGCGACCGCGCGCTCCAGTCCGCGCTGCGCGAGTACCGCCTCACCGCCCGCGACCTGCTCCGCGCCGCCGACGCCGGCCAACTCGACCCCGAAACCATCACCGCCGCCGTCAACGAATACCCCGCCGCAGAACTCGCCGACGCCGAGCCCCCCATCGAACAGCCCATCAACCACCCCGAACAGACCCTGAACAACCCTGAACAAACCCGAACAAACCTGAACAACTCCGAACACCCCCAACCCCTCCGACCAGATAGGACCACCCCAACCATCCACCTGAATCCGCCCGATCACCACAACCCCGAACAGACCCTCGACCAGGAGGTCGCCGAAATCCTCCAAAACCTCCAGGACGCCCACCAGGACGACGACCTCTGGTCCCACCCCGAAGCCGCCCAAGCCCTCAAACAATTCCTGGCCCCCACCCACCAACCCGCCGCCACCCTCTGACAACGCAAAGGCCCGAACCCGACGCACATCAACATCCCCACTCCCCCACCTCACCCCATCTCCCCTCCCGTCATTCCCGCGCCCCCTTCCGTCATTCCTGCGCAGGCAGGAACCCGCGCACGCAACACCCATCGACACCCACCCGCCTCCAGCCCTAACGAACCACCCCCTCCGCCGCTGCCCACCAATCACCCCCACCCCCACCCCTTCCCCAATTCATCCCTCCCCCCTTCCAGGGGGGAGGTTAGGTGGGGGGTGGGACGCACCGCGCTGCCACCACCCGTCGTACCGCGCCCCGATCGCCCACGCCCACCCCCGATCGCCACCCCCTTTCCGTCACACCCACACCCCATCCCGCCATCCCCGCGCCCCCTCCCGTCATTCCTGCGCCCCCTCCCGTCATTCCTGCGCAGGCAGGAACCCACCCAACCCCCGGCGTCGCCACACCCCTACCCTCCCATCCGCCATCCCCACGCCCCCAACCGTCATTCCTGCGCAGGCAGGAACCCACCCAACCCCCCGGCGCCGCCACACCCCCCAACACCCCGACGGCCCACCCAAACCGCTTCCGCACCCCCACGGATTCCTGCCTGCGCAGGAACGACGGAAAGGGGGGCGCAGTGCGTTCCCCCTACGACCGCCTGCGGCTCCCCCGCAGCAACGCCAGAACGAGCAACGAAAGCAGCGCAGCACCAAACGCCGCAATGCCGGCGCGCGGCGCCTCCGCGCCGCGGTCAAGCAGCCCGCCGGAACCCGTCGCCGGGACGGCGAGCGTCGGCCCCCGCAGCCAGGCCGGCACATCGACCGCGCGGTTGTCGATCATCCAGCAGTTGATCGCCCCGTCCTCGCCCAGCGCGCAGATGTGGTACCAGCCGACGCTGAGCGCGGTGTATCTGCCCGCAGGCGGTTGCGGCTGGCCGTCAAAGCTGTACCCCCAACACTCGACCGCGCCCGTCTCGCTTAGGCCGCAACTGCGGGAAGCGCCTGCACTGACTGCGCTGAAGCGCCCCGTCGGCGCATTCGTTTGACCGTAGTAGTTCCACCCCCAGCACGTAACCGCGCCCGTCTCGCGCAGTGCGCAGGTGTGCATAGTGCCCGCGCTGACCGCGCTGAAATGTCCCGCTGGCGCATCCCTTTGGCCGTAGTCGTTGTTTCCCCAGCACTCAATCACGCCCGTCTTGCGCAGCCCGCAACTGTGGATCTGGCCCGCGCTGACCGCGCCGAAGCGCCCCGCTGGCGCATCCGTTTGGCCTTCGAAGTTTCGTCCCCAGCACTCGACCTCGCCGGTCTCGCGCAACCCGCAGTTATGCGCCGTGCCGGTGCTGACCGTGCTGAAGCGTCCCGACTGTACATCCGTTTCGCCGTAGTAGTTGAACCCCCAGCACGTAACCGCACCCGTCTCGCGCAGCCCGCAACTGTGATACCAGCCCGCGCTGACCGCGCTGAAGCGCCCCGCCGGCGCGTCCGCTTGGCCGTAGCTGCTGTATCCCCAGCACTCGACCGCGCCCGTCTCGTGCAGCCCGCAGGTTTGGTCCCCGCCCGCGCTGACCGCGCTGAAGCGCCCCGCCGGCGCGTCCGCCTGGCCGTGGTCGTTGTCTCCCCAGCACGTAACCGTGCCCATCTCCCGCAACCCGCAGGTATGTACATCGCCCGCGCTGACCGCGCTGAAACGCCCCGCCGGCGCGTCCGCTTGGCCGTGGCTGTTGTCTCCCCAGCACTCAACCGTGCCCGTCTCGCGCAGCCCGCAGGTGTGGTGCTGGCCGGCGCTCACCGCGCTAAAGCGGCCCGCCGGCGCATCCGCTTCGCCGTAGATGTTGTATCCCCAACACTCAATGGCACCCGTCTCGCGCAGCCCGCAACTGTGCCACAGGCCCGCGCTGACCGCGCTGAAACGCCCCGGTGGAGCGTCTGTTTGCCCGTCGTCGTTGTGCCCCCAGCACTCAGCGCTACCCGTCTCGCGCAGCCCGCAGACGTGCCAATCGCCGGCGCTGACTGCGCTGAAGCGCCCTGTGGGTATCTCTGTTTGCCCGGCTTCGTTGTTTCCCCAGCACTCGACCGCGCCAGTCTCGCGCAGCCCGCAACTGTGGTTCCCGCCGATGCTGACCACGCTGAAGCGCCCAGCCGGCGCCTCCGCTTGGCCGTCCCACTTACTTCCCCAGCACGCGACCGTGCCCGCCTCACGCAGCGCACAGGTGTGGTGCCGGCCGGCGCTGACCGCGCTGAAGCGCCCCGCCGGCGCATCCGTTTGGCCCCGGTCGTTTTCGCCCCAGCACGTGATCTCGCCGGAGTCGAGCAACGCGCAGGCGTGCGCCCCGCCGACGCTGATCGCCGCCGCCCGCCGGTCATCCTCAGCGCCGGCGCGCTGCCACCCACCGCCAGCGCCCAAGGCGGCCAGTGCGAGCAGCGCCAGCGCGCCAAGCGCGAGGCCGGCGAGCGCAGCCTCTTGGCTACGAAGCAGCATTGCCTGGCTCCACCCCCGCCAACGCCGCCCCATCCACCCCAGCCTGCTCCAGAACTCGCCGCACGTCCTCCCGCACCCGCTCGTACCCCGCATCCGTGCGCGCCTCCAGACGCACCGTCAGCACTGGATTCGTATTCGACGCCCGCACCAACGCCCACGCGCCCGGCTCGATCCGCGAATAATCCGCCCGCGCCCCGTCGATCTCAATCACCGGACCGCGCCGCGCGAACAGACCCGCAACCCGCGCCGCCGCCTCGAACTTACGCTCGTCCGCGCACGGCAACTGCACCTCCGGCGACGCCAGCCAGGACGGAATCGCATCCAGCTGCTGCTTCAGTGTCGCCGTCTCGCCCGCCAACCCCCGCGCGCAGATCGCCGCCACGCGGCAGGCCGCCCGCACCGCGTCATCCGTGATATGCGCCGGCCGCGCCACCCTCGTGTAGTAGTGGCAACTCGGCTCCCCGCCGAAATCCATCCCCCCCGCGTGCATCGCCCACTTCGCCAGCGAATGCCCCACCGGCCCCATCACCGCCTCCCCCCCATGCGCCCGAATGTCCTCGATCACCGCCTGCGATGTCTTCACGTCCACATGAATTCGCGCCCCCGGCCGGCGCGCCAGATGCTCCCGCGCCAGCAGCGCCATCACCCGATCCGGGTCAACCCGCCGCCCCCGCCCGTCCACAACGCCCAGGCGATCCCCGTCCCCGTCCCAGGCGAACCCGATCGCCGCCCCCGAGTCGCGCGCCGCCCGCCTCAACTGCTCCACATTCTCCGCATGCTGCGGATCCGCCGGATGCGACGGCTCCACCGCCAGCTCCCCGTTGATCACCTCAACCCGCGCGCCGAGCGCCGACAGCGCCGCCGGGCCGGTCAGCCCCGCCACCCCGTTGCCCGGATCCACCACCACCCGCAACCCGTCGACGCGCCCCCCGGACCGCGCCAGACCGTCGAGGTACTCAGGAATCGGATCCCACGCCGCAAGCCCGCCCCGCCCCATGGATGTGAAATCGCCGCGCTCGATCCGCCGCCCAAGCTCCTGAATCTCCTCCGGCGCCAGCGGCAGCGTCGAGCCGTGCAACAGCTTCACCCCGTTCTGATCGGGCGGATTGTGCGACGCCGTCACGATCGCCGCCGCCGTCGGCCGCTCCGTGCGGCAGCGCTCCGCCGCCGCCCAGTACGCCAGCGGCGAGGGCGCCAGCCCGAGCTCGAGCACATCCACGCCCCCCGCCCGCAACCCCGCAATCAGCGCCGCCCGCAGCCCCGGCGTGCTCGCCCGCTGATCCCCCGCCGCCACGCACTGCGCCGACTGTGCGTCCTGTGCATTAGCCGACAGCATCGCCGCGAACGCCCGCCCAATCGCCTCCGCCAGTCCCGCCGTCAGCGGCGCGTCCGCCCCCTCCGCCCGCCCGCGAATGTCGTACGCCCGAAAAATCTCCCAAGGCACGCGCATCAGCCGCTCCGCCGTGCTCCAAACTCACCGCCCGCCCAACCACCGCTACCCTACCGCCCACGGAGACCCCAAATGACCGCCCCGATCGACCACCAGCGCGCGCTGTTCCGCTTCCTCAGCAAGTCCGCGCGCAAGCGCGAGCCAGCCGCTCCGGCCGCGGCGGCCGCGCGCCTGAATGTCCCCCTGGACGAGCTCGCCGAAATCGCCGCCGCAATGCAGCGGCGAATCGACGCATCCTGGCCCGACGCGCCAGCCCTCTCCGACCTGCTCGGCGCGCCCGACGCCGACGCGCTGGCCCGCATCGCCGCCTACGACTGGGTGCTCGTCGGCGTCTACAGCTTCGGCCTGCCGCCCACCAAGACGCGCTCGGGCAGCGCAGAAAGCGCCGCCCACCGCGCGCTCAAAGAGTGGGCCGCCGCCCACCCCGAGCAGGCGCTCGCCCCGCCCGGCGCAACCGCGATCACCGAGCGCTGGTTCCCCTCCGGCGATGAATCCGATGTCGCCTTCCTGGCCGCCGACGCCGCGACGATCGTTGAAGTCCGCCCCGCCGAAACCGAGCCGCACGAACTCCGCCGCGCCCTCTTCGCCCTGGTCAAACTCCGCGCCGTCCTGGAAGCCGAAGACGCCCTGGCCAATCGCCCCCGCGAAATCGCCGCGCTACTGCTCACCGACGCCCCAGTCACCCCCGACCTCCAAACCCTCGCCTCAAGCCTCAACCTCCAAGTCCTCCCCGCCCAACCCCGCACCCATTAGAAACGGTTCACACGCCCGTCATTCCTGCGCAGGCAGGAACCCTCCCCCGCACAACACCCCGGACATCCGGCGGCGCTCAAGCGCCGCCTGGTGTGACGGAGTCGGAGGTGGGGGGTGAGACGCACCGAGCAGCCCCGGGCGCTCACCCCACCGCCCGCCTACTCGCCGGCGATCGGGATGCGCCGCGGCTCCGACTTCTGCGCGCGCTTCAGCTGCAGGTCCAGCACCCCGTTGCGCAGGTCGCCGCTGATGCCCTCGCTGTCGAAATCGCCGCCGACGTGGAAGCTGCGCTCCAGCGACTGGTAGGCCGCCTCGCGCCGCCGGTAGCGGCGGCCCTCGCCTTCCGCCTCGTCGGAGCCCTCCGACTGCTTCTCCGCGCGGACCGTCAGCTGGCCGTCCTCGAACGTCACCTCCACCTCGTCCTGCGTGAAGCCGGGCACCCAGGCCTCGATCCCCACGCCGTCCTCGGTGTCGTAGATGTTCACCGGCATCCCGGCCGGGCCGGCGGCGCCGACCGCCGGGCGCGCGCCCGGCAGCCGCGCGAACGAGTCCGCCCAGGCCCGCCCGAAGGCGTTGTCGAACAGGTCGCCGAACTCCGCGAAGGGGTCCCGAATCACGAGCTTTGCCATTTCCGTCCGTCCTTTCCTGCGCGCCGCTTGTCGGTTTGGTTGGTGCGGCGTCGCTGATGGGTCAAATCTATGCTGATGCTCCAAACCTGTCAATAAAGCTGAGTGTATCTTATTCAACTATTAAGCCTCACAGAATATCTGATAGGATCACACTCAGTTCTGGAGCACCGCCATGCCCTCCGATTTCTACGAAATCCTCGGCGTCCCCCGCAGCGCCTCCCAAAAGGAGATCCAGTCGGCCTACCGGCGGCTGGCGCGGCGCTACCACCCCGATGTGACGGGCGGTGACACCGACGCCGAGGATCGCTTCAAGGAGATCAACTCGGCGCACGAGGTGCTCGGCGACGACAAGAAGCGCGCCGCCTACGACAAGTGGGGCGAGCGCTGGGAGCACGCCGAGCAGCTCGAGCAGATGGAGCGCAACGGCGCGTTCGGCTTCCAGCAGCCCGGCGGACAACCCGGCGGGCAGCCCGGCGGCGGTTTCGGCCCGTTCGGACATCACGGCGGCGCGCGCTTCCGCGTGGAGCAGGCCGACCTCGGCGACCTCGGCGGTTTGGGCGGCCTCTTTGAAGGCGTCTTCAGCGGCTTTGGCGGCGGATCGCCCGCTCCGCAGGGGCGCGACATCGAGCACCCCGTCACCGTCAGCCTGCGCGAGGCGTTTCAGGGCGCGTCGCGCACGATCCAGGCGCCCAGAAGCGGGAGCGGAGCAGACTCGCCGCGCTTCTCGCGAATCGAGGTCAAAATCCCCCCCGGCGTTGCGACCGGCAGCCGGGTCAAAGTCAGCGGCAAGGGCGCGGCGGGACCGGGCGGCGCGGTCGGCGACCTCTACCTCGTGATCACCGTTGAGGACGATCCGCGCTTCGAGCGCAAGGGCGACGACCTCTACACCGACGCGGAGCTGCCGATCGCCACGGCGGCGCTGGGCGGCGAGGTCGCCGTGCCCACTCTGACCGGGCGCGTCGCGCTGCGCATCCCGCAAGGCACCCAGAACGGGCGCGTCTTCCGCTTGGCCGGCCAGGGCATGCCCCGCCTGCGGAGCGGAGCGCGGGGTAAACGAGGCAAACGAGGCAAGCAGGGCAAACGCGGCGAGCGCGGTGATCTGTTCGCTCGCGCCAGCCTGCAACTGCCCGACCCGCTCGGCCCCGAACAGCTTGAGCTGTTCCGCCGGCTGCGCGCGCTCGAACAGCCCGACGAAGCGACGGACGGGAGCGACGACTGATGCCAGACGACACCGCCCCAATCTTCACGATGCGAATCGCCGCCCAGATGGTCGGCGTCCACCAGCAGACGCTGCGCGGCTACGAGCGCGAGGGGCTAATTCGCCCCGCCCGCTCCAGCGGCCGCCAGCGCATCTACTCGGAGGCCGACATCGCGCGGCTGCGGCTGATCCGCCGCCTGATCGGCGAGCTCGGCGTCAATGTCGCCGGCGCCGACATCATCCTGCGGATGCGCGAGCAGATTTCCCAACTCGAAGCCGAAAACGCGGCGCTGCGCGAGGCATTGCAGCGCCAGCGCGACCAACGCCTGCCCGCCCTGCCCCGACTCGAAGCCGGCCCGGGCAGTGCATCGGGCCGACGCGCCCGCCGAAGGGAGTGAACCAGATGATGCGCAACGACCGTTTCACCGAACAGGCTCAGCGGCTGCTCGCCGAAAGCCAGCAGCTCGTCCGCCGCAAGCGCCACGCGCAGTGGGACGTCGAGCACCTGCTCGCCGTGATCGCCTCCGTCGAGGACGGCCTCGCCGCGCAGCTGCTCAATGCGCTCGAGATCGACCGCGGGCGGCTGCGGCAGGACGCCGAGGCGGCGCTGGACCGCACGCCCAAACTCTCCTACGACGCCGTGCAGCTGACCGTCACCCCGCGCATCGCGCAACTGCTCGAGGCGGCCAACGCCGAGGCCGACCGACTCAACGACGAGTACGTCGGCGTCGAGCATCTGCTGATCGCCGCGGCCGGCGTCGAGGACGGCGAAGCCGCGCAGATTCTGCGCCATTACCAGATCACCCGCGAACGGCTCTACGCCGCGCTGCAGCAGATTCGCGGCAACCGCCGCGTCGACGCGCGCAACGCCGAGTCGAAATACAACTCGCTCGGCCGCTACGCGACCGACATCACCCGCCTCGCCGCGGAAGACAAGCTGGACCCGGTGATCGGCCGCGAGACCGAAATCCGCCGCGTGCTCCAGATCCTCAACCGCCGCACCAAGAACAACCCGGTGATCATCGGCGAGGCCGGCGTGGGCAAAACCGCCATCGCCGAAGGTCTGGCGCAGCGGATCAGCGACGGCGATGTGCCCGAAAACCTGCGCGGCAAGCGCATCATGGCGCTCGATATGGGCATGCTGCTGGCCGGCGCGAAGTTCCGCGGCGAGTTCGAGGAGCGCCTGCAATCGGTGATCGACGAGGTGCGCGAGTCCGACGGCGAGGTGATCCTGTTCATCGACGAGCTGCACACCGTGGTCGGCGCGGGCGGCGCGGAGGGCGCGATCGACGCCGCCAACATGCTCAAGCCGCCCCTCGCGCGCGGCGAGCTGCGCGTCGTCGGCGCGACCACGCTCGACGAGTACCGCAAGCACATCGAAAAAGACTCCGCGCTTGAGCGCCGCTTCGCGCCCGTCTACCTCGACGAGCCTTCGGTCGAGGAAACGATCGAAATCCTCCGCGCGATCCGCCCGCGCTACGTCGCCCACCACAAGGTCGAGATCAACGACGCCGCGCTCGACGCCGCGGCGCGGCTCAGCCACCGCTACCTGACCGAGCGCCGCCTGCCCGACAAGGCGATCGACCTGATGGACGAAGCCGCCTCGCGGCTGGTGATCGCCAACCAGTCGCCGCCCGACGGCGTCGCCGAATTGCAGCGCCGCGTCGACGAGCTGCGCGACGAGCAGGAAGCCGCCGCCCAGCGCCAGGACTACGAGGCGGCCGCGCGAATCAAGCAGGAACTGCTCCAGATTCTGGAGACCTACCGCGGCGCGCGCGAGCAGTGGGACGCCCAGCACCCCCGCCGCCAAGAGGTCGTCGAGGCCGACATCGCCGAACTGGTCGGCGAGATGACCGGCATCCCCGTCTCGCGCATGCTCGCCGACGACCAGACCCGCATGCTGCGGATCGAAGAAGACCTGCACCGCCGCGTGATCGGCCAGCACGCCGCCGTCTCGGTCGTCGCCGACGCGATGCGCCGCGCCCACGCCGGACTCAAGGATCCGACCCGTCCGATGGGCTCGTTCATCTTCGTCGGACCCACCGGCGTGGGCAAGACCGAGCTGGCCAAGGCGCTGGCCGAGCTGCTCTTCGACAGCGAGGACGCGCTGGTGCGGCTCGATATGTCCGAGTACCAGGAGCGCCACACCGTCAGCCGAATCATCGGCGCGCCGCCCGGCTACGTCGGCTACGACGACGCCGGCGGCCTGACCGAACTGGTCCGCCGCCGCCCCTTCCGCGTCGTCCTGCTCGACGAGATCGAAAAGGCGCACCCCGACGTCTTCAACCTGCTGTTGCAGGTGCTCGACGACGGGCGGATCACCGATGGCCAGGGCCGCACCGTGGACTTCCGCAACACGGTGGTGATCATGACCAGCAACCTCGGCACCCAAAGCCGACCGCAGAGCGCGGTCGGCTTCCGCCAGGACGGCGACGCGCGCGACGCGCAGTCGCGCCTGGCCAACCGCGCGGCCGAGCGCGCGCTGCGCGACTTCTTCCGCCCCGAGTTCCTCAACCGCATCGACGAAATCGTCGCCTTCGACCCGCTCAACGAAGCGGAGCTGCTGGCGATCGTCGATCTGATCGCGGCCGAGGAGTCGGCGCGGCTCGCCGATCTGGGCCGCAGCCTCGAGCTGACCGACGCTGCCCGCCGCGCGCTCGCCGCCGAGGGGCTCGACCCGGCTTTCGGCGCGCGCCCCCTGCGCCGCGTCTTTCAGCGCCGCATCGAAAACCCGCTGAGCAAGCTGCTGCTCGCCAACGAATTCCCCGAGCAAACCGTCGTTCAGATTGACCACGCCAACAACGAGTTCACCTTCCACCCCGCCCCCGTGGCGCCCCCCGAACCCGCCCTCGCCACCTAGTTCCCGCCACCCGCCCAACCCACCCACCCCACCCACCCCTTCCCCAATTCATCCCTTCCGCTTGACCAGTGGAAGCCCCCAATTCATCCATCCCCCCTTCCAGGGGGAGGTTAGGTGGGGGGTGCGAAGCCACGAGCCAGCACCACCGCTCGCGCCACGCCCCGATCACCCACACCACGCACCCCCTCCGTCATCCCTGCGCCCCCTCCCGTCATTCCTGCGCCCCCTCCCGTCATTCCTGCGCCCCCTCCCGTCATTCCTGCGTAGGCAGGAACCGACGCGCACGACAACGCTTCGTTCCAACGCGAGGCAACGGGCGGCGGAACTCCGCGGCGAGCGCAGGCATCACGGAGGAGGGTGAGCGCATCTGTCCACGCCGCCGCCCCTCCCATCGCCGCCCGCTGGTATCCTCAGGGCTTACCGCGTTCTCGAATGAACGGGGAAGCCCCAACCATGACCAGCGACACGCGCGAGCTGGTGCGCGACGCGCTCGCCGACGCCCTCCAGAGCGCTCAGCGGGACGGCGCGCTGCCCTCCGTGCCCGCGCCCGAAATCCGCGTCCAACGCTCCCAGAGCCCCGAGCACGGCGACTACGCCTGCAACCTCGCCATGCGCCTGGCCGGCGCGATGCGCCTGCCGCCGCTCGAAGTCGCCGAGGCGATCGTCGCCCGCGTTGAGCGCGGCGACCTGCTCGCCGCCGCCGAGGCCGCCCCGCCCGGCTTCATCAATCTGCGCATCCGCCCCGACTGGAAGCGCGCCCGACTGCTCGAAGCGATCGCCGCTGGCGACCGCTGGGGTTGCGCCGCCGAGCCGACCGGCGAGCGCGTGCAGCTCGAGTTCGTCTCCGCCAACCCGACCGGCCCGCTGCAGGTCGGCAACGGGCGCGGCGCCGTGCTGGGCGACGCCCTCGCCGCGGTGCTCGACGCCGCCGGCTGCGAAGTCGAGCGCGAGTACTACGTCAACGACGCCGGCTCGCAAATCGGCCTCTTCGGGCGCACCTTGCTCGCCCGCTACTTACAGGCGCACGGGCGCGAGGCCGACTTGCCCGAGGGCGGCTACGGCGGCGCGTACATGATCGACCTCGCCGCCCAAGTCGCTCAGCAGGAGGGCGAGCGTTGGCTCGACGCCGACCCAGAAGCGCCGCCCCGCGAGCTGATCGACCGCGGCCTCGAGCTGATGCTCGACCAAATCCGCGCCGACCTGCTGCTGCTGGGCGTGCGCTTCGACCGCTGGCAGTCGGAGCGCGCGCTCTTCGAGCCGACCGAAGACGGCGCGGAGCCGTCGTATCAGTCCGCCATGTCGCTGCTGCGCGAGGGCGGCTTCGTCGTCGAAAAGGACGGCGCGACCTGGTTCCGCTGGGACGCCGGCGACGACGAGGACGACGTAAAAGATAATGTCCTGGTCCGCAGCAGCGGCGAGCAAACCTACTTCGCGACCGATGTCGCGTATCACTACGACAAATTCCTGCGGCGCGGTTTCGACCGCGTGATCGACGTTTGGGGCGCGGATCACCACGGCCATGTGGCGCGCACCAAGGCCGCCGTCAGCGCCGTGGGCGGCGACGGTGAGCGGCTCGAAGTGCTGCTCTACCAGCTGGTGCATCTGCGCCGAGGCTCGCAGCGCGTGCGGATGTCCAAGCGCACCGGCGAACTCGTCACGCTGCGCGAACTGGTCGAAGAGGTGGGCGCCGACGCGACCCGCTTTTTCCTGCTCCAGCGCTCGGCCGACGCCCAGATGGATTTCGACCTCGACGCCGCGGTATCGCAGGACCCGCGCCGCAACCCCGCCACATACGTGAAATACGCCCACGCCCGCTGCGCCGGCATCCTGCGCTCCGCCGCCGAACAGGGCGTGAGCGCATCCACCGATAACCTCGACCTGCTTACGCATGAGCGAGAGGACGCGCTGATCAACGCAATCCTCACGCTGCCCGAACTGATCGCCGATATGGCCGCCCGCCGCGAGCCCCACCACCTCACCACCTACGCGCAGGAACTGGCACAGCAGTTCACCCACTTCTACGACGCCTGCCGCGTGCTCGACGACGCCGAGCCCGCCCGTTCTGCCGCGCGGCTCACGCTTGTCGAAGCGGCCAAGTGCGCGCTCGCCGCCGCGCTGCGCCTGATCGGCGTCCCCGCGCCTGACGAAATGTAACGCCAACCCCCAACATCCGAAATACCAGAGAGGAATCCGCGCCCATGCAGGACCGCGTCTTCGCCGGCATCCGCGCCACCGGACGCCAGCACATCGGCAACTACCTCGGAGCCATCCAAAACTTCGTCGCGCTGCAGGACCGCTACGAGTGCATCTACTCGATCGTCGATCTGCACTCGCTCACCACGCTCACCGACACCGACAAGCTGCGCGCCAATGTGCGCGAAACGGCGATGGACCTGCTCGCCGCCGGCATTCGCCCCGAGGAAACCATCCTCTACGTGCAAAGCCACGTGCCCGAAGTCTCCGAACTGCACCTGCTGCTCAGCATGGTCACGCCCAACGGCATGCTCCTGCGCGTCCCCACCTTCAAGGAAAAGGTGCGCTCCCAGCCCGATAACGTCAACTACGGGCTGGTCGGCTACCCCGTGCTGCAAACCGCCGACATCGTGCTCTACCGCGCCAACAAGGTGCCCGTCGGCGAAGATCAACTGCCCCACCTCGAACTCGCGCGCGAAATCGTGCGGCGCTTCAACCGCCACTTCGGCGATGTCTTCCCCGAGCCGGAAGCGGAGCTGACCAACGCGCCGATGGTGCTCGGTTTCGATAACCGCAAAATGAGCAAGTCCTACGGCAACGCGGTCGATATGGCCGCCACCCCGGAGGAGACCGCCAAAGCCGTGCGCGGCGCAATCACCGACCCGCAGCGCGTCCGACGCACCGATCCCGGCCGCCCCGAAGTCTGCAACGTCTATTCCCTGCACGGCGTCTTCGGCCCCCAGCGCCAGCCCGAAATCTACAACCAATGCACCACGGCGGGCATCGGCTGCGTAGATTGCAAGTCCCAGCTGGCCGAAAGCATCAACAACACCCTCGCCCCAATCCGCGCCCGCCGCCAAGAGCTGGCCACCCACCCCGAACAGGTAGACGAGGTCCTGGCCAACGGCGCCCACCGCGCCCGAGTAATCGCCCAAGAAGTCCTAACCGAAGTAAAGGACGCCGTCGGCCTGCCGCCGGCGCCTGCGTGATCGCGTAATGACGATAGAAGCACCTCGGCCGACCACCGCGCAAGCGATCGCGCTGTACCGTCTGCTCGGTCGCGGTGCGGCGGCGGTTTCATTCGCAGATGATGTACTGACCATCGCGGATGGCCGCAGTCGCGTTGAGCTACCGTTCGGCGATATCGATAATGTCATCGAGGACCGATCGCCGCTCTGGGCGCGACTGACTGTCCACACGACGCGCGGTGCACAGCACACCGTCGGTGGTTTGCAGAAACAGGAGGCGGCGCTGCTCGCTTCCGCGCTGCGCGAAGAGGCCGGGCGACAGGCGGAAAAAGTCAGCGAGCGCATCGTCGCGCAGCAGGTCGAGCTCGATCGTGCGCTCGCGGGCGAACACTATCTGCGCTATGACGAGGGCGAGCAAATTCGGCAGCAAGCCGCCCTGGCGCTAAGCAACGCCGCCACTGCCATCGTGCGAGCGCAGCTGCGAAGCAACGCGTTACAGGCCTATAACCACATCGGTGCCTTGACAATGCCCGACCAATTCGAGCGCGCCCGCGCCGAAGCGAACCGCCGCTATACGGCGGCGGCGCTGCCAGCCGTGCACGATGCGATGTCGGCGTTGTTCGGAATGACGCCGACGGACGAGCAGGCGGCGGCAATTGCGACCGAAGAAGAAACGACGCTCGTGCTTGCCGGCGCTGGCACAGGCAAAACGAGCGTAATCGTCGGCAAGATCGCGCACTTGGTCCACAACGAGGGAGCGCTTGCAGAGGAGATTCTCGTTCTGGCGTTCAACCGCAAGGCGGCAGAGGAGATTCGCACGAGGCTGGGATCTGGATTCAGCGGCGTCGCGGTTCGCACATTCCATGCCTTCGGGCGCGAGATCATCGGCGATGTCTCCTCCGCGCCGAAAATCTCGCGGCTGGCGGAAGACCGGCTGGCGCGCAGTGAGGCGTTCGATCGAATCATCGACGAGTTGATGGACTCGCCGTCTGATTCCGACGCGCTGGCGCAGTTCGCCTCTTACCACGGCCAGCCGTATCAGTCGCCGTTCGACTTCGACAGCTTTTCCGACTACCGCAGCTACGTGCGCGGCATCGAGTTGCGCACACTGAGCGGCGAACAAGTGAAGAGCTACGAGGAGCTGGAAATCGCCAACTTCCTCTCGCTCAACGGGATCGCTTTTCAATATGAAGCGCCCTACCGCGTCGACACGGCGGACCCTCGGCACCGACAGTACCAGCCCGATTTCTACCTGCCGGATTACGGTATCTACATCGAGCACTTTGCGCTGGATGCGGACGGAGAGCCGCCGTCGCACTGGCCGAGCTATGGCGACGGCGTGCTGTGGAAGCGGAACCTGCACGAGAAGTACGGGACGCCGTTGATCGAGACATACAGCTGGCAACAACAGAACGGTTCGCTGCTGCCGACCCTGGAGCGCAATCTCCGAGCGCATGGCGTGCGCTTCGAACGAACGCCCGTCAAGCAGCTGCTGAACAACCTGCGACGCATCATCGCTTCGTGGCTGGGGCAATTGCTCGCAACATTCCTCAGCCTGGTCAAGACGGCCGGACTGACGATGGAGCAGCTGCGCCAACGCGCAGCGAACTTGCCTAACGTGGTGCGCAGCGAAGCGTTTTTGGATCTGTTCGAGCGCGTCTGGGAGCGCTACGAGCAGATGCTGCGCGCCGAAGACGCGATCGATTTCGACGATCTGATCAACAACGCGGCCGAGGCAATTCGGCTTGGGCAGTGGAAATCGCCGTTCCGCCACGTGCTGGTCGACGAGTTTCAGGACATCTCGGCCGGCCGGCTGGCGCTGCTGGAGGCGCTCAGAGGCCCCGGCGTCGTGTACTTTCTGGTCGGCGACGATTGGCAGTCGATTAACCGCTTCGCCGGCAGCGATGTCGGCTTGATGACGCGCTGCGGCGATCAGCTCGGCTTCGTGCAGCGCTGTGAACTGGCCCGGACCTTTCGATACGGCGAGTCGATCATTCGCCCAACCAGTGCGTTTATCCAACGCAATCCGGAACAGACGCGGCGTTCGCTGCACGGCGCGGAGCACGGCAACGACGGCGGGTTGGTGATCGTAGCTGCCGCGGATCAGATTGCCGGCGCAGCCGAGGCGCTGACCGACATCGCCGCTCACGCGCCGCAACGAGAAGAGGTTTCGCTGCTCGTCCTTGCCCGCTACCGAAGGAGTCTACGCAATCTCCGACTGCGTCCACCGCGCTCCAACATTCGACTCGAGTTCAGCACGGTGCATGGTGCCAAAGGGAGCGAAGCCGATTACGTGATCGTGCTTGACCTGCTGGATGGACGCTCGGGCTTTCCCTCGAAGCGAGAGGATGATCCACTGCTCAGCCTGGTGCTGAGCGAATCGAGACCGTTCCCATACGCCGAAGAGCGCCGTCTGTTCTACGTGGCGATTACGCGGGCGCGACGGCGCGCGTACTTGGTTGCGGATGCGCTGCGCCCGTCGACATTCGTGCAGGAGTTGCGGCGCGAGCAACCCGATATCGCCCGGCTCGGCGCGTTCGCAGCCGACGACGCGCCGCCGTGCCCACGCTGCGACGGGCGTCTGGTCGTGTCGCAGAGCGGCAAGACGCGACGCTGCACCAACTATCCGCTCTGTGAATATCAGGCGCGGCGCTGCGGCGAATGTTCACGCGGCTTTCTGATTGTGGGCGGCGGGCAGGCCGCGTGCTCCAACGACGCCTGCGCGGTGCCCGTCGCGATCTGTCCGCGCTGCAAAGTCGGCACGCTGCGGTTGATTGAAGGTCCCTACAGCGCGTTTTGGGGCTGCACTGAATATTATGCCGAGCCGCCCTGCGCATACCGCCGACCGCTGGGACAGCCCGGCCCTATAGGGCGGGCGCGATAGCGCGTCAGCCGGTAGAGCGGGCAGCCAGGGTTGCGCCGGCCAAGGCGGCCGCCGCCGCCACCGCAACACCCAGCACGACATACAGACCAACCTCCAACCCATCGCGCTGGCTCTCCAAATCCCCTATCGAAGACTGGCGCGACTCAACCACCTCGGCGTAAGTTTGCGCAATAGGCGACATGATCGACGCCTTGCCGCGCAGATACTCCACGCCGTGCAACAGCGCGATCGCCGTTTCCCGATCGCCAACCTCCACAGCCTCGAACGCGCGGCGCTCCAGGTCCACGAGCGAGTTCGAGTTCGCCTCCGCTTCCGCGAGCAGCGCCGCTTCAGAGGCGGTCAGCCCGGCGCGCTCGCGCAGCTCGGCCAGCGACATCGCCTCGCCGCCGCTGCTCGGACGCTCGCCCTCGGGCAGCACGAAATCCCAGTACACCCAGGCGTAACCCTCCGGACGCGGCGCGTCGCCGTTGCGGATCTCGAGTATCTCGTTGAAATACTCGCGGAAGCGCTCGTCGCCGCTCACGGCGTACAGCCGCGCCATCCGTGTCAGGTCGTCCGATTCCTGCCGCAGCTGCGAGGCCAGCTCGACGGCGTGCGCGTTTTGCACGCGCAGATCGTCCAGCTCGCGCCCCGCCGAGGCCAGCGCCGACAACAGCCCGATCGCCGTGATCGCCAGCGCCAACAGCAGCAGCGCGCCGCCGCGAAGCGCCAGCTGGATGCGCCGTTCGCCGAGCTGCATGCGGCGCTACCCCCGCTTCGGTTCGAGCACCACGACCGGAATCTCGCGGTCGGCCTTGCCCGCGCGCTCGGCGTAGTCGTTATAGGGCGCGAACGACTCGGCCATCTGCGCGAAGAGCCGCTCGCGCTCCTCGCCCTGCGCGGTGCGCGCCGTAGCCTGCATCTGCTCCGGCCCGACCATAATCCAGACGTCAGGGTTGGCGTCGAGATTGAGGTACCAGGCCGGATGCGACGGCGCGCCGCCCTTCGAGGCGACGATCACATACGCGCCGTCCGCCTCGCCGTAGATCAGCGGCAGCGTGCGCTGCTCGCCCGAACGCCGCCCGGTCGTCACCAGCAACAGGCAGGGAATCGGGCCCCCGCCGTCGGGGCGATCCCACATATGCCCCTCAGCGCCGTCGCTGTCGAGGTACTGTTGCGTGTGGTTGCGGACCCACTCCTGCGCGTCCTGCGGAACGGTGAAAACGGACATGTAGCACTCCTCTGCTGCTGTTCGCGGTCTCTCCGACTCGCCGCGCGGCTCAGGGCCGCACGCCGGCCTTGGCTTTGACGCCCAGGGTGCGGGCGACGGATTCGTAAGCGTGCTCCAGGAAGCGGTAGATGTAGGAGCGCGTCTTGCGCGGGTCGATAATGTCCTCAATGCCGAACGCCTCCGCGGTGCGGAACGGGTTGCGGAACTGAAGCAGATGCTCCTCGATCTCGCGCCGCCGCTTGTCCGGGTCCGGCGCGGCTTCGATCTCGCGCCGATAGGCCGCCGCCACGCCGCCCTCGATCGGGATCGAGCCCCAGTCGCCCGAAGGCCAGCCGACCCGATAGTTGATGGTGCCCACATTGGCCGTCGCCTGGCCCGCCATACCGTAGTTCTTGCGCGTGATCACCGTGAAGACCGGCACCGTCGCCAGATAGGTCGCCCAGTAGGCGCGCATGCCGTGGCGCAGCGTGCCCGTCGCTTCCGCCTGCGGACCGAGCATGAAGCCCGGCACATCGGCGAGAAACACCAGCGGGATATGGAAGTGGTCGCATAGCTCGACGAAATGCCCCTGTTTGTCCGCGGAATCCGCGGTCATCGCGCCGGCCAGCATCCGCGGATTGTTGGCCACGATCCCCACGACGTAACCGCCGACGCGGGCGAAAATCGTATGCACGGTCGAGCCGAACTCCGGCTTCACCTCGAAGTACTCGCCGTCGTCCACGATCAGATCGACCACGCGCCGCATATCGTAGGGCCGGGTCCGCTTGCGCGGTACGATCGAAAGCAACTCCTGCTCCTCGCGGTCGGGCGGATCGGCGCTCGGCAGCACGCGCGGCTGCTCGTACACGTTGCTCGGCATGTAGTGCAGAAACTGTTTCATCTGCCGCACGGCGTCGTACTCGTCCTTGGCCCGGTTATCGATCGCCCCCGAACGCGCCACATGCACATCGGGCCCGCCCAACTCGTCCTTGGTCACTTTCGCGCCCAGCGCGCGCTCGACCAGCGGCGGTCCTCCCGCGAAAAGCGCGCCGTTCGGCGTCATCACCGTGAAATGCCCCAGCATCGCCCGCGCGGCGACGCCGCCCGCCGTCGCGCCGGCGACGGAGAAAACGAGCGGCACCTCCTGCCCCGCGCGAATGTCCGGCCCGAACACATCGAACGAGCTGGGCAGATGCCCGTGCCCGTCGCCTTCGGCGGCCACATTCGCCCCCGCCCCTTCGTGAAAGACGATCAGCGGAACCCGGTACTCCCGCGCCATATCGGCGAGAAAGAGGCTCTTGAAGCGCTCCTGCGTGGAAATGTCCGCCGCGCCGCCCGAGACCGTGAAATCCTCGCCGCCCACGACCACCTTGCGCCCGTCCACCGTCGCCAGCCCCCCGATGTAGGGCAGCGGCTTGAAATCGACGAACTTGCGATCCTCGTAGGTCCCGTAGCCCGCCAACCCGCCGATTTCGTGGAAGCTGCCCGGGTCGGCAATCGCCTCGATCCGCTCGCGGATCGTCAGCTTGCCCAACTCGTGCTGTCGGCCGACCCGCTCCTCGCCGCCCATCTTGAGCGCGAGCCGCCGCCGCTCGTTCAGCTCGTCAACCTCCGGCTGCCAGTCCTGCGACCGGTCCTGCGAATCGGGCATGCGGCTCCTCGTCTCTCGGGGCCAATCGATCCAATTGAGTGCAAGCTACCAAACGCCGGCGCCCCGGTGGGAGTGACGGGGCGCGTCAGTGGGGCGACATCGCGCCCATCCAGCCCACGACCAGCGCCAGCAGTCCGGGGCAGAGCAGCGCGCGCTGCCACCAGAGCCGCTGCTCCGTGACCTGCCGCAGCAGCGCGACGGTTGAGCCGACCGCGCAGAGCAGCAGCCAGGCCAGCGGCGCGTAAATCCAGGCCGCCTCGTAGCCGTCCAGATTGATCGACGACAACGCCAGCGCCAGCGCCAACGCGACCGCCGCCCAGGCCGTCGGCACCGCCGCGTCGATCCCCGCCCAGTGCAGCAGGTTGCGCGAGCCGTCCGCGTCGTCCCGCTCGAAATCGGGCAGCTTGTAGACCACGAAGAACGCCAACCCGGCCGCCGCGCCCACCGGCGCGACCCACCAGAGCGCCCCGCTCGCCGCGCCGCTCGAGCTCCCGCCGACCAGCGCCGCGCCGAGCGGAATCAGCAGCGCCGCCAGCGCGAAGCAGCCCGCCCCGCCCATCGCGCCGCGCCAGGCATGGCTGTAGACGCCGGCCGTGGCGGCCAACGCCGCCGCAATCAGCAGCGGCTGCCAACCCAGCGAGCCCGCCAGCGCCAGGCCGCCCGCGGCCAGCGCCGCCGCAACAGCCCGCGCGGCCCGCGCGCCGACGATCCCCGTGGGCACCGGCCGCCAGACCCGCACCGACGAGTCGCGCCGCCCATCCGCCGCGTCGTTGACCTGCGCCGCCGCCGCCGCCAGCAGGCCGATCGCCAGCCCGTAGCGCAGCGGCTCGTGCCACGCGCCACCGCCGTCGGTCCAGGCCAGCACGCACAGCGCCGCCGTCAGGCCGATCGCCGGCGCGGTCAGCGGGCGCGAAATTCGCAGCCAGCCGTAGGCCGCGCTGCGCCGCAGAGTCGAGCGTCTCATCCCGCAGGTATAATCGCCTGCGCGCCGCCAGTCACTACGACGCCCATCCCCAGACGCGGCGCTGCGCTTGGAGCGACGCCCATGGCCATCATCAACTTCGTCCGCGACTACGAGCGGGTCGCCAAATTCCAGCTTGGCCGCTACGTCGGCATGAAAGGCCCCGGCTTGGTCTGGATCATCCCCGTCATCCAGAGCGGGCACAAGGTCGACCTGCGCGAGCAGTACTTCGACGTGCCCCCGCAGCGCAACATCACCAAGGACAACGCCGGCGTCGATGTCGACTTCGTCGTCTACCTGCGCGTGATGGAGCCCGAGCGCACCGTGCTCGAGGTGCGCGACTACCTCGGCGCGGCCCGCCAACTCGCCACCACCACCCTGCGCGCCGTGATCGGCGAAATGGACCTCGACGAAGTCCTCTCGCGACGCGACGACATCAACGCGCAGATGCAGGTCAAGCTCGACGAGGTGACGAACCGCTGGGGCGTCAAGGTGACCGCGGTCGAAATCCGCGAAATCGAGCCGCCGCCCGCCATCTCCGAGGCCATGACCCGCCAGATGTCCGCCGAGCGCACCCGCCGTGCGCAGATCACCGAGTCCGAAGGCACCCGCGACGCCCAAGTCAACGTCGCCGAAGGTGAGCGGCAGGCTGCGATCCTGCAGGCCGAAGGCGAGAAGCGGGCCGCGATCCTCCAGGCCGAGGGCCACCGCGAGGCGCAGGTGCTCGAAGCGACCGGCTACGCCGAAGCGCTCGGCCTGCTCAATGAGGCGGCGTCCACGGCGCACGGCAACACCATGGGCCTGCAATACCTCGAGATGATGAAGACGCTCGGCGACAGCAGCAGCACCAAGTGGGTCATCCCCATGGAGCTGACCAACGCCGCCCGCGCCATCGCCGACCGCCTCGGCCTCTCCGCCAGCAACCCGCCCGACGGCGCCTAATTCCGCGCGCATGCCGAGCGCATGACAAGTCCGGGCGCGCCGCGCCGCGACGAGGTCTTTCGGGACCAAGCGGCGAAGCAGCTGCAGGAACAGCGTGCGCAACGCGAAGCGCTCGACCAGCAGATCGCCAATCTCCAGGCACAGCGCGAGGCGGTAAGCGCGGGCATCGAGCGGCTGGAAGATCTGCTCGCGCCTTCCACCCGCCCGGTGAGCGAGCCTCGCCCGCCGTACCTCCACGAATGCAAGCCCGAACAGCCGCTGGCGGCGATCGATGCGGCGATCTGCGTGCTCCGCGCGGCGGACGGGCCGCTCCACTTCAGCGAAATCACCCGCCGCGCGCTGAACGCCGGCCTCTGGGCGAGCAAGGCCCTCAAGCCGGAGAACTCGATGAAGGGCGCGCTGAACGCCCACATGAGGAATGCGGGTGAGGCGTCGGCGTTCCGCCGTGTCGGGCCGGGCATGTTCGCCCTGCGCGATACAGGGAAGATGCGTGAGGGGATTTACGGCGGTTCTGCGAGGTGATCACAGCGCGCGATGGGCGAGCCATTGGCACCGATCACGCGCCCGAGAATTCAGCGCCCGCACATCCCGGCCGGAATCCGCCGCGGGCTGAGGCGCAGATCGCCTCCGGCGACGCGGAAGGTGGAGTGCGCCCCCGGATCGGCCGTGAGACCATCCTCGCGGAAATATATCTCGCAACTGTCGAGCCCGAAGCTCAGCCGGTAGGAGTCGTCGACAGGCGCGGCGATCGCGAAGGAACCGTCGCTGCGCACGGGAGCCGTCGCCACGCATTCGCCGTTCAACGCGCGGCAAGCCGAGATGTACGTATGGCTGAAGGGCTGCCCGTCGGCCCGCGCAATTCGCCCGATGATTCGCCAGGAGCAGACATGTTGCGGCACTCGCATCGTAACGCCGCCCACATCGGCGCCGCTAATCCGAATTGGCGTCGCCTCCTCCAGGTAGGGCGTCGCCCCGCCTGCGCGGTAGAAGACGGAGCAGCCTTCCACCAGCTCGAAACGCACGGAATATTCGCCGGGAACAGGAGCAGCCACAGCAAACGATCCGTCGAGCGCGCTGCGCTCATCTTCGCTGCAGTGATACCTCGTCGCCTCGCACGCGGACACGGTGACGCCGGCAAGAGGCTCGCCGCTGGAGTCAACGACCCGACCGCGGATGCCCCAGCCGCAGGCGTCGGCGGGCAGCCGGATCGTAACATCGGCTGCGCCCGCCGCCGCGCTGACCAACGTGGCGTCGGTGTAGAACTCCGCGACGCCGCTACCCGCGTAATGCCGCCGGCAATCGTCGTTGATCTGGATCGAAAGGCGGTGCATTCCCTCGCTCTTGGTGGCGAGCGAGAAGCGACCACTCGCGTCCGTCGTAGTGGGGGCGGGCCACTCGTTGTCGGTGCCGTACTCGACTCGGGTTGCCCGCACCGTCAGTCGAGCGAGCGGCGCGCCGGACGGTCCGAGCACGCGCCCGCGAATCCGGCCGGGCGGACCTTCCGTATTCTCAATCGCGGCCGGCCCAATCCAGTCGTCGAACTCGGTGTAGAAATCGGCGGTGGAGACGCCGAAAGCATCTTCAAACACATCCTCCCAATCGAGCGCGGCCGTCCAGCGCCCGTGCGGGCCTGAGCTGGTCGGCGTCGTGCGCCGCCAGAACTCGATCCAGGCATCGTCGGACCCGACGCGCTCGTTGAGCCGGCTGATCGCCAGCCAGCCGAGCCGGTAGGGCCAGTCTTGCGTGTCGCCGTGAACGGTCTCCGCCAGAGGCGGCCCGCCGATGGCGAGGCTGCGGACCTCCTCGTGCCGCTCGTCCCAGTCAGCCTCGCCGAGGGATACCAGGTATACGTCTGTGGCCCACTCGGCGGCGCCCTCGTACACCCAGAGCGGCGGCCAGAGGTTGTCGCCGGTCAGCTGCGAATGCACGAGATGGAAGTACTCGTGCGCCAGCAGCGCCAGCCAGCTGATCTCCTCTCGACTTGGCTGGCCCAGCACAGTCGCATCCTTGCCCGGAACCAGGTTGTTGTCGAGCCAGCCGGGGACGGAGTTCCACTGGCTAATCAGTCCGTCGGCGCGTTCCGGTTCGAGGCCGCGCTCAATCGCCGCCTGGCGCAGCCCTTCGCCCGACGAGGGCATCCAGATTTCATACGCCGAGCCGTCCGCCTCGATACCGAACTCTTCGCGGAAAAAAGTCAAGAACGAGGGGATGAGCCGCTCAGCCCTCTGGCGCGCATCAGCCGACGCGCCGCCGGGGAAGACGAGCCGCGGCGCAATGCCCGTCGGCTGAAGCCAGTTGACCGTGCGGCTGACCCGCACCCAAAGCGCCTCCCCGCGCCGCACGCCGGAAACCGCAGAACGATAGCGCTGATTTGCGGCATCCCAGCGGCGAATCGAAACGAGCGACGCGCCGATCCCCTTGCCAACAGCATCGATCGTCGCGCCGTCCGCCCCGCTCCACGCGACCAGATTCCAGCCCGTCCAAAGCCGCACCAGTCCGCGCGTCGGCTCGGTCGAGCGACGCCAGACGAACGACTCGCCGCCGCCCAGCTGCAACCGCAAGCCCATCCCCGCGCTGACCGCGCCTAGGCCGCCCGCCCAGTCCGGCGCCCCGCGCCCGGCGACCAGCCAGGCGCGCAGCTCGGAATCCCACGCCCAAACTGCCTCCAGCCGCGGAATCTCGCGGAAAAGCTGCGAAACCGGCGTCGTCTCGCCAACCCAGCCGACCAAATTCACGCCCGGCTCCAGCCGCGTACTCGTCTGCGACGGCCCCTGCGCCGCCGCCGGAACCGCCAGCAGCGCCAGCGCCGCCGCCGCGCCCAGCGATAACACCATTCGCCTCAGCGCCGTCATTCCCGCGGACCCGCCAGCTGGCGGATGAACCCGCTCAGCTCCCGATGCACCATCTCCGGATCCTCCGCCAGCCCATGCCCGCCGTCGGGAATTAACACCATCCGCTTCGGCTCCAGCGCCCGCTTGTAAATGTCCTCGCTGGCCGCGTGATGCAAAATGCCGTCCGCCGTCCCGTGTACCAGCAACAGCGGCTTGCCCAACTGCTCCACCTGGCGCGTCCCGAACAACTGCGGCGAGAGCGAGACGACCCCGCAGACCATCGGCAAAATTTGCCCCGCCTTGATCACCACCGCGCCGCCGAACGAATGCCCCACCAGCACCACCCGCTCCGCGCCCACGCCGCTCAGAAACGAGCACGCGCCCAGCACATCGAGCACGCACTCCTCGAACTCGCCCGCCATCCGGTAGTGGATGCGCAGCGTCGAGACGCCCTGCCCCGGCAGCTCGCCCGCCAGCCGCTCATAGACGCGCCCCCCAGGCCCGATCACCTCATGCTCGCCGCCCATCGCCCCCGAGCAGAACACGACCGCCCCAGGCTGCCCCTCGCTCACATCCAACAGCGCCGCAATCTCCCCCCGCGTAGTCCCCAGCCGCAGCTCCAGCCGCGTCTGATCCGCTTCCCCCCCATCAACCACCCGCGGCCGCGCCTGCACCTGCGTAATCCGCAAGCTGGCATCATCATCGCCCCCCCCAGGCCGCGGCGCATCAGGCAATTCGCTCATGAACCAATGATACCCGCCGCCGGCCCACAGCGCTGCCATGCCCACGCGCAACCACCTCCGTCAGCCCGCGCGCGCCTGCGTCATTCCTGCGCTCCTTTCCGTCATTCCTGCGCAGGCAGGAACCCACCCCATCCCAACCCCCGCACCACACCCTTCCCCCAATTCATCCCTCCCCCCTTTTAGGGGGGAGGTTAGGTGGGGGGTGGGAGGCCGCGAGCTGATGCCGCCGGTCGCGTTGCGCCTCGTTCGCCCGCGCCGCCGTTCCTGCCTACGCAGGAATGACGGGGGGGGGGGGGGGAACACTCCCGAAGCAAGCCCAGACTGAGGACATCAGCGATTGTCTGTCGCAGGGGTTGTGTGCGGCTCAGTGTTGAAGCCAAGAGGCTTCTTCTGAGCAGTGAGGGAGCCGAACGATGCGTCGTCGAGAATTTTGACCTGGCCGAGACGTCGAGACATTTCGACAGAAACCTCAAGGGGGACAGGAATGCTGGTCGGGACCGGCAAGCCCGCCTCCTCGATCTTTTGGGCGATGAACTTCGCTGCCATCTCGTGATGCCGGTAGAAGACGACATCGCCACCCTCTACCGGTTCCATGCGACGACTCGTCCGCCATTCGTTCAGAGACAGGACATTGGTCACCCACATGGCGATGTCGGGGTTGTCCCGGTCGGGCACATGCGAGAAGTCGTACAGATACGTCTCGCCACTGTTGAGGTCCGTTGCCATTCCGCCCTCCGTTCCTGCGCCAGCATGATAAGCACATCGTATGCGACCGTTGCGCAACACTCAGCTTTGGTTTACACCCATTTACGACCTTCGGGTGGCGCCAGTATGGATTCGGGCTGGGCAGCTGCGCTTTGCCAGCCCTCCGCGCCGCCGAGATCTGCGCCCGCCCGCGCGAGTAACCCTGCGAGCGCCAGTGCGCCCGCGAACACGCACCGCCTCATGCTGCGCTCCTGCCTGATCATCCGCCCGACGGGAGGCTAGGTCTGCGCTGGGCGACGCGTCAATTGGCTGCGCTGGCTCGTGGCCGAGGCTTGGATTCCTGCCTGCACAGGAATGGCGGTGGGGGTGCAGGAATGACGGTTGGGGGGTGGGTGGGCCCTACTTCACCAACGGCGCATTCCGCAAAAACCGCTCAATCCGCTCCAGCGCGTCCTCAATCTCCTCATACGAGGTCGCGTAGCACGCCCGCACATGCCCCGCCCCCGCCGCCCCGAACGCCGTGCCCGGCACCACCGCGACCTGCTCCTGCAATAGCAGCTGCTCGGCGAATGTCTCCTCGTCGTAACCGCTGCCCGCGACCGACGGAAAAGCGTAGAACGCCCCGCGCGGCTCCGCGCAGGTCAGCCCGAGTTGATTAAACCCCTGCCACATCAGCAGCCGCCGGCGATCGTACTCCTCGCGCATCGCGATAACATGTTCCTCGCCCGAACGCACCGCCTCCAGCGCCGCCCATTGCGCCAGCGTCGGCGCCGACATCATCGCGTACTGGTGAATTTTGAGCATTCCCGCGAACAGATCGGGCGGCGCGGCCGCCCAGCCGACCCGCCAGCCGGTCATCGCGTGGCTCTTCGAGAAGCCGCCCAGCGTAATCGTCCGGTCGCGCATCCCCGGCAGTCCGGCCAGCGGCGTGTGCTCCGCGCCGCCGTAGACCAGCCGGTCGTAAATCTCGTCGGAGATCACCAACAGATCGTGCTTCACCGCCAGCGCCGCGATCGGCGCAAGCTCCTCGCGCGAGGGCGCAGCCCCGGTCGGATTGGCCGGATAGCCGAGCAGCATCGCCCGCGTGCGCGGCGTAACCGCCGCCGCCACCGCGTCGGGGTTGAGCGCGAAACCGTCCGCCGCCTCCGTCGCGATGGGCACGACCACGCCGCCCGCCAGCACCACCGCCGGCGCGTGCGCCGCGTAGGACGGATCGGGCACGATCACCTCGTCGCCCGGATTGATGATCGTCCGCGCGGCCAGGTCCAAACCCTCCGACACGCCCGTCGTGATCACCATCTCCGTCTCAGGGTCGTACTCCAGCCCGTAGCGCCGCTCGAGTTGCGAGGCGATCGCCTCGCGCAGCTCGCGCAGCCCGAAGTTCGAGGTGTAGTGCGTCAGCCCCTGCTCGATCGCCCGGATCGCCGCCTCGCGAATCGGCCACGGCGTCACGAAATCCGGCTCGCCCACGCCCAGCGAAATCACGTCCTCCATCGAGGCGATGATGTCGAAGAAGCGGCGGATGCCGGAAGCCGGCACGGCCTGCACGCGCTCGGCGATGCGCGCCGCGCGCAACTCGGCGCGCGGCGGGGGCAATCGGTCGCCGGTCGACAGGCTGGGCATCGAACTCGCTCTCGCTCCCGCTGAATGTCGCCTACAGCACGACGCTGCGGCGGGCGCTCTCGTCTTTGCCCTCCAGCATCACGCCGTCTTCCTTGAAGCGTCGCATCAGGATGTGCGTCGTGGTGCCTTTGACGCCCGGCATCGTCGCCAGGCGGTCGGAGATGAAGTCGGAAATCTTGCCCATCGAGGGCGCTTCGACCATCACCAGCAGGTCATACGCGCCGGAGACAAAGTAGACGGTGCGCGCCTCGTCGAAACGCGAGATGCGCCGCGCCAGACCGTTGTAGCCCAGATTGTCCTGCGGTTCGAGCGACACCTCCACCAGCGCGTAGATGGTCGACAGCCCGAGGCTCTCCCAGTTGATCCGCGCGCCCCAGGAGATGATCATCTCTCGCTCTTCGGCTTCGGCGATCTGCCGCAGCACCTCGTCTTCGCTCAGCCCCGTCTTGGCCGCGAGCGCCGACGGCGAAAGCCGCGCATCGCGCTCAAGCGCGCGCAACACCGTGTCCAGTGGCGATTCCATCTGCGTTCCCGGCCCCGTTCCATAATCATCCTATGTCACCGCCGCCCCGCGCTCCCCAAAAATCCCCACACGACGTAAAACGCGCGTTATCTTCACACGCCGCCCTGCCCTACCCGCCGTCAAAGGGCTCGACGGCGGGCAGGTCGTTCCGCTTGCGGTAGTCCGCGCGCCCCGGCGGCCCCAGCGTGAGCGGCAGACTGTCGTCGGCAGCGTCCAACAGCGGCATCCAGCCGCGGAACTGCGCGGCCAGATCGGCAAGGTAGGCGAGCGCGTAGTCGTCGGCGTAGAAGTTCCGATGCGCGTCCCTGGCGCCGCGAAACAGATTCCCGATCTCCGCATCGCCCGCCTGCGCAACGACGTACTCGGCGATCGCGATTCCGTCGGCGTGAGTGCGGTAGGGCCAGCTGCGCCGCTCGGCGAGCGCGTACAGCCGGTGCGCGAACGCCCCCCACAGCTTCTCGGACGCCTGGAGGCGATCTTCCTGCGCGATCATCGCCTCGGCTTCGCCCAGCATCCACGCGCTGATCGCCAGGTGATCTTTCTGGGGAACTGCGGACGTGGCGCTGGCCATTGTGCGATTCCTCCCGCCTCTCCGAATGGTATTCGGATCCTGCTTCCTCGCTCAGCCCAACTCAGGATGCCGCGAGGACCAATCGCCCAGCTGCTCAAAGGCGTGCGCCGCCCGCAGCAGCAGCGCCTCCTCGTTGCGATTCGCAATCAGCTGCAGGCCGACCGGCATCCCCGCCTCCGCAAAGCCGCATGGCAGCGAAATCGCCGGCAGACCCGCGATGTTGGCCGGAATCGTGTAGATGTCGTTGAGGTACATCTGATACGGGTCGGTGATCTCCCCCTGCCGAAACGCCACCGTGGGGGTCGTCGGCGCGACGATCAGATCCGCCCGCTCGAACACCGCGTCGAACTCCCGCCGAATCAGCGTGCGCACCTTCTGCGCCTGCAGGTAGTAGGCGTCGTAGTAGCCGGCCGAGAGCGCGTACGCGCCGAGCAGGATGCGCCGCTTCACCTCGCGCCCGAAGCCCTGCTGCCGCGTCGCCTCCATGTCCTCCCACATGCTCTCCCCGCCCCGCGCCGCGTAGCCGTACTTCACCCCGTCGTAGCGCGCCAGATTGGCCGAGCACTCCGACGGCGCGAGCACGTAATAGACCGGCAGCGAGTAGCCGACCGACGGCAGCGACGCCCCGCGATCCAGCGACGCCCCCGCGCCGCTCAGCAGATCAATCGCGTTTTCCACCGCCGCCGCCACGCCGTCGTCCATCCCCTGCCCGTCGGCGCGGCGCTCGAAGAACTCGCGCGGCGCGGCGATCCGCAGGCCGTCCAACCCCTCATCTAGTTGCGCGCTGAAATCGGGCGCGGGCTCGCCGCTGCAGGTCGAGTCCAGCGGATCCGGCCCGGCGACCGCCTGCAGCAGCAGCGCCGCATCCTCCACCGTCCGCGTGAACGGGCCAATCTGATCCAGCGAGCTGGCGAAGGCGATCAGCCCGTAGCGGCTCACCCGTCCATACGTCGGCTTCAGCCCGACCACCCCGCAGAACGCGGCCGGCTGCCGAATCGATCCGCCGGTGTCCGAGCCCAGCGAGGCGACGCACTGCCCCGCCGCCACCGCCGCCGCCGATCCGCCCGACGAGCCGCCCGGCACGCGCTCCGGATCCCACGGATTCGCGGTGGGAAACCAGGCCGAGTGCTCGGTCGACGAGCCCATCGCAAACTCGTCCATATTCGTCTTGCCGACCGAAACCGCGCCCGCCTCGCGCAGCCGCGCGACGCTCGTCGCGTCGTAGGGCGGCGTTAGCGTGTCCAGCATCCGCGAGCCGGCCGTGGTGCGCACGCCCTCCGTCATCAGCACATCTTTGAGCGCGATCGGCACGCCCGTCAGCGCCCCAGTCAGTGCGTCCGGCGCGTCGCCGCTGCGCAGCAGATCGTCCGCCCGCGCCGCCGCCTCTAGCGCCTCTTCCTCGGTCACGGTGACGAACGCGCGCACCTGCTCGTCGGTCGCCCGAATCCGCGCCAGCGCGGCCTGCGTCAGCTGCGTCGAGGTCGCCTCCCCCGCGCGCAGCAGCCGCGCGGCCTCGGCAATCGTCAGCCAGCGATCGACATCGGGAGCGCTCACGATTGCTCAAGCACCGCCTGCACGCGGAAGTAGTCGGCCTCGCGCTGCGGCGCGTTGGCCAGCACCGCCTCAACCGGCAGCGGCGCGCGCGCCGCGTCCTCCGCCTGCACATTCAGCAGGTCCGCGCCGTTCGCCGTCGGCGGCACGCCCTCGGTCTCCACCGCCGCCAGCGCCTGAATGTGACTCAGAATGCCCGCCAACTCCGCGCGGAACTCTTCCACCTCCTGCGGCGTCATACCGATGCGCGCCAGCGACGCCAGATGCCGCACCTGGTCCGCGCTGAACGCCTCAACATCCGACGCCTGGGAGTCGCTCATGCCCATTCGCCCCTCACACCGTCAAGTATATGCAGCCGCGGCGCGGCGCTCGAGTATCCACCTGACTATGCGCCGTTGGCGCGGCCCTGCGGTACGGTGGAAGCGGCGGAGGCGGAATCCGTGCAGGCGGTGCCGTGGCTGAGTGGCATCCGGGCGAGGCGCGAGACGACGAGGCGGCGCGGCGCGTCCGTCGCCGGCGGCTGGTGCTCGCCCGACGGCGCCGCCGGCGGCGGATCGACGGTGCCCGACCCTCGGCCGCCCGTCCCTGGTTCTGGAGCGTGGCGGCAGTGACGCTGCTCGTCGCGCTGCTCGTCGCGGTCGGCGGCGGCGCGGCCTACTCCGTCTACCGCGGCTTCGCCGACGAGCTGGTCGAGCCCGACGCAATCGTCGCCACGCAGCGCTCGCTCGGCACCAGCCGCATCTTCGATCGCGGCGGCCCCGATGGTCTCTTGCTCTACGAATTCGCCGACCCGCTGACCGGCCTGAGCAACCCCGTCCGGCTGCGCGAGGTCTCGCAGCACATGATCGACGCGACCGTCGCCACCGAAGATGCCTCGTTCTGGACCAACGCTGGGCTCAACCTGCGCGGACTGGCGCGCGCCGCCTGGGAAAACTTCGGCGTGGGCAGCTCCGATTTCCTGGGCGGCTCAGGCGGCTCCTCGCTCACCCAGCAGCTGGTCAAGAACGTCCTGATCCCCGTCGAAGAGCGGACCGGGCGCACCATGCAGCGGATTCGAGGCAAGATCAAAGAGACGATCCTCGCCACCGAGCTGACCGAGGAGTACTCCAAAGAGCAGATCCTCGAGTGGTATCTGAACAGCATTTTCTACGGCAATTTCTCCTACGGCATCGGCGCGGCCAGCCAGCGCTACTTCGGCAAGCCGCCCGCCGAGCTGACGCTGCCCGAGGCGGCCATGCTGGCCGGACTGCCCCAGGCGCCCTCGCTCTACAACCCGATCGATCATTTCGACCGCGGCAAGCGCCGCCAGGCCGACGTGCTCGATCTGATGGTGCGGCACGGCTACATCAGCCAGGACGAGGCGGACGCGGCCAAGCTCGCGCCGCTCGAGTTCGACTCCCGCGAGTTCGAGATCGTCGCGCCCCACTTCGTGCTCTACGTCCGCGACGAGATCATCGCGCTCTGCCGCCAGGGGCAAATCCCGGTACCCGACTCGGTCGACGGCTGCGAAGGGCTGTTCTCCAACGGGGGGCTGCGGATCACGACCAGCCTCGACATCGCGCTGCAGGAGCTCGCCGAACGCGAAGTGGAGGCCGGCATCGCCAGCTTCGAAGCCGACACCGGAGCGCGCAACGGGGCGCTGATCGCGATCAATCCCGCCAACGGCCTGATCCGCGCGATGGTCGGCAGCCGCGACTTCTTCGCCGAAGAGCTCGATGGGCAGGTCAACCTCGCTACGGCGCACCACTCGCCCGGCTCCTCGATCAAGCCGCTCACCTACCTCGCCGCGCTCCAGCTCGATCCGCGCAGCTGGCATCCCGGCACGATCATCTGGGACGTGCCCACCCGCTGGGTCGAGTTCGACGGCTCCGTCTTCATGCCGACCAACTTCGACGCGCGCTATCGCGGGCCGGTCACCATGCGCAGCGCGCTGGCCAACTCGATGAACATCCCCGCCTTCCGCGTCGCCGCCCAGCTCGGCGTGCCCTATCTGCTCAACACGCTGCACACCCTGGGCATCACGACGATGCACAACCCGATCAACTACGGCCCCTCGATCACGCTCGGCGGCGGCGAAGTCTCGCTGCTCGACATGACCTACGCCTACGCGGCGATCTCGCAAAACGGCATCATGCGCGGACAGCCCACGCTGCGCGACCTCCCCAGCGGCTACCGCTCGCTCGACCCCGTCGCGGTGCTGGAAGTGCGCGACGCCCGCGGCGAGGTCGTCTACCGCTATGCCGAACCCGAGCAGCGCGCCGTCGCGCGCCCCGCGCAGAGCTACCAAATCACCGACATGCTGAGCGACAACCAGGCGCGCTCGCTGCTCTACGGCCTGCAGAGCAATCTCGTGCTCGATCGCCCCGCCGCAGCCAAGACCGGCACGGCGGGCGACCCGGGCCAGAACGATGTGCGAATCGACTACTGGACAATCGGCTACACGCCTCAACTCACAGTCGGCGTCTGGGTCGGCAACGCCGACAACGAGCCGATGACCGGCGGCTCCTCCTCGCGCACCGCCGGCCTGATCTGGCGCAACGTAATGCTCGCCGCCCACGAGGGAGTCGAGGTCGCCGAGTTCGAGCAGCCGCCCGCGCTGCACCACGCCGAGATTTACGCGCCGCAGATTCCGATCTGGAACGAGCAGGGCGAGCTGCGCAGCGGCTGCGAGCGCGTCATCGAAGAGCTGTTCATCAGCCACCGCGTCGCCCCGCCGACGGAGAACGGCATCTGCGGCGAAACCGCAGTCGATCGCCGCACGCTGCAGGCCGCAACAGACCGAACGCCCGCCGCGTTCGTCGCCGAGGGCCGCTGGCTGCAACCGCCCGAGGACGATCCCGCCGCGGAAAACTGGCTGCGCAAGAATCACGTCGCCTACCTGCGGCCCGGCTCGACCAGCGAACTCAACGCGCCGCTGCGGCTCGACACGCCAATCGATGGGGCGGTGGTCTCGCGCGGAGCCCTGCTGATCACCGGGCGCGCCGCGGGCGAGGAGCACGAAGGCTGGAGCATCACCGCAACGCGGCTGGCGGAGGACGCGGAGCCGATCGTCGTCGCAGAGAGCGACGCCGCCGTCGAGTCGGGCGTGCTTGCGCGCTGGGACACCTCAACGCTCGCGGCGGGCGTCTATGCGCTGCGGCTGAACGTAGTCGACGGCTTCCTGGGCGACATCGCGCAGGAAATTCACATCGCAATCCCGCCCCGCCGCCAGGCCGCTCCAACCGCCGCGACGGCCGTATTGGTAGACGATTTCGTCCGCGAAGACACGCCCTAGGGCCTGTTCGCACTTCCGCTGCGCGCACCCCCCCACTTCCCCCGACTCCTGCTACGCTCATACCAGAACAGGAGTTCCAAGACATGCCTCTCTCCCCGCAACACCGCCGCCCCGCCCACACCTCCGTCAACCCCTCCGCCATTCCCGCGCTCCACTCCAACACACCCCGAACAAACCTGAACAACCCCGAACAAATCCGAACAAACCCGAACATCGCCAAGCCCCCCGACCAGATAGGGACACCCCCCGAATCACCCCCCAACACCCCGAAAAAAACAAAACCCGAACACCGCCGCCGCCACCCCCACCGTCGCCACCACCCCCACCGTCGCCGCCCACCCTCCGCCATCGCCACCCACCCTCCGCCATACCTGCGCCCCCTCCGTCGTTCCCGCGCCCCCTCCGTCATTCCTGCGCCCCCCCTCCCGTCATTCCTGCGCAGGCAGGAACCCAGCCGACCTCAGTCCTTGGTGCGCGCCCCACCATCCCGGCATCTCCAGCGTCAACCCTCGCTGTCACCCCTTCCGACACACCCCGAACAACCCTGAACAAATCCGAACAAACCCGAACACCGCCGGACGCCCCGACCAGATGGGGAACACCCCCAGATCACCCCCGAACTCCCCGAAAAAACAAAACCCGAACACTGTCGCCGCCCCCTCCCATCATTCCCGTGCCTCTCGCCTACATCCCGATCGCCCCTCCCGTCATTCCCGCCCACCCTCCAATCATTCCCGCACCCCTCCCGTCATTCCCGCGCCCCCCTCCGTCATTCCTGCGCAGGCAGGAACCGAGCGCGTGCGACGCCTCCTCTCACCACCCCAGCGGCCCGGCGGCGCGGAAGCGGCCTTGGTCGGCCGTCGAGACGTCCAGGCGCGTAATGAGGGCGAAGGCCGCCTGGCTTCCTGCCTGCGCAGGAATAACGGAAGCGTGAACAGGCCCTGGAGGGAGGGCCGAATTTTGGGAGTCGGGTGCCGCGGCGCGGCGGTCGGTAAGATTGGATGCATGCGCCGACCACCCCTGCTTGATGTTGCTGCGCGACGGACGATCGTCCTTGATGGGGCGACGGGTACCGGCATTCAGGCGATGGATTTGCCGCTCTCGGACTTTGACGGGCTTGAGGGCTGCAACGAGGTGCTCAACCTCAGCTGCCCGCAGGCGGTGCGGGAGCTGCACGCCGGCTATCTCGCGGCGGGCGCGGACGCCGTACTGACCAACACTTTTGGCGCGTCGGCGGTGACGCTCGCGGAGTACGGGCTGGAAGAGCGGACTTACGAGATCAACAAGGCCGCGGCGGAGCACGCCCGCGCAGCGGCGGACAAGTTCAGCCAGGCCGACGCGCCGCGCTTTGCGATCGGCTCGCTGGGGCCCGGCACCAAGCTGCCCAGCCTGGGGCAGATCGACTTCGACCCGCTGCACGCCGCCTACCTCGCGCAGGCGCGCGGGCTGCTCGACGGCGGCGTCGACGCGCTGCTGGTGGAGACCGTCTACGACCTGCTGCAGGGCAAGGCGGCGATCCTGGCCTGCCGCGACGCGCTCGCCGAACGCGGGCTGGACACGCCGATCTTCGCCACCGTCACGATCGAGACGACCGGGCAGATGCTGGTCGGCAGCGAGATCGGCGCGGCGCTGACCGCGCTCGCCCCGCTGGGGCTGGCCGGCGTCGGGCTGAACTGCGCGACCGGGCCCGACCTGATGCACGAGCCGCTGCGCTTCCTCGCCGAGAACGCGCCCTTCCCGCTGCTCTGCTCGCCCAACGCCGGGCTGCCGCATGTCGAGGATGGCCAAACCGTCTACGACCTCACGCCCGACGGCCTGGCCGACGCGCTCACCGCGTTTATCGGCGAATACGGCGTGAGCATCGTGGGCGGCTGCTGCGGCACGAGCGCCGAGCATGTGCGAGCGGTCTCCGAGCAGGTGCGCGGCGTCGAGCGCGCCCGACGCACTGGGGGTGCCGGGGGCGCTGGGGGCGCCCAGGGCAAGCCGCGGCTCGCGCCCGGCGCGGCCTCGCTGTTCAGCGCCGTGCCCTACAAGCAGGACGCCTCGTTCCTGATCGTCGGCGAGCGCGCCAACGCCAACGGCTCGCGCCGCTTCAAGCGGCTGCTCGACGAGGAGCGCTGGGAAGAGATGGCCAATGTCGTGCGCGACCAGGCCGGCGAGGGCGCGCATGTCGCCGACCTCTGCGTCGACTTCGTCGGGCGCGACGGCGTACCCGACATGGAGCGGCTGGTCGGCAAGGCGCGCGGGCTCTCCACGCTGCCGCTGATGCTCGACTCGACCGAGCCGCCGGTGCTCGAAGCGGGGCTCAAGCTGATCGGCGGCAAGGCGATTGTCAACTCGATCAACCTCGAAGACGGCGATCACAAAGGCTCGCGGCTCGACCGCACGCTCTCCGCCGCGGTGCGCTTCGGCGCGGGCGTCGTCGCGCTCTCGATCGACGAGCAGGGTCAGGCGCGCACCTGCGAGCGCAAAGTCGAGATCGCCGCGCGGCTCCACCGCATCGCCACCGAGGACTACGGCCTGTCCGCAGAGGACCTGTTCTTCGACGCGCTGACGCTGCCGTTGGGCAGCGGGCAGGACGACCTGCGCCGCGACGGGATCGAGACGCTGGAGGCGATCGCCGAAATCTCGCGCCGCTTCCCAAAATCGCAGACGATCCTCGGCGTCAGCAACATCTCGTTCGGGCTCAACCCCGCCGCGCGGCAGGTGCTCAACAGCGTCTTCCTGCAGGAAGCGGTTGATCGCGGGCTGAGCGCAGCGATCGTCCACGCCGCCCAAATTCTGCCCGCGCACCAGATCGACGCGCGCCAGCGCGAGGCGGCGCTGCGGCTAATCCACAACGAATGGGACGACGGCGCGGACCCGCTGGTCGAGTTCATGGCGCTGTTCGAGGGCGTCAGCCTGCGCCGCGAGGAGAGCGACCTCGCCGAGCTGAGCATTGAGCAGCGGCTGCATCGGCGGATCGTGGACGGCCTGCGCGAGGGGCTGCGCGATGATCTCGATGAGGCGCTGCGCGAGCGCCCCGCGCTGGAGATCATCAACGGGCTGCTGCTGCCGGCGATGCAGGAGGTCGGCGATCTCTTCGGCGCGGGCAAGATGCAGCTGCCGTTCGTCTTGCAGTCGGCGGAGACGATGAAGGCGTCGGTCAGCTGGCTGGAGCCGCACATGGAGCGCAGCGAGGCCGCCGGCAAGGGCACGATCGTGCTCGCCACCGTGCGCGGCGATGTCCACGACATCGGCAAGAACCTCGTCGACATCATCCTCAGCAACAACGGCTTCACAACCGTCAACCTGGGCATCAAGCAGCCGATCGGGCCGATCATCGAGGCCGCCGAGCAGCACGACGCCGACGCGATCGGCCTCTCCGGGCTGCTGGTCAAATCAACGCTCGTGATGCGCGAAGATCTCGAGGAGCTGAACCGGCGCGGGCTGGCCGAGCGCTGGCCGATCCTGCTCGGCGGCGCGGCGCTGACCCGCGGCTACGTCGAGACCGATCTGCGCGAGTGCTTCGCGGGCCGCGTCTGGTATGGGCAGGACGCCTTTGAAGGGCTGCGGATCATGAACGCGCTGGCGGCGGGCGAGCCGCCGCCGCATGAGATCGCGCCGCGCCGCGCCGCTTCGACACGTGGATCCAAGCGTCAGGCCGCGCCGTCCAAGTCGACCGAGCCGTCGCGCACCGCGCCCGCGCAGCGCGTCCCCGAGCCGCCGTTCTGGGGGACGCGCGTCGTGCATGAAGGCGAGGATGGGCTGGCGCTGGCGGAGCTGTTTCCCTACATCAACGAGACGGCGCTCTTTCGCGGGCAGTGGGGCTTCCGCAACCGCAACGGGCAAGACGCGCAGGCGGATTGGACGGAGCTGGTTGAGCGCGACGCCCGCCCGGCGCTGCGACGACTCCAAACCGAAGCGCTGGCCGACGGTGTGCTCGAACCGGCCGTCGTCTACGGCTACTTCCCCGCGCAATCCGATGGCGACGACCTAATCGTCTACGCGCCCGAGCACGCCGCCGGTGCGCGCGCCGAACTGGCCCGCTTCGCCTTCCCCCGCCAGCAGGGCAAGCAGGGACTCTGCTTGGCCGACTACTTCCGCCCGGTCGACTCCGGCGAGCTCGACGTGGTCGGCTTTCACGTGGTCACAATGGGCCGGCGCGTCTCCGAGCGCGCCGCCGAGCTGTTCGCCGCCGACCGCTACCAGGACTACCTCTACTGGCACGGCTTCGGGGTCGAGCTGGCCGAGGCGCTGGCCGAGTTCTGGCACCGCCGCATGCGCGCCGAGCTGGGCATCGACGCCGCCGACGGCGCGACGCCGCAGGATCTGTTCAAAACCGATTACCAGGGCGCGCGCTACTCATTCGGCTACCCGGCCTGCCCCAACCTCGAGGATCAGCAGCAGCTCTGGCGGCTGCTAGAGCCCGAGCGAATCGGCGCGACGCTCTCCGAGCAGTGGCAGATCGAGCCCGAACAGTCCACCTCCGCCCTAATCGTCCACCACCCCGAAGCCCGCTACTTCGCCATCTAAGCGCCACCCCAGCGCAGCCCCCCCGTTCCTCCCCCTGACCAGCGGGCAGGCGCGCCCCAATTCATCCCTCCCCGCCACTCCTGCGCCCTCTCCGCCACTCCTGCGCCCTCTCCGTCATTCCTGCGCGCCCCCTCCGTCATTCCTGCGCCCTCTCCGTCATTCCTGCGCAGGCAGGAACCACCCCGCGCACCCCTTCCCCAATTCATCCCTCCCCCCTCTCAGGGGGGAGGTTAGGTGGGGGGTGCGACGCCACGCGCCGGCGCACCAATCGCATCCCGCCCCGATCGACTATGCCGCACCTCCGCTACTCTCCCCCTCCATCATTCCTGTGTCCCCTCCCCAATGGAGCGGCGCCCCAATTCATCCCTCCCCCCTTCCAGGGGGGAGGTTAGGTGGGGGGTGCGAAGCCACGCGCTGGCGCACCAATCGCGCCCGCCCCGATCGCCCCTGCCGCCCCTCCATCATTCCGGCGTCCCCTCCCCAGCGCACCCCTTCCCCAATTCATCCCTCCCCCCTTCCAGGGGGGAGGTTAGGTGGGGGGTGCGAAGCCACGCGCCGGCGCACCAATCGCGCCCGCCCCGATCGCCCCTGCCGCCCATCCATCATTCCTGCGCCCCCTCCCCAGCGGGCAGGAGCCCCAATTCATCCCTCCCACCTCCCAGGGGGGAGGTTTAGGTGGGGGGTGCGACGCCACGCGCCGGCGCACCAATCGCGTTGGACCCTGATCACCCCCGCTCCGATCACCCCCGCCGCACCTGCGTCATCCCATCCCCTCCGTCACTCCTGCGCCCCCTCCCCAATGGAGCGGCGCCCCAATTCATCCCTCCCCCCTGGAAGGGGGGAGGTTAGGTGGGGGGTGCGACGCCACGCGCCGGCGCACCAATCGCGTTGGACCCTGATCACCCCCGCCCCGATCACCCCTGCCGCACCTGCGTCATCCCACCCCTCCATCACTCCTGCGCCCTCCCCGCCACTCCTGCACCCTCCCCGTCATTCCTGCGCAGGCAGGAACGACAGAAGCGCGAACACGCCCTAGCGCAGCGGGCGGAAGAAGTCGCGGATGTCCTGCACCAGCAGGTCGGGCTCTTCGAGCGCGGCGAAATGGCCGCCGCGGTCATGCACCGACCACTGCTGGATGTTGTAGCCCGCTTCGCACCAGCTGCGCGGCGCCGTGATGATCTCGCCGGGGAAAATCGAGAAACCCGTCGGCGTTTCGAGCCGCCCGGGCAGGAAGTTCTCCGCCTGGTTCTGGCGCATCTCGTAGTAGTAGCGCGTGCTGCTGTTGATCGTGCCGCTGAACCAGTAGATCGAGATGTTGGTCAGAATCTCGTCCTTGCTGAAGCGCTTCTCGATCTCCCCGTCGCAGTCGCTCCAGGCGCGCCACTTCTCCGTGATCCAGCCCGCCAGCCCGGCCGGCGAGTCGGTCAGACCGTAGGCCAGCGTTTGCGGCCGCGTGCCCTGGATCGCCTGGTAGCCCGTCTCCTGCGCCTGCCACTCGGCCATCTTGGCGGCAATCGCCTTCTCCTCGTCGCTCCACTCTTCCTGCGGGCGGTCCGTGGGCGGGCGGCCAATCGGCATGTTGATCTGCGCGCCGACGCAGTTGTCGGGGTGCTGGTAGGCGACCTGCGCCGTCACGATCGCGCCCCAGTCCCCGCCCTGCGCGCCGTAGCGCTCGTAGCCCAGCTGCTTCATCAACGCCCCCCAGAGCAGCGCCGTCCGCTTCTGCCCGAAGCCGCCGTCGGCGGGAATTTCCGAGAAGCCGTAGCCCGGCAGCGAGGGCGCGACGACGCTGAAGGCGTCGGCCGGGTCGCCGCCATGCGCGGCCGGATCGGTCAGCGGACCGAGGATCTTGCTGACCTCATAGAAGGTGCCCGGCCAGCCGTGCGTAAAGACGAGCGGCAGCGGGTCGGGCCCCACGCCCTCCTGATGCACGAAATGCACCGTGTAGTCGTCCACTCCGTCGGCGCTGACCGCTTCAGTGAACTGCGGCATGCGGTTGAGGTAGGTCTCCTGCACGCGCCAGTCGAAATCGTTGCGCCAGTATTCGCAGAGCTCCTGCATGTAGGCCAAGTTGGAGCCGTACTGCCAGCCGCTGTCCGCCACTTCGGAAGGCCAGCGGGTCTGCGCCAGGCGGCGCTTGAGGTCGCGCAGGTCGGCGTCGGTGACTTCGATCGTGAAGGGCTGCGGCATTCGGTCGGTCCTCTCGCGGCTTGGGCGCGCGGCTCAAGCGTGTGGTGGCTGCGCTGCGCAGTATCGCACCCGCGCGGGCGCGGCGGGCAGATCAGCCTTCCACGACATCGCCGGAGACCGGGTCGATCCGCACGCCCTTTTCGGCGACCCAGGCCAGCCCGCGCTCGATCTCGTCGGCGTCGCCTTCCAGTTCGAGCACGACCCAGCCGAAATCCTGCTCGACAGCGGCCATGCGGATGTTGGTCACGACCTTGAACTCATGGCCGAGCAGGTAGATGACCGGCTCGCGGACGGCGTCGCCCTCGAAGGTGAAGCGGACTCGGCGCGTGGCCATGGCGGCTCTCCTGCCCGGCTTGGGGCGCGGCTGGCGTGCTCAGCTCTGCCCGGCGGCGGCGAATGCGTCCTCGAACGATTGCAGCGTGCCCTCGACCGGAATCGGCCGGGTCACGTGCGGCTCGACCGCGTCGGCGGTTTTGAGCCCGCCGCCGGTGATGAAGGCGACGGTCGATTCGTCGGGGTCGATGATCTCGCGCTGGAGCGCCTGGCGCAGCCCGGCGATCGTCACACCGCCGGCGGTCTCCGCGAAGACGCCCTCGCTCTCCGCGAGCAGCTGGATGCCCTCGACGACTTCCGCGTCGCTGACCGAGGCCGCGCCGCCGTCGGTCGCCGCCATCGTCTTCAGCGCGTAGTAGCCGTCCGCGGGGTTGCCGATCGCCAGGCTCTTGGCGATCGTGTCCGGCTTGACCGGGCGAATGTTGGTCGTGCCGTTCTGCCAGGCGGTCGCGATCGGCGAGCAGCCCGTCGCCTGCGCGCCGACCATCCGCACCTCCGACTCGTCGATCAGCCCGTAGCTCTGCAGCTCCTCGAAGCCCTTGTGGATCTTGGTGAAGAGCGAGCCGGAGGCCATCGGCGCCACGCACTGCCGCGGCGCGCGCCAGCCCAACTGCTCCGCCACCTCAAACGCGAGCGTGCGCGAACCCTCCGAGTAGTACGGCCGCACGTTGATGTTGACGAACGCCCAGTGCCGGTTGTCGGCCAGCTCCGAGCAGAGCCGGTTCACATCGTCGTAGGAGCCGTTCACCGCGACGATCGTGGGGTGATAGATCGCCGAGCCGAGCACTTTGCCGGCTTCGAGGTCGTGCGGGATGAAGACGACCGCCCGCATCCCGGCCCGCGCGGCGTGCGCCGAGACGGCGTTGGCCAGGTTGCCGGTCGAGGCGCACGCCAGCGTCTCGAAGCCCAGCTGACGCGCCCGACTGCTCGCCACCGCGACCACCCGATCCTTGAACGACCAGGAGGGATTGCAGGTGTCGTTCTTGATCCAGAGCTCGCGCATCCCAAGCCGGCGGGCCAGATTGTCCGCGCGCAGCAGCGGCGTGCAGCCCACGTTGAGGTCGACGATGTAGTCGTCGTCCACGGGCAGCATGTCCTTGTAGCGCCAGATCGAGCGCGGGCCGGCCTCGATCCGTTCGCGCGTCACGCGCGCCTGAATCGCGCCGCGGTCGTATTGCACTTCGAGCGGGCCGAAGCAGAAATCGCAGACATTGATCGGGTCGAGCGGAAACTCGCGGCTGCACTCACGGCAGGCGAGGTGTGTGGCGTTGGTCATCGTTGGGGAAGCTTTCGGGTAGGAGGCGAGAGGGCGTGCGCGCGGCCTGTTGGGGCAACCCCCAATCAGGCCTCCGGCATCGCCATGCGGCCCTCAGCCGCGGCATCCGTCCCCGTGCAAGCGCGCGTGCTCATCGGGCGCAGCCTATCACGGCACAGTCCAGCTAGGCGGCTCGATATTGGGCTTGGTGTAGTGGGCAGCGATTCGGCAACGTTGCTTGCGCGAGATGATTGGCTGCTTGGCCTCGTTGTGCCAATCGTCGGGTATCCACAGCGCCCTTCCCTCCTCAGATGGACGGGTAATCAAGTGGCCATCGCTACGACTGGCTTAGTGGGGACGGCAAACGAATGAAGGAAACGCCCGGAGGATGAGGGCTCTGGTGGGTCGCCCGAGCCCTCATCTGTCATCTGTTCAACACTTGCTTTGGTCGGGTCGCGGCGATGCCGGACATCGCCACGAACCGGACCGGGGGCCTTGTGAGGCCGCCGTGGGCGAGGGGCAGTGGCCTGCTGCCCCTCATCAGGGGTTGCGGCCGTGATAACGGCCGGGGGCCTTGTTGAGGCCGCCGTGGGCGAGGGGCAGTGGCCTGGCTGCCCCTCAGGGGGTTGTGGTTGTGGTTCCGCCAGCCCTCCCCAAAGGCTGCTAGGCGAGGCGAGGGGCAGTGGCCTGCTGCCCCTCATCAGGGGGTTGCGGCCGTGATAACGGCCGGGGGCCTTGTTGAGGCCACCGTGGGCGAGGGGCAGTGGCCTGCTGCCCCTCATACCGTGGGCGAGGGGCAGTGGCCTGCTGCCCCTCATCAGGGGGTTGCGGCCGTGATAACGGCCGGGGGCCTTGTTGAGGCCACCGTGGGCGAGGGGCAGTGGCCTGCTGCCCCTCATACCGTGGGCGAGGGGCAGTGGCCTGCTGCCCCTCATCAGGGGGTTGGGGTTGTGGTCCCGCCAGCCCTCCCCAAGGGCTGCTACTGGTGGTTGCGACAGAAGCGATGTCCGGCACCGCTTGCCTGCCTCCAGTTCAGCTAGGCGTTTCCACTCTCGCTCCGGCGACTCCTAGGTGCCACTCGGAGGTGGTTCCAAGCTTCCTGGTTCCCCAAGGAGCCTCACCACATCACCATTATAGCAGAAGCACGGCAGGTGGCAACATGCAATTCTCAGAATGAGTGTAAAATAAGCGTAAAGCATGAGACTCTAGCCTGCGTTTGCCCTTGGCCTTCCTTAGCGACTGGGTGTTGCATTCCCAAACCTTCGCTCCAAAGCATCACCTCGATCAGCGGCTCAACCTCGACGGGCTGGCGCTGCGTAACCATTGACGAACCTTCCTCCGCCTCATCCATAGCGCTCCTCGCGCCAGGGGTCGCCGTGCATGTGGTAGCCGTACATCTCCCAGAAGCCGGGCGCATCGCGGGTGAGAAACTCGATCCCGCCGACCCATTTGGCGCTCTTCCAGAAATAGAGCGAGGGCACCACGACCCGCGCGGGCCCGCCGTGCTCGGGCCGCAGCGGCGCGCCGTCGTGCGCCACCGCGATCATCGCGTGGTCGTCGGCGCGCAGGTCGGCCAGCGGGATGTTGGCGGTGTAGCCGCCGAAGCAGTGAAACATCACCGCCTCGGCCTGCGGCGAGATCGCCAGCTGGGCGAACAGGTCGCTGAGCAGCACGCCCTGCCAGGTGTTGTCGTAGCGCGACCAGTGAGTGACGCAGTGAATGTCGTTGAAGCGCTGGGAGAGCCCGAGCGCCGTGAACTGCTCCCAGTCGAAGACACGCTCCTGCGCGACCGCGCCCCAGATCTGCAGCGTCCAGTCCTGCGTTTCAACCAGCGGCGTGCCGCCGTAGGTGAGCACCGGCCACTCGCGCACCAGCCGCTGGCCGGGCGGCAGCCGGTCATGCCCCGTGCGCGCGCGCAGCTCCTGGGCCTCGCTGAAGAGCGGGCCGCGCAGCGGCGCAGCGGGCTGGCTCGGGGGCTGCACAGAGGGCTGCACAGAGGGTTGGGCGATGGTCGGATCTTCGGACACGGGCGCACTCCTTCGCCCGCGGACTGGGGCGGAATTCAGACTGATCGTATCGCATCGCGGGGCGGCGGCGGGCGCGCAGGCTGTAGGCTGGCAGACAAATGGCCGGCGCGACATCCTCGGTTTCGGAGACGGACGCGCCGCCCCGACGCGGGCAGCTGCGCCGCCACCTGCTCTTCCTGGGCGCAGCCGCGCTGGTCGTCGCCCTGGACCAGATCACCAAGCTGATCGTGCGCGAGTCGCTGGAACTCGGCGAACGCGAGTGGCTGGCGCAGTTTTTCGCCTTCTCGCACGTCGCGAACGACGGCGGGGCCTTCGGCATCTTCGGCGGCGCGAACACGATTCTGGCGGTTTCGGCGGTGATCGCAATCGCGATCGTGCTCGCCTACTACCTCTGGCCGCCGCTCAATCACTGGCTGATCCGCAGCGGGCTGGCGCTAATTCTGGGCGGCGCAGTGGGCAACCTGCTCGATCGCATCTATCAGGGCCACGTGACCGACTTCATCGATTTCATCCACTTCCCCGCGTTCAATGTGGCCGACGCGGCGATCAATGTGGGCGTGGCCGCGGTGATCATCGCGATCCTGTTCCCCGACAGCCGCCGCTGGCTGGCCCGACGCCGAATGCGGCGGCAGTGGCGGCGGCAGGCGCGGCGGCAACCCTGATAGCGTGGCCCAATGCCCGATCTGCCGCCCGAACTGTCGCCCGAACCGCCGCTGGAACTGCTCGCCGACCGCGATGATGAGCGCCTTGATGTGTTCGTCAGCCGCCGCCTGTCCGGCGCGTCGCGCTCAGAGGCGCGACGGCTGATCGACGACGGCCTGGTGCGCGTCGAGAGCGCGTTGGAGCGCCCCTCTTATCGGGTGCGCAGCGGAGATCTGATCGCGGTGCATCAGCGGGTCGCGCCGCCCGCCCAGCGCGCCGCCCCGACCGAGCTGGATCTGGTCTACGAGGACGAGCACCTGGCCGTGCTGAACAAACCCGCCGGGCTCACGGTGCACCCCGCGCCGGGCGAGCGGGAAACGACCCTGACCAGCGCGCTGGTGCATCGCTGGCCCCAGCTGGCCGAGCTGGGCGGCGGCCTGCGCGCCGGCCTGGTCCACCGCCTCGACCGCGATACAACCGGGCTGCTGATGGTCGCCAAAACGCAACCTGCCCTGGACGCGCTACAGACGCAACTGCGCGAGCGGGCGATACAGAAGCGCTACTGGGCGGTGGTGATCGGCGCGCCGGATCCGGAAGTCGGGCTGATCGACGCCCCGCTCGGGCGCGATCCCGCGGACCCCCGCCGCTTCGCAGTAGTCGAGCGCGGGCGCAGCTCGCAAACCGGCTACCGCCTGCTGGAACGCTTCGCCGACGCCGCGCTGGTCGAATGCGATCTGATCACCGGGCGCACGCACCAGATCCGCGTGCATCTGGCCGCGATCGGCCACGCAGTGGTCGGCGACACTGTCTACGGCGCGCCGAGCGATCAGATCGCGCGCCAGGCGCTGCACGCCCGCGCGCTCGCATTCGCGCATCCCGCCGGCGGCGAGCCGGTCAACCTCGAACGCGAGCCGCCGGATGACTTCCAGCAGCTGCTCGAATATCTGCGCGAAGGCGGGCTGCTGCTGGCCGCCGCGCCGCCCCGCGCGCGCCGCGAGCGCAACCCGCACCGAACGAAGCGACGCAGGAGCCAGCATGTCCGATAGCTCCCCGCCGTCCACCGCAGCAGTGCGGGTGCGCTACGGCCCGTCGCCCACCGGCGAGCCGCACATCGGCAACATCCGCACCGCGCTGTTCGACTGGCTCCTCGCGCGGCGGCACGGCGGACATTTCATCGTGCGCATCGAGGACACCGATCAGTCGCGCCGCGTCGAGGGCGCCGAAGAGCAAATCCTCGACGCGCTGCGCTGGCTCGGCCTGGACTGGGACGAGGGACCGGACATCGGCGGCCCGCACGCCCCCTATCGGCAGTCGGAGCGGCTGCCGCTCTATCAGGAAACGGCGAATTCGCTGATCGTGTCGGGCAACGCCTACCGCTGCTTCTGCTCGCCCGATCGGCTCGACGCGGTGCGCAAGGCGCAGCAGCAGCAAAAGCTCGCCCCCGGCTACGACCGCCGCTGCCGCAATCTGAGCCCCGAGCAGATTGCCGAGGCCGCCGCGCAGGGCCCGAGCGTGGTGCGCTTCGCGATGCCCCTCGAGGGCGCAACGGTCGTCGAAGATGCGCTGCGCGGCCCAGTGGAATTCCGCAACGAGCTGCTCGACGACCACGTGCTGCTCAAGCGCGACGGCTTCCCTACCTACCACCTCGCCTCGGTCGTCGACGACCGCGCAATGCAAATCACCCACGTAATCCGCGGCGAAGAGTGGCTGCCCAGCGCGCCGCGCCATGTCGCGCAGTACGCCGCGCTGGGCTGGCCGCCGCCGATCTGGGTGCACGTTCCCATAATTCGCGGCGCCGACAAGGGCAAACTGAGCAAGCGCCACGGCGCGACCAGCGTGCGCGCCTACGCCGAGCAGGGCTTCCTCCCCGAAGCGATGCTCAACTTCATGGCCCTGCTCGGCTGGGCCAAGGACGAATCAACCACCATCATGTCGCGCGGCGAAATGGTCGATGCGTTCTCGATCGACGGGCTGGGCCTGGCCAGCGCGATGTTCGACCTCGACCGACTCACGGAGATGAACGCGCGCTACATCCGCGATCTCGAGCCGCAGGACTTCCTCGAACGCGGCCGCCCCTGGCTCGAGGCCGCGCTGGACCGCCCGCTCGACCTCACACCGCTCGCCCCGCTCGCCCCCTCCATCCAGGAGCGGATCAAGCTGCTGCCCGAACTGGTCGATTACGCCGACTTCTTCTTCACCGAAGCTCCGCTCGACTACGTCAACGACGAGCTGATGGGCCGCGCCTACCGAGGCAAGCCCTGGGCCGCGCTGGAAGCGCTGGAAGCAGCGCTCAAAACGCTGCGCGAGCTGAAAGACTGGGCCGCGTCAGATCTGGAAACAGCGCTGCGCAGTCTGGCCGAAGCCCGCAACGAAAAACCCGGCGCGCTCTTCACCCCAATCCGCGTAGCCGTCACCGGCAAGCGCATCGCCCCCCCTCTCTTCGAGACCCTGGAAGCCCTGGGCCGCGAAACAGTATTGCAACGCCTAAACGCCGCCGCCGAGCGCCTCGCCCGCCCCGACGACTAGACCCTGCCCACACTTCCGCCCCCCTTCCGCCACACCCGCGCCCCCTCCGCAACACCCGCGCCCCCCTCCGTCACCCCTGCCCCCTCTCCCGCCATCCCCATGCCTCCCTCCGCCACACCCGCGCCCCCCTCCGTCATCCCTACGCCCCCTTCTCGTCATTCCTGCGCAGGCAGGAATGTGGAGTCAGCTTGCAAATGCAACAGTTGGTTGTGGAGCACTTCGGCGGGGGTCTGGTAGTCGAGGCACTTGCGGGGGGTGTTGTTGGCGGCGCGGATGACGGCGTGGAGCGCGGCGGCGGAGAGCGCGTTGAGGTCGGTGTTGCGGTGCAGGCGGCGGCGCAGCCGGCCGATCGCGTTCTCCACGCCGCCCTTCTGCCAGGGCGAATGCGGGTCGCAGAAGAACGTCTCGATGCCCAGGTCGTGGAGCCGGTGATGGCGGACGAACTCGGAGCCGTTGTCGAAGGTCGCGCTGCGCCGGAGGGCCGGCGGGAGGCGCCGGAACAGCCCGCGCAGGACGCGGCTGAGCGGCTCGGCGGCCTTGCTCGGCAGAGCCGCGGCGAGCAGCGCGCGGGAGCGGCGCTCCTGCAGCACGAGCAGCGGCGGGCGCCCCTGGCCGAAGCTCATCAGGTCCACCTCCCAGTGGCCGTAGACCAGGCGCGCGTCGGCCTCGAGCGGGCGCTCGCTGAGCGGGCGGCGCTCCTGCAGGTAATCGGTCGAGCCGCGCGCGCCGCGCGTGCGGCTGTAGCCGCGCTTGACCCGCCCGCGGGGCAGATAGCGGGCGAAGCGGTAGTCCTTGGTGCGGGCGATCTGGGCGTGGATGAAGCGGTAGATGCTCTCAGGCGAGATCACGTGCTGCCCGGCTTCGCGCTTGAGCCGCCCGGCGACCTGCTGGGGCGAGAGGCCGGCGGCGAGCATGTTCAGCACCTGCTCGCGCAGTTCGGCGTCGCGCTCCAGCCGCAAGCCGCGGAAGCCCAGTCATGCAGTGGGCGCGGGTCTGCTGCTGGGCGTAGTCCGGGTCGTAGCCGCCGTCGGCGCGCGCGTTGCGCTTCAGCTCTCGAGTAATCGTCGATGGCGCGCGATCCAGAGTTGCCGCGATTTGCCGCGCGGAGCGGCCCTCGGCCTGTAGTCGGGCCAGCCGCCAGCGCTCCTCGCGGCTGAGCTGCGTGTGCGTTCGGGCCATCGCTCCACCTCCAACATCCGTTGCACCCCAAGCGCCAACTTAGCGAACCCACGCCCCACCACCCCTTCCCTTCCCCAATTCATCCCTCCCCCCTTCCAGGGGGTAGGTTAGGTGGGGGGTGAGAGGCCACGAGCGTCCACCAGCGGCCGAGCGGCAGCCCCAACAGTCGTACCGCGCCCCGATCCCCCCAGCCCTCCGTCCACAACCCACCCTCGCCATCCCCGCACCCCCTCCCGCCATCTCCACGCCTCCTTCCCTCATCCCTACCCCCTCTCCCGCCACCCCCGCGCCCCCCCTCCGTCATTCCTGCGCAGGCAGGAACCCCCACCGCCACCCCCGCGGCCCCCCATTCCGTCATTCCTGCGCCCCCCTCTCGTCATTCCTGCGTAGGCAGGAACCCGCGCAACCACCCCGCGCCTTCCCACCGTCACCCCCGCGCCCCCCCACCGTCATTCCTGCGCAGGCAGGAACCCGCGCAACCACCCCGCGCCCCCCATTCCGCCACCCCTGCGCCCCCCTCTCGTCATTCCTGCGCAGGCAGGAACCCGCGCAACCACTCCGCGCCCCCCATTCCGCCACCTCTGCGCCCCCCTCTCGTCATTCCTGCGCAGGCAGGAACCCACCCCTCCACCCCACCTTTCATACACACACCACCCCCTTCCCCAATTCATCCCTCCCCCCTTCCAGGGGGGAGGTTAGGTGGGGGGTGGGAGTCCCGAGCGGGCACCACTGGTCGTGCCCGCCCCGATCACCCGCCTCACTCCCATTCCGTCACCCACGCCGCCCCACCCACGCTCCCCGCAGCTATCACGAAGGCGCCCCGCTGGTGTAAAGTGACAACCGTGAACCACACCGCCCACACCCCGACCACCGCCCAACGCGGCCGCCGCGCGTTAGCGGCGCTTGCCCGATCGGGGGGGGGGGGGGGATAAATTCCTCCCGATCGCCCTCGCGATCGCCGTCCTGCTACTCGCCGCTCTGACTCTGGCCCAGGCCGCCACGCCCGGCTCCGCTGGCCGCTATCTGGCGCTTGATGCGGGTGGCGAGCACCAATGCACCCTCCGCGATGACGGCGTGATTCGCTGCTGGGGCGGCAACTCCGCCGATCTGCGCGAAGTCCCCGACGGCCGCTACACCGACATCAGCGCCGGCGCATGGCACAACTGCGCGATCCGCGAGGGCAGCGGCGAAATCGCCTGCTGGGGCGCAGATCAGAACGCGCCGCAAGGCGCGTTCACCAACATCGCCGTCGGCTGGCAGTTCGCTTGCGGCGTCCGCGCGAGCGACAGCGAGCTCGAATGCTGGGGAACCAACAGCTTCGGCCGTAGCGTGCTCGACTACGGCCAGACCAACCCGCCCGACGGCGAGTTCGCCTCCGTCAGCGCCGGCTACCTCCACGCCTGCGGACTGCGAACGACAGGCGAAATCACCTGTTGGGGCCGCGCCAACCTCGGGCGCACCGACGCCCCATCAGGCACTTTCACCCAGGTGAGCGCAGGCACCACCCACTCCTGCGGACTGCGTGAAAACGGCGCGGTCGAGTGCTGGGGACTCAACAATTTCGGGCAGTTGAACGCGCCGTCGGGCGTCTTCACCCAAATCAGCGCCGGAGCATGGCACTCATGCGGATTACGCGAATCAGGCGCAATCGAATGCTGGGGCGACGATCGCTACGACCAGTCCAACGCCCCATCCGGACGCTACCTCGCCGTGAGCGCCGGAATGCGCCACACGTGCGCGCTCAGCAGCGAGCGCGCTCGCTGCTGGGGTGGGCAGGATGATCGCCTGCCTGAGCTGATCGCGGAGCTCGCGCCGACCACTGCCACCCGGACCGTCGCAGATGTTTCGAGCGGCGACGAAGACGGCGCAACGCCGGACCCTGTGACGCCTACGCCAACCCCCGCCCCCACACCGACCACATACACCGCCGTCAGCGCGGGCGGATCGCACACCTGCGCCCTGCGCAGCACGGGCACGATCGACTGCTGGGGCAACAACGCCAACGGCCGAATCGACACCTCCACACTGACGGGCACGTTCACTGCGGTGAGCGCGTTCGGAGCGCACAGTTGCGCCCTGAACAGCGCCGGCGCGATCTCGTGCTGGGGACACAGCGCCAACAGCCGTACGACCGTGCCATCGGGCAGCTTCACCACGCTGGGCAGCGGCCCGGCTGCGTCGCATACTTGCGCGGTGGCGAGCGGCGGCGCAGTTTCCTGCTGGGGCGCGGGCGCTGCAGGTCAGACCGACGCGCAGACCGGCACGTTCAGCGCTGTCAGCATGGGTGACGGCCACAGTTGCGGGTTGCGCAGCACAGGCGCGATCCACTGCTGGGGCGACAACTCCAATGATCAGACCGCCGCGCAGACGGGCACGTTCACCGCTGTCAGCGTCGGTACGCTGCACAGTTGCGGGTTGCGCAGCACAGGGGCGATCCACTGTTGGGGCGAGAGCGCCAACGGTCGGACCGACGCGCAGGCGGGCACATTCACCGCCGTCAGCGCCGGCGGCACCCACACCTGTGGGCTGCGCAGCACGGGCGCAATCGTCTGCTGGGGCAACAACAGCAGCGGACAGACGACGGTCCCGGTGGGGACATACACCGCGGTCAGCACGGGCAGTGGGCATACCTGCGGCCTCAAGACCGACGGCACGATCGCGTGCTGGGGCCTCAACACGAACGGCCAGGCGCCGACGACACGCTCGCCGTGACGGCGTGTGCTCCATCACCTCCGCCATACCAGCGCTTGTCGCGGGCATGACGGACCTAACGTTGCGCAAGTCCGACGAGAGGGAAGCGCCAACACGCCTTAAGCTGTGAGCAGTGCGGCAGCGGCGCGCGCCGGCGCTGCGCAATGCGAGGAGGCGGGCAATGGCGTTCGGAATCGGACTGATCGGCGCGGGCGGCAATCAGCGGCTGCGCCACATCCCCGGCTTTCGGGCGATCGACGACGTGGAGATCGTCAACGTAGTCAACCGCTCGCGGGCGAGCGGCGAGGCGGTCGCGTCGGAGTACGGCATCCCGCGCGTCTCGGAGAGCGTCGCTGAGCTGCTCTCGGACCCGGCCGTGGACGCGGTCTGCATCGGGACCTGGCCCTACAAGCATCTCGAATACACCTCGGCGGCGCTGGCCGCCGGCAAGCACGTGCTCTGCGAGGCGCGGATGGCCAACGACGCGGCGGAGGCGGAGCAAATGCTGGCAGCGGCGCGCGCGCAGCCCGAACTGGTCGCGCAACTGGTGCCCGCGCCGTTCGACTTTCGGCTGGGCAAGACGATTGCGCGGCTGTGCGCCGACGGCTCGCTGGGCCAAATCCTCGAGGCGCATCTGACGCTGCTCAACGGCGGCGGCCTCGACCCCGCGGCGCCGCTGCACTGGCGGCATCGCAGCGACTACTCCGGCAAAAACATGATGCAACTGGGCATCTTCAACGAGACGATCCAGCGCTGGCTGGGCGACACGACGCAAGTGATCGCGCACGCGCGGACATTCGTAACCTCGCGAGTGGACGAGGAGAGCGGCGAGCGAATGCCAATTACGATTCCCGACAGCCTGGGCATTTTCGCGGACATGGCCAACGGCGCGCGCTGCACCTACCGCGTGAGCGCAGTGACGGAGGGCGCGCCAGTCCCGCCCTCCATCGAGCTGTACGGCGTCGAAGGCCGGCTGTCCTGGCGCTTCGGCGATACAGCCGAGTGGGCCCGCCACGGCGAAGAACCGTCGGCGTTGGAGCCCGATCCCGGCACGGCGCACGATTGGCAAGTCGAGGCCGATTTCATGAACTCAATCCGAACCGGCGCCCCGGTCGAGCTGACAAATTTCGAGGACGGCGTGCGCTACATGCGCTTCACAGACGCAGTCTGGGAGTCCTGGAACACCAGCCGCGCAGTGCAGATCGAGCCGCTGGAGTAAACGATGGTGACTCGCGAAGATCAGGCCAACGAAACGGCGGCGGCGGTTCCGGCGCTGGATTCGATCGAAATCCGCGGCTTCCGCTCGCTGGCGGATGTAAAACTCGAGGAGCTGCCCAACGTCACGGTGCTGATCGGCCCGAACGGATCAGGCAAGTCGAACCTGTTCCGCTTCTTCGAGATGTGCAGCTGGATGCTGCGCTCGGGCAAACTCGCAGAGTTCGTCGCCCGCCAGGGCGGCGCGGACGACCAGCTGTTCCGCGGCCGAGCAGTCACGCCGCAAATTGAGGCAAAGCTGTCGATGCGCACGGAAGCAGGACGAAACGACTACCGCTTCTCACTCGCCTGGACGCACGATGATCAGATCATCTTCACAGAGGAGTCCTTTCGATCAGCGCGAGATAATCTCAGCGGCGATCCGTCATGGCAGGAGCTAGGCAGTGGGCACCGCGAAGCGCGGCTGGTCAAGGCCGCGCAAGGCGGTTTCGACGGCGCAGATGCGGTGGACGCGCGCGCCCTCCTGCAGCTGCTGCGAGACTGCACCATTTACCAATTCCATGACACATCCGACAGCTCGCGCTTCAAGCAGTTGTGGGATGTCGGCGACTGCGCGCAATTGCGATCGGACGGCGCCAATCTGGCCCCGGTGCTGCTGCGGCTGGAGCGTGAGGATGTTCACCGCTACGATCTGATTTGTTATCAGATCGCGCGGATGGTGCCGAACTTCGAGCGCTTTGCGATCACCGAGCAGTACGGCAAGGCGATGCTGCGCTGGAAGGCAAGCGGAAGCGACAAGACGTACGGTGCACATCTGACCTCGGACGGCTCGCTGCGCTTCTTCGCGCTGGCGACGCTCTTCTATCTCCCGGATGAGATGCTGCCCAAGATAGTGCTGCTCGACGAGCCGGAATTAGGGCTGCATCCCGCGGCAGTCGAGTTGGTCGGGCACCTGATCGACAGAATGGGCATGGATCGCCAGGTCATCGTGGCGACGCAGTCGTCTGCGCTGGTCAGTGTGTTCAACCTCGAGCAGCTGATTGTACTCGATCTGGTTGATGGCCAGACGACATGCCGGCAGTTCGAAACAGGCGAGTATCGAGAGTGGCTGGATGACGGCTACACGACGGGCTACCTCTGGAACATCAACCTGCTTGAGGGTCGCCCGTGATTCGCTTGGCGATCGTCGTTGAGGGCCAAACTGAGGAAAGGTTCGTGCGGCAGCTGCTGACCTACCATCTGATTCAATACGATGTTCTGGCGACGCCAAAACTGCTCGGCGATGGCAGCTACCACGGCGGCGACGTGAGCATCGAGCGAATCGTTGATGCGCTGGGACGCCTCTCAGGTGATTTCGACGCGCTGACGACGCTGGTCGATTTCTACGGCTTCCAGCGGAGGCCAACCGATGATGCGACAGAGTTAGAGCGGCGGATCGACACGGCCTACGCCAACGCGCAACACCGCCGACTACGCAGTGATCACGTGTTTTCTTACGTGCAGAGGCACGAATTTGAGGCGCTGCTGTTTTCGGATGTACGCGCGTTTGAGCGTGCGCTGCTCGCTTCGCCGGAAGCTGTAACCGACCTGTCGTCGGCCCGCGCGCGGGCCGCGACGCCCGAAGACATTGACGACAGCCCCAATGCAGCGCCGAGCAAGCGGATCGCGCGCGCCATACCCGGTTATCGCAAAGTGATCGACGGTGCGCGCATCGCCAGGGAAGTGGGCTTAGAGGCAATGCGCAGAGAATGCCCGCGTTTCGCGGCCTGGCTGACCCGGCTGGAGTCCCTCGGCGACGCTTAGCCCAACCCCGCCAACCACTCGAGCAGAATGCGATTCAGCTCTTCAGGCGCCTCCTGCTGCGTCCAGTGCGCGCACTCCTCAATGTGCCCGCGGCTGAGATTGGGAATCCAGTCCTCCATACTGTGCGACATCTCAGGCAACAGCACCGGATCGCGGCCGGCGGTGACCATCAGCGCGGGTTGCTCGATCCGCTTGCCCTCGACCGCCGCCGACCACTCCCAGTTGCGCCCGTGATTGCGGTACCAGTTCAGCCCGCCGCGGAAGCCGGTCCGCTCATAGGCGTCGACGAAGACCTGCAAGTCCTCCCCGGTCAGCATCACGCTGCGCTCGGCGTCTTCGGGCATGCCGACCAGCAGGCCGCCGCGTTCGCGCACGCCCGAGGTGCCGGCCAGCGCATCGATCCGATCCTCAGGTTTCGAGCTGCGCAGCAGCAGGATGAACGTGCGGCGCACATCCGCACCCAACTCGGCCTCGGCGACGCCCGGCTCCTGGAAATATAACTGGTAGTCGAAGCGCCCCGGGTCCATTTTCATTGCTTCCAGCGGGTTGATCGGCGCTCGCGGCGCGGCGGGCGTGTTGACCCCCGCCACCGCGCGCACCCGCTGCGGGTGGTGCTGCGCCATGTTCCAGACCACCGCGCCGCCCCAGTCGTGGCCGACGAACACCGCCTGCTCCTCGCCCAGCGCGTCGAGCAGCGCGGCCATGTCGGCGCAGATCGCCTCCTGCGTGTAGTCCTCAATCTCGGGCGGGGCGTCGCTGCCGCCGTAGCCGCGCATGTCCGGAGCGATCGCGCGCCAGCCGGCCTCGGCCAGCGCCGGCAGCTGGTGCCGCCACGAGTACCAGAGCTCGGGGAAGCCGTGGCAAAAGACGACTGGCGCGCCCTCGCCCGCCTCGGCCACATGCATCGCAATGCCGGTCGACAGCTGAACGGTCTGGTGTGTGATCTCGGTCATGCGGCGCTCCCTCTTCGCGTGCTGCGCCTATCGTACGACGACCCGCGCGCTGAGGGCGCGAATCGGAGGCCGATCGTGGACGAACCGCGCGTCATCTCGCTGCTGCCCAGCGCGACGGAGATCACCTGCGGGCTGGGGCTGCGCGCGGCCCTGGTCGGGCGCTCGCACGAGTGCGACTTCCCGCCTGGCGTCGAAGCGCTGCCGATCGTCACCCGCCCGCGCGTCCCGCTTGCGGGCGGCAGCCGCGAGATCGACGCGCAGGTGCGCGAGCTGGCCCGCCAGGCGCAGGTCGAGGACGCGCTGGGCGTCTACGCGGTGGACCACGACCTGCTGCGCCGACTCGCGCCCACGCACATCGTCACCCAGACGCAGTGCGATGTCTGCGCCGTCAGCCTGGAGGAGCTGGAGCGCGCCGTGGCCTCGCTGGTCGATTTCGACGCGCGCCTGGTCTCGCTCGCGCCCAACTCGCTCGACGACATCTGGTCGGATATCGAGCGCACCGCCGACGCACTGGGCTGCGCCGAAGCTGGGCGCGAGTGGACGCGCGATCTACAGGCGCGAATCGAGCAGGTGCGCCGCGACTGCGCCGCTGCGCGATCCGCCGCCGCGCCGCGAGTCGCGGTGATCGAGTGGGCGGATCCGCTAATGACGGCAGGGCACTGGACGATGGAGCTGGTCGCGCTCGCGGGAGCAGAGCCGCTGATCGGCGCGCCGCGCGGCGCATCGCTCCGCTTTGGCTGGGAGGACCTGGCGGCGGCCGACCCCGACGCAATCATCATCGCGCCCTGCGGCTTCGATCTGCCGCGCACGCGGGAGGACGCGGCGCTGCTGGCCCGAAATGCGCGTTGGCGCACGCTGCGCGCCGTGCGGTCTGGCCGCGTCGCAGTGGTAGACGGCAATCAGTACATCAACCGCCCGGGCCCGCGCGTGGTGGAGAGCGCCGAGATCATCGCAGAGATTGTGCACCCCAGCCTGAGCTACGGCCACCGCGGCGTAGCTGGGAGCCGGCTGTGTGACGTAACTCGGCGCGCGTCAGGCAGTGCGCCTACGACCCCGCCTCAGGAAGCGCGGTTGCGCGGGCTTCGGCCCTGCGCTCTGCGACAAGCGCGAACACGGCTGCGCGGATGAACGCCGTGGTCTTCTCGCCGTCCCGCACTGCGCCGAACACCGCGTTGATCTCGTCGTGGTCAAATTCAACGACCACCGAGGCGCCCGGCCGCGGCGCGACCTCAACCTCAACCGGCTCTTCCTCAAGCACATCGCCGAACTGATCCTGGCAGGACACTACGCTCTCCCTCCCAGCTGACGATATTGCGTTCGCTCCGACGGTTTGGCGGGCCAGCCAGTGACGACATGCGCATCTCCGTCCGCGCACGCGGTACGCCACCGGAATCTCCCAACCCCCCACCAAGTCTATCGCCGCGCGGCCTCTGGCTTTACCCTCACAACAAGGAGCGCGCCATGGCTGAGCTTGAGACGCCCGACTGGGCGGCAACCGACGCGGAAGCAATCCGCCGCGGAGTCGCCGACGCGATCGCCGAAGCCGAGCGGCGCGTCGACGCCATCGCCTCCGTGCCCGATGGCGCGCGCACGTTTGAAAACACGATGCTCGCGCTGGACGAAATCGGCGACATCATCGGCCAGGCCAGCGGGCGCTTCGGCTTCCTCGCGCAAGTCTCCGACGACGCGGAGTTGCGCGGCGTCGCGCACGAGGAGGAGCAGCGGCTCGATGTCTTCGCCGCCGGACTGGGCTTCCGCGAAGAGCTGGACCGCGCGCTGAAGGCCTACGCCGCCCGCGCCGAGACCGAGGCGCTGCCCGACGACGCGGCGCGCCTGCTCGAATTCGCCCTGCGCGATTACCGCCGCAACGGTTTCGACCTGCCCGCCGAACAGCGCGGCGCAGTGCGCGAGCTGCACGAGCGCCTGGTGCGGCTGGGCATCCAATTCCGCCGCAACATCGACGATTACGAAGACGCAATCCATGTCTCGCGTGCGCAACTGGCGGGGCTGCCGGATTCATACATCGAGCGCTTGCAGATGAGCGGCGAGGACAACGAGAACAACGGAGATGGGGCGGAACGCTACCGCGTATCGCTCGACTACCCGGAGCTGCACCCCTTTCTCGACTCGGCCGACGACGGCGAGCTGCGCCGCGAACTGTTTCTGAAGAACCACAACAAGGCGGCGGACAATAACATCGAACTGCTCGAGGAAGCGATCGGCGTGCGCGACGAGATCGCGCAACGGCTGGGCTATCCCTCTTGGGCGGCCTACGTGCTCGAACTGCGAATGGCCAAGTCGCCCGACAACGTGCTGGAGTTTCTGACCGATCTCGAAGCGCGGCTCGCGCCGAAGCTGGCCGACGATCTCGCATTGCTGCGGCGCGAACAGCAGCGGCGCGCAGGAGCCGGCGGACCGGTGAAAATCTGGGACTGGCGGTACTACACCAACCGCCTGCTGCTGGAGGAGCACCGCGTCGATCCGTTCGAGGTCGCGGCCTACTTCCCGCTCGAAGCGGTGCTGGACGGAATGTTCGACGTATACCAACAGCTGGTCGGCGTGCGCTTCGTCGCGCGCCTCGATGCCGCCGCGCAAGCCTGGCATCCCGACGCGCGCCCGTACGACATCGTCGATCCGGCGGGCGGCGAACCGCTGGCACGGTTCTATATGGACCTGCACCCGCGCCCGGGCAAGTTCGGCCACGCCGCCGCGTTTACGCTGCGCGGCGGGCGTGAGACGACCGATGGCGGTTACCAACGGCCGATTTCGGCAATCGTCGCCAACTTCACCAGGCCGACCCCCGATTCGCCCTCGCTGCTGCGGCACGGCGAGGTGATCACGCTCTTCCACGAGTTTGGGCACATTCTGCACCAAACGCTGACCCGCGCCCGCTTTACGCGCTTTTCCGGCACGCGCGTCGAGCGCGATTTCGTCGAAGCCCCCTCGCAAATGCTCGAGCACTGGTGCTGGGAGCGCGATGTACTCGCCAAATTCAGCCGCCACTGGCAAACGGGTGACCCGCTGCCCGACGACCTGCTGGAGCGGATGATCGCCGCCAAGCATGTCAGCAGCGGCGTCGCCAATCTGCGCCAGGTCTATTTCGCCCGCCTCGACCTCGCCTACCACGGCCCCGGCGGGCAAAAAGACAGCGACGCGATCGCCCGCGAACTGCACCCGATTACCGGCTTCGAGTTCCCCGAAAACACCCACTTCCAGGCCGGCTTCGGCCACCTCTTCGGCTACGACGCCGGTTACTACGGCTATCTCTGGTCAAGAGTCTACGGCGACGACATGTTCACCCGTTTCGAGGGCGCAGCCTCATCGCCGCAGGCAATCGGGCGCGAATACCGAAAGCGAATCCTGGAACCCGGCGGCGCCCAGGACGGCGAAACGCTGGTCAAATCATTCCTGGGCCGCGAACCAACCCCCGAAGCCTTCCTCCGCGAACTGGGCATCAGCTAAAGCCCATTCGCGCATCTCGCGCACTCCCCAACCGTCATTCCTGCGCCCCGATCGTCATTCCTGCGCCCCAACCGTCATTCCTGCGCAGGCAGGAACCCACGCACACCGCAACGTCCACCCCTTCCCCAATTCATCCCTCCCCCTTGGAAGGGGAGAGGTTAGGTGGGGGGTGAGCAGCCGCAACCAGCGCCACCCGCCACCCCTACGCCCCACCCCGCCACCCCCGCGCCCCGATCGTCATACCTGCGCCCCAACCGTCATTCCTGCGCAGGCAGGAACCCACGCACACCGCAACATCCACCTCTTCCCCAATTCATCCCTCCCCCCTTCCGGGGGGGAGGCTAGGTGGGGGGTGAGCGGCCGCAACCAGCGCCACCCGCCACCCCCGCGCCCCCAACCGTCATTCCTGCGCCCCAACCGTCATTCTTGCGCAGGCAGGAACCCACGCACACCGCAACATCCACCTCTTCCCCAATTCATCCCTCCCCCCTTCCAGGGGGGAGGCTAGGTGGGGGGTGAGCGGCCGCAACCAGCGCCACCCGCACCCCTACGCCCCAACCCGCCACCCCCACGCCCCGCTCGTCATTCCTGCGCCCCCAACCGTTATTCCTGCGCCCCGATCGTCATTCCTGCGCCCCCAACCGTCATTCCTGCGCAGGCAGGAACCCACGCGCACCGCAACATCCACCCCTTCCCCAATTCATCCCTCCCCCCTTCCAGGGGGAAGGTTAGGTGGGGGGTGAGCAGCCGCAACCAGCGCCACCCACCACCCCTACGCCCCAACCCGTCACCCCTGCGCCCCAACCCGCCACCCCTGCGCTCCAACCGTCATTCCTGCGCAGGCAGGAACCCACGCACACCGCAACATCCACCCCTTCCCCAATTCATCCCTCCCCCCTTCCAGGGGGAAGGTTAGGTGGGGGGTGAGCGGCCGCAACCAGCGCCACCCGCCACCCCTGCGCCCCAACCCGCCACCCCTACGCCCCAACCCGCCACCCCCGCGCCCCACCGTCATTCCTGCGCAGGCAGGAACCCACGCGCACCGCAACATTCACCCCTTCCCCAGTTCATCCCTCCCCCTGGAAGGGGGGAGGTGAGGTGGGGGGTGAGCAGCCGCAACCAGCGCCACCCGTCACCCCTACGCCCCAACCCGCCACCCCTACGCCCCGATCGTCATTCCTGCGCAGGCAGGAACCCACGCACACCCCAACATCCACTCCACCTCAGACATCCGGCAGCGCCGCCCCGCGCCCTCTCTCATATCCGCCCCTCTAATATCGACAGGCAAGGCTCCCTATGATTAAAGCCGGCTTGAGCAGGCGCCTAAAAGGGGAACCGACACAGCGTTCCAAGTGTCCAAATGATCACCTTCATCCTCGGCCTGATCCTGGGTTTCACGCTCGCCGCAATACCTATCTTCTACGGCGATACGCAAGATCGCCCCGCACCGACGGCCGCAATCGGCCCCAACGTCGAAAACGAAATCATCCCCGCCGCCGTCCCGAGCCTCATCCACCTGTACGACGGCGGCGCGCTGCAACATAAGTGGACCGCCGATCCCTACGGCCTGATCGGCTGGACGCGCCGCCCCGAGTTGCTCATCTTCTTCACATACACGGCGGCGGGTCGCGCGATCGTCGCCGGCGACCCCTCCAACGGCGCGCTCTACGAAATCGCGCCCGCGCCCGCCGGCTGGTTCAGCTACGCCGAGCAGCCCAACACGCTTATCATCCACACCCCCGACGGCGACCGCTCAATCGCGCTGCCGGGAGAGCTTGTGCAACCCTTGCAAACCGAAGGCTACCCCAATGCCGCCGGCGCATTCCGCGTCGCGGCCGACGGCGTGCGCCGCAATAACCAACTGCTGCTCGAAAACCGCGGCCTCGAATACCTGCTGCTCGCCTCCCCGTCGGGCCGCTGGGTCGCCGCGATCGAGCGCCAACCGCTCAACACCTACGCAATCTGGTCAGTCGACGCAGACGGCGGCAACCCCACATTCGTGCGCCTGGTGGACTACGCCGATCTGCCCCTCGATTACGCCGAGGGAAACCCGCTCTCGCCCAACCGCCGCTGGTTCGTAACAACCGGAACCGTCCAAACCATCCTCCGCCGCTCCGACAACCTCCTCAAAATCCTCCCCGTCGGCGGCTTTTCGCAACCGCTCTGGCGCGACGACAGCGCCGCCTTCCTGCTCCGCAGCACAATCGGCAAGGTCGTAGTCAATCTACCGGAAGCGACCCTGCGCGTCATAATCCACGGATCGCCCCCAATCCTCAACTGGCAAAACAACCGCATCTCCTGGCTCGCCGCCATCGCAGGCTCCGACGAATAGCCCCCGCCGGCGGCTACTCCTCGTCTCGCACTCGAATCTCCAGCCGCCCGCTCTCGGCGGCGTCCACGATGTAGTCCGGCAGCCTCCCGCGCATTGACGCGATCAACCCGGTTGCTTCGCGGCTGCGCTGCTCCGCCAGGATCAATTCGACCGTCCGCTTGGCCGCTTGCTCGATCACGAACTCGCGCGTCTTGCCCCAGAGAAAGTCACGCACCCGCTCCGTGATCATGACCGCCTCAACGAACACGATCGCGATGATCGGCAGGCTGAGCGTCCACCACTCTCTGGTCGTGATGCTGGCCGGAATGCCCGCGGCCAGTATCACGCTGTAGGCGACAAACCGGGCGGCGGGGATGCGATCACTCATTGTCCGCGGCTGCGAAGCACTTCTCGGGCACGAGCAGCGAGGCGACGCCCAAGCCGGCCACGCGAGTGGCGGTCGCGTCCAGCGCGAGCTCCATCTGCCGAACCGCGACCTCGCGCGGGACACCGTCCCCGACCGCCCGCTCAAACGCCGCGGGATCTTCGCGCGCGATCTCCAGCGCCTGCCGCAGCAGGCTCATCTCCTCAGCCATGCGCTTGAGCGATGTTGACAGCGGTTCCTTCAACTGAGGCGTCGCCATGGTCATCTCCCTCCCGCGGCCGCCCATCCTGGCCGCCCAACTCTCATGATAGACATCGTAAACCCTGTCGCTTTGCGGACCCTTGTTCGCCCCCGCGGGCTGTCCAGATGCTCGGGGCGGGTATGATGCAGATGCTCGCGCGCGCGGCGTGGGCGGTGCGCGCCTGCGGCGCGGCGTGAAGGAGAGGCGCAATGCCCCAGTTGGACAGCATCGAACAGGCGGAGCAGCGCTTCGGCGAACTGCTCGCCGCCCAACAGGCGCGGGTGGACGGAATCAAGGCGCAGGGCGCGCCGACCGACTACGCCGCGCTCGACAAAATCACGATCGGCGTGCTCGGCGGCGACGGCATCGGCCCGTCCATCGCCCGCGAGTCCCAGCGCGTGCTGGAAGAACTGCTGGCCGAGCCCGTCGCGGCGGGGCGAGTCGTCTTCCGCACGATCGACGGCCTGACGATCGAGCGCCGCGCCGAGGAGCTGGCCGCCATCCCCGAAGGCGTGCTGGCCGAGATCCACGAGTGCGACGTGACGCTGAAAGGCCCGACCACTACGCCCGAACAGGGCGACGGCTGGCCCAACATCGAGAGCGCCAATGTCGCCATGCGCAAGGTGCTCGACCTCTTCGCCAACGTCCGCCCCGTGCGCGTGCCCGCCGAGGGCATCGACTGGACATTCTTCCGCGAGAACACCGAGGACCTCTACGCCGTCGGCAGCGAGGGCTTCAGCGTCGGCGACCTCAACGTCGACTTCAAGATCCTCTCCGATCCCGGCAACGAGCGGATCATCCGCGCCGCCTTCGAGTTCGCCAAACAGAACGGCAAGAAGAGCGTCACGGTCGTGACCAAAGCCAACGTGGTCAAGACCACCGACGGCGCGTTCCTCGACGCCGCCCGCGAGGTGGGCGAGGACTACCCGGAGATCGAGTGGGAGGGCTGGTACATCGACATCATGACCGCCAAGCTGGTCGACCCCAAGCGCCGCTCCAACTTCGAGGTCTTCGTGCTGCCCAACCTCTACGGCGACATCCTGACCGACGAAGCGGCCGAGTTCCAGGGCGGCGTGGGCACCGCCGGCGCGGCCAACATCGGCACGAAGACCGCGATGTTCGAGGCGATCCACGGCTCCGCGCCGCGCATGGTGCGCGAGGGGCGCGACATCTACGCCGACCCGTCCTCGATGCTCCGCGCCGGCGCGATGCTGCTCAGCCACATCGGCTACGTCGAGCTCGGCCAACGCCTCGACAAGGCCATGGACCTCTGCGGCCAATACGAGAAGAAGCTGGTCATGACCGGACGCGACACCGGCGCGACGACGGCCGAATTCGGCGACTACGTGGTCGAGACCGTGCGCGATTCGCAGCTCGAGTCGCGCTGGCAGGCGGCGATTGATCAGGTGCGCGCCGGGGGATAGCGCGGATGAGTCTCAGCCTGCCCGATCAGTTGCGCCAGGCGCGCGCGCAGGCCGAGCGCGCCGAGCAGAGCCGCAAGACGGCGGTTGAGCGTGCGCGCGTCTATGAGGAGCGCGAAAAGGCGAGCGCCGAGCGCGCCGCCGAAGCGCAGTCCCGCGCCGAAAAGTTGGCCGAGCGCCTGGCGGATGTGGGCGAGGCGACGGCCCCGCTGGAGGCGCAGATCGCGGATCTGACAGCCCAGCTCGAACAGGCCCGATCAGAGCGGGACGCAGCCAACGCAAAGGCGGCGCGCGCAACAGAGCTTGAGGCGAAGCTCGCCGCCGCCGAACAGTCGCTGCAAGAAACCGAAGCGGGCCGCGCGGCAGCCGCAGTCCAGCTGCAGAGCGCCCAATCGCAACTCACAGCAGCCGAGCAAGCCGCCAAAGAAGCGCAGGCGGGAGAGACCGTGGCCGAGGCGACAGTGGCCGAGCACGAAGCGGCGTTCGAAGAGCGCCGCAAAGAACTAAACCGCCTGCGCCGGCAGGTGGAAAAGGCCGAATCAGCCCAAGCCGCAGCAGAGTCCGCCCTGGAAGACCTGCGCAACCAAAGCCTGCTCAAACGGCTGCGCCGATCCCGCTAAAGCGCTTCCCCAATTCATCCCTCCCCCCTTCCAGGGGGGAGGTTAGGTGGGGGGTGGGAGGCTGCGAGCGACCACCAACGACCGAGTGTGGTACCCGCACTCTTCTAGTGCGCATCCACATTTCCGTCATTCCTGCGCCCCGTCTCGTCATCCCTACGCCCCCAACCGTCATTCCTGCGCCCCGTCTCGTCATCCCTGCACCCCCAACCGTCATTCCTGCACCCTCATCTCGTCATTCCTGCGCAGGCAGGAACCCGCGTCCACTCCCTTATCAATCCCTCCTCCTTCCCCAATTCATCCCTCCCCCCTTCCAGGGGGGAGGTTAGGTGGGGGGTGGGAGGCTGCGAGCGACCACCAACGACCGAGTGTGGTGCCCGCACTCTTCTAAGGCGCATCCACACTTCCGTCATTCCTGCGCCCCATCTCGCCCATCCCTACGCCCCCAACCGTCATTCCTGCGCCCCATCTCGCCCATCCCTACGCCCTCAACCGCCATTCCTGCGCCCCCATCTCGTCATTCCTGCGCAGGCAGGAACCCGCATCCACTCCCTTGTCAATCCCTCCTCCTTCCCCAATTCATCCCTCCCCCCTTCCAGGGGGGAGGTTAGGTGGGGGGTGGGAGGCTGCGAGTGACCACCAACGACCGAGTGTGGTACCCGCACTCTTCTAGGGCGCATCCACACTTCCGTCATTCCTGCGCCCCATCTCGACCATCCCTACGCCCGCAACCGTCATTCCTGCGCCCCCATCTCGTCATTCCTGCGCAGGCAGGAACCCACGCACACACCAACGCTGCCCACCAACCCCGAACACTCCACAGCGCTCCACGCCTCCGCGGCAAACCGCCGCAGCATCACTGCGCCGCAGGCCGCAGCGGATCATCCGCATCCCAGTCAATGGTGAAGCTTGCGCCCGCTTCCTGGAGATCGCCGCCAAGCTCTTCGGCGTCGGGCGCGGTGCCCGGATCGAGCCAGAAGGTGAAGGCGGCGAGGGCCGCGACCAGCTCGAGCGGCGCGAACGTGCAGTGACCCGCCCGGCGCACCGCGCGAATCGCCAGATTCTGCCCATGACCGGCCTCGGCGACCAGCCGCTGGTAATCGCGATCGAGGTGAATCGGCGTGAACAGGTCGCCGGTCGTCTTGAGACAGAGCAGCGGCACTTCCAGCCGCCCGCTCGGCGCGCCGACGCCCGGATCGGCCCGGCGGGCGGGACTGGAAGCGACCCGCACCACCTCGGCGTTGAGCCGCTCGAGATCCAGATCAACGCCCTGCGCGGCGTACTCAAAGCCGGTCGTATCGATCGGCACCTGAGAATCGTCAATCTGGATGCGCTCGCCCGGCTCAAAGGGCGCGGCCGGAATCAGGCCCGGCCAGGTCAGCGCGCCGACCGCGAATGAGATGTTCCACTGCGCCGCGAGACCCTCGCGGAAGCCCCAGCGAGGACCGCCGGTGAGCTGCTCGATCACCGCCGCGAAGCGCTCCCCGTCGGCGCTGAGCTGCAGTTGCCCCTCGCCGTCGGCGACGCCGAGCGGGGCCGCCCACGCAATCAGGCTGGCGGCGTCGGCGCGCGGCGGCGGCGCGCCGAGAAACCACATCGCGAGCGTGTGCCAGGCGGCCAGGTAGTCCGCCACCCAGACATTGCCCAGCGCCCCGCAGAAGGCGACCGCCCCCGCAATTTCGTCGGGAAATTCCTGCGCCATCAGCTGCGCGGTCGCGCCGCCCATTGAGCCGCCCACGCAGAACGTGCGGCGCGGCGCGCCGTAGAGCTCGGTGGCGCGGTCTTTGACCAGCATCAGCTCGTCGACTCCGAGGCCGGGCACATAGCCCGAGGCGCGGTAGGTGCTGGTCGCCCACGCCGCGCCCGTCGCCAGCAGCAGCTCGCGGTCGGGCATCTCAAAGCTGAGCTCCTCGCTGGGCCCGTCGCCCGCCTCATTGAGCCCGCTGAAGCCGTGCGCCCAAAGCACCAGGTCGCCGCTCCAGTCGTCGGGGATTTCGATCCGGTAGCCGGCTCCCTCGATCACGCCCCACTCGGCGCTCGCGCCCGGCAGCGGCGCGAACTCGGGGTCTTCGAGCTGGTACGCGCCCGCGGGCGGATCGGGCACGAGCCGTCGACGCCCGGTCGGCGCTTCAGCGGCCGGCTGTTCCTGCTGCTGCCGAGCGGCCGGTGCAGGCTGAGCTTCCACCTGCTGTTGCTGAGCTTGTTGCTGGGTGACCGGCGCGGACTGCGCTTCTACCTGCTGCTGCTCCTGCTGCGGCGCAGCCGGTGGCGGCGCGGCGGGTTGCTCCTGCTGCGCCGGCTGCGGCTCCGGCCGCTCAGGTTCGGGTTGCGGCTGCGGCTGGCGCGGCGGTGGCTCATCGCCGCCGCAACCTACCAGCAGGGCGGCGCCCGCCCCAACCGCAAGGCGGGCAGAGCGCCGCAGCAGCGCGCGCCGGGTCAGAGTCGAGCGAGGCATGCGCAGAGGATATCCGGAGAGCATCGCTCACGTCCGTCACACCCGCACTTCTCCCAACTCGTGCTACCGTTACAACAGAACAGGAGTGCTCATGACTCTCTCCCCGCAAACCCACGCCAACCGCGCCTTCGCCCGCCGCCGCATCAAAGCGGCAGCCGGCGACCGCGAACCCTCGCGCCGCGCCCCCGCCGCCGGCAACCACACCTTTGCCACAGCGAACCAAACCTTGACAGAGGTTGACACCACGTTGACAAAGGTTGACGCCAGGTTGACAAAGGTTGACAAAACTTGCCACTGTCAACCCGCGCCCTCAACCCAAAATCCAGCAAAACACGCCAAAATCGCAAACCCGCCCGCCAAAATTCCCTCAGCGTCAACTCCCCGCTGTCAACCTCTCTCGTCGCACCCGCAATCAGGAGCCGGCGCCCCGCCGAATCATCCCCGAACAAACCCGAACAAACCTGAACAAACCTGAACAGATCCGAACACCGCCGAACGCCCCGACCAGATAGGGACGCCCTCCGAATCACCCCCAAACGCCCCGAACAAAACAAAACCTGAACACCCCAGGGGAAGGGACTGGAAAGAGGACAAGGAGCGAGAGATGCCCGGTCCAAGCGTCGGCGTTGATTGCGGCTGCGCGGGCGCGCGGGTATGTTCGGCTTGGCGGCGCGCCGCCCCAGGCGGGGCGTGCCACTTCGGCGCGAGCGGTAGAGAGAACGGACGGGCGCCGCCCATGAACATCCACGAATATCAGGCGAAGCAGCTGCTCCGCGCGCGGGGCGTCCCCGTCCCGCAGGGCGGGCAGGCCACCACCGTGCGCGACGCGCGGCGGCTAATCCGCGAACTCGGCGGCAAGGTCGTGATCAAGGCCCAGGTGCACGCCGGCGGACGCGGCAAGGGCCGCATCGTCTCCACCGCCGGGCGCACCGCCGCGATGCACAAGCGCCTCGAAGCGGACCCGGCCGGCGTTGAAGGACAGGTCGTCGGCGCGCGGCGCGGCGGCGTGCGCCTCGCCAACGACCTCGAGAGCGCCCTCGAGGAGTACCGCGCCCTCTCCAACCACTTCCTCGTCACCCACCAGACGGGGCCGAGCGGCGCGAAAATCTCCTCCGTGCTGATCGAGCAGCAGACCGAAATCGCCTCCGAGTTCTACGCCGCCGTGCTGATCGACGGCAGCGTTGGCAAGCCCGTGGTGGTCGCTTCGACCGAGGGCGGCCAATCGATCGAGGAGGTCGCCGAGCAGAATCCCCGCGCCATCATCCGCCAGCCCGTCGACCCGGAAGAGGGCTTCCCCGCCTTCCGCGGGCGTCAGCTGGCCAAGCGCCTCCGCCTGCCCTCCTCCGCGATCCGCCCGGCCGGGCAGCTGTTCGAGGGGCTCTACAAGACGTTCATCGAGACCGACGCCACGCTCGCCGAAATCAACCCCTTCGTGCTCACCGCCGAAGGCGGCATCGTCGCAGTCGACGCGAAGCTGAACCTCGACGACAACGCCGACTTCCGCCAGCCGCTCGAAGAGCTGCGCGACCTCTCGCAGGAAGAGCAGATGGAAATCGAGGCCGAGCGCGCCGGAATCGGCTCCTACATCAAGCTCGACGGAAACATCGGCTGCATGGTCAACGGCGCGGGTCTGGCGATGGCCACGATGGACTCGATCATGCTGCATGGCGGCGAGCCCGCCAACTTCCTCGACATCGGCACCGTCAACCGCGTCGACCGCGTGATCTCCGCCCTGCGAATCATCCAGAAAGACGCCGACGTGAAGGCGATTCTGATCAACATCTTCGGCGGCCTGGCGCGGGTCGACATCGTCGCCGAGGGCGTCGTCGAAGCGGTCAAGAAGCTGCGCATCAAGCAGCCGATCGTGGTGCGGCTGAACGGCTCGAACGTCGAGGAGGGGCGCAAAATCCTGCTCGAATCGGGAATCAGCGTCCAATCCGCCGAAGAGCTGGGCGAGGCGTCGCGGCTGGCCGTCGCCGCCGCCAAAGGCAAGTAGGGCGAATCGAGCGAACCAGCGGAACCGAGCGGTCGCGCGCGCCGCAGATCGGAGAGAGCACAGATGAGCATTCTTCTCAACCGCCGCACGCGGGTGATGATCCAGGGCTTGGGCACCGAGGGGCAAAACCAGATCCGCCGCTCGCTCGCCTACAACACCAATGTCGTCGCCGGCGTCCACCCCGGCTTCCGCGGCGGCAGCAGTTTCGAAGGCTTCCCCGTCTTCCCCACCGTGCAGGACGCCGTGCGCCGCACCCAGGCCAACTGCTCGATCATCTACGTCCCCGCCCCCGGCGCGGCCGACGCGATCCTCGAAGCCGCCGACGCCGAAGTCCCGCTGGTGATCTGCATCACCGAAGGCGTGCCGATCCACGACATGGTGCGCGTGCGCAAGGCGCTGGCCAGCTCCAAAACGCGGCTGATCGGACCCAACTGCCCGGGCGTGATCCACCCCGCCTCCCACTGCCGCGTGGGCATCATGCCGCCCGACATCTTCAAGGCCGGCCGCGTCGGCGTTGTCTCCCGCTCCGGCACGCTCGTCTACGAGGCAGTGGACCAACTGACCCGCGCCGGGATCGGCCAATCGACCTGCGTCGGCGTGGGCGGCGACCCAATCATCGGCACTCAGCAGGTCGAGGCGCTGCGAATGTTCAACAGCGACCCGGAGACCGACGCGGTGGTGCTGATCGGCGAGATCGGCGGCACGGCCGAGCAGGCCTCGGCCGCCTTCATCAAGCGGCGCATGAACAAGCCGGTCGTCGCGTTCGTCGCCGGCGCGACGGCGCCCCCCGGCCGCCGCATGGGCCACGCGGGCGCGATCATCGAGGGCAAGGACGGCACGGCCGAGGCGAAGCTGGCCGCGCTCGAAGAGGCCGGCGCGGTGCTCAGCCGCAGCCCCGCCGAAATCGGCGGCACGATGGCCCGGGTCCTGCGCGAGCGCGGCCTCGAAGCCGCACTCTCCGGCTAGCCCCAATGCCGCCGCAGGAACCCGAGGACGCGCAGGACGAGCAATCGATCGACGACTCGATCGGCGGCGCGCTGCGCGAGCAGCCGAGCGTAGCCGCGCGGGCCGGCGCGATCGCCCCGCTGATCGGCATCGTGCTGCTGCTGATTCTCGGCCTCACGGTTAATGTTTGGGTAGGCGTCGCAGTCGGTTTCGCCGCGACGCTGATCTCCCTGCCAATCATCCTGCGCATACTGGCCCGCCGCCGTTGAGCCCGGCCCGGCGCAATGACGAAGCACATCATCCTCGCCGAGATCGCGGCCGCGATCCTGGTAGCGCTGATCTTCGCAGTAGCTTGCGGTAGAGCGCGCGGAGACGCCCCGCCGCCGCCCTGGGCTGCGCCGCAGGTCGAAACAACACCCGAGCCCCGCGCCCCACTCCTCCCCCAGCGCCTGCCCACACTTCCCGCAAACTGCTAGCCCAACACCCACCCTTCCCCCCAATTCATCCCTCCTTGCAGGGGGGAGGTGAGGTGGGAGGTCGCGAGCCCCCTCCGCCCAGTCGCGCGCCCCCCGATCGCTCACCCCATCCCCCTCCGCCCAGTCGCGCGCCCCCCAATCGCCCACCCCACTCCCCCTCCGCCCAGTCGCGCGCCCCCCAATCGCCCACCTCGCTCCCCCTCCGTCATTCCTGCACCCCTCTTCCGTCATTCCTGCGCCCCCTTTCCGTCATTCCTGCGCAGGCAGGAACCACGCTCCGCCGCGGGTATCTCACCACGCTCACCAGCCGCCCAGCTCTCACCCCTTCCCCAATTCATCCCTCCCCCCTTCCAGGGGGGAGGTTAGGTGGGGGGTGGGAGGTCACGAACCGTCTCCGCCCAGTCGCGCGCGCCCCAATCGCCCACCCCACTCCCCCTCCATCATTCCCGCGCCCTCTTCCGTCATTCCTGCACCCCCTCCGTCATTCCTGCGCAGGCAGGAACCCACCCACCTCCGACATCCGGCGGCGCAGCAGTGCCTTATCTGAAGTGGACGGAGGTCAGCCGGCGCCCAGCTCGACATCTTCGAGTTCGTAGCAGGACCAGCACAGCTGGCGGCCGGAGAGCGGGATCAGCGTGAGCACCGCTTCGCCGCAGCCCTCGCAGACCTGCCGCTGAGTCGTGTCGAAGCGCATCACCACGAGATCGTGCCGCTCGCCGTCTTTGGCTTCAACATGCTTGGAGAGGACCGCGTCCTCCTCAAAGCCGAGACCCTCGAAGAGCTTGCGCGCGCCGATCTGGATCGGCGTCATCTGCGCCACGATCTTGGAGACGTCGGCGGCCAGCGCGCCCTCAAAGGCGATGCCCAGCAGCACGTGGCCCAGCCCCAGCCGGCGCGCGCTGATGTCGACCATCACCCGAATCTCGGCGACATGCCGCGTCCAGCGCAGGTGCCCCCGCTCGATCGTCGCGTAGCCGAGCATCTGCGCGTCGTCGAAGGCGACGAAGGACTGGATCCGCCCGGCGTCGGTGTCGGCGACCCAGGCTGCCACTTCGCTGGCGTCGGTGATGTCGCGCTCCAGGAAGAGCAGGTCGTTGTCGGGCTGGCGGCGGCCGAAGTCGAGCAGCGCATGCTCGTCGCCGCGCTCCAGCGAGCGGAGCTGGATGCTGCGCCCCCCGAGAGCGATCTCCAGGGGGAGCTCGTGCAGTTCGATGTCCAAGCTGTCCCTGGCCATGCGTCGATTCCTTCCCCGCGCGGCGCGCCGGAGCGCGTGGACGGTTTCAGTCTAGCGGGCGGCGACGACTTGCTCATAGCGCCCCAGCGCCATGAGCGGGAAGTAGTGGCGGTAGAGATGGTAGTTGATCATGAAATCGGAGGGGAAGCCGGTGCCGGTGAAGTGGTCTTCGTCCCAGCTGCCGTCGCTGCGCTGGCGCGCGATGAGGTAGCCGATGCCGCGGGCGACGGCCTCGTGCTCGGCTTCGCCGGCGGCCAGCAGCGCGATCAGCGCCCAGGCGGTCTGCGAGGGAGTGGAGGGTCCCGCGCCGCGCAGCGACGGGTCGGCGTAGCTGTCGCAACTCTCGCCCCAGCCGCCGTCGGGCAGTTGGTGGCGAATCAGCCACTCGACGGCGCGGCGCACGGGCGGGGCGGTGAGCGGCTCGCCGAGCGCGGCCAGCGCCGGCAGCGCGGCGCCCAGGCCGTAGATGTAGTTGACGCCCCAGCGGCCCCACCACGCGCCGTCGGGTTCCTGCAAGTCGTAGAGGAAGCGCAGGCCGCGCCGCGCCGGCGGGTACTCGCCGCTGTAGCCGAGCAGCCCGAGCAGCTCGAGCGCGTGCGCCGTCACGTCGGCGGTGGGCGGATCGAGCAGCTCGCCGAAATCCGCGAACGGGATCGCCTTGAGCAAGGCGCGTTCGTTGTCGACGTCGAACGCGCCCCAGCCGCCGTTGGCGCACTGCATCGAGAGCATCCAGTGCAGGCCGCGTTCGAGCGCCTGCTCGCGCTCCGCTGCCGCGTCGGGCAGCGGGATGCGCTGCAGCGCCGCCATCACCACCGCCGTGTCGTCCACATCGGGGTAGACATCGTTGTCGAACTCGAAGGCCCAGCCGCCCGGCGGGGTGGCGGGGTTCTTGATCTGCCAGTCGCCGCCGCCCAGCACCTGCTCCGCGAGCATCCAGCGGGCGGCGCGCTGGAGCGACTCGTGCTGCGGTTCCAAGCTGGAATCGAGCAGGCCGACTGCGGCGAGGCAGGTGTCCCAGACCGGCGATTGGCAGGACTCGGTCCAGGTCATGCGCGCGCCCGAGGAGTCGTCGGCGTTCCAGGTGAAGCGCGCGAACCCCCGCAGCGCCCGCTGCAGCACGGGGTGGTCGAGCGAGTAGCCCATCGCGCGCAGCGCGAGGATCGCGTAGACCCAGGGCGGCTGAATGCCGCCCCAGCAGCCGTCGGCCTCTTGCCGATCCAGCAGCCAGCGCTCGGCCTGGGCCAGGGCGCGGCGCTCGAAGGGACGGATGTGGTTGCGATCGAGGAAGCGCAGCGCACTGTCGATTGCCATAAACGCGCTCTCCCAGGAGAGCCGCTTGCGCGGCGGCGGCACGGCGAAGCGGGCGCGGTCGCCGGGCCGCGCCCAAAGCTCCGGCACCGCCGCACCGGCCGGCAGGCTCGCGGTGGGGCGCAGCGCCATGATCACCGTGATGCCGACAATCGTCGCCCGCGCCCAGGAGGCGAACTCGTAGAGGTTGATCGGAAACCAGCTGGGCAGCAGGTTGAGCCAGGCGGGCATCGCCGGCAGCTGCTCCCAGTCGTACTGCCCGAACAGCGCGAGCCAGATTTTGGTGAAGACGCGCGCGGCGGCGATGCCGCCCTGCTCGATAATCCACTCGCGCGCGCGCAGCATGTGCGGCGCGTCCGGCTCGTCGCCTGCCAGCTTCAGCGCGAAGTAAGCCTCTACCGATGTGCTGATGTCGCCCGGTCCGTCGAGATACTGCGCCCAGAATCCCTCTTCGCGCTGCTGCGCGCGCAGGTAGCGGGCGATGCCGTCCCACAGTTCGCGGTCGCCGATGCCCAGGTGGTGCGTGAGCAGCAGGTATTCGGCGGTGATCGAGGCGTTGGATTCAAGCTCGCCCCACCAGAAGCCGGCCGGGTCCTGCTCATTGAGCAGCCACTGCTGGGCGCGCTGGATGCTGCGGCGCAGATCGGCGTCGGCGGGGGGCTGCGCGGCGGCCATCTCAGCGATCCCGCTGCATCGTGAAGGCGGCGATCTGCTCCAGCTCGGCGACGGCCGCCGCGCGGGGCTGGCAATCGAGCAGGGCGCGGCGGAAGGCGTCGTACTCGCGCTCCGCTGCTTCGTTGGCGGCGTCCGATGCGCCGCTCTCGTCGAGCAGGCTCTGGACGCCCGCCACATCGTCGTCGGACAGTTCGTCAAGCCGCCAGGCCTCGAGCAGGGCGCGGCGGACGGCGGGCGGCGCGCTGCGCAGGGTCCAGAGGATCGGGTAGGACTTTTTCTTACGGCGAATGTCGCTCTGGGTGGACTTGCCCAGCGCGGCGGCGTCGCCCCAGACGCCGAGCCAATCGTCGCGGATCTGAAAGCAGCGCCCAAGCCGCTCGCCGGCCTGCTGGAGCGCGTCGGCCTGTTGCGCCGACGCGCCGGCCAGCACCGCGCCGATCGCCAGGCTGGCGCCCATCATCGCGCCCGTCTTGCGCTCCACCATCCGCAGGTACTCGTCCAGCTCCACGTCGGAGCGCTCTTCAAAGGTGAGGTCGAGGTATTGGCCTTCAATCATCCGCAGGGCGGCGTGGTTCAGCCGCGCGGTCGCATCGAGCACGGCGTCGGCGGGCGCGCCTGCGCCGCGCGCCCGGAACAGCGCGAGATCGCCTAGCTCGCGCAGCGCGTCGCCCGCGTTGATCGCCTGGCTTATGCCCCAGATTGTCCAGACCGTCGGCCGCCCGCGACGCTGCTCATCCTGATCCTGGATGTCGTCGTGTACGAGCGAGAAGTTGTGCACGAACTCAATCGCCGCCGCGCCGTGGATGGCGCGGCCCTGGCGCGCGGGATCGTCGGAGACGGCGGCCGCGCCGAGCATGCAGAGCGCGGGTCGGGCGCGCTTGCCGGCGGCGCTGTCGGGCTGCCCATGTCGGTCAATCCAACCCAGCGCGTAGCGCGCCATGTCGTGGATCGGCAGCTCGAGCCCACCGCGGGCGGCGGCGGCATCCAGCGTCGCGCGCATCTCTGCTTCAACTGCGGCGGCGTGGCGCGTGAAGGCGTCGGGCAGTATGTCGGTCGTGGCATCAGTCATGGCAGGGCCTCGGTTGCGGCGCAGTCTTCGCAGCGGCCGTAGACGGCCCAGTGGTCGATGTCGGCCTGGAAGCCGAAATCGCGCCGCAGGCGGTTGGACACGCTGCGCAGCAGGTCGTGCGGCAGCTCGCGGATTTGGCCGCAGATGGTGCAGACGAGGTGGTGGTGCGGGGTGCCGCCGCGCCAGTGGTAGGTGCGCTCGCCGGTGCCCAGGTCGGTCTGCGAGACCAGGCCGAGGTCGCGCAGCTGGCCAAGAGTGCGGTAGACGGTGCTCGGATCGAGCTCTGCGACATCGCCGCGAGCCTGATCGAGCAGGTCCACGGCGGTGGCGTGCTCGCCGCTGTGGCGCAGCGCCGCGATCAGCGCGAGCCGCTGCTGGGTGACGCGCAGGCGGTGGCGGCGCAGGAGCTGGGTGGAGTCGGTGCGGCAGGCCATGCGCGTTCCTGCTACTCGCCGCCGGGCGTTGAGGCGCGCGGGGCAGCTGGCGGGGCGGCGGGGAAGAAGCCGATGCTGCCGGCGGCCACGCGCTGGGCCGCGGCCGAGCCGTCGGTCGGCACGATGTAGCAGCCGTTTTGCGGACCGAAGCCGCGCCGCCCCGATCCCCCGTTGCTGAGCGACAACCCGGAGAACGTGATCCAGCGTCCGTCGGGCGAGATGATCTGGTGCGACTGCGCGAACTGGTCGAAGAAGCCGAGCAGGGAAGCGAACTCGGCGCTGGGCTGGAAGCGCGCGAGCCGCACAGGTCCCCCGCCGGCGAGGTCGTAGCGGCTGAGATCGATCTGAGTTGTCCCGGGCATCGGCTCGAACGCGAACAGCGATTCGCCGTCGGGCGCCCAGTAGACGGCGTTGGCCGAGCGCTCGCTCAGAGTGCGCAGCTCGCCCGTGGCGAGGTCGTAGCTGAGGATGCCCAGCGAGTCGGTGTCGCCGTCGGGCAGCGGCAGCACGGCGATTCGGTCGCGCTGCGGGGCGCGGACGAAGGCCGCCGCGCTTGCGCCCGGCCCGGCCTCGTCGCTGCCGACCTCAAAGAGTTCTTCGCGCTCCTCCGAGCCGCGCTGGTCGCGTTGGGCGCGGACGATGGTGCAGCCGCCGCCGGCGCGCGGCGCGGCGTAGAGCAGCCCGGCGCCGTCGACCGTCCAGAGCGGCGTGCGGAAGCAGGGTCGGGCGCGGAGCAGCTGCCGCTCGCCGTCGTCCGAGGCCAGATCGAGCAGCTGCAGCTGCGCGCCGCGATGCACCAGCATCGCGCGTCCGTCTTGCGACCAGGCGAAATAGAGCGGCGCGCCGTCGACCAGCCGTCGCGGCTGCACGCCGCCGCGGCCCGCGACGAGGCTGGCGGCCAAGCCGTTGCCCACGTTGCCGACCACCGCCAGCACGCGGCCGCTGGGGGACCAGTTGACGTAGTGCGCGAGGCCGGGCGCGACGATCTGGCGGGCGTCGGCGGGGTTGGCGTAGATCGTCTCGGCTTCGCCTTCTCCGAGCGGCACCCGCCACAGCTCGAGGCGCGGATCATCCTGCCGATGCGAGCTGGCGCTGACCGCGATCGACTCTCCGTCCGGCGACCAGGTCGGCCACATGAAGAGCAGCCCCTCGCGCTCCATCGCCAGGCGCGTCTCGGGCGGCTCCGCGCCGTCTGCCGAGACGCGCGCGAGGGCGAGGCTGGCGTCTTCCGAGATGAATGCGAGGGTGCTGTCGGAGGTCATCTGCTCGCCGCTCAGTCTGGGTTGCCCGATTGGGCGGCTGGACTGCTGGCTGGGCGGCTGGCGCGGCCGGCCTGCGCTTCCTCGTAGCGGGCCAGGTCGAAGAGCACGGAGGAGGCGCGGTTGAGCCAGCGGATCGTCTCCGGGTTCACCTGGTGCTCGGCCTCGCGCAGGCGGATCGTCTCGCGCTCGGCCCGCCGCACGGTGGTGCGTGCCAGATCCAACGCCGCCGCGCCGGCCGCTTCGCCGGGAATGATGAATTCGGCCGGCGGGGGTGCCAGCGCCTCGAGTTCGGCCGCCCAGCCTTCGAGCTGCGCCACGTGCTCGGGCTGCGTGGCGAAATCGTCGGGGATCGGCTTGCCGGGGGCGACCGCCAGCTCGGCCATGATCAGGTAGAGGCGGCGCTGCAGCTCGAGGGCGATCGGGTTGGTGCGCTCGCCGCAGGCCAGCGCCCGGCCCAGGCCGATCGCGCTGGTCGCTTCGTCGATCGCGCCGAACGCCTCCGGCTGTGGGTGCGATTTGGGGATGCGCCCGCCGCCCCACAGCGTGGTGGTGCCGTCGTCCCCCGATCCGGTGTAGTGGGGCATAGGGGCAGTCTACCGAGCGTCAGTCTCCGCTCGCCCCGGCGAGCTCCTGAACCCACGCGCCGAGCAGCTCAGGCGTCGTGCTGATGCCCAGGATGATCGCGCCCTTGCGGCGCGGGCGGCGGTCGTCCACGTAGCCGAGAAATTCGAAGAGCGGCTCGCCCTCCGGACTGACCAGGCGGAATGTGCGGTCGGGCGCGTTGGGGTCGAACGCGGGGTGCTCAGCCTCGGCCGGCGTGGCGATCACCCGCCCTTGGTCCACGCCGCAGCCGGCCGGGGCGAAGCCGGTCCACTCCGCGTCGCGCAGTGTCGTCACGGCGCTCCAGGCTCCGCCCTCGCGCAGCTCGAGCGTGCAGGTTTCGATGCGACGGCTCATGCTTCGGAGCTCCCTTCCGCCGCCTCGGCGGCGGCCTGAAATGCGGCGTAGGTGGGTTCGTCGAAGAGCACGAAGCGAACGATGCGCACGGAGCGCTGCCCGCCCGAATGCTGCCGCGCGACCGCGATCATAATCTCGGCCGCCTGGTCGATCGGAAAGCCGCCCACGCCGGTGCCCAGCGCGGGGAAGGAGACGGAGGAGAGTTGCAGCTCTTCCGCGCGGCGCAGCGCGCTGTCGGTCGCGGCGCGGATGTTCTCGCCGGAGGTGAGCAGGTCCTGGCCCATCGCCGCGGCGTGGATCACGTGCTGCGCGGGCAGCGCGCCGCTGCCGGTCACGATCGACTCGCCGACCGCGATCGGCGCCTGGCGCATCGCCTCATCCTCGATCTCGCGCCCGCCGGCGCGCACGATCGCGCCCGCCGAGCCCGCCCCCATCCAGAGGTGGTTGTTGGCGGCGTTGACGATGGCGTCGGTGTCCTGGGCAGTGATGTCGCCCTGGACGACCTCGATCTGCGTGTCGGGCATAGGGCGGCTCTGTTTCCCTTCAACCGCGAACGACGGACATAGTCTATCTGCCGCCTGCGCGACTCCGGCTGCTACTTGATCGCCAGCGCGTTGGGCGGGCTGCCCGTGCCGCCCGTGACGTTGAGCGGCGCGGCGGCGAAGAAGCTCTCGTAGACCCCATCTTCGGCGCAGTCGTCGGCCAGATGATCGAGCACGAACATCTCGCCGATTGCCATCCCGAAGCGGCCGATGATCCAGTGGTGCAGGAAGCCGTCGGGGTCGGCGAAGTTGGGCGGCGGCCAGGCCTCCAGCGCGGGGTTGTCGGAGCAGAGCGCGGAGACATGGCGGTCGAACCAGTAGGCGGCCATGTCCTCGGCGCAGGCCAGGCCGGGGAAGGCCAGGTTGGTCATCTGGGAGAGCGCCTGCTTGACGCCCAGGCCCTGCCGCTCGTACCAGGAGATCCAGCCCAGCCGAATCAGCACGACGTCGCCGTCCTGAAACTCGACGCCCTGGGCGGCGCGGCAGGACTCGACATCGTCGACGGGGATGCGGAACGTCTCGTCGAACTGGAGCGGGCGGCCCTGCGCCTCGTACCAGCGGCCGAGGTCGAGCAGCACGGCGCGCCCGGCGATGCCGCGGCGGGCCCAGTGCTCGATGCCCAGCTTGGGCGCGGCGCGGTTCTCGATCAGCCACTCGTTGGTCACGCCGCCCCAGAAGCCGTGCTCGAAATCGCCCACATGGGTCAGCGCGTCCCACTGCGACGACTGCTGGGTGTAGAAGTTGTCCAGCACATCGTCGCCGTGGTGCCCGAAGCCGGCGCGGCGCATCACCGTGTGGCGCACCGCGCCGCGGTTGTAGAGCGGTGGCGAGGGCTGCGACTGGTCCCAGTTCATCGGAAACATTTTGCCCTTGCGCACCAGCTGCGCCGCCTGCACGATGCGCTCCGGCGTCTGGAGGTTGAACATGCCCACCTGGTCGTCGTCGCCGAACAGACCCCAGGCGGTCTTGGGCGGATTGCCCGCTGCGTAGGGCAGCTGGTCGTAGGTGGGGAGGGAGTCGGGGATCTTGGGCATCGCGGTCTCCATTTGCAGGGCGCTTCCGCGCAGTCTAGCCAATCTGATCGGGATGTTCAGGTTTTGTTTTTTTCGGGCTGTTTTGGGCGTTCGGAGGCGTGTCCCTATCTGGTCGGGGCGTTCGGCGCTGTTCGGGTTTGTTCAGGTTTGTTCGGATTTGTTCAGGGTTGTTCAGGGTGTGTTCGGGGTGGATGGTCGCGCCTGGCGTGCGGGGCTGGGTGGTGGGTGGGGAGGTGGGCATTGTCTCGCACTTTCGTTCTTCTGGGCTATGGTAGCACGATTAGGGGGAGTTGGGGGTTGGGCGGTTGCGTGGTTCCTGCCTGCGCAGGAATGACGGAAAGGGGGGCGCGGGTATGACGGAAGAGGGGGCGTGGGGTGCGGGTTCCTGCCTGCGCAGGAATGACGGAAGAGAGGGCGCGGGTATGGCGGAGTGCGGAGTGGGGCGCGGGTTCCTGCCTGCGCAGGAATGACGGAAGGGGGCGCAGGAATGACGGAAAGGGGCGCAGGAATGACGGAAGAGAGGGCGCGGGTGTGACGGAGGAGGGCGGGCGCTTTAGTGGACGGCGGCGGCGCCGGAGACGTTGATGCCGCCGGCGCGATGGCGGAGTAGTTGGTGCTCGGGGGCGCGGAGGTGGGGGTCTTCGTCGAGGATGCGGTTGGCCCAGTTGCGGGCCAGGTTGATTAGGCGGTGGTCGGTGAGCTTGGCGACGCGCAGGTCGGGCAGGCCGGCCTGGCGGGTGCCGAAGTATTCGCCGGGGCCGCGGGTCTCGAGGTCGACTTCGGCGAGCTCGAAGCCGTCGGCGGTGCGCTCCATGATGCGCAGCCGCTTCTGGGCCTCGGGCAGCTCGGTGTCGGAGATCAGGAAGCAGCTGGAGGGTCGGTCGCTGCGTCCGACGCGCCCGCGCAGCTGGTGCAGCTGGGCGAGGCCGAAGCGGTCGGCGGCCTCGATTGCCATCACCGTCGCCTTGGGTAGGTCAACGCCGACCTCGACGACGATGGTGGCGACGACGACGCTGGCGTCGCCCGCGGCAAGATCGGCCATCACGGCCTGCTTCTCGTCGGCGGGCATTCGGCCGTGTAGCAGGCGCATGCGGGGCGCGAGGTCGGCCAGCGGGCCGTTGCAGAGTCGCTCGAATTCCTGCGTGGCGGAGGCGGCTTCGAGCTTGTCGGACTCCTCGATCAGCGGGCAGATGATGAAGGCCTGGTTGCCGGCGGCGGCTTCCTCGCGGATGCGCTCGTAGACCTCGTCGCGCTGGTGCGGCTCGATCACGCGGGTGGCGACGCGCCGGCGCCCGGGCGGCAGCTCGTCGATTGTGGAGTTGTCGAGTTCGCCGTAGATGGTCAGGGCGAGCGTGCGGGGGATGGGCGTGGCGGTCATGACGAGCAGGTGGGGCGAGCCTTTGCTGCGCAGGGCGTCGCGCTGGAGCACGCCGAAGCGGTGCTGCTCGTCGACGACGGCGAGGCCGAGTTTGTGGAGGGCGGTGCTCTCTTCGATCAGCGCGTGGGTGCCGACGACGAGGTCGAGTTTGCCGGCCTCGATTTGTTCGCGCACTTCGCGCTTCCGGGCGTCGCTCATGCTGCCGACGAGCAGGGCCATGCGAACGCGGCGTCCGAGCGCGGGGGTGACCTCGAAGTCGTAAAGGGCGGATTCGCCGCGCCCGACGAAAAGGCGCTCGAAGGTGCGGTAGTGCTGCGAGGCGAGCACTTCGGTGGGGGCCATGAGGACGGTCTGGTAGCCGGCTTTGACGGCGGCGAGCATTGCGGCGGCGGCGACGACCGTCTTGCCCGATCCGACGTCGCCCTGGAGCAGGCGGGCCATCGGCTCGCTGCGGGCGATGTCGTTGCGGATGTCGGTCAGGGCGTTGGACTGCGCGCGGGTGAGCTGGAAGGGGAGCGCGCCGAGGAAGTTGTCGAGGAAGGGGCCGTCCATGGCGATGCGCGGGGCGTCGTTGCGGCGGCGGGCTTCGCGCTTGCGGCTGAGCACGGCGAGTTGGATGGCGAGCAGCTCCTGGAAGGCGAGTCGCTCGCGGGCTGGCTCGACTTCCTCCTCGCGGTCGGGGAAGTGCATGGCGCGGAGCGCGTCGCGCTCGTCGAGGTAGCCCGTTTCGGCGAGGATGCGCGGGGGGAGCGATTCGGCCATGAGCGGGAGGAAATCGCGCACGGCGCGCCAGGTGAGGCCGCGCACTGCCCGGTCGGTGAGGCCTTTGGTGAGGGGGTAGATCGGCACGAGGCGTCCGACATGCGGGCTGTCGTGAACGGCAAGGTCGCCGTCGGGGGCGTCGTCGAGGCGTTCCCAGCGGGGCGAGTCGAACTGGAGGTGGCGTCCGCGCTGACCGACGGTGCCGGAGACGGCGACGCGCAGGCCGGGCTCGAGTTGCTTGTGCAGGTATTTCTGTCCCCACCACCAGCCTTTGATGCTGCCGGTGCCGTCGGAGATGACGGCTTCGGTGGCGACGCGGCCGTTGCGCAGGCGCACCAGCTTGCTCGATTCGACTTTGCCGACGACTGTGGCGGCTTTGTCGAAGAGCAGGTCGGCGATGCGACGGACATTGCGGAAGTCTTCGTGGCGCGCGGGGAGATGCCAGATCAGGTCGTAGGCGGTCTCGATGCCGAGCGTTGCGAGTCCGCGCCGCGCCTGGAAGGAGACACGGTCGAGGGCGGTGGCGGGAGTGGCGAGGTCGTCGGCGATTTCGCCTTCGGGCGGTCGCGGGCGTCGGGAGCGGTTGGGCGAGCTGCGCTTGGGTGTTTCGGCCTCGGGCTTGCCAGGCTCCGCCCTTGGGCTGCGCTGCCGGCCTGAGGCGGGCGGAGTGACAGCGGCTTTGGCATCGGGCGGCGCAACGCCGTTGAGCGCGCGCTCGACCATTGTGTGCCAGTCGCGGCGCTGGTCGGGCGTCAACGAGGCGTAGCCGGCGGCGGGCAGGCGCGCGACGAGCTGCTTGAGCCAGCGGCGCTGGGGACTGGAGCCGAGCTCGCCGGACAGCTCGCGCTTGAGGAATCCGTCGAGCGCAGCGGCGAGAGCTGGATGGGCGTAGTCATTGCGGCGCTGCCGCTCGAGGATTTTGAGCAGCGCTTCGGTCGCGGCGGCCGACTGCGGCGCGGTCACCGCTCGGGCGCCAGCGCGCCGACGCCGACGGTGCCCGGCCCGACATGCGCGCCGATCACCGGGCTGCAGAGCGCGACATCGATGCTGAGGTGGGGCAGGGCGGCGCGGAGCCGCGCGGCGAGCGCCTGCGCGTCGTCCTCGGCGTCGCCGTGCAGGATCGCCAGTCGGTCGGGCGCGCCGTCGGCCATGATCTGCTCGAAGAGGCGGTCGATCGCCTTGCGGCGGGTGCGCGGGCGCTCGATATCGACGATCACGCCGTCGGACAGTTCGAGCAGCGGGCGGACGCGGAGCATCTTGCCGGCGAGGTGGCGGGCGCGTCCGATGCGGCCGCCGCGCAGCAGGTGATCGAGGGTTTCGACGAAGAGCATGATGCGGGTGCGCTCGGCGGTGCGGCGGGCCTGCTCGGCGGCGGCTTCGGCGCTGCCGCCGGCGGCGGCGACGAGCGCGGCGGCCTCGGCCGCCCAGCCCAGGCCGAAGGAGGTGCTGCGGGTATCGACGATGTGCACGGGCGGTCCGTCTTCGAGCAGCGCCGCGCCCTGGCGGGCGGACTCGAGCGTGCCGGAGAGCTCCGCGCTGAGGTGCAGGGAGACGATGGCGTCGGCGTTGGCGTGAGCCGCGTAGACATCGCGGAACGCGCCGGCGGAGGGCTGGGAGGTGGTGGGCGGGTCGGCGGCGCCGGGCAGCCGCCGCCAGAACTCCTCGTGGCTGAGTGTGACGCCGTCCTCGAAGACCTGGTCGCCGAATTGGATGTGCAGCGGCACGACGCTGATCGCGTCGCTGGGTTGCAGGCCGGAGGTGGAGTCGGTGACGACGTGAACGGACATTCGTTCGCTCCCGTATCGCTCAGCGTACTGAGCGTCTGGCCGCACGGCAAGGTGGGCAGCGGCAACGGGGCAAGGCTACTCGAGCGCGAGCAGCCATGGGTAGTGCGGCTGGTCGCCCCAGACGAGATCGACTTCGAAGCCGGTCTCCGCGGCGATGGCCTCGGCCAGCGCCTCCGCGTCCTCGTCGGAAGGCTCTGCGCCGAAGAAGACGGTCAGCAGTGAGCTGCCCGGCTGCATTTCGATCATCCGCCGGGCGAGCTGGAGCGCGGCCTCGGCGGTGCTTTCGCCGGCTGCCGCGATCTCCTTTCCGAGCAGGGCGAACGGCTGATTCTCGCGCAGGGGAATCGCGCCCTCAACGGCGCGCGCGGCGCGGCTGACCTGACCGACCAGCACGGCCTCGCGGCCTTCTTCCATCTCCGCCGCGGCGTCCTCGGCCGGAACGCCGCCGACGCGGCTGATGAGCGCGGCAACGCCGGCGGCCTGGGTGTCGCTGGCGACGATGTGCAGGCGCGCGTGATCATCGCCGTCGGCGGCCCGCTGCGCGGCCGGAATCACGTTGGGGTGGTTGGGCAGCACGATCACATCGCGCGCGTGGGTCGATTCGGCGGCGGAGCGGATCATTTCGACGCTGGGGTTGTCGGAGGCGCCGCCGCTGAGCAGCGCGGCCGCGCCGAGCTCGCGAAAGGCGCGCACAAAGCCGGCGCCCTGCACGACGGCGAGCACTGCGGCATCCTCTTCGCCTTCGTGCATTCGGGCCGCCTGCGCGCGCATGTCCACGGCCCAGAAGGCGCGAATCTCGCCCTCTGCTTCGAGTTGCGCGTAGGCCAGCTCGGGTTCGTTGGTGTGCAGGTGGACGCGGAGGCGATCGCCGTCGGGCGCGAGCATCACGGTTTCCTCGCCCTCGCCCTCCAGCGGTACGGCGGCGATTTCGGCGAGCGCCTCGCGCAGCGCGTCGCTGCGCTGCGCGCCCGCGACGATCAGTTCGGTGCAGAAGCCCTCCAACCCGCCGCCCTCGTCGAGTCGGCGCGAGAGCCAGGCGTCGTCGATGTCGCCGAAGTCGGCCGCGGCGGCGGGCAGCGGGTCGCCGCGCAGGGCGGCGCACATACCGCGCATGGCCAGCTCGAGTCCGCGCGCGCCCGCATCGACGACGCCGGCGCCGGCCAACGCCGGATTGAGCTCGGGCGTCTGCTCGACGTGGCGCGCGACGGCATCAAGCGCCGTGTCGAGCAGCGCCGACGGGGAGTCGGTCGGATCGGCTGCGGCTGCTTCGGCTGCCGCGCGGGCGGCGCTGATCATCGTTCCCTCGCGGGGTTCGGAGAGCGCCGCATACGCGGCCTCCGCGCCGGCTGCGAGCGCGCCGCGCAACGCGGCGGCGTCGATTCGCTCGCGCTGCGCCGCCGCCGCGCTCAGCCCGCGCAGCCATTGCGAGGCGATCACGCCGGAGCTGCCGCGCGCGCCGAGCAGCGCGGCGTCGGATGCGGCGCGCGCCGTGTCAGCGAGCGGCGCGTTGTCGTCCAGCGCATCGAGGGCGGTGGCGGCGGCGGCGAGGGTACGGCCCAGATTTGCGCCGGTGTCGCCGTCGGGCACGGGGTAGACGTTGATTCGATTGAGCGCGTCGCGGTGCAGGGCGACCCAGCCGGCGGCGCCGGCCAGCATCCGCCGCCAGGCGCGGGCGTCGATCTCAGCCGGCTGATCGGACATGGGGAGCCTCCGGCAGGGGCGCAGCTGTGGCGAATTTGTCAGCCCGCGGGGCGGGCGGATTGTGCAGCGCCGTCAGACTGGTATGGTACGTGCAGCGAGACGCATCGTCCCCAGTCGCCGGGTGGCAGGGTGGGGTGGCGAGGACCGCAGCGATGTCCGGGAAGTGCGACCTGTGCGGCAAGCACACAACGTTCGGACGCAACATCCGACACAAGCACTCGGGGCGCTGGAAGCGCAAGGCGCCGCGCACCTCGCGCACGTTCAAGCCCAACATCCAGCGACGGCGGATCGTCATTGACGGCAAGCGGGTGCGGAAGAATGTCTGCACCTCGTGTCTGCGCACGATGCTGAAACGGATCGCCGCCTGAGCGCGACGCTCGGGGTTGCAGAAGAGAGGTCGAGCGAGCAGAGATCACCGAGAGCGCCAGCGGAACGGGGCGGCTACGCCTCAAGCCCCAGCAGTCCGCGCAGCGACCGTTCGCCTGAGGCAAACCAGCGAGAGACCGAAGCGTTAGCGCCCTGCGGGGCAGCCAGGACAAGGACCGAGACCGACAGCATGCGAATTTACGTGGGCAACCTTCCCTTCCGAACGACGACTCAGGAGCTGCGCGACCTGTTCGCCAGCTACGGCGAAGTGAACGATGTGGTGATTCCGGAAGACCGCGAGACGGGCCGCTCGCGCGGCTTCGGCTTCGTGGACATGGACGACGATTCCGGGCGCGGCGCGATCGAGGCGCTGGACGGCTGGGACATGGACGGCCGGGCGCTGCGGGTCAACGAGGCGCGGCCGCGCACGCCGGGCGGCGGCGGTGGCGGCGGTGGGTACCGCGGCGGCGGTGGCGGTGGCGGCGGCTACCGCGACGACCGCGGCGGCGGTTACCGCGAAGATCGCGGCGGCGGCTACCGCGAGCCGCGCCACGACGACCGCGGCGGCTACCGCGAGGACCGCGGCGGTCGCGGGGGCGGCTACGAGGACCGGGGCGGGCGCGGCGGCGGCGGCGGCGGGCGCCGGAACTGGTAGCTCCGGCGGCCTCAGCGCCAGCCTTCGACTGATCGATCGGTGAGCCTGCGCGTCCGCGAGCTCCCGTTTGGGAGCGGCGCGCAGCCGTTCATTGATGTGCTCTGGCGCGTCTACGACGGCGACCCGACCTGGATTCCGCCGCTGCGCCGGGTGATGCGCGATCGCCTCGATCCGCGCCGCACGCCGTTTCTGCGCTACGGCCAGGCGCAGCTGTTTCTGGCTGAGCGCGACGGCGAAGCGATCGGGCGAATTTCGGCGCAGATCAATCCGCTGCACGACGAGAAGTGGGGCGAGCGGGCCGGCTTTTTCGGCTTCTTCGATTGCGTTGACGACGCCGAGGCGGCGGCGGCGCTGTTCGAGGCGGCCGAGGGCTGGCTGCGCGAGCGGGGCGCGCGGTTCTCGCGCGGGCCGATCTCGTTCTCGCTGAATGACGAGGCGGGCTGCCTGGTGGATGGCTTCGAGACGCCGCCGATGATCGCGATGCCGCACGGGCGGCGCTGGTTTCCCGGGCTGATCGAGGGCAACGGCTACGCGCAGGTCAAGGACCTCTGGGCGTACCGCTACCCGGTCGCGTCGGATCTGGAGGAGCGCCGCCAGCGCGCCTACGACCGGATTCACGCGATGCCGCGGGTGCGGGTGCGCCCGTTCGAGAAGCGCAATCTGCGCCGCGATGTGCGCCTGGCGGCGGAGATCTACAACGACGCCTGGAAGCGGAACTGGGGCTCGATTCCGATCACCGAGGAGGAGGCCGATCGGCTGGCGGAGGAGCTGGTGCAGTTCGCCGATCCGTCGCTGACGGCGATGGTGGAGATCGACGGCGAGGCGGCGGCGATGGTGATCGCGATTCCCAATCTCAACGAGTGCGCGCGCGACATCGACGGGCGGCTCCTGCCGTTCGGCTGGGCGAAGCTGCTCTGGCGCTTGCGGCGCGGGCCGCGCAGCGGGCGGGTGATGCTGCTGGGCGTGCGCGAGCGCTACCGCACGCGCGAGTTCGCGCATCTCGGCGTGATGCTCACCGCCGAGATTCATGTGCGCGGGCGCGCGCGCGGCTATGACTGGGCGGAGTTGGGCTGGGTGCTGGAGGACAATGATCTGCTGAATTCAGCGCTGCGCCGCACCGAGGCGCGGGTCTACAAGACGTATCGGATTTACGAGAAGCCGCTTGGATAGGGGTGTATTTGCGCCTGCCGCAAACCTCGCCGCCAGCGCCAGCCCGCATAGCGACATAAGCCGTTTGCCCAAAGCCCAGCCGATGTTTAGTGTGCGTCGAAGCATCTACGAGCTGAGGAGTGAAACCGCCATGAACCTGATCACCAACTTCGCGGGGGGGGGGGGGGTACAGGACGCCAGTTCTGGCCCTGCTCACGCTCGCCGCGCTCCTCGCCGCTTCCGCTCTGACCCTCGCCCCCACTCGCGCTGAGACGCCTGACGACCTTGAACTCGTCCTCAGCCTCTTCCGCGACTCCGACAACATCGTTCAGCCCGATTCGACACTCCGGGTCCGCGCCGAACTGAAGTTCACCGGCGCGGAGAGCGTCGGCGCTCTCTCCGTTTCCGACGCCGCGCTTCGCATTGCCGGCGAGCTCGAGTGGGACGCAACGGGCCGTAGATCGATGCCGGGTTCCTCCCTCTCGTCGCGCGTCGTCACCAGCGACTACGGCGGGAGGACCGGCGACGCAGTCGCCGTAGACGGTCAGGGCGCCGCTGCCATTCAGGTGGTCGGCGCACCTTTGGCCACTGTCGACGGCATCCCCGGCGGCGGCGCGGTGCACCTCTGGGTTGATGGTCAGTTCGCTCAACGGCTGACCGGCGAGCCGACCTACAACACTCGCGGCATAGAAAATGTCTGGCACGCGCTCAACGGCGGTTTCGGCTCGAGCGTGGATGTCGGCAACGGCGTAGTCGTCGTCGGCGCGCCCTACGAGGACGGCGCGCCGCTCGCCGGCGGTTTCGCAAGCAGTCGCTCTTGGCTGTCGGGCTTCGGCGCGGCGTACGTCTTCGAGCGCGACAGCGAGGGCGAATGGCGGCGGGTCGCCAAGCTGACCGTGGGCGAAAACCCCGCCTTCACCGATCCCGCCGGGCAAAACGCCCCGTCTCAGTTCGGCGAGAACGTCGCGATCAGCGACGACGGCGCGACGATCGTCATCTCTCAACGGTCCGCGCCGACGACCGGCGCCGATCACAATTGGGGCGCTTCGGCCCATGTCTTCACCAAACCGGCGAGCGGCTGGACCGACATGAACACCAACCACGCCAATGTCACCTCCTTGCGCTATGACTCCAACGGGGCAACGGCCGACGATGCGACCGTCGTCGACGCCCGCTGGGACGCCTACGGCGATGTCGACATCGCCGGCGATGGTTCCGTGGTCGCAGTCGGCGGTTCAGAGCTGCCCCGCACCTCAAACTCTACGGACCACACCGGCGCCGTCCTTGTCTTCAATCGCCCGGGAACCGCGTGGACCGACGGCAGCGACCGTCTGCTCGAACAGGACGCCGTGTTGACCGCGACCGATCACGAGACCAACAATGTGCGGGTCGGCAGCAGCATCGCCATCAACCAGTCCGGCGACGTGATCGCCGCGAACGGCGCAACACCGTTTTGGTACAGTGACGACGATCCGCGCGATCCGGTCAGCGGCTGGCCCGGCTCCGTATTCGTCTGGGCGCGCGGCGGCAGCTGGAGCGACACGAACTCCGCGACCGCCACCCTCAGCGACTCCTCATTCGAAAACGGCGCCCAGTTCGGCGTCGATGTCGCGATCAGTGATTCGGGCGATCGCGTTGTCGCTTTCGGTGGTTTGGGGTTCATCGTTTCCGATCACCGCGCAACCAACGTGTTCGATAAGCCGGCAGGCGGCTGGGCCGATGCGTCAACTCCAACCGTCCGCCTCAGCTCCTGGCCCTGGTCCTCCTCCTCGCGGCACGTGGCCCTGGACGGCGAATCAACCCTCCTCACCGGCACCGGACTTGGCGGTTACTTGGTGGACCTCAGCGATACCACTCTCACTCTACAAATCCTCGCCCCCGATTGCTACGGCCGGGCATCAAGCAGCGACGACATCGTCACCCAAACCTGCGATCTGTGGTTCGAACAAACCCTCACCCCCCTTAGGTCCCTCCATACGACCAACCCCGCAATCGCCGTTCCCGACGGCGCATCCGACGGAGAATTCGTCATCTCCGCTTCCGCGACGGTCAACGGCGTTGCCTACACCGATGCCCTCACGGTCACCGTGCGCGAGGTCGACGAAGTCGCGCAAGTCGCGTTTGATTTCGCGACCCGCCATGACGCCGTCGACGACGCGCCCTACCCGGCGTCCATCGCGCCCGGCGAAACCACCCGCCTGCGCCTCAGCGTGCTCAACGACAACGGCGAGGCGTCCGGCCCGGACAGCGCAGACGGCGTCGCCTCGATCCTGTTCACGACCACCGCCGGCGCATTCTCCAGGGGCGCTTTCGCGCCAGTCTCGCTGATCGTATCGCTCCGCCCTCTGAGCTCTTACTCAGCGAACTGCGAAGGCGGCAACGGGCAGCAAACCTGCTCGGTCGACCTGACCAATCTGGGCGCCGACAACGCCGACCGAATCGTGATTTTCCTCGCTCACCCAGGCGCGGACAAAGCCGGAACCGCGCAGGTGCGCGCCACGGTGATCACCAACGACGGCGAATCCTTCACACCGCCGCCGCTCAGCGTCACTTTCACCGGCGAGGCGGCCTCACTGGCGATCAGCGAACCCACCGGCAGCCTGTTCCGCGCCGTTACGGATGCGAACGACGATCGGGACACGCTGAAACTGACCGTCAGCGCGGCCGATCAAGCGGGCAACGATGTCGAGATCCCCTACCGCGCGCCGCACGCCGTCATTCGCGGACCCGACGGCAAGGTCGTGACAAGCGGCGTCAGCGTGGTCTGGACCGAAGACGGCAACGACGCCGATAACGCGCACGACCGCTTTGTTCGCAACACGGCCGACGCGGTCGAAGCGACGGTCCGCGTGACCGCCGCCGCCGCAGATCCGCTCGAGACCGGCGTCTACACACTCGAGTTGCGCACCGCCGGCCAGAGCGCGACGCGCGAATTCACCGTGGTCGGCGAAGCCGACTCGGTCGCGCTGAGCGAGCCCGAGGGCGAGCTGCGGGTCGGCGGGACCATCTCGTTCACCGCCACGCTGCGCGACGCCGAGGGCAACCCGGCGCCGGACGGAACGCGGGTCAGTTGGGCGGAGCGCAGCACCAGTCAATCAGCGGTGTTGGTGCAGCTTACGGCGGATGGAGCGACGACCGGCGGCGCGGCCACCGCGACTTTCCTCGCCGTCAGCTCCGGCTCCGCGGTCGTCAGCGCCGAGTCGGGCGAGGCCCGCGAGGTCGCGCTGCTCACCATCGCCGCGCCGCAAACAACGGTGGCAACCGCCGAGCGCGAACCGCAGGAGAGCCTGAGCAACCTGGGCGCGCCCGGCATCGCCACCTGGCAGGGCGAGAGCGAAACCAGCGCCTCAGCGCTGCTCGACGCCCTGAGCGGAATCAGCACAATCCAACGCTGGTATGGCGGCAGCTGGCTGCGCTACAGCGTCGGCGGCGACGGCCAAGCCACCCCCGGCTACGCGGACTTCGCCATTCGGCCCGGTGATGTCCTCTGGCTCGGCCCCTGAGGCGCGGGCTGGATCCGCGGCGACGCTGGACATTTGGCGCCAGGGCGAGCTGCGCCTGGTGCGTTGGTTCCTGCCTGCGTAGGAATGACGGAGAGGGGCGCGGGAATGACGGAGAGGGGCGCGTCAATTTATCTCTTCCCCCTGGCAGAGGGGAGACTGAGAGGGGGGTTGGCGCAGCGCGCCTGCGGCGGCGATTGAGTGGATGATCGGGGCGGGCAACACTGTCCGGTGCGGGCTTGCGGGCTTCCACCCCCCACCTAACCTCCCCCCTGAGAGGGGGGAGGGATGAATTGGGGAAGACGGGCGCGTGGGCGCGTGGGGTCCTGCCTGCGCAGGAATGACGGAATGGGGGGTGGGGGTGGGTTTTAGGTGGGGATGGCTTGGCGGAGGCGTTGGAGAGCTTTGGTTACTGATTCTTTGTTGTTGAAGACTGCGGAGCCGGCGACCAGCCAGGTTGCGCCGGCGGTTGTGATTTGGGCGATGGTGTCGGCGTTGACGCCGCCGTCTACGGCGACTGGCGCTTCGGGGCGGCCGGCGGCATCGAGCCGGTCGCGCGCGGCGCGGATTCTGGCCAGCGAATTGGGGATGAATTGTTGGCCGCCCCAACCGGGGTTGACGCTCATGATCTGGATGCGGTCGCACTCGGCGAGCAGCGGATCGAGCGCGGCGATTGGGGTGCCGGGGTTGAGCGTGATGCCGGCTTCGCAGCCGTGGGCGCGGATTTGTTGGAGCGCGCGGTGGGGGTGGCGAGTGGACTCGATGTGGATCGTGATGCAGTCCGCGCCGGCCTCGGCGAAGGCGTCGATCTGGCGCTCGGGCTGCTCGACCATCAGATGCGCCTCGATTGGCAGCGCGGTGATCGGACGGATCGCGGCGAGCAGCTGCGCGCCGAAGGTGATTGGCGGGACGAACGCGCCGTCCATGACGTCGAGCGAGAGCGCGTCCGCGCCGGCGGCTTCGGCCTCACGCACCTGCTCGCCGATGCGCGTCCAGTCGGCCGCCAGAATCGAGGGCGCGATCTCGATTTTGCGGCGCGGCGTCATTGCTCGTCAGCCAGCTTCATGAGCTGGAGGCGCTCCTTGACCTCTTTGATCGCCTGACGGACGCGGCGCGGGGCGGTGCCGCCGGGCAGGTCGCGGGCGGCGAGCGCGTCGCGCACGGTCATGCCGACCGCGTCGCGGCCGAAGGCGGGGTGGGCGGCGCGGAGTTCGTCGAGCGAGAGTTCGCGCAGTCCGCGCCCGCTCGCTTCGCAGAGCCGCACCAGCTCGCCGACCACGCGGTGCGCTTCGCGGAAGGGCGCGCCGCCGCGGGCCAGGTAGTCGGCGTAGTCGGTGGCGAGGATGAACGGATCGTCGTCGACCATCGCGCGGGCGCGCTTGCCGTTGAATTGCGCGGTGAGCAGGGCGCGGGCGAGCATCTGGAGCGTGCCGAGCAGCACCTCGACGGAGTTCATCAGGCTCTCTTTGTCCTCCTGCAGGTCGCGGTTGTAGGCGAGCGGCAGGCCCTTGATGGTGGCGAGCACGGCGGTGAGGTAGCCGATCGAGCGGCCGGTTTTGCCGCGGGCCAGTTCGGCGAGGTCGGGGTTGCGCTTCTGGGGCATGATCGAGGAACCGGTGGTGAAAGCGTCGTCGAGCCGCAGGATGCCGAACTCGCTGCTGCTCCAGAGGATCAGGTCTTCGCTGAGGCGGGAGAGGTTAACCATGCAGATGGCGGCGTGGGCGAGGAACTCGAGGATGTAATCGCGCGAGGAGACGGCGTCCATGCTGTTGCGGCTGATTTGCTCGAAGCCGAGTTGCTCGGCGACCCACTCGCGGTCAAGCGGGTAGGCCGCGCCGGCCAGGGCGGCCGAGCCGAGCGGCATGATGTCGGCGCGTCCGACCGCGTCCCTAAAGCGCTCGGCGTCGCGATCGAGCATCTCGACGTAGGCCATCAGATGGTGCGCGAGCAGGACGGGCTGGGCGCGCTGGAGGTGGGTGTAGCCGGGCATGTAGATGTCGATGTTTCGCTCGGCGATATCGATCAGCGAGATTTGCAGCACCTGGATCGAGGCGATCACGCGGACTTCGGCGTCGCGCACGAACATGCGCGTGTCGAGCGCGACCTGATCGTTGCGCGAGCGGCCGGTGTGCAGTCGGCCGGCGGCGTCGGGGCCGATGATTTCGGCCAGCCGCGTCTCGACATGGGTGTGGATGTCTTCCAGCTCGATGTGGATTTCGAGCTCGCCCTGGTCGATCTCCGTTTCGACCTGATCCAGTCCGGCGAGGATCTTGTCGGCGTCCTGCTGCTCGATGATCTTGCGCCGCGCGAGCATCCGCACATGGGCGCGCGAGCCCTCGATGTCCTGCTGGTAGAGCATCAGGTCGATGTTGATCGAGGCGGTGTAGCTCGCCATCAACTCGTCGGGGGTCTCTCCGAAGCGCCCGCCCCAGAGGCGTTGCAGGTCGTTTTCGGCGGGGGCGTCGGAGGGATCGGGTGCGTCGGTCACGAGCGGGGGCTTAATCGTCGCCGAGCGTGGGCAGGCCGGCCGCGCTGATTGCGGCGGCGACCAGGTCGTCGTTGAGGTCGCGGGCGCGGATCACGGCGATGGCCGGGGGCTCTGCGCCGCCGGCCATTACGGCCGGGTACCAGTCGGCGGCGATGGCGCGCAGCAGCGTCTGGGCCTGGTCGTCGGACAGTTCGCCGCAGCGGGCTTCAAACAGTTGGCGGGCGTCGAGCGCGAGGTAGAGCGCGCATTCGAGCGTGGCGTGGCTTTCGCGGCGGATCTGGAAGTCGGCGGCGTCGGCGCCGTTGAGCTTGGGCACCGCGCTTTCGTACTCGATCAGGATGTCGGCCTGGGTCGCGTCGGTGGTCATGCCGCGCTCACTCCGCTCTCCGCTGGCTATTCGGTGCGGCCGGAGCTGACCTGGTCCGGGCCGCCGGGCTGCTGGAGCAGCTGTTGCTGCGCCTGCACCCGAATCGGCAGCCCCCAGATGTCGATGAAGCCCACAGCCGACTCCTGGTTGAACGCATCGCCCTCATCGTAGGTCGCCAGCGAGTAGCGGTACAGGCTGTTGGGGCTTTGCACGCCGACCGGCGTCGCCTGCCCCTTGTACAGCTTCATCCGCACATCGCCGCTCACGTGCCGCTGCATCGATTTGGTCAGCGCAGCGAGGTCCTGGTGCATCGCGGTGTACCAGAGGCCGTCGTAGATCAGGTCCGCGTAGTCCTGCATCAGGCGGTGCTTGATCCGGATCTGCTGTTTGCTCAGCGTCATCGACTCGAGCGCGATGTGGGCGGCGTTGAGCACTGTCGCGGCGGGCGCTTCGTAGACCTCGCGCGACTTAATCCCCACCAGGCGGTCCTCGATCATGTCCACGCGCCCCACGCCGTGCGCTCCGCCCAGCTCGTGCAGCCGTGTGATCAGCGTGACCGGGTCCAGATCCTCGCTGTCCAGCGAGACGGGCTTGCCCTGCTCGAAGCCGATCTCCACGTAGCGCGGCTCGTCCGGCGCGTCGGCCGGGTTCACGGTCCACTCCCAGACGTCGTCGCCCGGCTCGTTCCAGGGGTCTTCGAGCGGGCCGGCCTCGACCGAGCGGCCCCAGAGATTTTCGTCGGTCGAGTACTGCTTCTCGGTGCTCGCGGTGATCGGGATGCTGTGCGCGTTGGCGTAGAGGATCTCCGACTCGCGGGTGGTCAGTTCCCACTCGCGCACGGGCGCGATGATTTCCAGGTCGGGCGCGAGCGCCTGCACGGCCACATCGAAGCGCACCTGGTCGTTGCCTTTGCCGGTGCAGCCATGGGCCACGGCGGTGGCCTCCTGCTCGCGGGCGACCGCGACCAGCGCCTTGGCGATTAGCGGGCGGGCCAGCGCGGTGGCGAGCGGGTAGCGCCCCTCGTAGAGCGCGCCGGCCATCAGCGCGGGGAAGCAGAAGGCGCGGGCGAATTCGTCGCGCAGGTCGCGCATCTCGAAGCCGACCGCGCCCGCCGCCAGCGCGCGCGTCTCCAGCTCCGCGTCGGCCTCGAGGAAGCCCACATCGGCCGTCAGGCAGTAGACCTCCCAGCCGTGCTCGGTGAGCCAGCGCGTGACGACGGAGGTGTCCAGGCCGCCGGAGTAGGCCAGCACTACCCGCTTGGATCGATTGGGCACGACGACTCCTTCGGGGGCGGCTCAGTCGCTCACGGCGGCGAGCGCCGCGTCGATGATACCGACCGCTTCGGCGAGCTCGTCATCGCTCACGGTGAGCGGGGGGACGAGCCGCAGGGTGTTGGGCTTGACCACGTTGCAGAGCAGGCCGCGCTCGCGGCAGGCGGCGACCAGTGCGGGGCCGAGCTCAGTGCTGAATTCGATCGCGACCAGCAGCCCCTGTCCGCGCACCTCGCTGATTGCGGGGTGGCGGTCCTGTAGCGCGCGCAGGTCGTTCATCAGCGCCTCGCCCTTGGCTGCGGCCTGCTCGGGGATGCGCTCGGCCAGAATGTGGCGCACGGTGGCGTTGGCGACGGCGCAGGTGAAGGGCTGCCCGCCGAAGGTGGTGCCGTGGTCGCCGGGTTCGAGGATGTCGCCGCGCTCGTTGGCGACGACCGCGCCGATCGGCACGCCGCTGCCCAGGCCCTTGGCGAGAGCCATCACGTCGGGCTGCACATCCTCGTGCTGCCAGGCGAACATCTTGCCGGTGCGGCCGATGCCGGTCTGCACCTCGTCGAGCATCAGCAGCAGGTTGTGCTCGTCGCAGATTTCGCGCAGCGCGGCGAGGTAGCCGGGGTCGGCGACGTTGACGCCGCCCTCGCCCTGCAGCGGCTCGACGAGGATCGCCGCCGTTTGCGGGCCGACCGCGGCGCGAACCGCGTCGACATCGTTGAACGGCACGTGGCGGAAGCCGTCGACGCGGCGGAAGGGCTCGCTGTAGCGCGGGGTGCCGGTTGCGGAGACGGAGGCCAGGGTGCGCCCGTGGAAGGACTGCTCCATGGTGATGATCTCGTAGGCGCCCTCTTTGCGGGTCATGCCCCATTTGCGGCCGATCTTGATCGCGCCTTCGGTGGCCTCCGCGCCGCTGTTGCAGAAGAAGATGCGCGACATGCCGCTGGCCTCGAGCACGGCGTCGGCGAGGTCGAGCTGCGGCAGGGTGTAGAAGTAGTTTGAGACGTGCAGCAGGGTTTCGCCCTGCGACTTGATCGCGTCGACGATCACGGGGTGGCAGTGTCCGAGGCTGTCGGAGGCGATGCCGGCGACGAAATCGAGGTAGTCCGCGCCGTCTTCGTCCCAGACCCGCGTGCCTTCGCCGCGCACGAGCGTGACGGGCAGGCGGCCGGCGGACATCATGAAGACGGCGGATTCGCGTTCGGCGGTGGTGGGCATGGCGCACCTCAAGTCTGACGGCCGCGGCTCATGGCGCGGCGCGGTTTCTTCGCGCAGGCGGATTTTAAATCCTAGCCGAGCATTGCGGACCGCACAGGGCCGCGCCGCCGCGCTCTATTCCGTGCTTGACGCGAGCCGCTCGAGGATCGCGCCGAGCCGCTCGACGGCGTCGCCGTAGCCGGCGAAGTCGCCCGCGCGCAGCCGCTCCTGCGCCTCTTCGAAGACCTCTTGCGCCTGCGCGGCCAGCTCGGCGGCGGTGCCCTCGATCACAAGCGGCGGGCGATCGTCGTCCTCAACGGCGGGCCGCGGCGCGGCCGGCTGCGGGGTGGCTTCCGCGCCGCCGCCGGTGAAGGTCAGCCCGCGCGGCGCTTGCGTGCCCAGCGCGACCTGCACCGCGTCGGCGAACGTGTCCTCGAAGGCGATCGTGTCGCCGTTGACCACGATCACCGCCTTGAGCTGGGGGAAGCGCGCGTTGTCGGCCTGGAGGTAGATCGGCTCGACGTAGGCGTAGGACTCGCCGACGGGGATGAAGAGCAGGTTGCCCCGGATCACCTCGCTGCCCTGCTGCCCGAGCAGCGTGAACTGGCGCGAGATCGAGACGTCCTGGTCGATCCGCGCCTCGATCTGCGAGGGGCCGTCCACATTCTTGTTGGCCGGGAAGCGGAAGGCGAAGAGCTTGCCGTAGTTGTCGCCGTCGCTGCGGCCCGCCAGCCAGGCGATGCTGTTCAGCCGGTTGCGCGGGGTAAAGGGCAGGATCAGCAGAAACTCGGGGCGCTCCTGGTCGGGCAGGCGCAGGGTGACGTAGTACGGCTCGACGGGGATTTCCTGCTGGCGCAGCTTCTCCTGCGGAATTGCCCAGAGGTCCTCGCGGGTGAACAGGCCGCGGGCGGATTCGATGTGGTAGGAGAGGTACTGGTCGGCCTGCACCTGGAAGTAGTCCTGCGGGTAGCGCCAGTGCCGCACGAGGTCGGGCGGGAACGCAGAGGCGGGCTTGAACAGGTCGGGGAAGATGTCCGCCCAGGCGCGAACGACCGGATCCGCGTCGTCGACGATGTAGAGGTCCACGGTGCCGTGGTAGGCGTCGACGACCGCTTTGACCGAGTTGCGCATGTAGTTGAAGCCGACCGCGTGCGGCTGCGAGTAGGGGTAGCGGTCGGTCGTGGTGTAGGCGTCCTGGATCCAGTAGAGCCGGCCGTTGTCGGCGACGACGATGTAGGGGTCGGCGTCGAGCGCGAGGAACGGCGCGAGCGTGTTGACGCGCTCCTGAATTAAGCGGCGGAAGAGGATGCGGCTCTCGCTGGAGAGCGAGCCGGAGATCAGGATGTTGGTGTCGGTGAAGGACCAGGCGAAGGCGAGCCGGCGGAAGAAGCCGCCCAGCTCGACGCCGCCCTCGCCGGAGTAGCGCGTCGTCGCCTGGCTTTCGTCGGTGTCGCCCGCCGCGGCCAGCTCGTCGCCGCTCAGCGGGTAGTCGAACTCCTCGGCGCTGGTGTTGGCGATCACGTAGGCGTCGGTGGCCTCGCCGTAGTAGATGCGCGGCTCGACGATCTCGAGGTTGAGCGGACCGCTGGTGGTCTGCTCGACCACCTCCGGCGGAATGTTGGAAATCCAGAACTCCGGCTCGCCCGGACCGGTCACCTCATCGACCGGCGACATCACCACGCCGAAGCCGTGCGTGAACTGGAGCCGCCGGTTGACCCAGGACTGCTGGGTCGGCTGGAGGTTGGCCTGCGACAGTTCGCGCGCGGCGAGGAAGACCTGGTGCTCGATATCGCCCGTGACGTAGCGGTCCACATCGACATCGGGGTAGACGTAAAGCGGGCGGATCGTCTGGATCGTGTTGAGCGTGTCGTTGAGCGGGCGGTGGTCCCAGAGACGGACGTTGCTCAGCGCTTCGGGATTGGCCGCCAGGTCCGCATCGGAGAGTTCGTCGTTTGCGGCGAATTCGCGCTCTTCGATCCCGTCCAGGCCGAATGCGGCGCGGGTCGCGGCGATGTTGCGCTCGATGTAGGGCGTCTCGCGTTCGAGCTCGTTGGGCTCGACGGTGAAGCGCTGAATGATGCTGGGCAGGATCATCGCGCCGACGATGCTGATCGCGGCGAGCGCCAGGATCGGCGCGACGGCGAAGCGCAGGCGCTCGTGGAGCGGCCAGGAGAGCACGCCGGCGATCACCACGATGCCTGCGGCCATCAGCAGGTATTGCACGGGCGCGCGGATGTTGTCGTCGGTGTAGGTCGCGCCGAAGACGAAGCCGGCCGGGTTGACGGCCAGCTCGAAGCGGGCCAGCCAGTAGCCCCAGACGAACATCGCCATGACCGCGGCGATCAGCAGCGCCAGGTGAATCCGCACGGGGAGCGTGGTGCGCGCGCGGCCGCGGTAGAGCAGCAGCCGCACGCCGTACATCGCGGCGGTGGTCAGCATCGCCATGATGCTCAGCCCGACGGCCCAGCCTTTGATGAATTGCAGCGCTTCGAGATCGAAGACGTAGAAGCCGATATCGCGGCCGAACTGCGGATCTTGCACGTTGAACGGCTGGGCGTTGAGGAAGAGCAGGATCTGCTCCCAGCGGCCGGAGGCTATCGAGCCGAAGATGATCGCCAGCAGGATCGTCGCCACGACGGCGATGATCGTGATCAGCCGGCGGAAGCCGGGATCGTCGATCGGCTCGATGTCGGCGTCGAGCCGCAGGCGCGAGGCGAGCGTCAGGCTGCCGCCGATCACCAGCGCGGTGACGGCGAAGCCGGCGAAGAAGAGCCAGATTTGCGCGCCCACCCGGGTGTCGAAGACCTCGCGGTAGCCGACGCCGTCGAACCAGAGGCGATCGACGTAAAGGTCGATTCCGATGTTGAGCAGGATCAACAGGACGAGCAGCGCGGAGCCGATGCCGACCACGCGGGACCACCAGCGGCGCGGGGGTGGCTGGCCGCCCTCGCCCGCGGTGTAGGGCGGCGGCTCGTCATCGTCGTCGCCGCCGCCCACGCCGAGTCCCTCGCGGAAGACGGGCGGGGGCGGGCCGAGTTGCCCGCTGCGGCCTTCGTCGGAGGGCGGCACCTCGCCGTGCCCGTTGTCGCCGCCGTTGCGCCAGCCGCCCGAGACGCGCTGCAGCAGGCGATCCCAGGGGTTGAGCGGCAGCCAGCCGTCCATGCCCGCCGCGCCGCTGATTCTGCCGTTCGTCATTAGATCAGCGCCGTTCCCAGTGAAGCGTCGGGAGCTTTGACCGCGCGTCGCACGATGCCCGCCTGCCGCCCGTCGATGATTCGTACTCGCGCGCCCGCCTGCTGCGCCCGCCGGCCGGCCGCCAGCTTGGGCAGCATTCCGCCCTGGATCGTACCGTCCGCGCGCAGCCGCGCCTCCGCGTCCGCGTCGAGCGCGGCAAGCGGCGCGCCGGCGTCGTCCAGCACGGCCTCGACATCGGTCAGGTAAAGCAGCGTTTCGGCGCGCAGCGCTTCGGCGATTGCGCCGGCGGCGCTGTCGGCGTTGATGTTGAGCGTCTGCGGCGGGTCGTCGGTCGAGAGGCCGACGGGCGCGACGACCGGCAGGCGGCCGCCGCGCAGCAGCGACTCGATCAGCGAGGGGTCGCAGCAGGGCGTCTCGCCGACCAGTCCGAGCCGCGCGCTCTGCGGCGAGCGCAGGGCGCCGCCGTCGACGCCGCTGACGCCGACGGCCGGCGCGCCCAGGCCGATCAGCTGCTCGACGAGGCGCTTGTTGATCAGGCCGGCGAGGACGGCGAGGACGACTTCAAGCGAGTCCGCGGTGGTGGTGCGCAGGCCGTCGACCCAGCCGGCGGCTGCGCCGAGGCGCTCCTGCCAGTCAGTGACGGCCGCGCCGCCGCCGTGGACGATCACGACGCGGCGTCCGGCGGCATGCAGCGCCGCGCAGTCGCGCAGCGAGGTGTCATGCTCGCCAAGCGTGCTGCCGCCGACCTTGACGACGAGAGGAGCGTTCGCGTTCACCCCCGCAGCCTACCCGACAGGGGGCATTTGCCCAGCATCGCATCCCCGCGGGCGAGTTTTGCCTTATGCCACACTGACTTGACCTGCACCTTGCCGACTGTGTATGGTTGGATGCAACCGGTGCGCAAGCCCTCCGAGACATCGGGTGCCGGGGCCGGAGCTGGCCACTCCAGCAAGGCTGGGCCCTCTCTAGTTGCCAGCAATGCTGGATAAGTGCAACGGGGACGCACTTTGTAGGCGTCCACAGGCACATCGCAAGCGGGACGGCTGAGTGGCAGCCCGGCGCGCTAGAACCCGAGGTGCAGACCGCTCCCCCAGGAAGATCGCAGCGTCGGAATTGCTCGCGCGCGCGAGCCTGCGCTCTTCACTTCTGGCCTACTAGAAAGGTGGCTATGGGGGTCTTGAGTCGCGACGGCGACAAGGAACGCGATGGGGGCGGCGCTGATGAGCGCCGCCCTTCCTGTTTAAGAGCGAACAACGAGCGGCTGGGGGAGAATGCTGGGGAGCGGGCGGTGGGGCGGCCTAAGCCGTCTTCACACTTCGCGCTCCCCAAAAGCACCGCCATTCCGGGCCGCTCTCTCCACGCCCGCGCAAAATCAGATCCGTCATATCCGCGCTCGTCTCTACCGCCCTCCGTCATTCCTGCGCAGGGCAGGAAGCTACCGCGGCAGGCGGCACGTGCCCTGGCTCCGAATATCTGGCGGCACAGCAGCGGCTTGGGTGGGCCGTCGGGATGTCAAAGCGCGCGCCAAAGGCTGAGATCGCCTGGGTCCCTGCCTGCGCAGGAATGACGGAGGGAGCGCGGGGGAGACGGGAGGGGGCGTGGGGGTGTGGAGGGATTTTGGGTTGTGTGGGGGCGGCAGAGCTGGGGGGGAGTGTGAACGGGGCCTAGAGGAAGGGGGCGTAGCGGGGGTGGGACGGCTCTGGGTGGATGTGGGCGTCCTGTCTTGGGGCGATGCCGATTTCGTCGAGGCGGTCGTCGTCGATGCCGAAGTGGTGGGCTACCTCGTGCAGCACTGTTTCGCGCACCTGCTCTACGATTTCCTGCTCGGAATGGCAGATGGCTTCGATGGGTTCCTGGTAGATGTAGATGCGGTCCGGGAGCACCTCGCCGTAGTTGCCGCGCGTGGTGAGCGGGCGGCCGCTGTAGAGGCCGAGCAGCAGGTCGTTGGGGCGCAGGCCGACGAGGGCCAGGTCCTCCGGCTCCGGGCGGCTGCGGACGAGGATCACCACATTTTCCATTCGCTCCGCGAGCTGGTCGGGGATTTCGTCGAGCGCGCGGGCGACGAGGCGGCGGAAGCGGGAGCGCTGCATTCGGCTACGGTACCGCGCCCGTCAGGATTGCGCCTTCCAGCACGCGCCGCGCGATCGGCCCGGCGTCGTCCGCGCCCGATTTGCCGTCGTCGAGCACCACCGCCACGACCAGCTTGGGGTCGTCGTGATTCGCCCAGGCCGCGAACCAGGCGTGGGTGAAGAATGGGCCGACCTGCTCGGGGGGCTGCTCCTGCTCCGACTGCTGCGCCTGTTCGGACTGCTGCTGGGCGGCCTGTTGCTCGTTGACCGTGGCGATCGTCTCGGCGTCGATCACCTGGTCTTCGGCGGTGCCCGACTTGCCCGCGACGCGCAGCGCGCTGCCGTTGAACGGGCCCCAGCCGGTGCCGAAGGGCTGCGAGACCACGCCGCGCAGGGCGGCCTTGAGTTGGCTGAGCGTTTCGGCGGAGACGGGCAGCACGTTAATCGCGCGCCGCTCGATCACCTCCGGCGGCGCGCCCATCGGCTCGATCGACTGCGCGATTACCGGCGTGAAGAGCACGCCGCTGGTGGCGATCGCCGCGTAGGCGTTGGCCATCTGCAGCGGCGTGACCGACACAAAGCCCTGCCCGATGCTGGTGTTGAGCGTGTCGCCCGTGTACCAGGACTCGTTCAGGGCGTCGCGCTTCCAGGCGGGCGAGGGGTTGACGCCCGACTCCTCGCCGAGGCCGACCACGCCCGTCGGCGCGCCGAAACCGAAACCCGCGGCGATCGACGGCAGCAGGCGGTCGTCGCGGCGATCCAGCTGCAGGCCGATCTCGTAGAAGACGGTGTTGCAGGATTCCGCCAGCGCGCGCGCCAGGCTGATCATGCCCTGGTCTTCCTCTTTCCAGTTGCGCAGCGGCTCGTCGCCCACGCCCATCCAGGAGGCCGGACAATCGAGCCGGTCGCTGACCTCGTAGCCGCCCTCTTCGAGCGCCGCGGCCAGCGTGATCGACTTGAAGGTCGAGCCGGGCGCGTAGACCTGCTCCGTCGCGCGGTTGATGAAGGGCTGGCGCTCGTCGTTGAAGTAGAGGTCCACTTCTTCCTGGGTGAAGCCGTCGGCGATGGCGTTGGGATCAATGCGCGGGTAGGAGGCCATGGCGACGATGTGCCCGTTGCGCGGATCGAGCGCGACCGCCGCGCCGGGCTGCTCGCCCAAGGCGGCCTCGGCCAGCTGCTGCACGCGCACATCGAGCGACAGGCGCACATCGGAGCCGGGCGCGGCGGGGCGGGCGATGATCTCGCGGATCGGGCGGCCGGCCGCGTCGATGATCGCCAGCGAGCCGCCGCGCCGCCCGGCCAGCGCGTTCTCGAACGAGTGCTCGATTCCGTCGCGCCCGATCCGGTCGCCCGCGCGGTAGCCCTCGGCGAAGCGCAGCTCCAGCTCTTCGGCGTTGATCTCCTGCAGGTAGCCGACCACATGCGAGGCCGTCTCGCCGTAGGGGTACCAGCGGCGCGTCTCGCGGCGCACCAGGATGCCCTGGCCGGAGAGTTGCTCGTATTCCTCGATCAGCTCGTTCGGCGTGCCGATCGGCAGCTCGGCCACGGGCAGGAACTGGTAGCTGGGCAGGTCCTGGTAGATCAGCGCGCGCACATCCGCCTCCTCCATGCCGAGCCGATCGACGAAGAACTCGATCACGAAATCTTCATCGGTCACCGCGTCCCAATAGACGCCGACGATGGCGACTTCGGCTTCGCCGGCCAGCACCTCGCCGTTGCGGTCCAGGATCCGGCCGCGTTCGGGCAGCTCGACCAGCGTGCGGATCAAGAAGCCCTCCGGTCCAAGGCCGTCGAAGATCAGGTCGGGCGACCAGTCGACCACCCAGTGCGGCTGGCGCAGCACGGGCGTGAAGACGCGCTCCTCGATCTCGCCGAAGAATGTCGTCTGGTAGCGCAGGATCACATCGAAGGCGGGGGCGTTGACGTCGTCGCCCTCGACCACCTCCCAGCTGAAGCCGCGGATCGTCGCTTCGGTCCAGATGTCGCGGTAGCGCTGGGCGAAGCGCTCGGCGTCGTAGCGTTCTTTGCCCTCGACGCTGATGGTGGTCCAGGCGTCGGCCAGGCGGTCGGTGGCGAGCAGGTGGAAGAAGCGCTGGACGGCTTCAAGCGCGTTGGCGGGCGCGCGCTCCAGGTCTTCCAGGCGCTCCGGGGGCGGCAGGGCCGCGCCGGCGGCGTCCTGCTGCTGGGCGTCCGGCGGCAAGGCCGCGGCCTGCTGCTGCGTCTGCTCTTCGGCCTGCGGGAAGTATTCGGAGAGATCGCGCTCGGACTCGCCGCCGAAGATGCAGGCGCTCAGGATCAGTGCCGCCAGGATCGCGGCGAGCAGCCCCGCTCGCCGCGCTGCCGATCCAACCCGCATGCCCGTGCCTGCCAGCGCCCGCGCCTCTTTCACAGTACCCCGCCCGCGCCAAGCGCGCCACAGCCGCCCGCCGCTGGTCCCGGCGTCATCGCTACAGCGTGTTCACACTTCCCTGCTCCCGTCATTCCCGCACATCCCCCTCGTCGCCTCTCCCGCGCACCCGACTCTGCATTCCTGCGCCCCCTCCATCATTTCCCCCGCACATCTCCTTCCATCATTCCTGCGCCCCCTCCATCATTCCTGCGCAGGCAGGAACCTACGCGCGCGGCTACGGTTTGCCTCGCTCAGACTGCGGGCGGCGCTCAGGGGCTGCTTGGATGGTGAGATGGGGGTTGGCGCGCGGGGCTGCGTTGGGATGCGACTGGCGCTAGACTGCGTGGGAGTCGCGCGCGCAGCGCCGCCGCGTTGAACTGGCCGCGGCAACGGCGTCAGAGAGGGTGACAACATGGACTACCGCGAGGACCAAACGATCGTCGACTTCCGCCAGGAGGTCCAGGACTTCATCACCGGCAACCTGCCCGACGACTGGGGCTCGCGGCCGCAGGGCGAGGGCTACGGCGAGGCCGTCTTCGCCACCACCCGCGCCTTCCAGAGCGAGATGGCCAAGCGCCGCTGGCTGACGATGGCCTGGCCCAAGGAGCATGGCGGACTCGAAGCGCCCCATTCGCAGCAGATGGTGATGGCCGAGGAGATGGCCTACCACCGCGCGCCCGGCGCCGGCGGCAACATGGGCGTCCAGTGGGTCGGGCCCTCGCTGATGCTCTACGGCACCGACGCGCAGAAGGACGAGCATCTCGCGCGGATCGCCGACGCCGAATCCTGGTGGTGCACGCTCTACTCCGAGCCCGGCTCCGGCAGCGACCTCGCCTCGCTGCAGACCCGCGCGGTGGCCGACGGCGACGACTACGTAATCAATGGCCAGAAGATCTGGACCTCCGGCGCGCATGTCTCCGACTGGGGCTGGCTCGCCGCCCGCACCGACCCCGACGCGCCCAAGCACAAGGGCATCACGATGTTCATGCTGCGCATGGACACGCCCGGCATCACGGTGCGCCCGCTGATCAACATGGCCGAGGGGCACGGCTTCAACGAGGTCTTCTTCGAGGATGTCCGCGTGCCCAAGACCAACGTCGTGGGCGAGGTCAATCGCGGCTGGTACCACCTCGCCGTGGCGCTCGACTTTGAGCGCTCCGGCATCGGCGCGTTCGCCGGCGGGCGCCGCACCGTCGAGGAGATCACCGAGTTCGCGCAGGACAACCCGCAGCTGGTCGACGCCCGCCCGGCCGTGCGCTACGAGCTGGCCGAGCGCGCCATCGAGGTCGAGGTCGGCACCTATATGGCCTACCGCATCGCCTACATGCAGGAGCACGGCGTGGTCGCCAACCACGAAGCCTCGATGTCCAAGCTGTTCGGCTCCGAGCTGGGCCAGCGGATCGCCAAGACCGGCATGGACCTGCTCGGCATGGGCGGCGCGGTCTGGAGCGACGGTCCCTACGCCGCGCTGCAGGGCCGCCTGAGCCGCAGCTACGTCAGCGCGGTCAGCTCGACGATCGCCGCGGGCACCAGCGAGATTCAGCGCAACATCATCGCCACCCGCGGGCTGGGCCTGCCGCGCGGCTAGCGCTGCGGGCGCAACCCGCGCCGCTTGCGGAACCTTTTCCCGCGCCGCAGCGTCAGGCTCAACATGCCGACACCACGACCCAGCCGCCGGGCCGCGCCGACGATCTTCGCCCCGATCGCCGCCTTGGCCGCTGTCCTGCTCGCGCTGAGCGTCGCGGCGCTCATCCCCGCGCCGTCCACCGCCCAGCCGACCGACAGCTGCGCCGATCTGCTCGCCTGGTATCACGCCGCCGCGCGCTCACCCGCGATCGTCTTTGACGGCGACGACGAGGCAGAGTGGGCGGCAGAAGAAGACTCGATGGCAGATGACTCGATGGCAGATGGTGACGGGGCCGCCATTTTCCCTCAGTCCGGCGGTGGCGGCGGTGGTGCTCGCCGGAGCAGCGCCGAAAGCGCGCCGGCTGATCTCGGCCAACGCTCCGAGACGGGCACCAACGTGCAGGTCGCCGGCGTCGACGAATCCGACATCGTCAAGACCAACGGCTCCGAAATCTTCGTGATGCGCAGCGACGGACTGGTCGTGGTCTCCATCGCCGGCGACGCCCCGAGCGTGATCGGCGGCCTGCGCTTCGGCGGCTCCTACGCCCGCAACGCCGACGGCTCGCGCGAGATGCTGCTCGCCGGCGACCGCCTGCTGACCTTTCGCAGCGTCGCCTACGGCCGCGCGAGCTCCGGCGAGCGCGGCACGCAACTGCTCGAAATCGACGTGAGCGATCCGGCCCGCCCGCGTGTCCTGCGCACGCTCGACACCTACGGCCGCTTCGTCACCGCCCGCCTCGTCGGCGACGCCGTGCGCGTCGTGCTGACCCACGACGGCGTCAACAGCCCGTTCCTGATGCCCGATGAGGGCGGTTGGTGGTACGACGACCGCCGCTGGCGCGAGCGCGTCGAGCGCACCTCGCTCTCCACCTGGCTGCCGATCTTCTCGCTCGTCGATCACGTCAACACGCGCTGGCGCTGGGGGCGGCTCGCGCCCTGCGGCGCCGTGCGCACCGCCGAACGCGCCGACCCCGGCATCGGCACCGAAACCACCCTGCTGCTCAACTTCGATCTGGCTGAGGGCATCGGGCAGTGGGGCGCCGCCGGCGTGGTCGGCGCGACCGACGCCGTCTACGCCAGCCGCAGTGCGGTTTACGTCGCCATGCGCGACTGGCGCAGCTGGAGCGCCGCCGACACCACCATCCACCGCTGGGACCTGCCCGGCGGCGGCGACGCCCCGCGCTACCGCGGCGAGGCGGTCGTCGCCGGCGAACTGGTCAACCAGTTCGCGATGAGCGAATACGACGGCCATCTGCGCGTCGCCAGCACCCGTTTCGACATCTGGCCCACCACCAATCTGCTCACCACATTCGAGATCGAGGACGACGGCCTCAGCCAGCTGTCGCTGCTTGAGGGGCTGGGCCCCTCCGAGTCGATCTACGCGGTGCGCTTCCTCGGCGAGTTGGGCTACGTCGTCACCTTCCGCCAGATCGACCCGCTCTATGTGCTGGACCTCTCCGACCCCGCGGAGCCGACCGTCGCCGGCGAGCTGAAAATCCCCGGCTTCTCCGCCTACCTGCACCCGTTGGGCGGCGGCCTGCTGCTCGGCATCGGGCAGAACGCGGACCCGCGCACGGGCCGCCCGCTGGGGCTGCAAGCCTCGCTCTTCGACGTGTCGGAGCCGTCCGAGCCGACCCGGCTGGCGCAGGTCGATCTCTCGCGCGGCTCGCGCAGCGTCAGCTTCGAGCACCGCGCCTTCACCTACCACCAGGGCCGCGCCTACATCCCCGCCTCGCCGACCAACGACCTGTTCGCGCTGCGCGTCTCCGAGGACAGCCTCGAGCTCGAGCGTCAAATCACCGCGCAAGCCCCCGTACTGCGCTCGCTCCCCATCGGCGAGCGCCTGCACCTGCTGCTGGAAGCCTCGCTCGCCACCCACGACCTCGCCAGCCTGGAGCTGCTCAGCGGCGTCTACCTGGTGCCGCCGTCCAACTAACGCCTACTTCACACCGCCCTAACCACACCGCTCCATGTAACAACTCCACCACCCCGCGCAACTACTCCATACCCTACGCAAAACTCTCCCGTCATTCCTGCGCAGGCAGGAACCTGCGCGCCTCAATACCCATCCCTTCCCCAATTCATCCCTCCCCCCTTCCAGGGGGGAGGTTAGGTGGGGGGTGGGAGGTTGCGAGCGGGCACAGCGCCAGTCCGTCCATCAGCACCCTCTCCGCCACTACTCCAGCGCGCATCCCATCATTCCTGCGCCCTTCCCGTCATTCCTGCGCAGGCAGGAACCACGCGCCTCAACACCCATCCCTTCCCCAATTCATCCCTCCCCCCTTCCAGGGGGGAGGTTAGGTGGGGGGTGGGAGGTTGCGAGCGGGCACAGCGCCAGTCCGTCCATCAGCACCCTCTCCGCCACTACTCCAGCGCGCATCCCATCATTCCTGCGCCCTTCCCGTCATTCCTGCGCAGGCAGGAACCACGCGCCTCAACACCCACCCCTTCCCCAATTCATCCCTCCCCCCTTTCAGAGGGGAGGTTAGGTGGGGGGTGGGAGGTTGCGGGCGGGCACAGGGCCAGTCCATCCATCAGCACCCCCTCCGCCACTACTCCAGCACGCATCCCATCACTCCCGCGCCCCTATTCCGTCATTCCTGCGCAGGCAGGAACCTGCGTGGCGGGCGACGGCGCGGAGGCGGCTTGGGCGGGCCGTCGGGATGTTGCGGCGCGCAGCGGCGCTGGAGGCCGCCTGGATTCCTGCCTACGCAGGAATGACGGGAGGAGCGCAGGTATAACGGAGTGGGCGCAAGTATGACGGAGTGGGCGCAGGTATAACGGATCGGGGCGCGGCGCGGTTGGTGCGTTGGCGCGTGGCGTTCCACCCCCCACCTAGCCTCCCCCCTGGAAGGGGGGAGGGATGAATTGGGGCAGGGGTGTGGAGTGCAGGGATAACGTGATAGAGCGATGCTACCGATTGCCGTTCAGCGATACCGCCGCCGGCGGCTCATACACCGGCCGATCCATCGGGCGCGTGCGCAGCGCGCCATTCCACTCGGCCTCAATCCGCTCGACGCCGATTTCGTAATACTCCCGATCCAGCTCCGCCCCCGCCGCGCGCCGCCCGTGGCGCAGCGCGCCGATGGCGGTCGATGCGACGCCCATGTACGGATCGAGCACCAGATCGCCGGGCTCCGTCATCGAGAGCACCAGCCGCTCCACCAACTCGACGGGGAACTGGCAGGGATGAACCGTCTTCTCCACGTGATTGTGCTTCACGTTGGGGAAAATCCAGACATCGCCGGGGTTTTTGCCTAGCGGATTGCCCGACAACTGGCCGGCGCGCGGGCCCTTGAAGTAGCGCTTGTTCGGGTACTTCTGCGGCACCCGAATCGGATCCACATCGAAGTGATAGCGATCCGACTTGGTGAACCAGGAGATCGTTTCATAACGCCCCGAGAGCCGCTTGGTGCAGTGCAGCCCGTGCTCGAAATGCCAGACGATCCGATTGCGCATCCGCAGGCCCAGCTCACGGAAGATCGGAAAGAGCAGCGCGTCGAGCGGGATAATCTCGCCGCGCCGCACGTAGTTGCCGGTCTGCCAGCAGAGCGAGCCGTCCTCCGCCAGCGTCCGCGCGCACTCCGCGATCACCCGCGCCTGATTGGCCACGTAGTCGTCCAGGCTCTGCGCATCCTCGTAGGCCTTGCCGATGTTGTAGGGCGGCGAGGTCACGACCAGCCGCGCCGCGCCGTCGGGCACCTGCGTGAGAAAGTCCAGGCACGGCCCGAGGCCAAAGCAGCAGTCCGCCCGCGCGTCCCACCCGCTCGACATCCGCAGCGCCCGCCGCCGCCCAAGCGCAGCAGCCAAATCGTCGGCCATGGCCCTTCCTCCCCGCGAACAGCCTACCCAACGCTGGGCTCCTGCCCGTTCACGCGCTGCTCATATACTGACGCCATCCGCCGCGGCCGCACTGGGGAGAGCTCGATGACCGCTGTGTTCGATGAAATCCGCGTGCTCGACCTGACTAGCGGGCCGGTCGGCGGCGTGGCCACGATGGTGCTGGCCGATTTCGGCGCGGAGGTCGCCAAAGTTGAGCGTCCCGGCGGCGACCCGCTGCGCTGGCTCGCCGCCGCCCCGATGTGGCTGCGCGGCAAGCGCAGCGTCGAGCTCGAGCTCAAGAGCGACGCCGGCCGCGCGCGGCTGCGTGGGCTCGCCCGCGGCGCCGATGTGGTGGTCACCACGCTGCGCCCCGCCAACCGCGAGCGGCTCGGCGCGGATTACGCGACGCTGGCCGCCGACAATCCTGGCCTGATCTACTGCTCGATCACCGGCTTCGGTCCGCGCGGACCCTACGCCGACTACCCCGCCTACGAGGGGCTCGTCGCGGCCAAGTCGGGGCGGATGCAGGGCTTCACCGGGCAGCGCAAGCGCGAGGGCCCCGGTTTCGCCGCGGTGCCGGTCGGCAGCCACGCGGCCTCGCAGGGTGCCGTGCACGGCATCGCCGCCGCGCTGATCGAGCGCGAGCGCTGCGGGCGCGGGCAGATCGTCGAAACCTCGCTGCTGCAGGGCATGCTGCCCTTCGACCTGCTCCAACTGCTGCTCACCCAACTGCACGAGCGCGAGCCGAACATCTACCCCGACCTCCTCGTGATCGGCGGCGGGATGCCCACGCTCAACTATCACCCCGTGATGGCCGCCGACGGGCGCTGGATCCAGCTGGGTAACCTGCTCGAGCACCTCTTCTACGCCTTTATGGACGCCGCCGATCTGACCGAGCTGTTCGCCGAGGAGCAGTGGCAGGGCGGTCAGGAGGCGTGGAGCGAGCAGGCGCTGGAGGCAATGCGCGACCGCATCCTCGAGCGGATGCAGGAGCGCACCGCCGAGGAGTGGATGGACATCTTCCGCGCATCCGGCAATGTCGCCGCCGAAATCTTCACGCCGACCAACGACGCGCTGGCCAACCTCGATATGCGGGCCAACGGCGATGTCGTCACGCTCGACGATCCCCAACTCGGCCCCGTGCAACAGCTCGGTCCGATCGCCCAACTCGAGCAGACGCCGGCGAAGATCGCCCGGCCTGCGCCCGCCGTCGGCGAGGCGAACGGCTTCGCCTGGCCGCCGCGCGACGGCGCGTCTACTCCCTTGCCCAACGGCGCGCGGCCCGGCGGCAAGCCGCTCGACGGCGTCACCATCCTCGAGTTCGCCACGATCATCGCCACGCCGATCGGCGTCTCGATGCTGGCCGACCTGGGAGCGCGCGTGATCAAGGTCGAGCCGATCGGCGGCGATCCCTTCCGCGGAATGGGCGGCGGTCCGCTCACCGGCATGCTCGCGGCCAAGACCAACGCCGCCAAAGAGAGCATCTGCATCGACCTCAAGAGCGAGACCGGCCAGGCAATCGTCGCCGACCTGATCAAAGAGGCCGACGCAATTGTCCACAACTACCGCCCCGGCGTGCCCGAGCGGCTGGGCATCGGCTACGAAACCGCCAGCGCGCTGCGGCCCGGCATCGTCTGGGTCTCCGCCAACGGCTACGGCGCGAACTCGCCCGGCGCGCGCCGCCCCTCGGCGCACCCCGTGCCCGGCGCGGCCGTCGGCGGCGCGCTCTACCAGGCCGGCGCCGCGATGCCGCCGGCAGCCTGCGAGGGGCTCGACGAAATCCGCGAAGCCTCGCGCCAGCTGATGCGCGCCAACGAAGCCAACCCCGACCCGAACACCGGCGTGCTCGTCGCCTCCGCCACCCTGCTCGGCCTCTACGCGCAGCGCCGCAGCGGCGTCGGGCAGCGCATCTTCGTCAACATGCTCGCCGCCAACGCCTACGCCAACGCCGACGATTTCGTCGCCTACGAGGGCAAAACGCCGCGCCGCCAGGTCGACGCCGAACTCTACGGGCTCTCCGCGCTCTACCGCCTCTACCCCGCGGCCGAGGGCTGGGTCTTCCTCGCCGCCCCAACCGACGCCGAATGGCAAACCTTCTGCGAAATCGCCGCCCCCCAGCTGGCCAACGACCCAAGATTCGCCGACGCCCACAGCCGCGACGCGCACGACGCCGAGCTCGCCGAAGCGCTCGCCGCAGTCTTCGCAACCCGCCCCGCCGCCGAGTGGGAGTCCCTGCTCGCCCCGCAGCGCATCGGCTGCGTCGCCGCCGACGCCCAAAGCGCCGGCCAATTCTTCGCCCACGACGAGCACATCCAACGAAACGGCTTCGCGCCGTTCTCGGAGCATCAGCGCCTGGGCAACCTCCGCCGCTGGGGCCCCCTCACAGTCTGCGCCGGCGGCAGAGGCGATTACGGCCCCGGCGTGCTGGCGGGCGCAGAGACGGAGGCGATTCTGCGCGAGCTTGGCCGCGGCGAGGCGGAGATCGCCGCGCTGCGCGAGCAGGGCGTGGTGTGGTCGGAGGCGGTGCAGCTGCCCGGCTAATGTTATGCTCAGAACTGAGCGGGCGGGTACGCGGTGACGAGATGTTCAAGCATTCAAGCGCAGCGCGCTTGGCGTGTGCGGCGCTAGCCGGTCTACTGATCGCTGCGGCGTTGTTTCACAGCGGATGCAGCGATCCGTCGCCCGATGACAACCAACGCGTGACGCCAAATTCCGACATCGACACGGCGGAAATCGACCAGACCGTCTCTCAACAGGCTCAGACGATCGATCCCACGCCCTCAACTCAGGAGGCTAATGCGCCGGACACCGCAGCAGGTGCAACGTTGGGGGCAGTCGGAGCTGTGCAAACCGAGCAGGCCGAAGACCGCAGCGCCGTTGCCGCAGTAGTGAGCGAGCCGTCACCCCAAGCGGAGCCGCAAGGCCTAGAATTCACGCTGCCCGAATCGGCCGAACCAGTCAACCTCTACGCCGGACCCGGCGTTGACTGGGCTGTCCGACGCATAATCCAGCCGTCCGAAGCCCTGACGATCCTCGGCCGTGCCCCTCAAAGGGTGTATGGGTTGGAGACGACCTGGCTGAAGGTCGAGTTTTCCGACAACATCGTCGGCTGGCTCCACACTAACCAACTGACGCTAGAACCGACCCAACTGGACAGCCTGCCGGAACTCCACATGCAAAACGTGGAGCAGACCGTCGTTGTTCGCAGCGGCGCGTATCTCCGCTACTCGCCGGATGGCCTGGCGCTGCCGGTTTGTCAAATCTCCTCGTCCGCCGAAGCGAGAATCAATGGCCGCGATCCCGATGGACAGTGGTTTCTCGTGAACTTCGACCGCGGTGTCTGCATTAATCGTAGGAGCGTATACAACTCCTGGGTGGACGGCGGTTGGGTGCGCGCAACACAAGTCGAGTCGGCCTCGGTACTCGCGGAAGTCCCGATCGTGCTTCGAGACGGGCGTTGGTCATTTTCCTCCGACCCAAGGCTTCTGCCATCAAACGAAAACGACGGAGAGCAGCTCGGGTGGGAGTCGGCGATCGAAGAAGCAGATGTCAACGTTCTTCGATCACCGACGGGTGAGCATGTTCTCGCGCGCAAACGCGATTTCACCCATCCCGACCATGGTCTGCTCTCGATCATCGACCGGAGCGGTCGTCGCACCGATATCGGCAAGCTCTACATGTACCACCAAAGTGGGCGCTACTACCCGCTCGGGGGACAAGCGCACTGGTCGCCCGACGGACGCGCTATCGTCATGGTCGATTTTGGACGCCCCAGCTGGGCCGCCGCCGACCATCTGGATTTCTGGCTGTACGACCTGAACACAGAGCAAAGCGTTAACCTGCGAGGCCCGGAGTCATCCGTATTCGTCAGTTACTACAGTGCCCGCTTCCACCCTGACGGAAGGTCGATCTATGTGACCAGATGCGAACACGCGCCAAGGCAGTGCGAGTTAGTTCGGCTGACACGCACAGGCGGCGACTGGCCAGGTTTCACGCCGATTCCGATAAACGGCCCGTACCTGCTTTCGGCGTGGTACGGCTCGATCATCACCACCACGCACGAGTCCGGCCTTCTTTGGAGCAACCAGGGCGAGCAGCTCGGCGAGCGCCGCGGCACTGGGTTTCACTGGCTTCCCGACAGTGAGCGTTTCGCCTACTACGCCGACGGCGAGTTTGTGATTGAGCATCTCTCGGACGGCGTCCAGACGCGGCTCAAGCTCCCCGCGAGACTTTTCCTGTTTTCGTCCACTCCATGGTTGCCCGATGGACGCCACTTCGCAGCCATCACATACCTTCCCAGTTGGCGGCGCGGCCTCTCGCAGAACATCCGGCAACTGCGCATATACAACCTGCACGGCGAGGTGGTCAGCGCGTACCGCCTTGACGGCTGCGCCGATGTGGAACAGCTCGTGGATCCGCCCCGAATGATCATCGACAACAACCCCGCCTACTGCCACGGGCCATAGACGCGGCCGCGCCTCGGTGGCCCTCCCCGCAAACGCCGCGTGCGCCTAGAATGCCGCTGTAGACGGATTGGAGGCTGGCCATGGGACTCAGAGGCGAAGCAGCAATCGTCGGCATTGCCGAATGGAAGCCGGAGCGGCGCCCCACAGCGCCGCCCATCTTCACCCTCGAACAGTGGGCGCGCCTCACGCGGGAGGCGCTTGATGACGCCGGGCTCTCCCCCGCCGATGTGGACGGCATCTGCGCGACCAACATCCGCGAGTCGGACTCCTTTGTGCCCTCGACCATCACCGAATACCTTGGGCTGGAGGTCAACTTCGCCGAGGTCGTCGATCTTGGGGGCGCGAGCTGCGCGGCGATGGTCTGGCGTGCTGCGGCGGCGATCGAGCTGGGCGTGGCCAGCGTCGTCGTGATCGCCGCGCCCTCCTGGCCCTCGCCGCGGCCGCCCAATCCGCCCGCCGGGCCCAGCAGCTGGCGCTTCGGCGCGTCCAGCGCCAACTACGGCTCGCCCCAGGCCGAGTTCGACATCCCCTACGGCAATGTCGCGCAGAACTGCGGCTACGCCCAGATCGCCACGCGCTACGGCTCGCAGTACGGCTACGACCCGCGCGCGCTGGCCAAAATCGCCGTCGACCAGCGCGTCAGCGCTAACCACAACCCCCACGCCGTCTTCCGCGACAACCCGATCACGATCGACGACGTGATCAACTCGCCGATGATCGCGGACCCGCTGCGCATGCTGGAAATCGTGATGCCCTGCTTCGGCGGCGCGGCGCTGGTCGTGGCGAGCAAGGAGGTCGCGCAGCGCGTCTCCAACCGCCCGATCTGGATTACCGGCTTCGGCGAGCGCGTGCTGCACAAGACGCCGACCTACGCCGCCGACCTGCTCGAAACCGCGCTGCTGCCCGCCGCCGAATCCGCCTTCCAGATGTCCGGCCGCACGCGCGAGGATGTGGACCTGATCGATGTCTACGACTGCTACACGATCACCGTGCTGATGACGATCGAGGACTCCGGCTTCTGCGCGCGCGGCGAAGGCCAGCAGTTTGTCCGCGAGCACGACCTCAGCTTCGCCGGCGATTTCCCCTGCAATCCTTATGGCGGGCAGTTGGGCTTCGGGCAGGCCGGCCTGGCCGGCGGAATGTCGCACATCACCGACGCCGCACGCCAATTGATGCGCCGCGCCGACGCCCATCAGGTCGCCGACGCCGATGTCGCGTTCGTCACCGGCAACGGCGGGCTGATGAGCGAGCAGGTCGCGCTGATTCTGGAGGGCGGCTAACCAATGCCCGACGCACCGCCCAACGCACAGAATGACGGGCCGCAGCGCCCGCTGCCGCAGCCAATCGAGCGCACCCAGCCGTTCTGGGACGGCCTGCGCGAGCGCAAGGTGCGCATCCAATACTCGCCCTCCTCCGATCAGTGGGTCTTCTACCCCCGCTCGCACGCGCCGCTGACGCTGGCCGACGACCTCGAGTGGCGTGAAATCGACGGCGCCGGCACGCTCTACACCTACACCATCGCCCGCCGCCCCACCGCCGCCGAGTTCGTCGGCGACGAGCCGCAAATCATCGCCGTGGTCGAGCTCGACGAAGGCCCGCGCCTGACCAGCACGCTGGTCAATGTCGCCGAGCAGGACATCCGCGTGGGGATGCGCCTGCGCCCCGTCTTCGACGACGTCGACGAGCGGACCACGCTGCTCCGCTACGAGCCGGTCGACTAGCAGATGCGCGCGTTCGCAGCGCTGCTGATCTGCGCCGCCGTGAGCGCGTCCGCCGCCATCGGCTGCGGCGGCGATGAGCCGCAGTCGCAGCCGCCCGCCACCCAGCCGCAGCAGGCAACCGAGCAGCCGGCGCAACCCGCCCAGCCGGCCGCCGCCGAAGAGATCGCCGAACCCGAACCAGCCGCCGAGCAGCCCCAGCCGGCGGCGGATCAGCAGGCTGCGCCCGCCGAGACTCCGCAACAACCCCGGCCGGAGACCGAAGAAATCGAATTCGTCGAAGCGCTGGATGGGCGCAGCTTCGAGCAGCCGATCGAGCTACTCGCCTGGCCCGGCGATGGGCCCGGCGACGCGATGGGCGGCCTGCTCGTCGCCGAACAGCGCGGCGGCATCTCGCTCTACGCCGCCGACGGCTCCGTGCGCGGCGTGCTCGACCTCAGCGAACAGGTCGTCTTCCGCGGCGAACAGGGGCTGCTCAGCGTCGCGCTCGATCCCGAATTCGCCGACCACCCATACCTCTACGTCTGGTACTCCCCGCGCGGAACCAACCTCGCCCGTCTCTCCCGCTTCCCCGTCGAAGGAACCCAGGCAAACCCCGACCGCGAGCTGATCATCCTCGAGGTCGAGCAGCCCTTCACCAACCACAACGGCGGCGCGGTGCGCTTCGGGCCCGACGGCATGCTCTACCTCGGCATCGGCGACGGCGGCGCGGCCAACGATCCGCGCGGGCACGGCCAGAACGCGCAAACGCTGCTGGGCACGATCATCCGCATCGACGTGCGCGGCGCGTCGGCGCAATACCCCTACCGCATTCCGCCCGACAATCCGCTGCTTGGCGTCGCCGGCGTGCGCCCCGAAATCTTCGCCTGGGGCATGCGCAACCCCTGGCGAATGTCGTTCGACCCCGAAACCGGCGCGCTCTGGTACGCCGATGTCGGCCAGGACCGCGTCGAGGAAGTCGGGATCGCCGCGCCCGGCGGCAATCACGGCTGGAACGTCTTCGAGGGCACGGAATGCTTCGGGCGCGACGAAGACTGCGCCGCGCTCGATCACATCCCGCCGCTCGCCGAGTACCGCCACGATCTGGGCTGCTCCGTGACCGGCGGCGTGGTCTACCGCGGCTCCGAACTGCCCTGGCTTGCGGGCGCGTATCTCTTCGCCGATTTCTGTTCGGGGCGCGTCTGGGCGCTCGAAGCGCAAGGCAGCGAATGGCAGATGCGCGAGCTGGCGCAGCTCGACGCGCGGATCGCCTCGTTCGGCGTCGACGCCGACGGCGAGGTTTACCTGCTCACCTTTCGCGCGCCGATCCTGCGCCTCCGCGCCGCGGGCGGGTAGCATTGACCAGAGCGCAATCCGCATCCTGAGGGAGGCCGGCATGACCCAATCGCGAGCATTCGGAACCACGCCGGCCCCGGAAATCCCCGACGGTCTGACCTGGCTCAACACCGGCCGCGACCTGAGCATGGCCGACCTGCGCGGGCGGCTCACCATCCTCCACTTCTGGACCTACGCTTGAATTAACTGCCTGCATGTGCTTCCGCAGTTGCGGAAGCTGGAGCGCCGCTACGCCAACACCGTGCAGGTGGTCTCGGTGCATTCGCCCAAGTTCCCCACCGAGCGCGAGACCGCCAACCTGCGCCAGGCCGTGCTGCGCCTGCGCATCGAGCACCCCGTGCTCAACGACGCCGACTTCCAGTTCTGGCAGCGCTACGGCGCTCGCGCCTGGCCGACGATCTTCTTCATCGACCCGCGCGGCAACGTGATCGGCCTGCACGAGGGCGAGCTGACCGAGGAGATGGCCGCTCCGCTGATCGACGGCTGGCTGGCCGACTACGACGCGGCCGACGATGCCGACGGGCCGCTGCTGACCCGCGAACCGCTCGCGCTGACCCGCGAAACGGGAGCCCAAAGCGCGCTCTCCTTCCCCGGCAAGGTCGCCTGGGACGACGCGAGCGGGCGGCTGGTCGTCGCCGATACGAACAACGACCGCATCCTGGTCGCCGACATCGAGGGCAACGTTTCGCTGGTCGTGGGCGGCGCGGGCGCAGGCTTCGAGGACGGCGCCGCCGCCTCCGCGCGGTTCAACCAGCCGCAGGGCGTCGCGATCAACGGCGACGCGATCTACGTCGCGGACAACGAGAACCACGCCGTCCGCCGGATCGATCTGCCCGCCGGCGAGGTGCGCACGATCGCCGGCACCGGCGAGCAGGCCCGCATGCTGCCCGACGGCCAGCCCGCCCGCGAGACCGCGCTCAGCTCGCCCTGGGATGTCGCCGTGCGCGGCGGCCGGCTCTACATCGCCATGGCCGGCATCCACCAACTCTGGTCGATGGACCTCAACGCCGGCGACGCCGCGCCGATCGCGCCCTGGGCCGGCAGCGGACGCGAAGGAATCGTCGACGGCCCGCGCGAGCAGGCCGAACTCGCCCAGCCCAGCGGACTCGCCGTGGGCGAGTCGGGCCTGGCCTTCGCCGACAGCGAATCCAGTGGCGCGCGCCAGGTCGGCTGGGACCCCGACGGCCGCGTCGAGACGTTCATCGGCAAAATCGGCAGCCTCTTCCACTTCGGCGACGAGGACGGCGGGCGCGACCGGGCCAAGCTCCAGCATCCGCTCGACCTCGCCTGGCTGGGCGACGAGCTCTACGTCGCCGACACCTTCAACCACAAGATCAAGCAGGTCTACCCGCGCATGCAAAGCGTCCAAACGCTGCTGGGCGGCCACGGCGACGCCCTCGGCGCATTCTCCGAAACAGCCCTGAACGAGCCCGGCGGTCTCTGCGCCGGCCCCAACCGCTCCCTAATCGTCGCCGACACCAACAACCACCGCATCGTGCAGCTGGATCTGGCCTCCGCCCGTTCCAAGGAAATCCACCTGCGCATCCCGCAGTAATCCCCCCACCTCCACCACCCCACGGGGCCGTCTCCGTCACACCCGCGAAGCCTTCTCCGTCACACCCGCGAAGCCTTTTCCGTCATACCCGCGCTCCGCCGCGGGTATCTCGCCGAGCAGAGCACCAAGCTCCACGCCCGCCTCCACCACCCCATCGCCCCCAGACCCGCCTCCGTCACGCCCGCGCAGCATCTCCGTCATACCCGCGCTCCGCCGCGGGTATCTCGCCGAGCAGAGCACCAAGCCCCGCACCCGCCTCCGTCACGCCCGCGCGATATTCTCCGTCACGCCCGCGAAGCCTTTTCCGTCACGCGCCCGCGCAGCATTCTCCGTCACCCCGCGCAGCCTTTTCCGTCATACCCGCGCTCCGCCGCGGGTATCTCGCCGAGCAGAGCACCAAGCCCCGCACCCGCCTCCGTCACGCCCGCGCGACATTCTCCCGTCACGCCCGCGCGACATTCTCCGTCACGCCCGCGCGACATTCTCCGTCACGCCCGCGCAGCATTCTCCGTCACCCCGCGCTCCGCCGCGGGTATCTCGCCGAGCAGAGCACCAAGCCCCGCACCCGCCTCCACCACCCCACGCGGCAACCCCATCGCCCCCACACGCAGCACTCCCTAAGCCGCGCCGGGAGGCCCGACGACAAGCTCGCCCGACTGAATAACGTAAACAGGAGTATTCAGCGCGCGAATATCCACCCCAGGATCCCCGGCGAACGCCGCCAGATCCGCAACCTTCCCCTTGGCAATCGAGCCGACCTGATCGCTCATCTTGAGCGCCTCCGCCGTCTGCGCCGTCATCAGCCGCAGCGCCTGCCAGGGCGAGAGGCCGACCCCCTCGACGAACGCCCAGGCCTCGGCCGGGGCGCGGTCGAAATCGGCGTAGGCCATCCCCATGTCGAGGCCGGAGGTGAAGCGCACGCCGCGCGCGTGCATGTCGCGGAAGACCTCCAGCCGCTGCTCGCGGGTCGGTGCGTTGCCGCGCATCGACGGGTTGCGGCGCGGCGGCGCATCGCCGCGATCGCGCGCTTCGGCGGCGAGCAGCCCGAGGCCGATCGTCGGATTGACCCAGATGCCCTCATCGGCGATCCGCTCGGCCAGCTGCGGGTCGTAATCGAGCCCGCCGTCGGCCTCCGCCGCGAGCCAGCCGCAATGAATTAAGTGCCGCACGCCGGCCTCGACCGCCGCGCGGATGCCGGCCGCGGCGTGCGCGTGCGCCGCGACATCAAGCCCCGCGACGCCGGCGGCTTCGACGATGACCGCCAGCACATCCGCCGGATATTGCAGCGAGCGCGGGCTCGAGCTGGGCGTGAAGTTGCCCCCACTCGCCATCACCTTGAGCAGGTCCGCGCCCTCTTCAATGTGGCGGCGCGCCATCGCCGCGACCTCTTCGGGGCTGTCCGCCTCGCCGCCCCAGAACCAGCAGTGGTCGCGCGTTCGCGTGATCGGCGCGCCCGCCGCGAGCAGCCGCGGGCCGGGGATTACGCCCTCGGCGATCGCCTCGCGGATCGCGAAAACAACCTCATTTCGCGCCCCAAGGTCGCGCATCGTCGTCACGCCGCTGCGCAGCGCGGTACCGACAGCGGTAGCAGCGCGGAGCAGCCCCCGCTGCGGCGGCTCCTCGCTGATGATGTCGAACGCATCAACACGCGGCGGGCAGGGAATGTGCGTATGCGCCTCGATCAGGCCCGGCAGCAGCGAAACATCGCCGAGATCAATGGTCCGTTCCGCAGGCGCCCGCTGCGCCGGCAGCACATCCCGAATGCGCCCGCCCTCAACGCCAACCGCATGGTCAGGCAGCCACCCATTCAGCGCCGCATTGGCAACCCGCGCCGCCCGCCAGAAGCGCATCGACCGTTCACCCGCGCCGATGTCCGCGCCCGCCGCGCCGGAGATCGTCATTTGCTCAGATCCACAACTCGCCTGGTACCACCCGCCGGATAGCGCAGCTCGACAAACTGCGTTTCCGGCGGCGCGTCGCCAGCAGGGAAATAGAGGGCTCCGTCGTGCGTGCCTCCGATTACCAGGATGACGCCTTCCAGAGAGTCATCCGGTCGGCCCCCGAACGAAGGCGCCTCGGCAAGCTTGTAGATGCGCCCGTTTTCGTCCGGCGCGGAGACCAGCTCGATCTGATCGGCGGTCCAAACACTCGCGGTGTAGTCGTAACTCCACTCATCGATAACGGCGAATACGGTCACGGCGACGCGGTAGCGGATGTGGAAGTTTTCGCCAACCCGCTCCGGCCCGCTGCGGACGATCATCTCGAAGCGATCCTCGCTCTGCGGGCGCTCAATTGTGATCCGGTCGCCGATCGCGGCGATCTCGCTGCGATCCACCTGTCCATCGCCGTGATTGGTCAATGTGTCGCCGCCACTTTCAGGCTCCAGGCAGCCAGCCTCCTCAAGCGCGGCGCGAGCGTTTGAGGACAGGCTTTTCTCTGCTTCTTGGGCGATCCCTCCAACGATCACCAAGGTCGCGATCAGGGGAAACAAGCTGTACGCCGCATCTGGGTCTTCTTGTTGCGCGATTGCGATGAGCGCTTCTACAGCGTCGATCGTGCCGTCGTGGTACTGCCGTACTTCCTCGGGCGGATTGATCGATGTTGCCTCGTCGAGCAAGCTCTTGAACACTTCAGCCGCGTCGCTCCAGGTGCCCGACTCCAACTCTGACAGGTCGTCGATTTCCCGAGGCATCGCACACCACTCAGCGTATTCCTTCAGCGTCAATGCGCTGCTGCTGCTACAGGCGGCTGCGAGCAACAAGAGCACAGCCGCAAGCGCAGCGCCCAACGCTTCGAGTCCAGACTTCCGGCCCGTCGGCATCCGCTCAGCGCGCTTTCCAGTCGGCGGGGCGCTTTTCGCGGTAGGCGGCGGGACCTTCTTTGGCGTCGGTGGTTTCGCGCGCGACGCGCCGCATCGTCTCGCCGAAACGGATTGCCTGCACGAAGGGCAGCTCCTGGCCGCGGTGCGCCACCTCCTTGGTCGCGCGGACGGCCAGCGGCGCGCCTTTGCAAAGCCGCTCCGCGAGCGCGCGGGCCTCGTCCAGCAGCCGCTCATGCTCGACGACCTTCCAGACCAGCCCCATCTCCTTCGCCCGCTGCGCATCGACGCGGTCGCCGATCAGCAGCAGCTCCATCGCGTGATGCCAGGCGACCTTCTTGGGCATGCGGATCGCGCCCTGAATCGTGGGCACGCCGATCTGCACCTCGGGAAAGCCGAACTCGGCGCGATCGCTGGCGATCGCGAAATCGCAGGCCGCGACCAGCGTCAGCCCGAAGCCCAGCGCGTAGCCGTTGACCGCCGCGATGGTCGGCTTCCAGATTTCCATCCCGCTCTCCAGCGAGGTCAGCGAGGGCACCTCCCAGAAGGTGTGCTCCTCCGGCGGCGCGGGGCTGCGCAGATCCGCGCCCGCCGAAAACGCGCGGCCCGAGCCGGTCACGATCGCCACCCAGGCCTCGTCGTCCTCGCGGAACGCGCTCCAGGCCGCGTTGAGGTCCTGCCGCAGCTCATGGTTGATCGCATTGAGCGCCTCAGGCCGGTTGTAGGTGATCGTGGCGATGCGCCCATCGCGCTCGTAGAGAACGGTGTCGGTCATGTGCAGCTCCTGCTCCAGGCGGGTTGCCCGTCACGATACCGCCCCCGCTCAGAGCGGCTCGAGATCCTCGTTGAGGATGTTGAGGTACTCGTCGTAGACAAAGACGCGGTCGCGCCGGCGTCCGCTGGTTTCACGGGTGATCCCGAGCCCGGTGAGCATATTGAGCGCCGTCGAGACGGTCGGTGCAGAAAATCCGGTGTCCTCGGTCAGAGCGCGGATGGTGCGCAGCGGTCGGCGAGTGATCGCGTCATGCACAGCCGCGGCAGAAGTCGATCTCCCCTGCGCGACTTGCACCCGACCGCGGTCGCGTTCGATCAGCGACGACAGCCGCTGCGCCATGTTGACGGCGGTTTGCGCTGTGTCGGCGATGCCGTTGATGAAGAAATCGAGCCAGGCTTCCCAATCGCCCTGCCGCCGCACGTAGTCAAGGTAGTAGTAGTAATTGGCGCGGTGGCGCTTGAGATAGAGGCTGAGGTAGAGAATCGGCTGCTCCAGCATCCCCGCCTGATGCAGCATCAGCGAGATCAGCAGGCGCCCGACCCGCCCGTTGCCGTCGAAGAACGGGTGGATCGTCTCGAACTGCACATGCGCCAGGGCAGCGCGAACGAGCAGCGGCAGCTGAAGCTCGGGATCGTTGATGAAGCCGATCAGATTGGTCATGCAGCGCGGCACTTCATCTGCCGGAGGCGGGACGAAGTCAGCGAACCAGGGGCGCGCGCCGCCGATCCAGACCAGATCATCGCGCACGACGCCCGGCTGGAGCTTGCTGCCGCGTCCGGAGCGCAGCAAGCGCGCGTGGACTTCGCAGATCAACGCCAGATCGATTTCCCCGCCGCCGCGCAGCCGCTCGACTGCGTGTTCGAGCGCGTTGACGTAGTTCGAGACCTCGCGGACATCATCCTCAACCGGCGCGCCCGGCGCCGAGTCGATCTCGGAGAGCAAAAGATCTGAGAGTGAAGACTGCGTCCCCTCGATCTGCGACGACAGCAACGCTTCGCGCCGAATGAAGGAGTAGAGGAAGAGGTCGGGATCGGGCAGCAGCGAGGCAAGCGTGTTGAGACCGCCGATCGCCGCGTTGGCCTTGTCGAGCGAGAGGTAGAGATCGTCCAATTCGAGCGGCGGAAACGGCGGCAGATCGGATGGCACGAAGGCCTCGACCGTCTCGCCGCGGTAGGTCGTCGGACTGCTTTCGCCTTGCGGAGGTCTACGCACGCGCATGAACCCCTTGCTGGTTCGCTTTCATTAGGATTCTCGTTGTGAAAGCGATCTGAGCGAATCTTACATTACCACAGCGAAATCTTGGTGGATAAGTAAACTCAGTTGCCCTCGCTTGGATAGTGGATCGCCATATGCAAGGAAAGTTGGATAGCGGAAACGGAAATGAAAGCGAACGCCCTGAACCTTTCTTAAGCGTCGCCGCTATCACGAGTTGGACCGCGTCACTTCCCCTGCAGCGCCCCCAGACGCTCCGCCGCGAACTCGCCCAGCAGCGCCTCCGGGTCGGCCGTGGCCGGGTGCAGATTGGCGATCGCGTGGTTGAAGCCCAGCGCGCGCATCTCGCCCAGCCGCTCCGCCGCCTCCGCGAGCCGACCCTCCTCCAGCACCGCGATCCGGTTGATGCCCAGCCGCAGCGCCGCGGCGTCGCGCCCAGCGTCGGACGCCGCCTGCCGCACCCGATCCCAGTCCGCCGCCAGCGTGTCCAGCATCGCAGGGTTGGCCAGATAGCCGTCGGCCACCCGCCCGGCCCGCTCCAGCTGGCGCGGATGGTTGCCGCCCAGCCAGATCGGCACGCGGCGCGGCGGCTGCGGACGGCAATACCAGCCCTCGGTGTCGTAGAACTCGCCCTTGAACGAGCCCACCTCGCCTTCCCACAGATCGCGCAGTACCTGGAGGTACTCGTCCATCCGCGCGCCGCGCCGATCGAACGGCATCGAGAGCGCCTCGAACTCTTCCTTCCACCAGCCCACGCCCGCGCCCAGAATCACCCGCCCGCCGGCCAGATGATCCAGCGTCGCGATCAGCTTGGCGTGCAGCACCGGCGCGCGCATCGGCAGCACCAGCACCGCCGTGCCCAGCTCGACCCGCTCCGTCACCGCCGCCGCGTAGGTCAGCAGCGTCAGCGGCTCCAGAAACGCGCTGTCGGCCGGCACCAGAAAGCGCCCATCCTCGCTGTAGGGATAGTCCGAGCCCTGATCGGGCCGCAGCACCACGTGGTCGAACGCCCAGAGCGAGTCGAAGCCCGCGCCTTCCGCCGCGCGCGCCACCCGCGCGACCTGCTGCGGCGATGCCGCCGGACCGACCTGGGGGACATAGACGCCGACTTTCATCCTGCTCCTCCTCCGCTGCGCGGGCGGTAGCATCGCCCAATGCCCCGCAGTATCGCGCACTCCCCGATCCTCTCGTGAGCGAGTTGGGCGGGCGGCGCTTTGAGCGCCCGCCGCTGCGCCGCGTCTTCGCGATCCGCGACTACCGCCTGCTCTGGTCCGGCGCGCTGGCGATGATCATCGCCCAGCAGCTGCGCTTCCTCGCGATCCCTCAGTGGGTGCTCGACGAGACAGGCGAGTTCGCCCAGGTCGCGATCATCGGCGCGATCCAGCTGCCCGTGCAGATCGTCGCCGTGCTCTACGGCGGCGTGCTGGCCGACCGGCTCGACCGACGCTGGCTGATGGCCGGCTCCAACGCGGTCGTCTTCCTGCTGCTCGTGCTGCTGGCCGCCGCCGCCAGCGCCGGCATTCTGCGCATCTGGCAGACCTGGGTCGCGATCGCGATCCTGGCCGCGCTCGCCGTGTTCGTCGCCCCCGCCCGCGCCACGATCACCCCGCGCGTCGTGCCCGAGCGCTACCTCTCGACCGCCGTCACGATCGACACCGGCACCCAAAACGGCGGCTGGATCCTGGGCAACGTGCTCTTCACCGCGATCGTCTCGGTGATCGATGTCACCGCCGCGCTCTGGGCCGCGGCCGGCTTCGCCGCCGTCTCGGCGCTGATGCCGCTGCTGATCCGCACCGCCGCCAGAGCCGCCGGCGCCAACCAGGGCGCGCTGGCCAGCGTCATCGCCGGCGGGCGATTCGTCGCCCGCCACCCCATCCTGCCCGGCCTCTTCCTGCTCGATTGGGGCATCACCGTCGTCTCCTACTACCGCGAAATCCTGCCTGTGCTGGCGACTGGGCTGTTCATGGCCGGCGCGGGCGCCGCGGGCGGATTGGGCACCGCCAACGCCGTCGGCTCCGTCGGCGGCATGCTGCTCGCGCTCTTCCTCGTCCACGAGCGCGCCAAAGGCGTGCTCGTGCTGATCGCCTCGCTGGTCTACGCCGCGCTGCTCTTCGCCATGGGCGCCGCGCCCTGGCTCTGGCTCGGACTGATCGTGATCGCCATGCTCGGCGCCGCCGACGCCGTCACCGTCGCCGTGCGACAGTCCACCGTGCAGCTGACCACGCCCGACGAGATGCGCGGGCGCGCCTTCTCCTTCATGGTGCTCGCCGCCCAGACCGCCAACAACGTCGGCATCATCTGGGTCGGCTTCTGGGCCGGCTCGATCGGCGCGCCCAACGCGATGCTGCTCGGCGGCGCGCTCGGCATCGCCGCCACCCTGCTGATCGGCCTGCTCTGGAAATCCGTCCGCGTCTACCGCGCCCCCGCCGCCTGACACGCTACGCTCGCCTCACACGCGATCGGGGTACGGAGGCCGACGATGACGACCGCCGCAACGGGTTTCGGCCCGGGACTGTTCGACTTTCTCGCCGAGCTCGAGCTGAACAATCGCCGCGACTGGTTCGAGGTCAACCGCGGGCGCTACGAGTCCGAGCTGCGCGAGCCCGCCTTCGAGCTGATCCGCGCCGTGCGCCCGCGCCTGGCGAAGATCTCCCCCGCTATCACCGCCCGCGACGCCAAGGTCGGCGGCTCGCTGATGCGCATCCACCGCGATGTCCGCTTCTCCGCCGACAAAGCGCCCTACAAGACCAACGTCGGCATCCAGTTCCGTCACCGCGCCGGCAAGGATGTCCACGCGCCCGGCTACTACGTCCACATCTCGCTCGACCACTGCTTCTTCGGCGCGGGCAGCTGGATGCCCGACCGCGACGCCCTCGCCGCCTACCGCGAAGCCATCGGCGAGCAGGGCAAAGCGTGGAACAAGCTCGCCCGGCGCTACCAAAAGTCCCCCTGGCGCATCGACGGCGACAAACTCAAGCGCCCCCCAAGAGGCTGGAGCGCCGACCACCCCATGATCGAGGAGATCAAACGCAAACACTTCATCGCCGTCCGCGATTTCACCCACGAAGAAGCGCTCAGCGAAGAGTTCCCCGCAACAATCGCCAAGTGGTGCAAAGAAACCGCCCCCCTAATGCAATTCCTCTGCACCGCCGCCGCCCTCGACTTCTAGGGCTCTGTTCGCACACACCACAGATACTGCCCCCCGGCGCAAACAACTCCGTCCACCCCGCGCAAGAGAGATCCGTCATACCCGCGCTCGCCGCGGGTATCTCGCCGTGCTCAGCACCAAGCCCCGAGCCCCTCTCAGCACCCTCAGCGGTAGCTCTCCGCCGTCACTGGCCCGCCGGTCGGCCAGCTGTCGCAGGCGGGCTGGCTGAGATGGCCAATCGTCGCCCACCAGGACGCGCCCAGAATGCGCGTCGCTTCCTCTCCGGTCATGTCGACATGATGCTTCCTGAAGTTTGTGCGGTTGAACCAGTACACCTTGATCGTATCCGAGCCGCAGCGGCTGTACTGGCTAGCCGGCGGCCCGGCCACGAGGCGCACTGTCGTCGAGTCGCTGTCGCTGCCGCCCGCGTTGCTCGCTGTCAGTTGTACGATGTGCCTGCCAAACGAGGTGAACGTGGCAGAGTAGGTTTCGCTACGTCCGCCGGCCGTGCCGCCACTCGCGCTCCAGTCCCAGCTGGTCACTGCTCCGCCCCGATTGTGCACCGTGCAGCTGAAGCTACGACCCGTTTCGGCGTACGCCGGGCAGCTGATGCTGATGTCGGGCGGGTCCAGATCAGGTGGCCTCACCGTCACACTCGTGCTCGCGCTGTCGCTCCCTCCGTCGTTGCTCACCGTCAGGTTGATCGTGTAAGTGCCTGCTGAGTTCCAGCTGGTCGTGTACCTTGAACTGCTGCTACTCGACGAGCCGCCACTCCACGAGTAAAATGTTGGCGCGCCGCCGTTCAAAGTCGCGGTGCAGACCACATCTTCACCCACACGCGGCGACGACGGTGAGCACCTGATCCTGTCGATCTGTGGTGGTCGGCTCGCTTGCACGGCGGTTATGGCGTCGTCCGGCAGCGGCCGACTTGACCAGCCCAGCTCAACACACTTGTCGTTGACGCCTGCCGCGTTCGGCAGCGGGTTGCCGCCCGCGTCGACCAGAAACTGGTCGGGCTCCCAGTCACCGTTGGTATCGCGCCCCACGCAGTTATAGGTGATCCAGCGCTCACCCGTGAAGACTTGGACGTACTGGATAATCGGATTGGGTGCGGGCGGCGACGTGGACGATTCGCCGACAGGCGGCGCGTCCGTTTCGCCGTTGACGTTCCATCCCCAGCACTCGACCGCGCCGCTCGTGCGCAGCCCACAGGTGTGCAGGTAACCCGGGCTGACGGCGCTGAACGCTCCGCCCGGTGCATCCGCCTGGCCGCTCCCGTCGTATCCCCAACACTCGACCGTGCCGCTCGCGCGCAGCCCACAGGTGTGCAACTCGCCCCCCGCGCCCCCTACGCTGACGGCGCTGAACGCCCCGCCCGGCGGTGCTCTGTCGTTGTCTCCCCAGCATTCGACCACACCGCTCGTGCGCAGCCCGCAGGTCTCGCTCGTGCCCGCGCTGACTGCACTGAACACCCCGCCCGGCGCGACCGCTTGGCCGGCGTATTGGCCTTCGTCGGGGCTGAGGTTGCTTCCCCAGCACTCGACCGCGCCGCTCGTACGCAACCCGCAGGTGTGATGCTCGCCCGCGCTGACCGCGCTGAACGAACCACTCGGTGCGTCCGTCTGCCCGGCGTGGTCACCCGTTCTTGGCCCGGATCCTTCTGTCCACACCAACAATACGTTCGATCCCCAGCACTCGACCGCGCCCGTCTCGCGCAGCCCGCAAGTGTGGGCCCCGCCCGCGCTGACCGCGCTGAAGCGCCCCGTCGGCGCGTCCGTTTGGCCGTAGTCGTTCCGTCCCCAGCACTCGACCGCGCCCGTCTCGCGCAGCCCGCAAGTGTGGTTCCCGCCCGCGCTGACCGCGCTGAAGCGCCCCGCCGGCGCATCCGCTCGGCCGTGGCCGTTGTATCCCCAGCACTCGACCGCGCCGGTCTCACGCAGCCCGCAAGTGTGGGAGTCGCCCGCGCTGACCGCGGTGAATACTGCGCCTCCGCCCGCACCCGCACCGCCGCTGATGGGCACCTCAACGAGTGGCTCAACGACGCGGATCGTCCCCACCGCAGGACGATCGTCCGGTTCGTCATCTTGCGCATCTTCGAGTCCGAGCTCGGCGGCCGTAATGGGCGGACCCTCGATCCACTCGTCAAACTCGGTTTGATTGACCGAGATCACGGCGTCCCAGTCGAAGCCGGCGGCCTCAAACTGTTCGGCAGTGATGTCGAGCAGGCGCCGGATGCCCTCGCTGCCGTTGGGGAACAGCCGCCAGACTCGCGCGTCGTCGTCCAAGCGGGCGAGGTCGGTCGTCGCCCAGCGGTCGAACTCCGACAGCTCCACACTCCGCACATCGTCCAGCTGGAAGCCGTAGCCGTGGAACACCACCGAATTGAGGATCAGCCGCTTGAACAGCGATCCACCCACAACATGCGCCTGATACAGGTCGCTCGTGCCGTCGAGCACAATCAGCGATCCATCGCCGATCGGCTCCAGCGGAGTCTGCGCGACTGCCAGCTGAAACGCTCCTGTCTTCCGCCGCCCCACACCACCGGTCGTCGCCTCGATCGTGTAGACGCCCGCCTCCAGATCCTGCTCGATTCGAGCGTTCCGTCCGCCAGCGCCGTCATCGTTCCGAACCAGAGGCGATGCGTTCCTGTTGCCTCCTGGTGATAGGAAGAGGTACCCGTCCAGCGACGACGCTGTCAGATCAATCTTGACTGTCGCCGGCTCGTCCAGTTCGAGTCGGTAGTACCGTGCGTACCGTTCCGAGCGCCGCTCCGACTGGCAGGCATGTCCCAGTCGGTCGCTGACAGTCCCGCCGTCTGCGCCGAAGGTGCCGCCCCAGCAAACCGAGCGCGGCACCGTGAAGGCCACCGTGCCCAGCCGGTCTTCGTCGTTCGCAACCAGCACCTTGAAGAACTCGACGCCGGCCTGCACCCGCTTCACGAGGATCTCACCCACCTTGTAGACCGCGTACAGCTTGATCAGCGCAGCCTTCTTAATCGTGACGCCCGCGTGCTGCGCGGCGGCGATCATCAGATCGATCAGCGCGTCGCGCATTACGGTGCTGCCCATCACGCTCGCAACGGTCTGCAGCGCCGCCGTGCGATTGCCCCGATTCCACTGGGCCAGCGCCTGCGTGAGTTCGTCGCTGCGCAGCAGCACCGACACCAGGTTGGTAAAAGCGGATGTCGGCAAGGCGAATTCAAGCGCGGCTTCGATCATCTGTTTCAGCGGATCGAAGAACACCGTCATCCCAGCCGCGGTCCAGGTCATCTCAGCGTTCAGCCGAACGATCCCATCGCGCGTCGGCCGCCAGTCGCCGATCGCTCCCGGCGCGAGCAGCGTGCCCTCGTCGTGACTGCTCAACCACTTGTACAGATCGAGCGAGGTGGCGTACTCGGCATCGCCTGCGATCGGGCGCACCTCGAACCAGATATGGCGCGGATTGCGCGCCAACAGCAGCGGCCCATTCACCGTCTGCTGCGCGCAGCCTTTCAGGTAGATCCCGACCAACCCGCCGCCCGTCGGATTCGTCACGTTGACGGAATCATCGGGGTTCTCGCAGACGATCGGCTCCTTCAGCCCCAGCTCCTCAGCTGCCCAATCAACCGTCCAGGTGATCCCGTCCCATATACCCTCGCCGATCGTCTTGACTCCCGCGACGAAGTACCGCCCGAGATTCTCACCGCCTTGCACGACATCCCCCAGAATCGGGATGCCCTTGATCTTGTCGAAAATGCTCAGCGAATCGGTCTGGACCATGATCATGCCGTCTTCCACGCGGAACGGCTCAACGTACCAGTGTTCGCCGTCGTAATGGCCCAGAAACCAGGTTTCGTCTTCGTCCGCGGGCAGGGGCAGCGAGAGCGTGACCTCCCCGGTGAGCCCGCCCTCAACCTCGAAGTCCCACGTACCCAGTCGCTCAGTTCCCCCAGGTGGCAAGGGCGGCAGTTCCTCTTCGGGGACCACGCGAGCGGTGATCTCCGCTCCCTCTGCCGCAGCGCCCGCCGGCACCACAATCGTCGCGCCGTCCGCGGCTGTCGCAGAGCCGCCGTCCACGCCCACCTCGCCCGTCTCGTTCGCCGCGTCTTCGCTCGGCTCTGTAGTCTCCTCCGGCCGCTCCGCCGGCACGGCGATCGGGCTGCTGCGCAGCCACTTTCCCGCGCTCCCATCGATCAGCCGCCGCGTCAGGAAGCGATCCGACGGGAAGACATCATCCGGCCCGCTTTCCGTGCCGCGGATGTCTTCGCCCCAGTCAGGGCGAAAGCCGAACTCAATCCGAACCAGCCGCCCGTCCTCGTCCGTCTCGGCGCGCGCCAGAATTCGCCCGCGCGCGCCCGTCTCCGATTCTGCGGCATCCGGGATCAGAATCTCGCTGCTGCGCAGCCAGATTCCGGCCTTTTCGAGAACGAGGCGTTGGGTCAGGAAGCGCTTGGGCGGGAACAGATCGTCCGGCCCGTCGCCGCCGCCGCGCACATCCTCACCCCAGCCGGGTCGAAAACCGAACTCGACACGCGTCAGCTGCCCCTCGTCATCAACCCACGGGCGCGCGACGATCCGCCCCTCAACGCGGTCGGTATCCCCCCCCCCCCCGCGATTCCGCTGCCCGCAGCAACGCCCAACATCGCCAGCACGACGAGCAACAGCCCCTGAATCCACCGCGCGTCTCGAACAGTTCGCATCAGCGTACCTTCTCCGTGCGGCAGCGTAGCACAGCCTGGCCGTAGCGCCAGCCGCCGCTCAAGGAGCGGCGCGTACCCTGCCCCCAACCCTCACCAAAAGGAGAACCCTATGACCGACCAACCCACGCCGCCCGGCATGCCCCCCGAGGCCCCCGCCCTTGAAGACGAACCCGTCCCGCCCCCCGACAACGCCCGCTTTGTCGTCAAATCGCCCGACGACATCCCCGAAACCGTGGGGCGCAACATCCACGCCCGCCGCATGTTCAGCGCTGGCGAGGGGCGCTTCGAAAGCTCGCTCGCCTTCGTCCTCTTCAACCGCTTGCCGGTGGGCGAGACCAACGTGCGCCACATCCACGAGGATGTCGAGAAGGTCTACTACTTCCTGCGCGGCAACGCCGAGATCGATTGCGGGCCCTGGCGCACGTCCGCCTCCGCCGGCGACTTCCTCTTCTTCCCCGCCGACATCGCCCACCAGATCCGCAGCCTCGGGCCTGAGGACCTCGAGTTCGTCGTCTGCGCCGCCTCGACCGTCGGCGAGGCGCGCGGGATGTCTGACGGCGGGCTGGTTGACCAGTCCGAGGGCGACGCAGAGGACGCCTCATGACCGACATCGACGCCACCGAAATCCTCCCGCTCGAACCGCTGCGCGCGTTCGGAACCGCCGTCTACGAAGCCTGCGGCGTGCCGCCCGCCGACGCCGCGCTGACCGTCGACATTCAGCTCACCGCCGACCTGCGCGGCGTCGACACCCACGGCTTCCAGCGCTTGCCCTGGTACGCGGGGCACCTGCGCGAAGGCCGCTACAACCCCACGCCCAGCCTGGCGACGATTCGCGAGACGCCCGTCTCCCTGCTGGTCGACGGCGACGGCGGCATCGGCCAGCTGGTCGTCGCCCGCGCGATGCAGCGCACCATCGCCAAGGCGCATGCGACCGGGCTGGCGCTGGGCGCGCTGCGCAACTCCAACGACTGGGGCATGGGCGCTTACTACCCGATGATGGCCGCCGCCGAGGGCTTCGTCTCCTTCTGCACCACCACCTCGGTGCCCACGCTCGCCCCGTTCGGCGCGCGCACGCGGATGACCGGCAACAACCCGATGGCCTTCGCCGCGCCGCGCGCCGCCGGCCCGCCGATGGTGCTCGACATGGCCCTCACCCCCGTCGCGCTGGGCAAGGTGATGCGCGCCCGCGCCGAGGGACGCGAGATCCCCGAAGAGTGGGGCTTCCTCGACCTCGAAGGCCAGCCGACGACCGATCCGCAAACCGCCATGACCGGCATCATCCCCGCGCTCGGCGCGGTCAGCGCCTACAAGGGCACCGGCCTCAGCCTGTTCATGAACACGCTCGCCGGCGCACTGCCCGGCAGCGCCCATTCCGCTGCCGTCGAAATCGGGCGGCGCGGACAGTTCCTGCTGGTCGTCTCGCCCGATCTGTTCGGGGAGGCGGCCGAGTTCGAGGCGGCCGTCGACGACATCTGGCGGCAGGTCAAGGCGGCCGACCCGCTCCCCGGCGTCGCCGAGGTGCTCGCCCCCGGCGAGCAGGAACAGCGCACCTTCGAGCAGCGCAGCGCCAGCGGCCAAATCGCCTACCCCGCCTCCACCGTGCGCGAACTGCGCCAACTCTCCGCAGAACTGGGCATCGCGCTCGATGTCTAGCCGCTTGCCCCACGCAATCCGCCTCGTTGCCGCGCTGATTCTGGCAGTCGCAGCCGCGCTCGCCGCCTGCGCCGAAGACGATCCGCCGCAGCAGTCCGAGCCGCCGCCCACTCAGTCGGAGCAGCAGCCCGCCGATGAGCCGCAACAGCAGGCCGAACCGAGCCCCGCGCAGCAAACGCCGCCGCCCGTCGAAGAGCCGCCAGCGGACCAACCCGGCGACGGGCTGCCGTTCGCCGAGGACGCCGAGCTGCTCGCGCGGTTGCGCATCGAGCCCGAATGGGACGGCGATGTGGACTACGACCGCGACACCTACCTGCCGGGCGGCTGGGGCGACGAGGACGGCGACGGCTGCAACACCCGCGAAGAGGTGCTGATCGCGGAAGCGCGAGGCATCACCGCAACAAATCAGTGGTGCCGCCCGCTCGACGGCTCTTGGTGGTCCTGGTACGACGAAATCGAGTTCGACGACCCCGGCGAGCTCGACATCGACCACATGGTGCCGCTCTTCGAGGCGCACCACTCCGGCGGCTGGCAGTGGTCCGGAGCTCGCCGAATCGAGTTCGCCAACGACCTCGACGAACCCGCCGCGCTGACCGCCGTCTCGGCGCGCAGCAACCGCGCCAAGAGCGCCGACGATCCCGCCGAATGGCGGCCGCCGTCCCGCTCCGCCTGGTGCCAGTACGCCCGCGACTGGATCGTCGTCAAGCTGCGCTGGGATCTGGCCTCCGACCAAGCCGAAGCCGCCGCCCTCCGAACGATGCTGCAAACCTGCGAAACAAGCCCGGACGAGCGCCCGCCAGAGCGCCTCAACCACCCCGTGCAGCGCATCGAAATCGAACCGCCCGAGGAGCAAGCCCAACCCGGCACCCCAGCCGAACTCCGCGCGACCTACGAGTCCTGCGAAGCCGCCGAGTCCGCCGGCGAGCCGCGCATCCAGGGCCAGCGAGGCGCCGGCCAAGGCTTCCCCGCCGAAAAAGTCCCATCCGCCCGCGACGGCGACGAAGACGGCGTGGTCTGCGAACGCTAAACCCCGGCCACCCTAAATCCGCCACACCCGCGCCCCCTCCGTCATTCCTGCGCAGGCAGGAACCCCGCGCCCCCTTTCCGTCATTCCCGCGCGCCCCTTTCCGTCATTCCTGCGCAGGCAGGAACCACCCCACACACCCCCACTTCCCCCAAATCCTGCTACGCTCGCACCAGAACAGGAGTGCCGAACCATGCCTCTCTCCCCGCAGCAACGCCACCCCGCCCCCCTCCCGTCATTCCTGCGCTCCCTCCCGTCACCCCCGCGCCCTTCCCCGTCATTCCTGCGCCCCCTTCCGTCATTCCTGCGCCCCCTCCCGTCACCCCCGCGCCCCTCCCCGTCATTCCTGCGTCCCCTTCCGTCATTCCTGCGTCCCCTTCCGTCATTCCTGCGCAGGCAGGAACCCAACCTCGCCAACGCTGACCAAAACTTGACAGAGGTTGACGCCAGGTTGACAGAGGTTGACACCAGGTTGACAAAAGTTGACAAAGGTTGCCAAAAGTTGACACCGTCAACCCCCGCCCCAACCCAAAACCCCAGCAAAACACAGCAAAACCACAACCGCGCCCACCACCCCGTCAACCCCGTTGTCAACCCTCCCTGTCAACCCCGCCGGCGCACCCCGAACAAACCTGAACAAATCCGAACAAACCTGAACAAACCCGAACACCGCCAAGCGCTCCGACCAGATAGGGAGGCCTCCGAATCACCCCCGATCACCCCGAAAAAAAGAAACCCGAACACCGCCGTCACCCACTCGCAACCTCCCCCTGCCAGGGGGAGGGATGAATTGGGAAGGGAGCAGAAAAGGAGTGTTGGGCGGGCGCGATCAGCCCCTACCGCCAAACCTCAGCGCGGCGAAAGCTCCTGCTCGCGCTCGGCGCTCTCCGCCCGCACCAGCGCCGCGATCGCCGCCGCGCCCGAAACCCAGCCGACCCCAATCAGCGCCCACAGCCCCGCCTCCAGACCCAGCCCCGCCCAGAGCGCCGCGAACGCGATTGCGCCGCCCGCCACCGCCAACGGCTCCGCCCGCCGATCGACCAGCGACGCCGCCAGACAGACCGACAGCAGCAGCCCCGCCGCCGCCGACGCCCACCACGCGCTCTCCAACGCCGCAACCGCAGCTACGACCGCAACCACGGCGGCCAATGCCGCCACCCGGCTCAATGTTGTGCTCATGTCGCCGCCCCAATCGCCCGCAGACTACTCCTCTCCGCGCCCTGTCAAACCCCCGCGCGCGACAGAATGGCGTTACGCGCCGCTACCGTGCGCACTGAGGAGGAGACATCGTGGACGAGCGCGAACAACGCATGCGCCTGGCCGCCTTCGCCCACGTCGAGCGCGTCAGCCGCGCCAACGGCGGGCTGACCGGCGACCAGCTCAACGCCGGCTTCTCGTTCGAGGGCGACTACATCCCGCTCGTGCGGCGGCAGCAGGGCATCGGCAAGGTCGGCGCGATGCGCCACCTGCTCTCGCTGCGCACCGCCTGGCTCAAGAGCAGCTCGATCTACACCGACCAGTCCGTCGCCCACGAGCAAATCTTCTCCAGCGCGGGCGAAATTCCCTACGACTTCGCCAAAGGCGGCCCCGACCACGAGGCCAACCGACACCTCTACGACGCCTGGGAGTTGGAACTCCCCGTGATCTACTTCCTCGCTGTCGCGCAAGGCTTCTACCACGCCTTCATGCCCGTCTGGATTGTCGACTGGCGTCCCAACGACGGCGAGTACGGACAGGTGCGCCTCGCCTTCGGCCTGCCCGGCGGCGGCCGTCCCGTCACAGCCGCCGAGCGCCGCGCCGGACTGGTCGCCGCCCAGCGCGGCCTGCGCGGCGCGCGCTTCCGCGAGCGCGTCGTCGACGCCTACCGCCTGCGCTGCGCGATCTCCGGCGAGGGCGGCCGCAGAACCGCGGTCGAGCGCAGCCGCGCCCGCCGCCTGCTCGGCGTCTTCGAGCTCAACGGCGAGCGTGAGGCCTCGCGCTCGCCCGCCCACGGCCTGCTGCTCACCAAGCTGCACCGCGCCGCGCTCGACGCCCACCTGATCGGAATCGACCCCGACTACCAGGTGCGCGCCTCCCAGCGCCTGCTCGCCGAAACGCAAGACCCGCTCTCCAACGCCCTACGCGACCTCGACGGCGCAAAGCTCCAACTCCCCAGAAATCCCGAGCACCACCCCAACCGCGACCTGCTAGCCGCCCGCTTCACCGACTTCCTCAACGCCCACTAAACCCCGCGCCCCTCTCCCGTCATTCCTGCGCCCCCCCTCCGTCATTCCTGCGCAGGCAGGAACCACGCGCCCCCCTTCCGTCATTCCTGCGCAGGCAGGAACCGCGCGCCCCCCTTCCGTCATTCCTGCGCAGGCAGGAACCGCGCGCCCCCCCTTCCGTCATTCCTGCGCAGGCAGGAACCGACCACCCCAATACCCACCCCTTCCCCAATTCATCCCTCCCCCCTTTTAGGAGTCTCCTGCAAAATGGCCGACTTTGGCGGATCCGCCGATCAGTCTCTATCTGGTCGGTACCTGCGACATGCGCCAGATCCGCTGTTTTGCAAGAGACTCCTTTTAGGGGGGAGGTTAGGTGGGGGGTGGGACGCCGCGAGCGGCGCACCAATCGCGCTGCCCTCCTCCCACGACCACCCCCGCCACCTCTCTTCCGTCATTCCTGCGCAGGCAGGAACCGCGCGCCCCCCTTTCCGTCATTCCTGCGCAGGCAGGAACCAACCACCCCAATACCCACCCCTTCCCCAATTCATCCCTCCCCCCTTCCAGGGGGGAGGTTAGGTGGGGGGTGGGAGTCCACGAGCGGCGCACCAATCGCGCTGCCCTCCCCCAAGACCACCCGCGCCGCGCCCCCCTTCCGTCATTCCTGCACCTCCACTTCCGTCATTCCTGCGCAGGCAGGAACCACGCACCCCCTCTCCGTCACACCTACCCCATTCTTCCGTCATTCCTGCGCAGGCAGGAACCACGCGCACGCCGCCGCTTCGCCCCAGCCCAGCTCGCCGCCGCTCAAACATCGCGTGGGCAGCCCGCCGGAATATCGCGGCGCTGGAGGCCGCCTGGGTTCCTGCCTACGCAGGAATGACGGAGGGAGGCGCAAGAACGACGGAAAAGGAGCAGTGCGGGCGATCGGGGCCAGGCGATCGGGGCGCAGCGCGATTGGTGCGCTGGCTCGCGGCGTTCCACCCCCCACCTAACCTCCCCCCTGGAAGGGGGGAGGGATGAATTGGGGAAGGGGGGGAGGATGTTGGGTGAGTGGTGGGCCCGCCGGAATGCCGCGGCGCTGGAGGCCGCCTGGGTTCCTGCCTACGCAGGAATGACGAAGAAGAGACGCAAGAACGACGGAAAAGGAGCAGTGCAGGCGATCGGTGCCAGGCGATCGGGGCGCAGCGCGATTGGCGCGCTGGCTCGCGGCGTTCCACCCCCCACCTAACCTCCCCCCTGGAAGGGGGGAGGGATGAATTGGGGGAGGGGGGGGTGTTGGGTGAGTGGTGGGCGCGGCGGGATGCCTGCCGCGGAGCGCCTGGGTTCCTGCCTGCGCAGGAATGACGGAGAAGAGACGCAAGAATGACGGAGGGGCCAGGAATGACGGAGGGGCGCAAGAACGACGGAAAAGAGGCAGTGCAGGCGATCGGTGCCAGGCGATCGGGGCGCAGCGCGATTGGCGCGTTGGCTCGCGGCGTTCCACCCCCCACCTAACCTCCCCCCTGGAAGGGGGGAGGGATGAATTGGGGAAGGGGTGGGTATTGAGGGTGATTGGTTCCTGCCTGCGCAGGAATGACGGCGGGAGCGCGGGTGTGACGGGGAAGGGCGCAGGAATGACGACGGGGCGCAGGAATGACGGAGAACTGCGAACACGCCCTAGGGCGAGCGCGTCGTCGGCGCCTGGCCTTCCGTGTCGCGGCCCCAGCAGGCGATCGTCCCGTCGGTCTTGATCCCGCAGGTGTGAGAGTCGCCCGCGCTGACCGCGCTGTACGTCCCCGCCGCGACCGTCGTCCGGCTGTTGCCGCTGTTGCCCCAACACGAGATCGCCCCCGCGCTGCTCAAGGCGCAGGTGTGGCTCGCGCCGGCGCTGACCGCGCTGAAGCTGCCCGCCTGGTCGGCGGCCTGGCCGTCGGCGTTTTGCCCCCAGCAGTCGATCGCGCCGGCGCTGGTGATCGTGCAACTGTGATGCCCGCCCGCGCTCACCGCGCTGAAGCCGCTGCCCGAGGGCGCGTTGAGCCGATTGCTGCTGCTCAGCCCCCAGCAGGAGATCGCGCCGCCGCTGCTCAGACCGCAGTTGTGATTTCCACCGACGCCGATCGCCGTGAAGCTGCCCGTCGGATTGTTGCTCTGGGTATGCAGATTGTTGCCCCAGCATTCGACTGCGCCGCTGCTGCGCAGACCGCAGCTGTGTTGGCCGCCGGCTCCGACCGCCGTAAAGCTGCCGGCCTGGTCGTCGGCTCGGCCGTCGGTGCCCAGCCCCCAGCAGGAGATCGCCCCGGCGCTGGTGATCGCGCAGGTATGCCAGTCGCCCGCGCTCACCGCGGTGAATGTGCCCGAGGGCGTGTCGCTGACCTGGCTGTAGGTGTTGCTTCCCCAACAGTCGAGCGTGCCCGTGCTGCGCAGCGCGCAAGTATGCCGCCCGCCCGCGCTCACCGCTGTGTACGTGGTCGGTGTCGGTGTGGGTGTGGGGGTTGGCGTCGGCGTGGGCGGGTCCGGCGTTGTGTCGCTTTCGTCCTCGGCCGAAACATCCGCGACGCTCCGAGTAGCCGTGGTCGGAGCGAGCTCCGCGATCAGCTCAGGCAGGCGATCATCCTGCCCGCCCCAGCAGCGAGCGCCCGCACGGCCCAGCCCGCACGAGTGGCGCATCCCCGCGCTCACGGCGAGATAGCGTCCCGACGGGGCGTTGGACTGCCCATAACGATCGTCGCCCCAGCACTCGATCTCCCCCGACTCCCGCAGCCCGCACGAATGCCACGCTCCCGCGCGCACTTGCGTGAAGACGCCCGCCGGCGCGTCCAACTGCCCAAAGTTGTTCAGTCCCCAACACTCGACTGCGCCGTTTTCGCGCAACGCGCAGGAGTGCGTCGTGCCGGCACTGACTTGAGTGAAGACTCCCTCCGGCGCGTCGGTGCGCCCAAGGCTGCCGCGGCCCCAACAGACGATCTCGCCCGTCGTCATCAGCCCACAGGCGTGGAGGAAGCCGGCGCTAACCGCGCTGAATTCCCCCTCCGGCGGCTCGGCCTGTCCGTAGTCGAGCACGCTGCGCCCAAAGCTGCTGGTTCCCCAGCACTCGACCGCGTTGTCGCTCTCGCGCACGCCGCAGGCGAACTGCCAGCCCACCGCCACATCAACGAACGCGCCGTCAGGCGCGTTCGAGTCGCCGCCCCAGCAGGTGATTTCGCCGCTGCCCTCGCGGATGGCGCAGTTATGCCACGCCCCGGCGCTCACCGCCGCGTAACGCCCCTCCGGAACGTCGCGCAGCTCGGCGGAGTTGCCGCCCCAGCAGCGAATCACCCCGTCATCGCGCAGCGTGCATTGATGCTCGCCGCCGGCGTCAAGCGCCAAGTAGCGGCTGGTGGATCCGGGTGTGGCGGCTTGGGCGAGGGTCAGGGCGGCGAGCAGCAACGCGGCGATCGCAAGGGCGATCGGGAGGAATTTATCCCCCCCCCCCCCCCGATCGCGCGATCGCCGCCACGCCGCGGCGGGCCTGCAAAGCGGCAGTCAGAGAGTCGGCAATGCGCTTCACGCCCGTCACTCTACACCACCACCCCGGCCCGCGCGCAACACTCTATCCTGTGCGTAAGCCGACGCGGCGCGGAAGGATGGAACAATGGCCAGCAGCATCTACTACTCGTGCGACTCCCACGTGGTCGAAGCGCCGGAGGTCTTCGACGGCCTGGTCGACCGCTTCGGCGACCGCGCCCCGCGCGTCGTCGACAAGTGGAAGGACCGCGACGCCGTCTTCGTCGCCTGGCCCAGCATCGACTTCGCCATGTCCGTCGGGCGGCTCGGCATCGCCGGCGCCAACCTCAACCTGCCCGAAACCAAAGAGAAGATCGCCCGCGGCTGGGACCTGATCAACCCCGGCGTCAAAGACCCCGTCGCCCGCCTCTCCGAGCAGGCGCAGGACGGCATCGTCGGCGAGGTCATGTACCCCTCGATCAACATGCTCACCTACATGGTCGACGACGTCGAGGTGGTCAGCGCCGTCTTCGAGCGGCACAACGACTGGATCCGCGACTACTGCTCGCACGCGCCGGAGCGGCTGATCGGCGTGGGCTGCATCACCCTGCGCGACATCGACCGCGCCGTCGCCGAGCTCCAACGCTGCGCCAACATGGGCATCAAGGGCGTCGCGATCCCCTGCACCGCGCCGGCCGACAAGCCCTACTCCGACCCCTCCTACGAGCCCTTCTGGGAGGCCGCCGAAGAAATCGGCCTGCCGCTCACGATGCACATCTTCTGCGGCTCCGAGCCCGGCATGAGCCTGCCCAAAGAGTGGGACCAGGTCGTCTCCTACACCCTCGCCCACGCCGCCGCCTGGAACACCGTCTCCAATCTGGTCACCTCCGGCGTCTGCGAGCGCCACCCCAAGCTGCGCTTCGTGATGGCCGAGTGGGAAACCGGCTGGATCGCCCACGTGCTGCAGCGCTGGGACCACGCCTACTACCGCGCCCGCGCCGTCGACCAGACGCCCGAGCTGCCGATGCTGCCCACCGAATACTTCCGGCGCAACTTCATGGTCACCTTCGAGGACGACGACATCGGCGTGCAAACCCGCGAGCAGATCGGCGTCGAAAACCTGCTCTGGGGCAACGACTACCCGCACCACGACGCCATCTGGCCCAACAGCCGCAAGATCCTCGACGAGATCATGGCCGGCGTCCCCCCGGAGGAGGAGGAGGCGATGGTCTGGGGCAACGTCCAAAAGCTCTACAACATCAACCGAGCCGCCCTCCCCGCGTGAGGCGGCGCGCGCCGAAGGCGCGTGAACTGTCAACGACAACGATTCTGACACTAAACTGACAGTTCGGGCGACGCTCAACAACAGCGATTTGCTTGGCGGGCCTTCACCGTGCTACTGTCAGTGTCAGAAGATTTGACACCAAACTGACAGTTCGGCTGAGGTGCTTGTCCTGTGCGATTGCCCGAACCGTCCCCGCCGTTGACCTCGCTGATGCGTGAGTTCCACCTGCTTGAACCGGCCGTCCAGGCTCGCCTGGTTGACGAGTCTGACGCCCTCGATCGGAAGGGGCGCTACCTCCACTGGGATCAGGTGCGCCGCCGCTCACCGCCGGATGGCCTGTCGCACCGCACTTGGTGGCTCGGATTCGTCTTGGCTCGTCGCACCGGGCGGCAGCGACTGCCGCTGCTCGGCAAGGGCGGTCTGCCGTTCTGGTTCTGCAATGTTCCACCGCTGCTTGCTCCACTACAGCGCCTCGATCGCGAGATGGCTGGACACATTCTGCTTGACGAGCATGTCGTCAGCCCTGCTGATCGCGACCGCTACCTTGTCGGCTCGCTGATGGAGGAGTCGATCCGCTCAAGCCAACTCGAAGGCGCGAACACGACGCGGCTCGTTGCACGGGAGATGCTCCGCTCCGGCCGCCGCCCACGTGATCAGGGCGAGCGGATGATCTTCAACAACTTCGCAGCTATGACCACTGTTGAGCGCTGGGCACGGGAAGGCCGCGCCGTCAGTTCCGTCCGACTCCTGGAGCTGCACGAAATCGTGACGCGCGACACCCTTCGCGATCCCATGGACTCAGGCAGGATCCAACAGCCCGGCGAAGCCCGTGTCGCGGTCGTATCTGGCGATGGATCCGTAGTGCATACGCCGCCCCCCGCCGAAGAGCTGCCGGAGCGGATCGACCGCATCTGCGCGTTCGCCAATGGCGAGCTGGACGAGGGCTATCTTCATCCCGCCGTCCGCGCCATTCTGCTCCACTTCATGATCGGCTACGATCACCCCTTCGTCGACGGCAATGGTCGCACTGCTCGCGCGCTGTTCTATTGGAGCCTGATGCGCTCCGGGTACTGGCTTGCCTCATATCTCTCGATCTCCAATCTGCTGCATGCCGCCCCCAGCAAGTACTCCCGTGCCTACGAGTACGTTCACGCCGATGCCAACGACGTCACCTATTTCCTCATCCATCAGCTGGGCGTGATCGAGCGGGCCGCAGATCAACTGCGGGAGTACATTGCCCGCCAGACGCGCCGCGCGGCCGCGGTCGCCCAGACGCTCAGCAAACTCCGCGGTCTCAACAAGCGGCAGGAAGTTGTGCTTGACCGGGCACTGCGCCAAGCTAGCGCGGAATTCACGGTCGCAGGGCATCAGATCGAGTTCCGTGTCGCCTACGGCAGTGCTCGCTCCGACCTTATTGACCTCTTCGTTCGCGGCCTGCTGGTCCGCGAACGTGAAGGCAGGCAATTCGTCTTCCGCCCTGCCCCCGACCTCGGCGAACGCCTGTCAATGGAATCGGGGTCGTGATGCCGCGCGGACCGGCTGCCGATCTATAGAATCTACATTCACTTATAGTTGGCTGACATCAGCCGACGGGTCGCTTGCGGCTCCTTGGCCTGATCTATAGAATCTATATTGACTTACATTTCACCGAGAGTTCGCTGAAGGAACGCGATGAAGCGTCCAGCCCCACCGCCGCCGCTCGATCGCCTGACGCGAAACATTGGGCCGTCCGCCTTGGCCGCGGCCTTGGAGAAATCACAGCCGGTTGACGGCCAAGGGCGCTACCTGCACTGGGACGATCTGCGCCACCGGCGGCCGCCCGGCGGCCTGAGCCTTGAGCAATGGTGGCTGGGAATGTCGTTCGCCCGCCGCGCGCTGGCGCGCGATGTGCCGCTGATCGATCGGGGCGGGCGGCCCTTCCGCTTCAGCAACGTGGACCGCGTGCAGGAGCTCGTCCACCGCATCGACCAGGAAACGAGCGGGCACATCCTGATCGACGAGGCGGTGACCAGCCCCCAGGCCCGCGATCGCTATCTGGTCAGCTCGTTGATCGAAGAGGCCATCACGTCCAGCCAGCTGGAAGGCGCGAGCACCACGCGGCGCGTCGCCAAGCTGATGCTCGAGAGCGGGCGCACGCCGCGCGATCGCGACGAGCGAATGATCCTCAACAACTACCGCGCCCTGCAACAGGTTGACCGCTGGGTGCTCGAACGCGCCGACTTCACCGCCGAGCGGGTCCTTGACCTGCATCGCATCGTGACCGAAGAAACGCTTGATGATCCGCTCGACGCGGGCAGGCTGCAACCGCCCGACGAGGAGCGCGTCGCGGTGCTCTGGTCGGACCAGCGCGTCCTGCACGCGCCGCCCGCGGCCGCGACGCTGCCCGACCGCCTCGAAGCGCTCTGCGCCTTCGCCAACGACGGCCCGCCCGACGGCTTCATCCACCCGGTCGTCCAGGCGATCCTCGTGCATTTCGCGCTGGGTTACGACCACCCCTTCGTCGACGGCAACGGCCGCACCGCCCGGGCGCTGTTCTACTGGTCGATGCTCCGCTCCGGCTACTGGCTCTCTCAGTTCCTCGTCATCTCCAGCATCCTGCGCCTGGAGCCGGCTGCCTACTCGCGCGCGTACATGCTGGTCGATACGGACGACAACGATCTGACCTACTTCGTCCTCTATCAGCTCGATGTGCTGATGCGGGCAATCGAGCGGCTCAAGGACTATCTCGCCCGCAAGATGCAGGAAGCGCGCGATGTCGAGCGGCTTCTGCGGGGCGCGCACGGCTTCAACCAGCGCCAGATAGCGATGATCGGCGACGCGCTGCGCGAGCCGACGATCGCGTTCACGATCGCCCGCGAGCAGCGGCGCCACCGCGTGTCGTACCCCACAGCGCGGGGCGACCTACTCGATCTCGAGCAACGCAACCTCTTCACAAAGCAGCGCATCCACCGCACATTCGTCTTCCGCCCCGCCCCCGACCTCGCCGACCGACTCGGCGGGGCCGTGCAGTAGGCTGCGCAACGGAGGACGCCATGCCGTCTGATCGTGAGGAAGCAGGACTGCCGCCATACCCGGAGCTGCGCTGGGTGACGTTGCAGACGATGCGCCGCATGCCGCTTCCGGCGTCAAACGCCGAGATCGACGATGCTGTCGCAGACACCCTTGATCTGACCGCGGAACAGCGGACCGTGATGCACAAGCAACGCTCCGGCGCCCGCCAGACAGAGCTGGCATATCGCGTCGCTTGGGCGCGCACGGCACTGAAGGTCGCAGGGGCCATCGACAACACCGGCCGAGCAGTGTGGACAGTAACCACCGAGGGATACCAAATTCGCCGCGAGGTGATCAACCAGCGCTATGAGGCGCATCTCGCTGAGCGCGCGGCGCAACGCAAGAATAATCAACGGACGTCGTGTAACCCGGTCTCATTGGATGATAACGAACGCGAATCGCCGGCGGATGTCGACTGGAAAGAGCAACTGATAGAGCGACTCGGCAATTTGTCGCCCAGCGGATTCGAGCAGCTAACCGGCCGCCTGTTGGTCGCTGCCGGTTTCCACGATGTCAAGGTGGTTGGGCAGAGCGGTGATGGCGGCATCGATTGCGTCGGCATGTATCGCCTGTCGCTGGTCTCGTTCCCGACCTATGTCCAGTGTAAGCGTTACCAAGGTGCCGTAGGAGCCGGCATGGTCCGCGATCTGCGCGGCGCGATGGTGGGACGCGGGGATCGTGGACTGCTGATCACTACCGGCACTTTCACCAGCGGCGCACAGTCGGAAGCGACGCGCGACGGGGCGCCGCCGATTGAATTGATCGACGGCGACACTCTCTGCGAACTGCTGAAGCAGTACCAGCTCGGAGTCAAGATCACACAGCGTACGGTCGAAGATGTCGATATCGACGACGAGTACTTCGGAAGGTTCGACCAATGACCAACCAACCCACAGTCGCTGTACTGCCCGGCGACGATGCGGCGCCTGAGGCCGTGCATGCGGCGATGACTGTGCTGCACGCGATGGAACTGCCCATCGAGTGGCGCGTGCTGCCCGATGGCGCGGAGATTGCGCGCACGATGTCGCGTGAAGAGGGCGAGGCGATGGTGCGGCGGGCGGCCGACGAGTGCGACACCGTGCTGTTCGGCTCCACCAACGGACAGACGCCCGGCGTCGGTTACTTCCGCTGGGGGCGCGAAACATTTGCCAACGTCCGCCCGATCCGCTGGCGGCCCGGCTTTCGCTCCCCGCTCGCGCAGCCCGAGGGGATCGACTACGTGATCGTGCGTGAAAATCTCGAAGACCTCTACGCCGGCATCGAGGGCGATTTGGCCGAGGTCGCCGCCTCCGGCCTGGCCGACGGCCCGCGCGTGGGCGGTGTCTCCCGCACCCCGATCGCCGGCGGCTTCAGCCACTTCGCGGAGGCGGAAGGGCGTTACGCAATTAAGTACTTCACGCGCGCTAACGTCGAGCGCGTCGCCCATTTCGCCTGCCGTCTCGCGCAGCGCCGCCGTGAGCAGGGGCATCCCGGCAAACTCACCTGCTCGGCGAAAACCAACGTACTGCGCCGCAGCGACGGCTGGTTCGTCGAAATCGCCGGCGAGGTCACGGCTGGCTACCCCGACATCGAGTTTGAAACATTCATCGCCGACGATTTCGCGCGCCGCCTGGTCGCCAGCCCGCACGACCTCGATGTCGTGCTGCTGCCCAACCTCTACGGCGATATCTTCTCCGACGAGGGCGCCGGCACGATCGGCGGGCTCGGTCTCGCGCCCTCCGGCTGCTTCGGCGACGACTGGGCGTACTTCGAGTCCGTCCACGGCACCGCGCCCGATATCGCCGGCCAGCACCGCATCAACCCCACCGCCACGATGCTCTCCGCCGCAATGATGCTCGACTACCTCGACCTGCCCGAGCAGGGCGCGCAACTCGAGCGCGCCGTCGAAGCGACCTACGCGGCAGGCCAGCGCCTCACCCCCGACCAGGGCGGCGACGCCTCCACCGAGCAGTTCGCCGAAGCCGTGATCGACGCGCTCGCCTCCGGTACCGACTAACGCAAGTCCTCGATCACTGCGTTGATCCCATCGGCGAGTAGAGAACGCCGGGCAGCGAGAAACTCTTCGAATGCGTCAAGTTCCCAGAGCGTCGGATCAGTGGGGACAAACTGTTGCTTGAGTTTGGCCTTCGGCACACCCTTCAGATAGTCCAAGGGTTTGTCAGCCGATATGTCGAGGTTTGCCTCCTTGGACAGGAACGCGATGTTTGCGAGTTCGTCGACGTTCTCTCCGTCGTAAGTGTCGCGGATGACGGCCCGTGGGAAAATGTGGTGCTGTTCGAGCGCACGCTGTTTACCAAGGTTTGACGTGTTCAAGCGCACATCCTCGAACCAGTCTTTCGCATCGTGGTTGCGAATCGCGACGTATGCGTGGAGCAAGAAGCGCCGACGCTGGCTCAAACCACCGCCTGCCAGGTCGTCGGGTGCAAGGCGGAGTGAACGTCGCACCTGGCGACTTAGGCCCTGCTCGAGCGATTCAAACGGGTCTGGCTTTCCCAGACTGTCCAAGTCTGCCTTCAGCCGCCCTTCCGCACCTTGGCTGTAGCGTTGCCACGCGAGCGAAAGCAGAAACCATCGCAGCGCTGCGCGCGGCTCTTGGTTCTGGGCGTTCGTCTTTGCGATGTAGGCGACCGGGACCACGAGCGCATTGTTGGACTGCACCCAGCTCCACGACTCGACGCCGAGTTCGGACTTCATCCACGTCAGGAACGTCTGGACAGCACTTCGAGTCGATGTCCACGCCCCCTTGAGTGCGGCGACATCCTGCTCGCTGGTGAGGTGGGTACGCAGATTCTTAAAGCGACTCTCGCCAGTTGCGATTGCCATCAGGCATCGGACGATCGTGCCTTTGTCAATCGCCCAACCCTCGTCGCACAGTGCCGTTGCGAAGTCGTTGAGCTCGCCGTTGAAGGTCTTTGGGAGACGAAGTGCCATGAGTGCCATGGCGAGATCGACGCCGGCAAGTCGCGTTCCTTCCGAGTTCACTCGAATGAAGATCTCAGTGACGTCATCGTAGTCGAAGCCCCTGACGATCTGAATCGGAACCATAGACTTCTGCAAGTCAAAGACACGGCTCAACCGAGGACTAATCATGGCGGTGTCTGGTCGGTTGGTGAGCCCGTGTTTCGTGGCGAACGACAGTGTGTCTGTTTGCCACAGTTCGCGGACGGAGATCCACGAGTCATCAGATTCCATTGATTTCCGATAGACCTCGAATCGTTCATCTCCCACGTGGAATCGGATGTCCACTTCAGGGTCATATTTGACCCTCTGAATCGCCGTCACTCGCTGTTGGCCGTCTAGGATGAACTCCGAGGCGGTCGCGCTGCTCGCCTGCACCGTCCCTGGTGAGTCTTTCATCGGCACGTCGTCTTCGGTGTTCCAGAACAGCATCGTCCCGAACGGGTAGCCACGGTAGACCGATTCGAGGAACTTGCAGATTTGAGGTCGATTCCAGACGAAGTCGCGCTGAATCTCCGGCATGCCCAACTTGCGATCATGCAACTCGTCTGCGAGTGTGCCCAGAGAACGACTGGTCGGTTCGACTTCGCCCATGCCGAGTGTCTCCCTACTGCGTGGCGTTAGAGTGCGAGTTCTAGCAGGTCTGGCGGGAGCGCATGGGAGTCGAACCCACCCGAGACGGCGCGGGCCGCCCCGCAACGGTTTTGAAGACCGGGAGGGCCACCGGGCCCCTTCCGCTCCCCCTGCATTGAGTCTAGCTGACTGCCGTCGCCGGTCATCGCGGCGGAAGTCGACGCACGTAGGGCTGGATTGCCGCATCGGCCTCAGCGGCGCTGAGCGTGTCGTTGATCGGCGCGCAGCCGGGGGCGCTGTTCGGTTCGTCGAACGCGGCGTAGACGCGGATCAGGCCGTTGTGTAGGAACGTCATCGCGAGAATGCCGTCCGGGCTGAGGAACCACTCGATCTGAATTGCTCCATCCGGCTTCACGCCGATCCGAGGATCGGGAAGCTTCTGGTTCCGCCTCAGCAGCTTGGCGAACGAGCGCAGCGACTCGATGTCGATCGGCGCTTCATCCGGGTCGTCGCCGTCCAGACTGAGCAAGTACGCAACCCGCTCGGCAACCGCGCTGCGCCGCGCTTCGAGCTCGCGAATGATCGCGTCCACGCGCGGATCGGCTGTTGAAGAGTGCTCGGCGGCTGTGGTCATGCGGCTCTCGTTACGCTGGCGAGAGGTCCGTCCAAGCAGCCGCACGACGTGCGTCAAACGGACCGATGCGTTCATGATAGCCGAAGGCGGACACCGACGGCGAGCAAGGCGATCAGTCCAACTCCGCCGCCACACCATCCAGCAGCCGCCCCAGCATCGTGGCGGTCGCGCCGAAGATGCGGTGGCCTTCGTACCAATATTCGCGCATTAGGAACGTCGTGCCGTCCTCGCGCGTACGCTCCTCGTAGCGGGTATTGGCCGGGTCGAGCAGATGCGACAGCGGCGGCGTGATCACCTCCGCCACCTCGACCTCCAGCGGCCGAAACCGATACGGCGCGCGATCCAGCAGTCCGACGAACGGAATCACGTGAAAATCGGTGATTGTTCGGTAGTGACTCTGCTCGCCCAGGATTTGCACGTGCTCCGCGAGAATTCCGACCTCCTCGTCGGCCTCGCGCAGCGCCGCTGCAAGCGGCGTCTCGCCCGCGTCGAGCGCGCCGCCGGGGAACGAGATTTCGCCCTTGTGATGCTCAACCTGCTGGCTGCGCACGGTCAGCACGATCTGCGGGTCGTCGTAAGGCAGCACGGCGATCAACACCGCCGCCGCCCAGCTGCCCGTGCCCTCCGCCATCTTCTCCACGCTGTGCGCGGCGACCGCGCGCCGGACCGCGGCGAGCGTCGGAGTGTCGGCGACCTCGGCGCTGTTGGATCGTTCGCTCATCTCCGCCTCCTCGGCTGCCCCGCTCTGCTGTTACTGCGGTGATGCTAACCGACGTAGACCTCGGCCTGCGCCGGCGCAATTGCTTCGGCCAGCGCCGTCTGGAACTCGCCCCAGCGATTGTCGTAGTTCGACGAGCGGAAACGCACATGCAGACTCGATGTCTCTGCGTTCTGGCTGCTGCTTTCGTGCTTCATCCCCTGCAGGTTCGCGCCGAGGAATTCGAGCAGCGCGGCCTCGTGTTCGGTGTAATCGGCCGCCGGCATCGTCACGATCAGATCGCGCCCCGACGGCAGCAGCGAGCGCAGCGAGGAGCCGCCCAGGAAGCGTTGCAGCACCAGCACGGCGAACGCGATCGCGAACAGCAAGCCGATCATCTCGTAGTTATAGGTCGCCGCGCTGATCGACGACGCGATCACGAGCAGCAGATAACCGATCTCGGCCGGATCCTTGACCGGCGTGCGGAAGCGCACAAACGAGAGCGCGCCGAGCAGCCCCAGCGAGAGCGGCAGCGAGTTCTGAATCGCCACGAACAGCACCGTGATCGCCGGCCCCGCCAGCAGAAACGTGCGGTAGACGCCGGCCCCGCGATCCCAGTCGCGGTAGAAGATGACGTACATCGCCCAGGCTGCGAGCGAGGCCGCCAGCGAAACCAGCATCGCCACCGCGAACGATGAGAAGGAGATATCGGAGATCGGGCCGAACCACTGATTGATGTCCATACGTGCGCTCCGCTCGTCTGATCGTCGTATCTGTTATGCGCCGCCGCGCCAGATGCGCGGGCTAATCCGTTCAACGGCGATGGCGTATTTGGAATGCGCCTCGCGGCGCAAACCGAGCCGCTCCAGCCCCTGCAGCCGCGCCGGCAGCGGACCCGCCGATTTCAGCTCGAGCACCGCGCCGTTGGGCACATGCAGCCAGGCGGAGCCGCGCCGCGCCGAGGCGGCGCGCACCCGCGAATCGATCGAGACGCGCAGGCCGCTCGCGGCGTCGGACCAGCGCCGTCGCTCGTAGCGGATCAGCGCGGTCGGTTCGAGCGTCGGCGCCGCCGGCGCGCCCAGCTCGCGCAGCGCGTCGCTCAACTGTCCGCGCCCGGGCAGGCGCATCCCCTCGGCGAGCTCGACGCCCACGTCGACCTCGAGCCGCAGCCGCAGCTTGCGCCCTCGCGCGCCCTCGCGCCGCTTCAGTTCGAGCCAGCAGCCGGCAGCCGCGTCGACGGGCGCGCCGTACCAGCGCAGCCGCAGCTTCGCCTTGCCCCAGAAGCCGTCGGCCGCCTCCCAATAGGCGTCGAGCGACGGGCTGTCGTAGTAGCACGACGTAATCACGCCGCGCGGGTAGTCGGGATCGGGCGCAATCCGCGCGCCGATCCAGGCCGCGAGCAGGTCGGCGCGGCCTTCGGCGATCGGGTACTTGCGCTCCTCGCGCGCGCCTCGCTCGTCGAGCGCCGCGCTCGGAGCGGGCGAGCCTGTGGACGATGGGGCTGAAGCGGCCATCAGGAGATGTTAACATCGCAATCACGAAGGCGCTGCCCATGCAACCACACGACGCCCCCCGCCGGCCCATCTCTCGCCGCGCCCTGCTCGCGCTGCTCGCCGCCGCCGCGCTGCTGGCCGCAGCGATCGGCATCGCCGCCACCGACGACTCGCTGCTGCCGCCGCCCGACCTCGCGGCCGATGCGGCGCGCTTCGGGGTCAACCAGGCGCGCAGCGACCCGCGCGGCTACGTCTTCGACCTCGAACAGGTGCGCACCTACTCGATCGAAATGGCGCCCGCCGAGCTCGAACGGCTGCGCGCCAACCCGCGCGCCGAGCAGTACGTCCGCGCCTCACTGCGGCTCGACGGCGAGGTCTGGGCCGACGTCGGCGTCCGCTACAAGGGCTTCTTCGGCCTGCTCTTCACCTGCTTCGACGAGCGCGGCCGCCAGCTCTGCCCCAAGCTCGCCTACAAAATCAAGTTCAATGAGTACGAGCAGCGGCAGCGCTTCTACGGAATGAAGCGGCTCAACTTTCACCCGATGAAGGACGACGCCGCGCAGATGCGCGAGGTGCTTTCCTACGAGCTGTTCCGCGAGTTCGGCGTCATTGCGCCGCGCTCGGTCTACGCGCGGCTCGAGCTCAACGGCGAGCCGCTCGGGCTGTTCACGCTGACCGAGGATATCGACGACCGCTTTATGGCGGACCGCTTTTCCGACGGCGGCGAGGGCGTGCTCTACAAAGAAGTCTGGCCGACCAGCTCGCGCACCGCGCTTGACCTCGCCGAGCTGCAGGGGCGAGTCGGCGTCACCGCCTCTGCCGAGCCCAGTAACGCCGGTCCGGCCAACGCGCGGCTGCCCGCCGGTCTGACCGAAGCCGTCGCGCGCAACCCCAACGACCTGCCTGCCACCGGCTTTCTCGATTTCGCCGATGCTCTGCTCAGCAACGAGGACGACGACGCGGCGCGGCTGGCTGCGCTCGGACGCAATCTCACCGATATCGACGCTTTCTGGCGCTACCTCGCCGTCGACCGCCTGATCGACAACTGGGACGGCATCGTCGCCTGGTACTGCGTGCCGCAGTGCCAGAACCATAACTACTTCTGGTACGAGAACTCGCGCAGCGGGCGGTTCACGCTGATCCCCTGGGATCTCGAACAGTCCTGGCGCGATCCGAGCCCGATCCGCACATTCTACGATATGCCCGACTGGGACGACCTGCACCGCAGCTGCCGCACGCGCAAGGTGTTCTGGGAACTCGATGCCGTCGCGCCGTTCTGCGATCCGTTGATCGGCGCCGCGTCCCGCGCCGGGCGGAGCGAGTACATCGCCGCCTCGCGCGAGCTGCTCGAAGAGCTGTATCCGCTCGATCGGCTGCGCCAGCGAATCGACGAGCTCGCCGCAATCATCGAGCCGCACGTGATGGTGGATGAGTTTGGCCCGGGCGAGCGCGAATGGCGGCGCGCGGTCGAGCTGCTGCACAGCGAAGTCGAAGCGCGCTTCACCTATATCGCCGACAAGATCGCCGCGTGGGACGCCGAGCAGCAAGGAGCCGACGACGATGCCTGACCTGATCATTCGCGGTGCGGAACTGATCGACGGCACGGGCGCGCCCGCGCGCGCCGCCGATATCGCCGTGGACGGCGATCGCATCACAGCGATCGGCGACCTCTCCAACCAGACGGCGGCGCGGGAGATCGATGCTACCGCCCTGACCGCGGCGCCCGGCTTCATCGACACCCACGCGCACTCCGACGGCATCCTGCTGCACGAGCCGCAGCATGCGAGCGGGCTGCTGCAGGGCGTCACGACCGAGATCATCACGCAGGACGGCCTCTCCTACGCGCCGCTCTCCGCCGAGCACCTGGAATCATACGGGCGGTATCTCGCTGGGCTGCTCGGCCCGCCGCCGACCGGCCTCGACATGTCCAGCATCGCCGCAATGCGTCGGCATTACGAAGGCAAGGGTTGCAATGTCGCGGTGCTCGCGCCGCACGGCCCAGTGCGACTCTCCAGCATCGGCTTCCGCGACACGCCGCTGGTCGGAGACGCGCAGGCAACGGCGCAGCGGCTGATCGCCGAAAGTCTCGAACAGGGCGCGCTTGGCTTCTCGACCGGGCTCTCCTACTACCCCAACTCGTACAGCGACACCGACGAGTTAATCGCGCTGAACGAGATCGTCGCCGCCCACGGCGGCGTCTACGTCGTTCACGTGCGCAACCATAACAACGATCGCGCGCCCGGCGGCAGCGGCATCACCGAGGCGCTGGAAATCGGACGGCGCACCGGCGTCGCGGTGCATGTCTCGCACTACCGCACGCATCCCAACAATGCCGGCCAGGTTGCGGAGTTGATGACCGAGATCGACGCCGCCAAGGCGGATGGCGTCGACGTGACGCTGGAAACGTACCCTTACGCCGCGCCGGCGACGGTGCCCGGTTACTTTCTCGCCGGCGAGTTTCACGAAGGCGGAGTGGACGCGCTGCTGGAGCGCCTGGCCGACCAGGAACTCCGGCCGCGTCTGCTCGAATCGCTGCGCACGCTCTTTCCCGGCGCGCTCGCCGGCTCGGCCTGGACCTGGATTAACCACCCAAATCTGCGCCGCTTCGAGGGCATGTCGATGGCCGACGCCGCGGCCTCGCAAGGGCTCAGCGTTGAAGAGCACGTGCTGGAGGTAATGCTGGAAGCGGGGCTCGCCTGCGGATTCCGTTATTTGCCGCCCGACAGCGTGAGCGTGACGCGGCAGATCGAAGCCGACGTGATGGCGCTGCTGCGCCGCCCCGATTACACCGTCGGCAGCGACGGCATCCCATTCACCGACGGCATGCCGCACCCCCGCGCCTACGGCACGTTCCCACGCATCCTGGGACGCCTGCGGCGGCGGCACACGATCCCAATCGAGCACCTCGTGCGCGGCATGACCGGACTGGCGGCGGAGCGCTTCAAAATTACCGACCGCGGCGTGCTGCGCGAGGGCGCGTTCGCCGATATCGCCGTCTTCAACGCCGCTATATTGACGGACACCGCTTCGTACGAGGATCCCAAAGCCGAGCCGGTCGGGATGGAGTACGTGGTGGTCAACGGAGCGCTCGCCGTCGATCAAGGCCGCGCGACCGGCGTTCTGGCCGGCTGCGCCGTGCCGTAACCGTTACTGCACGACGCCGTCAATCAGCAGTTCGGTGAACTCTTCTTCGCTGTAGCCGAGCAACTCGCGGTAGACATACTCGTTGTGCTGGCCCAGCAGCGGCGAATGCGCGGGCGGCGGCGGCGGCGTATCGGAGAACCGCCAGGCGGGGGTCTCGTAGCTCACATCGCCGATCACCGGATGCTCGCTGCGCCGCCAGTGCTCGCGGTGCGCCAGCTGCAGATCCTCCTGCACATCGCGCATCGCCGCGACGCGGTGCGCGGGCACGCCGACCGACTGTAGCGTCTGTTCGACTTCCTCAACGCTGCGGGAGCAGGTCCAGGCCGCAATCAACGACTCGAGCTCATCCTGCGCCGCTAGGCGTTGCGCCGCCGATGCGTAATGCTCATCGTCGGCGAGCAAGCCGTCTTCCGAGATCACGTTCGCTAGCGCGCGCCATTGCTCATCGCTGGTCGCGGCGATTGCGCACCAGCGATCGTCGCCGGCGCAGGGAAACACGCCGTGCGGCGCGTAGCGGAGATCGCGGTTGCCCAACGGCGGCTGCACACGGCCGGTATTGAGCGCGTCGATCAGGGTCGCATCCAGCACCAGCGACGACGCTTCGAGTTGCGATACGTCGATGTACTGCCCTTCGCCCGTGCGGCGGCGATAATCCAGCGCCGCCAGCAGCGCGATGATCGCGACATGCGTCGCGATCCAGTCGGTATACGCCACGCCCGTGCCGACGGGCTGGCGATCCGGCCAGCCGGTCAGCGCCGTCACGCCCGCCGTCGCCTGGAGCGTTAGGCCGAAACCGCGAAAGCCCGCGTGCGGCCCCGTCTGCCCCTCCATCGACATCGACGCCATAATCAAATCCGGCTTGACGGCGCGCAGATCGTCCCAGCCCAACCCAATCCGATTGAGAAAGCCGGGCGCGAACGACTCGGTCACGACATCCGATACGGCGACCAGCCGCTTGGCGACCTCCACCGCCCGCGGGTGCTGCAAATTCAGCGCCATGCCCCGCTTGCCGCGGTTGAACTTGGCGAAGTACGCGCTGCCGTCCAATGAGCGGTCGCCTGCCGGGCGCGGACCGCCCGAGCGAAACGTATCGGGTTTGAGCGACGACTCGATCCGGATCACCTCCGCGCCGTGAAACGCCATCTGCATCGTCGCGTTCGGCCCCACGCCGACCCAGGCGAAATCCGCGATCCGCACGCCCTCAAACACTCGCAGCGCATCCGCTCGCTCATCGCCCATATGCTATTCCCGCCTGTTTCGTCGCCCCGAAACGCCGCCCGCGCGAACGTTGCTGTTAGCGCCCCTGAAATTGCGGCGCGCGCTTTTCGGCGAAGGCGCGCGCGCCCTCGCGGTGATCGAGCGACTGCCGCAGCAGCGACTGGTTCAGCTCCTCGAGTTGCGCCTGCGAGCGCACATCCTGATTGACCGCCGCGTAGATCGCGCGCTTGGTCAGCCCCGCCGCGAACGGCGCGTTGGACGCCAGCCGATCGGCGAGCGCCAACGCCGCCGGCATCAGCTCATCCTGCGGATGCACCGCGTTGACGATGCCCAGCCCGAGCGCCCGCTCGGCGTCGATCGGATCCGCAGTCCAGAACAGCTCCAGCGCGCGCGAGTGCCCGACCAGCCGCGTCAGTGTCCATGACGCCGCCCAGTCCGGCGCCAGGCCGCGCCGAATGAAGGCGGGATGCAGCCGCGCCGCGTCCGACATCAGGCGAATGTCGCAGGCCAGCGCGATGGCGAAGCCCGCGCCCGCCGCCGCCCCGTTAATCGCCGCGATTACCGGTATTTCCAGCGCCTGCAGCTCCGCGGCGAAACCGTAACGCAGTTCGGTGCTTTGCAGCCCCGGCTCGGCCTCCGCCGCCAGCGACGCGGCGCGGTTCGACATATCCGCGCCCGAGCAGAAACCGCGCCCCGCGCCGGTGATCAGCAGCGCGCGCGCCTCGCGGTCGCCGCTCAACTCCCGCGCCAAACTGCGCAGGCCGTCGCGCATCGGCCCGTCCAGCGCGTTGAGCTTTTCAGGGCGATTCAGCGTGGCGACGACCACGCCGTTGCCGCGTCGTTCGACCAGCAGTGATTCGTTTGCGTCCATTCAGTCACGCTCCTTCCGATGATCCGTCCAGCGTTTCGATGTTATTCCGCCCCGGCGGCGAGCGCCGCCAGTTCCTCGTTATGCTGCCCGAGCGTCGGCGCGGGCCGCTCAACCCACGGCGTGCGGGAGAGTACGGCCGGCGCGCCCGGCATGCGCAGCCGACCCAGCGCGGGGTCTTCGATATCGCAGAAGAATGCCCGCGCCGCCAGTTGCGGACTCGCGACGATATCCCGCACCGTATTGACCGGCGAAATCAGTACGCGGTGCCGCTGCCCCGACTCGTACAACTGCTGACTACCGCGCGCCGCGAAGAACGCTTCGATCTCCGCTTCGAGCGCCGCCACCTCGTCATCATCGGGTAATACCGAGCCGGCGATCGAGATGTTCGCCCAGTACTCGGCGTCGAAGCGCGGCTCGACGCCCTCGGCGCGCATCCAGGCGGCGAGATCGTGCATCCCGCGCGGCATCCGCACGAACGCGACGTAACCATCGGCGCTGGGATAGACGATCCGCGTCGCCCGGTCGGCGAACGCGCGCGCGCCGCCCGCCCGCTCCGTCTCAATCCCGTCCATCTCCCAGTAGAGCCGCGCGTTGCCCAGCGTGTTGGCCATCGCCGCCTGCATGGCAACGTCAATGTGCTGCCCGCGCCCGGTGATGTGCCGCGCGTGCAGCGCGATCATCGCCGCCGAGCCCGCGTTGAGCGCCGTCAGCGCGTAGGCCTGCTCCACGCTGGGCCGCAGCGGCGCGCGATCGCGGTCGCCGCAGAGCGACATCAGCCCGCCCGCCGCCGCGCCGATCAGGTCCGCCGCCGCCCAGTGCGCCTTGGGCCCCGATTGGCCGAACGGCGTCATCGAGACGTAGATCAGTTGCGGCGCGAGCGGGCGCAGCTGCTCAAAACCCAGCCCGCGCCCGCTCATCGCGCCCGGCGGGTCCGACTCAAAGAGGAAGTCCGCCCCGCGCGCAAGCGCCCGCAGCCGCTCGCGATCCTGCTCGTCGTCCAGGTCGAGCACGACACTGCGCTTGCCCGCGTTCATCTGCGCCCAATAGAGCGAATCGGAGCGCGAACCGCGCTCGCCACGCTCGTCTCGGTCGGCGTCGCTCAGAAACGGTCCGCGCCGCCGCGAGGGATGCCCGCCGGGCGGCTCGACCCGAATCACATCCACGCCGAAGCCGGCCAGGATGCGCGAGGCCAGCGCGCCGATCTCGGCCGTCAGATCCAGTGCGCGGTAGGGCGCCAGCGCAGCCGCTTGCCCAGCTGCTTGCGTTGCTTGCTCTGTGGTCATTCGCGCAGGCTAACGACCGCCCGCGATGTATGATCGCCTTTCCGCCGCGAACTCGGCGCAATGGGAGAGAGAAACCGATGGATCGCGTGATTCGCGCGGCGATCATCAACGTCACGGGCTACGTCGGCGCTGAGCTGGCGCGCCTGCTCGCGCAGCACCCCAATTTCGAGATCGTCTGCGTCACCGGGCGCTCCGAAGCCGGCAAGCGGCTGCCCGAAGTCTTCCCCCACCTTTGGTCGCTCGACCTGCCGATCGTCGCCGAGGTCGAGGGCGAGGTGGATGTGATCTTCTCCGCGCTGCCGCACGCCGCCGCCGCCGAGCGGCTGGCCGGCTACGTCCGCGGCGGCGTCCCCGTCGTCGACGCCAGCGCCGACTTCCGCCTTTACGAGCTCGAGCGCTACGAGCAGTGGTACGGCGAGCACCCCGCGCCCGAGCTGCTCGCCGACTCCGTCTACGGGCTGCCCGAGCTGCACCGTGACGCGATCCGCGAGGCGCGGCTGGTGGGAGTGCCCGGCTGCTACCCGACCTCGGCAATCCTCGCGCTCGCCCCGCTCGCCGAAGCGGGCTGGCTCGACGGGCGCACCGTGGTCGACGCCAAGTCGGGCGTCTCCGGCGCCGGGCGCGGACTCAAGCTCACCTCGCACTTCTCCGAGGTCGACAGCTCGCTCAGCGCCTATGGACTGGCAGGCCACCGCCACCATCCCGAAATGGTGCAGGAGCTCTCCGCGCTGCAGGGCGCGGCGGGCGACGACGAGGTCGAGGTCACATTTGTCCCGCACCTGATCCCCATGACGCGCGGCATCCTCGCCACCTGCTACCCCGCACTGCGCGACGACGCGCTGCCCGCCGATCCCGGCGAGCGCGCCGCCGCGCTGCGCGAGCGCTACGAACAGTTTTACGCCGACGCCCCCTTCGTCCATGTCGCCGACGCGCCGCCCGCAACCAAGCAGACGCTGGGCGCGAACTCCTGCCTCGTCTATCCGACGGTGGACGCGCCGACCGGCGAGGTCACCGTGATCAGCTGCATCGACAACCTGGTCAAGGGCGCCGCCGGCGGCGCAGTGCAGTGCGCCAACCTGATGTTCGGCCTCGCCGAAGATGCGGGACTCTCCCGCATCGGCGTCTATCCCTAATCCATCACCACCCACTTTCAAGCTCAGGGAGCGACCGATATGAGCGACTCCGCCAGCGCCGGCGCGATCACCGCGCCGCTCGGGTTCAGCGCCGCCGCGCAAACCGCCGGCATCAAGGAGTCGGGCCTGCCCGACCTCGCGCTGCTCGTCTCCGACCGTCCCGCCGCTGCCGCCGCGCTCTTCACCACCAGCCAGACCCAGGCCGCGCCGCTCGCGGTCAGCCGCCGCCACATCGCCGACGGCGCGCTGCGCGGGGCGATCATCAATTCGGGCAACGCCAACTGCGCGACCGGCGCGCAGGGCGTCGCCGACGCGGAGGCGATGACCAGGCTGGCCGCCGCCAACATCGGCTGCGAGGCCAGCGATGTGTTCGTCAACAGCACGGGCATCATCGGACACTTCCTGCCGATGGCCCTCATCCACGCCGCCGTGCCGCTGCTCGATCCGCGCTCCGACGGCGGCGCCGATTTCGCCCGCGCGATCATGACCACCGACACCTTTGCCAAGGAAGCCGTCGCGTCGTTCGAGGTCAACGGACAGCGCTACACCATCGGCGGCTGCGCCAAGGGCGCGGGGATGATCCACCCCAACATGGCCACGATGATCGCGCTCTGCGCCACCGACGCCCCAATCGAGCGCGGCCTGCTCGACGCCCGCTTCCGCTACGCAATCGACCGCTCGATCAACATGGTCACCGTCGACGGCGACACCTCGACCAACGACACGGCGCTGATCCTGGCCAACGGCGCGGGCGGCGGCCCCACAATTCGCGCAGACGACGAGCAGGCGGTCGCCGCGCTCGACGACGCGCTGGCCGCGGTCTGCGTGCCTCTTGCCAAGATGATCGCAAGGGACGGCGAGGGCGCGACCAAGCGAATCGAGATGACCGTCAGCGGCGCGCGCCGCTGGGAAGACGCCCGCGCGATCGCCCGCACCGTCGTCACCTCGCCGCTGGTCAAGGCCGCGCTGAGCAAGGCCGACCCCAACTGGGGCCGCGTGCTGATGGCGGCCGGCTACGCCGGCGTGCCCTACGAGCTTGACCGCCTGCGCGTCTGGATCGGCGACCTGCTCGTCTTCAACGGCACCGCCACCGGCGTGCCCGACGCCGAAGCCTCCAAACAAACCGTCGGCCCCGAGGTCCAAATCCGCCTCGACCTGGCCGCCGGCGACGCCGAGGCCACCGCCTGGGGCTGCGACCTCACCGAGGAATACGTCCGCTTCAACGCCGACTATGTCACCTAGGACCTGTGCCCTTTCCGTCGCGCCCCTGCGCCCTTTCCGTCGCCCCTGCGCCCCTTCCGTCGCGCCCCTGCGCCCTTTCCGTCGCGCCCCTGCGCCCTTTTCGTCATTCCTGCGCAGGCAGGAACCCAGGCGATCTCTAGCGCCCGTACGCGCCGCGAGGCTGCGACGGCCCACCCAAGCCCGCTTCTGCACCGCCGCCGAACGTCCAGCGCCAAGCTGAACCACGCCTACTGCGTGGGTTCCTGCCTGCGCAGGAATGACGGAAAGGGCGCAGAAATGACAGGAAGAGGCGCAGGAATGACGGGAGGCGGAAGTGTGAACACGCGCTAGGTTCGCCACTGGTCCACCTCGCCGACCACAGCGCCGCTACTGCAAAGGCAGCGGCGGCTGCCACCACGACGGCCGCCCGCTCACCTCGATTGCGACGACCCACTTGACCCACCAGTAGCCGCGCCGGCCGGGCGCGACCAGCCGCAGCGGCGCGCCGTGCCCGGCGCTGAGCCGCTCACCGCCCACATGCGTTGCGAGCAGCAGACCATCCGCCTCCTCAAGCGAAAAGCGCCGGCTGAAGCCCGTCGCCGAGCGCACCGCGATGCTTTGCGCGTCCGCCGCCGCGCTGGCCTGCTCCAGCAGCGCCCGCAGCGGCGCGCCCGACCAGTCCTGCCGCGTGTACCAGCCGCCCGTGCAGTCGAGCGTCGCCCGGCGGCTCGCCCCGATCTGCGCCTCCAGCTCCGCATAGCTCAGCCGCAACGGCCGCTCGACCAGCCCCTCCACGCTGAGCCGCCAGCGCTCAAAATCCACCCGCTGGCGACCGTCGCTCAGCCATTGCGTCACCGGAAAATCGTTGCCGCGGAAGCTGCCCCGCTCGCGCGAGCCGGTGAACCGCCGCGCCTCACAGACCGCCCCCGCCGCGCCCCACAGCGCCAGACCGGCGACCCCCACCGCGCCCAGCCGCAGCGCATTGCGGCGGCTGGCGAAATCGCTCCGCCGGGGCCGCGACCAGCGCGCCGCCGCGTGCAGCAGCAGCGGCACGGTAATCGCCAGCCCCAGCGCGGTGTGCAGCACCAGCGGGCGCAGCGAGCCGTAAAGCGGCACGCGAATCGGCCCGCTGTCCGCCAGCATCCACCAAACGCCCGTGCCCACCGCGCCGAGAAAGATCACGCCGAGCAGCACCGGCGCGAACGCCCACACTCCCGCCCCGCGCCGCGCAAACGAGCGCGCCACGATCCGCCACTTCCAACCAATCAGCGCAACCAGCGAAAATCCCGCCACCCCATGCAGCCAAAACACCCAGCGCCCCGAAGGCTCCCCAACAAGAAACCCGCCAAGCCCCGAGGCAAGCTCAACCAGCAGCAACCCCAGAATCGCCAGATTCGTAGTCCGCGCCGTCACAGCCCATCTCCTCCACCCCCAAAGCTACGCCCTCTCCCGCGCCGCTGCCCCGCGCCCGTCAATTGCGCCAGCCCCAGAGCGTGTGCACACTTCCCTCCAAGTCCGCCACCCTCCCCAATTCATCCCTCCCCCCTCTCAGGAGTCTCCTGCAAAACGCCCAATTTCGGCAGATCCGCCGATCAGGCTCTATCTGGTCGACATCCGCGTGCAAGCCCCAGATCTGCCATTTTGCAGGAGACTCTCTCTCAGGGGGGAGGTTAGGTGGGGGGTGGAACGCTGCGAGCCACCACCGTCATTCCTGCGCAGGCAGGAACCCACGCAGTAGGCGCGGCTCAGCTGGCGCTGAACGGTCGGCTGCGCGGAAGCGGCTTTGCTGGGCCGTCGCGGCATCGTGGCGCGCACAGGCACTGGAGATCGCCCGGGTTCCTGCCTGCGCAGGAATGACGAAGCTAGGGGCGCGGGTGTGGCGGAGCTCTGAAGCGTGAACAGTTCCCGGGCGCTGCGGCTTCAGCCCTCGTCGCCGGCGGCCAGCTGCTGGGCGAACTCGGCGCGGCCGGCGCGCTCCTTCTCCGTCTTCTCCAGCACCGTCTCCGGAATCCAGAACGGCAAATCGGTGTCGGCGCGGCTGGGGGCGAGCAGATCGTCCAGGTCCATGACCAGCTCGCGGCGGTCGTACTTGGTCTGCTCGTGGCCCTCCCAGAGCGGCAGCATCGCGATCGCGTCGAAGGGGCAGACCTCGACGCAGATGTTGCAGCGCATGCAGCGGCCGAAGTCGATGTAGAAGTCCTTGATCACCGACTTGTGGTTGCTCGTCCCCGCCGCGTGCGCCGGGTTCTTTTGCAGCGTGGTGCTCATGCAGTCGACCGGGCAGGCGGCGGCGCACTTGCCGCAGCCGGTGCAGTTCGCCTCGTCGAGGTCGTGGTTCCAGATCAGGTAGGGGAAGGTGCGCGCGCGCCTGGGCAGCTGCTTCTTCTCGTAGGGGTAGTGAACCGTGACCGGGCCGCGCCGCACGACCTGAGCACCGCGACTGAGGACCTTCAACACACCGCGCATTGCGCCGACCTTCCGCTGCCTTCACAGGATAGCTTAGAGCCGCATTTGCGGAACCTCGGCGGGGACCGCCAGCGGCGCGCCGCTCGCCTCGACCACCTCCGCGAGGCTCACGCCCGGCGCCGTCTCGCGCAAGGTCAGACCGCCCGCGCCCACATCGATCACGGCGAGATCGGTGATGATCACGTCCACGCAGCGCGGAGCGGTGAGCGGATACTCGCACTCGGCGACGATGCGCGGCGCGCCCTCGCGGGTGCGATGAGCCATCGCGATGATCAATTTGCGCGCGCCGACGGCCAGGTCCATCGCGCCGCCCACGCTGCCGCCGCCCCGCTCGGGCACGTACCAGTTGGCGAGGTCGCCGCGCGCCGAAACCTGTAGACCGCCGAGCACCGCGACGTCGATGTGCCCCCCGCGAATCATCGCGAAGGAGGTTGCGGTGTCGAAGAAGCTCGCGCCCGGCACGAGATCGACCGGCTGCCCGCCGGCGTTGATCAGATCGGGGTCGTAGTCGGCCTCGCTCACGCCAGCGTAGCCGAGAATGCCGTTTTCGGCCTGGAAGAGGATTTGGTCGGCGGGATCGACGAAGCCGGCGACAAGCGTGGGCAGGCCGATGCCGAGGTTGACCACGCTGCGCGGCGGCAGTTCGCGCGCGACGCGCAGAGCGATCAACTCGCGGGTCAGACCGGCCATCTCAGCCCTCCCAGCGCACCGGAATCGGCGCGCAGGCGACGACGCGGTCGACGAAGACGGCGGGGGTGCCGACGCGCTCGGGCGGAATCTGGCCGGGCTCGACGATCTGCTCGACTTCGGCAATGACGAGGTCGGCAGCAGTCGCCATGACCGGGTTGAAGTTGAGTCCGGCGAGGCGGTATTCGAGGTTGCCCAGCGTGTCGGCGCGGGCGGCCTTGAGCAGTGCCGCGTCGGCGCGCAGCGGGCGTTCGAGCAGCCACTCCTGCCCGTCAATCTCGATGGTCTGCTTGCCCTGGGCGGCGATGGTGCCGAGCCCGGTGCGGGTCAGGACGCCGCCCAGTCCGGCGCCGCCGGCGCGAATGCGCTCGATCAGCGTGCCTTGCGGGACGAGCTCAAGCTCCACCTGGCCGTCGCGGTACTGCCGCTCGAAGCGGCTGCTGCGCGCGCCGGAGGCGCGGATCGCGAAGGTGGCGATCACCCGCGCCAGCTGGCGCTGCTCGCAAAGCTCGTCGAGCAGGTCGCCCAGGCCGATGTTGTTGGCGACCGCGGTCAGCCCGGTTGGCCCGCTGCGGACGAGCGCGCGAATCAGATTCGAGGGCGAGCCCGCCGAAATGAAGCCGCCGAACATCACGGTTGCGCCGTCGGCAATCCCGGCCACCGCTTCGTCGGGCGTCTCGACAACCTGCGCAGGCATGGCCGGATCGTAGCGGGCGCGCATTGGATATCCTGTAGCCCGGCGGGGGACGCCGCCAGCAGAGGAGAGCCGCCATGCCCGCACCGCTTGAGGGAATCAAGGTCGTCGACTTCACCCGCTACCAGAACGGACCGCATGCCACGGCGATGCTGGCCGACATGGGCGCCGACGTGCTGAAGGTGGAAATGCCGGGCAACGGCGACCCGGGCCGCCAGCTGGGCGTGGGCGCGGACGGCTTCTGCTCCTACTTCGAGAGCCTCAACCGCGGCAAGCGCAGCATGACGCTCGATCTGCGCGCCGAGGGCGCGCTGGAGATCGTGCACAAGCTGGTCGCCGAGGCCGATGTGCTGACGGAGAACTTCCGACCGGGCTACCTCGACTCGATCGGGCTGGGCTACGAGGAGCTGCGGAAGGTGAATCCGCAGCTGATCTACGCGACGAACTCGGGCTTCGGGCCCAACGGCGAATGGGCGACGCGCGGCTCGTTCGACGTGGTGGCGCAGGGAATGTCGGGCGCGATGGTCGCGCTGGGCGGCGGCCCCGGCGAGCGGCCCTACACGGCCCCGTGGGGGCTGGCCGATCAGACCGGCTCGATCGTCTTCGCCTACGGAATCATGACGGCGCTGTTCGCCCGCGCACAGTACGGCGTGGGGCAGAAGATCGACGTATCGCAGCTAGGCGCAATGCTGACGCTCCAGGCGCTCTCGCTCCAGGCCTTCCTGCACAGCAACACGCAGCCAATCCTGAAGCCCGGCCGCGCGTTCAGCGCGACCTTCGCCTGGTATCAGGCCGGCGACGACGAGTGGTTCACGATGGGCCTGCTCGACCCAAAATCCTGGCCCGCTCTCTGCCAGGCAATCGAACGCCCCGACCTGCTGGACGACGAGCGTACCGTCGATCCGTTCACTCGCCGCGATAACGAGGAATGGCTGCGCGGCGAGCTCGAGCAGGTCTTCCGCACCCGCACGCGCGACCAATGGCTGGAGCGCTTAATCGCCGCGCGAATTCCCTGCGGCCCAATCTACGACTACGAGCAGGTCGCTACCGACGATCACTTCTGGATCAACGGCTACCTACAGGAGGTGCCGCACCCCTATTTCGAGAACCACCGCGTAGTAGGGGTCCCGGTAGCGTTCTCCGAAACGCCAACGCAGGTGCAGTCAGCAGCGCCGGAGCTGGGCATGAATACCGAGGAGGTCCTGCTAAACCTCGGTTACAACTGGCCCGACATCGAGCGCCTGCACGACGCCGGCGTAACAGCAATAAAGCCCCAAGGCTCAGCCGCCGCCGGCGATTAAGGGCGCGAGCGCGACGGGCGCTCAATGCCCTCATAAGCGGTAGGGCGGGGGCGAATGCGGGTAACGCGGATGATCCGCTCGGCTTCGTCGAGCTCGAAGACGATCCGCAAGCGGTTCACACGCACAGTCCAAGTGTTCGGGACGCCTTCGAGCGGCTTGGCGCCTTTCGCCCGATAATCGCGGCTCAGCTTGCGCAGAGTGGCTCGCACTCGACCGTCCGGAACCGGACTCAGGGCGCGGAGTTCTCGCTCCGCCCCGTCGGTCGTGACGACGCGATAGCGCGCAGGCGGCCTCTCGCTTAGTGGAACGAGCGGATGAGGTCGGCGGCCTCGGGAAACTCGCGGTCGAGGCGGCCAAGAAACTCGATGCTCTTCGCGGAGTCTGGCGGAATGGCGTGCAGGTAATCGAGCCAGTCGGGGTAGTCCTTGTCAAGGCGATGGAACAGTTTGGCCTCCTCCGGGAATTGTTCGTCCATGCGCCGCTCGAGCTCTTCCAGCTCGACGAATTTGCCTTCGGCAATTCGCTCAGCGGAGATGCGCGCGTCTTCGGCGTCCTCCTCGGGCGTAGAGTCGTCGTCGTACTCCATCTCCGTGCGGATCCACTCCGCGAGCTTCTGGTTGCCGGCGGCGAGCGCCAAGTCGATCCGCTGCTGGCGATCAATCTCGCGCAGCTGCTCGCGCGCCATCGTGCCCTCAGTCACCATGCAGCTCCTCGCCCTCGTGGGTCGGCTGATGCCATCGTAGACGGAAACGAGAGGCGGTGGAGCGTTTAGCGCGGCGATCAGGGGCGCGAGCGCGGCGGCCGCTCAATTCCCTCGTAAGCCGTAGGGCGGGGGCGAATGCGGGTGACGCGGATGATCTGCTCCGCTTCGTCGAGCTCGAAGACAATCCGCAAGCGGTTGACGCGCACGCGCCACGTGTTGGGGACATCTTCGAGCGGGGCAGTGTCCGGGGCACTCGTTCCGTAGAGGCGCAATGCGCGGAGCGCCGCTTTGACCTCGCGCCGCGGGAGCGGGCTGAGCGCGCGATACTCTTCCCGCGCCGGCTCAGTGCGGATAACCCGGTAGGGCTGCGGCATGGGCGTCAGCGGCAGGACGGGAAGATGTGCAGCGCCTCCGGAAACTCGGCCCTGAGCCTGTCAAAGAAGGCGACACTCTCCGGGGAGTCCAGGGGAATGCGGTACATGTACCTCTCCCAGCCGGTGAACTCCTCATCAAGTCGGCGGAAGAATTCCGCGTCTTCGGGGAACTCTTCATCCATCTGACGGTCCCACTCCTCCTCGGAGATGAACTTGCCTTCGGCGATGCGCTCGGCGGAGACGCGCGCGTCTTCCGCATCCTCCTCGGGCGTGGAGTCGTCGTCGTACTCCATCTCCGTGCAGATCCACCCCGCGAGCTGCTGGTTGCCGGCGGCGAGCGCCAAGTCGATGCGCTGCTGGCGGTCGATTTCGCGCAGCTGTTCGCGCGTCAGCTTGCCCTCAGTCACCATGTGACGATCCTTTCGCGCCCGGCTGATGCCATGGTAGACGGAAACAGAGGCGGCTGTGGCTTAGCGCGGCGGCCGCTCAATTCCCTCGTAGGCCGTAGGGCGAGGGCGAGTGCGCGTGACGCGGATGGTGCGCTCGGCTTCGTCGAGCTCGAAGACAATCCGCAAGCGGTTGACGCGGACAGTCCACATGTTGGCGACACCCTCGAGCCGCTTGACGTTTGGCCGGTCTGTGCCCTCGTTCAGCTTGCGGAGTTCTTGTTTGATCTCGCGCTTCGGACGCGGGCTGAGCGAGCGACGCTCTGCCTCGGCTGCATCGGTGAGGACGACGCGATAACGCCGTGGCATGGGGTTGTCAGTACGTGCGGTACGGCGGGAACATGTGGAGCGCGTCGGGGAACTCCGCTGTGACGCGGCGCAGGAACGCAATGCCCTCCGGCGAGTCCGGCGGGATGTCGTACACGTGTTGCTCCCAGTTGGGGAATTCCTCGTCGAGGCGGCGGAAGAACTCGGTAAGCTCGGGGTCGTTTTCGGCGTCCCACTGCTCGATCTCCTCGAGCGTGACGAACTTGCCGTTGGCGAGGCGCTCGGCGGAGATGCGCGCCTCCTCGGCAATCTCCTCGAGGGTCCACTCGTCGTCGTACTCCATCTCCGTGCGGATCCACTCGGCGAACTCGTGGTCGCCGGCGGCGAGCGCTTGCTCGATGCGCTGCTGGCGGTCAATCTCGCGTAGCTGCTCGCGCGTCAGCTTGTCCTCGGTGACCATGCGGTTCCTCGCCCTCCGCGGTGCGGCTGATGCCATCGTAGACGGAAACGCGGGCGAGTGCGGGAGTTAGTCGAGCAGCTTGGGGTCGAGCAGCTTGGGCAGCGCGTTTTCCCAGGCGTCGGCGACCTGGTCGAGCGGGAGGTTGATCGTCGATGCGATGGTCAGGTGGCCGCCGCCGACTATGCCGATTTCGACGCAGGGAACGCGGCGTTTCTTGGCGAGGGCGCGGATCTCTCCGACCGCCTTCGGTGCGGCGCTCACCACCGCCCGCGCGCCGGCTTCGCCGAAGAGGGCGGCGTCCAGGCGGTCGCCAAGGTCGCCGCTGATCTGCGCGCCGATGTCGCCGCCGATCGCGGATTCCGCCAGAGCAACGGCCAGACCGCCGTCGCTGCAATCGTGGGCCGACTGAAGCAGTTCGGCTTCAGCGGCGCCAACGAGGCAGTCGACGAGCGCGCGCTCGGCTTCGAGGTCAACATCGACCGACCCGGCGTTGCGCCCGTGGCGGACGGCGAGATATTCGCTTGCGCCGAGCGTCGCGGCGGGCTGCGCGAGCCCCGCGCCGAGCAGCAGGATGACGTCGCCCTCGCTACGGAATGCGGGGCGGACAGCGAGTTCGGGCCGCTTCAGCAGGCCGAGCATGCCGATGACCGGCGTGGGCAGCACAGGCCCGTCGTCGGATTCGTTATAGAGCGAAGCGTTGCCGCTCACGACCGGCGCGTCGAAAGCGCGGCAGGCGTCGCCGATCCCGCGAATGGATTCGCGGAGTTGGAAGTAGATCGCCGGGTCCTCGGGGTTGGCGAAGTTGAGACAGTCGGTAACAGCGATCGGGCGCGCGCCGACGCAGGCGACATTGCGGGCGGCCTCGGCCACGGCGCGGGCTGCGCCGGCGTATGGGTCGAGCTCGCCCGCGCGGCCGGGACCGTCGGTGCAGACTGCCAGCGCATGCTCCAAGCCGCGAATGCGCAGCACCGCCGCGTCGGCGCCGGGTGTAACAACGGTATTGGTCCCCACCTGGTGGTCGTACTGCTGCCAGACCCAGCGCTTGGAGGCGATGTTGGGCGAGGCCAGCAGCTGAAGCAGCGCGGCTCCGGCGACGGCGGGATCGAGATCGGGCAGCGTCGCGGGGTCAAAATCGGCCCGCTTGGCGGCGGCGGAATCGCGCTCGGCCGGCGGCTCATACGTCGGCGCGTTGGTCAGGATGCGCACCGGCGTGGCGGCGACTTCCGCGCCCTGGTCCACAACGCGGGCGAGACCGTCCGCGGTCACCTCGCCAATCACCGAGGCGTCGAGCTCCCATTCGCCGAACCAGGCCGCGACATCCTCGACATGTTTCGGCTTCACGGAGACGACCATTCGCTCCTGCGACTCGGAGAGCATCACCTCGTAGGGCGTCATGCCGCGCTCGCGGCGGGGCACGCAGTCGGCATAAATCACAATGCCGACGCCGGCGCGCTCGGCCATCTCGACCGTCGCGCTGGTGATGCCCGCCGCGCCGCAGTCCTGCAAACCCTCAATCCACTCGCGGTGCTCGTGGACGAGGCCGACGCAGGCGTCCATCAGCAGCTTTTCGAGGAACGGGTTGCCGACCTGCACGGCGGGGCGGCGTTCGGCGCTGGTCTCGTCTAGCTCCACGCTGGCGAAGGTCGCCCCGTGCAGCCCGTCGCGCCCCGTATCCGCGCCGACCAGCATCAGCTTGCTGCCGGGCGGGCCGGCGCTGGCCGAAACCAGCTGCTCGCGCCGCGCCACGCCCAGGCACATCGCGTTGACCAGCGGATTGCCCGAATATTCGGGGGCGACGACGAGCTCCCCGCCCACGGTGGGAATGCCGAGACAGTTGCCGTAGCCGCCGATGCCAGCCACCACGCCGCTGCAGAGCCGCCGATTTCGCGCATCGTCGAGCGACCCGAAGCGCAGCGAGTCGAGCAGCGCGACGGGCTGCGCGCCCATCGCGAAGATGTCACGCACAATCCCGCCTACGCCCGTCGCGGCACCCTCATACGGCTCGATCGCGCTGGGGTGATTGTGCGATTCGATCTTCATCACCGCCACCCAGCCGCCGCCAATCTCAATCGCGCCGGCATTCTCATCGCCCAGCGCGGTGAGGATGCGCTCCCCCTCGGTGGGGAAATGGTGAAACAGCGGGCGGGAGTGCTTGTAGCCGCAGTGCTCGCTCCAGAGCGCGCCGATCATGCCCAGCTCAACCTCAGTCGGCGGGCGCTCAAGCAGCTCGCAGGCGCGGATGTATTCATCGCGGCTGAGCGCGATCTGCGCCAGCGTTTCGTCGTCGATCGGCGGCGGCGCGTCGTCGTGCGTCATCGTCAGCCCCAGCGCTCGATCATCGAGCGCCAGATCAGGTTGCCGTCCTCGCCGCCGAGCAGCGGGTCGGAGGCGCGCTCCGGGTGCGGCATCATGCCCAGTACGTTGCCCTGCTCATTGAGCAGCCCGGCGATGTCGTGCAGCGAGCCGTTGGGGTTGGCCGCGCCGCCTGCTGCGCCGCCCACCACGCCTTGTGCGTCGCAGTAGCGAAAGAGGATGCGGCCGGTCTCTTCGAGCTCGCGCAGGACATCCGGCGAAGCGTGATACGCGCCCTCCCCGTGGGAGATGGGCAGCTGCACGACCTGCCCGCCGCGGCAGGCGGAGCTAAAGCCGCTGTCCGCGCGCTCCACGCGCAGATGCTGCGGCTGGCAGCGGAATTGCAGCGAGTCGTTGCGCAGCAGCGCCCCGGGCAGCAGCCCCGCCTCGCACAAAATTTGGAAGCCGTTGCAGGAACCGAAGACCGGCCGCCCGCGCTCAGCAAGCCGCCGCACCGCCCCCATCACCGGCGAAAACCGCGCAATCGCCCCGCAACGCAAGTGGTCCCCATAGGAGAAGCCTCCAGGCAAAATCACCCCGTCGTAGCCGTCCAGATCCGCTTCCCGATGCCAAACCCGCTCCGCCTCCTGCCCCAACCCCCGCAGCGCATGGATGCAGTCCCAATCGCTCCAGGTCCCAGGAAACGCCACAACCGCAAAGCGCACGGGGTTCTCCATCAGAATTTTGCGCGGGAGGAGCGCGCAGCAGGTCTCATGCTATCGGGGCGGTCTGTCTGGAGTAGTGGTACAGGGGAAGTAAGGCCGAAGTCGCGCATATGTGTGCCACGCCCTAGAACCTTCACGCTTTCGCCATCCCCGCGCCCCCTCGTCATCCCTGCGCCCCCTTCCGTCATTCCTGCGTAGGCAGGAACGACGGCACGGCGCTGCCCCTAATCGCCGACCGCGGCAGGCTGCGCCACCGCCGAGCCCGCCCCGTTTTGGGCTCGGGCGCGCATGCGATCCAGCACCGCCAGTGCCGACGCCTCGTCGAAATCCGAGTGATCCTCCTGCTCCGCGTACATCATCCGGTAGAGCTCCGCGTAGTGGCCGTCGCGCGCGAGCAGCTCGTCGTGGCTGCCCTGCTCGATGATCCGCCCGTATTCCAGCACGATGATCCGGTCCACCGAGCGAATCGTGCTCAGCCGGTGCGCGATCACAAAGGCGGTGCGCCCGCGCAGCAGCCGGGCGATCGCCGCCTGGATCAGCGCTTCGGTATGTGAATCGACATTCGCCGTCGCTTCGTCGAGCACCAGAATGCGCGGGTCCGAGAGGATCGCGCGGGCGAACGCGATCAGCTGCCGCTGCCCGATCGAGAGGTTCTGCGCGCGCTCCGCCAGCGGCGTGTCGTAGCCCTGCGGCAGACGCCGAATCCACTCGTCCGCCCCGACCACCTTGGCCGCCGCCTCCGCCTGCTCGCGCGTCGCCTGCAAGTCACCGTAGAGGATGTTGTCCAGCACCGTGCCGGTGAACAGGAACGGCTCCTGCAGCACCACGCCGACCCGCCGCACCAACGAGGCGCGGCTGACGCCCCGCACATCATGATCGTCGATCCGCACCGCGCCCTCCGTCACGTCGTAGTTGCGCGTCAGCAGCGAGGTGATCGAGGTCTTGCCCGCGCCCGTCTCGCCGACCAGCGCGACGGTCTCGCCCGGCTGCACCTCGAGATCGAGGTCGAAGAGCACCCGCACGCCCTCGACGTATTCGAGCGAGACATTGTCGAAATGCACGTGTCCGGCGATGTCGGGCAGATCTTCCGCGTCCGTCGCGTCTTCGATCTCCGGCTCGGTGTCGAGCACCTCGAAGACGCGCTCCGCTCCAGCCATCGCGCGCTGGAACATCGTGTACTGCAGCACCAGATCGCGCACCGGGTCGAAGAAGCGCTGGATGCCGATGGCGAACGCGACGATCGCCGCGATGCCGATCTCCGGCGCGATCCCCCCGGCGTCGAGCCGAATCGCCGCGACCACGATGATCAGCGCCGTCGCCGCCGCGATCAGAATTTCGACCAGCGGCATGATCGCCGCCGAGAGCAGCCCGGCCCGCCGGGTGGCCCGCAGATTCCAGTTGTTGATCCGGTCGAAGCGGCGCGCGTTTTCGCGCTCGCGGTTGAGGCTCTGCACCACCCGCACGCCGTTCAGATCCTCGTTGAGCGTGCTGTTGACCGCGGCAATCGCGACCCGCGTTTCGAGGAACGCCTTGCGCGCCCGCTTGCTCCAGAACGCCATCGCCACGACCAGAATCGGCAGCACCGCCATCGCCACCAGCGCCAGCTGCCAGTCGATCACCATCATCACCGCCACGATGATCACCAGCCCGAAAATGTCGCCGATCACCGTCAGCACGCCGGAGGTCAGCATCTCCTGCAGCACCTGCACATCGGAGGTGACGCGCGACATGATCGCGCCGACTTCGCCCCGGTCGTAGAAGCGGTGCTCGAGCCGCATCAGGTGGTCGAACACATCCTGCCGCATGCGGCGCAGAATCGGATGCCCCACATTGGCCATCAGCCACTGCCGCACGAACTCGGCGAGCCAGGAGACCAGCACGATCACGATGAACGCGCCCGCAATCCAGTTCAGCCGGCTCAGCTCGCCCGTGTCCAGCGCGTCGGACAGCGCGCGGTAAACCACCAGCACCTGCACATTAAAGGCGACCGCGAAGATCGCGTTGGCCACAATCGCGGCGAGCAACGCCCGTCGGTGCGGGCGGATGTACGCGCCGAAGCGGCGGATCAGATCGGGGTTGTAGAGCGAGCCGTATTCCTTGTCCCAGCCGTCCGCCATCGACGCCGAAGAGGCCCAACTGCTGCGCGGCCCATGCCCGCCGCCGCCCAGATTGCTGGACCAGCCGCCCGCCATCCCGCCGCCCATCATGCCCATCAGCTTGCTCCCGCCACGGCCAGAGCGCCCGCGCCCGCCGATTCCTGATCGCGCAGTTCGAGATCGTAAATCTCGCGGTAGAGCCCGCCCTCTTCCAGCAGCTCGTGGTGCCGCCCGCGCTGCACGATCCGCCCCTGATCGAGCACCAGAATCTGGTCCGCCTCGCGCACCGAGCGCAGCCGGTGCGCAATCACGAAGGTCGTGCGCCCCTTCATCAGCGCCGCCATCGCCTGCTGAATCTCGAACTCGGTCGCGGCGTCGACCGACGACGTGGAGTCGTCGAAGATCAGCACGCGCGGGTCCATGAGCAGCGCGCGGGCGATCGCGATCCGCTGCTTCTGCCCGCCCGAGAAGTTCGCCCCGCGCTCCCCCACCCAGGTGTCGTAGCCCTCGGGCAGGCGCGAGATGAAGGGGTGAATGCGCGCCAGCATCGCCGCCGCCTCGATCTCCTCCTGAGTCGCGTCGGGCCGCCCGTAGGCGATGTTCTCGCGCAGCGTGGCGGCGAAGAGGAAGACCTCCTGCTGCACGATCGCCACCTGCCGGCGCAGCGCTTCCAGCGGCCAGTCGCGCACATCGCGCCCGTCGAACTCCACCGAGCCCGCGCTCACATCGTAGAAGCGCGGCACCAGATTGACCACCGTCGACTTGCCCGAGCCGGTGCGCCCCAGCAGCGCGATCAGCTCGCCCGGCTGCGCCTCGATCTCGATTTCGTTCAGCACCGGCGAGCGCGGATCGTAGGCGAACGAGACCCCGCGGAAGCGCAGGTGCCCCCGCGGATTCTCCACCGCCGCCGCCCCCGGGCGATCGTTGACCTCCGACTCCTGGTCGAGGATCTCGAAGATGCGCATCCCCGCCGTCGCCGCGCGCGGCACCATCATCACCATCCAGCCCAGCCCCCGAATCGGCATCTGCAGCACCGTCAGATACATCAGGAACATCGTCACTTCGCCGACCGTCAGATCGCCGCCCAGCACCTTGCGCCCGCCCACCCAGATCACCGCCACGATCGCCAGCGCGCCGAGCATCGTCATCAGCGGCATGTTGACCGCCTGCACCATCGAAGCGTCGTGCGAGCGCCGCTCCAGCCAGTCCGCCGTGCCGCCGAACTTGCGCCCCTCGTGCTCGTGCCGCCCGAACGCCTTGACCACGCGGATGCCCGAGAGCGCCTCTTGCAGCACCGTGCCCAGCTGCGCCTGCGACTCCTGCACATCGTTCCAGATCGGGCGCAGCCGTCGCGCGACGATCGCCGAGCGGACCGCGATCACGGTCAGAAAGCCGAAGACGATCAGCGTCAGCTGCCAGTCGGCGACCAGCATCAGGGCGACCGTGGCGATCGCCAGCACCAGCGTGAAGGCCAGCTGCACGCCGCCGAAGTTGATGAACATCCGCACCACTTCGACATCCTGCGTCGCGCGGACCATAATCTGGCCCGTCTCCGAAGCGTCGTGGAAGCGGAACGAGAGCGTTTGCAGCCGCTCGTAGATCGCGTTGCGCAGGTCGTAGGCGACGGTCTGCCCGACCCACTCCGCCAGGTAGCGCTGGAGGAACATCGAGATGCCGCGCAGCAGCGCCGCGCCGACCAGCGCCAGCGCCGCGATCGCCACCAGCCAGGCCGAGATCGCGATGATCGTCTGCTCGCCCACGAGCTCGGTGCCGATCGCCTGGTCCACCGCCCAGCGCAGCAGCAGCGGGCTGGCCACGGCGAAGGCCGCCGCGCCCAGAATCGAAATCGCCGTCACCAGCAGCCCGCGCCAGTAGGGCCGCGCAAAGAGCAGAATGCGCAGCACGATCGCCACCGACGCGGGCAGTCGCAGCCGAAAACGCGGACTCGCCGCTGCAGGGATCGCCGGCGCGGTCACGAGCGCAAACCTGGCGCGGTAGGCGCTGTAGTGGTGGAGCCGTCGCTCGCGGCGCGGCTTTCTGTCGGACGGAACATCACTCGTGGGAGTATAGCGTTGACTCGCCCGGCGTATATCGCGTGGGGATCATTGCAGCGGGAGGCGCGCCAAATGGCCCGCGCGGATCTGGTCCTCCGTCCGCTGGATGCCGCCGATGTCGAGCCTGTCGCCGCGCTCCAGCAGCGCACCTTCGGCGCCAGCGGCTGGAGCGCCAAGACGCTGCGCGGGGAGCTCGACAGCTCCCGCGTGAGCATCCTCTACCTGCTCGAACACGACGGCGCGCTGCTGAGCATGTTCGGCTGCTGGCACGTGCTGGACGACCTCTACCTCGCCACAATCGCGGTGCAGCCGGATTTGCAGCGGCGCGGGCTGGGCGAGCTGACGCTGCTCAGCGTGCTCCGCCTGGCCGAGCGGCTGCCGGTCGAACTGCTGCGACTCGACCTGCGCGTCTCCAACGCCGCCGCGCTCGAGCTTTACCGTAAGTACGGCTTCCAACGCGAGGGCGTGCGGCGCAATCTCTACGCCCACCCACTCGAGGACGGCGTGCAGATGAGCCGCGGCATCCCCGGCGATCCCGTCGCGTTCGCCGTGCCCCCGCGCGTCGCCGCCGCCTGGTCAGAGCGCTTGGCGCTGCGCTGGAGCGACGGCGAGAGCGAAGTCTGGTCCGCGCCGCGCGGCGCTGCGGTATGATCGGCGCGTGACCCCCTCGCAGCCAATTCAGCACGCTCTGGCCCGCGCCCGCTACATCCGCGCGATCGGTCCCACGACCGACGACTTCATGCGCTGGCGCGACGCCACCGAGGAAGTGCTGATTGGCCTGATCGGCGAGGATCACCCCGCCCTGCAGCGCTACCGCGAGGCCGTCGGCGGCCCCGAAGAGCTCGACGCCGAGGGCCTGCAGATCCACGGCCCGTTCGGAATGACCCCAAGAATCGAGCGCGCCGAGGCCGTCCTCCGCAGCCTCGGCGCCAGCTAAGTCCTCCTCACGATTCCGCCCCCAACCGTCACCCCTGCGCCCCCCAACCGTCATTCCTGCGCAGGCAGGAACCACCCGCCCCCACCCGTCACCCCCCTGCGCCCCCACTTCCGTCATTCCTGCGCAGGCAGGAACCCACCCGCCCCCACCCGTCACCCCCCTGCGCCCCCTCCGTCATTCCTGCGCAGGCAGGAACCCGCCAGGCGCGGCCAGCCCCTCAGCCCCGCGCCGCCGCCGCGTCCTTCGCTTCCGCCGCCGCCGCAATCAGCTCCGTCGCCTGCGCGTAGCTCAGATTGGTCGTGTTGATCACCAGGTCGTAGAGCAGCGGCGACCAGACATCGACATTCCAGAACTTCTTGTGGAAATCGGCCCGACCCTTGTTGAACTCCTCGATCCGCCGCACGGCGGTCTCGCGGTCGAGCGACTCCCAGCTGCTCACCCGCGAGATCGCGATCTCCGGTTCGGCCACCAGCTGCACATGGGTCACGCCCGGCATCTCCCGCAGAATCATCTGGCTGCCGCGCCCCATGATCACCACATGCCCGCGCTGCGCGACGCTCGTGATGATGTCGCTGGTCGTGGCCAGCACGCTGCGGTCGTCGACCACGCCCGAGCCGCCGTCCGAGAGCTCCTGGTAGCTCTGCGAGAGCATCAGCTCGAGATTGCCCGCGCCCAGCATCGGGTCGATCGCCCCGCCCGCCGCCGAGCGCTCCAGCGCGCGCTGCAGAAAGTTGCCCAGCCGCGTGCGCAGCGAATCAGTGCGCTCGTCGCGCTCCGCCACCTCGCTCACGGTGCGCCCCAACTCCCGCGAGGCGTCGACCAGCACGGCCTGGTCCACGTATTCAAGGCCGAGCCGCCGGCTCAGCAGGCGCGACACATCGCGCGCTCCGCCGCCGTACTGGCTGGAGACGGTGATTACCGGCATGCCGCACCTCCCGGGCGCTCGCGCTTGCCGCGCGGCGTTGCTCCCTGCGCTCAAAGGCTACTCTACGCAACCCGCCGCCGGCGTGGATCAGCCCTCCAGAATTCCCCCGCCCAGCGGCAGCGCGCGGCGCAACTGCCAGGCGCCCGATTCGCCGCCGTCGAAGATGCCCGCGTGGGTCACAACCAGAAAGTAGCGCTGCTCGGCCAGCGCGGCCGCCGCGCCCTGCGCCTCCGCCTCGCGCGTAAAGCGGCCCAGCGTGAGCGCCGTGCGCGCGATCGGTGAACGCGAGCGGAAGGGCGGCTGCGGCTCGAAATCTGGAAACAGATCGCGGTAGAGCATCGCCGCCAGGCGTTGCGCCTCCCCGTCGCCCTGCTCGGCCACAATCTGCAGCAGATGCTGGTCGCCGTCGAACCACGCCGTAGGCCGCGCCAGCTCAAGCATGAATGGCTGAAACAAAGAGAGGATGATCTCCACCATCTGCGCCAGCTCGTCGAGCGGGTATGGCGTGGCGACCTCGTCGGTCAGCGGGATATGCGGCGGCGTGTCCTCAACCCGCTCCCGGTCATAGAGCGCGCGCAGCAGATCAATCTGCGCGCGCGCAGTCTCATCCGGCACCAGCGCCAGCATCCGCCCCGCCATGCCCACAGCTTCCCCGCCCCCCCGCGCAGCGTCAAGCGCCCACCAACTCTGCCACCCCTTCCCGTCACCCCCGCGCCCCTCCCCGTCATTCCTGCGCAGGCAGGAACGACGCAAGCGTGAACACACCCCGGGTGCGACCGATCCGCTCCCACCCGCCGCGCTCCCGCCCGGCGTCTACGCCGCGCGTCAGAGGCGGCGGTCAAGATAGGCGGCGGCCAGCGAAATCGCCGCGATCACCGCGCCGAGGATCGCGATGACGCCGCTGTTGCGGATCAACAGCGCCGAGAGGTCCGCGCCCACGGCGTAAATTTCCGCCAGCAGCGGATCGGCCGCCGCCTGCGCGAGCGTGTCGAAGCGCCCCCCCGCGACGACGCCCACCACGAGCGCAATCAGCCCGCCCGCGCCCAGCGCCGCGCCGAGGTAGAGCAGCCGCCGCGACCCGCGCGCCTGCGCGAGCGAGCCCAGCGCCAGCGGCACGAACGCGCAGAGCGAGACGATCAGCGCGACGCTTGCCAGCGTTCGCCCGCCCGCCGTCAGCCGCCCGATCGTGCCGGCGAAGACGGAAATTTCCGAAAAGAAATCGGTCACGCCGCGCGGCTGCTCCAGCAGCGAGTCGAACCCGTCCTCGTAGAGGTTGCGCGCAATTTGCGCCGAGATCACCTCGGCCAGCCCGCTCGGCCCCTCGGCCAGATCGGCCGGGAAGATCACCAACGGCAGCGGCACTGCGTCGACCGCCAGCTCGCGGCCTTCCGCGGCGGCCAGCGCGAGATCGTCCCAGGCCACCGCGACGACGGCGTCGACCTCGAAGAGCGCGCGGGTCACGCGGGCCAGCAGCGTCTCGGCCGTCTGCCGTTGGGTCGCCTGCGAGACGGTCACTGTGACGGCGACGATCGCCGTGGCCACCGCGGCGAGCGCGAGCACCGCCCAGCGCCCGATCCCGGCCCGACGCGGCTGCTCGCCCGAGACGGCCTCGATCCGGCGCAGCGGCGCTTCGGGCAGCGATTGGCTCATGAAACCGACGGTCCAAGCGCGGCGGCGCGTTCGAGCAGGCGCGTGCCGCTGATGCGGTCCACCAGAGCGCGCCCCTGCGGATCGAGCCAGGGCCACCAGAGGGCAATTGCGGCGATGCCGCCGGGCCACCAGAGCAGGGCGCGCAGCAGGACGCGGGCGGGCGCGGCTTCCACGCGCAGGCCGAGCAGACGCGCGCCGAGCGTGCCGCCGCGCAGCGTGGCGAGCGCGATGTAGAGCGCGGCGGCGGGCAGCCCAAGCGCGGCCACGGCGTAGCCGACCAGCCATTGGCCGAGAGTGGGGTCGGACTCAAAGGGGTCAACCTGGATCAGCATTGCAGCGAGCGCGAGCAACGCGCAGAGCGCGCCGAGCAGCGCGACCACGAGCAGGTCGATCGCCGCGGCGAGCAGCCGCGCCTCGCGCCTCGCGGGCAGCCACCCGCCGCCCACCGCGGGCGCGCCCGACTGCGCATTTAGCATTCCGACATGTCCGCTCCGTACCCGCGCCGCCTCAGGCAGCGTATCGCCGCCGCGCTGCTCGCGGTTGGCCTGCTGGCGGCGATCACCTCGATCGCCGCACTGAGCGCGGCCCAGCTGGGCGGCGGCGCGGGCGCGGCCTCGCCGCTGACAGAAGTGATCGGGCAAGCGTCGGAAGGACACCGCTTCACGCTAATCCGCTGGGAGCTGCAGTATGCGCTCAACCGCTGGCTGATGCTGGCGGGCGGCGCGATCTACGACGCGCCGTCCTGCGATCCGCGCGAAGCGCTGGCCAGGCTGGCGGGCGGCGGCGGCGCGCTTGACGGACGCGAGGCGCAGTGCGTCGAGCGGGCGCTGGAGCGCGCGGTGTCGGACGCAGTGTCGGCGGCCGGGCTGGCCACGCCGCTGCCGCTGTTTCGCTCGCAGGCGCTCGTTTGGCCGCCGCTGGATCTGGAGCTGCAGCGCGCGCCGCGGGTGCTGGCGATCTCGCCGCGCGACGAGATTCGGCTGGTCGCGTCGCGGCTGCTCTCGCCGCAGCTGCCGCACAGCGAATACGGCGAAATCGAGGCGCGGATCGAGGCGGGGGGCGAATGGTCGGCCTGGATCGGCGGGATAGGCGGCGTGGCGACCTACCCCGCGCTGATCATCCCCCGTGCCGACTGGTACGACGCGCTACGCCTCGCGGCGCACGAGTGGATGCACCACTATCTGATCTTTCACCCGCTGGGGCGCGCCTATTTCGACTCCGACGAGCTGCGCACGATCAACGAGACGGTGGCCGACATCGCGGGCGACGAGCTGGGCGCGCTGGCGGCCGGCCGCGAGCCCGAATTGCGCTCAGCGGCGGAGCTCAAGGCGCCGCCCAGCGCCGCAGCCGCCGCATTGCGCGATCTGCGGCTGGAGGTCGACGCGCTGCTGGCCGACGGTCGCGTCGCCGAGGCCGAAGCGCGGATGGCGGCGGCCCGCAGCGAGCTGGCCGCGCTCGGCGCGGCGTACCGGCGAATCAACCAGGCCTTCTTCGCCTTCCGCGGCGGCTACGCGGATCAACCCGGCGCAACCAGCCCCTACGGCCCACTGCTGCAACGCCTACGGGCCCACTCAACCTCGCTAGCCGAATTCGTAGCCACAGTCCGCAGCATCAATTCCACCCACCACTCCTCCCTCCTCCCCTGATTCATCCCCCAAAAAATTACATCCCCCCAGAAAAAATTACATCCCTCCCCCCTCCCCAATTCATCCCTCCCCCCTCTCAGGGGGGAGGTTAGGTGGGGGGTGGGAGGCACCGAGCCGCCACCACCCGTCGTGCCACGCCCCGATCGCCCAAGCCACCCCCTTCCCACCGCCAACACACACCCCATCATTCCAGATCCCCCCCTCACCCCCACACCCCCTCCCGTCATTCCTGCGCCCTACCTCCGTCATTCCTGCGCAGGCAGGAACCCCCCACCCCAACCCTCCCCCCCTCCCCAATTCATCCCTCCCCCCTTCCAGGGGGGAGGTTAGGTGGGGGGTGGGAGGCACCGAGCCGCCACCACCCGTCGTGCTGCGCCCCGATCGCCCAAGCCACCCCCCTTTCCCACCGCCAACACACACCCCATCATCCCAGATCCCCCCGTCACACCCACACCCCCTCCCGCCATTCCTGCGCCTCCCTCCCGTCATTCCTGCGCCCCCTCCCGTCATTCCTGCGCCCCCCTCCCGTCATTCCTGCGTAGGCAGGAACCACCCTCTCACCCACCCCACCCGCGCCCCTAAGTATCCGTGAACTTAGGGCGGCGCTTTTCGGAGAAGGCTTTTGGGCCTTCGATGGAGTCGTTCATGCCCTGGAGGTTTTGCTCCATGGCGGCGCCGTATTGTTGGGCGGTGAGCGGCTCCATGTAGTAGCCGCGGTAGAGCGCCTGTTTGAAGTTCTGCACCGCGCGCGGGGCGAGGTAGAGCATCCGCCGCGCGTAGGCGAGCGCTGTTTCGAGCAGCAGTTCGCGGGGCACGACGCGCTGCACCCAGCCGAGCTCGTAGCAGCGCCGCGCGTCGTACTGCGTGTCGCCCCAGAGCGTCAGCTCGAGCGCCGAGCCGAGCCCGATCTGGCGCGTCAGCGGCGCCATCCAGCCCGCGCCGCCCATGTTCCAGCGCGCCTCTGCGATGCCGACTTTGGCCTCCTCGGACATGATGCGGATGTCGCACTGCATCGCGTACATGAAGCCGCCGGCGACGGCCCAGCCGTTGATTGCGGCGATGGTCGGCTTCCAGAGGTTGAGCGTCTCCGAGAGCGGCGTGGGGTTCTTGCGTCGGTCGGGCGCGTGAACGCGCGACTCCCGGCCCTCGCGCGCCGCCTCGCGCAGCTCCGTCGTGTTGATCAGATCCGCGCCGGCGCAGAACGCCCGCCCCGCGCCGGTCAGCACGGCGCAGCGCGCGCGCGGATCGTCGCGGTACTGCACGAAGGCGTCGTAGAGCGCCTCCGACAGCCCGTCGCCGATCGCGTTCAGCCGATGCGGGCGGTTCAGCGTGATCAGGTAGATGCCGCCGTCTTCGAGCAGGTCGACTTTGACCACCGGCCCAAAGGTCTCCTGCGGCGTGGCGCGGTTATGCACCGCGGGGTCGTAGGTCTCGTGCTGCGTCTCGTCCGGCATTTCGCTGCTCCCAACCGCCGCTGCGCTGCGGCAGGCGCAGGCTAAACTATGGCGCGGCCGTTGATTTGCGGCGGCGATTTCCAGCAGCAAGGCGGGAGGCGAGGTGCGCATGCAGCCACGAGTGATCGTGCTGATTCTGGCGATGATCTACATCGGCGGGATGGGGCTGGCCTACGGCTTCAACCTCGCCCTGACCCCCGTCTACCACGACAACTCGCCGGACTACCCCATCTGGCGGATCATGAACGACATGGCGGTGCCGGTCGTGATCGTGCTGCTGCCGTTGAACATCTGGCGCAAGTTCCACCTGCCGGGCGGCGGCGACGCGGCGGTGACGCGCGAGTACTTGGGGACGACGGTCGCCTTCTACGCGGCGATCGCGCTGATCGTTCTCTTCTTCTGGGAGTGGTTCTGGTCGCTGTGGCCGGAGAACGAGGCGGGCGAATTCGTGGTGATCTCGCATCTGATCCACTACCCGGCGGTCGACGTCCTCTTCTCGCTGCTGGCGATCGAGGCGGCGATCTGGCTCTACCGCCAGGCGCGGGCGGCGATGTCTGCAGGCTGAGTCGTGGGCGAGCAGGCCGAAACTGTCGAATGGGGCTACGTGGGCGCGGGCGCGCCGGAGCGCTGGGCTGATCTGTCCGCCGACTACGCGGCCTGCGCCGAGGGCGCGAGCCAGTCGCCGATCGACATCGTGGAAGCGCCTGTCTCGGCGGGAGCGCCGCCGCCGACCTTCGACTACGCCGGGCGCTCGACCGAGATCGCCCGCTTCAGCCACTCGGTCCACACCCATTTCGACGAGCGCAACAGGCTGAGCAGCGCCGCGGGCGATTACCGCCTGCTGCAAATCCACTGGCATACGCCGAGCGAGCACCGGATCGCGGGGCGCTCCTTCCCGATGGAGCTGCACCTGGTGCATAGCCGTGACACCGGCGAGATCGCGGTGGTCGGCATCCTCTACGAAATCGGTGCGGCCGACCCCGCAATCCAACGACTGCTCGACGCCGCGCGGGGCGATGTGGAGCGGAACACTGAGCTGTCGGGGCGCGATTTTCAGCCCAATGGCACATCGTACTACGCCTACGACGGCTCGCTCACCACGCCGCCCTGCACCGAGGGCGTGGCCTGGCTCATCATGCGCGAGCGGCGCGCGGCCTCGCCGGAGCAGCTTGCCGCGCTAAGCGAGATCGTGGGCGGCGAAAACAATCGCCCGCTACAGCCGCTCAACGGGCGCTCAATAGCGCTGCTGTGCTGAGGTCTGCTAGCACTTCCACCACTCCTGCGCCCCAATTCACCCCTCCCCCCTTCCCCAATTCACCCCTTCCCCCTTCCCCAATTCACCCCTTCCCCCTTTCCCTAATTCATCCCTCCCTCCTTCCCCAATTCATCTTCCCCTTCCCCAATTCATCCCTCCCCCTGGAAGGGGGGAGGTTAGGTGGGGGGTGAGAGGCCGCGAGCCAACCCCACCATCGCGCAGCCCCCCCGGCCTTAGGCGGGTACCTGCCCCTCAGCCGCAAGCCAACCCCACCATCGCGCAGCCCCCCCGGCCTTAGGCGGCGCCTGCCCCTCAGCCGCAAGCCAACCCCACCAATCGCGCAGCCCCCCCGGCTTTAGGCGGCGCCTACCCCTCAGCCGCGAGCCAACCCCATCAATCGCGCAGCCCCTCCGCGCGGCCTTAGGCGGGTGTCTGCCCCTCAGCCGCAAGCCAACCCCACCAAATCGCGCCACACCCCGATCGCCCACGCCGTACCACCATCGCACTCGCCCTTTCCGTCATTCCTGCACCCCGCTTCCGTCATTCCTGCGCCCCCTCCGTCATTCCTGCGCCCCCTCCGTCATTCCTGCGCAGGCAGGAACGACAGCAGTGCGAACAGCCCCTACAGCACACCCTCCCAGAGGGCGCGCTCCTCGGCGCGCCAGTCGTATTCAACGCGGATATTGTCGCCGAAGACCAGCTGCGCGCGCCGCTCCGAGTCGTAAGCCGGGAACCCATGTGACTCGGTCGATGGGTCCCCGTGGCGGGCGAACGCCAGCCAGGCGTCCATCACCCTTCCCGACAGCGCCGCCGCCTCGGGGCCCGAGCCGGCGAACTCCGCGGCGTCCTCGTAGGTGCCGAAGACGAACGGGATGTCCAGCGCGTGGCAGGAGCCCAGCGCGCCGCCCAGCGCCGGCGACTTCCAGTCGAACAGGTACATGAACGTGCCCCGCTCCTGCGCCGACTGCGCGTCGGCCAGCCGCAGCGCGGGGATCGTGAACAGCTGGTCCCCCGCCGCGGCGACGCCGATGTCGGCCGCTTCGGCCGGCTCGGAGCGCGCCAGCCGCGCCGCGCGGTAGGCGTCGTAGGCGCTGCGTCCGTCGAGCCCCATCGTCTCCAGCCGCGCCACCACATCCTCCTCGTTGGGCGGATCGCCGGGCAGCATCGCCGTGAACAGCTTCCACTCGTCGTCGAGGTAGCCGACCAGCGTCTGCACGCCGCGCGACTGCCCGGCCGCAATCGCGTCAATCGCCCGCGCAGTCAGAAACTCGCCGTCGACCACCGGCGTGAAGCGCATCTCGGCCGTGCCGCCCTCCGCGATCGCGGCGAACATCTCCGCTTCCATTTCGCCCTGCTTTTCGAGGATCGTCTCGACCGGCAGGGCGCGCAGCGCGTCGACATCGTCCGGCGCGACGCCGAGCCGTTCGAGGAAGGACGCGCCGACCGCCTCGGCGTCGGCCAACGCCATCGTGTGATGCCCCGCCCCGCTCTGCGGAATCGCGCGCCGAAACAGCCCCGCCGCTTCGGGCGAGGCCATCAGCGTGGCCACGCTCATCCCGCCGGCCGACTCGCCGAAGATCGTCACGCTGTCCGGGTCGCCGCCGAAGTTGGCGATGTTCTCCCGCACCCAGCGCAGCGCCGCGATCTGGTCGCGCATCCCGAAATTGGTCTCGCCCAGCGCCGGCGCGTGCAGGAAGCCGAGCGCGCCGAGTCGGTAGTTGATCGTCACCACCACGACATCGCCGCGATCGGCCAGCGTCGCGCCCGCGTAGTAAGGCTCGCTGCCCGAGCCGATCGTGAAGCCGCCGCCGTGAATCCAGACCAGCGTCGGACGCCGCGCGCCGTCGACGCCCGGCGTCCAAACATTGAGGAAGAGACAGTCCTCGCTCTGCGGCTGGGGAAACGAGCCGAGCAGCTCTTCCAGCCCGTCGTTGGAAATCTGCGGCGCAATCGCGCCGAAATCGCCGGCGTCGCGCACGCCCTCCCAGCCGGGATGCGGCTGCGGCGCGCGAAAGCGCAAATCCCCCACCGGCGGCGCGGCATAAGGAATGCCGCGAAAGACGTACAGGCCGTCTTCCTCAAAGCCCCCCACGCTCCCTGCGGCAGTCTCGGCAATCGCGTCCATGGCGCTCTCCCTTCGCAATGCGCAGCTAGGCTAGCGCCACCGTCGCAGCCCCGTTGAGGCGCACACGGCTCGGAGTCGGAGAACTCGGCATGCGAACGCGAATCAGCCGGCCGTGGGCAAAATCCGCCCGCCGCGCCGCGCTGCTCTGCCTGGCTGTTGCCGCCGCTGTCGCGCTGGCCGCCGCCTGCCGCGATCCGCTGCCGGATATCGGCGAAGCGCCAACAACGGAAGCTCGGGCCGCGAATGATAGCGCGGAAACGGATGATCCGGCCTGTAATCCACAAGAGGCCGCCGCGCAGAACGGCGCGGTGGAATTGCGCCGGGCGCGGCTCTTTCGACTGATCCTGCTGGTCAGTCAGCTGGAGGTTGCCATCCGCAGCAGCGAGCAGTTGCTCCCTTCGGACGATGTCCCAATCTTTCCGCTGAGCGCAGAGCGCCGCGCGCTCCTGTGGACGGACGCGGTGGAGATCGATGCGATCTTGACAGGAATCGACGCCGTGCTTGACGAGATGCCCTACGAAGAGGCGCAAGAGCTGCGGATTCAACGCCATCCGCTGAAGCTGGCAAGCGCCGCGTGGGCTGACTGGCTTGTCCAACTCGTTGAGCGGGGCGAGGAAGCGTTTGACGAGCAACCAGAATCGCCGATCCCGCAGAAAACACGCGATCTGTTCAACGGGCTGCTCGCAGAGATCGACTCCCTTGACGCCCAGAGCGCCTGCCCGAAGTCACCCAAAGGCGGCGCGACGAGCGGGGACGCCGCTCGCACCCACCCCACAATCCTGCGCATGCTGACAGTGATCAGCCTGATGGAGAGCGAAGTGCGATCAACGATTTGCGTCGCGGTGGGCTGTCCATTGCTGCGCGGCGACGCGCCGCTGACGGCTGAGGAACGCGCCGCTCTGGCCCACGCTTCATCCCGGCTGTACACGCTGAACAATCTGGCGTGGGAGCTGCGATCCGCGGGCCCAGATACGTTGCCGCAGGCGCTCCGCGTCAACCTGGAAGCCGCCCCCGTGTCGCTTGACGAGCTGACGTATCAATGGGCCGTATACGCCCGAGGCCGAGCCGTCGGCTCGCCCGATGCGCTGCTACAGCGCGTCCACTACGGCATCTTCGGAGTCCAGACCACGCTCTTCAACATCTACGCGCGCCACTTCCCCTTTCCCTAAGGCTCGCTCACACTAATCGCCTACCACCCAGCAACACCCCCGCGCCCCCAACCGTCATTCCTGCGCCCCCAACCGTCATTCCTGCGCAGGCAGGAACCCACGCGATCTCCAGCGTCGCTGCGCGCCTCAGCATCCCGACGGTCCGCCCTGGGGCCTATTCACGCTAATCGCGCACTCCACCACCCTCCTGCTCGTCACACCCGCGCGAGTAGATCCGTCGCACCCGCCCCCAACCGTCATTCCCCTGCCCCCTCCGTCACCCCCACCCTCTTCGTCATTCCTGCGCCCCCAACCGTCATTCCTGCGCAGGCAGGAACCCGCGCGACCTCCAGCGTCGCTGCGCGCCTCAGCATCCCGACGGTCCGCCCTGGGGCCTATTCACGCTAATCGCGCACCACCACCCTCCTGCTCGTCACACCCGCGCGAGTAGATCCGTCATACCCGCGCTTGCCGCGGGTACCTCGCCGCGCCCACTACCCACCCCTTCCCCAATTCATCCCTCCCCCCTTCCAGGGGGGAGGTTAGGTGGGGGGTGGAACGCCACGAGCCAGCACACCAAATCGCGCCCCGCCCCGATCGCCCATGTCGCACCTCCGTACCCCCTCCGCCGCACCCGCCCCTCCATCATTCCTGCGCCCCCAACCGTCATTCCTGCGCAGGCAGGAATAACCGATCTGGCGCACCCCCCTCCGCTCAGACGATTACCCCGTCCCAGACGCCCAGCTCCGCGCCGCGCCAGTCGCGCTCGACCCGCACATTGTCGCCCAGCACCGTGATCGGCTTGCTCTCCGCATCCCAGGCCGGCGCTTCGACCGCGCCGTTGGCCGGATCGCCGCTGCGCGCGAACGCCAGCCAGGTGTCCATCGTCGTCTCCGCCAGCGCGTCCGCCGCCGGCCCGCTGCCGGCGAAGTTGGGCGCGGTCCCGTGCGTGCCGAAGACGAACGGGATCTCCAGCGCATGGCAGGAGCCCAGCTTGCCGTCCAGCCCCGGCGACTTCCAGTCGAACAGGTAGGCGTAGGTCGGCGCGCGCGAGGTCTGCGCGTCGGCCAGCCGCAAGCCCGGCACCCGCAGCATCACATCGCCGATCACCGCGATGAAAATCTCGCCCGGCGAGTCGTCCTCGCCCCGCTCGCGCCGCGCTGCGCGGTAGGCCGCGTACGCCGCGCGCCCGTCGGGGTGAATCGCGCTCAGCCCTGCGATCACGTCTTCCTCCGCAGGATCCTCAGGCACCGCGGCGATGATCATCTTCATCTCTTCATCGAGCGAGCCGACCAGCGTCGCGATGCCGTCCGCCGAGCCCTCGCGGATGTGCTCGATCGGCAGCTTCGAGAGGAATTGCCCGTCGATCACCGGCTGGAACGGCATCTGCGGCGTCGGCGAGGCCGCGCCGCTCATCTCGCCCGCCGCCAGCGGATCCACCGAGACGGAGGCCGCCAGCACATCCTCGGTCGAGGCGGCCCGCAGCGCGTCGACATCGTCGGGATCGACGCCCAGATGCTCGGCGAAGCGGCGGCCCGTCGCCTCCGTCTCCTCCATCGTCAGCGCGTTGTGCGCCGCGCCGCTCTGCGGAATCGCCTTGTGAAACAGCCCCGCCGCTTCGGGCGAGGCCATCAGCGAGCCGACGCTCATCCCGCCCGCCGACTCGCCGAAGATCGTCACGTTGCCCGGATCGCCGCCGAAGTTCGCGATGTTCTCCCGCACCCAGCGCAGCGCCGCGATCTGATCGCGCATCCCGAAATTGGTCTCGCCCAGCGCCGGCAGGTTGACGAACCCGAACGCCCCCAGCCGGTAGTTGATCGTGACGATCACCACATCGCCGCGCGAGGCCAGATTCGCGCCGTCGTAGTACGCCTCGCTGCCCGAGCCGATCGTGAACGCGCCGCCGTGAATCCAGACCATCACCGGCCGCGCCCCGCTCAGGCCGGGCGTCCAGACATTGAGGTAGAGGCAGTCCTCGCTCTGCGGCTGCGGCGGATCGGGCGGGGGCAGCAGATCATCGAGCACCGGATTCGAGACCTGCGGCGCGATCGGGCTGAACGCCGCCGCGGCCCGCACCCCTTCCCACGGCTCGACCGGCTGCGGCGGGCGGAAGCGCAAATCGCCCACCGGCGGCGCGGCGTAGGGAATGCCGCGGAAGACGCACAGCCCGCCCTCCTCCGTCCCCTCGACCTTCCCTGCGCTGGTCTCGGCAATTGCGCTCATCGTCGCACCCTTTCGCATCCGATCCGGTTGATCGGCGGTAGTCTAGCGAAATCCAACCGGTTGGCGCGCGCAGCAGAGCGGAGGCGGCAGAACATGGCAAGCGATATCACCGTCGGCGGCACGGGCATCTCGATCGACGCGCTGCAACGGCTCGACCGGCACCTGCTCGAGCGCTACATCGAGCCGCAGAAAATCGCCGGCTGCCTCACGCTGATCAGCCGCCGCGGCGAAATCGCCCACCTCTCCGCGCTGGGCATGATGGACCGCGAGCGCGGCCTGCCGATGGCGGTCGACGCCATCTTCCGCATCTACTCGATGACCAAGCCGATCACCTCGGTCGCGCTGATGATGCTCTTCGAGCGCGGCGCATTCCAACTCTCCGACCCCGTCTCGCGCTTCATCCCCCAATGGAACAATCTGCGCGTGATGACCGGCGGCGAGTACCCCGACTACGCGACCGCCCCGGCCGAGCGCCCGATGACCGTGCGCGACCTGCTCTCGCACCAGTCGGGCCTGACCTACGGCTTCATGGAAGGACCGCTCGAAGCCGGGTACTTCAAACACGAGGTCTACCAGGCCGGCGCGATGCGCGGACGCGATCTGCAATCGATGATCGACCGCCTGGCCGAACTGCCGCTCAAGTTCTCGCCCGGCGATCACTGGAACTACGGCGTCTCGACCGACGTTTGCGGTTATCTCGTGCAGGAGATCTCCGGGCGCCGCTTCGACGAGTATCTGCGCGAGCAAATCTTCGAGCCGCTGGGGATGGACGATACCGGCTTCTACGTCCCCGCCGACAAACAGCATCGCCTCGCCGCCAACTACGAACGGGGCGCCGACAAACAGCTGCGCGCGATCGATACGTTCGGCGCAAACCAGTACCTGGAAGAGCCGACCTTCCTGTCGGGCGGCGGCGGCCTGGCCTCGACCGCGCAGGATTACCAGCGCTTCTGCCAGATGCTGCTCAACGGCGGCGAGCTGGACGGCGCGCGAATTCTGGGCCCCAAAACCATCGACCTGATGACGATGAACCACCTCCCCGATAACGCCGATCTCAGCGAGCGCGCGCTCGGCACCTGGAGCGAAACCGCCAACGACGGCGTCGGTTTCGGCCTCGGCTTCGCCGTACTGCTCAATCTCCCCAGAACCCAAAACGTCGGCTCAGTCGGCGAATACTACTGGGGCGGCGCCGCCAGCACCATCTTCTGGATCGACCCCGCCGAAGACCTCATCGCCATCTTCATGACCCAGTTCATGCCCAGCGGCACCTTCAACTTCCGCGGCCAAATCAAGCAACTCCTCTACCCCGGCCTGGTGGAGTGACTGGACCACTGGCCTGCTAGACTGAAGCTTCGCGCGGAATGCGCTCGGCACAGGAGGCGACAGATGTCGGCGTTTGACGGAACTGATCACCCGAGCGATCGGATGCCTGAGTACCAGCGCGTGGCGTCCGAGGGTGGCCTCAGCCTGAGGCGGAAGACCCGACGACTCGAAGCGCTGAGCGCAGTCTTGGCGCCTGCCGAGGTGGTGCTCGCGCTTTCCGCGGGAACCGCAGAAGGCAACCTTCGGGAAAACTTGCTCGCAGTGACTGACCACCGCATCCTGATTCTCAAAGACGATCCCGGTGAGGCCGTCTCTTTGGACCTGGCGCGTGTGGTGAAGATCACCGCCAAGAGGGGATTTGGTTCCGGTCAAATCGACATCCTCTTGCAAGACATGCGGGTGAAGATCACAGTCGCGCACAACGACAGCGTTGTGTTGTTCGCGCGGCGCGCGGAGGAAGCGCGACGGAATCGGCAGGAGGCAGACCTCTCTGCAACTGTCCATCCGCACTACGCCCCTGAACCGGACGATGCGAGACCTGCTCTCCGTTCAAGTGGCCAGGCGAGCGCCGCGCCTTACCGTGATCGCGAGACTACCGAGATCGGAACGCCAGATCTGATCGAGACTCCTCCCATCACGGCACCGATGCAGCAGCCACCGAGCTCAGACTCCCAACCGGCGCGCATGCCCGCTTTGCGGGAGATCGTCGAACAAGACGAGCAAATCTTGCTCTTCACTACTGGCACCAGCGCGGAGGGCACGACGCTCGTTGCTGTGACAGATCGTCGCGTCGTCGTCATGGAACAACGCTCAACGGGCGAAGTGCAGACGAGCGCTTTCGAGCTCAACGGCATCGATTCGGTCGCAGGCGAGGCGGGCCCTGAGTTCGGACAGATCAAGATCGAGTACGGCGACAATCTGCGCACGATCGGGATGATCAAGGCCGACATGGTCCAGCCACTTGTGAACCTCACACAGGAGCTGATCCGCGAGCGCAAGCCACCACCTCCAAAGCCCCTCCCGGCACCTGAGGCGACATCATCCACCGGATCGCCTGTGGATGTCGCCGACCAACTGGAGAAGCTGGCCTCGCTGATGGAGCGCGGCATCCTCACACCAGAGGAGTTCGCGCAGCAGAAAGCGAAGCTGCTGGACTCCTAGCCCCCTGGGCCGCGCGAACTCCTGGTGGTCCGCTCTGTGGGCCTAGCGCGGGACCGCCAGCTTGTGGACCAGCAGGCCGCGACAGCTTGTCCACAGTCACGCCCCAACGAGGGCAGGCTGTTCTATGCTGGGGATGCTGGGCGAATGTGACGCTCGGGCAGAGTGCGAAGGGCAGCAGTGAGCGTGGAACCGACGGTCACTGACTACAACTTGACGCTGGTCCCTCAGCCGTCTCCCGACAGTGGTTTGACGACCGTGAACGCTGTTGAAATCGCAGCGATCTTGCACGAGCCCGTCGTCGCGGGTTCAGGCGGAGAGGCGTTGCGCGCGGTCAGCGCCCGCGATCAGTTGAGCGTGGTGCTGCAATCTCCGGCTGCGGCAGTGATTGACCATAATGGTGCGCCGCCAGCCCGCCTTGAGATGGTGGCGGCAGCCGTCGGCCTCATCAAAATGTTCGAGGCGTCGAAATTTTCGGTCCAAGCGTACGGTTGGAACGTCCAAGGAGTGCTGAATGGCGTCAACCCACGAGAGACGATGAGCCGCCTCGTAGACGCGCAACAGCTCGCTGATGTGTTGGGGAAGCGTGAAGAGGCGTGGAGTGTGTCTCAGATCACACTCTCAACGGATGCTGGGATGGCAGATGCTACCCGCATCAATGTCGTCCTCCAAGTCGTGGTTGAGCCAGATGGCCGAGAGAGCTTGAGGTTTGACGCGAATGCACACTACGAGCGTGCGCCAGACATTGGACGCCTCGGCGACGAGGGACCTAGAGTCTGGGCAAGCATCAGTGAGATCATCGGCCGGTTGCCCGGCTGACGCGGCGCACTGAGTTCAGGAAGGGGAAACGCCTTATGGCCACAGCTACCCAACCGTCCTCTGCCGGAGAAACGCTCATCATAGCGGGTACCTTTGACGAGAATGCCCGAAGTCGCCAAAGTGCCGCACCTGTTGAGTTCGGGCGTCAGTCTTCGCCGAGCGACAATGCGTCGCAGTTCACTGGCTACTTCATGTCAGTGGCCCTCGGCGCGATCACGGACTCTGCCTTCAACCACAGCCCTCCCGTTGATGAGTGGAACAGTCGCGTCACGCATTGGTTAGGGCATCTGCCGACTGGTTCGTGGCTCCTCAACAAGCTCGACCTCAGCAACATGATCAGTGGCCCTGCCACTGTGGTCCAATGGCCATCACACGGCACTGTGGACAGGACCAGCGCCCTCCTCAACACGCTGGCGCTGGAGCAGAGCGCTGTTACCCTCGATCTGGAGGCTGCCACCATCCTCGCACGCATCTACGAACGTGGCCACGCCACCTGCGAAGACCTCGCCGACTGGCTCGAATCGCCCAAGGAGTGGATCGCCTTCTCGCGCCTGCAACGGGCCCGCCTACTCTACGACTCGGGCACCGAATTCACCGCCTCACCCGCTGGCCGCGCCCTTATCCAGCGGCTGCTGGACGAGGGCGATCGAGAGTGATCGAAGGCCAATCCCGCATTGAGCAGGATGTGCGGAAGCGGGTCGGCGCCCGCCATGCGATTGAGAGGTCGCTGGCGCTGGAGGTCACGCTACTTGGCGATGGGCGGAGGACGCCCGAATACAAGAAACGCAAAGAACTACAGAAGCGCTTGTCGGAGCATCGCTTCGTCAAGCACGTGGTGATCCCGGAAATCTTGCACGACGACAACTCTGATGCCAATCTCGAAGAGATTGAGAGCAGCGCGATTGAGCAGGCCGATGTCGTACTCTGCCTTGAAGGGCCGAACCAAATGCCCCTCGGGTTCTACGGTGAGACTCGCATCTACTTTGACAGATCACAACCCGACAAGTGGTTCCGCTGCCGGCCGACCGAACGCGCCGACTCGACTGGCGAAGACACGTTGATCGCTGGACTAGCCGCCGATCCGCTCAGGCTCATAGAGACATTCGACTACTACCCGGGGGAATGGGAGAAGTGCGATCGGATCACGTCGAACTGCCTGAGGCGCGTTGAGCTCATGGCCGCACGAGAGATCGATCGCCGAGCCGCCGAGCAACACTGACCACACGCGCCCTCAACCCCCAGCGCGCGCCGCCGACCGCCCGGTGTAGTAATCCAGCAGCGTCACCGCAACGGTGGCGACCGGCACCGCCACAAACGCGCCCAGAATCCCCCACAGCGCGCCGCCCACGGCCACCGCAATCAGAATCACCGCCGGGTGCAGCGACACCGCCCGCCCCAAAATCATCGGCGCGAGCACATTGCCCTCGATCTGCTGCACCGCCAGCGCCAACACCCCCACGCCGATCGCCGCGCCGACGCCCTCCGTCGCCAGCGCCACCAGCACCGCCGCGACGCCCGCCAGAATCGCTCCGATCACCGGGATGAACGCGCCGAAGAATGTCAGCACCGCCAGCGCCAGCGCGAACGGAACGCCGATGATCGCCAGCCCGATTCCGATCAACACCCCGTCGATCAGCGCCACCGCCAGCACCCCGCGGAAATAGCCGCCCAGCGTCGTCCAGATCGACGAGCTCAGCGCCAGAAAGCCGCGCCGACTGCCGCGCTGTAACCGCCGCGCGATCGCCCGCTGCATCTGCTCCGCGTCCTTCACAATCATGAACAGCAGCACGAGCATCAGCACGCCGCCCGCGACGACCTCGGCCAGCACCAGCACCCCGCTGAACAGCCCGCCAGCCAGCGTCCCCGCGTTGCCCCGCGCCGCCTCGATCACGTCATCGATCGCGCTGTCGATCCGCTCCTGGGGAATGCCCAGCGAGTCCGCGATTCCCTCCGCGAGGCGGCTGAAGCCGTTTTCGATGTCGATGTTCAGCTCGTTGAAATCGGCGGCGACCGTCGCCGCCGCGCCCGCTCCGACCGCCGCCAGCGCCACAGCCGCCCCACCGACCACCACAATCGTCGCCAGCGTGTTGGGCCAGCCGCGCCGCCGCAGCGCCCGCTTCGCCGGCAGCAGCGCCGTCGCCAGAATGATCGCCGCCAGCAGCGGCAGAAAGATCAGTCGCAGCCGCGCCGCCGCCAGGCCCAGCAGAATCAGCAGCCCCGCCACCACCAGCAGCCGCCAGGCGATATCCGAGAAGCTGCGCAGCCAGATCGGGCTGCCCGTTGGACCGCCGGGCGTCATAACGACTTCTCGCCGCGCTCAAACCCGGCGCAGGACAGCACGGGCAGCGGCGGATACTTGCGGAAGCGCGAATCGATCCGCTGCCTGCCGCACAGCAGAAACTCGCTGCCCCGCCGGTTCACGACCTGCCGCGCCCAGCGGCAGTCGCCGCACAGCCCGCGCGCCCCATGCGCCCTGTGCGTCGAACTCCCCTGCGCTGCCCGATTGACATTGAGCTGGTCGTTCATTGCCTAAGCTTTAAGCATCGCAGGCGAGATCGGCGGAGCGGCCGGGCCGCAGCCTGCCGCGGCGGTTCCGGCGATGCGCGAAATGGGGCGCGATGCATCTCACCGTATTGGGCTCCGGCGCCGCTTGCCCGCCTCCCGGCGGCGTCTGCTCAGGCTATCTGCTCGAAGACCTGGGGCGGCGCCTCCTGCTCGATTGCGGGCACGGCGCCGCCGCCGCCCTGCTCGAACGCCGCCCCGACGCCGACATCGACCACATCATCATCTCCCACATGCACGCCGACCACTTCATCGATGTCCTCCCCCTCCGCTTCCGCCTCACCCGCGACATGGCCGGCCTGCCCGCGCCCAGCGTCCGACTCCACCTGCCGCCCGGCGGACGCGCACGCTTCGCCGAGGTGCTCGCCGCCGTCCACTTCCCTCCCGACTTCCTAGAAAACACCTTCATCGTCGAGGAGTACCCCCCCGGCGGCGCGCTCACGCTCGCCGACGGCCTCACCGCCCGCTTCGTCGAAGGCGTCCACTACGTACCCGGCTACGCAGTGCGAATCGACGGCTCCCGCTCGCTCGTCTACACCGGCGACACCGCGCCCAGCGACAATGTCGCCGCCCTCGCCCGCGGCGCAGACCTGATGCTCTGCGAAGCAACCCTCGATGAGCCCGAAGACGGCCCCGTGCGCGGACACCTCACCGCCCTGCAGGCCGTCGAACTCGCCCGCGCCGCCGGCGTCGCCCGGCTGGTGCTCACCCACTTCTGGTTCGACAGCGACCGCGAAGCCGCGCGCGCCGAGGCCCAGGCCGCATTTGCCGGCAGCGTCGCGGCCGCGTATGACGGTATGCAGATCGAGCTCTAGCCGCCGCGGCCCATGCGGGATGCTCCCGGAGGAGCGCAAGTGACCGACGCGCCCGAGACCGACGCCCCCGAGACCGCCGCCTTGCGCACCCGCTCCGTCGGCTTCGCCGTCGACGGCAAGGAGCTGCTGCGCGAGGTCAGCCTCGACCTCCACGGCGGCGAGCTGGTCGCCGTCGTCGGCCCCAACGGCGCCGGCAAAACCACCCTGCTGCGCCTGCTCGCGGGCGACGCCGCGCCCACCACCGGCCGAGTCGAAATGGACGGCCGACCGCTCACCGATTACACCCCGCGCCAGCTCGCCCGCCGTCGCGCCGTGATGCCCCAGAGCAGCCACCTGCCCTTCCTCTTCACCGCGCGCGAGGTGGTGCGCATGGGCCGCGCCCCCTGGGAGGGCGAGCGCGGCGAGCGCGAGCACGGTGCCCAACTCGCCGACAACGTCATGCGCCTCACCGCCACCCGCGAATACGCCCCGCGCGCCTACCCCACCCTCTCCGGCGGTGAACAGTCCCGCGTCACCCTCGCCCGCGTCCTCGCCCAGGAAACCCCGATCATCCTCGTCGACGAGCCGACCGCCCACCTCGACCCCCGCCACCAGCACCTCGTCCTCGACCTGCTGCGCGAGCTGGCCGCCGAAGGCGCGGCGATCGTCGCCGTGCTGCACGACCTCAACCTGGCCGCCGCCTACGCCGACCGCGCCGCCATCCTCCACCGCGGCGAACTGGTCTGCTGCGACGCCCCGCAAATCGCCCTCGACCCCGAAATCCTCCGCCCCGTCTTCGGCCTCGACTTCCTCAGCCACCCCCACCCCATCTCCAACCGCCCCGTCCTGATCCCCCTCCCCTCCTAACCCGCCCCACGCAAAGCAGATCCGTCATTCCTGCGCCCTCTTCCGTCATACCCTGCGCCCCCCTCCGTCATTCCTGCGCAGGCAGGAACCACCACCCCACCCCAACCTCACCTCCACCCTCCCCAATTCATCCCTCCCCCCTCCCAGGGGGGAGGTTAGGTGGGGGGTGAGACGCTGCGAGCCAGCGCACCAGTCACACCGCGCCCCGATCGCCCGCACCGCTCCTCCCCACCGCCATACCCGCGCCCCAATCGCCCGCGCCGCTCCCCCAACCGTCATCCCCGCGCCCCATTCCGTCATTCCTGCGCAGGCAGGAACGACGAAACCCACCCCCCACACCCCCAATCACCCGTTCGGCGTCAGGTGCACCTTCACCGACAGGCTGCTCTTGTCCAGCGCCGCATCGAACGCCTCGTTCACGTCGTCCAGGCCGAAGCGGTGCGTGATCAGCGAGCGCGCCTCGTCGCGGCAGCCCGTCAACATCTCCAGCGCCTTTTGGTAATCGGGCACCCGCCCGCCCGGCGCGGCGTAGGTGACCGCCCCCACCATCGTGATCTCGCGCCCCAGCAACGTGAGCGGGTTGAGCCCCGCGTCGTCGATCGCGAACACGCCGAGGATCACGACCCGCCCCAGCCGCCGCACGGCGTCGATCGAGGTGCGGATCGTATCCGCGTGCCCGCCCACACACTCGGCGACCACATCAATCGCGTCGTCCGCTGCGAGCTCCGCCAGCCGCTGTTTGCCCGCTTCGTCGTCGCCGATGATCTCCACCGCGCCGAGCCGCCGCGCGGCCTCCTGCTGGTGCGGATGCCGCGCCAGCATGATCACCTGCGCGCCGTAGGCTTGCGCGGCGAGCTGCGCGGTCAGCCCGATGCTGCCCCCGCCGATCACCAGCACCGTTTCCCCGTCGCCGAGCTGGATCTCCTCGAAGCCGTGCACCGAGCAGGCGAGCGGCTCGGCGATGGCGGCCAGCTCACCGTCGACGCCCGGCGGCGCGGCGAAGACCGCCTCGGCGGGCGCGAGCACCTGCTGCGCCATCCCGCCGTCCACTGCGATGCCGATCAACCCGCCCGCGACCTGGCACTGGTTGTAGCGCCCCGCCGCGCAGTGCCCGCAGCCGCCGCAGCGCAGCAGCGGCTCGACGCCCACGACGTCGCCCTCGCGCAGCCCCGACACGCCCGCGCCCACGGCGGCGACCGCGCCGCCGATCTCGTGTCCGGGCGTGCGCGAGGCCTGCGGCGGAAAGTCGCCGCGGTACCAGTGCAGGTCGGAGCCGCAGATGCCCGCGTTGACCACCTGCACCAGCACTTCGCCCTCGCCCGGCGCGCGCTCGGCCTCGTCGAGCACGCTCAGCGTTCGGTCTGCATTCCAGGCTGCTCGGCGCATTGCTCGCCTCCCTTTCACGGCGCTCGTTCGGCGCGCGGCAAGGCTAGCAGCCGCAGCCCAGCCCCGGCGCGCGTGTAGGCTGGCGGCATGGCGAGAGCGTCGCGTTCGATCCTGCTGGCCGCGCCGCTGATCGCCCTGCTCACGATCGTCGTGCTGTTCTTCGGCATCCGCGACGATCCCGACGCCCGCAAGATCGCCGCGCGAATGAGCGACACCCACACCGTGCGCCTGATCGGCGACGCCGCGCGCCCGGCCGTGCTCGCGCTGCCGCCAACCTTCGACGCCGAGCGCTCATACCTGTTACTGATCGGCCTGCACGCATACGGGAGCAACGCCTGGCAGTACGACCAGTACCTGCGGCTGTCCGCGCTGGTCAATAGCGACGATCTGGCGCTGCTGCTTCCGCAGGGTCTGAAAAACGCCGACGGTTCGCGCTTCTGGAACGCGACGCCCTGGTGCTGCGCGCCGCAGAACGGCGGCGTGGACGATGCCGCCTACATCGCGTCGCTGCTTGAGGATGCGGCGGAGATCGTGCGGATCGAGCAGGTCGCCGCCGTCGGCTATGCCAACGGCGGCTTCCTCGCCCATCGGCTCGCCTGCGACGGGCTGGACGGGCTGACCGCCGTCGTCAGCCTGGCCGGCTCCTCATTCGCCGACGCGGAGCGTTGCGCCGACGCCGCGCCCGTCTCCGTCCTCCAGATCCATGGCGACGCCGACGATCAGGTGTTGTACGGCGGCGAGATCGGTTCGGGCGGCTATCCCGGCGCGTTGGCCGTCGCCCACCGTTGGGCGCGCCGCGCCGGATGCGATGCCGAATCGCCCGCCGACGCGCCACCGCTGGACCTCGACCGCCGCCTGGACGGCGCAGAGACCGCCGTCCAACGCTGGACCGACGGCTGCGCCGACGGCATAATTGTGGAGTTGTGGACCATCCAGGGAGGCGGCCATGAGCCGGACATTGAAGAGGCCATCGGCGCGCGCATCGTCGAGTGGTTGCGCGCGGCGGCGCGCTAAGCGGCGGCGCGTGTAAGCTCACTCCATGCGCGCGCTGCTGATCGTCCCGCTCCTGGCCGCGGCCCTGCTGATCGCCCTCGCCTGCGGCGGCGACGATCAGCAGCAGCAAGCAGCGCCGCCGGCCGTCGCGCAAGCTGAAAGCACGCAGCAGGAGCCGCAACAGCAACAGACGCCGCCCGCTCAGCAGGCCGCGCAGACCCAAAACGCCGACACCCAACAGGCCGCTCAGACGATCGCCGCGCAGAACAAAGCGCAGGATGAAGCGCAGTCCAAAACGCAAAGTGAGGCGCAGGACGAGCAGAAACCCGCCGATGTCCAAAAGCTGACCATCGGCGGCGAGCGCCCCGCGGCGCTGCTGCTGCCCACCAGCTACGACGACAGCGAGCCGCTCCCTCTCGTGCTGATGCTGCACGGCTACGGCAGCAGCGCAGCCCAAAACGACGCCTGGATGGGCGCGTCGCAACTCGTCGCCGAGGGCGGCTTCGGACTCATCCTGCCCGACGGCACGCTCGATCCGGACGGCAACCGCTTCTGGAACGCGACCGAGGCCTGCTGCAACTTCTACCGCTCCGACGTCGATGACGCCGCCTACCTCGCGGCGCTGGTCGCAGAAGCGCAGACCTACGGCGGCGCAGGGCTGGTCGCCGCCGTGGGCGTCTCCAACGGTGGCTTTATGGCCTATCGGCTGGCCTGCGAGGGACTGCCCGGGCTGATCGCCGTGGTCAGCGTGATGGGCTCCTCTTTCAACGATCCGACCGACTGCGCCGCGCCCGCGCCGGTCTCCGTGCTGCAAATTCACGGCGACGCGGACGCGATCGTGCGTTACGACGGCGGCCTGGCCGACGGCGACGGCGTGCGCGTCGCCGATACGCCCGGCGCGATCGAGCTGGTCTGGCGCTGGGCGGAGCGGGCGGGCTGCAATGCCGACGCGCGCGAAGACCTCGATTCGATCGAGCTTGACCACAGCGCCGCCGGCGCGGAAACGACCGTGCAGCGCATCCGAGAGAGCTGCGCCGACGACATCACCGTTGAGCTGTGGACGATGCAAGGCATCGGCCATTTCCCCGCCTTCCAGCCGTACACAATCGGCGCCGTCATTCTGGGCTGGCTCGCAGGGGTTGCGGGCGGCGGCGAAGGCGAACCGCCGGCCGCCGCCGAAAGCAGCGGCCTGCAGCGCCTCACACTCGGCGGCGAGCGCCCCGCCGCGTTCCTGCTACCCGAAACCCGCCTGCTCGGACCGCTGCCACTCGTCGTCCTGCTGCACGGCTTCGGCATGAACGCCGAGCTGATCGACCGCTACTTCGGCCTCTCGCAAATGGCCGAGGACGGACTGATCGCTCTGATTACGCCCGACGGCACAGAAAACCCCGACGGCGATCGCTTCTGGAACGCCACTCCCGAATGCTGCAAATTCGAGGGCCAGGATGTCGACGATGTGGGCTATCTCAACGGCCTCGTCGCCGAAGCCCGCGAGTACGCGGCGTTCGACCGCCTCTACCTCGTCGGCTACTCCAACGGCGGCTTCATGTCCTACCGCATGGCCTGCGAAAACATGCCCGGCCTGACCGCGCTGGTCAGCGTCGCCGGCTCTTCCTACATCGATCCCGCCGACTGCCCAAACCCCACGCCGGTTTCGGTGCTGCAAATTCACGGCACCGCCGACGCGCTGGTGCCGTATAACGACGATCCGCGCGGAGTGCCGGGCGCGGAGACGCTCGCCCGCCGCTGGGCGGAGCGCGCCGGCTGCGACTTCAACGCTGCGCAAAAGCTTGAGCCGATTGAGCTCGATTTCAGCCGGTCCGATCCCGAAACAACGGTGCGTCGCATCCGCGAGAGCTGCGCCGACGGCGTGACCATCGAACTCTGGACGATGCTCAACATCGGCCACGGCCCCGACTTCTCGCGGTCCGTCATTGCCGGCCGGATCATCGGCTGGCTGCTCATCGAGTCGCGCGCCGAAACCAGGTCATGACCGACGAGCCCGGCGCGGAGCACCTGCTGGCGATGCTCGACATCGCCCGCCACCAGCGCGTCGCGATCGCCGTCTCGCCCGCCATCGGCCCCGAGCGCGCCGCCCAACTTGCCGAACAGATCACCGCGCGGCTCGATCAGGCCGGCGTCCCGCCCCAGCGGCGCTCCTGGATCATCGCAGCCGCCGACGACCCCGACGCCCAAACCATCGCCGTGATCAGCGCCCTCTCCGACGCAATCGGCCCCGCCCCGCTCACCCTGCACGATCCGCGCGACCCCGACCAACTCATCTTCCGCCGCCGCCCCCCCAACCAACGCCGCCGCGGCGTCTACCTCAACGCCCAATGGATGCAGTCCAACATCCGCATCGCCTGCGGCGCCCCCGCCAACCTTGCCCCCCACCTCGCCGCCTGGTTCAACAACCCCGCCACCCTCAACCCCGAATCCGACCTCAACGCCGACCTAACGCTCTAAAGCGCATTCACGTATACGTCCAACCCCACCTCCGCACACAACAACTCTGCCCCCCCAAACCATCTTCCCCAATTCATCCCTCCCCCCTTCCAGGTCCGTGGTTACGACATATCTCGCCAATCCCACACCTACCCCACACCTACCCCTTCCTCAATTCATCCCTCCCTTTTCTAGGTCCGTGGTTACGACATATCTCGCCAATCCCACACCTACCTCACACCCACCCCTTCCCCAATTCATCCCTCCCCCCTCCCCGGTCCGTGGTTACGACATATCTCGCCAATCCCACACCTACCCCACACTCACCCCTTCCTCAATTCATCCCTCCCCCCTTCCAGGGGGGAGGCTAGGTGGGGGGTGAGAAGCCACAAGCCAGCGCCACCCTCCGTACCACGCCCCAATCGCCTCGCCCCTGGCATCCTCACGCTAATCGCGCACTCCGCCCGGCGCACCCGCGCTCGCCGCGGGTATCTCACCGAGCGCAGCACCCAAGCCACCCTCTACCCACCCAGCTCGATCTCCGTGCTGCGCAGCCAGCGGCCCACGCCCGCCCCGACAGGGAAGTAGCGCGACGGTGGCAGAATCCGCTCCCCGCCCGTCGGTGTAAACGCGAACTCGATCCGCCCATCGGTGAGCAACCTGGCGTTGATCCGTCCAATCTCCACCCCATCCACCTCGATCGGACTGGAGCGCAGCCAGCGGTCGACCGTCGCGTCCATCGGGAAGTAGCGCTGCTGCGGCAGCACCCGTTCGCCGCCGTCGGCCTGCTGCCAGCCGAGCTCGGTGCGCCCATCGGCCAGCCGCCGCGCCACAATCCGCCCGCTACCCGACTCCGCCGTCGGCGCCGCGCTCGGCTCACGCAGCCAGGCCGGCACATCGGCCGCGCCGTTGTAGATCATCCAGCAGGTTGCCGCGCCAGCTACGCTCACAGCGCAGGCATGGCTCGCGCCGACGCTGACAGAGCGATACTCGCCCGCCGGCGGCTGCGTCTGGCCGTCGAATGTGTAGCCCCAGCACTCGACCGCGCCCGTCTCGCGCAGCCCGCCGGTGTGCCGCCCGCCCGCGCTGACCGCGCTGAAGCGCCCCGCCGGCGCGTCTGTTTGGCCGGCCCAGTTCCATCCCCAGCACTCGACCGCGCCCGTCTCGCGCAGCCCGCAGGTGTGGAGCCCGCCGGCGCTGAGCGCGCTGAAGCGCCCTGTCGGCGCGTTCGTTTCGCCGTAGTTATTCCTTCCCCAGCACTCGACCGCGCCGGCCTCGAGCAGCGCGCAGGTGTAGCGCTCGCCGGCGCTGAGCGCGCTGAAGCGCCCCGCCGGCGCGCCTGTTTGGCCGTAGCCGTTGCTTCCCCAGCACTCGACCGCGCCAGTCTCGCGCAGCCCGCACGTGTGCCTATTGCCCGCGCTGAGCGCGCTGAAGCGTCCTGCTGGTGCGTCTGCTTGGCCGAAGTGGTTGGCTCCCCAGCACACGACCGCGCCGGTCTCGCGCAGCCCGCAGGTGTGGGACCCGCCCGCGCTGAGCGCGCTGAATTGCCCCGCCGGCGCGTCTGTTTGGCCGTCCCAGTTGGCTCCCCAGCACACGACCGCGCCGGTCTCGCGCAGCCCGCAGGTGTGGGACCCGCCTGCGCTGAGTGCGCTGAAGCGCTCCGCCGGCGCGACCGCTTGGCCGTAGTCGTTGTCCCCCCAGCACTCGACCGCGCCGGCCTCGCGCAGCCCGCAGGTGTGACGGCCGCCGGCGCTGACCGCGCTGAATTGCCCCGCCGGCGCGTCTGTTTGGTCGTAGTTATTCCTTCCCCAGCACTCGACCGCGCCGGAGTCGCGCAGCCCACAGGTGTGACGGTCGCCGGCGCTGACTGCGCTGAATTGCCCCGCCGGCGCGTCCGCCTGGCCGTCCCAGTTGGCTCCCCAGCACTCGACCGCGCCCGTCTCACGCAGCCCGCAGGTGTGCCACACGCCCGCGCTGACCGCGCTGAAGCGCTCCGCCGGCGCGACTGCTTGGCCGAAGTCGTTGACTCCCCAGCACTCGACCGCGCCCGTCTCACGCAGCGCGCAGGTGTGCTCCCCGCCCGCGCTGACCGCGCTGAAGCGCTCCGCCGGCGCGACCGCTTGGCCGTAGTCGTTGTCCCCCCAGCACTCGACCGCGCCGGAGTCGAGCAGCGCGCAGGTGTGCTCCCCGCCCGCGCTGACCGCGCTGAATTGCCCCGCCAGCGCGTCTGCTCGGCCGTCGTAGTTGCTTCCCCAGCACTCGACCGCGCCGCTCTCGCGCAGCCCGCAGGTGTGGAACCGGCCCGCGCTGACCGCGCTGAAGCGCCCCGCCGGCGCGTCCGCCTGGCCGGCGTCGTTGTTTCCCCAGCACTCGACCTCCGCAGAGTCGAGCAGCGCGCAGGCATGACTCTCACCGACCGTGACCGCTATTGCCCGGCGGTCTTCCTGCGCATCGGCGCGCTGCCAATCACCGAGTGCGGCTAGGGCGAGCAGCAGCAACGCGCCAAGCGCCAGGCTCAAGAGCGCGGTTCGTCGTGTAGCTGTGATGAGCATGGGGTAAGCCTCGCTCGTGGGCATCGCATCGTGTCGGGGCTGTGCGCAGGCAAGCTAGGCTGCGCCGCCGCGTTCGTCAATTGAGGCTTGGGGGTGCGTGCTCACACTTCCGTCATTCCTGCGCAGGCAGGAACCCGCGCGCCCACCTCCGTCATACCCGCGCTCGCCGCGGGTATCTCGCCGCGCCCTGCACAGACTCCCGGCGCAGGCCTCTGTCGTTCCTGCCTGCGCAGGAATGACGGATGGGGGCGCAGGGACGGCGGCTACCCCCGCGGCAGACCCAACCCCCGCGTCGCGATGATGTTCCGCTGAATCTCGCTCGTCCCGCCCTCGATCGTGTTCGCCACCGAGCGCATGAAGCCGTACTGGTAGCGGCCCCGCTTCGGAGCGTAGGGATCGCCCCCGCCCAGCTGCCCGTACAGCCCCAGCACCTTCATCGCCGTGCCCTGAATCCGCTGGTTCAGCTCCATCGCGTAGAGCTTCGCCATCGACGCCTCGTGGTTGGGAATCATCCCCTGGCTCTGCATGCTCACGATGCGGTAGGAGATCATCATCGCCGTCTGCGCCTCGATGTAGCGGTCGGCCAGCGCGTTGCGCGTCGCCTCGTTCTCGCCCAGCGACGACCGACCGCTGCCGCGGTACTCCTTCGCCACATCGATGATCGCCTCCACGCCCTGCCGCATCCCCACCGCCGAGCCGATGCTGCTCCGCTCGAAATCGAGCGTCGTCACCGCGCCGTACCAGCCGCGGTTGACCTCGCCCAGAATGTGCCGGCTGGGAATCCGCACATCCTCGAAGAACACCTCGTTGAACTCGTGCGTGTTGGTCATGTTCACCAGCGGGCGCACCTCGACGCCCGGCGAGTGCATGTCGAGCATGAAGTAGGTGATCCCCTTGTGCTTGGGCGCGTCGGGATCGGTGCGCGCCAGCAGGATCATCCAGTCCGCGCGGTGCGCCCCCGACGTCCAGATCTTCTGCCCGTTGACCACCCAGTCGTCGCCGTCCTTGACCGCGCGCGTCTGCAGCGAGGCCAGATCCGAGCCGCTGCCCGGCTCCGAATAGCCCTGGCACCAGATCGCCTCGCCGCTCAGAATCGGCGGCAGATGCTCGGCCTGTTGCTCCTCTGTCCCGATCGTGATCAGCGTCGGCCCCGCCATCCCGATCGCGATCCCGCCCGGGCGCGGCGCGCGCGCCTCCGCCATCTCCTCGTTGAAGATGAACTGCTGCATCACGCTCAGCCCCGCGCCTCCGTACTGCTCCGGCCAGGCCGGCGCAATCCAGCCCCGATCCGCCAGCTGCCCCTCCCAGTCCCGCATCGCCGGGGTGCGCTCGAACGGCGCGGCCTTGCGCGACTCGTCGCGCATCCGCTGCCGCCGCGGCTCGTATTCGTTGCCGATGAACTCGCGCACCGTCGTGCGGAACGCCGCCTCTTCGCCGCTGTCTCGAAAGTCCACCATGTCCCTCAGCCTTCCCGGGCCCGTGGCCGAATGCCAGCCGAATGATCACAGGTTATCGCATCGGTACCATGCCCCACACGAGCGCAAGGGAGCCAAGCCGGATGGTCCGCCGATCGCTGGTCGAAGACGACGCCCGCCGCCTGCTCGGCGGCGCGCCCGTGCTGATCGTCAGCACCCAGTGGCGCGCCGTCTCCAACGCCGCGCCCATCGCCTGGGCGATGCCCGTCAGCGTCAACCCCCCGCTGCTCGCAATCGCCGTCCACCCCTCCCGCCGCAGCCACGACATGATCAAGTACGGCGAGGAATTCGTGGTCAACATCCCCTCCCGCGTGCTGCTCAACCACACCCAGTGGCTGGGCATGGTCAGCAACTCCGTCGGCGACAAGCTCGAAGCCTCGCGCATCCCCTCCTTCCGCGCCCGCGAGGTCGACGCCCCCCTGCTCGAAGGCTGCGTCGGCTGGATCGAATGCACCCTGCACGACTGGTACACCATGGGCGACCACACCCTCTTCATCGGCAAAGTCGTCTCCGCCCAGGCCGACACCGACGCCTTCGATTTCAACACCGGCATGTGGACGCTCGACGACGACGAATACAAGCCGCTGATGTACCTCGGCGGACGCAGCTACGCCGTGCTCGACGACGCCTTCGCCGCGACGGTCGAGCAGCGCAGCGTCGAGCAGATGCAGGAGGAGGGACTCGGCCAGGAGCTGGAAGCCGCCGAAGAGGAGCGCCGAATCAAGCGCGAGGAAGAAGCCGAGCGCCGCGACGCGGAAGAACAGCGCGGCGAGCGCGAGCCGGACACCTCCAGCCTGCCGCGCGAACTACCCGACGCATGAGCACCCGATCGGAGCGCCGCATGACGACTCGTTTCGCACTGGCATCCTTGGCCGCGCTCACCGCCGCCGCCCTCGCCCTGCTGGCGCTGGGTGGCAACACGGCGCGCGCGCACATAGATGCTCCTGAGACAGTCGTTTGGATCGTCGCTCACCTCACGTCCGACAATCGCCTCGAGTTTGCAGTGGAGATCGGTTCTTACAGCCCCGAACCCACCAGTTTGCGTGACGCCCGGATCTTGCCCGAACGGCGTTTCGTGGACGCCTCAATCCGCCACGGCCGCTGGCTGCGCAGCTCGGTAGTCAGCCTTGGCGGGGGGCGCTCCGGGCGGATCGCGGTTCGACGGCTGTCGGATGGTGAATTTGAGGTTGGCCTGCATCTGACCGGCTCGGAAAGTGTGCGGCTCCCATACGTCTCGGGGGAGAGCCGTCTTCGTGTCGACGAGCTCGACGGGGAACGGCCCGCATATGTCTCGGAGGAGAAACGTTTCCGTGTCGAGGAACTCGACGGGGAGTGGTCCAGCGACTGGATCCTGGTACCCCGCAACACCTTCACAGTCCGCCACCACTACTACGAGCGCGAATTGATCAGCGCCGGCTACGATCACACCTGCGCCCTGGCGTGGGGATCGCCTTACGAGATCGAGTGCTGGGGCTCCAACGAGTTTGGCCAGAGCGCCGCGCCGGAGGGCTCGTTCGACTCGGTCAGCGCGGGCAGAACGCATACCTGCGGCCTGGGCAGTTGGACAATCCAATGCTGGGGCTCCAACGAGGACGGGCGCTCCGACGCCCCCGCCGGGAGCTTTGCCTCACTGAGCGTGGGCTACGACCACTCCTGCGCCGTCGCCTCCGAGACAGGCGCAATCTCCTGCTGGGGCAAGAACGACTACGGCCAGACCGACGCCCCGCCGGGCTCGTTCCGCGCCGTCGACGCCGGCCACCGCCATACCTGCGCCATCGACGCCGAAGCCGCGCTGCGCTGCTGGGGCGACAACCGCTGGGGCCAGTCCGACCCGCCCGCCGGCCGCTTCGCCGCCGTCAGCGTCGGCAACTCCCACTCCTGCGCGCTCAGCATCGACGGCATCCTCGATTGCTGGGGCTACACCGACGAAGTGCACCCGATCGAAGACCTCGACGGCGGCCGCTACGAGTTCCTCAGCGCCGGCGGCTGGCACGTCTGCGCGATCGCCGACGGCGGGCGCATGGATTGCGTCGGCTGGAACGGCTACGGCCACGCCGTCTCCCCGCCCGGCCGCTACGAGCTCGTCAGCGGCGCCGAAGAGCACACCTGCGCCGTCTCCACCGCCGGCGCCGTGAGCTGCTGGGGCCGCAACGGCTTCGGCCAGACCGACGCCCCCGACGGCGCGTTCGCCTCCCTGAGCGCCGGCTACGACCACACCTGCGCCATCAACGCCGCCGGCGCGCTCGCCTGCTGGGGCGCAAACGGCGACCGCCAAATCGAAGCGCCCGACGGCGAGTTCATCTCCGTCGCGCCCGGCGACTGGCACACCTGCGCCGTCCGCGCCTCAGGCGAAATCGACTGCTGGGGCTTCGACGGCTACGGCCAAATCACCGACGCGCCCAGCGGCGCCGGCTACGCCGGCATCGTCGCCGGCCGCTCCTCCGTCTGCGCCCTGCGCGAATCCGGCCGCGTCGACTGCTGGGGCCGCAACGACCACGGCCAGGCCGACCCGCCCGACGCCGAATTCACCTCAATCAGCTCGTCGTCACTGCATGTCTGCGGCGTCACCACCGACGCTCAAATCCGCTGCTGGGGCCGCAACCTCGAAGGCCAGTCCGACGCCCCGCCCGGCCGCTACGTCGCCGTTGTCGCCGCCGATTTCCACAGCTGCGGCCTGCAAGAATCCGGCGAAATCACCTGCTGGGGCCAGTCCGCCGACGGACGCACCGAGTCCCCCACCGGCCGCTACACCGCCATCGCCGCCGGCCTCGCCCACACCTGCGCCCTCTCCGAATCCGGCCAACTGACCTGCTGGGGCATCAACTCCTGGGGCCAGTCCGACCCGCCCGAAGGCCAATACACCAACATCGCCGCCGGCAACTCCCATTCCTGCGCCCTCAGGGAGAACGCCCAAATCACCTGCTGGGGCATCACCGTCTACGGCCAAACCGACGTCCCCGCCCCCTGGACCCGCCCAGGCGCCATCACCCACGAGGGCAACTAGCCCCCAGCTCCACCCACCCCCGCGCAACAGATCCCCTACGCCCCCTCGCGCCCCTCTTCCCCAATTTCATCCCTCCCCTCCACACCCTCTCCGTCACCCCCACGCCCCCTCCGTCATTCCTGCGCCCCCTCCGTCACCCCTGCGCCCCCTCCGTCACCCCTGCGCCCCCTCCGTCACCCCTGCGCCCCCTCCGTCACCCCTGCGCCCCCTCCGTCATTCCTGCGCAGGCAGGAACCCGCGCCCCTCTTCCCCAATTCATCCCTCCCCCCTTCCAGGGGGGAGGTTAGGTGGGGGGTGGGAGCCCCGAGCGTGCGCCCCCGCTTGCGCCGCACCCCGATCGCCCACACCACCCCCCACCGTTCCGTCACCCCCGCGCCCCGTCACCCCCGCGCCCTCTCCCCCCCATGTCCCCTCCGTCATTCCTGCGCCCTCCCCGTCACCCCTGCGCCCCCTTCGTCATTCCTGCGCAGGCAGGAACCCGCGCCCCTCTTCCCCAATTCATCCCTCCCCCCCCCACGCTTCCTCGCGCCCCTCACGCAAACAGATCCGCCACGTCCTCCCCAATTCATCCCTCCCCCCTTCCAGGGGGGAGGTTAGGTGGGGGGTGGGAGCCCCGAGCGTGCACCCCCGCTTGCGCCGCGCCCCGATCGCCCACACCACCCCCCACCGTTCCGGCACCCTCTCTTCCGTCACCCCCGTGCCCCGTCACCCCCGTGCCCCGTCACCCCCGCGCCCTCTCCCCCCCATGTCCTCTCCGTCATTCCTGCGCCCCTCCGTCATTCCTGCGCAGGCAGGAACCACCGCACACACTCCCACTTCCCCCAAATCCTGCTACACTCGCACCAGAACAGGAGTGCCACATCATGCCTCTCTCCCCACAACGACGCCGGCGCGCACCCCACATCACCGCCGTCAACCCCAACCTTGCCAACGGTTGCCAAAACTTGACAGAGGTTGACACCAGGTTGACAAAAGTTGACAAGGGTTGCCAAAAGTTGACACCGTCAACCCCCGCCCCAACCCCCAACCCCAGCAAAACACAGCAAAACCGCAACCGCGCCCACCACCCCACCACCCCCAGCGTCCACCTTCGCTGTCAACCCCTCCGGCGCACCCTGAACAACCCTGAACAAATCCGAACAAACCTGAACAAACCCGAACACCGCCAAACGCCCCGACCAGATAGGGAGACCCCCCGGATCCCCCAGAATCCGCCCGATCACAACAACCCCGAACAAGCCCTCGCCCCGCCTGCGCAGGAACGACGGAAATGCGAACGTGCCTCAGTCGGCGCGCGCGGCGATGGGGGTCTGGCCGGTCACATCTTCGCGCTCCCATTGGTCGATGGTTTCCGGGGAGATGTCGGTGAGGCGGGCGAGCACGGCGCGGGTGTCGCGCCCCAGCGTGGGCGACGGCTGGTCGGCGCGCGGCGCGGGCCAGTGGCGGAAGCGGTAGGGCTGGAGCGGGTAACGCTTCCGTCCGGCGTAGCGGTGCTCCTGGGTGATGAAGAAGCCGCGGGCGGCAAGCTGCTCGTCTTCGAGCAGGTCGAGTCCGTGATAGACGGCGGCCGCGGGCACGCCGACGGCCTGCAGCCGGCGCATGATCTCCCTCGCGTCGCGCGCGCGAGTCCACTCGGCGATGGCGGCGTCGAGCTCGGCGAGCGAGCGCTGGCGGTCGGCGAGTGTGCGCCAGCGGCCGTCGAGGGAGGCCCATTCGGGGCGCCCGCAGACTTCGGCGAGCCTGGCGAACGCGTCGTCGTCGGGGCAGGCGATCGCCACCCAGCGCTCCCGCGCCTCATCCTGCAGATCGCCCCGATCGTCGGGGCGGCAGGGATAGGTGTTGTGGGGCGCCATGCGCGGATGCGCGTTGCCGACGCGCCCGGGGTCGCGCCCGCTGATCGCATAGGCGGTGAGCGCGTCGCCGGTGTAGGCGGCGGCGGTCTCGGTCTGCGAGAGATCGATGTGGCAGCCGCCGGGCTGCCCGTCGGCTGCAAGCCGACGGCGGCGTTCGAGCGCCGAGAGCAGCGCCAGCGCGCCCATCACCCCGGCCAGCGGGTCGCCGCCCGTGGTGCCGGAGAAAATCGGCTGGTCGTCGGCGTAGCCGGTCAGGTGCGGCAGGCCGCACATCTGCTCGGTGGTGTTGGCGAACGCCGTGTAGTTGGTCCAACTGCCGGTCAGGCCGAAACCGGGCATCGAGAGCATAATCAGCTCGGGGTTGATCGCCCGCAGGTCGTCCCAGGCCAGGCCGAAGTTCCCCATCACGCGAGGGGTGTAGTTCTCGACCAGGATGTCGGCCGCTTCCACCATCGTGCGGATCGCGTCTGCGCCGCGCCGGTCGGTCAGATTGAGTGTGATGCCCTGCTTGTTGCGGTTGACCCAGTTGAACTGCGGCGCGGTCTCCCAGAACTCGGGGATGTCGATCGCCCCGCCGGCCCGCCAGCCGTCGATCCGCTGCACCGATTCGACCTTGATCACGTCGGCCCCGGCGTCGGCGAAGATCATCGTGGTCATCGGCCCCGACATAAACATCGAGAGGTCAATCACGCGCAGGCCTTCAAGCGGGCGCTCGACCGGCTGATCGACAGGTTCGGCCGCGGGCGGCGCCGCGCCGCGCCAGACATCGCCGGCGCGGATTTCACCGCCGTGCTGATCGAGCAGCGGCGGCGGCGCGCCGCTCGGACGCTGCTCGCCGAACATCCAGGGCGCCCCCGGCATCCGCACGCGGCCGGCGCGCGGATGGTCGAACTCGAAGAGGAAGCCGCGCTCGCGGTGGGGCAACAGATCGAGCGCTTCGGCGAGCGTGGGCACCAGCCCGAAGGGAATGCGCCAGGCCTGCGCCTCGTGAAAGATTTCGTCGGCGGTGCGGTCGCGCGTCAGCGCCGCCAGCTCGTCGGCCAGCTGGCGCGAGTTCTCAATGCGCCCCCAGACATCGGCGAACTTCGGGTCTTCGATCAGCTCGGGGCGTCCGAAAAACTGGCACATCACCTCCCACTGCGCCTGAGTCAGCGTATTCGCGCCGATGTAGCCGTCGCTGGTCGGCAGGATGAAGGAGGGCGCGGGGCCGATATCGGCGCGGCGCGCGCCGAGCTGCCCGGTGTATTCGTAGCGCTGGGCGACGAGCAGCGCCATATTGACGGCGGCTTCGAGCACGCTGACATCAACGTGTTCGGCCTGCGGCAGCGCCTGCGCCTGCTGCCCGCGCAGCGCAATCAGCGCGGCCACGGCGGCGTAAGCCCCGGCCAGAGTTTCGGGAATCGAGCCGCCCAGCTGCAACGGCTCGCGCTCGGCGCGCCCGCAGAGATGCGAGAAACCGCCAATCGCGCAGGCAATCAGGTTGTTCCACTGCCAGTCGGCGTAAGGTCCGTCCGAACCGAAGCCCGTCACGGTGACCAGAATGACCGAGGGGTTGAGCGCGCGGAGATCATCGAACCCGATTCCGCGCCGCGCCAGCTGCGGCTCAGGCTCGCTCGCGATCACAAGCTGCGCATCGCCAATCAGCGCGTCGCGCAGACGCCGGTCGTCGGCATCTTCAGGGTCGAGGACGATGCCGCGCTTACTGGTGTTGGCGTACAGGAAGGGCGCGCTGGCTTCGGGATCGAGTGCGTCGTCGGGAAACGGCCCGCGGCGGCGCGCCGCGTCGCCGCCGGGCGGCTCAACCTTGACCACATCGGCCCCAAGATCGCCAAGCAGCTTGGCCGCAAAAGGCGCCGCCAGCCCCTGGCCAAGGTCGATGATGCGCAGTCCGCCAAGCGCCGCAGGGTCTGTCATAGCCGCTCCTCCATGCGCAGAGGCTAGCGGGTTCGGAGGACTTCTGCGATGTGCAGCGTGTAGAATGATCGTGCGGTAATCTCGTTGCTGAAGGAGGCAGCCGTGGTCCGCAACCTCGACAATCGGACGATCTTCACAGGCGACTGCCTTGATGTTCTGCGCGGCGTCAATTCCGACTCGGTGGATCTGATCTACCTTGATCCGCCGTTCAATTCCGATCGGACCTACGGCAACGATTTCGACGACCACTGGCAACTCGACCGCTTGCCCGAAGCGGTGCTGAAGCGCCTACTGGACACGATGGGTCGCGTGACGCAGGACAACGATGGCGCAGGCGCGGTGATCAATGCCGCAGGCAAGGTGGCAGGGGAAGCGACACAGGCGTATCTGACCTACATGTTCGAGCGGCTCACGGAAATGGCGCGCGTGCTGAAGCCATCCGGCAGCATCTACCTGCACTGCGACGACACTGAAGGCGCGTGGCTGAAGGCGGTGATGGACGCGGTGTTCGGCCGGGCTTGGTACCGGAACGAGATTGTCTGGCAACGAACCAGCGCGCACAGCGATGCGGGAGCGTTCGGCCGAGTGGTCGATTACATCCTGTTTTACAGCCGTTCCCCAATCAACGAATCGGCGATCGCTGCGCCGCTCAAGGATAAGCACGTCAACTCGAAGTATCGTCACAACGACAACGACGGGCGCGGAAGGTATCGCGCTGATGGCGATCTGACCGGCGCGGATATCTCTGAGGGCGAAAGCGGGCGGCCGTGGGGTGGATATGACCCGTCAGCACGCGGTCGGCACTGGGCAGTGCCAAAGGCGCGGGGCCGTGGCGAGTACGCGGATTGGATAGCAGAGCGCATGATCCCGGGCTATGCTCAGATCGACGGCGTCCACGACCGCCTCGATGCTCTGGACGCAGCGGGCTTGATCTACTGGACTCGCAATGGGACGCCGAACGTCAAGCGATATCTGAACGCGTCCAAAGGGCAAATTCCGACGACGATCTGGGCCGACATCCCGCCGGTGAATTCACAAGCCGACGAGAAGACTGGATACCGCACGCAGAAACCTCTCAAGTTGCTTGAGCGGATCATCGCTGCGTCCTCAAACGAAGGAGACCTGGTGCTCGATCCGTTCTGTGGTTGCGCTACGGCGTGCGTGGCGGCGGAGCGTCTTGGCCGCGAATGGGTCGGAATTGATCAGAACGACGAAGCGTTGCAGCAGGTAAAGATTCGACTCGCGCAACAGGAGCCCGGCATCGCTCTCTGGGCTGAGGGCGTGGTACATCGCACGCGCCCGCCGAAGCGAACCGACGAAGGGGACCTCACGCTGCCGAATCCCATCCCTGTCGAGATCAAGCGTGAGCTGTACGAAGAACAAGGTGGACGCTGCAACGCTTGGACGCTGGGCTGCGAAGAGCGTCCGTCGATCTTCAACATCGAAGTGGATCATATCCGCCCGCGCAGCGCGGGTGGTGCGCACGAGCGGTCGAACATCCAGCTCCTCTGTGGCTGGTGCAACCGCTCGAAGCGAGATCGCACGATGGAGTACCTTGCCCAGCGGATCGTAGAGCGGGGGTGACGAAATGGAGTGCGACCCGTGGCTCAGCGTCTTTCTTCCGGCGCTTGTCGGCGTCCTGGCTGGTTCACTGCCTGTCGTTCTCGTGACCTGGTGGCTTACCGTGTCAGCTCGGAAATCGGCCTCACGTTCACAGCGGCGCATAGAAAGGTCGCTAGACGGGATTAACGATGCACTACAGAGGCTGGCGTACTGGACTGGATTCGATGCGAGCCGCCAAGTTGCAGAGGACATGGCGGCAGCGCGTGAGGAGATGGGGGAGACGAAAGCCGGAGACGATCCTGCGGCTGGGTGAGTCGCAAGACCGCATGGTCATGGTGACAGATCGGTTACATGATCTCGACTGGGTTCCGCAAGCGAGCCGGCCAGCACAGTACTACTGGTGGATCGGCCGCGACAAGGCCATTCGCAGAGCCCCTGACGAGCGATGGGATGCGCCGCCAATGGAGGTTGGCGTCGAGCTCAATCGCACGAGCGAAATTCCTAGCCTAGAGGCCGGCTCAACTGTCAGGATGGACATACTCTACCATGGTGGGGGTGGCTGGTGCTGGTCCCGGCGAGGCAACGCTCGCGTAAGGCGGTCCAATCAGTCTATTCGGACTCGTGAGGAAGTGTTCATCCGCCAGACGGCTGTCATTGCTTACGATGAGATAGAAGCAGACGAGACGATTTCTTATGCAGATTTTCTGCAACTCGACACATCGTCGTTCATCGACGGATGGTGGCGGTGGTTTACTGAGTGGGTTCGATACGCGCGTGTGAGTGTCTGCGGTGATCGGTGACGGCAAGCGCACGACATCATCAGACGCGCAAGCCGGCAGCCTTGCGATCGTCGAAATCGTCTCTCCATCCGACCAACTGCACCGCCAGCAGGAGAAGATGGAGCTCTGGCTTTCCTACGGCGTGCGGCTCGGCTGGTTGATCGATCCGTTCACGAGCACTGCGCACATCTACCGGCCCGATCGGCCGCCTGAGGTGCTCAAGCGCCCCGACACGCTTTCGGGCGAAGCTGTGCTGCGCGGCTTCACCGCCGACCTGACGCTGATCTGGCGCGACGAGAATTAGCCCCCCGCCGCCCGCGCGATCAGGCTGGCGCCGCCCGCCAGCAGGCACCAGGCCGCGAAAGGCATAAGCGAGCGAGAGCGGGTCAGCCAGAGCAGCGCGCGAATCGCGAACAGCGCGGCGACGCAGGCGACGGCCGCTCCCAGCGCCAAATGCCCGATCTGCGCGGCGGCATCCTCCTCAAGCACGGCGCGGACGGCCAGCGCGCCCGCCCCCGTCAGCGCCGGCAGCGCCAACCAGAAAGCGAAGCGGGCGGCGGCCTCGCGGCTGTGTCCGAGCGACACCCCGGCCACGATGCACATCCCCGCGCGCGAGAGGCCGGGCAGCGCGGCAAGCGCCTGCGCGACGCCAATCGCCGCGGCGCGAGGCAGCGTGAGGGTCGCCAGCGAGTCGCTGGCTGAACTGCGGGCGCGCCATTCGGCCAGCGCGATCAGCGCGGCGGTGACCAGTAGAAACGCGGCGGCGCTGGTCGGCCCGCGCAGGTCGGATTCGAGCGCCTCGTAGAGCGGCGCGCCGATGATCGCCAGCGGCACGGTGGCGACGAAGCCCAGCGCGATGAGCCGTCGGGGAGTCAGCCCGTCAATCCGCGGCGCGCGCGCCGCCTCCTCTGCGCCGAGCCGCAGGCCGCGCAGGACGGCGACGATTTCGCGCCGAAACGCCCAAACAATCGCGAGCAGCGTGCCGGCGTGGACGGCGACATCAAAGGCCAGGCCAGGGTCGTCCCAGCCGAACAACCAGCGAGTCAGGGCGAGGTGGCCGCTGCTGCTGATCGGCAGAAATTCCGTGAGCCCCTGGACGACGGCGAGGACGATGACTTCGAGGATCGACACGCGCGTAGAATCCGTCCTCAGCGGTACGCACGCAGCATATGGGGGATCAGATGGAAATCAGCGAGGTCATTCGCACGACATTCGCAGCGCGGGAGTTCACCGACGATCCGGTGCCGGACGAGACGCTGGAGCGCATTCTGGAGCACGCGCGGTTCGCGCCCAGCGGGGGTAATCGGCAGGGCTGGCGCGTAATCGTCGTGCGCGACGCGGAAATCCGCGCGCAAATCGCGGAGTGCGCGCAGCGCCCGGCGCGCCGCTACGTGGCGATGCAGCGTGCCGGCGAGGGCCCCTGGAACGCCGCGTTCCCGTCGTCGGTCACCGACGAGTCGGCCGCCGATGTGCGGGTGCCGGGGATGCTGCACCGCCCCTACACCGACGCGCCGGTGCTGCTGGCGATCTGCGTGGACCTGGGCGTCGTGGCGTCAGTGGACAAGGAATTGGATCGGGTGGGCGTGATTTCCGGCGCGTCGATCTACCCGTTCGTCTGGAGCATCCTGCTAATGGCGCGCAACGAGGGCTACGGCGGAACGCTGACGACAATCCCGATCGCCGAAGAGCCGCGCCTGAAGTCCGTTCTGGGCCTGCCCGACCACTACGCAGTCTGCGCGTTCCTGCCAATCGGCAAGCCGGTCAAGCAACTGACGCGCCTGAAGCGCGGCCCGGTCGAAGGCTTCACGACAATCGACCGCTTCAACGGCGAGGCGTTCGGCGGGCGCTAAGGTCTACCGCGTCGCCCAGATGTAGACCCAGGCTGTCAGCAGAGAGGCGGCGCCCACGATCGCTGAGATGGGGTGAAAGCCGCTGAGAGCGAAGGAGACGACGATCCCCGCTGTCCAGAGGGTGAAGATCGCGGCTCGGACGGGGTGTTTGCGGATCTCGCCGTGGGCGCTGCGGACTCGGGCGAATGGTCGAAGCATTGGTTGGTCAGGAAGATGCCGCAGGCGCGGCGGGCTGCTTCTCCAGCAGTTCGGCGGCGCGTTCCAACGCCGCGCGCTTGATGAACTCCAGAGATTCCTCTCCGGAGATCTTGCAGGCAGCGAAGAGAATGTCCAGCTCGTCGGCCTCAAAGCTCACCACCGCCGCGCCGCCGATGTCGGATGGGAATTCCGACTCGATCTCCTCCCATTCTCCGGGTCCCCAATACTCTTCGCGCTCGGCGTCGGTTTTGGTCAGGGCTTCTTTGCTCATTGCGGACTCCCTCCGGGGTGGTTGTACATCGTGATCTCCTCGGCGTCGGAGTGCCAGCCGGTCACGACATGTGAGCGCCCGTCTTCATCAGGATACTCAAGCACGAAGGTCAACAGGCGATTGCCTCGGTCAGGGCCGATCATCAGTCTCCGCGCCGGCCTTGTCTTGAGGCGCCCGTCGGGAAGGACGGTTGTGCCCGCCTTTTGGTGGAAGAGTTTGTGCCGGCCGTGTGCTACGTCAAGCGCGTCATAGATCAGAAGGCCGCGGCCGGCCAACTTCTCGACCGTCACGTCGTTCCAAACCAACTCAGGGCGCCGAGGCGGCATCAGAAGCTCCGAAAGCGATCATCTACGCGGGAGGCGGCGCTGATCAACCTTGAGAGACGATGATCTGGTCCAGCTCCTCCCTGAGGCGGGGCAGGATTTCGTCGTAGGGGTAATGGCCGAGCGATTCCTCCCCTCGCTTCAGATTCACCGCCGCCGGGCCGCACCAGAGACCCAGATCGGCGTCGTCCGTCTCACCCGGACCGTTCACCCGGCAGCCCATCACGGCAATCGTGATGTCGTGCTCCTTCGCGTATTCGGTCATCACTTTGACATCCTGCGCCAGCTCGACGAACTTCTCGTTCTCCACGCGCGAGCAGGAGGGGCAGGAGATGATGTTGAGCCCCTCGTCGAAGCGCGGCGGAACCGAGCGGAAGCGCCCCGCCTCAATGTCGGCCAGGATCTCGCGGGCGGTGGAAATCTCCAGCCCCTTGTCGTCGAAGGGCACAGTGAGCGAGACGCGCACCGTGTCGCCGATCCCCTGCGAGACCAGCTGCTCGAAGGCCACGCGCGTCTTGATCACCCCTTCCGGCGGCATGCCCGCCTCGGTCACCCCGAGGTGCAGCGGCACATCGGGCCGCTCCGCGGCGAAGCGCCGGTTGACCTCGACGACCTGCTTCCAATCGGAGTCCTTGAGCGAGACGACGTAACGCTCGAAGCCGAGCCCATCGAGTAGCGCGCAGTGCTCCGCCGCGCTGGCCACGATCGCCGAAACGTGGTCGCCCGGGTAGCGCTCAAGCATCCGCGGATCGATCGAGCCGCAGTTGACCCCCACGCGAATCGCGCAGTCGTTGGCGGCGGCGGTCTGAGCGATGAAGGCGACCTTCTCGGCGACGCTCTTCTGCTTCTCGTGGTGGTGCAGGTGGCCGGGGTTGTAGCGGATCTTGTCCACATGCGGCGCGACCTCCACGCAGAGGCGGTAGTTCTCCTGCAGATCGACGGAGAGCGGCGCGCTGGTCTGCGCCCGCACCTCGGCCAGCGCCGCCACATCCTTGCGCGAGTCCACAGCGACCCGCACCAGATCCGCCCCCGCCGCCTCCAGCAGCCGCACCTGGCGCACCGTCGCCTCCACATCCTGCGTGCGCGTGGCGGCCATCGACTGCACGACGATCGGGCCGCCGCCGCCAATCGTCACATTGCCAACCTGAACAGAGCGGGTAGGGTTGCGAGCGGCCACGGCGAGCTCCTCGGGCTGGTGCGTTGCGCTGCGTTCAGTTTCGCAGGGCGAGCCGCAGGCGTCATCTCCCGCGCGCCGCATATCAGCGAGGCGGGGCGTCGGACTGGCCGTGTTCGTTGTCGCCCCAGCACACAATCTCGCCGGTTTCGCGCAGCGCGCAGGTGTGCCGGCCGCCGGCGCTGATGGCGACGAACGCGCCTTCGGGCGAGTCGGTCTGGCCGAACCTGTTGTCGCCCCAACAGAAAACTGAGCCATCCTCTTCCACTTGGATCCCAGCCTTGAGCAGTGCGCAGGTGTGCCCATCGCCCGCGCTCACCGCCGCGAAGCCGACGAACGCTTCCTGCGGCGAGGCGGCCTGACGGGCGCGGTTGTCGCCCCAACAGACGATTCTGTCGGCTCGCTGGAGCGCGCAGGCGTGGTACCCGCCCGCGTCCACGAAGGTGAAGTGCAGGATCGAGAACGCAGGGGCGGGAACGGTCGTCACCAGAAACTCGCTGGATCCCCAGCAGGCGAGCTCGCCGTCGGTGCGCAGGCCGCAACTGTGTCGGATGCCGGCGCTGACTGCGGCGTAGCTGCCCGCCGGGGCGTTGGTCTGACCGTCCTCGTTCCAGCCCCAGCAGACAATTTCGCCGGTTCGGCGCAGGCCGCAGGAATGCCCGGCGCCGGCGCTCACCGCGGTGAAGGGGCCGCCCGGCGCCGCAGTTTGACCGTCGCCGTCGTAGCCCCAACAGACAATCTCGCCGGCGGCGCGCAGACCGCAGGAATGCCCGGCGCCGGCGCTGACGGCCGTGAAGCTGCCCGGCGGCGCATCGGATTGGCCAACCTCGTTGCTGCCCCAGCAGGCAATCTCGCCCGTGCTGCGCAGCGCGCAGGTGTGTTCTCTGCCGGCGCTGAGGGCGGCGAAGCCCATCGTGGGCGGAGTGGCGGCCTGGCCGTCGCTGAGAGCGCTTTCGATGATCGGCCCGGATTGGGCCGGGGCGTCTTCGCTCTGCGCGGCGCGCGGCTGCGGAGTGGCGGGCTGCTCGGCGCCCGCGCAAGCCATCAGCACAGCGGCGGCGGCAGTGAGAACCAGATACGCAACCCAGCGCATTGCCGCTCCGCTCATCCTGACTCCCCAATCTCTGCCAAGCAACGCGCGTCAAGCAGGCTAGGGCCTGTTCACGCTTCCTCGCCAACTGCCAGCCCAACACCCACCCCCTTCCCCAATTCATTCCTCCCCCCTCCCAGGGGGGAGGTGAGGTGGGGGGTGGAAGGCTGCGAGTGTCTACCAGCGATCGTTCGCGCCCCGCTCGTCCACGCTGCGCCTCGACCACCACACTGCGCATCTCATCCACCGTCATTCCTGCGCAGGCAGGAAGCTGGGTGCGCCCGCCCGGCGCAGTGGCGGGGCATAGGCTGGCAGGGTGCTCTTCAACGCGATCTTTTTGGCGCTGTTTCTGCTCACATGGGCAACGTTGGGCGCGCTGGCCTGGATCGTGCTGAGCCTGCGCCGCCGTGCGGTGGGCGCCATCTTCGCCCTCCCCTGCGCGCTGCTGGGCGCGATCGGCGGCGGCGCGGCGACTCCCCTGCTGGGGCTCGACGATGGAACGGGGATCGCGGTGAGCATGCTGACCGCGCCGGCCGGCGGCTTGCTCCTCTGCCGCCTCGCCTACGCGGTCTGGGACTCGTTCGATCTAGGGCGGCTGTTTCGCCCCTGGGCGCGGCGGCGCTGCGCGGAGCGGGAGCGCTCGATACAGTCGCAGGAAGCGCAGGAGGAGCGGGACTGATGGCCACGCGAATGAGCGGCATGTTCGGGCGCACCCTGCGCGAAGCCCCGGGCGACGCGGACAGCGCGAACCACCAGCTGCTGCTGCGCTCCGGCCTGATCGTGCAGCTCGCCGCAGGCGTCTACTCGTTCATGCCCCCGGCCTGGCGCAGCCTGCGCAAAATCGAGCAAATCGTGCGCGAGGAGATGGAGGCCGCGGCCGCCCAGGAAATCCGCATGCCCGCGATGCAACCGCTCGAGCTGTGGCAGGAGACGGGCCGCGACCGCTCCTACGGCCCGGTGCTGTTCCAACTGCGCGACCGTCGCGAGCGGCCGATGGTGCTCGCGCCGACGCACGAAGAAGCGGTGACCGACCTCTTCCGCAAGACGGCGCAGTCCTACCGCGACCTGCCCCAGCGGGTGTTTCAGGTGCAGACCAAGTTCCGCGACGAGCCGCGCCCGCGCGGCGGCCTGATTCGCGTGCGCGAGTTCATCATGAAGGACGCCTACTCGTTCGATATTGACGAGCAGGCCTTCCAGCGAACCTACGCGGCGATGGCGGAGGCCTACCACAACGTGTATCGGCGCTGCGCGGTGCCCGTCGTGGCGGTGCAGGCGGATTCGGGCGCGATCGGCGGCAAGCAATCGGAGGAGTTCATCTTCCTGACGGAGATCGGCGAGGACAACATCGCGCTCTGCGATTCGTGCGGCTACGCGGCGAACCAGGAGCGGGCGGAGTTCTCCCGCGGCCCGGCGGCGGAAGAGGACGCCCTGCCGATGGAGGATCTGGCGACGCCGGGCGCGACGACGATCGAGGCGCTGGCCGAATTCCTCGGCGTATCGGCGGAACGCACCGCGAAGGCCGCCTTCTTCCTGGTGGACGGCGAGCCGACCTTCGCCGTGATTCGGGGCGACCTGGAGGTCAACGAGCTGAAGCTGATCAACGCGCTGGGTGCCGACGAGGCGCGCGCGCTGACGCCGGAGGAGGTCGCCGAGGCGGGTTGGATCGCGGGCTACGCCTCGCCTGTAGGGCTCGACGCGGCGCGGGTCGTCGCGGACCCCAGCGTGGTCGAAGCCCGCAACCTGATCGGCGGCGCGAACCGCGAGGGCTATCACCTGCGCAACCTGAATTACGGACGCGACTGGTCCGCAGAAACGGTCGCGGACATCGGCCTGGCGCAGGCCGGCTCGCCCTGCGCGGCGTGCGACGGCGGGCGGCTGCTAATGCAGCGCGGGGTGGAACTGGGCCACATCTTTCGGCTGGGCGAGGTCTACACCGAGCCAATGGCCGCAGGCGTGCTCAACGCCGAGGGCGAGCGCGTGCTGCCCGTGATGGGCTGCTACGGAATCGGCCTCGAACGGCTGCTGGCCGCGGTCGTGCAGGCCAACCACGACGAGCAGGGCATCGTCTGGCCGCCCTCCGTCGCGCCCTACGACGTGCATATCGTGGCGATCGGGGCGGAGCGCGAGGATGTGAGCGCGGCGCTGGAGCGCCTCGAGGCCGACCTGGAGGCGGCCGGGCTGTCCTGCCTGAGCGACGATCGCGACGAGCGGCCGGGCGTGAAATTCAACGACGCCGACCTGATCGGCGTCCCGCTGCGCATCACGCTGGGACCGCGTGGACTGCGCGACGGCGAGGTGGAGCTGAAGGCGCGCGCGGAAGCCGAGCCGCGCAACATCGCCCTGGCGGAGGCCGCTTCGGTAACGCAGGCTGCGCTCGCCGCCCTGAGTGACTGATGCGCGACTGAGACGCGGGCGGTCCGGGCCGGCAGCGGGTGTATGCTGAGAGTCCAGCGGGGCTGAGACCGCATCTGGCGCGCGCGGCTCCGGATCACGGCTGAAGCGTGCGGACTTTACGGCTCGCGAATCGACTCGCTGGGCGGCCGGCGATCGGCCGTCGCAAGTGCACAGTGCGTTCAGCGCGTGCGCGCGGCGTGAGCCGCGCGGCGCAGACAAGGGCCGGACCAGGACAATGAAGGCTGAGATTCTGCTGGCGATCAAGCAGTTGACCGCCGAAAAGGCGCTCAACGAGGATGTGGTCTTTGACGCCGTTGAGCGCGGCATGGCGGCGGCGGTCAAGCGCGGCTACGAGCTGCCGGGCGAAGTGTCGGTCAGGATCGACCGCTACGACGGGGCGATGGATGTCTGGTCGGAGATGGAAGTCGTCGAGATCGAGGAAGACATCGCCGACGAGGATCTGCAGATCGATCTGGAGCGCGCCAAGCTGATCGACGAAGCGGCGGCGATCGGCTCGGCGCTGCGGCGCCAGCATGACGTGAACGACGAGGAGGTGGGCGGGCGGATCGAGGCGCAGACGGCGAAGCAGGTGGTGCTCCAGGCGCTGCGCGAAGCGGAGCGGGAGGCCATCTTCGCGGAGTACTCGGGGCAGGAAGGCGGGTTGGTCTCCGGTCTCGTGACGCGGATCGACGCAAATCAGGTGATCGTGGATCTGGGCCGCACGGAAGCAGTCCTACCCGGCAGCGAGCAGGTGCGCATGGAGCACTACCGCAGCGGGCAGCGGATCAGGGCGCTGATGATCGAAGTGCTGCAGGCGAACAAGGGGCCGCAAATCGTGATCTCGCGCCGACGTCCGGAGTTCGTGCGGCGGCTGTTCGAGATCGAGGTGCCGGAGATCGCGCGCGGCATCGTCGAAATTCGGGCGGTGGCGCGGGAAGCCGGGCATCGCACCAAGATCGCCGTCCTGACCCGCCAGGAGGGCGTGGACCCGATCGGGGCCTGCGTGGGAATGCGCGCAATTCGGATCCAGAACGTCGTCAACGAGTTGAGCGGCGAGCGCATCGATGTCGTGCAGTGGGACCCGGATCCGCGCTCCTACGTCGAGCATGCGCTAAGCCCGGCGCAGACCCTCGCCGTGCGGATCGTACCCGAGACGAACACCGCCGAGGTGGCGGTGCCGGACCAGCAGATCAGCTTGGCGATTGGCCGGGAGGGCCAAAACGCGCGCCTCGCGGCGCAACTGACGGGCTATCGGATCGAGATCAAGCCCCAGACCGCGGCGGAGCGGCTGCGCGAGGAAGGGCGGGGCGCGTTTGCGCCGCAGGCGGAGCTGGTCATCGAGCAGGAGCCCGAGATGCCGCTGGCTCCGATCGCGCCGGCGATCGTCGAGGCGCGCGAAGCTGCGCCGCAGACGCTCGAAGAGGCCGCGCCGCAGACGCCCACCGAGCCGGCGGTGGAGGAGGAACCGGAGCCGGAGGAGGAGCTGGCGGCGACGGAGTTGCAGCCTGCTGCCTCGCAACCCGGTCAGATCCGCTTCGGCGAGGATGTGCTGCGGCGCGAGCAGGAAGAACCCTCGCGCCGCCCGCGCCGCCGCCCGCGCTACATCGAAACCGTTGAGGAGATCGACGAAGAGGATCCCTACGCGCAGTACGCTGACTACGAGGACGAGTTCTAGCCGTGCAGTAATCGGAGGAGCGCCGCGGACCTTCCTCGGCAGGCGCTCGCCGCAACGAGGGAGATCCAGACATGGCCGCCGCCGGATCGCCAGCCCCGCCCGCCGACCGCGCGCGGCATGCGCCGCTGCGCCGCTGCGTGGTCTGCCGCCGCTCGGCGATGAAGCCGGAGCTGGGCCGGATCGTGCGCACCCCCTCGGGCGAGCTGGCGCTGGGTGGGGCGGACGGACGCGGCGCGTACGTCTGCCGGGGCGAGTGCGCGGCCGCGCTGGCGGCGGACTCCCGTCCGCTGGCGCGCGCGCTGCGGGCGTCCATTCCGCCGCAACTGACCGAGCAAATTTCGCGGGCCTACGGCCCGGGGCAGGAGGAGGCGATATGACGACGCAGGAACCCCCCGTGCGGACGCTGCAGATCCCCCGCACGCTGACCGTGCGCGAGCTTGCCGAACTGCTCGGCGACACGCCCGTCACCGTGATCAAGACGCTGATGCTCAACGGCGTGATGGCCGACGTGAGCAAGACGCTGGACTACGACACGGCGGCGGTGGTGGCGCTCACGCACGGCTTCGAGCCGGAGGAGCAGGGCGACGTAATCGCCGAGCCGGAAGCGCCCTCCACTCTGGAGTTGCTCGGCGACGCGGTGGAGATTGAGGAGGACGATCCGACGGCGCTGCGCTCGCGCCCGCCCGTGATCGCAGTGCTGGGGCACGTCGACCACGGCAAGACGAGCCTGCTCGATGCGATCCGCGAAGCGCGCGTGGCGGAGGGCGAGGCGGGCGGGATCACGCAGCGGGTCGGCGCGTATCAAACGGAGGCCAGCGGACGGCTGCTGACCTTCATCGACACGCCCGGCCACGAAGCGTTTACCGAGATGCGCGCGCGCGGCGCGAGCGCGACCGATATCGCCGTCCTGGTGGTGGCCGCCAACGACGGCGTAATGCCGCAGACGCGCGAGGCGATCAACCACATCCAGGCGGCGGAAGTGCCGATGGTCGTGGCGTTGAACAAGATGGACCTGGACAACGTCAACCCGGATCGGGTCAAAGCCTCGCTGGCGGAGGCGGGAGTGCAGATCGAGGAGTACGGCGGCGAGGTGCCGCTGGTGCCGGTTTCGGCGACGCGCGGCGACGGACTGGATGATCTGCTGGAGACGGTCGGCCTGCTGGCCGACATCAGCAATTTCCAGGCGAATCCGGAGCGGGCCGCCGCGGGGGTGGTGATCGAGGCGGAGCTGGACCGCCGGCAGGGGCCGCGCACCACGCTGCTCGTGCAGCGCGGGCGGCTGCGCCAGGGCGACGCCGTGCTGGTCGGCCGAACCTGGGGGCGAATCAAGGCGATGACCGATTTCGCGGGCGCGCGAATCCAGGAAGCCGGGCCATCAACGCCCGTCGTCGCGCTCGGCCTGCAAGATGTGGCCAACGCCGGCGACGCCTTCAGGGTGGTCGCCAGCGATCGCGAGGCGAAGCGCATCTACGAGCGGGCCAAGCGCGAGCGCGAGGCGCGCGAAGCGCAACTGCGCCATTCGGCCAGCCTCGACGCGCTGTTCGGCGAAATCTCGCGCGGTGGCGTCAGCTCGCTCAACCTGATCGTGAAGACCGATGTGGTCGGCAGCGTCGAAGCGCTGCGCGACTCGCTCGAGCGCCTGAGCAACGAAGAAGTGGCGGTGAAAGTGATCCACGCCGCCGCCGGCGCAGTGACCGGCACCGATGTCAACCTCGCGCTCGCCTCCGAGGGAATCGTGATCGCCTTCAACTGCGTCGTTGAGCCCGGCGCCGCCAAGCTGGCCGAGACGGAAGGGGTCGAAATCCGCTCCTACAGCATCATCTATCAGGTGATCGAAGAGGTGGAAGCGGCGATCACGGGCATGCTCCAGCCGGTCGAGATGCAGGTGGTGGACGCGCACGCCGAAGTGCTGCAAGTCTTCCCAATTCGCGGGATGGGCAAGATCGCCGGCTCGCGGGTGCTGGACGGCGCAATTCAGCGTGGCGCGCAGGTGCACGTCTACCGCGGCGGCGAGCTGATCGCAGACGGCGAGATTCGCAACCTGCGCCGTTTCCAGGACGATGTGCAGTCGGTCGACGCCGGCCAGGAATGCGGCATCGCACTGACCACGTTCGACGATTTCGAGCCGGGCGATCAGCTCGAGTTCTACCACGTGGAAACGCAGTTGCGGATTTCGTCGGGCGGCGAAATTCGCGCCGCGCCCCGCTGACGAGAGGCCCCGCTGATGACTGATCGCATGGCGCGGGTGAACGATCTGCTGCGCGACACGCTGGCCGAGGTGGTCGCCGGGGAGCTGAAGGATCCGCGGCTCGATGTGCCGTTGCTGAGCGTGACGGAAGTGCGCGCCAGCCGCGATCTGCGCCGCGCGCGGGCGTTGGTCTCGGTGATGACCGAGCCGAACGAGTCGGCCGAGGCGCAGGCCGCCGCGCTGCAAAATGCGCTCGCCGCGCTGCGCAGCGCCGAGCCGTTTGTCCACCGCGCCCTGCGCAAGAAGCTGCATCTGAAGCGCATCCCGCTGATTGAGTTCGAGCGCGACGACCGGATCGCGCTGTCGGCCGAGATCAGCGCGCGGCTGCGCGCGCTGGCGGCCGAGGGCGCGGCTGATCAGCAGGAGGCGTCGACATGAGCGACGCAGAGACGGAGACCAACGCGGAAGCGGAGCAGGGCGCCCGCCCGCCGCGCCGCCGCGGCGACCGCCGGCGGCGCAAGCGCGGCCCCGAGCATCCCGGCGCGATCTTCCTGGTCGACAAGCCGAGCGGGCCGACTTCGCACGACATCGTCCGCGATGTGCGCCGCTGGACGAACCTGCGCCGCGTAGGGCACGGCGGCACGCTGGACCCGCTGGCGACTGGCCTGCTGCCGATCTTCGTGGGGCTGGCGACGCGCTTGAACGAGTACCTCACGCCCTACGCCAAGTCCTACGAGGCCACGCTGCTGCTCGGCGCGGCGACGGATACCGACGACAGCGAGGGCGAAGTGATCTCGACCGGCGAGGTGCCGGCGCTGACGGAAGCCGACATTGAGGCTGCGCTGGCTCCGTTTCGGGGCACGATCGAGCAGGCGCCCCCGCGCTACAGCGCGGTCAAGGTCGGCGGCGTCGCGGCGCATCGCGCCGCGCGGGCCGGGCAACCACTGGAGATCGAGCCCCGCACGGTGACGATCCACGAACTCGATCTGGTCTCCCTCGAGCTGCCAAGCCTCAGGCTGGCGATGCGCGTCAGCACCGGCACCTACGTGCGCGCGGTGGCGCGCGATTTGGGCGCGGCGCTGGGCTGTGGAGCGCACGTGACGGAAATGCGCCGCACGCAAATCGGCGATCTGACCGCGGCCGACGCCCACACGCCGCAAGCGCTGGAGCAGGCCGCCCAGGAAGAGCGCATCTGGGAGCTCTCAGATTCGCCCACGCGGCTGTTCGGCGACTGGCCGGCCTTCACGCTCAGCGGGGAGCAGTTGTCGCGGGTTCGCCGTGGCCAGCCAATTCGAGCCCGCCCTGCCGAGGGCAAGCGCCACGCGCTGGCGCTGAGCGAGTCCGGCGCAGTAGCCGCAGTCCTGCGCAGCGACCCAATCGCCCCAGGCCGCTGGGAGCCCGAAAAGGTGCTCGGCGCGTCGTAGCCGCTCAGTCGGCCGCCGCTTCGGTCGCCCCAGCCTGCGGCGCGAGCTCATCCAACGTTTCGCGGGCCAGATCGTCAAAGTGCGAGGCCGGACGCCAATCACTCACGACCTCGTCGCCGACCAGAGCGATGCGCCAGAGCAAGCGGCGCAGGTCGGCGTCGATCTCGTCATCAAGGGCGTACTGCGCCTCAAAGTCGAGGACGTCGTTAATCGCGGCCCGCTGCTCGAGATAAGCTCTCAACCAGTCGGCGAACTCGCAGCGGATCAGATCGTCGCGCGCCATTGGACTACTACCAAAGCTGCTGGGCTCGTCGTAGCCGCTCAGTCGGCCGCCGCTTCGGTCGCCCCAGCCTGCGGCGCGAGCTCGTCCAACGTTTCGCGGGCCAGATCCTCGAAAGCGGCTGCCGGCGCCCATCCGCTGCGCACTTCGTAGCCGAGCAATGCGAGGCCGTCCAGCAACAGGCGGAGATCGTTGTCTATCTCGTCGTCGAGGCCGTAGTCTGCCTCGAAGGCGAGAAAGTCGCGGACATCCGCGTCACCGGCGAGGCAGGCGCGCAGCTGGCCAGCCAGCTCCGCCCGCACCTGGCGATTCTTCATCTGAGCAGTTTCCATGCCAGCCAAACCTCGCAGCGTCAGAATACAAGAATACGAGCTCCATGATCTCTTCGATGCGCTGGAGCTGTTCGAGCGAGCCGCCGATGGACGCCTAACGCAGAAACTCGAAGACAAGACCATGAGACCGTCTTACCGATGCAGCTTGGGCGGCCAGTCCTACTTCATGCGTTTCTACGACGACGATGGCCGAACGGTCGCACGAGTTCACTACCTGCGATGCGTGTTCGGGCACCTGATCGGCGTCTATCCGTCAATGGTCCGAATCGGAGATGTGATCCTCTATCGAGAAGATCATCAGCGCCGGCCTGTGGGTTGGTGAGCGCAGGCGGCCTTACTGGGGGCGGGTGGAGAAGACAAATGCCACCGACTCCTGCTCGGCGCGGAGGGAGTAGGTGGCGCCGGCGGGCAGCAGGACGCCTTCGCCCTGCGTGAGCAGGGCGTCATCGTCGAGCACGCCGATTCGCATCGCGCCCTCGACGACGATCAGCGCGGAGGCCGAGTCGACCGAGCGGTTGAGCAGGGTGCGGCCCTCGCGCAGGCGGATGCCTTCGGCATCAAGCCCTGAGTTGGGCTCCGCGCCATCTTCCACCCTGTCTTCCACAGTCGGCTGTGCGCCGGGTTGCGCGCTCACTTGCGCTGCCCGCTGCGCGGCCTGGGCGTAGGGGATCGCCTCGGCGCGGATGCGTTGCAGCGGCACGGCAGTCTCAGACGATTCCGTGATTGGCGAGATAGTCGAGCAGCTCCTGCACGGTGCGAATCTCGGCGGCGTCCTCTTCGGGAATCTCGAGCTGATTGTCGTCGGTCGAGAACTCCTCCTCGATGGCGATCGTCAGATCGACGATGTCCAGCGAGTCGGCGTCGAGGTCGTCGATCAGGTGCGAATCGTTGGCGACCTTTTCGAGCGGCTGGCGGAGTTGGTCGGCGATCAGTTGTCGGACGCGGTCCTGGACGGCGCTCATCGGGGCTCCCTCCGCGTGATGTCGCGCGGCGCGGGTGGAGGGTGCGCCGCAGCAGTGAGGCTACTCACTCAAGCGGGCCAGCGCGACAACCCCGTTCTGGCCGCCGAAGCCGAAGCCGTTGACGAGGGCGTGGCGCAGCTCGGCGGGGCGCGAGCGCTGAGGCACGTAATCAAGGTCGCAGTCGGGGTCGGCGTGCTCGTGGTTGATCGTGGGCGGCAGGACGCCGTGGTAGAGCGCGAGCGCGGCGGCGGCGGCCGACAGCGCGCCGGCCGCGCCCATCAGGTGGCCGGTCATGCTCTTGGGCGAGCTGACGGCAAGCCGCGCGGCGTGCGCGCCGAAGACATCGTGAATCGCGCGGGTTTCGATCGCGTCGTTGAGCGCCGTGCCCGTGCCGTGCGCGCAGATGTAGTCGATCGCCTCGGGCTCGAGCTCGGAGTTGCGCAGCGCGGCGCGCATCGCCCGCGCCGCGCCCTCGCCCTGAGGATCGGGCGCGGTGATGTGGAAGGCGTCGGCGGTGCGCCCGCCGCCGAGCACTTCGGCGTAGATGCGTGCGCCGCGCCGCTGCGCCTGCTCAAGCGTTTCGAGGATGCAGACGACTGCGCCTTCGCCGAAGACGAAGCCGTCGCGGTCGCGGTCGAAGGGGCGCGAGGCGCGGGTCGGCTCCTCGTTGCGGCGCGAGAGGGCGTGCATGTTGGCCAGGCCGGCGATGCCCAGCGGAGAGACATTGGACTCCGCGCCGCCGGCGAGCGCGAGTTCGGCCTCGCCGCCGAGCAGCATCTGGCGGCCGTCGATGAAGGCGTAGACGCTGCTGGCGCAGGCGGCGAGCGAGGTGATCACCGGACCGCGCAGGCCGAGCTCGATCGAGACCTGGCAGGAGGCCATGTTGCCGGCCATCATTGGCACGAACAGCGCCGAGACGCGGCCGGGCCCGCGCTCGTTGAGCACGGCGGCCTGGTCCGCGATGGTCGTGACGCCGCCGCCGCCGGTGTTGACGATCGTGGCGATCCGTTCGGGGTCGTGTTGCGCGAGATCAAGGCCGGCGTCGGCCACGGCGAGGCGGCCGGCGGCGACGGCGAGCTGGGCGAAGCGCGCCATGCGGCGGGCGGCCTTGGCGTCCATAAAGTCGGTGGGGTCGAACTCAGGAATATCGGCGGCGATCTGCACCTTGAGCCCGGCCTCGGCCAGAGCGGGCACGCGGCGCACGCCGGAGCGCCCTTCACGCAGCGAGTCCCAGAAGGCGTCGACGCCGATGCCGATCGGGGTGACCGGCCCGATGCCGGTGATCACGACGCGCTCGCGCTCAGCGCTGCGGGTCATTCGCGGTAGCGCTTGAGCAGGACGGCGGCGTTGTGGCCGCCGAGGCCGACGGAGACGGAAAGGGCGGCCTCCAGATCAATTTCGCGCGCCTCGTTGGGGATGCAGTCGAGGTCGCAATCGGGATCGGGCGTTTCGTAGTTGAGCGTGGGCGGCGCGACGCCGTGATGCAGCGCCAGCGCGCAGACGCTGACCTCCAGCGCGCCGCTCGCGCCCATCATGTGCCCGGTGGCGGGCTTAATCGAAGAGATCGCGAGGTCCTCGGCGTGCGCGCCGAAGAGCCGCTTGATCGCCGTGGTCTCGACCTGGTCGCCCAGCTTGGTGGCGGTGCCGTGAGTGCTGATGTAGCCGACCTCGGCGAGATCGATCTGCGCCTGATTTAAGGCCTGCTCGACCGAGACGATCAGCCCCAGGCCGTCGCTGTCGGGCTGCGCCATGTCGTGCGCGTCGTTGGCGCTGCCGCCGCCGACCACCTCGGCGTAGATGCGCGCCCCCCGCGCGCGGGCGTGCTCAAGCTCCTCGATCATCAGCGCCGCCGCGCCTTCGCCGGGCACGAAGCCGTCGCGGTGCAGGTCGTAGGGGCGGCACGAGGCGGAGAGCGGCTCGGCGGGCGCGGAGAGCACGCCCATGCGCTCGAAGCAGGCGTGGAACAGCGGCAGAATGATCGCCTCCGAGCCGCCCACGATCAGCGCGTCGGCGCGACCGGCCGCGATCTGAAGCATCCCGTCGGAGACGGCGTTCGCGCCGGTCGCGCAGGCCGATGTGGGCGAGTAGTTGGGCCCGGCCGCGCTGGTCGCGATCGCGATGTGCCCACTGGCGGCGTCGGCGATCAGGTTGGGCATCGCGAACGGCGAGACGCGCCGCGCGCCGCGCTCCTGGAGCACGTTCTCCCAGCGAATCACGAGCTCCATCCCGCCGCCGCCGCTGCCGAAGATCACCCCCACACGGTCCCGGTTGTCCTCGTTGACCTCGAGTGCGGAGTCGGCCAACGCCTCCAGACCGGCGGCGAGGGCGTACTGCACATTGCGGTCGATGTGGCGCAGCGCCTTGTCGTTGGGCAGCACGGCGTCGGGCTCGAAGCCGCGCACTTCGGCGGCAATGGGGATGCGGATGCCGGCCGCCTCGGGGTCGAAGCGTTCCAGCCGCCCGACGCCGCTGCGCCCGGCGATCAGCGCGTCCCAGCTGCTCGGCATGTCGTTGCCGACCGGAGTGACCGCGCCAAGTCCGGTGATCACGGTGCGCCGCATCAGGCCACCTGCGGATTGCCCGCGCGCAGCCGGCGGCGGCTCGCTGGCTGACTCACTTGGGGATCCCGTCGCTCTTGTCCGGGTAGTCGCGCACGCCCAGCCCGGCGTCGTCGTCGGAGAGCGGGAATGTCCAGGAGGTGCGCGAGATGCGCCGCACGAGCTTCGAGAGCACATCGCCCGGCCCCGCTTCGACGAACAGCGTCGAGCCCTGCGCGGCCATCGTCTTGACCGCCGTCTGCCACTGCACCGGCGCGGTGAGCGCGTCGGAGAGCTCGTGGACCAGCTGATCGCTGGTGTGCATCAGGCCGCCGCTGATGTTGCTCACGACCGGCACCACCGGCTCGCTCCACTTGACCGAGCGCACCGCGTCGCGGAACTGCGTCTGCGCGTCGGCCATCAGCGGGGAATGCGAGGCAATCGAGATCGGCAGCCGCACGACCCGCCGCGCGCCGTGGTCCTCAGCCAGCCGCATCAGACGGCGCAGCGGCGCGTCGTCGCCGGAGACGACAGTCTGGCCGGGGCAGTTGTCGTTGGCCACCACGATCGTGCCGTCGTTGGCGGCCTCGCCGACCAGCGAGCGGAGCACGCGGTCGCGCAGGCCGATGATCGAGGCCATCCCGCCGGGGCGGCGCAGATTGGCGTCGCGCATCAGCTCGCCGCGGCTTTTGACCAGCCGCAGCGCGTCGTCGAAGTTGATCGAGCCAGCCGAGAACATCGCGGTGATCTGGCCCATGCTGTGCCCGGAGACGACGGTGGGGGAGAGCTTGCGCCCGGCGGCGTGCCAGGTGGCGCGCAGGGCTTCGAGCCAGGCGACGCTGGCGACGAAGATCGCCGGCTGCGAGTGCTCGGTCTCGTTGAGGTCTTCCACCGGGCCGCGCTCGATCAGGCCCAGCAGGTCGTAATCGAGCAGCTGATTGGCGCGCTCGAACCAGTGCTCGGCGGCGGGGTGAACTTCGAGCACCTTGCCGGCCATGCCGACGGACTGCGAGCCCTGGCCGGGGAACACGAGCGCGTAGGCGTCGTCGGTCGCGGCCTCGCTGGGGGGGGCGGGATGGTCGTCCATGTCGGCTCCGGGAGTGCGGCCAATCCGCCGCCTCATCCACCGCGTCGCAGCGGCACGTGCGCCGCTGCCCTTGATTGTATCCGTATTCAGCCTCGCCGCGGTCCTGTCAACAACCTGTGGATGACGGTTGCGCAACAGCGGCTGCGTTGTCTGGAGCGCTTATCCACCGCCTGCGCGCCTGGCGCGCGCGCCGCGGCAGCCGAGCGGCTGCGAACTCAACTATGACATCACCATCCCGCCGTCCACGTGGATGACCTGCCCGGTGATGTAGCGCCCGCCCTCGCCGGCCAGGAAGGCGACCAGCGGAGCGACATCCTCGGGGTCGCCGAGCCGTTCGAGCGGCACCTGGCTGAGCACCGCGTCGACCTGCTCCTGGGTCAGGTCGGCGGTGATGTCGGTGCGGATGAAGCCGGGCGCGACCAGATTGACCGTGATGCCGCGCGAACCGAGCTCCTTGGCCAGCGAGCGGGTCATCCCGGCCAGGCCCGCCTTGGCCGCCGCGTAGTTGACCTGGCCCGGATTGCCCATGCTTCCGACGACCGAGCCGATCGTGATGATCCGCCCCCAACGCGCGCGAACCATGCCGCGCAGGCAGGCGCGGGTGACCAGGAACGCGCCGGTCAGGTCCGTCGCGAGCACCGCGGCCCAGTCTTCGTCCTTCATCCGCATCGCGAGCGTGTCGCGGGTAATGCCGGCGTTGTTGACCAGAATCTCGGGGCGGCCGAGCTGGTCCGCGATTACGTCGAGCATCGCGCCGACTGCGTCGGGATCGGCGACATCGGCCTGGATCGCCGCGCTGCGCCGCCCGAGCGCCGCGATCTCGGCTGCCGCCGCGTCGGCCGCGTCGCGCGACCGGGCGTAGTTGACCGCCACATCGGCGCCGCGCCGGGCGAGTTCCAGCGCAATTTCGCGCCCAATCCCGCGCGATGCGCCGGTCACCAGCGCGACGCGCCCGGCCAAAGGCTGCTCGGCGTTGGATGAGGTCTGATCGGCCACGCGGTCTCCGGGCTGCGGCTGCGGAAGCCTCAGTGCGGGTGATCTTATCAGCCGAATCAACTGTCAACTTCACAAGCGGGCGATCGCTGTAGCGCTAGCCGCGCATCGTTGTATCCTACGCAAGCGCGCGAACGGGGCCCTGTGCGACCTTGTGCGTTCCCGCGCGATCCGCAGCGCCGAACCGCGCCGCGGGCGGCTCATGCCGCCCCGCCGCTGAAGAGGAGAAACCGCAATGCTCGACGGAGGCAATGTCGCCTGGTTGTTGGTCTCAGCGGCGCTGGTGCTGCTGATGGTGGTGGGGCTCGCATTCTTCTACAGCGGCCTGGTGCGGACCAAGAACGCCGCCTCGACGATCATGCAGTCGTTCACGATGATGGGCGTCGTCACCATCGTCTGGGTGCTCTGGGGCTACAGCCTGGCATTCAGCGGCGACATCGGGGGCTTCGTCGGCGACCTCAAAAACTTCGGCCTGCGCGGCCTGGGGCCGGACGAGGATGGCGTCTGGCCCTCCTCCGGCGGCGTGCCCGACATCATCTTCATGGGCTTCCAGATGATGTTCGCGATCATCACGCCGGCGCTGATCACCGGCGCGTTCGTCGAGCGCATCCGCTTCAGCGCCCTGATCGTCTTCACCGTGGCCTGGGTCACGATCGTCTACGCGCCGCTGGCGCACTGGGTCTGGGCCCCGGGCGGCTGGCTGCTCGACCTGGGCGCGGTGGACTTCGCGGGCGGTGCCGTGGTGCACATCAACGCCGGCGCTGCCGCGCTGGCCGGCGCAATCTTCGTCGGACGCCGCCGCGACAGCGTGGCGGAGACCGACCCGCACGACGTCTCCAAGGTCGTGATGGGCGCGGGCCTGCTCTGGTTCGGCTGGTTCGGCTTCAACGCCGGCTCCGCGCTGGCGGCCGACGGCCTCGCCGCCAGCGCCTTCGTGCAGACGCACATCTCGGCCGGCGCCGGCGCGGTGGCTTGGACCCTGCTCAGCTGGCGCTACACCGGGCACCCCTCAATCATCGGCGCGGCGACCGGCGCCGTGGCCGGCCTGGTCGCAATCACACCAGCCGCGGGCTTCGTCGGCCTCTGGCCGGCGACGGACGGCTATCTCGACGCCATGCCGGCGATCATGATCGGCGGCATGGCCAGCGTGCTCGGCTTCTACGCCGTGCGCCTGCTGCACAACTGGGGGCATCTCGACGACACGCTGGATGTCTTCGCCGTCCACGGCGTGGGCGGCATCTGGGGCGCGCTGGCCACCGGCCTGTTCGCCGTGACGGCGATCAACGGCGTGAGCGGGGCGATCGAGGGTTCTTGGGACCTGTTCTGGAAGCAGATCGTCGGCGTGCTGGCCGCATTCGCGTGGTCGCTGGCGCTGTCGATCGGGCTGTTCTGGGTGATCGGCAAGTTCATCCCGCTGCGGGTTGAGCCGCGCGAGGAGCTGATCGGTCTGGATCGAGCGGGACACAACGAGCCCGCCTACCAGTTTGACGAGATCGGCGTCAGCTGGGCGGCGAGCTCGGAAGAGCACGAAGAGCCGGTCGTCGGCTTCGAAGTTCTGCGCAGGAGGTCGCGATAATGAAGAAGATCGAGGCGATCATTCGCCCGGAGGCGATGGACGAGGTCAAGCGAGCGCTGGTCAAGCTCGAGATCAACGGCATGCACGTCGAAAACGTGGCCGGCCACGGCCACCAGGGCGGCGTGCAGCGCGACGGCCGCGGCGGCCAGCCCTACCGGGTGGACATGCTGCCCAAGGTCAAGCTGACCATCGTGGTCTCGACCCAGGACTGGGCGGACAAGGCGCTGGACGCAATCCTGACCAACGCCCGCACCGGCAACATCGGCGACGGCAAAATCTTCGTCTCCGACGTAGAGGACGCCATCCGCGTCCGCACCGGCGAACGCGGCCCCGACGTCCTCTAGCCGGCAGCGCCCCCCACCCACAACCAACCTCCTCCCCCACCCCAATTCATCCCTCCCCCCTCTCAGGGGGGAGGGCAGGTAGGGGGTGGGAGGCAACGAGCCGCCGTCACTGAACGAGCCCCGCCGCTGGTCGCGCGCGCTCCGATCACCCACGCCGCTCCCTCCGTCATTCCTGCGCAGGCAGGAACCCACCGCGCACGACGGAGCCTCCATTCCACCCCAGACTTCCGGCGGTGCCAGCGTCACTCGGGCCGGCCCCGGGAGCCTGAAGCACGTACCAACGCTGGAGGCCGCCTGGCTTTCCTGCCTATGCAGTAAAGGTGGAAGTGCGACCACGCCTATTCGGGGGCGATGGGGATGGGCGTGCCCGCGGTGAGGCCGCCGTCGATGACGAATTCGGCACCCGTGCTGTACGTTGCGTCGGCGGCGATGAAGAGCATCATTTTGGCGACCTCGTCGGCGTCGCCTACGCGCGGGATGGCGATGTTCATCCTGATGTCGCCCTGGTCGCCGGCTGTGGCCGCCAGTTCGGGGTCGCGGATCATTGGGGTGTCGATTGGGCCAGGGTGGACTGAGTTGACGCGGATGTTGTGGCGGCCCAGCTCCAGTGCGGCGACCTTGGTCATGCCGCGCACGGCGAACTTGGAGGAGACGTAGGCGGAGAGGCCGGGGTAGCCCTCCAGACCCGCCGTTGAGGAGGTGTTGATGATGCAGCCGCCGCCGGCCTCTTTCATCGCCTTGATCGCGGCGCGCATGCCCAGCCAGACGCCGACCTGGTTGATCCGAATCACTTCGAGGTATTCCTGCAGCGAGGAGTCCTCGATCAGCTTGCTGCGGGCGATGCCGGCGTTGTTGATCAGGATGTCGAGCCGCCCGTGCTTTTCGAGCACGGCGTCGACCACCGCCGCCCACTGGGTCTGCTCGGAGACGTCGAGGTGGAAGTAGGCGGCGTCGCCGCCCGTGTCGTTGATGCTGTTGGCGACCAGCTCGCCCTCGGCGTCGAGCACATCGGCGAGCACGACCGACGCGCCTTCTTGCGAGAAGAGCCGCGCCTGCGACTCGCCCTGTCCGCGCGAGCCGCCGGAAATCAGCGCCACTTTGCCATCGAGCTTGCCCATGATCCGTCTCCTTTGCGACTGCTGCGCGCGAAAGCCGAGCTGCGCCGCGCCGCTACGCGCGGGTGCGCATCCCGAACGGCGTCACCTGCCCCGTCTCCAGGTCGAAGCGGTAGCGCCACTGTGTGAAGAGGTCGAGCCCGTAGACGTGAATCGCGACGGTCTTGCCGTGGCGGATTTCGACGGCGTGAATGTCCGCGGGCGGCTCGGGCAGATAGGTGGTCTGGCCGGCCTCGACGCGGGTGGGATCGCGCTCTTCGAGCGTGGCGAACCAGGGCCGCGAGCCATCGTCGGTGCGGTCGAAGTTGCGGTTCAGCTCGACGCCGGAGATCACGCCCTCCATCGCCCAGCCGTTGTGGTTGTGGATCGGCGCGCCGCTCTCGGGCGCCCAGACCACCGCGTTGATCGTGAGGTTGTCGCTGCGGTGGATCATGAAGCCCTCATCGGGGCTGGGGTCGTCGCGCTCCGGCAGGTCGGTGAGGCAGTCGGCGCGAGAGATGATCCGCTCCAGCGGCCGCGAAATGGCCGCGATTGTCCGCTCCGCGCTGTCGCCGCGATCCACAATCCGCTGCGCCTCCCGCACAAACGCCTGCAGCGTGTAAGTCCCGTCAGCCATCGCGCTCCTCCGTCCCGCGTCGCTTGCCGCCAATTATAGGCGAGCTAGCCGGCCCCGTCGTCGGGCTCGGCAATCTCAGCCCAGCCCTCGTCGAATGTGAATGTCTCCGCCAGGCCCGCCGGGTCCTGGATGCGCAGAAGTCGGATCCGCTCTGGGTCACCCGCGTGCTCCACGACGTAGAGCCAGTAGGCGTCGCCTTTCGCCTGCGCGAGCTTGAACTGGGTGTGAGACAGACCGACAGGATGCTCGCCCCACGCGCCGCTGAGCGACTTGATCTCGCACCACTTCACGACCTCGTCGTCCGCGCCGGTCTGGTAGAGGTCGAAGCCTGGATTGCCCTGCTCGGTCTGCTTCCACTCCGGTTCGGACTGCCTGATGTGCTGAATCGCCTTGGCTTCCAAGTCCATTCGCCGCTCTTGCGCTTCGCTGTCGGGTTCCGTTGGTTGATCGCGCCCAACCTGGATGAATGACCGGAACCCCGTTTGCGAGGATCGGCTCTGCCCGGAATGAGCGGCCGGCGCCTGGCTGCTCGTTACCCCCGGCGACGCTTGCTGAGGCGCGTTTCCACCGTGCTCCTTCAGGATGCGTCGCAGCTCTTCGGGTGGAATTCCGCTTTCCTCGATCTCCTCCGCCAGCTTCACGGCTTCGACGCTCACGCCGACCTTTTCTGCCAGTTGCTCGACGGTCTGTTGAGAGGCTGGTTCCCGAAAGCGAATCCGCTCTTCGACGAAGGATTCCCGAGGCCATCCCAGAGACTCGATCGTCACGTTGCGCGGCCGAACCAGCGTCCCGCCGCTTGCGGGGATCCAGGCAGCCTTGTTCAGCTGCTCGACGAAATGGGCATCGATGTCCGCGTGGCGGCTTGTGCGGTAGGACCATGTGTACCGCCCACGGAACAGATTACGATCTCGCGACGCGATCTGAAGAAGCTCGTCCCATAAGAGACGCGCGACCTCGCCACGCCGCTCCACATCGGCCGCTGGCAATATGGCCAGCAGGTCGGTTAACCAATCCAACCGCCGGTCCTCCACCTCGTTGATGCCTGTCGACTTGGGCCACTCAGTACTTTTACGGACATCGGCCCAGCGCTTAGTGTTTGGGTCAACCTTCTCCTTGTTTCCGGACACCCGCATGTGTTCGCTGACGCCGCACGCAGCGAGCAGTCTTTTTGCGTCGTCGTCCCGGAGAGCGGCAACTGACTCGTCAACGAAGAGCACGCCTTCTAGACCGCGAAACAGACCTCGCAGCGTGTCTGTTGGCGCGTACGCTTCGTTCGGTTTAGCAAAGGTCGGTTCGCCATTGGCAGCGTCAACCACGCGAACGAACCTTGCTTGGCGCAGAGCCTGGACCAGCCTGCGCTGGCGATCGCCGTCAACCACCTTGTACGCACCGGCGATCCGGCAGAGGTCACGCTCATAGCGCGAATCGTCTACGGAGATGTGCTCGGCGAGATACGTGGGCAGGATGTTCACCTTCACATCGTCAACCGGATCCGGCTCACGGAGCCCAAGCGACTTCAGAAAGTCGAGCGATTCCTTCGAGTCGCAGACGGTGCGGCGCACTATCGGAAAGTCGGTCGGAGCTGATGTAGGAAGGTACGCGCCGGGTGGATCGCCTGCGCCCGGAGCGACGTGAGTTCCGTTTTCCAGCCGCATCAGAGGCAGACCGGCGAACCAATCCCGGTAGCGAAGAGCGTGCTGATCGTCGAGGAACTCGTAGAGCGAGCGAATCCACGCGTCAGACTGCTGCTCCAGGAACGCCTCGTCCAGCCGCCGCATGACCTGCTCGGGGCCAACCTCACGTACGCCGAGTGTTGAGCGGAGGTAGCCGTACAGGTCGCGAGCGCGGTTGGCTGTGATCTGAGGATCCAACCACGCGACACCGCCAGTCAGGTCAAACAGCGCTTTCAGCTGGTCGATGCTGAATAGCGTACGCAGGGCCTCAGTCCCGCCCAACAGACCCTGCTCCGGTCGGATGTGGCCGTCGGGAAACGCGGGCAAGAACGCACCATCGCTGAGCGTGTCCTTCACCGCTTGGAAGAGCGGATAGAAGCGCGTTGGCTCTCCGGGAGGATCAACTGACGCCGAGGAGCGAGAGAGTGGCAAGCTTGGTCTTGCCTGGGCCGAGCGAGTGAACCGCTGCTCGTCAATCGGCATGAGCGCGAGCGCGTCTACGGTCAGGTATCCGTGATCACGCAGCCAGACGAGCGTCGGCTTCAACAGCTCTGCCGTCTGAGCCAAGAGCGCCTGGTTCCACTCGTCGCCCGAAGGAACGTTGTCTCTGGCGGGCGTGGTGCGATAGGGCCCCTGGATGAGGAAGTCCAGCGGGGTAGACAACTCGGTGGGGAAGTAGGCGCACAAGGGAGACGGATACACACTGGTGATGCGCGCCGGGGCGTCGGCGGATTCGGGAATGTGCGCGAATGCGATTTCGACATGGCCGACGCGCTCCCCGCCGCGCTCGACAGGGTCGGAGAACACCAGCCACTCCGATTCGGTTTCGCTCTCTTCCTGCCGCCCAACGATCGCGACGCGATGTACTCCGTCATCAAGGGTCTCGCGTTCGCGCAGGTAGCGCCCCGCCAGGTCGCCGTTCACGTGCCATTTGATCTCATCGATCTCACGGAGGAAGCGGAGCGCGTCGTGGGCGGCGTCGGTCAGCGCTTCATTGATCTCCTCGTGCGCGTCTGCAACGCCCTCTTTGAACGGGAGGATGATCACGGTCTCGTCGGCCGCGCGCTCGATTTCCGCTGCGGCCACCGGATGGACGTAGTTCTCGATCGCGAAATCCGAGCCGCCGGAGTGGATCTCTGGTCGATCGGTCCAGGCATAGACAGATTTGAAGCCGATTCCGAAGCGGCCGATGTCCGTGATTTGCTTGGTGCTCTCGGCGATGCCGCAGATGCTCCGAACGTCGTTCTCGTCGAAGGGCTCGCCGAAATGTCGAACGGTCAACGCGCGCTCGCTGATCTCGAACGTGATGGAGCGAGGCCCGCCCGATGTTCGACGCCGCAGCGCGTCCTCCGCGTTTTGCAGCAGCTCGAAGATGAAGTGGGTGCGGTCGGCATAGAGATCGGCAAGCAGCGTCGGGCCGTAGTTGCCCACCTCCGTCCCGTAGCGCTTCCAGTTCTCCTCGCTGATCGCGTCGAAGTCAATGGCCACGGGCGTCCGACCTTCTCGTGTTCATGGGTGGTCAAAGCGATCTTACTCCTGCCGCGTGCGCGGGCTGTCGGCTAGCCTGCGCTGGGTAGGGAGAACGCGGCATGGGCGACGGCGGGGCGCTGGAGTTTGGGCTGTTCTTTCAGCTGCCGCAGGCGGATGGGCAGGATGTCGCCGCGCGCTACCGCGACACCATCGTGCAAATTGTTGAGGCGGACCGGCTGGGCTTCGACCTCGCCTGGCTGGCGGAGATGCACTTCGTGCGCGAGTTCTCCGTGCTGCCCTCGCCGATGGTGGCGATGGCGGCCGCGGCGGCGCAGACGACCCGCATCCGGCTGGGCACCGGGGTGGCGCTGCTCCCGTTGGTCGAGCCGATTCGGGCGGCGGAGGACGCCGCGACGCTGGACATCATCTCAGGCGGGCGGCTCGAATACGGGGTCGGGCGAGGCTCGATTGCGGAGCACTTCGCTGGCTTCGGAGTGCCGATCCGCGATCGCGCCGAGCGCTTCGATGAGGCGCTCGAGGTGATTCTGCAAGCGTGGTCGGATGGGCCGGTCGACTTTCACGGGCGGTTTTTCGACTACGCGAACGTGCAGGTCGTGCCCAAACCGCTCCAGCGCCCGCACCCGCCATTGCGCCTGGCGGCCAACAGCGATGAGTCGTTCCAGCGCGCCGCGGCGGAGGGTTGGCGGGTGTTCGCGTCGCCGATCACGGCGTTTCTGGACGATCTGGATCGCCGCTTCGCCGAGTACTGGCGCGCGCGCGCCGCGTCGGAAGGCGCCCGCCCGCCGGCGACCGATGCGGGGCTGCTGCTGCCGGTGTACGTGGCGGAGACGAGCGGGCAGGCGCGCGAGGAAGCCCGCGCCAGCCTGCTGAGCTACATCGACGTGGTCACCGCGACGGGCCTGCGCAGCATCGTGGCGCGCGGCGGCGACCCCAACGACCTGCCGCCGCTGATGGAGCGCAACCGCTCGATGAGTTACGCCGAGCTGCTCGATGAGCTGTGCGCAATCGGCAGCGTCGCGGAGGTGACGGCGAAGCTGGCGGCGCTGCGCGAGCGCTACGGGGTGGGGCATTTTCTGACCTGGACCAACGCGGGCGGGATGATTCCGCACGAGCAGGTGCTGCGCTCGATGCGTCTGCTGATGGAGGAGGTCGCGCCCGCCCTGCGGGGCTAGGGCGCGTTCACTCTTCTGACATATCCGCGCCCTTTTCGTCATTTCTGCGCACTCCCTCCGTCATCTCTGCGCACTCCCTCCGTCATTCCCGCTCTCTCTCCGTCATTCCTGCGTAGGCAGGAACCCACGCGGTAGGCGGCGCGCGCCTTGGCCCCGAGCATCCGGCGGTGGCGCAGCAGCGGCTTGGGTGGGCCGTCGGGATGTTTGGGGGTGTGTCGGCGCCGGGGGTCGCGCGGTTCCTGCCTGCGCAGGAATGACGGAGGGGGACGCAGGAATGACGGGAGGAGAGATGGGGTGAGGTGGGGGAGTGGGGATGTTGATGTGCGTCGGGTTCGGGCCTTTGCGTTGTCAGAGGGTGGCGGCGGGTTGGTGGGTGGGGGCCAGGAACTGTTTGAGGGCTTGGGCGGCTTCGGGGTGGGACCAGAGGTCGTCGTCCTGGTGGGCGTCCTGGAGGTTTTGGAGGATTTCGGCGACCTCCTGGTCGAGGGTCTGTTCGGGGTTGTTGCGATCGGGCGGGTTGGGGTGAATTTGGAGGGTGGTCCTATCTGGTCGGAGGGGTTGGGGGTGTTCGGATTTGTTCAGGTTTGTTCGGGTTTGTTCAGGGTTGTTCAGGGTCTGTTCGGTGGGCTGTTCGGTGGGGGGTTCGGCGTCGGCGAGTTCTGCGGCGGGGTATTCGTTGACGGCGGCGGCGATGGTTTCGGGGTCGAGTTGGGCGGCGTCGGCGGCGCGGAGCAGGTCGCGGGCGGTGAGGCGGTATTCGCGGAGCGCGGCCTGGAGCGCGCGGTCGCGGTGTTCGAGGTAGCGGATCAGGTCGGCGCTGTCGATGTGCTGGAAGAGCGGTTGGACGGTGCCGTCGGAGTTTTGCGCGGCGAAGGGCTCGAGCGGCTTGAGCGGCTTGAGCGGGTTGGTGATGAGTTCGTGGATGCGGTGGCGGAGCAGGGCGAGGTGCTGGAGCAGGGCGTCGTGTGCGGTGGCGCGGGCGAACTCGGCCTGGTGGGTTTCGATGGCGCGGAGGTCGTCGTGGACGGTGGCGGGGGAGACGTGCAGTTCGTCGGCGATTTCGCGGATGGTGAAGTGGTGTTGGCGGAGTTCGTGGGCGCGGAGGGCGCGGCGGCGTCGCTGGGGGGAGAGGGGCATGGGTGCGGCCTTTCGTGGTACGGGTGTTCTGTTGTGATGGTAGCAGGGTTTTGGGGAAGTGGGGGTGGGTGGCTGTGCGGGTTCCTGCCTGCGCAGGTTCCTGCCTGCGCAGGAATGACGGGGGGAGCGGGTGGGGTTTGGGCGATCGGGGCGCGGTAGGGGCGGTGGTGGTGGCTCGGTGCGTCCCACCCCCCACCTAACCTCCCCCCTGAGAGGGGGGAGGGATGAATTGGGGAAGGGGTGGTGTGGGGATGGCGGATGAGCGGGTGGGGGGGTTGGGTGGGTAGCGGATGAGAGGGTGCGCGGTTCCTGCCTGCGCAGGAATGACGGTTGAGGGGCGCAGAGGTGGCGGGAAGGGGGCGCGGGTTCCTGCCTGCGCAGGAATGACGATTGGGGGCGCGCGGGTTCCTGCCTGCGCAGGAATGACGGGAGGGGCGCAGGAATGACGAGTGGGGGCGCGTGGGGTTTGGGCGATTGGGGCGCGGTAGGGGCGGTGGCGACTTTTCGGTGCCTCCCACCCCCCACCTAACCTCCCCCCTGGAAGGGGGGAGGGATGAATTGGGGAAGGGGTGGGAGGTTGGGGTGGTTGGTGGTTGGTGGTTGGTGGTTGGCGGGTGGTGGGGGAGCTGGGGGAAACGTAAACTCGCCCTAGCGTTGCCAGCGGGCGCGGGGGCGTTGGGCTTGCTCGGCGCGGGCGGCGGCGATGTTTAGCAGGGGCTGGGCGGGACCGAGGTGGCTGCGGAAGCCGTGGTAGCTCGACTCGCCGCGCACGATGCGGCAGAAGGCGCTCCAGAAGCGGCCGGAGCGGCGCAGCAGTTGCACGTAGGGCCAGGGAAGCTGGTGAAAGAGCGCCTGCAGCTGGCGGGCGACGGCGAGGTCGGGCTCGATCTCGGCGGCGACGGCGGCTTCGTAGCCGCGCAGGTCGGCGGCTGCGCCGTCGAGATATTCGCGTGCGGCCTGGGCGGCGAGTTGGCCGGAGCGGATCGCGTTGCCGATGCCCTCGCCGGAGAGCGGATCGATCAGGCCGGCGGCGTCGCCGACCAGCGCGACGGGTCCGACGGTGAGCGGCTGTCCCGCATCGCGCAGCGGGAGGTGGTGCGCGCGGAGCTGTTCGAGCGCGTCGGGGTCGAAGCCCTCGCTGTGGGCGTAGGCGGCCAGCTCGCGGCGCAGGTTGGGCGCGGCGGCCGGGTAGCCGCCGACGCCGAGGTTGCAGTGCTCGGCTTTGGGGAAGACCCAGCCGTAGCCGCCGGGCATTGAGCCGAGTTCGAGTCCGACGTGATCGGTCCAGCGCCGGGCGGCATCTTGCGCGGCTGCCTGACCGCGCGGAGCGTTGCCTTCGAGGGCGACCGCGGCGCGCAGGCGGGGCAGGCCGAGCGCGCGGCGGCAGAAGCCGTTCGCGCCGTCGGCGGCGATCACGACGCCGGCGGTCAGCAGATCGCCGCGCGCGGTGCGCAGGGCGACCTCGCCGTTGAGCTCGATGCCGCGCACCGCGTCGCCGTCGCGCAGCTCCGCGCCGGCGGCGCAGGCCTGCTCGGCGAGAAAGGCGTCGAGCCGCGAGCGCTGGGTCATCACCGCCAGCGGGTGGTCGTAGCGGTGGCTGAATTCGGCGTCGCGGCGGTAGCGCACGCGAAAGCCACGAATTTCCTGCTCGACGACCGGGGAGATGTCGAAAGGCAGATGCCGCAGCGCGCTGAGCAGCACGCCGCCGCCGCAGGGTTTGTCGCGGGGAAAGCGGGCGCGTTCGAGGATCACGACGGATGCGCCGGCGGAGGCGAGCGCGTGGGCGGCGCTCGCGCCGCCGGGTCCCGCGCCGACCACGATCGCGTCCACGCGCATCGGCTCGCGCCTGCTCTAGGCGGCGGCGCGCTCGCTACGCGAGCGCAGGTAGCGATCGAGGCCGGCCTTGAGTCCGGCGGCGATCGGGGCGGCGAAGCAGAAGCCGATCGCTTCGGGTCGGGCGTCGAAGGCGATGGCGAGGAAGGGCAGCGGCGCGGCGACGAGCAGGATGCCCAGCTCGGCGATGCCGGTGATGAGGTAGGTCAGCCCGCCGACGATGAAGGTGACGCCGAATTGCCAGGGCAGGAACGCGCCGGACGCGCCGAGCGCGGTCGCCGCCGAGCGGCCGCCGTTGAAGCGCAGGAAGATCGGGAACATGTGGCCGACCATGACCAGCGCGCCGGCCGCGACCCACCAGCCGATTTCGAGCGACCACCAGCGGGCGATGGCGACGGCGAGCAGGCCCTTGCCGATGTCGGCCAGGATGATCGCCGCGCCGGCGGCGCGCCCCGCGCCCTCGCGGGCGGCGTTGGCCGCGCCGACATTGCCGTCGCCGACGCGCCGCAGGTCGCGGCCGGTGCGGAAGCGGAAAACGAGCCAGGCGACGGGCACGGAGCCGAGCAGGTAGGCCAGAACCAGCGTGATGATCTCGGGCAGCGGGGCGGGCATCGGGGCGTCAGGCGCGCAGCTCGACCGGAGTCAGCCAGTGGTCGTAGCCGTCCAGGCGGCCGAGGATCGCGTCGAAGTAGAGCCGCTCGAGCTGGGCGGTGATCGGGCCGGTCTCGCCGCCGTTGATGCTGCGGCGGTCGACGGAGGCGATCGGCGTCACGTGGGCGGCGGTGCCGGTCATGAAGACTTCATCGGCGATCCACAATTCGGAGCGGTCAATGGTTCGCTCGATCGTGGCAATGCCCAGCTCGCGCTCGGCCAGCTCGATCACCGCGTCGCGGGTGATGCCGACCAGGATGTTGTCGTTGCTGGGCGGGGTGTAGATCACGCCGTTGTTGACGATGAAGATGTTTTCCCCGCTGCCCTCGGAGACATGGCCGTCGTCGTTGAGCAGAATCGCTTCGTCGAAGCCGGCCGTCTCCGCTTCGGTCTTGGCCAGGGCGGAGTTGATGTAGACGCCGGTGACCTTGGCGCGCACGGGAATCGAGGTGTCCTCGGTGCGCCGCCAGGAGGAGGTGACGACGTGCACGCCGCCCTCGGTGTCGAGATACGCGCCCCAGGGGATGAGGAATGCGAGGAAGTCCTCGGCGATGCCGTGCAAGCGCACGCCCAGTGCATTCTCCGACTTGTAGACCATCGGGCGGATGTAGAGGTCCTCGCGGAAGCCGGCGCGCTGCACCAGCTCGACGGTCAGCTCGCAGAGTTCGTCGTCGCTGAGCGGCAGTTCCATCAGCAGTGCGTGGGCGGACTTGCGCAGGCGCTGGTAGTGCTCGCGCATGCGGAAGATGTAGAGCTGCTCGGACTCGGCGTTCCAGTTGGCGCGGATGCCCTCGAAGACGGCGGTGCCGTAGTGCAGCGCGTGGGTCATGATGCTGATTTTGGCGTCGGCGAGCGGCATGAACTCGCCCTGGAAGTAGGCCATCTGCTGCGCGGACATCGCATCGGCTCCCGTCTCGCCGCCCGCCCCGCAGCGCGGCGTCCATCCGATGGATTATACGGGCGGGCGGCTTGGGCGCTGCGACAGCTGGGTTACGCGGGCGAATTGCGGGCGCCCGATCAGCGCGTGATACCGTCGCATTTGTGAGCGCAGCAGCCAGCCCCAGCCCGATCTACCGCGTCGGCGGCGCCCGGATCACCGTGCTCAGCGACGGGGTGATCTGGCTCGACGCGGGCGCCGTCTTCGGGCTGGTGCCCAAGCTGATGTGGTCGCGGGTCACGGGCGAGACCAACGAGCGCAACCAGATCCCGCTGGCGCTGAATTGTCTGCTGCTCGAGTCGGACGGCAAGACGGTGCTGATCGAGACGGGGCAGGGCAACAAGGATTTCGAGCAGACGCGGCGGCGCGGCTGGGAGCCCGATCACGGCGCGCTGCTGGACGATCTGGCCCGCAACGGCGTGCAGCCGAGCGATGTGGACATCGTGATCAACACGCATCTGCACAACGATCACACGGGCTGGAACACCGTCGAGGACGCCGACGGAGCGCTGCGCCCGACCTTCCCCAACGCGCGCTACTGGATTCAGCGCGGCGAGTGGGAGGAGGCGATGCGGCCCAACGAGCGCACCCGCGCGACCTATCTGCCGCAGAACCTGCTGCCGGTCGAGGAAGCGGATCAGATCGAGTTCATCGAGGGGGAGACGCGAATCACCTCGGAGATCACGGTGATCGAGACGCCGGGCCACACGGCCAATCACGCCTCGGTGGCGATCTCGAGCGGCGGCGAGACGGCGGTCTACCTGGGCGACGTGATCCAGCACGAGGTGCAGCTGGAGCGGGTCGCCTGGCTGAGCGCGTTCGATGTGCTGCCGCTGGTCAATCTGGAAACCAAGAAGCGGTTGGCCGCCGAAGCGATCGAGCAGCGCCGGCTGCTGATTGCGGTGCACAATCCGTTCCCCGGCGTGGGACGCCTCTCGCGCGGCGAGGACGGCCGCACGCGCTGGAGCGCGGAGCCGCCGCACAACGCCTGAGCCAAACTCACAGATAAGCCCACACGACCAACACGCAGCGGAGGAGAACACCCCGATGGCCTTCGGCGAACACCCGATGATGGATCCGATGATGAACCCGGAGGCGGCGCTGGCCTCGCTGCCCAAGCCGCGCCGCAAAATCTGGCGCGAGGAGCTGCTCGTCGACGAGGTGTTTCTGGCCTACAAGGATCGCACCGAGGTGCTGCCCGATCCGGAGCTGATCGAGCGCATCTTCCTGCTGATCCGCCGGCGCGACCGGCATCTGGTGGTGCGTCTGGGCGACCGCCGCCAGCCGTGGGAGCTGCCGATCCTCGAGTTCGAGATCGAGCCGCGCCCGGAGACGGAGCCGGAGGACGCCGATCAGGAGGAGCGCCGCGTGCGGCTGGACGAGATGATCCGCACGGTCGTCTACGAGACCTGGCAGACGCCGATCATCGACTGGGCCGTCCACACGCGCACGCAGATGACGGCCAAAGGCAACCAGTCCCAATACGAACCCGGCGCGCGCCGCTACGAGCTGGTCGTGACGGCGGAATGCGCCGAGCCCGACGACCTCTCCGACGACAGCGAGTGGGCGCGGCGCTTCTTCCCCCCGCGCGAGATGAATCAGGTGCTGCGCCAGCGCTACATGGATCGCGAAGAGCTGGGCCTGGCCCACGAGCAGCAAGTAATCGCCGCCGCTAAATCCGCCTGACCCAACCCAACCCAACTCCCACCCCTCCCCAATTCATCCCTCCCCCCTTCCAGGGGGGAGGTTAGGTGGGGGGTGGAAGCCTGCGAGCATCCACCATCGCCGCCACACCTCGATTGTCCACACCGCCGCCCCTTGTCGTCATTCCTGCGCCACCCCTTTCCGTCATTCCTGCGTAGGCAGGAAGAACCCGCGCGATCTCCAGCGTTTGGGGCGCGTCTTGGCACCCGGACGGCCTGCCCAAGTACCGTCCGAGCGCCGCCGGGGCTTGGTGGTGGGGCGGAGCATCGCCGCACGCAGTGGGTTCCTGCCTGCGCAGGAATGACGGTTGGGGGCGCAGGAATGACGGGGGGGGGGGCGAGAGTGATGGGACGGAGGGGGGGAGAGTGATGGGATGTGTGTTGGGGTGGGGCGGAGGGGGTTGGTGGTGGGTGGACTGGCGCTGTGCTCGCACGCAAGCTCTCACCCCCCACCTAACCTCCCCCCTGGAAGGGGGGAGGGATGAATTGGGGTTGGGGAGAGGGAGGGGTGATTTGGGGAAGGGGGTGCGATGGTTCGGTGCTGGGTGTGGGGGGATGTCCGCGATGGTCTGCCTGTGTTGCTCCGCGCCGCCGCCGGATGTTTAGCGGCGGATGATCTGCGCCTGCTGGGTGGGTGGGTTCCTGCCTGCGCAGGAATGACGGAGGGGGTGGCGGTGGGTGGACTGGCGCTGTGCTCGCTCGCAAGCTCTCACCCCCCACCTAACCTCCCCCCTGGAAGGGGGGAGGGATGAATTGGGGAAGGGGGGAGAAAAGTGAATTGGGGGGAGGGGGTGCGATGGTTCGGTGCTGGGTGTGGGGGGATTCCTGCGGCAGTCTGTCTGTGCTGCTCCGCGCCGCCGCCGGATGTTCAGCGGCGGATGAGCTGCGCCTGCTGGGTGGGTGGGTTCCTGCCTGCGCAGGAATGACGGAGGGGGTGGCGCAGGAATGACGGAGGGTGAGACGCATGAAGAGGCTCTCACATGAAGAGGCTCTCAGTGGTGTGAACAGGGCCGAATGCCCCACGCGGGTGTGAACAGGGCCGAATGCCCCACGCGGGTGCGAACAGGGCCGAATGCCCCACGAGGGATGAACAGGGCCGAATGGCCTACGCGGGTGTGAACAGGGCCGAATGCTCCGCGAGTTGCGCCGCCTGTGGCGTCGGGTAGGCTGGCGGGGTGGGGCTATTCGATGCGCAGCAGCGTGGGGGCGGCTGACCAGAGGCCGTCGAGGTCGTAGTAGTCCCTGGTCTGCTGGTCGAAGAGATGCACCACCACCGCGCCGTAATCGAAGAGTTGCCAGCCGCCGTCGGCCGCGCCTTCGCGGCGGGCGCGCGGGGCGTCGGGGATTTTGCGCAGCGTGTCTTCGAGCGCGCCGAAGTGGCGCCGCGAGGTCGCCGTGGCGATCACGAAGTGGTCCGCCAGGTCCGTCAGCTCGGCGACTGCGAGCAGCACGATCGCTTCGGCCTGCCGCTCGGAAAGCTCCTCAACGATCGTCCGCGCCAGCCGCTCCGGATCGCTGGAGACGGCGGCGGGGGCGGTTTCGGTCTGCACGCTGCGCAGTCTAGCAAGAGAGCCGGCCGTGGCTGAGCGGGTCGTGGTGGGCATGAGCGGCGGGGTCGACTCGTCGGTCGCCGCGGCGCTGCTGGTCGAGCAGGGCTTCGAGGTGATCGGGATCACGATGCGGCTTTGGACCGAGGCGCGCCCGCCGGGGCTTTCGGGGCGCACGCAGTGCTGCGGCATCGAGGATGTCGAGGACGCCCGCCGCGCCGCGCATCGGCTGGGCATTCCGCATTACACGCTGAACCTCGAGCGGCCCTTTCTGGAGCATGTGGTCGAGCCGTTCGTGGCCGAGTACGCGCGCGGGCGCACGCCCAATCCCTGCCTCGACTGCAACACCTACATCAAGTTCGACCGCTTTCTGGAGCAGGCGCGGGCGCTCGAGGCGGACTGGCTGGCGACGGGCCACTACGCGCGGATTGCGCGGCGCGGCGGCCAGCCGGCGCTGCTGCGCGGCGTCGATCCCGACAAGGATCAGTCCTACTTCCTCTACACGCTGAGCGAGGCGGCGCTGGCGATGAGCCGCTTTCCCGTGGGCGGGCTGCGCAAGCGCGAGGTGCGGGCGATCGCCGAGCGGCACGGGTTGGCAGTGGCCGACAAGCCGGACAGCGCCGACATCTGCTTTGTGCCCGATGGCGACTATCGGGCATTCGTCAACGCGCGAATTGAAGGGCGGCCGGGGGCGATCGTCGACGCCGAGGGCGCGCTGCTGGGGGAGCACGCGGGGGTGCAGCAGTTCACGATCGGGCAGCGCCGCGGTCTGGGCGGGGAGCTGCGCCGCAGCGCGGCGGGCGGCGGACAGCCCAGTTACGTCACAGCGATCGATGCCGAAACCGCGACGGTGACCGTGGGCGGGGCCGACGATCTGCTGGCGCGCCGGCTCGAGCTGAGCGACTGCCATTGGCTCTGCGAGCCGCGCGAGCGAGTTGCGGCGCAGCTGCGCTACCGCTCCGCGCCGCTGCCCGGCCGCATTGAGCAGCTCGACGGCGGAGCGGCGCTGCTGCGGCTCGACGAGCCGGCGCGGGCGGTTGCGCCGGGTCAGGCGGCCGTCTTCTACGACGGCGAGCGGGTGCTGGGCGGCGGCACCGTGCAAGCAGCGCAGCAGGCCGGCTGATTCCCCAAAAACCTGCTCGCACAGGCGCGAGCGCCTGTTTCACACTTCCGTCATTTCTGCGTCCCTCTTCCGTCATTCCTGCGCAAGCAGGAAGCGAGGTTCTGTGGCGCGTGGACTGGCTTGGGTGAGCCGTCGCGGCATCGCGGCGCTGGAGGCCGCTTGGGTTCCTGCCTGCGCAGGAATGACGGAGGGGGCGTGGCGCGACTTGGCGCTGGCTCGCTGCCTTCCACCCCCCACCTAACCTCCCCCCTGGAAGGGGGGAGGGATGAATTTTGGGAGGGGGTGAGGTTGGGCTGGGGCGGTGGCGTGGGGTGGGAGCCGCAGATCTGTCAAGGGCTTGCGAGATCGCCTGGGTTCCTGCCTGCGCAGGAATGACGGAAGAGGGGCGCAGGAATGACGGTGAGAGGCGCGGGGCGATATGGCGCCGGCTCACTGCCTTCCACCCCCCACCTAACCTCCCCCTTGGAAGGAGGGAGGGATGAATTTTTGGGAGGGGATGAGGTTGGACTGGGGTGGAGGGTGGGGTGGGAGCCGCAACTTTGCCGAGAGCTTGCGAGATCGCGTGGGTTCCTGCCTGCGCAGGAATGACGGAAGAGGTGCGCAGGAATGACGGTGAGAGGCGCGGGGCGATATGGTGCTGGCTCGCTGTCTTCCACCCCCCACCTCACCTCCCCCCTGGAAGGGGGGAGGGGTGAATTTTGGGAGGGGATGAGGTTGGGCTGGGGTGGTGGTGTGGGGTGGGAGCTGCAACTCTGTCAAGAGCTTGCGAGATCACGTGGGTTCCTGCCTGCGCAGGAATGACGGAAGAGGGGCGCAAGAATGACGGTGAGAGGCGTGGGGCGATTGGCGCTGGCTCGCTGCCTTTCACCCCCCACCTAACCTCCCCCTTGGAAGGGGGGAGGGATGAATTTTGGGAGGGGATGAGGTTGGGCTGGGGTGGTGGCGTGGGGTGGGAGCCGCAGCTCTGTCAAGAGCTTGCGAGATCGCGTGGGTTCCTGCCTGCGCAGGAATGACGGAGGGGGCGCGCACAACGCCGCCGCGCTGGTTTGGCTTAGCGCGCTTCTGTGAGCCAGAGCCAGTCGCCCGTCTTGATTGCAAAGTCGACCGCGCCGGGGATTGGCTCGCCCTCGCGCGCCGCGTAACCCCGCCAGGAACCGCCCGATGCGCTGCCGTCCCAGCGGAAGACGGCGCCCACGCCGAAGCTCGCGCTCAACGCCGAGGCGGTCATCGCCGCGCCGGAGTAGACGAACACTCGATGGAGCGGCGCCAGGCCGACCAGCATCGAGTACTCCAGCAGCCTCACCCGCGCGCCATTCAGTTCGCCCCAGAACACGATGGTGTAGACCCCCGCTCCCAATTGCTGTAGCAGCGGCGAGAGGTCCGCGCGGATCGAGAACTCCGCGCCGCTCACCCACCATTGCTCGGCGACGATCGTCGGCAACTCGATCAACCCGCCGCCGCCGCGCGGACCGGCCTCCCCGGGCGCGGCGCAGCTCGGCGTCGAGCTCAAGACGGTCCGCGTCCCGTTTGGAAACACCGCCGCCACCGGATATCCACTGCAGTAGGAGCCGGCGGCGTCCAGCGCCGCGCGGGTCTGCGGCTGCGGCAGCGGGTCGTGATAGATGGTCAGATTCGCGCCCGGCGACGCGCCGTTCACGGCGCGGCCGAACAGCGTCAGCCGGCCGCGCACGATCGACGGCAGCCGGTCGAGCCGCGCGTAGTCGCCCTCGAAATGCTGCACCGCGCGGAAGATGTACGTCTCTCTGTCGCGCCCCCCATTGCCGCCGCGCCAGGCGATGCCGACATTGACCAGCCGATGCGTCGGATCCAACAATGTGCGGCGGTGGCCCGGGCTGTTCAGCCAGGCCTCCATCGCATCCCGGACCAGCCATTCGAGATCGGGGCGCTGGTCCGATGCCGCCACGGCGCAGGGGTCGAAGCCGAAAAAGCGGCTCGCGCCGCGCACGTTTTCCGCGTTGCCCTGGTAGCCGCCCAGCAGCGAGTAGCGCGTGTAGGGCTTCAGCCCGTTGCGCCCCCAGTGCGAGTGAAAGCACTCGGCGACCATCTGCTCGGCGTGCAGCTGCGCCGCGCCGTTCACGCCCAGCCGCACCGCCGGCGCGCCCGCCTCGCGGCGCGCCTCGTTGATCAACTCCAGCATCAACTGCTTCAGTTCGAGGTGCCGCTGCGACGGCTCCTGCGCCGCCGCCGATCCCGACGGGAAGGCGGCGAGTATGCACAGCGCCATACACAGCGCCATACACAGCGCAAAGCCGAGCCCGCGGACTCCCGTCAGTCGCCGCACGCCTCGCACTACGCCGGCGGTGGTTCGAGGTAGACGAGGTCGCTGACCAACAGCGGACGCTCGGCCGGGAGCAGCCGCCGGCCCAGATGCGGATTCCATTCCGCGAGCAGCCGCGCCGCCTGCGCCGCGTCCAGCTGCGGCAACTCGCGCTCCGCGAGCGTCTCAAACGTGTCGCCCTCGCGCGGGCGCGCCGTGCGGCGCAACGGCGGCAGATGCGATTGATCCGGGCGACTCGTACGACTCATAGCCGTTAGACTAGTACGTGAATGCGCTGCAATCGCGCGCGGCCCGAATGCGCCCCGCGAGCGCCTTGAATCGAGTCGACCATGGACCTCGTCATCCGCAACGCCCACATCTACGACGGCTCGGGCATGCCCGGCTACCGCGGCGAGATCGGCATCCAAAACGGGCGGATCGCCCGCGTGGGGCGGGCGCCCCAGCGCGGCGCGCGCGAAATCGACGCCGGCGGCCTCGCCGCCGCGCCCGGCTTCATCGACCCCCACACGCACTACGACGCGCAACTCTGCTGGGACGGCCAGGCCCGCCCCTCGCTCGAACACGGCGTGACCACCGTGGTGACCGGCAACTGCTCGCTGACCCTCGCGCCGCTGCGCGAACAGCAGCGCGACCGCCTCTGCCGCATGTTCCGCCAGATCGAAGACCTGCCCATGGCCGCCTTCGAGGACGGCATCGACTGGACCTGGGAGAGCTTCGGCGACTACGTGCGGGCGATCGAGCCGGGGCTGAGCATCAATGTCGCGCCGCTGGTCGGCCACAGCGCGATCCGCATGTGGGTGATGGGCGAGGCGGCCTTCGAGCGCGAGGCCAACGAGACCGAGATCGTCGAGATGCAGCGCATCCTGGCCGACTGCCTGGCCGCCGGCGCGAGCGGGCTGAGCACCTCCTACGTGGATGTCGACGACAACTGGCGGCCGGTGCCGAGCCGCTTCGCCGGGCACGAGGAAATCCGCGCGCTCTCGCGCACGCTGGGCGAGGTCGGCCACGGCGTGCTGCAGATCGTGCCCGAGTTCTACGACACCAGCCTGATGCTCAGCCGGGTCGACATGCTGGCCGAAATCTCGCTCGAGTTCGGCGTGCCCACCACGCTCTCGCCGCTCTTCGAGTCGACCCAGACGCCCGAGCTGGTCGGCGCGGTGCTGGCCCGCGTGCAGCAGTGGTCCGAGCTGGGCGCGCGCGTCTGGCCGCAGGTGCAGACGCGCCCGATCGACATCAACTTCACGCTGCGCGAGCGCAATTTCATGCTGCTCGCCATGCCCACCTGGTTCGAGGTGCTCAACCTGCCCAGCAAAGAGGCGAAGATCGCCCGCTACCGCGACCCCGAGACGCGCGCCCGACTGATCGAGGAGGTCGCCCCGAGCGGCGCGAGCTACCTGGGCAACCGCGTCGCCGACGCCTTCGTGCGCGGCGTCGCGCTGGAGCGCAACAAGCCGCTGCTCGGCCGCACGCTGCGCGAGATCGCCGCCGAGCGCGGCGCCACCCCCGCCGAAGCGATGATCGACCTCGCGCTCGAAGAAGACCTCGAAACCGAGTTCAAAAACGGCGGCCTGATGCACACCGACCCGGAGATCGTGGGCGAGATGCTGGCCAACGACTACGTGCTGATCGGCGCGTCCGACGCCGGCGCGCACGTGCAGGCCTTCGCCACCAACGGCGACACGGGTTACCTCTTCAGCAAGTTCGTGCGCGAGACGGGCGCGCTCTCGCTGCCCGCCGCGATCCGCAAGATCACCCACGACACCGCCGCCGCCTGGGGCCTGCGCGACCGTGGCCTGCTGCACCCCGGCTACGGCGCGGATGTGGTGCTCTTCGACCCCGAGCGGATCGCCCGCGACGAGGAGATCGGCGTCCGCGACCTGCCCGGCGACGGCTACCGCTACATCCGCAAAGCGCTGGGCGTGGAAGCGGTAATCGTCAACGGCGAGGTCGCCTACACGGCAGCCGACGGCTACACCGACAGCACCTCCGGCGAGCTGGTCACCCTGCAAACCCCCAGCGCCTCCTGACCGCCGCCGCCCGCGCGCAATTCCCCCTCTTCCCGTTATCCCTGCGCTCCTCCCACCGTCATTCCTGCGTAGGCAGGAACCCGCGCCCCTCCATCCGCCGTTCCTGCCTACGCAGGAATGACGGAGTGGGCGCAGGCAGGAACCCGCGCGCGCACCAAGCACCCACCCCCGCGCACCAAGCACCCACCCCCGCGCACCAACTAACTCCCCCAAGAAAATTCATCCCTCCCCCCTTTTAGCAGACCTTCGCGTAACCCCCTGATTCGGCGATGTAGGCCGATCGTCCCTATCTGGTCGGGTTATCGACTCGCAGCGAAATTCGGGGTTGTGCGAAGGTCTGCTTTTAGGGGGGAGGTTAGGTGGGGGGTGGGAGGCCACGAGCGTCCACCAGCGCCCAAGCGGACGCCCGCCCCCATTCCTGCCTGCGCAGGAATGACGAGAAGGAGGCGCAGGAATGACGGATGGGGAGATGCGCAGGAGCGACGATGGATGAGATGCGCGGTGTGGGGGCGGTGGGCGCAGCATGGACGATTGGGGCGTGGACGATCGCCGGCAGTCGCTCGCGGCGCCGCACCCCCCACCTAACCTCCCCCCTAAAAGAGGGGAGGGATGAATTGGGGAAAGGGGGGAGAGGGAGATTGGGTAGGGGGCTTGGCGGTCGCGGGGTTCCTGCCTGCGCAGGAATGACGGAAAAGGGGCGCAGGCAGGAACCCGCGACCGTCATCCCTGCGCCTCCCTCTCGTCATTCCTGCGTCCTCCCCGTCATTCCTGCGCAGGCAGGAACGACGCCGGCGGGCGCAGCATGGACGATTGGAGCGTGGACGATCGCCGGCAGTCGCTCGGGGCGCCGCACCCCCCACCTAACCTCCCCCCTAAAAGGGAGGAGGGATGAATTTTCGTCGAGGTAGTTGACGAAGTCGTAGAACCTAACCTCCCCCCTAAAAGGGGGGAGGGATGAATTGGGGCAAGGGGGGAGAGGGAGATTGGGTAGGGGACTTGGGGGCTGGTGCGCTGGTGAGGTGGGTTGGGGTAATCTGCGGATAGGCCGACCCCGGCGGGGGCTGGGGTTGCCCGAACGAATTCGGAGGGTCCGATGCTCGCTCTGATTCGCACCACCCTCGCGGGGGGGGGGGGGGGGGACGTAACGGGCGTCTGCTCGCCCTCGGCTCCCTCCTCGCGCTGCTCGCCGCGCTGCTGCTGACCCTTGCGCCCGCCGCCGCCGACGGACACCCCGACGACCTTGAACTGATTCTCAGCATCGCCGACGACTCCGACAACGTCGTCCCCGCCGGCAGCGAATTCACCGTCAACGCCGCGTTGCGCTTCAGCACCTACCCGCCCGCCTACACCTACGAGTGGCTCAACATCGTCGCGGCCGGCGAGGCCGCTTCGCAGCTGCGCATCAGCGGCGTGCTCGACTGGGAGAGCAGCGGCTCGCGCCGGCTCGCGCCGCCCGCCCAGACGCCGCTCTTCGGTCGACTGCCCGCGGTCGCCGGCGCCGACCGGCCGATGGTCAAGGCGTTTGACGGGCGCACCCTGGTCGCGCGCGATCGCGCCGCGAAGTTGCACATCTTCGACTCCTACACGCTTCAGCACAAGGCCACGATCAACCCGCCGACAGGGGCCGACACGGGACTCCACAACGGCTTCGGCGCCTCCGTTGCGTACAACAACAACATCGGCGGATTCGAAGGCTCCGCGATCTCCCTCTGGCACGAGACCGACGCCCGCGCCTGGCTCTTCGTCGGCTCCTATCACGACACCGTGGAGGCGACCGACCAGCTGGGCCGGCTCTACATCTTCCAGCTCGACTGGGACGCGGCGGCGGGGGGCGGGGTGACAGTAACGCCACAGGGCTCGCTGGCCCCGACCCTGGCCGAGGCCAACAATCGCCACGGCGCGATCAGCGCCAAGTACGGCGCGGCGGTGGCCGTTTCACGCGACGGCGGCACGCTCGCCGTCAGCGCCCCCACGATGAACGAGATGGGCGCAATCTACGTCTACAGCCGTCCCGACGGCGCGGGCCAGGACTGGGGCGATATTACCTACGCCGACGGAGTGAAAGTGACCGCTGCCGCGGTGCCCACCTTCGGCCCCGCGCCTGCGCTCATGCCGTTCGACCCCGACAACGCCGGTACCTGCGACGCCTGGTGCTCGCGCGTCTGGTCCAACATCGCGAGCCAGGGAGGCTACGACGGCGTCGATCTGGCCGCGGCCTTCGTTTCGCTTTCGGCCGACGGGCGGGTGCTGGCGGCGGGCGCGCCCGAGAAGGATTTCGCCAGCGACACGCCGGGCGGCGACTTCATCGCTGCCAACCAGCGGGACAACGCCGGCGATGCGTTCGTTTGGGTCGCGCCCGACGGCGGCTGGAGCAACGCCCCGCGCGCCGACCGCGACGCCGACGGCAACGCCAAAACGCTGATGCCCGCCGAGACGCTCGACGCGACCAGCTTCCGCCAGGCCACCCACTACTCGCCCGGTCCGCTGCGGCGCTGGACCGAGCCCGCCGCGATCCTCACCCCCGAGGCCTGGCCCGACCGGGGCACTGGATACTTCGGCCTGACGATCACCGTTTCGCCGGACGGCGCCGTCATCGTCGTGGATGACATACGCGCCCCCGGCTCCATCTACCTGTTCCAGCGGAACTCGGCCGACGACTGGGCGGCGCTCAACGGTGGCTACCTGACGGCCAGCGCCGCGTTCGCAAACCTCGGAGCGCACACGTTCGGCACGAGGGTATTCAGTTACGACGGCGCCGCGCTGGCGGTCGGCGACCCTGCGCACTCCGGCAACCAGGGTTCGGTGCTGATCTTCTCCCGCCCGGCCGACGGGACCTGGGTCAACGCCGGCCTGGCGGACGCGGTGCGGCAGCTGGAAACGGCGACTGTGAGGAGCGCGGGGGCCTACGGCTATGTAGTGCCGGAGCTGCAGGGGCGCCGCGTAGTGATCGCCTCCCGCGTGGGACTCAACTATCTGAGCAGCGGCGGTTGCGCCGTCCGCACCGTCGACGGCATCACCACCACCACCTGCCCGATCAGCCTGCCCAACGCCGGCATCACCATCCCCGCCGGCACGCCCGACGGGCCCTTCAGCATCAACGGAACCGTCGCGCTGCGGCTGCGCGAGGGCGGTGATCCGGTCGCCACGCTGCGCGGCACGCTGGAGGCGCGCATCGGCACGGTCGACGAGCTGACCGAGGTCGAGTTCGACTTCGCCACCGACACGAGGGGCGACAGCGACTCATCGAACGACCGGCCTTACCCCGGCGCAATCGCCAGCGGCGAGCGCACCACGCTGCTGCTGAAGCTGCTCAACGAAAACGGCAAAGCCTCGGCCAAGGGCGCCGTCTCGACCGTGCTGTTCAGCGCCAGTCAGGGCAAGCTCAACGCCGCGCTGGGCGGCGCCGCAGCCGAGGCCTGCCTGACGGGCGGCGGGCAGACCTGCCAGATCGCCGACGCGGCGACCGCGCTGACGGCGAGCAACTCGGACCAGATTCGGCTGACGGTGGAGCACCCCGGCGCGGGCCGGAGCGGCGTCGCGACCGTTCGCGTGCGGGTGCTGTCCAGCGACGGCGAGAGCTTCGCGCCGGAGCCGCTCCGCGTGATCCTGGCCGGCCCGCCCGCGAGCATCGCGGTGAGCGGCTCGACCGGCGGCGGCCTGCTCAGCGCCAACGCCGAATCGGCGGAGGACGCCGAGTCGAGCGGCACGGATACGGACACGCGCGACCAGCTGACGCTTTCGGTGACGGCCGCGGACGCGGCGGGCAACAAGGCGCCGCTGCCGCGCGGCGCGCGGATCGCGTCGCTGAGCGGACCCGACGGCAAGCGAGTGAGCAGCGGCGTGGCGATCGCCTGGCCGCTGGGCGGCTCGGACAACCCCACGCTCGACCTGGCGGGCAACGAGCAGCTGCGGATCGATGTCAACCGCCCGGCGAGCTCGCCGCTGGCCAACGGCGAGTACACGCTCGAAGTGCGCGCCGGCGCGCTGCGCGCCTCGCACACCTTCAGCGTCAGCGGCGCGCCCGCGACGGTCACGCTGAGCGATCCCGAGGGAACGCTCGAACTGCGGGAGCAGTTCACGCTCCGCGCGACGATCGTCGACGCCAACGGCGCGGCGGTGCCCGACGGCACAACGGTCGAGTGGAGCGCCACGCCGGTCGGCGCAGGCTCCACGCTGGTCGAGACGGCCAGCGAGCGCAAAACCAAAGGCGGCAAGGCCTCGGCGACCTGGCTGGTCGTCGGCCCCGGCGCGACCACGGTGCGGGCCGCCGCCGACGCGGCCGCCGCCGTCACGCTGGTCGAAGTCGCCGGCCCGCCCGCGCCGCCGGTCCGCCTGCTCGACCTGCTCGCCGCGCCCTACACCCAGGGCAGCAACATCTGGTTCGGCGAGTTCTCGCTGCGCGCCTCGTCGCTGCTGCGCGAGCTGCCCAACGCGGATGTAGTCCACATCTGGCAAGGCGCCCGCTGGTACCGCTACAGCGAGGTGGAGGGGGAGCAGGGCGAGGAGTCGATCGATTTCACGATCCACCCCAACGCCGTGCTGTGGTTCGGCGACGACGACTAGCCGGCGGGGGGGAGGGGGCACCGTCATTCCTGCGCCCCCGTTCCGTCATTCCTGCGCAGGCAGGAACCGCGCAGGCAGGAACCGCGCAGGCAGGAACCGCGCAGGCAGGAACCCACCCACCCCCACACCCCTAAACCACCCCCTTCCCCAATTCATCCCTCCCCCCTTTTAGGGGGGAGGCTAGGTGGGGGGTGGGAGGCAACGAGCCAGCGCCAACCACCCTCTAAACACCCCGATCGCCTCCCCCGCCATTCCTGCCTGCGCAGGAATGACGGATGGGGGCGGGGCGGGTATGACGGAGGGGGCGCGGGGAGGCCGCTTGGGTTCCTGCCTGCGCAGGAATGACGGAAGTGTGTATACCTCTAGAAGAGTGCAGGCGGCCGCTCGGTCGCTGGTGGCCGCTCACAACATCCCACCCCCCACCTAACCTCCCCCTGGAAGGGGGGAGGGATGAATTGGGGAAGGGGAGGTGCGGGAGAGTGGGGTGGGAGGCGCGTGGGTTCCTGCCTGCGCAGGAATGACGGAAGAGGGGCGCAGGAATGACGGATCTCGTTTCGTGCGGGCGTGGCGGATCTATGTTGTGTGGGTGCGACGAGGGTGTGGGCGCAGCGGAGGCGCGAATACACCCTGGAGCCGCCCCTGCCGGCGCCCCAGCAGCGCTCCGCCGCGATGTAGCGCCGCTTGCGTTGCAGGAGAGGCTTCGCGCATTTCTTGGCTTGTAGGGTGATAAACTCTCCCATAGAGGGACTGCACGAGAGGCGGGGGCTGTGAAACCGCGCGACACCCGATCCGTCCTGCTTCAGCGCGTCGTCGAGGCCGGCGGCGCGACCGTGGCCGCGCTGAGCGGCCTGGTCGGCATCTCCGACGCGACAGTGCGCCGCCACCTTGAGCGGCTCGAAGCCGAAGGGCTGCTCGAAGTCGAGGCGCTGCGCCGCGGGCCGGGCCGCCCCTCCTACCTCTACCGCGCGACCGACGACGGCGTGCGCGCCGTGCGCGACCGCTCGCCGCAGCTGACCGAGCGCCTGCTCGCCGAAATGGTGCGCCTGCGCATCCCGCCCCAGGCTCTTTCCGACGCCCTCGCCAACCAGGTCGCCGACGCGCACCGCGAGGAGGTCCACGAGGGCGGCCTCGAGCAGCGCGTCGACGATGTGGTCGAGGCGCTGCGCCCCGAGGGCATTCTCGACAGCTGGGAGCGCGCCGAGGACGGCATCCACCTCGTCAACAACGCCTGCCCCTACATCGGCGCGGCCGCGGCCAACGACTGCGTCTGCGAAGCGGACCGGCTGACGATCGAGAAGCTTGTCGGGCGGAGCGTCGAGCAGACCGGCCGCCTGGCCGACGGCGATCCCGGCTGCGAGTACGTCATCCCCCTGCACCCGCTGCCCGAGCAACAGGCGGTCTGACCCCACATCGTGAGTTTCCACCACACACCACACCGGAAAGGCGGCGCGAGCGCATGACAGCTCCGCTCTTCGAGATCGACGCCCTGCGCGTGGCGGTCGACGACATCCAGATCGTCAACCGCCTCTCGCTCACCCTGCGCCCCGGCGAGGTGCATGCGATCATGGGCCCCAACGGCTCAGGCAAAAGCACCCTCGCCAACACGCTGATGGGCCACCCGCGCTACACCGTCAACGGCGGCGACATTCGGCTCAACGGCGAAAGCCTGCTCGAGCTCGCGCCCGACGAGCGCGCCCGCGCCGGCCTCTTCCTCGCCTTCCAGTACCCCACCGACGTGCCCGGCGTCTCGATGATCAACTTCCTGCGCCGCGCGATGAGCGCCCGGCGCGGCGAAGAGATTCCCGTGCGCGAGTTCCGCCAGACGCTCAACCAGGTGCTCGGCGAGCTGCAGATCGACGAACAATTCGTCCGCCGCTATGTCAACGACGGCTTCTCCGGCGGCGAAAAGAAGCGCGCCGAAATCCTCCAGCTCGGCCTGCTCCAGCCCGCTGTGGCGATCATGGACGAAACCGACTCCGGGCTCGACATCGACGCGCTGCGAATCGTCTCCGAGGGCATCAACGCCTTCCACTCCGACAGCAACGCGATCCTGCTGATCACCCACTACCAGCGCATCCTGCACTACGTCCAGCCCGACCACGTCCACGTCCTGATCGACGGCGCGATCGTTGAGTCGGGCGACGCCAGCCTGGCCGAACGCCTCGAGGCGGACGGCTACGAACCGTTCCAAGCGCTCAAGGGCCGCGAGCCGGTCCGCGAGGAAGGATTGGTCACCGCATGACCACCGCATCGACGCCGGTCACGCCCCGCAGCGAGTACGAATTCGGCTTCCACGACGATGTCGAGGCGCTGCTCAAGCTGCCCAAGGGGCTCAGCCCCGAGGTCGTCAACACGATCTCCGACATCAAGGAGGAGCCCGCCTGGATGCGCGCGCTGCGGCTCAAGGCGTTGGACCACTTCAACGCCCGCCCCATGCCGCAGTGGGGCGGCGAGCTCAACGAGATCGACTTCAACAACATCCACTACTACGTGCGCGCCACCGACCGCGACGAGTCGTCCTGGGACGACGTGCCCGAGTACATCAAGGACACCTACGACAAGCTGGGCATCCCCGAGGCCGAGAAGCAGGGCCTGCTGGCCGGCGTGGGCGCGCAGTACGACTCGGAGGTCGTCTACCACAACATCCGCGAGGACCTGGAAGAGAAGGGCGTGCTCTTCCTCGGCACCGACCAGGCGCTGCGCGAGCATCCGGAACTCGTCCGCGAGTACTTCACCACCGTGATCCCGCCCAACGACAACAAGTTCGCCGCGCTCAACACCGCCGTCTGGTCCGGCGGCTCGTTCATCTACGTCCCACCCGGCGTCGAGGTCGACATCCCGCTGCAGGCCTATTTCCGGATCAACTCCGAGGACATGGGCCAGTTCGAGCGCACCCTGATCATCGCCGACGAGGGCGCGTCCGTGCATTACGTCGAGGGCTGCACCGCGCCGATCTACTCCTCCGACTCGCTGCACAGCGCGGTCGTCGAGATCATCTGCAAGCCCGGCTCCAACGTGCGCTACACCACGATCCAGAACTGGTCCAACAACGTCTACAACCTGGTCACCAAGCGGGCCGTGGCGCAGCGCGACGCGGTGATGACCTGGGTCGACGGCAACCTCGGCAGCAAGCTGACGATGAAGTACCCGGCCGTCTACCTGATGGAGCCCGGCGCGCACGGCGAGGTGCTCTCGATCGCCTCTGCCGGACAGGGTCAGCACCAGGACGCCGGCGCGAAGATCGTCCACGCCGCGCCCAACACCACCTCGGTGATCACCAGCAAGAGCCTCTCGATGGACGGCGGGCGCTCGACCTACCGCGGGCTGCTCAAGGTCTACGAGGGCGCCGAGAACTGCCGCTCCAATGTCCGCTGCGACGCCCTGATGCTCGACGAGCACTCCCGCTCGGACACCTACCCGACGATGGAGATCGACGAAAAGCAGGTTGATATCGGCCACGAAGCGACCGTCTCCAAAGTCGGCGAGGAGCAGCTCTTCTACCTGATGGCGCGCGGGTTGAGCGAGGAAGAGGCGACCAAGATGATCGTCAACGGCTTCGTTGAGCCGATCATCAAGTCGCTGCCGCTCGAATACGCGGTCGAGATGAACCGCCTGATCGAGCTGCAAATGGACGGCGCAATTGGCTAATCGAGCCCTTCGATCCCTGCGCCGCCCGCCGCGAAGACCGGGCAGCCTGGAAAGCGCGACCCCATGAGCGACGCCGCGCTGGCTACCGCTCCCACCGACGACCTCCCCGCCGGGCTGGCCGATCGCGCCGAGGCGATCAGCGTCGCGCTCGACGAGCCGTCCTGGCTGCGCGACTGGCGGCAGGCCGCGCTGCGCCGCGCGCTCGAGACGCCCTGGCCCAGCGGCAAGGAGGAGGCCTGGCGGCGCACGCCCGCCGAGCGCCTGCCGCGCCGCGCCGAATCCGCGCTGCCCACGCCGAGCAACGGCGCGCTGCCGGCCCACATCTTCGCCCCGCACGAGCGCGCCGGCCTGCTGCATCACGTCGGCGGCCTGGCCGCCCACGCCGAGCTACGCTCCGACCTCGAAGCGGCCGGCCTGCTGCTCGCGCCGCTCTCCAGCGCCGCCCGCGAGTACCCCCAACTCGTCCGCCGCTGGCTGGGCAGCACCCACGCGCCGTCGTTCGACCGCTACGGGGCGCTCGGCGCGGCGCTCTGGACCCAGGGCATGTTCTGCTACATCCCGCCCGGCCTGCAGATCGACCACTCGATCTTCCACCTCACCACCCAGCCCGCCGACGGCTCCGACCTCTGGGCCTACACGCTGGTCGCCGCCGACCGCGAGAGCGCCGCATCCGTGATCGAGGCCGGCGCGGGACCGCCCGGCGACCTCCGCGGCGACGGCGCAATCCCCTTTGTCCACCACACCGTCGAGCTGGCCGCCGAAGCCGCCGCCAATGTCCGCTTCGCCACCGTCCAGCGCTGGAGCCACGACGCCGCCGCGCTGACCACCGCCGTCGCCGAAATCGGCCGCGACGCCCTGCTCAGCTACACCTCCGTCTCGATCGGCGGCGACCTGGACAAACAGCGCATCGATCTCGAACTCGACCAGCAGGGCGGCCGCGCGGAGCTGCACGGCGTCTTCGCCGGGCGCGGGCATCAGCACATCGAGCACATCACCCGCCAGCACCACAGCGGTGTCAACGCCAGCAGCGAACTGCTGATCCGCGGCGTCCTCACCGACGAATCCCACGCCGTCCAATACGGCGTAATCCGGATCGACCCCGAAGGCCAAAAAACCTCCGCCTTCCAGACGATGCGCAACCTGCTGCTGGACGAGGGCGCGGGCGCGGATCCGATCCCGGTGCTGGAGATCGAGGCTGACGACGTCAAGTGCTCGCACGCCGCCGCCGTGGGCCCGGTCAGCGCCGAGCAACTCTTCTACCTACAGTCCCGCGGCATCGCGCCGGAGATCGCCGAGCGCATGGTCGTGCGCGGCTTTCTCGCCGAGATCGTCGACGGCGTCGCCGACCAGCACCTGCGCGAGGTGATCGACGAACTGATCGAAGCCCAGCTGCAAATCCCGCATACGGTGGTGAGCGAATGAGCGCGCATCGGCTCGGCCCGCTCGACGATCTGCCCGCCGGCGCCGCCCGCGTCGTCGAAATCGCCGGGCGCAGCGTCGCCCTCTGCCGCCTCGCCTCCGGCGAGCTCTACGCGATCGAAAACCGCTGCACGCACGACGACGGACCGCTCGGCGAAGGCGAGCTCGACGGCGAAATGCTCGAATGCCCCCGCCACGGCGCGCTGTTCGACGTCACCACCGGCCAGGCCCGCACCCTGCCCGCCGTCGGCCGCGTCGACTGCTTCCCCGTCTCGCTGGTCGACGGCGAAATGCAGATCGAGCTGCCAAACGAGTCGGGGGACGCATGACCGCCGCCGCGCTCGACCCTCTGGCGATCCGCGCCGACTTTCCGATCCTCCGCCGCGAGGTCAACGGCAAGCCTCTTGTCTACCTCGACAACGCCGCCACCACCCAGAAGCCGCGCCAGGTGATCGACGCGCTGACCGACTACTACGCCAACACCAACGCCAACATCCACCGCGGCTTGCACACCCTCGCCGAAGAAGCGACCGCCGCCTACGAACTGAGCCGCCGCAAGACCGCCGAATTCATCGGCGCGCGGCATACGCAGGAAATCGTCTTCACCCGCAACACGACCGAGTCGCTCAACCTGCTCGCCTACACGCTTGGCGCGCGGCTGCGCCCCGACGACGAAATCATCCTCTCCGCGCTCGAACACCACTCCAACCTCGTGCCCTGGCAGCTGCTCGCCCAGCGCAGCGGCGCGCGCCTGCGCTTCATCGAGCTCAGCGCCGACGGCGAGCTCGACATCGATCAGGCGCGCTCGCTCTTCAATCCGCGCACCCGAATCGTCTCCGTCGCCCACATGTCCAACGTGCTGGGCGCGATCGCGCCCGTCCCCGAGCTCGTCGAAATGGCCCGGGCGGTCGACGCCACGGTGATCCTCGACGCCGCCCAGAGCGCCCCCCACATGCCGCTCGATGTGGACGCGCTGGGCATCGACTTCGCCGCCTTCTCCGCGCACAAAATGCTCGGCCCCACCGGCGTTGGCGTGCTCTGGGGCCGCCGCGAACTGCTTGCCGACCTCGACCCCTTCCTCGGCGGCGGCGAGATGATCAGCGTCGTCAACCGCGAAGAATCCACCTGGGCCCCGCTGCCCCACAAATTCGAGGCCGGCACGCCCAACATCGCCGACGTGATCGCCTTCGCCGCCGCGCTCGACTACCTCTCCGCCGTCGGCATGCAGGCCGTCCGCGATCACGACCACGCGCTCACCGCCTACGCCATCGATCGCCTCTCCGCGATCGAGGGGCTCGAAATCTACGGTCCGCCCGACGCCGACCGCCGCGGTGCCGTCGTCGCCTTCAACTACGCCGACATCCACTCGCACGACATCGCCACAATCCTCGACGGCGGCGGCGTCGCGGTGCGCGCCGGGCACCACTGCGCGCAGCCTCTTATGCGCGCCCTCCAGGTGCCCGCCACCGCCCGCGCATCCTTCTACCTCTACAACCACGAGCCTGAAATCGACGCGCTGGTCGACGGCCTGCGCGAGGCCGGCGCGCGCTTCGGCCTGCCCGCCGCGCGCTGAACCGAGGGAGACTGCACGATGCCCAACCGCGAAACGCAGAACCCCGTCGACCTCGACGACCTCTACCGCGACGTGATCCTCGATCACTACCGCCAGCCGCGCAACCGCGGCGCGCTCGAAGCCGCATCCGTCGCCGCCGAGGGCTTCAACCCTTCCTGCGGCGATGAAATCCAACTCTCGATCCTGCTCGAGGACGACATCGTCGCCGCGCTGCGCTTCGGCGGCGCGGGCTGCTCGATCAGCCAGAGCAGCGCCTCGATGCTCACCGAAGCGCTCGCCGGACGCTCGCTCGATGACGCCCGCCAACTCTCCGGCCATGTTCAGGCGATGCTGACCGACGACGCATTCAACCTCGACGCCGTGGACCTCGGCGACCTCGAAGCGCTCAGCGGCGTCGCCCGCTTCCCCGTGCGCATCAAGTGCGGCCTGCTCGCCTGGAAGGTGCTCGACCAGGCCCTCGCCCGCGCCGCCGGCGACGAACTCGACGAATACGACGACATCCCCACCCGCATCACCAGCAACTAGACTGCGCCCGCAGGCCCCACCGCTCAGGAGATCAGCATGACCACCGCCGCCGACACGCCCACCGCCGAGCCCATTGAGGAGCAGGTGCTCGACGCCCTCCGCACCGTCTTCGACCCCGAAATCGGCATCAACATCGTCGACCTCGGGCTCGTCTACGGCATCGAGCAGTCCGCCGAGCACGCCGTGAAGATCAACTTCACCCTCACCACCCCCGCCTGCCCCGTCGGCCCCATGATCATGGCCCAAATCGAGCAGGCCGCCTCCACCGTCGAAGGCGTCGACGAGGTCGAAACCGAAATCGTCTTCAGCCCCCCTTGGGACCCCCGCGAAATGGCCTCCGACGAAGCCAAGTTCGAGCTCGGCATCTTCTAGCGCCTCCGCCCCTCCCGTCATTCCTGCGCAGGCAGGAACCCAGCCCCTTCCCATCACCCCAGCCCCTCCCGTCATTCCTGCGCCCCCTCCGTCATTCCTGCGCAGGCAGGAACCACCTACCCTCAGTCGCCAACCGCCTCCCGCTCGCGCGGCGCAACATGCTGCACCGCCCGCCGCGCCACCAGCCGCACCGCCCCCTCCACCGCAACCCGCGGCGACGGAATCCGCGGGTTCGGAACAATGTGCGCCAGCGTGAACAGCGCCATCGACGCGCCCAGCGAGCCGATGAACACGATCAGCAGCAGATCGTAGCCACCCGTCACGTCGTAGATCGCCCCGCCCACGGTCGGCACCAGAAACTGCCCGATCGTCTCGATCATGAACATCGTCCCCATGATCGCGCCAAAATGCGCTAGCCCGAACACGCGCGGCAGAATCAGCGGCTCCAAAACCGGCCCGCCCGCCGAACCGACGAACCAGCACATCACGAACAGCCCGATCCCCAGCCACGAACCGCCCGTGACGAGCAGAATCGCAAGCCCCGTCGCCATCACTGCCGCCAGCCCCACCGAGGCCAACTCCACGCTGCGAATCCGCTCTGCCCGATAGCCGAAAATCGGCCGGCTGATTAACCCCCCAAGCGCTTGCAGCAGAAGCAGCAGCCCAATCGTCTCGCGCGAGATGCCGTATGACTCGTAGACCGGGACCCCATTGAACATCCAGCCGAACATTGCGAAAAAGAACGTCATGAACGCGAACGCGATCACCCAGAAATTCCAGGTGCGCACCGCTTGTCCGACCGTGAGCCCGGTCAGCGCGGCGGGACCGCGCCGCGCCGCGCTGACCGGCCGCGTTTCGCCGTCCACCTCCAACCCCATGTCCCCCGGGTAGTTACGCACGACGAACAGGCCGATCGGCAGAAACGAGGCGGCCAGCACGACGGCCGCGAAGATGAACGACGATTCCCAGCCGATGCTGTCGATGATCTGCTGCATCAGCGGGGCGATGAACCCGCCAAGCGAGAAGCCCATCGCCATAATCCCCACTGCACGCCCGCGCTTCCGATCAAACCAGCGCGAGATCAGCACCTGGAACGGGATGTAGAACATAAACCCGCGAAAGAAGGCGTTGAGCGAGGAGTAAAGGTACCACTCGACAATCGATGACGTCGTCGCCAGCAGTAGATACGTGCCGCAGGTCAGAATCGTCCCCGCGATGATCGAGAAGCGCGGCCCGCGGCTGTCCACGACCTTCCCCGCCAGTGGCGACGCCGCCCCGCTGATCAACAGCGAGATCGAGATGCCCGTCTGCAACAGCGTACGCGACCAGCCGAACTCCTCCTCCAGCGGTGTCACGTAGTAGCCCAACACCCAGAACGAGACTCCGCTGGCGATCGCCATCCCAACCACGGAGGCGATCAGCAGCCACCAGCCGTAGAAGATTCCGCCTCGCGGGGCGCGCGGGGATGCAGTTGAGAGAGCGATGGCGGAAACCTGCGCCGATGGCCTCAGCCAACGCGATGCTGCTCCAACCTGCCGATACCCCGATCATACGCCCGCCCCAGCCCAAGCGCCCCATTCCTGCCAACCACCGCTCTTTCCCGCCAAACCATCGCCCCTTCCTGCCCAACCCCCACCCCTTCCCCAATTCATCCCTCCCCCCTTCCAGGGGGGAGGTTAGGTGGGGGGTGGAATGCCACGAGCCGGCAACACAGCCGCGCCGCACCCTGATCGTCCACGAGCCCCAACTCTCTCCAACCGTGCTACCATCGCATAGAAGAACGAAAGTGCGATCCAATGCCCACCTCCCCGCCCACCACCCAGCCCCGCACCCCCAGCACGACCATCCACGCCGGATCGCCCCCGAACAACCCTGAACAAATCCGAACAAACCTGAACAAACCTGAACGCCGCCGAACGCTCCGACCAGATAGGGAAGCCTCCCGGATCACCCAGAATCCGCCCGATCAAAAAAAACCCGAACAAGCCCGCGCCTTGGCGTCGCCATACCCGTGCCTTTTTCTGTCATTCCTGCGCAGGCAGGAATGACGAGAGAGGAGGAATGCGCGCACCAACATCCGCCCCAAGAAAATTCATCTCTCCCCCCTATCAGGGGGGAGACTAAGAGGGGGGTCGGCGCAGCGAGCGAGCACTGGCGTTTGAGTGGGCGATCGGGGCACACGACGATCGCCTCCTGCGCTCGCGGCCTCCCACCCCCCACCTAACCTCCCCCCTGAGAGGGGGGAGGGATGAATTTGGGAGCGAGTGGGTGTTGAGGTGGGTGGTTCCTGCCTACGCAGGAATGACAGAGGGGGCGCAGGAATGACGGAAGCGAGGACGCGCCCCGAGAGGGGGGCGGCGCGCGAACGAACGTGAGCGGCGCTCGCGGCCTTCCACCCCCCACCTAACCTCCCCCCTGAGAGGGGGGAGGGATGAATTGGGGAGCGGGTGGGTGTTGAGGTGGTGGTTCCTGCCTGCGCAGGAATGACGATGGGGGCGCGGGTTCCTGCCTGCGCAGGAATGACGATGGAGGCGCGGGTATGGGGGGAGTGTGACACGCGCTAATATTGCCGACATGGTTACTCGCACGGAATGGCGCGAGCAGACGGCGGCGGCGTTCCTCGCCCGCGCCGGCGCGTACCTCGCCGAAGGCGACCTGCTGCAGGCCTCCGAAAAAGGCTGGGGCGCAGCGGCCCAGGCGCTGAAGGCCGCCGCCGAGACGCGCGGCTGGCGGCACGGCAGCCACCGCGACCTCTACACCGTCGTCGCCCGACTCGTCTCCGAAACCGGCGAGCCCCGCATTCGCACATGGTTCGGCGTCGCCGGCGACCTGCACGCCAACTGCTGCGAAGGCTGGCTGCCCGCCGAAATCGTCGAAGGCCACCTCTCCGATGTCGAGCTGCTCGTCGCCGCGCTCGGCGAGCTCTCCGCCTGACGCGACTGCTCGAACCTTTAGACTGCCGCAAATGCAGTTCCTCAACCTGCTCCTGATCCGCCTGCTCCAGACGATCCTCGTGATTTGGATCGTCGTCAGCATCGTCTTCGTCGTCTCACGCCTCGTCGGCGATCCGGTCCAGTCGTTGCTGCCGATCGACGCGACCAACGAAGAACTGGAGGGACTGCGCGAGAAGTTCGGCCTCAACGATCCGCTGATCGAGCAGTACGGACGCTTCATCGTCGACGCCGTCCAGCTCGATTTCGGCTATTCCTTCCACCGCACCGGACCGGCCATGGAGCAGGTCAGCTCGAAGGTGCTCGGCACCGTCCGGCTAACCGCCGCCGGACTGATCCTGGCCCTTGCGCTGGGCCTGCCCCTGGGCATCCTCGCCGCGCTGCGCCGCGGCACCGTGCTCGATTGGCTGGCCCGCGTAATCGCCGTGTTCGGACAGGCCACGCCCAGCTTCTGGCTCGGGCTGATGCTGATCTTCTTCCTCGCCGTCGAAGTCTCCTGGTTTCCCACCGCCGGCGCGGAAGGTTTCCGCTCGCTCGTCCTGCCCGCCGTCGCCCTCGGCCTGCTCTCCGCCGCCGGGTTCATGCGCCTGACCCGCTCGGGGATGATCGACGTGATGAACACCGACTTCATCCGCACCGCCCGCGCCAAAGGACTGAGCGAGCGGGTGGTGATCTTCCGCCACGGCCTGCGCCACGCGCTGATCCCGGTGATGACGATTCTCGGCATCGAACTCGGCCGCCTGATCGCCGGCTCGGTGATCATCGAGGTCGTCTTCTCCTGGCCCGGCATCGGCCGCCTGATGATCGATTCGATCCTGCAGTCCGATTATCCCACCGTGCAGGCCGGCGTCGCCGTGATCGCCGGGGCAATCGCGCTGGGCAACCTGTTCGTCGATCTTTCCTATCGGATCATCGATCCGCGCATTCGGACGGCGGCCCTCTGATGTCCGAACACGCGCAGACACCGGAGGCGGTGCTCACGGCTGCGACGCGCCGCTGGCTGCGCGTGCCCCGGCGCTGGCAACGCTGGCTGCTGGTCGCGCCGGCGCTGACCGTCATGCTGGTGTTCGTCATCCTCGGAATCTTCGCCGACGTCATCGCGCCCGGCGATCCCGGCCACACCAATGTCCTGGCGCGTCTCGAACCGCCCGCGTTCAGCGGCGGCACGAGCGAGCATCTCTTGGGCACCGATCATGTCGGGCGCGACATCTGGACCCGAATCGTGTACGGCGCGCGCGTCTCCCTGATCGTCGTCGCTGTCGTCGTGCCCGGCGCGGCGATCTTTGGCACCACGATCGGGATGATCGCCGGCTGGCGCAGCGGCCGCCTCGGCCAGGTGCTGATGCGCTACGTCGATGTCCAGCTGGCAATGCCCGCGATCCTCTTCGCCGTCCTGCTGGGCAGCGCGCTCGGCGCATCGCTGACCAACGTGATCATCATCCTGCTCATCTGGACCTGGACTGCCTATGCGCGACTGGTCCGCGCCGAAGTGCTCTCGCTCAAGGAGCGCGAGTTCGTCCTCGCCTCGCTCGCCGCCGGCGCGGGCAACTGGTGGATCATGCGCAAGCAGCTGCTGCCCAACGTCTTCAACACCGTCGTCGTGATCATGACCCTCGAAATCCCCATCGTGATCGTCGCCGAGGCTTCCCTGTCGTTCCTCGGCGTCGGCGCGCCCGTCGAGCAGGCCACCTGGGGGCGGATGATCACCGAAGCCCGCAACTACCTCACCCAGGCTTGGTGGGTCATGTGGATGCCCGGCATCGCCCTGATGCTGGTCGCCCTCTGCGGCAATCTCGTCGGCGACTGGCTGCGCGACCTGCTCGATCCCCGCCTGCGCAACCTCGGCTAGGCCCTGTTCACATTCCCCTCTCCCGCCGCTCCTACGCCCAATCTCGTCATTCCTGCGCAGGCAGGAACCCACGCGGTCTCCAGCGCCTGTGCGCGCCGCGCCGACGGCGGAACGGTCAGCGCCAGATGAAGCCGCGCCTGATGTGTGGGTTCCTGCCTGCGCAGGAATGACGGAAGTGTGAATAGGCCCTAGAGCCCCTCAGCACCTCGGCTGATCATTACGCCGCAGCGCGACGTTTCGGGATGGCGTAGTATGCCCACATACAGCGCGGGCGCATAGATCCGCGCTTGCCACAGGAGGCAGATCAATGTCAGAACGCAACTACTGGACCCGCATGCGCCGCCGCCGAATGTCCCGCCGCGCGCTCTTGGCCGCCAGCTCCCGCGCCGGCGTGGGCGCCGCCGGCCTCGCCCTGGTCGGCTGCGGCGATGACGACGACGACGATCAACAGGCGGTGATGCAGGCGCAGCAGCAGGAGCAGCCGCAGCCCGCGCCCGCCGCCCAACAGCAGCAGGCGATGCAGCAACAGCAGGCCGAGCAGCAGGCGCAACAGACCGTTCAGCAGGAAGAGCAGCAGTCGACCGCGACCACGCCGGTGCAGCCCGAGCGCGACGAGGACGAAGAAGCCGCCGAGCCGCAGGTCGACCTCGACGCGACGGTCAATCTGGCCATCGGCCGCTACACCGCCGGCTTGGACCCGCAGCGCTCCGGCTCGCAGACCAACTACGTCAACGGCGCTTGCGCCTTCGACTCCGGCATGTCCAACCACCCTGAGACCGCCGCGCTCGAACCCAACCTGGTCGAGAGCATCGAAATCGTCGACCCGACCAACCTGATCATGAATGTCACCCGCGGCATCATGTTCCACTCCGGCGCGCCCTACACCGCCGAGGACCTGCAGTTCAACTTCGAGCGCGTCGCCGGCGTCGCCGCCTACCACCAGGGCGGCGAGGCCAGCGACCACCCCAACGAGTGGGCCACCGCCCGCGGCACCTTCGGCACCGGCAACTTCGCCAACTACAGCGTGGCCGACGACTACACATTCCTCGTCGAGACGCCCGAGCCCAACGCCTCGCTGGCCGGCTCGATCATGTCCGGCGCCGTGCGCCACATGTCCAAGGCGTTCGTCGAGGAAAACGGCGATGAGTACGTCGACACCGTGCAGTCGATCGGCACCGGGCCGTTCCGCTTCCTCGAGCACGTGCCCGATGTGGGCTTCACCTACGAGCGCTACGAGGACTACCACAAGGCGCGCGACGGTCTGACCAACCCGCGCCTGGCCTGGTACAAGACGCTCAACGTCGAGATTCGCCCCGAGCCGCTCGCGCAGCTGGCCGGCATCGAGGCCGGCGAGATCGACGCCACCTTCAACGTGCCGACCGACATCGCCGCGCCCTACGACGGCGACGACCGCTTCAAGGTGCTCTACGGCCCGGCCAGCAACCCCAACCACTACATCATGCCCAACACGCACCTGCAGGAGTGGAACGGCGAGCCCAACCCGTTCCTCGACATCCGCGTACGGGAGGCCGCCAACCTGGCGATCAACCGCGAGGCAATTATCGAGGGCCTGCTGACCGGCACCGAGAACCCCAACTACGGCCCCTACAGCGGCACGATCGGCTACCCCGGCGCTCCGCTCGAAGCCCGCTACCACGGCTACGACCCCGAGCGCGCCAGGCAGCTGTTGGCCGAGGCCGGCTACGCCGATGGGCTCGACATCGACCTGCACATCGTGACCGACTTCCAGCCGATCGTGCCCACGATGGCGCTGGTCGCGCAGCAGGACCTCGAAGCGGTCGGCATCCGCACTACGATCGTCGAGTACCTCAGCTCCGAGTACTTCCGCACCGTGCGCACCTTCGAGAAGCCCGGCCTCTTCTGGTTCTTCACCAACACCATCGCCGAGCCGGAGACGGTGATCGGCTCGGGCATCAACGAAGAAGGCTTCTACGCCGTCTCCGTCTACCCCGAGACCAACATCCAGGAGCTCTACATCGCGCAGAATCAGGCGCTCGACCCCAACGACCGCGCCGCACTGCTCGAGGAGTTCTACATCACCTTCTACGACAACTACTCCTGGATCTTCCTCACCGAGGTCAAGCCGGCCTCCGTGATCGCGGCCAACGTCAACTGGCCCGTCGGCGGCGCAGAGCTGCGCGGCGAGGGTACCCTCTCCGCAATCCAGAAGCTCCGCACCGCCTAGCGCGGGAAAGGACCGGGCAATGCCCACGCTGACCAACGAGCAGCTTGATCACCTCGACACGTTCGGCTTCCTCGCCGTCGATCAGGTCTTCGACCCCGACGAGGTGATCGCGCCCGTGATCGACGAGTACGGCGCCGTGCTCGACCAGCTCTGCGATGAGCTGGTCGAGTCGGGCGACCTCGCGGAGAACTACGCGGAGCTGCCCTTCGGCGAGCGCGTCTCGCGCGTCTACGCCGAGACGCAAAAGGTCTACGCGCAGTACTTCGACTTCTCGCTGCCGCAGAAGAACATCCAGCGCGACACGCCCTATTGGGCCGGCCCCGCCGTGTTCGCGGCGCTGACCAATCCCCAGCTGCTGGATGTGGTCGAGCAGATCGTCGGCCCCGAGATCTACTCCAACCCCGTGCAGCATGTGCGCGTCAAAGTGCCAGAGGCGATCGCTCCGCGCGACGCCGATGGCAACGTAATCTACGGCGCGACGCCCTGGCACCAGGACTCCGGCGTGGTCAACGCCGAGGCCGACGACACCGACATGCTCACCGTCTGGTTCCCGCTGATGGACACCGACGCGGAGAACGGCTGCCTGCAGGTGCTGCCCGGCAGCCACCGCGGCGAGGTGCTGACCCACTGCTCCGGTGTGCAGGGGCTGGCGATCCCCGGCGCAATGCTCGCCGAAGAGCAGGCTCGCGCCGTCCCGCTGCCCGCCGGCGGCGCGCTCTTCCTGCACCGCAAGACCGTCCACGCCGCGTTGCCCAACGTGAGCGACCGCATCCGCTGGAGCTTCGATCTGCGCTACCAGCCGGTCGGCCAGCCGACCGGCCGCGCCTCGTTCCCCGGCTTCGTCGCCCGCAGCCGCAGCCGCCCCGAAACCGTGCTGCGCGATCCCAACGCCTGGAACGAAATGTGGCGCGAAGCCCGCAACCAGCTCGCCGACCAACCCGATCCCAACTACAACCGCTGGGACGCCGACGACCCCGCCTGCGCGTAGTCCGAGTACCCTGAGGACAGGAGGGCGTGCGCCATGTCCATCGTCAGGGAACCAGCCGTTGGATTGGTCCGCCGCGACGGCGACCACCAGGACGACCCCATCCTGGAGGCGCTGCGGCGCGGCGACGAAATTCCCGACCGCCGCGCCAACCTCCTCCGCCTTGCCTGGGATCAGACGATGTCCTACGACGAGGCGGAACGCCTGCTGCCCGACGCAGAGGTGGACGATTTGTGTGATCTGCTGGACGACCTGCGGTCGTACGGCGTTGTGCATTGCGTCTATGAACTGCAAGCGGCGCAGCGCGGCGGCTGGATCCTGTCCGACGCCGATCGCGCCTGGTATCGGCGCGAGTGCGGCCTGCCGCCGGAGCGCGAATGGACCGCGGCTGACGAGCGGCGGCTGTCGCTCTGGCGCAAGGGCATCAGAATCGCGGACGAGATCGAGCACGTGGGGCAGTGGGTGCTGGACGCCCGCATCAAGTACGACGAACTCACCGCGCGCCTGCCCACCGCCGAGCGCCGCCAGGTATTCGAGCGCGTCGATCCGAAGACGATGGCGGAGCTTGACGCGCGTGAACGCGCGCCGGCCTCCTGATCAGTGTGCGCTATCAGGTTCAATACCCGAGGGATTGGGAGAAGCAGCTGCGCCGAATGCCGACGCATGTCGCCGCCGGCGCCCGCGAGCACGCCGCCGCTCTCGCGGCTGTTCCGCGCCCGCATGGTTGCAAAGAGCTGCGACCAAAGGGCCGCGGATATCGGATCAGGCTCGGCCGGAACTGGCGTATGCTTTATCAGATCGACGACAACGCGCGCGTCGTGCGCATTGAGCGCGTATTCGCGAGAGGGCGGGCTCCGTACTGATGACTGATCTGAACCGCGAAACAGAACTCCTCGAGACCGCCCGGCGCTACAGCTTCGGCGGGCGGATGGACAAGTCCGCCGGCGGACCGATCTTTGTGCGCGGGCAGGGCTCCGAGGTTGAGGACGTCAACGGCAAACGCTATCTCGATTTCAACTCCGGCCAGATGTGCGCGGCGCTGGGCCACAACCACCCGACGATCACCGCGGCGGTCAAATCGGCCTGCGACACGCTGATCCATGCGCATAGCAGCTTCTTCAACGTGCCGGAGATCGAGCTGGCCGAGCGCCTGGCGAGCCTGATGCCCGAGCCGCTCAAAAAGAGTATGTTCCTGCAATCGGGCGCAGACGCCAATGAGGCGGCGATCAACATCGCCCGCAAACATACCGGCGGCTTCGAGGTCGCCAGCCCGCATGTCAGCTTCCACGGAATGTCCGACGCGACGCGGGCGCTCACTTTCGCCGGTTGGCACGCCGGCTACGGTCCGCCCGCGCCGGGCGCAATGGCGATGATCGCCCCCTACTGTTACCGCTGCCCGCTGGCGCAAACCTTCCCCGATTGCGAGTACGCCTGCCTCGATACCAGCTTCGAACTGATCGACGCGCAGACGACCAGCCGCCCCGCCGCAGTGCTCACCGAGCCGTTGTTCAGCGCCGGCGGCGTAATCGAGCCGCCGCAGGGCTGGCTCGCCGAACTCAAGCAACGCTGCGAAGCACGCGGCATGCTGCTAATTCTCGACGAGGAGCAGACCGGACTCGGCAAGCTCGGCGAAATGTTTGCGTTCGAGTCGGAAGGCGTCGTGCCCGACATCGTCACGCTGGCCAAGCACTTCGGCGGCGGCATCTGCATCTCGGCCGTGGTCACCTCCGCGCAGATCGAAGCGCGTGCCACCGCCGAGGAGTTCATCGTCACCCACAGCCATAGCAACGATCCACTGGCCTGCGCCGCCGGCCTGGCCAGCCTCGATGTCGTCGAGCAGGATCGCGTGCCCGAAAAAGCCCGCAAGCTGGGTGCCCAGCTCAAATCCAAACTGCTCGCGCTCGCCGAACGCTTCGAGATCATCGGCGATGTGCGCGGGCGCGGCCTGCTACAGGGGATCGAGCTGGTCCGCTCCCGCGAAACCAAAGAGCCCGCCACCGAAGCCGGCCCGCAGATCGCCGCCCGCGCGCTGCGCGAAGGCCTAATCTTCAGCGTCCGCCGCGAAGGCTCAGTCCTCCGCTTCGTCCCCCCCGCCACAACCACCGAAGCGCAGCTCGACCATGCCATCGACATCCTCACCGACGCGCTCGAACAAGTCGAAATCAGGCGTTAATCCGGCGACAGCGACACTTTTGACGCGGCACAGCAGTCGGCCTACGCTTACGCCATGCCCGTCTGGGAATTCACTCTGATCATCGAGGGGCCTGACATTCAGGGCGACGACATCATCAACGCCCTGTTTGAGGCCGGTTGCGGCGACTCGCTCGTCGGCAGCACGAATGGCGTCCAGTACATGGACTTCGATCGCGAGGCGCCCACTTTGGCCGACGCTGTGCTGTCTGCCGTGAGCGCCGTCGAGAGCGTACCCGGCGTGCAGGTCGCCCAGCTCGAAGAAGCTGATCTCGTCTCGATGGCCGAGATCGCGGAGCGGACCGATTGCACACGCGAAAGCGTGCAACTCCTGGTCGCTGGCGAGCGCGGTCCTGGCGGCTTTCCGTCGCCCGTGAGCGAAGTCCAACGCCCCAACCGTCTCTGGCGCTGGACGGAAGTCGACCGCTGGATGCAAAACGCATTCGGCGACGGAGACGCGCAGCCCGGCAACGATGAGATCATGCTCTCGGCCCTCGCCGCCGCCATCGCCGCGCGCCATCACTGTCGCCAGCTCGACCCGAGCCAGCGGGAACGGGTTCGCTCCCTCTTCGCCGCCTGACGTCTCTACCCGCCCGGCGCGCAGGCCCGCATCACCGCCCGCACCGACTCGAGGCCCGGACGCGCCGCCACCACTCGCACGATCGCCGTGTCCAAGCCCTCCCCCAGCGCCTCAAACGCCGACCGCGCGCCCGACGCCGGGCCGTAGTAACCGACTCGGGTCAGCAGCTCTTCGGGCATCGCCGCGGCGACCTCCGCATTCGGCGCGCCCCGCTCGCGCATCCGATCCAGCTCGGCCAGCGGCTCCGTAAAGCCCATCCGTTCAAAGTGCGCGCGGTAGGCGAACCGCCGCAGCCTCGCGCTGGGCACGCTCGCGCCGAGCGCGTAGCCCATCAACGATTGCGCGTACGACTGCCGCGCAACCTCCACATCGTCATCGACGCAGATGCGGATGTACTCCACCAGCCGCACATCATCGGGCGACCGGCCCGCCCGCGCCGCGCCTTCATTGAGCCGCTCGCGGCTCCAGCCCACCCGCTCCGGGTCGCACCAGTTCAGCACCACGCCGTCGCCGACCTCGCCGCCCAGCCGAATCATCTCCGGCCCCAGCGCGCCGACCAGCACCGGCGTCGGCGGCGGACGGAAGCCCAGCTGCGCTCCCTCGTAGCGAACCGCCTCGCCCTGCAGTGTCACGGCGTCGCCCGCGAGCAGGCCGCGAGCGGCGGCGACGTACTCGCGCATCACCCCCAGCGTCGAGCGGCGCGGCAGCCCCAACTGCCGCCGCGCGTCGGCGCGGTAGATCCCGCCGGAGCCGATCCCCAACGCAAAGCGGCCGCCGCTCTGCGCGCTCAGCGTGCCCGCGCTCATCGCGAACGCCATCGGCGAGCGATAGGCGATCGGGCAGACGCCGATCCCCGTGCCCAGCCCGCCCTCCACCACCTCCGCGCTGGCTTGCCAGCGCAGCGCGCACAGTTGAAAGCTGTCCAGCCCCGCGCCCTCGGGCGTCCAGAGGCTCGCGTAGCCCAGCGCCGCCGCCTCCCGCGCCAGCGTCTGCTGATCCGCAAACGTCATCCCCAGCGAAAAGTCCAGCCCCAACCCGATCTGGCCAATCGACATCGCATCCTCCCGCATCGGGCCGCGCGCCCACTACTATTCGGAGAGTGCGCAGGCTAGACGCATTGCGCGTCCGCGTCGCAGCCCCGCGGGGAGCAAGCAGCGAACAAGCACGGAACAGAGTGTAGGAGCACGCCATGCCGCCCACCGTCGCAACGAAATACGGCCGAATCGCAGGACGCCAGGAAGACGACCTCGCCGTCTTCCGCGGCATTCCCTACGCCGCGCCGCCGCTGGGCGAGCTGCGCTGGCGCGCGCCGCGCGATCCCGAAGCGTGGGACGGCATCCGCGAGGCCGACGAGTTCGGCCCCGGCTCGATGCAGACCTTCATGCCCGGCATCGAACTGCTCGGCGCATGGGAACAGCCGGTCGACGAAGACTGCCTCACGCTCAACATCTGGACGCCCGGCGTCGACGACGCGGCGCGCCCGGTGATGGTCTGGATCCACGGCGGCGGCTTCGCCAGCGGCTCCGGCACCACGCCGATCTACGACGGCCAACACCTCGCCCGGCGCGGCGACATCGTGCTGGTCACGATCAACTACCGCCTCGGCGCGTTGGGCTACTTCTACAACGAGGCGCTCACCGACGGCGATGACTCGCACAGCGGCAACTACGGCATGCGCGACCAGGTGGCCGCGCTGCGCTGGGTGCGCGACAACATCGCCGGCTTCGGCGGCGATCCCAACAACGTCACGATCTTCGGTGAGTCGGCCGGCGGGATGAGCGTCGGCGTGCTGCTCGGAGCCGCCGAGGCGGAGGGGCTTTTCCACCGCGCCATCCCGCAGTCGGGCGCCAGCCATCACTCCCTGCCGACCGACATCGCGGCCGAAGTCGGACGCCGCCTCTGCGCCGTGCTCGAGGTCAACCCGGACGACGCCGAGACGCTGCGCGGCATCCCCGCCCAGGATGTGCTCGACGCGCAGAACGCGCTGATGGCCAACCCCGAAACCTCCGCGCTGACCGGCCGCTACCTGATGGCCTTCTCGCCCGTCGTCGAGGGCGGCTTCCTCGAAACGCTGCCCATCGAGGCCGTGCGCAAGGGCCGCAGCAAGGATGTCGACCTGCTCTGCGGCACGATCGAGGACGAGTGGACGCTGCTCGCCGCCATCCAGGGCGTCAACGAGCTGGACGAAGCAGGCGCGCGCGGGGCGCTCTCCGTCACAGCCGGGGACGCCGATCGCGCCAACCAGCTCTACGACCACTATCGCGACGCGCGCGCCGAGCGCGGCGCGGCGGCCGATCCGCTCACCGTCTTCGACTCGGTGATGACCGACTACGTATTCCGCATTCCCTCCGACCGACTGCTCGACGCGCACAGCGCGCTCGACGGTGAGGGCCGCACCTACGCCTACCTGTTCAACCAGCAGTCGCCGGCGATGGACGGCCGCCTGCGCGCCCCGCACGCCATCGACATCCCCTTCGTCTTCGGCACCTGCGACGGGATGCGCCCCTTCGTGGGCGATGATCCGCAGACCGACCAGCTCACGGGCTTCGTGATGGACGCCTGGCTTAACTTCGCGCGCAGCGGCAACCCCAGCACCGGCGCGCTGCCCGGCTGGCCCGAGTACCGCGCCGACCAGCGCTACACGATGCTCTTCGGCCCCGATGTCAAAACTCTCCGCGAAGACCGCGAACCCGAGCGCGCCGTCTGGACCGCCGACCTGCTCGAGTAAGGGCGTCCGCGCTGCGCCCCGTCACGATTCTTCCGGCGGACAGGGAAGCTCATAGCGCCAGTCGAACACATACCACGACTCCGGCTCGTCCGCCGGCCGGAGATGCGCCACGTAGACGATGGCGTTCCGAGAGCCGGGCACGCCGCTGATCCCGTCGGGGGAGCGCAGGATCAAGTCGTAGGCGGCATCGTCAGGCTCATGAAAATCGTGCGTGGGCAGCTCTTCGTAGTCGCCCACTACCATGCTCTCGAAGTCGCTGATCAGTAGCGGCAGGTCCGGCAAATCCAACCAGCGGCGGGTGAGCTTGACGCGCTCCAGCGCTTCAATCAGTGAGCTCGGCAGCGGCTCCCCGGGCACGATGTCCATGATGGGCGCCCACTCCCCAATGGCCGGGACGTTGGTCGCCGTCTCGACGCAAACCTCTGGCCCACTGTTTTGGTTCTGGCCCGTGAGCGTCTCAAGCATCGGCGTCTCTGGCGTTGCGTCGCGGGCGCATCCCGCCAGGCAAGCCGCCGCCAACAGCGCAACTGCCAGGGCAAGGAGCGAGTGCGTCAGCCGGAGAGTCTCTGGCCTTGCGTTTCCCATGAGATCACACAGTGGATCTTTGCTTCGCTGCGCGTGGCGGAGCGTACAGTAGGTCTCAGCAGGTGGAAACGCAACTAGAGAGGCGGATCGCGAAGGACAACGTCATGAGAAAGTGGGCATTGCTCGCCGGATGCGGGGCGCTCGCAGCGATCGGGATCGTCCTTGGGCTATGGCTCGGCAGCGCCGACGATTCCGAGCCGACGATCGTAAGCATCGCTGAGTCGGTGTACGACGAGGCATTCGACTCGTTGGAGGAAATGCTCGCTCTGGACGATACAGTCGCGATCGTCGGCAGGACGACGACCGCGTTTGCCAGCGAGCGGATCGGCGACGGCGTGCTCTTCACCGAGCGGATCGTCCATGTCGATCAGGTGCTCCACGGGGCGCTGGCCGATCCGGAGGCGAAGCGGATTAAGGTTCGCCAGACCGGCGGCACGATCGGCCGCGAAACGCTCAAAGTCGAACACGCTCGACTGCTCGTGGCTAACGAGCACGTCATGCTCGTGCTGCACTACGACTCCGAGATCGATGTCTACTGGATCAAGGGCGGCGGCGACGGCCACTTCCTGATCGATGGCGCAGGACTACTGCGCCACGCCAACTACGATGGCACGGACCACCCGCTGGCCGCATTCGCCCGCGAGGTTGGCGCAAAGCCGCTCCGCTCCGTCTTCGCCGAAAACGCCCCGGACTAGAGCGCGGGCACACGGGGAAGCCCAACCAGGCGGCGCACTTCAGGCCGTGGGTCGGCGCGAGAGATCGAGCGGCGCAGGGTCGCGGGCGGGCGCAAGTTCGTGGCCCGGTCGGGACGGCTCGCGGAATGTGATCGAGTCGTAGAAGTCATCCAGCGCCACGAAGACGCCATTCTCCTCCGCCCAGTGTCGCATCCGCTGATTGCAGGAGTGCGCCCAAGACATGATCTCGATGCGCCACCCCTTGTTGTGCATCAACTCGAGCGCGCTGTGGAAGCCCTCCCCCCGGTCGTATCCGGCGCCGTCGCCGGTAAGCAGCACGGCAATCCCCGGATCGCCGTTGTAAATTAGGGCGTCCTGGAGCATACGCAGCTGAAGAACTTGATCCGGTACCTGTTGTTCTGGGCGCGATGCGTCGCCCCGATCGAACAGGTTCACTTCGACCCCACTGTTCTCCAGGCGATTCCACAGCTGCCGCATTTCGGGCGGTACCGAGCCGGCTGCCACTGCCCGCTTGACCGGACGCCCTGCACGCGCAAGGTCCATCATCCGCTCAAAGTGGATCCGGATCAGGTAACGCGCACCAGGCGTGCCGTTTCGCTCTTCCGCAAGGCGCTGCGCCTCGTGGAAGATGTTTGAGTTGTCCCAGTAGATGAACACATCGTCCATGACAGATCCTCCGCTCGAAAGCGAGCGTACTCCCGAACCTACAGCGCGCGCACATCCACGAAATGGCCCGCGATTGCGGCGGCGGCGGCCATTGCGGGGCTGACCAGGTGCGTGCGCCCGCCGGGGCCCTGGCGGCCCTCGAAGTTGCGGTTGCTCGTCGACGCGCAGCGCTCGCCCGGCGAGAGAATGTCGGGGTTCATCCCCAGGCACATCGAGCAGCCCGCGTCGCGCCAGTCGAAGCCCGCGTCGCGGAAACGCTCCGCCAGACCTTCCGCCTCCGCCTGCTGCTTCACCAGCCCCGAGCCCGGCACGACCATCGCGTGCACGCCGTCGGCCACCCGGCCGCCGCCGATCATCGCCGCCGCCGCGCGCAGGTCCTCGATCCGCCCGTTGGTGCAGGAGCCGATGAAGACGCGGTCGATCGCGATATCCGCGATCGGCGTGCCCGCTTCCAGCCCCTGGTACGCCAGCGCACGCTCGGCCGACTCGCGCGCGGATGCCGTATCCAGCTGCTCGGGAATGGGAATCGCGCCCGTCACCGGCGCGCTCTGCGCCGGGTTGGTGCCCCAGGTCACGAACGGCGCGATCTCCCCGCCGTCGATCACCACCTCGGTGTCGAAAACCGCGTCGTCGTCGCTGCGCAACTCCGCCCAGCGCTCGACGGCCGCGTTCCAGTCCGCGCCCGAAGGCGCATGCGGGCGCCCGCGCAGGTACTCAAACGTCGTCTCGTCGGGCGCGACCAGACCGGCCCGCGCGCCGCCCTCGATGGTCATGTTGCAGACCGTCATGCGGCCTTCCATCGAGAGATTGCGGATCACTTCGCCGCGGTATTCGATCACGTGGCCCACACCGCCGCCGGTGCCGATCGCGTTGAGAATCGTAAGGATCACGTCCTTGGCCGAGCACCCGCGCGGCAGCTCGCCCCCGACCTCAACCGACATCTGCCGCAGCGGCGCCTGCGGCAGCGTCTGCGTGGCCAGCACATGCTCGACTTCCGAGGTGCCGATCCCGAACGCCAGCGCGCCCAACGCGCCGTGCGTCGAGGTGTGGCTGTCGCCGCAGACGATCGTGATGCCCGGCTGCGTCAGCCCCTGCTCGGGGCCGATGATGTGGACGATCCCCTGGCGCGGATCGAGCGTGTCGTACAGCGGCACGCCAAACTCCTCGCAGTTGGCGCGCAGCGCCTCAACCTGCTGCTGCGAGAGCGGGTCCGCGAACGGCTCCATCCGCGTGTCGGTGGGCACGTTGTGATCCTGCGTGGCGATCGTCAGCTCCGGCCGCCGCACCCGCCGCCCCGAGAGGCGCAGCCCCTCGAACGCCTGCGGCGAAGTCACCTCATGCACGAGGTGCAGGTCGATGTAGAGCAGGTCCGGCTCGCCCTCCGCCTGCCGCACCAGGTGCGCGTCCCAAATTTTCTGCGCCACGGTTCGTCCGGCCATCGGTCCATCCTTCCGTGCGAAAGTCCTGCGTTGGTCCGAGCGCCGCCCAGACTCGTCCCGTGCGCTGCTAGGGCGACTCGCGGCGCTCCTGCGTGATCGCCGCCGCCGCCCCCACCTTGCCCGCGACATGGCGGTTGATCGCGTTGATGTAGGCGCGCGCGCTGGCCACCAGAATGTCCTGATCAGCCGAGCGCCCCGTGTGAATCACGTCGTCCACCCGGATGCGGATCGTCACGTCGCCCTGGGCGTCGAGCCCCTCGGTGATCGACTTGACGCTGTACTCCTCGAGCGTGTCCTGGACCCCGCTGATCGCACGCAGCGTCCGATAGATCGCATCCACCGGGCCGCTGCCCGTCTCCGAGCCCGAAAGTTCCTCGCCCTCGGGCGAGCGCAGCGTGATCTGCGCGCTGGGCGTTTCTTCCGTGCCCGTCGCGATCGAGAGCGCGACCAACTCCCACGCATCCTCGATCTGCCCCATCCGGTCCAGCACGATCGCTTCGAGATCGCGGTCGTCGACCACCGTCTTGGTGTCGGCGAGCGACTGGAAGCGGTCGAACGCGATGTTGAAGTCGTCCTCCCCCAGCTCATAACCGAGGTCTTCCAGCCGCGCGCGGAAGCCGGCTCGCCCGGAGAGCTTGCTCAGCACAAACTGGCTGCCCTCGCTCCAGCCGACCTCCTTCGGATCCATGATCTCGTAGGTCTCGCGCAGCTTCACCACCCCGTCCTGGTGGATGCCCGACTGGTGGCGGAACGCGTTCAGCCCCACGATCGCCTTGTTCGGCTGCACGTACATCCCCGCGAAATCCTGCACCATCCGCGAGGCCGGCACCAGGAACTGCGGCTGCACGCCAACATCAACGCCCAGATGGTCGGCGCGCGTGCGGATCGACATCACCGTCTCTTCCAGCGAGGCGTTGCCGGCCCGCTCGCCGAGACCGTTGATCGTGCACTCCACCTGCCGCGCGCCGGCCCGCACCGCCGCCAGACTGTTCGCGGTGCTCAGCCCCAGATCGTTGTGGCAGTGGACCGAGACGACGACGTTGTCGGCACCCGGCACATCCTCGAGGATGCCGCGGATGAACGCCTCGAACTCGTCGGGGATCGCGTAGCCGACCGTGTCCGGGATGTTGATCGTCGTCGCGCCGGCCTCGATCACCTCGGCCAGCATCCGCCGCACGAAATCCACATCGGAGCGCGTCGCGTCCATCGGGCTGAACTCGACGTCGTCCACGTGCTTCTTGGCCTTCTCGACCATCGCGCGCGCCTGCTCCAGCACCGATTCGCGGTCTTTGCGCAGCTGGTGCGCGATGTGAATGTCGCTGCTGGAGAGGAACACATGTAGCCGCGGCGCTTCGGCGTCGCGGATCGCCTCCCAACCCTGGTCCACGTCGGTGGGCACGGCCCGGCAGAGCGTCGCAATTTGCGTGCCGCGCACCTCGCGGGCGATCCGGTGGACGGCGTCGAAATCGGCCGGGCTCGCCGCGGCGAAGCCGGCCTCGATGCAGTCCACCCCCATTCGCTCCAGCAGCCGCGCGATTTGCAGCTTTTCGTCGGCGGAAAACGAGACGCCGGCGGCCTGTTCGCCGTCGCGCAGCGTCGTGTCGAAGATTCGGACTCGGTCAGCCATGGTAGGCAGCTCCCTGAATGTGGTCAGCGTGGTGTGGGGTCGAAGAAGCGTGCAGGCGAAGCGGCGCTCGCGGCGCGGCGGCTCCGCATCAAGACAGGAGCAACCCGCGGGCGGCATAGGCCCGCGGCGGCATCCCCCCGGCGATCAGTCGCGTCAGCATCATCACGCGCACATTATACCCGCCCGTGCGCTCTTGTCGCACGTCTCGACGACTCGCGGTGCGTCTTCTGTCACAGACCGTCACGCTGGATCGTCACGTAGAGCGATGTAGAATGGCGACGCTGAGCCGCTCGTGCAGCCCAATGAGCGCCGTCGGGAGGTCGCGGCAGTTGGACATCCACTTCCGCACGAACAAGCTCCGCGACTGCGCTCAGGACGAGTCGGCGGCTGTCAAGGAGTTCGGCCCGCGGGTTGGCCGAAAGTTCTTTGAAGTCGTCAACCGGCTTGAGGGGCTGACATCGATCGAGAATGTGAGACAGATGCGGTACCTGAACTTTCACCGTCTTCGAGGCGATCGCGCAGGCCAGCATGCGATCAAGCTGGGGCGGCGCGAGCGTCTGATCGTGCTTGTCACAGACGACGAGTCTCTCGAGATCATCGAAGTAAGCTTGCGGCACTATGAGTAACTCAAGCGTCCCCCAGTTGCTGCAGAATCGCGCGATTCATCCGGGCCGACACCTCGCGGACGAACTTGAGGCGCGCAGTCTCTCGCCTGAGGAACTGGCCGAACTCGTGAGTCCGTCGCCCGAACACATCAAGCGCGTGCTGCGCGGACGGGCGAGCATCAGCGGACGCTTCGCCGACGATCTTGAGCAGGCGCTCGGCATCCCGGCGCACATCTGGTGCCGCTTACAGGGTTTCTACGACGAAACGTTGGCCCGCCTGGCGGCTGACCCCGACATCCGCCGCGACATCGAAATGCTGGACAAGATCCCCTGGCGCGAGTTCATCAAGGAAGGCTGGATCCGGGATCTCGGCACCGATGTCGAGCGCGTCGGCGAACTGCGCACCCTCTACGACGTCGACACTCTGCGCGACGCCAAGCGCAGCCAGCTCGCCGTGGCGTTTCGCATCACAGCCAGAACGACCGTGGACCCCTGGGCTCTCGCCGCGTGGCTGCAACAGGGCGAGTGGCAGGCGATCGAAAGCCGACTCGCAGAGCACAGCAATCTCGCCGAGACGTTCAAGCCCGCGCTGTTCACGAAAAACCTCCGCCGAATTCGACGGCTGACCGACAGCCAAGCCTTCTGGTCAGAAATGCGTTCGCTCTGCGCCCAAGCCGGCGTGCATCTGGAGTACGTCCCGCACATTCCCAAGTCGGGGGCGAACGGACTCACCCGCTGGCTTGACGACGGCCGCCCCCTGATCCAGATCAGCCTGCTGCGCAAGCGCGCTGACATCTTCTGGTTCACCTTCTTCCACGAGGCGGCGCATGTGCTTGACGGCTACCGCGCAGATGCCGCGATCAATCTTGACGGCGTGCGACGCGAAGACCCCGCCGAGCAAGCTGCGGATCAGTTCGCCGCCGACATCCTGATCCCACCTGAGCACTGGCGCGAGTTCGTCAAGAATCACCACCCCACCCGCGAAGCGATCACCGACTTCGCCGCCCGCATCGGCATCCATTCCGGCATCGTCGTGGGCCGACTCCAGCACGAGAAGAAAATCCCCCGCAGCGCCCACAACGACCTACGCATCTCGCTCGACCCCAGCGCCTTCACCGCTGACCCGGACTCCGCCTGATCTCTTGCCCAGCAAGCCCCAACCACGCCACTCGTGCAGGCGCGCGCCGAAATCTCTATCCTTTACCTATTCCGGCTGGACGGTATCCGCACGGTCTGGATCACAGACATGCGGAACAGACAGGAGCGCTGAGATGGCCAAGTTCGATGTCCTGATCCAAGGTGGCACGGTGGTCGATGGCACGCGAGTGCCCAGGTTCAAGGCCGATGTCGGCGTCAAAGACGGCCGCGTGGCGCAGATCGGCGGCCCCATGGCCCCCGCCGACGCCGACCAGGTGCTCGACGCCGAAGGACTGATCGTCGCGCCCGGCTTCGTCGACCTGCACACCCACTACGACGCCCAAATCCAGTGGGACCCCTACTGCACGATCTCCGGCTGGCACGGCGTCACCTCCGTCGTGCTCGGCAACTGCGGCTTCGGCTTCGCGCCCGTGCGGCCCGAAGAACGCGACCGCGCCATGCTCACCATGTCCCGCACCGAGGCGATCCCGTTCGACTCGATGAAGGCCGGCATGCTCTGGGACTGGATCTCATTCCCCGAGTGGCTCGACACGCTCGAGCGCATCCCCAAGGGCGTCAACTGCCTCTCCTACATGCCGATCGCCCCGCTGATGATCTGGGTGATGGGCCTTGAAGCGGCCAAGAGCCGTCGCGCGACCGACGACGAAATCCGCGAGATGCAGCGCCTGCTACACGAAGCGATGGACGCCGGCGCGTGCGGCTGGTCAACTCAACGGCTGGGCGAACGCTCCGTCCAGGCCGACTACGACGGCACCCCGATGGTGACCGACATCATGAGCGACAACGAGTGCCTCGCCCTGGCCGAGGTGCTGCGCGACCGCGATGAGGGCTTCATCCAGATCACCCAGGCGACCGGCGACATCAAGGGCGACCTCGCATTCGAGGCCGAGCTCGCCCGCGTCTCGGGACGCCCGATCCTGCACAACGTGATCGCCCCCAACGCCCAGCGCCCCGACTCGCACCTCAAGTCGCTCAAGTGGCTCGACGAGTGCAACGCGCGCGGCGAGCGCATCTTCGGCCAGGCCTTCACGATCCGCTCCGCCTTCGCCTACACCCTCGAAGACTGGAACCTCTATGACTCCTCGCCGGCCTGGAACTACGCCACCACCGGCACCACCGAGGAAAAGAAGGCGAAGTTCGCCGACCCGGAGGTGCGCAGCCGGCTCAAGGCGGAAATGGACGACGCGATCGAAAAGCTGGGCCAAACGCAGGCGATCGGCGGCTCGATCGAAAAGGTGATGATCCAGCACCTCGAGGCCAAGCCCGAACTCGAACAGTACGTCGGCCTGACACTCGCCGAAGTCGGCGAGCAGATGGGCAAGCACCCGATCGACGCCATGCTCGACCTCGCGCTCGCCACCGACCTCAAGGCCGAGTTCCTCACCGAGGTCGGTAACACCAATCCGGACCACATGGCCGAAATCATCGAGTCGCCCTACACCATCCCCGGCGTCTCCGACGGCGGCGCGCACACCAAATTCCTCACCGCCGGCTCCTACCCCACCGACTTCCTGATCTGGATGGTGCGCGACACCGGCAAGGTCACGCTTGAGGAGGCGCACTACCGGCTCTCCTACCTGCCCGCCCGCGCGGCCGGCTTCCGCAATCGCGGCATGCTGACCGAAGGCGCGCCCGCCGATCTGGTCGTCTACGACCTCGACGCGCTCAAGCTCGAGCCCGAATTCCAGGGCGAAATCGTGCATGACTTCCCCGGCGGCGAGTGGCGCCGCATCCAGCGCCCGCACGGCTACCGCTGGATTCTGGTCAACGGTGAGGTCACGATGCAGGACGGCGAAGCCACCGGCGCCACCCCCGGCAAGCTGCTCCGCCACGGCCGCGGCTGACGCGGCGGGCCGCGCTAGCGCTCCTCGAACGAGGCTTGCTTGAAGCCGAGCGCCGCCGCGTTTTCGCTGATCGTCCGCTGCACCGCATCGTCGAAGCCCTCCGACGCGTCGACCTCAACCTCGATTTCGATCGAGACCGACACCTGCGCGCCCTCGACCGCCGCGATCCGCTCCACCACCTCCGTAATCACCTGATTGGCGTCCCTCGCCATCCGATCCTGATTCAGCGTGATCGTCCCGAAGAAGCGCTTCGGCAGCGCGGGCTCCGGCGGTTCGTCAGTGCCGGGCGGCGGATCGACGACTTCCGGCTCGTCCGGCTTGGCTTCCGGTGCGACCTGTAGCGCCGCGGCCTCCGGGCGCACCAGCAGACTCGAACCATCCGCCACCACGATCGGCGGCAAATCCCCGAAGACCAGCCCGAGATACTTGCCGTGATCATCCACGCCCTGCGCGTAACCGAAGAAGTCGCGCGACCGCGCGCCCTGGCGCACCGTCTCCAGTAACACCTGCTCATCGCGCAGCCGCGGCATGTAGAGGTACTTGGTCAGATCCTCCCAGACCTTGCGCAGCGAGACGTGGTCGTTTTCCTGCCAGAGCAGGTCGTCAAGCAGCTTCTTCAGATGCAGCGGCGCCCACTGGGTGATCAGCGCGCCGTCGCCGTCCATCTGCTTCGCGGCGCGCAAGGCCGGCCCTGAGCCGGCATCGTTGGGGAGCAGCTGCGCGTTCCACTCGATCTCGATCTCGCCCGTAGGATTCTCAGCCGGGATCCGCGGCGCGAACAACCAGCGGTACGCCTCCAGCAGCAGCAGGTTGACACGACTGTCGTGTTCGTCTCTCGACTCCTCTGCCTGTTTCTGCTGCGCGCGGTCCAGCAGCAGCGTCTCGTTCGAGCCTTCCTGCGCGATCTTGTCCCAGACGATGAACTTCCGGACTTGCTCGATCGCCTTGTCGACGTCCGCGGCGCCAGCCGCCAGAAACGCCAACATGTTTTGGTGAGTCCGCGTCGACGCGCCGCGGCTGTCCAGTATGCTCTTCGCCTGCTCCGTTGCTGCACTGGCGGCATCCGTCTCCCGCTGGTATCCCATCTCCGGCGGGAGGATAACCAGTCGCGCTGTCGGCTCGTCCACCACATCCGCGCCCGACCTCGGCGCAATGTGGACGCGCGCGAACGCGCCCCGCTCGCGAAAAACCGCGCTGTTGCGCAGACGCTCGCTCAGCACATCTTCCGCTTGTTCCCGCGTCACCCGACTCAGCCGATCCATCGCCATCTTGTTCAGGGTCGGCTTCGTATCGAACCGATAACGCTCGCCTTCTGCGTGCAGGAACGAGAGCTGCGCGGCGAGCGCACGTAGCGCCTCGCTGTACAACGCCGGCGACTCGCCCGGCTGCGCCGCTCCCAGCAGCACGCGCGAAATCTCGATTCCCTCCGCCTTTGCCTTCGCCGCGCTGCCGAGAAACACTGTTCGCGTCAGTCGGCGGCAAACCTGCGTCTGCCCGTAGCGCGTTGCCGCGCGCTCCATCTTCGCCGCTTCCGAATTCTCGCCGTCAATGTCGCCGTCGATCGGGCTGTTCCACTGATCACTCAGGTAGCCGATCATCTGCTGTTTCACTGCGCTGTGGCCGATCGGCAGCGAACCCGGAGTGATCAACGGCCACGGATCCAGGCTGGACCAGAGCCGATAGATGCAGTCGGCCATCAGCTTCAGCACGCCGCGCGTCCGCTGGAAACGATCCACGTTGCCCGCCCAGTCGATGTACAGCCGGTCGAAGATTTCGGGGTGCAGCGGGTAACACTGGCGCATTCGCTCCTCATACGCCGGCTCGCGCGCTTCCGCCGGGAAATCGTGCGACCCCGTGTACATCTCTGCGAAGCTCGCGCATGTGCGGTCTCGCTCTGCTTCGTCGACCTTCTCGCCGAACAGACGGCGACGGACCACTTCGAACGCCTCGTGGTAGTCCAGCGGCTGCCAGGGCGCGCCGACTCGCTGAAAAATGTTCGCCACCTGCTGCGTGATCTCCTCGCCTCGCACATCGCCCACCTCGATCGTCGATTGCGGGATCGTCACCAGCACCGTTACTTTCGGGTTCCGCGCCGCTGCCTGAGTCAGATGCTGGAAGAACGACAGGTGCGCGTTGTATGCGCCGCCCCCCATCGCATCGACATTGCGCAGATAGGCGACCAGCTCGTCGATCAACACCACCGCCGGCGCCGCCAGCTCAAACAGCCGGTCGATCTGCCCGATCGGCGCGCCTGCCCCCGGGCTGTCGAATTGCTTCACCAGCTCGAACCCCTCGCGCCCCGCCAGCTGCCAGGCCAACTCGCCCCAGAACGAGTGGATCGGCTCGCCGCCCGTCTCCTCCGCACTGCGCGACGCCGTCTCCGGATTCAGCTCTGTACCGACCAACACCGCCACCTTTGCCAAAGGCGGAGGCCCGCCCGCGTCCTTGTGAATCTGGGCGAGCTTTTCGTGCATCCGCCGCGTCCGCGGGTGACGCAGCATGTGCAAAACGGCGAGCAGCGTGTGCGTCTTGCCGCCGCCGAACGCGGTCCGCAGGTCGATCACCGGATCGCCGTCGCCGCTGCGCAGCCGTCGCACTACATTCGTCAGCAGCGCCTGCATCGAGTTTGTGATGTGCGTTCGCCGGAAAAACTCCTCCGCGTTCTGGTACTCCGGAGCGGCCGCCCCGCGCATGACCTGATGCAGGTCGGCGGCGAACTCAGCCTGCTGAAACTTGCCGCCCTGCACATCCGCGTGCGGCTGAATCACATCGCGCCACGAGCGCAAATCTGCGCTCGGGGTAAACCGCAGCGCCGCCGGCGCTTCCTCGACCGGCGCGGGCTCCGGCTCCGGTTGCGGCGCGGTTGGCTCCGGGGCTTCGCCGTCGCGCAGGCGCTTCACCCGCTCCGCCGCCTGCTTGTCGACATAGCCCAACACCTGCACGCAGGTATCGAGCGCGCGCCGCACTTGCTCTTCGTCGTCGATGCCGCCGTGCGCCCAGAGATTGCGCACATCGCCGACCTCCTGAATCCAGCTGCTCGCGACCTGCTTGCCCTGAAACGCCGCGCCGCAGCCGTCGCGCCAGTTGCCGTTCACAATCGCCCGCATATGATTCGGCTCGATCACCGACTCCACCCGAAACTCCGGATCGACCCGCCCGTAACTCACCGCGTTTTCGAGGCTGGCGCGCTGCTGCGGCGAGACGCGCACCAGCACCCGATCGGCGAACCAGTCGCCCCGCCCGCCCTGCGCGCGCCGCAGCGTCCGCGCCAGCCACACTCGCATCGCCGCCGTGTAGATGCGCAGACCCTCGCCCAGCCGCTCGTTATTCGCGCTCATCGCACCACTCCCTTTCGCCTGCCGCCCGCAGCATATCCGCTGCTCAGATCACCCCCAACTGGCCCTGCTGCGCCTGGCGCAGGCGGGCGGCTCCCGTGCTGATCTCCGACCAGGCGTCGGCCAGCGCGTTGTAGCGGCGCGCTTCCTGCGCCCAGCCTTTGGCGTCGCAGATTGCGTAGAGGCGGTAGGCCAACTCCTTGGCCTGCTCGCCGTTGCCGCCCAGATCCCGCGCCAGACGCGCCGCGCCGCCGGCGGAGTGTTGGGCGCCCAGCACCCCGCCGTGCTCCAGCGCCGCCGCCAGATAATGGCAGGCGCGCCACGCGCTCAGCCGACGCTCAGTGGTCGGATCCCACGACTCCCAGGTCGCCTCATAACGCTCAAACGGAATCAACTGCACGCGTCCGCGCCGCGCAGTGAGCAAGCCGTCGCTCTGCAACTCCTCGACCGAAATGTCCTTGGCCCGCGCCATATTGTCGGCGTCGCCGAACGGCCCGTCCTCAAAGCCGAATTGCTCGAACCAGCGCAGGCAGAACTGAGTCGGAGCGTCGAACGCGCCCTCGCGCTCGGAGAAGAACTGCTCGACGCCCTCGTTAATCAACTCCAGCGCCCGCCGCACCGTCATCCGCTCCCCATTGGGCAGTACGACGGCGGAGTAACGCGAGAACACCGCCATCCCCGGCCCAATCGACGCCTGCGGCAGATCGACGGGCGCGATGTGCTCGCCGATGAAGCGGTTGAGCGCCTCAGGCAGCTCGGACGCGAGCGCCCGGTTGAACTCTCCGACATCCGCCATCGATGCATCTTCTGGGCGAGGGCGGCAGACGATCACGACCGAAGTGGCGAGGGCATTAGAGCTCATCGCACGGGGCCGGTTACTTTTCTCGGTGCGTACTGGCCACGTGCCGGTGATTGTGAAGCCCGACGAGATCACTCCAGTGAGCATGGTTTCCCAACCGGTCGATACGCGACTGGCGGATCTATCGCGTTGCTCGGCTTGCTTGTACGCATAGAACAGCGTGGTTGGTGTGACACTCGTGGCCTCACGCCGCACAGTGCGGAAAGCGTCGAACAGACCTCGCTCAAAGTGTTCTTCTGCGCCCATTTTGTCGCCGTCGAATCTGTGCGGTGAGGCGACCAACTCCTCCTTTTTCGGTGTGAGCAGGGTCGAGCAGATGTCGGGATATGCACGCCCCAGCATCCGCCGCAGCCATACGTAGAAGAAATCCGATACGTCTGCGTACGGCACGTTGTCGTAGTACGGTGGATCGGTGACAACCATTGCACCGCTTAGTGACGCGACCGTCGCGCTTGCGTCGACCTGTTGAGCTAGGCCCTCTGTGACCTGGGCAGATGGCAGTCCTACGCCGCCGACAACCCATTCGAGCGTCCCGCCCCAGCTACCCGTCGAGTCCGAAAATGGGTTTACTTCGACGAAGTCCCAAACCATCGGCAAAGCTTGGCGGGCGAATGTACCACGTGCGCTGCCACCTCCGTTTTGCCATACAGCAAGCGAAGACCATCGATCTGCACTTCGTCCGACCGAGAACGCCAGGTAAGTTGCGATGGCGTCTGCGTAGGCTTCAGGTTCGATAGCCAGTTCAGCGTCACTCGCATGCTGGCGAGCAAGATCTCGGGCGTCAGCCACCAGATTGCAGAACGTGGCGAGCGCTGTGATCTGTCGCGGGGTGAACAAGTCTGACCATCGCTCGTAGCCGTAGTTTTGTACGCGAAAGCCGAGTGCTTGCCGAGGTAGTGGTGCGAGAGGTATGTCGTGTGGCACGGTGACACGTGCGATGGATTCATCGCGCGAGGTCGGTGTCCGAAAAGCCCGCCCACCCGCGCCCTGTTCAACGACAGCCATTAGTTGGTGCTGAAGGCCCTCTTTTCGGCCATATTCCCGGATATGTTGCAGCGGTGCCGTTGCGCTACATCGCAAGCATCTCACGCCCGCGCTGTTAACAGTGCCGTCTGCTGACGTCCCGCTTCTTTCGCGGACTTCAAAGCGGATCGCTGTCTGGTCAACGATCGGGTATACGGCCGCTTCGTTACCTTGCCTCTTTGAGATATGAAACGATCGAATCAGAGGCATCTGCGACCCGCATGCAGGGTTGGGACAGCGAGCTGTCCGCGCCCATAGCCACGCGATCACCGTTTCGCCGTTCGGACCCTGCGGATAGAGATGCCCGATCCGCTCCCAGGCCCGTTGGCGCATCCACTCGCCGTACCAGCGCACGTCCTCCGCCAGCCCCGCCGCGCCCTTCCATTTCGCGCTGGAGCCCAACCCCGCCCGCGCGTCGGGATTGGCCGGCGGCATCCCCGCGAACTTGGGCGGCAACTCGATTAAGGCCTTGGTAATCAGCACCGCGACCGGATTGAGGTCCGAGCCGTGCGCCTCCAGCCCCAACCGCTGCGCCTCCAACGGGATCGAGCCGCCGCCGCAAAACGGGTCGAGCAGCGGCGGCGGGTTGCCCTCGGTCGCCGCCAGGATCAGCTCGCGCGCCGTGCCGATCACATCCTCGTCGGTAGTGCTCTCCCACTTGACCAGCGTTTCGATGAACTTAAACAGCTTTTGCCGCCGCTGTTCAGCGAGGTCCATCACGTCCCAGTCGGCGGGCAGCGGGAGCGGCTCTGGGAGCGCGTCGATCTGCCGCAATAGTTCAGCAGGCGCGCCCGCTTCGCCCGGATCATCAATCAGCGAGCAGAAGATCACCGCGCGGCAAGCCGCGAGCGGGCGCCGCGCCCACCACATATGCACTCGCCAAGGATGGCCGCTTCGATTTGAGACGCTACGAGACGACTCGCGGTTGATCGCATCCAGCGGGATGGCGACCTCGATCAGCTTTTTGCGCCAGGGCGTGTCGGCGGGCATGCGGGCTAGGTTACCGCAATCACGATAGCGAGGATGGCGGTGGCCACGGCCAGCCCGCCGAGGATGATGAGGACAGTGCGCAGGTGGGATTCAGCGATGTAGGCCCGAGTCTCGCTGTGTTGGGCATCGATTCGCCCGTCGATTCGTCCGATTTCGCTCTCCAGCTTCGCCCCGAATTGGTCCAGCCTCGCCTCGAATCGGTCTAGTCTCGCCTCGAATCGGTCCAGCTTTGCCTCGATGCGCTCAACGGCGCGTTCCACCACCGCCTCCAGGCGGCCGACCTCGCGGCTCTGCTCTTCTTGCGTGACGAAGTCGGCCTGCGAAGCTTCCACTTCTTCAGCGAAGACTTCGGCGACTTCCACTGCGGCCGGCTCATCGGCGATCTCGCGTCCAACCAGCACACTGCGCAGCCGCGGTCGATTGATGATGGCCATGACAGTCCTCCTCCTCCGCCATCATAGATGGTGCGCTCAGCGGTCGTCGGGCAGCTGGTAGACGGCGGCGTCCTCCATGATTTTGTTGATCTTGAAGGCGGCGCTGCTCAGGGCGTAGGTCGGGTCGTCGCCGAAGGGGTTCCGCTGGAGTCGGAGCGACTCGACGCGGCCGTCGGCGACGATGACGACGGCGAGCCAGAATTTGTCGGCGAGGTTGATCGCGCGCAAGATCTCGTTGCGCGTGATCTGGACATTCTCCGCGCCGGCGCGGCGGCCCTTGACCTCGATGTAGCGCAGCTCGCCGGTGGCGGGGTCGCGGCTCTGGATGTCCCAGCCGAGGTTTTCGGCGCTCACGTCGCGCGGCTCGCGCCCCTCCTCTTGCTCGTGCGCCATCACCGCCTGCATCGCCAGCCGCTCGACTTCCGCGTTCTGCGCGAGCGCGTCGGGGTCGGGCGGCGGCTGGGCGTCGTCGAGCAGGTGGGCGGGCAGCACGAGGCTCGCGCCGATCACGCGGGGCGGCTGGGGCAGCAGTCGGCGGCGCAGCGCAATCTCGTCGCGCCGGGCGTGCAGCCGGCGTTCAAATTCGTCGGCGCGCTGGCTGGCGTTGCGCGAGTTGAGCCGCGGCGTCGCGCCCTGCCGCTCCTTCGCGCGGATTTCCGTCGCGCGGCGGTCCCAGTAGTTGATTTCGCCGCGCAGGCGCTGCTCCACCTCGCGCAGCGTCTTGTCCAGCTGCGGCTGAAGCTCGCTCTGTAACCGCTCGACGGTGGGCCCGAGGATGTGTTCGGCGGAGTGGTTGTTGGCGGCCTCTGCGAGCGTCTCGCCGCGCAGCCAGTCGGCGGCCGCCCGCCGGCGCTCGCGCTGGACCGGCTCGGCGAGCGCCTCGTCGGGCGGGTCGTAATCGAGGTAGGGCGCGGGCCCGTGAGCGCGGACGCGGCCCTGGGCGTCGATTTCGACGTACTCGACGCTCTGCCAGACGACGACCGGGTGGTCGCGGGCGTCGCGGCGTCCGTCGTGGATTTCGTGTTCGAGCGCGATCATCGCGCGGGGCTCGGCGGCGGCGTCGGTTTTGTCGACGAGGATCGCGCCGCGCCGCAGCAGTTCGCCGTGGCGTTCGAGCAGCAGGTCCACGACGGCGTCGAGCAGCGGGTGTCCGGGCGCGAGGAACTCGGCGCTGGGCCGCCCCGCCAGCTCGCGGTGCGCGCGGTCGAAGCAGACGCGCTCGTAGCGCTCGGCGGGCAGCGCGCGTCGGCGCGCCGGGCCGTGCTGCGCGGGGCGGCGCAGCTGCGGCGGGGTGCGGGTGATTTCGTAGCGCCCGGGCTCGCGGCGGGCGATCCGCCCGCCGAGCGACTCGAAGGCGTCGCGGAAGAATCGCTCCACATAATGCGGGACGAGCCGCTGCGCTTCGGCGCGATCCATCGCCTCGCGGATCTGCTCCACCTGCTGCGGCGTGATGGCGCTGGTGTCGAGCGCGCGCTCGGCGAGGATTTCGCGCAGGCGGTCGTGATCCCAGTTCAGCTCGATCTGGCGCTCGGCCTTCTCGCGCGCTTCCTCGCTGTCGCCGTAGCGGATCGCGTCGAGCATCAGCTCGCGCAGCGAAACCTCGGCGAAGGCGTCGCCCAGCACATCGAAGACGCGGTCGCCCAGCGCGTGGCGCTCTTCGTCGAGCTTTTGCAGCAGCCGCTCGAAGACGGCGCCCTCGCGCGTCTCGCCGGCGACGAGGTTCCAGAGATGGCAAACCTGCTTCTGGCCGAAGCGGTGGATGCGCCCGAAGCGCTGCTCGATCCGGTTGGGGTTCCAGGGCAGGTCGTAGTTGATCATCAGATGCGCGCGCTGAAGGTTGACGCCCTCGCCGGCGGCGTCGGTGGCGACGAGCACGATCGCCTGCGGGTCGTTGACGAATGCGTGCTGCGCGCTGCGCCGCGCGCCGCGGTTGAGCCCGCCGTGAATCTGCACGACCGCCTCAGGACGGCCGAGTTTGGCCCCAATTCGCTGGACGAGGTAGTTGAGCGTGTCGCGGTGCTCGGTGAAGATCACCAGCTTGCGCCGCGCGCCGCGCTCGTCGAACATCTCCGCGCGGTCCAGCACGGCGGAGAGTTCGCCCCACTTGCGGTCGTCGGCCGAAGCGCGCACAGCGCGGGCCTGGCGCTCGAGGCGGCGCAACTCTTCGACTTCGCGCTCAAACTCTTCGACCGTATCGGCGGCGCTGGCGAAGTCGAGCAGCTCGGAGATTTCCTCTTCCGTGCGCTCTTCGAGGTCGGCCAGCAGATCATCGTCGGTCTGTCCGCGCAGGCCGACCAGCGGCAGTCCGAGCTGAGTCGCTTCCTGCAGCGCCTGCTGGAGTTCTTTGTTGTTATGGATCTGGTGCAGTCGTTCGAGGTGCTGCTGGAGGCGGTTGAGGCGGCGCTTGAGCGACTCGTGGATCGCGGCGGGCGAAGAGGCGAGCCGCCGCTGGAGCACGGTCAGCGCGAAGCCGACGGCGGTTTTGCGCCGCCCCGCCTTCGCGGCGAGCAGCTTCTCGGCGCGGTTCATCTCCTGCTGCACGTAACGGGTGACCGCTTCGTAGAGCTCGCGCTCGTCGGGCGAGAGCTCGTAAGAGACGGTGCTGGCGCGCCGCTCGGGAAAGAGCCGATTGCCCTCGAAGTCGGTCAGCTCTTCCTTGAGCACGCGGCGCATCAGGTCCGAGGGATCGACCTGCGGCGCGGCGTCGTTGCGCGCCTTGCCGCCGAAGCGATCGGCGTCGAGCAGCCGCATGAACAGCTCGAAATCCTCCGCTTTGCCGGTATGCGGCGTGGCGGTCATCAGCAGCAGATGCCGCGCGCGCGCGGCCAACTCCATGCCCAACCGGTAGCGCTGGCTCTGGCGCAGATCGTTGCCCGACCAGCGCGCGCTCATCTTGTGCGCCTCGTCGACCACAATCAGATCCCACTCGGCCTCGCGGATCAGTTCGCGGTGCTCTTCCTGCTTGAGCAGGTCGATCCGCGCGATCAGCAGGTCCTGGTCGAGCAGCGGATTGCCCGAGGCGGAGCGCTCGAACATGGCGCGGTCGGCGACGGTGAAACCGTAATGGAATTTCTCGCGCAGCTCGTCCTGCCACTGCTCGGCGAGGTTGGCGGGCACGACGATCAGGCAGCGCTCGACATCGCCGCGCAGAATCAGCTCGCGGATCAGCAGCCCGGCCATGATCGTCTTGCCCGCGCCGGGATCGTCGGCGAGCAGGAAGCGCAGCGGGCGGCGGGGCAGCATTTCGTCGTAGACCGCTGCGATCTGGTGCGGCAGCGGCTCGACATCGGAGAGGTGGACCGCAAGGCGCGAGTCGAAGCGGTGGGCGTGCCGGATGCGCTGGGCCTCGGCGGTCAGCTGAAACAGCTTGGGGTCGGCGTCGAAGGTCCACTCGCGCGCCTCCCCGGCGAGGCTCAGCCGACTCTGGTCGGCGCGAAACAGCATCACGTCGCCGAGCGCGCCGCCCTGCCCGCGGTACGTAGCGCGCACGGCGTTTTCCCCAGCCCGCTCAACCGCAAGCAGCGTGACGGGCCCATCGACAATTCCGTCGACGACCATCCCCGCGCTGAGGTCCTCAAGCGTGAGCATCGCGCCGTGTCGCTCCGTGCCTTGTACGCCTGCCGCCGCAGGGGTGGCGGTCGCCGAACAGCCTACAGTCATCCGACCAAGCGACGTGAGGCGACGTGAAGCCGGGCGCCTCAAAGCCCCGGGCGTGTTCACACTCAGCCTCCCGCCCGCGTGCTAGCTTGCACCGCACGGGCCCAGGCAGGCGGAGGACGCGCATGTTCAAGAGCATCGCAGCCCTGAGAAACCGTCTCGTCGGCGCTTTCGCGCTCTCTGCGCTGTTGGCCGCCGCCACGCTGACCCTCTCACCCGCGCACGCTGCGCCGCCCGACGACCTCGCGCTCAGGCTCAGCCTGATCGAAGACTCCGACAACATCGCGCCGCCTGGCTCGACCGTGCAAGTCGCGGCGGCGCTGACGTTCAGCGGCGACTGCGACACATCGGTTGAGGCGCGCAGCGCCGCGCTGCACATCATCGGCGAGCCGGAATGGGAATCCTCCGGGCGACGCTCGCGTTTGTTGGCCAGGCAAGGCCACCTCGCTCCGCGCGGCGTGGAAATATCGAACCTCGCCGTGCAGGAAGACCCCGCCGGCGACATCCTGGTCGTAGGCGTGTCCATCGACAACAACTTTGCGGGGGCAGCGGACATCTATGTCGCTGGTAGATTCGTAGCGCATCTCACCAGCCCGACTCGATCTGCGCGGTCGTTCGGCTACAGCGTCGATGTCGCCGCTAACGTTGTGGTGGTTGGCGCTCCACTCGGCGACGGCGAGACGATACTTGGCGGCGCAGCCTACGTATTCGAACGGAACGAGTTCGGTGTGTGGGAACGAGTCGCAAGCCTCACGCTCGGCTCGAACCCCGCCTACACCGACCCCGCGACGCAAGACTCACCGACCTGGTTCGGCCTCGGCGTCGCCATCAGCGATGACGGCGGCACCATCGTTGTAAGCAAGACGCCGGAGACGGGTGTGGGCGCAGATCACAACTGGGAAGCGACGGGGCATGTTTTCACCAGGCCGGCCGGCGGTTGGGCCGACATGGATACCAACGATCCGACTGTTGTCGCATTGCGCTATAGCGAGGCCGCCGAGCGCGAAGAAGCATTCGGCGACGCCGCCATCGCCGCCGATGGATCGGTGATCGCGCTCGGCGGCTATGAACTGCCCAAGACCGCAAACGACAGCGATCAACACGGCGCCGTGTTGATCTTCAACCGCCCCGCCACTGGATGGTCCGGCGCCGGCGGAGCGGACCGCACGCTGGAGCAGGACGCAGTCCTGACCGCGACGGTCGACGACGCCAACAATGTCCAAATCGGCCAGCGACTCGCACTCAATCGCGACGGCGCTGTCATCGTCTCGTCCGGTACCGATATGCTCTCCAGCCAAGAGGATCCTAACAGCGGCTGGCCGGGATCGGCGTTCGTTTGGGTCAGGCCGTCCAGCGGCTGGGCGGATACAATGGACGCGACAGCCGTGCTGAGCGATTCAGACACCCGCAACGGCGACCGGTTCGGCAGGTCGGTCGCCATCAGCGACTCCGGCGATCGAATTCTCGTTTCCGCGGCCGGCGTTGACAGGTCCGTGCGCGTATTCGCCAAACCTGCAACCGGCTGGGCGGATGACGCTACCGGCGGGCGAATTATTACCCCCCCCCCCCCCACGATCCCGGCTTGCGATGAGCCGGCCGGCGGCTTTGGCCAGCGAGTGGCTTTGGACGGCGAGTCGACCGCGAGCGCGGGACATGTCGAAGCATCGACCGAGACCCCCTATGGCCACGCCCGACTCTACGCTCTCGATCTCTCCAATGAAGATCAGCATGCCGGCGCAGCGGCACTCAACCCTTGCACGCACCGCACGATCGACGGTCTCACTACGTGGACCTGCCCGCTCGACGCTGGCGACACCCGCATCGTGATCCCTTCGGGTACACCCGACGAAACTTTCACCGTCTCCGGCACGCTCACCATCGACGGAGTCCGGTACACCGACACGTTAGAAGTCGCAGTCGCCGCCGTTGACGAAGTCGCCGAGGCGCAGTTCGCTTTCGCCCCGCGCGAAAGCGGCCCTCGCCGAGGCGAACCCTACCCGTCGTCCATCGATATCGGCGAAACGACGCGCCTGCGGCTGCGCGTGCTCAACGAGCGCGGTAAAGCCTCTGCCGCGAACAGCATCGCCGCCATCCTGATCACCACCACCGCCGGCTCCCTCAGTACCGAGATCGGCGACGGCTGCCTCGGCGGCGGCGGCGTCTGCCGAATCCCCGTCTCCGCAGTCACCGCGGCAAACGCCGATAAAATCGATCTGGTCCTCGCGCACCCCGGGCGCGGACGGGCAGGCTCCGCCGAGGTCCGAGCCACAGTGTTGGCCGCCGACGGCGAATCGTTCGATCCCGAGCCGCTCGCCGTCCGATTCGCCGGCGAAGCCGCCGCACTCACTATTGGCGAACCCACGACCGCTGTACTCAATGTCCATACCGCTGACAGCGGCCCCGACCGGGATGACCGCGATCTTCTCTTGCTGACGGTAACGGCGGTCGACGAGAACGGCCAGAAAGCGGCGGTGCCGTTTCTCTCAACGCGCGTGGCGCTCAAGGGCCCCGAGGGTCGAACGATAAGAGTGGATGGCCTTTTGGATGGCGACGTTACGACTCCGGTGCGCTTCGCATGGCCTTTCACTCGCGCACAGTTGAAGGCGCACCTCGGCGCGCCCACAACAGCCTCCCAACTCCTCGGCCTGTACGATGCCGTCGGCAAGTGGGACACTACAAGGCGTTGGCGCTTCTACGGCGTCAATGCAGATAACAAACCGATCGTCGGCGCTGTAGACTTCACCGCCAATCGCGGTGACGTCCTTCGCTTCGACAACTTCATCCGCGATGCCGACGGGAACCTCCAAATCCTGATCGATGTCGACGCCGCCCAAAGCAGCCCGCTGCCCACCGGCGAATACACTCTCGAGCTGCGCGCCGGCTCAATCGTTGCGACGCGCGCGTTCCGGATAGTCGGCGACGCAGCATCCCTCACACTGAGCGAACCGCAGGGTTCGCGAGCTCTCGGCGGCCGGATTACTTTCACGGCCGCGCTGACCGACGCCGACGGGGCGACAGTCGCCGACGGCACACCGGTCGTCTGGCAGGAGAGCAGCACAACTCCGAACGTTGTACTCGTGCAGCTCGCCGCCGACACTCGAACCGCTGGCGGCGAAGCATCCGCGACGTATCTGGTGATCGGTTCGGGCGCCGGCGTTGTGCGCGCGACTTCGGGCGATGCCTCCGATGTACGCGCCATCTTCGACCTCGGGGCGCTGCCCGAACCGGATACACCGCCCAACCCCGCCGCGTTGCTCAGCAGCCGCGCGGCCGGCGGCATCGCTACCTGGCTCGGCAGCGGAACCACCACCGCCGCGGAACTCCTCGCCGGGCTCAGCGGCGTGGCCGCAATCTCGCTCTGGCGCGACGGCGGCTGGCTCTCGTACCACCGTTCTAACGGCGCGCCGCCAGCCGAGTCCGTCGATTTCGCCGTCAGGCCAGGCGATATCCTCCGCATGCACCGCTAAACCTGCCCAACGCCTACGGCCGGATGATCCGCTTCGGGCGCTGCGCCAGACGCTTCAGCATCGGCTGCGCCGCCTCGACGAAGCGGAACGCGATCCGCCGCGTCTCGCGCGGATCAATCAAATCGATCACATCGAAATTGTGCGCCGCCTTCATCGGCGAGCGCAGCCGCAGCAGACGGTTCTCGATCATCTCGCGGTGCGCCTCCGGGTTCTCCGCGTTCTCAATCTCCCGTTTGTACGCCGCTGCGACGCCGCCCTCGATCGGAATGCCGCCCCACTCGCCGGCTGGCCAGCCGAAGCGCATGTTCACCCCCAACGGCTCGCCCATGCTGTTCGGCGCGTCGGCCGCCACCCCGTAGGACTTGCGGATGTTGAACTCGACCTTCGGCACCTCCGCCTCGTAGGCCGCGATCAGCGCCCGCGTGCCCCGCCGCATCGTCGCCTGCCTCTCCGCCTGCGAGCCCAGCATGAAGCCCGGCATGTCGAGGAAAATCACCATCGGCAGATTGAAGCCGTCGCAGAGATCGACGAAATGGGTGAACTTGTCCGCCGCGTCCCCGTTCATCGCGCCCGCCATCACCAGCGGATCGCTCGCCATCACTCCCACGCTGTAACCGCCGATCCGCGCGAAACCGGTGATGATCGCCCCGCCCCAGTGCCGCCGCATCTCGAAAAACTCGCCGTTATCCACCACCAGCCGCACCAGCTTGCGCGGATCGTAAGCGCGCTTCCGATTCTCGGGAATGATCCGCAGCAACTCCTCCACCCAGCGCTGCGGGTCGTCGCCCGTCTCCACCCGCTCCGCCACCTCGCCCGTGGTATTGGGCAAGTACGAGAGAAACTGTTTGATCTGCTCGAAGGCGTCCTCTTCCGATTCCGCCTCGTTATCGACCTGCCCGCTCTGATGCACATGCACCGCCGCGCCGCCCAACTCCTCCTTGTTGAACGTCTCGCCGATCGCCCGCCGCACCACCGGCGGGCCGGAGGGGAAAATCTGCGACTGCCCCTTCACCATCACCGTGAAATGCGAAAGCAGCGCAAACGCCGCCGGCGCGCCCGCCACCGAGCCCATGATTCCCGCCGCCACGGGCACCGACTTGAGCAGCGCAATCTGCCGCCACCAGGTCGTGCCGCCCGGCAGCGCCATCCGACCCTCCTCCTCGTCCCGCTTCGCGCTGTGCCCCACGCCCTCGATCAACTCCACATAGGGCAGCCCGTATTGCAGCGCGAACGGCGTGGCGAACTGCGCCGCCCCCTTCGACACATTGTGCGGGCTGCCGCCCGAAATCGTGAAATCGTCGCCGCCGATCACGATGTTGCGCCCGTCCACCGTGCCCATCCCCATCACAAACGCGCCCGGCGTGAAATCGCGCAGATTGCCCTCCCCGTCGTACTCGTACGCGCCGACCAGCGGCCCCGCCTCGAAGAACGAGCCGGGATCCAGAAAGCGGTCAATCCGCTCGCGGATCGTGTAGCGCCCGCCCGCGTGCTGCCGCGCCACCCGCTCCGGCCCGCCCATCTCCCGGGCGATGCCCTTGATGTACTCGATCTCGTCCACCGCGCCCTGCCAGTCCTGGCCGGGCTTCCACGATTCGCGCGTCTGATCCACCGGCATGCTGCGTCCCCCTCTTCGAGCCTGATCGGTTCGGAAGCTCTCGCCCAGTCTAAGCCCACCCCGCCGCGCCGAGCGCCGAACCAGCGCACTCGCCCCCAGATCTCCCTCCGCCATCCCCGCGCGAGCAAGATCCGTCATACCCGCGCTCGCCGCGGGTATCTCGCCGCGTTCTGCACCAAGCCCCGCCCCCGCCTCCACCATTCCTGCGCGGAGGTGACTGGAGAGGGAAGTGCGAACACTCTTAGGCAATCACGTCCCCCAAAGGACTGGCGCGTTCGCGGTGAGCAAGCGCTCGGCGATGCTGTCGGCCGATTCGCCGTCGGGCACTGCGAGCAGCCAGACGACGGTCCCGCCGTTGAGCACGCGGATCGCGCCGTGCGGCGCGTCCCAGCCGACGACGCGATCGCCGTATGCGCCCCAGGCCTCGCCATCGGAAAACGCGATCAACCACTCGTGCAGGCCGGCGGCGCCCTCCGCATGCTCTGCGGCGTCGTCAAACGCGACAGCCCAGAGCGCGGCGATATCGCCCTCGCCGCCGTCAACGCGCTGAAAGAGGTGCAGCCGATCGCCGCCCCAGCCGGCCGCCGCCGCGGCGGCTTCAGCCTCTCGCCCGGTCGACGCCGCTATCAGCAGTTGCAGATAGTATTGGCCAAGCGTGTCCTGATCGCGCTGCTGGGCATGCAATGGCGCGCCGACGCGCCGCCATTCTGCTGCCGAAATTGCGGCATCGACCAGCGGCTGTGGCGATGAGAGGTCGAGCGGCAATTCGCGTGAATCATATTTCTCAGCATGCAGCAGTTGCTCCATCGAATCGGGCAAGTCGCGCAGCAGCTCATCCAGTCGCTCCGGACCGCCGCTGCCGAGTAGCCGCGCGGTGAATTCCTCGGCGCGGCGATACGGTCCGTAGTGCCAATCGGATATTTCGGCGGCGAGGCGGTCGAAGAGCGGCGAGGGTTGCAGCTGATAGATGCCGCCCGCCTCGCGCAGCAGATCGACCGCCCGTTCATGCGCCGCATCACCGCTCGCGAGCATCGAGATCATCGCGTCCGTTTCGAGCAGCCAGTGACGCACCGCGCTCCTGTCAGTATCGATCCGACGTTCGTCGACCTCCGGCGCGTCGGCGTCAATGATCTGGTGCTGTAGGTGGTGAATCATTTCATGCGAGAGAGTCTCAGCCGCATCGAGACCGGGCGGATCATTTAGAAACAGCGTGATCGCGCCTGCGTCAGGGCGTGGACCGACCGCGGGCTGTGGCAAATACCAACCGCGTGTGTCGAGATTCCGCAGATGCCCCAGCACGCTTGGTCCCCAATCGGCTTCGATCAGCCCCAACGCAAGATGCCAGTACCAGCGAGCGCCAGGTCGATCAGGATTGGATTCTTGCCGGCTGGCGGCCACAGATCGACAGCTTTGCACACGCAGGGATTTGGGTGTTTGGATCCAAACGGCGGGCATCTCGTCGAGAGCAATTCCGCGCGCCGCGGCGGTTGCCTCGGCAATCAGCGACACCCACGGAGCATCCTCCACATCCAGCAGCGCCGCTCGCGGCCTCTTGTCTCCGAGAGCGAACGATTCGCTGCACCACGCAATTTCTGCATCGATTTTGGTCGCCAGCGCCGCGTTTTCCTGTAGCACCCGCGAGAGCGGACGCCAGCCGTCGCGCGGCCAGCGCGGCGCAAGCAGTGCTCGATCAGCGCTCGTTGGTGGGTTCGCCTGGGCGGTCGCAAATTGCCGCACTGGTGTACCTTCCGATGTCGCGCCGGCGTCCTCGTCCACTGCTTCTACAGCCTGTTTCCGCACATCAGACGCCGACTGCCGTTGCGACGGCATCGAGTCGCCGGAGCACGCCGCCAACACGCCGAGCGCAATCGCGCCGATCAGTACCGCCAGTCTTCGTCGCATAGACAGAATCACTAGCCCGAATGCCTTCCGCGCGTTCGCCAACGGCGCTGAACGCCATCTTCCAGCCGCCATTCTAGGTGATCACATCCCCCAAAGGACTGGCGCGTTCGCTGTGAGCAGCCGCTCGGCGATCGTGTCGGCCGATTCGCTGTCGGGCGCCGCGAGCAGCCAGACGACGGTCCCACCGTTGAGCACGCGGATCGCGCCGTGCGGCGCGTCCCAACCGACGACGCGATCGCCGTATGCGCCCCAGGCTTCGCCGCCGGAGAACGCGATCAACCACTCGCGCAGTCCGGCGGCGCCCTCCGCATGCTCGACCGCATCGTCGAACGCGACCGCCCAAAGCCCGGCGATATCGCCCTCGCCGCCGTCGGCGCGCTGGAAGAGATGCAACCGATCGCCGCCCCAGCCGGCCGCCGCCGCGGCGGCTTCAGCCTCTCGCCCGGTCGACGCCGAAATCAGTGTGCGCAGCGGCATTTCGCCCTGCGTATCGCGGTATCCCTCTTCGCCGAGCGCGCGGTCGCGCAGGGGAATCCACTGCTCTCGCGGCAGCGCGGCGTCGATTACGGGTTGTAACGGCGACATATCGAGCGGCTGCTCGTCGGCTTCGTACTTGTCGATGTGCAGCAGCTGTTCGGTGGTATCGGGCGGATTGCGCAACCGCTCATCCACCGCGTCGGAGCCCGCATCCTGTAATAGTTGTTCGATGAACGCCGCGCCGTCGCGCTGCGATGACAGCCACCAGGGCTTGATCTCGTCGGCCAGCGTCTCGAGCGCCGCGTGAGCCTCCGCGCTGAAGGATAGGGACTGGCCGGGCGGATCGCTGCGGGCCGCCGCGGCGTAACCGGTCGCGCCGTCGAGCGCCGCATGGCGGCGCGACAACGTGGAATGGACCGTGTCGGCGTCGCGCAGCCAGTGGAGCGAGAGCCAACGGTCGGTGTCCACCCGCCAGGGCAGCCGTCGTTGCGCACTGCCGTCGAGCAGCTGCTGTTGGAGGTACCGGACGATCTGCGTCGAGAGCGTTCGCGCGGTATCGCGTTCGGAGTTCGATGCGATCAGCCCGATCGCACCGCTCGGGCCGGCTCCGGGGGTGTACCAACCCCGTCCCTCCCAGACGACCGGCAGATGATCGTACATTTTCTGCGTCCAGCTTGAAGGCAGCAAACCCAACGCCTTGTGCCAGACCCACCAGGAATTAATTCCCGGTAGCGGGTAGCTGTCGCTGCGGTGCCAATATCCGCAGCCATTGGCCCGCCTCCATTCGGCGGAGACGATTGTGATGGAGGGCGTGTCGGTGAGCGGCAAGCCGCGCTGTTGCGCCGTCGCGAGCGCGACCTCGCCGACCCATTGTTGTTCGCCACGATCGACCAGCGTGGGGCCGGGCAATTGCCGCCACGGTCCGTCGGGGTCGGGCGCGCTCCAGTTGCCGCCCTGCGTTTCGCTGCGGCGCATCGCTTCCGCGCACCAGCGCAGTTCGCGATCGATCAGCGGTTGCAGCTGTTCGTGAGCAGCGGCCACTTGGGCCAGCGGACGCCAGTCGTCGCGCGGCCAGCGCGGCGCGAGCGAGACGCGCCCATTTCCGCCCGGCGCAGTCGGGGCAGCTTCCGCGCCCGCCGGCTGAGCGGTTACAGCCTGTTCAGTCGCCACCTGCTGCGGGGGGGCATCCGAGCACGCCGCAGCCACGGCCGCCCCAACGACCGCCAGCGCCGCGCCGATCAGCTTCAAGCATCGCATGCCGCAAGCCTACCGCATCCCCCAGCCGCGCGTCCAGATCGGGCGCTCCGTATGAATACCGCGAACGTACTTGCTATTCGCGCGCCGCTCTCTCAGGCGGCGTCCACCGCTCATCGAGATCGAAGATACGCACGGTCAGCTCGTCGGCGATGCGCTGCTCCGCAGCTGCAACGACCCAGACCAGATTCGCATGGTTGACCACGCGGATCGCGCCGCTCGGCGCGTTCCAGGCCACGGCTCGCCCATTCCGCCCGGCAACCGCCTCCTGCCCGGAGGCCGCCACCAGCCACTCGCGCAATCCCTGAATCCCCTCCGCGTGCTCGTCGATATCGTCAAACGCGATCTGCCAGATCACAACCGGCGCAGGCTCCCCGTCGACTTCCGAAACCAGCGTAATCGCGTCCACCGCCCAGCCCGCTGCGGCCGCCTTCGCCCGTGTCGTATCCACCGTCGAGAAGCTGATCAGGTCGGCGATCAGCGCTTCGCCGAGCGTGTCGACGGGCAGCTCCTCACCGGAGGCGCGCAACACTGCGTCGCGCATTCGCAGCAACGGCCCGATCGGCGCCGGCTGCTCATCTGCGCGCAACTTCTCGCGGTGTAACACTTGCTCATAGGAGTCCGGCGGCTCTCGCAGCAGCGCGTTCACCGCTTCCACGCCCGATTCGCGTTCGATCGTCGTTACCAGATCTCGACCGGTCTCATACGGTGTGACCACGGACGGGCCCGTCAACCCCAGAATGCCGGTGCCGACCAGCGGGCCCGGCCAACCCACATCCGGACCCTAGCTGTGCGACGCGATGATTCGGTCCACGATCGGATCGCCGTAGTTCAGCATTGAGGTTTCCGCTTCTCCCTCAAGAACCACACTCGCGACGAGTCGCTGATCGATGCTGCCATTCGTTAACAGATCGGAGAGATCAATGTCCAACAGTTGCGCCTGTAGCGCGTGCGCAATCTCGTGCGAGAATGTCGGCACGCTCCACTGTGGTAGCGGCGTGTCGCTGATCAGAGTGATGAGACCGCCGGTCGCCGACGGATGATACACACCAGCCACGGCGGGCCAGATCAGATGCTCCCACATCGCCGGCGTCCACTCAGGTTCCAGATAGCCGAGCAACTGCGCGAGCACCCAATCGGGGGACAGCTGCTCGGTTTCCTCAGCGTGAAACATCCGCCAGCAACTGAGCAGCCGCCAAGTTTCGAAACTGAAGACGCGCACGCGCGGCGGGCTATCCAACGTGATGCCCCGCCGCTGCTCCATTTCGGCGACGATTTGCGCCATCCATTCGCGAGTCTTGGCATCGAGCGGCTCTTCGAGATGTGCAAGCTGATCGGCGACATCTGGTTCAAACACCGTTTCTCCGGCGAGGTCGTCCGGAAGGGCCAGCACATCGACCGCGCACCACTCGCGCTCCGCGTACACCGCGCGAGAGGCCGCCGCGTTTCGCTCGGCGACAACGGCGTAGTCGAACCAGCCGAATTGGCCCGGCCAGCGGGCGCGCGCCGGCTCGTCGTCCCACACCACCGCCGGGGTTCCACCGCTGGCAGCGAGCAGAACCACGATCACCGCGGCGATGACAACCAACGCGGCGATGATCAGCCGCCGTCTCCTCACCCTTTGCTCGCGCTGCCGCTGCAACCGCGACCTCCGTTACTCCCACCAACCAGGGTCCGCCGCCAGCCGCAGAACATTGTAGGTGATTTCGTCCGCAGTTCGGCGGTTCGTGGAGGCGATCAGCCAGAGAGTGTCGGCGCTATCGACGACCCGAATCGCGCCCACCGCCCCGTCGTAGGCAATCGCCCGCCCGCTGCGGTCGGCGACCGCCGTCGCGCCTGAGTGCGCGATCAGCCACTCGCGCAGCCCGGCAATGCCTTCGCGGTGCTCGGCCGCGTCGTCGAACGCGATCACCCAGATCGCCGTAGCGTCGCGGCGGCCGTCGACCATTGACCAGACCGCCAATTCGTCCCCGCCCCAACCGGCCGCGGCCTCGGCGGCCAGCGCCGGCTCCTGCGTCGAAAAGCCGATCAGGTTGGCCAGATAGCTCTCGCCCATCGTCGTCGCCGTCGGCGGCTCGCGCGGATCAAAGACCATGCGGCGTAGCTCGGCGAGCCGCTCCGCGTCAATCGGCGGCTCGCGCGACTCCAGCTTGTCGGCGTGCAAAATCTGCTCCGACGACTGCGGCGGATCCATCAGTAACTCGTTCACCCGCTCCCAGCCACCCGCTTGCTGTTGCGCGCGGACGTATTCGGCGCCATCGGTATATCGCGCGGCGAATTCCTGGCCCAACAAGGGCGTGAGCGCTAGCGAGAGTCCGGTACGGTCGGCGAGCCAGTCGCCTTCCGGACCCCAGGCATACGTGTCGCGCAACGCCGCCGCCTCCGGTGAGTGAACGACCGCCTCCGCCACTGTCGCATCGCCCTCGATGACCCACGAGATCGCAGTTCCGTAGTCGTGCGTCACATCTGCGTATACGTCGTCATTCTCCTCTTCGAGATACTGATCCTGCATCGCATGCACCAGCTCGTGGGCGACCAGCTCGAAAGCGTAGCGCGGCAGCGGTGTATTGCCGATTAGCGTTACCGCCTTGGTGTCGGGGGAGTACCAACCACCGGCGCTGTACGCCCACAGCGCGCTCAACACGGCAGGGGTCCACTCCGTATGATTGATTCCCAGGATCCGCTCAAACAGCCAGAGATCGCCCGCATTGCCAACCTGCTCCTCGTGCAGCAGCGCGTGGCAGGCGGCGTCGCGCAGCCGGTCGTGCGAGATAATGCGAAACTCCGGCAGCGGCTCCAGACTCAACCCGCGTTCCCGCGCGGTGAGCTGCGCCAACTCCCGAATCCAGGCCAGCTCGACCTCGCCCAGCGGATCGAAAAATCGCTCCAGATCCCGCTCCGACGCCTCCGCTCCGATAATCGACATCGGCGCGCCCTCGGGCAGCAGCCCCGCGTTGCCGCGGCACCAAATCCGCTCCTCGACCACCGCCTCATGCTGCGCGTCGAGCACATCCGCCAGCCACTCCGCGGGAACCCAGACCTCCAACGGCCACTCCTGGGCGACCGGCTCGTCGCCCCAATGCACCACCGCGCCCGAGCAGCCGATCGCGATCAGGCCTACCAGCCCAATCAGCGCAACAACCGCAGCCGCCGGCCAAACCCGCATGCGCTCCTCCACTCTCGCGAGCCTACCGCGCTCACGCGATCAGCACAAAGCCCAGATTCCCACTCCGACATGATCTGGGCATCAATCCAACCACCACCCTGGCGCGGCCTCAATATCGAGTACGGAAAACACCACCCGATCCGCAAAAGCCGGATCATCCGACACGACCAGCCACACCACACGCGCATAGTCCACGACGCGAACCGCCGCTGTCGGTCCGTCCCAGGCAATCACCGGGACACCGATAGCAGCGCGCGCCCGTCCGCTGGAGTGCGCGATCAACCAGTTGCGCAGCTCCGCCGCAGCCTCGCGGTGCTCCGCCGGGTTTGCGAAAGCGATCTGCCATAGCAAGAACTCGGTTTCGCCCTCGACAAATCGCATCAGGTCGCCGCGCCAGCCCTCAGCCGCCTCGTGCGCAGCCGCGACCTGCCCCGTGGATTCCGCGATGAACGTCCGCAGAAACAGCTCGCCCAACCGGTCGCTCTGCGGATATCCCTCGCAGGGCAGATCGCCGAGCAGCGCCGGCGTCAGCGCGCAGAACTCCTCACGACCGATCGGTTGCAAGCCGTTGACGAGCATCTCCGGATGAAGCACCTGCGACATCGACATCGGACGCTCCGTAAACAACCGATTGACGCCGTCGTATCCGGCTGCCTCATGCAGATCGGCAATTACGACGCGGCCTCGCCGATAAGCGTCGAAGATCATCTCACCGCGCGACGGGAGCACCTCGAACAGTGAGACTAGCGGCGGCGCGTCCAACACGCCGCCTTGCTCGAATCCGGAGACTTCGGTGATCTCCTGCAACTCGGTTGGGGGCAATGTACTGAACGTGGCGTCGCCTTCGACAACCCACGTGAAGGCATCCAGCGCGTCGCTGCTGCCCAACGCTTCCGCCGCATTGTCGGGCAGCCCAAAGTGCGCGTCCTGTAACGCATGAACGATCTCGTGAGAGAAAGTGGCCAGAAGTTGACGCGGCTGCAAGTAGCCATTAACCATCACGATCTGCCCGCCGCGATCTTCGTTCGCGGGTGCGTACCACGCCGTGGCGCCGCCCCTGCGCAGCCGTTCCATGACGGAAGCGTTCCAGGATGGATCGATGTTCCCCAGCAGGCGATCCAGGTGCCAGAGCGGGTTCGCCTCGGTATGTTCGGGGCCCAGCAGCAAGGGGCACAGCGCGATGCGGAACGACTCGCGCGAGATGATGTAAACCGACGGCATCGCTTCCAGCGCCAGGCCGCGCCGCGCCGCCGTTTTCTGCGCCACTTCCCTCATCCAGACCAGCGCTTCCTCCGGCGCCGGCTCCGCCCACTCCGCTGTTGCAGTGTCCGAATCGAATTCGGGTACCGCTGCCGGATCGTCGAACTGTCCTGCGCACCATTCGCGCTCCCGCTCGATTCGCGCCGCCGCGCGCGCGACCAGCGGGCGATGCGCTTCAGCGCTATTCGGCCGCGTCGAATACTGCCACTCCAGCGGCGCTCGCTCCAACTCCAGCCGCTGCCTGTAACGCTCCGGCGCTTCCGCAATCGGATCCGTGCAAGCCGCCGCGACGAGCGACACGAGGATGAACAACAGGGCGATTCGCAGATGAGTCATATCGCAATGTTACTCCGCAAAAGCCGGGATGACCTGATCCGACCAGGCGCGCAGCGCGTCCCAGTCGAGCGGCGGGCGCAGCGCGATATTGATCCGCTCCACGCCCGCGTCGGCGTACAGCACCAACTGCTCGATCGCCTCCGGCGGCGTGCCCGTAATCGCCCCGCGCGTGCGAAACGCATCGCCCGCCGCGCCGAACACCTCCGCGAAATGCGCCTCCGCCGACGCTCGCTCCGCTTCGCTCGCCGCCAGATGAAACGACAGATTCACATCGCGCCGAATCTCCCGCGGACCGCGCCCCACCGCCTCGCAATGTCGATCCAGCACCGCCGCCAGCCGCGTCCACTGCTCCACCGTAACGTAGGGCGAGTTCCAGCCGTCGGCGTACTGCGCGACCAGCCGCAGCGTGCGGCGCTCCCCGTTGCCGCCGATCCAGATCGGCACGCGCGCCTGCAACGGTTTCGGCTCGCACAGCGCATCGACGAGCTGAAAATGCCGCCCAGCAAAGTTGGCCCGCCGCTGCTCAAACAGCAGTCGAATCACCTGCAACCCCTCTTCGAGCGCGTCGAGCCGGCGGCCGATCGGCGCAAAGGGAATCCCGTACGCCGCGTACTCCTGCTCGTTCCAACCCGCTCCGAGCCCGATCTCCAGCCGCCCGTCCGACAGCCGATCAATCGCCGCCAGCGCGTTGGCCAACACCGCGGGATGCCGATAATCCATCGCCAGCACGATCGTGCCAATTCGCATCCGCTCGGTGTCGCAGGCCAGCGCCGCGAGACAGGCCAGGCACTCGAGGTATGGCCCCTCCTTTTCGGTCATCGGCGACTCGTAGAAATGGTCCGACACGTCAAACCAGTCGAAGCCCGCGCCGTCGGCCCAGCGCCACAGACGGCGGCACTCGGCGATCTCGATGTTCTGCTGAATCAGGTGGATGCCGAACTTCATGCCCCGCCTTTCGCTACCGTCGCGTCTGCCGCTATCATCGCACAGCCCGACCGGGCGCTCTCTCTGCAAAGGAGTCGGCCAATGGCCTCGTCCACCTCCCAAGTCCTCCGCGAAGCCGAGTTCGACCGCCGGCTGCTCGGCTACCTGCGCCTGCTCGTCTCGGCCATCCTCTTCATCACCGTGGTCGGCATCCCGCTGATCCCCTTCTGGCTGATCTTCAGCATCAACTACGCCCCGCGCGCCTACGACCGACTCGCCGCGCGACTCACGCCGCGTGCGCTCGAGGTCCAGTCGGGCGTCTACTTCCGCAAGGAGAGCACGATCCCGCTGGACCGAATCACCGACATCCGCCTGCACGACGACCCAATCATGCGCCGCTACGGTCTGCGCGGCATCCGCGTCGAGACTGCCGGGCAGGCCGGCTCCAGCGCCTCGGCCGAGGGCAATCTGGTCGGAATCGTTGACGCCGTCGAGTTCCGCGACGCGATTCTCGCCCAGCGCGAGGCGCTGCTCGATGCGCCGGCCGGCGCTGCGCCGACGCCCGCCCCCGCCGCAGGCGGCGACACCGCGCTGCTCAGCGAAATCCGCGACCTGCTGCAAAGCATCGACAACAAGACCTAGCGGCGGCCCGCCAGACGGTCCAGCCAGACCGAAATCTCCCGCTCGCAGCGCGCCCACCAATCCCCGACCCACGTCCGCGAGCCCGCAATCTCGGCGCGCAGCGCCCGAATCTCGGCTGCGAGATCGTCTGTCGCCCGCTCCTCGGGCCGCGCCTGCGCCGCCGCCAGTTCCTCTCGCAGCGCCCGCAACTCAGCCGCAACCGTTGCCCACTCGGGCTCGCTCTCATCTGGCTCCACCACCTGCGATGTGTTCACCAGCAGCTGGCCGAGCATCTCCCGCAACTGTTCCGTCGGCAGGCTCCGCGCATCGATCGCATCCTGCAAATACTCGATTCGCTCCAGCAGTGCGTCCGAAGAGGACGGTGGCGCATCGCCGACTGCGACCTCTCGCACCGCATCTGCCGCGACTGGATCGAAGAGCTCGAGGATGCTTGCGCAATCCTCCGCCACCCCACTCACCTCCGACGCCTTGAGATCGCGCACCGGAGGATGCGCCCAGGTGTTTCGCAAGCGGTACACATTCGCGATTTTTCGCGTCATCTCCCAATCCACGAGGCGTGCCCCGAACAAGTCGGAGCGCGATTTCATAGCTTCCAGAAACATCGGGATGTCGATCAGGAACTCGTCCTCGTCGGCTTTCGAGATCGCAAGCTCGCCTTCGGCGCGGCGCAGCTCGAGCGTCGCGCGGGTCGCCCGGATCTCGTTTTGCTGGTGCTCTGTCAGCCGCTCGAACAGGCGCTCGAACCACTCATCTGCGTGCTTCGCCCGCCACTGTTCGGCGATATGCCGGCGCATCGCCCGGCGGTAGATGTTCAGCACCCGTGTCAGGCGCTCGTGCTGAGGGAATTCGCTCGCCGCCATCGTTCACGCCAATCCCAGCTTTTCGGCCAGGCCGATCCGCTGCACTTTGCCCGTCGCGCCTTTCGGAATCTCGTCCAGAATCACGATCCGCCGCGGCGTCTTGAAATCCGCCAGCCGCTCGCTCACGAAGCGGCGCAACTCGCGTTCCTCCGCCTCCGCGCCGCCGCGCAGCACGACCGCCGCCGCGACCTCCTCGCCCAACCGCTCGTGCGGCATCGCGAACGTCACCGCCTGCCCCACCGCCGGATGCTGCAGCAGCGCCTCATCCACCTCGCGCGGCGAGATCTTCTCCCCGCCGCGGTTGATGATCTCCTTCAGCCGCCCCGTGATCGTCAGATACCCGTCGGCGTCCAGCTCGCCCTGGTCGCCGGTGCGGAACCAGCCCCGCGCGTACGCCTCGGCGTTGGCCTCGGGGTTGTTGCGGTAGCCGTCCGTCACGTTCGAACCGCGAATCACCACCTCCCCCCGCGCGCCCAGCGCCTGAAGCGCCCCGTCGGCGTCCATGATTGCGATCTCCGGTCCCGCCGCCGGACCCACGCTGCCCGGCTTCCGCGCCCGCGGCGGCAGCGGATTCGAGCTCATCTGATGCGCCGCCTCGGTCATCCCGTAGGACTCGATCACCGGCGCGTTGAACACCGCCTCCAACTCGGCCATCACGGTCGGCGGCAGCGACGACGAAGAAGAGCGAATCAGCCGCAACTGCGTCTCCGCCAGAATCTCCGCGTTGCGCTCCGCGCGCGTCAGGATCAGCTGGTGCATCGTCGGCACCGCCGTGTACCAGGAGGGCCGCGCCTCGCGCAGCCAACCGAACGCCTGCATCGCGTTGAAGCCCGGCGAGCACCAGGTGCAGCCGCCCGCGCCGACGCTCGCCAGCACCCCCGCGATCAGCCCGTGAATGTGGAACAGCGGCATGATGTTCATGCAGCGATCCTCCGGCGTCAGCGAGAGCGTTTCGCGAATGTGCCGCGCCGACGCGCAGACATTCCGCTGGCTCAGCGGCACAATCTTGGGCCGCGAAGTGGTGCCCGAGGTGTGCAGCACCAGCGCCGTGTCGTCGGCCTCGGCCGCGCCCGGTGACTCCGCCGCGCCGCGCAACTCCGACTCCAGCGCGAACCCGCCCGCCGGCCCATCGCTCAGCGGCGTCAGCTCGATCAGCGGCACACCCGTCGCGGCCGCCGCTTCGCGCGCCGGCGAGTCGTCGCCCTGCTGCACCACCACCGCACGCGCCTCAAGGTCCGAAAGGTAGAAGCTGAACTCGTCCACCCGATAGCCCGGATTGAGCGGCGCGGCCGTCGCCGCCGAGGCGACCGCGAGGAACGCCGCGGCCATCTCCGCGCCGTTGGGCAGCACGATCGCGATCGGATCCCCGCGCCCCAGTCCGAACCCGTTGAGCGCGGCGGTGGTCCGCTCGATCTGCTCGCGCAGCCCGCCGAAGCTGAGCGGCTCGCGCCCCGGCGCGCCCAGCGCGGGGCTCGCCGCCTCATGCGCGGCGAGCACCCCGGCGATAGTGTTGGCTGCGGCGGGCGAAGCGGTCACGAGCGGCCTCCCTCTGCTCCCTGTAAATCTCTACGCTAAACCCGCGCAACCCCTGTGTCAGTCACACTCGCCGCATCAGGGTAGAATGGGTAGCGGAGAGGTGTCCGAGTGGCCGAAGGAGCCGATCTCGAAAATCGGTAGGTGCAGTGATGTGCCTCGTGGGTTCGAATCCCACCCTCTCCGCCAGATGCAACCCACGCGCCGCCGACGCGGCGCTCAGTCCGCGCAAATGCCCGCGCGCCCGCAGCGCGCCCACGCCGGAGAGGTGCTGGAGTGGCCGATCAGGCACGCCTGGAAAGCGTGTAGGGGCGCAAGTCCCTCGTGGGTTCGAATCCCACCCTCTCCGCCACATTCGCACCCCCGCTCCGCCACCTCCGCGCAATTGCCCCGCCACCTCCGCGCAATCGACCTGCCACCTCCGCACCCCCGCCCCGCCACACCCGCGCCCCCTTCGTCATTCCTGCGCAGGCAGGAACCCACGCGCACGACGAAACTCCGCCCCCTCAGACCTCCGGCGGCGCCTGAATGTCGCTTGCCCGAGCCGTCGGGATGCCGCGACGCTGGAGGTCGCCTGCTTCCTGCCTGCGCAGGAATGACGGAAAGGGGCGTGGGAGTGACGGAGGAGGCGCAGGAATGACGGAAAGGGGCGCAGGAATGACAGAGAGGGCGCGGGAATGACGAAAGTGCGAACGCGCCCTGGCCCCACCGCCCCGCTTCCCGCCTGTCGCTCCTGCTGATCGCATCGTTCGAACCTTCCGGCCCCATTGACCGCAAGCGAATTCGAGTTCTATGATACATAACGGAGGCAGCCCATGCAGCGCTCGAAGATCGAGTGGACCGACGCCACCTGGAACCCCGTCACGGGCTGCACGCAGATCAGCCCCGGCTGCGCACACTGCTACGCCAAAATCTTCGCCGAGCGCTTCCGCGGCGTCCCCGGCCACCCCTACGAGCGCGGCTTCGAGCCGCAACTGCGCCCGGAGCGCCTTGACCAGCCGCTCCGCTGGCAAAAGCCGCGAACCATCTTCGTCAACTCGATGAGCGACCTCTTCCATGAAGCTGTGCCCGACGACTACATCCACAAGGTCTTCGAGGTGATGCAGGCGGCGGACCAGCACCGCTACCAGGTGCTCACCAAGCGCGCCGAGCGGCTCGCCCAGCTCGCCCCCTCGCTGCCCTGGCCCGACCACGTCTGGATGGGCGTCTCCGTCGAAAATCAGCGCTGGACCTCGCGCATCGCGCCGCTGCGCGGCACCCCCGCCACAATCAAGTTCCTCTCCTGCGAGCCGCTGCTCGGCCCGCTGGAGCTCGACCTCGACGGCATCGACTGGGTGATCGCCGGCGGCGAAAGCGGCCCCGGCGCACGCCCAATGCATCCCGACTGGGTGCGCGCCGTCCGCGACCAGTGCATCGCAAGCGAAACCCCATTCTTCTTCAAACAATGGGGCGCCCACAACAGGCAAGGCCAACGCGTCGGCAAAAAGCGCGCCGGCCGCTTCCTCGACAGGCGAAAGTGGAACGGGATGCCGGGAGTCGCCAAGTGAGCGTTTTTGACGATCGATCGAGTCCTCTTTGGGGCGGTTCTTGGACAGGGACCAAGCTCACCATACTCGGTGAGTACCTCAAGACGTACACGACGATTCTGAAGAAACAACCCTTTCACCTGACGTACTTCGATGCGTTTGCAGGGACTGGAACAGTCGAGCTCAAGCGCGACATCGATGAGGAGCATTTCCTTGCTGGCTCGCCGATGATTGCTCTCGCAGTGGACGACAAGCCGTTCGACAGCTTCGTGTTCGTCGAGCACATCGAAGCTAAGGCAGCTCAGCTTCGACAAACGATCGAAAAGTACGAGGCAGCCGAGCGTGCTCGGGTGATCGTCGGCGATGCAAATCCCGAGCTGCGAGCGTTCTGCAAGAACATGGGCCAGTACGATCGAGCCGTTGTGTTCCTCGATCCGTTTGCACTCGATGTTCGATGGGAGACCGTCCGAGCCGTCGCGGAAAGCTGTAAGTGCGACACGTGGATACTGTTTCCGATCAGTGCGCTGCTTCGCGTACTCACAGTTGAGCATCAGCCGACTGGCCGAGATGCTGACGCAGCCACGCGCGTATTTGGCGATGACTCGTGGACAGCACTGTACAGTCCCGCGTTTCAGCTGTCGCTAGATGGTGAACCGATCGAGCACCGCAGGAGAGCGCAAGACTTCCGTCTCGCCACGAGGCTCTACGCTCAAAAGCTCCGCGATGTGTTCTTCGACATGGCTAAGAGCGGCGGTGTTCTCAGGAACAGCAAGAACAGCCCGCTTTTCGTTTTCATGTTTGCCGCTGGCAACGAAAAAGGGGCCGCTCGCGCGATTCCAGTCGCAGACCACATAATCAAGACGATGTGCGATGAGGCCATCGATCTCACGTCGTGAATGCGTCGTGCAAGACGCCGTCTCGGGTTAGATCGCTCCACACCCCCGCCACCGCAAAACCAGCACCTCCTCGCGCAACTCCGACCGCGTCGCCGTCGCCGCCCGCGTCCGAAACAGATCCTTCCCCACCACCTCATAGCCCTGACGCTCCGCAATATCCGCCAGCAAATCCGCCGTCCGAATCATCACCCGCAGATACGACGCTTGGTCGCCCACCACGTACGCCAGCTGCGCGCCCGGTTTCAGCGCGCGACGCAGCGACGCGAAATGCCGCGCCATCCCCCCGAAATACAGCCGCGCCGCGCGGTGATACATCCGCTCGAAGCCCGAGGTCTTGCCCAGCTCCACGCGCCGACGCTCGATCTGCTCCGCCAGCGCCTGCACCTCCGCATGCTCCGCCACCCAGGCGTCATCATCGTCGCCCTTGTAGACGCCGCGGCTGTTCGAGCGCAGCAGACCGCGCTTCGCCTCACGCAGCGCCCGTCGGTCGGGCAGCAGCCCCAAAATCACCGACTCCAGCCGCACCGCCCGCGTGTAATCCTTCTCATTCGGATACGGCGGCGAGGTGATCACACAGTCGATCGAGCGCTCCCCGACCGCCTCCGGCAGCTCCCGCGCGTCGCCCCGAATCACGGCGGCCGGCGTACCGCCGACATCGCCGGCATCGCGCAGCTCATCCAGATCGCGGGCGAACACCTCAACCCGCTCGCGCCAGGCGCTGATCGCGGCGACATCCTCCTTTTGCGCGCCCAGCCCGACCTCGGGGCCGAAGCGCAGATTGCCGATCGTCGTCGGCAACTCCCGCGCGAGCGCGAGGCGCAGATGGGCCGCGTGCGCCGAGCCGGCCCGCTCAATCTCCTCGCGCAGCACCAACGCCTTGTGCAGCGGCAGCGGCGAAATCGAGTTGCGCAGCAGCAGGCGCTGCTGTTCGGGCGGCAGCTTCAGCAGCGGCGCGGGTGCGCCGCCGCCCGGCGCGTCGCGCCCGCCAGCACGCTCCAGCCATGCGTGCGCCCGCTCCGCGATTGCGTCCGCGCCGCGCCGCAGATCATCGCCCCGCGGCGACCAGTCCACCTTGGTCGCCGCCGCGAACGCCGACATCGGCAGCGCCTCGATTCCCGTTGACGCGATCCCCAGCTTCTTCGCCTCAACCAACGTCGTCGCCGCGCCACAGAACGGATCCAGAATCGCCGCGCCGCCGTCCAGCCCGAAGCGCTCTACATAATCGCGCACCAGATGCGGCGGAAACGAGAGCACGAAGCGGTACCAGTCGTGGACAGGCCGATCGGCGGCGAGCAGCTGGTTGCGCTCGCGGCCCGCCGCTGCGTCGGATGCCACAGCTACTCGTTGTCGGGCAGATGGCCTTCGCGGCGCGCGGCGGCGTGGCGCGCACGCAGCGCGGCCTCACGCTCCGACGCGGCCGCTTCCGCCTCGCTGCGCGCCTCGCGCCATTGCTCCGCCCGGTCGTCGCCCGCCAGAATTCGGCCCGCCAGCGCCGCCAGCACGCCCAGCCAGAAGCCGATCTTCAACCCCCGAAGCATCGCCCGCTACCCATCCTTGCTGCGGCCGAGTATCCGCAGCGCGCGCTGCGCCCCCGCCGCCATCCCGTAGAGCCGAATGACCGGCCCCGCCGCCGACTCGCCCATGAACTCCGCCGTGCCCTTGACCGATTGCAGCGTCTCCCGCGCCTGCTCCAGGATCGGCGGCACCCCCTCGCCCATCGTGCGCCGCGTCGCCCGCAGCAGCCGGAACGACATCCAGCCCAGAATGATCGTGAACAGCAGGAAGACGGCGGCGGAAACCACCCCGATGATCCCCATCACGATGATCACGATATCGCGGATTTCGACGATTGTGCTGAGTGGCATGATGCAGCGATCCTATCGCATGGGCTGCGGCTCGTTCACGCACGTTGCACACTCGATTGGCTCTGGCTCACACCGGCGCGCTGAGCCAAATCGGAACGCCGCCGATCGGCTAGCATCAAGGCGATTCGGGCGCGCCCGCGCCCGCCAGTTGGGAGCCCGCCATGCGCTTCGGCATCTTCTACGAAATCTCCGTCCCCCGCCCCTGGGAGAACGACATCGAGCACACCGTCTACCACCGCTGCCTCGAACAGGTGCGGCTGGCCGACGAGCTGGGCTTCCACTCCGTCTGGGCAGTTGAGCACCACTTCCTCGAGGAGTATTCGCACTGCTCCGCGCCCGAGCTGTTCCTGACCGCCTGCGCGATGCAGACGCAGCAGATCCGCGTGGGGCACGGGATCGTCGTCTGCGTGCCGCAGTTCAACCACCCGATCCGCGCCGCCGAGCGCGCCGCCGTGCTCGACATCCTCAGCGACGGCCGACTCGAATTCGGCACCGGCCGCTCCGCGACCTGGACCGAGCTGGGCGGGATGGACGCCAACCCCGACGAGACCAAGGAAACCTGGGACGAATACACCCGCACGATCCCGCAGATGTGGACCAACGAGCGCTTCGGCTACGAGGGCCGCGCCTTCCGCATGCCCTCGCGGGCAGTGCTGCCCAAGCCCTACCAGAAACCGCACCCGCCGATGTGGGTCGCCGTCTCCAGCCCGGGCACCGAGATCGACGCCGCCGAGCGCGGGCTCGGCTCGCTCGGCCTGACCTTCGGCGGCTTCGCCGAGCAGGAGGAGAAGGTCAAGCAGTACCGCCGCCGCATTCAGGATTGCGAGCCGGCCGGCGCGTTCGTCAACGAGAAGGTCGCCACGGTCAACTTCCTCTACTGCCACCCCGACAACGAGACGGGCATCAAGACGGGCAGCCGCCTGACCGGCTCGTTCGGCTACCTGGCGGCCCAGCTGCTGCCGGTGCGCGAGGTGCATCCGACCCGCTCCTACCCCAACCCCGGCCTGCTCGCCGCCTCGCGCCAGCAGGCGGCCAACCCGGGCGAGGCCGGCGGCGCGCCCGAGGGCGTCTGCATCGGCAACCCCGACCGCCTGATCGAGGAGATCAAAAAGTGGGAGGCCTGCGGCGTCGACCAGATCAACTTCCTGCTCAACGCGCTGGAGACAATCCCGCAGCAGGAGGTGCTGGACAGCCTGCGCCTCTTCGGCGAAGAGGTGATGCCGCATTTCCGCGAGGATGCGGCTGCCCCCGCGCCAGCCGAGCGCGAGCTGGCCGGCGCGCCCGCCGGCAGCGGCGGCTGAGGGAGACGCCTAATGCCCATCATCGGAACCGCCGACATCTCGCCCTGGCTGGAGTTCGCCGCGGCGATGCCGTCGCTCGACACCGAAGCGCTCGAACTGCCCAACGTGCGCGTCCTCCAGGTGATCTACGAGATCGACGACGCCGACATGGCGGGCCAGATCCCGCCCGCGCTGCACCCTACGATTCCGCCCACGCTGCATTGCATCGGGATGCGCGCCGACGAGGGGCCGCTGGGCGCGTTCACGCTGGCGATGGTGCGGATCGGCTGTCGCGCCGCCGTGCGTCCGCGCGGGCTGCCCACGCGGGTGGTGGTCAGCGGCGACGCCGCGGCGGAAGCGCTCGCCTCGCGCTGGGGTTTCCCCGTCACGCCCGGTGAAGCGCGCCTGCGCGAGCGCTACGACCGCGTCGAAATCTCCGCCTCCGACGGCGCCGAAACGGTGCTGGCGGCCCAGCTGGTCGACCCGATCCCGATCGGCAACGGCGACCTGCTGTACACCGCCGGGATGCACCTCGCCCAGGTTGAGCGCGGCGGCGAAACCAAACCCTGGCTGGTTCAGGTGGACTCCGATTTCCAGGTCAGCCGCGCCGACCGCGGCCAGGCCCGAATCGACGCCTTCGAGGCCCAATTCTGGCGAGCCGCCGGCGTCGCCCCCGTCTACCCAATCGTCGCCTCCTACACCACGGCCAACATCACCCTCCCAAAAATCCGCTACATCTGCGACCCCACCCAGTCCGCCCTCACCGGCACCGTCGCGATCTGATCAGGACCGACTTCAACGACGTCTGGATTGTGCGATGGCTTCCCAAGCGAACGAGATCGGCCGACTTCACGAGCCCACCGCCAACATCGCCATTGCCGATTGGCTCAAAGAGGTCGGTCAGGGTTGGGCACCCAACGCTGAACGCAGGCGGACCTTGGTCGACAGTGCCGGCCGCCCGGACATCATCATCCGTCAAGGGAATCGCACTCCTGTCGTGATCGAGACCGAGTTCGGTGCGCCTGCGATTGCCGATGCCGCGCGACGGCTCGGACACACGCTGCGAGGACAGACCAAGCCGATTAGCCAGGTGATCGCCTTGGGAATCGATCTCTCCTGCGAGCAGGATGATCGTGCGACGCTACTCCAGCGTCTGGACGACAATGAGCAGATCCTTACCGTGCAGGTCGTCAGAGGCAGCAGCGAGACGGACGCTGAGGTTTGGCCAGCGAAGAAGCCGCTGCCGGCAACGCCGTTCGACCTCGTCGCTTACTGCGAATATGCGCAGGCGCCGCAAGTCGTGATCGAAGAGCACAGCCGCCTGATCGCTGAGGAAATCGAAGCGACCAGCATCAGGCTCTTGAACATCGTCAGCGAGACCAAGTCGCGCGGCGCTGAAGCGATCTCGGTGCTCAAACAGCTAACCGCCACTGATGACGGCGAAAGCGCCGCCAGGAACGTCTGCGCGATATGGCTCATCGCGATCGACCTGCAAAACGACCTCGCCAGGTACAGCGAGGAAATGCAGGCTCTTGGCCTCAAGACGACAGCACAGCTGCAACAGCAGCACCTGGGAGTATTGACGCCCCAACGGTTGCTCACTGAGTGGCGCCTGATCGAGGACGTGAATTACGAAGCGGTGATGACGATCGCGATCGAAACGTTGGCGATGGGCAACCTCGGCGCAGAGGTATCGCCCGTGCTCGACAAGCTCGCAAACCTGAGCGACCAGATCGATGGGTTGAACGTCAAACATGTCTACAACTTCGTCGGCGAGCTCTGGCAGCGACTGATCAAGGACCGAAAGGCGCGTGCGGCCAACTACACACGGCCGCCGGTCGCGGAGATGCTGGCAACCGCGTCGATCACGCGCTTTGCCGAACGTTCTCGGGTGGAGTTGCGGGCGTTGAATCTCTGGGACGCAGCCTGCGGCACCGGCACTCTGGTAGGCGCAGGCGAGCGCGCATTGCGCCGCATGTACATCCGCAAAGGCGGCAATCCGCAACTCTCTCTGCACAAGGACCGGATGGAGCAGCACATCTACGCGATGGACGTGAATAGCATCGCCGGCACGCTTACCGCCAAACGACTAACCGACCTGGAGGTCGAGCAAGCATACGCCAGCAGCAACATCGCGCTCGTCGACCACGAGGCTGGCTCCCTGTACCTGCTCGATCCAGAACAGACCACAATCAAGAACCTGCTCGGGCATGGCGGCGAGGCGGCGACCCCGGGCAACGGAGAAGAGGCGGCGCTGTTCGGCATCCCTCTCAGTAGCATGGATTGGGCATTAATGAACCCGCCCTACAGTGTGGCGCATTACGGCGCAAGTCTGGCGACGACAGGTTTGGCGCCACTGCGCCGCAAGGCCGCCACAGCACGCGACAACGTGAGGGCAACGGCCCGTGGATACGCCATGTCGAATGGCAATGCGGGACTGGCGAGCCACTTTGGCGACATCAGCAACATGCGTCTGCGGCCTGGTGGAGTCTATGCGCATGTACTACCCCTCACTGCCGCACACGCCGGAAGCTGGAGCGCCTGGCGCGCGGAGATGGAGACGGACTTCGAAGATATCGTCACGATCGCTAATGTCGCTGCTGCGGAACGCAGCATGAGCGCTGACACGGGCATGAATGAAATGCTGGTCATTGCGACCAAGAAAGGCGAGCGACCAGCCGATCTGACGACCAGCACTGTTACAGCAGTAGCGTTGCAGGTGCCGCCCGAGACTCTAGAGCAGGGCTATGCGATTGGACGTCAGATCGCGGCGCTGCCGACAACGGGTGCCGAGGGATCGTTTGACCAGGGGCGCTGGATTCGGACGCAGGCGCCTCAGGTTGGGTTCCCGTGGATCGCCGTTGGCACCGGGAGCACCGAGCTGACGCGCGTCGCTGACGCTCTGATCAATGCCCGATGCTGGAATCCGCTCGACTTGGTGGACATCCCGGTTGACCTCACGGTAACCCGATTCGGCGCAGTCGCTGGCACTGGTCCGACCCATGATCGGATTGGCCATCCGGAGGGTGGAGACGGACGCGGCGCGTTTCGCTGGAAGAAACTTGGCCCACGCGGGCCGCTGCCGACGCACATCTCGATGTGGAGCAGCGATGCGACTACGCAACAGCGGATGATCCTTCGCCCTACCCACGGTGGCACAGTCGTCCGACGCGACAAGGTGCGGGATCTGAACGAGCAGCGGAGTTTCTGGTTCTTCGCTCGCAACATCAGGTGGACTTCCCAAGCGTTGTCGATCGCACACACCCAAGTGGCCGCGCATGGTGGCGGTGCGTGGAACGCCCTGCAAGCGCCCAACGACGAGGTTGGCCGCGCATTAGCGATCTGGTGGAACAGCATTTTCGGCGCTATTGTGCGCCATCTTTGTGCGGTCAATACACAAACCGGACGCGCCACGGTGCAGCTTGACCACCTCGCAAGCCTCCCCTGCCCGGACTTCGCCGCCGACTCGGATGCCGCTCGCCGGGCGCTCGACATCGCTGAGCGCGAATTCGATCGGCTGGCCGCGCTGGAGCTCGAGCCGTTTGGGTTCTGCTTCCAGGACCTCAACCGTCATGAAATCGACTCCGCCGCCGCTGAGATGCTCGGCCTCGATCCGACGGACGAGCAGATTAGCGAGATGCTCGCGCGGTACCGCCTGCTGTTCGCCCGCGAGCCGAATGTCAACGGCCGCAAGCGTGCGATCCTCGACGCGCTGGCGGAACACGAGTGAGCGCCGCGCCGGCCCGCTTTGCGCTGATTGGGCGGCGGCGTTAGATTGCCTGTGAGGAAGGCGATGCCATGCCCGAAACTGCGACACTCTTTCCCGGCTTTCGCGAGCACCGCGCGGGGCCGATCTTCGCCCGCGTGGGCGGCTCCGGGCCGCCCCTGCTGCTGCTGCACGGCTTCCCCCAGACGGGCGCAATGTGGCACAAGATCGCCGCCGGCCTGGCCGAGCAGTTCACGGTCGTGGTCGCCGACCTGCTCGGCTACGGCGCGAGCGAGAGCCCGCCCGGCGACGGGGGCGGCGAGGCCTACTCCAAGCGCGCGATGGCGCAATACATGGTCGAGCTGATGGCCGACCTCGGCCACGAGACATTCCACCTCGCCGGGCACGACCGCGGCGGGCGCGTCTCCTACCGCCTCGCGCTCGACCACCCGCAGCGCGTTGAGCGGCTGGCGTTGCTCGACATCGTGCCCACCGTCGAGCAGTTCGAGCAGATGGGCGTGCCGGGCGGGCTGGGCGGCTTTCACTGGTACTTCCTGGCGCAGCCCGAGCCGCTGCCCGAGCGGCTGATCTGCGGCGAGCCCGACCTCTTCCTCGAGCGGATGCTCGGCGCCTGGGCGGCCGACGACACGGTGTTCAGCGAGGGCGCAATGGCGGAGTACCGCGCCGGCGCGCGCGACCCGGAGACGGTGCGCAGCTGGTGCGACGACTACCGCTCGGGCGCGCGCTTCGACCTCACGCTGGATCGCAGCGACCGCAGCGCGGGCAAGCGAATCGGCTGCCCGCTGCTGGTGCTCTGGGGCGCCGCGCGCGGCCCCAGCCGACGCGGCCGCTTCATGGCCACCTGGCGCCGCTGGGCCGACGACCTGCGCGGCGAGGGCATGCCCTGCGGCCACTTCATCCCCGAGGAAGCCCCCGAAGAGTGCGAACACGCCCTGCGCGAGTTCTTCAGCGGCTGAGCTACGCTGAAGCTCGTTTCGCGGCGCAACAGGAGGAACGGCAGATGGACGCGGTAACAACCATTCGCGGGACGGCGATCCCGCTCGACCGGGCGGATGTGGACACGGATCAGATCATCCCGGCCAAGTACCTCAAGCGGATCGAGCGCACCGGCTACGGGCCGTTCTGCTTCGAGGCCTGGCGCAAGGATCCTGAGTTCGTCGTCAATCAGCCGCAGTACCAGGGCGCGTCGGTGCTGCTGGCGGGGCAGAATTTCGGCTGCGGCTCGTCGCGCGAGCACGCCGTCTGGGCAATCCAGCAGATGGGCGTCGGCGCGGTGATCGCGCCCTCCTTCGGCGACATCTTCCGCAACAACTCGGCCAAGATGGGCCTGCTCACCGTAACGCTCGCGCCCGAGGATGTCGCCCACCTGATGCGCCTCGCAGAGGGCGAACCGAGCGCCACCATCAGCGTGGACCTGGAGTCGCAAACAGTCAGCGCTGGAGGCGGCTGGCAGCGCAGCTTCGAGATCGCCCCATTCGTCAAACACCGCCTGCTCAACGGCCTCGACGACATCTCCACAACGCTCACCAACGAACCCGAAATCGCCGCCTTCGAGTCAACCCGCCCCCCCGAGCTGCCGACAACGGCGTAGGGCGTGTTCACCAGGTTCCGGCTACCAACCATTCCCTGACCTGCTAAACTCGGGCCGTTGCCCCAGCGGCCGTTGTGCTCGTTTTGGCGGCCAGCCATTCCCTGACCCGCTAAACTGCGCGCCGTCCGCTTCCGCGCCAGTGAGCAGTTTTGGCGGCCAGCCATTCCCTGACCCGCTAAACTGTCGTCCCCATCAAGATCACCGGCGACCCAGTTTTGGCGGCCAGCCATTCCCTGACCCGCTAAACTCTGCACCCTCATCGTGTCATCCTCTCGGTGTTTTGGCGGCCAGCCATTCCCTGACCCGCTAAACTGATCGCGGGTTCGAATCCCGCCCCCGCTCCGTTTTGGCGGCCAGCCATTCCCTGACCCGCTAAACTGGCGCGTGCCACACCCTGGCAGCGCTGCCAGTTTTGGCGGCCAGCCATTCCCTGACCCGCTAAACTTCGAGAGCCTGCGCGCCGAAAACGCCCCGTGTTTTGGCGGCCAGCCATTCCCTGACCCGCTAAACTAGACGCTCAAGTGGGACGGAAAGCGAGGAGTTTTGGCGGCCAGCCATTCCCTGACCCGCTAAACTACCGAAAGCCGCGCGCTGGAGGTGCGCACGGTTTTGGCGGCCAGCCATTCCCTGACCCGCTAAACTGAGCGCCTGCATCGTGTCCAGGATGACCAACGTTTTGGCGGCCAGCCATTCCCTGACCCGCTAAACTCGGGTGACCTGGCGGCCGACGTGATGGCGGTTTTGGCGGCCAGCCATTCCCTGACCCGCTAAACTGCCTTCATGGCTTCGGACTGGGATCGATTCGTTTTGGCGGCCAGCCATTCCCTGACCCGCTAAACTCTTGCGCTCGCGGGCGTTGACAACGACCTCGTTTTGGCGGCCAGCCATTCCCTGACCCGCTAAACTGGCGCGACCTGGCAGCCTTGCGCCACGTGCGTTTTGGCGGCCAGCCATTCCCTGACCCGCTAAACTGTGTGAAGGGATGTGCGGAGTATGAGCCGCGTTTTGGCGGCCAGCCATTCCCTGACCCGCTAAACTGCCCGCACGAAGTCCCCACTGGTGGCCGACGTTTTGGCGGCCAGCCATTCCCTGACCCGCTAAACTACGCGCGCGAGGTTGTCGCCGACGGCGACGGTTTTGGCGGCCAGCCATTCCCTGACCCGCTAAACTCCCCGCCGTCCGCGGCCTCACCGTCCTGACGTTTTGGCGGCCAACCATTCCCTGACCCGCTAAACTCTCCAGCGCGTCGAGGCGCAGCATCACGGAGTTTTGGCGGCCAGCCATTCCCTGACCCGCTAAACTCGGATCGTCCCGATCCATCTTCAGCAGCGTGTTTTGGCGGCCAGCCATTCCCTGACCCGCTAAACTCTGTGCCGGCGAATGGGTCGAGCACATGGCGTTTTGGCGGCCAGCCATTCCCTGACCCGCTAAACTCGGCGCTTCTGCGAGCGCTGCGAACGTCGCGTTTTGGCGGCCAGCCATTCCCTGACCCGCTAAACTAGGCCGCGCACACCGCGAAAGGCTGCCCCAGTTTTGGCGGCCAGCCATTCCCTGACCCGCTAAACTAGATAGCGGGGCCGCCGGAGAGCCGAGACGCTTGGCTCCGCCGTGCGCGCGCGGCGCTAGAGCAGGACAAGCTGTCCCCGCTTGTCTGCGCCCGGCTGGGCCGCGCCGCCGGCGAACACCCGCATCCTGCCGTATTGCTTGTCGGTCACCGTCAGCACGCTCACCCGACCTTGGCCGGGCACGCACTTTTCGACCCGGCGCGTCAGCGCCTCAGCCGCGTCGCGCTGCCCGCAGAACTTCATGTAGACCGAATACTGCGCCATTTCGAAGCCCAGGTCAAGCAGGTCGTGACGGAAACGCGCGGCGCGCTTCCGCTGGCGCTTGGTCAGCACCGGCAGGTCGAACATCACGACCATCCACACGAAACGATACCCGGTGTAGGCGCTCACGCCGCAGCGTCGGTGGAAAAGGTCGGCAGTCGGAGGCGGTCTGCGCCGTCGACAATCGACTGCGCAAGCGACTGCGCGGCCCATTCAATGCAGCGGCTCAGCGGCGCGACACCGCGATCGGTGCGCAGCGCCTCGACCATGATCGCTGCGATCTCGGGCTTCGTCTCGGCCGTGACCTCTTTGAGGCCGTCGCGCCAGAGCTGAAGCGCGGCGCGGTCGACGGCGGGGCGGAACGGCTCCATCAGGTCGTCGGCGAGGCAGAAGGCGTTGAAGCGGTTGTGGTGGTGCAGGCCGAGCGAGGGGTGCAGGCCGGCGGCGCAGATTTGCCGCGCGGCGCTGGCGCGAAGGATCGCATAGCCGTAGTTGAGCAGGCCGTTGGGCGGGCCGCCGTCGCGCGAGCGGCGGAAGGCGTCGTCGAACAGTTGCTTCCAGTAGTGCCGCGCGGCCTGCGCCTCGACGTTGCGGCGGTCGCCCGGCTGCACGGCTTCGGCGAATTGCGGCAGCGGCCCGAGGTCGCAGCCGATGTCCCGCAGCAGCGCGGTTTGCGCCTCGATCTTGGCGCGCACGATTCGTTGCCACAGCGCGTCGCGCAGCTCGTCGCTCGTTGCGGCCTGCGCGGCCATCCGGCGGCTCTGCTCGAAGTTGGCCTCAGCCGGCCAGAGCCAGGCCACGGGCGAGTGCGTTTCGTCGCAGCAGACCACGGGAATCAGCCGCTGCGCGAGCTCGACCAGCGCCGCGTTGGAGTAGGTCGCCTGCGGCGTGTGCACGATGACCGACTCGATCTCATCGAACGGCACGAGCGTTTCTGAGGCATCGGGAGTATGCGGGTCGCGCTCGACAATCAGCGCACCACGCCGCTTGGAGAGATGCCGACGCCCCGTTGCGATGTCGACCACACGACGTTCCATGGGCTCATCTCGGGCCGCGCCCGCCCACCACTCGGGGTCCACCGTCGCGCACCCGGCCCAGAACGTCAACCGACACTTTACGTAGGCCAATGCTCAGCACGCGGCCCGCACTGACACGGAGCGGTACGTAGCGCAACTCCGGATCCTTGATTCGCACCCTTTCGTGGAGGTTGCCGCCTTCGTTGTGATCAACCGCAGTGATCTGTTGGCCTGAGAGGAATTGGACACGAGCGATCCGCCGCTCGTCACCCTCGCCGACCGCGATCATGTCGTTGATGTGCAACCGCATCAGCTTCTTGGCTGTCGGGTGCCCATCCTTGACCTCGGAGCGGAAGCTGGGCTGGTGGGCGACGAAGCGCGTGACGGTCTCGCCCACCGTCTTGCCGTTGGGCAGCAGCCAGATGTCCATGAAGGCGTTGCCGTCGGTCTTGTAGGCCTTGTAGACGCGCCCGGAATTGTCGCGGATGAAGGCCAGGCTGTCTTTGCTCATCGTTGTCAGCACGCGCACGCGACGAACGCCGTAGCGCTCCTGCGCGCGCTGGGCGAAGCGCTGCCATTTCTCCGCAGGCTTGCCCTCGCCAGCGTTGACGCTCTCCCAGAGTTCGCGCAGCCGTTGGCTGAGCGCGCGGTCGCGGATGGCGCTGAGCTTGTTCGGGTCGAGCGACTCCAGCGGCTTGGTCTCGACCAGCGTCATCATCCCCTTCGCATCCGGGCCGTCCACGATCCCGTAGGCGGTGTCGTTGTGCAGTCCGCCGCTGGTCACATCGCGCCCGGCGCGGCGGCGCTGCTGCTTGTCGTTGCGCACTGTGAAGTGGTCCGGCCGGTGGCGGACCACGACGCGCTCGACCAGCGCCTTCACATCGTCGCGAAAGCCTTCCCACGGGTCGTCGACGGCCTTGGCGACGCGCTCCCCGAGATCGTCCACGGCGCGGGCGCTGTCCTGCGCAACCTTCTGTAGCAGCGCCTGCGAAGTCATGCCCACGACGACCGCGTCAATCAAGTGATGGCGGTGGTCGCTGCGCTCTTTCTGATCGGCCTCGGAGAGCAGCGAGTTGAGCCCCCAGGCGACGCGCAGCATCGCGGTCAGCCGCCCGGGAGTTACACGGACGCGATCCGGATGCACAGCCGCCTGAAGGTAAATGCGCGTGACGCGGGAGAGGTAGCGGGTGTCGTTGAGCTGGCGTCCGAGGAAGCCACCCTGTTCCTCCAGGCGCTCCAGCGCGTTTTCTCGGAAACGCCACTGCTTGTTGGCCGGCAGCATATCGGCGCGGGCCAAAATCTGCGCATAGCGTTCGGGATCGGTCGTGCCCCACGCTTCCCAGGGCGTCTTGCGCCCCTTTTCGCGGTTGGCGGCGCGCATCGAGAGCACCGCGTTGGCCATACTGTCGTCAAGGCTGCGGCTGAACGGGATGATGTGCTCGATCTCGGTCTCGTCCGAGAGCACGCGCCCGATCGAGAGCATCTCGCCGGTGAATGGACAGCCCCGCGCGTTCGGCGGTCCCTGCTCTTCCCAGAGACGCAACTTGCGCATCTGATGTGGGGACGGCTCGGCGTCGCCCAGCACGCTGCGGGCGATCTCGGCCAGCCGCTCGTTGCGTTCGCGGTTGTCTCGATTTGTCTTGAGGTCCCGCTCGCGGTCGAGTCGGCTCTGCTTGAGGTCGCGGGCCAGCTCGACGACCACCTCGTCGGGTTTGCCGTGGCGCTCGACGATCGCGTTGAACAGCCGGCGCACTTGTCCCAGCGCGATATGCACGGTGGGATTGGCGATCCGGCCGTAGCGCTCAACATCGGTTCGCCCGTCCTCGCGTCCACCGACCACATCGCGCTCCAGCACCGCGCCGTAGTAGGGCAGGCATTTCGCTTTCCCGTCGCCGCGCAGGTCTGAGTGATGGCCGAGCCCGGCCGCGACGACAGCCTTGTCGTAGGGCAGCCCTTCGTCGCGCATGTAGGGCAGCAGCCGCTCGATCGCCGCCTTCGAAAGGTGGCTCGTGCCGGCGGGCAGCGGCGCGGAGGCGACGGCGTTGGCCGCCTGAGCGCTGAGCCCGATCTCGTCCCGCAGCCAGGCGACGGTTTCGGCGTGGTCTTCGGCTTCGAGCAGGCGCTCCACGATCTCCTGCTGGCGCTCGGTGCCGAGCGCGGCCCAGTCGCGCTTGCCGAAGCATTTCGCCGAACCCAGCACCGAAGCCGTTCGGTCGCCGTCAATGCTCGTCCGCGCCGCGGTCGCCAAGTTCACGCGCGCCTCCGGGAACAGCTGATCGAAGCGCTGCGACTTGACACTCTTCAACTTGCCGACGATGCGCCAGCGGTCGTCGGGCCCCAACGGCTGGTAGCCCTGCCCCGGCTGCGCCGCCTCGAGATTCAACACCTCCTGCCAGATGCGGAATTCCTGAAACAGCGGGTAAGCGCGATAGGCGCGTTCTTCCGTGGGAATCAGCGTGCACCTGCCCCGCTCGACCGGGCGCAGCTCGCGCTGAAAGAGCAGCGACTCGATGATCGCGGCCCAGTCCTGCGCGGCAATCTGCGGATGGTGCGGCGCCTGCGCGTCTCGAATCGCGCCCAGCTCATGCTCGATCATCTCGCGGTCGGGGTAGAGGCCGTTGCCCAGCCGGGCGCGGATCGTCTTGCCCGCCTTGCGTCGCCGCCAGAGGTAATCGCCCAGAGTTTGCGCTCCGGACTGTGCCATCCGCCGCCGCAGCTCGCCGATCTCTTCGCGGATCTTTCCATCTTCACCGCCGTCGGCCTTGCGATTGCTCTTGAAGCCGCGGCGGTCGGCGAAGGCGAGCAGGGCGCGGCCCAGTTCGTGGGGCGTAAGCGGGCGATCCAGCGCCTCGGCGCGCAGCTGCATCGGATCGCGATTGCGCATCGCGGCGCGCTCGTCCTCGCCGTCGGGCAGCAGGTCGAGATTGTGCAGCAGGTGAGCGACGCGCCGGCGGCGGCGCAGCATGCGGTCGCGGTTGCGGCGTGGTCCGCGCTTTTCGCGCCGCACAGCGGCGTTCGAGGCGCGGCTTTGCGGGTTGCGTCCGTCCTGATGAATCAGGACGCCGCCGCCGATTAGCTCGACGGGTTCGCCCGGTTTGTCCGGCTCACCGTCCTCGAGGCGGTAGAGCGCCCAGCCGATGCTGTTGGTTCCCAGGTCCAGTCCGAGGCGCAGCACCGTCGTCTCCCCCTCCCTCGCTGTCCTGTTCGCCCGTCGCTGTGCTGGTTGACGAGCGCGGCTTCTGATTGTACGTTGCGAGCTCAGGGAATGGTTGGCGGTGCCTACGGGCGCCAACAACAAGCTGAGCCCCTCGCGGGCAATATGCACCACGTTACGAGGCGGGCTCCGGCCCGCTCTCGTCGTTTAACAGGCGATCGGGCCCAGAACGGCCTGTGTGCGGCCTGCGCTACCCTCCTGAGCATGGCTAAGTCACCGAAGCCCTCCGGCGCTGATGTTTGGGCGAACCTGCGCGGGGCGCGCTCGCCTTTCGCGGCGCTGCGCGGGATGGCGGGGAACACCTGGCTCAAGCTGCGCCGGCGCGACAACTGCTGCGGCAACTACGGCGACCCCGGCTGTTGAGTGAGCCGCGAGCGCGCGCTCCAGGAAGGGGCGCTTGACGACGACGAGGAATCTGGAGGCTGACCAATGGCGCACTTTCGGATCGCGCTGCTGCCGGGCGACGGGATTGGCGCGGAGGTGATCGGCGAGGCCGTGCGCATGCTCGCCGCCATCGGCGGACGCTTCGATCACTCCTTTGAATACAGCGAGGACCTGGTCGGCGGCGCGTCGATCGACGCGCACGGCGTCGCGCTGCGCGAAGAGACGCTGGAGATGTGCCGCGCGCAGGACGCCGTGCTGTTCGGCGCGGTGGGCGGGCCGAAATGGGACGATCCGGCGGCGACGGTGCGCCCGGAGCAGGCGATTCTCGGCCTGCGCAAGGGGCTCGGGCTGTTCGCCAACATCCGCCCGGTGAAGATGCTGCCGTTTCTGGCCGACAGCACGCCGCTCAAGCGCGAGACGGTCGAGCAGATCGACATGGTCGTGCTGCGCGAGCTGACGGGCGGCATCTATTTCGGCGAGCCGCAGCGCCGCTGGGAAGCGGGCGGCCAGCGCCACGCGGTGGACACTCTCGCCTACAGCGAGGAAGAGGTCGAGCGGATCGTGCGGCTGGGCTTCGAGACGGCGCGCGGGCGGCGCGGGCTGCTGACCTCGGTGGACAAGGCGAACATCCTCGACACCTCGCGGATGTGGCGCGAAATCGCCGAGGAACTCGCGCCCGATTACCCCGATGTGACGCTGGAGCACCGGCTGGTCGACGCCTGCGCGATGGATCTGATTCGCCACCCCGCCGCGTTCGACGTGATCGTCACCGAGAACATGTTCGGCGACATTCTGACGGACGAGGCGTCGATGCTGGCGGGTTCGATGGGGATGCTGCCCAGCGCGTCGCTGGGCGCGCCGGGCAGCGTGGGGATGTACGAGCCGATTCACGGCACCGCGCCCGACATCGCGGGGCAGGGCATCGCCAACCCGGCCGCGATGATTCTGAGCGGCGCGCTGATGCTGCGCTACTCGCTCGGCCTCGAAGAGGAGGCCGCAGTCGTCGAGGCCGCCGTGTCGGAGGTGTTCGAGGCCGGCAATCTCCCAGCCGACCTGGCGGCCGAGGGCGTCGAGCCAATGGGCACCGAAGCGCTGGGCGAGCTGATCGCGGAGCGCGTCGCGTCGGGCTGATCCAGCTGGCTATGCTGGCGACGGAAGAACGCGAAACCAGTCGGTGAGGCGCGCGACATGTCGAAGGACGCGATTTGCTTTGAGCTTCTCGGCGACGTGACGATTCGGTCCGTAGCCGCCTGCATGAGCGGGCTGGATCGCTTGCTGGCGGAGCTGTCGAAGACGGCAGGTGTGCAGACGCCGTTCGACTGGCCGATCTGGGAGATGCACGCCGAAGCGCAGTGGTTCAATTTTCAGACGGAGTTCATACCTGGCGATGACGCAGCGAACGCCGATCACATTGCAGGCTTGTACATCAAGGCCATGCAGGCGGTGGGGTTGGCGAGACCGACAGGGCTGTCCGGAGCTGTGGACGATGCGGCGTTGGATTTGCTGTCGGCGGCCTGCGAGGGAGGAGGGCGAGCTGGCTTCGCGGCGCGAGGCCTCTGGATTGATGTCGATCTCTCCACCTGGGATCGGCGCGACGCGGCCAAGCCGTTTCCGCTGACTGGCAGGTTTAACGGGAAAGTGGTTGAGGTCTGCCAGAGTGATCGTCCCTACGCCGTGGTTCGCAACCACCGGATGGACGAATACCGCTGCTACCTCTCGGCCGAGCAGCTGGAGGAGGCGCAAGACAGCCTCGGTCGGACAGCGTACGTTTCCGGCTCGATTGTGTTCGAACCCGACTGTGTAGCGCAGACGGTGATCTGCCCGGCAACCGTCTTTGACATCGAAGGCCACCCAAAGACCCAGGAGCGCTGGGAAGCTCGTCGAGCAGAGCTCAGGCTGTCCAGCGCGGCCTCGGTCACCGATCTGGTGCAGGAGCGCTCCGTTGGCGGCTGACGTTCGCCGGATCTACTGGGATGCGAACAACTTCATCTACAGTCTGGACCCTGAGTCGGATCGCGCTCGCGTCTTGGCCGGCTATCTCTCGCGTTCCGCCTCCGGCGAGTTGGAGATCGTCACGTCGAACCTGACGATCGCAGAAGTCGCGTTCAACCCAACGGAGTACAAGGCGCGGGCCCTGAATCCGGAGGTGGCTGAGGACATCCGCGCGCTCTTGACCGACCCGCAACGTGTACAAGTGATCCCGCTCACGAACGCGATCGCGTTCGACGCGCAAGCGTTTGTTCGGGCTGGGATGGCCGCGCGCAGAGCCGTCAAACCCGCCGATGCAATACATCTGGCGACCGCCGTTCATGCAGAGGTGGATGCATTGCAGACTTACGACAAGCGGCTCGGCTTAGCCGCTCACGAGCTCGGAATCATCAAGGTCGAGGAGCCGTAGGGGCTACCGCTACACTCCCCGCATGCCTATTCAACGACTGCTCGTCGCCAACCGCGGCGAAATCGCCATCCGCATCCTGCGCACCGCGGCGGAACTCGAGCTCGCCACCGCCGCGATCCACTCCAGCGACGACTCCGCCTCGCAGCACATCCAGCACGCCGACCTGCAAATCCCGCTCGACGGGATCGGCCCCGCCGCATATCTCGACATCGCCCAGATCGTCGAGCGGGCCCGCGAGCACGAGTGCGACGCGATCCACCCCGGCTACGGCTTCCTCGCGGAGAACGCCGATTTCGCCCGCGCCTGTGAAGAGGCGGGGATCACGTTCGTCGGCCCATCGCCCGCCGCGCTGGCGCTGTTCGGCGACAAGGCGCGGGCGCGCACCCTCGCCGCCGCGCGCGGCGCGCCGATCCTGAGCGGCAGCGACCACGCGGTCGACCTCGACGGCGCGCGCGCCTTCTTCGAGCAGCTGGGCGGGCGGCCGATGGTAATCAAGGCGGTCGCCGGCGGCGGCGGGCGGGGCATGCGCGCGGTGACCGAGGCCGATGAGATCGCCGATGCCTTCGAGCGCTGCGCGCGCGAGGCGCAGGCCGCCTTTGGCAACGGCGCGCTGTTTGTCGAGCGCTTCATCCCCCGCGCGCGCCACATCGAAGTGCAGATCGCCGCCGACCAGCACGGCGCGGTGACCCACATCGGCGAGCGCGAATGCACGATCCAGCGCCGCTATCAGAAACTGATCGAGATCGCGCCCAGCCCCACGCTCAGCGCCGACCTGCGCGAGCGGATCAGCGCCGCCGCGGTCGAGCTGGCCGCCGCCGGCGGCTACACCAATCTCGGCACCTTCGAGTTTCTGGTGGACGCCGACTCCGAGGGCGAGTTCGCCTTCATCGAGGCCAACGCGCGGCTGCAGGTCGAGCACACGGTGACCGAGGAGGTCACCGGACTCGATCTGGTGCAGTGCCAGCTGCGGATCGCCGAGGGCGCGGCGCTCGATGCGCTGGGCCTGGCCGAACCGCCGCCCCGCCGCGGCTTCGCAATTCAGGCGCGGGTCAACCTCGAGCGAATGCGCGAGGACGGCGAAGTCCGCCCCGCCGCGGGCGCGCTGCGCAGCTTCCGCCCGCCCTCCGGCCCGGGCGTGCGCGTGGACAGCTACGGCTACGCCGGCTACGCCGCCAACCCCAACTTCGACTCGCTGATCGCCAAGGTGATCGCGCGCAGCTCGAGCGATGATTTCGACGACGCGGTGCGCCGCGCGCGCCGCGCGCTCAACGAGTTCGAGCTGAGCGGCGCGGAGTCCAACCTGTCTTTCCTGCGCAACATCCTCGCCCACCCCGAATTCCTCAACGGCGAGGTGCATACGCGCTGGATCGACGAGCGGATCGGCGAGCTGGCGGCAAGCTCCGACAACGGCGCGTCGCCCGACGGCGCGGACGGTTCCTGGGCGGGCGCGAAGGTCGCCAACCAGACGCAGGATCCGCTCGCCGCGCTCGATTTCTTCCGCCAGGGCGCCGACGCCGCCTCGCTCGACATCCACCGCGGCCTCGAAACGGACCAGCCCGTCGGCCACGCGCCGGAGATCATCGGCCCGCCCGGCACCGAGGCGCTGCGCGCGCCGATCCAGGGCACCGTGATCGAAATCCTCGTCGCCGAGGGCGACAGCGTCGCCGCCGGCCAGGACGTGATCATCATGAACGCGATGAAGATGGAGCATGTGCTCCAGGCCGAAATCGGCGGCATCGTGCGCGAGCTGACCGTCGCCGTGGGCGACATCATCTGGGAGAGCCACCCGCTGGCGTTTATCGAGCCCGCCGATGTCGGCCCGGCGCAGGACGGCGGCGGCGACGAGGTGGACCTCGACGAAATCCGCGCCGATCTTGCCCTGTCCAACGAGCGCCATGAGATCATCCTCGACCACCGCCGCCCGGCCGCCGTCGAGCGCCGCCACGCCAAGGGCAAGCGCACCGCCCGCGAAAACATCGCCCAACTGGTCGACGACGGCCAGCCCTGGAGCCGCTGGAGCGAATACATGCCGCTCGGCGTGGCCGGCCAGCGGCGCGTGCGCAGCTGGCAGGAGCTGCGCGAGAAATCGCCCGCCGACGGACTGATCTGCGGGCTCGGCTCGGTCAACGGCGACCGCTTCGATCCGCAGACCGCGGCCACCGCGATCATCAGCTACGACGAAACCGTCTGGGCCGGCACGCAGGGCATTCGCGGCCACGAGAAGACCGACCGAATGGTCGAGACGGTGCACCGCCTGCTCACCCCGCTGATCTTCATCGCCGAGGGCGCCGGCGGCCGCTCCGGCGACACCGACTGGCAGTACACCCGCGTCGCCGCCCGCAACGTGCGCACCTTCGAGCGGCTCGCCGAACTCTCCGGGCGCGTCCCGATGGTCTCGATCACCGCCGGGCGCTGCTTCGCCGGCAACGCCTCGATGCTCGGCATGTGCGACATCATCATCGCCACCGAAGGCTCCAACATCGCCATGGGCGGCCCCGCCGTGATCGAGGGCGGCGGACTCGGACTCTTCCTGCCCGAAGAGCTGGGGCCGATGTCCCAGCAGGTGCCCAACGGCGTGGTCGACATCTTCGTCAAGGACGAAGCGGAGGCGATGGCCGCCGCCAAGCAGTACATCTCCTACTTCCAGGGCGCGACCGATGACTGGAGCTGCCAGGACCAGCGGCTGCTGCGCCACGCGATCCCCGAAAACCGCCTGCGCACCTACGACGTGCGCAAAGTGATCGAGCTGTTCGCCGACGACGGTTCGGTGCTCGAGCTGCGCCCGGAGTTCGGCGTCGGCATGGTCACCGCGCTGGTGCGCGTCGAAGGCCGCCCGCTGGGCGTGATCGCCAACAACAACATGCACCTCGGCGGCGCGGTCGACAGCGACGGCTCCGACAAGCTGGCCCGCTTCGCGCAAATCTGCGATTGCTGGAACATCCCCGTGATTACGCTGGTCGACACGCCCGGCATGATGGTCGGCCCGGAGGTCGAGAAGACGGCGCTGGTGCGGCATTGCCACCGCGTGTTCGTCTCGCTGGCCAACCTCACGACGCCCAAGCTGACGCTCACCCTGCGCAAGTGCTACGGGCTGGGCGGCCTGGCGATGCTCGCGGGCAGCACCGAGGCCTCGCTCTTCAACGTCGCCTGGCCGACCGGCGAGTACGGCGGGATGAACCTCGAAGCGGGCGTCAAGCTCGGCGCGCGCGCGCAGCTCGAGCAGATCGAAGACCTCGAAGAGCGCAGCCGCGTCTACGAGCAGATGGTCGCCGACGCCTACGAGCGCGGCGCGGCGCTCAACGCCGCCGCCGTGCTCGAGCTGGATGACGTAATCGACCCCGCCGACACCCGCCGGTGGATCATCCGCCTGCTCGACGCGGCTCCCAACAGCGCCCCGATCCGCGAAGGCCGCCGCCCCTACATCGACAGCTGGTAGCCGCTTCCGCAGCTTCTCCGTTCCTGCCTGCGCAGGAATGACGGGGAGGGCGCAGGGATGGTGGGGGAGGTGAGGTGGGGGCGGCGCGCGAGCTTGCGCCAGCGGTCGAGTGGGCGATCGGTGCCCACCTCGACAGCTTTATGCCACTCACAATCGCGGCTGGTGTAGAGTACGAGGCGTGAAACACGCTGGCGACCTCCCGACCGCCGCCCAACGCGCCGGCCGCGCGCTGGCAGCGCTTGCCCGATCGGGGGGGGGGGGGGGATAAATTCCTCCCGATCGCCCTTGCGATCGCCGCGCTCCTGCTCGCATTCCTGACCCTCGCCCAAGCCGCTACGCCCGGCTCCGCGGGGCGCTACCTCGCGCTCGACGCCGGCGGCGAGCATCAATGCACATTGCGCGACGACGGCGTGATCCGCTGTTGGGGCGGCAACTCCGCCGCGCTGCGCGATGTTCCGGAGGGGCGTTACGCGGCGGTGAGCGCCGGCGCATGGCACAACTGCGCCATCCGCCAGGAAGACAACGGAATCACGTGCTGGGGCAGCGACTCGAACGCGCCGTCAGGCGCGTTCATTGAGATCGCCGTCGGCTGGCAGTTCGCCTGCGCCGTCCGCGAGACGGGTGAGCTTGAGTGCTGGGGAACGAGCAGCTTCGGCCGCAGCGTGCTCGACTACGGCCAAGCGGAGCCGCCCGATGGCGAATTCGCCTCCGTCAGCGCCGGCTATCTGCACGCCTGCGGGCTGCGAACGACGGGAGAGATTGCCTGTTGGGGGCGCGGCAGCCTTGGGCGCGCTGATGCGCCGTCGGGAGTCTTCACGCAGGTGAGCTCGGGGACGACGCACTCTTGCGCGTTGCGCGAGAATGGTGCAGCCGAGTGCTGGGGGCTGAACAACTTTGGGCAACTCAACGCGCCGGCTGGTGTCTTTACTCAGGTGAGCGCGGGCGCGTGGCACTCGTGCGGGCTGCGGGAGTCGGGTGCGGTGGAGTGTTGGGGCGATGATCGCTACGGACAGTCCAACGCTCCATCCGGACGCTACCTCGCGGTGAGCGCGGGGATGCGGCATTCCTGCGCGCTCGGCGGCGCTCGCGCTCGCTGCTGGGGCGGGCAGGATGATCGTTTGCCTGAGCTGATTGCGGAGCTCACGCCGGCAATGGCTACCCGGACCATCGCGGATAGCTCAAGCGACGACGAGGGCGATGTGGCGCCGGACCCGCCTGCGCCTACACCGACTCCGACACCAACTCCGACGCCCACGCCGACCACTTACACAGCCGTCAGCGCGGGTGCGCAGCACACTTGCGCGCTGCGCAGCACGGGCACGCTTGATTGCTGGGGCAGCGGTACGAACAGCCGAACGACTGCTCCGTCGGGCACATTCACTGCATTGAGCGTCGGCAACGCGCACAGCTGCGCCCTGAACAGCGCGGGCGCGGTCTCGTGCTGGGGGCTCAATGCTTCCGGCCAGGCTCCGACCACGCGAACCGGCGCCTACACCGCCGTCAGCGCGGGCGGCAGCCATACCTGCGGCCTGACCAGCGCCGGCGCAGTCTCGTGCTGGGGAAGCAACACTCACAACCAAGTCAGCAATGCGCCCTCAGGCACGTTCACGGCGATCAGCGCCGGCAATGACCATGCCTGCGCATTGAACAGCGCCGGCGCGGTCTCCTGCTGGGGGCAAAACAACCACGGTCAGGCTCCGACCACGCGAACCGGCACGTACACCGCGATCAGCGCCGGCGCTCAACACACGTGCGGGTTGACCAGCGCCGGCGCGAGTGACTGCTGGGGGCGCAATGCGAACGATCGCCTTGCCGCGCAGACGGGGACATTCACTGCGTTGGACGCAGGGTCGGAGCACACCTGCGGTCGCCGCGCGAGCGGGGCGGTCGTCTGCTGGGGCAACAGCGGCGCAGACCGGACGGCGGTCGTGGCGGGCAGCTACGCGGCGGTGACCGCTGGCGGCAACCACAGTTGCGCGATCACGAGCACTGGCACGATCGCCTGCTGGGGGTTGAACATCTTCGGCCAAGCGCCGTCGTCGCGCTCGCCCTGAGCGGGTTCCTGCCTGCGCAGGAATGACGGATGGGGGGGGCGCAGGAATGACGGAGGGCGGGGGTTGGTGGGGTGCGTGTTGCGGCGTGGCGTGGGGCTTGGTGCTGGTTTGCGGCCTCTCACCCCCCACCTAACCTCCCCCCTGGAAGGGGGGAGGGATGAATTGGGGTACGGGGGTGGGGGATGGGATATTGCGAATGGGCGCACTGATTGTGCCGTGCCCGCCGACCTCCCAAGGCGTGTTCACAACTCCGTTGTTCCTACCCCCCATCATTCCTGCGCCCCCCATTCCGTCATTCCTGCGCAGGCAGGAACCTACGCGACCGCCCACCCCAATTCCCCAACGCACCAAGCAACTCCCCCAAGAAAATTCATCCCTCCCCCCTTTTAGGGGGGAGGCTAGGTGGGGGGTGGAGCCTGCGAGCGTCTACCGGCCGCCCTCCGTTACCCCCCTCCCCGTTCCTGCCTACGCGGGAATGGGGGGGGAGATGCGCTGCCGCGGTTGGCGGCAGGGCGTGGGCGATTGGGGCGCGAACGATCGCTGGTGGTCGCTCGGGGCACCGCACCCCCCACCTAACCTCCCCCCTAAAAGGGGGGAGGGATGAATTGGGGTAAGGGGGTGGGGGTGGGTGTGAGATGGAGGGTTGAATTGGGTAAGGGGATGAGGGGTTGGCGTGAGTGGGTGGGTTCCTGCCTGTGCAGGAATGACGGGTGGGGGCGCAGGAATGACAGGTGGGGGCGCGTGGTTCCTGCCTGCGCAGGAATGACGATTGAGGCGCAGGAATGGCGGTTGGGGGCGCAGGTTCCTGCCTGCGCAGGAATGACGGAAAATGGGGGCGCAGGTTCCTGCCTGCGCAGGAATGACGGAGGGGGCGCAGGAATGACAGGTGGGGGCGCGTGGTTCCTGCCTGCGCAGGAATGACGGAGAGGGGCGCAGGAATGACGGGTGGGGGCGCGTGGTTCCTGCCTGCGCAGGAATGACGGGTGGGGGCGCGGGTTCCTGCCTGCGCAGGAATGACGGAAAATGGGCGCGCGGGAATGACGGATGGGGTGGGCAGGGGTTAGAGGAGCAGTAGGGGGATGGACATTTCTTCGGGGAGCAGGCCGGCGTGGAAGCCGCGCAGGGAGGCGGTGGGGTTGCCGGGCTCGCCGTAGATCATGACCTCGCGGCCGGCGGAGATGGCGAGGTAGTCGCCGATGCGCTCGGCGGCGAGCTCGCTGAGCGGCTCGGGGCCGAAGAGCGCCATTTCCTGGGCGTCGGCGCGGGAGAGCAGGGCCCAGCTGCGGCCCCAGCGCTCGCGGAAGGCGGCGGCGAAGGCGGCGGCGCGGCCCGCGCGGACGCAGAACATGGGCACGCGCGACTCGCCGTGCGGCGGCGTGTGCAGCTCGTCGAGGATCGCATCGTCGGTGGGGATCAGCGACTTGCCGTCGGCGTCGACGCCGACGGCGCCGTGGTCGGCGCTGATCGCGATGCGGGCGCGCCCGTCGAGCGCTTCGGCGATCACGCCGATCGCGCGGTTGACCGCGCGCAGCGCCTGGTCGGTGTCGCCGCCGTCGGGGCCGACGCGGTGCGAGGCGGAGTCGACCATCGGCAGGTAGAGGTAGTGGACGCCGCCTTCTGCCTGCCCGACGAGGCGGTCCACGACGCCGGCGACGGCGTCGCGCAGGTGGTCGTAGGGATCGGTCGGCCATGCGCCGCGGCCGTAGCTGGTGAATTCGCTGTTGGAGATGGCGCGCGGGTGGTAGGTGCGGAGCGGGCCGGGCATTGCGGCGAGGCGCGAGGGGCAGGGGAAGGCCTCGGCCGGCTGAATGCCGAAGCGCTGCAGGGCGGTTTCGGAGTGGCGCTCGACGAAGGGCAGGATCGTGGCGGTGATTTCGCGCCGGTGCAGGTGGGTGAACCAGGTCGGCACGGCGTGGGTGGCGGGCCACTCGCCGGTGGCGATCGTGGTGAGCGCGGCGGCGGTGGTGGAGGGGAAGACGGAGCGCAGGCCGAGGCGCTCCGCGCCGCCGAGGATGGTGTGCTTATCCAGCCGGTCGACGAGCACATCGCCGAGGCCGTCGACCAGCACGAACAGCAGCGGGCGGTCGCGTCCGATGCGCTCGGTCAGCGCGGCGGCCGCGTCGTCGCCGTCGGCGAGCGGCGCGCCGCCGATGTGCGCGACGGCGCGGGCGAGGTCGACGGTGTTGGGCGGACCGCCGCCGTCGGGCTCGATCGGTCGCAGCAGGCGGCCTTCGGCGAGCCAGCCTTCGACGCGGTCGCGGTCGGCGGGCGGCATTGCGCGCTCCCGCCGCCTAGATTTGGGAGTAGCCGGAGCCGGGCGTGTCGACGCCGGTGCCGGCGGGCGTCTTGTCGCCCATGTCCCAGCCGAACTCCTTGAGGATTTCCTGGCTGTAGGTGACGCGGCCGGAGACCTTGTCGAGCGGCTCGGTGGCGAGCAGCAGGGCGGCCTGGGCCATGATCTCGACGGACTCGGCGTCGTTGGGGTCGCGGCCTTCCATGAGGCGGTGATGCACGACGCCGGGGGTGGGGACGATCTGCGAGGGGCTGTAGCAGGTGACGGAGACGCCGTGCTGGTGGACCTCGGAGGCGAGCCCCTGAGTGAAGCGCTCCAGCGCGGCCTTTTCGGCGCCGTAGAGCGTGCCGCCGCCGCCGTCGCCCTCGTAGGGGCCGCGGCCCGGGCCGATCGCGGCGGCGCTGGAGACGTTGACGATCGCCCCGGCGCCGCGCTCGATCATGCCGCCCTCGTTGAGGCAGAGTTGGCTCATGTAGAAGGGGCCGTGGAAGTTGACCGCGGTGGAGCGCAGCCAGCGGTTGACGGGGAAGTCCTTGACGGGGATGAAGTAGGTGAGCGCGGCGTTGTTGACCAGGACATCGGGCGGGCCGTAGGTGTCGAGGCAGGCCTGAACGATGGCGGCGCACTCGTCGTATTCGGAGACGTTGCCGGCCACGGCGGTGGCCTCGCCGCCGGCCTCCTGAATGTTCTGGATCGTCATTTCGAGCGAGCCGGGCAGGGGGTGGGTGCCCTCCTGCAGGGTGCGCGCGGTGGCGATCACTTTTGCGCCCTCGGCGGCGTAGCATTCGGCGATTGCCGCGCCGATGCCGCGGCTCGCGCCGGTCACGATGGCCACCTTGCCGTCCAACTTACCCATTGCCGAACCTCCCAATCCTGTCGTGTGATGTGTGCGCTTCGGAAGCCGTCACAGCATACTCCGCAGCCAGCTTGCGCGTGTGAGGCAGCGGCCGCGCGGTGGTGTAGACCGTTCGGGGCGCTGTTCGGGTTTTCTTTTTTTCGGGGTGATCGGGGGTGATTCGGGGGGTGGTCCTATCTGGTCGGGGCGTTTGGCGGTGTTCGGGTTTGTTCGGATTTGTTCAGGTTTGTTCGGGGTTGTTCGGAGCGATGCTGCGGCGCGGGAGGCTGCGGTTTGGGCGTGGAGTGGTGTAGACCGCTCGGGGGCGCTGTTCGGGTTTTCTTTTTTCGGGTGTTCGGGGGTGATTCAGGGTGTGGTCCTATCTGGTCGGGGCGCTTGGCGGTGTTCGGGTTTGTTCGGATTTGTTCAGGTTTGTTCGGGGTTGTTCGGAGCGATGCTGTGATGTGGGCGGCTGTGGTCTCGGCGCGGGGTTGGTCGGTGTTTGGGGAGGTGGGCATTGCTCGCACTTTCGTTCTTCTGGGAGTATGGTAGCACGGTTGAAGGGGAAGTGGGGGTTCCTGCCTGCGCAGGAATGACGGGAAGGGCGCGGGAGTGACAGGAAGGGCGCGGGAATGACAGGAAGAGGCGCGGGAATGATGGGAGAGGCGATTGGGGGTGTTGGAGAGCGGTTGGCGCTGGCTCGGGGCTCCCACCCCCCACCTAACCTCCCCCCTGGAAGGGGGGAGGGATGAATTGGGGAAGGGGGGAGTGTGGGTGTGCGGGAGGTTCCTGCCTGCGCAGGAATGACGGGAAGGGCGCAGGAATGACGGGAAGGGCGCGGGAATGACGGGGAGAGGCGCAGGAATGACGGGAGAGGCGATTGGGGGTGTTGGAGAGCGGTTGGTGCTGGCTCGGGGCGCCCACCCCCCACCTAGCCTCCCCCCTGGAAGGGGGGAGGGATGAATTGGGGAAGGGGAGAGTGTGGGTGCGCGGGTGGTTCCTGCCTGCGCAGGAATGACGGAAAGGCGCGGGAGTGACGGGGGAGGGGCGCGGGAATGACGGGAGAGGCGATTGGGGGTGTTGGAGAGCGGTTGGCGCTGGCTCGGGGCGCCCACCCCCCACCTAACCTCCCCCCTGGAAGGGGGGAGGGATGAATTGGGGAAGGGGGGAGTGTGTGTGGCGGCTCCAGGGGCGTGAGCGCGCGTTCCTGCCTGCGCAGGAATGACGGGAAGAGATGTAGGAATGGCGGATCTTGTGAGCGCGCGCTGGACAGGGAGCGCGCTTTAGCCTGCGGGTGGGGGGCAGCCATGGAGCGGATTGCGGTGGTTGGGGCGTCGCTGGCGGGGTTGAACGCGGCGGAGACGCTGCGCGAGCGCGGCTTTGCGGGCGAGCTGATTGTGGTCGGCGCGGAAGCGCGCCCGCCCTACGACCGCCCGCCGCTCTCGAAGCAGCTGCTGACGGGCGAGTGGGGCGCGGAGCGGCTGGCGCTGCGCAGCGAGGCGGAGCTTGAAGCGCTGGGGATCGACTGGCGGCTGGGGCGTCGCGCCGAGTCGCTCGATCTGCGTGAGCGGACGCTGCGGCTGGAGGGCGGCGAGCCGATCGCGTTCGACGGGCTGATCATCGCGACCGGAGCCGCGCCGATCGCGCTGCCCGGCTCGGAGCTGGAGGGCGTCCACACGCTGCGCAGCGAGGCGGACGCGCTGCGCATTCGGGCGGAATTCGAGCGCGGCGGGCGGGTGGCGGTGGTGGGCGCGGGGTTCATCGGCGCGGAGGTCGCCTCCTCGGCGCGGGCGCGCGGGTTGGAGGTCGCGCTGATTGAGGCGCTCGACGCGCCGATGCTCGGACCGCTGGGGGAAGAAATCGCGGGCTTCATGGCGGAGTTGCACCGTGAAGCCGGAGTGGAGCTGCGCTGCGGGCGGCGCGTCGTCGAGTGGCTGGGCGGCGAGCGGACCGAGGGCGTGCGGTTGGACGACGGCGAGGTGATCGAGGCGGCCACGGCGGTGGTCGGCGTGGGGGTGCGTCCGGCGGTGGGCTGGCTGGCGGATTCAGGGCTGTCGATCGGCGACGGGGTGATTTGCGATCAGTATCTGCGCGCCGCGCCGGGGGTGTTCGCGGCGGGCGATGCGTGCCGCTGGCCCAACGCCTGGCAGCGTCCGTTCGCCTACTCGCAGCCGCAGCCGACGATGCGGGTGGAGCACTGGACGAATGCGGTGGAGCAGGGCGGGGCGGCGGCGGCGAACCTGCTGGCCGAGTCGCGCGGCGAGCCGCTCGCGGCGTTTTCGCCGATTCCCTATTTCTGGTCGGATCAGCACGGGTTGACCGTGATGGCGGCGGGGATCACCAGTCCGCGCGACGCGGTGGAAGTGGCGCACGGCAGTTTCGCGGAGCGTCGGTTCGCGGCGCTCTACGGGCGCGAGGGCTATCTGAGCGGGGTGGTGGCGGTGGGCTGGCCGCGAATGCTGCGGCGCTACCAGGCGCTGATCGCGGAGCACACGGAGTGGGAGGATGCGCTGGCGGCGGCGCGGGAGGGATGAGGTTGGAGTGGGGGTGCGCGCGGGTTCCTGCCTGCGCAGGAATGACGGAAAGGGGGCGCAGGAATGACGGAAAGGGGGCGCAGGAATGACGGAAGGGGCGCGGGAATGACGGAAGGGGGCGCAGGAATGACGGAGGGGGCGCGGGAATGACGGGGAGTGCGCTGGTGCGACGGAGGGGTGCGGCGCCCTCAATTTATCTCTCCCCCCTGGCAGGGGGGAGACTAAGAGGGGGGTCGGCGGTGCGGGGGGGTGCGGGCAGTGGTTTGAGCGAGCAGGCGTGCGTACAGCGATCGCTGGCGGCGGCTCGCAGGCTTCCACCCCCCACCTAACCTCCCCCCTGGAAGGGGGGAGGGATGAATTGGGGAAGGGGGAAGTTGGGTGGTGGTGGTTCCTGCCTGCGCAGGAATGACGGAAAGAGGGCGCGGGAATGACGGAAAGGGGGCGCCGGTGTGATGGAGATGTGTGCCGGTGTGATGGAGGTGTGTGCAGGTTCCTGCCTGCGCAGGAATGACGGGGCTCGTGGGGTTTGGCGAACTGGCTTTGCTGTGCTACTCGAGGGGTTTGGCGAAGGAGATTTCGTGGCCGTCGGGGTCTTGGATGTGGAAGTGGCGCTCGCGCCAGGGGGCGTTTCTTGGGGGGAACTCGGGGGTCAGACCGGCGGCTATTGCGGAGGCGTGGAAGGCGTCTACGTCTTCGACGTAGAAGATGGCGCGGCCCCAGAAATTGCTGGGCGGCTGGGCGGCGATCAGGTTGAGGTAGCTCTGGCCAGCGCGGTAGGAGGTGAAGCTTGCGTCGGGGCTGCCGTAGATGCGCTCGAAGCCGAGCGCCTCGTAGAAGGCGGTGCTGCGGCGCATCTCGGCGACGGCCAGAGTGACGGCGCTGAGTGATGTGACCCTGCTCATCTCAGGCGCTCAGGTCAGATCGGTGAACGGGTTGTGGGCGACTTCCCAGAGGTAGCCGTCGGGGTCGCTGAAGTAGCCGGAGTAGCCGCCCCAGAAGGTCTCGGCGGCCGGCTTGACGATTGCCGCGCCGGCGCGCTCCGCTTCGGCCAACGTGGCGTCGACCTCGGCGGGCGAGCCGACGTTGCGGGCCAGCGTGATCGTCTGCGTCCCGCCGGCGCTCCATTGCACATCCGCCTCTTCGCGCAGCTTCACCAGCGGGTAGAGCGCCAGCCAGGTGCCCTCCAGCTCGAAGAAGGCGATGTTGGCGCCCGCTTCGTAGTCGTGCGTGGGCAGGCCGAGGCCGTCGCGGTAGAAGCGCAGCGCGGCGGCGAGGTCGGCGACGCCGAGCGTGATGATGCTGATCTTGGGCTTCATGGCGGCTTCATGTTGGCGTCAGGGGCGGTTCGCCGTAGACGGCAACGGGGGCGGAGCGTGCGGCTCCGCCCCCGCTGGAGGGTCCTGGATGGGGCCCTGCTGGGCCGGGCGCGGACTAGAAGGCCAGCGCGGCCGGCTCGGCCTGGCCGCCCTCGAGCCCCTGCGGCCACCAGTGGTCTTCCCAGCCCTCGTCGTCCCAGATGTGCTTCAGGTTGGGCAGCACCTCGCGGGCGGTCAGCTGGATGTTGGGGATGGCCAGTTCCTTGGGGATCGAGCCGAACTGGTTGAGGATCATCAGGTGCCCGACGTGGAGCGTCTTGATCACTTCCTCGAGCTGCTCGGTGACCTGGCTGGGGGTGCCGGCGACGATGTTGCCCTCGCGGATCAGGTCGGCCCAGGTGATCTCGGAGTTCGCCTTGGAGGCGAGCATCTTCTCCTGGGTCTTCTCGCCCTCGAACTTGTCGGTGTCGCCGAAGACGGGCTTGAGGCCCTGGCTGCGGGTGAAGCCCTGCTCGATGGTGCGCACGGTGCGGTAGCCGGGCGGGTCGGCGTAGCGCGGGTCGATGTGCAGCATCTTGTTGTAGAAGTACTCGGCGTGGGGGCCGAACTTGTCGGCGACCTCCTGCTCGCTCTCGCCGGTGGCGACCAGCTGGAGGAAGCCGGCCTGGTAGGGGTTGAGTGGCTTTTCGCGCTGCTGCATCGTGCGCCAGAAGCCGTCCACGTTCTTCTGCCCGGCCTTGTAGCCGCCGTAGGAGAGGTAGCAGTAGACGTAGTTGTTCTCGGCGCACCACTCCCAGGTCTCGACCGAGCCGCCGCCAGGGATCCAGACGGGCGGGTGCGGCTGCTGGATCGGGCGGGGCCAGATGTTGACGTAGCGCAGCTGGTTGTAGCGCCCGTTGTAGGAGAACATCTCGGGCCGCGTCCAGGCCTGGGTGATCACGTCGGCCGCTTCGTAGTACTTGTCGCGCAGGTGCGAGGGGTTGGCGCCGTAGCAGAAGCAGTCGTCCATCGGGGTGCCGACGGGGAAGCCGGCGACGAGCCGCCCGCCAGAGATGCAGTCGAGCATGGCGAACTCTTCGGCGACGCGGGTGGGCGGGTTGTAGAGGGCGATCGAGTTGCCCAGCACGACGATCGCGACGTCCTTGGTGCGGCGGCAGAGGTTGGCGGCCATCAGGTTGGGCGAGGGCATCAGGCCGTAGGCGTTCTGGTGGTGCTCGTTGATGCAGATGCCGTCGTAGCCGGCCTCGGCGGCGGCCTCGAGCTCGTCCAGGCCGTCGTTGTACATCACGTGGGCCTTGGCCGGGTCGAACAGGTCGGAGGGCACGTCGACCCAGACCGAGTTGTGCTGCTCGGCGAAGTCAGGGGGCAGGTCGCGATAGGGCATCAGGTGGAAGAATTCGAATTTCACAGGGGTCCTCCGCTCGGGGTGAGGTTGTGCGCGCCCGCGCGCACCGGCGGCGCGGGTTTGACGCGCAAGCTACCGCCTCGCAAGCCGCCCTGTCAAACGCCATCCACCTGTGGGCCGGCAGCGGTGCCCGTCAGGCCCCAGGCGGGTCCCCCGTCAGCCGGAGGTAGAGCGAATCGGCGCAGAGCTCCAGATCATCGGTCCAGACCACTGCGCCGTGATCCGTGAGCCGCACACGCTCGAAGAGAGAGCGATCCCGAAGCGCCCTGAACAGGCCGAGGTCCAGCAGGGGCGAGAGGTCCAGCTCGCCGCTCGCGCCGTCGTCGTATTCGAGCCAGATGCGGCATTCGCCGCGCGGCTCGACTCTGGTCGGTTTCGGCATCAGCAGCGGCGGCGGCTCGTTGGCTTCCCAGATCGCCTCCTGCTCTTCAATGCTGATGCCCCGCAACTCGGCGTAGAGATGCTCGGGCGAGAGGAGCAGGTCGTCGCTCCAGGCGATGTCGCCGTAGCTGTCCACGCGGACGCTGCGAAAGAAATCGTAGTCGCGCCAGACGGCGTAGTCCTCCTCGCCCGCGAGGTCCGAGAGGTCCACCTCGCCGCATAGGCCGTCGTCGTATTCGAGCCAGAGCCGGTATCCGTCGCGCGCTTCCGCGCGGATCGCCATGGGATGCATGGCCTCAGTGTATCGCACTTGCGCGGACCTGGATGACGAGAGGGGTAGATGCTGGGCGCGGCGGGGGCTGGGTTCCTGCCTGCGCAGGAATGACGGAGGGGGCGCAGGAATGACGGACGGGAGGCGGCAGGAATGACGGACGGGGGGCGGCAGGAGGGGGTTCCTGCCTGCGCAGGAATGACGGAGGGGGGCGCAGGAATGACGGACGGGGGGCGGCAGGAGGGGGTTCCTGCCTGCGCAGGAATGACGAAGGGGGGCGCAGGAATGACGGACGGGAGGCGGCAGGAGGGGGTTCCTGCCTGCGCAGGAATGACGGAGGGGGGCGCAGGAATGACGGACGGGGGGCGGCAGGAGGGGGTTCCTGCCTGCGCAGGAATAACGGAAGGGGGCGCAGGAATGACGGTGAGGGGGGCTAGCGTTTGAGGCGCTCGGAGCGTTCTTCCTCGCGGCGTTGTTGGCGGGCGGCGCTTGCTTCGGGGTTTTGACCCGCGTCCTTGCCTGCGCCGTCGTCGAGCACCAGGCCGGTGGCGGCCAGCAGCGCGCGGCGGTACCAGGGGCCCTGCCGGCCGCCGGTGACTGAATCGAGCTCGTCGTCGTAGTGGCCGTGCAGCACGCGCGGCAGCTCGGAGGCCAGCTCGGCGCCCAGCAGCAGCACGCAGGAGCCGAGGTAGATGAAGAACAGCAGCGCAATTGTGGCGCCCAGCGAGCCGTAGATCGCGTCGTAGTTGGAGAAGTTGCGCAGGTAGACGGCGAAGCCGTGCTTGAGCAGCTCGAACAGCGCGGCGGAGAGCAGCGCGCCGCCGAGCGCGTCGCGGGTGCGCACCGGCACGCTCGGAATCAGCTTGAAGACCAGCGTGAAGGTCATCGTCGTCAGCAGGAACGGGATCAGGATGCTGATCAGGTTGACGATCTCGCTCGCGCCGCTGCCGAAGGGTCCGAGCGCCGAGGCGACATCGCCGCTCAGTTCGCGCGCCACGCGCAGCAGGATGGTGATCGCGATCGACATCGCGAGCAGGTAGCCGACGCCGAGCACGAGCGCGAAGTCGATCAGCTTGCCGCGCACGAACGGGCGGCGGTGATCGTGGTCCCAAGCCGTGTTGAGGCTGTGGCGCAGCGCGCCCATCATGCCCGACGCGCCCCAGACCAGCCCGAAGATGCTGATCAGGCCGATTGCCGAGCGCCCCTGGGCGATCGGATCGATCAGCGCGTGCAGGCTCTCGCGCCCCGCGCCCTCCGAGACGGGCAGCGCGGCCAGCAGCCCCTCGACGAAGCGATCCTGCACCTCCTGGTTGGTCAAAATCAGCCCGGCGATCGAGACCAGCAGGATCGCCAGCGGGAAGAGCGAGAACATGATGTAGTAGGACATCGAGGCGGCCAGCTGGGTGCAGTGGTCGTCGAGGAACTCGCTGCCCGTCCGCGTCGCAAGCAGCTTCGCGTCCTGCCAGAGCCACCTAAGATGCAGACTCCACCAGCGCAGCCAGTGCTTGACGTCGATGTGCGCCTTAATCTCGATTTGCATAGGGTGATTATCCGCGACGCGGCGCATATGCCGCACGCGCCGGGCCGGGAATCCGCTTGATGCGCGCCCAACGAATCATCGCCAAGCTCGGCACCAACCTGCTCACCGGCGGCGGCGAGCGGATCGATCCGCTCGTGCTCGACGACATTGTGCGGCAGATCGCCGAGTTGCGCCGCGCCTCGGTCGAGGTCGCCGTGGTCACCAGCGGCGCGGTGGCGGCCGGCCGCGCCCGCGTCGGCGCGCGCGCCGACGGCTCGAGCATCGGCCAGCGCCAGGCGTTGGCGGCGATCGGCCAGGCGCACCTGATCGAGCGCTACGACCAGCTGCTACAGCGCCACGATCTGACCGCCGCGCAGGCGCTGATCACGCGCGTCGACGTCGCCGAGCGGGTCGGCTACCTCAATGTGCGCAACACGCTGCTGCGGCTGCTGCGCTTCGGCGTCGTGCCGATCATCAACGAGAACGACGTGGTCGCCGACGACGAGTTGCGCGGCGGCGCGTTCGGCGAGAACGACGCGCTCTCCGCGCTGGTGGCCAACCTGATCGACGCGCAGCTGCTGATTCTGCTGAGCGATGTGGACGGGGTGTTCGACCGCGATCCGCGCCGCCATCCCGACGCGCGGCTGCTGCCGGAGGTCCGCCGGCCGGGCGAGCTGCTGGCGCTGGCCGGACCGCCCGACGCGCGCGGTCGGGGCGGAATGCGCGCCAAGCTCGAAGCCGCGCAGCGGGCCTCGTCGAGCGGCGCGACGGTGGTGATCGCCAACGGGCGCGAGCCCGATGTGCTGCTGCGGATCGCTCGCGGCGAGCGAATCGGCACCCGGATTCCGGCCGGCGCCGATGTGCGCGAGTCGCGCAAGCGCTGGCTGCTGGCGGGGCTCGGCGAGGGCGGCGCGCTCGCGCTCGACGCGGGGGCGGCGCGCGCGATCCGCTCGCAGGGGCGCAGCCTGCTGCCGGCCGGCATTGCCGCCGTCGAGGGCGACTTCAAGCGCGGCGACATCGTGGCGCTGCGCAACCCGCAGGGCGAGCAGATCGCGGTCGGGCTGAGCAACTACGCGGCCGCCGATGTCGAGCGCATCCGCGGCCGCCGCTCCAGCGAGATCGAGTCCATCCTCGGCTACGAGTTCGGCGCGGATGTCGTCCACCGCAACAACCTGGCGCTCTCTTGAGCCGCCGAACAGCCCTGAGCGCCGGCGAACAGCTGGCGCGTCGCCAGGCGTCGGATAGGCTCGCTCTATGCCGCAGCTGAATGACTACCCGGCTTCGCACACGTACTTTTCGCAGCGCCTGCGGCTGCACTATGTGGACTGGGGCAATCCCGACGCGCCGCCGCTGGTGTTGGTGCACGGCGGGCGCGACCACTGCCGCTCGTGGGACTGGGTCGCGCTGGCGCTGCGCGACCGCTATCACGTGATCGCGCCCGACCTGCGCGGCCACGGCGACTCGCAGTGGGTGATCGGCTCCGGCTACGCGATGATCGATTACGTCTACGACTTGGCCCAGCTGGTGCGCCAGAACGACCTCGCGCCGGTGACACTGCTGGGGCACTCGCTGGGCGGGCGCATCTGCCTCGAATACGCGGGCATCTACCCCGAGCGCGTCTCGCGGCTGATCGCGATTGAGGGGCTCGGCCCCTCGCGCAGCCAGACGGAGGCGCATTCAGAGACGCCCGCCGACCGGCGCATGTCGTCCTGGATCGAGAGCATCCACGGCTTCGCCGGGCGCCTCCCCCACCGCTACGCCTCGCTCGAAGACGCCGTAGCGCGGATGCAAGAGGCCAACCCGCGCCTGAGCGACGAGCAGGCGCGCCACCTCACAACGCACGCGGTCAATCAGAATGAGGATGGCACGTTCGCTTGGAAGTTCGACAACTACGCCCGCTCATCGTCGCCGTATCCGTTCAACGAGGCCGACGCGGAGGAAATCTGGGGGCGGGTGCGGATGCCGACGCTGCTGATCAGCGGTCTGGAGAGCGCGGGGGATCCGGCGAAGGATGAGCGCACCGATTCGTTCCCGCAGGCGCGGAAGGTGGGTATCGCGAATGCGGGGCACTGGGTCCACCACGACCAGCTGGATGAGTTTCTTAGCGCCGTTGGCGGTTTCCTCAATAGCTAAGGTTTGTCCGCGCTGCCGCGCCCCTGGTGGGGCGCGGGGCTTGGTGCTCGCCGCGGCGAGATACCCGCGGCAAGCGCGGGTATGACGGTCCAGCTCGCGCGGGCGTGGCGGGGGCGGCGGTGGGCGCGCGGGGCTTGGTGCTCGTCGCGGCGAGATACCCGCGGCAAGCGCGGGTATGACGGTCTAGCTCGCGCGGGCGTGGCGGGGGCGGCGGTGGGCGCGCGGGGCTCGGTGCTCGTCGCGGCGAGATACCCGCGGCAAGCGCGGGTATGACGGTCCGGCTCGCGCGGGTATGGCGGTTTGGCTCGCGCGGGTGGGACGGTCTGGCTCGCGCGGGTGGGACGGTCTGGCTCGCGCGGGTGGGGCGGTCTGGCTCGCGCGGGTGGGGCGCGGGAGGGTGCGGAGGTGGCGGAGGTGGGGGAGGGACCGGAATGGGGAGGCGGGCGTGGCGGGGGTGGCGGTGGGCGCGCGGGGCTCGGTGCTCGTCGCGGCGAGATACCCGCGGCAAGCGCGGGTATGACGGTCCGGCTCGCGCGGGTATGGCGGTTTGGCTCGCGCGGGTATGGCGGTTTGGCTCGCGCGGGTGGGACGGTCTGGCTCGCGCGGGCGTGGCGGGGGCGGCGGTGGGCGCGCGGGGCTTGGTGCTCGTCGCGGCGAGATACCCGCGGCAAGCGCGGGTATGACGGTCCGGCTCGCGCGGGTGTGGCGGGGGTGGGGGAGGGACCGGAATGGGGAGGTGGGCGTGGCGGGGGCGGCGGTGGGCGCGCGGGGCTCGGTGCTCGTCGCGGCGAGATACCCGCGGCAAGCGCGGGTATGACGGTCCGGCTCGCGCGGGTGTGACGGTCTGGCTCGCGCGGGTGGGGCGGGAAAAGGGCGCGCGGGTGTGACGGTCTGGCTCGCGCGGGTATGACGGGAAAGGGGCGCGGGTGTGATGGTCTGGCTCGCGCGGGTGGGGCGCGGGAGGGTGCGGATGTGGCGGAGGTGGGGGAGGGACCGGAATGGGGAGGTGGGCGTGGCGGGGGCGGCGGTGGGCGCGCGGGGCTCGGTGCTCGTCACGGCGAGATACCCGCGGCAAGCGCGGGTATGACGGTCCGGCTCGCGCGGGTGTGACGGTCTGGCTCGCGCGGGTGGGGCGGTTTGGCTCGCGCGGGTGGGGCGGGAAAAGGGCGCGCGGGTGTGGCGGTCTGGCTCGCGCGGGTGGGGCGGGAAAAGGGCGCGCGGGTGTGACGGTCTGGCTCGCGCGGGTGGGGCGGTCTGGTTCGCGTGGGTGGGGCGGGGTGGCTCGCGCGGGTGTGACGGGGTGAGTGTGCGGGTGGGGCGGGAAAGGGGCGCGCTGCACCATTTCCGTGCTGCGGGGGTACAATTTGGACCAGGCACAACGAGGGGAGGATCGAAATGTCCAAAATCCGCACGGGTACGTGGGCGCTGATCGCTCTGCTTGCCATCGGTTTGGCCGCCGGTGGGTACGGCCTTGCGCAGGTCACGCAATCCGAGACGGAGGTGCGAATCACGGCGCGTCTCGACTCGGAGCGGGGCGCGGTGGAGTTCGCGTTGCAGCAACGCCAGCCCGACGGCTCCTGGGGACAGCGCACGTTTCCCTCATCTCGATACTTTCCCTCCGACGCAACGCCGGGGCGCTGGCTGAACAGCAGCCCCATAGCCGTAACAGTTTCCGACGGCGCAGCGGCGACCGGCGACCCGAGCGCGACCACGACGATCAGCGGCACGGGCAACGGCGTACAGACGATGCGGCTGACGGACGGAGTGTACTTCTGCGAAAGCCGGGTGTCCGGCAACACCGGGCAGTACGGCGGCGAAAACTTCCTCGTCTGGATGACGGGACGCGAGAGGGGCTTTGAAGTCGTCGCAAACGAGATCGAGGTGTCCGCGTGGTCCGCCCGAAAGCGGATCGTCGTCGGCAGCGGTTTGCTCACCTTTCGAGGCGCGATCGATGTCGAAGTGCAAGCCGTGGGCAGCTGGACGGTGAGCTGCGCGCGGCAGTGAGCGGGGCCGCGCGACGCTTTACGCTGTGCGCATGAGCGACGACGCCCCACGCTTCTCCTGGTTTGTGCCGATCGACGGCGACGGCGCGCGGATTGGGACGCTGCGGGCGGAGCGCGCGCCGACGTTTGATTACCTGCGCTCGGTGGTGCGGACCGCCGAGCGGCTGGGCTTCCACTCGCTGCTGATCCCCACGCGGCTGGCGAACGGGCTGTTCGAGCAGTCGGCGCCCATCGCCGAGACGTGGACGACCTCGGCGGCGCTGCTGGCGACGACGGAGCGCATCCGCCTGCTGATCGCGGTGCGGCCGGGCGCGCTGCCGGCGGGGCTGTTCGCGCAGCAGGCGGCGACGCTGCACGAGATTTCCGGCGGGCGGGTCGATATCAACATCGTGCCGGGCGGCATCCAGGGCGACAACGAGCGGATCGGCGCGACGCTGGATTATGGCGCGCGCTATCGGCAGGCCGATGAGTTCATCGAGGCCTGCGCGCGGCTCTGGCGCGAGGGCGGGCCGCTCGATTACGCCGGCGAGCACGTGCGGCTGCGCGGGGCGATCGTTTCGCCGCGCCCCGAAGCGCCCGCTCCGGCCTGGTATCTGGGCGGGGCGTCGGACGCTGCGCTGCGCCTGGCCGCGCGGCGCGGCGATGTGCTGCTCTGCTGGATTCAGCCGCGCGAGCAGCTGGCGGCGCTGCTCGATCGCGCCCGCGCCGCCTACGCCGCCGAGGGCCGCGAGCCCAGCTTCGGCCTGCGCACGCATTTGGTGGTGCGCGAGACGGAAGCCGCCGCCTGGCAAGCCGCCCAGGCGCTGCTCTCGGAGGCGCACCCCGATGTGCTGGCGCAGCGCGCCGCGTCGGTGCGGGGCACGGCGATGGTGGGCGCGGCGGCGCAAGCGCGGCGGGTGGAGGACGATCGCCTCAGCGAGCGCCTCTGGAATGGGATTTCGCGGGTGCGGGTGAATTTAGGGACGGCGATTGTGGGGACGCCGGAGCAGGCGGCGGCGGAGTTGGCCGCGTATCGCGAGCTGGGCTTCAGCGAGTTCATCCTGAGCGGCTACCCGCATCGGGAAGAGTGCGAGCGGGTCGCGTCGGAGGTGCTGCCGCTGGTCGCGGCGGGGTAACACTGCTCCGCGGCGGCTGTGATCGGCTCAGGGTGATGCCGCCCGCACCTCGACGGTGGTCGAGTCGCTGGCGGCGCCGGCGGCGTTGCGCGCGGTCAGCCGGATCCCCTTCGCGCCGGCCGAGCTGAAGCTGGTCGAGTACGACGAGCCGCTGCCCGAGCCCCCGTCGCTGGCGACCCAGATGTAGCGGACGATCGCGCCGCCGCTGTTGCTCACCGTGCAGGTGATGGTCTCGCCCGTATCGGCCGTCGACGGGCAGCTGACGGTGATTACAGGCAGCGCGATGACATTCACGCCGGCTGAAGCGCTGTCGCTGCCGGCGCTGTTGGTCGCGGTCAGCGAGACGGTCTTTGCGCCCGAAGTGTTGAATCTGGTCGAGTACGACGAGCCGCTGCCTGAGCCGCCGCCGCTGTCGCTCCAGGCGTAGCTGTCAATCGCGCCGCCGCTGTTGCTCACGGTGCAGGCGACGCTTTGGTCCACCGCAGCCGACGACGGACAACTGATGCTGACATCCGGCAGCTGGACCGGCGGCGGCGCCGCCCGCACCTCGACGCCGGCCGAGCCGTTGTCGCTGCCGGCCGAGCTGCGCACGAACAGCAAGATCGTCTTTACGCCCGTAGTGCTGAAGCTGGTCGAGTACGACGAGCCGCTGCCGGAACCGCCTCCGTTGTCGCTCCAGGCGTACGTGTCGATCGGGCCGCCGCTGTTGCTCACGGTGCAGGTGATGCTCTCGTTCACCACAGCCGACGACGGGCAGCTGACGCTGATCTGCGGCGGCTCCCGGACCTCGACGCTGGCCGAGGCGTTGTCGCTGCCGGCTGTGTTGCGCGCGGTCAGCGAGATCGTCTTTGCGCCCGCGGTGGTGAAGCTGGTTGAGTACGATGAGCTGCTGCCCGAGCCGCCGTCGCTGTCGCTCCAGGCGTAGCTCTCAATCGCGCCGCCGCTGTTGCTCACCGTGCAAGTGACGTTCGGCTGGTACACCGCAGCCGACGACGGGCAACTGATGCTGACATCCGGCTGTTGGACCTCCGGCGGCGCCCGAACCTCCACGATGACCGAGTCAGAGTCGTGGCCGGCTGCGTTGTGCGCGTACAGCAGGACCGTTCTCTGGCCCGTATATCTGAAGCTCGTCGAGTATGACGAGCTGCTGCCGGCGCCGCCGTCGCTGTCGCTCCATACGTAGCGGTCGATCGCGCCGCCGCTGTTGCTCACCGTGCAGTCGACGCTCTCGTTCAGCACAACCGACGACGGACAGCTGATGCTGATCTGCGGCAATTCCGGCAGGACATTGATGGTGGCCCGGGCATTGTGGCTGCCCACTGAGTTGCTCGCGGTCGCCGAGACCGTCTTCGCGCCCAACGAGCTGAAACTCGTCGAGTACGACGCGCTGCTGCCTGAGCCGCCATCGCTGTCGCTCCACGAGTAGCTGTCGATTGCGGCGCCGCTGTTGCGCAACGTGCAGGTGACGCTCTCGTCCACCCCCGCCGACGACGGACAGCTGATGACGATGTACGGCCTCACCGGCTGGACCTCTATCCAGATCGTTTCGCGGTCGCTGCCCGCCGCGTTGCGCACGGTCAGCCGAATTCTTTCCGTGGCGTCAAAGACGAAGCTGACGCGGTAGGTCGCGCCGCGACGGCCGCCGTGACTGTTGCTGCCGCTGCCGCCGCTCCACGTGTAGCTGTCAATCGCGCCGCCGCTGGCGCTCACCGTGCAGGTGATGATCTCGTCCACATCGGGTCGCGACGACGAACAGTTGATGCTGTCGATCACAGGCGGCGACAGCTGCGCCCGCACCTCGACGGTGGTCGAGTCGCTGTCGCTGCCCGCGCGGTTGCTCGCGGTCAGCGAGACGGTTTTTGCGCCGGCCGAGCTGAAGCTGGTCGAGTACGACGAGCTGCTGCCTGAGCCGCCGCCGCTGTCGCTCCAGGCGTAGCTGTCAATCGCGCCGCCGCTGTTGCTCACGGTGCAGGCGACGCTTTGGTCCACCCCCGCCGACGACGGACAACTGATGCTGACATCCGGCAGCTGGACCGGCGGCGGCGCCGCCCGCACCTCGACGCCGGCCTCGCCGTTGTCGCTGCCGGCCGAGCTGCGCACGAACAGCAAGACCGTCTTTACGCCCGTAGTGCTGAAGCTGGTCGAGTACGACGAGCCGCTGCCGGAACCGCCTCCGTTGTCGCTCCAGGCGTACGTGTCGATCGGGCCGCCGCTGTTGCTCACGGTGCAGGTGATGCTCTCGTTCACCGCAGCCGACGCCGGGCAGCTGACGCTGATCAGCGGCGGCTCCCGGACCTCGACGGTGGCCGAGGCGTTGTCGCTGCCGGCTGAGTTGCGCGCGGTCAGCGAGATCGTCTTTGCGCCCGCGGTGGTGAAGCTGGTTGAGTACGATGAGCTGCTGCCCGAGCCGCCGTCGCTGTCGCTCCAGGCGTAGCTGTCAATCGCGCCGCCGCTGTTGCTCACCGTGCAAGTGACGTTCGGCTGGTACACCGCAGCCGACGACGGACAGCTGATACTGATCTGCGGCGACTCGATCTCCTCCTCGACGGTCACCGTGGTCGAGTCGCTGTCGCTGCCGGCCGCGTTGCGCGCGGTGAGCGAGACGGTCTTTGCGCCGGTCGAGCTGAAGCTGGTCGAGTATGACGAGCCGCTGCCCGAACCGCCGTCGCTGTCTCGCCAGGCGTAGCTGTCGATCGTGCCGCCGCTGTTGCTTACCGCGCAGGCGACGCTCTGGTCCACCGCAGCCGACGACGGACAGTTAATGCTGATCACCGGCGCTCCGGCCACCCTGACGCTGGCCGAGTCGCTGTCGCTGCCGGCCGAGTTGCGGGCGGTCACCCGGATGGTCTTCGCGCCCGAAGTGCTGAAGCTGGTCGAGTAGGACGAGCCGCTGCCGGAGCCGCCATCGCTGTCTCTCCAGTTGTAGCTGTCGATCGCGCCGCCGCTGTTGCTCACGGTGCAGGCGACGCTCTCGTTCACCGCAGCCGACGACGGGCAACTGATATTGATCTGCGGCGGCTCGATCTCCTCCTCGACGGTCACCGTGGTCGAGTCGCTGCCGCTGCCGGCCGCGTTGCGCGCGGTGAGCGAGACCGTCTTTGCGCCCGAAGTGCTGAAGCTGGTCGAGTACGACGCGCCGCTGCCCGAGCCGCCGTCGCTGTCGCTCCAGGAGTAGCTGTCGATCGCGCCGCCGCTGTTGCTTGCCGTGCAGGTAACGCTCTCGTTCACCGCAGCCGAGGACGGGCAGCTGATGCTGTCGATGACCGGCGCTTGCAGCTCGTCGGAGACGGTCAGGGTGATCGATTCGCTGTCGTCGCCGGCGGCGTTCGCGACGGTGAGCGAGATGGCGTACTCGCCCGCCTTGCCGAAGCTGGTGGAGTGCTCGGCGGCGGAGCCGCTGCCGTTGGCGGTTTGCCAGGCGTAGGTATCCGGATCCCCGCCGCTCAGAGTCGCCGCGCAAGTAACGTTCTCGTCCACCGCGGGCTGCGACGGCGAGCAGCGAATGCTGTCAATCGCCGGCGCCTGCAGCGGCTGCGCAACGGTAAGCGTAATCGTTTCGGTATCGCTGCCGGCGCTGTTGGTTACGGTGAGCGAGACCGTCTTCGCGCCGGATGTGCTGAAGCTGGTCGTGTAGCGCTCGCTTGAGCCGCTGCTGCTCCCGCCGCTCCAGGCCCAGGAAGCAGGATCGCCGCCACTCAGAGCCGCCGTGCAGGTCACATTCTGGTCCACCGTCGGCGACGACGGCGAGCAGCTGATGCTGTCGATTGCCGGCGCCTGTGGCTGTTCGATGACGACCACCGGGGCGCGCAGCGGGACCTCGACCACGGAGCTGCGCAGCCAGACGCCGCGGCGGCTCTCGATCATCGAGGCGCTGATATAGCGGGAGCGGGGGAGCAAGTCGCCGCCGTACTGCTCGACGGCCTCTTCGGTGTCGGCGGTGCGGATGAAGGCCCACTCGGGCAGGAAGCCGAACTCGACGCGCAGGCGGCCGCGGGAGTCGGGGTGGTAGCGGGCGATCACGCGGCCTTCGATCAGGCTTTGCCCGCTGGCCCCGTCGTCCTCAAGTTGCGCGCCGCCGCCGCCGGGTTGCGCGCTGGTGGGGACGCTGATCAGCGAGCTGCGCAGCCAGCGGCGATTGTCGGCGGCGGCGCGGCGGTCGATGACGGTCTTGTTCAGGTAGCGTAAGCGCGGCAGCCAGTCGGACCACGTGGCGACGGCCTCGGACCACGGGTCCTTGTCATCCATCGCCCATTCGGGGAAGAAGCCGAACTCGATGCGGTAATCGTCTACGCCGTCGTCGCCCGTGCGGTCCTGGATGCGGGCGATGATGCGGCCCTGCGGGTCCGCGTCATCCGCTCCGTCGCCGCCGGGCTGTGCCGCGGCGGAGAGGGTCAGTCCGGCGATCGCCGCCAGGCCGACAAGCAGCGCGAGCAGGAGGGTTTTCATCCCCCCCCCCCCCCCCCGCGATCGTGAACGGCAAAACGTGGCCGGCATGCCAATCCCTCCCGAACATCGCGCGCGACTGCTGATCTGCGCATGGGAGGAATTGTAAGGCGGGCGTTCACGGATTTCAACACGCCGCCGCGCGCGGGCGCTACCCTGCGCGGCATGGGCTGGCCATTTCATCGTCCGGTGGGGTTGACGCACCTGGATGCGGCATGAGCTGGTCGCGGCTGGCTGATCGCCAGCCGCGACCAGCGGGGCCGAGGAGCATCATCAGCTCGGCGGTCGTCCGGTCAATGGGGATCCGGTCGGCCAGCTGTCGCAGGCGCTCTGACTCATGTGGCCGATGGTGTTCCACCAGGCCCGGCCGAGTATCGCGGTAGCCTGCTCGCCGGTGATGTCGAGGTGGCGCTTCTGGTAGTTGGTGCGGTCGAACCAATACACCTTTGTCGTGTCGGAGCCGCAGCGGGCATACCCGCTCGAGGGCGCTGTTAGCACCACGGGTGGTTCGGGGGGTGGTTCGGGTGGCTCGACTCCACCACCCTGATCGGGTAGTGCGAGGAAGATTCCCACTCCTGCCACTATCGCCACCGCCACAGCGAGCCAGAAGTGTGGACTACCTCTCTTGGTTGACGATGATGTCGATTCCGGGGGGTGCCCTCGTTCTTCATTCTCACGATCGACCCGTTCACGCTCTACCCATTGATGGCGTGCCTCCTCTGCTTGCTTTCGCCGACGATTGGCCTTCGGCAATGTGCGAGTGTGGGAGCTTGACTGCGAGAGGGGCATAGGCAAGCAATACACCCGCAAACCAAAAACCGCAACTCACCCAAGCATCTGACAGGGTGCGTTGAGGGAACAACTGTGTCCTGCGCAACTCGCGCGCGGGCGCTACCCTGCGCGGCATGGGCTGGCCAATTCATCGTCCGGTGGGGTTGACGCACCTCGATGCGGCGCGGGCGTTTCGGGGGTACACGCTCGTTGCGCCGGCGGGCGGGGAGTTTGCGCTGCTGCTCGATTTGCAGGGGCGGGCGGTGCATCGCTGGGACTTTCAGGGCTGCGTGGGCTTCAACGTCGAGCTGCTGCCCAACGGCAATCTGCTGGCGCTGTGCGCGGATCCGCCCGACAGCTTCCGCCCGCGTCCGCAGGTGGGGCGCTTCGAGTTGCTGCCGCCGGAGCCGCCGGATGTGTACCGCTGGCTGGGCGGCGGCGGCTCTTCGCTGCGCGAGCTGGATTGGGAGGGCAACGAACTGTCGGTGATCGAAAACCCCGCATTCCACCACGATTTCCAGCGTCTGGAGAATGGCCACACGCTGGTTCTGGAGTGGGCGCCGATCGACGCCGAGATCGCGAAGCGGGTGCGGGGCGGGCAGCGGGTGGCGCGGCGCTATACGCCGGACTGGATGATCGGCGACGACATCGTGGAGCTGGACGCCGACGGGGCAGAGCTGAGCCGCATTCATCTGTGGCGTCTGCTCGACCCGCGGCGGCACCGCATCTGCCCGTTCGAGCGGCGCTGGGAATGGTCGCACGCGAACAGCATCGATGTGGACGCGGAGGGCGGGATTCTGTTTTCGGCGCGCAGCATTTCGCTGGTCGGGCGGGTCGATCGCGGCGACGACGGCGAGGCGAGTCTGGGCTGGGAGTTCGGCTGGCCGGAGATTTCGCATCAGCATCACGCGACGGCGCAGGCGTCGGGCAATGTGCTGATTTTCGATAACGGGATGCACCGCACGCTGGATTTGACCTACTCGCGGGTGATCGAGGTCGACCCGCAGAGCGACGAGATCGCGTGGACCTGGCAGGGCGAGCCGCGCGAGCAGTTTTTCAGCGCGCATATTTCAGGCGCGGCGCGGCTGGGCAACGGGAATACGTTGATCACGGAGGGCGCGTCGGGCCGCATTTTCGAGGCGGCGCGGCGCGGCGATGTGGTCTGGGAGTGGATTTCGCCGTTTCTGACGCCGCAGCTGGGGATGAACTGCAGCTGGCTGTTTCGGGCCTGGCGCTATCCGGAGAGCTACGCGCAGCTTGGCGAGCGGGATCTGGATCCGCGGCGTTATGCGGCGTTTAATCGGCAGTATGGGTTGGGGGAGTAGGCGGCGTTCACGTTTCTTTCTCTCAAACTTCGTCATTCCTGCGTAGACTCGTCATTCCTGCGTAGGCAGGAATCCACGCGGCGGGACGCAGCTCGTTTTAGCTCTCACCTCCCAGCGGCGGCGCAGAAGCGACTTTGGTAGGCCGTCGCGATGCTTGGGTATGCAGCAACGCAGGAGATCGCTTAGGTTCCTGCCTGCGCAGGAATGACGGAGGGGGGCGCAGGAATGACGGAAGTGTGAACACGCTCTGGTTCCTGCCTGCGCAGGAATGACGGAGGGGGGCGCAGGAATGACGGAAGTGTGAACACGCCTTGGTTCCTGCCTGCGCAGGAACGACGGAGGGGGCGCAGGAATGACGGAAGTGTGAACACGCCCTGGTTCCTGCCTGCGCAGGAATGACGGATGGGGGTGCAGGGATGACGGAAAAGAGAGTGCGGGAGCGGCGCGCAGGGATGACGAAATTGTGAACAATCTTTAGAAGCGGCCGTCGCCGGTGAGGGCGCCTTCGGGGGTGATCAGGTTGGGGCGGAGCAGGTCGAGATTTTCGAGGGCGAAGGCGGCGCCCATCGCTACGGCGGTGCGCGGCTGGTCGGCGATGTGGACGGGAATGCCGGTCTGGCGGGAGAGGTATTTGTCCAGCTCGCGCAGCATTGCGCCGCCGCCGGTCAGCATTAAGCCGCGGTCGATTACATCGGCGGTCAGCTCGGGCGGGGTCCGCTCCAGCGTGGTGCGGATGACCTCGACGATTGTCTCGAGCACCGACTGGATCGAGGGGGTCAGCTCGTTGGAGGTGAGAGCCACGGTGCGGGGCATGCCGGTCGCGGCGTCGCGCCCGCGCACCTGGGTGCGCAGCGAGCGTTCGAGCGGCTCGGCCGAGCCGATCGAGTGCTTCAAGTCGTCGGCGGTCGTGTCGCCGATCAGCAGGTTGTGCCGGCGCCGCACGTAATCGGCGATCGCGGTGCGGATCACATCGCCGCCGACGCGGGCGGATTCCCAGACGACCACGCCGTACATCGAGAGCACGGCGGCTTCGGAGCGGCCGGCGCCGAGGTCGACGACGAGCGAGCCCTGCGCGTCGCCCATCGGCAGTCCGGCGCCGATCGCGGCGGCGAGCGGGTTGGCGATCAGGTGGGCGGGGCGTCGCGCGCCGGCCTGCTCGGCGGCGTCGCGCACGGCGCGCTGCTCGACGTTGGTCACGCCGGCGGGCGTGGCGACCATCACCTCCGGGCGCACGAGATTCCAGCGCCCGCCCAGATCGGAGATGTAGTAGCGGAGCAGCGCCTCGACGATCAGGTAGTCGTCGATCACGCCTTCGCGCATGGGGTGGACGATCTGGATCGTCTCGGGTGCGCGGCCGATCATTCGCGCCGCGTCGCCGCCCGCGGCGATGACCGCGTTTTCGCGCGGGTCGAGCGCGACCACGGAGGGCTGATCGGTCTTGATGCCCTCGTGGGGGATCGCGATGCGGATATGCGCGGTGCCGAGGTCGATTCCCAACCGCTTGCCGATGAGCATCTGGCTCCAAGCCTCCAGACCGCGCCGGCGGGCGCGAGGGTCAAGTTTACCCGCCGGCGGGCTAGGGTGTGTTCGCCCCTCCGTCATTCCTGCGCCCCCTCCGTCATTCCTGCGCACCTCCGTCATTCCTGCGCAGGCAGGAACCCGTCGCGCGCTCGCCACTTCGCTCTCCGCTTCTCAGATCCGTCATTCCTGCGCCCCCTCCGTCATTCCTGCGCCCCCTCCGTCATTCCTGCGCCCCCTCCGTCATTCCTGCGTAGGCAGGAACCCGTCGCGCGCTCGCCACGGGCATCTTGCCGGGCCCAGCGCCAGCCCAACCCTCCGTGCGCCCTCCCCAATTCATCCCTCCCCCCTTCCAGGGGGGAGGTTAGGTGGGGGGTGCGAAGCCCCGAAGCGCCAGCAGCGATCGCACCGCGCCCCGATCGCCCACGCCGCCCTCCATTCCGTCATTCCTGCGCCCCCTCCGTCATTCCTGCGCCCTCTCCGTCATTCCTGCGCAGGCAGGAATCAAGGCGGCCACCAGCGTTCGCACGCGGCTCAGCGCCCCGACGACCCGACTGAGCGGGCTCGCGGCACCGCCGGGCGTTGGTCACAGAACGGGACGTGGTTGCGCGCGGTGGGTTCCTGCCTACGCAGGAATGACGGAGAGGGGTGCAGGAATGACGAGAGAGGGCGGTGGGTTCCTGCCTGCGCAGGAATGACGGAAGAGTGAGCAGGCTCTAAGCCAGCCGCTCGACTTGTGCGCCGAGCGTTGCCAGCTTTTGCTCCAGTTGCGCGTAGCCGCGGTCCAGGTGCTCCAGGCCGTAGATGCGCGACGCGCCCTGCGCGGCGAGCGCGGCCACGACCAGCGCGGCGGCGGCGCGGATGTCGTCGCCGCGCACGTTCGCGCCGCGGAGCAGCGACGGTCCGTCCACCAGCGCCAACTGATCCTCCGGCGACTCGATCTTCGCGCCCAGATCGCGCAGCGCTGCCAGGTGCTGCATGCGATTCTCGAAAACTCGCTCTCGAACTTGCGATACGCCGTGGGCCTGGGTGAGCAGCGCGGTCATCGGCGCTTGCAGATCGGTGGGGAAGCCGGGGTGGGGCGTGGTTTGGATGTCGGTCGCGCAGAGCGGTCGGTCCACGCGCACGGTGAGCGTGTCGCCGGCCGCCTCGACCGAGACGCCGGCCTCTTCCAGCTTCGCGCAGACGCCCGCCAGCTGCGCCGGGTTGACGCCGATCAGCGTCGCCGAGCCGCCGCTGATCGCCGCGGCGATGGCCAGCGTGCCGGCCTCGATCCGATCGGGAATTAGGGTGTGCTCCACACCGCGCAGCTGATCAACGCCGTCAATCGTGATCGTGTCGGTGCCGGCGCCCTCGATGCGCGCGCCCATTTCGCGCAGCATCTCCGCCATGCAGACGACCTCTGGTTCGCGCGCCGCGTTGATGATCTTCGTCTGCCCCTTCGCCCGCACCGCCGCCAGCAGCAGATTTTCCGTGCCCAGCACGCTGGGAAAGTCGAGGAAGAGCGCCGCGCCGCGCAACGGCTGCGGAGCGTCGACGACGATCCGGCCGCCCTCTGCGATATGCACCTGCGCGCCGAGCTTCTGAAAGCCTTTGGTGTGGATTTCAAACGAGCGGGCGCCGATCGCGTCGCCGCCCGGCGGCCGGCTCTCGACATGGCGGAGGCCGCGTCCGAGCAGCGCGCCGAGCAGCAGGATCGAGGCGCGTTGGTTCTTGACCAGCGCATCGGGCGCGCTGTCGGCCAGGTTGGCGGCCGAACCGGGCTGAACTTCCACATGGCCAGCCTGGGGGTCGAACGATGTCGAGGCGCCCAGGGCTCGCAGCATCTCGCAGAAGCCGCGCACATCCAGGATGTCGGGCACATGGGTAATCTGCGATGCTTCGTCGCTGAGCAGCGCGGCGGCCATGCACTGCATGGCGGCGTTTTTCGCGCCGCCCACCTGCACCTCGCCGCTCAGCGCCCGCCCGCCGATCACGCGCAGCGCGGCATCAGCCGCAGATTCCATTACGGCTTCCTCCCCGCTCCGTCCACGGCCCGCGTTCAGCTCAGCCTACCGCGCAATCGCGCCGGCGATCGCGTGCCACATACTTAGCAGCAGGGAGCTGCCGCCGTCTCACAGCCCGATCGTCACTCTTGCGTCCCCTTCCGTCATTCCTGCTTCGCCTGTGAAACGAGTCTTCCTGCCTGCGCAGGAATGACGGGTGGGGGCGGCATGGCGACAGAGGGGGTGGAGTGGACGATTGGAGCGTGACATGACGGCTGGTGGTCGCTCGTTGCCTCCCACCCCCCACCTAACCTCCCCCCTGGAAGGGGGGAGGGATGAATTTGGGAAGGAGTGGGTGATTAGTGTGAACAGTCCCTAGGCCGGCGGCTTTTGCTCGGGGGCGCCGCAGGGGATGTTGCGGGCGCTGAGCAGCTCGAGCCATTCGCGCCGGGTGTGATGCCGGAAGGCTTCGCTGAGGATGTCGGCGAGCGCGGCGGCGTTGGCCAGCCGCGACTCCCTGTCGGCGAAACGCGGGTCGTCGCTGATGTCCAGCTGAAATTCTGGCAGGTAATCGCCCGTATCGGCCGGATGGCGTTCGTGATGATCCCACTGGTGGTTGGCCAGCGCGAACTCGCCCAGCGCGGCGCGCAGCCGCTTCCAGTCGGCCTCGCTCTCCACATTCAGCTGCACCCAGCCGTCGGTCGCCCGATACGCCCGCCGCAGCGGATCCGTCGTCGCCGCCATCGCCGTCGCTCCCTCCGCTCATGCCCGCCTGCGCAGGCTATAGCCTTGCGCTGTCGTCTTGGACGACCTGGGATGAGAGGAGCCTCCGATGCGCGCAGTGGTGATGCGAAACTTCGAGCTGGTCGTCGACGACGTACCGCAGCCGGAACCGGGTGAGGGCGAGGCGTTGGTCAAGACACTGGCCTGCGGCATCTGCGGCTCCGACCTGCACTTCATCAAGTTCGGGCAGGAGATGGTCAGCGCCTCGCAGGCCGACGGGCGCTCCCGCTTCGCGCCCGACTTGAGCCGCGACATCGTGATGGGGCACGAGTTCTGCTGCGAGGTGCTGGCCTACGGCCCGAACACGCCCGAAACGGTGCCGGTCGGCGAGCGCTGCGTCTCGGTGCCCACGCGCGGCGCGTACTCCAACGACTTCCCCGGCGGCTACAGCGAGTACATGGTGCTCGACGCGGCGATGCTGCTGCCCGTGGCCGACTCGCTCGAGACGCGGCACGCCGCCGCCACGGAGCCGATGGCGGTGGGTCTGCACGCCGTCCGGGCCGGCAAATTCAGCGACGAGCCCGCCGTGATCTACGGCTGCGGCCCGGTCGGCCTGGCGACGATCGCCGCGCTGAAGATTGACGGCGTCGGACCGATCGTGGCCGCCGATTTCTCCAGCCGTCGGCGCGAACTGGCCGGGATCATGGGCGCGGATAGCGTGGTGGATCCGCGCGAACTCTCGCCGGTCACGGCGCTGGAGCGGCTCGGCTCGTTCCCGGAGGCGGTGTTGTTCGACGCGGTGGGCGTGCCCGGCATGCTCGCCCAACTGGCCCGCGAAGCGCCCGATCGCGGCACCCGCATCGTCGTCGTGGGCGTCTGCATGCAGCCCGACACGATCCAGCCGATGGCCGCGATCGAGAAGGAACTGAGCTACAAATTTGTGCTCGGCTACACCCCCGAGGAGTTCGAGGAGAGCCTCCACGCGCTGGAGAGCGGCCGCATCAACGCCGGCCCGATGGTCACGGGCGCAGTCGATCTGGAGGGCGTCGCCGGCGCATTCGAAACGCTCGCCGACCCGGAGGACCACTGCAAGATCATGGTCACCCCCCACGAGCAGAACGCGCTGTAGCGAGGGCACGCCAGGGCCCGTTCGCACTGCCCACCCCGGCACCCCCTCCGCCATTCCTGCGCCCTCTTCGTCATTCCTGCGCCCTCTTCGTCATTCCTGCGCAGGCAGGAACCACCCACCCAGCCCCCACCCCCTTCCCCAATTCATCCCTCCCCCCTTCCAGGGGGGAGGTTAGGTGGGGGGTGCGAGTCCCGAGCCGCCGCCACCGATCGTGCCCTGCCCCGATCATCCACGCCCCTCTTGTCCTCTTCCACTATTCCCACACCCCCCTCCACCATTCTCACACCCCTCTCCGCCATTCCTGCGCCCCCTCCGCCATTCCTGCGCCCCCTCCGCCATTCCTGCGCCCCCTCCGTCATTCCTGCGCCCCCTCCGTCATTCCTGCACCCTTCCGCCACTTCTGCGCCCCTTCCGTCATTCCTGCGCAGGCAGGAACCCGCGCGCACGACGAAACTTCGCCCTGCCTCAGACATCCGGCGGCGCTCGAATCTCACTTGGGCGGGCCGTCGGGACGGTGTGGCGTGTCCTGACGCCGGAGGCCGTTTGGGTTCCTGCCTACGCAGGAATGACGGAAAGGGCAGGGGAATGACGGAAGAAGAGGTGGCGTGGGGGTCGTGGGGGGGGGGGGGGCAGCGCGATCGTGCGCCGCTCGCGGCCTCGCACCCCCCACCTAGCCTCCCCCTGGAAGGGGGGGAGGGATGAATTGGGGAGGAGCGGTGTTGGACGGGTGTTGGGCGGCCGCTAGCGGCTGTCGGTGGTCCACTGGATCCACCAGGCGTGGGGGGAAGCTTGGGCCAGCAGCTGTGGGGCGGCGTTGCCGCTGCGGTAGCGGGTGAGGGTGAGTTCGGGGCGGCGGCCTTCGAGCGTGATCAGCCAGATGGGGCGTTCCCGGCTTGCGCTGCGCAGCGTCTGCTCGATTTGGGCGACGCGCTCTGAGCCGAACTGATAGAGCGCGACGGTGGCGTAGACGACCAGCGCGGCTTGGGGCGGCGCGGCGCAGATCAGCTCGGGCAGCAGCTCCGCGCCGTCGCCCTTGCGCAGTTCGATAGGCGAGACGTCCAGCTCTGCGGCGGCGGCGCGCAGGCGTTGGTGGCGCTCGATGTGTTCGGGCCAGATCAGCGCCTGGAGCCAGCGCAGCTGATCGGGGTCGCGCAGATTGATTGGGTTGAGATCGACTCCGACGCGGCTGGCGACGACGATCCGGTCGGCCAGTTCGGGCAGTGCGCCGGGGCCGCGCAGCTCCGACTCCAGCTGCACTGCGGCGTCGGCCGGCCCCCAGCGCCGCTCCTCTGCGCCGCCGCGCAGATAGCGGTAGCCGTAGCGGTCGAAGTTGAGGTTGACGCCGCCGCTCGCGCCGAGGTCGATCAGCGCGAGCGGCGCGTCGGCTTCGCGGGCGACGATCGAGAAGGCGGGCAGCAGGCAGGCGCAGCGCCGCACGACATTGGTCTGCGTGCCGCGCGCGCGCACCAACTCGAGCACCTGCTCGCGGTGCGACAGCACGAAGTCGCGGAAGAGCGGAAAAGCCGGTTCGGATGGCCGCTCCGCGCCGCTGACGATTGGATAGTGCGCCGCCAGCGGGTGCTCGACGCCGCTCAGCAGCAGGTATTGGACGGCGGCGTAGAGCACATTCGGGGCGGGCTGGCCCTTGCGTTTCTGCGCGGCGATCGCGAGCAACTCGTCGTCAAGCGAGACGCCGTAGGAGAGTTCGGCGTAGATCGGCGAATCGAGGCCGGGCGCTTCTTCGCGCCCGAAGATGTGGAAGACGCTGCGGTAGTGGTCGAGCGTCCGCCGGTCGGCCAGCCGGTCGGCCATTGGGTGGGCGCGCCGACTGCTCGCTCGGCGGTTAGCCGCCGAGGAAGGCGTTGACTTTCTGCAGCATCGCCTCGGGCTCCTCAACCTGTGGCATGTGGCCGGAGGCGGAGAAGAGCGCGACCTCGCTGTTGGCGATCGCGCTGTTGAAGTCCTGCGCGTACTGCGGCGGCACCAGCCCGTCCGACTCGCCCCAGCAGATCAGCGTGGGCGAGGCGATGCGGTGGATGCGCTCGGAGAGCCGCTTGTCGGGGATCGGCCAGAGGAAGCGCGCGGCGGTTTGCAGGTTCTTGGCCCGCTCGACCGTCGCCACGCGCAGCTCGTCGGGATCCTCGGGCGGCGGCGCGGTCATCATCTTCGCGCCGGGGTGCTCTTGGTCGTGGAACAGCGCGCCGACCAACTCGTTGGGCATCATCGCGAAGAAATCGACGACCGGGTAGTCGTCGTTCCAGAGGCCGACGGGCGCGATCAGCACCAGCCTCGAGACGCGCTCGGGGCGCATCGCGGCGACCTCGGAGGCGAACCAGCCGCCCATCGAGTGGCCCATCACGATCACATCGCCGCTGACGCCCATCGCGCCGAGGAAGTCCCAGTAGAAGCCGAAGACGTCGTGGTGGTCCATGAGCCATTCGACGCCGGTCGAGCCGCCCGTGCCGGGCAGGCGCGGGGCGATCACGTGGTAGCGCTGCGAGAGCTGTTCGAGGAAGGGGTCCCACATCAGGCCGCCGGCTCCGTGGATGAAGAGGAGGTCGGGGCCGGAGCCGGCTTCGAGCACCTCGACATTGAACCGGCCGTTGACTACCGAGACGGTCTTCTCTTCCATGACGTTTCCTCACTCTGCGTCTCTGCGACATGGCGGCGCGGGCCGCTCGCAGTTCGCTTGCCGGATGCGGGCACAGGGCGGTTCCCTGTCGGGCCGCCGCAGCGCAGGCTAGGAGCGCGCCGCGCGAAGTGTCAACCGACGGCGCCGCGACGACGCCAGGCGAGCACTGCGGCGAGCACGAGCAGGCCGAAGACGAGGGTGCCGAAGCCTGCGCCGGCGCTGGCGTTGAAGGTCTCGATCACGATCATCAGGAACACGACGTAGAGGCCGATCACGCCGGCGGCCATCGCCAGCCAGCGGCGCTGCAGGGCGGCGCTGAGAATCATTGCCGCGGCCCAGACGCCGCCGGCGGCCGGCCAGCCGCCGTCGGCGGCGGCGAAGCCGATTGCGGCGGTGAGGCCGCCCGCCCAGACGACCAGTTCCCAGACGCGGACAAGCCAATGCTCGGGCAGGCGGAGCGCGAGCGGCGCAAAGGGAAAGAAGCTGAGCGCGAGCAGGAGCAGCGCCAGCGCGGTGCGCGGGATGTCTTCGATGTCGATCAGCGCGGCGACGCTCGCGCAGTAGAAGAGGCAGGACGCCGAGGGCAGCCAGACCGACTCGCGCCGCTGGACGGCGATCGCGGTTGCGACGGCTGCGCCGGCCGGGAATGCGAAATCAAAGCCCGTTTCGTCGCGCGCGATGGCGACCAGGCCGACCCCGACGCCGAGCGCGGTGCTGGCGACGAACGCCGCGCACCAGATGGTCGTCGAGTCGGCCCAGCCGCGCCGCTGCGCGAGCCGCGCGCCGAGCAGCGTCAGGGCTGCGGCGAGCGTCATCAGGATCAGCGCGCCGGCCACCGAGCCGGTTGATGTTTCGCTGTCGAAGAGCTGCTCGAAATCGTTGTTCACGATCAGCGCCAGCGGCAAGGCGATCCAGGCCGTGACGGCGAGCGTGCCGGCCGAGATCGAGCGGGTGGCGCGCCAGATGGCGATCCCGATGAGGGCGACCGCGGCGCAGATCACCGCCCAGCCCAGCTCCGCGTCGTCGCCGCCGCCGAGCTCGTCCAGCGCGACGGCGATGGCGACGCTCCAGAGCGCCACGGCTGCGCCGGCGAGCAGGTCGGCCGCGGCGGCGAGGCGCAGGCGGCGGGCGGCGGTGGACGCGCCGAGCGCGACTGCGCCGACCACGCTGAGCACGGCGAGCTGGGGACCGAAATCGCCCTCAAACTGCGAGAAGGCCAGCAGCAGGGCCGCGGCGGCGACCAAGGCGACGCCGACGCAGGCCGCGGCGTCGGCGACTCGGCCCGTTGCGCCGGGCGGCGCGCCGCCGGCGCGGCGCTCGCGCTCGAAACCGCGCACCTGCTCGGCGGTTTGCGCGGAAATCAGGCCCGCATCGCGCCAGCGGGTCAGCGCGTCCTCGACCTGATCGCCGCCGCGCCGCAGGATCATCGCCGCCTCCCGCCGTACCGCCGAGCATACGTCCGCCCCCGCCCCATCCGTCATTCCTGCGCCTCCTCCGTCATTCCTGCGCCTCTCCCGTCATTCCTGCGCAGGCAGGAACCGCCGCACCCCCGATTCCCCCAATTCCTGCTACGCTCGCACCAGAACAGGAGTGCCGACCATGTCTCTCTCCCCCCAGCAACGCCGCCGCCGCACACCTCACGCCACCGCCGGCAACCACGCACTTGCCAACGCTGACCAAACCTTGACAGAGGTTGACACCAGGTTGCCAAAAGTTGACAGCGTCAACCCCCGTCTCATTCCAGCGCACCCCGAACAAACCTGAACAAATCCGAACAAACCTGAACAAATCCGAACAAACCTGAACAAACCCGAACGCCGCCAAGCGCCCCGACCAGATCGGACCGCCCCCCGAATCGCCCTCCAACACCCCGAAAAAAAACAAACCCGAACACCGCCGCCGCCCACCCTCTGTCATTCCTGCGCCGCCCTCCCTTCGTCATTCCTGCGCCGCCCTCCCCGTCATTCCTGCGCCGCCCACCCTTCGTCATTCCTGCGCCCCCTTCTCGTCATTCCTGCGCAGGCAGGAACCCACCTTGCCAACGCTGGCCAAACCTTGCCATCGTCAACCTCCGCTCCACTCCGGCGCACCCCGAACAACCCTGAACAAATCCGAACAAACCCGAACAAATCTGAACGCCGCCAAGCCCCCCGACCAGATAGGGATCCCCCCGAATCGCCCCCAACACCCCCCCAAAAAAACAAACCCGAACACCGCCGCCGCCCACCCTCCGCCATTCCTACACCGCCCACCCTCCGTCATTCCTGCGTCTCCCTCCCCGCCATTCCTGGGCTGCCCACCCTCCGCCATTCCTGCGCCTCCCTCCCCGTCATTCCTGCGCCCCTCTTCCGTCATCCCTGCGCCCCTCTTCCGTCATTCCTGCGCCCCTCTTCCGTCATTCCTGCGCAGGCAGGAACCCACCCAACACCCACGCCCTTCCCCAATTCATCCCTCCCCCCTTCCAGGGGGGAGGTTAGGTGGGGGGTGGGAGGCTGCGATCGTCCTCCCCCGCTCACTTTGCCACCCCCACACCCGCGCCCAAGATCCGTCATTCGCGCCCCCCCTCGCCATTCGCGCCCCCCCTCGCCATTCGCGCCCCCCCTCGCCATTCGCGCCCCTCCGCGTCATTCCTGCGCCCCTTGTCGTCATCCTTGCGCCCCTCTTCCGTCATTCCTGCGCCCCTCTCGTCATTCCTGCGCAGGCAGGAACCCGGCGATCGCCAGCGTTTGGTGCGCACCTCAACATCCCGACGGCCCGCCCAAGCCGCCTCTGCGCCGCCGCCGGATGTTCGGCGCCAGGGCGCGCGCCGCCTACCGCGTAGGTTCCTGCCTACGCAGGAATGACGAGAGGGGCGCAGGAATGACGGAAGAGGACGCGGGTGCGACGGGAGCGGGAGAAGTGTGTAGGTGTGGCGGGGGCGATCGGGCGCAACCTGATTGGTGCGCCCGATCGTTGCCTCTCACCCCCCACCTAACCTCCCCCCTGGAAGGGGGGAGGGATGAATTGGGGAAGGAGGAGGTGGGCTGGGCGGCGGGCGCGGCGGGAGGCGCGCGGGCGCGGCGGGGCTGAGCTCGGCCTTGTGGTAAGCGCTTGGCACTGGAGGGGCTGGAGTGATCGTTTCGCGTAGCGCTAAGCGTTGGCGCGCCATACGATCAGAGCCTTGATGAACTGCCTGCGACACACCCTCGCCGCGCCTGCGGGGCCGCCTCGATGAGCGGCCTGCGCGACACCTTCGCCGCGTTCGCGTCGCGCGACTTCCGCCTGCTCTGGTCGGGTTCGTTGCTGTCGGTCACGGCGTTTATGACGTCGTTCTACCTGATCCCGGCGGTCGGCTACGACCTCACCGGCTCCTACCTGATGGCCAGCCTGGCGGCGATGGGATCGGGGATTTCGCAGGTGCTGCTGGGTCCGTTCGGCGGGGTGATCGCCGATCGCTACCCGAAGAAGCCGCTGGTGCTGGCGGGGCAGATCGCGCCCGGCCTGATCATCGGCGGGGTGGGCGCGCTGATGGTGAGCGGCGCGATCTCGATCCCGCTGCTGCTGGGCGCGACGCTGTTGATGGGCGTGGCGTTTTCGGTGATGGGTCCGGCGCGGCAGGCCTGGGTGGGCGAACTCATGCCGCGCAAGCTGCTGGCCAACGCGGTGGCGCTCCAACAGCTGGCGATGAATATCGCGCAGGTGACCACGCCGGTGCTGATCATCGGCGCGCTGGGCGAGGTGCTCGGCGAGGGCGAGCTGTTCCTGGCCGTGGCCGCCCTGTTTGTGATCGTGATTCCGCTGACGACGATGATCCGTCGGACGGCGCCCGCGGAGCGGACGCAACCGCAGCGCGCGGTGCTGGTCGAGCTGCGCGAAGGCGTCCGCTACATGGTCGCCAATCCGCGGCTGCGGATCCTGTGGGGCTACTTCCTGGTCATGGTGATGTGCGGCTTCGCCTTCCAGACGCTGCTCTCGGGCATGCTGGCGGCGGAGTTCGGGCGCAGCCCGTTCGACCTGATGCCCTCGCTCACCGTGCTCGGCATCGCCAGCCTGATCGTCAACCTGCCGCTGGCCGGGATCGTCTCGGGGCGCTTCGCCTGGCCGGCGCTGCTGACGATGGGCGCGCTGATGGCGGCGGGCTTTTTCCTGACCGCCTGGGCGCCGACCTACGGGGCGTTTCTGGCGATGGCCGGATTGATCGGCGCGGGGCGTTCGGGCGTGATGCTGGTCAACCAGTCAATCATGATGGCCAACACGCTGCCGCAGTATTTCGGGCGGGTGATGTCGCTGGTCATGATGGGCTTCGGTTTTCAGTCGCTGCTGGCGCCGATCTGGGGCGCGCTGGCCGACGCGATCGGCGGGCGGCAGACGCTGGCCGTGATCGGCCTGGTCGCGCTGGCGGCGACGGCGCTGATGGTGCTGGGCTGGTTGCGCACGCGCCACCTGCCCACGGAGCAGGGCACGGCGGCCGAGTCCGAGCCGCAGGCGGAGCAGCGCCCGCCCACGCCGCTCGCGCCCGCGCCGGCCTTCAACGCCCGCCTTGCCCCCGTCGCGCTGATGAGCGGTCAGCGCGGCGGCGCAGGTCCGAGCGGGAGCGCGTAGTGCGCGGCCTGCGCAACACCTTCGCCGCGTTCGGCGTGCGCAACTTCCGCTACCTGTGGTTCGGCTCGCTGCTTTCCACGACCGCCTTCATGACCTCCTTTCTGCTCGTGCCGATCGTGGCCTACGACATCTCCGGCTCCTACACCGATTCCGGCATCGCCGCGGCCGGCTCCGGGATCGCCATGTTCTTCCTCGGTCCGTTCGGCGGCGTGATCGCGGACCGCTATCCGAAGAAGCCGCTGGTGCTGGCTGGCCAAACTTTTCCCGCGCTGCTGATCCTGGGCACCGGCTTCCTGATTCTGACCGACCGAATCACCGTCCCGCTGCTGTTCATCACGACGTTGCTGATGGGCATCGGCTTCGCCGCGATGGGGCCTGCGCGGCAGTCCTGGCTCGGCGATCTGGTGCCCCGCCGACTGCTCGCCAACGGCGTCGCCCTACAGCAGATGGCGCAGAACATCGCCCGCGTGCTCGGCCCGATGATCGTCTCCGTCGTCGGAATCCTCTTCCAGGTCGACGCCGGCTGGCTCTACCTGCTCGTCGCCAGCTTCTTCCTCGTCGTCGTGCCGCTGACCACGCTGTTGCCCTGGACGGGACCGAGCGGGGGCGGCGCGGAGCGCCCGCCGGTGCTGCACGAGCTGCGCGCCGGCTTCAGCTACCTCAAACACAACCGCCGGCTCTGGATCCTCTGGCTCTTCTGGATGGCGATCGTGATCAGCAGCTTCGCGCCCAACACGCTGCTGCCCGGCGTGCTCGATCGCGAGTTCGGCCGCTCCTCGCTCGACGCCATGCCCGTCTTCCTCACGATCGGCATCGCCTCGATCGCGATCAGCCTGCCTCTGGCCGGACTGGTCGGCGGGCGCTGGGCCTGGCCTTCGCTCTTCGCCTGCGGCGTGCTGACGATGATCGGCTTTGTCCTGACCGCCATCTCGCCCACCTACGAGGCGCTGATCGTGATGGGCTTCGTGCTCGGGGCCGGCTCCTCCGGCGTGATGCTGGTCACGATGTCGCTGATGATGACCAACTCCCGCCAGGAATATTTCGGCCGCGTGATGTCGTTCGTGATGCTCGGCTACGGCGCGCAGTCGTTCGTCGCGCCGCTCTGGGGCGAGATCGCGGAGACGCTGGGCGGGCGCGAGGCGCTGGTTGTGGTGGGGCTGGTCTCGCTGGCGGCGACCGCGCTGCTGGCGCTGGCCTGGCTGCGCGTGCGCCGGCTGCCGCCTGAGCCGGGCAGCGCCGCCGCCGATCCTGAGCCCGAAGCGACCGCGCCAGCTCCCGCGCCTGCGGCTACGCTCAGTCCCGTGTTCGCCGCGCGCGTTGCGCCCGTTGCCTTGATGAGCGGCCAGCGCCGCGGCGTTGGCCCGAACGGGAGCGCGTAATGCGCGGACTCGGCAAGAGCTTCGAAGCCCTGCGCGAGCGCGACTTCCGCCTGCTCTGGTCAGGCTCGCTGCTCGCCACCACCGCGTTCATGACGACATTCATCCTCGTGCCGATCGTGGCCTACGAGCTGACCGGCTCCTACGCCGCGTCCGGCTTCGCGCAGATGGGGATGGGTTTCGCGCAGGTCGTGTTGGGGCCGCTCGGCGGCGTGATCGCCGACCGCTATCCGAAGAAGCCGCTGGTCCTGGCCGGACAGGTCGCGCCCTGCATTGTGATCGTCGTGACCGGCGCGTTGATCGTCACCGACAGCATCACCATTCCGCTGCTGTTCGGCTCGACTCTGCTGATGGGCGCGGCGTTCGCGCTGATGGGACCGGCGCGGCAGGCCTGGGTCACCGACCTTGTGCCCCAGCGCCTGCTGCCCAACGCCGTCGCGCTGCAACAGATGTCGATCAACATCGCGCAGGTATTCGGGCCGACCCTGGCGTCGGTGCTGGTGCTGATCTTTCAGGTCGACGCGGGTTACCTCTACCTGATGGTCGCCTGCCTCTTTGTGATCGTGATTCCGCTCACGCTGCTGCTGCCCTGGACCAAGCCGTCGCAGCGTGCGGGCGGCTGGCACGCGGCGCGGCGCGAGCTGTTCGAGGGATTCCGCTACCTGCGCAGCCGCCCGCGGCTGCGCGTGCTCTGGCTCTTCTGGCTGCTGATGGTCGTCTGCGGCTTCGCCATGCAGACGCTGATGCCGGGCATCCTCGACCGCGAATTCGGCCGCTCGGAGAATGAGGCGGTGGTGATCAACCTCGTCTTCGGCATCTCGGCGCTGCTGATCAACATTCCGCTGGCGGGGATGGTCTCCGGGCGGCTGGCCTATCCGCTGCTGCTGGCGACCGCGGTGCTGATGGGCCTGGGCATGTGGGTCGCCGCCGCCGCCCCGACATTCCTGCTGGTGCTGCTGCTCGCCGCCGTACCCGGCGCGGGACGGTCGGGCGTGATGCTGGTCAACCAGTCGATCCTGATGTCGCACACGCGCCCGGAATACTTCGGGCGGGTGATGTCCTGGGTGCTGATCGCATTCGGGCTACAGGCGTTCCTGGCGCCGGTCTGGGGCGTGCTGGCCGACGCGATTGGCGGGCGGGAGACCTTGGTGATCGTCGGGATCGTGATCTTCGCCGGCGCGGGCTTGATGGCGCTCGGTTGGTTGCGCACCCGGCGCATCCCCCCGGAGGCGGGCACGGCCGCCGCAGTCGCGAGCGACAGCCCGCCCGCCGAACAGCCCGCGCCGCCGCCGGAGCCGCCCGGCGCGCCTTCGCACGCGCACAGCCCGCTCTTTGCCGCGCGGCTTGCGCCTGTTGCCTTGATGGATCCGCAGAAGCGCTAGCCGACGTCAGTCCGCCTGGGCCAGCTCGCCCAGCAGCGCGCGGGTGCGCTCGATGGCCGGCTCCGGGTCGTCCTCCAGCACTACGATTGCCGCCAGCAGCTCGTCTACGCCGTAGTCGTTGCGCATTGACTGCACGCGGTCGGCGATTTCGTCGTCGGAGCCGCTGATGATCAGCGCGTCGGCCATGCGGTCGGTGAAATCGCGGCCGGCGGCCTCCTCGTAGCCCGCGTCCTGCAGCATCTGGGAGTAGTAGGGCAGCCGCTGGTAGAAGCCGAACTGGCGGCGCGCCGCCGCGTAGATGGCGGCCTGGTCCTGGCTGGCGATGATCGGCGTATGGACGACCATCTGCGGCTTTTCGCGGCCCGCGGCGTCCGCCCCGACCTGCTGCGCGGGCGCGGCGACATCGCGGATGTAGGGCAGCGGGCACATCCAGGAGATGCCGCCCGCCGTGATTTCGCCGCTCATTCGGAACGCCTTCTCGCGCAGCGCGGCGATCATCGTCCGCACCTGGGTCGGGCCGCCCATCAGCCGCGCGCGGGCGGTGAGAATATCGCCCTCGAACTCCACCTCCCCCTCTTCCAGCAGCGCGCGGCAGATCGTCACGTACTCGCGCAGATGCGAGAGTGGCTTCTCGAAGGGAATGCCCCAGGTGCCCTCGATCGCTGGCTTGTGGGAGGGGCCGAGCCCCAGGATCATCCGCCCCGGCGCGATCTGGTCGACGGTCGCCGCGCCCTGCGCCATCGAGATCGGGTGGCGCGGATAGGTCGGCACGATCGAGGTGCCGAGGTCGATCCGCTCGGCCCCGCTCAGCGCCGCCCCCACGAACACCGCAAACGGGTCCGGCGCCGGCCCGCCGACCGTCAGCCAGGCGGTGTCCAGCCCCGCCCGGTCCGCCGCGACGATCCCTTCAATCAGCTGCGGCGCGCCCATCAGCTGGATATTGTGCGACGCGATGTGCATCCCGATCCGCATGTTCTTCATGGCGCAAGTCCTTCCCTATTGCCGGTTCCCCGCAGAATAACCCCCGCTCATTCCCCTGTTCCTGCCTGCGCAGGAATGACGGAGGGGCGCGGGGATGACGGAATGTAACGTGCGGATGGCGGAAGGTGGCGCGCGGAGAATCGCGAAGCGCGCACTGTGTGCGAACACGCCCTACCCGTTGTCGTAACCCCGCGTGATTGGACGATCCGTGCGCTGGCCTGCTTTGCCGTCCGGCGCGAAATCGTCGACCAGCGCGCCCAGCTCGGCGCGCTCGCGGGCCGGCGGCAGCTGCGGCGGTTGGTCGGGCATTTCGGCGACATGCAGCGTCTGCGTGGGGAAGGCGAACTCGACCTCCAGCTGCTCCGCCAGGCGCAGAATGTCGAGGTTGAAGACGTGCCGCGTGCGCAGCTCCTCGTTCCAGCTCGCGGCCTGAATGAAGGTGTAGACCATGATGTTCAGGCTGCTGGCGTCGAACGTGATGAACTCCACGATGTAGTAGTCGTGGCGCATGTTCGGGTTGGCGCGGACGATCGCGCGGATGCCCTCGACGAACGCCTGAATGCGGTCCGGATCCGTGTGGTAGGCGATCCCCAGCGTGGTCGAGTAGCGCCGCCAGGTGCGCCGCCCCATGTTGTTCACCTCGGTGTCGGTCATCCGCGCGTTGGGCACGCTGATCACCGAATCGGCGAATGTGCGGATCCGCGTCGAGCGGAAGCCCACCTGCTCCACCGTGCCCTCCACATCGCCCATGATCACCCAGTCGCCCACCTGAAACGGCTTGTCCGCCAGAATCGTCACCCCGCCGATCAGGTTGCGAATCGAATCCTGCGCCGCGAACGCCAGCGAGATGCCGCCGACGCCCAGCGCCGCGATCAGCGACGTAATGTTGATGTCCAGGTTCTGCAGGACGAAGAGCACCCCGACCGCGCCGACGAAAATCTTCGCCGCCGTGCGCGCCAGCGGCACCAGCTGGTCGTCGAGCTTCGACTCGGTGCGCTCCGCGATGTGCATCCAATAGTCCGCGCCGACATCGACCAGCCGAAAGCCGAGCAGCGTCGCCGCCAGCGCCGAAGCGAGCGAGGCGAAGGTGTTGACGACCGATTCGACATCCTCATCGAAGTCGAGCACCGGGAAGCCGATCAGGACGGTCAGGGTGGCGACCAGCAGCAGCAGCGGAAACTGGACGCGGCGCAGCTCCTGTTCCCAGAAATCGTGCCGCTCAGGATCGATCCGCCGCCGGATCGCGATCCAGACCAGCCGCATCGCGACGAAGCGCAGCACGGCGATGATCGTGGCGAGCACGCCGATCCCGATGTACTGCCAGACCTCGATCCCGATGAACGACTCGTAGAGCCAGGCGGGCGCGAGCACGTAGGTCATCGCATCCCGCTTTCAGCAACGCCACAGGCGGCGCGCGGACAATCGCCGCGCGCCGCTCAGGCCGACGGGTCGTGCGCGAAGCCGCAGGCCTTGTGCGAGCCGTCGCAGAACGGCTTGCTGTCCGACTCCCCGCAGCGGCAGAGCGCGATCGCCGAACCCTTGGGCAGCGGAATCTCGCTGCCGTTGTTGGCCTTCAGCACCACATCGTCGGCGGGAATGATGATCGGTCCGTTGGTGTTGATCGTGATCTCCGGCATCGCCGCGCTCCTCTCGCTGTCCTCACTGCCTGACATGCCGGCCGCTCCGGGCGCGCGCCGCGCTGGCCGAGCGGCGCGCGGAGCGGACCGCGCGTCTCGTAGCATAGCCGCGTTCCCGATTCGCTCGCGCCGCGCCGCCGACCGCGGCGGGCCGCGCAGAGCGAACGCCGAGAGGGGTGAGGCATGCGTTTGACCGTCGAGTTCCCGTCCGTGGTGCACCGCGACGGTCCGCAGGGCGTCGCCGAGCTCGCCCGCGCGATCGAGCGGATCGGCTACGACGAGATCGACATCTTCGATCACGTCGTGATGGGCCACCCGCTCGAAGGCCGCGAGTCCGGGCCGTACCCGACCAACATGCCGATCCTCGAAGCGCTGATCACGCTCGGCTACATCGCCGCCGTGACCGAGCGCGTCGGGCTCGGCACCGAGGTGCTCGTGCTGCCCCAGCGTCAGCCGACGCTTGTTGCCAAGCAGATCTCGACGCTCGACACGCTCTCCGGCGGGCGCGTCCGACTGGGCGTCGGCGTCGGCTGGCAGGAGTCCGAGTATGAGGCGCTGGGGATGGATTTTCACCGCCGCGGCGAGATGATGGACGAGGCGATCGACCTGCTGCGCCTCTCCTGGAGCGAAGCATCGATTGACTACGAGGGCGAGCATTTCGTCTCGCGCGCGATGGCGATGGAGCCCAAGCCGCCGCAGGGCGCGGGCATCCCGCTCTGGATCGGCGGCGGCTCGTCCGCCGCCCTGCGGCGCGCCGGACGGGTCGGCGACGGCTGGATGGCCAGCGGCCTGCTCGGCGACCAGGCCGCCTCGGCGATCGCCGAGGTGCGCCGCCACGCTGAAGCGGCCGGCCGCAACCCCGACGAGCTGGAGTTTCAGGCGCAGCTCGCGCCGCCGCCGCGCGCCGGCGACGCGGGCACGCGCGACTTCTGGGCGCGCACCGCCGAAGTTGCCGCGACCGCCGCCGCCGCCCAGCAGGCGGGCTTCGGCTGGGCCGCCGTCAACGTCACCGGCGTCTTCGTCGCCGGCGCGCGCACCCCCGACGCGCTCACACAGGCGCTGGCCGAGCTCCACGACGCCATCCGCGCCGAAACGGGCTAGCGGCGGGAATGCGCGGCCCGCGGATCAGACGACGCGCGTGGCGCTACGCCGGGCTGCTCGCCGCCGTTCTGGCGATCGCCGGCCTGGCCGCTGCGCAGCTGGGCCCCGCAGGCGCGCAAGGCGACTCCGAACCGGTGGTGATCCTGGCGCAGATCGACGACGCGCTCGAACCGAACGACGAGCGGTATCTGGAACGGGTGCTGGAAGCCGCGCAGTCGCGCGGCGCGGCGGCGGTGGTGATCACGCTGGATACGCCCGGCGGGCTCGGTTCGACGATGCGCAATCTGGCGGGGCAGTTGCTCGAAGCGGCGACGCCGACGGTGGTCTACGTCTCGCCGCGCGGCGCGCAAGCCGCCTCGGCGGGCACGCTGGTCACGGTGGCGGCCAACATCGCCGCGATGGCGCCGGGCACTAACATCGGCGCGGCGTCGCCCGTCTCCGGCACGGGCGAAGACTTGCCGCCCACGCTGCGCCGCAAGGTCGACGAGGACATCACCGCGCTGGTGCGCAGCATCGCGGCGCTGCGCGGCCGCAACGCCGAGGCGATCGAAGCGACGGTGCTTGAGGCCCGCGCCTACAGCGCGGACGAGGCGCTGGCGCTGAATGTGATCGACCGGATCGCGCCCGACCTCGAGACGCTGCTGGCGGAGATCGACGGCGAGCTGGTCGAGACGGCGGCCGGCCCGCGGCGGATTGCAACGGCGGGCGCTGATCTGGACACAATCAGACGCTCGATCGTCGAGCGCTTTCTGGAAATCCTGACCAACCCAACGCTGGCCTACGCGCTGGTGCTGCTGGGAACCTACGGCGTGCTCTACGAGATTCGCGATCCGGGCAACTTCGGCCCTGGAGTGATCGGCGTGCTGGGGCTGGTCCTCGGCTTTCTCGGCATCGGACTGCTGCCGCTCAACCTCTCCGGCGTGCTGTTGCTCGTCGCCGGCTGTCTGCTGCTCCTGCTGGAATCGCAGCTCGACGGCTTCGGCTGGGCCGGGATCGGCGCCGTGATCTGCTGGCTGTTCGCCGGCTTCCTGCTCGTCGGGGAGCTCTTCCCGGAGCCGACCGCGCTTGATGATCCGCTCGAAATCAGCCGCTGGGCGATCGGCCTCTTCGCGGGCGTCACGCTGGGTTTTATCGCGCTGCTCTGGATACTGGGGCGCGGCGGCGGCAAGTCGGAAGCGTTTATGGCCGAGTCGGAGCGGCGCGTGCTGGACCGCGAGGGCGCGGCGCTTGAACCGCTGCGCCCCAGCGGCGCAGTGGAGATCGACGGCGAGCGCTGGATCGGGATGACGGAAGGTGAGGACATCAGCGCGGGCGCGGCGGTGCGGGTGGTCGGCATCTACGCCGGCGGCGTGGTCAAGGTGGTGCGCGCGGACGACGACACGGCGATACTGGCGATGCGCACCGCGCCCGGCCGCGCCGCAAGCTGGCGCGGCCGCGCGGCCGAACTGAGTCTGGCGCGCGTCTGGGCGCGGCTGCGCGCCGGAACGGAGTGAACGATGGGCATCATTCAGACGGTCGGACCGAACGAGGCGCTGATCCGCTCCGGCGGTGGCGACATGCCCAAAGTGGTGGTCGGCGGCCGCACGCTCGTGATTCCCATCTTGCACCGCGCGCAGCGCCTCTCGCTGCACGTGATGACGCTGCATGTGATGACCGAAAACGTCTACACCGGCGAGGGCGTGGCGGTCTCGGTCGACGGCGTGGCGCAGGTCAAGGTGGCGCGCAGCGAAGAGGCGATCCGCACCGCCGCGCAGCAGTTCCTGGGCAAGAGCGACGCCGAAATCATCGATGTGCCGCTGCAAACGCTCGAGGGTCATCAGCGCGCCATCCTGGGCACGCTGACGGTCGAGGAGATCTACCGCGATCGCGAGAAGTTCGCCTCGCAGGTGCGCAGCGTCGCCTCGCCGGACCTGGCCGGGATGGGGCTGGAGATCGTCTCCTTCACGATCCGCGACATCAAGGATCCGGGCGGCTATCTCGACGCGCTGGGCGTGCGCCGCACGGCTGAGGTGCGTCGCGACGCGACGATCGGCGAAGCGGAGGCGGAGCGCGACGCCGGCATCCGCTCCGCTCAGGCCCTGCGCGAGAGGGAAGCCGCGCGTTACGAAGCCGATACGCAAATCGCCGAATCCGAGCGCGGCTACAGCGTGCAAAAGGCGTCCTACGACCAGGAGGTCAACGCGCGGCGCGCCGAGGCCGAGCTGGCCGATGAACTGCAACGCGCGCGCACACAGCAGGAGATCCGCCGCGAGGAGGTGGAAATCGAGGTCGTCGAGCGGCGCAAGCAGATCGAGTTGCAAGAGCAGGAGATCGCGCGCCGCGAGCGAGAGCTGGAGGCCACGGTGCGTAAGCCGGCCGAGGCCGAGCGCTTCCGGCTGGAGACATTGGCCGAGGCTGAGCGCAACGCGGCGGTCGCGCAAGCCACGGGCGACGCCGAGGCAGTGCGCCGCCAGGGCGAGGCGCAGGCCGAGGTGATCCGCCTGACCGGCGAGGCGGAAGCGGACGCGATTCGCGCCAAGGGCCTGGCCGAGGCGGAGGCGATGCGGACCAAGGCCGACGCCTGGAAGGAGTACGGCGAGGCGGCGGTGGTGCAGCAGGTGCTCGAAACCTTGCCGGCAGTCGCCGAAGCGGTCGCCCAGCCGCTCGCTCGCACCGATCGGATCGTGATGTTCGGCGGCGGCGGCGACGGCGCATCGGGCCCCAGCAAGCTGACCCAGGATGTCACGCGCACGGTCGCCCAGATCCCCGAAGTGATCGAGTCCCTGACCGGCATCGACATCGTCGGCAGCATCAAGAACATTCCCGGCTTGGAGTCGTCGAGCCGCGAGCAATCGGCGGAAGCCGCCCCGCCGCCCCAGACACCGCCTCAAGCGCCGGTTGACGACGCTGACGAAGCAGAGCCGCAGCGATGACCAGTGAAATGATCACCGACGACGGCGTCACAGCGAGATGCCCGCGCAAAATGAGATCCGTCATACCCGCGCAAACCAGATCCGTCATACCCGCGCTCGCCGCGGGTATCTCGCCGTGGTGAGCACCAAGCCCGCTTGCCGCCACTCAAACTCCGCACGCCCCCTCCGTCATTCCTGCGCAGGCAGGAACCCACGCACCAGGCGCGGCCTGCTTGACTCCAACCGTCCAGCGGCGGCGCGGAAGCGGCTTTGGTGGGCCGTCGGGATGCTAAGGCACATAGCAGGCGCTGGAGGCCGCCTGGGTTCCTGCCTACGCAGGAATGACGGAGGATGGCGCGGGTATGACGAAAGTGTGAACAGGCCCGAGGTCAGCCGCCGTCTACGAATGCAGCCTTGAGATTCGTGGTGTCGACGGACTGAGCGAAGGCTGACAGTGGATGGACCCGGTCAGGGTGGCCGCGGTGCGCAGGGTCGGCAGGGTCCTGCAGCACGCCGTGGCGCAGCCGGTCGCCCTCGAGTAGGAAGTACCCGTAGCGATCTCCGACGATCCGGTAGATGGGATGCGGGGGGGCGGGCGCCGGTCCGAAAATCAGATGCCATCGCGTAAGCACCAGGACCACTTCTTCAGCCGGCTCAAACCACCGCCGCCAGTTGCCGTCGCGCCACGTATTCACACTCAGAGCTCCGGAGTGGTAGACGATGATCAGATTGTCTTGCACATCCTGCGGCAGCTTGCCGCGCCAGACTTCGCGGACGGCAACGGTCGTAAAGACATCGCCGGGGCACAGCTCCGTCCCGTCGCTGCAGATCTCGGGATTGGTCTCTATGACGCGGCCGCGGAAGATCACGGCGTCGGGCTGCGCCAAAAGCTCTGCGAGGCTTTCAGGGTTCCAGCATGTAGCGCAGTATGTGGGATCACGTTCGTCTTCCCGCAACGAGCGACCGTACGATGAGTAACGTCCATCGAAGTGCATCGCAACGTGCGTCCGATTGTCGTTGTAGGTCGCGATCGCTTCGGCGGCCTCCGCCTCATCCCCGCTGCATTTGCGCAAGTAACTCCAGGCTCTCAATGCCTCGTTGTGGGCGTACATTCCCTGAGGCAGATAGAACGATGGCGGATAGCTCCGGAGCTGCCAGAGCGAGGTCCTGCGCCAGCCCAGATAGCGCTCGAGCCAATACCACTCACATTCGCGCTCCTCCGTATGTTGTCGGACGGGTTCGTTCGCGTTGAGCGGCGCGGCATGCGCGAACATCGCGCCGATGATCAGCGCGAGAACGAAAGCGTAGACGCATCGGCTTTGCACAAGGCGGCGCAGGGCGAATCGGGCTCGTCGCATGGTTCAGACCTAGTCGTTTGCGTGCGGTCTTGCGTTGGCGCCGCCTACGAAGGCAGCCTTGAGCTTCGAGGTGTCGACGGACTCGGCGAAGACTGACAGGGGATGGATCCAGTCAGGGTGGCCGCGGTGCGCGGGATCGGAGGGGTCCTGCAGCACGCCGTGGCGCAGCCGGTCGCCCTCGAGCAGGAAGTAGCCGTAGCGATCCTCCACGATTTGGTAGAGCGGGTACTTGTTGGGCGGGTTGAGTATAAACCGTGTTGGTTGGAGAATCAGAACGACTTCTTCGCCGGGCTCCAGCCAGGGCCGTCGGTCGTTCCACCACCACGTGTCATAGAGGACGACGCTGATCCGGTCGTGTTCGGCATCCAGCGGTAGCGCTCCGAGCCACAATTCGCGGACGATGACGGTGGTGTGAACGAGGCCGATGCACAAAGCGCCGTGATCGCAGACTTGCGGCGTCGTTTCACGGACGCTCCCTCGCACGATTACAATGTCGGCTTTTCGCAGCAAGTCTTCGGTGCTGCTGCTGTTCTCGCAGCTTGTGCAGTAGGTGAAATCTCGCGCCGCATCGCGCGACCCGTGGTAGCGCCCGTAGCGGCCGAACGACTTGACGAAGAGGTCGCGGTTGCTGTTGTATGTCGCGATGATCTCGGCCGCTTCAGTATCGTCGCCCCTGCACCTGTGCCGGTAGCTCCATGCTCTGACAGCCTCGTTGTGCGCGTACATTGCGACTCGCAGATCCGATGGATCAGGCTCATAGTATCCTGGGTACAGCTGGAGTTCCCACCGGGAGACGCGCTGCCAGTGCAGATAGCGCTCAAGCCAGTACCACTCGCATTCGCGCTCCTCCGTATGTTGTCGGATGGGTTCGTTCGCGTTGAGCGGCGCGGCATGGGCGAGCGCCGCACCGATGATCAGCGCGAGAACGAAAGCGTGGACCCATCGGCCTTGCACAAGGCGGCGCAGGTCGAATCGGGTTCGTCGTATGGCAGGCATGGCAGACTGGTCGCTTTCGCGCGGCCATTGCTGGCTGCGTTGATGCTAGGCGATCCCGCGAGTCTCATGGGGAGGGCGGGCAGGAATGCGCAGACGGCATAGCGCGCGATGCTGATAGTCTGAGGACGGAACGATGTCCGACTCTGTCCAACGTTCGCCAGCAGGAAGCAGCAATGACCAGCGAGATGATCACCGACGACGGCGTGCTGCCGATTGCGCTCGGCGACAACTGGGTCTACGCGGTCGTCTCCGACGGAGAGGCCGCGCTGGTCGACGCCGGGCCGGATTTTGACGGCGCGTGGGACGCGCTGATCGCCCAGCTGGACGCCGCCGGCCTCTCACTCGGCGATGTGCGGACCGTCTTCGTCACCCACGCCCACATTGACCACTGCGGCCTGGCGCATCGTTGGCAGGACCAGGGCGTCCCCGTCGCCTCCTGGTCCCGCGAGGCGCCGCAGTTCCGCCACGGGCGCAACATCATCGGCTACCAGACCCAGTACGTCTTCCAGGCGCTGGCGCGGATGGGCGTGCCGCAGGAGCGGGTCACGGGCTTCATCGAGGAGCGGGAGAAGATGCGCGCCGCCTTCCGCGCGGGCGACGACACCGGCGGCGGCCGACGCCGCGCGCGCTGGCCCGGCCTGATCCGCGGCACCCCCTTCGAGCCCGACCTGCTGCTTGAGGACGGCGATGAGATCGCCGTAGGCCGCCGCCGCCTACAAATGATCGCTGCGCCCGGCCACACGCCCGGCAACGCAGTGCTCTTTGAGCAGGAAACCGGCGCGCTATTCAGCGGCGACCAGGTCATCCCCGGCAGCATTCCCAACCCCGGCTGGCACTACGACCTGAGCGCCGAACCGCCGCGCCGCTTCCGCAGCCTGCCCGCGTTCGCTGCGTCGCTGGAGAAAGTCGGTCGGCTGGGTGTGAAGCGTCTCTACCCGGGCCACGGCGAGCGCAGCGACGCCGTGGAGCAGGAGTTGGAGCGGAGCCGCCGCCATCACGCAAAGCGCCAGGGCCAGCTCCGCGAGGCGCTCAACGACGGCCCCGCCACGCCTTACGCGCTGATGCGTGCGCTCTTCCCCCGTCTGCCCGACCGCCGCCTCTGGCAGGCAATGGCCGAGGTGGTCGGCCAAATCGACGCGCTGGTCGAAAGCGGCGACGCCGTTGAGGTCGAGGGCGGCGATCTGCTCCAAATTCGCCTCGTCTGACGCGGGTAGAATGGAATCGAAAGCGAGGTCCCCAATGCGCATGTTGCGCACTCTCTGGCGCTGGGCTGAAGTCGCACTCTGGTGGGTCTTCGGCCGCCCGACGAGCCAGATGCGGTGCGAGTGGGAAGCCGAGGACAACGCGGACCCCCGACGCCCCAAGCCAGGCAAGACCTACATCTAGGTGGCTGCGATGTCGCCGTGCAGACAACGGCGTACAATGAAGCTGAAAGACGAGGGAGCGCTATGAGGACTTGGCGAAGCACACTATGGCGATGGACTGAGCAGGCGCTGTGGGAGCTTTTCGGCCGTCCGACGAGCCAAATGCGGCGCGAGTGGGAAGAAGAGGACAACTCCGATCCTCGTATCCCCAAGCCGGGCAAGACCTACATCAGCGGCTAAATCGCGGTCGTCAGTGCGGTTGCCAAGACGAAACCGAGCGAAATCGGCGTGCCGACCAGGAGGCGGTGCATCAGACGCGACTTCCGCACGAGGACCTTGTCTGCGCGTTTGGTAATGCGGCCAATCGCTTTCAGGTATTGCCAGGCTAGCGCACTCTCGCCCTGGTCGTTTCGCAGTGCGATGTGCATCGCTTCATCGGGTGTCGGAAACTGATCGGCGTCTCGCACCCACAGATTGCCCAAGCCGAGCAGAACACGTGCCGTTGATGAGGCGATTCCCAACCCGAACACCAGAGCCATGGATCGGATGAGGCGGCGATCCCGACCAGCGCGCTGATGCCCGCCACATTGAGCGCCGTGAGGAACATCACTTTGCCGTCGAAACTCGCAATCGACGCGAGCAGCACCTGCATGTGCGCGATCGCGATTTCCAGCGCCCGGTCCACACCCTCGGGCGGGCGTTCCTCCCCTGCGTCCCCGCTGTCAGAAGCCATCACAGCCGGCGGTAGATGCCGCTGGAACCCGTCGACAGCTCGCCCAGCGCTGCGCGCCGAATTAGCGTCAGCGCGCTGGTCACCGCCCGCGCTTTAATCGCCGCCCGCGTCTGCGCGAACGTGTAGCCAGTCGCATACGACTCGCCGGGCGTCTCCACCCCCAGGCAGACCGCGCCCACCGGTTGGCCGCCGTGCGGTTCGGGACCGGCCACGCCCGTGATCCCCACGCCGATGTCGGCGTCGAACTGCGCCCGCGCCGCCGCCGCCATCGCCGACGCCGTCTCGTTGCTCACCACGCCATGCGCTTCGATCACGCCGGCGTCCACCCCGTAGTGAATCTTGGCCTCCGCGGTGTAGGTCACCAACCCGCCGCGGAAGAAGCCGCTCGCGCCCGGCACATCGGTGATCGTGCTCGCCAGCAGCCCGCCGGTGCAGGACTCCATCACCGCGATTGAGAGGCCGCGCTCGCCCAACAGCCGCGCCACCGCCTCCTGGAATGTGTCCTCGTCCGCCCCCCAGATGTTGTCCCCCAGCAGATCGCGAATCGCCGCCTCGACCGGCGCAATTCGCGCCCGCGCCGCCGCCTCGTCCACCGCCTTCGACGCGAGCCGCACATGCACCCCGTCCGCCTTGTGATAGACGCCGACCGTCGGATCCTCCCCCGCGCGGATGTCGCCCAGCGCCTCGTCCAGCGTGCTCTCGCCCAGACCGGTCGTCTTCAGCGTGCGCGAGATCAGCACTGTGCCCGCGCTGCGCTCCGCCAGCCGCGGGCCGACCTCGTTGCTCCACATCCCCGTCATCTCCGCCGGCGGCCCGGGCATCGCTACCACGATCGCGCCATCCTTCTCCACCCACCAGCCCGGCGCCGTCCCGCGCGGATTCGGGATCGATCGCCCCGAAGGCACGACCGTCGCCTGCTTCACGTTCTGCTCCGGCATCTGCCCCCCGCGGCTCTCGAAGAATGCGCGCAGATGCGCCTCCAGCTCCGGCGCCACATAGGGCTCCTCGCCGATCGACTCGGCGATCGCCTCGCGCGTGATGTCGTCCTCCGTCGGCCCCAGCCCGCCCGTGCAGAGCACGATCTCCGAGCGCCCCCGCGCCTGCGTGATCAGATCGACCAGCCGCTGGCGGTTGTCGCCGATCTGGTGCATGTAGAACAGGTCGATGCCCATCGCCGGCAGGCGCTGCGCGATGTACTGGGCGTTCGTGTCGAGAATCTCGCCCATGAGGATTTCGGTGCCGATGGAGATGATTTCTGCTCGCATGCCCGCATTCTAGAGCCACGTGTCCGGGAGTCCGTCGGCGCGGCTGATAGCCTGCGCCGACCAGCCGCCAATTCGCCCGCCAGCTCAGGATGCCGCCGATGACCGCTCCCGCTCTCTCCGAGGTCGCCGCCGCCGCCGAGCGAATCCGCGCCAACATCCGCCGCGTGATCGTCGGCCGCGACGACGTGATCGACTACACCCTCGCCGCGATCCTCTGCGAAGGCCACGTGCTGCTCGACGATGTGCCCGGTCTGGGCAAGACGATGCTGGCCAAGTCCCTCGCCCGCTCGATCGGCTGTAGCTTCCGCCGCATCCAGTTCACACCCGATCTGATGCCCGCCGACGTGACCGGCGTCAATGTCTACAACCAGCGCTCCGGCGAATTCGAGTTCCGCGCCGGCCCGCTGCTCACCCAGCTGGTGCTGGCCGACGAGATCAACCGCGCCAGCCCGCGCACCCAGGCCGCCCTGCTCGAGGCGATGGAGGAGCGCCAGCTGACCGTCGAGGGCGAGACGATGCGCATGCCCCGCCCGTTCCTCGTGATCGCCACCCAAAACCCGGTCGAACTCGAGGGCACCTTCCCGCTGCCCGAGGCGCAGCTCGACCGCTTCCTCGTGCGCCTGCGAATGGGCTACCCCGACGCCGCCGAGGAGGACCAGATTTTGCAGCGCTTCGAGCGCGCGCAGCCGCTTGAAGAACTGGAGCCGGTGGTCGACGCCGAAACGCTGGCGGCGATGACGAAATCCGTCGAGCAGGTGCAGGTCGCCGAGACCGTGCGCGGCTACATGGTCGCGCTTGTCCAGGCGACCCGCGAGGAAGCCGCCTTCGAGCTGGGCGCCAGCCCCAGGGCGTCGCTCGGCCTGATGCGCACCAGCCGCGCGCTCGCCGCCATCCGCAGCCGCGACTATGTGCTGCCCGACGACGTTCAGGAGATGGCCCGCGTCGCGCTGCCTCATCGGCTCGTGCTCAGCGCCGAGTCGCGCCTGCGCTCCTCGACCACCGAGTCGCTGCTTGAAGACGTCATGTCGCGCGTCCCCGCGCCGATCGAGGCGGCGTGAGGCCGCGCGGCCCCACAGGTTGGGCGGACAGGTTGGGCCGATAGATGGCGTTCGGGCTCGAAGGCCGCGGCATGTCGCTGGAGATGGAAGCGGAGACGCGCAAGCAGCAGCGCGGCGAACGCTTCGAGCGCTCGGAGGGGGAGCGTCCCGAGAGCCGCTTCGCGCCCGAGCACACCAACACCTGGCTGCGCGGCGCTTGGCCCTTCGCCGCCGTGCTCGTCATGGTCATCGCCGTCGCCATCGACCAGATCGTGATCGCCCTCGTCGCGGGCACCGTCCTGATCGCCGGCGCGTTCGCCTGGGCCTGGGCCCGCTGGTCCCTTGAGCGGTTGATTTTCAGCCACTCGCTCTCGCAAACCCACGCCTTCGTCGGCGAGACAGTCGAGCTCGCGCTGCGTTTCGAGAACCGCAAGCTGCTCCCGCTGCCCTCTGTGCGCCTGCGCCTGATGCTGCCCGAACTGCTTGAGCCGGCCAACGCCCGCTTCACGCGCGTCGCTTCCATCGGCGGCGCGGAGGTCGGCGAGATCGTGCGCACCACCTCGCTGCGCTGGTACGAGCGGCTGATCTGGCGCTACCAAATCCCCCTGCGCACCCGCGGCTACTACCACCTCGCCGAGAGCGAGCTGACCGCCGGCGACATCTTCGGCGTCTTCCGCCGCCAGCGCGAGCATCCCGCCGATCTGCGCCTCTGGGTCTACCCCGAGGTGCTGCCGTTGGAGAAGTTCGACCTGCCGCAGCTGCGCCCGCACGGCGAGCGGCGCGGCGGGCAGCGGCTCTTCGACGATCCCACCCGGCTCCAGACCATCCGCGACTACCGCCCCGGCGATCCGCTCAAGCGGATCGACTGGAAGGCGACCGCCCGCCGCCGCCAGGTGCAGAGCCGCGTCTACGACCCGGCCAGCGACCTCGTCGCCGTCGTCGCGCTCAACGTGAGCACTCTGCCGATCGCCTGGCAGGGTTTCTACGGCGACATTTTCGAGCGCGCGGTCTCCGTCGCCGCTTCGCTGGCCGCGGCCTGGGCCGAGAGCCGCGCGCCCGTCGGACTGCTCGCCAACTGCACCTTCCCCGGCAACGACGCGCCGATTCGCGTCTCGCCCTCCCGCGCGCCGGGACAGATGACGCGCATCCTCGAAGCGCTCGCGATGGCCGATGTCTTCACCCTCACCCCGATCGACCGCATGCTGACCGACGAGCGCCGCCGCATGCCCTTCGGCAGCACCGTCGCGCTCGTCACCGCCGTCGTCACCCGCCCGCTCGAGGTCTCGATCGACCGCCTGCGGCGGCGCGGCGTCGAAGTGGCCGTGATCTACGTGGGGATCGACGATCCGCCCGCGCAGGTCGGCGGCGCGGCGCTCTACGACATCCGCGAGGCGCTGGCCGGCCTCGAATACGAGCGCATCGGTTACGCCGGCGGCGCCTGGACTCTCGCCGAGCACCAGTGGGGCAAGCCGCAGCCGAGCGACGAGTCTGCTGATCAGATGCCGCCCGAGGTCGAAGCGCCGCTGTTCGCGCTCGATCCGGACGACGACGAAGCGGACGCCGCGCTGGCCGCCGCGGCCAGCCTGGATCGCGGCGCAGACAGCGAGTGGGGCCGTCCGCGAGGCGAGCGATGACCGCCGCCGCTGTGCCCGCCGCCGTCCGAGACGCCGCGCGCGACCGCATGCACGCCGCCTACGTCGCCGCCCTACTGCTCGCCGAGGCGATCCTGCTGATCGTTCTCATCAAGCTGCTCACGCCGCTGCTGATACCGGACGCCGCCGCCGCCGAAACGCTCTCCGTCTGGGCGATCGGCGGCGCGCTCGCGCTGGGCTTCGCCGCCGCGCGCCTGCTCGGCTCGCGCGAGCTGGGCAACCGCCAACGCATCTTTTGGGGCCTCGCGATCACCTTTGTCGCGCTGCAGATCATCGGGCGCGCCGACCTCTCTGAGAGCGCCCGCGTCTGGGATATGTCCTGGCTGATCGACCTCGGCTCGCCCAGTTCCGATGTCTGGCGGCAGGCCGGCGCGCTCGACGAGCTGATCGCCGGGCTGATGCTGATCCCGATCTGGTTCCGCGGCGTCGCGCTCGGCTCCGACGACCTCGACGAGCGCCCCTTCACCCGCACCGTGCTGCTCGGCTTCGCCGTCCTGGTCGTCGGCTTCATCCTCGCCGACAACGCTGGCGTCGAATCGATCGTCCAGATCAGCGCGATCGTTTGGGCGCTGGTCTGCGTCGTCGCCGTCGCGCTCAAGAACGCCAGCCGGCCGATGACCACCCAGCAGGGCAGCGGCATCCAGACCGGGCTGATGCTCACGGCGACTCTGGTCGCCGTCACCGCCGGGATCGCCATCGCGCTCCTGCTCGTCGTCGGGATCGTCGCCGGCGTGGCCGGCTCCGGCGTCGTCTCGCCCGTGCTCGACGCGCTGGGCTTCGTCCTCGAATACATCGTCAAGGGCATCGCCTACCTGCTCTATCCGATCTTCTGGATCCTGCGCGAGATCCTGGAGGCCGTCCGCCGGGAAGATGTCGAGCCGATCGAAGTCCTCAGCGAGGGCTTCGGGCGTCCTCCCGAAGACCCGGCGGCGCCCGAAGCCGAACCGGACCCCACGCCCGGTATCGTGCTCGCGCGCGTCTTCGGCGGCATCGGCGCCGTCCTCCTCTTTCTGCTGCTCGCCTGGCTGTTCTTCCGCCGCTTCCTGCGCCGCCGCCCCCAACTTGAGGAGGAGCGCGAGTCGGTCTGGTCCGAAGCCGATGTGCTCGGCGACCTGTTCGGCGGCCTGCGCAACCTGCGCGGCCGCTTCCGCAGAGGCCGCGCCGACGGTCGCCCCGACGCCCCGATCGCCGCGCTCTACTACGAGGTGCTGGCCGACGCGGACGCGCGCGGCTCGCCGCGGCCCGTCTCCCGCACGCCGCTGCAATTCGCCTCGGTGCTGGAGCGCGTCTACGGCTCGTCCGCGCCGGCCGAGATCTCCAACGCCTTCTCGCTCTTCCGCTACGCCGGGCGCGAGCCGGACGCAGAGACGCTCCGCCGACTGCGCGAACGCTGGGAGCAGACGCAGCGCCCCGAGTAGTCGGCGGCGGTGTTCGGGTTTCTTTTTTTCGGGGTGATCGGAGGTGATTCGGGGGGTGGTCCTATCTGGTCGAGGGGCTTGGCGGTGTTCGGGTTTGTTCAGGTTTGTTCGGATTTGTTCAGGGTTGTTCGGGGTGCGCCGACGGGGTTGACAGCGAAGGTTGACGCTGGGGTTTGGGGTTGGGGCGGGGGTTGACGGTGTCAACTTTTGTCAACCCTTGTCAACTTTTGTCAACCTGGCGTCAAGCGCTGTCAAGTTTTGGTCAGCGTTGGCGAGTGCGTGGTTGACGGGGGTGAGGGCGGGTTGGCGGTGGCGGCGTGGTGGGGAGAGAGGCATGGTTGTGGCACTCCTGTTCTGGTGTGAGCGTAGCAGGATTTGGGGGAAGTGGGGGTTCCTGCCTGCGCAGGAATGACGGGGAGGGCGCAGGTGTGACGGAGAGGGTGCGCGTGAGTGATCGGGGCGTGCAGGGCCGGCGGTGGCGGTTCGCGGCGTCTCACCCCCCACCTAACCTCCCCCCTGGAAGGGGGGAGGGATGAATTGGGGAAGGGGGTGGGTGTTGGCAGAGTGGTGAGGTGCGTGTGGGTTCCTGCCTGCGCAGGAATGACGGAGAGAGGGGCGCAGGAATGACGGAGAGAGGGGCGCAGGAATGACGGAGAGAGGGGCGCAGGAATGACGGGGAGGGCGCAGGAAAGATGGGAAGGGGAGTGGGGTGGGTGATCGGGGCGTGCAGCGCCGGCGGTGGTGGCTCGCGGCGTCTCACCCCCCACCTAACCTCCCCCCTGGAAGGGGGGAGGGATGAATTGGGGAAGGGGGTGGGTGTTGGGTGGTGGTGAGGTGCGTGTGGGTTCCTGCCTGCGCAGGAATGACGGAGAGAGGGGCGCAGGAATGACGGAAGTGTGGTGCGCAGGTTCCTGCCTGCGCAGGAATGACGGAAGGGGCGCAGGAATGACGGAAGGGTGAACAGGCTCCAGTTGGCAGCTGGCACTCAGTCGAGCGGTTGCAGCCGAAACTGGTTTTGCGCGTCGGCGCTGAGCTGCGGCACGATTGGCTCGGTGTCGATCGCGGCGGCGTAGGCGAGGTCGGCGTTGAAGCCGAGCTCGAGCAGGTCGCGTCCGTGCGGCGACTCTTGCAGCGCCGCCGGTGGGTCGTCTGCGTACGACCGCCACAATCCGCGGGCGATCAGCGCTCCGTCGGCCAGATCGAGCGGCAGGCGCTCGGCGAGAGCCTCCGCATATGCGCCGGCGGCAACCGCGTCCTCGAGCGACGCGCTGCGCCCGCCGTGGTCGCCGCTGCACACGATGGCGATCGGGCGCCGGCTGGCGGCGGCCTCGCGGGCGAGCGCATCCGCGCAGGCCGACAGGTTGCGCAGGCAGCCGGAGAGCACGAGCGGCGCGCCCGCCGCCGCGCTCAGCGCGCGCGTCCCGTTGCCCGTCACCTGGATTGCCCGCCAGCCGCGCACATCGAGCGCCGCGAACTCCGTCGGCGAGTTGCCGAACTCGGCCCCCGGCCCCGGCAGCGAATTCACCTCGCCGATCAGCCTTGCGCCGGGCATCGTCTCGCGCAGCGCCCGCGCGTCGGCCCATTCCGCGACCGGGTAAATCGCCTCCGCGCCCCCCGCCAGCAGCGCCGCCTGCACCGTCGTCGCGCGCAGAATGTCGATCACCACCACCGCCGCGCCATTGAGCAGCGCGGGGTCGGGCGGCTGAAAGTACACGTTGAGCGGGAGGGGACCGTTGGGCATCACGCCGCCGCAGCGTATCGCCCACTCGGACGGCGCGGCTGCCATGCGCCCGCCCGTTGGGGCTACGCTGATACGCATGCGCTTTGGCGAGCGGTTGCGGCGGGCGGTCGACGCGGCGGACTCGCTGCTCTGCGTCGGGCTGGACCCGCAGCCGCAGCGAACGCCGCCTGACGAGTTGCTCAGCTTCGGTCGCACGGTGGTCGAGGCGACCGCCGAGCACGCCTGCGCATTCAAGCCGCAATCCGCCTTCTACGAGGCGGCCGGGCCGCCCGGCTGGGAGGCGCTGGCGCGCACGATCGAACTGATCCGCGAGCTCGCGCCCCACGCCGTGGTGGTGCTCGACGCCAAGCGCGGCGATATCGCCCACACTGCCAGCGCCTACGCGAGCGCCGCATTCGACCGGCTCGGCGCGGACGCCGTGACGGCCAGCCCCTACCTGGGCGGCGACAGCGTCGCGCCGTTCCTGGAGCGCCCTGAGCGCGCGGCGTTCGTGCTCTGCCGCACCTCCAATCCGGGCGGCGGCGACTTCCAGTCGCTGCAAGTTGCGGGAACCGACGGCGAGCCGCTTTACGAGCAGGTCGCGCGCCGCGCCGCCCAATGGGCCGCCGCCGCGCACGGCAATGTCGGCCTGGTCGTGGGCGCGACCTATCCCGCGGAGCTGGCGCGGGTGCGCGAGCTTTGCCCCGAGCTGCCGATTCTGCTGCCCGGGATCGGCGCGCAGGGCGGCGATCTGGAGGCCGCGCTGCGCGCCGGGCTCGACGCCGACGGGCGCGGCCTTTTGGTCAGCGCCTCGCGCTCCATCATCTACGCCGGCGGCGCGGGCGAGATTGCCGCCGAAGCGGCGCGTCTGCGCAACGCGATTCACGAGCAGCGGCAGCGAAACGGCGCGGCGCGTGGCGGCTGACGCCGACTCCACCGCCCCCGCGGGGCTCGGCTCGCTGGCCGGATTGCGCGAGCTCTTCGGCAACCGCCACTTCATCGCGCTCTGGGCCGCGACCGGCATCCAGCTGATCGTCAACAGCGCCATCCAATTCGTGCTCGTGATCCGCGTCGTCGAGCTGAGCGGCTCCAGCCTTGCCGCCGTCGCACTGGTCGTCTCCCTCGCCGCCCCGCCGGTCGTCTTCGGGCTCGTCGCGGGCGTCCTGCTGGACCGGCTCGACAAGCGCAAAGTGCTGCTCGTCACCGTCGTGCTGCGCGCCGGCCTCACGGCGCTGCTGTTGGTCGCCGACAACGTCTCGCTCGGCGCGATCCTCGCCGTCGCCTTTCTCACCGCGACCGCCGGCCAGTTCGCCCTGCCCGCCGGCGCGGCCGCGGTGCCCGCGTTCGTCCAGCGTTCGCAGCTGCTCAGCGCCAACTCCGCCTTCCAATTCGCCGCGACGAGCGCCCAGCTGATCGGCCTCGTCGCGCTCTCCCCGATCATGCTCAAGGCGCTTGGCTTCGACGCCTCCTACATCGTCAGCGCGGTGCTGCTGCTGCTCACCGCGCCGCTGATCGCGCTGCTCCCGCCGCTGCCGCCGCACGCGCGCGCCGAGAGCGCCGCCGGGGAGGCGGGTTGGCTGCGCCAGGCGCAGGCCACGCTGCGCGCCGGCCTGAGCGATGTGCGCGAGGCGGCCGTGCGCGTCTGGCGCGATCGGCTCACCGCCGTCGCGCTGATCCAGCTGGTCACCGGCGTGCTGCTGCTCTTCATGTTCGCGGTGCTCGTGCCGCGCTTCGTCCAGGACGTGATCGGACGCTCGCCGGAAGACGCCGTGTTCGTCTTCTGGCCGACCGGCGTGGGCACGCTGCTGATGCTGGTCGCGCTGCCGGAGCTGGAGCGCCGCTACCCCGTCACCCGGCTCGCCTCGGCGGGGCTGGGCGTCATCACCGCCGTCGTCGCCCTGCTCGGCGTGCTCGACTTCCTGACCGACTCCGGCGGAACGCTGTTCTGGCTCACGCTCATTCTCTCGTTCCCGTTGGGGCTGTCCTACGCGATGGTCAACGCGCCGGCGCAGACGCTGCTGCACCGCCGCACGCCGCCGCGCATGCGCGGGCGAATGTTCTCCGCGCAGTTGATGATGGCCAACGCGCTCTCAATGGCGGCGCTGGTGCTCGTCGGCGGCGTGACCGACGCCTGGGGCGTGCATGAGGCGCTCTTCCTGCTGGCCGCGGGCGTCTTCGCGATCACGCTCGGCTCGCTCTGGCTGGGCCGCTCCGACCGAACCGGCGCGGCGGCCGCCTGAGCGCCGCACACCGCCGTCTTGCCGCTGTGGACGCCCGGTTGACAATCCACGCTGCATTGCCGGCGGCGCTGCGCTAATCTCGCAGCAGCGGGACTCGCTGCGCCGGAGGGAGGGTCAGGCAATGAAGGAGGTCTCGATCGAGGCGATCCGGGTCTCGTTGATGAACTACAACCGCGTCGTCGTGCTCAAAGAGAAGGATGCCGACCGCTATCTGACCATCTACATCGGCGCGGCCGAAGCCGACGCGATCGCCATCCGCCTGCAGGAAGTCTCCGTCGCGCGTCCGATGACTCACGACCTGCTGACCAACGTGATGCAGGAGCTCGGCGCGCAGGTCACCCGGGTGGTCGTCTCGGAGGTCAAGAACGACACCTACTTCGCCCGCCTCTTCCTGCTGGTCAACGACCAGGAGCTCGAGATCGACTCGCGCCCCAGCGACGCGATCGCGCTCGCGGTGCGCTCCGAAGCGCCGATCTTCGTCGCCGACGAGGTGATCGAGCAGGCCGGCGTGCTGCTTGACGACGAGGGGATGGTCAGCGGCGACGACGAGGCGCGCCGCCAGCCGGTCAAGCCCGAAGAGCTCGAGAAGATGTCCGCCTTCCGCGACTTCATCGAGAGTCTCGACATGGACGACTTCGACGAATGAGCTCAGCGGCGGGGGCGGTGGTTGTCGCAAGGGTTGATTGTGATAATCTCCACAAAGCTCGCGGAGGGCCGGGCCGGATGAAGAACTGGCCGCCGGCGCTCGCTCTGCTGGGCGTGGGTTGGTACGTCGCCACGTGCATCGTGCTCGGCGTGCTGGCCGGCCTCTGGCTGGACGATCAGGCGGGGATTTCCCCCGCGCTGACGCTCCTCGGGCTGGGCCTCGGCCTCGCGGCGGCGGGCTGGGGCGGCTATCGCATGCTGCTTGACGTGCTCGAGCAGCCGCTGCGCCGCACGCGCAAGCCGCGCGGCAAGACCGCTGAGCAGGACGAGCAGGAGTGCGACGAGTGACCAAGCGCCGCCTGATCATCCTCGGCGCACTGGTGCTGATCGTCGGCGGGTTCTTCCTCGTTCGCGCGCCCAAACCCGTCATCGCGATCGCCCCCGAGCTGGTCGCCAACATCGGCGGCTACGAAATCACCAACACGATCCTCTCCGCCTGGGTCGTGATCTTCCTCCTGCTCGTCGGCGCGTTCTTCGTCTGGCGGCGCACCCGCCACACCGAGCAGGCGCTGGTGCCGAGCGGCATTCAGAATGTCGTCGAGGTGATCTACGAGGCCTTCTTCAACATCGCCGAGCAGGTCGTCGGCAACCGCAGCGCGCGCGTCTTCTTCCCCGTCGTCTTCACCATCTTCATCTTCCTGCTGATGGGCAACTGGTTCGGCCTGTTCCCCTGGAACAACGTGATCGGCCAGGTCGACGACACCCGCGAGCACTACCTGCACGAGATGGAGCTCAGCGTCCACGAGCTCAAAGACGATCTGAAGCAGGGCGAGCGCAGCGTCACGCCCGGCGAAATCGCGGCGATCAACGACGCCTTCAGCGATGCCTACTTCACTCCGATTCACTTCGCGGTCGACGACCACGAGCACGCCGACGAGGTGATCGCCGAGATTCGCGAGCACCACCTCTCCGAGATGGAGCGGTCGGTGCGCTCCGAGTTCGCCGTCAACCCGCTGCCCACCGATCTCGCGGCCGACCAGGTGATCAAGGAGATCGAAAAGCGTCTGGACGCCGCTGGCCTGGACGAGGAAGCGGCGACCGAAGCGATCCTCTACAACCTGCCGCTGACCGCGACCGACGCCGAGCTGGTCCGCGCCGACGGGCCGATCCTGACCGGCGGCGGCTTCAAAATCATCCCCCCGCGCACGCTGTTCGACGAACCGCGCGACTTCTCGTACGACGCCTTCGGCGAGCCGCTGCTGATCGAGCCCGCCGCCGACGGCTCCGCCGCCCAGGTCTGCCTGGTCGAATGCGAGACGCGGATCGGCGACTTCGAGCCGGCCGCGGTGCCGACCACGGTCAACACCGCGCACATCGGCTTCGTCTTGCGGCTCGAAGAGAAGGGCATCGACGGCGCGATCGTCGGCCACATCTTCCCCTTCTTCCGCGCCATCGCGACCGATGTCAACCTGCCCCTCGCGCTCGCGCTCTGGTCGCTGATCATGGTGCAGTTCTGGGGCGTCAAGGGCGTCGGGCTCGGAGCCAACTTCGGCAAGTACATCGGCGTCGGCTCCCATGTCGTCGTCAAGGGCCCGATGGGCGTGTTCGTCGGCGTGCTCGAAATCATCTCCGAAATCGGCCGCGTCGTCTCCTTCACCTTCCGATTGTTCGGCAACATCTTCGCCGGCGAGGTGGTCCTGTTCATCTCGATGTTCCTGGTCGCCTTCATCGTCCCGTCGGTCTTCTTCGGGCTGGAGATTTTCGTCGGCTTCATTCAGGCGTTCGTGTTCGCGATGCTCACGCTGGTGTTCGCCGGCGCGGCCGTCGCGGGGCATGACGATCATGACGAGGAGAGCGAAGCAGGCGCTGCTCACTAAGCGCCTCACACGTAAGCTGCGCGAGAGCGCAGCGACACACACGCGCACCACGCGGCCGCGGAGGGCCGCAGGAGAGGACAGTTCACAATGGAAGCTCTGGTCGGTCTGCTGCTGCAGATTGGCGACGATGGCATGAAGTACATCGGCGCCGCGATCGCGATGGGACTGGGGGCGATCGGCCCGCCGCTCGGCATCGGCATTCTCGCCGGCCGGGCGATGGAGTCGCTCGGACGCAACCCCGACGCCGCGCCGGTCATCCAGACCAACATGATCCTCGGCATCGCGTTCACCGAGGCGATCGCGATCTACTCGCTGGTCGTCGCGGTCATGATCGGCTTCGTCTTCTAGGACGATTCAGCCGGCGCGCGGCGCGGGCGCTCCCCGCGCCGCGGCCCGCAGCCGATCGCCGGCCGCGCCGCAGCGCGCGGCCCACCCACGCGGCTGACAACGACAGGCGAAGCGATGGACGAACTCGGACTCAATCTCGCCGGGCTGATCACGCACTTCATCAGCTTCGGGCTTTTGCTCGGGCTGCTGGTGCTGCTCTTCTATCGGCCGTTGCGCCGCGTGCTCGACGAGCGCAAGCGCCGCATTGAGGAGGGCCTGCGCGCCTCCGAAGCCGCCCAGGAGGCGGCCGAGGAAGCCAGCGCCGAGGCTCGCGCCGAAGTGCAGCAGGGCCGCGAAGAGGCTCAGCAGCTCGTCGCCCAAGCGCAGGAGATCGCGCAGCGAATCGAAGCCGAGGCGCGCAGCGACGCTCAGCAGCAGGCTGAGCAGATCGTCGAGCGCGCCCGCGCCGAAATCGCGCAGGAGCGCGACCAGGCCGTCCAACAGCTCCGCGACGAGTTCGCCGATCTGGCGATCGCCGCCGCGGAGCGCGTGATCGGGCAGTCGCTCAGCCGCGACGATCACCAGCGCATCATCAGCGAAGTGCTGGCGGAATCTTCCGTCGGCGCGCCCGACCAGAACTAGCGCCGGAGACGCCGCCATGCCCCCGCGAGACCCGGCCGCCAAGCGCTACGCCGACGCCGTCTTCGCCATCGCGGACGACGGCGGCACGGCCGATCGCTGGGCCGCGGATCTGGATGATCTGGTCGCCCTCTTCGCGAACGCCGACGCGGCCGCGTTCTTCGTCAGCACGCGCGTCGCGCAGTCCGACAAGGAGCGGGTGATCGACCAGGCGATGGCGGACGCCGCCGCCGAGGGTCGCAACCTGGCCAAGCTGCTGGTGCGCAAGCGCCGCACGCGGCTCGCCGAGCAGATCCGCGACGCCTTCCGCGCGCGCCTCAACAGCGAGCGCGGCGTCGCCTCGGCCGTCGTCACCACGGCGGTGCCGCTCTCGGACGAGGCGCGCGCCTCAGTCGAGGCTGCGGTGCGCGGCTACACCAACGCCGCCACGGTCGAGCTGACCGAGGCGGTGGACAGCGGCATCCTGGGCGGCGCGGTGCTGCGCATCGGCGACCGCATCATCGACGGCAGCGTGCGCACGCGGCTCAACTCGCTGCGCCGCACGGTCGCCGGCGGCAATCTCTGACGCATCTCGCACGGAACGGAAGTCAATCATGGCCGTACGACCCGAGGAAGTCGCCTCGATCATTCGTCAGCAGATCGAAGGCTTCGAGAGCGAAGTCGTCTCCGCAGAGGTGGGCACCGTCGTCGAAGCCGGCGACGGCATCGCCCGCGTCTACGGCCTCGCCGGCGCGCTCTCCGGCGAACTGCTCGAATTCAACCCCAAGGGCGGCGGCGACGCCGTGATGGGCATGGCGCTGAACCTCGAAGAGGAGATTGTCGGCGCCGTGATTCTGGGCGACTACCGCGCCATCGAAGAGGGCGACGAAGTGCGCTCCACCGGGCGCGTCGCCGAGGTGCCCGTCGGCGAGCAGCTGATCGGCCGCGTCGTCAACGCGCTCGGCGAGCCGATCGACGCCAAAGGCCCGCTCAGCGCCTCCGACAGCCGCCCCGTCGAGCGAATCGCGCCCAATGTCGTCACCCGCGCCTCGGTGGACACCCCGGTGCAGACCGGCATCCTCGCGATCGACTCCCAGATCCCGATCGGCCGCGGCCAGCGCGAGCTGATCATCGGCGACCGCCAGACGGGCAAGAGCTCGATCGCGATCGACACGATCATCAACCAGAAGGGCCAGGACCTCGTCTGCATCTACGTCGCGATCGGCCAGAAGCAGGCCAAGGTCAGCCAGGTCGCGACGACGCTCGACGAATACGGCGCGATGGACCACACGATCATCGTCAACGCCGCCTCCGCTGAGTCCGCCGCGCAGCAGTATCTCGCGCCCTATTCCGGCGTGGCGATGGCCGAGTACTTCATGGAGCGCGGCCAGGACGCGCTGATCATCTACGACGACCTCAGCAAGCACGCCTGGGCCTACCGCCAGATTTCGCTGCTGCTCCGCCGCCCGCCGGGGCGCGAGGCCTACCCCGGTGATGTCTTCTACCTCCACTCGCGGCTGCTTGAGCGCTCGGCCAAGCTCAACCAGGACAACGGCGGCGGCTCGATCACCGCGCTCCCGATCATCGAAACCCAGGCCGGCGACGTCTCCGCCTACATCCCCACCAACGTGATCTCGATCACCGACGGCCAGATCTTCCTCGAAGCCGACCTGTTCAACGCCGGGCAGCGCCCCGCGGTCAACTCCGGCATCTCGGTCAGCCGCGTCGGCGGCTCCGCGCAGCGGCGCGCGATGCGCTCCGTCGCCGGCCAGCTGCGGATCGACATGGCGCAGTACCGCGAGCTGCAGGCCTTCGCGCAGTTCGGCACCAGCGACCTGGACACGGCCACGCGCCGCCAGCTCGAACGCGGCCAGCGGCTCAGCGCGCTGCTGGTGCAGCCCGAAAACGAACCGCTGCCGCTGGCCGATCAGGTCGCGCTGCTCTACGCCGCCAACAGCGGCGCGCTCGACGATGTGCCGGTCAACAAAGTCGGCGACTTCGCCAAGGGCGCGCGCGAATACCTGGGCGCCTCGCACCGCGACCTGCTCGACGGCATCGGCGCCAGCGGCGAGCTGAGCAGCGACAGCGAGACGGCGCTCAGCGCCGCCCTCCAGACCTTCAAGGACACCGTCCCCTTCTAAGCCCGCCCGGCCGAAGGGCCGCAACCGCCGACCTGCGAGGAGCGCTGAGCGCATGGCCAACACCCGCGAGATTCGACGCCGCATCCGCTCCGTCGAAAACACGGCCAAAATCACCAACGCGCTGCAGCTCGTCGCCGCCTCGAAAATGCGGCGCGCGCAGGATCGCGCCCTCCAGGCGCGCCCCTACGCCGAGAAAATGCGCGAGGTGCTGGGCCATCTCTCCGGCCTGATCGGCGAAGGCGACGCCGAAGTCGCGCACCCCCTGCTCGAACGCCGCGAAGTGCGCGAAACCACCGTGATCTTCGTCACGCCCGACCGCGGGCTCTGCGGCGGCCTGATCGCCAACCTCGAGCGCCACGCCGGCGAAATCGTGCTCGGACCCGAGACCGGCGGCGACATCTCGATGATCCCCGTCGGGCGCAAGGGCTCCGACTACTTCCGCCGTTTCGGCGTCAACTACCACGGGCAATTCCAGGAGCTCGGCGACTACCCCGGCCTTGCCGAAACCCAGCCGATCTCGCGCATCGCCATGGAGGAATACACCGGCGGCATCGTCGATCGCGTGCTGCTCGTCTACGCCTCGTTCGTCAACACCGTCAGCCAGCTGCCCACCACAATCCAGCTGCTCCCCGTCGAGCGGGTCGACGCGCCGGAAGAGGATGGCGGCGCAGCCGAGTCGGAGTACATCTTCGAGCCCTCGCCGCAGGATGTGCTCGCCGAACTGCTGCCGCGCTACGTCGATCTGCTCGTCTACCAGGCGATTCTCGAAGCGGCCGCCTCCGAGCAGTCCGCGCGCATGGTCGCCATGCGCAACGCCACCGACGCCGCCAACGAGATGATCGACGACCTCACGCTGGTCTACAACAAGGCGCGCCAGGAGCAGATCACCTCCGAGCTGCTCGACATCACGGGCGGCGTCGAAGCGATGCAGAGCTGATCGTGCCGCCGCGCGACCGGGCCGCAGTGATCTTCGATATGGACGGCGTGCTCGTCGACGGCGAGCCGCTGCACTACGAGGTCGTGCGCCGCCTGCTCGCCGACGAGGGCGTCGACTTCGGCGAAGCCGACTACCGCCGCTACCTGGGCACGACCCTCGAGAGCACCTGGGCCGATCTGCGCGAGCGCTACGCGCTGGCCCGCAGCTACGAGTGGTACGCCGCGGCTTACCACCGCGAGGTGGTGCGCTCCTACCGCGAGGACGCGGAGCTGCTGCCTGGCGCGGAAGCGCTGCTCGCGCGGCTCAGCGACGCCGGCATTCCGCTCGCGCTCGCTTCCTCTTCCAACCGCGAATGGGTCGACGCCGCGCTCGACTCGCTCGGCCTGCGCCGCTTCTTCCGGCAGACCGTGGCCGGCGACGAAGTCGCCCGCGGCAAGCCGGACCCCGAAATCTATCTGCGCGCCGCCGAGCGGCTGGGCGCCGCGCCCGACGCTTGCTTGGCCGTCGAAGACGCGCCGGCCGGCATCGCCTCCGCGCAGGCCGCCGGCATGACGGTCGTCGCCGTGCGCACGCCGATGACCGCCGACCTGCCGCTCAGCGGCGCCGCCTGGATCATCGACTCGCTCCACGAGTTCGATCCGGCCTGGCTCAGCGCCGCTCAGACCGCCCAACCGGCAGCGAGCGGGTGAATCGAGATTGATACGCTTGATGCGGCGCTGACCGCATCGCCGCGCGAAGGAGATCGCAATGGCTGACGGACAGGTTGTGCAGGTGATCGGCACCGTCGTCGACGTGGAATTTCCGCCCGACGGCCTGCCCGCGCTGTTCAGCGCGGTGACCATCACGATGAGCGGCGGCGACCCGGTCGTCACCGAGGTGCAGCAGCACCTCGGCAACAATCGCGCCCGCTGCCTGGCGATGGACAGCACCGACGGCATGAAGCGGGGCGACACGGCCCGCGACGAAGGCCAGCCGATCGCCGTGCCCGTCGGCGAGGGCGCGCTGGGCCGCCTCTTCAACGTGCTCGGCGAGCCGCTCGACGACCTCGGCGACGTGCCCGTCACCGCCGACCCCTGGCCGATCCACCGCGCGCCGCCCTCCTACGCCGACCAGAGCGGCGAGGCGCAAATCCTCGAAACCGGCATCAAGGTCATCGACCTCGTCTGCCCCTTCACCCGCGGCGGCAAGATTGGCGCTTACGGCGGCGCCGGCGTCGGCAAGACCGTCGTCATCCAGGAGCTGATCCGCAACATCGCCACCGAGCACGGCGGCTACTCCGTCTTCGCCGGCGTCGGCGAGCGCTCCCGCGAGGGCAACGACCTCTGGCACGAAATGCGCGAGTCCGGCGTGCTGGACAAGACCGTGCTCGTCTTCGGCCAGATGAACGAGCCGCCCGGCGTGCGCCTGCGCGTCGGCCTCACCGGCCTCACCTTCGCCGAGTACTTCCGCGACACCGAGGGCCAGGATGTGCTGCTCTTCATCGACAACATCTACCGCTACACGCTCGCCGGCCAGGAGGTCTCGGCGCTGCTCGGGCGGATGCCCTCCGCGGTCGGTTACCAGCCCACGCTGAGCACCGAGATGGGCGAGCTCGAAGAGCGCATCACCAGCACGATGAAGGGCTCGATCACCTCCTTCCAGGCGATCTACGTGCCCGCCGACGACTACACCGACCCCGGCGTGGCGACGACCTTCGGGCACCTCGACGCGGTTGTCGCGCTCGAACGCGCCATCGCCGCGCAGGGCTTCTACCCCGCGGTCGACCCGCTGACTTCGTTCAGCCGCGCGCTCGACCCCAAGATCGTCGGCCAGGAGCACTACGACGTCGCCCAAGAGATGCAGCGCGTGCTCCAGCGCTTCAAGGATCTGCAGGACATCATCGCCATCCTCGGCGTCGACGAGCTCTCCGAGGAGGACAAGCAGACCGTCGCCCGCGCGCGGCGCATCCAGCGCTTCCTCACGCAACCCTTCTTCGTCGCCGAGCAGTTCACCGGGCTGCCCGGCGAGTACGTCGCGGTGCGCGACACCGTGCGCGGCTTCAAGGAAATCCTTGAGGGAGCGCACGACAGCCTGCCCGAACAGGCCTTCTTCAACGTCGGCACGATCGAGGCGGCCGTCGAGAAGGGCGAGCAGATCGCCCGCGAGGCCGCCGCCTAGCTGAGCACAACAAGGAGTCCGCGATGCCGCTGACGCTGGAAATCATCACCGGCGAGCGCCTGCTGATGCGCCGCGAAGATGTGGACGAGGTGATCGCGCCCGGCAGCCTGGGCGAGCTGGGCATCCTGCCTCACCACGCGCCGCTGATCACCGCGCTCCAGCCCGGCGAACTGCGCGTCAAGGCAGAAGGCGGCGAGGACGACTTCTTCGTCTCCGGCGGTTTTCTCGAGGTCCACAGCGACCAGGTCACCGTGCTGGCCGACACCGCCGAACGCGACTCGGAGATCGATCTCGAGCGCGCCGAGGCCGCCCGCCAGCGCGCCCGCGAGCGCCTCGACCAGGCCAGCGACGCCGACCGCGCCCGCGCGCAGGCCGCCCTCTCCCGCTCGCTGGCCCGGCTAAAGGTCATCGAGCGCCGCCGCCGCCGCACCGGCCGCGAACCCGCCCGCCCCGGCGCGTAGGCCGGAGATCAAGTGACGAGGGCTCGGCCCGTTCCCCGAACGGTGCAATATGATGGTGAGGCAGGCGTAGGGCGAATCAGCAAGATCGTGGTCGTCCACACAGGCAGAGCAAGTCGCAGCGCAGCCCGATGACGTTTCGCTTCATCCACACTTCCGACTGGCAGATCGGCAAGGTCTTCCGCTTTGTCGATGACGCGACGATGGGCGTGCTGCAGGAGGCGCGTCTGGAGGCGATCACGCGGCTGGGCGAACTGGCCGAGCAGCACGGCGTCGGCCATGTATTGGTCGCAGGCGATGTCTACGACGCGGTCGGGCTGTCGCAGCGTTCGCTCACGCAGCCAATTGAGCGGATGCGGGCGCATGGAGGCGTGCATTGGCACCTGCTGCCCGGCAACCACGATCCGCACCAGCCAAACGGTCTCTGGGACCGCCTCTGCGCCCGTGGACTCCCGCCCAACGTGAGTGTTCACACGGAGCCTGCCCCTGTGGTCCTGGATGATGATGCGGCGGCGTTGCTTCCTGCCCCGCTGCGGCACCGCCGCGCGCTTGCCGATCCGACCGCGTGGATGGACGCGGCGGAGACTCCGGAGGGTGCGGTGCGGATCGCTCTGGCGCACGGCAGTGTGCGCGAATTCGGCTCTACTTTGGGGCAGACGGCCAACTTGATTGATGCTGGGCGTCCAAACCGCGCGAGACTCGATTACCTGGCATTGGGCGACTGGCACGGGCAGCGGCAAATCAGCGACCGGTGCTGGTACAGCGGGACGCCGGAGACCGACGCTTTCCACGTGCAGGGCGGCGGCAAAGCGCTGCTGGTTGAAGTCGGGGCAAATGATCAACCGCACACGACGCCGCTCGACACAGGCAAATTCAGCTGGCTCCAGATTGCCGAGCGGTTGGGGGAGCGGGGCGATATCGACGCGCTCGAACAGCGCTTGCGCAACCTTGACGACGCCGCGAACACGCTGGTCGCCCTCCAGCTGGAGGGCGCGCTGTCCTTCGCAGATGCGCAGTACTTCGATGAGCGCATCGCAGACGGCGCTTCACACTTGCTGCGTTACCTGGGGATTGATCGCGACCGGCTCTACGCTCAACCGACCGCAGACGACCTGGATCGGATTGATACCGGCGGCGTGGTGCGATCGGCTGTGGACGCATTGCGCCGCCAAGCCGAAGGCGCGACGGACGACGGCGACCCTGAACTCGCCAATGAGGCGCTGCTGCACCTCTACGTGGAATACATGAAGCTCGAATCGGCTGCGCAATGAAGCTTCGTTCCCTGGCCGTGAATCAGTTTCGCAAGTTCACCGAACCGACTCGCCTCGACGGCATCGGCGACGGGCTCAACCTGGTGATCGGGCCCAATGAAATGGGCAAGTCGACGCTGCTGGCGGCGCTGCGAGCCGTGCTCTTCGAACGCCATAGCTCAAAGGCCAAGCCGATTGTCGATCTACAGAACGATCGTAGCGGCAACGTGCCGGTCGTGGAAGCCCGATTCGAACTGGATGGCGGTACCTACACGATCGCCAAGCGTTTCATAAGGCAGCCCTACGCGCGCCTGGAGTGTCCGGATGGCGTCACGCTTGAAGGCGACGGCGCAGAGGCGAAGCTGCGGGACTTGCTCGGTTTCAGTGAATCTGGTTCGCGAGGCGCGGACGACGAATCAGTCGGCATGTGGGGCGTGCTGTGGGTGCGCCAGGGGTTGTCGTTCGGCGCGCCGGAAATCTCCAACGCCGCCCGCGCGAGTCTCAGCGGCGTGCTGGAGTCTGAAGTCGGCGAAGTGCTGGGCGGACGCCGCGGGCGTGAACTGCCGCAGCTGATCGAGCAACAGATCGAGGAATGGTTGACCCGCTCGCAGCGCCGACCGCGCGGCGAGTACAAGGATGCCATCGAAGAGCGCGACGGTTTGGCGGAGGAGCTTGAAGATCTGCGGAGCAAGCGGAGCGAGATGGCCAACACATTGGAGTCGCTGGAGGCGGCGCAGGAGCGCGCGCAGCAGATCGAGTCCGGCGCGCAGGACGAACAGGATCGCGAAGCGCTTGCGGCGGCGCGTGTGGAGTTGCAGCACGAAATTGAAGTGGAGGCGAAGATCGGCGAGGAACGCGCCAAGCTCGAGTCGAGCGAACGCGCGCGCGACGGGGCCGTCAGCGCGTTGTCGGAGCGTGAAGCGCTCCGCGCCCGTCTGGCAGACACCGAAGCGGCGTTGGCGCGCGACGAGGAATCACTCGCCGAACTCGAGGAGCTGGATCGCGCTGAGCTGGCGCAGTTGGAGGAACTGAGCACCCGCCGCCGGGCGACCGCCGAAAATGAGGAGCGCGCGCAGGCTGCGGTTGCTCGCAGCCACGACATTCTCGCCGTAATCAGCGGTGCTCGCGAGATCGAACGGCTCGAAGCCGGCCACACCGCAGCCTTGGACGCGGAACAACGATTGAGCGAGGCGCGGCGGCAGATCGAAGCCATGTCTGTCAACGCCGATCTGGTAGAGCGCATTCGCCGCGAGGAACGACGCCTCGACAGGGTGAATGCCCAGCTTGGCGCCGCCGCCACCCTGATCACCTTCGACATTCCTGAGGAGCGCGCCGAGGGCGTTGAGATCAACGGCGCGCCGCTTGCCGATTCGCCGAATCCCACGGAAGCCGTCGAACCCGTCGCCATTGTCATTCCTGAGCGCGGGCGGATCGTCGTGCATCCGAACATTGAGAACCGCAGCGAGTTGCTGGACGAGCGCGCGAGTGCAGAAACGAGCCATCGCGCTGCGCTGGCCGAGGTCGGCGTGAACAGCCTTGCCCAGGCCGAGGCTGATCTGCGCCGTCGGGAGCAGCTGGAACGCGAAACGGCTTTGACGCGGCAGACTCTCGCCGGTCATGCGCCTGACGGTGTCTCGGCGCTCACCGACCAACTGGCTGTCCGTCGCGAGCGCCTTGAGGCCGAAATGGTCGGCTTGGAGATCAACGAGCTTCCTCGGCTTGAGCAGGCCGAAGCAGACACTGATCGAGCGCGAGATGAACTCGCCGAAGCGCTGGAGGCGGCGCGGATGGCGCGTGAGGCGTACGACGAACGTGATCTGTTGCTCACCGACCAGCGGCAGCAGCTGAGTGATTTGCGCGCGGATGTCAGGCAAAGGAGCGAGCAGGTTAGCCAACTTCGGGAGGAACTTGACCGCGCTCGCAGCGAGCTTGCGGATGCGGATCTGTCGGCCGCTGTCGTTGCAAGAGAAGAAGCTGTTGCAACGCAGGAGCGGGCGCTCGCTGCGCTCATGGCCGGTCGGTCTGAGGCTGCGCGGGATCTGATCGACACACGCATCGCCCGTCTGGAGCGCTCTATCGAAACGCGGCGGGAGGAGCGTTCGGAGCTGCAAGCGCAGATCGCCGGCCTGCAACAACGCCTTGAGGTGCAAGAGGCGGCGGGGATCGACGAGCAGATCGCCGCGACCGAGCGGAAACAAGAGCAGGCTGCCGGGCGCGTGAAACGATTTGAGCGCCAGCTCGCTGTGCGCGAGCTCGCGCACAGCGCCTTGCGCGAGGCCGAGCAAGAGGCGCGCGAGCGCTATCTGGCGCCCGTTGTGCGCGGGGTCCGTCCGTACCTGCAGATGCTGTTCCCGCAGGCCGAGCCGACGATGGACGACGCCTTGCAAGTTAGCGCAATTTCGCGCGAAGCAGGCTATGAGGAATCGTTTGACCGGCTGAGCGTGGGCACGCAGGAGCAACTCGCGGTGCTGATCCGCTTGGCCTTCGCTGATCTGCTCGCGGAACAGGGGCGGCCAGCGGCGGTGATTCTGGATGACGCGCTGGTGTTCTCCGACGATCAGCGGATGCAGACGATGTTCGACATTCTCAACCTCGCCGCACAGCGGGTGCAAATCATTGTCTTCACCTGCCGCGCGCAGCTCTTTGAAGGGCTCGGCGCACAGCGGCTCACGCTGAGCCAGGGAGATCCGGAAGAGCTCCGCTCCGCCTGAGCCTGTCGTCCCGAACCAAGCCCTGTGTCTCACATGTCTGCGGTTACAGCGCCTGCCCTCCTCCCCCGTGAGGGGATGAGAGACCAGAAGTGGATCTCCTCTCACAGAGAGGACGGGAGGGAGTGGGGAAGTGGGTCGTTCGCTCGCTAGGAGATGCGGGCGGGTTGGGGCGGGGGGACGCGGCGTTTTTTTGTGGTTTCGGGGCTGCGCGCGTGGTGGAAGCGGCGCAGCAGGCGCGATTTGCGGCGCGCGGCGGTGTTGGCGTGGATTACGCCTTTTTGGGCGGCGCGGTCGAGCGCGCTGACCGCGGCGCGGATGCTGGCCTCGGCCTGGCTCCAGTCGGCGTCGCCGCCGGCATCGGCGGCGGCGTCGCTGGCGTCTTCGATCGCTTCGAGCGCGGCGCGCACTGTGGTGCGCGCGTAGGTGCGCACGGGCTTGTTGCGCATCCGTCGGCGCTGCGAGGCGCGCAGGTATTTCGCAGCGGCGGCCTTGTTGGGCACGGCCTTCCTCCTTCAGACACAGCTATCGTACTGAGCGCCCCTCACAGTGTCCAATGGGCCGATGCGGGCGGCGCGCGCCGCCCGCGTCGGCGGCCGCCCGCGCCTGGAATATGGGCCGCACGCATCGCCAGCCCGCCGATCCCCCCCGGAGCGCGGCAGCCGCGCCGCCGCACATCGCTGCGCGAGGTCGTGTTCGCGTCCGGCGGCGGCGTGGCCGGGGCGGCGCTGCTGCTGGGGCTGGCGTTTCTGGGCAGCCGCCTGCTGGGCGCGGCGCGGGCGGTGGTGATTGCGGATCAGTACGGCGCGACGGTCGAGCTCGACGCCTTCTGGGTGGCGATGCGGCTGCCCGACCTCGTTTTCCAGCTGCTCGCCGGGGCGACGCTGGCCAGCGCATTCATCCCGGTCTTCGCGCGGGTGCTCGGCGGTCGGGGCGAGTACGCCGCCTGGCGGCTGGCCAGCATCGTGCTCAACTGGGTGCTGATCGGCACGCTCGCGCTGGCCGCGGCGGTCTTCCTCTGCGCGCACTGGATCGTCCCGGCGCTGGCGCCGGGGCTGGGCGAAGACAGCGGGATGCAGGAGGCGGTGCTGGCCGACGCGATTTTGCTCACGCGGCTGCTGCTGCTCTCGCCGATTTTGTTCGCGGTTTCGGGGATGCTCACGGGGATGCTGCACGCCCGCCAGCATTTCCTGCTGCCGGGCATTTCGCCGATGCTCTATAACCTGGCGATCATTCTGGCGGCGCTGCTGCTGCCGGCGGAGTTGGGCGTGGAGGCGCTGGCGATCGGGGTGATTGCGGGCAGCGGCGCGCACTTGCTGATTCAGCTGCCGGCGCTGAGCGCGGTGGGCGCGCGGCTGCGGCTGGAGCTGAGTTTGGGCGACCGCGACGCGCGCGAGGTGCTGCGGCTGATGGGCCCGCGGATGCTGGGGCTGGCGGCGGCGCAGGTCAACCTGATCGCGCTCACCTTCTTCGGCTCGCTGGTGGGCGACTCCTCGATCTCCGCGCTCAATTTCGCCTGGCTGCTGCTGATGTTCCCGGTCGGGCTGTTCGGGATGTCGCTGGCGACGGCGATTTTCCCGACGCTGGCGGAGCGCGCGGCGGAGGGCGGGGCGGAGGCGGTGGAGTGGATGGTCAGCCGCGCGCTGCGCTTCACGCTCTTCCTCAGCGTGCCGGCCAGCGTGGGGATGCTGATCCTGCGCGAATCGATCGTCAAGACGCTGCTCGAACACGGGGCGTTCGACGCCACGGCCAGCCAGATGGTCTCCGACGCGCTGCTGTTTTACTCGGTCGGCCTCTTCGCGCACGCGGCGATCGAGATTCTTTCGCGCGGCTTCTATGTGCTGGGCGACACACGCACGCCGGTCGCGCTGGCGATCGCCTCAATGCTGACCAACCTGATTCTGGCCGCGGCGCTGGTCGACGGGATGGAGTTGCGCGGGCTGGCGCTGGCGCTGTCGGCGGCGACGATCGGCGAGGCGGCGCTGCTCTTCGCGCTGCTCAACCTGCGTCTGGGCGGGCGGCTCTGGTCGCGCGCGCTGCTCGCCTCGCTGGGCAAGACGACGCTCGCCGCCGCGCTGATGGCGCAGCTGTTGCTCGTCTTTCTCGCGCTGCTCGACGGCGTGCCGCGCTTCGGGGCCGACTCGCCCTTCGCGCTGGCGATGGGCGTGCTCGGCGGGGGGGTGCTCTACGGCGCGGTCTGCCTGATTCTGCGGCACGAGGAAGCCTGGGCGCTGCTGGAGCGGGTCGACCAGCGGCTGTCGGCGTTCCGCAGCTGAGCGATGCTCTGATATCGTCGAACGAGTAACCGAGCCCGCTTCATTCGGCGCAGCGCAGGATCGGCCGCGCCGACGACAACGCCAACCGAGGGATGCCCGATGGCCATGCAGGATCGATCGATCGTCTGCCGCGACTGCGGAAACAGCTTCGTGTTCACCGCCGGGGAGCAGGAGTTCTACGCGAGCAAGGGCTTGCAGAACGATCCGGTGCGCTGCCCCGACTGCCGCACCGCGCGGAAGAGCGAGCGCACCTCGCTGGAGGAGACGGCCGGCTACACGCGCTACGGCGGGGCGGCCTCGTTCGGCGGGCGCACGCCGAAGCAGTACCACCCGGCGGCCTGCGCGATGTGCGGCGACACGATCGAGGTGCCCTTCCTGCCGCGCGGCGACCGGCCCGTGTTCTGCTCCGTGGTGAAGCGGATCATGACGATGGGCTACCTGATCGACGAGATGCAGGCGCGCTGGGGGCAGCGCCCCTGCCACTACGAGGGGATCAATCAGGATCTGCGCAACGGGGTAATTCAGCCGAAGCCGGGCGCGCAAATTCCGGAGAACGAGCGCAGTCGGATCTGAGCCCGCGCATGACCGACGACACCAGCGACACCCAAACCCCCTTCCGACCGGTCGACGCGCTGCTGCCGCACCGGCAGCTGGAGGCTGAGACGCGCGATTTCTGGCGCGAGCGCGAAATCTTCCGCCGCAGCATCGAGCAGCGGCCGGCTGACCAGGTCTTTTCGTTCTACGAGGGTCCGCCGACCGCCAACGGCGCGCCGGGCGTGCATCACGTGCTCTCGCGCGTCTTCAAGGATTTGTTCCCGCGCTATCAGACGATGCGCGGTCGGCGGGTGCCGCGCAAGGGCGGCTGGGACACGCACGGGCTGCCGGTCGAGCTTGAGGTCGAGCGCGAGCTGGGTCTGAGCTCCAAGGCGGAGATCGAGGACTACGGCATCGAGCGCTTCAACCAGCAGTGCCGCGAGTCGGTGATGCGCTACGTCGAGCAGTGGGAGGACATGACGGACCGCGTCGCGTTCTGGATCGACATGAGCGACGCCTACCGCACCTACACGCCGGAGTACATCGAGTCCTGCTGGTGGATTTTCAAGACGCTCTGGGAGCAGGATCTGATCTACGAGGCGCGGCGCACGACGCCGCACTGCCCGCGCTGCGAGACCTCGCTTTCGAGCCACGAGGTGGCGCAGGGCTACGCCGAGGACACGCCCGATCCGAGCATCTGGATCCGCTTCCGCGCGCAGGACGACTCGCTGCCGGCGTCGCTGCGGCACGACGGCCCGACCGATCTGCTGGCCTGGACCACGACGCCCTGGACGCTGCCCGCGAACAGCGGTCTGGCGGTCGCGCCCGAAGAGAGCTACGCGGCGGCGCAGCTGCCCGACGGCAGCCGGCTGCTGCTCGCCGAGCGGCTGGTCGACGCGGCGCTGAGCGAGGTGGAGGGCGCGGAGGACGCGCGAATCGCCGCGCGGATCCCGGGCGCGGAGCTCGAGGGGATCACCTACGACGGGCTCTACGAGCCGGAGCAGTGGGGCAACCGCGCGTGGCGCTTCGACGGCGCGCGGCTGGTCGAGTGGGAGGACGGCGAGCCGCCGCCGCGCCGCGTCGTGAGCGCCGATTTCGTCTCGATGGAAGAAGGCTCGGGCATCGTCCACATCGCGCCCGCGTTCGGCGAGGACGACTACCTGCTGGGGCGCGACCAGGGGCTGCTCTTCCGCCAGCCCGTCGATCTGCGCGGGATCATCACCGGCGACCCGGCGGCAGGGCCCTCGTTCGTGGGCAAGTGGGTCAAGGATGCGGACGACGAGGTAATCGCGGATCTCGATCAGCGCGGGCGGCTGCTGCGGCAGCACACGATCCGCCACACCTACCCGTTCTGCTGGCGCTGCGACACGCCGCTGCTCTACTACGCCAAGCCGTCCTGGTACATCGCCACCAGCCGGCTGCGCGACTCGCTGCTGGACAGCAACGAGAACCTGATCCACTGGCACCCGGAGCACATCCGGCGCGGGCGCTACGGCGACTGGCTCTCGAACAACGTGGACTGGGCGATCAGCCGCGAGCGCTACTGGGGCACGCCGCTGCCGTTCTGGCGCTGCGATGCCTGCGGCCGAACCGACTGCGTGGGCTCGTTCGACGAGCTGCGCAGCCGCGCGCTGGGCGATCCGCCCGACCTGAGCGATCCGCACCGCCCGACGGTGGATGCGGTGCGCATCCGCTGCGAGGCCTGCGGCGGCGAGGCGCGCCGCGTGCCGGAGGTCGCCGACGCCTGGTTCGACAGCGGCGCGATGCCCTACGCGCAGTGGCACTACCCGTTTGAGAACCAGGAGCTGTTCGCCGAGCGCTTCCCGGCCGATTTCATCTGCGAGGCGGTCGATCAGACGCGTGGCTGGTTCTACTCGCTGCACGCCGAGGCCGTGCTGCTGCACCGCGCCGAGGCCGTGCCCGAACCAACCTCCTTCCGCCACGTGCTTTCGCTCGGGCACATCCTCGACGAGCAGGGCGAGAAGATGAGCAAGTCGCGCGGCAACGTGGTGGATCCGTGGTCGGTGCTCGACGCGCACGGCGCGGACGCGCTGCGCTGGTACTGCTACGTCGCCTCGCCGGCCGGCAACCCGCGCCGCTTCTCCGAGCGGCTGGTCGGCGAAGCGCAGCGCCGCTTCCTGCTCACGCTTTGGAACACCTACGCCTTCTTTGCCACCTACGCCAACATCGACGGCTGGCGGCCCGGCGGCGGCGCGGCGGCCGAGCCGCTTGACCTCGACCGCTGGATCCTCAGCGAGCTGCACGCCCTGACGCAGCGGGTCACGAGCGCGCTGGACGACTACGACGCGACCGACGCGGCGCGCGCGCTGGAGCGCTTCGTCGACGGGCTGAGCAACTGGTACGTGCGCCGCAGCCGGCGCCGTTTCTGGTCGTCGGCGCGCGGCGGCGCGGCGGCGGATCGCGAAGCCAAGGCCGCCGCCTACGAGACGCTCTACACGGTGCTGACCACGCTCGCGCGGCTGCTCGCGCCGATGACACCGTATCTGGCGGAGGAAATCTGGCGCAATCTGGTCGCCGAGCAGGACGCGGACGCGCCCGAATCGGTGCATCTGGCCGACTGGCCGCAGGCCGACGCGGCGCAGATCGACGAGCGGCTCAACGCCGAGATGGCGCTGGTGCAGCGCGTCGCCTCGCTGGGCCGCGCGGCGCGCAGCAACGCCGGGATCAAGGTTCGGCAGCCGCTCGCCTCGGTCAGCGTCGCGGTGTCCGGCGCCGCCGACGCGGAGGCGGTCGAGCGCCACGCCGCGACGCTCGCCGACGAGCTCAACGTCAAAGAGGTCACGCTGGCCGAAGCCGGCTCAGGCGCGCGGCGCTACACGATCAAGCCCAACCTGCGCGTGCTCGGCCCGCGGCTCGGCCCCCAGCTGCCCAAGCTGCGCAGCGCGCTCGGCTCGCTCGCGCCCGAACTCGCCTCGCACATCGCCCAGGCCGTCGAAGCCGGCCAGACCATCGAGGTCGAGGGCGTCAGCCTGGGGCGCGATGACCTGCTGATCGAGAGCGAGGCCGGCGGCGGCGCGAACAGCGCGAGCGCCGAGGACGAGCTGTGCAGCGTGAGTCTCGACATCGAGATCAGCGAACCCCTGGCGCAGGAGGGTCTCGCGCGCGAGGTGATCCACCGCGTGCAGTCGCTGCGCCGCGAGAGCGGGCTGCACCTCGCCGACCGAATCCAGCTGGCGCTGGCCACGGACGACGCCGCACTCAGCGCGGCGCTGCGAGCCTTCGAGCCGCTGATCGCCGCGGAAACGCTGGCCACACAAATCCAGCACGCCGCCAACCCATCGCACCACCACCAAACATCCGAGTCCATCGAAGGCGCCCCCCTCGCACTTTCCCTCTCCCCCGCCGCCCCATAACCCCCGCTGCCCCTTTCTCGTCATACCCGCGCTCGCCGCGGGTATCTCGCCGAGCACAGCACCCAACCCACTTCCCGCCTCCCCCCACGCGCCCCCTCCCGCCCCCGCCGCACCCCAACGCCGTCATACCCACGTGAAAGAGCCCCGCCACCCCCGCGCAAAACCACCCCGTCACCCTGCCCCTCCCGTCATTCCTGCGCCCCTCCTTCGTCATTCCTGCGTAGGCAGGAACCACGCATGTGGCGACGATTCGGGTTGTCTGCGGCGTTCGGCGGCGCTGCGACGCGGGTTGGGCGGGCCGTCAGGCCGACGAGGCGCGAACTGCGGTTTGCCGGCCGCCCGGATTCCTGCCTGCGCAGGAATGACGAAGGCGGGGCGCAGGAATGACGGAAAGGGGGGTAGGTATGACGGAAGGAGTATCGAAATGACGGAAGGGAGCGCCAGAATGACGTTGAGGCGCTGCCCCCCCATTCATCTCTCCCCCCTTCCAGGGGGAGACTAAGAGGGGGGTCGGCGCAGCGGCTTGCATCGGTGGCCGAATGGACGGCCGGAGCCTACCACAGCAACCTCGCGCGCGCTCGCAAGCTCCCACCCCCCACCTAACCTCCCCCCTGGAAGGAGTCTCCTGCAAAATGGCAGATCTGGGACCTGCACGCGGATGTCGACCAGATAAGGCCTGATCGGCGGATCCGCCGAAATTGGGCATTTTGCAGGAGACTCCTGGAAGGGGGGAGGGATGAATTGGGTGCATCCCCCCCTGAGAGAGAGGGTGGATGAATTGGGGCGCATCCCCCCTGAGAGAGAGGGCGGATGAATTGGGATGCATCCCCCCTGAGAGAGAGGCGGATGAATTGGGGAAGGAGTGGGTGTTGGGTGGGAGGGGGGTAGTGGGCGCGGCGAGAGGTCCGCGGCGAGCGCGGGTATGACGGAAGCGGTTTTGCGTGGGTGGGGCGAGCGAGGTAGGAAGGGGCTCTGTCGTGTGGGGTAGCGGGCGCGGGGGGTGGGAGCTGGGGCTAGGCGCTGGCGAGCAGTAGGTGCTTGACCTCGGTGAGGTTGTTGGCGGTGTGGGTGGCGCCGTGGGTGCGGAGGTAATTGGCGTCGCGGACGCCTGCCAGGCCGATTGTTGCGGCGAGGTTGGCGTTGCGGCCTGCGCCTATGTCGGATTCGGTGTCGCCGACGATGGCGGCGTTCTCGGGGGCTGCGCCGAGCCGTTGGAGCGCTAGCAGGATAGGGGCGGCGTCGGGCTTGGGGGCGGCTGCGGTGTCTGCGCCGATGATGGTGGTGAAGCGATCGGTCCAGTTGAGCAGCTCGATGGTCTGGCGGCCCGCGTCTTCGCGTTTGTTGGTCACGATCGCCAACGGGACGGCGGCTTCGCGCAGCGCGTCGAGCAGGGGCTCTGCGCCGGGCAGCGGTTTGGTGCGCGGCATGTAGTCGCGGCGGTAGCGCTCGAGGTAGTCGAGGTAGATCGGCTGGGCCTGTTCGAGGCTGAGGCCGAGCATGTGGTTGAGCATGACCGGCAGCGGCGGGCCGATGTAGCGCAGCAGTTGATCGCGCGCGACGGGATGCCCGGCGGCGTTGATCGTCTCGAGCATGCAGCCGATCACGAGCGGCTCGGTGTCGGCGAGCGTGCCGTCGAGGTCGAAGATCACGGCGCGGTAGCTGCCGGCGGGTTGGTGGTCGCTCACTGCGTGTCGCTCGTCTAGCCGCGCGTCAGCGCAGGGTGACGCGCCAGTCGTCGGAGCCGGGCGCGTCGCGCTCTCCCACTGCGAGCCTGCCGCCGATGAACACGCTCACACTGAGCGCGGGTTCGGGCAGCGTTCAATCGCGCGCGGTGGGGCGCTCCGCCTCCAGCGCGGCGGCGCGGATTTGCTCGAAGAGGTCGGCTGCGTCGACGCCGAGCGTGTCGGCGGCGGCGGCCAGAGTCATCGGTTGGGCGTTGGTCGTCATACGCGCAGGGTAGCGTACGAAGCGGGGAGGGCGGAGCGTTGGAGGTCTACGCGGTCGTTCTGGCGGTGCTGCTGCTGCTTTCGGGCGTGTTCTCGAGCGCGGAGACGGCGTTTCTGTCGGTTGAAGCGGTGCGCCTGGAGCATGCGCGGCGGCGCGGTCTGCCCGGCGCGGCGCGGGCGGCGGCGCTGCTGGAGGAGCCGCGCCGGCTGCTGGCGGCGATCCTGCTGGGCAACAATCTGGTCAACACGGGCGCGGCGGCGGTGGGCACGGCGATCGCGGCGGAGCTGCTGGCGGGCGGCTCGGCGCTGCTCGCGGCGACGGTGGTGATCACGGTGCTGCTGGTGATCTTCGGCGAGATCGGCCCCAAGTCGGTGGCGCTGCACCACAACATGACGATGGTGCGGCTCTACGCCTGGCCGCTGCGCTGGTGGGTGCGGCTGACGCGCCCGCTGGTGGCGGGTCTGGACGCGCTGACGCATGTCTGGCTGCGGGTGGTGGGCGAGTCGGGCGAGGAGCGCCCGGCGCTGAGCCTGGGCGAGCTGGAGACGGCGATCGATCTGGGGCGGCAGAGCGGCGAGCTGGAGGCGAGCGAGACCAGCGTGCTGCTGGGCGCGCTGCGGCTTTCGGATACGCAGGTGCGGCGGATTATGACGGCGCGGGTGCAGATTGTGAGCATCGAGGCGGACGCGACGCTGTCGGAGGCGGCACGGCGCTTCGGCGCGGCGGGCTTTCTGCGGCTGCCCGTCTCGACCGGCTCGGCCGGTTCGGCCGACCATTTCGCGGGCTACCTGCACGGCTCGGACGTGCTGGCGCAGCTGGGCGCGGGGCGCGGCGACCGGCTGGTGCGGGAGGTGATGCGGGAGGCGCTGTTCGAGTCGGAGCGGGCCTCGGTGCAGCGCGTGCTGGAGGCGATGCGCACCAGCGGGCACCACCTGATGCTGCTGATCGACGAATACGGCGCGACCTCGGGGCTGATCACGCTGGAGGACATTCTGGAGCTGGTGGTGGGCAACATCCGCAGCGAGATGGGCCGGGGTGGGGAGCCGGTGCAGGTGCGGATTTCGGGGCGGCAGTTCGTCGAGGGGCGGCGCGGGCTGACCGAGCTGGCCGCGGAGCTGGAGCTGGATCTGAGCGCGGAGGAGGCGGAGACGGTGGCGGGGATGCTGACCGATCATTTCCACCGTATCCCGCGGCCGAACGAGGAGCTGGACCTGCACGGCTACCGCTGGACGGTGGTGGACGCGGACGAGCGGCGTGTGAAGCTGGTCTCGTTTCGGCGCCTGGGCGGCCAGGCGCGCGCCGAAGCGGGCGAGCGGTGATAAGGTGAAGGCGGCTCGCCGAGGTGGCGGAATGGTAGACGCGACGGTCTCAAAAACCGTTGGGCGTAAAGCCCGTGCCGGTTCGAGTCCGGCCCTCGGTACCAGCGCCGCACACTGCCGCGTAGTGTAATGGTAGCACCAGGGACTTTGGATCCCTTAGTTCAGGTTCGAGTCCTGGCGCGGCAGCCAGCGAGGCGCTCACGGTTCTCTCGGTAGGTCACGCGGTCCTCGTACCTCGACACCGAAAGCCTCGATCTGACTCTCGAGACGAAGCGTTTCCCATTCGGCATATTGAACTGAGCCAAGCGACCTTACAAGAGTCACGGCCGCATTGATAACCCGCTGGCGGATAGCGGTGTCCAGATTCAGCAATCGGGCACCTCCTACAGCAGCTAACGCCAAGGGGTACGCGATCTCGTTGATGCAGAGCACTACACCGTCACGCTGTAGCACACCGCCGAGGGTGGGTATGGACAGGATGTTGTAGGACTGAGGTGCTGTGCTTGGGTGTGGATGCACGATCTTGGCGCTCAGCGTTCGGTAACGCTCTGGCTCATTCGGCATCGGTGCACCAAGGTCTTCGAGTGCCTGTCGAACTTTCGCTGGCATGAAGCGCTTGCGACGCTGTGACTCCGAGAGCGTTCTCCACTCAGTGAGTGCGCCACGTTGTTGCGAGAACAACATCAACATAGCAGCGAATTCCCCCATGGATCTGCACAGCATGAGGGTTTGATCGTAGAGGCCCGCCTTCATCAGGCGGATAGCAGCCCGAGCGTCGGATACCACCCGACCACATAGACGTTCAACGTCGTGGCTACCTCCCTCACAGCCCCAGAAGCACGAGGCCATGCCGTTAACCAACGCCAGCACAGTTCCGGTTTGTTCGTAGCAGCGAGGTGCCTTCTGACCGAGATCGACAATGCGCGCCTCTGTGTCGGCAGCACATCTGTCCTCATGAGCCTGAGCTAGCTCAAGGAAGGCGGTGCCTTCTGGTATCGAGAACTCGAGATTACGGGGCATCGTCTTGTCGCATCTTTCGTCGTGTTGCGTCGGTTGTGTAGAACTCGTTCGGTCAAGTCAGCCAGTTGCGATCGACTGGCCAACTGGCAGGACAAGTTCGCCCGCTGGCTCGGGCAGTGGGTCGCCGAACTCGGCGGCGGTGTCCAGCCAGAGAGAGACAGCAACCTGGATCTCAGCGAGCGCGGCTTCGTGAGTGTCGCCGTGCGCCATGCAGCCGGGCAGCTCGGGCACTTGGGCGATGAAGACATCGTCTTCATCGCTCCAGTAGATGATGACCTCGTACTTGTGCATCAGTCGTCCTCGAGAATTCTGAAGAGCTCGCGGTTCACGATGATCCGGCGCACCTGCCGCACTTGGTAGGGCTTGGCGTGGCTGCCGACGCGCTGGAGATTAATCCGTTCGCTCACGCCGCCCTTCCTGAAGATGTGGTGGCTGCCGCGCACCCGCTCCTTAAAGCCTAGCGCGTCAAGCAGTGTACAGAGGTCGTCAAAGCGAATGCTCGCGTCGGAACCGCCGCTCATGATCCGTCGGAGCAACCGCTGATGGCGGGTCAGGATGTTCTCCGCTCTAGCGATGCTCCGCAGCTGGAGTGAGGAATGGCTGCCCGGGCAGGACTTGAACCCGCAACCTAGCGGTTAACAGCCGCCCGCTCTACCAATTGAGCTACCGGGCAGGGCGCTCTCAGCTTAGCGCGTCCGCTGCGATTGCGCGACACCCTCGCCCAGCTCGAGCTCGAAGCGTCGCGCGGCGGGGTCGAAGCGGACGGCGCTGTGGCTGAACAGGGCGGCGAGCTCGCCCCGGTCGGCGAGCTCGGCGGGGCTGCCCACGGCCAGCGAACCGTCGCGGCGGATCAGCCAGAGCTGGTCGGCGACCTGCATGGCGAGGTCGAAATCGTGGGTGGTGATCAGCACGGCGCGGGCGCGCTCGGCGTCGCGCCCGCCCTCGCCGCCGGTGAGGCTGCGCAGCAGTTGGGCGATGTCGGCGCGCGCTTCGAGGTCGAGAAAGGCGGTCGGCTCGTCGAGCAGGATCAGGCCGGGCTGTTGGGCGAGCGCGCGGGCGATCATCACGCGCTGGCGCTCGCCGTCGCTGAGGTCGTGCAGCGGGCGGTGCGCGAGCGGGGCGGCGGAGGCGGCGAGGAGCGCGCCGCGCACGACCTCGCGATCGGGCTCGGAGAGCCGCCCCGTAAAGCCGGCGTGCGGCGCGCGCCCCAGCGCGACGACATCCCAAGCGGTCAGCTGGGCGGCGTCGATCGGATCGGTCAGGACGACGCTGAGGCGTCGGGCGATTTCGCCGGGGCCGAGTTGGGCGAGATCTGCGCCGTCGAGCAGCACCGAGCCGTCGAGCGGGCGCTGAAGCCCGGCGAGCGTGCGCAGCAGGGTGGATTTGCCGGAGCCGTTGGGCCCGAGCAGCGCGGCGCACTGGCCGGGGTAGAGGGCGGCGTCGATGCCGCTGAGCACGACGGTGCGGCGGCGCCCGCCGTAGCCGACGCTCAGGTTGCGGGCTTCGAGCAGGGGCGGGGAGTCGGCGCGATGTGTCACGGTTGCAGCGTATGGCAGCGGCGCAGCGCTCATCCCCTCGGCGGCTTGCGCGCGAGGGATTCAGTCTTCGGTGCCGGGGAGGATGGGGCCTTCGGCGATGGCGGGGAGGGCGCGGGTCAGGGCGAGGGCGGAGGAGGTGTCGGCGAAGCTGAGCGGCTGGAGGCGGGACCAGTTCAGCTCGGCCCAGCGCTCGCGCAGGTCGTGGCCGTCTTCGGCGCGTTGGCAGACGGCGTCGATCAGGTGCTCGAGCAGCGCGTCGAGCCAACCGCAGAGCGCGGGCAGCTGGGCGTCGATCTGGTCCGCCGCGGCGATCGTGGCGGCGGCGCTCTCGCGCAGGGCGCGGGCTGCCGCTTTGGGCAGCGCCTCATCGAAGCCCGGCGCATTGACGATCGCGTAGAGATCGCGCGAGTGCGCCGCCGGCGGCTCGACGAACGCGGCGACCGCCAGCGGCAGCTTCCCGTCGGGCGCTAGCAGCCCCGGCAGGGTGGGATCGAGCCGCTCCAACGGCGCTCGAACCAGCGCGGCCAGGCTCGAACGCGACTCGGCGAAAGCGCGCCCCTCCGCGCCGTAGCAGTGCGGGATGACGACCGCCAGGTCGTCCAGCATTTGGCCGAGATAGGCGAGCGCCAGATCGATTTGCAGGGGTGTGTGCTCAACCTGCTCGCGCGTCAGCTCATCGGAGAGCGCGGCATCTTTGAGCGCTTCGAGCGGCGGCTGCATTGCGGCGATCGCGTGCAGCAGCTTGGGCGCGGTGTGGCGCAGCCGCACGGCGGCCGCTTCGAATACGTCGTCGAACCAGTCGTCGGGCCAGACATGCTCGTTTTCCGGTAGGTCCCAGGCGAAGCGCAGCAGCAGATCGTAGGGCCAGAGCGCGATGCCGAAGTGGATTTCGGGCGTGGGCAGCCGCGCGGGCGCGCCGCCGCGCGCGCGCAGCAGACGGCCGCGTTCGGGCATCCGAATGCCGTGGCGGGCGGCGGCCATGCGTCAGTAGCCCGCGTCGCGGTCGACCGGGTCGAGCAGCGGTTCGCCGTCGAGGTGGCGGCGCAGATTGTCGGCGAAGCGCTGCGCGGCCTTGCCGAAGTAGTCGGGTTGGAGCCCGCTGTTGTGGGGGGTGATGATCAGGTTGGGGACAGACCAGTCGGGGTGTCCGTCGGGCAGCGGTTCCGGCGAGGTGACATCGGTGTAGCAGGCGCGCAGCGAGCCGTCCTTGAGCGCGCCGATCATCGCGGGCCAGTCGACGACCGCGCCGCGGGCGATGTTGATCAGCGCCGCACCGGGCTTCATCGCGGCGAGTTGGTCGGCGCCGATCAGCTCGCGCGTGGCCTCGGTCAGCGGGATGCCGAGCACGACGTAGTCGGACTCGGCGAGCAGCTCGCGCAGGCGGTCGGGCGGCCAGACGGCGCGGACGCAGGCCGGCGCGCCCTCGGGCGGGCGGCCGTCGGCGTCGGCGCGGCGGCGAATGCCCACCACGTTTGCCCCGAAAGCCTGGCAGAGCTGCGCGATCTCGGAGCCGATCGCGCCGTAGCCGATGATGCCGACCGTCGCCCCCTCCAACGTGCCCGGCCGGCCGGAGCTCCAGCGCTCTTGCTGCTGCGCCTCGATGTAGCCGGGGAAGCCCTTGCAATCCATCAGCATGAAGCCGAGCACCCATTCGGCGATCACGCGGGCGGCGAGGCCGGGCATCTTGGTCAGCTTGACGTGCTCGTCGGGCGGGAAGCGCAGCGCCTGGTCGGCGCCGGCGCTGGCCAGCGCGACCCATTCGAGGGCCGGCGCGCCGACGGCGAGGTCGCCGAAGCCGAAAGTGAACCAGACGGCGTCGCGGCTGCGAATCTCGCGCGCTTCGGCGTGCGCGGCCTCCACATCGACGCGCGGATGGCGCGGTTCGCGGATGTAGCGGGCCAGATTTTGACTGACCTGGTGGACTTCCACGCGCGGATCGACCGCGCGGATGATGTCCAGAGCCTCTTCGGGCACGGGCAGAAACGAGGCGATGTGGATGCGTTCCACTGCGAAACCTCCTGCGCTGCTGGACTCAGGATACGCCTACCGCTGCACAGAGGCGCGGCGGCGAGTGTTCGTATAATGCAGAGATGAGCGAGATGGTCAAGACGGTCGATCTGGAGCTGCGCTGCGACGACGCGGATGCGACGCGCCGGCTGGGCGCGGCGCTGGGCCGCGCGGCGGCGGCGGGAACCACGGCGCTGCTGCAGGGGCAGCTGGGCGCGGGCAAGACGGTCTTCGCGCAGGGCGTGGGCGCCGGGCTGGGCGCGCCGTCGGTGGTCAATAGCCCCACGTTCGTGCTGGTCAACGAGCATCTCGGCGGGCGGTTGCCGCTGCGCCACGCCGATCTCTACCGGCTCGACGATCCGGAGTTGATCGCCGAGTTGGGTCTGCTGGAGGCGGCGGAGGACGGCGTGCTGCTGGTGGAGTGGCCGGAGCGCGCCGACGGGGAGCTGCCCGCGGATCATCTGCTGGTGCGGATCGTTCCGCTCACGGATACGGCGGGCGAGGCCGCGCCGCGTCGGATCGAGCTGACCGCCAGCGGGCCGCTGGCCTGCGCGGCGCTGGAGGCGGTGCGCTGCGCCGAAGCGGCGCGCGGCTGAGTTATGGAACTCGCGATTGAGACGGTGGGCGAGCTGTCGAGCGTCGCGGTCAGCGACGGCGGCTGTTTGCTGGGCGAGATCACCTGGTTGTCCGGCCGCCGCCACACGCCCTCGCTGGTGCCGATGATCGAGCGGGTCTGCGCGCTGGCCGACGCCGAGGGCGAGGCGCGCGCCACGCGGGCGCGGCTGGAGGCGGTGATTGTGGACATCGGCCCCGGCGCTTACGGCGGCATCCGCGCGGGCATGGCCGCGGCGATCGGGTTGGCGACGGCGCTGGATCTGGAGTGCGTGGGCGTGGGGCGTCTGGAGTTGCAGAGCTACGCGCACGCGGCGGCCGGCTCGGCGACGGCGATTCACCGCGCCAGCCGCCGCTCCTGGGTCTGGCAGACGTTCAGCGCAACGCGGGGCGGCTGGGAGGCGACGGCGCAGCCGTCCATCGGCGGCGTGGAGGAAATGCTGGAGGCGCTCAGCGCCTCGGCGGGCGCGGTGATCTGCGGCGACACTGCGCTGCTGGACGAAGCGCAGCGGGCCGCCCTGGAATCGGAGCGAACGCTGGTAACGGGCGAGGCGCTCAACACGCGCCGCGCGTCGCTGCTGGCCGAGCTGGGGCATCGCCGTTGGCGCGAGGGCGGGGCAGTCGCCCCAGCCGCGCTCGAACCGCTCTACCTACGCGAGCCCGCAATCGGCCCGCAGCCCCAGCCGTGACGCAGGCAAAGCCAGCTCAGTCCGACAGCGCTGCCAGGGTCGCGTCGATCATCTCCCGCTCGGTGAAGAAGTAGCGCGAGTGCGTGCGCTTGAGGGTGTCCACTGAGTCCGCGTAGAAGAGGACCACCTCGTCGGTGGGGCGCTTGGCCAGCGTCGCGCGCTCGAGCTCGGCGAACGCGCTTGCGTCGTCGTCAAACGGCTCAACCGCCACTTGATCCGTGGTGCGATCGTAGGTCAGCACGAAATACTTCATCGCTGTTCGCCCTCGAGTCTGCTCTGAAAAGCATCGCAGATCCGCCGGAATCCATCAAGTGCCCGGTGCAAAACCTCTTCAACCTCGAGCAGCTCTCGGGCTGGCTGGCTGCGAGCGAGTCCGCCGCTGTTCGATGCGCGGCCCAGCGCATCTGATTCGGCAAGATCGCGCATTGTTTGCACATCTGCCGACGCGATGTCCAATCGATGTCCGAGGTCCGACATCCTGTCCAAAAACTCACGGAATTCTTGCGGCCCATCGCCGTACTTCAGTTCAGGATCGACACGCGCTGCGCAGCGTTCGGTCAAGTTGGCCCAGAGCTCCTCGATCTCGGTTCGGATCTGCACTTCAACCGGTCGCCCATCCGATGCTCTGACCGTGAGGTGCAACGCGCGGTAGCCGTTGTGAGGGCTCTCGTGATAGTTCCGCTGGCGCGAGATCTTGAGCACGGAACACGCTCCAGCAAGCCGGTCCGCGTCCCTTGTCGTTGCGACGACGATGCGGCATCCGGCGATGTCTTCCAGCCGAGAGAGCTTCGTCGACGGCATGCGCCTGAGCTTTGCCGCGACGGAATCGATCTGCTTGACCCGTGAAGAGAGCGTCCCCTTTACACTCGCATCAACCGCCCGCTCGAAAATCGCCGTCCGAACTTCCTGCATCGCCTGCGCGTAGCCTGTGCTCCAGGCGACATACATCGCCACATCTTCGGCGGAACGCGAGCGTCCCTCCGCTTCGCGGAGGCGCTTGCCCAACCGATCGACTTCGCCGCGTGAGAACTGCGCCATGGCCCTACGCTACGCCACTCTGGGCATCGAGGCGCCGGATGCGGATGCGGCGCAGGGCATCGAACTTGCCCCGCCAGGGCGTCGCTGCTGGCCGAGCTGGGGCAATCGCCATCGGGCCGCAGCCTCCGCCGTAGCTCCGCGTATGCTGACTGCCGTAATTCGGGGGAGCGCGGTCGGTGAAGGAGGCTGAGTATGGCGACGGAGCGAACGCTGGTGCTGGTCAAGCCCGACGGCGTGCAGCGCGGGCTGGTCGGCGCGGTGCTGGGGCGGCTCGAACAGCGCGGGCTCAAGCTGGTCGGGCTCAAGCTGCTGCAAATGGACGACGCGCTCGCCCGCCGCCACTACGCCGAGCATGTCGAGAAGCCGTTCTTCCCCGGGCTGCGCAATTTCATCACCTCCGGCCCGCTGGTCGCCGCCGTCTTCGAGGGCGCGAACGCCGTCCAGCTGACGCGCAACGCAATGGGCGCGACGCACCCGCTCGACGCCGCCCCCGGCTCAATCCGCGGCGATTTCGGCGTCGACCTCGGCCGCAACGTGATTCACGGCTCCGACTCCCCCGAATCCGGCGAGCGCGAGGCCGCGCTCTTCTTCCAGCCCCACGAGCTGGTCGAATGGGCGCGCGACACCGAGCCCTGGATCTACGAGTAGCGCGGCCAAGGTACGCTGGGGCGACCGCAAGCGAGGCGACGATGAGACTGTCCTGGAACGAGTTGCGGGCTCGCGCCGCTGAATTCGCTCGCAACTGGGCCGACGCCGCCTACGAGAAGGGCGAAACACAGAGCTTTTATAACGAGTTCTTCGCCATTTTCGGGCTGCGCCGCCGCGACTTCGCGGCCTATGAGCGGCACATTGAGCGGCTCGACAACAGCCATGGCTACATCGATCTGTTCTGGCCGAAGGTGCTGCTGGTTGAGCAGAAAAGCGCGGGACGCAGCCTGGCGGCCGCGCGGCAGCAGGCGTTCGACTATCTCGGTGCGCTGCCCGAGGCCGAGCGCCCGCGTCACCTGCTCCTGTGCGACTTCCAGAATTGGGAGCTGCTCGACCTCGATCGCGACGAAGAATTTCGCTTTCAACTCTCCGAGTTGCCCCGGCACATCGAGCGTTTCGATTTCGTACTGGGGCTGGAGACGCGCGAGTTTCGGGACCAGGACCCGGTCAACATCACGGCCTCCGAACGGATCGGCGCCGTCTACGACGGTCTGCGCATTTCCGGCTACCACGGCGATCCGCTGCAACGCTTCCTCGTGCGGGTCGTCTTCTGCCTCTTCGCGGACAACACCGGCATCTTCGAGCGCGACAGCTTTCTCAACCTGCTGGAGCAGCGCACCTCTGTGGACGGCGCGGACACCGGCATGTGGCTCAACCGCCTTTTCGATGTGCTCAACACGCCCGAGCAGGAGCGGTCCGCGCTGCTCGACGAAGACCTTGCGCGTTTCCCGTACATCAACGGCGATCTGTTCACCGAACAGCTGCAACCGCCTGATTTCGATTCATCGCTGCGCGAGGCGCTGATCAGCGCCGCCCGATTCGACTGGTCGCGCATTTCCCCGGCGATCTTCGGCGCGCTGTTTCAGTCCGTGATGGAGCCTGCCGAACGCCGCGCCCGAGGGGCGCACTACACCACCGAGCAGAACATCCGCAAGGTGATCGATCCGCTGTTCCTCGATGATCTCCGCGCCGAGTTCGAGCGGATCAAAGGCTATCGCGGCGAGCGGCGGCGGCGCGCGCTGCAAGACTTTCAGCGCCGCCTCGGTGAACTGACACTGTTCGATCCGGCCTGCGGCTGCGGCAACTTCCTGATCATTGCCTACCGCGAGCTGCGGTTGCTGGAAATCGATGTCTTGCGCGCCATGCATGGCGAGACCGTGCAATCCGCGCTCGACCTGTCAGTGATCAACGTCAACCAGTTCTACGGCGTCGAGCTGTTGGATTTCCCGGCCCGCATCGCCGAGACCGCGCTGTGGATGATGGATCACATCATGAACGTGCGGCTCAGTCAGGCGTTCGGGCAATACTTCGCGCGGATCCCGCTCCGCGCCTCACCTCACATCCACTGCGCCGACGCGCTGGAAATCGACTGGAATGACGTGCTGCCCGCCGAGCGGTGCAGCTATGTGTTCGGCAATCCGCCGTTCGGGGGCTTCGTCTACCGTGATCGCGAAAAGCAGCGGCAAACGAAACAGGTAATGCAGGATCTCGGCGCGAGCGGCTCGCGCCTCGACTATGTGGCCGCGTGGTTCCTCAAGGCAGGAGCGTACTTCCACGGACAGTCGGCGCGAATCGGCTTCGTCGCCACCAACTCCATCACGCAAGGCGAGCAAGTCGAGCAGCTCTGGCCGGCGCTCTTTGATCGCTACGGTCTGGAGATCACCTTCGCGCATACGACATTCGCCTGGGGCTCCGATGCGCGCGGGGTGGCGCACGTGCATGTGATTATCGTCGGACTGTCCGACCGCGGCTCGGTTCCGAACCGGCGTCGGCTGTTCACATACGACGCGCCGGGCAGCGATCCCCATGAGGCGTCGGTAGACGCGATCAGCCCGTATCTCATTGACGCCAGCGGCCTTGCCGATCCACACCTGGTCGTGCATCGAAGGCGAACGCCGGCGGAACGGATGCCGATCATTCGGGTAGGCACGAAACCCGTCGACGGTGGCCACTACCTGTTCGACGCCGAGGATCGTGCGACGTTCTTGGATGCCGAACCGAATGCAGCGCCGCTGCTCCGACCGTTTCTCGGTTCCACTGAGTTCATCAATGGCCGCCCGCGGTGGCTGCTGCATGTCTCGGGGCAATCGCCTGCCGCTCTGCGGCAGATGCCAAAGGTGAGAGAGCGCATCCGCGCCGTCGCCGAGTACCGCGCTCAGGGCGGCACACTCGCAAAATCACTTGCGGAACAACCAACTGCTTATCACGTCACGGTGGTTCCCGACACCAACTTCATCGCGATCCCTGAAACCAGTTCGGCGAGGCGATCGTATGTCCCGGTTGGATGGCTGCGCCCGCCAACGATTCCAAGCAACGCGCTGCTCGTTGCCGAAAACGTTGAGCTCTGGCAGTTCGGAATAATCTCTTCGGCCATGCATATGGCCTGGCTCACATACATTGGCGGACGACTCAAGAGCGATTACCGCTACTCCAGCGGTCTCGTCTACAACACGTTTCCGCTGCCCAAGGTGGACGAGGAGCGGCTCCGGGCGCTCGCGCCTTACGCCGACGCTGTTCTCGAAGCGCGCGATCAATTTCCCGATGACACGCTCGCGGACCTCTACGACCCCGACCTGATGCCGGCGCCGCTGCACCAGGCGCACCAGCGGCTCGACCGCGCCGTCGACCGTCTCTACCGCCGCGGGGGCTTTGGCTCCGAGCGCGAGCGGGTGGAGTACCTGCTCGCGCTCTACGAGCGGATGATCGCCCCGCTCGACGCCGCGAAACCGAAGCGCCGCAGGCGTCGGCGCTGACCACAGCCGCCCGATGTCGGGCGGGCAGTCGGAGCTGGAGTCAGCCGCTGCCCGTGCCTAGCAGGTCGCGGGCCATGATGATTCTTTGGACCTCGCTGGGGCCCTCGCCGATGCGGCGGATGCGCATTTCGCGGTACCAGCGCTCGAGGGGGAGGTCTTTGGTCACGCCGATGCCGCCGTGGATTTGGATGGCGCGGTCCACTACGCGGCTCGCGCCTTCGGTTGAGGTGAGCTTGGCCATTGCGGCTTCGAAGCGGAAGGGCTCGCCCTGCTCGGCTTTTTCGGCGGCGGCCAGGTACATGAAACGGGATGTGCGGATATCGATTTCGTTATCGACCACCATCCACTGGATCGCCTGGCGCGAGGCGAGGGGCGCGCCGAATGTCTCGCGCTGTTTGCTATAGTTGATCGCCAGATCCTGGGCCGCGACGGCGATTCCCACACAGCTTGCGGAGTAGGGGATGCGCTGGCGGGTGAGCGCGTTATTGGCCAGCGAGAATCCGCCGCCCTCCTCGCCGAGCAGGTTGGCGGCGGGCACGCGCACATCGTCGAACGACAGCTCGGTGCCGTAGTTGGCCGAGCGCAGGGTGTGGACGACGCGGCGCACCTCGAAGCCGGGCGTGTCGGTGTCGACCAGAAACGCGGAGATGCCGCGCCGCCCCTTGGCCGGATCGGTGCGGGCGAAAACCAGGCCGAAATCGGCGCGGTCGGCGCCCGAGCTGAACAGCTTGGAGCCGTTGAGCACCCAGTCGTCGCCGTCTTTGACGGCTCGCGTTTGAATGGCGCGGGCCGGGTCGGAGCCGCCGCTCGGCTCGGTCAGCCCGAAGAACGCGCTCTTTTCGCCGCGCAGCATCGGGTAGAGGTAACGCTCTTTCTGGTCGTCGTCGGCGGAGTAGAGCTGGGCCAGGCCGGCCGAGCCGAACGCGCCGTAGCAGGGCAGATACAGCCCGGCGCGGTGTTGCGACATCTCCTCCGCGACCAGCCCGCGCGTGGTCAGCGGCAGCCCCGGCCCGCCGTACTCCTCGGGCACATCAATGTGATACAACCCCATCCCGCGCACGATGTCCTTGAGCCGCTCGAGTTCGCCCGGCGGCAGTTCGACCGCGTCGGGGTCGAGGCCGCGCTCCAGCGGGACGACCTCTTCGCGCACGAAGCGCCGCACGGCCTGGGTGATCATCCGCTGCTCTTCCGACATCAGGCTTGCGAAACCGCCGTCCATTGTCAGCTGTCCTCTCCTTGGCGCCCTTGGCGCGGTACGTCGTCGGAGCGGCGCAGCCGCCCCAGCCGCGGCATGTCGCGCCAGTCGCCGGCGGCGTTGCCGGGCGGCCAGTCGGCCCGCTCGTCGCGCTGATACTGCATCAGCATTTCCAGGCGGCGGGTGGTGTACTGCTGGTTGGCTTCCCAGCGGAAGCTGCGGGCCCGCTCGCGCAGCACGGCGTTGGCCTCGCCGCCGCCGAAGTGGGCGGCCAGGCGCGAGCGCAGACCGAACGGCTCGCGCCCGCCCGCCTGCCCGATGTAGAGCAGCGCCCCGTCGGCGTCGGCGAGCTCGTAGACGCCCACGACCGCGGGCACCGCGCCGATCGCCTCCGCCGTCGCCGCAATCCAAGGCTTGCGAATGCCCATGGCCCACTCCTCGCCTGCGCGATTCTAGAGCCTGCCCGTGCCTCCTCCACGCCCGCGCCTCAATCCCGCCTCTGGATCCGTCATACCCGCGCATGCGCTGGTGTGGCGGAGTTTGTGAGGCAGGGAAGTGTGAACAGATCCCAAGCGTGCTCACACTTCCGTCATTCCTGCGCAGGCAGGAATCCAGGCGATCTCCGCCGTCAGTATGCGCCTCGGCATCCCGGCGGCCATCCAACCTGCTTTCGCGCCGCCGAACGTTCAGCGCCAGCTGAGCCTCGCCTACTGCGTGGGTTCCTGCCTGCGCAGGAATGACGGAAGGGGGCGCGGCGCGACTGGTGGTGTTGGCTTGCAGCGTTCCACCCCCCACCTAACCTCCCCCCTGGAAGGGGGGAGGGATGAATTAGGGGAAGGGTGGGCGTGGCTGTGGCGGAGTTTGTGAGGTAGGGAAGTGGGGGCAGGCGCTTAGGCCAGCGTTTCGGCGGCGGCGCCGGTTGCGATTAGTTGGTTGATCCGCTCGGTGGGGTAGCCGAGCAGATCGGTTAGCACGGGGCGGGTGCCGCTGGCGAAGAGCGGGGCGGCGGATTTGGGCGGGGCGGGCGTTTCGGAGAGGCGGTAGGCGGCCTGCGGCGCGGGCGAGGGGCCGACTTGGGGATGCTCGAGCGCGCCGACCGCCTGGCGCGCGGCGACCTGCGGATCGCGCAGCAGCGTGCGCGCGCCCATTACGGCCGAGGCGGGCGCGCCGGCGCGTTGCAGCCGCTCGGCCAGCTCGAGCGCTTCGAATTGCGCGGTCCACTTTGTGAGCAGCGCGTCAAGCGCGGCGCGGTGCTTCCAGCGGCGCAGCGCGGTGGCGAAACGCGGATCCGCGGCTGCCGCGTCATCGCGCCAGACATCGAGCAGCGCCTCCCACTCCGCGTCGTTGCGGCAGGCGATGGCGATCCAGGCGTCGGGATCGCCGGCGGTCGGCTTGGCGGGATAGACGCCGTGCGGGGCCCAGGAGCTGTGCTCGTTGCCGATTCGCGCGGGCTCGCGGCCGGTCAGTTGGGCGGCCAGCAGCGCGTCGCCGACCAGCTGCAGCTCGCCCTCGAGCATCGCCAACTCGACGATTTGGCCCACGCCGTCGCGCTCCCGCGCGCGCAGCGCGGCGATCGCCGCGGCGGCTGCGTGCAGGCCGGCGTTCTGATCGCAGTAGAAGTTGCCCGGCTTGAGCGGCGGGCCGTCGCGGTAGCCGGTCAGCCAGGAGAGCCCGCTCATCGCGTCGATGCCCGGCCCGTAGGAGATGCGGTCGCGCCAGGGGCCCGACGCGCCGAAGGCGGGCATGCGCACGTAGATCAGCCGCGGGTTGCGCGCGTGCAGCGTCTCCCAGCCCAGCCCGAAGTTGCCCAGCACGCGCGGCGAGTAGTTTTCGACGACCAGATCGCTGACGTCGACCAGATCGAGGAAGACATCGCGTCCGTCGGGGACGGCGAGGTTGAGCGCGACGGAGCGTTTGCTGTTGGCCAGCTCGTTGAGCCGCGCCTCGCGGTTCCACGGCTCGTCGGGACCGTCGGTCGGCGCGGGCAGCGCCGAGGCGGGCCGGTGGGGGCGCGCCCAGGGCGCTTCGATGCGCAGCACTTCCGCGCCCAGCGCGCCCAACAGCAGGGTGGCGACGGGGCCAGCGACGGCGACGGTGAGGTCGAGCACGCGCAGTCCGGCGAGCGGTCGCGCCGCCGCTTCGATTTGGGGATACGGCGCGAGCGGCGGGTTAAGCGACACCGGCGCGCCTCCAGCGAACGCGCTCGCACGGCGTCGCATCGAACAGCTGCGAGTCCGCGCCGAGCCGCGGTGGATCGCCCTCGCGCCACGGCGTCGCGTCGAAGCGCACCGCCGCGCCGGGCGCTTGGATGCCGGGCGCTTGCGCGGCTGAGCTGTCGGGCAGGCGCAGCTCGCGGAAGAAATCGCGCGCGGCGTGCTGGCCGTCGGCGTCGGCCAGCACCTCCGACGGTTGCAGCACCTCGGTGAAGGGCAGGCGCAGTTCCTGGGCGCGCGCGACGATCTCGCGGCGCGGCAGCCGCTCCAGCAGCGGCGCCATCAGCGCGTCCACCTCGTCGGCGCGGCCCATCAGCGAGGCGAGCATTTCCGGCTCGGCCAGGCGCGGCTCGTCGAACAGCAGCGCCATCTGCTCGGGATAGCGGTTGTTGCAGTGCGCGTGAACCCAGCCGTCGGCGCAGGGGCGGATCGTGCTGGGGTAGAGCTGGCCCGGCCCGAAGCCGACCAGCCGCGGGCCATTGCGCATCGGCTCCTGGTCGTGAAACCAGGCATTCTGATAGCCGCCGCCGAGCAGGAAGGCGACTGCTTCGACGACGGCGACATCGATGTGCTGCCCCTCGGCGCGTCCGTCGTCGCGCGCGTGCAGCGCGGCGAGCAGACCGAGCGCGGCGTGCAGCCCGGCCTGAAAGTGCGCCTGCTCGCCCCAGGCTTTGACCGGCTCGCGCTCGGGATCGCCGGTGATTCGCAGATAGCCGCCCGCCGCGTAGGCGGTCAGTTCGCTCGCCAGCCAGTCGGCCTTGGGTCCGCGCCAGCCGTAGGGCGTGATGGTGCAGACTTGCAAGTGCGGATGCGCCTCGCGCAGCGCGTCGGGGTCGAGGCCGAATTCCGCATAGCGGGCGCGCTCGATGTCGCTGATCAGCGCGTCGGCCTGCGCCAGCAGCGAGCGGAACAGCCGCCGTGCGGCGGCTGTTCCGAGGTTGAGCCGCAGCGAGCGCTTGCCGCGCTGCAGGTGCAGCTGCATCGCCGAGCCCTCGCGGTCGGGGATGTCGCCGCGAAATGCGCCGCGCCGCCGCAAGGCAGAGCCGCCCGGCGGCTCGATGAGCATGATTTCCGCGCCCATCCCTGCGAGGAGGCGGCCTGCGTAAGCGGCGGCGGGGGTGTCGGAGAGCTCGAGTACGCGGAGGCCGTGGAGCGGGGGCTGCATTGTGGCAGCGTAGCCGGGGGCGGGGTTTAGGCCGCGTCTTTCGGCCACAGAGCTACGACCTGCTCCGCAGCATCACGAGCGTCAATGGCGAGCAGGATCGCTTCCGCGCTGTCCAGCGCTCGATCGACGCGCCGCCACGAGAGCTTGTCGTAGTGCGCCCACGCACCTCGAGCCTTGAGGAGCTTGTCGAGATGCTTTACCCATGTCGCGTTGGCGCCCAAGAGCTCGACCCGAATGTGCCGCGACCTCTTGAGCAGTTTGAGCGCCTTGAGTGGGTCTTTCAGCATCGCGCGATCCGGCTTTTGGCGAGACGCCCAGCGACGCTCATCGGCGAAGTCATCGGCGGTCAACGCTCCGTTATCGCCATTCTGCACTCGCCGGTAGGCCTCGAGGTCGAGGCGGCGCACTTCCCAGATCGCTGGCTCAAGGGCATCAGCAAGGATGCCCAATGCGGCGTCGATCATCGTCCGGGGTTCGTCCGACATCCGATCATTTGTCTTGGCACTCCCGTCTTCGCTTGCGGAAACGATCTTGAGGGCGGTGTCGGGCGGTGAGTCAGCGGTTTGGGGGCGTGTCCCAACCTCCGCAGGGGCGGGCGATTCTGGCCTCACTGGCGACGAGTTCTCCCGCGCCTCTTTACGTTTACGCCATGCGCGTTCTTCTTCTTCAAAGTCCCTGTCGGGCGGCGGCGAGTCGGTCGCCTCGAAGGTGGCGAAGCCCACGGGTCCGACGCGACGGAAGCTCGCTTGCTCGCCGCGCTTTTTGATGTCGCCCACGATGAGGTCGTTGAGCAGAGCTGACAGATGCTGGGCAGGGGAGTGCCACCCATCAGGATCATCATCGTGAGGGTTGCCGCAGTCGATGTTAGAGAACTTTTGTTCATACTCCAGCGATGAGATCTTCTTACGGCTTGCGGCGCTGATGTCCTTGTAGGGGTCGCTGTGGTGGTGAGAACTAAGCGAGGTGTACGCCATACCCCCGAGGTCAGCGCAGCTCCGCGGCTCCCCGATATCCCGCAGAGTTTCCCACGCGTACCCAAGCCAGCCAGCGTCCTCCGACGCCTTGTTCCCGTGTCCGTCATCAACGACGTAGCCTTCGGGCCAGAAGATGCACATGTACCTCCTGTCCAACTCATACGTTCCGCGCGCTACTCGCCGGAGGCGGAAGTCGTCGAAGAAGCGGGTCAGCAACGCGCTGGCGGGATCGACGCCACCTGTTTGAAAACCCGATTCTGCGAGTGCCGCGTGTATCCCCCTGTAGTGCATCGGGGAGTCGTGCTCAGTGAGGACGTCGATCACCGCGTCCGCGTTCGCTCGAGGGAGTTTTGGTGCCCCCGGCTCAATGGGCGAATTGGTGAGCAGCAGTTTCATCCCGCGAAGCTGCGCCGCGATGCGGTCGCGCGCGGTTTGCTCGTCAGTGACGCGCCTATCAGCGAGATCAAGCACTGCTTTGAGGCGTTTGTATTCGGCGGCGACTTGTTGGAGGAAGTCCTCGTCAAGGCCGAGAGAGGTTGTTGTCGGCTGGTAGTCGTCGGTCATTTTTGGGTCCCTTCGATTTGCCTCGGCGTCCGTTCGCCCAAGCTTGAAGCCATTGTGACCCATATTGGAGCGAATGTCAAATCTCATATTCTGTGTCGTGGAGCACAATGATTGGCTCGATTTCATCTCAATGTTGAGCCAATCATACATGCTGGTTTACCGATCTCCCTGAAGCGCCCTGCCCAGGCCACGACAGCTTCTGCTTTGTCCCGCGCTACTCTGCCCAAGAGACGAGCCAATCATGACCACCACGGACCCGATCGAGCGCCACGCGAACCACAGCCGGGAGATGCTCGCCCACGCCGGCGAGATGCTCGCGCAGGGCGACCGCCTGCAAGCCTCCAAGCAGATCTGGAGCGCGGCGGCGGAGCGGGTGCGCGAGATCGCGGCCGAGCGGGAGTGGCCTCACAAGACGCTCACCGACACCTTCGCGATCGTGCATCACATCTCCCAGCACGCCGACGATCAGGAGATTTCGACCCTCTTCGCGGTGGCGAGGAACACGCACCAGAACGCCTACGAAGACTGGTTCTCGCTCGAGATGGTGGCGGAGCGGCTAGACCGAGTCCGTATGCTCATTGCGCTCCTTGACGCGGCGCATCGGAGATTGCCGCCCGACCTGCCGATGCCCAATGAGCCGTTTTATCGGCAGCGCCACCTCGGGCACGTGGAAGGGCGGCCTCTGCCGGTTCCGCTTGAGCGCCGCACCAGAGACAGCCGACAGATGCTCGAGTGGGGAGCTGATCTGATCGAGCAGGGCGAACAGATGCGGGCTTCGAAAGTGATCGGAGAAGCGGCAATGCATCGCTTGGAGCAGATCGCCGCCGAGCGCGGCTGGCCCTGCAAGGGTCTTGCCGACCGCATCGCCATCGCCCGTCATCTCGGCAACCACGCCGAGGATCGCCAGATCTCCATTCTGTTCAGCTACGCGGACCAGACACATCAGAACTTCTTCGAAGACAAAATGTCGCTCGAAGAGCTGACTGAGCGCCTTGAGGACATCCGCACCCTGCTCGATCTGCTCGACGGTGCCCACAGGACGCTGCCGCTTGATTTGGCGATGCCTGACGACAGCCACTACCGACAGCGCCACGGCTAGGTGCAGCGCAGCCGCGCTATCCTGATTCAGGCGCCTGAGAGCGTCGGGGGACACCATGACCACTGTTGACCCGATCGAGAGCCACGCTGTCCACAGCGAGCGGATGCTCGACCATGCGGCCAAGATGATCGAGCAGGGCGACCGCCTTCAGGCTTCGGAGAAGATCTGGGGTGCGGCGGCGCATCGGCTCAAGGAGATCGCGGTGGTGGAGCGCGGGTGGCCCTATGACAGCCATGCCGACGGCACCGTGATCGCCCGGCACATCGCCCAGCAAACGGACACGCGCGACATTGCGATCCGGTTCGGTTTCGCGGTCGAGACGCATCAGAACTTCTACGAAGATCGCATGTCGCTGGAGGAGTTGACTGAGCGCCTCGGTGAGATCAGCACCTTGCTTGAGCTGCTCGACGAGGCGCGCCGGGCGCTGCCGCCCGACCTGGCGATGCCCGACGACCGCCACTATCGGCGTCGGCATGGCTGAGCGCGGTAGCCTGCCCTTGATGCCAGCGCGCTGAGAGGGGTGCAACGTGGATGTCGGATTCATTGGGACGGGCAACATCGGCAACCCGATGTGCGCCAACGTGATCAAGGGCGGGCACCGCGTCGTCGTCAACGACCTGGTTGAGGAGCACACCGCCAACCTGGTCGAGCTCGGCGCGCAGTGGGCGGAGTCGCCCGCGGCGGTGGCGTCGCAGTGCGAGGTGGTGCTCACCTCGCTGCCGGGGCCGCCCGAAGTCGAGGCGGTGCTGCGCGAGCGCGGCGGCGTGTTGGAGGGCGCGGAGCCGGGGCTGGTCTGCTTCGATCTCAGCACCAACCTGCCTTCGACCGTGCGCCGCCTGGCCGAGCGCGCCGCCGAGCACGGCGTGACGCTGCTCGACTCGCCCGTCTCCAACGGCGTGGTGGGCGCGGAACGCGCCGAGCTGGCGGTGATGGTCGGCGGCGACCGGGCGGCATTCGACAAGTACAAGCCGGTGCTCGAATGCATCGGCAACAACGTCTTCCACATGGGCGAGCTGGGCATGGGCGCGCTGACCAAGATCATCAACAACATGCTCGGCATCACCTCGGCGCAGGTGCTGATGGAGGCGACGGTGCTGGCGCAGAAGGCCGGGCTCGACCCGCAGCGGGCCTACGAGGTGATGAGCGTCGCCTCCGCCCGCCCCTACGTGGGCAACATGCCGCGCCTGCTCGAACGCGACTACGACGACCCGCCGTTCTTCCTCCAGTGGGCGGCCAAGGACGTTTCGCTGGCCGTGCAGGTCGCGCGCGAAGAGGGGATGGCGGCGCCGATGGCCAGCGCGGCCGCCGACTACCTCTTCCGCGCAAAGAACCGCGGGCTCGGACTCAAGTCGGTCATGGCCACGCTTGAAGCCGCCGAAGAGGACGCCGGCCTCAAGTAGGCAGGACGCAAACGGGCGCGACGGCGTTGCGCGGAGTAGGATTGCGGCATGGCAGTTGCAGGGGCGATGGCAGCGGGCGGAACGGGCGCGCGGCGCGTGGTCTTCTTCCACGCCGCCGCGTTCGTGCTCGGCTTCAGCGTGGTCTTCGTCGCGCTGGGTGCGCTGCTGGGGGCGCTCGGCTCGGCGTTCAGCGATGAGCTGGTCTGGTTCCAGCGGATCGCCGGTGCGCTGCTGGTGATCCTCGGTCTGCACCTGGCCGACGTGATTCGGATCGAGTTCCTCTATCGCAGCTTCCAGGTCGGCGGCACAGCCGGTCCCGCCTCAGCCGCGCCGCGCGCGACGGGCATCCGCGCAACCGCCGACTACGCGCGCTCGCTGGTCGTGGGTGTGGCCTTCTCGGTCGGTTGGACGCCCTGCGTCGGGCCGATTCTGGCCGGCATTCTGGTGCTCGCGCTCGACTCGGCGTCGCTCTTTCAGGCCGTAATCCTGCTGATCTGCTACGCGGCGGGGCTGGGAATTCCCTTCCTGCTGGTCGGCCTCGCGCTGGGCGCGTCAACCAACTTCCTGCGCAAGATGAACCGCTGGATGCCGCTGGTCGGCGTGATTTCGGGCGTGCTGCTGATCTTCGTCGGGATGCTGATCGCGCTGGACCGCGTGGTGGTGCTAAACGAGGCGCTGGGCTCGCTGGGCGTCGACATTCTCGCCAACGACGGCGACGAGATGCTCGACCTCAATCTCGGCTCGGCGCTGATCGCCTTCGTGGGCGGCTTCGTCTCGTTCATCTCGCCCTGCGTGCTGCCGCTGGTGCCGATCTATCTCGGCCACCTCGCCGGAATCGGGGCCGAGCAAGCCGCCGCGCCGCGGCCCAGCGTTGCCGCCTCCGGCTGAACACCCAGGGGCGCCCACACTTCCGCTGCACCCCCGCTCTCGTCGTACCCGCGCAACATAGATCCGTCATTCCTGCGCAGGCAGGAACCTACCCACCCCAACACCCAATCCTTCCCCAATTCATCCCTCCCCCTCCCAGGGGGGAGGTTAGGTGGGGGGTGATATGCCGCGCGCGAGCTCCAACCGCTCTCTCCTACCACTCGATCGCCCCTCCTGTTATTCCCGCGCCTTTCCCGTCATTCCTGCGCAGGCAGGAATGACGGAAGTGTGAACACGCCCTAGCGGCCACTCACGCCGCGGAGGGCGTCCAGCGGGGTGCCGCCGGATGGGTCGCCCAGTAACACGCTGGCTTCCGCTACCTCCGGCGGATCGCCGCCCAGCGCGACGCGGTCGTGCAGGTAGAGCGGCGTATCGCCGTCAGGGACCACCACCTCGCCGCCGCGCAGGATGACCAGCACGCGCACGCCGCCGGGCAGCGCGATGCCGCGCAGCGCCTCGCCGTGCAGGTGCGGGTTGCGCATGATGGTTTCGGTCAGCCCGGATTCGGGATTGCGCAATGCGCCGTCGAAGCCGGGCCGCAGGACGGCGCTCTCCAGCGCCAGCGCGGCCGCTTCGGCGGGCAGGTGCGTCTCGACCTCGAGCGTCTCGAGGTAGGGGTTGGGCGCGGGCAGCCAGGCGATGATGCGCAGGTCGGGATCGGCGGCGCGGAGCGCGCGGCTGATGTCGACGGCCTGGTCGGACGATGCGGGGTTGGCGATCACCGCGGCGTCGACACCGTCCAGATCAGCGGCTTCGAGCGCGTCGGAGGTGGTGAGCCGTTCGACGGCGCGGTCGGCGTCAGTGAGTCGCTGCGCGAGGGCGTCGGCGAGCGATCCGCCGCCGATCAGCAGCACGCGGCCGGCGGGCGGCTCGGCGGCGGGGCGACCGGCCAGCCAGGCGAAGAGCGGCGGCGCGATGACCGTGGTCAGCAGCGCCATCAGCAGCAGCGCGCCGTGCTGCCCGGCGTCGATGATCTCGAGCTCTTCGGCGATCGCGCCGGCGGCCAGGACGAGGCTGAGGTTGGCGCTGAGCAGCGCGCCGCCGGCCAGCCCGCGGCGCAGACCGAAGGCGGGCGCGAGGCCGAGCAGCGCGGGCAGAATCTTTGCGCCGAAGGCGATGGCCAGCAACAGCGGGGCGAGCAGGAAATGGTCCCAGGAGTCGAAGACCGCGCCGAGGTCGAGCGTCGCGCCGGCGTGGATGAAGAAGATCGGCACGAAAAAGCCGTAGCCCAGCGCGTCGAGCTTGACCCGCACGATCGAGCCGTGGCGGGGCGAGATCGCGGTGGCGGCGAGGCCGGCGATGAACGCGCCGAGCACCAACTCGGCGCCGACGACCTGGGAGAGGGCGACGAACATTACGAGCAGGGCGAGCGCGGCGCGGATTTTGAGCTGGGAAGAGGTTTGCGCGAGTTCGTGCATCGTGCGGGGCACGACGGGAAAGCGTCCGCCGCCGTAGCTGGCCACCCAGAGCAGCAAGCCCAGCGCGCAGGGGATCGCGAGCAGCAGCGCGAAGCGCCAGCCGATGCCGTCGCGCTCCAGCGCGGCGACCACGCCGACGCCGACGATCGCGGCGAACTCCAGTAGGAAGCCGCCGACCAGCAGCGGCTGCGCGATGCCGCGCAGATCGGGGCGGTCTTTGAGCACCGGCACGATCACGCCCACGGCGGTCGCCAGCAGCACGAAGAGCAGCATCGGGATCTGTTCGGAGGTGATCATGTCCAAGCGCTCCAGGCCGACCAGGCAGCCCCAGGTGGCCGCGGCGCAAAGCGCGAGCAGGAGCACGCCGGAGATCAGCGGTTGGCGCAGCGCGACGGTGGGGATCCACCAGCGATCGCCGGGGCGACGGGCGATCACGCCGAGGTTGATTTCGAGACCGGAGAGGAACATCAAGTAGGCGAAGCCGAATAGCGCGAGGAAGGTGAGCCACTCGTTGTCTTCGATGATGCCGAGCAGGGGGCGTCCGAAGATGATGCCGACGATGACCTCGCCGACGACTGCGGGGAGCATTCCGCCGGTCAGCCGCCAGCAGACGAAGGGCACGAGCACGGCGAGCGCCGAGACGAGTAGCAGCGGGGTGAAGTCGACGGCCGCTTCCATCGCCGGGCCGCCCTACCCGGCCGCGTCGTCGGTGTCGGCAGCGTCAACAGGGCGCGAATCGAACTCGCCGAAGAAGTCGAGCGCGGCGGCGTTGAACTGCTCGGCGGCGCCGAGGTTGACGGCGTGCGGCGCGGGCACGCGGATCACGCGCATGTTGGCGGCGTGGCGCTCGGCCCACTCGCGGGCCGGGCGAAAGGCTTCCTCGCGGTCGCCGGCGATCAGCAGGGTGGGCACGGTGTTGTGCAGCAGGCGTTCGCGCATCGCGGTGTGCGGCGAGGTGTGGAGCATCGTCCGCGCGATGCCGCTCGGCGTGCTGCGGCGCATGTCGGCGTCGAACTGCGCGCGCTCGTCGTCGGAGAGTGCGCGGGCGCGGCGCGGGCAGAGCGGGTGCGACATGACCGCCTCGATCCCGCCCTCGGCGATCTGGGCGGCGCGCTGCCGCGCGGCTTCGGGGTCGCGGACGCGCCCCTCGCCGGAGAAGGCGGAGTGCGAGTTGGTCACGACATGCGCGATCACGTCGTCGGGGCGGGACATCGCGTAGTTGAGCGTGATCGCCGCGCCGAGCGACTGGCCGACGACGAACCAGCGCCGCGCGCCGATCAGCTCGCGGAGGGCGTCGAAGCGCTCAACGTAGCGGTCGGGATGGTATTCGGCGGGGTCGTCGGGGGCGGGCGAGCGTCCGTGCCCGAGCAGCTCGATGGCGACGGTGCGGTAGCGCCGCTGGAAGGCGGGCAGGTTGAGCAGCCAGTGCGCGCGGCAGCTGAGGATGCCGTGGACGAAGAGGACGGCGGGCGCGTCGGCGGGGCCGCCGATCTCGTAGGCGATGTCGATATCCATGGGGGTACGGTAGCTGGGCGGCGCGGTTGAGGGCGGAGGCGCCGTCCTCTGCTAGCGTCGCAGCATCATGCCGCCCAGCCACGACCAGGAAGAACTGCTCAACGGCAAGCTCGCCGAGCTGCTAGCGGCCCAGGGCCTTGATGCCCGCGCCGAACGCCGCGAAAGCGGCAAGCGGATGGACATCGTCGTCGATGTCGGCGGCGCCCGCGTCGTCCTTGAAGCGGAAGCCGGCTTCAGCGCCGCCAAGCGGCGCGAAGCGGTGAAGGACGCCGACGCGCGGCTGAAGCAGGGCTTGACCACCGTGGTCTTCGCCGTCTGCTACCCCGACGGCGCAACGACCGAGTCGCTCGCGGAGTCGAAGCCGATCTGGGCGGCGCGCACTCGCGCCGAACTCAGCGGCGGCGCGGACGCCCGCTGGTCCGAGCCGGGCGGCATCGCCGAACTGGCCGAAGCCGTCCGCCAGGCGGGCGGCGCGGTGGGCGACGCCGACGGCGCGGCCCAAATCCTCTCCGAGGCGCTGGACGCCGCCGTGCAGCGACTCTCCACGCCGACGCGGGCGATCATCGCCCAGGCGCTTGACCTGCCGGCCGAGCGAACCAAGGATCGCCGCCTGCTCGAACTGCACCAGCGCGAAACCGACGGCTACTTCATCGCCACCAAACGCGGCATGCTGGTCGTCGCCACGGCGATGCTCTTCCACCACCGCCTGCAGGAGCATCTGCCGCGCGAAGCTCCGCCGGACTTCGGCGGCGCCTGGCCGCCGGCCAATCCGACCCAGTGCGCGGCCCGACCTGAAACAACGATCGGCGCGCTGCTCGAGGCCTGGCGGGCGATCATCGAGGTCGATTACCGCCCCGTCTTCGAGGTCGCCTGCGTGGTCCTCGAAACGCTGCCGGTTTCGCCCGATACGGCGCAAGCGCTATACGTACTGGCGGGCGACGTGGCGAAGATCGCGGGTCTGATCCACGGGCTGCGCCACGACCTGCTCGGGCGCATCTTTCACCGCGTGCTCGATACCGCGCGTTACGACGGTTCGTTTTACACCTCCACCGCCGCCGCCGTGCTGCTCGCCGCGTTGGCGATCCGCGAGGAGGACTGCGACTGGTCCGATCCGAGCGCCGTCAGCGACTTGCGCATCTGCGACCCGGCCTGCGGCACGGGCACGCTGCTGATGGCGGCGGCCGAGCGCATTCGCGATCTGCGCCAGCGGGCCGGCGCGGTCGACGAGCAAGACGAGCGGCGGCTGTCCCTCGCGCTGGTCGAAAACGTGTTATGGGGTTACGACACGAATCTCACCGCCACGCATATGGCCGCGTCGACGCTGGGCATGCTCTCGCCCAGCACGCAGTTCAACAAGATCAACATTCACCGCACACTGCTGGGAGTGCACGACGGCGTCGCGTACGTCGGATCGCCGGAGTTGTTGCAGGGACAGCTGCGCCTGCGGCCCTGGCCGTCGGTCAGCCAACAGATCGATGAGAGTCCAAACGGCAACGACGCGAACGGCGCGAAAGCCCCGCCGCCGATGGACCTCGTGGTGATGAACCCGCCGTTCACCCGCGACAGCCTGCGGCACGACCAGTTCTCGCAGGACGACGAGGCGGCGATCAAGCGCCAGGAAAAGGACCTGCTCAAGGATCAGCCGCATCGCGGCGCGGCGCGGCTGCACTCTTCCGGCGGTATGTTCACCGTGCTCAGCGAGAAGATGCTGAAGTCCGAGAATGGCGTGATCGCGCTGGTGCTGCCCGCGGTGGTTCCCACCGCGCCGGGCAACCAGGCGCTGCGCGAGCATCTGGCCTCGCGGCTGCATATCGATACGATCGTCAGCTCGCACGATCCAGGCCGCATTCTGATGTCGGAGAACACAACGATCAGCGAGGTGCTGATCGTCGGGCGGCGTTGGACCGGCACCGAACCGAAGCCGCCGACCCGCTTCGTCAAGCTGATTGAAAACCCCTCAACGCCGGTTGCCGCGGTGAGCACGGCGGCGCAGATTCAGCGCGGCCGAGGCCGCTTTGTAGTTCAGCAGGTTGACGCCGATCGCATCGCCGCAGGCGATTGGTATGCGACGAACTTCCTGTCGCCGTTTCTGGTCGAAGAATCGGCCGCGTTGCACCGCAGCTTGGCGGACTCCGCCGGTCCGTATGCGCCGATGGCGAGTCTGACTGATGTCAAACCGGCTGGTCAGCGCATCCGCGATGCGTACAGGCGCTCCGATGTGCCGACGGTTGAAGATCGCCGTGCGCTGTGGTTCCACAAGGCGGATGCGACTCAATCGATGCAGGCCCGCACCGATACGTTCATCGAGCCAAAGGATGACAAGCGCCACCTCGCCGATCGCTACTGGGAAATGCGCAGCGAGTTTCTGCTGGGCGCGCGGCTGCGTCTCAACACCACGCGCGCGGCCGCGGTGATCGTCGAGCAACCGGCGGTCGGCTCGCTGTGGGTTCCCTGCCGTCCGAAGGACGGCTCATCTCATACGTCTCACGCGATCTGCGCGTACCTCAACTCGGCGGTCGGGATTCTCGCGCTCCTCAGTAGGCGCGCGCACAACGTACTGTCGCGCCCGGCATTCTCGCTGGTCACTCTCCGCTCCATCCCCGTGCCCAACTTCCCGGAGCTCGGCGGTGAGGTGCGCGACGCGCTGGCAGCGGCGTATGAGGAACTCAAGGACGAGGTGCTGCTCCCCTTCCCTCAGATGGACGAGGACCCTGTGCGGAGGCGACTCGATGCCGCCGTCGCCGACGCGCTCGAGCTCGACCCCGAGTGGGTCGCCCAAATCCGCCGCGCCCTCGCTGAAGAGCCGTCGGTGACGAACAGGCGGTATGCGGGGGCGGGGGGTGATGGGGCGCGGTAGGTTCCTGCCTGCGCAGGAATGACGGAGGGGGCGCAGGAATGGTGGAGGAGGCACAGGAATGGTGGGGAGAAGGGGCGGGGCGTGGGCGATCGCGGCGCGACTGGCGCGCCAGCTCATGGCTTCCCACCCCCCACATCACCTCCCCCTGAGAGGTGGGAAGGACCGAAAGGCCTCCTACCTCCTCCCTGAGAGGTGGGAGGGACCGGAAGGAGGGTGGGACGCTAGGGCGGCGCGGTGATAGCCTGCGCTTCAGTTGTGGGGCGCTTGCTTCGCAGCGCGGGAATGACGCTTGTTTCGGCTGACGGCTTTTGGCCGACGGCCGCAGGAAGGACGAACGACGACATGGGCATGCTTGACAATCGCGTGGCGGTGGTGACCGGCGCGGGACGAGGGATCGGCGCGGAAATCTCGAAGCTGTTCGCGGCTGAGGGCGCCAAGGTGGTGGTCAACGACCTGGGCGGCTCGGTGGACGGCAGCGGCGCGGCCTCGGCGCCGGCCGACGAAGTGGTGGCGTTCATCAACGACACCGGCGGACAGGCCGTGGCCAACTACTCCTCGGTCGCCGATTACGACGCGGCGGAGGGGATCATCCAGCAGGCGATCGACACGTTCGGCGACATTGACATCCTGGTCAACACCGCGGGCATCCTGCGCGACCGGATGGTCTTCAACATGACCGAGGCGGAGTGGGACGCGGTGCTGGCGGTGCATCTCAAGGGCACCTTCAACACGACCAAGTACGCCTCGATTCACTGGCGCACGGAGCGCAAGGGGCACTACCGACTGATCAACTTCTCGTCGGTCTCGGGCATCTTCGGCGCGCCGGGCCAGCCCAACTACGCGGCGGCGAAGATGGGCGTGGTGGGCTTCACCTACTCCTGCGCCAACGCGCTGGGGCGCTACGGGGCGACCGCCAACGCGATCTCGCCGGGCGCGTCGACGCGGATGACCGACACCGTGCCCGAGGAGCGGCGGCGCGAGGGTTCGGTGCAGTCGGAGGAGGAGGACCCGCAGCGCTCGCCGGCCAACGTGGCCGTGCCGCTGGTCTACATGGCCTCTGAGCAGTCCGACTGGCTGACCGGCCAAATCATCGGCGCGTCGGGCTACGACCTGCAGCTGTTCAACAAGCCGGCCGTGGTCCGGCAGATGCGCGGCGTGGAGCGCTGGAGCCCCGAGGGCGCGGCGGCGCAGTTCGAGCAGGTGTTCAAGCCGGCCGTCGAGGGCGGCGGCTTCTTCGGCTAGCCTCGCGCCAGCCCCAAGGGGCATACGGCGCATGGGCGTAACGCGACGAGCAGGAGGATTCTGATGGGCATGCTTGACAATCGAGTGGCGATCGTGACCGGCGCGGGCCGCGGGATCGGCGCGGAAATCTCGAAGCTGTTCGCGGCGCAGGGCGCCAAGGTGATCGTCAACGACCTGGGCGGCTCGGTCGACGGCAGCGGGGCGGCGGCGGCTCCCGCCGACGAGGTCGTGGCCTTCATCAAGGACACCGGCGGCGAGGCGCAGGCCAACTACGCCTCGGTCGCCGACTACAACGCCGCCGAAGGAATCATCCAGCAGGCGCTCGACGAGTACGGGCGGCTGGACATCCTGGTCAACGTGGCCGGCATCCTGCGCGACCGGATGGTCTTCAACATGACCGAGGAGGAGTGGGACGCGGTCGTGGATGTGCACATGAAGGGCACGTTCAACACGAGCAAGTACGCCTCGATCTACTGGCGGCAGCAGCGCGAGGGGCACTACCGACTGATCAACTTCACGTCGGGATCGGGTCTGTTCGGCGCGCCGGGCCAGCCCAACTACGCGGCGGCCAAGCTGGGCATCGTCGGCTTCACCTACTCCTGCGCCAACGCGCTGGGCCGCTACGGCGTGACCTCAAATGCGATCGGCCCGGGCGCGGCGACGCGAATGACCGACACGGTGCCCGACGAGCGGCGTAGCGGCGTCGTGACCGAGAGCACCGACGCCGACCCGCGAATGTCGCCGGCCAACGTGGCCGTGCCGATCGTCTACATCGCGTCGGAGGCCTCCGACTGGCTCAACGGCCAGGTGATCGGCGCGATGGGCTACGACATCTCGCTCTACACGCAGTACGCGGTGCAGCGGCAGCTGTCGGGCACGGAGCGCTGGGATGTCGAACGCGCGGCGGAGGAGATCGAGCGGGTCTTCAAACCGGCGGTCACGGGCGAGCGGCGCGTTGGCTGAGGTGCCGGAGCGCGGCGGGCTGATCGTCCGCTCGGCGGTCGACGCCGATCTGCCGGCGCTGACGGCGCTCTATAACCACTACATCGAAACATCGCCCGCGACGTTTGATCTCGAGCCGTGGACGGTGGAGCGACGCCGCGCGGAGTGGTTTGCGAAATACGCGCCGAGCGGTCCGTACCGCGTATTTGTCGCCGAAGACGCAGGCCGCGTCGTGGGGATGAGTTATAGCAGTCCGTGGCGCGAAAAGGCGGCGTACCGCACGAGCGTCGAGACGAGCGTCTACTGTCTGGCGGGCGAAACGGGGCGGGGCGTCGGACGGCAGCTGATTGCGGCGCTGCTGGAAGCGCTGGAGGCGGAGGGCGTTCACCGCGCGTTCGCGCAGATCACGCTGCCCAACGATCCGTCGGAGAAGCTGACGGAGCGCGCGGGCTACACGCGCGTAGGCGTGCTCTCGCAGGCGGGCTGGAAGCTCGGCCGCTACTGGGATGTGGCAATCTGGCAGCGGAGCATCGGCGCGGGCTGACGCGCTATCGTGGAGGTTGACTGGAGGCTGACGGATGTCCCAAGCGCACGCGCCTCTGCCAACTCGTCGGACCGGGTCTGGGGATGCGTGCCCCACCGAGGTTGTCAAGGAGTGGCAGCAAGCAGCAAAGGAGATCGCTAGCTCCCCGCACCAGGCCGAGGAAATCGCATGGATTGAGTCCGTCTCGATCCTCTTTGATGAGTGCGACCAAGACTCAGGCCAAGCGCTACAATAGACGGCAACTGGAGGAGTCCGATGTCCGCAGCGCACGATCACCACCCGTCCCTCGATCCCGAAAGCGAGGAGTACAAGCGCAAGTGGGCTGAGGGACTGCGCCCGCACGTAATCTGGCTGCCCAACACCAAGGACCCTGCCTTCATCGCCGAAGTCCGCCGCCAGGCGCGGGAAGCCGCCAAAAGCCCGCACGCAGAGGAGGACCAAGCCTTCGTCGACTCGATTTCGGTCTTCGTCTCCGATACTGAATGAGGCGAGGCGAGCTCTGGACGGTTGCCGGAGGTGGCGACTTTATCGGCAAACCGCGCCCGGTGGTGATCGTGCAGAGCGACATCTTTGATGACTTGGACTCAGTCGCCGTTTGCCCGTTCACCTCGGACTTGCGCGACTTCCCCGCGTTCCGACTACAAGTAGAGCCGAGTGCTCAAAACGGCCTTGACGTGACTTCGCACATCATGGCTGACAAGATCATCGCAGTGCCGAAATCCCGGCTCGGTGTTCTGATCGGCATGCTTGACGATGACGACATGCGCCGTCTCGGCCAAGCGCTCATCCTGCTCTTGGACCTGGCGACCTCGTTGGACGCTGAATGATTGCCGAGTTGGCCGCTACTCCGCCGACCCCGTGGTCAGCAGCGCGATTGAGGCGGTGAAACCGTGCAGGTAGTTCGACCCGCCGACGGGACCGATTTCGCCGTTGCAGAAGAAGCCCGCCGTGGGCAGTGGGCCGAACGCCTCCTCCAGCGCCGCCGCGTCGTGATCCGGCTCGCCGAACAGCCCGCGGCCGCGGCCGTTGCACGAGCAGAGCAGCGCGCCGAGCACCTCCTCGCCCTCCGCCAGCGACTCCCGCTCCGCCGCCAGCCGCGCGCGCAGATCGTCATCCGCCGCGCCGGCGTCGCGGAACTGAAACTGAAACGTCTGCCCCACGCGCGGCGCCTCGTTGATCGCCAGCGCGCCCGACTCGCGATCCGCGCCCATCACGTTGCGAATCAGGAAATCGCCCCGCTCGTGCGACGCCTTGTACTCATCCATCGCCAGGCCGATCAGCAGGTTGCGCGCGGCCCGCTCGCGGGTCGACTCGTCCAGCTCCGAAAGCGTTTCGCTCAGCACCTCCAGCGCGGGCCGCGAGCCGAGTGTCTGCACCATGTTCGCCGTGCACTCGGTCACAATCCAGGGCTGGCCCAACGGCTCCGCGCCCTGCGCCACGACGGGCCGCACGCGCAGGCCCGACAGACCCAGCATCGCCCCGCCGGCGGTCAGCACGCGGTCGTTGATGAACACCGCCGCGCCATCCGCCTGGCGCTCCGACGACGCCATCCCGCCCAGCAGCACCAGCCCCGGCTTGGTCTGCTGCAGATGCTCGACCAGTCGGTCGGTCACGATCGTGAACGGATTGGTGAACATCAGCCAGACATCCGGCCCGTCCTCCAGCGGCTTGAATGTCTCGTCGTCGATCGCCTGCGGATCGATCGGCAGCGGGGTGAACTCCGCGTCGGGGATGCGCAGCGCCAGCGCGGCGATCGCGTGGCCGTTTTCGGCCTCCAGCGACGAGCCGATCACGCTCTGCCCGCTCGCGCCGATCAGCTGCGCCGCGCCGGTCGCGCCGCGCAGTCGGTCGATGATCGCCTGATAATGCTCGGAGAACGCCGAATCGATGAAGACCAGCAGCAGGTCGGGCGCTTCCACGGCGGCCAGCTGCGGCAGGATGCGCTCGACCGCCCCCTCCCAGCTCACGTCGGTGGCGATGCTCGCCGCCGACGCCGCCGCGCCGACGCGCACATGCGCGGCGCCCGGCCCGCCCATCTCGCGCACGCGCTCCGCTTGCCCTGCCGCCCCGCTGTGTGGTGTGGTCATCGTCCGCTCCTCCCCCATCCCTGCGAGTCTACGCGCCATGATGCGCCAGCGGTGCGGCCATAGAGAGCAGGCGGGTTACCATCACCCTATGCCCACGCTCTCACCGACCCAGCTGGCCGAACTCGACGCCGTCGCCCGCGGGCTGGCCGCGCGTGGCGGCGAAATCCTGCTCGACCGCTTTCAGTCCGTCCTGCACGTGCAATACAAGGACGACAACGCGCACGACCCGGTGACGGATGTGGACCGGGCGATCGAGGACATGGTGCGCGGCGAGGTCGGCGAGCGCTTCCCCGAGCACGGCGTGGTCGGCGAGGAGCGCGAAGACGCCGGCCCCGAGCAGGCCGATGTGGTCTGGGTGATCGACCCGCTCGACGGCACCTCCAACTTCATCAACGGGCTGGGCATGTTCGCCTGCTCGATCGGCGTGCTCGAGCGCGGCGCGCCCGTCGCCGGCGCCATCTTCCTGCCGACCAACCGCTACATGCGCCCGGGCGTCTACCACGCGCACCGCGGCTCGGGGCTGCACTTCGACGGCGCGCCGGTCGACGCCTCGCCGCCCCCGCTCGCCGCCGCGAGCCGGCTGAGCACCGTGCCGAGCGGCACGGGCGGCATCACCGGCCCGGCCGGCCGGCGCTTCGGCGTCGCGCGCACGCTCGGCAGCTGCGCCGTCGAGCTCACCCTGGCCGCCGAAGGCAGCGTGCAAATGTCGCTCTTCGATGGCGCAAAAGTCTGGGATGTCGCGGGCGGCGTGGCGCTCTGCCTCGAAGCCGGGCGGGCGATCTTCACCCGCACGGCGCGCGGCCCCGACTGGCGCCGCTTCACCCGCTTCGGCCAGGACCTGCCCGGCCCCGTGACCAACCAGGCGCTGCGCGGCTGGTCCGACTCGCTGGTAGTGGGTGATCCCGCGCTGCTCCCCGAAGCCGCCTCCGACCTCCGCAGAGCCCAAGGCATGCGCGCCACCGTCCGCCGCGCCGCCGCCCGCAGAGTGCGCCGCACCCTCCGCCGCTAAAGCCCGCTCACAATTCCATCATTCCCGCGCTCCTTTCCATCGCCCTCGCACTCCCAACCGTCATTCCTGCGCCCCTTCCGTCATTCCTGCGCAGGCAGGAACCCACACCCTCCCACACACCCCACACCCACTCCTCCCCCAATTCATCCCTCCCCCCTGGAAGGGGGGAGGTTAGGCGGGGGGTGGAACGCCGCGAGCAACCACCACCGCCCCACCCACGCCGCCAGCACCCCTTGCCCTCCGTCATTCCCGCGGCAAGCGCGGAATGACGGACCCGGGCATAGGTGTAACAGAAGTAAACGATGAGGCCGATACCGCGCATCTCGAGTAGCACTGCGCCTCGCGCTAAACGCTCATCGGATCCACAGTTCGGGAGGCGCGTCGCACTGGCCTTCCTCGTTATCCCCCCAGCCCACGGCAGTTCCATCCTCGCGCAGTCCCAAGCTGTGGCAGTCACCAGCGCTCACGGCTACGAACTCCCCCGCCGGCGCGTCGCGCTGGCCGTGCTTGTTCCACCCCCAGCCGACGACAGTCCCGTCCTCGCGCAGACCCAAGCTGTGGCTCCAACCCGCGTTCACGGCTACGAACTTCCCCGCCGGCGCGTCGCACTGGCCGTATCTATTCCACCCCCAGCCGACGACAGTCCCGTCCTCGCGCAGACCCAAGCTGTGGTTCCAACCTGCGTTTACGGCTACGAACTTCCCTGCCGGCGCGTCGCACTGGCCGTGCTCGTTCCACCCCCAGCCGACGACAGTCCCGTCCTCGCGCAGCCCGAGGCTGTGCTCCACACCAGCGCTTACGGCTACGAACTTCCCCGCCGGCGCGTCGCGCTGGCCGTGCTCGTTCCACCCCCAGCCGACGACAGTCCCGTCCTCGCGCAGCCCGAGGCTGTGACGTCCGCCAGCACTCACAGCTACGAACTTCCCCGCCGGCGCGTCGCACTGGCCGTCTCCGTTGGTTCCCCAGCCGACGACAGTCCCATCCTCGCGCAGACCCAAGCTGTGCCTCCAACCTGCGCTTATGGCTACGAACTTCCCCGCCGGCGCGTCGCACTGACCGTGCTCGTTCCACCCCCAGCCGACGACAGTCCCGTCCTCGTGCAGACCCAAGCTGTGGCCGTGTTCTGAGACTCCCCCTGCGCTCAGTCTTCCACCCAAATCCTGTGCCCGGCGTTGCCGTTCTTTACGCTTCTGCTCCAGCCGCTTCTGCTCCAGTCGCTCCCGCTTCTGCCGCTCCCGCTCCAGTCGTTCCTGCTCCAGTCGCTCCCGCTCCTGCCGCTCCTGCCGCTCCTGCCGCTCCAGTCGCTCCCGCTCCAGTCGCTCCCGCTCCTGCCGCTCCCGCTCCTGCTCCAGTCGCTCCCGCTCCAGTCGCTCCCGCTCCTGCCGCTCCCGCTCCTGCTCCAGTCGCTCCCACTCCTCCTGCCACTCGTAGTCGTTGAGGCGTTCGCGCTCCTGCGCCGTTAGCTCCTCAGGCGGCTTCACCGAGAGCCGCTTCCTGTCCCATTCGCGCCGGGCGCGCTCCTCGCGCTCCTTCTGCAGATCTGTTTCGGGGACCGCCACCGCAGGGACCGCCGACATGAGACTGGGTATTTTCTTCGCCTCCTTGGGGAGATCGCAGCGCTCCAGGATGTGGATGCACAAGCCTGCAAGTGCCTCGGCTTCTCCACGTGTGCAATCACCCTCACCGGGATGCCCAAGGCTGCGGTTACGCAGTTCGTAGATGGCGCGCATCAGGTCAACATCCTTTACGCCCAGCGGCCGGAACACATCGCGGTTGCGCTGGATCAGGTGGTGGATATCGGCGAGGTCAATCAGGCTGCGGCGCGAGGCAGAGCCAGTCTCGAGCGACTGTAGCCGCTCGTTATAGCCGCTCTCATCGCGCACGCGCGCCCGCTCGTTGAGCACATGCTCAAGGATCCACTTCGGCCCGTATTTGCGTTCGAGGATCGAATCGACATGTTGCCGCATCGCATCGCGGTAGATGGTCAGCGCGCTCTCTGCCCGAATCTTGTTCGGGATGCCGCCGTCGGCCACTGCCGCCTCCTGTCCGTTCTATCGATTTCGCGTGCGGAGCCTGCGCGCTCAGCCCCCGTCGGCGTGAACCACCGGCAGCACCTCATCCAGCAACTGCTGCGTCTGCCGCATGATCGCCGCGTCGCCGCGGGCTAGCGGGCTGAGGATGAACTTGCTCACGCCGGCCGCGCGGTATTCGTCAATCCGCTGCTGGATCTCCGCCGCGCCGCCGATCGCGAAGAACTTGTCCGGATTCACCTCCGGCAGGCGGCGGCGCAGACCGTCGATGCGCGCCTGCACATCCGGGTCGTCCCAGCTGCCGAAGTGGAAGGCGAAGCCCGCGCCGAAATGATCGGGCTCGTAGTCGGTGCGCCCGGCCTCGGCCAGCGCGGCCTTGATCTGCTGGACCACCGGCCCCACCTCGTCGGCGCCCTGCACGCCCGCGACCCAGCCCGTGCCCAGCTGCGCTGTGCGGCGAATCGCCGCCTTGCTCGCCCCGCCGATCCAGAGCGGCAGCGGGCTTTGCACCGGCTTCGGCTCCATCACCGCGTCGGTGTAGTGGAAATGCTCGCCGTGGAAGGTGACCGACTCCTCGTTCCAGAGGCGCGACATAATCGTGAGCGCCTCATCGGCGATGGGGCCGCGGCCCTTCATGGGCCGGTCGGTCACGCGCCATTCGGGGGCGAACGCGCCGCCCACGCCGAAGGCCGGCAGCAGCCGCCCGTCGCTGAGGAAGTCGATCGTCGCGCACTGCTTGGCCAGCACCAGCGGGTCGCGGAAGCCCACCACGACCACGTTCATGCCGAACTTGAGCCGCTCGGTGCCCGCGGCCAGCGCCGCCATGAAGGTCATCGACTCCAGCATCGGCTGCTCCGAGATCAGCCGGTCCGTCTGCCAGATCGAGTCGACGCCGCTCTCCTCGCAGAGGTCGATCCAGCGCCACATCGTCTTCACGTCGGAAAACGGGAAGTTGGAAATGCCCATGCCGATGCGGTCGCTCATGCCCGAACTCCTCACGCTGCGCTCGCGGTTCCGTTGCGCCAGCCTTGAGGCTAGCAAACGACCGGGGAGCGCCGCGCGATGGGGCGGGTTGACCGATTACCGAGCGCCCTGCGCCTACACTCTGAGCATCGCCCCAAATCGCCCGAGGCGGCGACCAGGCGGGGCGAGCCGACGGACCAATCGACGAAACGAGGGCGGGGCGATGCGATTCTCAGGCAAGCTGGTGATCATCATCGCACTGGCGGTCTCCGTGCTGCTGATCTCCAACACGATCGCCGGCAAGCCGCTGTACCTCTTCGACCTCGGCTTCAACTTCCTCGGCGGCAGCGCGGTGATCGTCTCCGTCTCCGTGATCTGCTTCCCGATCGGCTACATCATCAGCGACGTGCTGACGGAGGTCTACGGCTTCCGCGTCGCGCGCGGCGTAATCTGGCTCGGCTTCCTCTGCAACCTGCTGATGGTCTTCCTCTACTGGGCGGCGGGTGCGATTCCTGCGCCGGGCTGGTACGGCGATCAGGACGCATACGATTCGATTCTGGGCACGACGGGCTGGCTGCTCTTGGGCAGCTTCGCCGCCTACACCGTCGGCGAGTTTTCCAACGCCGCCGTGATGGTGGTGCTGAAGAACCGCACGGAGGGCCGGTTTCTCTGGCTGCGCGCTGTCGTTTCGACGGTCGTTGGCCAAGGTGTGGATTCCTGGATCTTCTACCTCATCGCCTTCGGGGCGTCAGGTGTGTGGCTCGTCGATGATGGTCCAGGGTGGCTGGGCGTTGTGCAGGCCGCGATCTTCGCGTGGATCGTCAAGACGCTGTTCGAGGTGGTGGCGCTGCCCTTCACCTACGTGGTCGTCGGCTGGCTGAAGCGCACGGAGAAGATGGACGTCTACGACGCCCCCCGCTCTCTCAACCCCTTCGGCATCTTCGGCGACGCCGCCACCGAAAGGCTACGCTGACGGCGGTGAAACGGCCATCTGCCTTCGGCATCTTCGACGACGACGCCACCGAAAGCCGCAACGCCGTCGCCGGCTAGCAGGGGCGGCCGGGTACGCTTGTTCTGCGGGCATCGGCGTCTGCTAGCCTGCCCACGGAGGGCGCAAATGACATCAGAGGGCGACCGCAAAAAACTGCGCAAGCGCGCGAAACGCGTGCTGGCAGAGCTGCGAGAGGTTGGGTCGCAGCGGCCGGTGTTCATCGAGTTTGCGGGCACGCCCAAGAGCGGCAAGAGCACCTGCATCGAGATCGTGCGCCACTTCTTCCACCGGCTCGAATACAAGGTGCTGACACCAGCCGAGGGCGCATCCCAGCGAACGCCGTACTACTTCAAGGCCAAGAACGACCTGATCGCGTTCAATACGTGGTCCGCGTCCTACGCACTGATGCATGTGCTGGAGGGACTGCACGGCCCGGACCAGTACGATCTGGCGATTCTCGATCGCGGTCTGTTCGACGCGCTGGCCTGGTTCGAGTTCCTTGCGGATACCAAGCAAACCTCCGAAGATGTGCGGAACCGGGTCCAAGACTTTCTACTCATTGACGATTGGCGCGATAAGATCGACGCCGTGCTGCTGTTCAAAACCGATGCGGATACGTCGCTGAACCGTGAGAACCGGGACAAACTCACCAGTCAGACGGGGAGCGCGATGAATCCAAAAGCGCTGAAGAACCTCAATGGTGCGTACGACGCCGTGCATCAGAAGTATGCCGACGCCTTTTCGACGGTCAAGATAGTTGACACGAGCGACCCGAAAGACACCCCGCAGAGCACGGCGTTTGACGTAGCGAACATCATCCTCGGCGTCTTCGAGGATAAGCTCGCTGCGAACAGGGAGCGGCAATCATGAACGAACAACGGGTGCTGTGTGTGGCACGATGGCACATCGAGAATCGACAGCGATTCACGCCCTGGCGATCGGCGGACTGGCTGTTTCAGGCTGCGGAATCAGGCATGCGCTGGCTGCCGCGCAGCGAGGCGGAGGTGTCGGACGAGTTCATCCAGCCGATCCCCTGTGCGTTGGTGCTCGGTGAAGACGACGGCTACTACGTATTCCGACGAATTAATGAAGGGCGCGCCGATCTGAGATCGCGGCTCAGCCTGATCGTCGGCGGCCACATCGACTGGGAAGCCGATGCGCCGGAATTTCCCCAACTGGTGCGGTCGACGCTAACGCGCGAGATTTCCGAAGAATTGCGCGCCTGCCAGCCGGCATCCGTCACACCGATCGGCCTGGTGGTGGACCACACGTCGATCGAGTCGTCGCGCCACATCGGGATCGTGCACGAGGTAGTCGTCAAAGAGCCAGTCCGCCCGCTGGCTGCGGAGGAGTTCGTGGTCCGGTCGTCATACACCAAGCGGCCCTACAGCACGTTGGAACTGTCCGCCCGCCGCGCGAAGCTCGACCCATGGTCGTCAATCATCTTCGGCGACTATCTAGCCCCATCCTACGCCCTGGAGATGGGCCAGCAGCCACGCCTGCTGTAGGCGGTGAGGCGTTGATTCTCTCCGCGTCGGCCGCGACGCTACACTGAGTGTACGGAGAGGAAACTGATCGAGCCTGCACTCGCAGGGAGCAAACTCGGACATAGATGGCCGCTCAACGGGCGGCGCAACCAACGACGGACGGACGACATGGGCAGCGTTGACGATCTCAGCGGAACCCTCTTTTTCGGCGACAACCTCGCCGTGATGCGCGAGCAGATCCCCGATCAATCGATCGACCTGATCTACCTCGATCCGCCGTTCAACTCGAACGCCGACTACAACGTGCTGTTCGAGGACGAAGCGGGACGGGCCGCGCCGTCGCAGATTCTGGCGTACGAGGACACCTGGCACTGGGGGCACGAGTCGGAACGCGCGCTGGCTGATCTGCTCGGCGACTCATCGCCTTGCGTGGAGGCGGGGTTGCTGCTGGAGTCGCTCGTGCGGGCGCTCGGCACCAATCAGATGACCGCCTATCTGGCGATGATGGCGATTCGCCTGTGCGAAATGAAGCGCGTGTTGAAAGAGACCGGCTCGATCTATCTGCACTGCGATCCGACGGCCAGCCACTACCTGAAGATCATGATGGACGCGGTGTTCGGCGCGAAACAGTACCGCAACGAAATCATCTGGCACTACCGAGCGTCAGCGCTGACCAGCGCCAAGAACGTCTACCCGCGCAAACACGACACGCTGCTCTTCTACTCGCGCGGAGACGAGTGGACGTTCCACCGCGCTCGCCAGGACGAGGTGTCGGAGCAGGTGCTGCAACGAACCGAGTGGAGTCCGCGCGACGACGATGTCGCATTCGAGGTTCAGTCTTCACGCGCGCGATCGGTCTGGACCGACATTCCGGAAGTGCGTAATAACAACAGATACAAAGAGTGGCGCGGCTTCGAGACGCAAAAGCCGCTCAAACTGTTGCATCGAATCATCGAGACTTCGTCGAACCCCGGCGATGTGGTACTCGATCCCTTCTGCGGCTGCGGCACGGCAGTCCAAGCGGCGCAGGATCTCGACCGCCGCTGGGTGGGGATCGACATCACGCATCTTGCGATTGGTCTGGTTGAGGGCCGTCTGAGAGAGATCGGCGTCACGCCGCGCGTCGCCGGCGCGCCCCAGGACTTCGCGTCGGCGCGCGACCTTGCTCAGCGCGACCCATTCCAATTCGAGTCTTGGGCGGTAACTCGCCTGGACGGCTTTCGGCCGAACCAACGTCAGACGGGCGACGGCGGCATCGACGGAGAGATGCGGTTTGAGAAACCAAACGGACTAGGACGGCGCAGCAGCGAATCGGGCAGGGCCATCGCGCAGGTCAAATCGGGGCGGTGGACGCTCAACGATCTGCGGGCGCTGATCGGCTCAATGCACGACGCGCACAATCCCGCCGACCTCGGAGTGCTGATCGTGGCAGACCCGCCGGGCCCGCGCAGCCAAGCGCCCACAGTCGCCGCGCGAGCAGGCATGACTAAAATCGGCGATGTCGATTACCCGCGAGTGCAAATCTGGCCGATCTCCGAGTACTTCGAGGGCCGCGCGCCCAACTTGCCAATCGCAATCGGCCGCGAATACCGCCGCCTGCTTTAGGGCCTGTTCACGCTGAGGCGAGGCGCGACCGGATTTGAGGTCGTGCGAACAGGCCCTCGCCGCCGCTGCCGACGTTAGACATTCTCGGTGCCCAGGAACTCAGCCAATCGGCGGCTGATCAGTTCGCGCCGTCGCCACAGGAAGTCGTCGTAGCGGTCAACCCGCCAGAGTTCCGGATCTGTGGGGATGCACTGCTTCTCGAGCTCCTCCTTGAAGTTGCCTTTGGTGGATTCCGCCATCAGCGCCGGGATGTAGTCGCTCGGCGGCCGCTTGTTGATCCACTTGTTCGTCCGCGCGCTGATGAAGGCGAGATTGGCCCCATGGTTGATCTCGCCCGGTGTGCGCCCCGCTTTCGCGAGTACGGCCTGCGGGAAGATGTGGTGGCGCTCGATTCGGTGTTTGCCTCTGCTGTGTGTCAGCGAGATCACGAGGCCATCGCGCCAATCATGCGCCTCCGACTTGCGAAAAGCCATGAACATCGTCTTGAAATGCGGATTCTGCGCCGACAGGTTGACGAGCTCCTCCGTCGTGACCGCAAGCTGCCCCACTTGCCCTACTAGATTCTGCTCGAGTCCGGCGACATCGCGTCCATCGCGAATCGCGGCGAGATCCTGGTCCAGCATCGTCTCGCTGGCCCCTCGCGAGTATCGCCCTTTGGTGTTCGCGAGCAACGCCCATCGTTCGAGCGCAGCGCTCTGTTTGGCGGAGAGACGGAACTTCGCGGCGTCGCCGTAAGCGGCGACGGCGATTGCGAGGTAGTCTGACGACAGCAGCTCACTGCTCTCGACCTTCAGGTTGCTCTCGAGGAAGTTCATCGCGAAGTTGAGTCCTTCGACAGCCCTCTCCCAGCCTTGCTCCAGCTTCGAGCGTGACGCTTCGCTGACGTGACGAAACCGCGATTGCCCGATCGCGAACACGAGCATCGTCTTGAGCAGCACATTGAAGCCGAATGCGAATCCGCGGTCGTCGCATTCGACATCGTACTCCTCGAACTTCCTGAGCGACCCCGGCCACGTCGCTGTGATGTGCGCGAGCGCGAGATCGTGGCCTCGGAGGTGCGTTCCGCCGCCGTTGATTCGGACGAAGATGTCCGCAACTTCATCGTACGATTTGTCCTGCTCGATCGTATCCACGCGATACGTGTAGGAGGGAATGGCGCGGAGCCTGTTGATGCGGCGTTCGTACCGGCGATAGCGATCTTTGTCAGCAGGATCGACGCCTCGGGCAACAAGCAGGTCGTAGGTGGATGCGTCTTCCTTCAGAGCATCCACAACCGGGATCCAGGTAGATCGACTTCCCAGCTTGGAAGATTCGACGGCGAACGCGGTGCGATCGACAGCATCGTCTGGTTTCTCGTCGACCTGGATGTCGTCATCCGCATCCTCGTCGTCGCTTGCATCGTCATCTTCCGAGTCATGGTCGACGCGCTCTTGATGGTCGAGGTTGAACATGAGGCGGATCGGCCACTTGCGACCCTTGACCCTGATCGACTCGTTGTTCAGGACTGCGCTCAGCGATGTCAGACGTTGCTGCCCGTCGAGGAGCAGCTCAGTAGTTGCACCGCTGTCCTCGTCCTGCTCAATTGCGAGTTCGCGCGAGTGCGCGTCTCGATCGGTCACCCATGTCAGGATGGTGCCCGACGGATACCCGCGGTACAGCGAGTCGAAGAGATCGACCACCTGCTGGGCGCGCCACACGTAGCCGCGCTGGAGCTCGGGCAGCCGCAGCGTCCCATTCTTGAGCTTGTTGACGAGCTCCTGGACCGTCAGGTCTTGCTGGGCCATCTCGCGTCTCCTCGCTCGGCTCGCCTGCCTGAACAGCTTACCCCACCGCTAATCTGCGGCACGATCGCGATCTCCGCATCCGCCGGCACCGGCGTAACCAACCCCGTACTCACCACATCCCCGTTGATCGCCAGCGTCAGGCCGCGGCCGATGCGGCCGTTCTGCGCCAACCTTGCGGCCAGCTCGGGGTATTGCTCGCCCAGATTGGCGATTACGCTGCGCAGATTGTGGCCGCTCGCCTCGAGCTCGGGCTCGCCGCCGCTGAGCGTGCGCAGCGTAACCGGGATCAGCACCCGCGCCATAGGGCCGTAACGCCTAGTTCTCCTCGGGCAGCGTGGCCTCGAGGATCGCGCGCGGCGACATCGGCAGCTGGTTCATGCGCAGACCGATCGCGTCGGCGATCGCCGCCTGGATCGCCGGCGCCGGCGGGATGATCGGCACCTCGCCCACGCCGCGCACCCCGTAGGGGTGACCCGGATTGGGCACCTCGACGATGATCGGCTCGATCATCGGCAGGTCCAGCGCCGTGGGCATGCGGTAGTCGAGCAGGCTGGCGTTCTTCAGGTCGCCGCGCTCGTCGTAGTAGTACTCCTCGTTCAGCGCCATGCCGATGCCCTGCGTCGCGCCGCCCTGCATCTGGCCTTCGACGTAGGCCGGGTGGATCGCCGTGCCGGCGTCCTGCACCGCGGTGTAGCGCAGCACTTCGACCTTGCCCGTGTCGGGGTCCACCTCGACATCCACCACGTGCGTGGCGAAGGCGGGGCCGGACGAGGTCTTGTTCACGTCGGCGCGGCCCACGATGTGCCCGCCGCTGGCCGCCAGCTGCCCGGCCAGCTCCTTGAAGCTGAACGCGCGCTCGTTGCCCTCGTCGTCCCTGGGTCCGCGGATCACCGCGTCGTCGCCGTACTCAACCTCGGAGGCGTCGACCTCCCAGATTTGCGCGGCGCGCTCCGCCATCTGGCGGCGGATGTCCATCGCGCACTCGTAGGCCGCCCAGCCGCCGGCGAAGGTCGTGCGGCTGCCGCCCGTCACCTGCGTGTAGCCGACGCTGTTGGTGTCGACCACGTGCGGGCGCACCTCGTCGGCGCTGATGCCGAGCGTCTCCGCCAGCTGCATCGCGATCGAGGCGCGCGTGCCGCCGATGTCGGTCGAACCCAGCACCAGCGGCACCGTGCCGTCGCCGTTGACCTGCGCGTAGGCGCTCGACTCGAAGCCGATGTTGAACCAGAAGCCCTGCGCCACGCCGCGGCCCTGGTTGGGGCCGGACAGCTCGGAGTTCCAGTGCGGGCTGTCCTGCGCCGCCTGCATGCACTCGACGTTGCCGATCACGCTGTAGGTGAAGCCGTCGGCGCGCGACGCGCCCTCGACGCAGGCGTTCTTCAGCCGCAGCTCGAGCGGGTCGATCTGCAGCTGCTCGGCGAGCTCGTTGATCACCGCCTCGGTGGCGAACTCCGACTGCGGCGCGCCCGGCGCGCGGTAGGCCGCCGTCTTGGGCTTGTTCACCACCACGTCGTAGCCGTCGATCACCTGATTGGGAATGTCATACGGCGCGAGCGCGCACATCGCGCCCGCTCCGACAGGCGAGCCGGGGTACGCCCCGGCCTCAAACGCCAGGTAGACCTCGCCCGCCGTGATCGTGCCGTCGCGCTTCGCGCCCATCTTCACCCGCATGTAGGTGCCCGAGGTCGGGCCCGTCGCGAGCAGCACTTCCTCGCGGTTCATCGTCAGCTGCACCGGGCGGCCCGTGTTGCGCGAGAGAATCGCCGCCAGCGGCTCGAGGTAGACGGGAATCTTGCCGCCGAAGCCGCCGCCGATCTCCATCGGCGTGACCTTCACCTGCGAGGGCGAGAGCTGCACCAGCGGCGCGACCGAGTCGCGCACGACGAACGAGCCCTGCGTGCTGGTCCACACATCGAGCGTGCCGTCGGCGCGCCAGTAGGCCGTGCCGTTGTGCGGCTCGATGTAGCCCTGGTGCGCCATCGAAGTCTCGAACTCGCGCTCGATCACCACATCGGCGTCGGCGAAGCCCGCCTCCATGTCGCCCTTGGCGAACTTGAGATGCGAGGCGGTGTTGCTCGGATCGTCGCTCTTCGAGCCGTCCATCTCCGCCGTGTGGATGTTGTCGTCGTGCAGCTTGGGCGCGGTGTCCAGCATCGCGTCGCGCACATCCAGCACCGGCGGCAGCAGCTCGTACTCCACCTCGATCAGCTCCAGCGCGTCCTCCGCGATGTGGTGGTCCACCGCCGCGACCGCCGCCACTGCGTGGCCCTTGTAGAGCGCCTTGTCGGAGGCGATCACGTTGTCCAGCAGCCAGTTCAGCTGCGCCGCGCCCTCCCCGGTGTCGATCACCTCGTCGCTCGCGCGGGGGAAATCGGCGTTAGTGATCACCGCCTTGACGCCGTCCAGCGCTTCCGCCTTGCTGGTGTCGATGCTCACGATCCGCGCGTGCGCGTGCGGGCTGCGCAGCACGCGCCCGTAGAGCATCCCCGGCAGCGACAGGTCCGCGCCGTACTGCGCGGCGCCGGTCACCTTGTCCACGCCGTCGTGGCGAATCGGGCGGGTGCCGATCACGTTGTACTGGCTGGCGACTTCGCTCTGCGGGGTGTCCTGTGCGGTGGTCATTGCGATGCGTCCCTTCATTCAGTCTGAGCGGCTGAGCGGATTTCAGCGCAGCTGCGCGCCTACTTGTGGACTTGCGGCTCCTACTTGCGCGCGGCGGCGAGCTGCACCGCGCGGATGATCTTGTCGTAGCCCGTGCAGCGGCAGAGGTTGCCCGCCAGCCAGTAGCGGATTTCGTGCTCCGTCGGGTCCGGGTTCTGCTCCAGCAGCGCCTCGGCGGCGACCAGGAAGCCCGGCGTGCAGATGCCGCACTGCAGCGCCGCCTCTTCGAGGAAGGCGTTCTGCAGCGGCGAGAGCTGGTCGCCGTCCGCCAGCCCCTCCACGGTGCGCACCTCGGAGCCCTCGACTTCGGCCGCCATCACCAGGCAGGCGTTGACGATCCGCCCGTCCAGGTTGACGCAGCACGCGCCGCAGTTGCCGTTGTTGCAGCCCTCTTTGGCTCCGGTCAGGCCGATCCGGTCGCGCAGCGCCTCGAGCAGGCTGTCGCGCTCGTTGGCCAGAAAGACCGTCGGCTCGCCGTTGATGGTCGTGTTGACGACAATGTGGTCGGTCACGATGCGTCCTCTCCTCAGTCTGACGGTGTGGTTAGGCGGCGGCGCGTTCGGCTGCCTGCCGGATCGTGCGCTCGGTCAGCACGCCGGCCAGATGCCGGCGCTGCCGAATCGAGCCGCGCATGTCGTCGATTGGGCTGGCGGCGGCGCGCGAAGCGGCCGCCGCCGCCTCGATCGTCGCGTCGCTCAGCGGCTGCCCGACCAACGCGGCGGCCGCATCGGCGACCAGCAGCGGCGTCGGCGCGACCGCGCCGATCGCCACCCGCGCCCACGCGACCGAGCCGTTCTCGATCCGCAGCTGCGTCGCCGCGTTGGTCACCGCGATGTCCATCTCGTTGCGCGGAATGAAGCGCAGGAAGCGCGCCCCGCTGCCCGCGGCCGGCGGCGGGAAGCGCAGCGAGACGACGAATTCGCCCGCTTCGAGCACATTGCGCCCGGGCGCGGTGCAGAAGTCCTCAACCGCCACGCTGCGGCGTCCGTTCGGCCCGGCGATCTCAACCGTCGCCTCCAGCACAATCAGCGTGGGGATGCCGTCGGCGGCGGGCGAGGAGTTGCACAGGTTCCCGCCCAGGCTGGCGCGGCCCTGAATCGCCGTGCCGCCGATCAGCGAGGTCGAGTCCACCAGCGACGGGTAGAGATCGCGCACCGTCTCGCTGCCGTAGATCTCGTGGCAGGGCGCCGCCGCGCCGATCGTCAACCCGTCCGCCGCGTCGTAGGCGATGCTCATCGTCTCGGCGATCTGCTTGATGTCGACGAACAGATCGATGTCGCGGGTGCGCTCGCGCGCCTGCACGATCACGTCGGTTCCGCCGGCCAGCACGCGAGCCCCCGCGCCGCCCTCCTGGAGCAGTCGGGACGCCTCTTCCACGCTGGCGGCGCGCACGTATTTGACAGCTTGCACGGACTCCACCTCCTCGCATCGGACAGCGCGCCCCGTCGGCGCGCCGTTCAGAGGATAGCGCATACCCGCCGCGCGTCCGCCTGGGCTCCGCGGCGCGCGCCCTCAGTCGCCGGCCGCGGGCAGCGGCGCTGCTTCGGGCTCGACAATCGCCTCGGCGTGGGCCGGCGGGTGGCCGCCGGTGAAGCGCAGCAGCGCGTAGCCCAGCACCGCGGCGACGATCGAGGCGGCGAAGATGCCCATCTTCGCCACCTCCTCCAACGCCATGGCACGCTCTCGCTCTGCGCCGGCGAGCGACGGAGCGATGGGGAAGGAGAGGTCGGCGATGAACAGCGCGACCGTAAAGCCGATCCCGGCGAGCAGCGCTGCGCCGGCGATTCCGGGCCAGTTCAGCTCGGGCGGCTTGAGCGCGATCTTGAGCTTCACCGCGACCCACGAGAATCCGACGATGCCGACGAATTTGCCGACGATCAGACCGAGGAAGATGCCGAACGCGATGCTGGAGATATCGGAGTCGACGGCTTGCCTGATGCTCTCCTCACTCAGCACGATGCCGGCGTTGGCCAGCGCGAAAATCGGCACCACGACGAACGCCGAGATCGGCGCGATCATCTCCTCCAGCCGCTCCAGCGGACTCATCCCCTCGTGAGAGACATGGCGAATGCTGCGCAGCGCCTCCTGCGAATCGTGCTCCGCAACGCGCGGATCCTCGTCCGCGATCGCGTGTCGGAAGCGTTGCAAGAAATAATCCACGCGGCGCGCGGTGCCGCTGGGGTCGTAGAGCGAGCTGGCCGGCACGATCAGCCCGAGGATCACCCCCGCCAGCGGCGAGTGAATGCCCGCCTCCCAGAGCGTCAGCCAGAGGAACACGCCGCCGATCGCGTGCGCCCCGAAATGCCGCACCCCAATCTGGCGCAGCACCAGCAGAAAAGCGATCGCCCCGAGCATCCCGCCCAGCCATTCCACCCGAATGCCCTCGCTGTAGAAGACCGCGATGATCAGAATCCCGCCCACATCGTCGGCCACCGCGAGCGTGAGCAGGAAGACCTTGAGCTGCACCGGGATGCGCGGCCCCAGCAGCGCTAAGACGCCCAGCGCAAAGGCGATGTCGGTGGCGACGGGGATGCCCCAGCCGGGCCCGCCCGGCCCGCCGGTGTTGAGCAGCGCGTAGAGCCCGGCCGGGATCAGCATCCCGCCCAGCGCGGCGAGGATTGGCAGCGCCGCGCGGCGCGGATTGCGCAGCTCGCCGTGTACCACCTCGCGCTTGATCTCCGCCCCCACCACGAGGAAGAAGAAGACCATCAGCACGTCGTCCACCACATGCACGAGGTGGACCGCGTGCCCGCTTTCCTCAAAAGCCCAGATGCCGATGTCGAACGAGATCGGGGTGTGCCAGAAGTCGTAGTAGGAGTCGGGCGAGATATTCGCCCAGATCAGCGCGATCAGCGCGGCGATCACCAGCGCGATGCCGCCGGCCGCCTCAATCTGCATGAAGCGGAGCGTCGGCTCCACCACGAGGCGACGGAGCGGCCCGGTGCTTTCGCGCCAGGGCGGGCGATACAGGTCGGCCATGCAGCGTCTCCCAAGCTCCCCGCCAGACGACCGCAGGCGACCGACAGGCGCCCGTCAGGCAGGGGCACAGCGCAGCCTATCCAACCCCAAAGGTTCGGTGTAGACGCCCGCCCGCCCGAGCGTCCCCCCACCTGCCCCTCCGCCGCCCCCGCGCACCTCCTCCGGCGGCCATCCACCGTGTTCGCGTGTCTCATACCTCTGTGGTTACGGCAGGCTAGACCGTCTCGTCTCGCAGATCCAGCGTTGGTTGGGCCGGCGCGGGCTTGGTGATCTCGAAGTCGACATCGGCAGCGACCGCATCGAAGTCGGAATCGTAGGTCAGAAAATGGTCGACGCCGACCGCGGCGGCGGAACTCAAGTGAATGGCGTCAAGCGGCTTGAGGCGCTGCGTCTGGCCGGCGCTCGGGCGAACGTACCTCCGCGCGCCGCGAGCGATGTCCTCAGTGCATTCGATCAGCGTGATGATGCCGCGCTCAACGAGCAGATCGTCAATCCGCGCGTCCATCTCAGAGTCCGAAGTCGCGTCCGATGCCTTGATGTATGCGACTTCCGAAAGTGTGATGGTGGAAGTCACCAGCCGCACGTTTCCCCGTTCCGCTTCCTCAAACAGCGCTGTGAGATCCTCGGCGCGGCCTGCCTCGTTGTTCAGAAAGGCGAGCACGGCGGATGCGTCCAGGTAGCTGAGCGGCGGATTAGACATCATCGCGGACGCGGCGGATCGCGGCCTCCGCCGGCGGATCGCCGGGCTTCCACGGCAGCGCGCCGCGCGCCGTGCGCCAGGCGCCGCGCGGCCGGCCGGGCCGCTGCTCGATTTGACTGATCTGCCTCACGCTTCTTGGTCTGCCGGTCCCGGGATCACGCTCGACCATGCCGCTCACTGTCACATATGTGTCCCACGCGCACCGCGCTTCGTCCTCCTGCCCCGCGCGCAGATGACAGGTCACGGCGACGCCGAACACGCTGTCCCTCAGCGTGAACTCCAGGGCGTCAAGCTTCTTCAGCGATGTGACCCGCCCGCTCACCGCGCCCCAAGCGCGCCGCTGCCGAACCGCCGCCTTCGCGTTGGGTCCCAGCTTGACCACCGTGCTGGTCCGCGAGGCCGTCTGAAACCGCACCGCTTTCACACCCTTCTGTCGAGTGAGCTCTCCCAAACGGCGCGCCGCTTTGGCCACGCGCGGAGAAAACTCGAGCCGCTGATCGCCCTCAAGCGCAGCGCCCACATCGTTGAAGCCGCGCGTCACGCGGCGCACGGCGGCGTCCGAGGAAGATTCGACTCCGAGAGTCACAACCGCGCTTCCGACCTTGAGATCGGCGATGCGCCAGCGCACATCCCCGTTGGGCGCCAGATCGTCGGACAACGCCGCCGTCAAATCCTTGAGCCGATCGACGGCAGCCGCAAACAGACCGAGATCGAGCTCCCCGTCAATCGCCAGCGTGATGGCATCCTGATCGTGCGTCATGAGAGCGAGATTAATCCACCTCAGCCCGTTTCGCCGCCGGGCGTTGGACCGCAACTCACTGCCGGCGGCGCGAAGCCCTACCGCCCTACCGGTTGAAAACCGGCTCCCGCTTCTCCAGGAACGCCGTCACCGCTTCGCGGTGCGACGGCAGACGGCGGCACTCGCGGTCGCGCGCGCCCTCACGCTCCATCACCCGACCCAAATCCGCCTCCGTCGTGTTCTCCGCCAGCAGGCCCTTGATCACCCGCACCACCGCCGTCGGATTGTTGGCGATCTCCTCCGCCTTGGCCAGCGCCGTCTCGAACAGCTCGTCCTTGGGCGTCACCGCGCTGACCAGGCCGATCCGATACGCCTCCTCGGCCGGCACCATCCGACCGGTCAGGCACATGTCGCTGGCCGCGCCCAGACCCGCCAGCTGCGCCAGCAGCCGCGTCGAGCCCAGCTCCGGCACCAGACCGACCCGCACGAAGCGAATCGACAGCCGCGCGTCATCCGCCGCGAAGCGCACATCGCAGGGCAGCACCATCGTCAGCCCCACGCCCACTGCGTAGCCCTGAATCGCCGCCACCACCGGCTTCGAGCGGCGAATCAGATCCGTCCAGTTCTCCCGCCGACCCGCCGCCGGCGCGTCGGGCGTCACGCCCGCGCCCTGCGCGTCGGGGTCGGTTTCGAGTCGATTGTTGAAGCCCTGCAGGTCGGCGCCCGCGCAGAACGCACGCCCCTCGCCCGCGAGCAGAATCGCGCCGATCGCGTCGTCCGCGTTCCACGCCTCGATCTGCTCCGCCAGCTCCGTCGCCATCTGATCCGTCCAGGCATTCAGCTTCTCCGGACGGTTCAGCCGCAGCACCCCTACGCGCCCGCGAACCTCGGTCAGAATCTGCTCGTACGCCATCGAATCGCCCTTTCGCTGCCAGCGCTCGCCGTGAATTGCGCCATCGGCAGTCTATCGCGCGCGACACAATGTCGCGCGCGGCCAAGCGCGGGGGCGCGGGATCGGGGATGATGTGCGTACATGTCCCGCTCTCCCGACCAACCCGTCGACCGCGATCGCTTCTGGCGGCGCAACCTGCGCCTCTATCCCTACTTCTACTTCTTCCACGACCTGCAATTCTGGCTGGCGATCTGGATCATCTTCGCCACCGAGGATGTCGGGCTGAGCTACTCCGAGGTCGGCTTCATCGCGCCCGCCTTCTACATCATCACCTCGTTCGGGCAGCCGCCCGCCGGCGCGCTGGCCGACCGCTTCGGCCGCGTGCGCATGATCCGCATCTCGCTGGTGCTCTTCATCGCCTTCCTGATCTGGCTCGCCTTCTCCGGCAGCGTCTGGCAGGCGGCCGTCGCCTGGTCGCTCTGGGGCGCCTCGATCGTGCTGATCACGGGCGCCGACAGCGCCTTCCTGCACGACTCGCTGCAAGCGCTCGGACGCGCCCGCGAATTCGAGCGCCAGGCCGGCCGGGCCTTCGCCATGCGCTCGCTGGCGATGGTCCTGGCGACCTTCCTCGGCGGCGCGATCGCCGGCGAAATCGGCTCGCAAGAGACGGTGCTGGCCGGGGTGATCGGCAGCGCGATCGCGCTGCTGATCGCCCTGCGCTTCCGCGAGCCGCCGCGCGCGCAGGCGATTCGCTCCACCCAGGATGCTCACGCCGCCGCGAATGACACACCCACCCCCCAGCTCGGCTACCTCCAGCTGATGCGCCAGACCCTGCGGCTCTGCCGCCGCACGCCCTCGCTGCGCTACGCCTTAATCTTCACCGCCCTCCTGCTCGCCTCGATGGTGCCCGAGTTCTACGTGCTGCAACCGTTCCTGCGCGAGCAGGGCATCGAGGTCGGCTGGCTCTTCTCGGCCCTGCAAACCCCTGCTCGAATCGCGACCGTGCTCGCCGCCTTCAGCGCCTTCTGGCTCGCCTCGCGCTTCGGCGTGCTGCGTTCGCTCGTCGCCATGCCCGTCCTCGTGATCGTCGCCTACGCCAGCATCGCCGCGCTCAACCACCTCGCCGCGCTCTCACTCTTCCTGATCATCGGCTTCGCCCGCGGCGCGCTGATGCCGTTGATGGAGGGCTACCTCAACCGCCGCACGCCCTCGCACCTCCGCGCCACCATGCTCTCGCTCAACCACATGGGCTGGGCGCTGTTCATGCTCGTCTTTCTGCCCACGATGGGCCGCGTGCTCGACACCACGCCGCTGCCGACCGTCTTCGCCGGCATCGCCCTGATCTTCGGCGTGCTGCTCGCGATCGCCGCCTTCCTCTGGATCCGCGCCGACCACGCCGACGCCCGACGCCTGCGCACCGAAGCCCCCAGCCGCGACGCCGTCGCCAAGCCCCAACACGGCCCACAGGAACACGGCCCGCAGGAACTCCCGGCCGCCGCCACTCGCATTCAGATCAGCTAGCTCACGCAGGAACGGAGCGCATCAATGCCCGACCGACTCAAAGACAAAGTCGCGATCATCACCGGCGCGGGCTCGCGCGCCGAAGGGATCGGCAACGGGCGCGCCGCCGCGATCCTCTTCGCCCGCGAGGGCGCGAAACTGCTGCTCGTCGACCGCGACGAGCAGGCCGCGCAGGCCACGCTCGAGCTGATCCGCGCCGAGGGCAACGACGCCGTCATCCACACCGCCGACGTAACCAGCAGCGAAGACTGCCGCGCGACGGTGCGCGCCGCGCTCGACCGCTGGGGGCGGCTCGACATCCTGCACAACAACGTCGGCATCGGCGGCCGCGGCACCGTCGAGGAGATCACGGAGGAAGACTGGGAGCGCGTGCAGCGCGTCAACGTGACCAGCATGATGCTCACCGCCAAGCACGCCGTGCCCGCAATGCGCGCCTCCGGCGGCGGCGCGATCATCAACGTCTCCTCAATCGCCGCGCTGCGCCCGCGTGGCCTGACCGCCTACAGCGTGAGCAAGGGCGCGGTCGCCACGCTCACCCAGGCCCTCGCCGTCGACCACGGCGCCGACGGCATCCGCGCCAACTGCATCATGCCCGGCCCGGTCTACACCCCGATGGTCTACGCCGCCGGCATGAGCGACGAGCTGCGCAACCGCCGCCGCGAGGCGTCGCTGCTAAAAATCGAAGGCGAAGGCTGGGACATCGGCTGGGCCGCAGTCTTCCTGGCCTCCGACGAAGCCCGCTACATCACCGGCGTAATCCTCCCCGTAGACGGCGGCGTCACCATCCGCGGCCCCGCCCGCTAACCCCCGCGCCCCACCTCCGTCATTCCTGCGCAGGCAGGAACCCGCGCCCCTCTCCCGTCACACCTGCGCCCCCCCCCCGTCATTCCTGCGCAGGCAGGAACCACCCACCTCAATACCCACCCCCTCCCCCAATTCATCCCTCCCCCCTTCCAGAGACCTTTGCACAACTCTGGGGGATCGGCGATTCTTGTGGGGAACGCGGTGGGTTGGACGCGAAAGGGGTGCGGCATGGAGCGTGAGCGCAGGCAGGGGTCGTTCGGCGAGGCGCAGATACCGGAGCGTCGCGGGCGCAACGCGCAGTTGGAGGCGATCCACGCGGCGATTGATTGGACGCGCTTCGCGCGGCTGCTGGCCGGGCTGCACGGCTCGCGGATGGGCCGCAAGGCCTACCCGGCGCTGGTCATGCTCAAAATCTGTCTGCTGCAGCAGTGGCACGACCTGTCCGATCCGGCGATGGAGGACATGCTCTGGGAGCGCGCCTCGTTCTGCCGCTTCGCGGGGCTGAGCCTCTGCGAGGAGATTCCCGATCACTCCACGATCAGCCGCTACCGCGCGCTGTTCGCGCAGCGCGGGCTGGGCGAGGCGCTGCTGCGCGAGTTGGACGAGCAGTTGGAGGCGCAGGGGCTGTTCATCGAGCCGGGCCGCGCGACGCTGATGGACGCCACGCTGATCGAGGCGCAGGCCTCGCGGCGCCGCTCCAAGTCGGCCCAGGGGCCGACCGACCCGGACGCCGCCTGGGGCGGCGCCCGCGGGAACGCCTGCTACGGCTACAAGGGCCACGTCGGGGTCGACGCCGACACCCAGTTGATCCGCCGCGGCGTCTTCACCCCGGCCAACGTCAACGAGTCGCAGGTCGCCGAGGCGCTGCTGACCGGCGACGAGGCGGCGGTGCACGCCGACCGCGCCTACGACAAGGCCGAGCGGCGCGCACTGCTGGAGGCGATGCGGATCGACTGCCGCATCCTCAGACGGGCCGACCGCTACCACCCGCTGACGGAGGCGGAGCGCGAACTGAACGCGCTCTGGGAGCGAACCAGACGCAAGGTCGAGCCGGTCTTCGGCACGTTCAAACGCAGCTACGGCTACCGCACCACGCGCTACTACAGCCTGGAGCGCAACCGCTTCGAGTTCTACCTCAAATGCCTCGCCTTCAACCTGCGCAAACTCGTGCGGCTGCAGGCCGCGGTCTAAGCCCCGCCGCCGCCGGGCGCAGTGCGCCCCAGCCGCCCGCGCAGCCCCAAAAACACCCGCCCGAACCCCCCGCGCAAGGCCCCAACCGCGCCATCCCGCGCCCTAAAACGCCCCCAACAACCCCGCCAGCCGACTTTTTCAAAGGTCTCTGGAAGGGGGGAGGTTAGGTGGGGGGTGGAACGCCGCGAGCGCGCACACCGCCCACGTCGCACCAACTCCACCATTCCTGCGCCTCCCCCGTCATTCCTGCGCAGGCAGGAACCACCCACCTCAACACCCACCCCCTTCCCCAATGCATCCCTCCCCCCTGGAAGGGGGGAGGTTAGGTGGGGGGTGGGAGTCCCGAGCATGCGCCACCGATCGCGCGCCACCGATCGCTCACGCCGCACCAACTCCGCCATTCCCGCCCCCTCCCGTCACTCTTACCCTCCCCCCTCCGTCACACCCGCACCCTCTCCGTCATTACCCCTCCCCCTTCCGTCATTCCTGCGCAGGCAGGAACCACCCACCTCAACACCCACCCCTTCCCCCAATTCATCCCTCCCCCCTTCCAGGGGGGAGGTTAGGTGGGGGGTGGGAGTCCCGAGCATGCGCCACCGATCGCGCGCCCCGATCGCCCACGCCACACCAACTCCGCCATTCCCTCCCCCCTCCCGTCACTCTTACCTCTCCCCTCTCCCGTCACACCCGCGCCCAAACCGTCATTCCTGCGCAGGCAGGAACCCGCGCGCCCAAATCGTCATTCCTGCGTAGGCAGGAATAACGGAGGAGGCGCAGGAATGACGCAAAGGAGAGCGCCTCGCTAGCGCCGTCCCATCCCCCACCCAACCTCCTCGCCAGAGGGGGCGTGCGAATACGCCCTAGCCTGTCTGCGACACAAACACGCGGCGCGTGGTGCGAGGCCAGGACCATGCTCGGAACACTCAGGCACTGTCAACGTGCCGCGCTCGCCGGTCTCGCCCTGGCTGCGCTGCTGCTGACTGCGGCCGCGCTGGGCGCCGCCGACGGCTGGCAGCGCGCAGAGGCGCAGGACGACCGCCGCGCCGTCGCGATCACCGTCGGCCACGACCACGCCTGCGCGCTGCTCGACTCAGGCGAGATCGAATGCTGGGGAGAGAACTGGGCCGATCAAGCTGAACCACCCTCTGGCAGGTTTAGCGCGGTGAGCGCCGGCGGGTCCCACAGTTGCGGGCTGCGCGAGTCGGGAAGAATTGAGTGCTGGGGCCACAACGGAAACGGCCAAGCGGATGCGCCTTCCAGCCGCTTCCGCGCAGTGAGCGCCGGCCGCTCTCACAGCTGCGGACTGCGCCTGACGGGCCAAATCGAATGCTGGGGCTGGGACGGCGACGGCCTATGGCATGCGCCGCAGGGGCGCTTCGCGGCGGTGAGCGCAGGCGAGCTGCACAACTGCGGGCTGCGCCTGACGGGCCAAATCGAATGCTGGGGCGACGATCAGTTCGGCCGAACAGACGCGCCGCCCGGACGCTTCAGCGCGGTGAGCGTGGGGGAATCTCACAGCTGCGGGCTGCGCGAGTCGGGTGAAGTCGAGTGCTGGGGCGACAATTCGTACCTCCAAACAGACGCGCCACCCGGACGCTTCAGCGCTGTCAGCGCAGGCGCGCAGCACAGCTGTGGACTGCGAATGTCGGGCGAGATCGTCTGCTGGGGAGGCGGCTGGGCTGGCGACGCAGATATGCAGTCGGGCCGTTTCAACGCGGTCAGCGTGGGCAACTTCCACGCCTGCGGAATTCGAGAGTCCGGCGAGGTCGAGTGCTGGGGTTGGAGCGGCGACTACCTGACGAATCTGGGAAATGCCTACAGCGCGATCAGCGCGGGCCGCTACCACAGCTGCGGAGTGCGCGAGCATGGCGCGATTGAGTGCTGGGGCGACAACGAGGCCGCTCAGGCTGATCCGCCGGCAAAGCACTACGACGCGGTGAGCGCGGGCGCTCGCCACACCTGCGGCTGGCAGGCAACGGGCTTGGGTTCGATCGCGTGCTGGGGCGACAACCGTTTCGGCCAAATCGATTCGCCCGGCGGGGATTGGCTCGCAGTCAGCGCGGGCGGTTACCACAGCTGCGGACTAGGCCGGTCGAGAGCGATCGCGTGCTGGGGCGGCAACGAGGTCGGTCAAGCCAATCCGCCGGCGGGGTACTACGACGCGGTCAGCGCCGGCGCCTATCACACCTGCGGACTGGAAGGGTCCGGCTGGATTGTCTGCTGGGGAGACGACTCGTTCGACCAAACCAGCGCTCCGTGGGGGGAGTTTCGCGCGGTGAGCGCCGGCGGCTACCACACCTGCGGGCTGCGCGAGTCGGGCAAGGTCGAGTGCTGGGGAAGCAACTTGCACGGGCAGTCCGACGCCTTGAGGGGGCGCTTCAGCGCAATCAGCGCCGGAGAATGGCACACCTGCGGCCTCCGCGAGTCCGGCGAGGTCGAGTGTTGGGGATACAACGGATACGGGCAGGCGGACGCGCCGCAGGGGCGCTTCAGCGCGGTGAGCGCAGGCGGCTACCACACCTGTGGACTGCGCGAGACGGGTGAAATCGGGTGCTGGGGAGCCGACCGCTCCGGCCAAGCGGACGCGCCGACCGTGCGGTTCAGCACACTCAGCGCGGACGGCTATCACACCTGCGGGCTGCGCGAGTCGGGAAGAATTGAGTGCTGGGGAACCAATCCACACGGCCAGACCGACGCGCCGGCCGGCCGCTTCAGCGCCGTCAGCAGTGGTTCGCACCACACTTGCGGGCTGCGCGAGTCGGGTGCGATCGAGTGCTGGGGCGGCATTGACGAGAGCCAAACGGATGCGCCGCCCGGCCGCTTCAGCGCCGTCGCCAGCGGCGGCTCTCACAGCGGCGACTCTCACACCTGCGCGCTGCGCGAGTCAGGCGAAATCGAGTGTTGGGGCGACGACTACGACGGCAAGACAAACGCGCCGCCGGGACGCTTCAGCGCCATCGGCAGCGGCGGCTATTACAGCTGCGGGCTGCGCGAGACGGGCGAGATCGAGTGTTGGGGCGACGACTACAGCGGCCAGATCAACGCGCCGACCGGACACTTTCGCGCAATCAGCGCGGGCTGGCTTCACGCTTGCGCGCTGCGCAAGTCGGGCGAAGTCGAGTGCTGGGGAAACAACGATTACGGCGAGACCGATGCGCTGCACGGACGCTTCAGCGCGGTCAGCGCCGGCGCCTATCAGAGCTGCGGGCTGCGCGAGTCGGGTGAAATCGAGTGCTGGGGCTACACCTTCGACGGGCAGGCGCAGCCGCCGCCGGGCGCGCATCGCTCGATCAGCGCTGGCAATCGCCACATATGCGCCTTGGGCGAAGACGGCAGAGCGATCTGCTGGGTGGTGTTCAGCGGCGCCGGCGACATCCCCGTCTGGCTGCGCCCGGAGAGCGCGGGGGCGTAGCTGCGGCGGTGGGCGGTTTCGGCGCTTACTCCTCGATCGTGTAGACGGCGGCGGCGCCGGCGTCTTTGCCCGCTTCGGCGTCGGCCAGCCAGGAGCCGACGATGACCATGTCCCCGTGGATATCGGTGACCCAGCCGAACTCGGCGCGCTCGCCGGCCAGCATCGGATTGACCGGACCCAGGATGCCCGCCTCTTCCCACTCGCCGCCGACCAGCTCGAAAACGTAGGCCGCGCCGGTGCGGAGCTGGCCCGTCTTTGGATCGGCCCGGTGCGGCGCGCCCACCACCAGGCGGTCCCCGTCCAGCGCCGGCGCGTAGCCGAACCAGTCGCCGAACGCCGCGTCCGACGCGGAAATGCGGCTGTGGAACGACCAGAGGTTGTCCAGCCGCCAGAGATAGACCGCGCCCGCTTCCCAATCGTCGCCGTCGTGCCCGTGCGCGCCGGCGGCGAGCCAGGGCAGACTCAGCGCCACCTGCGTGGCCAGGCCGTCGCCCTCTTCGACGCCGGGCGCGAGATAGCGGCCCGCGAAATTCCAGGCGAAGTCGTACTGGTGATAGACGAACACCGCGCCCACATCGGGCGTCTCGCCGTCGTCGTGGCCCGGCGCGCCGATCGCCAGCACGTTGCCGTCCAGATCGATGTCGCGCCCGAACTGATGCACCTCCTGCGGCTCGGGCGGCGCGACCCGCGCTTCAAGGCGCCACGCGCCTTTCGCCTGGCGGTAGACGTAGACCACGCCGGACTGTTCGGCGCCGGCCGACTCGGCCCAGGCCGCGACCGCCAGCCGCTCGCCGTCGATCGCGACCGACCAGCCGAACGACGCGCCTGCGACGGGCGGATCGGGCAGCAGCGTCGCGGTCCGCCGCCACTCGCCGTCGACCTGCTCGTAGACGTAGGCCGCCCCGGCGTCGATCACCAGGTCGCCGCCCTCAACCGGAGCGAGGTTCTCGTAGGGCGCGCCGACGACCAGCCGCCCGTCGTCGAGCGCCAGCCAGCGGCCGAACCAGCCCAGCGCCTCGCCGAAGGGCGGCAGCAGTTTGGCCGCCTCGACCCACTTGTCCCCGCGCCGCTCGAAGACGAACACCGCGCCCGCGTCTTCCGCCACCGCGTCGTGGTAGGGCGCGCCCACGGCGAGAATGTCGCCGTCGAGCGCGGCGGACCAGCCGTACTCGTCGCCCTCGCCCGCGGCGCTGGGCAGCAGCGGGAAGCCCCCGCTGAGCGCGTCCCGCGGGGGCACATCAATGGTCTGCGCCGGCTGATCGTCGTCGTAGCGCTTCTCGCGCTCCGACTGCTGCTGATCTGAAGATTCGTCGTCGGCGCGCATCGCGGGGCGCTGCGACTGCTGTTGCGCGTCGGCCTCTGCCGCAACCGCAGCGTCCTGCCGCGCGTCGTCCGCGCTGTCCGAATCAGCCGCTTGATCCGCCTGCTGCTGCGCGGCGCTTTGCGCGTCCGCTTGCGCAGACTGCTGCTGATCGCTCTGTGTCTGGGCGGTGCTTCGCGCGTCCGAGTCGCGGGTGCAGCCCAACGCCGCCGCGGCCACCCACGCCAGACACAACAAGACGCACAACCGCCGACGCAATCTCATAGCGCGAGCCTATCCCCCGCACCCGCTAGAGGGCAGGGTACAACCCGTTTTGGTGTTTTACCTCCCCATTGCCCAGCGTGTTGCCCAGCGTGGCCATGACCGAGTTCTTCCGACTCCGATAGGCTGGCGAGTGGAGGATGCGGCATGGCGCGGACGGTGCGAACGGTGCGGATTCGCTGGCATGGGGCGACATCCGACTTTGGGCTGTCGATGCCCTGGTTTGGGTCGTGGCTGATTGGCGCGGAGGGGGTTGAGGGGGACTGGTTCCACTCGGGGCGCGGGGCGGCGGAGACTGAGCACTTGGCACCGGTCGGCGCGACGGGCGTGCGGCTGCGCTTCTGGCCGTCGGAGGGGCTGGACCCGGAGTATGTGGATGTGCCGCTGCCGCGGGACGCGGAGACGCACGTGATCGAGACGGCGGGGCTCGACCTTGACCGCCCCGGTCCGCACTCGCGGCTGCCGCGCGAACGGGTCGGCTAACAGGTCGGCTAGCGATCCGCTATTCTGCGCCCAACGCCGCCGCGCCCTGCACGCTCCGGCGCGCGGCCGGGAAGGATGCCTGACGACGATGGTCACCACCGAACTGCCCAAGCCCGACTACGAAATCCCCGCGCACCGCACCGAGACGCCCGGCGCCGCCGGCTGGCCGCGCACCGCGCGGCCCGACGACCCCAACAAATACTTCATGGTCTCCGCCGACTGCCACGTGCATGAGCCGGTCGACCTCTGGGAGCAGCGCGTCGACGCCGAATACCGCCACCGCCTGCCTCGCATCGAGGTGGACGAGGACGGCGTGCGCTGGCAGGTCACCGAGGGGCATCGTCCGACCAAGATCCGCGACCTCAAGCTGGCCGGCGAGGATCTGGTGCGCGACAAGCACGGCAACGCCGACCCCGCCGAGCGCGTGCGCGACATGGACCTCGACGGGGTGGACTGCGAGATCATCTTCCCCAACAAGGGGCTCTCGATGTGGGCCACGCCCGACGCGGTCTTCAGCAACGCGATGTGCCGCGCCTGGAACGACTGGGCCTGGGACACCTTCGGCCCGACCTACGACCGCTCCTCGCCGCTGGCCTGCGTCGCGACCGGCGACATCCCCGGCGCGGTGGCGGAGGTCTACCGCTCCGCCGAGCGCGGCTTCCGCGGCTTCTCCTTCCCCGCCAAGCCGGTCTGGGGACCGACCGGCGAGGACACGCGCAACTACAACCTGCCCGAGTTCGACGAGCTCTGGGCGGCGGTTGAGGAGACCGGGCTGCCGATCACGTTCCACGTCTCGACCGGGCGCGATCCGCGCGGCGCGCGCGGCAACGGCGGCGCGGTGACCAACTACGTCTTCCACTCACTGGCGATGACGATGGAGCCGATCGTCAACATGTGCGCCTCGGGCGTCTTCCAGCGCTTCCCGCGGCTCAGCGCGGGCACGATCGAGGCGGGGATCGGCTGGATCCCGTGGGCGCTGACGGCGATGGACGAGGCCTACCATAAGCACCACATGTGGACCTTCCCCAAGCTGGAAATGCTGCCGTCGGAGTTCTACCGCGCGCACTGCTTCGGCTCCTTCCAGGAGGACGCTCCGGGCATCGATCTGGCGCGCAAGTACGACCTGGTCGACAACCTGCTCTGGGCCAACGACTATCCGCACCACGAGGGCTCCTGGCCGCACTCGGCGGCGGCGATCGAGCGCTCGATGGGCGACCTCGACGACGACGAGCGGGCCAAAATTCTGGGCCTCAACGGCGCGCGCATCTTCGGCTTCGAGGCGCCGGCCGAGGCCGCCGCGGGAGGGCGGTAGCCCGATAACGGATACGTCGCCTCGCCGCCCTGTGCCAGCCGCGCGCTAGCACTCACAGACGGAGAGTGATACACAACTACGGAGAGACGGCGCAGCGCACGCCGGGGGACGTGCGCGCAACCGCGCCCACAAGCACCCACCCCGAGGAGGACCGAAATGACGCGACTGAAGTATTGGAGCGGCGCCGCCGGACTGCGCCGCGCCGCGCTGCTGGCGATGCTCGCCATCGTCGGCGCGTTCGCGCTGGCCGCCTGTTCCAGCGACGACGGCGATGACGACGCCGGACAGTCCCAGAACGGCGATGTGCCCAGCGCCACTCTGGCCGCCGTGCAGGAGCGCGGCGAGCTGCTCTGCGGCGTCAAGCAGACCCAGCCGCTGTTCGGCTTCCGCCAGGACGACGGCAGCGTGGTCGGCTTCGACATCGAGTTCTGCAAGGCAATCGCGGCCGCGGTGGGCGACAACATCACGGTGCGCTACATCGACGCATCGGACGCCTCGACCCGCTTCACGCTGCTCGCCGACGGCGAGATCGATGTGCTGATCCGCACCACTACGATCACCGCCTCGCGCGACGCCGACCTGGCGGTCGATTTCGCCCAGACCACCTTCTACACCGGCCAGGGCTTCGCGGTGCACGCGAGCTCGGACATCAACTCGACGGCCGACATGAACGGCGCGACGATCTGCGTGCAGACCGGCACGACGACTGAACAGAACCTGGCGGACCACTTCACGGACCTGGGCTACAGCTACACCCCGCTGGGCGGCACCAGCCCTGAAATCCAGGAAGCGTTCCTGCAGGAGCGCTGCGATGTGTTCACCGCCGACCAGTCGGACCTCGCCTCGCGCGTGAGCAACTTCGACAACCCGGCCAACTACCGCGTGCTGGGGCAGATCATCTCCAAGGAGCCGCTGGCGCCGGGCGTGCGCGACAACGACTCCGAGTGGAAAGACGTGGTCAACTGGGTCGTGCATGGCCTGATCGCGGCTGAGGAGATCGGGATCACCAGCGCCAACGTGGCGGCCAATGCGGCCAACCCGCCCAACACGACCGTCGCGCGCCTGCTCGGCGTCGCCTACGAAGGCGCCGATGTGGCCGACCTCGGCTTCGGCGTGGACCCGCAGTTCATCTGGCGGGCGATCGCGGCCGTGGGCAACTACGGCGAGATCTACGCGCGCACCGTGGGCGACAACATCCCGCGCGACTGCACGCTGAACGCGCTGGCGATCGACACTTCGGTCGACTGCCCGGCCGGCAGCGGCGGCATCCAGTACGCGCTGCCGTACCGCTAAACGGCGGCGGCGCGCGCGTCTGAGCCGCTAGCAGCGCCCCGACGCGAACCAAACGGAGGCCGCCTTCCCCCCAATCTCGCGGGGGAGGCGGCCTCTTGCGGATTCGGCGCAACCCTACTTGGCTGAGGCGCGCCGCTCGGCCCGACGAGCGCGACTATGGCAGTCACCGGCGGACAACACTCTTTGCCCCCGCCCGCGCCGACGCCCTTCTGGTATCGGCGCAGCTTCCGCAACTACCTCTTTCAGGGCGCATACCTGATCGCCACCGCGCTGGTGATCGTCTACGTCATCAACGCGCTCGACTTACGTGAATTCGGCTTCGGATTCCTCGGCGACCCCGCCGGCTTCGCCGTGCCCAATCAATGGCTGGTCGACTACGACGGCGTCACGAACTCCCGCTTCGTGATGTACCTCGTCGCGATCTGGTCCTCGATTCGCGTGATGCTGGTGGCGATCGCCTTCGCCACCGTGCTCGGCGTGATCATCGGCGTCTCCCGGCTCTCCTCCAACTGGCTGCTGGCCAAGATGGCCATGCTCTTCGTCGAGATCTTCCGCAACACGCCGCTGCTCGTTCAGATCGTGCTCTGGTACGCGATCCTGCTGATCGCGATTCCGCCGATCACCGAGGTGTTCAACCTCGGCGACGCCTTCTACCTCTCCAACCGCGGCATCGCGATCCCCTGGCCGGTGCCCGACGGCGGTTGGTGGAACGCGGGCGACTGGATGGTCGGCGTCTGGGTCGGCGCGCTGGTGCTGGCGGGGTTGGCCGCCTCGCGGCTGCGCGCCGTGCGGATCGAGAAGGAGCGCGAGACGGGCCAACCGCACTACCCCAACCGCTGGGCCTTCTCGCTGTTCGCCGCCGCCGCGCTGATTACCTTTATCGCGCTCGGCGCGCCGGTCTCGATCGACAAACCGATCATCGACGGCACACGCTACGCCGAGGGCATGATCGTCTCGCCCGAGTTCACCGCCCTGGTGCTCGGTCTGAGCGCCTACACCGCTTCGTTCATCGCCGAGATCGTGCGCGCCGGCATCCAGGCGCTGCCCGCCGGGCAGTCCGAGGCGGCCAACGCGATCGGGCTGACCGGCTACCAGCGGCTGACCATCGTGATCCTGCCCCAGGCGCTGCGGCAGATCATCCCCTCGGTCACCAATCAGTACCTCAACATCAACAAAAACTCCTCGCTCGCCTCGGCCGTGCTGTTCGCCGACCTGTTCTTCGTGGCGGGCGTCTTCCAGAACAAAACCGGCCGCGCGCTGGAGATGTTCGTGCTGATCATCGTGACCTACATGCTCGTCTCGCTGATCATTTCAGCGATCATGAACATCGTCAACGCGCGCGTCACGACGCATCGGGTCTGAGGGCGAACCATGGTGGACCGACCGCAACCCGCCGACGCGCGCCCGCCCGGGCGGATCGTGCTTCCGCCGCACCGCGCCCGCGCGCGCCGCCCCTTCCGCGACCGCGCGCGCGACTGGACCCGCCACAACCTCTTCCCCTCGCCCTTCGGCGCACTGCTCACGCTGCTCTGTTTGGCAGTGCTCGTCGCGCTGCTCTGCGGCATCGTCTGGTACGTCTTCTTCGGCGCCGACTGGGGCGTCGTCAGCGCCAACCGCTGGCTGCTCTTCGCCGGCGGGTTCCCGCGCGGCGAGGAGTGGCGGCTCTGGGCCGGCGTCGGCCTCGTCTTCCTGATGATCGGCGTCGCCTACGGCCTCTGGTCCAGCTTCAACCGCCGCGACCTCCTCTTCCTCGCGCTCGCCTCCGCCTTCCTGATCTTCCTGATGGCGCACGGCGGCGCGGCGATCTGGTCCTCGCTCTGGTTCCTTATCGCGCTCGGTCTGATGTTCGCCGGCTACGCGATCGCCGTGCGCGTGCCGCGCGATGACAGCCCGCTGCGCGTCCGCGCCAACCGCATCGGCGTCGCGTTGCTCGCCCTCGGGCTGCCGGTCGTCCTACTGATTCTGATGGCCGGCGGCGGCGCGGCCACGGACGAGTTCGACGGCTTCGTGCTCAACGTGATCCTCGCCCCGGTCGGCATCGTGGGCGGGCTGATCGTCGCCATCCCGCTGGCGATCGGGCGCGCCTCCTCGCTCAAGGCGATCTCCTGGACCTGCACCGCCTACATCGAGCTGGTGCGCGGCGCGCCGCTGCTCGGTTGGCTGTTCGTCGCGCTGTTCATTCTCGACGACGTGATCGGCGGCAGCCTGCTCGTGCGCACAATGGTCGTCATCGCCGTCTTCACCGGGGCCTACATGGCCGAGTACATCCGCGGCGGGCTCCAGGCGCTCCCGCAGGGGCAGGATGAGGCGGCGCGCGCGGTCGGGCTGTCGCGCCGGCAGACGCTCCAGCAGATCATCATGCCCCAGGCCCTGCGCGTCTCGATCCCCCCACTCGTCGGCCAGGCCATCTCGATCTGGAAAGACACCTCGCTCGTCTCGGTCATCCTGCCGATGCGCGAGCTCAAGGGCAACGCCGATTCAGCGATCGCCCAGACCGAGTTCCTCGCCGACCGCATCGAGGTCTACGTCTTCGTCGCGGTGATCTTCTGGATCGTCGCCTTCACGATGTCGCGCATCTCGCAGCGCGTCGAGCGCGCCCAGGGCGTGGGCGAGCGTTAACCGCGTTGCGCAGCCCGACGCCATCCAGCGCGTAAGCTGGCGGCGGATCGGAAGGAAGCCGGCGATGGGCAAACGAACGCAACTTGGCGGCGCGGCGTTGGCCCTGCTGCTCTGCGCGCTCGCGCTCGCCGCCTGCGGCGGCAACGGCGATGACGCGCAATCGGGCGACGGCGCTCCGCCCAGCGTGCTGCAGAACGTGATCGACCGCGGCGAGCTGCGTTGCGGCGTCAAGGGCTCGCAGCCCGGCTTCAGCTACCTCGAGCCCGACGGCTCATTCAGCGGTTTCGATGTCGAGTTCTGCAAGGCGATCGCCGCGGCGGTGCTCGATGATCCCGATGCGGTGCAGTACATCTCCGTCGCCTCCGCGACCCGCTTCGAGCTGCTCGTTCGCCGCGAAATCGATGTGCTGATCCGCACCACCACCGTCACCGCCGAGCGCGACGCCGGCCGCGGCGTCGACTTCGCCCCCACCACTTTCTACACGGGCCAGAGCTTCGCCGTGCATGCCGACTCCGGCATTAACTCCACCGCCGATATGGACGGCGTCACGATCTGCGTCCAATCGGCCACCACGACCGAGCAGAACCTCGACGACTTCTTCAACGAGCTGGGCTACAACTACACGCCGCTGGGCGGCGAGGATCAGGAAAATCAGGACGCTTTCGTGGCGGGCCGCTGCGACGCCTGGACGGGCGACCAGAGCAATCTCGCCTCGCGCATCTCCCAGCTGCCCGACCGCGACAACTTCCGCGTGATCAACGAAATCATCTCCAAAGAACCGCTCGCGCCGGGCGTGCTCGACTACGACAACGCCTGGAAGGACGTGATCACCTGGGTCGTCTACGGCCTGATCAACGCCGAGGAGCTGGGCGTCACGCAGAGCAACGCCGCCGCCTGGGCGCAAAACCCGCCCAGCACGGCGGTGGCCCGCCTGCTCGGCGCGCCGTTCGAGGGCGGCGATATCGCCGACTTCGGCTTCCAGGTCGACCCGCAGTTCATCCGCCGCGCCATCGCCGCGGTGGGCAACTACGGCGAAATCTACGAGCGCACCGTCGCGCCGGTCGGCATCCCCCGCGCCGGCACGCTCAACGCGCTCTACACCGAGGGCGGCATCCTCTACGCCCCGCCCTACCGCTAAACCCCGAGAGACGAACCGCCAACACGAGCGGCTGAACAACACGAACGAGAGCGAGGAACACAATGCGGCGACTGGGCAACCGACTGTGGATGATCGGCGTCGTGGCCGCGCTGGCGCTGACCGCGCTGGCCGCCTGCGGCGGCGACGACGACCAGGCCGGCGACGGAGGCGCGACCGGCGGCCAGGGCCGCGGCGACACCATCGCCCTGATCCAGGAGCGCGGCCTGCTCAACTGCGGCGTGACCGACACCCTGCCCGGCTTCGGCTTCCGCTCGCCCGACGGCAGCTACTCCGGCTTCGATGTCGAATTCTGCAAGGCGCTCGCCGCCGCCGTGCTCGAAGACGCCGACAAAGTCGAATTCGTCCCCGCCTCCTCGCAGGCCCGCTTCGAGCTGCTCGCCGCCGGACAAGTCGATGTGCTCGTGCGCGTCACCACGATCACTGCCCAGCGCGACTCCGCCCGCGGCGTCGACTTCGCCCAGACCACCTTCTACGACGGCCAGGGCTTCGTGGTCCACGCCGACTCCCCGATCCAGGCCGCCGAAGACATGGACGGCGCGACGATCTGCGTCGCCGCCGGCACCACCACCGAGCAGAACCTGGACGACTTCTTCAACGAGCGCGGGCTGAGCTACACCCCGCTGCCCGGCGAAGGCTCCGAGCCCCAGGACCAGTTCGTCGCCCGCCGCTGCGATGTCTACACCAGCGACAAGTCCGGCCTCGCCGCCCGCGTCGCCGCACTGCCCAACCCCGAGGACTTCCGCTTCCTGCCCCTGACCATCTCCAAAGAGCCGCTCGCCCCCGGCGTGCGCGACTACGACTCCGACTGGAAGGACGTGGTCAACTGGGTCGTCTTCGGCCTGATCAACGCCGAAGAGCTGGGCGTCAACTCGGGCAACGTCGACGCCTGGGCGCAAAACCCGCCCAACACCGCGGTCGCCCGCCTGCTCGGCGTCCCCTTCGAGGGCGGCGAGGTGGCCGACCTCGGCTTCCAGGTAGACCCGCAATTCGTCCAGCGCGCCCTGCGCGCAGTCGGCAACTACGGCGAAATCTACGAGCGCACCGTCGGCCAACTCGGCATCGAGCGCGAAGGCACCCTCAACGCCCTCTACACCGAAGGCGGCATCCTCTACGCCCCGCCCTACCGCTAAGGCGCGCACAAAGATCCGTCATTCCTGCGCAGGCAGGAACCACCCGCCCCAACACCAACGCCTGCCCTCTTCCCCAATTCATCCCTCCCCCCTTCCAGGGGGGAGGCTAGGTGGGGGGTGAGAGGTTGCGAGCAAGCACCACCAGTCGCCCCTGCGCCCCTTCCCGTCGCCCCCGCGCTCCCTTCCGTCATTCCTGCGCTCCCTTCCGTCATTCCTGCGCCCCCAACCGTCATTCCTGCGCCCCCAACCGTCATTCCTGCGCCCCCAACCGTCATTCCTGCGCCCCCAACCGTCATTCCTGCGCCCCCAACCATCATTCCTGCGCAGGCAGGAACCACCCGCCTCAACACCAATCCCCACCCCTCTTCCCCAATTCATCCCTCCCCCCTTCCAGGGGGAGGCTAGGTGGGGGGTGGGACGTTGCGAGCAAGCACCACCAGTCGCCCTTGCGCCCCTTCCCGTCGCCCCCGCGCCCCCAACCGTCATTCCTGCGCCCCCAACCGTCATTCCTGCGCAGGCAGGAACCACCCGCCTCAACACCAATCCCCACCCCTCTTCCCCAATTCATCCCTCCCCCCTTCCAGGGGGGAGGTTAGGTGGGGGGTGGGATGTTGCGAGCAAGCACCACCAGTCGCCCCCGCGCCCCTCTCCCGTCGCCCCCGCGCTCTCTTCCGTCATTCCTGCGCAGGCAGGAACCGCTTACGGCGAGCGCGCCGACCGCCCCTTGCCAGCGGCAACCAAACGTTGACAAAAGTTGACAACACTTGCCACTGTCAACCCCATCGTCAACCCCCGCTGCCAACCCCTCCCGCCGCGCCCGCGCATCACCCCCGAACAAACCTGAACAAACCCGAACAAACCTGAACACCGCCAAACGCCCCGACCAGATAGGGACGCCCTCCGGATCGCCCCGAATGCCCCGAAAAACAAAAACCTGAACACCGAACGCCGTCGCCGCCCACTCCCAGCGTCCCACCCCTGCCTAACTGTCGTAACCGCCCCGCTCAGAGAGAGGGGAGGGGTGAAGTGTCTTGGAAAAAGGGCACGCCCCGGGACGGCGGCTAGGATGAGTAGGCACGAGAGGAGCCCGAACGATGCCTTTTGCCAATCCCGAACTGCTGGTCAGCACCGAGTGGCTGGCCGAGCACCTCGATGATCACGACCTGCGCCTCTTCGAATGCACCGTGTTTCTGCGCCCGCGCGACGGCGGCGGGTACCGCGTCGAGAGCGGGCTCGCCGAATGGGAGGCGGGGCACATTCCCCGCTCGGGCTTCCTCGACCTGCAGCGCGACTTCTCGGACAACGACCAGCAGCTGCGCTTCATGCTGCCGAGCCCGGATGCCTTCGCCGAAGCCGCCGGGCGGCAGGGCATCTGCGAGACGGACCGGATCGTGCTCTACGACCGCCTCGGCAGCATGTGGGCGGCGCGGCTCTGGTGGATGTTCCGCGCGATGGGCGCGCGCCGCGCCGTCGTGCTCGACGGCGGCTGGACCAAGTGGCTCGCCGAAGGCCGCCCCGTCTCCACCGCGCCGCCCGCCTACCCGCCGACCACGTTCCGCGCCCGCTTCGACATGGCGCGCTTCGCCCACCGCGAGGAGCTGGTGGAGACGCTCGATGGGGACAAGCGGCGCACCTGCGTGGTCAACGCGCTGGGCGCGGACCAGCACAGCGGAGCCGACGGCGGGCGTACCTACGGGCGCGCGGGGCACATCCCGGGCAGCGTCAACGTGCCCGCGATGGAGCTGATCGACCCCGAAACGCAGACGTATCTCGACGCGGAGACGCTGGCGGCGCGCTTCGCGGATGTGGGCGCGACGCCCTACAAGCGGATCATCACCTACTGCGGCGGCGGCATCGCGGCCAGCAACGACGCCTTCGTGCTCTCGCTGCTCGGCTACCAGAATGTGGCGGTTTATGACGCCTCAATGTCCGAATGGGCGGCGGATCCGTCTTTGCCGCTGGAGACGGGCGGGTAGGATACGCAGCAGCGCTCGAAGAGGAGGGGTTTCGGATGAACGGCTTCCAACTGGGACTGGATGAGGTGGGCTCGCCGGCGAATTTGCGCGCCTACCTCGCGGAGCTGATCGGCACGATGCTGTTCGTCGTGCTGGCGACAGGCACGGCGATTGCGGTCTCGGTCGCCGCCGGCGGCAGCACGAACTGGGGGGTGTCCGGGCTGGTCGCCATCTCAGTCGCGCACGGGCTGGGCATCGCGGTGATGATCTACGCCACGCACAACATCTCCGGCGGGCACATCAACCCGATTGTGACCGTCGCCTTCATGCTCACACGCCACATCAAGATCGGGCCGGGGCTGGTCTACGTCGTGTTCCAGTTCGTTGGCGCGATCCTCGGCACCGCCCTGCTCTACGCGATCGTGCGCGACGAGATCGGCAACATCACGAACTTCGGCGCGCACGCGATCAACAGCGGCGTGGTCGGCGAGGGCGGCGCGTTCCTGGTCGAGATCATCAACGGCGCGGTGCTGCTGGCCGTGATCTACGCCGTCGCGATCTCCAAGCGTGGCGCGGGCGTCGCCGCGCCGCTGGCAATCGGCCTGACGGTGATCCTCTTCCACCTGATCTTCATCCCCATGACGGGCGCGTCGGCGCACCCGGCGCGCACCTTCGCGCCGGCGCTGCTCTCCAACGCCTTCGACTCCTACTGGGTCTACGCGCTGGGCCCGACGGTTGGGGCGATCATCGCGGCGGTGCTCTATCACCACCTCTTCCGCGCCGGCGCGGAGGACGAGCCGGAGGCGTAGCCCCATTCCGTGATACCCGCGCTCCGCCGCGGGTATCCCCCTCAGCCCGACGTTTCCGCCAGCCTTTCTGCCAACCTTTCCGCCAGAAAGGCCGCCGCGTCGGCGAGGAACTTCTGCGGCTCGCTGAACATCGGCGCGTGGCCGCTCTGCTCGAACGGGTTGAGCGTTGCGTTGGGAATGGCCTCGGCCATCGCTTCGGCCGCTGCGAACGGCGCGATGGGATCGTTGCGCCCGTGAAAGATCGCCGTCGGTAACTCGATCCGCGGCAGAAACCACTCCAGATCGCACGACGCGCGGCTGGCCTGCGAACCTTCCCAGCAAGCCTCCGTGATCGGCTCGAACGCGACGCCCCAGCGGTGCAGCTGCGGCTCGCGCCCGCGGGCAGGCGGTTGCAGCGGCTCGCCGCCGAAGCGCGGCGACGGCGGCCCGCCCACCGTGACCAACGCCCGCGCCCGCGCCTGCCCGTGACGCTCCAGGTAGCTCAGCGTCGTGCGCACCCCCAGCGACCAGCCCACCAGACCAAAGCTCGTCAACTCCCGCTGCTCGATCAACTCCGCCAGATCGTCGGCGAACGTCTCGATCCCGTACGCCGCCGGATCGTCCGGCGCGTCCGACGGCGCGCGCCCGCGATGATTCAGCGCCAGGCAGTGAAAGCGCCCGCTCAGCGCGTCGATCACGTCCGCCCAGAGCGAGGCGTTGCCCTGCGTTCCGTGTACGAACAGCACGGTCGGCAGAGCCGGATCGCCCTGCTCGTGGTAGAACAGCCGCAGCCCGGCAATCGTCGTAAACGGCATCGCATTACCCTCCTGTCCCCGCTTCAGATTATCCTCGCGCAATGAACGACGACCCGTCCGGCCTGCCCGTCGAAGCGCTCGACACGCCTGCGCTGCTGGTGGACCTCGATGCATTCGAGCACAACGCGCGTCTGATGGCGACCTCCTGCCGGCGCGCCGGCATCGCTTGGCGCCCTCACGTCAAAGCCTGCAAGACGCCTCAGCTCGCGCGCATGCTGATCGAGTGCGGCGCGGTTGGCCTGACCTGCGCCAAAGTTTCCGAGGCCGAAGCGATGGCCGACGGCGGACTCGACGACCTGCTGATCGCCAACGAGGTGGTAGGCGAGCGAAAGGTCGCGCGGCTGGTCGAGCTGGCGCAACGCGCCAAGCTCTGCGTCGCTGTGGACGACGAGGCCAACCTCACGATGATCGCGCAGCAGGCGCAAGCCGCGGGGGTGGTTGTGGATGTGTTGGTCGATGTCGATGTCAACCTGCACCGCTGCGGCGTCGCGCCCGACGACGCGGCGGCGCTGTGCCGCCGCGCTACGGAACTCGACGGCGTGCGGCTGCGCGGTCTGATGGGCTACGAAGGCCACGTGATGGGCATGGAACCGCTAGAGAAAGAACGCGAGACGCGCGTCTCCGGCGAGCTGCTGCAACGCGCCCGCCGCGCCGCCGAGGCCGCGGGCATTCCCGTCGGCGTGCTCAGCGGCGGCGGCAGCGGCAACTACCGCTTCGTGCTCCGGCAGCGGCTGCTCACCGAGCTGCAAGCCGGCGGCGCGGCGCTGATGGATTTGACCTACGAGCAGATGGGCGTTGAGGGCCACCGTCGCGCCTTCGCGCTGTCCGCCCAGGTCGTCAGCGCCAGCCAGGGCCGCGCGGCCGCCGACGCCGGCTGGAAAGCGACCGGGCACCACACCGGCCTGCCGCAGGTCGTCGCGCCCGAGGGCGCGCGCTGCGTCGGCCTCAGCGCCGAGCACACCCACCTCGCGCTCGACGACGGCGCGAGCGTTCGCCCCGGCGACCGCATCCGCCTGATCCCGCACTACTCCGACTCGACGATGCTGCTGCACCGCACGCTCTACGCGCACCGCGAGGGCGTGGTCGAGGCGGCCTGGCCGATCACAGGGGCGGGCGCGCTGCAATAGCGCGGACACTCAGTCGATCGCGTCCGCGAGTCGCTGGGTGAAATCCTCAACAGCAGCGAGGCCATCGGCCACGGATTCTTCGGACATCCAGCCCTCGTAGAAGTTCTGGTGCAACGCGCTCGCGGAGTGGAACAATCTTCGCAGTTGCACATCGCCCCGTTCGTCGACCAGTCGATCAACTGCACGGTAGAGGTCGCCGTGTGAGGTGTGCCGCCAGCCGCGTTCCTCAGCGGCGGCCTTGACTAGCTGCGCCGCGGCCCCCCAGCCTTTCTCCGAAGCCTGCAAGAGATCGCCCTCGTCCAGATAGGCGCGCGCCTTGAGCAGGAACGTGACGGCGGTCTCGGTGTGGTAGGTAGAGCGGGTGGTCATGGCAGTTTCGATTCTATCATGCCACTAAATGCGGCTGCTCAGGCGATGAGGTCGTCCAGACGGCGGACGAACTCCTCAACAGAGTTCAGACTCCTGGCCACGGATCCCGCAGGCATCCAACCCTCGTAGAAGTTCTGCTGCAATGCGCCCGCCGAGAAGAACAGCCGGCCCACTCGCTCGTCGTCCAACTCGTCGGTGATGCGGTCAACCACTATGAAGAGGTCGCCCTCCCAAGCATGCGGCCAACCGCGCTGCTCGGCGATCGTTTCGAGCAGATACGCGGCCGCCTCCCAGCCTTTCTCCGAAGCCTGAGAGAGGTCGCCCTCATCGAGACACGAGCGCGCCTCAAGCAGGAGCGCGGCGGCGGTCTCGGTGTGATGGCTGGAGCGGGCGACCATAGTGGCTAGAGTTTACCACCTGCGCTCAAGGCGGTCGATCAGGAGAGCGCATCGTCCAGGCGGCGGACGAAATCCACGACATCACTGATGCCGTCAGCTACGGCCTCTTCGGACATCCAACCCTCGTAGAAATTCCGGTGCAATGCGCCCGCTGAGTGAAACAACCTCTTAAGTTCTTCGTCCGCCAGTTCGCCTACCAGACGACCAACTGCGCGGTGGAGGTCGCCGTGCGAGTTATGCCGCCAGCCGCGCTCTTCGGCGACGGCCTTGATCATCCGCGCCGCAGCTCCCCAGCCCTTCTCCGAAGCTTGCAGGAGGTCGCCCTCGTCAAGGTAGGCGCGCGCCTTGAGCAGGAACGTAGCGGCAGTCTCGGTGTGATAGTCGGAGCGGGTGGGCATGGCGGCTGCTCAGGCGATGAGGTCGTCCAGACGACGGGCGAACTCCTCAACAGAGTTCAGCCCCGCTGCCACGGATCCCGCAGGCATCCAACCCTCGTAAAAGTTCTGCTGCAACGCGCTGGCTGAGAGGAACCGCAGGCCCACTCGCTCGTCGTCCAATTCGGTGACAATGCGGTCAACCGCTATGAAGAGGTCGCCCTCCCAAGCATGCGGCCAGCCGCGCTGCTCGGCGATCGCTTCGACCAGATACGCGGCGGTCTCCCAGCCCTTCTCCGAAGCCTGCAAGAGGTCGCCCTCATCGAGACACGAGCGCGCCTCGAGCAGGAGCGCGACAGCGGTCTCAGTGTGGCGGGTGGAGCGGGTGACCATAGTGACTCGAGTTTATCACCTGCGCTCAAGGCAGGCGGTTGATCAGGAGAGCGCATCGTCCAGGCGGTGGACGAAGTTCTCCACAGCCCTGAGGCCGCGGGCCACGGTTTCTTCGGGCATCCAACCCTCGTAGAAATTCCGGTGCAATGCGCCCGCTGAGTGAAACAACCTCTTAATTTCTTCGTCTGCCAGTTCGCCTGCCAGACGATCAACTGCGCGATGGAGGTCGCCGTGCGAAGCGTGCCGCCAGCCGCGCTCTTCGGCGACGGCCTTGACCATCCGCGCGGCAGCGCCCCAGCCCTTCTCCGAAGCCTGTAGGAGGTCGCCGTCATCCAGGTAGTCGTATGCCTTGCCCAAGAACGTGGCGGCAGTCTCGGTGTGGTAGGCGGAGCGGGTGGCCATGGCAGGTCCGAGGCTATCACTCGCGCCTGCCGCCGTCGGCGCGGTAGGATTGTGCCCATCGTGGAGGATGCGCGCACATGCTGAGCCCCTACCGAGTGCTGGACCTGAGCGACGAGCGCGGACTGCTGGCCGGGCAAATCCTGGCCGACCTCGGCGCGGATGTGATCCTCGTCGAGCCGCCCGGCGGCAGCCCCGCGCGCGGCATCGCGCCCTTCGCCGGCGACCAGCCCGGCGCCGACCGCTCGCTCTTCTGGTGGGCCTACGCGCGCAACCGGCGCGGCGTCACCTGCGACATCGACACCCCCGCCGGCCAGGAGCTGATCCGCCGCCTCGCCGCCACCGCCGACTTCGTGATCGAGTCCGACACGCCCGGCGCGATGGCCGCCCGCGGCTTGGGCTACGACGACCTCCGCGCGATCAACGACCAGCTGATCTACGTCTCGATCTCCGCCTTCGGGCAGGACGGCCCCAAGGCGGCCTACGAAGCGACCGATCTGACCCTGATGGCCGCGGGCGGGCCGCTGATTCTGGCCGGCGACGCGGGCCAGGAGCCGGTCCGCGTCTCGGTGCCGCAGGCCTGGCATCACGCCGCCGGCGAGGCGGCCTCCGCGGCGTTGGTCGCGCTCCACGCCCGCCGCGCGATCGGGCGCGGGCAGCAGGTCGACATCTCCGCCCAGCAGTCGGTCGCCGCCGCCACGATGTCCACCATCGTCTCGCACGGCATCGGCGCGGTCGAAACCCAGCGCGTTGCCGGCGGAATGGTCGTCGGCCCCTTCCGCGGCAAGCTGATCTGGCGTGCCGCCGACGGACACATCTCGCTCACCTTCCTCTTCGGCAGCGGCATCGGACCCTTCAGCCAGCGCCTGATGAACTGGATCTACGAGTGCGGCGAGTGCGAGCAGGCCGACCGCGACCTCGACTGGATCGGCCTCGGCGCGCTCTTCCTCAGCGGCGAACTGGCGCTCAGCGAGTGGGACCGCCTGCTCGGCGTCGTCGGCAAGTTCATCGAGCGCCGCAGCCGCGCCGAACTGTTCGACGAAGCGCGTTCGCGCGGCCTGCTGATCGTCCCCGTCACCACCGTCGACGAGGTCGCCGAAAGCGAGCAGTTTGAGGTCCGCGAGTTCTGGCAAACCCACGAAATGCCCGGCTGGGAGCAGCCCGTGCGCTTCCCCGGCCCGTTCGTCCGCATGACCGGCGGCTCGCCGATCAGCTACCGCCGCCGCGCGCCCACGCTGGGCGAGCACAACGCCGAGGTCTACGGCGAACTCGAAATTGACGCGGAGCGCCTCGCCGCGCTCGCCGCCGAAGGGGTGATCTGATGACCGCTGCGCAACCGTCGGGACCGCTCGCGGGACTCAAGGTCGTCGATCTGATGTGGGTCGTCGCCGGCCCCACCGCGACCCGCATGCTCGCCGACTTCGGCGCGACCGTCGTGCGCATCGAGAGCGCCAACCGGATCGAGACAGCCCGCGGCATCGGCCCCTTCCATAACAATGAGCAAGGGCTCGACCACTCCGGGCTGTTCGGCAACCTCAATGTGAACAAGCTCGGACTCTCGCTCAATCTCGCCAGCGAAGCGGGACGCGAGGTGTTGCTCGACCTGGTCCGCTGGTGCGATGTGCTCTGCGAGTCCTTTTCGCCCCGCGCGATGCGCGGCTGGGGGATGGACTACGAATCGCTGCGCGAGATCAAGCCCGACCTGATCATGCTCAGCACCTGCCTCTTCGGGCAGGACGGCCCGCTCTCCAACGTGGCCGGCTTCGGCACGATGGGCGCGGCGATCGGCGGCTTCATCGCCCTGGCCGGCTCGCCCGGGCAGGACCCCGTCGGTCCCTACTCGGCCTATACCGACTATCTCAGCCCGCGCTTCTCCGCCCCCGCGATCCTCGCCGCGCTCGATCACCGCGAGCGCACCGGCGAAGGCTGTTACATCGATCAGGCGCAAGCCGAATCGTCGCTGCACTTCATGAGCACCGCCCTGCTCGATTACACGGTCAACGGGCGCGTGCCCCAACTCGTCGGCAACGCCGACCTGCAAATGTCGCCCCACGGCGTCTTCCGCGCCGCGGGCGACGATGAATGGGTCGCAATCGCGGTGCGCCATAACGACGACTGGCGCGCGCTTTGCGCCGCGCTCGGCCGCCCCGAGCTGGCCGACGATGCGCAGTATGCCGACGCCGAATCGCGCCGCGCCGCCACTGACCGGCTGCACGCCCTAATCGCCGAATGGACCGCGCAGCGCTCCGCGTTTGAGACCGAGCGCATCCTGCAATCGCTCAACATCCCCGCCCACGTAGTGCAAACCAGCGAGATGGCCTTCGCCGACCCGCAGCTCGAGCACCGCGGCCATTTCGTCCGCCTCGAACACCCCGTCCACGGCGAAGCCGTCGTCGAGGCCGCCAAGGGCTACCTCTCCGAAACCCCCGCCCAATACCGCACCAGCGCCCCCACCATCGGCCGCGACAACGACGAGGTGTTGCGCAACATCCTCGGCTACAGCGACGAGCGCATCGCCGAGCTGGCCATCGCCGACGCACTGACCTAGCGCCCCCGCCGCGACACCTACTGACGAGACAGGCATGAACGAATTCGAAGACTTTCTGTGGATCGTGATCGTGGCGATCGTCGCCGTCCACATCGTCTTCGGCATCATCTCGGCCAGAGTTGCGTCCGGGAAAGGACGCAGCCCGGATCTCGGGTTCTTGGCTGGATTCCTGCTAAACATCTTCGGGCTGATCATCGTGATGCTCATGCGTCCGTCAATCGAAGCGGAAGCCCGACGGCGCATCGAAGTCGAGCAGGAATATGAGCGGCAGCAGCGCTCTGGACCTGACCCCGTTGTGCATGCGACCGACGCAGAGGGCCACCGACACGAGACGATCTCCGTCCGGCGTGCTCGCTACGGAGACGTGATAGACCTGCACGTCATCGTGCTGTCAACGCTCGACCAACGCGCTCGCGGACTCAGCGTTCTCGCGTCGGAAGCCGTAATGGGAGTACTCTACTTCTGGCCGGAAGGGGGCACGCATAAAGTTGAGTTCTTGAACCCGTACTCGAAAATCAAGATGCATGTCGCTGTTGTCGACACAGAGGACAGGATCGAAGAGTTTCTGACTTTGGCCGCAGGTGACAATTCCGCAATCGAGCCGACCAATCCGGTTGGCTCGGCAATCGCCTTTCGCGCGGAACGCCTCGAGGACATCGAAATCGACATCGGAGACACTGTCGGACTGCCGTATGGACTCCGTCCCTGACTCGCACCTCCGAATGAGCGGGCACGCCACACCGCATCGCGCGCTTCCTTGCTCTACCCTCTCTGTGCAGGCGATGCGCAGACGAACGGAGCAGAGATCATGGCAGACCGACTCGCAGGCAAGACCGCGGTGATCACCGGAGCCGGCTCCGGCATGGGGCAGGCAACGGCGGAGCTCTTTGCGGCCGAGGGCGCGAACGTGCTGGTCGTCGACCGTTGGGAGGAGCGGGCGGAGCGCGTGGCGGCGGGGATTGGCGGGCGGGCGGCGGCGTTTGTGGGCGATGTCGCGCAGGGCGAGGATGTGCAGGCGATGTTCTCGGCGGCCGCCGAGCGCTGGGGGCGAATCGACGCGATCTACAACAACGCGGGGATCGGCGGGCGCGAGGACAACGTGCGCGACTGCCCCGAGTCGGTCTTCGACGAGATCATGGCGATCAACCTGCGCGGCGTCTGGCTGGGAATGAAGTACGGCATTCCCCATCTCGAAGCGGCGGGCGGCGGCTCGATCATCTCGACCGCGTCCGTCGCCGGCATCTCCGGGCTGGCGGGGATCGCCGCCTACTGCGCGTCGAAGGGCGGGGTGATCGCGCTGACCCGCGCCGCCGCCGGCGAATGGGCCTCGAAGGGCATTCGGATCAACTGCATCTGCCCCGGCGTGATCGCCACGCGGCTCGGCGACGACAGCCAGGGCCCGCAAGACGCGGCGCAGCTGGACCGTCGGCGCGAGCGAGGCGCGGAGATCACCCCGCTGGGCCGCAGCGGCGAGGGCCTGGACATCGCCAACGCCGCGCTCTGGCTCGCCTCGGACGAGTCGTCATTCGTAACAGGCCAGGCAATCGTGGTAGACGGCGGCTGGACAGGCGTAGACGCGCGTTTCCCCGATCTAACAGGCCGCAGCTTCGCCTAGGGCGCACCCTCCATCCCGTCATTCCTGCGCAGGCAGGAACCTGCCCCTCTTCCGTCATTCCTGCGCAGGCAGGAACCTGCCCCTCCCCCGTCATTCCTGCGCAGGCAGGAACCACCCACCCCATCTCCCTCCCATCCCCAATTCATCCCTCCCCCCTTCCAGGGGGGAGGTTAGGTGGGGGGTGGAACGCCGCGAGCGCGCAACACCGGTCACGTCGCACCCCGATCGCTCACACCACTCCCCCACCCACCGCTCCCGCGCCCCCTTCCCCCGTTACCCTCGCGCCCCCTTCCCGCCACCTGCCCCTCCCCGTCATTCCTGCCCCGTCCCCCGTCATTCCTGCCCCGTCCCCCGTCATTCCTGCGCTCTCCTTCCGTCATTCCTGCGCTCTCCTTCCGTCATTCCTGCGCAGGCAGGAACCACCCACCCCATCCCCAATTCATCCCTCCCCCCTTCCAGGGGGGAGGTTAGGTGGGGGGTGGAACGCCGCGAGCGCGCAACACCAGTCGCGCCGCACTCCGATCGCCACACCACTCCCCCACCCATCGTTCCCGCGCAGGAATGCCGGAGGAGGGCGCGCCCGCTAGGTAGCCGCCGCCGCTCAGCGGCTTGCGGACCAGCGGGCGACGCGCTCCGGGATGAGGCGCAGCAGCGGGCGCTCTTCGAGCGCCATTGCGGCGTACTGCGGGTAGCGCTCGCGCAGCGCGGCGATGGCGGACTCGGCGCGCGGCGCGTCCCAGCGTTGCGGCCACCAGACCTCGGCCGGGCCGCGCAGCAGCGCCCACCAGAGCTGCGACCAGTCGTCCTCGTAGTGGTCGATCAGCAGCGCGGCGCGGGCGTTCTCTTCGATGTTGCGCAGACGGCGCAGGCGCAGCGTCCGTTTCGGCTTCTCATCGATCGCGATCCAGATCGCGTCGTCGTGCAGCGCGTAGACGACCGGCATCAGGTGCGGGTCGGCCTCGGCGGAAGCGGTGGCGAGGTGCGCGCTGCGGCTGCGCTCGAGCAGCTCGCGCACATCCTCAAGCGAGGCCGGCACGCGGCGGCGCTACCAGCTCGGGCGGCCCGGATCGCCGCCGTAGATCTTCCAGTAGTCCGACTGCTCGCGCAGCTCCTGGCAGCGCGGATCGTCCCAGAGCTTGCGCACCAATTCGTCGAGGAAATCCAGCACCCCCTCGGGCAGCCGCTCGTTGTCCAGATAGGTCTTGCGGTGCTCCAGCGCCGCCTGGCCCGGATTCTCCGAGAAGCACCAGGGCGCGCCGGGATGCTGCAGGACGTAGGTGTCGATCGGGTTCGCCGTCAGCGGGTCGAGGTTCATCCCCGCGTCGCGGTTGAGCACCTTGGCCAACTGCTCGGACATCTTGTCGGTGTTCTCGGTGTCGAGCTCGATCAGCGCCATGATCCGACCCTTCCATACAGCCGGCACGCAACCGGCGCACAGCTTTCGCGCGCGCTGTGGTCGTTTCAGTATGCCAGATGCGCGGCGGCGGCGTGCGAACGCTAGGCTGTGCGCAGCAGACCATCGAACGGAGGCCAACCATGCCCGAGCGCAGGCAACTCAGCGACGCGGAGATCGAAGCGCGCCTTTCCGAGATCGCCGGCTGGTCCTACGCCGACGGCTCGCTGCGGCGCACGTTCCAGTTCGCCGATTTCGTCGCCGCCTTCGGCTTCATGTCCTCAGTGGCCCTGGCGGCCGAGAAGCTCGATCACCACCCCAACTGGTCCAACGTCTACAACACGGTCGAGCTGGCGCTGAACACGCACGACGCCGGCGGCGTCACCGATTTCGATTTCGCGCTGGCCGCGCGGATCAACGAGCTTGCGGGGAAGTGAGGCGCCGCGCCCAGCCCCGTCACACCCACGCTCGCCACGGCTATCTCGCCGCCCCCATTCCGTCATTCCCGCGCTCTTTCCGTCATTCCTGCGCAGGCAGGAACCCCGCCCCCATTCCGTCATTCCTGCGCCCTTTCCGTCATTCCTGCGCAGGCAGGAACCGCGCCCCCTCACCGTCATTCCTGCGCAGGCAGGAACCACCGCACACCCCCACTTCCTCCAACTCCTGCTACACTTACCAGAACAGGAGTGCCATCACCATGCCCCTCTCCCCGCAACGACGCCGCCCCGCCCTCCCCGCCGGCAACCCCAGCCTCGCCAACGGTTGCCAAAACTTGCCACCGTCAACCCCTCCGCCATTCACGCGCACCCCGAACAACCCTGAACAAATCCGAACAAACCTGAACAAACCTGAACGCCGCCGAACGCCCCGACCAGATAGGGAGCACCCCCAAATCACCCCCAACACCCCGGAAAAAACAAAACCCGAACACCGTCGCCGCCCACCCGCCGCCATCCCGGCGCACCCCGAACAACCCTGAACAAATCCGAACAAACCTGAACAAACCCGAACGCCGCCGAACGCCCCGACCAGATAGGGAGCACCCCCAAATCACCCCCAACACCCCGAAAAAAACAAAACCCGAACACCGTCGCCGCCCGCACGCCGCCCTCGCCGGCCGTCCACCGTATTCACGTGTCCCACACCTCTGTGCTTACGACACCTAGCCGCCTTCTGGTGGATGCGCCGCGTTGCGCCGGCGCACGGCGATCCCGCTCAGCGCTTCGAGCACGATGCGGTTGCCCAGCAGCGCGGTGATCTCCGCGTGGTCGTAGGCCGGCGCAACCTCGACCACATCAACGCCCAGGATTGGCGCCTCGATCGCGGCCCGCCGCACCGCTTCGAGCAGCTGGCGCGAGGTCAGCCCGCCCGATTCGGGCGTCCCCGTGCCCGGCGCCATGCCCGGATCCACTACATCCACATCGACCGAGAGGAACACGCCGTCGCAGTCGTCGGCCGCGCGCTCCAGCGCCTCGGTGAGGCATTCGTCGAGCCCGCGCCGCACGATCTCGCTCATATCGAACCAGCGCATCCGCTGCTCGGCCATCCACTCGAGGATTGGCGGGTCCGGCCAGTAGCCGCGCAGCCCGAGCTGGAAGAAGCGGTCGCCGCGCACCGCGCCGGAGACGATCAGCCGGCGCATCGGCGTGCCGTGCCCCCAGAGGCCGCCCTCCGAGTCGCCCGTGTCGGCGTGCGCGTCGAAATGGATCATCGCCACCCGCCCCGGCCCGTGATGCCGCGCCACGCCGGAGGCGGTCGCGTACGTAATCGTGTGATCGCCGCCCAGCACGACCGGAATCGCGCCGCCCGCCGCCAGCTGCTGGCAGGCGTCCATCAGCCGTTGCAACCCGCCCTCGCTGTCCAGCTGCGGCATGTAGATGTCGCCGACATCGACCACGCCCAGCGCGTGCAGCGGGTCGATGCCCAGCGTCAGGTGCGGGCGGTAGCCGGTGTGGGGCAGATAGTCGGTGCCGCGGATCGCGCGCGGTCCGAAGCGCGCGCCCGGCCGCCAGGTCGTCCCGGCGTCGAACGGCGCGCCGACGATCACCGCCTGCGCCCCCGCCCAGCTCTGCGCGTCGTCGAGCGAGGCGCGCGGCACGCCGAGGAACGTGTGCGCCGGCCCGTAGCGGTTGATCGGAGCGCGCCCCGCGTAGGTCTCCTCGTAGGAGTTCGGTGCTGCGCCATGTGTGTTGGGCGCGTCGGGCGCGTCGGACATGGGAGTTCCACCCTTTCGCGCATAGAATGGTACGCCCACCGGTAAGCCACTGATCAGCCAAACGAGGAAGCCGTGCCCGACGACGCGCCCACCGCGCCGCTCAGCGAACTCGACGCCGCGCTGGCGGCGCTGCCGCGCGAGCGCGCCCAGACTCTGCCGGCGCTGCACCTCCTGCACGAGCTCGAGGGCTGGCTGAGCGCCGCGGGGATGGAACGCATCGCCGCCTGGCTGCACGCGCCCAAGTCCGAGCTCTACGCCGTCGCCACCTCCTACAGCGAATTCCGCTTTATGCCGCCGCCGGACGATTTGGCGCGCGTCTGCCGCGGACTCTCCTGCCAGATCGCCGGCAGCGCCGCCGAAGCCGAACGGCTGCGCGCCGCCGGCCGCGCCGTCGAAGAGCATGAGTGCATGTTCCTCTGCGCCGCCGCGCAGGACGGCCCGATTGTCGCCGCCGGCGCAGATCCGCCGGAGCGCGCGGTCGGCGGCGGCACGCTGGCCGCCGCGCGGCGCAAGCTGGACGGCGGACTCACCCGCGTCACCGCGCGGCGCAGCGCCGACCCGCCGCGCTGGCGCGGCTGGGAGGCGGCCGCGCAGCTCAGCCCGGCGGAAGCGCTCGAACGGGTCGGGCAGGCGGGCCTGCTGGGGCGCGGCGGCGCGTACTTCCCCGTCCAAATGAAGTGGAACGGAGCGATCGCCGCCGCCGTGCGCAATGGACAGCCGCTGCTGGTCGCCAACGGCGAGGAGGGCGAGCCGGGCACGTTCAAGGATCGCTGGCTGATGGAGTCGGACCCGCTGCGGATCGTCGAGGGCATCCGCATCGCCGCCTACGTGCTGGGCGCGGAGCGCGCCTTCTGCTACATCAACGGGCTGGCCGACCGCTCCGCCGCCGCCGTGAGCGCGGCGATCGCCGCCGCCCAGTCGGCCGGCCTGCTGGACGGCCTGACGATTGAAATCCGCCGCGGCGCGGGCGGCTATGTCTGCGGCGAGGAGTCGGTGATCCTCGAATCGATCGAAGGCCGCCGCGCGGTGCCGCGGCTCAAGCCGCCCTATCCCACCGAACGCGGCCTCTGGGGACGCCCCACGGCGATCAACAGCGTGGAAACGCTGGCCAACCTGCCCGACATCTTTGAGTTCAGGCCCGACTGGTTCCGCGAGGTGGGCGCGGAGGACGCGCCGGGCACGAAATTAATTCAACTGAGCGGCGCGTTCCGCAAGCGCGGCGTGGTCGAGCTGCCGCTGGGGACAACGGTCTCGCAGATCGTCGAGCTGGCGGAGCCGAGCGAGCCGCTCGCCGGCGTCACCATGGGCGGCCCCTCGGGCGGCTTCCTCGCGCCGGCCAACTTCGACGCCCAAATCTTGCCCGGCGCAATCGACGGCCACGGCGCGCTGCTCGGCGCGGGCGGCATCATCGCCGTCCCCGCCCGCTTCGGCATCGCCGCCGCCCTGCAAGCCTGGAGCGAGTACAACGCCAACGAGTCCTGCGGCAAATGCACCCCCTGCCGCGAGGGATCGGGGCGGATGTCCGAAGCCCTCACCCGCCTCGCCGCCGGCGACGAAGACGCGCGAGGCGACATTGACGCGCTCATCCCCCTCATTTCCCAAGCCTCCCTCTGCGGCCTCGGCCAGATGGCGCCCAACCCCATCACCAGCGCCCGCCACCAGTTCGGCCCCTCGGTCGCCTGACGCCTGCGCCGCACGCAACAGCCCCACCACACCTACGCCCAAAATCCGTCACACCCACGCTCCGTCGCGGGTATCTCGCCGGGGCGAGCACCAAGCCGCGCAGCTTGCCCCAACCCTCGCGCCGCCCCAGCTTGCCCAACGCCACTTGCCGGTGCGCACCGCTGGTCGGTCCGAATCGAGGTACACTGAGCGCACCCGCAGCAGTCACAGGAGGAGCGTCGCAGTGCCCGACCAGCCGCCTACTGACGAGCAGTATCCCGCCACCCCAGAGGGTGACTACCGCAAAGCTGCCGACACAATCCGCGCCGCGATTGACCGCGAACCGAAGCGCGACGTTCGCGCATCGCTCGCTCGCGTGCTGGGAGATCTGGCGATCCGAATGACCGCCGCACAGAACGGCGCGGGGCTTGCCGCCGTAGCGCCGCCCAAGCAGTGAGTGCCGCTGCCCAAGTCCCGGCGCAATTGACCTGCCCTGCGCACCAGTGCCGCTTGCCGTTGCCGCACCGCCGGCCAGTCCCAATCGAGGTACACTGAGCGCACCCGCAGCGTTGCGGGAGTAAAAGCACGGAGGTCCCAAATGGCTGCAAGGCGAACAGGCAGAACCGAAACCGATGACCGACTCAGGCAGAAAGCCTACGACGCGGCGCTTGAACGCCCCGACGAGTTCACCGACGAGGAGTGGCGGGATTTCGAGTCGCTCAACGACCGGGCAGCCTTGCAGACTGAGATCCGCGATCTGTGGAAAGCCATGGGGGACGACGAGCGCGCGGACAGGGCTGATTCGCGGGTCAAGCCCACCGTTGAGCATATGCTCAACATGGCGGGGTTGGATGAAGATCACCCGCCAGCCGACCCGCGCCGAAGCCAGGCGCAGTAGATGGAGAACCGCATAGGCAACCACCGCCGCCAGCCCCGCGCGAACTTCACGTGCGCCTGTGTGAACGCAGCCCAGGTCCCGGTCCCAACCTCAATTACGCCAGCCCCAGCGTGCGCCTAGCTTGCCAGCGACGCCTGACAGTCGAAAGAGCTGTAGATGAGCCACTCCGCACGCAGTCTCGCAGTCGCCGCCCTTACAGCGCTAGCTGCTGTGGCCGCAATCGTCGCTGCCGACTTCATCGTCAGCGTCCAGGCCCAGAGCGACGAGACCGCCGGGCGCATCGTCGCGCGCCGCCTAGATGATGGCCGCGTCGAATTCGGCTGGCAACTCACCAGCGCAGAGCGCGTGCTACCCCGCCAGCGCTACTTCCCGACCGACGCGCAGGTGGATCGTTGGCTGCGCAGCAGCCCCGTAGAGGTAGGCGGTGCGGAGATCGGCAGGATCAACGCGCGGCAGTTGGCCGACGGCCGGATCGAATTCGCATTCGCTCCCGCCAACGGAGAGCGCATCCTGACCCGTTCCCGCTACTTCCCCGCCGACGCGCAGGTAGGCCGCTGGCTACGGAGCTCCGAGATCACGATCAATACGCCCGAAGACATCCCCGGCTTTACCGCTGTCAGCGCTGGCGACTTCCACGGGTGCGCGATCCGCGAGAACGGGGGGATCGAGTTGCTGGGGATACAACGACGACGGGCAGAGCGCCCCCCCAGCGCAGCAGCACGAGCACCCAGCAAACGTTTTCACCGCCGTTAGCGCAGGACTTGGGCACACTTGTGGCTTACGCGTCAACGGCGCGATCGAGTGCTGGGGAATCACCGAAGGCGACAACGACTACGGGCAGAGCGACGCCCCCGCGGGCAGCTTCACCGCCGTCAGCGCTGCCGCCAGGCACACCTGCGGCCTAGGCAGCAACAGCGCGATTGAGTGTTGGGGAGCCAACAGCTACGGGCAGGGCAGCGCCCCCGCGGGCAGCTTCTCCGCTGTCAGCGCCGGCTTCTCGCACACCTGCGGCCTGCGCGAGAATGGCGCGATTGAGTGCTGGGGAGCCAACGACTACCAGCAGAGCGACGCCCCCGCGGGCAGCTTCACCGCTGTCAGCGCTGGCTACTGGCACACCTGCGGCCTGCGCGAGAACGGCGCGATTGAGTGCTGGGGAGCCAACGACTACCAGCAGAGCGACGCCCCCGCGGGCAGCTTCACCGCTGTCAGCGCTGGCTACTGGCACACCTGCGGCCTGCGCGAGAACGGCGCGATTGAGTGCTGGGGAGCCAACGACTACCAGCAGAGCGACGCCCCCGCGGGCAGCTTCACCGCCGTCAGCGCCGGACTGGCTTACACCTGCGGCCTACGTGGGAACCGCGCGATTGAGTGCTGGGGAAGGAATGAATACGGGCAGACCGATGTCCCAGCGCAGCAGCAAGAGCGCCCAACAGGCAGCTTCACCGCCGTCAGCGCCGCTGGCGGGCACACCTGCGGTCTGCGCGAGAATGGCGCGATCATGTGTTGGGGAGAGAACGTCGCGGGGCAAAGCAACGCCCCAGATGGCGAATTCACAGCCGTAAGCGCTGGCGACGCGCACACCTGCGGCCTGCGCGAGAATGGTGCGATTGAGTGCTGGGGAATCAACGACTACGGACAAAACGATGCCCCAGATGGCGAATTCACAGCCGTAAGCGCTGGCTACCGGCATACCTGCGGCCTGCGCGAGAATGGCGCGATTGAGTGCTGGGGAATCAACGACTACGGGCAGAGCGACGCCCCTGATGGCAAGTTCACCGCCGTCGACACAGGAATCGCCTATACCTGCGGCCTGCGTGAGAATGGCGCAGCAGTGTGCTGGGGAGTCAACGACCAAGGCCTGAGTGATGCCCCACCGGGCAGCTTCTCCGCCGTCAGCGTCGCTGGCGGGCACACTTGTGGATTGCGCGAGAATGGCGCGATTGAGTGCTGGGGACACAACGAGGGGCAGTTTTACTACGGGCAGAGCGACGCCCCTGATGGCGAATTCACCGCCGTCAGCGCTGGCTATTGGCACACCTGCGGCCTGCACACCAACGGCGCGATCACGTGTTGGGGAGCCAACAGCTACGGGCAGAGCGATGCGCCAGATGGCGAATTCACCGCCGTCAGCGCCGGGAAATTGCATACCTGCGGCCTGCGCACTGATAGCGCGATCACGTGCTGGGGAAGTAACCACGCTGGGCGGAACAAGATCCCGACCCGCTGAGTGAGCGTCGCAACCAGCCCCTCCGCACCTACCGCCTCAACCGCTGGTAGGGCTCAGCACGGCTCGTCGCGGCCGAGGGCGCTCGCTGGCGTAGCGCAGACAGGCGAGCACATCATCCCTCGTCAACATCGGGTACTGCTCCAAGACTTCCTCATCGACCAGTCACCCGCCAGCAGATCGAGGATGAGTTGGGCCGACGGCCGCGTGCCACCTCCGTCATACCCGCGCTTGCCGCGGGTATCTCGCCGCTCCCCCCCTCAATTCATCTCTCCCCCTTTTGAACAACTGCGATGGTGGGGACGCTCCACCGAGGGGAGGGGCGCCTGTGGGCGAGCGACGGCGGCTTGGGTGAAATCGGATTGGGGGTTGCGCGAGAACCGGCGCGCGCGCGGCTATTCGGCGTTGAGCTCGTCGATCAGCGCCATCAGGCGCTCCAGATTCTCCAGGCGCTCGCGCACGGTGTCGCCCTCTACGCCGGCGCGGAGGGTGTTGACGCCGGCGTCCTGGTAGACGCGGAGGCGGTCTTTGACATCCTGCTCGTTGCCGATGCAGTTGATCTTCAGCGCCAGCTCGACCGGCACGCGGTCGCGGGCGGTTTCGCGGTCGCCCTCGATCCAGAGGCGCTGCACCTCTTTGGCGGAGTCGGCCCAGCCCTGGCGGCAGAAGGCGTCGTTGTAGAAGTTGGTTTTGGCCGAGCCCATCGCGCCGAGCGTGAAGGCGATGCCGCGCGCGTGCTGCTTGGCGGTGCGCTCTACGTCGTCGGTGAAGACGACGCCGGCGGCGACTTCGAGGTCGATGTCGTCGAGCGAGCGGCCGGCGCGCTCCGCGCCGGCGCGGATGTCGTCGAAGAAGACATCGGCCGTTTCGGGGATGAAGCTGGTGCCCAGCCAGCCGTCGGCGATTTCGCCGCAGAGCTCGAGGCTGCGCTGTCCCAGCGAGGCGAGGTAGACGGGCGGGGGCTGGCAGGGCGGCGAGCCGGAGCGGATCGCTTTGCCCTCGCCGCCCGGCAGCGGCAGCGTGTAGTGCCGCCCTTCGTGGACAAGCCGCTCGCCGTTGCAGACCTTGCGCACGATTTCGGCGGTTTCGGCGAGGCGGCTGACTGCCCCCGCGAAAGGCACGCCGTGCCAGCCCTCGACGACCTGCGGGCCGCTGGTGCCCAGCCCCAGCCGGAAGCGCCCGCCTGACATCGATTGCAGGCTCATCGCGGTCATGCCGACCAGCGCCGGCGTGCGCGTGCCGCCCTGGATGATGCCGGTGCCGAGGCCGATCGTCTCGGTCTTGCCGGCCAGCCAGGCGAGCGGAGTGATCCCGTCGTAGCCCCAGGCCTCGGCGGACCAGATGGAGTCGACGCCGAGCTTCTCGGCCTCCTGCGCGTAGAGTGCGGCGCTCTCCCAGTCGTCAATGTGATCGCGGTGCAAGCCGATGGCGACTTTCATTGCGGGTACCCGTCGCTCTCCTGAATGGCCGCGACCTGGCGCGCGTGGTCCTGATCGTGGACGCGCTGGAAGATGAACCAGGCGCGCCCGTGCAGTGGGCCGAAGAAGGGGTGCGCGACGAGGCGTTCGAGGTTGGGCGGCTCGGGCACGTAGCGGGTTACGCCGGCGAACGTGATCGAGTCCTCCACGAGCGCATTGCGCAGCGCGCCCCACTCCAGCTGCGCGTCGCGCTTCGCGGGATCGACCGCGCCGATTGCCTGCGCCTCGGTATTCGGCTCGCGGCCCTGGGAAAGCGCTTCGACCAGCTCGTAGGTGCGGCGCGAGCCGTCCAGCACGTGCTGGGCGACCTCCGCGATGCTCCAGTCGTCCGCGGCGGGCTTCCAGGCGGCCTGCTCGGGCGTGACGCGGGCGATCGAGTCAAGGAACTCGATTCGCCCGGCCACGACGCGCGGCCAGAGTTCGAGCCAGCTGTATTTCTCGGCCTGGCCCAGCATGTAGGAAGAGACGCGCTGGACTTCGTCGTCGCTGATTGGTCGTTGCGGCATCGCGGGCTCCTCGCTAGCGGCCCTGGAACTGCGGGTCGCGCTTCTCCATGAAGGCGCGCACGCCTTCTTTGAAATCGTCGCTGCCGAACAGCGGCAGCAGCTGCAGGTAGATGTGGTCCACGGCGGCCTCGAACGGCTCGTCCATGCCCAGCCGCATCATCCGCTTGGTGGCCTGGACGGAGAGCGGCGCGTTGGCGGCGATCTCTTCGGCCAGCCCGAGCGTCACATCCATCAGCTGGTCGTGGGGGACGACCTGGTTGACAAGGCCGGCGTCGAGCGACTCCTGGGCGTCGAGCACGCGCCCGAGGAAGGCGACCTCGGCGGCTTTGGCCCAGCCCAGCAGGCGGGGCAAAATCCAGGTGCCGCCGCTCTCCGGCAGCACCCCGCGCCGCGCGAAGACGGCGCCCATCTTGGCTCGGTCGCTGGCCACGCGGATATCGCAGAGCAGCGCCATGTCCATGCCGTAGCCCGCGGCGGGTCCGTTCAGCGCGCAGAGCACGGGCTTGTCCATGCGGTTGAGTACGACCGGCGGCGCGTCGCGCAGGTCGAACAGCGAGTAGCCGGGTCGCGGATCGCCGTCGCCGCCCATTCGCGCCTGCTGGTCGACGAGGTCGAGGCCGGCGCAGAAGCCGCGCCCGGCGCCGGTCAGCACGACCACCCGCACCTCCGGGTCGCGCTGGCAGGCGATCAGCTGCTCGGAGAGCGCGGCGAGCATCGTCCCCGAAATCGCGTTGAGCCGCTCGGGGCGGTTGAGCGTGATGATCGCGATGTTGCCGCGCTGCTCAACAAGCAGCTCGTCGGTCGCGGTGGGCGCTTCGGCGGTGGTCATGGGCAAGTCCTCTTCACTGCACCGCGCAGTCTACCCGCCCGCCGCCCACAAGCGGACTCTTGCCCGACTTGTGCCCACCACCTCGGGTACCCTGGGGGCCTGCTAGAATAATCGTTCGCGCGGTGCTAGACTGCAGCACGAGGACAGGAGCATGGCATGGCCCGCAGCACGCTCGCGAAAGTCGAACCGCTTGTCGAGCCGGAGGTCAGCCAGCCCTCCGTCTTCTCCACCGAGCGTCTGATTGAGCAACCCCGCGTCGCTCTCCCCAAGGGACTGCGCCCCAACACGCGACTCAAAATGGACGGGCTCGCCTTCTTGGGCAAGCTGTCGGAGGGGACGGTTCCGGCCGCGTTCTTCGATCCGCAGTACCGCGGCGTGCTCGATCGCCTCGCTTATGGCAACGAGGGGGAGAGTAGGGGCAAGGCGCGGGCATCGCTGCCCCAGATGAGCGAGGGGACGATTTCGCAGTTCGTCCGGGCGATCGATCACGTCTTGATCGAAAGCGGCCACCTCTTCCTCTGGATGGACAAGTTCCACCTCTGCACTGGCTTCCGCGATTGGTTGGCCGATACGTCGCTTGATGTGGTCGACATGATCACGTGGGACAAGCAGCGGATCGGGATGGGCTACCGCACGCGGCGCAAGTCCGAGCACCTCGTGGTCCTCCAGAAGCAGCCCCGCAAGGCGAAGGGAGTCTGGCAAGTACACACGATTCCGGATGTCTGGCCGGAGTCGGTGCCCAACCAGAAGGGCATTCATCCGAAGCCCGTAGAGCTCCAAGCCGCCCTAGTTGAAGCGGTCACCAACCCGGGCGACCTTGTCATCGATCCTGCGGCGGGCACGTTCTCTGTGATGGAAGCCTGTCGCCTGCGCAACCGCGTTTTCCTCGGTTGCGACATCAACGGCTGATGGCTCGCATCCGACAGGCCAAAGGCCGTGCCGACGGCAACAGCGGCTATGTGCGGCTGCTCGGCGATGCTCAGCTCGGACATCTGATCAGTCGCTTGCACTCAACAGTGATATCGGCAGGGCGAGAGCTCGAAAAGATCATTCAAGACTCTGTCAAGCCAATCGACGATCTCGATCAGTTTCTCAAAGTCGAGATCATGCGTGATGGCGTGTTTCTGGCGCATAAGTCGGCTCTGAAACGCTCCCAGATCCTGCAAACCTCTGGTGCAGAGCCCGACTTCGTGATTTTCAAACGCCGCAACAACAAGCAGCGATGTCACGTAATCGAGCTCAAGGACGGCGATGCGTTCGATACGAAAAAGTCGGCGGGCGAGCGCAACTCGATGCACTCGTTCGTCGAAAAGAACGCGCAGTACCTACAGTTCAAAGTCGACATTCACGTCGTCGCCTTTAATCAGGACAGTCGTCGTGCGATCTACGACGGCTTCAAGCGCAAGATACCTCTACGCGAGTGCATGACCGGGCGCGAGTTCTGCGAGCTGCTGGAAATCGACTACGACGAGATCGTTGCGCGACGGCAACGAGACGCGCAGGAAAACTTCGAGTACTTCGTGGCCGAGATCCTCAAGATCGACGCGGTGCGGAATCACATCCAGCGCAATCTCGACTGACTCCACTCCGGCAATAACTCCGCTACCCAGCGCCTCCATTCGTCATTCCTGTGCAGGGGCTGTACCCGAACTGAAGCGTTGTCACGCGCTTGGGTTCCTGCCTGCGAGGAATGGCGGAGAGGCGCCGGGGCGATGGAGGGGTTGGGTGCCGGGTACAGCGAGATACCCGCGGCAAGCGCGGGTATGACGGATCTTGCTCGCGCGGGTATGACGGGGTAGCGCGCGGGTGCGGCGGATCTGGTTTGCGCGGGTGTGGCTGAGGTGGGGGGTGGGTGTGACGGATCTGGCTTGCGCGGGGGAGGTGGGGACGGGGCTTGGTGCTCATTGCGGCGAGATACCCGCGGCAAGCGCGGGTATGACGGATCTAATTTTGCGCGGGTATGGCAGAGTTGTGGCGCGGGGGTGGCGGAGGCGTTTGCGCGGGGCGGCGGAGTTGCGGCGCTGGGGTGGAGGAGGCGTTGCGCGGGGCGGCGGAGTTGCGGCGCGGAGGCGGCGGAGGCGTTTGCGTGGGGCGGCGGAGTTGCGGCGCGGGGGCGGCGGAATTGTGGCGCGGGGGTGGCGGAGGCGTTTGCGCGGGGCGGCGGAATTGTGGCGCGGGGGTGGCGGAGGCGTTTGCGCGGGTATGGCAGAGTTGTGGCGCGGGGGCGGCGGAGGCGTTTGCGCGGGGCGGCGGAGTTGCGGCGCGGGGGCGGCGGGAGGCGCGGACGGGGCGCTTAGTCGAAGGCGGCCAGGACCTGCTCGTCGAACTGCTCGTAGAGGCGGGGGTTGTTGGGGATCGACTCGAAGACGAAGCCGACGATGCCTACGGCGGCGTAGGACTCGAAGACCTTGATCAGGTGGTCGGGCGGACCGATGGGGAGGCCGGCTTTCTGCTCGTCGGTCATCCCTGCGCCGTGGACCTCGCGCAGACGGTCGATCTTGGACTGCTCGGTGACCAGCGCGGGGCGCATCACGGTGGTCAGGACGATCTCCGACGGGTCTCGGCCCGCGGCCTCGCAGTGGCGGTGAATCACCCCGATCAGGCGCTCCACCTCCTGCGGCGTGCCGCGCACGTTGCAGATGTCCCCGTGGCGGGCCAGCGTGCGCAGGGTGCGTTTCTCGCCGTTGCCGCCCAGCATGATCTGGATGAAGCCGCCCTCGTGGTCGGGATGCACGCGCGGCGCGAACGGCGCGTTGTCGAGCTGGTAGTACTCGCCCCGGAAGTCGACCGGACCCTCGGCGTGGAACAACGCGCGGATCAGCTGCACCGCCTCTTCGAGGCGATCCGAGCGCTCTTTGAGTGGCGGGAAGTCCCAGCCGTAGGCGGCGTGCTCGCGCTCGTGCCAGGCCGCGCCGATGCCCAGGATCGCGCGGCCGCGCGTGTTGTGATCGAGCGTCGCCGTCATCTTGGCGACGAGCCCCGGATTGCGGTAGGTGACGCCGCTGACCAGCGTGCCCAGCTTGAGCGTGCTGGTCGCTTCGCCGATCGCGGCGAGCGTCATCCAGCCCTCGAGCGAATCGCCCGTCTCGTCCATGAACGCCAGCGGGGGCACGAAATGGTCGTAGGTCCACGCGCTGCTCCAGCGGGTGGCGTCCATCGTCTGCGCCACATCGCGCATCAACGACCAGTCGGTCTGATTGCCCGGAATCTGCGCTCCGAAACCAAGTTGCATCGTCGCCGCTCCTTACCTGTCCTGCTGTGACCGGCCGCGGCTCAGGCGCCGCGGTAGTTGGGTTCGCGCTTCTCGGCGAAGGCTTTGGGGCCCTCGACAAAATCCTCCGTGCGGCGCACCTGCTGCGAGAGCAGCGCCTCGAGTCGGATGCCCTCATCGATCGGCAGCGAGAGGCCGCGCACGGCGGCCTCCTTGATCGCCCGCTGCGTCAGCGGCGGGCCGGCCGTGAGGCGCTCCGCCACCGCGCGCGCCTCGGCCAGCACCCGCTCCTGCGGCACGACCCGATTGACCAGGCCGCACTCATAGGCCCGCTGCGCCGTGATCTGCTCGCCCAGCAGCAGCAGTTCCATCGCCACCGCCCAGGGCAGCTGGCGCGGCAGGCGCTGCGTCGCGCCCAGCGTGGGCAGGATGCCCCAGCGCACCTCGGGCAGACCGAAGCGGGCGCGCTCCGAGGCGATCCGAATGTCGCAGGCGCTGAGCAGCGTCATCCCCGCCGCCAGGCAGTAGCCGTTGACAGCGGCGATGACCGGCTTCCAGATCTGCACGCCGTCGTCGATCATGTTGCGCGCGCCGGGTTGGAAGAGTTGCCAAGCGCCTTGATCGGGGCGGTTGGGGATCGTCTTCTTCAGATCCGCCCCCGCGCAGAAGGCGCGGTCGCCCGCGCCGGTCACGATCGCCGCCCAGATTTCGGGGTTGTCGCGGATTTCGGCCCAGCATTCGGCGAGGGCGGCGATCGTCTCAGGGTCGAGCGCGTTCATCGCCTCGGGGCGATTGAGCGTCACCGTCGCGATGCGATCGGCGACTTCAAACAGGACCGACGATCCACCCGGCATCGGCAACTCCCTCGCTTGCGCGAGGGTAGCAGCCGCCCGCCCTATACTGCGCCTACAGCCAAACCAGTTTCCCGCCAACGGAGCCACCATGTCCTACGACCACATCCTCTACGACGCTGACAATCGCGTGGCGACGGTCACGCTCAACCGCCCGGAGAAGCTCAACGCGCTCTCCAACGAGCTGCGCGGCGAGCTGTTCCACGCGCTCAAGCGGGCCGAGGCCGACGCGGAGATCGGCGTGATCGTGATCAAGGGGGCGGGGCGCGCCTTCTCGGCCGGCTACGACCTCCAGCCCGCGCCCTCCGAAAACCCGCACGTCAACGAGTGGACGCGGCTGCCCGACACGGGCACGACCCACCCGCAGCACTACGACTGGTCGCGCCACGCCGTGATGGGCAATTTCATCATCTGGGAGCTGGCCAAGCCGGTGATCGCGCAGGTGCACGGCTACTGCCTGGCCGGCGCGACTGAGCTTGCCTCGGCCTGCGACCTGCGGATCATCGCCGAGGATTGCCAGGTCGGCTACCCGCCCGTGCGCGCGATGGGCACGATGGACGCGATGTGGGCGCCCTGGCATCTGCCCCAGGCCAAGGCGCGCGAGTTCGCCTACCTCGGCGACCCCCACTCCGGCGCCGACATGTACCGCTGGGGCTGGGCCAACTACTGCCTGCCGGCTGACGACCTCGACGAGTTCACCCAGGAGTTCGCGGCGCGGATGGGGCACATCGACAACCACCTGCTGATGTACTCCAAGCGCTCGGTGAACCGCGCCTACGAAATCCAGGGCTACAAGACCGCGATGATCTCCGGCACCGATGTTGAGGCGATGAGCAAGCACCGCCCGGAGGCGGGCGAGTGGCGGATGCGCGTGGAGCGGGACGGGCTGAAAGGCGCGCTCGAATGGCGCGACGGCCCCTTCCGCGACTTCCGCGGGGCGCGCGCCAACGCCCCGCACGACCGCGCTCTCGCGGCCGGCTCCGCCGCGCCCTCCAAACCCAGCTGGGACTGACGCCGGGCGCAGGCGTTCGTCCGCTGCGCGGGTTCCTGCCTGCGCAGGAATGACGGGGATGAGGGGGAGGGATGGATGGGCGCGAACGCGAGGAGAGGGAACATGACTACGCAGGGGTTGCCTACGCGGGTGGAGACTTCGCTGGGGGGGTTGCGGGGGGTTGAAGATGAGGGGGGGGTGGTGTTTCGGGGGGTGCCGTTTGCGAAAGCGCCGGTGGGGGAGCTGCGCTGGCGGCAGCCGGAGCCGCTTGACGGCTGGGATGGCGTGCGCGACGCGAGCGAGTTTGGGGCGTCGGCGATTCAACGGCCGCTGCCGGGGGATCTGGGGGATCTGATCGGCATCCCGCTGCAGGAGATCAGCGAAGACTGCCTCTACCTCAACATCTGGACGCCTGCGCTTGATGGCGCGAAGCGGCCGGTGATGGTCTGGATTCACGGGGGCGGCAACACGGTCGGCTCGGGCACGCAGCCGCGGATCGACGGGCGGCGGTTGGCGCTGTCGGGCGATGTGGTCGTCGTGACGATCAACTACCGGCTGGGCGCGTTCGGCTTTCTGCATGCGCCGGTGCTGGGCGCGTACGGCAACGAGGGGCTGCTCGACCAAGCGGCGGCGCTGTTTTGGGTGCGGCGCGAGATCGCCGCGTTCGGCGGCGATCCGCAGAATGTGACCGTGTTCGGGCAGTCGGCGGGCGGCTTCGACATCGCGCATCTGATGGCGATGCCCTCGGCGGCCGGGGCGTTCGACAAGGCCGTTCCGATGAGCGGCTCGCTGATCCGCACGATCGGCAAGGACGAGGCGCGGGAGACCACCGAGAAGTTTTTGATTCGGTTCCGCGCCGTTGACGATCCCGAACGGCTGCGCGATGTTCCCGCGGAGGAGATTTTGGAGTACCAGCTGGAGCTGACCGGCGGGGGGCTGGGCGGGGTGCGCTTCGGGCCGACGGCCGACGGCTACGCGCTGGGGCTCGACGCGGAGGCGCGGATCGGCGCGGGCATTCAGACGCGCGGGATGCCGCTGTTGATCGGCCACACGCGCGACGAGTTCGCGATCTTCACCGAGACGAATGAGGCGTTCGCGGAGTTCGGCGAGGACGATCTGTACGGCGCGGCGGCGCTGCAGTTCGGCGTGCGCACCGCGGAGGGGCTTGACTGCTACCGCCAGGCGCGCGCCGAGCGTGGGGAGGCGACGGATCCGCGCAGCCTCTACACGGCGCTGATGACCGATGCGATGTTTCGCATTCCCGCGGTGGCGACGGCCGAGGCGCAGGCGCGGCATACGCCGGATGTCTGGTTTTATCGCTTCGATCATCCCTCGCCGGCCTACGACGGGCGGCTGGGCGCGTGCCACTCGCTGGACATTCCGTTTATCTGGGGCACCTACGAGGCGGAGAACATGCGGCGCTTCTGCGGGGACGATCCAAGGCTGGGCGAGCTGAGCGGGATGATGATGGCGACCTGGCTGAGCTTCGCGAAGACGGGCGATCCGAACAATGAGGCGCTGCCGGAGTGGCCGCGCTACACGGCGGAGACGCGGGCGGTGATGTCGCTGGGGCTTTCCCCGCGCGTGGAGCGCGACCCCGGGGCGGCAGAGCGGCGCTTCTGGCAGTCGTTGGAGCTGTAGGCGCTACACTGGGCGCATTGCAGACTGAGGGCGGCGAAAGGACGACTCCCAATGAAAATCGAGACCGGCTTCGGCGGCGGCTGGCTGGGCGGCATTCCCGAGCAGGTGCGCGCGGCAGAAGCGCGCGGCTTCGACGCCGTGGTGACGCCCGAAACGAAGCACGAATCGACGCTGGCGATGGCGCTGGCGGCGGAGCACACGGAGCGGGTGGAAATCTGCTCGAGCGTGACGATCGCCTTCCCGCGCACGCCGATGATCCTGGCGCAGGCGATGTGGGACCTGCAGCAACTCTCGCAGGGGCGGATGAACATCGGGCTGGGCAGCCAGGTGAAGGGGCACAATGTGCGCCGCTTCGGCGGCACGTGGACGCCGCCGGCCAAGCGGATGGAGCAGTACATCGGAATGATGCGCGCGGTCTGGCACTCCTGGCAGACGGGCGAGCGCCCGGAGTACATCAGCGACAACTACACCTACACGCTGATGACGCCAATGTTTGACCCGGGGCCGATTGAGTACGCGCCGCCCAAGATTTCGCTGGCCAACGTGGGTCCGCTGATGGCGCAGGTGGCGGGGGCGTGCGCGGACGGGCTGCGGCCGCACGGCTTCATGACGCACAAGGTGATGCTCGACACGGTGCTGCCCAGCGTGAAGAAGGGCGCGGACCGCGCGGGGCGCACGCTGGACGAGATCGAAATCTCGGTGGGCGGCTTCACCGCGTTCGGGGAGACCGAGGCGGAAGTCGAGCAGGCGATCGAAGGGCTGCGGCAGCCGATTTCGTTCTACGGCTCGACGCGGACCTATCACCACATTTTCGAGGCGCACGGCTTCGATTCGCTGGGGATGCAGCTGCACGAGCTGTCGCTGCGTGGCGAGTGGGACAAGATGATCGACGCGGTGAACTTCGAGGTGGCGGCGGAGATGGCGCACGCGGTGACCTGGGACGATCTGCCCAAGTACACGCGCGAGCACCTCGACTACGCGGGGCGGATGAACCTGGGGCAGTACGCGCGGACGTCGGATCGCAACCGGCAGGGGAATTTCGCGTATCCGGGCAGCGCGGAGAAGGCGTCCAAGCCTGCGCCGGAGCTGAGCGAGGAGCGGCTGAGCTGGTTGATGGAGGAGCTGGCGCCGATCTAGGGCGGCGCGCCTGTCTCTTCTTGCCCCTTCCTCTTCTGGTCCCTCCCCTTGGCAGGTGGGGGGTTGGAGGCAACGAACCACCGTCGGCGCTCGCTCGCAACGCCGACCCCCCTCTTGGTCTCCCCCCTGAAAGGGGGGAGAGATGAATTGGGGAATGTTCATGTACGCCGCCCTCTCCGTCGAGCGCGAGTGGTTGCGCGGCGGCGACCTTCGAGCAGCTGTCGTTGTAGCTCGCGCTGTGGTGCGGCGTTGTCCAAGACCAGGATTGGGCTCGTCAGATCGACGCCGAGATCGACTGCGAGATCGGCCGCTACGTCGTGCAGAATCTCGACGCCGATGCTCTGCCGGCCCATACGCTGGGCTACGCGGAGTGTCGTACCGGAGCCTACGAACGGATCGAGTACGACATCGCCCTCGTCGGTGAACAGCTTGATGAACCACTCCGGCAGCCATTCGGGATACGCCGCCGAGTGACCGGTGTTGTGGGCAACCGGCGATCCGTAGAGGACATTGTCGGGCAGCACGGTCTCTTTGCCAGTCCAGTAGGCAATCTTCCGTCCGACGCCGCTGCCGGTGGCGCTGTTGTGGCGTGTGAGGTCTGCGTCGCCCAATTTCTTCAGCCGCGCCTCCGTCCAGTCGCCGATTGGCACTCGCACCGCGTCCTGGTTCATCTTGAAGTTGCGCTCTTTGGTGAAATGCAGGCATCGCTCCCAAGCGTCGCGGAACCGGTTTCGCCAGTAGCCGGGCGCGCTGGTCGTCTTGTGCCAGACGTACTCCTCGACCCACCTGAATTCGCACTCGCTGCGCAGCGCTTGAATCAGCTCGAGCACGTAGGTATGCCGTTCGCCGTCCACGCACTTCTCTTTGATGTTGAGTACGAATGAACCCGTCGGCGCGAGGACGCGATAAAACTCGTGCGCCCGCGGAATGAACCACTCCACGTAGTCGTCTGGCCGAATGCCGCCGTAGGTTCGCTTGCGGGCATCCGCATAGGGCGGGGACGTGACGATCAGGTCGACGCTGTCGCTCGGAACGTTGGTGAGCGCATCGAGGCAGTCGCCCGCGAATAGCGTGATCGAGTCCGGCATCGCGATCCCGCCTATCGCCCCAGATGCACTTGCTGGAAGAGATCGCGGCAGAACTGCACTGCTTCGGTGTCGACTTTGTCGGACATGTCCGGCGACAGGTGGTCTTGCATTCGATTTGCGAGCTGCGCAAAGACCAGATCGAGGGCGTCGTCCACACCGGAAGCGATGGCGTAGAACGTTCGCCCGTCAACGCGCTCGATCCTCTCGCCGACAGCGGCGGGCTTTTGTCCTGGACGATGCGGCAAGATCGTGACCAGATAGCCACGGCCGCTCGACCCCCATCGTTTGGCGCGCAAGAACTGAGAGATGTTGTCGAGCACCTGCTTCGTGGTGTCGGCATTCATCGTGTTGTGCTTGTTCTTCACCTCTGCGGCGATCCGGGCGTCGTCGTTGAACAGATCGACGAGGCCGTCCTGCTCAGTCCAGCCCGGCATCGCCCCGAGCACGTTCTGGTGAAAGCCGCCGATGGCGCTCGCGATCGCCTGCGCCAGCGACCTTGAGCCGTCCAGGCGATTGAGATCGTCCACACCGCCGCCAAGGACGCAAGCCTGCGCGAGCAGTGCAAACGGGTCGCGCACATTCTTCTCAAGTCGAGCGGGAATCTCGCGGTCGGCCTCGCCAATTCGGGAGATCAGCGTTCCGATGGCTGCGTCAAAGTCGGCGTCGCTGATGAACGGGAGCTGTCCGCTTCCATCTGGATCTCGCGGGGGGGGGGGGGGGGATACGACGAGCGGACGAGCTCACGGCGGACTCCTCGATCGGGCCGCGTACCATACACAGCGGGCCGCCAGGGGCCAAGGCCCGACGGCGGGCCGGGAGAGAATGCAGCCGCACCCTGTCGGTGCGAGCTAGAGACGAGCGCGGACATGCCCAACGACTGGCACGAGCTTTTGGATGACCTTGCGGCGGAGCAGCGGTATCTGGATGATGCGCTGGCTTCGACTGAGGATGCGGTGTGGGAGCGCGCGACGCCCTGCGAGGGGTGGCTGGTGCGGGATGTGATCGCGCATCTGGCGGAGGTTGACGACCACGCGGCGATCGTGGCTTCGGGCGCGCCGCGCTATCCGGATGGCGGCGGGCGCTCGGCGGACGGGCTGCGCTCGCAGGGGCAGGATGAGGCGCGGCAGATGACGCGGGCGCAGCTGGTCGATTGGTGGCGCGGCGCGCGGGGGCGTCTGGAGGCGGCGCTGCGTCCGCTCGACGCGAAGCATCGGCTGCCGTGGGCGGGCCCGCCGATGAGCGCGCGCTCGTTCGCCACGGCGCGGCTAATGGAGTGCTGGAGCCACGGGCTGGACGCGCTGGACGGGGCGCAGCTCGCGGCGGTGGACAGCGACCGGCTGCGGCACATCGCGCATCTGGGCTGCATCACGCGCGCATTCGCCTACCAGACGCGGGGGCTGGAGCCGAACACGGAGCCGCTGCGGGTCGAGCTGGCGCTGCCCTCGGGCGCGGCGTGGGCGAGCGGTCCGGAGGGTGCGGCCAACTGGATCAGCGGCGGGGCGGGTGGTTTCTGCCGCGTCGTGACGCAGCGGATTCACTACCGCGATACGGACCTGCGATGGCAGGGGGAGGCGGCGGAGGAGTTTCTGCAGGTGGCGCAGGCGTTCGCGGGCCCGCCCGGGCCGGGGCGGCGTGAGCGGTCCTCCTCAGCCTGACTCCCGCCTGCGCAAGCGATACGCTGCCCTCATGACCGCCGTCAGCCCACCCGACGACGCCCGCACAGCGCCGCTGTACAGCCCGGCCGAAGCCGCGCGCCTCGCCGGCACGACGACCGCGACCGTGCTCCGCTGGTTTTGCGGCAGCGAGACATCGCCTGCGCTCTTCAGCGATCGGCAGCGGCAAACCGAGGAGACCATCCACCTCTCATTCCTCGAGCTCGTGGAAGTCATCGTGGCGCGCCGCTTTCGACAGCACGGCGTCAGTGTCGAGCAGCTGCATCAGAGCCGCGAGTCCGCACGCAAGCGTTGGCAGGTTGAGTATCCGTTCGCCGAGCGGCGTCTGAAACTGTTGGGCGGTCGAGTTCTCGACCCCGAGGGCATCGCGATCGACATCGAATGGCCATCGACTCAGCCGGCGTTGCCGAAGCTCGCCAAGTTCGCCACGCAGGTCTTCGACTACGAGGAGCTTGACCGAGGAGACGCGAGCGCCGCCTGGGCGCAACGATTCTTCCCTGCCGGCGAGAGCGCGCCGCTGGTGGTCGATCCTCGCTTCGCGGGAGGCTCGGTAACCTTCATCAACCGCGGCTTGCTGCTGGATACTGTCGTGCAACGCTGGCGGGCGGAGGAGCCGATCGCCTTCATCGCAGCTGACTTCGGGCTGGAAGAAGCTTCCGTCGAGGCCGCACTCCGCTATGCGCTCGCAGCATGAGATTGTTCTTCGACGAAAACATCGGCCGCGGTGTGCCGCAAGCCCTGCGGCTCGTCGGCATCACAGACGTTGATTACGTGACGCATATGTTCCGCGACGAGTTCGAGAACGGGCAGGGCGTCACCGACGAAGAGTGGATTCCGCGCATCGGCAATCATTGGTTGGTCATCAGCAAAGACCAGGGGCTGCTGCGCAAGCCTGCGCAGGCGCGCCTCTTGGCGGCTCACCGCGTCGGACTGATCTGCATCACTACGCCCCGAGTTAAAAGCGTCGATCTGCTCGCCTTCATGTTGCACCGGATGGCGCAACTCGAAGAGATCGATGCGACGACCGTTCGGCCGTTCGCGTTCCGCGTTTCAATGCGCGGCCCGTTTCGGCAAGTCCCGCTGCCCGACCCAGATCAATCCCGCGCGCTGCCGCCTCCGACTACTCCCCCCGGACCCGACGCATAATCGCGCGATCAATCAACCCGTCAATCACCGGGTTCGCGCCGCGCACTTGGATCCGGCTCATGAAGGCCCGCGGGCCGAGGTTGATGAAGAGTTGGCCTAGCAGTTCGTCGGCGAAGCCGCTTGAGACCATTGGGACGTTGGGGAAATCCAGTGTTACGCTGCGGTTTTCGCGTAGGTGATGCTCTACGATGCGGCGTACTCGTTGGCCGCCTGCTCTGGAGCCGACTTCTTGCGCGGCTTCGGTGGCGATCGACAGAGTTGCGGCGGCGGCTTCGTTATCGGGGCGCGGCTCGTGGGATCGTTTTGGGAATGAGAGCGCGCGCGCCAGCAGATCCGGGTGATCGACGGCTATTTCGCAGCGCACTACTGTGCCGCTGTAGCGGATTCTTCGTTTGCGCGTTTTGTACTCGTCCGGTCCGGAGCGCGAGGCGTGCAACAGGGCGAAGCCGGAGTTGAGCTCGAATTCGCCGCCGGAGAGTTTGGCGATGCGGAAGCTTCCCAGCAGGCCGTCTTTTGCGACTGCGCGGATCAGCGCCTGCTCGTGGTCGCGGATACGCATGCTGCCGGCGAGTCCGCCGCCGCCGTCGGCGATGACCAGCTCGACCCGCTTCGATTCCTCGTTGAGCGTCGTTTGGGCGAAGCCGCCGGTCGGAGATTCGGCGTGGCGCAGCACATTGTCGGCCAATTCGTAGATCGCCCACTCCAGCGCCGCGGCGTCGGCGCGCTCGATGCCCGGCTGCGACATCGCAGCGGCCAGCGCGTCGTCGACGATCGGCGCGATTTCCGCCGCCGTGGTGAAGCGCCGCGCGGGCGGGCGGGCGTCGGCGAGCGGCTGGAGCGGGTAGCGCTCGGGATTGATGAAGTGCGCCCAGTTGGACGCGATCAGCTGCTGCTTGAGCGCGTCGTCCTGCGGCTCGACCAGCTCGAAGCTCGCGCCGGCCGTCTCGCGGTAGCCGGCCACGACGGGCAGCAGCGGCAGCATTGCGGCGGGGGTGAGCGCCTGACATTGGGCGAAGTCGAGCGTGACCTGTTGGTGCTCGCCGCGCTCAATGGTGTCGAAGACGGCGGCGCGGACGACGCGCAGCTCGTCAAAGCGGCGCAGCTCGCCGCGCAGCGTGACGCGATTGCCCTCGTGGCCAACTTCGAGCGGCATAGGGACACAATACGCCCCCACCGACCGCCACACGCCACAGTGCGCGGCGGCGTTAGCCTGCTGGGGTGCTGACTCACCTGCGCGTGCTCGACCTGACGGATCAACGCGGCGTGCTCGCCGGGCAGATGCTGGCGGACCTCGGCGCGGACGTGATTCAGCTCGAGCCGCCGGGCGGCTCGCGCGGTCGCCGCGTCGCGCCTTTCTTCGCCGCCGACCTGCCTGAGGTTGAGCGCTCGATCTTCTGGACCGCTTACACGCGCAACAAGCGCAGCGCGACCTGCGATATTGAGCGTCCCGAAGGCCGCGAGCTGCTGCGCCGGCTGCTGGCCGAGGCGGACATCCTGATCGAGTCGTCCGAGCCCGGCGCGATGGCCGAGCTGGGGCTGGGCTATGAGCAGCTGAGCGCCGATTTTCCGCGGCTGATCTACGCCTCGATCAGCGCGTTCGGGCAGAGCGGGCCGAAGGCGGGCTATCAAGCGACTGATCTGGTGATTTGGGCGGCGGGCACGCCGCTGCTGATGACGGGCGACGACGACCGCGCGCCGGTGCGCGTCTCTGTGCCGCAGTCGTGGTCGCATGCCGCGTCGGACGCGGCCGGCGGGGCGATGCTGGCGCTGCACGCGCGTCACGCGACGGGGCGCGGGCAGCATGTGGATGTTTCGGCGCAAATCTCGGCGGCGCAGGCGACGCTGGGGCAGGTGCTGGCGCATTCGCTCGGCGCGTCGGAGCCGGAGCGCTACGCGGGCGGGGTCAAAGTGCGCGGGGTCGGCTTTCGCGGTACCACCGAAGTTGAGGACGGCTGGATTGTGCTCACGCTCGCGCCGGGGCCGGCGATCGGGCATTTCGTCAACCACGCGGTGCGCTGGCTGATCGACGAGGGCGCGCTCGAAGCGGAGCTGGCTGAGGAGAACTTCGTCGATTATCCCGATCGCCTGCTGGAGGGCCGCGCCGACCCCGAGCTGATGCCGCGCATTCAGCAGGTGATGCAGGCGCAAGTGCGGGGCAAATCCAAGCGCGAAATGCTGGACATATCCATTGCGTACGACCTGCTACTCGTGCCGGTGCTGACGGTCCCGGACCTGGCTGAGAGCCGCCAGCTCGCGGAGCGCGGCTTCTGGCGCGAGTTTCGGCTTGACGACGGGCGCGCGCTGCGGCTGCCCTCCGCGCCGCTGCAGATCAGCATTGACGGCGCGGCGCAACGTTGGGATGAGCGCCCGCCGCCGCGGCTCGGTCAGCACAATGACGAAATCTGGGGCGGGCTCGGACTCGGCGCGGAAGAGATCGCCGCGCTGCGCGGGGAGGGCGTGATCTGATGTCAGCCGAGCGAGCGATCCTCGCCGATCTCAAGGTGCTCGATCTTTCCTGGATCGTGGCGGGGCCGACGGTGGGCCGCGCGCTGGCGGATTTCGGCGCGACGGTGATTCGCGTGGAGTCGGCCGCGCGGGTCGACACGGCGCGGGTGGTCGGCCCGTTTCACGGCGACGAGCCGGGCGTAGAGAGCTCCGGGCTGTACGGCAGCGTCAACGCGGGCAAGCTTGGGGTGGCGCTCAATCTGCGCTTCCCCGAAGCGCGGGAGGTGCTGCGCGACCTCGTCCGCTGGGCGGACCTGGTCAGCGAGTCGTTCACCGCCGGCGTGCTCGAACAGTGGGAGCTGGACTACGACGCGCTGCGGCGGATCAAGCCCGACCTGATCATGCTGAGCAGCACGCTGCTGGGGCAGTACGGCCCCGAGCGTTCGGTCTCGGGCTTCGGCACGCAGGGCGCGGGGATGTCGGGCGCGCTCGATCTGACGGGCTGGCCGGACCGTCCGCCGGCCGGGCCTTTCGGTCCCTACACCGACTACCCGGCGCCGCGTTTCGCGCTCACCGCGGTGCTGGCGGCGCTCGAGCACCGCCGCCGCACGGGGCAGGGCGCACACATCGACCAGGCGCAGGCCGAGGCGACGCTGCACTTTCTCGCGCCGGCGCTGATCGATTACCTCAACGGCGGTCCCGCGCTGCAACGGCGCGGCAACGAAGACGCGCAGATGCGGCCGCACGGCGTCTATCCGTCGCAGCCGCCACCGGATCGCGGCGAGGCGTGGATTGCGATTGCGGTGCGCGGCGACGCGGACTGGCGCAGCCTCGCGGGGGTAGTCGGCGGGCTCGATGCGGCGCTGACGGAGTCTCAGCGCCGCGCGCAGTCGGGGGCGATCGACGCAGTGATCGCCGCTTGGACCGGGCAGCGCTCCGCCGGCGAGGCCGAGCGGGTCCTGCAGGCGGCGGGCATCCCGGCGCACCGGCTCGCCAGTACAGAGGATGCGGCGAATGATCCGCAGCTGGCGCAGCGCGGACACTTTGTCCAACTGCCGCACGCGCTGCACGGGCAAACCGTGGTTGAAGGGCCGCGCTATCGGCTCTCCGATACTCCGGGCGCGCCGATCCGCCCGGCTCCGCAGGTCGGGGAGCACACGGCGCGGGTGCTCAAAGAGATTCTCGAGTACAGCGACGCGCAGATTACGTCGCTGGCCGCCAGCGGCGCGCTGAGCTGATTAGGATGATGTGAGCGAGGGGAGATGCAGCGTGCAGTTCGACAAGGACGATCGGCGATTTTGGCCCCGCTACGAGGCCGATGAGGCCGCCGGCTTTCTGGGCGTCTCGGATGAGACGCTGTGCGGCTGGTTCTGCGGCGTGGGCGAGACGCCCCCGCTGTTCGCCGATCGTGCGCGCGCCGACGCGAGCGACCTGGGGCTTTCGTTCATGGAGCTGATCGAGGCGCATGTCGCGCATCGGTACCTCGAGCTGGGCGTGTCTGCCGAGCGCCTGCGCGAGCTGCGGCCGTTTCTGCTCGAAACCATCGACCCCGAGTACCCCTTCGCTGCGCACTGGTTCGTGCTTCGCGGCGCGGACAGGCTGCACAAGTTTTCGCAGAAGCATCCGCCGGACTGCGCCGCCGACGCGATGGTCGTGTTCGAGCAGTTCGAGGGTGTCGACTACGGGGCCTGGCGGCATCTGCCGGAGCTGAGCGAGGCGCTGTGGCAGATCGATTATGACCCGGTCGCGCCGCGCTCGCTGGCCTACCGGTTTTTTCCCTACGGGCGCGATGTGCCGATCGTGATCTATCCGCCCTGCGGCAGCGGCCGGCTCACTGTCGAAGGGCACAACCTGCTTGCGGAGATTGTGGCCGGACAGCACAGCCGGGGCGAGACGATCAAGTTCCTGGCAGAGGACTACCGACTGTCGGAGGAGGTAGTGAGGCGGGTAGTGACATCGCTGAGTATGACCTGACGCTGTTCTTCGACGAGAACATCGGCACCAGCGTCCCGCTGAAGTTGCAGGATGTCGGGCCGCGGAACGTCGACTACCGCTACCTGCTCGATGAGCTCAACGGGAACCAGGACCCCAATGAGTCAGTGCGTGATACGCGCTGGCTGAGGTTGGTCGGAGAGCAGGAATGGCTGGCGATCACGCGAGATCTGCGAATTCTTGAGCGCGAAGTCGAACGCCGCACGCTGATCGAGAGCCGCGCCCGCGTCGTGATTTTGCGGCCCGGCGATTCATTCTGGAGCGAAATGCTCGAATTCCTCCTTGCGCAGATGGGCTGGCTACAGCGCATCTACGCCGAAGTCGCGCCGCCGTTCGTTTACATCGCGCACATCGCCGAACCTATTGAACGCGCCCGGTTCGTCGACTTGTCGCCCTAATCGGCCGCGATCCATTCGGCGATCCGCTCGCCGATCACCATGCTTGTGAAGTTGGTGTTGGCGCGGATCAGGGTTGGCATGATTGAGGCGTCGGCCACGCGCAGACCATCGACGCCGAAGACGCGGCCTTCGGAATCGACCACGGCGCCCTCGTCCGGGCTTTGGCCCATTGCGCAGGTGCAGGTTGGGTGCGCCATGCTTGTGCAGGTCGCGTGGATCCAGGTGTCCAGCAGCTCGTCGTCGTTCGCCGTGGCCTCGTCGAAGTCCACTGCGCCGTCGTGATACTGCGCCAGCGCAGGGTGCTGTGAGAGCCGCCAGGCCAGACGCGCGCTCTCGCGTAGGCGGCGGCGATCTTCTTCGTTATCGTCGAAGCTGACGTCGATCCGCGGATGTTCGCGGTAATCGGCGCTGGCCAGCGTCACCGCGCCGTAGGAGTTGGGCAGCTGCACGCCCGGCGCGATTCCGAACGTACCGTCGCCTCCCCAGATCGCGGCCTGCACATGCCCGAGCAGGTAGACCTGCATATCGTTGAATTCGCCGCCTTCGGCGGTATAGCGCAGCAGCGTCTGGGTGAGCGGCTTGTCGATCTCGGCGACGCCCGGCTTGGCGTGGAAGAGCATCGGCGTCATCGGGTGATCCATCAGCCGTTTGCCCACGCCCGGCAGATCGACGACCGATTCGATGCCCAGCGCCGACAGCTCGGCGGCCGGCCCGATTCCCGAACGGAGCAGGATCGCCGGACTCTGAATCGCTCCGGCCGAAATGATGATCTCCTTGGCCCGCACCGTTTGCAGCTCGCCCCCCGAGTCCACCCGCAGCCCCACGGCCCGCCCGTCCTCGACCAATATCCGATCGACCAGGCAGCCGCTGCGCAGGGTCAGGTTGAGCCGATGCCGCGCCGCGGACAGGTAGCCGAGGTTCGCCGACCAGCGCACCATGCCGCGGCGATTCATGGCCAGCGGCGAAATCCCGGTGCTCTCCGGATCGTTCTGGTCGTTGGTCTGCTCGAAGCCCAGCGCGACGCAGGCGTCGTAGAAGCCGCGCTGCACCGGTTCCAGCTCCTCACGCTTCCAGCGGACTACGGGGATCGGCCCGCCCTGACCGTGAAAATCGCCGCCCTCGTCCTGATCGTCCTCCAGCCGCCGGAAGTAGGGCAGGCACTCCGCCCAGGACCAGCGCGCGTCGCCGGTCAGCTCGGCCCAACGGTCGTAGTCGCCGGGCGCGCCGCGGATCGCCACGCCGGTGTTGATCGCGGAGGAGCCGCCGACCAGCTTGCCGCGCGGCATCGGCTGATCGCGTCCCGGCACGTAGGTGGCGCTGAAGCCCCAGTCGTGCTTCTCCACCGACGGCTCGTGGATGCTGGCCACATCCTCAGGCAGCGACTCCACGCCGGCGAAGTCGGGCCCCGCTTCGAGCAACAGCACGGAGCGATCGGCGTCCTCGCTGAGCCGCGCGGCCAACACCGCGCCGGCCGAACCCGCGCCCGCCACGATCACGTCGTATTCCATCATCGCCCTCTCCTTCTCAGGTCTGCCGCTGCGGCGCGGCCGCACTGATCATTCTGACAGCTGCCGCCTCGCCACCCCGCCGCCCGGGCGGACCGCTGCCGGGCAGCCGTGGACGGGCGGCCATCAACACCCAGAGCGCGCCGGTCAGCGCGCCCAGGCCGAGTACCGTGAACGGCACCGCGTAGCTGCCGGTCGCGTCGTAGAGCACCGCCGAGAGGAAGCCGCCGACGGTCATAAACGTCGACATCACCACCGACGACCAGCCCATGATCTGGCCGAAGTTCGACGCACCGAAGTAGTCGGCGCGCAGCGCCGTGATCAGCGGGGCGCGCGAGCCCCAGGCGAGGCCGTTGACCAGCGCCGCCAGCAGCACGATCTCGTAGGACGCCGCGAACGCTAACAGAATCGCCGCTGCGCAGTGTCCGAACATCGCCGGAATCAGCAGCAACCGTTTGGAATAGCGATCGCCGAGATAGCCCATTCCCAATTGGCCAACCAGCTGCGCCAGATTCATCACCGTATAGGCGATCCCGGCGTGCGTCAGTGTCAGACCATCGATATCGGTCACCAGCAGCGTGAAGTGGACGAAGACGCCGGAGATCACGAGCAGCGGCGCGCCGTGCGCAAGCGCCAGACCCCAGAACGCCCGCGTGCGCAACGCCTCGCGCGCGGTGAAATCGCGGTGCCTGCGTGAATTCGCCGCTGGCTGCGGCGCCGCCGGCGCATCGCGCTCAGACTGCGCAGGCTGCGCCTCCGACGGCGCGGGTCCGCCGTCCTTCTGTAGTCCGCGGTCCTCGGGGCGGCGCACGAACAGCGTCGCCAGCGTTTGTCCGACGGCGAACAGTACGATTCCGGAAAGCAGCGCGGCGTTGCGCCAGCCGATTTCCTGGATCATATAACCGACGGGCGTGGCCAGAAATCCGCCCAGCGCAAAACCGGTCGACATATAACCGAGCGCGCGCGAGCGATTGCGCTCGAACCAGGTGACGACCGCGACGGAGACGGTCATAAATCCGCCCACCGAGGCGCCGATCGCGACGACGAAGTAGAAGCCGATGAACGTCCCCTGGCTCCACAGCTGGGAGAATGCGAGCAGGCCGATCGCCGTGGAGAGGATGCCCAACCGCATCATCGTCTGCGGGCCGAAGCGGTCGATCAGCCAGCCCTGGATCGGACCGAGCACGCCTGATTCGATTCGCGTGAGCATGAAGGCGAAGCCGAACAGCGTGGCCGGCCAGAGGAACTCGGCTTTGAGCTCGGCGACGTAGAAGTGGAAGGCGTGCATGATCAGCCCGCCCATGAGCATGTTGAGCACGATGCCCGCGATGACGATGTACCAGCCGTAGAAAACGTTCGGGGCGCGCAGTCGCAAAACGTGTCCTCGTAGGCGGACCGGCTGCGCACCAGGCGGCGGCAGGCGCTTCAACCCTGTGATCATACAGCCGCCGCCGCTTACAGCCCGCCCAGGCGTCGGGCCGTCCCGCGACGCACCGCAGCGCCCCACAGCGTCTTGCGCTCTGGCATACTGCGGGGGCATTGGAGGGCGGCGATCGGGCCGCCGGAAGGGAGACTGACGATGGCTGAATTGCAAGGGAAACGCGCCGATGTCGATGCGCTCGCGCAGCAGCTGTCCAACTGGGGGCGCTGGGGCGCGGACGACGAGCGTGGCGCGCTCAACTTCATCACGCCCGAGACCGCCGCGGCGGCGGCCACGCTGGTGCGGGACGGCGCGACCGTCTCCTGCGCGCTCGAGCTGGCCAAGACGCCCGCGGCCGACAATCCGACGCCGGTGATGCACATGATGACGCTGGCCGGCGACGCCAGCGGGCAGTCGCGTCTACAGGGGATCGAGTCGACCGGCGACTATTTCGCGATCGCCCCGCACGGGATGGCCAACACACACCTGGACGCGCTCTGCCACATCCTCGACCAGGGCAAGATGTACAACGGGTTCGAGGCCTCGGAGGTGCTGAGCACGGGCGCGATGCGCAACGCGATCACGGCCGGCGAAGACGGGATCGTCTCGCGCGGCGTGCTGCTTGACATCCCCACGCTGCGCGGCGTGGACTGGCTCGAACCGGGCGCGCCGATCGGCGTCGCCGACCTTGAGGCGGCCGAGCAGCGCCAGAATGTGCGCGTGCGCTCCGGCGACATCCTGCTGGTGCGCACGGGGCGCGACAGTCGGCGCGAGGCGGAGGGCGCCTGGCCGCCGTTCGAGGGTCTGGCCGGGCTGACGCTCGAAACGCTGCCCTGGCTGCGCGAGCGCGAAGTCGCAATTCTCGGCTGCGACGGCGTCTCCGACATGATCCCCTCGAATGTCGAAGGCTCGCCGCTGCCGATCCACCACATCATCATCACCTACATGGGCGTCCACCTGATCGACAACGCGCGGCTGGGCCCGCTGGCGGCGGCCTGCGCCGAGCGCAGCCGCTGGGAGTTTCTGCTGACGATCGCCCCGCTGCGGCTGGCCGGCGGCACCGCCTCGCCGATCAACCCGATCGCCCTCTTCTGACCTGTGCTGAGGGACTTTCCGCGCAAAAGGGTTGGCGAGGCCAGTCGGCGCGCGGCGTCGGGGCGGCGGTGGCCGCCAAGTGCGAAAGCCGACCGAGGCGCAGCACGCACGGGGCCGCGCCTCTCCGCGAAGCCGCCCGGCGCCTCGCGAGCATCGGCCGTGGCGGTGGTCATATGTGCTATAGCTTACTCCAACTCGGGCGGCCGCGGCCGGTGGAGCAGATCCCGCGTTGAGTCGCTGGGCAGCCGCCTTCCTGGACGGCGCGCGATCGAGCCAGAGGGCGGCGCATCGGGATCTGCGCGGTACCACTCCGGCAACAATTCCGCCGCCATCGGTGTCATTGGCCGCGTAGTCGCGAAGTGCACCTGGATTTCGCCTGCTTCGATCGAGGTGAGCACGTCGACCAAACCGTCCAGATCCATCGCAGAGTGCGTGATGTCCTGCAAGGTTTGGTAGAGGAGTGGGTGCGCGTCCGTAGGGAGCGTCGCGGTGTTGGTGTCCGCATAGTGAGACAGTTCATTGACGACCGCGTCGTAGAGAGCGGAGGCTTCGTGCTGCTGCCGCTGAATCGGGATGCGTCCGTTGGTGTCGACGCGATGCACGGCAAGAGCGATGGTCGCTGCCCAGCGCCAGCGGACCGGCCAAAACGGGTCGAATGGCGCGGCCCGCTCAAGCAACTCGGCGGCGTTACTCAGATTGACCGCCGAAAACGCGCCCTTTGGAAGCCTCTTGATGGCGAACCTCTCGTCAGTGATTGTTGCTGCCTGGCCGATGTCGGCGTAACCTTCGCTCCGTGCCAGCTCCAGCACGGCGGCGGCCCAGGCGCGGTTGATGCGCAGGCCGAACGGCGCGTGGATAACGACGACCTCGTCGCGCTCTTCTTCCCACGTGTGCTCAACGACGACATCCAGCTCGGACGGAATGATGCCGAGCTGGTCTTCGGTTTTGACCAGGTAGCGAACAGCGAGCTCTGCTGGCGTCGTGTTCGATTGCGTGCGGCCAGCCGAACCGATCTGGTGCAGCAATTCGGTAGCGGAGCCGTCCTGATCCGCTGCCGCAATGATCGCGCGGCGGAGTCTTCCAACTTCGGCTGAGAGCTCGCGGCTGCGCCCGATGCCCTCGCCCGGCCAGCTGGGCGGGTCGGCTTGGTCTTCGATTTGGGTGACCCAAACGATCCCTTCCGGGTCGACGCGGCGGACCTGCCAATAGTGGTGGGCGAGCATGAACGACATGCCTTGTTCCAGCCCGGACGCAAAGAGCTCATCGAGAATGCCGACCTCCTTGAGATTCTCCGCGTTGACCGCGCGGAACGTTCCGGTATCGGGGATTGTCCCGCTGTTTGTCAGCGCGATGCGTCGCGTATCAGGCAACAGCACGAGACCATCGCGTCGCGACGACTCTGCGATCAACGGCTGGGATCGGGCGCGGCCGCTGCCCACGCCGTTGATTTGCATTTGCACGGTTGCGTCGAATTGCTCCCTGGTTAGGTCCGCGTAGGGCGTCGTTTGGCTGAGCAAGTCGAACAGAGTCTCTGGTTCCGTGTAGTTGGTAACGACGGTTTCGGCAGCGACGTGCTGAGCGAGAACATCGAGGGGCATCGGAGGGAATTGAAGCCGGTCAAGCATACCGGTGCGCGTGGCATGCACGAGAGCCTCGCCTTCGATCCAGCCGTCAACCGACATCGGGAACAGTGCCCCATTCGGGACTTGGCCTTGCACCCGCCCCGAGCGGCCAACTCGCTGCAAGAATGTCGCGATGCGCTTTGGCGAGCCAAGCTGGCAGACCAGATCAACCGCGCCGATGTCGATCCCAAGTTCAAGCGACGAAGTGGTAACGACGGCACGGATATCGCCACGCTTCATCTGCTCTTCGAGTTCGTCACGCCGCGCCCGCGAAACGGCGCTGTGGTGGACGCCAACCGCATCGTCGCCGAGTAGGTCGCGTAGATCGCCGGCAACGGATTCGGCGATAGCCCGAGAATTGACGAAGACGAGGGTAGTGCGGTGTTCGCGGATCAGCTCGGCGATGCGCTCAGTGGTGAAACGCCGATCGGACGTCAGTTCCTGCACGCCTCGGGGGATGGTAGGTTCGAGCCAGACCTCGATCTGCTGCTGGTGGCCCAGGTCGACGATGTGGCAAGGCAGCGGCTGGCCATTGCTGTCGAGGCCGGAAAGGTAAGCGGCCACTTCATCCATCGGCTTCTGTGTGGCAGAGAGGCCGATGCGGGCCGGGCGCTGTCGCGCGACGTGATCGAGGCGCGCCAGGGCGAGCGCCAGGTGTGTGCCTCGTTTGTCCTGAACTAAGTGATGGATCTCGTCGATGATGACCGTTTCGACGGTGCGGAAGAGGGCGCGGCCGCGCGGTGACGAAAGCATGATGTGGAGAGATTCCGGCGTCGTGTTGAGGATGTGCGGCGGGTTGTTGTTGATGTAGTCGCGCTCTTCACGAGTTGAGTCGCCGGTCCGAACGGCGGTCCTCACGTTCGGCGCTCGCCGGCTTGACGCAAATGCGCGATCGGCGATCTCGTCGAGAGGGCCGTTGAGGCTGCGCTGAATGTCGTTGGCGAGGGCCTTGAGCGGCGAGACATAGAGGATTCGCAGCTCGTTGCCGAGCTCGCCGCGTGCGTCCTCTGCAATCAGCGCGTTGATTCCGGCGAGGAACGCGGTCAGGGTCTTGCCGCTGCCCGTCGGCGCGGCGATCAGCGTATCGTTGCCCGCCTGGATGCTGGGCCAGCCTTGGACCTGCGTCTCAGTCGGGCCGCCGGGGAACTTCTCTTGGAACCACTCGCGCACAAGTGGGTGAAAGCGGTCCAGCACATCGGAAGCAGTCATGATGTGAGCAGCATAGGATCAGGTGGACACTGTGTCGTTGAAAGAGACCCAGCCATGCCCAGCAAATGGCCCGCCGTCCACGACGAAGCCCTCACCCTTTCCGTCAGATCCACGCCTGCGGCGCGCGCGCTTTCGGCAACCCGACTGCGCCGGCCGGCCGGCTCGCTGGCGACAGCCAGTCACGCCGCCGCCAGATCATCCGCGGCGGCGAGCCCAACGCCCTCTGCCTCGCCTTATCCAGATCACCCTGCTCGTCAAGACGCCTTCTGCCGTTAGTGTGAACACGCCGGGAGCGGCGCGCAGCCGCTTCGAGACTGAATGGAGACCCACCATGACCACTAGTTTGCCGCTTGACGGGGCGCTGGTGCTGGATTTGGCTGACGAGCCTGCGGTTGCGGCGGGGCGCTACCTCGCCGATCTCGGCGCGCGGGTGGTGCGCGTCGAATCCGCGAGCGGCGATCGCCTGCGCCGCGTTGGGCCGTGGGTCGACGGCGAGCCGGGCATTGAGCGCGGCCTGCGCCACTTGCTCTACAACCAGGGCAAGCAGTCGCTGGCACTGGCGCTGGACGCGCCCGAAGCTTGGGACGTGATCGAGCGGCTCGCCGAGCGCGCCGATGTCGTGATCGGCCCGGTTGAGAAGTCGGAGCGCGCGCGCCGCGCCTTTGAGCGGCTGCAGCGCAACGCCGAAGCGGGCGCCGAGGATGCGCCGAGCGTGATCGACGTCGTCTTCCGCCGCGGCGATCCCGAGCAGGCCGCCACCGACCTGATCGCGATGGCGGCCGGCAGCCAGCTGGTCTGCAACGGCTTCCCCGACACCGCGCCCGACTATCCGGCGGGCAAGCTCGGCTACAAGCAGACCGCCTACTGCGCGGTCGCCGCGGCGGTCTCGGCGATCTGGCAGCGCTGGCGCGGCGGCGGCGCGGTCGGCAGCGTCGTCAGCATGCAAGAGGCGGTCGCCTCGACGATGATTCAGGCGGCCAACCAGAACCTCTACGTCTGGCACGGGATGATCGCGGAGCGCGACGGCACCGGCGGGCTCAAGTATCCGGTGGTCGGGGCGGGCTTCGGCGCCTACGAGCAGGGCCGCTTTGAGGACGGCGAGATCGTCTTCATCAACACACCGGGCTCGACCTATCAGTGCGCCGACGGCAAGTGGGTGACCTACCTCGGCAATCCGACCAGCACGGCGTGGGAGAACTTCCCCAACTGGTACGCGGAGGTGACGGGCGACGACATGCTGCTCAAGGAGCCGTGGACTTCGCAGGATTACCGCGTCGCGCACCGCGAGGAGATGATCGAGTTCACGCGCCGCTTCTGCGCGGCGCAGGAGCGCGAGGATCTGGTGCGCCGCGCGCAGGCGGAAGGCGACCTGGGACTGCCGGTGCAGACCGCGCACGATCTGGTCGGGGACATCCATCTGCAGGAGCGCGGCTTCTTCCGCGCCGTCGAGCACTCGCAGCTGGGGCGCAGCGTCACGCTGCCACGCTCGCCCTACCGCTCGGACGCCTACGATTTCGGCTCGCGGCCTGCGCCGGCGCTCGGCGCGCACAGCGTTGAAGCGCTGCGGGAGATCGGCGGTCTCGGCAGCGGTGAAATCGGCGAGCTGATCGAGCTGGGCATCGTGCGCGGCGACCGCTCGCAGTTGAACGGCGCAAATGGTTCGCTTGGCGCTTCGATTAGTGCAAACGGCGCGGCGGCTGCGCCGCCCGCGCTGAACGCGCCCGCCGATCACGGCGCGGATTCGCTGCCGCTGGCCGGCGTGCGCGTGCTCGACTTCTGCTGGATGGCGGCGGGTCCGCTGATCACGGAGATGCTGGCCAACCTCGGCGCGGATGTGATCAAGATCGAGTCCGCCTCCGGGCTGGACAGCGTGCGCGAGTTTTCGCACCCGCCGCGCGGCTTCTCGATCGACACCGGCGCATTCTTCAACGACACCAACACCGACAAGCGGAGCATCACGCTCAACCTGCACAAGCCGCAGAGCCTCGAACTGATCCGCGGCGTGCTCGACCAGTTCGACATCGTGACCAACAACTTCGCGCCGGGCGCGATGCAGAAGTTCGGTCTCACCTACGACGAGCTGCGCGCGATCAAGCCCGACCTGATCTACGCCTCGTTTCCGGTGATGGGCACGTGGGGGCCGAACAACAGCTGGCGCGGGATCGGCAACGGCGTGACGGGGCTTTCGGGCGTGGTGGGGCAGACCGGCCAACCGGGTCGCGCGCCGATCGGGCTCGGCTCACTGCACACCGATTTCACGCTCGCGCCGATCGCCGCGTCGCAGATCGTCGCGGCGCTGATCCACCGCGAGCGCACGGGCGAGGGGCAGGAGATCGAGATCGCGCAGTACGAGGCCGCCGTGCATCTGCTCGACGCCGAGCTGGTCGACGCGCTGGTCAACGACGCCGACACACCGCGGATCGGCAACCGCTCGACCGAGTACGCGCCGCACGGCCTCTTCCCGGCCAACGGCAACGACGAGTGGCTGGCCATCGCGGTGCGCGGAACGGGCGAGTGGCTCGAGCTCTGCGACGTGATCAAGCGCCCCGACCTGGCGGGGCGCGGCGAGCTGCGCAGCCTCGCCGGGCGCAAGGCGGCGGAGGACGAGATCGAGGCCGCGCTGGCGGCCTGGTCGAGCCAGCTCGATCCATGGCGCGCGGCCGGCCTGCTGCAGGCGCGCGGCATCCCCGCCTCGCCCGCCGAAACCGCCCGCGACCTGGTGCTCAACGATGACGGGATTCAGCCCTACTTCTTCCATTTCCAGCGCGGCGAGGCGCCTTTCATGGTGCAGCACCAGCCGTTCACCTGGAACGGCCGCCGGCTGGGCAAGCGGGGTTCGCCCGAGTTGGGCGAGCACAACGAGCAGGTGCTCAAAGAGGAGTGGGGCGTGAGCGACGAGCGGTATGTTGATCTGCTGGTCGAGCAGGTCATCTACTAGCGCCAGTTCCACGCAATGCCGCAAACTCCGCCGCCCCAGGTCCGTTTATGCCCACGGCAAGCGCAGGTATGACGGAGGCGAGGTGTGCGCGTGAACAGACGCTTTCGCGTCTCCAACGCCAAACCGCGACGCTGATATCCTAGTGCCGATGAAAGGAGCCGCGCATGCGACTGGCCAGCTTCTCCTTCGAGGATCGCGAGCGGGTTGGAGTGATCGTCGGCGACGAAATCGTCGACCTGTTCCTCGCCGAACCTGAGGCTCCGACCGACATGTGCGACTTTCTCGCGGCCGGCGAGGAGTCTCGCGTGATGGCGGAGATGGCCGTCGAGCGGGGCGGCAATCGACGCCCGCTTGGCGAGGTGCGGCTGCTCGCGCCAGTGCCGCGGCCGAGCAAGTTCCTCGCGGTCGGGCTCAACTACGCCGACCACATCGCCGAAACCGGCGCGGAGACGCCGCGCTACCCGACGATCTTCACCAAGCAGCGCACCTGCGTGAACCGCCCCGGCGGCGAAATCCAGATTCCGCTCGCCTCGAAAAATGTCGACTACGAGGGCGAACTGGGCATTGTGATCGGCCAGGCTTGCCGCCATGTCGCCGCGGCCGACGCGCCCTCCGTGATCGCCGGCTACACGATCGTCAACGATGTTTCGGTGCGCGATTGGCAGAACCGCACGCGGCAGTTCACGATGGGCAAGTCGTTCGACAGCCACGGGCCGATGGGACCGGTGATCGTCAGCGCGGACGAGCTGGGCGACCCGCACGCGCTCGGCGTTCGCACGTTCGTCAACGGCGAGCTGCGGCAGAACTCCAACACCGAGCACCTGATCTTCAACTGCTTCGACATCGTCGAATACCTCAGCACCGCCTTCACGCTGGAGCCGGGCGATGTGATCGCGACGGGCACGCCGTCGGGCGTGGCGGTCGCGATGACGCCGCCGCGCTGGCTCACGCCGGGCGACATCGTGCGGGTCGAAATCGACGGCATCGGCGCGCTGGAAAATGTCTGCGCAGCAGAGCCGCAGCCGGCGGCGGATGACGGCGAGCATCACTAGCCGGGAGCGGCCGCAGTGCTCGCCAAGCGGCTCTTCATCGACACTGCCAAAAGCAGCGCCTTCGCGTGAATGGCTAGCGGGCCTTTGGCAGCGGCACTTCGCAGCGATCGGCGATCCGCCTCGCCAAGAGCCGAAAATCGTTGCGGGAGCTCTTCACGGCCTGCATGTGCCCGCCCCTCACGCCGTCGGCCGGCAGGAGGTTGAAAATCGGCTTTCGCGCCTCTTGCGCCAGCGGCATCAAACTGCGGTAATGCTTCAGCGTCGTGAGGCAGTATGGTTCGTCGCCGTCTTCAGCCGGTCGTTGTCCGTTCGCGATGTAGCGCTGATACTCACGCGGAATGCGCTCCATCCACATCGCATACGCTTTCGTCGGTCGGTCGAGGCGAACGGCGTGCTGGAGTACGACGTAGCCGGCCGGCAGCATCTCGCCCGGCGGCAATTCAACGTCCTGCAGCGTCTCCGGCCGCCGTTCCAGACGATCTTGCCACTGCTGACGCCACTCAGTCAGCGTCGGGCCCAGGTTGCGCATGCCCTGCAACGAATAGAGGTCGGGTGCGAGCGGAATGACGATCCTTGAGGCGGCAACCATCGCCGCCCGATTGAGCGCGCCCAGGTTCGGCCCGACATCGATCAGCGCCAGATCAGCGTTGACATCCGCCGCGGCGCGGTGGAGGAGACGCCAGAATGCGCTAATCACACGGAATGCGCGGGCATTGCCGTCAAGGCAAGCCGACCATTGCATTGACAATTCCCCTTCCGCCCGCGCCAGCGCAAGATCGCCGGGCAAAAGCGCGAGCCCATCGCCGACGTGTTCGAGATGTGGTGTGTTGATGTCGCCCGTACCATCGAGCAGCGGAAGAAGCGCGCCCTGAATCGTCTGCGGCGGACCGGACTCGAGGAGCTTGAAGGCGCGCTCCTCGCTCAGGAACATGCTCGTGAGATTCGCTTGCGGATCGAGGTCGGCGGCGATCACCGACAGCCCCTGTTCTGCGTACATCCAAGCCAGGTGATGCACGAGAGTCGTCTTGCCGACACCGCCCTTGTTGTTGAACAGCGCGATCGTCCTCATGGCGCCCTCCGTACCGTTGCGAGGATTTGCTCGTCGAAAAACCTGAACTGCGGCCGGGGGTTGCCGTTCGCCCCGAGCGACTCGCGGGCCTGCTCAACGCCCAGGCCGAAACGTTGCGCGAACCCCAGATGGTACATGACCTCTGCGATCAGGGGATTCCGATAGTCGACGATTCCGCTGCCGAAGTTCGACGCCGTCACGCGCCCGTACAGTCCCCCGGGACTGCGAATCTCGACGCGATCCTCGTACCAGTAGAAGTGCGTTGGCGCGTTCGTACCGCTGTATGCACGGTGCATCACGGCGTTTCGCCCCAGCTCTCGAAGCGCTTGAACGGGGTAATCAGGGAACCGGGCTTCGCGTGGACCGGAGATATCCGTGCGAACGAGAATGTTGAGGCGGATCAGTTCGTCCAGAGCTTGCAGGACATGATCGATCCGCCCGGTTAGCGCCTTCTGGTCCAGGATGGGATCGCCCAGCTCTTTGCCGGCAATTCGGAGAAACTGCACATAGCCGCCGGGGGACCATCGCTGCGGATCGACGCCCATCGTGATTAACGCTCCCCAGGTTGGCAATCCGTCCACCAGCAGGCGGAGCGATGCAAGCTGCTGCTCGAGCGTTCGCCGATTGCGTTCAAGTACCTCGGCAGGAACTGCGGCGGGGATGTAGATGTCGCGGATGAACGCGACATCCAGATCGTCAAGCGAAGCCGACCTGACAGGAATCAGATCGCGGGAGTGTTCATGTCCCAGGCGTCGGTCGTGCAGGCGCTGCACCTCGTCTTCCGACGCTTCTTGCACTGTCGGTCCGACCTTGACCCAGACCCGCTTTGAATACTGCACGGGCGGCGATGCCGACGGCGCGACCTGCACGACCGCGACCTCGCATCCTTCGATCGATGCCTTCCCAACGTCAATCAAAGGAATCGGCTGCGTACTGCCGTCAGAGTGAATTTGCGCCAAGTCGCGCAAGAGCGCGTCATCGATGTCGATTTCGGCGCAACTGCCGTCGTCTTCAACGCCCACGAAGATCACACCCGGCTTCCCTGCGCCCGACAAGTCATTCGCGAATGCGCAGATATTGCGGCGAATCGCCCGCCGATCCGCCGCGCTCCGCTTCCATTCCACGAGCTGCGATTCGCCGTCGCGGAACAGGGAAGCCAGTTCGGTTTCGGTGTAGAAATCCATACGCGCCGCACCCACGCAGGTCGCCCGCATTGCGAGTCGATCAGGGAATATGGGGTAAACCCCTGCTGAAGCGAGCAGCCTGCCTGCCCGCCTACTCCCCCGCCAGCTTAGCGCGGATTGGGGGCCAGAGTTGGGCGAACCTGGGGGTGGCGCCTGGGGGGGTGGGGCGGGCTGCGAAGAAGCGGCCGCCGGGGCGCGTGCGCAGCTCGATCAGCAGCGGGCCAGGAGCGGCCAGCAGATCAGCCAGCGCCGCGTCCAACTCCTCCGCCTCCGAGAAGCTCGCCGTGGCGCGATAGCCCGCGCCGGCCGCCAGCGCCGCGAAATCGACCTGCTCCTCCGACGGCAGCGGCTGCGCGCCCGAGGTCTCGTAGACCCCGTTGTGCACCACGAAATGCACGAAATTCTCCGCGCCCGTCCCCGCAATCGTGCCCAGCGAACCGAGCTGCATCATCAGCGAGCCGTCGCCGTCGATCACCCAGACCTCGCGCTCCGGCTGCGCCAGCGCCACGCCCAGACCGAGCGCCGATGCGCCGCCCATGAAGCCGATGCAGGCCAAATTCAGGTCGCCCGGCGCGCGCTCCGCCCAGAGGCCGTTGGCGGTCATCGTGCCCACCACGACTTGGTCCGACCAGTGCCGCGCCAGCACATCCAGCGCCGCCTCCAGCGACATCCGCCCGCCCGCTTCCGCGCCGCTCATGATGTCGTCGCTCCGACCAACAGCGCGACCGGACCCTCGCGCTCTTCGGCCTCTTCAAACGCCTCGCCCACGTAGTGCAAGTCCTCCGCGCCGTCGAGCAGATGGCTCGGCACGCCCAGCGTCTCCAGCAGCGGCTCGGCCAGGCGCACCATCGAGCTGCCGTCCTCGCGCGGCGCAAGCTCCGGATCGCGGCCCAGCAGACCGATCAGCATCACGATCGGAAATCGCCCATCCAGCCCCACGCCGCGCAGATTGTTCACGCAGGCGTAGAGTCCGGCGTGCTGAATCTGCATCAGCGGACGCCGCCCGCCGATGATCAGCCCGGCGCTCACCGCGATCGCCTCATCCTCGGTCGAGCAATGCACCGTGCGAATCTCGTCGTCCGCCATCAGCGCGTCGAGCAGCGTGCGCTGATGCGTGTCGGGTACCAGCACCACATCTTGCACGCCCGCCGCGCGGATCGCGGCCATGAAATCGTCCGCCGGGATCGACTGCGCGGCCATGCGCCACCCCTGTCTCCACTCGTGGCAGCATACTTGCAGAGAGCGCAAAGCTGCGAGCGAAGCTGGAGCGGCATACGTGGGTGAGACATGGGCGACATGAGCGAACTGCCTTCCGAGCACCCCAACCGCCCGCGCGAGTACCACGGCGCGCGCACGCTGCTGGCCGGGCTCGCCGTCGTCGGCATCGTCGCGCTCGCGCTCTGGCTGATCTTCCTGCGCGCCGGCGGCGAGCCTGGGACGACGGGCATCGTGCCGCTGCCTGCCGACCTGCAAACGGACGGCCGCGCTATCGCCCCTGAAATCGGCGCGCTCGCGCCCGACTTCGAGCTGGACACGCTCGACGGCGGACGCTTCCGCCTCTCCGACCTGCGCGGCCGCCCGCTCGTCGTCAACTTCTGGGCCTCCTGGTGCAGCCCCTGCCGCCGCGAGGCGCCCGCCCTGATCCGCGCGCAGAACGCGCACGCCGAGACCGGACTGCTCATCATCGGCGTCAACATCGAGGAGCCGCGCAGCGCCGCGCAGGATTTCGCCGACGAGTTCGGCGTCAACTTTCCCGTCCCGATGGATTTCGACGGGGGCGTCTTCCGCGCCTACGGCATCGGCGGCTTGCCCGGCCCGCCGCGCACCTTCTTCATCAACGCCGACGGCGTCATCACCAAGATCTACGCCGGCCAGGCCCCCGACGAGCAGATCGCGCAAGACACCGCCGCCCACGCAGTGCTCCCCTAGATTCTGTTCGCACTTCCCGCTCCCGCTACCCGCGCGCACCTTCCCGTCATTCCTGCCTGCGCAGGAATGACGGAGGGGGCGCAGGAATGACGGGAAGGGGCGCAGGAGTGGCGGGAGTGGCGCGGGAGTGGCGCGGGAGTGGCGCGGGAGTGGCGGAGATGGGGGGCGCGGATGTGGCGGAGTGGGGACTACGGCGACGGGGCCATGAGGCGGTTGTTGGCGCTGTTGCCCCAGCAGGCGATGGTGCCGTCGGTCTTGAGGCCGCAGGTGTGTTCGTTCCCCGCGCTAACGGCCGTGTAGGTGCCCGCGGTGACTGTGGTTTGGTCCTGATTGTTTCGGCCCCAACAGGTGATCGCGCCGGCGCTGTTCAGCGCGCAGGCGTGCCTCTCGCCGCCGCTGAGCGCTGTAAAGGTGCCCGACGAGGGCGCATCGCTCCTTTGGTTGTAATCATTCTGTCCCCAGCAGGAGATTGCGCCCGCGCTGTTGAGTGCGCAGCCATGCGTACCGCCCAGCGAGATGGCGCTGAATGCGCCCGAGGGCGGCGCGGTGCGGCTGTTGGTGATGTCGCCGAAGCCCCAGCAAGAGATCGCGCCGCTGCTGTTCAGCGCGCAACCGTGGAAAGCACCCAACGCGATGGCGGTGAACGTGCCCGACGGCGGTGAGCTCTGGTTGTATAAGTCGTTTCCCCAGCAGGAGATCGCGCCGGCGCTGCTCAGCGCACAGCTGTGCGCTGAGCCGACGCTGATGGCGCTGAAGCTGCCGCTGGTCGGCGGCGTGGCGCGGTTCTGGCCGTTGGCGCCCCAGCAAGCGATCGCGCCCGTGCTGCGCAGCGCGCAACTGTGGCTGCCCCCCGCCGCCACGGCCGTGAAGTCGGAACCCGTCGGCGGTGTGGCGCGGTTGTCGCCGTTGTTGCCCCAGCAAGCGAGGCTGCCGGTGCTGCGCAGGGCGCAGGCGTGCGACCCGCCCGCGCTGACTGCGGTGAAGGTGGTCGGAGTGGGAGTTGGAGTTGGAGTGGGCGTCGGAGTGGGCGGGTTGGGATTCACAGGGTCCGGCGTTGCGCCGCCCTCGTCTTCGCTTGAGGTATCCGCGACGGTCCGAGTGACGCTCGTCGGCGCAAGCTCCGCAATCAGCTCAGGCAGGCGATCATCCTGCCCGCCCCAACAGCGAGCGCGCTCGCTGCTGAGCGCGCACGTATGCCGCATTCCCGCGCTCACGGCGAGATAGCGCCCCGATGGGGGGTTGGACTGGTCGTGGCGGTCGTCGCCCCAGCACTCGATCGCGCCCGACTCGCGCAACCCGCAGCTGTGCCACGCGCCCGCGCTCACCTGCGTGAAGACTCCCGACGGCGCGTTGAGTTGGCCGAAGTTGTTCAGCCCCCAGCATTCCACCGCGCCGTTCTCGCGCAGGCCGCAAGAGTGCGTCGTCCCCGTGCTCACCTGCGTGAAGACGCCCTCAGGCGCGTTGGCGCGCCCAAGGCTGCCGCGCCCCCAACAGGCGATCTCTCCCGTTGTCCGCAGTCCGCAGGCGTGCAAGTAGCCCGCGCTCACGGAGGCGAATTCCCCCTCCGGCGGCTCGTCCTGCCCGTAGTCAAGCACGCTGCGGCCGAAACTGTTGGTTCCCCAGCACTCAAGCCCACCAGTCTCGCGCACCCCGCAGGCGAATTGCCAGCCGACCGCCACATCAACGAACACGCCTGACGGCGCGTTCGAGTCTCCGCCCCAACAGACGACCTCCCCGCTCCCCCGCCGAATCGCGCAGTTGTGCCAGTCGCCGGCGCTGATGGCGCTGTAGCGGCCTTCGGGGATGTCGCGCAGCTCGGATGAGTTGCCGCCCCAACAGCGAATCACGCCGTCGGCGCGCAATGTGCATTGATGCTCACCGCCCGCGTCGAGCGAGAGGTAGCGGGCGTTTGATGTCACGCTGAGCGCGTCGGCCGTCTGGCGGTCGGTCGCCAAATTCAGCGTCAGGACGCCAATCAGCAGCGCGACGAGGGCAAGGAGTCCCCCCCCCCCCCGAATCGCAGGAGCGCGCACGGCATCCGCCGCGCCCCGCGCAGCCGCTTGGCCGTCACCCGCTCAGCGATATTCTTCACGCCCGCAAGCTTACACCGCGCAACGCTGCGCCGCCAGACCGTCTCTACGGCGCCCGGTCGCCCCGCGCTCGCGGCGGGTATCACCGAGCTGCTGCACAGGCGGCGTTGAGCGTTCGGCGGGGGCGCGAAAGCGGCTTGGGTGGCTGTCGGGAGCTCGAGTGCGCCTACTGACGGCGGAGGTCGCCTGGGTTCCTGCCTGCGTAGGAATGACGGGAAGGGGCGCAGGAGTGGCGGGTGAGGGGCGCAGGAATGGTGGGTGAGGGGCACAGGAATGGCGGGTGGGGGGAGTTGCTTGGGAAGCGGGGGCGTCAGGTGGGGGGCTGCGGGCCTAGCGTTGGGGGGGCGGCGATTTTTGATTGGTGTTGGACGTTTTGGTGGGGTTTTAGCGCGGTGAGGAGCTGTTCCTGGATTTGCGCGTAGGCCTCGATCGTGTCCGCCTCGAAGCGCAGGCTGAGCACCGGCGCGGTGTTCGACGGGCGCGCGTGCGCCCAGCCGTCTCCGTAGTCGATCCGCGCGCCGTCGCTGCGATCCACCGCGAAGCGATCGGCGTGCCAGTCGCCGATCGCCGCCGCCACCGCCGCTTTCTGCTCGTCGGGGCAGGGCAGGCGCAGCTCGGGCGACGCCGGCCGCGCCCGAATTGCGGACGCCGCTTCCGCCAGCGATTGCCCGCTGCGATCCAGCCAGCACGCGAGCGCGCAGGCGGCGTAGACGCCGTCGTCGAGCCATGGGTAGCGCTCGCCGCCGAGGTATTCGGGGCCGAACATGATGTGCCCGCTCGTCTCGCCGCCGAACGCGATTCGCTGCTCCCGCATCCGCCGCCGAAAGCGCGGATAGCCGGTCGGCGCAATCTGTGGCGTGCCGCCCCGTGCCGCGATGTCGTCGATTGCGCTGCGCGACGCCTTCGCATCCAGCAGCACCGCCGCGCCCGGCCGACGCTCCAGCAGCGGACGCGCCAGCAGCGCCGTCAGCCAGTCCGCTTCGTAGCGGCGCCCGAGGTGATCGACCACGCCCACCCGATCGCCGTCGGCGTCCCAGGCGATGCCCAAATCCAGACCTAACGTCGTGACCGCGTTGGCCAGGTCGATCATCGTCGACGGCTCCTGCGGATCGGCGATGTGCGGGCCGCGGGGCATGATCGTGTGGTGAATGGCGTGCGCGGCCTCGGTCAGCGCCGCCAGCGCGGGCGGCCCGGTGCGGCCCACCACGCCGTTGCCCGGATCGACTGCCACGCGCAGCCCGCTGCGGGGAAACCGCGTCCTCAGCAGCTCCAGGTAGTCGGGCGCAATGTCGCGATCATGCCGCGCCGCGCGGCTCGCTGAGCGTCGCTCGCCGCCCCGCGCGACAGCCGCAATCTCATCGCTGAGCAGCGGCAGCGCCTCCGCGCCGAGCAGCTTGAAGCCGTTGTATTCGGGAGGGTTGTGGCTCGCGGTGACGATCAGCCCGCCGCCCAGCTCGAGCTGATCGACCGCCCAGCCGACCACCGGCGTGGGGCAGAGCCCCAGCGCTTCAACCGCGATCCCCGCCGCGGTCAGGCCGCCAACGACTGCCTCGTACAGCTCCGGCGACGTAGCCCGCGCGTCGCGCCCCACTGCCGCGCTCGATGCGCCCCGCTTCCCAAGCCAGGCGGCAAAGCCCCGCGCGACCTGCTCGGCCGCCGCCGCATCAATCTGCCCGGGCGCAAGCCCGCGAATGTCATAGGCGCGAACAGTCTCCGGCGGCAGCGCAGGCATTGGCTCACTCTAAGAGATGTTTCCGTCATGTCCGCGGCGGGCGCGTGGGTGGCTTTCCGGGGTTGGCAAGGGGTGGTTGAGAGATGAGTGGTTCCTGCCTGCGCAGGAATGACGGAGGGGCGCAGGAATGACGGAGGGGGCGCAGGAATCACGGAAGTGTGGGCGCGCGCTAGCGGGCGGCGCGGCCCTGGGTGGCTAGCGGGCGGCGCGGCCCTGAGCGGCTATGCGGGCGGCGGCTTTGGCGATTTCGGACTCTTCGGCCAGGTAGCCGTGCGCCGTCACGTTGAGCTGGGCATCGAGCTTGTAGGCGAGCGGTTGGCCGGTGGGGATGTTGAGGGCGCTGATTGCGTCGTCGCTGATGCCTTCGAGGTGTTTGATCAGCGCGCGGAGGCTGTTGCCGTGGGCGGCGATCAGCAGGCGCTCGCCGTCGCGGAGGGCGGGGGCGAGCTCGTCTTCCCAGCAGGGCAGCACGCGCTCGAGGGTGTCAAGCAGCGACTCCGCGTCTGGGGCGAGGTCGAGCTCTGCGGCCTCGGCGTAGCGCGGGTCGAAGCGGGGGTGCGACGGGTCGTCGCGCGGCAGCGGCGGGGGCGGCGTGTCGTAGGAGCGGCGCCAGATTTGCACCTGTTCTTCGCCGTGCCGCGCCGCGGTTTCGGCCTTGTTGAGGCCTTGCAGCGCGCCGTAGTGGCGCTCGTTGAGCCGCCAGCGGCGCTCGACCGGCAGCCAGGCCGCGTCGAGCTCGTCGAGCACGATCCAGAGCGTGTGGATCGCGCGCTTGAGCAGCGAGGTCCAGGCGCGGTCGAACTCGATGCCGGCCGCCGCCAGCTGGCGGCCGGCGGCGCGCGCTTCCTCGATGCCGCTCGCGCTCAGGTCCACATCGACCCAGCCGGTGAAGCGGTTTTGCAGGTTCCACTCGCTCTGGCCGTGGCGGATCAGGACGAGGTTGGGTTGCTCGGGAGCGCTCATGGCCGCAGCTTATCCGTCGGTTGCGCGCGGCGCTGCTAGCGTACGCGCCAATGCGGGCGCACGAGCGGAGGACGCGCCATGGCCGATCCCGGAGCGCTGGAGCGGCGCGAGCAATCGTCCGACACCGTGTTCGGGGCGATTGTGCGCGGCGAAATCCCCGCCGACCTGGTCTATGAGGACGAGCTTTGCGTGGCTTTCCGCGATCTCAATCCGCAGGCGCCGGTGCATGCGCTGGTGATTCCGCGCGAGGGCATTGCGGGGTTGAACGAGGCCGGCGAGGCCGACCCGGCGCTGCTGGGGCATCTGCTGCAGGCGGCTGAGATCGTGGCGCAGCGCGAGGGGATTGTGGAGGGCGGCTGGCGGGTGGTGGTCAATGTGGGGGCGGACGCGGGGCAGACGGTCGATCATCTGCATCTGCACGTGCTGGGCGGCCGCGCGCTGTCCTGGCCGCCGGGCTGAGGGGCGGGCGGCGCGATGTCGGCGCTTCTGGAAGTGGACGATCTGGCGCGCTATTTCGGCGGGCTGCGCGCCGTCGACGGGGCCAGCTTTGCGATCGAGCAGGGCGTGATCGCGGGGCTGATCGGCCCCAACGGCGCGGGCAAGACGACCTGCTTCAACTGCCTGGCCGGCTTCCTGCGGCCGAGCGGCGGGCGGGTGCGCTTTCGCGGCGAGGACATCACCGGGATGGCGCCGCACCGCGTCTTCCGCCGCGGCCTCGTGCGCACGTTTCAGATCCCTCAGGAACTGGAAACGATGACGGTGCTGGAGAACCTGATGCTGGCCGAGTCGGAGCAGAGCGGCGAGCAGATCTGGCGCAACTGGCTGACGCCCTGGCGGGTGCGCGGCGAGGAGCGCGCGCTGGAGGAGCACGCCCACGAAGTGCTGGACCTCGTCGCGCTCGGGCACATGGCTTACGCCCAGGCCGGCACCCTCTCGGGCGGGCAGCGCAAATTGCTCGAACTCGGCCGCGCGCTGATGACGCACCCGCAGATGATCCTGCTCGATGAGCCGGCGGCGGGCGTCAACCCCTCACTGCTCGTGCGGATCAGCGACGACATCCGCCGCTTCCGCGAGGAGTTCGGGATCACCTTCCTGATCATCGAGCACAATCTCGATTTGGTGCGCGAGCTCTGTCATCCGGTGGTGGTGATGGCGCGGGGGCAGGTGCTGGACATCGGCGCGGCGGACGACGTGCTCTCGAATCCCGAGGTCGAGGTGGCCTACCTGCGGGGCGCGCATCATGAGTGAGCGAAGCGAACAGAGCGGCGATGAGGCCGCGCGCGCGGCGCACGCGGCGTTCACCGCCAACGGCGCGGAGCCGCTGGTGCAGGTCCGCGGCCTGACGGCGGGCTACGTCTCCGGCATCGACATCATTCACGATGTCGATCTGGAGATGAACGCGGACGAGATCGTGACGATCATCGGGCCCAACGGGGCGGGCAAATCGACGCTGATCAAGGGGCTGATGGGGGCGCTGCCGTATGTGACGGGCGAGCGTCGGCTGGCGGGGCGCGACGTGAGCGATCTGGACGCGCCGCGGATGGTCGCGGTGGGGGTGGGCTACGTGCCGCAGCGCGAAAACGTCTTCGCCTCGCTCTCGATCCGCGAGAATCTGGAGATGGGCGGCTACCGCCGGCACGGCGATCTCGAGCAGCGGATCGATGAGGTGCTGGGGATGTTCCCGGTGCTGCGCGAGCGTCCGCGCGAGCGGGCCAGCCGGCTCTCGGGCGGGCAGCGGCAGATGCTGGCGATCGCCCGCGCGCTGATGCTGGATCCGCATCTGCTCTGCCTCGACGAGCCGACCGCCAGCCTCTCGCCGGCGGCGCGGGTGGAGATCTTCGAGCGGGTCTCGGACATTCACCGGAACGGGGTGGGCGTGCTGCTGGTCGAGCAGAACGCGACCGAAGCGCTGCGCTGGTCCGATCGCGGGGTGGTGATGGTGAACGGCGAGAAGGCGCTCGACGCGCCAGCGGAGGAGATGCTGGCCAGCGGCGATGTGGGGCGGCTCTTCCTCGGCCGCGGGCTGGACGAAGACGGCGAAGACGACGATGAGGGCAATGAGGGTGGCGGCGGCGATTCCGCCGACGACACGCTCGCGCCGGCCGGCGCGGAACGCGATTAGAGGGGAGCCCCGCCATCGAGATCGCGCAGCTCGTCCTGGTCGGCTGGATTGTGGGCTCGATCATCGCCGTGGGCGCGGTGGGCGTGACGCTGGTCTACGGCATTTTGGGCGTGGGCGATTTCTCCTTTGGGGACAGCATGACGGCGGCGATGTTCGTGGTGTTGTTCGTGGTTTCGGTGGAGGGCGCGAATCTGGGCTTTCAGGGCGGCTCGTTCGGGCCGCTCTCGTTCGGCTGGGGGTTGGTGTTGGGGGGTCTGCTGGCGATCGTGGTCGTGGTCGGGCTGGCGCTGGCGTTGGAGCGGTTGGTCTATCGCAGACTTCGGCAGCGCGGGGGCGGGTTTTTCGTGTTCGCGATCGCGTCGCTGGGCATCGGGATCATGATCCGCGCGCTGGTGCAGCTGATCTGGGGGCCGAGCAACTTCCGCTTCACGCCGGGCATCCACAAGGCGATCGAGATCACCGAGGGCGTGCGGATCAAGCCGGATCAGATTTTCATCATCGGGCTGACGCTGCTGATCGGGCTGGGCGTGTATCTGCTGCTCTACCGCACGCGCTTCGGCAAGGCGATGCGGGCGACGGCGGACAACGCGGAGTTGGCGGAGGCGAGCGGCATCCGCACGGACCGCGTGCGGCTGGGCACCTGGGCGCTGGGCGGTCTGCTGGCGGCGCTGGCCGGGGTGATGCTGGGGATTCAGACGGAGGTGCGCTTCGACTCGGGCTTCGTGCTGCTGCTGCCGCTCTTCGCGGCGGCGATTCTGGGCGGGATCGGCAGTCCCGGCGGCGCGCTGATCGGCGGGCTGGTGGTGGGCATCAGCCAGGAGGTCTCGACGCGCTGGATTGATACGGGCTTCAAGCCGGCGATTCCGTTCATCATCGTGACCGCGGTGTTGCTGCTGCGCCCGCGCGGGCTGTTTGGGCGGGACGCCTGATGCCGGTCGAAGAGCTCTTCCCCACGCTGGTCACGTTCAGCGGCGCGGTCAACTGGACCGTCGGCTTCCTGACCACGGTCTCGTTCTTCGCGATTCTCGCGCTGGCGCTGAACACGCAGTGGGGCGCGGGCATTCTCAATTTCGGGGTGGCGGCATTTTTCATGGCGGGGGCGTACGTGTCGGCGATCTTCACGCTGGATCCGCCGCAGGCGCTGGAGAGCTACATCGGCGGCTGGGGCGCGCCGGTCGCGGTGGGCTGGCTGATGGCGGCGATCGCGGGGGGCGTGCTGGCGCTGCTGTTGAGCATCCCGATGCTGCGCCTGCGCGACGACTTCCTGGCGATCATGACGATCGGCGTGGCCGCGATCCTGCGCAGCATCGCCAACTCGGTCGATGGGCTGGTGAACCGCGCGCGAGGGCTGAACGGGCTGCCGCGCTTTCTCGAAGGGATCGCGGACCAGATCACGCCGGGCGAGGACTACCGCTGGTTCGCGCTGGTGGTGGCGCTGCTGTTCGTGGCGTTCGTCTTCTGGCTGGTCTCGCGCGCCGGCGCGTCGCCCTGGGGGCGGGTGCTGCGGGCGGTGCGGGACAACGAGGACACGGCGCGCGCCACGGGCAAGAACACGGTGGCGTTTCGGGTTCAGGCGTTCGTGCTGGGCGGGGTGCTGATGGGTCTGGCGGGCGGGCTCTACGCGCACGAGATCAAGAGCATCGCGCCGGGCGGGTTCTCGAACGTGATCGGCACGTTCTTCGTCTGGACGATGGTGATTGTGGGCGGCAGCGGCAACCACAAAGGCGTGCTGTTGGGCGCGCTGGCGGTCGGCTTTTTCTGGTTCGGCGTGCCGCTGTTCCAGGAGAGCTTCCCGGACTGGCTCGGCTCGCGGGTGTTCCAGGTGCGCCAACTGATCATCGGCGCGCTGATCGTGATCTTCCTGCTCTGGCGTCCGCAGGGTCTGCTGGCGGAGCAGGCGCGGGTCAGCCGCTTCGTGCGCAAGGGGCCGCGCAAGCCGGTGGAGGAGTCGTCGTAGGTGTCGCAACCACAGAGGCGCGAGACACGTGAATAGGGTGGATGCCGGCCAAGGCGGCGTGGGAACGACGGCGGTGTTCGGGTTTTGTTTTTTCGGGGCGTTCAGGGGTGATTCCGGGGGTGGTCCTATCTGGTCGGGGCGTTCGGCGCTGTTCGGGTTTGTTCGGATTTGTTCAGGTTTGTTCGGGTTTGTTCGGGGTGCGCCGGAGTGAGGCGCGGGAATGGCGGAGGGGTTGACAGCGAAGGTTGACGATGGGGTCGTTGGGACGGTCGGATTCGCGGATTCGCTGTGTTTTGCCGAGATTTTGGGTTGGGGCGGGGGTTGACGGTGGCAAGTTTTGTCAACTTTTGTCAACCTGGCGTCAACTTTTGTCAACCTGGTGTCAACCTCTGTCCAGGTTTGGTCAGCGTTGGCAAGTGCGTGGTTGACGGCGGCGGCGTGGGATTCGCGTTGGCGGTGTTGCGGGGAGAGAGGCATGGTTCGGCACTCCTGTTCTAGTGTAAGGGTAGCAGGAATTGGGAGGAGTGGGGGTGGGGGACAGTCGGGGTGTTGGAGGTTGGCTGTTGCGCGCTCGCGGCGTTCCACCCCCCACCTCGCCTCCCCTCTGGGAGCAGACTTTCGCGCAACCCCGAATTTCGCTGTGTGGTGGACAACCCGACCAGATAGAGGCGATCGGCCTGCATCGCCGAATTTGGGGGTTACGCGAAGGTCTGCTGGGAGGGGGGAGGGATGGAGGAAGTGGGCAGGACGGAGTTTGGCTAGGTTCCTGCCTGCGCAGGAATGACGGAAGCGTGAGAGTGACGGAAGCGTGGGAATGACGGAAGCGTGAGAGTGGGGGAAGTGGGCAGGACGGAGCTTGGCTAGGTTCCTGCCTGCGCAGGAATGACGGAAGCGTGAGAATGGAGGAAGTGGGCAGGGCGGAGTTTGGCTAGGTTCCTGCCTGCGCAGGAATGACGGAAGCGTGAGGATGACGGAAGCGTGGGAATGACGGAAGCGTGGGAATGACGAAAGTTGTGAGAATGGTGGAAGTGGGCAGGACAGAGTTTGGCTAGGTTCCTGCCTGCGCAGGAATGACGGAAGCGTGAGAGTGACGGAAGCGTGCGTAGGCGCTAGCCGTCGGCCGGCGGGACGCCGATGGCGCCGTTGGCGCGGAGGGCGGCGATCTCTGCGGCGTTGTAGCCGTGCTCGGCCAGCACCGCGTCTGTGTCGGCGTCCAGCGCGGGCGACGCGCCTTGCGCCTCCAACGGAGTCGCCGACATCGACCACGACGGGCCGACCATCGTCTCCGGACCGGTCAGCGCATGCTCCAGCTCCACCATCAGGCCCAGCGCCTCCACCTGCGGGTCGGCGGTCATGTCCTCCGGCAGATTCACCTGCGACGCCGGCGCGCCCGCCTCATCGAGCCGCGCGATCCAGTACTCCGTCGTGTTGCCTGCGAAGCGCTCGCTGATCTGCGCGCGCACGCCCGCGACAATCGCCTTGGACTCCTCCGCCAGCGGGTTGAAATCGGGGTCGGTCGTGGGATCGTGTTCGAGGCCGACCGCGTCGCGCACCTGCTGCTGGTTGTGGGGGGTGACGCAGCCCAGCATGATCGCGCCGTCGCTTGTCTGGTAGCCGCCGTAGTAGAGCAGGAACGCGCCGCCGACGAGGGCGCGCAACCCGCCCCGCGACGCCTGCAACTCGCGCCACGACGCCCCGCGTTCGCGCGCCTCCGCAAGCGCCGCCAGCACCGGATCGAGCAGCACGGCGTCGGAGACGGGCATGCGCGCGACGAATGCGTTTTGGAGGGTGAGCGCGGAGGCCAGCAGGGAGGTCTGAATGCGCTGCCCCTCGCCTGTGCGCTCGCGGTGAAAGAGGGCCGCGCAGACGGCGATCGCGCTGCTGTAGGCGGCCGAAAAGTCGGCCGGCGTGGTGGCGGTGATCAGGTCCGGCCCGCCGTGCTCGTCGAACTTCTCGTCGCCCGCCATCAGGCCGGAGTAAGCCTGCGCGATGATGTCCGCGCCCGCGCGGTGAGCGCTGGGACCTTCAGGCCCGTAGGCGGTGTTGTCGAGGTAGATCAGGTCGGGCCGCTCCGCGCGCAGCGTCTCGTAGTCCAGCCCCAGCCGCGCCGGCACGCCCGGCCGCGCGTTGATCAGGAAGACGTCGAAGCCGCGCACGAGGCGGCGAGCCACGGCCTGTCCGTCGCCGGAGGCGAGGTCGAGCACAATCCCCCGCTTGCCGCGGTTGAAGACGTGAAAGCCCTTGCTCTCGCCGGGCGCGATCTGCCCCAGCAGCCGCATCCCGTCGCCGGCGGCGGACTCAATCTTGACGACATCAGCGCCCATGTCGGAGAGAAAGACGCCGCACATCGGCCCCGCGATGATCTGGGAAACCTCGAGGACTCGGACTCCATCAAGCGCGCCGGCCATGCTCACCCCTCCTTCGCCATGTGCCCACAGGCTAGCGTGATCGGGGCCGGCTGCGGCTCGGAGCGACGCGGAGATTGCTGCCTGATCGAGCATGCGAGCTTCGAGCAGGCTGGCGCGTGGCGAGACGCCTTACGCTGGCAATGGTGAAAGCATGAGCATCGAAACGGTCACCCAGGAATTCAGCAACGGCGTGTCGAAGTGCGTTCGGCTCTCGGCCGAGGGCCCGAATCGCTTCCGCGTGCTCACGCCGTTCATGTTCAACGACGGGGACCACCTGGTAATCGTGCTCAAGCGGGAGCGAAACGGCTGGGTGCTGTCTGACGAGGCGCACACCTACATGCACCTGGCCGACGAGCTTGACGACGACGATCGACAGGGCGGTATGTGCGACCGGATCATCGCCAAGGCGCTTGCGATGTTCCGCATCGAAGATCGCGGCGGCGAACTGATCCACCCCATCACCAACGAGGGCTACGCCGACGCGCTGTTCGCTTTCGCGCAGGGGCTGCTGACCATCGCCGCCGCCGCATACACCGCGCGGGAACGCGCACAGATTGCCTTCACCCCCGACGCGGCAAGCGCAACATGACCACCACATCCGTCGAGCAAGAATTTCAGATGGGCATCTCGACCGAGATACGCTTGGAGCCCGACGGGTTCGAGCGGTACCAGGTGGCGACGCCGTTCATGTTCGACGACGGCGACTGTTTCGTGATCGTGCTCAAGTGCGTCAGCGGCTGTTGGGTCTTCTCGGATGAGGGGCACACGATGATGCGCGCCCACTTCGATTACGGCATCGATATGGACGAGTACGAGCCCGGCGCCGACCGGCGCAAGGACGCAATTGCCAATGTCCTGCGCAGGCATCGGCTCGACATCGGGCACGGCGATCTGGCCGTTTCCGTGCGCGATGGGCGCTACGGAGAGGCGCTGTTCGATCTGGTCCAAGCGATCGATCAGGTCTACAGCGCAGCGTCGCTTTAGCCCGGCGCGCCGATGGCGCCTTCCTCGCGGAGGGACGCGATCTCCTCTTCTGAGAAACCGTGCTCGCGCAGGATCGCGTCGGTGTGGGCGTCGAGCGGCGGCGCGGAGCGCTCGCTGCCGGTGGGTGTCGCCGACATTCGCACCAGCGGGCCGACATGGCGCTCCGGTCCTGTCAGCGGATGCTCAATCGGGCGCAGCAGGCCAAGCGCCTCGATCTCCGGGTCGCGGCTGATCTCCTCAGGCAGATTGACCTTGGCCGCCGGCGCGCCTTCCGAGTCGAGGCGAGCCATCCACTCATCCATCGTCGCGGTCATGAAGATCGCGCTGATCTGCTCGCGCAGCCGCTCCACCACGGGCAGCGTTGCCGGGTCGAGCGCGTTGAAATCGTCGTCGTCGGTGGGGTCGTCGGTGATGCCCAGCGCGCGGCGGATCTGGCCGCGGTTGGCGGGCGTCAGCGCGCCGAGGATGATCGCGCCGTCCTGCACGGGGTAGCTGGCGTAGTAGAGCCGAAACGCCCGCGTTTGGCGCGGCTGCTCGCGCCGCGCGCGGATGATCTCCGCGTAGCTCGCGCCCTGCGCGCGCAGCTCGTGGATCTGATCCAGCAGCGGCTGCATCAGAATCGCGTCGGAGACGGGCACCTCGGCGATCCAGCTGGCCTGCAACGTCAGCCCTGCGGTGAGCAGCGAGGTGCTGAGATACTGCCCCTCGCCAGTGCGCTCGCGGTGGTAGAGCGCGGCGGAGACGCCCATCGCGCCGGCCACGGCGGCGACATAATCGGCCGGCGCGGTGGCGGTGATGTGCTGCGGCGCGCCGCGCTCGTCCACCTTCTCATCGCCCGCCATCAGCCCCGAGTAGGCCTGCACGATGATGTCGGAGCCGGCCCGCTGCGTGATCCGCTTCGCCGCCTCCGCGTCGATCGCGCCGCCCGCGACTTCTTCCGCTGTGCCGAAACCGGTGTTGTGCAGATAGATCAGGTCGGGTCGGAAGCGGCGCAAGGTTGCATAATCGACGCCAATCCGCTCCGGCACGCCGGGCCGCAGGTTGGTCAGGAAGACATCGAAATCGGCGATTAGCCGATGCACAACCTCGCGCCCGCGCTGAGTGTGGAGGTCGACGACGATGCCGCGTTTGCCGCGGCTGAGCGCATGAAACGGCTTGCTCTCGCCGGGCGCGAACTGCGCAATCCGCCGCGCCCCTTCGCCCTCGGGCGGCTCCAGCTTCACCACATCCGCGCCCAAATCCGCCAGCGCCACGCCGCAGTACGGCCCGGCGATGATCTGGGCCAGCTCCAGCACGCGAATGCCGTCGAGTGGACCGGGCATCGGCGGCCTCTAATCCGCGCCGGCCGCGAGCAGCGGCTCAAGCTGCCTGAGCAGTTGTGGCACATCGCGCCGCACGGTTGCCCAGACGATCTCCAGGTCCACCGTCCGGTGCCCATGCACCATGTGCTGGCGCATGCCGATGATGTTCGCCCACCGAATCGCGGGGTTGGCGTCGCGAGTCTCGCGGCTGACGTTGGAGGCCGCTTCACCGATGACTTGCAACTCGTACTTCACGGCGCTTTGGTGCAATTCACTGGCGTAGAAGTCGTCGCGGGTTAGCCCGGCGGAGTGGTTGAGCGTCTTTCGCGCGGCCTGAACCATGTCGCGGAGATGATCGTCGTCAGGCGGCATACACCGTCTCGGCGACGCCCAGAATCGACTCCTTGAGAATCTCGTCGCCGCTCTGCTCAACGCCGTTCCAGGTGGCTAGGTGGACATTCCGCCCGAGCAGCTCCGTGAGCTGGCGCTCCATCTGCGCGACATCGAGCAGCGTCAGCCCAGAATTCGGCGTCAGCCGCACCAGCACATTGATGTCGCTCTCCGGCCCGAAGTCGTCGCGCAGGACGGAGCCGAAGAAGGCGAACTCGGTGATTCCCCAGCACTGGCAGAATTCCGCGATTTGCTCGCGCGGCAGCTCGATTCGCAGCGGCATGGTTTCGCCTCCGTGGGGTGAGCATAGGTCAGATGCAACCCCATCGTCGTCATGCGGCATAGACGGTCTCGGCTGCGGCCAGGATGGCGGTTCGACGAATGTGATTGCGGCTCTGCTCAACCGCCTCGCGATCCGCCAGATCAACCTCACGACCGAAGAGCTCGCGGAGCTCATCCTCCATACGCACGATGTCGAACAGCGTGAGCCCGGCGTCCGCGTCGAACTGCACCAGCACATCAATGTCGCTCTCCGGCCCGAAGTCATCGCGCAGGACGGAGCCGAAGAAGGCGAACTCGGTGATTCCCCAGCGCAGGCAAAATTCCGCGATTTGCTCGCGCGGCAGATCGATTCGCAGCGGCATCAGCTTGCCTCCCCAAGCGAGCATAAGCGAGCCGGCACTCCATCGTCGTCAGGCGGCATACACCGTCTCAGCCACCTGTAGCGCCGCCGCCCGGCGGATCGGGTTGCTGCTCTGCTCAATCGCCTCGCGGCCGACCAGCCCCACATCACAGCCGAAAATGTCGGCCAATTCGCGCTCCATCTCGACCTCGCAGAACAGCGTGTGCTTCGCCTCGGGCGCATAGCGCACGAGCACATCAAAGCCGCCATGCGAGTCGGCCGCGCCGCGCAGCGCTCGGCCGATGAAGGCGAACTCGCTGATCTGCCAGCGGCGGCAGAATTCCGCGATCTGCCTGTGCGGGGCGTCGTTCTGGGCCGTCATGAGCATCCCTCCACCTCTTGGCTCATCATAGGCCGCTTGAACGCGCCGGTTGTCGTAGTGTGACGAGGCGGCAGAGGAGTTGCGAAATGCCCGACTACGAGAACATCCGCTACGCGCTCGACGGACCCGTGGCCACGATCACCTGGAACCGCCCCGAGGCGCTCAACGCGATCACGCCCGCGCTGGAGGCCGAGTTTCACGCCGCGCTGGACGAGGCCAACGCCGACCCGGCCGCCCGCGCGATCATCGTGACTGGCGCGGGCCGCGCCTTCTCGGCGGGCTACGACATCGACGGCGGGATCGACAGCGAGGTGGGCGGCGAGCGCACCCCGGTCAGTGCCCATCTGCGCCGCTGGTTTCACTTCTCCTCGCGCAACCCCGACTTGATGATGCACCTGATGACGCTGGAGACGCCGATCATCGCCGCGGTCGACGGTTGGTGCATCGGCGGCGGCTTCTGGTACGCGCTGGCCAGCGACATCACCATCGCCGCGGAGAACGCCGTCTTCGCGCAGCCCGAAGTGCGCATGGTTTCCAACAGCTCGGTGCTCTTCGCGATCCTCGCCGGCTGGAAAATCGCCCACCGCTACGCGCTGACCGGCGACCACTTCGACGCGCGCGAGGCGCTGCGGATCGGCGTCGTCAACGAGGTCGTGCCCTCCGAAGACCTGCTCGAGCGCGCCCAAGCCCTGGGCGAGCGGCTCGCGCTCGTCCCGCCCGACTCGATTCGCTACAACAAGCTGATCACCGCGCGCGGCCTCGAGGCGATGGGCCTGCGCAACGCACTCAACGTCGGCTCGATGCTCTCAACGCTGGTCGAATCGTCTGCCGACGGCCCCGACGTAGCGCACCTCGACGCCGCCCGTCGCGAGGGCGGCTTCCACGCCTTTCTCCAGGCCCGCGACAACCCCTTCCGCCCCGAGCCCTTCGGCCCCCGCAGCGAGCGCTAGGACCTGTTCACGTTTCCGTCATTCCTGCCAGGTGGGAATCTAGGCGGACCTCTATCGCCTGTATGCGCCGCGCCACCCAGGCCGCGCCGCGCCGCCGTCAAGCGTTCAGGTAGTACGAGCCGCGATGCTGCGTGGGTTCCTGCCTGCGCAGGAATGACGGTTGAGGGCGCAGGAATGACGGTTGGGGGCGCGTGAGGCGCGCTGCTACTCGCTGTAGCCGGTGACGTTGACTACGTCGCGGCGCTTGAAGCGCCACTCGCCATTGTGTTTGACGATGATGTCCTCGTAGCCGAGCAGCATTGAGGTGACGCCGCCGGGCGTGGGGATTTTGAAGTCGAGGAAGCACTTGTGGCGGACCTCTTCGCCGGCGACCTCGAAGAGGTGGTTGTCGGTGAAGTGCATGCCGCCGGGGAACTGCTCGGCGAGTTGGTGCGCGAAGGCGATCAGCTGGTCGCGGCCTTCGGCGTGGCCGGCGGGGCCGCTGAAGACGCCGTCGGGCGTGAAGGTGTCGGCCCAGCCGGGGCCGTCGGCCTGGTCGACGGTGTAGTTGTAGACGGAGCAGAGGTCGATGATCGCGAAGCGGTCTTCGAGCGAGATGGCGGGCATGGGCGGGTTCCTCTCGTGCGATCGGGCGGGTTGGGCGGGCTGCCTAGTCGAGCACGGCGATCGCTTCGACCTCGATCAGCAGGTCGGGCAGCGCGAGCGCCTGGACGCCGATCAGGGTGCTGGCGGGCGGCGGTCCGTCGCCGAAGACGGCGCGGCGCGCGGCGCCGAGGTCGCGCCCCAGGCTGGGGTCGTAGTTGACGATGTAGACATTGGTCTTGGCCACGTCGGCGATGCTCGCGCCGGCGGCTTCGAGCGCGATCGCCAGGTTTTCGTAGGCCTTTTTCGCCTGCGCGGCGAAGTCGCCCTGGCCGACAATGCCGCCTTCTGCGTCCCAGGCGACCTGCCCGGAGATGTAGACGGTGCGCCGCCCTTCGGCGACCACGACCTGCGAGAAGGTGGGGGCGTTGATCAGTCCGTCGACCTTGAGATGTTCGAGCGCCATGCGGGACTCCTTCGCTGTGCGATGCGTCCAAGATAGCGCTGTCGGGGGCGGTATCGTGCCCACAGCTGAGCGCGGGCGGGCAAGAGCAGGCAGGGAGCGAACGATGGCGAATGCGGAACGGCTGGAGATGACGCTGGCGGAGGCGATTTACTCGATGCGGGCGATTCGGCGGGTGCGGCCGGATCCGATCGCGGATGAGGACATCGAGTTGATGCTCGACGCGGCGCGGCAAGCGCCCAACGGCGGCAACGCGCAGCCCTGGCACTTTCTGGTGGTGCAGGACGCGGATCAGATTCGCCGCTTCGCGCCGCTCTACCGCGAGGCGTGGTGGGCGAAGCGGGCCGACGCGGGGATTGTGGAGCCCGACGACGAGCGGCTGCAAACGCCGGTGATGCGCTCGGCGCGGCGGCTGGCGGACGAGATCGGCGAGGCGCCGCTGCTGATTCTGCTCTGCGCGACGGCGCCGGGCGAGGCGGCTGCGGCGTCGGTCATTCCGTCGGTGCAGAATTTACTGCTGGCCGCGCGGGCGCTGGGGATCGGCGGGAACATCACGACGCTGCATCCGTCGGTCGATGGACGGGTGAAGACGCTGTTCAACATTCCGGAGCAGGCGCAGGTGGTCTACTGCGTGCCGCTGGGCTACCCAAAAGGCCGCTTCGGCCCGCTCAACCGCAAGCCGCTGGCAGAGGTGGTCTCGCAGGATCGCTGGGGCGAGCGTCCGGGCTGGGCGGGGTAGGCGATGGCCTCGCAAGGTCAACGAAGCGGCGACGCAGCAGGCCGGCGGATTTGGCGTCGGCGAGCGCGGCATCTGGAGCACGCCGGCAGAGTCGCCTCGCTGCTCCGTGTCTTGCTTCGCCGAGCGGGCTCTCGAGCGGCTGCCGACGTGGCTGCCATCGAACGGTCTATTGCCGTAGATGAAGCGATCGCAATCCAACGCAGCAGTGGGACGATCGAACCTCGGACGCGTTTTGCGCGCACTGATTCAAGCGGCAATCCAGTAAGGGAAAAGCGCCCGCTCAACTGGCTGTTCCTTGATGAAGGTGGGACCGCGCAGCCTGTAAGAGGACCGGAGGATGGCGCTTGGTTCGCGCTCGCCGGGGTGGCGATGACGCTTGAACAGGCTCAGTCCTATGAGAGAGCAGCCGACGAGCTGAAGATGGAGTTCTTCAACCACACTGAGATCACGCTCCACGAACCGCTGATGCGCACACATCGTCAGGACTTCAGCTTCGGCGGCGACACACACCGCCAGCGTTTGTTTTGCGAGGCGGTCGACCGGCTGGTGTCCGATGCCTCCTTTGTGGCATTTGCTGTTGGTTTGCGCAAATGGGAACTCTCCGCTGAGACGGCACTCCCGGACTCCTATCTCCCGGCGGGGGCATACGAGATTGCGATGCATCTGCTGCTGGAGCGCTATGTCGACTACCTGCACTACGACGACGAGGACTGGCGCGGCCGCCTCACGCTCGAAGCACAGGGTTCTCGGGAGGATGCAGAGCATCAACAGGCTTATGTTGAGCTTCTGCTCAATGGCACGCAGTGGGTCCCCGACAGCGCGTTCCGCAACTACTTGGAGACAGGCGTGAGGTTCGTCGGAAAGCGCGGATCGCATGCGACGGAATTGAGCGACATGCTGGCACGCGATGTGTTCGAGTGGATTCGTTCGGGCTGCAAGCAGGAACCTCGCCGCTGGCGCATCTTTGAGGAGAAGTTCTACAGCCGAGGGGACCTGCGCAGGGGCAAGTTTGGGCTCAAGGTCTTTCCGGCCGACGGCATCGAAGATTGGGTCGAGGCGCAGCGCGAAAGGTCGCGGACACGATTGCGCCGCCCCTGAGGGCGGCGCGCTCGCGATAGCGACACTCCGCTATCCACAGGTCAATTCTAAGGTGGCGTAGTCCGTCCGCGCAAGCCCCCTCGCGCTGGTGTCTGCCGATGAACTGGGCGTGCGTTGGCACAGGAAAGCCGCACGCCCGCAAGTGCTGGGCGTGCGGCCTCTGCGCGTGGTGGTACACCGCGCGTGCGGCGGCTGTCAAAGACAGCCTGGGCGCTCCCCTACGGGATCAGCATGGAGCGGGAGACGCTGGTGTCGCGCTCGTGCCATTCGCTGTCCTCGAAGGCCTGATTGACCTCGGCCAGCGGGTAGGTGTGCGAGACGATCTTGTCGTAGGGGATGTCGCGCTGGTTCTTGCGCAGCATGTCCATCATCAGCGGGAGCAGGTGGGGGCGGTACATCACCGAACCCATGATCTTCTTGCCGCTGAGCAGCAGGGTCGGGTCGATCTCGACCGTGTTGCCGCGCACGATGTCGCCGATCTCGACAAATGTCCCGCCGTTGGCGAGGTAGTCGATCCCCTCGGCGAGCAGCTCGGAGCGGCCGACCAGCTCCATCACGATGTTCGCGCCGCGGCCTTCGGTGAGCTCCCAGACGGCTGCGCGGCGGGTCGAGCGGGTGTTGAACTCCTCGATGTTGATCGTGTGGTCCGCGCCGAACTGCTCGGCCAGCGCGAGGTGCTGGGGCAGGCGGTCGAGCACGATCACCTTGTGCGCGCCCATGTCCTTGGCCATCGCGGTGGCGTTGAGCCCCAGCCCGCCGGCGCCCTGGATTACGACGAAGTCGTTCTCCTTGCAGCCGGCGCGCATCAGTCCTTCGGTCACGGTGCCCATCGCGCAGTTGACGAAGCCGAGGATTTCATCGGGTAGATCGTCGGGCACCTTGTAGACGGGGTGGTTGGGGCGCAGGTGGTAGTAGTCGGCGTAGGTGCCGGTGAAGTAGGGCGGCGCTCCGGCTTCGCGCGACCACGCGCCGCGGTCGGAGCACCAGTTGGGCTCGCCGCGCGAGCACTGGTAGCAGCGCCCGCAGGGGGTGATCGCGGAGTACATCACGCGGTCGCCGACGGCCAACGGCTTGCCCAGCGAGTCGGAGTCGACGCCCTCGCCGAGCGCGTGGACGACGCCGGTGCCCTCGTGCCCCATCACGCGGCCGTTGGCGGGCAGCGGGTTGTTGATCATGTCGCCGCGCCAGGTGTGCAGGTCGGAGCCGCAGACGCCGGCCTGGGTGATGCGCAGCAGGATCGCGCCCGGCTCCGGCTCGGGCACGGGGTACTCTTCGATCACGAAGGGCTCGCGGTATTCCTTGACGACGACGACGCGTCCGGTGGCCATGCTGCGCTCCTTCCCAGCGTTTGCGTTGGGGCGCAGGCTAGCGATTCCTACGCGCCGTTGGGCAACTCATCGATCAACTCCATTGTGCGCACACTGACGGTGCAGACGCGCCGCAGCAGTTTGATCACGCGCTCCTTGTGGTCGGCGAACCGGTAGGTGTTGAACTTCTCGCGGACCGTGGCGTCGCGCGGCTTCTTCTCCTTGTGCTGATCCAGCACCCACTCCAGCGCTGAGCGCGCGCCGAGCACGTAGTCCCACGCCTCGGGCGGCACGTCTGCGAGCGATGTCTGGCCGTCAAGCGTGATGATCCCCCGATTCTTGTCGGCGCGCAGCTTGGGCTTGCCCGGCTTGCCCTTGCCGTCAACCCGCCTGAGCGGCCACGGATCGGCGTCTTCAAAGCCGATGTGCAGGTCGAGCAGTGCCTGGCCTATGCGCGCCCACCCGCGGAAATCGTCGTGGAACGGCAGACGCGGGAACTCTTGCAGCAGCTCGACCGCGTAGGTCTCGCGGTAGACCGGGTCGTGCAGCGCCGCGTAGACGTAGGCGAAAATGTCCTCGGCGCTGATCGTCTGATCGTCGTAGTGGTCGCGGAACTGCGCCAGGCCCCACCGAGTGACGTTGCTCTGACGCCTGCCCGCGACGGTGTACCGGTAGAGCGATAGGCACTGTGTCTTCTCAAGCAGGTCAAGCGAGCTCAACCGATCCACCGCGAGAACCGAGAACGGCTTGCTTGCGCCGAAGCCAGATACACAGATTATGCGGTTCTTTCTGTCGAACCGCGAACCAAACATGGCAGCGTGCTTCTCAGTGAGGCGGTCGCTCATCAGTTGATCCGCGTAGTAATCCCTGCGGACGAACGGACGGTAGATCGCTGACAGGCAACTCGAGCGCGAGTAAGTGATGCGTCGATTCCGATCGAAGTGGCCACGCAATCCTTCACTCCACTTTATCGTAGATCCGGCGCTTTCTGTCGCTCCGTCCACGAGGCCGTTGTACGTGCCAATGAACCAGCGGACCTTTCGACGAAGCGATGAACGGTCAACGTCGTAGACCCAACTGTCTCTGTTGGTCGACACGCCGGGGCAGAACTGGCGGAAGATCGCTGCTTCGTGCGCAATTTCCTGGGCCTGTTTTGTTTCGCGGCTCGCCACAGGGGTGAGATCCGCAAAGTTGGTCTGTACCTGGTCCAGCCATCGCGCGTTCTCGTCGGGAATGATTTCCTCGAACCTCACATCCTCAACAGCGGTTGAGCGAAGGTAGTTCAGCGTTTCACCTGCAAGCTCTTCGTCCTCACGTCGCGCGTAGTGGAGAGAACATTTTCCGATACGCGCTTGTTCGCGAACGAAGAATGCGATGGCCACACCCGTCTGAATGCCGAAAACGTTATGGGTTGTTCCAGCAATCTTGGGATTCCGACGCACATCTGATCCGAGGTCCAAGACGTAAACGTCAGTGAACTCATCTGTGGCGATGCGGCGAAAGCCGTCATCTTGACGTGAGTCGAGGTATGCGCGGTTTGTGACGAACGCGATGATGCCATCGTCATCGAGACGATCGGTGGCCCAGCGGATGAAGCGCTTGTACATGTCGTACTGTTTCGTCTTCTGTGCGGAGCTCGCTCGAACGTAGGAGTCCTTGATCCGCTGGTCGATCTCCGGGTACTCGCGGTTCGGGTTTTGGTCGTTGGCGTCCTGTTGGTTGGCGTTGTAGGGCGGATTGCCGATGATCACACTAATCGTTCGCTGGTTCTGTTCCTGGATGCGGATCCAGTTCTCGGTCGACAGGCCGCCGAGGTTCATCCCAGACTGTCGCTCAACGGCGCCTTCACTGCCACCATTCCAGTCGACGTTGTCGAGAGTGTCGACGAAACAGAGGTTGGGGAACGCAAGGTAGTTGCCTGTCCGTGCGTGGTAGGTGTATTCGATGTTGAGGTTGGCAATGTAGTAGGGCAGAATCGCGACCTCGTTGGCGTGAATCTCGTTCAGATACTTGTACTCGCGGCGATCCGGCGGCAGGTGTTCGATCAGGCTGGTGATGAACGTGCCGGTGCCGGTTGCAGGGTCGAGGATTTGCACGTTGTCGTCAGCCAGCCGGCGTCCGAAATGACGCTCGAGCAGATGGTCTGCGCCCCGGATCATGAAGTCGACGACTTCGTTGGGCGTGTAGACGACGCCCAGGCGGTCGGCCGCTTTAGGGTTGTAGGCCTTGTAGAAGTCCTCATAGATCGCCTTGAGAAACGCCTGCTTCTCGCCGTAGTCGACGATCTCGTCCGCAGCGCGGCCGATCGCACCGTAGTATGAGCGCAGACGGTCGATCGCGTCACGCCGAACGCTGCCGGTGAAGAATGTCTCTTCGAGCGCGGTCAATTGCTGTGCGACGTTGTTCTCGCGGTGGAACTGATCCTCCGCAAAGATGCGCAGGAAGATGTCTTTGGTCAGGATGTGTTGGAGAAGCATCTCCGTCACATCGGGAGCGGTCACGTCGGGACCGATCGTGCGGCGGCAGAGGGCGAGGAAGTCGGCGGCGGCGGTTTGGTAAACGGGGCTGTCTTTCGCGGCGCCGTCGATTGCGGCGCGGAGATTGTCGAGGACGGTAGGCAAGTCATCGGCGAACTGCCGCTGCGCCTTGCGGAACTCCTCGATTTCGGGCAGTTCGTATTCGAGGAAGAGGCGGATCAAGCGGTGCAGTTCGCCGGGCCGCCGCATATCGGCGCGGGTGGCGATCTCACCGTTCTGGTAGAGGATCGCCGTCTCGGAGTCCTCAAAGATGATGTTGTCGCGCGGGTAGCCGCTGTCGAACTTGCGCTCGATCTCAACCTCAAGGTCGTCGTGCGTGTCTTTCGCTTCCCAGTAGCCGCGCGCCATGCGGAGGCTGTCCTTGACGGTGCCGTCGGGTCGGACACCGCGCGTGGTGGCGAGCTCGGCGACCAAGGTCAGCGATTCCCTGTGTTCGCCGCAGTAGGCGTTGAGGCAGTTCTCGAACGCGCGGCGGATGCTGCCCTCGCTGTCTGAGCCGCCGAACGTGATCAGCCGGGCGAGATCGTCGTGGTAGCGCTCGATGTGCGGGTATTCGGGCATGCGTCGGCTACCGCTCGTCGTAGGTCTCGAAGTAGCGGTTCTTTACCGCTTTCTGGTTTTCGTAGATGGAGCCCTGGCTGGGGGCTGGGGGGAGCGGGAGATAGGGCGGGACTGCGGTTTGGCGGGGCTGCTCTACGTCTTCGCCGGCGCAGAGCAGGCCCTGGTAGTAGTCGAGGCTCATTTTACCCAGGCCCTGGATTGGCCAGGCGTCGGCGGCGGCGTAGCCGAAGAGCAGCAGGCGGCGCGGGTTTTCGGAGCGGTTGAGCGCCGAGCCGTGCATCATCCGCACGTGGTGGAAGGAGACGGAGCCGGCCGGGCCCTCGAGGGCGACCGTGTCGCGCTCCATGTCCCAGTCGAACTCGGTGGGCTCCACCGCGCCGGTGAAGTAGCGGCCCTCGGGGTGGTGGTGGTCGTAAATCTTGCCCTTGTGCGAGCCAGGCACGACCAGCAGCGGGCCGTTCTGCTCGTAGCAGTCGTCGAGCAGGATGCCGGCGGCGAGCAGGTCGTCGTTGGTGTGGGGGTAGAAGGGCCAGTCCTGGTGCCACTCGACGGGCGCGCCGTACTGCGCCTCTTTCATGTTGAGCTTGTCGTTCTGCAGCCGCACGTTGGGGCCGATCAGGGCGGTGACGACTTCCATCAGGACGGGGTGCTGGGCAAGCTCGCGGAAGAAGGGCCAGTGCGCGTGGGGCGACTTGAGCCGTCGCACGCGGGGGTTGTCGGGCGTGTGCGAGTCCTCAAGGTCGTAGCGCGCGTCGTGGTCGGTCAGTCCGGCAGCCTCGGCGACGATCCGGTCGGTCTCGTCGCGCAGCGCCTGCAGCGTGTCGTCGGGCAGCAGGCTGGGAATCAGCAGGTAGCCGTTCTCGTGGTAGAACTCGACTTGCTCGGGCGTGACGAGTGGTTTGACGGCGGTGGCGGTCGTCGTGGTCATGGGCGGCTCCTGCTCCTCAGGCGGCTGCTCGGGTCGCGATGCGCGCAGTGTAGGCGATGGCGCGGCTAGACTGCGCGGGTGACCGAGCCAGTCTATGAGCATGCAATTCGCTGGGAGTCGCGCCGCTCGCCGGTGCTCTCGACGCGCGGCGCCGTGGCGGCGAGTCAGCCGCTGGCGACGCTGGCGGGGGTGCGGATGCTGCAGGCGGGCGGCAACGCGGCCGATGCGGCGGTGGCCGCGGCCGCTGCGCTGGCGGTGGTGGAGCCCAACTCGACGGGGATCGGCGGCGACTGCTTCTGCCTCTTCTACCGCGCAGCCGACGGGGCGGTGGAGGCGATCAACGGGAGTGGGCGCAGCCCGGCCGCGCTGACGCTGGAGCGGGCCGGCGGCGCGGAGGGTTTCGAGCGGCAGGGCGCGCACGCGGTGACCGCGCCGGGCACGATCGCCGCTGGTCGGACACGCTGAGCCGCTTCGGACGGATGACGCTGGCCGAGGCGCTCACGCCGGCGATCGAGCTGGCCGAGCAGGGCTTCCCGGTCACGCCGGTGATCAGCCGCGGCTGGACGAGCCAGGAAAAGCTGCTGCGCGAGAAGGGGCCGGCGGGCGGCGATCTGCTGCTCGGCGAGCGCGCGCCGCGCGCGGGCGAGGTGTGGCGCAATCCGCGCATCGCGCGGGTGCTGCGCGCCGTCGCCGAAGGCGGGCCCGACGCCTTCTACCGGGGCGCGCCGGCGCGGGCGATCGTCGAGGCGCTGGAGCTGCACGGCGGCTGCATGACGCTGGACGATCTGGCCGCGCACTGCTCGACATTCGAGCCGCCGCTCTCGACGACCTACCGCGGCCACACGGTCTACGAGTGCCCGCCCAACGGCCAGGGAATCACGGCGCTGATCGCGCTGAACATTCTCGAGGGGATCGACCTCGCGGCGACGGCGCCGCGCACGGTCGAGGCGCTGCACCCGACGATCGAGGCGATTCGGCTGGCGTTCGCCGACGCGCGGGCCTACGTGGCCGATCCGGCGCGCGCCGCGGTGCCGGTCGAGGGGCTGCTGAGCAAGGCCTACGCGGCGGAGCGGCGCGGATTAATCCAGTCGGACGCGGCGATCGATCTGGCAACGGCCGGAGAGCCGGGCGCGCTGCCCGGCGGGTCGGACACGGTCTACCTCTGCGCGGTGGACGGCGAGGGCAACGCCTGCTCGTTCATCAACAGCAACTACGAGGGCTTCGGCAGCTGCATTGTGCCGCGCGATTGCGGCTTCAGCCTGCAGAATCGCGGCGCGGGCTTCGCGCTGGAGCCGGGCCACCCCAACGCGCTGGAGGGCGGCAAGCGGCCCTACCACACGATCATGCCGGCGATGCTGACGCGGCCCGACGGCTCGCTGTTCGCCGCGTTCGGGGTGATGGGCGGCTGGAATCAGCCGCAGGGGCACACGCAGGTCGCGATCAACCTGATCGATCGGGGGATGGATGCGCAGGCGGCGATCGACGAGCCGCGCTTTTCGATCCAGACTGATCCGCCCAACGGCGACATCTGGGTTGAGGACGGGGTGCCGGTAGAGGTGATCAGCGCGCTGGCGCAGCTGGGGCATCCGGTGCGGCCAGCGTCGGGCGCGCTGCGCAGCGGGGCGGTGGGCAAAGGGCAGATCATCGCGCGGGATCCGCAGACGGGCGTGCTCTGGGCAGGCTCAGACCCACGCGCCGACGGCTGCGCAATCGGGCTGTAGAAGGGCGGGCAAGTTGGCTAGCAGAATCGAACGCATTCGCGCGATCTGGCCCAATGAGGAACGTGACTTCACACCGTGGTTGGCCCAGAACCTGCACGTACTGAGCAATGCCCTCGGTCTCCAACTCGAACGGCCGCGATGCGAGGTGCCAGTCGGCCTCTATTCGCTGGACATGTTCGCGGTTGACGCCCTCAGCGACGATGCAGTGGCGATCGAGAACCAGATCGACGAGTCCAACCACAGCCACCTGGGTCAACTTCTCACGTATGCCTCGGGACTCGGCGCTCAAAAAGCGATCTGGATCGCATCTGAGTTCTCGCCTGAGCATCTTCGCGCTCTAGACGATCTCAACCGGACAGCCTCCGATGGCCGCGAGTTCTTCGCAGTCGTCCTTGACGTCCCGGCACGCGCCACACCCAAGAACCCAGCGGTCAAGTTCACTGTCGTCTTGACTCCAGATCCGCAGAAGACTCCGCCCGGCAAGGTGCCAGCCCGCAACCGCGGGGGCAAGTACGACCGATTCGCCCGGGATGTCGCGCCACTGTTGGGATCTCAGGGATTCACCCCAGCCAACTCTGCACGTGTCCCGGCCAAGGCTCACGCCTCCGAGCGCTTCTTCTTCGGCGGCTATCGCGATGATGCAGTCTCCTACAATTTGTCCGTCGAAGCTGGAGAGATTCGCGCCTATCTCTTCCACCACGGCGGACGCGCGTCGGAACATCGCGCATTGCACGACCGCTTCAAGCGTGACGAGCTGCGCATCAAGGAAGCGCTTGCCAACGCAGGGCAGCAGAGTGGTTTTCGGATCAAGCACATCAACCCGCAAGGTATTTTCCGTTGGTTGATCGGAGTCAGTGTGCCGGGATCGATCGACACGCCCGCGGATGCTGAGGCGGCGCTCAATTGGCTCACCAGCTCGATCCCCACTCTGCGGCGAGTCCTTGAGCCGCAGCTGCGCGAATTCCTCAACGGCGACTAATCCGCGGCATCCAGCGCGCTGCGCAGCGGCGCGGTGGGCAAGGGGCAGATCATCGCGCGGGATCCGCAGACGGGCGTGCTCTGGGCAGGCTCAGACCCACGCGCCGACGGCTGCGCAATCGGGCTGTAGGCTGACCCAAGGCGAACAACGCCCCTGAGTTGCACCAGATCGAGGTAGAGGTTGCCGCCGGCTAGGGCGCTTTTCTTTTCAGATGGACGGGGTGAAACCTTTCAATTGGACGGTGGGTAAGTTTTCAATTGGACGTCGGTCAACCTTTCAATTGGACGGGGTTGGATTTATGATTGGACGATGGCCGATGCCGCGCTCTACCCCCGCTACGCCGAACTGTGCCTGGCCGAGGCGCTGGAGGAGTCGCCGGTCGTCCTGATCCAGGGGCCGCGCCAGTGCGGCAAGACCACGCTGGCGCAGATCGTGGGCTCGCCGCGCGGCCTGACGGCGGGCGCGGGTTTGCCCGCGGGGGAGGGCGCCTATTCCTACGTGACCTTCGACGACGACATCGCGCGCAGCGGCGCGGAGACCGACCCGATGGGATTCATCGCGGGCCTGCCGGAGCGCGCGGCGCTGGACGAGGTGCAGCGGGTGCCGGGCATCTTCACCGCGCTGAAGCTGGCGGTGGACCGCGACCGCAGACCGGGGCGCTTCCTGCTAACCGGCTCGACCAACGTGCTGCAGACGCCGAATCTGGCGGACTCGCTGGCCGGGCGGATGGAGACGGTGCGGCTGCATCCGCTGGCGCAGTGCGAGCTCGCCGAGCGCTCCGATCGTCCCGAGGCGCAGCTGGAGGACGGGTGCTTCATCGGCTTCCTCGATGCGCTGTTCGAGGGCGGCTTCGAGACGCGGCGCAGCGAGCCGCTGGGCGCGGAGTTGCACGAGCGGATCGTCGACGGCGGCTATCCGGCAGCGCTGGCGCGGCGCGCGGGACGGCGGCGCGCGGCCTGGTACCGCGACTACGTGGAGGCGCAGATGCAGCGCGATGTGCGCGATATGTCGCGGATTCGGACGCTCGAAGCGCTGCCCCGGCTGATGCGCCTGGCGGCAGTCCAGACGGCGACGCTGCTCAACGTCTCGGATCTGGCGCGCTCGTTCGAGATCAGCCTGCCGACCGTGCGCAGCTATCTCGAGCTGCTGGAGCGGGTCTTTCTGCTCGAGCGGTTGCCGCCCTGGCACAGCAACCGGCTGAGTCGGCTGATTAAGACGCCGAAGCTGCACATCGGCGACACGGGGCTGGCCTGCGCGCTGATGGGGCTCAACGCGGCCGGGCTGGCGCGCGACCCGCAGCGGCGCGGCGCGCTGCTCGAGACGTTCGTCTTTCAGGAGCTGCGCCGTCAGGCCGCCTGGTACGACGCGCCGCTCGATTTCTTTCACTTCCGCGACAAGGACAAGGCGGAGGTGGACATCGTGATCGAGCGGGGCGGGATCCAAGTGGCGGGCGTGGAGGTCAAGGCGGCGAGCACGGTTTCGGAGAGCGATTTTCGGGGCCTGCGCCGGCTGCGCGAGGCGAGCGGCGCGCAGTTCGCCGCCGGCGTGGTGCTGCACGACGGCGAAATCTCGACCAGCTTCGGCGACAGTCTCTATGCCGTGCCAATTCGGAGGTTGTGGGAGGCGGCGGGGATTGAGCGCTGATGCGGCCTTGCCATTCGACGGATCAGGTCCGCTCGCGCCGGCGGGCGGCGGCCGCTGCTACGCGGCTGCGCCCGCCAGCCGCGGGATGTCGTCGGAAGCGCGCTCGCGGAAGTCGTTCAACGCGGGGTATTGGCGGTCCGCGTTCCGCATCAGCATGAGCGTCTCTTTCGAACCCAGCTCCTCAATGTCCTCGTGGATGACCAGGCTGATGAACGGCAGGCCGGCCTTTTGAAATTCCAGCAGCGCGATGGTGACGTTCTTGGCCTTGTCGTTGCCTCGCACGCCGAAGACGTAGAAGTCTCTGTCGTTATGCGTCAGTTGCCAGTCGACGCTGATCGGATAGTCGGGCAGCGGAGCGACATCCTGCGCCGGGCTGAACACGGCGAGATCGCCTTGAACGTACTCGGTGAGATCGTCGTAGAACGCGCTGCGCACCACCTCTCGACTCCAATAGCTCATACTCGACACCTTCTGCACGCAGCCGGCGAACTGGAGGATGCTCGTGTAGAGCGAGTCGATGGGCGCATCGAGGTAGAGGTTGCCATTGTCGTTCTGGACGCCGCTGTTGATCAGAATGCTCTCGAGGATGCCGCGGCGGGTCGGAGAGTTGATCTCGAAGCTGTACGAGAGGCGCATCAGGGCCATCCCGAAGTCGCAGATGCGGACCTGTTCGGGGCCGCGCGGGCTCTGCTGCAAGTAGATGTCCACCATGTCGCCGTCTTCGTGCGAGATCGGCGCAATGAGTTGGAGAGCGCCCGGCTGGCGCTCATCGAGGTCGAAACCGCTGTTGAGCGATTCACGAAGCGCTGCTCTGATCGCGTCATTTGTTCATTGAACAGCTGCCCCTGCGACGGTTCGGGGAAGAACTGTTGGACGCCCGTCAAAGCGTCGTCAACCGGGTGCGAGTGTTCGATTCGGTATTTGCTTAGCGGCGGAGCGCCGCCAGCTTGGCGGGCAGCGGGTGCTGAGCGGAAAGGGGTGGTGGAGCTGGGGGGACTCGAACCCCCGGCCTTTTGACTGCCAGTCAAACGCTCTCCCAACTGAGCTACAGCCCCACAGTCGGCGCTGCTGTCAGCGTAGAGCGATGGAGCCGCTGGCGCCACACCGCAGGCGGTTTACGCCTGCGTGACATTTGACGCACGGTTGACGCACTTCTCGATACTCTGACAACCATCAACACGCCGCCGCGCCGCCGAGCTCGGGCGCAGCAGGAGGCCGATGGGCATGACCACGATCCGGGAACTCTGGCAGAACAACCCCTACGCGGTCGCGGCGGCGGTGGTCGCCCCGATTGTGTTCGGCATCGTCTTCGCGGCCATCTGGCTCGTCGCCTCAGGCGGGGGCGGTTCCTTGACGACGGCCCAGGTCGATCGGGCTGACGCGCCCGCGCCGACGGTCGTGCAGGTCACGAGCGAGCCGGAACAGTCCGCGCCGGCCGCGCCGGCGGCGGAGAACGGTGAGGCGGCCGGGCAAGCAGCTGGCTCCGATCCGCAGCAGGCCTCGAGCGCCGACCAGAGCGATCAGGCGGGCAGCGGACAGTCGGAGCCAGCGGCGGACGAGCAGCCGCAAGTGGAGCCGATGCCCACGCTCGAAGATGTGCTCGTCTCGCCGATCGACGATTCGTCCTTCCGCTACGGGATCGAGGAGGAGCGCGGCGCGATCCTGCCGATCGACAACGGGATCGTGCCCTCGTCGGGACCGAAGCATCGGACGTCGTGGGAGATGCTGTTGCCGGCGGCGCGGATTCGCGCCGACATTGTGTCGCTGGGGCGGACGCCGCGCGGCGCGATCGGCGCGCCGGACAACCCGTTCGTAGTCGGCTGGTTCGACCTCAGCGCCGCCCCCGGGGAGCAGGGCAACACGATTCTGGCCGGGCATCGGGACTATGAGGACATTGACGGAAACGTGGGCGCGGGCGTCTGCTGGGAGCTGGATCGGGTCAAGGTCGGGGACCAGGTGGTGATCCGCGACGCTGAGCAGAACCTCGCCTGGGTGTACGCGGTGACAGAGTCGGTTGTGGTGGATCCGTACGACCCGGACTCGGTGCGCTATGTGGCCGACACGAGCGACGCGATCATCACGCTGATCACCTGCACCGGATCGTTCGATCCCAGCACGCACACCTACTCGCACCGACTGCTGATCATCGCGCAGTTGCAGGCGACCGCTTCCGCCTGAGCCGCGGCTGATCCAAAGCGTCTACCAGTACTGGCGGCGCTTGCCGCGCTTGCCGTCGCGCCGCCACTCTTGGGGCTCGGCGGCGCGCTCCACGGCGACGGCGCAGACCTTGTATTCGGGGATGCGCGCTTCGGCGTCGTAGACGTTGTTGGTCAGCCAGTTGGCGGCGCTCTCCTGTAGGCGGACGAATGGGACGAAGATCGAGCCGGGCGCGACATCGTCGGTGACGAAGGCGACGCCTTCAAGGCGGCCGCGGCGGGAGGCGACTTGCAGCGCGTCGCCGGAGCGCACTTCGATTCGCGCGGCGTCCTGCGGGTGAATTGCGACGCGCAGCTCGGGCCAGCTGTCGACCAGCCCGTCGACGCGGCGGGTGATCGTGCCGCCGTGCCAGTGATAGAGCACGCGCCCGGTGTTGAGCACGAAGGGGTAGCGCGCGTCGGGCGCTTCCTCGCTGGGCGCGGTCTGCCGCACGGGGATGAAGCGGCCTTTGCCGCGGGGAAACTCCTCGCCGTAGAGCCGCGGCGTGCCGGGATGATCACCGTCGGGGCAGGGCCACTGGATGCCGCCTTCGGCGTCGAGCCGCGCGTGCGAGAGGCCGCTCAAAATCGGCGTGAGCGCGGCCATTTCGTCGAAGACCGAGGCCGCGCTGTCGTGATCGAAGCCGGCGACCGAGAGTCCGAGCCGGGCTGCGCTGCGCTGTGCGAGCTCCTGCACGATGTGCCAGTCGGGGCGCGACTCGCCGATCGGCTCGATCACTTTGCGGACGCGCTGCACGCGGCGCTCCGAGTTGGTGAAGGTGCCCTCTTTTTCGGCGAACGAGGCGGCGGGCAGCACGATGTCGGCCAGCTCGGCGGTTTCGTGCAGGAAGATGTCCTGCACGACGAGGAAGTCGAGCCGCTCGATCGCCTCGCGGGCGTGCGCCAGGTTAGGCTCGGTCAGCAGCGGGTTTTCGCCGACGATGTACATGCAGCGGATGCCGCCCTCGAGGATCGATTCGACCATGTCGGTGGCGCGCAGGCCCTCTTCGGCGGGCAAGGCCGCGCCCCAGGCCGCGCTGAAGCGGGCGAGCACATCGGGGACGAAGCGCTGATAGCCGGGCAGCGCGTCGGGAACGCAGCCGGCGTCGCCCGCGCCCTGCACGTTGTTCTGCCCGCGCAGCGGGGAGACGCCGTTGCCGACCCGCCCGACCTGGCCGGTCAACAGCGCGAGGTTGAGCAGGGCGGTCGCGTTGGCGGTGCCGTTGGTGTGCTGGGTGACGCCCATGCCCCAGATCAGGCAGGAGCCGCCGCCGGCCTGGCCGAGCGGGCGGGCGTAGGTGCGCGCGGCGCGGCGCAGCAGCTCGGCGGGCACGCCGGAGAGCTGCTCGACCCGCTCGGGGTCGTACTCGTCCAGCGCCGCGCGCCAGGCCTCATAGCCCTCGGTGCGCGCCGCGATGAACGATTCGTCCGCCAGCCCCTCGTCGAGGATCACCCGCGCCATCCCGTTGAGCACGGCGACATCCGTGCCGGGGTACTGGCGCAGCCAGAGGTCGGTGTGGTCGCAGAGCTCGATTCGTTTGGGGTTGAGCACGATCAGCGCCGCGCCGCGCTCGTCGATCGCGCGGCGCATGCGGCTGGCGGCGACGGGGTGATTCGAGGAGGGGTCCGCGCCGACCACGAAGAGGCAGTCGGCGGCTTCGTAGTCGCTGTAGGAGTTGGAGGTCGCGCCGCTGCCCAGCTGCGCGAGCATCGCCTCGACCGAAGGCGAGTGGCAGAGCCGTGTGCAGTGGTCGATGTTGTTGGTCGCCATCACTGCGCGGACCAGCTTTTGCAGCAGGTAGTTGTCCTCGTTGGTCGCCTTGGCGCTGGAGAACGCGCCGAACGCGCCGCGGTGCTCGGCGAACTTCTCCGCCGCGAGGTCCAGCGCTTCGTCCCAGGAGGCCGGCTCGAGCCGGCCGGAAGGGCGGCGAATCAGCGGCCGGGTGAGGCGGTCGGAGTGGTTGACAAAGGCCGTGCCGAAGCGCCCCTTGACGCAGAGCAGCCCCAGCGACGAGCGGTTCTGCGGGTCGTCGTCGACATGGATCAGTTGGCCGTTCTCGGCGGTGACGCGGATGCCGCAGCCGACGCCGCAGTAGGGGCAGACGGTGGAGACGGTGCGCGGCCCGGCCGCGCCGCGCTTGCCGACCAGCGCGTCGGTCGGGCAGGCGGCGACGCAGGAGCCGCAGGAGGTGCAGGTCGATTCGCCCAGCGGGTCGTCGTTGAAGGCGGCGATCCGCGCGGCCTTGCCCAGCCCGGCGATGCCAATCGCGCCGATGTGCTGGCGGTCGCTGCAGGCCGAGGTGCAGCGCCCGCAGAGGATGCACTGCGAAGCGTCGAAACGGTAGAAGTGGTTGCTCTCGTCGAGCGTCGGGTTGGTTCGGGCGCGCCAGCGCGCGGGGTCGGCGTCGTGCGCCTCTGCGTGATGCCGCAGCTCGTTGTCGCCGAGCGGCTGTGCGTCGTCGCGCATCGCCAGGGTCAGCTCGAGGATGCCGCGGCGGGCGACCACGGCGGCCTCGCCGTCGGTGCGAATTGCCAGCCCGTCGCGCACCGGCGTAGAGCAGGCGGCGGGCAGCCCGCGCACGCCCTCAATCTCAATCAAACAGGTGCGGCAGGCGCCGAGGGCGGGCCCGTCGGGGTCTTTGCAGAGGTGTGGCAGGTCGATGCCGGCGTCGAGCACGGCGTCGAGCGCGGAGCAGTCGGGCGCGGCCTGGACGGCCTGCCCGTCAATCGTGATCGAGACGCTGTCCGCAGTCATCGCCGCCCTCCGCGCCTCCGATGGTATCCCAGCTCGCAACAACTCCGTCACACCCGTGTGAACCGGATCCGTCACTCCCGCGCAAAATGAGATCCGCCACCCCCGCGCAAAGTAGATCCGTCATACCCGCGCTTGCCGCGAGTAGCTCACCGTTCCCAGCACCCAACCCTCTGCATCGCCCCTGCGCCCCTCCGTCATTCCTGCGCAGGCAGGAACCTGGGCGACCTCCGCCGCCAGTACGCGCCTCAAAATCCCGTCGGCTCCTCCCAAAGCCGCTTCCGCGCCGCCGCCGAATGCCCAGCGCCGGATGAGCCGCGCCTACTGCGTGGGTTCCTGCCTGCGCAGGAATGACGGAATTGCGCTGAGTGAGCGCTACGCGATAGGGCACATCCCAGACCGCTTGCGGACTCCCATCAATCTTTTGCGCCTGCATATCCGTGGCCACTACGTTGAGCCTAGGCAACGCGGGGGTGCCTCCTGAACAGATCGGAACAGCGCCCGCCACGACCTCTTGATTGTTGCCGCTCCTGCCGCACGACGACAGCACCCGTTCGCGAGATGGCGCTAGTTCAACGAGGTAGCGGTCATCCACCCTAACCTTTCCTTCGCCCACTCCAGGTAGGAGCCGTGCAGGAGCTTCCTTATATATATTTTGCTTATCATGTCGTTCCATGGCCCTTCGGGGGCAGGGGCCCACTCAAGGCAGTGTTCCGCCTCGGAGATTGCGTATGCCAGAAGAGCGGGATCGTCGCTCTTGTTCAGCACGTGGAGCATCCCCTGGAGCTTGCCCCAGTCGTTGTGAGGGTCCGCCTTGCGCACGAACGGAAGGCGCTCCTTATGACGATTAGGGTCATAATCCCTCCAGTCCACATCGCCACACTGGCATGGCGCTGAATCAGGCACGCCGTCCAGCAAGGACGCTGGATCGAACTCGTCCAGCGAGACTACGCGCGGGCGAGGCAGCGGGCGATCAAAGACCTGCAGGTCATCTTCGAGGTCAAGGACGCGAATCAGCCCTTGGCGCTCGAGCCGGTAGTATGCCTTGCTGAACTTATGCTCGAAGCCAGCTACGTAGACGCGGCGCTTGGGGTCCTGGGCCAGACCTTCAAGCAGGTCGGCGAACCCGCCATCGTGGGAAAGCAGCAAGACGTCCGCCGCGCGCGAGCGGAGTTCGTCAAGGGTGTCCAGGATGGCTCGGTCGTCCGCCTCTGCGCCCCTCTGACCCTCGATGAACACGGGGGTGATTTCGTGGGTGAGGAGGTAGTTCGCGAAGGGCCAGGGGGCTCGCCAGGTGGGTGGGACTGCCTGGTACAAGAAGGTGCGGACGTTGCCCCACTCGGGCCGTCGAGAAAGCGCGCGAGGCACACGCCCCTTATCGAGGCCATTCGCCCTGTCCAAGCGCGCGCCGAGGATGTCGCCCAACACGCCGTCGATGTTGGCGTCGTCCCACAGAACGACCAAGTCGGGGTACCCGGGCTTGTCGGTTGTTGTCGCAGTCATGGCTTCGCCTTTCGGATGTGAGCGTCCTGTGCTCAGCTGCCGATCCTGCCACTCAGTGCACGCGTTGGACCGCAGACAACGTAAAACTTCTGTAACCTCTCATGGTTGGCGTACAAGAGACTCTTGATCGATGCACCCAACCTCCGTGCGCGACGGTCGCGGGCACCTCTGCCACGAGTGAGTCCGCTGCGCGGCGACGCGGTCAAGGCCGACTGCGCCTCACCGTCGCTGGAGGAGCCACTGTGGGCTAGTCTGCGGGAGACTTGAAAGGGGTGCGAGATGGCAGGACGACTCGATGGCAAGATCGCGCTGATTACGGGCGGGGCGCGCGGGCAGGGGGCGGCGGAGGCGCTGCTCTTCGCCTCGGAGGGCGCGCGGGTGGTGATCACCGATGTGCTCGACGCGGACGGGCGAGAGCTGGCCGCGAACGCCGACGGCGTGTCCTACCTGCACCACGATGTGACGCAGGAGAGCGAGTGGCAGTCGGTCGTGGCGGAGGTGCTCGAAGACCACGGCAAGATCGACGCGTTCATCAACAACGCGGGCATCTTCCGCTCGAGCCCGATCGCCGAGACCACGCTGGAGGAGTACCGGCTGGTGACGGACATCAACCAGGTCGGCGTCTTCCTGGGGCTGAAGTATGTCGGCCCGGCGATGGCGGCGGCGGGGTCGGGCTCGATCGTCAACATCTCCTCAATCGCGGGCACGCGCGGCGGCGCGGGTTCGGTCGCCTACAGCGCCAGCAAGTGGGCGGTGCGCGGGATGACCAAGGTGGCGATGTCGGAGTTCGCCCCGTCGGGCGTGCGGGTCAACTCGATCCACCCGGGCCTGATCGACACGCCGATGCTCCAGCAGCTGCCGGGCGTGGAGGCGGGCCAGATGGAGCAGATTGTTCGCCGCATTCCCTACGGGCGCGTCGCCGAGGCGGTCGAGGTGGCCAAGCTGGCGCTGTTCCTCGCCTCCGACGACAGCGAATACTGCAACGGCGCGGAGTTCGTGATCGACGGGGGGATGACGCAGGGGCTCTGAGGCGGCGGGCGGCTGCTTCAACACCACGCTCGTGTAAAGTCGGTGAGGGCACTGCCGAAGGAGGGTTGGTGGTCAGTGATACCGAAGCTCCGCGAAACGCGCGTGCTGGACTACTACGACGGGCCGTTGGTGATTGAGGCCCGCGACGAGGACAACCGCCGATACCTCTGCGATGTGCTGGAGCCGTGCGAGGAGGGCATGCGGTTCCTCGTTGTGCCGGTGACCGACAGCGAAGTGGATCGCCTCAACAGCGGCGCCTCTTGCCTGCGCCACACGCTGGAGCACATAGCTCCGAAGAGCGGCTGGTTCCTGTCGGTGCCGCAGTGGGACTTCCGGGAGCCGTTCACGATCGAGCGGCAGAGCGGACCAATCTCGGAAAGCCCCGACTTGCCCGGCGAGGGCTACATGCTGACGGGCGCCTGGGACGACTGATCCGCTTGGCGGTGGAGTCGCTGAGCTGCGAAACGGGCACCCCGCCAGGATGACATAGGGCTTCTGAGCGACTAGGCTCGTGGCATGTTGGACAACATCGTCTACCGCGATGCCCACAAGCTGCCACCCGACTGCCCACCTCACGACGCGGAACGTCCAAGCGGCCAGACATTCTACCGCTTCGTCGAAAGCAGCTTGGACAAAGACGATCCTGTTGCTGTGGCCAGGGCGTTCCTGGCGTGGGAAGACGAACATGGCGGCCAGATGGCTCGGAATCGGTGCAAGGGAAGAGCGGTATCGCTCTACAACTCCGAGGCAAAGGCTGAGCAGAAGCTTGACCGCTTGCGAGGCTTGAACCCCGGAGAATGGGAGGGTCACCGCATCTGCTCGGTTACCCTCACTCGCGAAGCAGGTGCTATCCTACGGAGCAAGAAAGGCAGCCCGGGACATCGGGAGGGCCACTACGACTGGTGGCCGGCCCTCAGCTTTGAGATCGCAGACCACTTTGGCTGCCCCGATCACGGTAGGAGCAAACAGTGAAGACCATCAGCCCCACGCGAGAGCTCGAATACCACGACCGCCCCTTGCTCTTTGAGGGCGCCGACGAGGAAGGCGGCCGCTACCTCTGCGACTTCCTGACAACCCAGGAGGACGGCGAGGTGTTCCTCGTTGTGCCGGTCACGGACAGGCAAGTCGACGTCCTCAATCGCGGCGAGTCCTGCCTGCGCCGCACCCTGGAGCGCGTCGGGCGAGACAAGTGGTACCTGTCCACGCCGCAGCGGGACTTCACCAAACCGCTCACCATTGAACTCCCTGCGGGCTCGCTCGCCGAAAGCCGCAACCTGCCCCAAGAGGGCTACATGCTGACGGGCGCCTGGGACGACTGATCCACTCCCCCGCCCGCTTGCCTAGACTGCGGGCATGCTTGCGCCGCCGGTCCGATACGCGCGCACTGAAGACGGCGTAGCCATCGCCTACGCCGAGCAGGGCGACGGCCCGCCGCTGGTCGTCTCCACCGGCCCGATGGTGCCCCTGGACCTGGGCTGGAGCGAGACGGCGATCTGGGGCCGCCTCTCGGAGTCCTTCCGCGTGGTGCGCTTCGACCCGCGCGGCTGCGGCCTGTCGGACCGCGGCAATGTGCGCGGCTCGTTTCAGGATGAGGCGCGCGACCTCGAGGCGGTGGTCGACGCCCTGGGCGCGCCGCAGGTCTCGCTGCTCGGCATCTACATCGGCACGCCGGCCGCCGTGATCAGCGTGCTGGATGAGCCGGAGCGGTTCAGCAACCTGATCCTGCACAGCCCCGTGCCGTCGGGCCCGCGCTCCGACTCGCCGGAGCACCGCGAGGAGCACGATCTCTCCGATGAGGTGGTCGAGCATCTGCTGCGGCTGGGCTGGCGGCACCAGCGCGAGCCGGCGCGGCGCGCGCTGCTGACGCTGATCGCGCCCGACCTGGAGACGAGCACGCTGCGCGATCTGTCCGAAGCGATGTACCACTACGCGAGCGTCGAGCGGGTGCTCCAGGTGATGCCCGAGATGCGCTCGCTCGATTTCCTGCCCGAGCTGCACCGCATCCAGACGCCGACGATGATCTCGGTGACGCCCGAAGAGGGCGGGCGCGGAGTGGGACGGGACTGGGCGCAGGCAATTCCGCACGCGCAACTCGCGGTGCAGCGCAGCGACGCCTCGCTCTTGCGCCCGGGCGCGCCCTCGATCGAGGAGCTGGCGCAAACCGTCGATCGCTTCGTGCAGCGCGATCGCCGGCCCGGCGGCAGCGCGATCGAAGCGACGCGGACGATGATCTTCACGGACATCGAAGGCTCGACGGACCTGGTCGACCAGCTGGGCGACGCGGCGGCGCGTCGAATCGTGCGACGGGTGGAGCAGCTGACGCGGGCCGCGCTGCGCGCCAAGGGCGGCGTCGAGGTCAAGACGATGGGCGACGGCTTCATGGCCTGGTTTCCGCTGGCCTCGGGAGCGCTCGACGCGGCGATTCAGATCGAGCGCTCGGTGGAGCGCGAGTTCGCCGACGAAGGGCGGACGATTCGCGTGCGGATTGGGGTCAACGCCGGCGAGCCGATTGAGGAGGCCAACGATCTGCACGGCGCGACGGTGACGCGGGCGGCGCGGATTATGAACGAGGCGTCGGGCAGCGAGATTCTGGTCTCGGATCTGGTGCGCGGGCTGGTGCAGGGGCGCAGCTATCGTTTCGAGGATCGCGGCAAGCATCAGCTGCGCGGCTTCGAGGAGCCGGTGCGGCTCTTCGCGCTCGACTGGCGCAACGCCGCGGAGCAGAACGAGCAGACGGAAGCCGAAGGGAGCATCCGATGAGCACAATGACCAAGAAGGAGCGGGTCGCGGCGGCGGCGAGCGGCGAGCCGGTGGACCGCGCGCCGGCCTCGCTCTGGGGCCACAACTTCCTGCGCGAGTGGAGCAACGAGGAGCTGGTCGGCGAGACGCTCGAGCAATACGAGCGCTACGACTGGGATTTCATCAAGATCAACCCGCGCTGGTCGATGTTCCCCGAGGCCTGGGGCGCGGTCTACGAGCCGCCCAAGGAGCAGACCAACCAGACGCTGCTCCGCTCCGCGCTGGAGACGCTCGATCAGCTGGGCGCTGTGACGTCGGTGCATGCCGAACGCGGCGTACTGGGCGAGCATGTCGAGTCGACGCGGCTGGTAGTCGAGGGCACGGGCGGCGAGGTCGATGTGATCCAGACCGTGTTCTCGCCGATGTCGGTGCTGGGGCTGATGTTCGGCCATCCGCGCGCGCTCAAGCAGGCGGCGGCGGAAGCGCCGGCGGCGGTACATGGCGCGATCCGACGGATCACGACGACGATCATCGACTACAGCCGCGCCAACCTGAATGCCGGCGCGAGCGGCGTCTTCTACGCCCCGCTGCAGTGGGCCAGCCGCGACAACGCCACGCCCGATTTCTACCGCGAGTTCGGGCGGCCCTACGACCTGCAGGTGCTCGACGCGATTGCCGACGCCCCGTTCAACGTGCTGCATGTCTGCCACACCAACAACATGGTGGCCGAGCTGCTCGACTATCCCGTCGCCGCGATCAACTGGGACGACCGCGACGCGACGAACGCGAGCCTGGCGGAGGTCTGGGCGAGCACGGAGACGGCCGTGATGGGCGGCGTGAGCCGCAGCGGGCTGGGCGAGCTGAGCGCCGAGCAGGTCGAAGCGCAGGCGCGCGAGGCGGCCGGCGTAGGCGTGACGCGGGTGTTCGTGACCGGCGGCTGCTCGATCCCGCCGCACACCTCGCACGAGAACCGCGCGGCGGTGGCCGCCGCCGTGCGCGGCAGCTAGCCGGAGAGGACGCAGCCATGACGGAGCTTGAGGGCAAGGTTGCGCTGGTCACGGGCGGCGCGTCGGGGATCGGGCTGCGCGCCGCGCAGGTCTTCGCCGAAGCGGGCGCGAGCGTGGTGCTGGCCGATCGCGACGCCGACGGCGCAGCCGAGGCCGCGCGGCAGATCGGCCCCAACGCCGCCGCGATCGGCGGCGATGTGACCAACGAAGACGACGCGGCGGCGATGGTCGACGCCTGCGTGCAGCATTTCGGGCGGCTCGACATCGCCTTCAACAACGCCGGCATCGGCGGCTTCGCGCCGATCCAGGACTACGAGCTGGACGACTTCCGGCGCGTGATCGATGTCTGCCTCACGGGCGTCTTCCTCTGCATCAAGCACGAGGCGAAGCAGCTGATCGCGCAGGGCGGCGGCGGGAGCATCATCAACACGGCCAGCCTCAACGCAATGCAGGCGACCGAGGGGCTGTCCGCCTACTGCTCGGCCAAGGCGGGCGTGGCGATGCTGACCAAGGTGGCGGCGCTCGAGCTGGGCCGTCGCCAAATCCGCGTCAACGCAATCGGCCCGGGCCTGATCCGCACCCCGCTCACGCAGGGCCTGCGCGATGTCCCCGGCCTCGAAGAGGCATTCGTCAACGAAGCGCCGATCGGCCGCATCGGCGAGCCGGAAGATATCGCGCAGCTGGCGCTCTACCTGGCCGGCGACGCCTCGTCGCTGATGACCGGCCAAACGCTGTTCATCGACGGCGGCGCAAACATCAACCGCTACCCGCCGCTGTTCGACTTCTTCGGCGTGGGCCAGTAGCGGCAGTCCCCTCTCTCATCGTTCCTGCCCCCTCCGTTATTCCTGCGCAGGAATGACGGAGAGGGAGGGCAGGAATGACGGAGAGGGAGGGCAGGACGGGAGAAGCGATCGAGGTGTAGGGGAGGGGGGTTGGCAAACGCTCGTTGCCTCGCACCCCCCACCTAACCTCCCCCCTGGAAGGGGGGAGGGATGAATTGGGGAAGGGATGGGTGGGTAATGCGGTGCGTGTGGGTTCCTGCCTGCGCAGGAATGACGGAGGGGGGCGCAGGAATGACGGAAAGGGGCGCGGGAATGACGGAAAGGCGCGGGTAGGACGGGAGAGGCGATCGAGGTGTAGGAGAGGGAGGTTGGCAAACGCTCGTTGCCTCGCACCCCCCACCTAACCTCCCCCCTGGAAGGGGGGAGGGATGAATTGGGGAAGGGATGGGTGGGTAATGCGGTGCGTGTGGGTTCCTGCCTGCGCAGGAATGACGGTAGGGGGGCGCGGGGATGACGGAACGGGGCGCGGTTCCTGCCTGCGCAGGAATGACGGAGGGGGACGCAGGAATGACGGTAGGGGGGCGCAGGGATGACGGAGGGTGGGGGAATGATGGTTGGAGGGTGGGAGGTTGCGAGTGGGAGGCGACGGTGTTCGGGTTTCTTTTTTTTCGGGGTGTTTTTGTGTGATCCGGGCGGCCTCCCTATCTGGTCGGGGGGCTTGGCGGTGTTCGGGTTTGTTCAGGTTTGTTCGGATTTGTTCAGGGTTGTTCGGGGTGTGTTGGTGGGGTTGACAGCGAGGGTTGACGCTGGGGGTGGCGGGGTGGTGGGCGCGGCTGCGGTTTTGCTGTGTTTTGCTGGGGTTTGGGGTTGGGGCGGGGGTTGACGGTGTCAACTTTTGGCAACCCTTGTCAACTTTTGTCAACCTGGTGTCAACCCCTGTCAACCTGGTGTCAACCTCTGTCAAGTTTTGGTCAGCGTTGGCAAGTGCGTGGTTGCCGGCAGCGGCGTAGAGGGGGCGGCGGCGTTGTGGGGAGGGATGCATGGCGTGGCACTCCTGTTCTGGTGTGAGTGTAGCAGGATTTGGGGGAAGTGGGGGTGCGCGGTGGTTCCTGCCTGCGCAGGAATGACGGAAAGGGGCGCGGGAATGACGGAAAGGGGCGCAGGTGTGACGGAGGGGGCGCAGGTGTGACGGAGGGGCGCAGATGTGACGGGAGGGGGCGCGGGGATGACGCACGCGCGAACGCAGCTAGGGCGTGATCGCCGCCGTCGGCGCCTGGCCGCTGCTGTTGCTGCCCCAGCAGGCGATCGTGCCGTCGGTCTTCAGCCCGCAGGCGTGATTGCGGCCGGCGGCGACCGCGGTGAACGTGCCGGCCGGCGGCGTGGCCCGCCCGTTGGCGTTGGAGCCCCAGCATTCGATCGCTCCGGTGTTGCGCACCCCGCAGGTGTGCCTGTCGCCCGCGCTGAGCGCGGTGAAGGGGCCTGTGCGGTCGGCGTTGCGCCCGTCGCTGCTGCTGCCCCAGCAGTTGATCGCCCCTGCGGTGGTCAACCCGCAGGTATGCACGGTGCCCGCGCTGAGCGCGGTGTAGGTGCCCGCCTGCACGTTGTTTTGCCCGCTGCCGTTGAACCCCCAGCAGGAGATTGCGCCGGCGCTGCTCAGCGCGCAGGAGTGGTCGCCGCCGATCTCGACCGCGCTGAACGTGCCCGACGACGGCGGATTGGTCTGATCCAAACCGCCCGAGCCCCAACAGGCGAGCGAGCCGGTGCTGGTGATCCCGCAGCTGTGCGCGCCGCCCGCGCCGACAGCGCGGTACGTGCCCGCCGTCGGCGTAGCCCGGTTGGAGCCATTGCTGCCCCAGCAGGTGACGGAGCCGGCGCTGTCCAGCGCGCAGTTGTGCAGGTTGCCGGCGCTGACGGAGGTGAAGGTGCTGCCGGCTGGGGTATTGCCCACCTGGTTTTCCAGGTCCCGCCCCCAGCAGTGGATCGTGCCGGTATTGCGCAGCGCGCAGTTGTGATACTCGCCCGCGCTGAGCGCGATGAAGGCCGGCGGCGGCGGCGGCGGAGGAGGCGCTTCCTCGCCCTCGTCGTCCGCGGGCGCCGCGGCGACCGCCGGCGGGGGCGGTCGGGAGTCGCGGTCGCCCCAGCAGACGGGGCCGCGGGCGCGCAGCCCGCAGCTGTGCCGCGTGCCGGCGCTGATGGCGAGGAAGGGGCCGGGCATCGGGCTGGATTGCCCGTAGCGGTCGTCGCCCCAGCATTCGGCTTCGCCCGATTCGAGCAGCCCGCAGCTGTGCCAGGCACCGGCGCTGACTTGCGTGAAGCTGCCCGTCGGAACGGCGGACTGGCCGAAGTTGTTCAGCCCCCAGCACTCCGCGGCGCCGCTCTCGCGCAGGCCGCAGCTGTGCGTCGTGCCCGCGCTGACCTGGGTGAATGCGCCCGATGGCGCGTCGGTGCGGCCGAAGCTGTCGCGGCCCCAGCAGGCGATCTCGCCGTCGGTCTTCAGCCCGCAGGCGTGGAGGTAGCCGGCGCTGACCGCGCTGAACTCGCCCGCGGGCGGATCGGTCTGGCCGGCGTCGCTCACGCTGCTGCGCCGGGGCGTGGTGAAGTTGGATGTGCCCCAGCATTCGAGCTGGCCCGTGTCGCGCACTCCGCAGGCGTAGTGCCAGCCGACGGAAACATCAATGAACGCGCCGTCGGGCGCGTTCGAGTCCCCGCCCCAGCAGACGACCGCGCCGCTTTCCTCGCGGATCGCGCAGCTGTGCCAGGCGCCGGCGCTGACCGCCGTAAAGCGCCCTTCGGGCGCGGCGAGCCGCGCGGCATTATCGCCGCCCCAGCAGCGGATCGTGCTGTCGGCGCGCAGCGAGCAGTTGTGCTCGCCGCCCGCGTCGAGCGAGAGGTAGCGGGCGGTCGAGGTCACGGTGAGCGCGTCGGCCGACTGGCGGTCGGCGGTGAGCTCAAGCGTCAGGACGCCGATCAGCAGCGCGGCAAGCGCGAGCGCGCCGAGGAGTCCCCCCCCCCCCGAAGCGCAGGAGCGCGCGCGACATCCGCCGCGCCCCGCGCAGCCGCCCGGCCGTCATTCGCTCAGCGATGTTCTTCACGCCCGCAAGTCTACACCGCGCAGCGCTGCTTCGCCTCTGTTACCCACGCGCCATCCGCTCGCCGCCGCCCGATCTACATTGTCCCCAGCAAACCCCAGCAAACAGGAGGCACCCAGGAGGCCGCAACCATGACCCGCATCGAGCGCGTCCCCGCCCCCGAACACGAACAAGTCCTCGTCTGGCGCGATCAGCACGCCGACCTCCACGCCATCGCCGCCATCCACTCGACCGCCCGCGGGCCGGCCGTCGGCGGCACTCGCTGGCAGCCCTATCCCGACGCCGACGCCGCGCTGCGCGACGCGCTGCGGCTCGCCTCCGCGATGACCAAGAAGGCCGCCGTGGCCGACCTGCAACTCGGCGGCGGCAAGGCCGTCGTGATCGGCGACCACACCGCCAAAACCGACGCACAGCTGCGCTCCTACGCCGAATTCCTCAACGAAATCGGCGGGCGCTTCATCACCACCACCGATGTCGGCACGACGACCGCCGAAATCGACCAGCTGCACGATTCGACGCCTCACGTGGTCGGCCTCTCCGCCGAGCTCGGCGGCGGCGGCGACACCTCGGCGCTCACCGCGACCACCGTCCTCGCCGGCATGCGCGCGACATTCGAGGCGCTCGACGGCGAGGGCGATTTCACCGGGCGCGAAATCGTGGTGATCGGCCTGGGCAAAGTCGGCGCGAAAGTCGCGAGCCGCCTGGCTGAGGCCGGCGCCCAGCTCCGCGTCGCCGACATCCGCGCCGATGCCGCAGCCCAACTCGCCGACCAGATCGGCGCGCAGGCCATCCCCCTGGCCGACGCGCTCAGCGCGCCCTGCGACCTGCTCTCGCCCAACGCGCTCGGCGGAATTCTGTCCGCCGAATCGATCCCGACGCTGCGCTGCCGCGCGATCTGCGGCGCGGCCAACAACCAGCTCGCCCGCGACCCCCAGGACGCCGAGCTGCTCGCCCAGCGCGGCATCCTCTACGCGCCCGATTACGTGGTCAACTCGGGCGGGCTGATCAGCGTCGCCGGCGAGCTGTTCGACTGGACGCCGCAGACCGCCCAGGCGCACGCCGAGCAGGTCTACGCGACCACCTGCGAAATCTTCCGCGCCGCCGAGACGGAAAGCATCACCCCCACCGCCGCCGCCGAAGCCCGCGCCGCCAAGGTTGTGGCCGCCGCTGTGTGACCCTTTCCCGCCTTTCTTTTTCCTTTCGGCCTCTCCGCGCCAATTCTTCCCTCGCCCGAGCTGGTGGAGGGGCGAAGTGTGGTGGGAGGCGGGTGGTTCCTGCCTGCGCAGGAATGACGGAGAGGGGCGGGATGGGTGCGGCAGTGGCGGCGATGCGAGGGCTGTCGAGGGGGACTGGCGCTGTGCTCGTTCAGGCGTTCCACCCCCCACCTAACCTCCCCCCTGGAAGGGGGGAGGGATGAATTTGGGGGTTGGAGGGGCAAAGTGTGGTGGGAGGTGGGTGGTTCCTGCCTGCGCAGGAATGACGGAGAGGGGCGCGGGAATGACGGCGGGGCTGGAATGGCGGTGGGGCTGGATGGCGGATGAGTGGTGGGGATGCGTGCGGAAGTAGCGGCGATGGGTGCGGCAGTGGCGGCGATGCGAGGGCTGTTGAGGGGGACTGGCGCTGTGCTCGTTCGGGGCGTTCCACCCCCCACCTAACCTCCCCCCTGGAAGGGGGGAGGGATGAATTTGGGGGTTGGAGGGGCAAAGTGTGGTGGGAGGTGGGTGGTTCCTGCCTGCGCAGGAATGACGGAGAGGCTGGGACGGTGGAGGGGTGCAGGAATGGCGGCGGGGCTGGATGGCGGATGAGTGGTGGGGATGGGTGTGGCAGTGGCGGCGATGCGTGCGGAAGTAGCGGCGACGTGTGCGGAAATTGCGGCGATGCGTGGGCTGTCGAGGGGGACTGGCGCTGTGCTCGTTCGGGGCGTTCCACCCCCCACCTAACCTCCCCCCTGGAAGGGGGGAGGGATGAATTGGGGAGGGTGGAGGGGCGAAGTGTGGTGGGAGCGGGTGGTTCCTGCCTGCGCAGGAATGACGGGTGAGTGGCGCAGGAATGACGGGTGAGGCTGGGATGACGAAGAGGCTGGGATGGCGGAGGGGGGCGCGGGAATGATGGAGAGGGGCGCAGGAATGACGGAGAGGTGCAGGAATGACGGGTGAGTGGCGGCGATGCGTGCGGCAGTGGCGGCGATGCGTGGGCTGTCGAGGGGGACTGGCGCTGTGCTCGTTCGGGGCGTTCCACCCCCCACCTCACCTCCCCCCTGGAAGGGGGGAGGGATGAATTGGGGGGTTGGAGGGGCGAAGTGTGGTGGGAGGCGGGTGGTTCCTGCCTGCGCAGGAATGACGGGTGAGGCTGGGATGACGAAGAGGCTGGGATGGGTGCGGCAGTGGCGGTGATGCGTGGGCTGTCGAGGGGGACTGGCGCTGTGCTCGTTCGGGGCGTTCCACCCCCCACCTCACCTCCCCCCTGGAAGGGGGGAGGGATGAATTGGGGAGCGGGAGGGGCAAAGTGTGGTGGGAGGCGGGTGGTTCCTGCCTGCGCAGGAATGACGGAGGGGGGCGCAGGAATGACGGGTGAGGCTGGGATGGCGGAGGGGCGCAGGAATGGCGATGGGGGGGCGGGAATGACGGATCTTCGTTTGCGCGAGCGGCTAGTATTGCGACACAGACTGATTGGAGCAGCGCTATGTCTCTCACCGTTCACGGCATTCCCGTCATCGACATCGACTCGCACTACACCGAGCCGCCCGACCTTTGGACCTCGCGCGCGCCGGCCAAGTACAAGGACAAGGTGCCGCACATCGTGCTCAACGAGGCCGGCGAGCAGCGCTGGCAGGTGCTCGACGACATCGACTTCGGACCGCCCGGCTTCACTGTGGTGCGCGAGGACGGACGCAAGCAGTACGGCACGATCTCGCTGGGCTCCTTTGAGGAGATGAGCAAGGCGGCCACCGAGCCCAAGGCGCGGCTCAAGCTGCTCGACGACCTGGGCATCGCCCAGCAGATCGTCTACCCCAACGTGGCCGGCTTCGGCAGCCAGAACTTCATCCGCATCGAAGACGCGGAGCTGCGCAATGTCTGCTGCACCACCTACAACGACGCCGTCGCCGAATTCCAGGAAGAGGGCAAGGGGCGGCTCTTCCCGCAGGGGCTGGTGCCGTTCTGGGACATCCCCGCCGCGGTGAAGGAGTTGGGGCGGATCCACGACATGGGGCTGACCGGGATCACGATGTGCGACACGCCCGAGGCGTTCGGGCTGCCCTACCTCAACGACCCGGCCTGGGATCCGTTCTGGGACACCTGCGCCGCGCTGGACATGCCGGTCAACTTCCACATCGGGGCGGGCGCGGGGGTGGCGGACAAGCTGATCTGGGACGGCTACGGTCCGCAGCGGCGGCTGGCGATGGGCTCCGTCTGCCTCTTCATCACCAACTTCAAGGTGATCATCAACCTGATCTTCTCGGGCCTCTGCGAGCGCTACCCCTCGCTCAACTTCGTCTCGGTCGAGAGCGGCATCGGCTGGGTGCCCTTCCTGCTGGAGGCGATGGACTACCAGTTCGAGGAGACGGTGCCGACCGAGCGCGAAGGACTCTCGATGAAGCCCTCGGAGTACTTCCGGCGGCAGATTTTCGCCTCGTTCTGGTTCGAGGATTTCGGCCCGCGGGCGACGATCCAGGCGATCGGCGAGGACAACGTGATGTTCGAGACCGATTTCCCGCACCCGACCTGCCTCTACCCCCGCGCGCAGGAGCATGTCACCGAGGTGCTGACCGACCTCGACGCGGGCGTCCGCGAGAAGGTGCTGCGCACGACGGCGGAGCGCATCTACCACCTGCCGCCCGCGCCCACCGCCGCGGCCAACTAGCCCAAGCAGCGCGGCGCAACGAACGGAGGGCGCGATGCCCGGTCGACTTGAGGGCAAGGCCGCGATCGTCACCGGCGGCGCGGCCGGGATGGGCGCCGCCGAGGCGCGGCTGTTCGCCCGCGAGGGCGCGGCCGTGACCATCGCCGATGTCGTGGACGACGACGGGATCGCCGTGCGCGACGCGATCCGCGCCGACGGGGGCGAGGCCAATTACGTCCACACCGATGTGACCAGCGAGGCCGATTGGGAGGCGCTGATCGCGCATGTTGTGGACAGCCGCGGGCGGCTGGACATCCTCGTCAACAACGCCGGGCTGAGCAGCACCTCGCAGCCCGATCCGACCAGCAGCGAGGGCTGGCGGCGGATCATGGAGGTCAACGCGACGGGCGTCTTCCTCGGCGTCAAGCACGCCGCCGAGGCGATGCGCCGCGCCGGCAACGGCGGCTCGATCGTCAACATCTCCTCGATCTACGGGCTGGTCGGCAGCGACGCCGGGCACCCCGCCTATCACGCCTCGAAGGCCGCCGTGCGCAACTTCAGCAAAGCGATGGCCGTGCGGCTGGGACCCGAGGGGATCCGGGTCAACTCGGTGCATCCCGGCTTCATGCCGCCGATGCGCAGCAGCGCGGGGATGACCGACGAGGCGCGCGCGCGGCTCGAACGCGCCGTCCCGCTGCGCCGCACCGGAGAGGTCGACGAGGTCGCCTGGGGCGTGCTCTTCCTGGCCTCCGACGAGGCTTCGTATGTCACGGGAGCCGAGTTGGTGATCGACGGCGGCTTCGTCGCCCGCTAGCCGCAGCCCCGCGCCCCCTCGGCGGCGAACTTCGCGGCCAGCGCGCTGAGGGGTAGCGCGTTGACCGGGCGCGCATGTAAAATGTTCAGTGTTGTCCACAGCTGTCCACCAGCAGTTCGCCATAACGTCGTAACGTAAAGCGGCAGCAACGCACCGAAGGCGCAGCAAGGAGCCACAGCATGATCCGTCAGCGAATCATCAAGCGAGCCGGAATGGGGGCGGCTCTCAGCGCCCTGTTCGCCGCCCTCCTCTTCAGCGTGGCGATCAGCCCGCAGGCCTCCGCCCAGGTCCCCGACCCGCCGCACTGGTTCTGGGGCATGAACTTCAACAGCGACAACGGCTCCAGCCTGCGCGCGCTCAACCAGGACGGCGACCTCGTCGCGTCGACCAGCATCTCCGGCGGCACCTGGTCGGTGCTGATCCCCCTCTCCGACGCCACAAGGGTGACGTTCGAAATCCAGTCCGGCGACACCAAGCGCGCCACCGGCGAGCTGGCGCTTGTGCGGGGCGATGTGTCTGAGGTCACGCCTGCCGATTTCAGCGTCGTCGAAGAGGAAGAGCCGGACGAGCCCGAAGCGTCGGGCGAGACGACCGGCGTGCGCGTGCGCGCCCGGGTGAGCGACAACCCCGGCCGCGAAGGGCGCATCGAGTTCGCCGCGAGCCTGGCCGACGGCGAGCCGGTCCCGCCCAGCGCCCGCTACTTCCCCGAGAGCATCACCCACAACCGCTGGCTGCGCAGCTCGCCCATCACCCTGGCCGAGGGCGTGGTCGTCCGCGTGATCGCGCGGATCAGCGACAACCCGGGCCGCGAGGGGCGAATCGAGTTCGGCCTCTATGTGGACGATGTCGATCGCCCGATCGGCGAATACAACACCGGCGGCACGCCGATGTTCCTCCCGCCCGCCCGCTACTTCCCCGATCCGCAGCCGAGCCACAACCGCTGGCTGCGCAGCACGGTCGTGGAAGTGCCGCTGCCGCGCTGACGCGCAGCGGGGCCAAGTCGGACCAATGGAAGCGGGGCGCTCAGGCACCCCGCTTCTGTTCTTCCTGGTGCGCCACGCCGCCCGCTGAATCCAGCACATCCGAGAAGTGCGCCGCCAGCCAGCCGGCCAGCCGACGCCGCTTTTGCGGCAGCCGCAGCAGCAGGCACAGCACCGACGACAGCGCCCACAGGCCAGCGCAGGTGTAGAACGCGCCGTCGTAGGAGCCGACCAAATCCGCATAGAGCGCCACCCCCACCGGCGTCGACGCCGAGATGCCCATCGCCACCGGAAAGCCCAGGCTGCGCACCGCGCCCAGGTGCCGGCGCCCGAAGTACTCCGCCCAGATCATCTCCTGGATCGGGATGTTGCCGCCGATCCCGATCCCCATCACCACGAACGCGCCGCCCACCAGCCAGGCCGACCCGGTGTCCGCCGCCAGCACCACCAGCACAAACCCGGCCGCCGCGATCGCAAAGCTGACTGAGCCCACCAGCCGCGAATCGAACCGATCCAGCGCCCAGCCCCAGGGCGGCTTGGTCACGCCCGACAGAATCGACATCACCGCGACCAGAATCACCGCCAGCCCAGCGCTGAAATCGTGCTCGCCCAGGAACAGCACGCCGTGCAGCAGGATCGCGAAGATTCCCACCACCGACACGCCGAAGATCAGCACGATCAGGTAGAACGCCGAGCTGCGCACCGCCTCCCGCCGCGTCAGCGAGGTGGCGAAATCCTGCGCCGCCGCGCGCCGCTGCGCCGCCGAAATGCGCGTCTCGCCCCCGTCCGGCTGCATCCCGTAGTCCTCCGGCCGCCGCCGCATCAGCAGCGAGACCGGCACCAGCACCGCCAGCGCGATGATCCCCAGCACCACCCACGCCGCGCGCCAGCCGAGCGGCTCGATCAGCGCCCACTCGGTCAGCGTCGGCCAGATGATTCCCGCCATCGAGACGCCCATCGCGGTCCAGCCCAGCGCCTGCCCGCGCTTGGTCACGAACCACTTCGAGACCGTCACCGACGCGACCAGGAAGCCCGCCATCGACGCGCCGGTGATCACGAACACGCTGCGCGTGACGAAGTACTCCCAGTAGGAATCGACCTGGCTCATGTAGATCAACGCCGGCACGCAGATCGCCACGCCGAGCAGCATGACCGGGCGCGAGCCGAAGCGGTCCACGCGCGGCCCCAGTATCAGGCCGACGATCATCAGGATCACCTGCCCGATCGTGTCGGCGAAGAAGAAGGCGGTGCGCGACCAGCCGAACTCGTCGATCATCTGCGGCGCGAAGACCGCCGACACCGAGGTCTGCACCCCCACCGCCACAAACTGCGCCGTAAACGCCGCGGCGACGACGATCCAGCCGTAGAAGATCGATCGGCCGAAGAGGGTCACGTCTCCCGACCGATCTGCGGACCCGGCATATCAAGCATCTCGTCGAGTGTGTTAAATCGGATCATCGTCCCGCCCGCTGAGATCGTCGCCTGCACCGCGTCGCCGTCGGGAGCCAGCCGCCGCTCAATCGCTGACCAGTGCCAGAGGACGTAGCGCATTTGCGCAACGGCATCAGCGCGCTCCGACGGCTCGAATTTCAGCCGCAGTATCTTCAACGTCCTCCGCATCCGCGAGCGGGCGCCGTGCCATTCCGCCGGCTGCCGATGCATGTCCCGCGTGATCAGAAGATCAAATTCGAGCCCTGCGTCGAACACATCCAGATCGGGCTCGCCCAGCAAATTGTGTCGGGTTGCGTGCCGTGACGGATGCTCGAGAGCCGTCAGCGCGTCGGCCACGCGCCACGACACATCCTCGTCGATCAGACACCTCACTGCTCGAAGGGCCTACGCTGCGAAATCGCGCTGGAAATCAAACGCAGCTTGCGCTTGCTCCAGGCTGATCTCGTAGTCCTCGGCGGCCTTCCTCGCGAACCAATCCTCGCGGGGCTCGAACAGCCACGTTGCGAGCCGTGTGCCGGTAACGACCGGGTAATTCTCGACCCACAGCGGGTGGATGGTGACGTAATCGCTGTAGCGCGACAGCTCGCCCAACGGGCCCTCGGCAAGCAGCTCGCCCAGCACATCGGCGATCAGCTTTAGCTCATCGTCGGCGCTGCAGTCGGCCGCCCGCATCCGTAGCGCGGTGATCGCTTCCGATCCCGCCGCGCCTTCGCCCGGCACCAGCCGCCTGCCCCGAATCGGCTGCACCAGCGCCCGCTCCCACTGCGGCGTTTCCGCGTCGATTCGGTCAAGCGCGCGCTTGACCTCGCGCAGCGGCAGCCCGCGCGCCAGCAGCTTCGCCGCGGCCCGCGCCTTGCAGCACTCCAGCCAGGTGTAGATGCGCGACTGCCCCGGCCGGCTCGACGGGTAGGACGCCTCAAGCACCCCCGCCCGATCCCAGCGCCCCAGCCGCGCGCGCGAAATCCCCGACAGCGCCGATACCATTCGCGTAGTCACGCAGCCCTGCCAGAACAGCTCCTCGAGTTCGGCCCGCTCCTTGGCATCCATCGCGCGATCCCCCTTGCCCGCCACGATATCGCGGCTCCAGCGGCTGGCGGCGGACGCGCCCGCTACGCCTCCGGCAGATCGAGGCCGATCGCGCGGAACATGTCGCGGATCGCTTCGCCCGTCTCGCCCGTTTGCTGGCGGCCCAGCGTCAGCCCGCCGTCCACCACCAGCGGATGCCCGGTCACAAACGATGCGTCGTCGCTGCACAGCCAGAGCGCCGCGTGCGCGATATCCGCAGGCCGCCCCGAGCGCGCAATCGGCTGCGCCTGACCCAGCACCTCCGCCATCGGCTCGATCGTCCGATCGGCCTCCTCCGCGCTCAGACCCATCGACTTGGCGAAGATCGGCGTCGCGATCCCGCCCGGGCAGATGCAGTTCACGCGGATGTTGTGCCCGCCCAGCTCATAGGCCGCCACGCGCGTCAGATGCACCACCGCGCCCTTCGCCACGCTGTAGACCGACGGCCCGTTGCCGGCGCTGATCCCGGCGACGGAGGCGGTGTTGACGATCGCTCCGCCGCCGCCCTGCGCCTGCATTGCTCGCGCGGCGTGCTTGATCCCGAAGAAGACGCCCTTGAGCAGGCCATCCATCGTCTCGTCATAGGCCGCCTCGTCGACATCCACGATCGGTTCCATCACGCCGCCGAAGCCGGCATTGTTGAAGATCGCGTCGAGCCGCCCGAAGCGATCCACCGCGTGCTCCACCGCGCCGCGCACCTCCGCCTCGCGGCCGACGTTGGCGTGGACGTAGGAGGTGTCGCCGCCGATCGCTTCGACCAGCGCCCGCCCGCGGTCGTCCTGGATGTCCGCCACGACCACCCGCGCTCCCTCTTCGGCGAACAGCCGCACCGCGCCCTCGCCGATGCCGCTCGCGCCGCCCGTGATGATCGCCACCTTGCCGTCCAGCCGATCCGCCATCGCGCACCCCTCTCGTTTCAGCGCCCTGTGCAAGCCCTCTGCGGCGGCAGGATAATCGCCCGCCCAAGCCGCTGCGCGGCGCTCTAGACTCCGCGCCAAACCCATTCGGACGCAACGCGGGGAGCAAGCAAATGCCCGGTCGACTCGATGGAAAAGTGGCGCTGATCACCGGCGCGGCGCGCGGACAGGGCGCCGCCGAAGCCGAACTGTTCGCCGCCGAAGGCGCGCGCGTGATCCTCGCCGATGTGCTCGACGAAGAAGGCGCGCGCACCGCCGCCGCAATCGGCGACGCCGCAGCCTACCGCCGGCTCGACGTGACCGATGAGGACGCCTGGCACGCGCTCGTCGCCGACATCGTCGAAGATCACGGCCGGCTCGATGCGCTGGTCAACAACGCCGGCATCTACCGCAACGCGCCGATCACCGAGATGGATCAGGCCACCTACCGTCTGGTCATCGAGATCAACCAGATCGGCGTCTGGCTCGGCATGAAAGCCGTCGGTCCCCAGATGATCGCCCAGCGCTCCGGCTCTGTGGTCAACATCTCCTCCACCGCCGGCTTTCGCGGCGGCCCCGGCTCGATCGCCTACACCGCGAGCAAGTTCGCCGTGCGCGGCATGACCAAAGTCGCCGCCCGCGAGTGGGGCCAACACGGCGTCCGCGTCAACTCAATCCACCCCGGCCCGATCGACACCGCCATGCTGCACCAGGTGCCCGGCTTCGAAGCCGACACCGAGCGCTTCCTCCGCCATGTCCCCCTGGCCCGCGCCGCCGACCCCTCCGAGGTCGCCTATCTCGCCCTCTTCCTGGCCTCCGACGAGTCCTCATTCAGCACCGGCGCCGAGTTCCTGGTAGACGGCGGCTCCATCGCCTAGCGCCGGTTCACACTCCCGTCATTCCTGCGCAGGCAGGAACGACGGGAGGGAGGCGCGCTGGGCGCGCGTAAGCGCGCCTGCGTATAGACTGCTACCCGCGCCGCGCCGAGCGGCGTTCGCTTCACGAGAGGGCGCGGCGTGGCCGACTACGACAAGCCAATTCCTGAGCCGGATCCGGTCTCCCAACCCTTCTGGGACGCCGCCAAAGAGAGACGCCTCGCGCTGCCGCGATGCTCCGATTGCAACCGCGTCCACTGGTACCCCCGCACCATCTGCCCCTTCTGCCACTCCACCGACATCCAGTGGTGCGAAGCCTCCGGCACGGGCACGATCCACACCTTCGCCGTCCAGACCCGCAAGTGGGGACCGTGGGACCCGCCCTACGTGACCGCCTACATCGACCTCGCCGAGGGCGACCGCATGCTCACCGTGCTGCGCGGCGTCGACCCCGACGACCCCGCGAGCATCAAAATCGGCGCGCCCGTCCAGGTCGAGTTCGAGCCCGCCAGCGACGATGTCCACATCCCCTTCTGGCGCGTCGCCGACTAGCCGCATCCGCCCAGCACGCACACACCACAGGAGACTGCCCAATGCCCGGTGAAGCATCCCGCGCCGCCGCCATCGTCGGAGCCGCCGAAGCCGACGAAATCGGCTACCCCGCCGAGCCCAAATCTTCCCTCCAACTGCACATGGAGGCGATCAAAAACGTCTGCGACATGACCGGCATCCCGATCCGCGCGATCGACGGCATCTTCTCCGCCGGCTGGTCCCCGCAGATCGCCGAGTACCTCGGCCTGCACCCCAAGTACATCGACACCACCGCCGTCGGCGGCTGCTCCTTCGAGATGCACGTCCACCACGCGCTCTGCGCCATCCACGCCGGCGTAATCGATGTCGCGCTCGTCTCGCACGGCGAGATGGGCTGGAACGCGCGCAACACCCGCGGGCGCGGCGCGGGACCGCGCTTCGGCGCCGGCGCGGACCCCTGGGACCCGGCCAACCAGCACACCGCCGCCTACGGCATGGGCGGCGCGCCGACCAACTACTCCCACGCGATGAACCGCCACATGCACCGCTACGGCACGACGCAGGAGGACTTCGCCGAAATCGCCGTCGTCACCCGCGAGTGGGCCCAGCTCAACCCGCGCGCCGTCATGTACCGCAAGGCCGGCGAGGGCGGCCTCCCCGAACTGCCCCAGGGCGACCCCGGCGGCGGCAAGAAAGGCCACCCCTTCGGCGGGCCGATCACGGTCGACGACGTGATGGGTTCGCGCGTCATCTCCTGGCCGCTCAAGCTGCTTGATGTCTGCCTGGTCACCGACCACGGCGGCGCGGTGCTGATCACCGGCCCCGAAATCGCCGCCAGCACCAAGACCAAGCCCGTCTGGATCGCCGGCGCGGGCGAAAACATCTCCCACTGGAACATGCTGGAGATGGGCGACTTCACCGCCACCTCCGCCTCCCGCTCCGCCGCCGCCGCCTACACGATGGCCGGCATGGGGCCCGAGGACATGGAAATGGCGATGATCTACGACTCCTTCACCGTCACCGCCGGGATCACCGCCGAAATGCTCGGCCTGGCCCCCGCCGGCGAGGGACCGGCGCTCTGGAAGGATCGCCACGCTGCGCCCGGCGGACGCCTGCCGATCAACACCAACGGCGGCGGCCTCTCCTTCAACCACAGCGGCATGTACGGCATGCAGCTGCTGGTCGAGGCTTACCGCCAGCTCTCCGGCACCGCCGAAGACGGCGGCTTCAGCGGCGACCCGGGCAAGCAGACCGGCGCGCGCTCCTGCGTCGTCAACGGCACCGGCGGCTCGCTCTCCACGACCGGCACTCTGGTGCTCGTCGCCGACTAAGCCACCCAGACAGGCGAAGGAGCCGGCATGACTCAGGCAGACAGCAGCGCGAGCGAGCACGAGCGCAACATCCAGCGAGCCGTCACCACTCTCTGGGTGGCGGCGCTCATCGCCGGCTTCGTGATCATCTTCGGCCTCACTCAGTGGGGGCTGCTCAGCGATGTGCCCGTCTCCGAGGTCGGCTGGGTCGCCGTCGGCACCGCCAACGGCATCGGTCTGCTCGCAATCGGCGGCTGGAACGCGATCGGCCTCGTCGCGATCGGCGGCGCAAACTCAATCGGTGTCATCGCGATCGGCGGCCTCAACGGCGTCGGCCTGGTCACCGTCGGCGGTCTCAACAGCGTTGGACTGGTCACCATCGGCGGCATCAACAGCACCGGCTCCCTCTACCGCGCCCAAATCTACACCTGGTCGCCCATCATCCACCGCCGCAGCTCCGCCTAAGCGCAACGGCGTGCCTCGTCCTATGTGCTAACCTCAGCTGGCAATTGCAGCCGGGGTGGTTCGCCAGCGTGAGGCCGGGCGAGCCTGAGAACACACCCGCTGAACCTGATCCGGGTAATGCCGGCGCAGGGAGCGCACCAGGCTCGCCCCCACGACCCGCGACCGCCCCCCAGCCCCGCTGAGGAGGCGCGCGTGCGCTCGATCGTCAGCATCGCAGGCTCCGACTCCTCCGCCGGCGCCGGCATCCAGGCCGACATCAAGGCCGCCGCCGCCCACTACGGCTGCCACGCCGCCACCGTGATCACCGCCGTTACCGCCCAGAACACGCTCGGCGTCCAGGACGCTTACCAACTCCCCACTGAGATCGTCCGCGCCCAGCTCGCTTCCGTCTTCGACGACCTCGAGATCGGCGTCGCCAAAACCGGCATGCTCGGCGACGCCGAGATGATCGAGACCGTCGCCGACGAGCTGCGCCGCCGCCGACCGCGCTGGATCGTCGTCGATCCCGTGATGATCTCCAAGACCGGCTTCCCGCTGCTCGCCGAAGACGCCGCGCAAACTTTCGCCGAGCAAATGCTGCCCCTCGCCGACCTGCTCACCCCCAACACCCACGAGGCCGAAGCGCTGACCGGCATCGCCGTCCGCACGCTCGACGACGCCAAGCGCGCCGCCCAGGCCCTGCGCGAGCGCGGCGCTGCCGCAGTGCTGGTCAAGGGCGGCCACCTCGTCGAAGCGCCCGCCACCGACCTGTTCGTCAGCGAACATGGCGTCGAACTCTTCCAGGGCGAGTGGATCGACACCAAACACACGCACGGCACCGGCTGCACCTACGCCTCCGCCATCGCCGCGCGCCTCAACCACGACTTCTACTACGACAGAGACGACCTCAGCGGCGCGATCGAGGACGCCAAGCTCTGGCTCAACGAAGCGATCCGCTACGGCGCCCCGATCGGCGCCGGCATCGGCCCCACCCGCGCCTTCTGGGACAGGGAATGGTTTGGCTGGGGCACATCATGACCAGTATCGGACGCCTCCACGTGATCACCGACGAGCAGCTGCAATCGCGCTACTCGCACGCCCAACTCGCCGCGTTCGCCGCCGGCGGAGGCGCGGATGTCGTCCAATTCCGCGAAAAGCGCCCCCGCACGACCCGCGAACTGATCGAAACCGCCTGCGCAATCCAGGCCGCGATCGGCGACGCGCCCGCCGCCCTGCTGATCGACGACCGCGTCGATGTCGCCGCCGCCGTCAGCACTGCCACGAACGCCGCTGTCCACCTCGGCCGCGACGACCTGCCGCCCGACATCGCGCGCCGCATCCTCGGCCCCGACGCGATCATCGGCGGCACCGCCAACTCGCTCGAGGAAGCGCAGCGCGTCGCCGCCCAGCCCGTCGACTACCTCGGCGTCGGCCCCGTCTTCGGCACCACCTCCAAAGGCGACCGCGCCGCCCCGATGCTCGGCCTCGACGCCCTGCGCGAAATCGTCGCAGCTGTCGACAAACCGGTCATCGCAATCGGCTCAATCACCGCCGATAATGTGGCCTCCGTGCTCGAAACCGGCGCGCACGGCGTCGCCGTGCTCTCCGCCGTCGTCTGCGCAGACGACCCGCAAGCCGCAACGCGCGAAATCCGCGCCACAATCGATCGGGCGCTGCAATGACCGTTGAACGCACCGAGATCGTGGTGATCGGCGGCGGCGTCATCGGCCTTGCCGCCGCCTTCGAGCTGGCCGGCCGCGGACGCCGCGTCACGCTATTCGAGCGCGGCGAGCTCGGCGCGGAGGCCAGCGCCGTCGCCGCCGGCATGCTCGCGCCCACCTCCGAATCCGAGGGCAACCCCGCCCTGCTGCTCGACATCCAGCTCGACAGTCTGCGCCGCTACCCCGAGTTCGTCGCCGCCGTCTCCGCGGCCGGCGGTCTCGACTGCGGCTACCGCAGCGAGGGCTCGCTCTGGGTCGCCCGCCATCGCGACGACCAGCTCGAGCTCGAACATCTCGCCGCCCTGCAGCGCGAGCGCGGCCTCGCCTCGCGGCTGCTCACCGCCCGCGAGACGCGCAGCGTCGAGCCCTACGTCGCGCCGCGCGCCGTCGGCGGACTGCTCGTCGAAGGCGACCACCAAATCGATCCCCGCCGCCTGCTCCCCGCGCTCATCTCGGCTGCCCAACAGCGCGGCGTCGACCTGCGCCCCAACACCCGCGTCGACGGCGTCTTCGCCGAAAGCGGCGGCATCCGAATCGCCTGCGGCGAGACCGAGCTCAGCGCCGACATCGCCGTGATCGCCGCCGGCGTCTGGAGCGAGGCCGGCATTACAACCCCCGCGCCGCCGCTCGGTTTGCGCCCCGTCAAAGGCCAACTGCTGCGCCTGCGCGGCGAACCCCTCATCCAACACGTGGTGCGCACGCCCGACATCTACCTCGTCCCCCGCAGCGACGGCGAGCTGATCGTCGGCGCAAGCGAGGAGGAGCAGGGCTTCGACGACCAGCCCACCGCCGGCGCGGTCTTCGAGCTGCTCCGCGACGCCTGGGAGGCGCTGCCCGGCGTCTACGACCTCCACCTCGACGAGATCAGCGTCGGCTTCCGCCCGGCGGTGCGCGACCACCTGCCCGTCATCGGCCTTGCCAATTCGGGCAGCGCACCGGGTGTCTTCCTCGCTACAGGCCACTACCGCAACGGCATCCTGCTCGCCCCCGCCACGGCATACTGGTTGGCAGAGGCAATCGACAGCGGCCGCACGCCGCCGCTGCTCGAGCCGTTCCAGGCGCCGAGATTGGCAGGTCCGCAATGAGCGCAACCATCGCTATCACCGTCAACGGCGAAACGCAGCGCGTCGCCGCCGCGCCCCTGCGCGACGCGCTCTGCGAAATCGGTTACGACCCCGAGCAGCAGGGCATCGCCGTCGCCCTCAACTTGACTGTCGTCCCCCGCGCCGAGTGGAGTGCAGTCCGCGTCGACGAGGGCGATCAACTCGATATCATCGGCGCCAAACAGGGCGGATGACAGGCGGATAACAGAGCGCAACATGACCAGTAACACCGACCAACCCGACACCTGGACGCTCGCCGGGCGCGAGATGAGTTCCCGCATCATCCTCGGCAGCGCCCGCTACCCCTCGCAGACCGTCCTGCTCGACTCCCTCTCCGCCGCCGGCGCGGAGCTTGTCACCGTCGCGCTGCGCCGCGTCAACATCGGCTCCGCCGACGGCTCCGATCCGACCAACCTCTACACCCTGCTCACCGAGCGCGGCTACGCCCTGCTGCCCAACACCGCCGGCTGCTTCACCGCCGCCGACGCAATCCTCACCGCCGAGCTGGCCCGCGAGGCGCTGGGCACCACGTTGGTCAAGCTCGAAGTGATCGCCGACGAGGAAACTCTGCTGCCCGATGTCGAAGGGCTGCTCGAAGGCGCGCAGGAACTGATCCGCCGCGGCTTCGAGGTGCTCCCTTATACCAACGACGATCCCGTCACCGCGCGCAAGCTCGAAGACATCGGCTGCGCCGCGGTAATGCCGCTCGGCGCACCGATCGGCTCCGGACTCGGCATCCGCAACCCCCATAACATCCAACTGATCGTCGAGCGCGCCGGCGTGCCCGTAATCGTCGACGCCGGCGTCGGCACCGCCTCCGACGTTGCCATCGCCTTCGAACTCGGCGTCGACGCCGTGCTGATGAACACCGCCGTGGCGCGCGCGCGCGATCCCGTAACAATGGCCGGCGCGATGCGCCACGCCGCGCTGGCCGGCCTCGCCGCACGCCGCGCCGGGCGCATGCCCCGCAAGTTCTACGCCGAAGCCTCCTCGCCCGCCGAGGGAATGATCGACTCCCTCCACGGCGATCCGCAGTAACACCACAGCAGTAACGCGAAACGAGGGAACACAGTGAGCGAAACCCGACTCTCCCAACAACTCTGGCAGGACAACCTCGATCTGGCTCAGGCCTGCCTCGAACACCCCTTCCTGCGCGGACTGGCCGACGGCAGCCTGTCGGAAGAGCGCTACGCGCTCTTCGCCCAGCAGGACCACTTCTACCTCGACGCCTACGCGCGCTCCTACGCCTTCGGCGTCATCCACTCGCCCGACTGGCAGACCCGCCGCCAGTTCGGCCAGCTGCTCGCCGGCATCCTCTCCGAGGGCACGCTGCACGAAAAAACCGCCCCCGAACTGGGCGTATCGCTCGACGATGTGCAGCCTCTGCCCGCCGCGCGCGAATACACCGACTTCCTGCTCGCCACCGCCGCGACCGGCACCATCGGCGAACACCTCGCCGCGATGGCGCCTTGCGCCCGCCTCTACGGCTGGCTCGGCCAGCGCCTCGCCGACGCCCCGCACGACGATCGTTACGGTTTCTGGATCGGCATGTACTCCGGCCGCGATTACCTGTCCAAGATCGACATCGTCGAGCGACTGCTCGACCGCCACGGCGACCCCGACGGCCGCGAAGCTATCCGCTTCCGCACCGCGATGCAGCTCGAATACAACTTCTTCGACAGCGCCTGGATCCACGGTCAGTCCGGCAACGCATCGGAGGCCGCTTCATGACCCCAAACTTCCGCAACCGCACGCTCTACCACGGCGATAACCTCGACTTCCTGCGCGGCATCAACAGCGAGACGATCGACCTCGTCGCCACCGATCCGCCGTTCAACAAGGGCCGCGACTTCCACGCCACCCCCGACAGTCTCGCCGCCGGCGCGAAATTCCACGACCGCTGGTCCTGGGAAGACGATGTAGAGGGCGAGTGGATCGACCAAATCCGGACCGACTGGCCGAATGTCTGGCAAGCAATCGACTCGGCCAATCACACCTGGGGCCGCGATATGGGCGCGTTCCTCTGCTACATGGGCGTGCGCCTGCTCGAGCTGCACCGCCTGCTAGCGCCGACCGGCTCGCTCTACCTCCACTGCGATCCGACCGCCAGCCACTACCTCAAGGCGCTGCTCGACGCGATCTTCGGGCGCAAGAACTTCCGCAACGAGATTGTCTGGTGCTACACCGGGCCGGGCTCCCCGAAAATGCGCCAGTTCAACCGCAAGCACGACACGATCCTCTGGTATGCCAAAGGCGACCAGTGGACATTCAACAAGGACGATGTGCGGCTGCCGCACAAGGACGGCGGACCTCACGCCGGTGGCTTTCGCGGAAGCGAGCTCAAGCCCGATGATCCCAGCTACGGCGCGAAAGGCAAAGTCCCGGAGACCTGGTGGACGGACATCGCCATCGCCGCCCGCTCGTCCTCGCAATACCTGGGCTACCCCACGCAAAAGCCTCTGGCGTTATACGAGCGCATCATTAAGGCGTCGTCCAACCCCGGCGATTTCGTACTCGATCCGTTCTGCGGCTGCGCCACAACGCTGATCGCCGCCGAGCAGGCCGGCCGCCAATGGATCGGCATCGACCTCTGGGACGAGGCGCCGGAGATGGTCCGCGCCCGCGTCGAGTCGGAGTGCCAGAACATCTTCGGCGACGACGTGCTCTATTCCGAAGCGCCGCCCACGCGCACCGACGACGGTATGATCGCCGTGCGGCGACCGGCCCCGTACTGCGCTCACTGCGAGCAAGCCGAAAGTCGCCTGGAGCCTGCTCCATGACGACCCCAAACTTCCGCAACCGCACGCTCTATCACGGCGACAACCTCGAATTCCTGCGCGGGATCAATAGCGAGACCATCGATCTCGTCGCCACCGATCCCCCATTCAACAAAGGCCGCGACTTCCACGCCACACCAGACTCGCTGGCCGCCGGCGCACGCTTCCACGACCGCTGGTCCTGGGAAAAAGACATCGAGGGCGAGTGGATCGACCAGATCAAAACCGACTGGCCCGCCGTGCAGGAAGTGATCGACGCCGCCAACCACACCTGGGGCGAGGACATGGGCGCGTTCCTCTGCTATATGGGCGTCCGCCTGATGGAAATGCACCGGTTGCTGAAGCCGACGGGCAGCCTGTACCTGCACTGCGATCAGACCGCCGGCGCATACCTCAAGATGGTGCTCGATGCGATTTTCGGGCGACACAATTTCCGCAACGAGGTTATCTGGGGTTACACCGGCCCAGGCAACGTCAAGCGCTGGTTCCCCCGTAAACACGACACACTGCTGTTCTACGCTAAATCCGACGACGCGACATTCAACCGCGATGCGGTGCGCGTTCCGTACAAGGAGGAGTCGTTCACGATGGGCGGCAGCGGCAGCCTGACCCGCGGCAATCGGCAGTCGGGCGATTACACGAGCGGACGCGAGGAGCAGCTCGCAAAGGGCAAAGTCATCGAGGATTACTGGACCGACATCCCGTCGCTCAGCGTGTCAAGCGAACGAGTCGGCTATCCGACCCAGAAGCCGATCGCGCTCTACCGGCGGGTTATCGACGCCAGCTCCGACGCGGGCGATGTCGTCCTTGATCCGTTCTGCGGCTGCGCCACGACGCTGATCGCCGCCGAACAAGCGGGTAGGCAGTGGGTCGGCATCGATCTTTGGGACGAGGCGCTCGATGTTGTGAGCGCCCGCGTCGAGGAGGAGTGCCGCAACCTGTTCGGCGGCTCAATCGTCTACGCCGAGACGCCGCCCAAACGCACCGACGACGGCATGTTCGCGGCCCCGCCGTTACAGGTGAAGAAGCGCGGCGTCGTTCGCAGCCCCGAACCCGGTGCCGTCCTCCCCCGCGCCGAGATGCTGGCGCTGCTGCACGAGCGGCAGGAGGGCCAGTGCGCGGGCTGTGATCGCGTCTACGACGACCTGCGCATCTGGCAGATCGACCATCTCAACCCCCGCAGCGCCGGCGGCGTCAACCACGACAGCAACCGCTGTCTACTCTGCCCGCCCTGCAACGGGATCAAGTCGGACACGATGACGCTAACCGCTCTGCGCAACCACAACCGCAAGAACGGACTGATGGCCTGATGAGCGCCGCAGAACTCGCCGGGATCGTTCTCGGGGCGATAGGCGCCGCTGCCGCAGTGGTACATATCTCGCGCTCTATCTGGCGCAGGCTCCAAGAGGAACGGCGCTGGCACTGCGCATTCGGCGGGCGAATGCGCTACTACTACCGTACAGCCTCCTTTGCAGTGCGCAACGCCGACGGCGCGATGGTCGACGTTACATCGTTCGATACAGACGATAAGCCGGTAGGCTGGCTGGGAGATTGGGTAGAGTGCAGCCGCCTGTGCAATGCGTCTCGTTCGGGAGTTTGTCTCGAAAACCCGATCCTTACCCGCCATCTGCTGAAGATGTGCGTGAGTGCCATCCGCCCCTACATTCCGTCGCGAACTCGACCCGATCGAGAGTTCATATGGGCGAGCGTTGAGAGCATCGCTTTGGGAGATCCACACCCAGTGACAGGTAAGCCCTCGCCGACGACGATGTTTATCGTCTCGCTTTACCGCGAGGAACAAACGCCCGACGCAAGCGGTGGCGAGGACCAGTCCGACAGCCAGTCGGAGTCGGCCTCGTGACGCCAACAGAACGGAGAACCCCCACCATGAACCGCCTCATCCCCCTGCTCGCCGCGCTCGCCGCCGCCCTTGCCCTGTTGGCCGCCTGCGGCGGCGACCAGCCCGCCGAAGTCGTCCGCGTCCAGCTCGACTGGACGCCCAACACCAACCACAGCGGCGTCTACATCGCCCAGGCCGAAGGCTGGTACGAAGACGAGGGCGTCGAGGTCGAAATCCTGCCCTTCAGCGGCACCAGCGGCGACCTGGCCGTCTCCGAGGGCATCGCCGATATCGCCTTCTCCTTCGCCACCTCCGTACCATTCTCGCGCGCCGGCGGGCTCGATGTGGTCAGTATCGCCGCGGTGCTCCAGACCAGCCCGACCGAAATCGCGGTATTGGCCGACGGGCCAATTCAGCGCCTGCACGACCTCGACGGCCAGCGCTACGCCGGCTGGGGTCTGCCCTACGAGCAACCGCAGTGGCGCGCAATCATCCAGGCCGACGGCGGCGCGGGCGACATCGAGGGCGTGGTGCTCAACACCGGCGCATACGAGGCGCTCGAAGCCGGCCGCGTGCAGGCCGTTGAGTTCTTCGCCACTTGGGAGGGGATCAACTGGGAGCTCGAGGGGCTCGACGTGCGCACCTGGCGGCTCAGCGAAGTCGGCGTGCCCGACCGCCCCGCCGTGCTGCTGGTCACCTCCAACGCGACTATCGAGGCCAAGCGCGGCGCGCTGGAGCGCTTCCTCAGCGCCACCCTGCGCGGCTACGAGTTCGCCGCCGCCGACCCCGGCGAAGCGGCCTCAATCCTGCTCGAAGCCGTCGGCCCCGATGTGCTCTCCAACGGCGAGTTGGTCGTGCGCTCCGCCGAGCTGCTCGCCGCCGAGTACTACCTCGCGCCCGACGGCCGCTGGGGCGGCCAAACGCTCGCGCAGTGGAGCGACTACCCCGGCTGGCTCTACGCCAACGGCCTGCTGCTCGACGAAAACGGCGATCCGCTCTCGGCTCCGCCCGACTACGCCGCCCACTTCACCACCGCCCTGCTCGAAGCCGCCCGCGAGCGCTAAGTGCTCGCCATCCGCGCCCTGGACAAAACCTACGCCAGCGGGTCCGCGCAGGTCCGCGCGCTCGACGATGTCTCGCTCGATGTCGCCGACGGCGAATTCGTCGCGCTCGTCGGGCCCTCCGGCTGCGGCAAGAGCACACTGCTCAACCTGATCGCCGGGCTCGACGCGCCCGACCGCGGCGAAATCCTGGTCGACGGCCAGGCGCTCAGCGCCGAGCAGCGCCTCGCGCGGTTCGGCTACATGCCCCAGGAAGACCTGCTGTTTCCCTGGCGGACGGTGCTCGACAACGTGTCGCTGGGGCTGGAGGTGCAGGGCGTCCCGCGCGGTGAAGCGCGGCGGCGGGCGCTGGCGCAGTTTCCGACCTTCGGCCTGGCCGGCTTCGCCGAGCGGCGCCCGCGCGAGCTCTCCGGCGGGATGCGCCAGCGCGCGGCCTTTCTGCGCACCGTGCTGCTCGACCGCCCGTTTCTGCTGCTCGACGAGCCGTTCGGCGCACTCGACGCGATCACCCGCGCGCAGCTGCAGGGCTGGCTCGCCCAAATGCTGGCCGAGCTCTGGGCGCGGCGCGGCGGCTCCGCGCTGCTCGTCACCCACGACCCGCAGGAGGCCGTCACCCTCGCCGACCGCGTCTACCTGATGTCGCCGCGCCCCGGCCGGATCACCGATGTGCTGACGATCGACCTGCCGCGCCCCCGCTCCGAAGCGGCGACCACCTCCGAGCACGCGCATCGGCTGGTCGACCAGCTCCGCCGCCGTACCGAGCAGGCTGCCCAATGACGCCGCGCAAGCTTGCCAGGCTGCCCAAGCTGCTCAAGCTTCGTCGGGCCGACCTGCTCAGCGGCGTCGCTGCGCCGATCCTGCTCTGCCTGGTCGTGCTGATCGGCTGGCAGGCCTACGTCTGGATTTCGGATATCCGCCCGCAGGTGCTGCCGGGGCCGATCCGGATCGTGCGCGAGAGCGTCGAATCCGCCGACGTGATCGCCGGCCACGCGGCGGTGACGATGAGCGAAGTGGCCGGCGGCTTCGCGATCAGCATCGCTGGCGCGCTGCTGCTGGGCCTGCTGATCGACCTCTCCGCGCCGCTGCGCCGCGCCGTCTACCCCTTAATCGTCGCCTCGCAAACCGTGCCGATTCCGGTCATCGCGCCGCTGATGGTGGTCTGGTTCGGCTTCGGCATTATGCCCAAGATCATCGTGATCGGACTCTTCACCTTCGTGCCCGTCGTGCTCGGTTTCGCGGCGGGGCTGGCCTCGGCCGACCGCGCGGCCACCGATCTGATGCGCACCTTCGGCGCTTCCCGCCGCCAGCTCTACCGCTACGTCAAAATTCCCGCCGCGCTGCCGGACCTCTTCACCGGGCTGCGCGTGGGCGCGATCTACGCGGTGCTCGGCGCGATCTTCGGCGAGCTCGCCGGCGCGGTCGACGGGCTGGGCATCTTCATGGAACAGCAGCGCCAGTCGTTTCGCACCGACCTCGTCTTCGGCGGCGTGTTCGTCGTCGCTGCGCTCTCCTACGCGCTGTTCCTACTCGTCGTTCTCGCCGAGCGCCTGATTGCGCCCTGGCGCTTTGATCGGCGTGAGCCATGACCAGCCGAGCCGCCGCGCTGCCCCGCCTGCTGCTGGTCAGCGACCGCGCCGCCGCCCGCGGACGCCCGCTCGTCGAGCTCGTCGTCGCCGTCTGCGACGCGCTCGGCGGCGATCTGCTGATCCAGCTGCGCGAAAAGGAGCTGCCCGACGCCGAGCTCCGCGCGCTCGCCGCCCAACTCCGCGACGCCTTGGGAGATCGCGCGCCGATCGTGGTCAACGACCGCCCGCAGCTCGCCCGCGAGCTCGGGCTCGGCTTGCATCTGCCCGCCGCCTCCGCCTCAGCCGCCGAGCGGCCGCCGCTGCTCGGACGCTCCGTGCATAGCCCCGCCGAAGCGCGGCGGGCGATCCGCGACGGCGTTGATTACGCCGTCGTCGGCACGATCTTCCCCACCGGCTCCAAGCCCGGCCACGCCGGCGACGGGTTGGCGCACCTGCGCGCGCTGGCGGAGCAGCTTTCGCCGATTCCGGCCTACGCGATCGGCGGCATTGACGCGGAAAACGCGGTCGACGCGATCGCCGCCGGCGCGCATGGCGTCGCCGTGCGCTCCGCGATTCTCGGCGCGGACGATCCGCCCGCCGCCGCCCGCGCGATCGCTGACGCGATCGCCGATAGCCTGCGCACATGACTACCACCCACAGCGTGCGCAATGTCGTTGAAGGCGCGGAGCGTTCGCCGCACGCCAGCGTGGAGCGCGCCCGCGGCCTGCTCCGCGCCGGCCCGCCCGCGCTTCAGCGCCTGGCCGACGATCTGCGCGACGCGCTGGGAGGCAGTTCGGCAGACGGGCCCGACATCCTGATCGACCGCCCCTCGCGGCTGCTCTACGCGACCGACGCCTCGCTCTACGAGATGGAGCCCGTCGCGGTGGTCTTCCCGCGCAGCGCCGAAGACGCGGCGGCGGCGGTCGCGGTGGCTCGCGCGCACGGCGCGCCGGTGCTGCCGCGCGGCGGCGGCACCAGCCTGGCCGGGCAGGGCGTCAACCATGCCGTGGTGCTCGATTTCACCCGCCACATGGCGCAAATCGAGTCGATTTCGCCCCAGCGCCGCCTGGCCCGCGTCCAACCCGGCGTCGTGCTCGCGCAGCTCAACGCCGCCGCCCGCCCCTACGGGCTGCATTACCCGATCGATCCCTCCACCGCCAACCGCGCGACGATCGGCGGCGGCATCGGCAACAACTCCTGCGGCACCCACTCCGGCCTCTACGGCAAGACTGTGGATGTCGTCGAATCGGTCGACGTGATGCTCTCCGACGGCGCGCAGCTGGAGTTTGGGCGGCGCGAGGGCCGCGAGCTGGCCGCGCTGCTTGATCGCGCCGACCGCGAGGGCGCGCTCTACCGCGAGCTGCGCGAGTTGGCCGAGCGCGAGCGCCCTGAGATCGCGCGCCGCTTCCCCGACATCCCCCGCCGCGTCTCGGGCTACAACCTCGACGCGCTGCTTGACCCGGACGCGGTCAATCTCGCGCAGCTGGTCGTCGGCTCCGAGGGCACGCTGGCTGTGGTCACGGCGGCGACCGTGCAGCTCGCGCCGCTGCCCAAGCGGCGCGGCATCGCCGCCGTCCACTTCCGCACGCTGGTCGAGGCTGCCGAAGCGACCGTCGCCGCCAACGCCCACGCGCCCGCCGCGATCGAGCTGGTCGACGATGTGATCATCGAGCGCTGCCGCAGCAGCGTCGGCTACGCCCCGCTGGCCGACTTCGTCGTCGGCGAGCCTGGCGCGATCCTGCTGATCGAGTGCTTCGCGGACGACGACGGGGAGCTGCGCGGCAAACTCGACGCGATCGTCGCCGAGCTCGAGGTGCGCGGGATGGGCTACGCGACGGTGGTCGAAACCGATCCGGCCGCGCAGTCGCGCATGTGGCAGATGCGCCAGGCCGGGCTGGGCCTGCTGATGTCGATGCTGGGCGACGCCAAGCCCGTTGCGTTCGTCGAGGACACCGCCGTGCCGCCGGAGCGCCTGCCGGACTTCGTCGCGCGTTTCGACGCGGCGATCCGCGCGCGCGGCCTGCGCGCCGGCTACTACGGGCACGCCGCCGCCGGCTGCCTGCACATTCGCCCGATCGTCAACGTCAAAGACCCCGACGGCCTGCGCGAGACCGAGCGCCTGGCCGAGGAGATCGCCGAATTGGTCGTCGAGTTCGGCGGCAGTCTGAGCGGCGAGCACGGCGACGGCATCGTGCGCGGCGCGTTCATCGAGAAGATGTTCGGCGCGCGCATGGTCGAGGCCTTCCGCGAGACGAAGCGCATCTTCGACCCCGACGGGCTGCTCAACCCGGGCAAGATCATCGACACGCCGCAGTTCGCCGATAATCTGCGGCTCTCGCCGGCGACGGTCAACCTGACGCTCGAGGAGGGTCTCGATTTCAGCGCGGAGGGCGGTTTCGCCCGCGCCGCCGAGCTGTGCAACGGGCAGGGCGCATGCCGCAAGTTCGACGGCGGGATGTGCCCCTCGTTTCAGGTCACGCAGGACGAGGAGCACTCGACGCGCGGGCGCGCCAACCTGCTGCGTCAGATCCTCAACGGCGCGCTGCCGGCGGAGGAGTTGGGCGGCGAGCGGCTCCACGCCGCACTCGATCTGTGCGTCGAATGCAAAGCCTGCAAGGCCGAGTGCCCCTCGGGCGTCGATTTGGCCAAGCTGAAGTACGAGGCGCTCTGGCAGCGCAACAGGCTCAAGGGCGCGCCGCTGCGCGACCGCGCGTTCGCCGAGATCGCGCGGCTCGCGCGGCTGGGCTCCGCCGCGCCGCGTTTGGCCAACGCGCTGGCCGGCCTGCCGCCCGCGCGCCGCCTGCTGCATCGCGCCGGCCTGCACCGCGAGCGTCCGCTGCCCCGCTTCGCCGATCGGACATTCCGGCGCAGCTTCGGCGAGCGCCCGTCCCCACCCGTTCCGAGCGAACAGCGCGACGAAGTCGCGCTGTTCGTCGACACCTTCACCAACCACTTCCACCCTGAGGTGGGCCTTGCGGCGGCGCGGATCATCGAGGCGCTCGGCTACCGCGTCTCGCTGGTCGAGAACGCCGCCTGCTGCGGCCGCCCGGCGATCTCCAAGGGGCTGCTGGACCACGCCCGCGAGCACGCGCGCACCAATGTCGGAGCGCTCGCTCCGTACATCGAGCGCGGCGCGGCGATCGTCGGGCTCGAACCGTCCTGCCTGCTCACGCTGCGCGACGAGTACCCGCTGCTGCTGCGCGATGATGCGGCGCGGCGGGCGGCGGAGCGCGCGCTGCTCTTCGACGAGTGGCTCGCGCGCGAGCTGGCTGCAGCGGACGCGGCCCAACTCTTCGCAGGCGAGGATCGCGGCCCGCTGCTGCTCCACGCGCACTGCCACCAGAAGGCGCTGGTCGGCTTCGGCCAGACGCTCGAAGTGCTGCGCGCCGCCGGCTACGACGCGCAGCTGATCGACTCCGGCTGCTGCGGGATGGCCGGCTCGTTCGGCTTCGAGACGGAGCACTACGAGGTCTCGCGGACGATGGGCGAGTTGCGCCTCTTCCCCGCAATTCGCGCGCAGCCGTCCACGCCCGTCGCCGTGAGCGGCGTCTCCTGCCGCCAGCAGATCGGCCACTTCACCGATCGCCGGCCGCGCCACATCGCCGAATATCTGGCGGAAGCGCTGCGCTGACTTCCCACGTGCCGCCCCGCACGCCGGCCCTGGCCGGCCGTCCATCCTATTCACGTGTCCCACACCTCTGTGGTTACGACAGCTAGCGCACTCGTCCGAGCGTTCAGGTTTGTTCGGACTTCTTTTTTCAGGGTGTTTTGGGGCGATTCGAGGGGCGTTCCTATCTGGTCGGGGCGCTTGGCGATGTTCGGATTTGTTCGGATTTGTTCGGATTTTGTTCAGGTTTGTTCGGGTTTGTTCAGGGTGTTCGGAGGCGGTCTGGCGGGGGCCGCCGACCCGGACGGTCGCATTCGGGGCGCCGAGTGGATCGGAGCAAGCGACGCGCATGATGCGCAACGAGTGGCGAGGGTAATCGGGCACTGTGCCGCACTCCTGTTCTTCTGGGGGACAGAGTAGCACGGTTGGAGAGATTCGGGGGCGCGATGGGTTGTTGCGCGGGAGTCGGAGCGATGGATGAGGGTTCGGGTAAGTGTCGGAGTGTCAGGGCGTTGCCCGTCGCGTGCGCGTGGGCTGGAGGGGCCGGCTGGTGCCGAGGGGCAGAATCGAACTGCCGACACCACGATTTTCAGTCGTGTGCTCTACCGACTGAGCTACCTCGGCCTGCCACGCCAGCATACAAGCGCCTGGGCGATCCGCGGCGCGGGCGTCTGTCAGGCGTGAATCATTCCGACCAGCGCCGTTTCGACCCGTTCGCGGACATCGGCGAAGACCTGCTCGGCCGGACGCCGCGCGTCGACCACCTCAAACTGGTAGCGCTGGGCCATCACCTGGAACTCATCGAGCATCGCCCGCTGGTGCTGCACGAACGAGTCGTAGACGCTGACGCCCTGCAGGTAGTCGCCGCCCGACTCCCAGTGGTCGAAGCCGCGCTCGGTGACCCGCGGCAGCAGCTGCTCGACGTCGATGTCGAGGTAGATCGTGGCGTCGGGGATCAGGGCGAAGGAGTAGACATGTTCGAGCCACTCGCGCGCGGTGCCGCGCACGTAGCCGCGCGCGATCAGCGAGTAGATGTAGCGGTCGACCAGCGCGACCATCCCGGCGCGCAGCGCGGGCAGGATGATCCGCTCGAAGCGATCCCAGAAGTCCGTGGCGTAGAAGAGGTTGAGCGTGACGGGGTCCAGCACGTGTCCGCGCTTGGCCCGCTCGATGCCGGGGCCGACCAGCGGCGAGCGGGTTAGCCCGCTGTCGACCACCGCGTAGCCGGAGGTTTCGAGCCACTCCTTGAGCAGCGAGATCATCGTCGAGCGGCCGACGCCGTCGGTGCCCTCGATCACGATCAGTCGGCCGGGCAGGTCTTCGTCGCCCATGCCCGCGGGAGGTTCGCCGTAGAAGCTGAGTTCGGTCATGTTGGGTTACCGCCGCAGCGCTGAGCTGGCCAGGTAGTGGCCGCTCAGCCCGGTTTTCTGGAGCAGGTCGGTGATTTCGTTGCGCGGCGCGCGCGGCACGCCGGCCAGTTGCTCGCGCACGAGCTCGCGGAAGGTGGACTGCTGCTCCGTCAGCGGCAGCGTCGCGTCGATCCGCGTGATCCCGAACTCCCCGCAGAGCCTGTCGTACTCCTCGAGGATGCGGCTCTGGAAGATGCGGAACGATTCTTTGGGTTCGTCGGCGAAGCCCATGTCGAGCCCGGCCTCGTAGTGCTTGAGCTCGTCGCGCCCGAGCGTGATTCGGGTGATCGACTCCTCGAGCGGGACATTGAAGTAGACGGCGAGGTTGGGCGGGACGGCGAAGCTGTAGAGGTCGCGCAGCCAGCGCGGGTTGACGCCGCGGGCGGCGTCGCGGGCGAAGGCGGTGTAGACGTAACGGTCGGCGAGCACGATCACGCCGGCTTGCAGCGCGGGGCGGATCTGGGCGTACATCCGCGAGGCGTAGTCGGCGGCGTGGATTAGCGAGAAGGACATCGGGGTGAGCAGCTTGCGGCGCTTGCCGCGGCGCGTGGTGCCGCGCACGATCGGCGACGAGTTCCACTCCGTGAAGACGGTCGCGTAGCCCTCGCTGCGCAGCCACTTGTGCAGCAGGTCGAGCTGCGTGCTCTTGCCCGAGCCGTCGATTCCTTCAACGACGATCAGCCGGCCGGGCAGCTGCTCGGCGTCGGCGCGGGCGCCGTTGGTGGGGTCTGGTTGAGTCACGAATGTCCTATCAGGGCGTCTCCGCGGGCATCAGGCGTAGGTTCGCGCAGCCCGCGCGCCAGTTGGTTCGCGCTGGTTGGTGCGTAGAGGATAAAGCCTGAGCGCGGTTCGTGCTGAGCGGTTCAGCGGACGGCGCGCGGCGGGATGGAGGTGGTGGAGATAGGGGGACTCGAACCCCCGACCTCATCGTTGCGAACGATGCGCTCTCCCAGCTGAGCTATATCCCCACGCGGGCGGTTGCAGGCGCGGCTCGCCGCGCTGCGCCTCCCCAGCCTACAGCCGCCGCCGCCGCAGATTCAAACGCCGAGCGCGAACTGCCAGGCATCAGTCGTCCTCGCGCTCGACGAGCAGGCCGTCGGGCAGGTCGACGATGATCACGCCGCCATCAAGGTCCACCTGCTTGATCACGTCGCGGAGCGCGGGCACGAGCAGGTCGGGCTCGCGGCCGCGGTCCACAATCCAGACATCGTTCGCGCCGGTGCGCAGCACCTCGCGCACGCGGCCCAGCCGGCGCCCGTCCAGCTCGTGGACCGTCAGCCCCTCAATGTCGTCGATGTAATAGAGCCCTTGCTCGGCGGGCGGGCGCTGACCGTCGGGAATCTCGACCAGTTCGCCGCGCAGCGCTTCGGCGGCCTCGCGGCTCTCGATGCCGAGCACGGTCAGATAGACGCGGTCGCGGCTCCAGTTCGAGGCGGCGATGGTGCGCTCCTGCGCGCCAATCCAGACGCGCGCGCCGGCCTCGAAGCGCTCGGGGAAGTCGGTCAGCGGGCGCGCCTTGAGTTCGCCGCGCAGGCCGCGGGGGCGCTCGATCAGCGCCGCGGCGCGGTAGCCGGGACGCGGATCGATGCGTCGTTGGCGGCGAGCGATCCGCAGCGGCATCAGCGGATTTCGAGCGTGGCCTCCTGGCCGCGCGCGTGGCCAGCGACCGACAGCAGCGTGCGCAGCGCGGTCGCCAGGCGCCCCTCGCGGCCGATGATCCGGCCCATGTCGTTTTCGTCGACCTGCAGCACGAGCACGGCCCGATCGTCGTCCTCTTCGGTGGTGATCTCGATGGCGTCGGGCTCGTCGACGAGCCAGCGGGCGATGTAGTCGACCAGCGGTTCGATTGGCTGCATGGGGGCTACTCGCTGTTCTCGGCGGCGGCCGCTGCTGCGGCGCGCTTGGCGTCGGCCCGCTTGCTGCGCGGCTTCTCCTGCAGCGGCGCGATCAGCCCCTCTTTGGCGAGGAAGCGATGCACGGTCTCGGTCGGCTTTGCGCCTTTCGAGAGCCAGTGCGCCGCGCGATCGTGCTTGACGTTGAAGACGGGCGGGTCGGGGATGGGGTCGTACTGGCCGAGGATTTCGACGAAGCGTCCGTCGCGCTGGACGCGGCTGTCCTGCACGACGACGCGGTAATACGGTCGGCCGCTGCGCCCGTGGCGGGCGAGGCGAATCTTGAGCACGTGGCGTTCCTCCGAATCGGTTTCACCTACAGCCTAACGGCAGTTGGGCGAATGCTGAAATCGCCGCGCGGCGGGCGACCGAGCAAGCGCCGCTCAGCGGCGGGTCAGCGCGGCCGCGCCGGCGGGCAGCTTGCCGCTGGTCAGCGCCTTCATGATCTTCTTGGCCTCTTTGAACTGCTTGAGCAGCTGGTTGACATCCTGCGGCGTGGTGCCGCTGCCGCGCGCGATCCGGCGGCGGCGCGAGCCCGAGATGATCTCCGGCTTGCGCCGCTCGTCGGGCGTCATCGAGCAGACGATCGCCTCGAACTGAGCGAAGAAAGCGTCGTCGAGCTCGTCAACGTCGAGTTGCCCCTTGATCTGATTGACGCCGGGCAGCATGCCGATCAGCTGATTGAGCGGGCCCATGTTGCGCACGCGGCCGAGCTGTTCGAGGAAGTCTTCGAGGTCGAAGTCGCCCTCCTGGATGCGGCGGCGCAGCTGCTTGGCGTCGCGCTCGCCGAACTCGGCCTGGGCTTTCTCGGCCAGCGTGCTGATGTCGCCGCGCCCGAGGATGCGGGAGGCGAGTCGATCGGCGTGAAACTCCTCCAGCGCGTCGGGCCGCTCGCCGACGCCGAGGAACTTGATCGGCGCGCCGGTGACCGCGCGGATCGAGAGCGCCGCCCCGCCGCGCGCGTCGCCGTCCATCTTCGAGAGCACCACGCCGCTGATTGCGACGGCGTCGTGGAAGGCCTGCGCGGCGTTGACCGCGTCCTGTCCCGACATCGCGTCGGCGACCAGCAGCACCTCGGTGGGCTTGAAGCGCCGGCGCAGGTCGGCGATCTCGGCCATCATCGCGTCGTCGACGACCAGCCGCCCGGCTGTGTCGACGATCACGGTCGCCGCGCCGATCTCGGCGGCGCGGTCGAGCCCGGCTTTGACGATCTGCGCCGGCGGCGTATCCGCGCCGCGGTCGAAGACCTCGATATCGAGCTGCTTGCCCAGCGCGTGCAGCTGGTCGATGGCGGCCGGGCGGTAGATGTCGGCGGCGATTAGCAGCGGGCGGTCGCCGGCCTTGCGCGAGCGCAGCGCCAGCTTCGCCGCGCTGGTCGTCTTGCCCGAGCCTTGCAGCCCGACCATCAGGATGATCGTGGGCGGCTGGGAGGCGCGCTGCAGGCGGGGCGAGTCTGCGCCGAGCAGCGAGATCAGCTCGTCGTTGATGATCTCGATCAGGCGGTTGAGCGGCGTCGGGCTGCGCAGCACCTCCGGCGTCGCGGCGCGGGCGCGCACCGCCTTGATGTAGTCGCGCGCGACCTTGTAGTTGACGTCGGCTTCGAGCAGGGCGAGGCGAACTTCGCGCAGCGCGGCGTCCAGCTCGTCTTCGGAGATCGCGCCGCGCCGCCCCAGCGAGGCGAACACGCCCTGCAGCTTGCCGCTGAGCGACTCAAACATGGCCATGCGCTCAGCTTAGCGCCGCCAGCGGCAACGCTCAGCGCGGCAAGGGCGGTTCCACGAGGTTGTCGTAGACGACTTCGCGGCGGCGCACGCGGAGGACGGTGACTACGCGCGCTCGGGAGTTCAGCTGAAAGACGATGCGGCGGCGTCCGATCCGCGCGCGCCACAGCGTGTCGAAGCCATCGAGCTTCTTTGCGTCGCCGCCGGAGGGGTCGCGGCGAAGCTCGCGCACTGCGTCGTTGTACAGGCGGCGCGCGCGAGGGCTGAGCGCGCGGATCTCCTGCGCGGCCTCATCGGTGCGGGCCACGCGATAGATCAAGGCAGCCGAAGCTCTTCGTGGATCTCGCGAACGAACTCGGCGGCTTTCGGCTCGTATTCATCCAGGAGCCGAAGCATCTTGAGATCCTCAGGGTGATCCTCCGGCAGGCGGTACTTGATCTCCCACCAGCCGGGGAAGCGCTCGTCCACGCGGTCGAGCATGTCGACGAATTCGGGGTCTTCCTCGCGCCACTCTTTGAGGAAGGTGTCGGGCTCTTCCCACTCGGTCTGGTTGCGAGCGGCTTCAAGGGCGCGCTCGATTTCGACGCGCTCTTCGGGCGAGACCTCTTCGTATTCAACGGTGTGGAGCAGCTCGGCCAGCTCGGGGTCGCCGTCGGCCAGCGCGCGCTCGATGTCGCGCTTGCGCTGAATCTCGACGCGCTCCTCAAAGGTGAGTTCCTGCTTTTGCGAAACCACGACGCCCCCTCGCGACGACACCATCGTATCGTGAACGGCGGCACTCAGCGCGGCAAGGGCGGCTCTACCAGATCGTCGTAGACAACTTCGCGGCGTCGCACGCGGAGGACAGTGACCACGCGCGCCCGGGAGTTCAGCTGAAAGACGATGCGCCGGCGTCCGATCCGCACGCGCCACAGCGTGTCGAAGCCATCCAGTTTCTTTGCGTCGCCGGCTCGGTAATTTTCCCGGAGGTCGCGTAGCGCCTTGTTCACCTGCGCCCGCGGCTGAGGGCTGAGCGCGCGGATTTCCGCCTGCGCGTCCTCCGTTCGATCCACGCGATAGATCAAGGCAGCCGCAGATCTTCGTGAATTCCGCGAACGAACTCCGCGGCTTTCGGCTCGTGCTGATCGAGGAGCCGAAGCATCTCGAGGTCTTCGGGGTGGTCGTCGGGCAGCCGGTAGCAAAGTGCTCCCCAACCGGGGAAGCGCTCGTCCACGCGGTCGAGCATGTCGACGAATTCGGGGTCTTCCTCGCGCCACTCTTTGAGGAAGGCGTCGGGCTCTTCCCACTCGGTCTGGTTGCGGGCGGCTTCGAGGGCGCGCTCGATTTCGATGCGCTCTTCGGGCGAGACCTCTTCGTATTCGACGGTGCGGAGCACCTCGGCCAGTTCCGGATCGCCGTCGGCCAGCGCGCGCTCGATGTCGCGCTTGCGCTGGATCTCGACGCGCTCCTCAAAGGTCAATTCCTGCTGGTCGGGTTGCGAGACCACGATGCGCTTCTCCTGATGACGCCATCCTAGCGCGAGCCGGATGGGTCGTTGCGCACCAGCTCTTCCAATCCCTCATAGACCACCTCGCGCCGCGCGACGTGGAGGATGGTGATCATGCGCTGCTCTGTGTCGAGGTTGAAGATGATGCGCCAGCCCCCGATCCGCACTCACCAAAGGGTGTCAAAACCGTCGAGCTTCTTGGTGTCGCCCGCCGTGGGATCGCGTCGCAGGCCGCGCAAGGCGCGGTGGTAGTTGCGGCGCGGCTCCGGGCTGAGGCGTGCGATTTCCTGGTCCGCTGCCGCGGACCGAACAGCGCGGTAGGTCAAGACAGCCGCAGCTCTTCGTGGTCTCGGCGGATCAGCGCGGCGGCTTCCGGTTCGTGCGCCTCAAGCAGCCGCAGCAGCTCGAGGTCTTCAGGATGGTCCTCCGGCAGGCGGAACTGGAGCTTCCACCAACCGGGGAAGCGCTCGTCCACGCGGTCGAGCATGTCGACGAATTCGGGGTCTTCCTCGCGCCACTCCTTGAGGAAGGCGTCGGGCTCTTCCCACTCGGTCTGGTTGCGTGCGGCTTCGAGGGCGCGCTCGATTTCGACGCGCTCTTCGGGCGAGACCTCTTCGTATTCGACGGTGCGGAGCAGCTCGGCCAGTTCCGGATCGCCGTCGGCCAGCGCGCGCTCGATGTCGCGCTTGCGCTGGATCTCGACGCGCTCCTCGAAGGTCAGTTCCTGCTTTTGCGAAACCATGGTGCGCCTCCCGACGACGCCATCCTAGCGCGAGCCGGATGGGTCGTTGCGCACTAATTCTTCCAGTCCCTCATCAACCACTTCGCGCCGCGCGACGCGAAGAATCGTGATCAGCTGCCGCTCCGCATCGAGGTCGAAGATGATGCGCCGGCGCCCGACCCGCACTCGCCAGAGCGTGTCGAAGCCGTCAAGCTTCTTGGTGTCGCCGGCATGCGGACCTTGCTACAGATCGCGGATCGCCCGCCTGACGACGCGCCGCGGCTTGGGACTGAGCCGGCGGATCTGCTCGGTTGCTTCGTCGTTGTGGCTTACTCGGTAGCTCAAGGGCTGCGCAGATCGTCGTGGATGCCGCGCAGGAACTCGGACGCCTCCGGTTCGTGCCGGTCAAGGTTCCGCAGCATCTTGAAGTCGCCGGGATGGTCTTCCGGGAGGCGGAACATCAGCTTCGACCAGCCGGGGAACTGCTCGTCGCAGCGGTCGAGCATCGCGACGAATTCAGGGTCTTCGGCCCGCCATTCGTCCATGAACTCGTTCAGCGATTGGGGTTCGGGCGCTGGTTGCCGCCGCACTCGTTCCAGCAAGAGGCTGAGCTCCTCTCGCTCTTCGGGCGAGACCTCCTCGTACTCAACCGTGCGAAGGAATTCCGCCAGCTCAGGGTTGCCCGCGGCCAGCGCGCGCTCAATGTCGCGCTTGCGCTGGATCTCGACGCGCTCCTCGAAGGTCAATTCCTGCTGGTCGGGCTGCGAGACCATTTGGCGCCCCTTCTGCCGCTCCGCTCCAGCGTAGCGCCAGAAGAGCGGCGGCGCGCTTTTACAGCCCTGCGGCGGCCATCCGCACGCACAGATCGCCCACGCGCACGCTGTAGCCCCACTCATTGTCGTACCAGGAGACCACTTTGACCTGCGTCCCTTCGAGCACCATCGTGCTCAGCGCGTCCACGATCGAGGACGCCGGGCTGCCCTTGAAGTCGCTGCTGACCAACGGCTCCGTCTCGTATTCGAGGATGCCGTAGAGCGGCGACTCGCGGTCCGTGGCCGCCTTCTCGAACGCCGCGTTGATCTCCGCCGCCGATGTCTCCCGCTGCGCGTCGATCACCAGATCGACGACCGACACGGTGCTGGTCGGCACGCGGTAGGCCATTCCGTTGAGCTTGCCGTTGAGGTGCGGCAGCACCAGCCCGACCGCCTTGGCCGCGCCGGTCGAGGTCGGAATGATGTTCATCGCCGCGGCGCGGCTGCGGCGCAGATCGCTGTGCACCGTGTCCAGAATCGCCTGGTCGTTGGTGTAGGCGTGGATCGTGGACATAATCCCGCTCTTGATGCCCACCGCGTCGTCCAGCACCTTGGCGACGGGCGCGAGGCAGTTGGTCGTGCAGGAGGCGTTGGAGACCACGTGGTGCCGCGCCGGGTCGTAGGCGTCGTCGTTGACGCCCAGCACCGTGGTCAGGTCCTCGTTCTTGGCGGGCGCGGAGATCACCACCTTGCTCGGCCCGTGATTGAGATGCCCTTTCGCCCGCTCCCCGTCGGTGAAGATGCCGGTGCTCTCCACGACGATCTCCACCCCGTGGTCGCCCCAGCGAATCTGGCCCGGATCGCGCTCCGAAAGCACCGCAATCCGCTTGCCGTCGATCACCAGGTCGCCCTCGACCACGTCCACCTCGCCGGGGTAGCGCCCGTAGTTGGTGTCGTATTTGAACAGGTGCGCGTTGGTCTGCGAGTCGGTCAGATCGTTGATCGCCGCGACTTCCAGGTCGCCCGCGTGGAAGTCCAGCATGCCCTTGAGCACCTGTCGTCCGATTCGCCCGAATCCGTTGATCCCGATTTTGGTGGCCACGATGCTGCACTCCGCCCGCTGCGCTGGTTATGCGCAGGTTGCCAGAGCCGCGCGATGGGGACAACCGCCGCGCATAACGGCGGGGACAGACGGCGCAGACCGCGCCCTACAGCAGCAGCCGCTTGGGCGCGCCGGAAGGCTGTCGGCGGAAATTCTCGATCACCAGCCGCTGCCGCCCCTGATCCACAATCCACCGCGCGCCGCAGCGGCCCGACGCTTCGAGCAGCGCCTGCCCGCGGCGGTGCAGCTGCTGGTAGGCGGCGCGATCCTCGCTCTCCACGCCGAACAGCCCGCTGCCGATCGCGAAGCGGCACTGGCGATCCTGCAGCACGATCTGCCAGCCCAGCAGCAGCTGCGCCCAGCCGAAGTGAAACTGCTGGTCGGCCCAGTTGACCAAGAAGCGCTTGTCGTGCGATTCGGCCGCGCTGAGCAGCGCCGACGCGCCGAAATGCGGGCGCGCCAGCTCCGAAACCGCGCGGTAGGCCTCGCCCGTCTCCGGCGACATCGCGATCTGCTGCCCGGCCATGTACTGCCCCATCCCGATCTCCGTCGCGTGATGCTCAGCGTTGGTCCGCCAGGCCTCGCGCAGCCAGTCCTCGAACTCAACCTGCTCCTCGCCGACCACGGCCTGCTCCGCGCCCAGCGCCTCGAACGCCGAGCGCAGCAACGCGGGGCAGCTGCCGTAGCTCGCCCGCGCGGTCAGCCGCAGCAGATCGTCGCCCGCGCGGTAGACGCGCGACCAGAAGAGCAGCGCCGAGGCGAAGCGCCGGTTGCGCAGCCGGCTGTGCCCGCTGCGTTGCATCACCGCGTGCTGAAGGCCCAGGGCGTCGAGCAGCCAGCGCAGCTCGGCCGCGAGCGTGAACGATGTCTCGCGGAAGGCGTCGCGCACCGCCTGCGGCTCGCCCTCGCCGGGCGGCGCGAGCGCGGGCGGATTGGACGGCACCGAAATCGGCGAAATGCGCTGGCGCGGCGCTGCCCGCGGCTCGTCTGCGTCGCTGCTCACAGTCCCGCTCCGCCCTACGACTGCTGCGCGTCGGCGTCGGCCTGCTGGAGCACATCTTCGAGATAGCGCAGCAGGCGCTGCGACTGCGCCTCGATGTAGGGGCGATCGGGGTGCCAGGTCCACAGCTCGCGCACCACTTCGAGCGTCGACCAGAGGCTGCCCTCGCCGCCCTCGGCGATCTGCACGCAGCGCCGCGCGACATGCTCCGCGCCCCATTCCAGCGGGCGCGTCTCGTCCAATTGCCGCGCCGCCTGCGTCAGCGCGCGAATCCAGCGCTCGACGGTGTCGAAGGCGACCCGCCGATCCTGCAGCATCGCGCGCAGCGCGAGCACCTCCGGCAGGTCGATGATCCGCGCAGGCGGGCGATCCGGCGGCGGCAGCGGCGACGGCCCGTCATCTTCCGCCAGCCGCTCGCGCGCCGCCGACCATGCCTCAGCTGGAGCGGTGCGCAGCTGCCGATACACGAGCGGCCCGCCGGCGCCCTCGCGCCACCAGCGCCGCAGCGCGTCGTGAGTCGGGATCGCGGGCGTTGAAGCGGTCACGAGAGAAATCGTACCGCAGCCCGCCGCGCCGGGCCGCCGCCGCTACACATCCATCACACGCCGCAGCACCGCAATGTGGTCGCTGATGTGGAGTGTCGCGTGGTGCAGCCAGTCGAGGACGCTGATCTCGCTGCCGTCCGGCAGCCGGCGCGGAGCGCTCCACTCCTCGTCGGAGAGCCGCTCGAGCAGGGACACATTGGATTCGGCGATCGCCTCAGTCAGCTCCAGCGACGCCCGCACCTCGCGCTCGTAGTGGTTGGCCGCCTGGAACGCCGCCTGGTCGTACCGCCAGTACTCGAGCGTCACGCCCGCCAGCATCAGCCGCAGCCGCAGCGCGCCCATGACGGAGACATCGGCGAGATGATGCACATGAGCGCGCAGCGGCCAGACGCCGTCCTCGCCGTCTTCGGTCGCAATGTTGTGCTTGCTCTCAGGCGTCGTTCTGACGACGACGTCCAGCCAATCCAGCGCCCGCTTGTACTCATACAGCAGCGCCATCGGCGTAAAACCGCGCCGCGCTCCGTCTGCCATCGTCAGTCCCCAAGTCCCGCAGCGCCCGCCCAGCCAGAGGGGCAGGCGCGAGTCGAGGCTACCGCAAGGCAGACCCAGCGGCCCGCCCACGCTAATCGCACCCACCACCCGCTCTCCCCCAATTCATCCCTCCCCCCTTTTAGCAGACCTTTGCGCAACTCGAGCGGGTCTGCGATTCTGCGGGTGGTCGGCAAGTGAAGGGAGCGCGGGATGCATCGGGAACTGGGCGGAACCTCGTTTGCGGAGTTGGGCCTGCCGGAGGGGTTGGGGCGGGATGCGGAGTTGGAGGCGCTGCACGACTCGATCGACTGGGCGCCGTTCGAGCGGCTGCTGCGCGATGTCTACAACTCGCGCGAGGGGCGCAAGGCCTATCCGCCGATCGTGATGCTCAAGATCAACATCCTGCAGCAGTGGTACGGCGGGGCTTCGGATCCGGCGATCGAGCGCGCGCTCGGCCGCGACCTGGCCTTCCGCCGCTTCGTCGGGTTGGGGCTGAACGACGGCCAGCCGGATCACTCGACGATCCACCGCTTCCGCGCGCAGTTGGAGCGGGACGGGCTGGCCGAGCGGCTGTTCGCCGAGTTGCGCCGCCAGCAGGAGGCGAGCGGGCTGCTGGCGCGCGAGGGCGCGCTGCTCGACGCGACCCGCATCGAAGCTCAGGCTTCGACCAGGCGGCTCGACTCGGAGCAGGGTCCGACCGACCCCGACGCCCGCTTCGGACGCGATGTCTACGGCTACCAAATGCACATCAGCAGCGACTTCGCGACCGGCCTGATCTGCAACGCGGCGCTGACCCCCGGCAACGTGAACGAGACCGAGGTGGCCGACGCGCTGCTGCTCGGCGGGGAGCGGTTCGTGCTGGCCGACCGCGCCTACGACACGCGGGAGCGGCGCGCGCTGTACGAGGAGCGGGAGATCGAGTACCTGATCCTGCGGCGGGGCAACAGACACCATCCGCTCAGCGAGGCGGAGCGCGAGCGCAACCGCGCGTTGGCCAAGCTGCGCCGCCGCGTGGAGGCCGTCTTCGGCACGTTCAAACGCAGTTACGGCTACCGCACGGTGCGCTACTTCAACCTGGCCCGCAACACGGTCGAGCTGTGGTGCAAGCTGTTCGCCTACAACCTACGCCGCGGTCTGCGGCTGGCGCAGAGCGCCGCCTGGCCCCCGCCTGCGCGCCGCCCGCCGCGCCCCCGCCGGCGCGCCAACGACCGCCAACCCAGCCGCAGCCAAGGTTGCGCGAAAGTCTGCTTCCAGGGGGGAGGGATGAATTGGGGAAGGGGTGGGTGGGGATGTGGCTAGAGCCTGGGTTCCTGCCTGCGCAGGAATGACGGAGGGGGCGGCATGGGCGATGGGGTGGAGTGGGGGGCTTGGCGCTGGGCGCGGGTGGTTCCTGCCTGCACGGGTTCCTGCCTGCGCAGGAATGACGGGGGGTGGGCGGGGGTGACGGGGGTGTCGGGTGTGGACGGGGGTTAGCCGATGCCGCGGCTGGCGGTGGTGACGGCGAAGCCGATGATGTTGAAGACTAGGTGGGCGAGCGTGGGCGCGGTGAGGCTGCGACTGCGCAGGTAGGCGGCGCCGAAGATTAGGCCGATGATGGCGAAGGGGATCATGCTGCCGAGGTCGGCGTGCAGGGCGGAGAAGAGCGCGGCGCTGACCAGCAGGGCGGGCCAGGCGCTCCATTTCGCGCTCCATTTCGCTCCCCAGGCGGCGTGCAGGCCGCCCAGCAGGAAGCGGCGGAAGATGAACTCCTCGGCGAACGGGGCGATGCCGATCACGAGCACGCCGGTGACCGCGGCGACGAGCGCGGTCTGGCGGAAGTCGTCGTCCTCGATTGTGGATTGGGGGACGAGTCGGTCGGCGCCGATCGCCTCGACGATCAGGGTGTAGATGAGCAGCGTTGCGTAGCTGGCGATCAGGATGATGGCGGCCAGCCCGATGTCGGCGGCGCGGAGGCGCAGCCAGGACGGGGGGCGGACGGCCTGCCGCCGCAGCGCGATCGCCGGCACGGCGATGAACCCGGCCAGCGTGCCGGCGATCGCGCCGAGGATCAGCCGGATCAGCAGCGCGCCCTCTGATTCGTCGTCAACGGTCAATGCGCCGGCGATGATCGCGAAGATGAAGTAGGCGAGCAGCGCGGCCAGGGTCCAGCCGAGGATTGGCCATGCGCTGGGGGCGCTGGGGGCGCCGCTATCCGATGGCTCGGTGTCCGTCGGCGCGGGATCGGTGTCGCGCAGGTCGCTCACGGCAGCTCCAGGCTCACAGCGTGACGATAGACGCGGCGGCGTTTGCGGCCACAGCGCGGCGGCGGCGGACTGATTGGGCGGGCTTACCTTTGAGCGGGGCGCCTTTGATGGCCCTGGCGGAAGAGCGTCACTTCTCTGAGCATCAGCGCCGACGGGTACACGCCGATGATGTGGCCGAAGACGCAGCGGAGGTAGTGGACGCGCGCCAGCTTGCGGCCCGAGCTGTCCCGGACATGCGTGAAGTACGATTCACCGCCCAGGCTGCAACGCCGCGACGGCCGCGCTGTGCCTGGTTCGAGCGTCTCCGAGAGCCGCCCGTCTGCGAGGCGCTCGAAGATCTGGAGGGCCGCGAACAGGTCGCGCAGCTCGTATTCCTGTACTCTGACGCTGGGTGGACGCATTGGGAGACGCCGAAATGGGCTTGAGCGAACAGGTGCAGGCCGAGCTTGCCGACTTGCTGGCAGCCTATCTGCGCGGGGAAGCGACGGTTGACGATGTTCTGGCGTTCGAGGGGCCGTACAGCCTCGATTCGCGGCTTGATCCCGCGCTGCGGCGGCGGCTCGATCTGCTCGCCCTGATCGCCGAAGAGGTTGAATACCTTGATCGCCCGCAGGCCGACTTTGACGCCGTCGTCCGCGAGGTCGCCGCCGAGTTGCCGCCGCCCGCCGCGCCTGTCGCTGCGGAGGCGGCGGCGGACTGATTGGGGGGGCTGGCTTTACCCTTTGGGGTATGCCGCCTGTGGAGATGCCTGCCGCTCGACTTGTTGGGGAGTTCGTTGAGGCTCTGCGCTCGGCGCAGGGGGAGGCGGCGCGGCTGGATTCCTGGGAGGCGCTGGCGGACTTTGCGCGCGGGCTTGATCCGGAGCCTGTGGCGCGGCGCGGGCTGCCGCTGGGGGGGATTGCGGCTCCGCGCGGGGTTGAGGAGATTGCGGATCGGGCGGTGGGCGTGACGCAGGCGGCGCTGGGCGTCGCGGAGACCGGCTCGCTGCTGTTGGTTGAGGCCGATCCACTTGATCGGTACGTCTCGCTGCTCACGCGGCACCTGGTCGTCGCGGTGCGCGAGGAGGACATCGTGCCCACGCTGGCCGATGCGTTCGCCTGGCTTGCGCGGCAGCCGCGGGCGGCGGCGTATGCGACGTTCGTGACCGGTCCGTCGCGCACCGCCGACATCGAGCGCTCGCTGACCATCGGCGTGCAGGGACCGTCGCGGCTGACTGCGGCGATTGTGAGGGGCGATTCGCCGTGAGCAGCTTTAAGGAGCGCTATCGGGGGGCGGCGGGGGATCCGCATTTGCGGCGGGGGTTGTTGGATTTTCAGCGCTCGTGGCGCGTTTCGCGCGATGAGCAGATGGGGCGGCTGGAGCGGCGCGCGGGGGTTGGCTTCGACGAGTTGCGGCGCGATTTTGCGCGGACCAAGGATGGGGTGCTGGAGCGGATCGACGAGTACATCGCGGAGTTTCGCGGGCGGGCGGAGGCGGCTGGAGCGACGGTGGTCGAGCTGGAGACGGCGCAGGACGCGCTGGATTACATCAGCGGCATTTGCCGCGAGCGGGGCATTGCGCTGGTGGTGAAGAGCAAGTCGATGGTTTCGGAGGAGATCGAGCTCAATCACCAGCTCGAAGCGGAGGGCATTCGGGCGATTGAGACGGATTTGGGGGAGTGGCTTTTGCAGCTGGCGCGGGAGCGTCCGAGTCACCTGGTGATGCCGGCGATTCACCAGCGGCGGGAGCGGGTCGCGGCGTTGCTGGGGGAGGAGTTGGGGAGCGAGTTTGATCCGGACGACATTCCGGCGATGGTGGCGAGCGCGCGGGGCGGTTTGCGCGAGCACTTTCTCGGCGCGGGGGCGGGGCTGACGGGCGCGAACGCGCTGATTGCGGAGACGGGCAGCGTGATGCTGGTGACCAACGAGGGCAACGCGCGGCTGGCGACCTCGCTGCCGGGCGTGCATTTTGTGACTGCGGGGATTGAAAAGCTGGTGCCGACCTGGGCGGACGCGCAGCGGCAGTTGCAGCTGCTGCCGCGCTCGGCGACGGCGCAGCAGTTGAGCACCTACACGACCTGCATTACGGGGGCGCAGCCGGGCAAGGAGATGCACATTCTCCTGCTGGACAACGGTCGGCGCGAGATGGCGGGCGATCGGCGGATTGCCGCCGCGCTGCGCTGCATTCGCTGCGGCGCCTGCGCCAATGTCTGCCCGCCGTATCAGGTGGTCGGCGGGCATGCTTTCGGGCACATTTATACGGGCGCGATCGGGCTGGTCAACACGCCCTTTCACCACGGAGCGGAGCATGCGGCGGGGCCGCAGAGTCTGTGCGTTTCGTGCGGGGCGTGCGCGCAGGTCTGCCCGGTGGAGATTCCGCTGCCGCAGCAGATTCTGGAGTTGCGCAGCCGCAACGCGCATGGGCCGCTCTGGGAGCGGGCCATGCTGCGGCTCTGGGCGCGGCCGGGTTGGTTCCGACTGGGAGTGCGGCTGGCGGCGCTGGGCTCGCCGCTGCTGCGCCGGCTGCCGCTGCCTTCGCGCCACCGTTGGCGGCGGCTGCCGCCGATTCCCCGGCGCGGCGCGCGGCGTCGGATTGAGCGGCGACGCCCGCAAGATGCGATTGCGACGACCGAGGCGAGCGGGCGCACGGTCTCGCTCTTTCTGCAATGCCTGAGCGACGCGCTGCTGCCGGAGGCGGCGGACGCAGCGGCGCGGCTGCTCGAGGCGGCGGGCGCGCGGGTCGATGTGCCGCGCAAGCAGCATTGCTGTGGGCTGCCGGCGTTCGACGCGGGCGACTGGGCGACGGCGCGGCGGATGGCGAAGCAGACGATCGCGGCGCTGGAGGAGCATCCCGGGTGCGATGTCGTGACGCCGGCGGCCAGCTGCCTGATCGCGATGCAGCGCCACTGGCCGCAGCTGTTCGGGGACGATCCGCCCTGGCGCGGCCGGGCGGAGTCCGTTGCCCGGCGCACGCACGATCTCGCGGAGTACCTGGAAAGCACCGCCCGCCTGCCCGACGGCGCGTTGGGCGACGCATTGGGCGATGCAACAGGCAGTGGGGGAGATTACGCCGTGCATCGCTTCTGCCAGGGCAGCAATCTGATGGGCTGGGACGACCGGGTGGAGCGGCTGGTGGCGCGCCTGACGGGGGAGGAGCCTGAGCCGCTGGCGGAGGCGGCGACCTGCTGCGGCTTCGGGGGGCTGACCTCGATTACGGCGCCGGAGGTGGGCGAGGGCATTCTGGAGCGCAAGCTGGACTGCGTGGCGGAGGCGGGGGCGGCGACGCTGCTGACCAACAATCCTGGCTGCGCGCTGCACCTGCGGGCGGGCGCGGAGGCGCGGGGGATGGGGCATCGCACGCTGCACTACGCGGAGTACCTGGCGGCCCGGTTGCCAGCTGATCGGTTACCATAAGTCGGGCCGCAAGCAGCCGATTGGTCCGCCGCATGGTCCGCCGGATCGGCCCGCCGGGAGTCTGCGCGATGGCGTCCAGCTTCGTGAGTCTTGATGTCGAGACGGCGAATCCGCGGCAGCGCTCGATCTGCGCGGTGGGCTGCGTGCGGCACGAGGGCGATCGGGCGGGCGCGGAGTACTACAGCGAGATCAATCCGTGCGAGGAGTTCAGCGCGGCGAACACGCGCATTCACGGGCTGTGCGCCGAGCAGGTGCGCGACGCGCCGACGTTCCCGGCGGTGTTGGACGAGCTGCGGGCGTTCATCGGCGGGGCGCCGGTGGTGGCGCACTCGAGGTTCGATGAGGGCGCGCTGCGGCAAGCGTCGGAACACTGGCGGCTCGATCCGCCGGCGTGGTTGTGGTTCGACTCGATTCAGGTCGCCCGCCTGACCTGGCCGCACTTTGTCGAGAGCGGCTACGGGCTCAAGTCGCTCAGCGCCCGGCTGGGCATACCGCTGCGGCATCATCAAGCGTTGGACGACGCGAAGGCGGCCGCGGCGATCGTGGCCGCGGCGATGCGCGAGCACGACGCGCCGACCTTCGAGCATTTGCAGCGCAAGCTCGGTCTGACCGCCCACTGCGCGGCGGGCGGGGCGGAACCGCGATCGGCGCAGGTCGCGCCGATTGGGCAGAATGGGCCGCTCAACGGCGAAGTCGTCGTGTTCAGCGGGAATTTCGTTGAGCTGAAGCAGCGAGTCAGGCAGCGCGAGCTCGCCGCGCGGGCGGAGGAGCTCGGCGCGCGGGTGGCGAGGCGAGTGAGCGCGAATACGACGCTGTTCGTCGTCGCCTGCGGCAAGCCGGGCAAGGGGCCCTCGAAGGCCGCGCTCACGGCGCAGCGGTTGGCGGCCGACGGCTTTCTGCGGATCATCAACGAGTACGATTTCCGCGTGCTCTGCAGCGCCAATCAACGACCGCTGCTGTAGGAGCGCCGCCGCATGCTGCCCAAGATCATCGATGCGCATGTGCATATGACGCGCAGCGTGGCGCAGGAGCGTGCGGTGTTTCCGCGCGCGGATTACCCCGACGAGTGGCGCTGGGCGAATGAGGAGCGGGTTGGCGCGCAGCTCGACGGTGAGCCGCTGGAGGCGCTGGTGGCGGTGAACTACATGGTGCTGCCGGATATGTTCGAGCAGCGGCGGCGCCGGAATCCCGAGACGCCGGAGCACGAGCTCTGGGACGAGCTGCGCAGCCGCGCGCGGGATTTCAATAGCTGGATTCTGGACCTGCACCGCCGCGAGCCGCGCGTCGTTCCCTTCGTCTGCTGCGATATCGGCGTCTGGCGCGACAGCGACACGCTGCTGGAGGAATTGGAGCGCTGCATTAGGCTCGGCGCGAAAGGCGTCAAGATGCACCCCGGGCTGGGGCGCTACTTTCCGTCGGATTCGCGGATGTTGCCGCTCTACGCGCGGCTCGAGGAGGCGGGGCTGCCGATTTTGAGCGATACGGGCTCGCTGCGGGGCGGGCCCGGCGATGCTGTGTACGGGATGCCCGACCACTTTCGGCCGGTCTTCGAGCGCTTTGGGGGGCTCCGCTTCATCATGGCGCATATGCCGAGCGCGTATTGGGATCAGCGGCTGGGGATCGCGCGGGAGCATCCGCAGGTGCTGTTCGATACGGCGGGCGGCTTCAGCGAGGAGCATTTTGCGGCGCGCGACGGTCGGCGCGCCTGCGCGTTGGAAGACGCGGCGCGGATTGTTCGCGAGATCGGGGTCGAGCGGGTGCTGTTCGGCTCGGACGCGCCGGGGGCGGACCAGCGCCCGCAAATCCACCAGCTGCTGCGCAGCGGTCTGGGCGAGGGCGAGTTGGAGCAGGTCCTGGCGGGCAACGCGCGGGGTCTGCTGGGGCTTGGTTAGGGGATTCGGGCCCGCCGACAAGCGGGGGCGCTGCTGCCTGCGTGCGTCTACAATCGGCGCATGACCGATGTGGAGCAGTTGCGGGCGTTGCGGGACAGGACGGCGATCGTCGGCGTGGGGACGACCGAATTCGGCGCGATCTACCGCGATCTGGATCCGGAGCGCTCGGCCTACGACCTTGGGCGCATCGCCTTTCTCGAGGCGCTGCGGGACTCGGGGCTGAAGAAGTCGGAGATCGACGGGGTGATCGTTTCGCGGATTCCGCACTACGGGCGGATGTGCGAGGTGCTGGGCATTCGCTATCCGCGCTTCGTCAACGTGCTGCCGGGGGAGGGTCGGCAGTCGGGCATCGCGCTGCAGTACGCGGCGCTGGCGGTAGCCAACGGTCTGGCGGGCGCGGTGGCGTGCATTTACGGCAACAACGGCCGCTCGACCGGAGCTCGTTACGGCGGGGAAGATCGCGGCGCCTCCACCCAGGCGATGTTCGAGGCGCCGTACGGGATGACCTCGCCCGGCGCGGTCAGCTCGCTGATGTTTCGACGCCACCAGTACCGCTACGGTACAGCGGTCGAGGCGCTTGGGGAGTTGGCGATCAGTAACCGCCGCAACGCTGCGCTGAATCCCAACGCGGTGATGCAGCAGCCGATCGAGATGGAGGATTATCTGAACAGCCGCTACATCGCCGAGCCGCTGCGGTTGTTGGACTACTGCCTGATCAACGACGGCGGGGTTTGCTTCATCGTGACTTCCGCCGAGCGCGCGCGCGATTTGCCCAATACGCCGGTGCTGATCCACGCCACGTCGCAGGCGGCGGACATCACGCCGGTCTACGTCGCGGACGATTTCTGGTACGAGCCGATGTCGCGGATCGCGGACGACCTCTTCGCCAGTTCTGAGGCGCAGCGTGGGGATTTGGCGTTCGCGCAGTTGTACGACAATTTCACGCCGACGATGCTCTTCACGCTGGAGGGGATGGGTTTCTGCGAGCAGGGCGAGGGCGGCGACTGGATTACGGCGGAGCGGATCGGTCTGCGGGGCGAGCTGCCGCTCAACACGGGCGGCGGGCATACGAGCGAGTCGTACATGCAGGGCTGGGCGCTGCATGTGGAGGCGGTGCGGCAGCTGCGCGGCGATTGCGGCGCGCGTCAGGTGGGCGACGCGCAGTACGGCCTCTACGCCTGCGCCGCCCCGCTGGCGACCGGGCACATTCTGAAACGGGACGGGGCATGACGATGAGCGAGGCAACCGCGCAGAAGCCGCTGCCGCCGATCACGCGGCTGACCAAGCCGTTCTGGGACGGCTGCCGCGAGGGGGAGCTGCGGATTCAGTTCTGCAACATCTGCGACAAGCCGTGGTTTCCGCCGGCGGAGAACTGCCCGATCTGTCTGCGTGACGACTGGGAGTGGCGGACGGTCAGCGGGCGGGGCGCGGTCTGGGCGTGGATCCTGATGCACCAGCGCTATTTCCCGGGCTGGGAGCCGGAGGAGTATCCGATCACGATCGCGCTGGTTCAGCTTGAGGAGGGGCCTTACCTCTATTCGAATCTGGTGAATGTCGCGGCGGAGGAGATCAGTTGCGACTTGCCTGTGGAGGTTACTTTTCGGCAGGTTGCGGATGGGGTGACGCTGCCTTTCTTTCAGCCGCAGCGGTAAGCTCCAAAACATCTCTCACGGAACGCTGCCCGCATTGCGGTCATCATCGGAACAGGAGCGGTAAATGCCCACACTTGCTCATGACTGGCCGGACCGCGACTTCTCGCCGGAGGCGCGCGATTATCTGGTTGTGGAAGTGCGGCAACGCATCCAAGAGCAGCTGGCGCGAATTTCCGCTCAGGACATTAAGACCGCGACGATCTTCACGATCAGCGTCTTGCTGATCTCAGCCAGCGGGCTGATCGGCGACACGCGCCTCTTCGCATCGCTGTCGGGCAGTCTCCTGGGGCTTGCGCTTGTCGCCTCCCTGTCAACCTGGGTGTTCGCCTGGCTGTCGTACCGAGCGCGGGAAATCGTTACCGGTGTGGATGTGCCCACGCTGGCGGCGCATTACCCCAACTCGTCTGTCGATGAGCTGAAGAGTGTCGTGCTCGCCACGCTCACGCTGGGCTTCGAGAAGAATGCCGCAGTTATCCGCGCCAAGGAGAAGTGGCTCCGCTACGCCGTGAACAGCGTGGGTTGCCAAGTGCTCTTGCTGTTCGCGGTGCTCGTCAGCCGATCGATCTGATCCACGCGGCGCTGATCACGCTCCCGGTTTTTCGGTGGACAGGGGCAGTGGTCGAGGGCGCGGGGCGGCAAGGTCCTTGGCTTCGGGCGGAGCGCCGGGCGCTTGCTTCTTGTCCGGTTCTTTGCTGGATGGCATCAGCCGCCTCCTTTGCGACGAGCGGGCCGTCGGTCGTTGCCGCCCTTATTCTCAATGATAGCCGGATCGCCTGGGCTCAGGTTGGCCCGGACCTCGGTGGTGTGTTGGCCCAGGTTGGGGGCGGGGCGGGGGGGGTGTGTTGGGGTTTGCTCGAAGTCCCAGGGGGGCGCTACTTGCTTGACGCCGTCAATGTCCATCACTGCGCCTGCGGCGGTGATTTGGGGGTCCTGGGTGAGGCGCTGGTAGTCGTGCATGGGGAAGGCCCAGCCGCCGCGGCGCTCTACTTTTTGGATGACCTCCGTTGCGCTCCACTGCGCGAAGCCTTGTTCCCAGAGCTGCTTCAGCTCGTGGGCGTGGCGGCCTGCGCCGCCTGCTACGTCGCGCTTTAGCAGCTCGTATCGGGCTTCTTCGCGGACCCAGCCCATTTTGAGATCGTCGATGAGGCGCTCGGCATTCTCGTCGCCCATTGCGGCCAGCGAGAAGAAGATTGGCAGGTCGCGGCACTGGTAGCCGTGGTCGGGCGGCTTGATGTAGGAGTCGAGGTGGAAGCCCCACCACTCGTCGGGTTTGGAGAGGGCGACCCAGAGGGTTGAGCGCATGGCCAGGAGGCTGCCGAAGAGCGAGACTTCGAGGCGCTGGCCGCCGCGCCCGGCGGCGTCGCGGGCGTAGAGCGCGGCGCAGATGCCCTGGATTGCGTAGTTGGCGGCGTACATGGAGCCGGCGTCGGTGCCCAGCCGCACGGGGGGGTCGCCGAGTCGGCCGAGCGAGAGCGTCGCTTCGCTGGCCAGTTGTGCGGCCAGCTCGGATGCGGGGCGCTCGGCCCAGGGGCCGCGCGGGCCCCAGCCGGACAGCGCGCAGTAGACCAGCTGCTCGGCGTCGAGCGCTGCCCAGGCGAGCGGCGGCGGCAGGCCGTACTTGTCGACGACGGCGATGTCGGCCTGCTGGAGCAGTCGGCGGGCTGCGTCGAGATCGCGCTCGTTGCCGAAGTCGAGCACGATGCCGCGCTTGTTGCGGTTCAGCGCGGTCCAGGCCGCCGAGCTTTCGCCGAGCGGCGGGGACCAGCCGCGCGAGCGGTCGCCGGCGGGCGGCTCGATTTTGATTACGTCCGCGCCCGCGTCGCCCAGCGACATTGCGGCGTAGGGGCCCGCGACGCCCTCGGCGATCTCGATCACGCGGTAGCCCGCCAGCGGCCCGGCCATGGCGCGGCCTCAGTCCGCGGCCGCGGAGGAGGCTGCGGAATTGGCGTCGCGCGAGGCCAATTCGTCGAGGATCTCGGCGGTGTGTTGGCCGGGCGGCGATGTGCCGAACCAGCGCGTGGGCGTGCGCTCGAGCGTCCAGGGCGGGCCGCCCGTGCGCACCGCTCCCCAGCCGGATGTGAGCACCTCGTGGATGTAGCCGTTTTCGATCACCTGGGCGTGGTCGCGCAGCACATCCCAGGTGAGCGGGTAGCCGCAGGGGACTTCTGCCGCGCCGAGCCGCAGCATCCAGTAGTCGCGCGGGAACTGGGCGAAGGCGTCCTGCAGCAGCGCGGCCAGCTGGTCGCGATGCCGCACGCGGTCGCGGTTGGTTGCGAAGCGGGCGTCCTCGGCCAGCGGCGGCAGGTTGGACGCTTCGGAGGCGGCCAGCGCGCGGGCGAGTCGGCGCCATTCGTCTTCGCTCGTGGCGGAGACGCCGAGCCAGCGACCGTCGCGGCAGAGGAACGCCTGATCGGGAGCGGCGGCGAAGCCCGCCGAGCCGAGAGGTTGGTGCGGCTCGCCCGTGGCCAGGTGCTCGGCGATGCGCAGGCTTTGCAGCGCCATTGCGGCGCGCAGCATGCTGACGTGGATTCGCTGGCCTTGGCCGGTGCGATGCCGCGCCAGCAGGCCCATGAGCACCGCCTGCGCCGCGACGTTGCCCGTTGTGGCGTCCAGTTGCGAGAAATGGCGGTAGACCTCGGGGCGTCCGCCGCGCGCGCCGTTGGTCGACCAGAAGCCGGTGAAGTACTGGCACTGCACATCGGCGCCGGGCTTGTCGCGCATTGCGCCGAGTTCGCCCCAGCCGGAGATTGTGGTGTAGACGAGGTCGGGGTTGACGGCGCGCAGTTGTTCGTAGCCCATTCCCAGCCGCTCCGCCGCGCCGTAGCGCATGTTGACCAGCAGGACATCGCAGGTTTCGAGCAGTCGGTAGGCCGTTTGGCGATCGGGCTCGGATTTGAGGTCGAGGAAGAGTCCGCGCTTGTTCATGTTCCAGGTGATGTAGCCGACGGCTGTGCCGTCGACCATGGGCGGGCCGTCGCCGCCGAGCGCGCCGGGGTCGATGCCGGGCTGCTCGATGTGGATGACATCCGCGCCGAGCGCGCCCAGCTGCAGCGAGGCCCAGGGGCCGACCAGCCAGAGGGTGAGGTCGAATACGCGCACGCCGTCGAGGGGTCCTGGCGGCATTGGGGCCTCCGGTGGATTTGCGCATAAGATAGCCGCGTCGGCCGTTGGCGGGGGGAGTGATCGGGGTTTGTTCGGGGTGTTCGGGGTTTCTTTTTTTTGGGGGGGTTCTTGGGGGGGTTCTATCTGGTCGAGGGGGGTTTGGGTGTTCGGGTTTGTTCGGATTTGTTCAGGTTTGTTCGGGGTTGTTCAGGGTGTGTTCGGGGTGGGTTGGCTCAGCGGGGGCGGAGGTGGACGGTGAGGTTGGGGCGGAGGCGGAGGTCGTAGTCGGGGCCGTATTCGCGTTCGAGTTCGCGACGGCGCTGGCGCTGGCGGATGCGTTGGATGATGTGGGGCGGGAGGGGGTGTTGGTTGTGGAGGAGGGAGAGGTCGGGGGGGTTGGGTTGGGGCGGGCGGGTTCCTGCCTGCGCAGGAATGACGGAGGGGGGCGCAGGAATGACGGGAGGGGGCGTGGGGGTGGCGGGGTCGGGGTGGTTGGTGGTGGTTCCTGGCTGCGCGGGGGTGGTTCCTGCCTGCGCAGGAATGACGGAGGGGGGCGCAGGGGTGACGGGAGGGGGCGCGGGAATGACGGGACGGGTGGTTCCTGGCTGTGCGGGGGTGGCGGGATCGTCAGTGAAGGGATGGGGAGTGATGTCGTCTTCGTCGGTGGGGTGGGTGTTGAGGGCGGGGTCGCCGGGGAGGGGGCGGAGCGGGGGGAGGTAGCCGGGGGGGTTGTAGGGGGGTTGGTTGTCGGGGGGGAAGTGGTCGTCGGTTCCTGCCTGCGCAGGAATGACGGAGTCGGGCGCGGGGTAGTCGTCGGGGTGGTCGAACGGGGGGTTGGTGGTGGGGTAGTCGTCGGGGGATGGCGCTGCGGTGTGCTCGGTGCTTTCCACCCCCCACCTCACCTCCCCCCTGGAAGGGGGGAGGGATGAATTGGGGAAGGGGGGTGCGGGGGTGGCGTCGTCGGTGGGGTGGTCGTGGGTTCCTGCCTGCGCAGGAATGACGGAGGGGGGCGCAGGAATGACGGGATTGGGCGCGTCGGTTCCTGCCTGCGCAGGAATGACGTCGTCGTTTTCGGGGATGGCGTAGTCGGGGTTGACGGGGAGGCCGTCGGGGTAGCGCTCGGCGAGTTCTGGGGGGAGGGGCATGCTTTTGGGGTAGGCGCGGCCGGCGTATTCGGGGTCGAGGTCGCGCTCGGCCTGGCGCTGGGCGAGGCGGTCGTAGACGGTGCCGTGGGGGGCGTTGTAGTCGTCGGGGGTTTCGTTGAGCGCTTCCCAGAAGTGGAGGGTGGTGATGATTTGGCGGGCGGGTTCGGGTGCGGGCGGTTGGTGGGCGCCGAGGCCGCGGGCGGCGCTGTTGAGGGCGGCGGTGCGGGTGGGTTCGGAGGCGGTCTGGAAGGCGAGTTCGAGCAGCAGTTCGGCGGTGTGCTGGGGGCCGATCAGGCGGCCGAGGCCGCGGATGGCGCGGAGGCGCTGGGGGTCGCTGCGCAGGCTGAGGGCATCGATGGCGGTTTGGCCGAGGATGGTGTCGAGGTATTCGGCGCGGGGGGGCGGTTCGGGGTAGTCGTCGTCGGTGGTTCCTGCCTGCGCAGGAATGACGGAGGGGGTTCCTGCCTGCGCAGGAATGACGGTTCCTGCCTGCGCAGGAATGACGGGGTTGGGAACGGGGAAGGGTTCGCCGGGGGTGCCGGCTTGGGCGGGGATGGCGTGGTCGAGTTGGGCGAGGTGTTGGCTGGTGAGGTGGACTTCGATGTGGTGGGTGCGCAGTTGTTCCTGGATCCAGCGGAGGGTCTGGAGGTGGCTGGGGGTTTCGTCGTCGTAGTGCAGCGGGGGGTGGGCGAGCCGGTCGACGGGGTAGATGGTGGGCGCGTCGGCGTCGTCTTCGGGCTGGGGGATGCGGGCGTGGGAGCCGGGCTCGCCGGGGGGCGGGTCCTGGGTGAGGTAGCGCATTTTGCCGCTGAAGTCGAGGTAGGAGATGAGGTGGGCGTAGTGGCGCGGGTCGGCCCAGCGGACGGGCAGGTTTTCGCGGTCGATCAGGATGGGCGGGTTGCGGCGGATGAAGACGAAGGGGGGTTTGTCGTGCTCGGTTTTGGGGCGGGCGATGGCGGAGCCGATGATGCGCGCGGCGAGGCGGCGCTGTTTTGGGGTTTGGGCGGCTTGCCAGTTGCGCAGGTGCTGCGGGTTCATCATGGGGCGATTGTATACGGACGGGTGTTCTGGTGGGTGTGTTGGGGTTTACGGTTGGGTGGGGGCGTGGGGGTGGTGCCTGCCTGCGCAGGAATGACGGACCGAGGTGGGTTCCTGCCTGCGCAGGAATGACGAGAAGGGGGGGCGCAGGGATGGCGGGGTGGGGTGCAGGGGGAGAGTGGGGGGATGGTGGTGGGGACAGGCGTGTGGTGTGCTCGTTGCCTCCCACCCCCCACCTAACCTCCCCCCTAAAAGGGGGGAGGGATGAATTGGGGAAGGAGGGGGTTGGGGGGGTGTGAGGGGGGATGCGTGTGTGGGGTTGGGGTGGGTTGCTGGCTGCGCGGGGGTGACGGGGTGGCGCGCGGGTTCCTGCCTGCGCAGGAATGACGAGAAGAGGGCGCAGGAATGACGGGTTTGGGGTGGAGGGGGGATCGAGGTGGGCGGGACGGTTGGTGGACGATCGGTGCCTCCCACCCCCCACCTAGCCTCCCCCCTAAAAGAGACCTTTGAAAAAGTCGGCTGGCGGGGTTGTTGGGGGCGTTTTAGGGCGCGGGATGGCGCGGTTGGGGCCTTGCGCGGGGGGTTCGGGCGGGTGTTTTTGGGGCTGCGCGGGCGGCTGGGGCGCACTGCGCCCGGCGGCGGCGGGGCTTAGACCGCGGCCTGCAGCCGCACGAGTTTGCGCAGGTTGAAGGCGAGGCATTTGAGGTAGAACTCGAAGCGGTTGCGCTCCAGGCTGTAGCAGCGCGTGGCGCGGTAGCCGTAGCTGCGTTTGAACGTGCCGAAGACCGGCTCGACCTTGCGTCTGGTTCGCTCCCAGAGCGCGTTCAGTTCGCGCTCCGCCTCCGTCAGCGGGTGGCAGCGGTCGGCCCGTCTGAGGATGCGGCAGTCGATCCGCATCGCCTCCAGCAGTGCGCGCCGCTCGGCCTTGTCGTAGGCGCGGTCGGCGTGCACCGCCGCCTCGTCGCCGGTCGGCAGCGCCTCGGCGACCTGCGACTCGTTGACGTTGGCCGGGGTGAAGACGCCGCGGCGGATCAGTTGGGTGTCGGCGTCGACCCCGACGTGGCCCTTGTAGCCGTAGCAGGCGTTCCCGCGGGCGCCGCCCCAGGCGGCGTCCGGGTCGGTCGGCCCCTGGGCCGACTTGGAGCGGCGCCGCGAGGCCTGCGCCTCGATCAGCGTGGCGTCCATCAGCGTCGCGCGGCCCGGCTCGATGAACAGCCCCTGCGCCTCCAACTGCTCGTCCAACTCGCGCAGCAGCGCCTCGCCCAGCCCGCGCTGCGCGAACAGCGCGCGGTAGCGGCTGATCGTGGAGTGATCGGGAATCTCCTCGCAGAGGCTCAGCCCCGCGAAGCGGCAGAACGAGGCGCGCTCCCAGAGCATGTCCTCCATCGCCGGATCGGACAGGTCGTGCCACTGCTGCAGCAGACAGATTTTGAGCATGACCAGCGCCGGGTAGGCCTTGCGGCCCATCCGCGAGCCGTGCAGCCCGGCCAGCAGCCGCGCGAAGCGCGTCCAATCAATCGCCGCGTGGATCGCCTCCAACTGCGCGTTGCGCCCGCGACGCTCCGGTATCTGCGCCTCGCCGAACGACCCCTGCCTGCGCTCACGCTCCATGCCGCACCCCTTTCGCGTCCAACCCACCGCGTTCCCCACAAGAATCGCCGATCCCCCAGAGTTGTGCAAAGGTCTCTAAAAGGGGGGAGGGATGAATTGGGGAAGGGGGGGGTTGGGGGGGGTGAGGGATACGTGTGTGGATTTTGGGTGGGTTGCTGGCTGCGCGGGGGTGTCGAGGTGGGCGCGGTTCCTGCCTGCGCAGGAATGACGAGAAGGGGGCGCAGGAATGGCGGGTTGGGGGTGGGTGGTGGTGCGTGGTTCCTGCCTGCGCAGGAATGGCGGGGTGGGGGGTTAGCCGCCGCCGCGGTGGGCTTTTTGCATGAATTTGGTGAAGATGGTTTCCAGGGTGGGTTGGTGGGGGGCGGAGAAGGTGAAGTGGTGTTCCTGGATGGTGGTGTTGAGGCGGGGGTGGAAGGGGCGGGTTTCGGTGCGCCAGACTACTTGCCAGTCGTGGGCGCGCATTGCGCCGTGGGGGCGGACTACGGCGTCGGGGTCGGCTGGGCCGGGCGGGCCGGGCTGCTCGGCGACTGCGCCGAGGGCTTCGAGGTACTCGCGCAAGCGCCAGATGGGGACGCCGCGCAGGGTGACGCTGCGGACACTGAGTTGGGGCATTGGCGCAGCCTACGCCGGCGGGCGGCGCCGTGAGCGGTGGTGGTGGTTCGGTGCTTTCCACCCCCCACCTAGCCTCCCCCCTGGAAGGGGGGAGGGATGAATTGGGGAAGGGGGGGATGCGTGTGTGGGGTGGTTCCTGCCTGCGCAGGAATGACGGAGGGGGGCGCGGTTCCTGCCTGCGCAGGAATGACGGAGGGGGCGCGGGAATGACGGAGGGGGCGCAGGAATGATGGAGGGGGGGAGGGATGAATTGGGGGAAGGGGTGGGTATGCGGTGGTGGAGTGGCAAGTCTAGCGGCGGGAGGTGTTGTCTTTAGCGGCGGGGGGTGTTGTCGAGGATGTAGAACTCTGGGGCGCGGTCGGGGAGGCCGGCTTCTTGGGAGGCCTGGCGCATTGCTTCGAGGGCGTCGTTCCAGCCGGCGGCCCAGCCTTGGCGGAAGCCCTGGGCCCATTCGGCGTCGGGGCCAGCGCCGCGCTCGATGATGCGCTCGGCGAGGGCGGTGGTGCGGGCTTGGGCGATGGCGGCGGCGAGCGCGTCTTCCCAGGCGGCGGCGAAGGATCGCTGCATTGCTGCTTCTTCGACGGCGGCGACGTCGCCCTGGGGTGTGGCGCTGAGCGGGGCGACGAATTCCATGACGGCGACGCCGAGCAGTGCGGCGGCGGCTGCGCCGAGCAGCAGGCTGAGGATGGTGTGTCGGCCGACCCAGTCGCGGTTGCGGCGCCAGTTGCCGCGATTGGGGTCGATTTGCCCCCAGCCTTCGAGCGCGCGCGGTCGTTGCCCGCTCATCGTTCGAGCTCGATCCACTGGGTGTGCTCTTCGCGCGCGAGCATTTGGCGGGGGAGGCGTCGGGAGAGGGTGTTGACGGCGTCGTTCCAGGCGTAGTCGTAGGCGAGCAGGCGGCCGGCTTCGCGCGAGCCGTCGGCGAGCAGGGCGGGCAGGTCCTGGTCGGCGAGGTCGTCGGCGATCAGTCTGGCGTCGCGAGCGGCGCGTCGCTCGGCGAGGTAGCGTCCGCGGCTCTCTCCGCTGAGTTGGGCCTGCTCCTCGGTGACCGAGGAGATGCCGCTGCGGAAGGCGGGCGTGGCGGCGATGATCACGGCCATCACGACGGCCATCAGCAGGAAGCCGACGCCGAACGCGATCGCGGACTGTTGGACGACGTCGTACTGCCAGAGCTCGCGCAGGCGGGTCATCGGAGCGCCCGCAGATTGCAGCGCTCGCCCAGATTCGCCGCGAGACTGGCCGCGAGATGGGCCGCCGCGATCGTCCGGTCCGCGTTGTTCATTGGTTCGCGTTCCTGTCGTCGGGGGTTCTGCCGCGCGCGGAGAAGTGGAGCGGGAAGGGCTCTTCGACGGTGGGCAGGTAGCGAAGATACAGGTAGGCGGTTGTGCGGTTCATGCCTTGCGCGACGCAGGCGTTGGCCGCGTCGCTGAGCGGCAGGATGCCGGTCGGTGAATTCTTGAGCACCTGGATGAGTGTGAATTCCGCTTTGCCCAGCACGGCGTCGGCCGGCTGGGGGGCGACGAGGCTTGCTTCGTCGCCGCGCAGGCTGAATTCGGCGTGCAGCCGGAGGTACGCGACGAGTGCGCTGCGCGAGGGCACGCGGATCACGTCGAATCCATGCCGCGCGGCATTGCGGTAGCGGTATTCGCGGTTGAGGCCGCCGAGCAGCGAATCCACGGTGAGGGTCGGCGTGACGGTGAGTATTCGCTTGAGTGTGTTTTCCAGGCGGTCGCGGTTGTGGGGGGTGTTGGGCTCGCAGAATGAGGCGTCGTCGAGCAGTTCGATTTGCCGGCTGTTTTGCAGCAGGACGCCCAGCACTCGAACCGGTACGGCGACGCCAGTTGCGGCGAGTTCGGCGCAGAGCATGGTGAGGCTGGCGACGCCGTTGGCTCTGGCGCGCTTGGAGGCGAGCGAGATGATTTTTCGGAGCGGGACCGGCAGCTCGCCGACGTAGACGATGCCCTGCGCGAGCAGTTTTGGATTGAATGGGGATTGGCCTCTGAGCACGCGGGCGGCGCGGTCGATCGCGACGGGCGGGAAGGGTTGATTCGCAACGCCGGCATCGTGAAGCAGCGCGGCTGCTTCATCGGCGAGCAGGGGCATGGACTGCTCGAGCAGGGTCAGGGACTGGTCGAGTCTGGGCAGCCAGGTCTGGGCGGGGATTCGCTTTCGGGCGTTTTGCTGAAGCTGCCTCATTCGCTCGCGGGTGACGCCGATACGCGCGCCTGCATCTTCGAGGGTCGGCTGGTCGGCTGCGAGCCAGCCGAGCCTGGCCAGCATGGCGTCCAGGCGGTCGCCGTTTGCGCCGCTCGCGGCGACGGCCAAACCGCGCAGCTGATCTTCGAGCGATTGCCTGGAGATGGTTCGGTGGAGCGAGCGCGCAGCTTCGGCGCGGTCGACGAACTGGCGCAGTTGCCAGGCGGGCGTTTCGCGCCTGAGCAGTTCGCTCGCCTGGGCGGCGATCGATCGTCCGGGCGGGATTGGCAGGCGGGGGAATCTCGGGTCGCCCGCGCGCACATCGTGGGTCCAGGTCGCGTCGCGCAGCGCTTCGACTTTGGCGCGCAGGGCGGCCGTTTCCGGCGGCTCGGTCGGAGGCGATTCCGGGTGGGAGGTTTCGTCGGCGGAGCGGAGCGCGTCGAGCAGTTGCCTGGCGAGGGGGGATTCGGGTGGGTCTGGTTGGCGGTTGCCGCGCGGCATGGGGGGTCTCCTGGGGTGGCGGTATGCGGCGCTGTTGGTTGGTTGGATTCTTGTTATCACGTTTGTGGGTGTGTGTCAATGCTGGGGGTGTGGGGGTGTGGTGTGTTCCTGCCTGCGCAGGAATGACGGAGAGGGGGCGCGGGAATGGCGGGAGGGGGCGTGGGTTCCTGCCTGCGCAGGAATGACGGAAAGGGGGTGCGGGTTCCTGCCTGCGCAGGAATGACGGAGAGGAGGTGTAGGAATGACGAGAGGGGGCGCGGGTGTGGTGTGGTGGTGGGTGTGGGTTCCTGCCTGCGCAGGAATGACGAGAGGGGGCGCGCAGGAATGACGGGAGGGGGCGCGGGTTCCTGCCTGCGCAGGAATGACGGAGGGGGAGTGTTAGGGAGGGGGGAGTGCGGGCGGGCTTGGGGGTGGTGCGCCGCCGGCGACGGGGGGGAAGATGTCCATGTCGCTGTTGGGGGGGATTGGGGTTTCCAGGCCGTTGAGGTGGCGGATGTCGCGGCCGTTGAGCATGATTGCTACGAAGCGGCGGACTGCGCCGGCCTCGTCTAGCAGTTTGCCGTCGAGTCCGGGGTGGTTCTCGATTAGCTGCTGGACGACTGCGCCGACGGTGGCGGGGGGGTTGTTGAGTTGGACGCTGCGTCCGCCGACCAGCGGGCGCAGCGTGGCGTAGAAGCGGATTTCCACGCTGCGCCCGACCGTGACCGCGCTGCCCGACCGCGCCGGCGCGGGAGCGGGCTAGCCGATGATCTCCAGTTCGCGGAGTTTGGCCTCGGGGACTACGCCGTTTTCCCAGCCGCGGGCTTCGTAGTACTGCTCCTTCATCTGGTCGAGTTCGCAGACTTGTCCGTCGGCGGGGCCGCTGCCGGGTTCTTCGAGGAAGCGCTGGGGGAGGGAGTCTTCGGCGCCGCCGAAGCCGACCTGGTTGTTGAAGTAGCGCTCGAGGTTGTAGATGCGCTCGCCGGCGAGCATGACCTCTTCCTCGGACATGGGCAGGCCGACGACGGTCTGGTAGAGGGCGGCGTATTCGGGCGCGCCGACGGCGAAGGCGGAGAACTTGCAGAGGTCGAGCGAGTCGCTGAAGGCGTGCAGGTCCTGGAAGATTTTCAGCAGCGGGCCTTTGCCGTCCCAGTCGAGCGGGTCGGTTTTGACGGGGATGCCGAGCAGTTCGGAGGCGGGGGTGTAGCCGCGCAGGTGGCAGGCGCCGCGGTTGCTGGTGGCGTAGCCGAGTCCCTCGCCCTTGATCGCGCGGGGGTCGTAGGCGGGGATCGCCTGTCCCTTGACGGCCATGGCGATTTCGGGGTGTCCCCAGGCCTGGGCGGCTTTGACGGTGCCGTCGGCGAGGGCGTCGCCGATTGCGCCGCGGCGGTGGGCCATTTCCTCGGCGACGCGCACCATGCCGGCGCCGTCGCCCCAGTCGAGCGGGGTGTCGACGTAGCCGCGCTCGGAGGCTTCCATGTACATCGAGATCACGTTGCCGATCTCGATTGCGTCCATCCCGAAGTCGTTGCACTGGTCGATCACCTTGGCGACGACGGCGGGGTCGTCGTTGCCGCAGTTTGCGCCGAGGGACCAGGCGGGCTCGTATTCGAAGGACTCCATTTTGAGTCCGGCGTGGGGGCCTTCGGTGATTTCGATCTCCTTTTTGCAGGCGACGGGGCAGGCGTGGCAGGTGGGTTCGGCGACGAGGAAGTCGTCGCGGATGGTCTCGCCGGAGACGGCGTTTGCGCCGTCGAACTGGGTTTCCTGGGAGTTTTTGGTGCCCAGTCCGCCGATCGAGTTGACGGCGTTCATGAGCACGTTGGTGCCGAAGGCGGAGAGGCCGCCGGAGCCGTCCTTGAGCGAGCCGTCGTCGTTGACCGAGGAGGGCGCGGTGACGGGGCTTTCCATGATCAGTTGGAGGTGCTTGCCCTGGGCCTCGCGGAATTTTTCGCGGTTTTCGGGGCGGTAGCGTCCGGAGCGGTCGCCCTTGACGACGACGCACTTGAGGTTTTTGGAGCCGGCGACGGCGCCGGTGCCGCCGCGCCCGGCGGCGCGGTCGTCTTCGTTCATGAAGGAGGCGAAGAGCACGCCGTTTTCGCCGGCCTGGCCGATGGCCATGACGGAGGTGTCGGTTTTGTTGCCCTTGTCGGAGCCGAAGTGCTTGACGGTGTCGTGGATGCCGAGCCCCCAGATGTCGGCGGCGTCGCGGATTTCGACCTGGTTGTCCTCGACGTGGAGGTAGACGGGTTGGTCGGCCTTGCCGGTGATCAGCAGGGCGTCGAAGCCGGCCCAGCGGAGGCGGGCGGCGCTCCAGCCGCCCATGTGCGAGTCGGTCACGGTGCCGGTGAGCGGCGACTTGGTGACGAAGGCGAGGCGCCCGCTCATGGTCACTTCGGTGCCGGTTAGCGGGCCGTTGACGAGCGCGAGCATGTTGTCGGGGCCGAGGGGGTCGACGCCGGGCCCGTTGTCGAGCAGGTATTTGACGCCGAGTCCGCGGGCGCCGATGTATTTGCGGGCGTCCTCTTCGTTGACGCCTTCGTAGGCGACGGTGCGGTTGGTGAGGTCGATGCGTGCGACGCGGTTGGCGAATCCGCCGAGTGCCATGATGCTGCTCCCCTGTTGTGCGAATCTGGCGACAGGTGGATGGTAGCTGATCGTGGGGGTGTGTGTGTTCCTGCCTGCGCAGGAATGACGGAGAGGGGGCGCAGGGGTGACGGTTGGGGCGTGGGGCGATTGGTGGGGCGGCTCGTGGCGTCCCACCCCCCACCTAACCTCCCCCCTGGAAGGGGGGAGGGATGAATTGGGGAAGGGGGTGGGTGGGGGTGGTGGGTGGTGGACGCGGCGAGATAGCTGTGGCGAGCGGGGGTGGCAATGCTGATTGAGTGCGCGAGATCCGTCGGTGGATGTGTGGAGTCGAGATGGGCGGTGCGCGCTGCGTGGTTCCTGCCTGCGCAGGAATGACGGAAGGGGGGCGCAGGAATGACGGAGGGGGCGCAGGAATGACGGAGTACGGGGTGTAGGAATGACGGAGGGGGTGCGGTTCCTGCCTGCGCAGGAATGACGGTTGGGGGGCGGGTTGCGCGGGGGTGTTTTGGAGTCGCTAGACTGCGCGGCTATGAGCGCGGGCGCGGACGGCGCGCGTGGATTGAGAGGACTGCTGATGGATATCGCGGCTTTGGAGAGTTCGCCGAATGCGGACTCGCTGGTCAACACGATTGTGGAGCACGATCTGGCTCGCAACATTGTGGAGCTCGACGCCTACGGCTTCACGGTGATTCCGCCGGAGAAGCTGGGCACGCCGCCCGGCTTCGGGGACGCGCTGCGCGAGGCGATCCTCGATGTCTACCAGAGGCGCCACGATGTGGACATCGACGATTTCCGCACGACCAACGACCTGCCGGTGGCCAACGATCTGTCCTGGCAGCTGATCGACGAGAGCGACGTGATCACGGAGGCGGTGCTGAACCCGGTCTGTCTGGCGATGGCGCGCTGGCACTGCGGGCAGAGCGCGCTGCTGGGCGGGACTTCGTCGATCATCAAGCCGCCGGCGGAGGACAACTGGTTGCCGCTGCACAACGACACGCACGGGGTGCCGCCGCCGCAGGCGGCCTACCCGCACCTGGTCAACACCAGCTGGGTGCTGACGGACTACGACAGCCGCGAGGACGGGCCGACGGTGTTCGTGCCGGGCTCGCACCGTTGGGGCCGGTTGCCGACGCAGCACGAGTCGATGTTCTGGCACGACGGGGCGCCGGTGCAGCCGGTGCCGATGCAGGCCAAGGCGGGCTCGCTGGCGATCTGGGGCGGGAACATGTGGCACGGCGCGTACAACCGGCTGACGGACGGTCTGCGGGTGACGATGGTGCTGGTCTGGCTGCGGCCCTACATGAAGATGATCAACATGTGGAACGAGGGCGCGGTGTCGGCTGAGCGGCTGGAGCGCTACCCGGAGCTGAACAAGATCCTGGGCTACGAGCACCCCTACCCGTTCCGCGAGCGGGTGGAGCACGCGGAGAACATCGCGTCGATGATCGCGGTGGGGCAGGATCAGTTCGGCTAGGCCGCGGCCGACACGCTGGCGGGGCCGGTCGGGATCACGCGCGACTCCCGTGATTCCGGCCGGCGCTGCATACTGGAGGCAGGCCTGACCGGTCGGGCAGGGAGGACATGCGCCATGCCGATTGCCGCCGTGGTCGCCGAACGCACGGAGGAGTTGCGCGAGATCTGCCGCGCGCATGGGGTGCAGCGGCTGGATCTGTTCGGCTCGGCGGCGCGGGAGGATTTCGACCCGGAGACGAGCGATCTGGACTTTCTGGTCGTCTTTCACAAGGGCGTGCGCAAGCCGTGGGCGGGGCACTACCTCGAGCTGCAGGAGGCGCTGGAGCAGCTCTTCGGCCGCTCGGTGGATTTGGTCGCGGACAAGGCGATCGACAATCCCTACTTCCGCAGGTCGGTCGAGAAGAGCAGGACCCCGCTGTATGAGTCATGACCACGATCCGGAGATGTATCTCCGGGACATCAACGAGGCGGCGGAGGCGATCGTCGCCTATACGGCCGACGCGACGTTTGAGGATTACGAACGCACGCGCTTGCTCCGATCAGCGGTTGAGCGCGAGTTCACGATCATCGGCGAGGCGGTGCGGCAGCTTGCCCGCCACAGCGCGGAAACGGTGGGGAGCATTAGCGACTACCAGAAAATCATCGGGTTCCGAATTGTGCTGACGCACGACTACCAGTCGGTTGAGAATGACACTGTCTGGGACGCCATCCAGACCGACATCCCACAACTCATCCGTCAGACGCGCGCGCTGTTGGACGCCTTTGATGAGGCGCAAGCGGGGAGTGGGGGCGACGATGCGGATTGAGTGTGCGAGGTCCGTCGGGGATGTGCGGAGTCGGGATGGGCGGTGCGCGCGGTTCCTGCCTGCGCAGGAATGACGGAGGAGGGGGCGCAGGGGTGACGGAGAGGGGGCGTGGGTGTGAGGGAGAGTGGGTGTGGGTGCGAGGGAAGTGAGGGATTGGGGCGTGGGAGAGTGGGTGTGGGTGTGAGGGAGAGTGTGGGGTGGGTGCGAGGGAGAGTGGGGCGCGGGCGCGAGGGAGAGTGAGGCGCGGGCGCGAGGGAGAGTGAGGGATGGGCGATCGGGGCGTGGCGCGATTGGTGGGGCGGCTCGTGGCCTCCCACCCCCCACCTAACCTCCCCCCTAAAAGGGGGGAGGGATGAATTGGGGAAGGGGTGGGTTGGTTGGGTGGTGCGCGCGGCGTGGTTCCTGCCTGCGCAGGAATGACGGAGGAGGGGCGCAGGGGTGACGGAGAGGGGGCGGGTGAGAGGGGGTGCGGGGTGGGTTGTGTCGGGGGAGCGGGGAGTCGCTAGACTCGGCGCATGAGGGGGGAGGTGGGCTGATGATCGCGATCTGGGTGCGCGTGCGGGTTCGCGCGGATGGGCGCGAGCGCTTTCTGCGGGGGATTGAGACGGACGCGCTGGGCTCGGAGCGAGACGAGCCCGGCTGCCTTCGCTTCAACGTGCTGCAGGACGCGGAGGACGACCTGACCTACTACTTCTACGAGGTCTACGAGGACGAGGCGGCGCTGGAGGCGCACCGCCGCGCGCCGCACTACCAGGCCTGGGCGGCGGTCGCGGACACGCTGGAGGGGCCGGTCGAGATTACGCGCGCGACTCCCGTGATTCCGGCCGACGCCGCATACTGGAGGAAGGCCTGACCGGTCGGGCAGGCAGGGAGGGCGCGGGCCATGCCGATTGCCGCCGTGGTCGCCGAACGGACGGAGGAGTTGCGCGAGATCTGCCGCGCGCACGGGGTGCGGCGGTTGGATCTGTTCGGCTCGGCGGCGCGCGAGGATTTCGATCCGGAGACGAGCGATCTCGACTTTCTGGTCAGCTTCCACAAGGGTGAGCATACGCCGTATGCGGGCGACTACTTCGAGCTGCTGGAGGAGTTGGAGCGGGTCTTCGGGCGCACTGTCGACCTCGTGATGGATGGGGCGATCGACAATCCCTACGTGCGCAAGACGGTTGATGAAGACCGGGTGGCGCTTTATGAAGCGTGATGCCGAGGCGTACCTGTTCGATATCCAGCGCGCGGCGGGTTACGTCGGTGAATTCACCGACGGCGCCGCGTTCGAGGATTACGACGGCGACGCGTTTATGCGCTCCGCGACCGAGCGCCAGCTCAGCATTCTGGGGCAGGCGACGGTGCAGCTGGCCCAGCATTTTCCGGAGGTCGCGGAGCGGATCAGCGACTACCGGCAGATCATCGCGTTTCGGAACATCCTGATTCACGAGTACGGCCGCGTGGACAATCGCATCGTTTGGGAACGGATTCAGAATTTCCTGCCGCGTCTTGCGGAAGAGACACAGGCGCTGCTGGACGATCGGTCGGCGGGCGGCGAGCGCTCAGAGAGCGGGGAGTAACGCGATGCGGCAGGAGCGGCGGCTGAGTTGGGACGAGGTGGCGCGGCGGGCGCAGCGGCTCTACGAGCACTGCGGGCCGGAGCCGCGGCTGTGGGGGATTCCGCGCGGCGGGACCTACGTTGCGGCGGTGATGGCGGGGCTGGGCGCGCGGATCGCGTTCACGCCGCACGAGGCGGATCTGGCGGTGGACGATATCATCGATTCGGGGCGCACCTCGGCGCGGATCAAGCGCGAGTTCGGGCTGGAGACGATCGCGCTGTTCGACCGCTTCGCCGCGCCCTTTGAGGAGTGGCTGGTCTTCCCCTGGGAGGAAGATACGCTGGAGCACGACGCGCACGACACGGTGACGCGGCTGATTCAGCAGATCGGCGACGACCCCAACCGCGACGGGCTGCGCAAGACGCCGGAGCGGGTGGTGCAGGGCTGGCAGGCGCGCTTCTCGGGCTATGAGTGGCACGAGGAGAACGCGGCGGCGATTGCGCGGCTGCTGACCGATAGCGTCGAACCGCACTACGGGGAGTCGGATGTGGTCGTCGCGCGGGCGATCGAGTTTCACTCGACCTGCGAACGGCACCTGCAACCGTTCTACGGCACTTTCGATATTGCCTGGAGCCATATCGAGGACGATGAGGCGATTGGCGGGATTGGTCTGGCCGGGCTGCCGCGTCTGGTCGACGCCTACGCGCGGCGGCTGACGATTCAGGAGCGGCTGACGAATCAGGTGGCGCAGACGATTGCGCGGAGCGGTCTGGCGCGGGCGGTGCTGGCGCGTTCGACCGCGGCGCTGCAATGCGTCGGCTCCGACGGCCGCTGCCGCGCGGGGCAACACCGTACCGAAGAAGCGCTGGGATTCCTGAACGGCGAACCGGACGCCGCGCTCGAATCGCGGCTCAGAGAGGCATTGCGATGACGTACCGACGAATCACAGTCGAACCGCTCACCCCGACGATCGGGGCGACCGTAACAGGCGTGGACCTGCGCCAGCCGATCGACGACGAGCTGTTCAGCGAGCTGCACGCGGCCTGGATGGAGCATCTGGTGCTGTTCTTCCGCGATCAGCCGATGAGTTCGGCGGAGCATCTGGCGCTGGGGCGTCGCTTCGGCGAGCTGCACATCCACCCGGCCGCGCCCTACGCCGAGGGCAACCCGGAGTTGATGGTGATCCATACCGACAAGGACTCGTTCCGTAACAACGGGGAGCGCTGGCACTCGGATGTTTCGGCGGACGAAGAGCCGCCGATGGCGAGCATTCTGCATGTTCACCACGTGCCGCCGCAGGGCGGCGATACCTGTTGGTCGAACATGTACGCGGCCTACGAGGCGCTTTCGCCGGCGATGCGGGAGCTACTCGAGCCGCTCACCGCGCTGCATGCGTCGGACTACAGCGGGCAGTACGGCGAGCACAAGCCGCAGCGGGAGTTCCCCAGCGCCGTGCATCCGGTCGTGCGGACGCACCCGGTGACGGGCAAGAAGGCGCTGTTCGTGAACGAGGTTTTCACCAGGCGGATCACCGAGCTGTCGCCGGAGGAAAGCCGCGCGCTGCTCGGCTTTCTCGCCGACCACGTGAAGAACGTGAACTTTCAGTGCCGCTTCCAGTGGGAGGATCACTCGGTGGCGCTGTGGGATAACCGCTGCACGCAGCACATGGCGATCTGGGATTATTACCCGGAGTCGCGCAGCGGCATCCGCGTGACGATCAAGGGCGACAAACCGTTCTAAGCTGGGACCAGGGCGACCAACATCGGGAGGCGAAGCGCCATGACAACTCATTCGATTACCACGGAGCGAAGCGCGGAAATTGCGGCGCTCTGCCGCGAGCTGGGTGTGAAACGCCTCGAGTTCGTCGGCGCCATGACGACGGCGGAGTTCAACCCGAAGACCGACTTCGTCAAGATCATCGTGGAGTTTCTGCCCGGCGCGGAGAGGCCGTGGATGGCCGAGTACTCCGGCCTGATCGAGGGTCTGGAGGCGCTCTACGGCACGGAGGTTCTTTCGGTGGGCGGACGCGGACCCGTGCTCGACGACCCCGAATACCGCGAGTGGGTCGAGTCGACGCGCACGGTGGTGTACGAATCGTTCTAAGCTGGTGGGGGACGGATAGCGTAAGGAGCAGGGCGATGGTTACCCAAGCGTCGTTCGATGTTCGCGCCGACGAGGTCGCGGTGATCTGCCGCGAGATCGGCATCAAGCGGCTTGAGCTGGTCGGCCGCGCGGCATCGGGGATCAATTTCGACCCGAAGCGGACGGGCATCGAGTTCCTCGTGGAGTTTCTGCCGGGCTCGGAGCGGCCCTGGATGGGCGAGTTCTCCGAGCTGATCGAGCGGCTGGCCGAGCTCTACAGCCGAAGCGTGGAGGATGTGCATCTGGTTGACGAGCGCGTCCTCAAAGATCCCGGAGAGCCCGACAACCCGGAGTACTGGCGCTGGATCGACTCCACGCGCAAGCTGGTTTATCAGGCGTAGGCCGCCGCACGGCTGGAGGGCGCAGGCCATGACGACTCATTCGATTACCACGGAGCGAAGCGCGGAAATCGCGGCGCTCTGCCGCGAGCTGGGTGTGAAGCGCCTCGAGTTCGTCGGCGCCGTGACAACGGCGGAGTTCAACCCGGAGATCGACTTCGTCGACATCATCGTGGAGTTCTTGCCCGGCGCGGAGAGGCCGTGGATGGCCGAGTACTCCGGCCTGATCGAAGGTCTGGAGGCGCTCTACGGCACGGAAGCTCTTTCGGTGGGCGGGCCCGCGCTTGACGACCCCGAATACCGCGAGTGGGTCGAGTCGACGCGCACGTTGATCTATGAAGCGTAAGTCACGCCGCGATCTCGTCGCGATCAACGCAGCGATCGACGAGATCACCAGCTACGTCGATGGCAAAACGTCAGCGGAGTACCTGGCCGATTCGATGCTCCACTCGGCGGTGTCGTGGCAATTCTTCCTGATTGGCGAGGCAGTGAGGCGGATCGCTCGGGCGGACCTTGAGACGGCGCTTCAGATCACCGGCTATCGCCAGATCATCGGGTTCCGCAACACGCTTGCCCACGAGCACCGCCGCATCCGCTACGATCACATCTGGCAATATGTCCAGGAGGATTTGCCTAGACTGCGGGGCGACGTTGAAGCGCTGTTGGGCGAGCCCGACGGCTGAGCCGGAGGTGGGATGCGATGGAACCGCTTGAAGGCGTCCGCGTTGTCGAGTTCGCGATCGCGATACAGGGGCCCCTGGCCGGCGGATTGCTCGCCGATCTGGGCGCCGACGTGATCAAGGTCGAGCCGCCCGGCGGCGACCCCAACCGCTGGCACACCGGCGTCAACTGGCCCCACGGCCCCGAGACGCCCGGCGCGCAGTTTCTCTCGGTTTCGCACGGCAAGCGCTCGATCGCGCTCGACATTCATAGCGAGGTGGGCCGCGACGTGCTCTACCGGCTGGTGGAGCGCGCGGACATCTTTCTGAGCAATTTCCGCGAGGATTCGCTCAATCGGTTGGGTTTCGGTTACGAGGAGCTCGCCGCGCGCAACGAGCGGCTGATCTACGCGGCCGCCAACGGTTTCGGCCACGAGGGGCCGGATCGCGACAAGCGGATGACGGATCAGTACGCGCAGTCGCGCAGCGGGATCGTCGGCGTTAACGGCGGGCCCGGCAGCGCGCCGCACATCCCCGGCGCTGTGATCGGCGATACGGGCGGGGCGATGGGGCTGGCGCTGGGGATTATCACCGCGCTGGCCGCGCGCGAGCTGCACGGCGTCGGGCAGCGCGTGCGCAGCTCGTCCTACGGCGTGCTGCTCTGGATGCAGGGCTGGGAAATTAACCACTCCTCTGTTACAGGGCGCGTGTTGGAGCGCGACGGGGCGCATCACCCCAACACGCCGGGCGTCGTGGGCATCTACGAAACGGCCGACGGCGGCGCGTTCTGCGTGGGCGTCACCGGCGACGACGCATGGCGCGAGTTCTGCGAGTTCGGCGGCATCCCCGAAATCGGCGCGGACCCGCGCTGGGATTCTTTCGAGAAGCGCTCGCCGATCCAGGATTTTCAGTGGACGGAGCGCGCCAACGAGCTGCGCCCGCATGTCGCGCTGGCGATGCGCTCGCACACAACCGCCGAGTGGGAGCGGTTTTTCGACGAGCGCCGCGACGATATCATGTATCAGCGCGTGTTCGACTACGACGACGTGAGGGCGGATCCGCAGGCGCTGGAAAACGGTTACATCGTGGAGAAAGACGTGCCCGGGGTGGGGCCGCGCAGGATGGCGGGGCAGCCGCTCCAGTTCAGCGAAACGCCCGCCAGCGCCAAGCGCTGGTTCTCGCGGCTGGGCGAACATACCGGCGAGATTATGAGCGAGCTGGGCTTCGACGCGGAGCAGATCGCCGAGGTCGAGGCGCAGCGGAATCCGCGCCAGCCAATGTCGCGCCGCGCGCGCACGCGCACCCGCTAGGGGGTGTTCACGGCGGTGTCGTAATACTCACCGTTACCCAAGATGAGGTTTCTGTGTGAGTGCGGCGCCCGCGGACGGAGAGCTTGTACTCCGTGTCGGGCTGAAGGTCGGTGAATTGGTAAGTGTTTGCAGTCGTCACTTCGGTGGTGAACCACCCGCTATGCCACACTTCGTAGAAATGCGCGTCCAGCGTCGGCGCCCAGCGCAGGACCGCGCTTGTGGACGTCACGTCGCTGTGACGCACGCTCGTCGGCTCGTTGAGCGTGGGATCCTGCGATCTCCCCTGGGTCCTCGTCCACGCTGAAGTGTCCCCCTGGCTGTTCCGCGAGCGCAGAAAGATGGTTTCTCGCTTGCCCGCTTCCGGCGCCCAAACCCAAGCCCGAGTGGTAGCGCGGCCGCCGATCTGCCGCACTTCCCCTTCCTCCCTCACCTTTGCGTCGTATCCGGTTGCCCCCGCCACTGCGCTCCAGCTGATCTCGAATTGCCGCTGCGTGCTCTGTAGCACCGTGAATCCGGTCGGCATGGCGGGCGCGCCCGCCGCAATCCGCTGAATGTCCTGCCCGCGCGCCTCCACCCCGCCGCCGTCGGCGCCTAGCGCGATCAGGCCCAAGCCTTGCGCGACGAAGCCCGATCCTGTGGCCGGACATGACGCGGTCGCGAGGCTCTGTGCGTAACCCGCCGCCCAGTGAGCCTGGGGCATCCACGAGTCCATCGGCGTGAGCCACACTCCCACGGGCGCCGCGCCGCCCGCGGTTGTCCAGTGAACCGTCCCCGCCGCCCCCTGCCGACAGGCGACCGAAACTTCGTCGTCCTGAGATCCCTGAGACACGGTGAATCCGCTTGCCTCCTGGATCCACACATCTGAAAGGTTGAGCCAGGTCGGCTGCGCGTGGACATTGACCGGCAAGTTGATCGTGTGCGTCGCCGTCACCGTAAACGAGCGCTCGCCGACGACTGAGCCGCAGCCGGCATTGTAGGGCGAGGCGCGGTCGGTCGCCCCGTCCGCCCCGCGCACACTCACCGCGCCTGTGTTGACGGGTGTGAGCGAGACTGCGAGGCTGCCGCCGGTGAAGCAATAGCGCGGGCTGACGCTTGCGCTGAGCATCGCCGGCCGCAGACCGCGGCCACCCCACACGGCGATTCCGGCGATGATCGTCGGATCGCCTTCAACATATGCGACGCCGCCGATCGTGACTGTCTCGTCGAAATCTCCCTGGCGGCGGATGTCCCCGCGCGTCACGCCCACGACCTTGTAGCGGTTCGCGAGGCCGCTGCGATCCGTGAAAGGCATCTCCCACAAGGTGGAAGATATCGGCATCGAAGTGACTACATCCCAACTCGTGGAGCCGGCGGCCTGCCGAAGAATGACGACATGCGAGGCGTTGTGGTTGGCCTGATCAATCCCATGCCGCCACGAAAGCCTGGCGGACAACGTCCCATCGTTCAGCGTTACCAGACCTGTCACCGAGATGTTGGTGATGGCGCCCACGTGATACGCCTCGTAGAAGTCACGCAGATCGCGCCCGGTGATCACGCCCTCGCTCCAGCAGTCTGCCGTCCGCTGGTTTCGCATGAGTGAGAAATGGTTGTTCAGCGGGTCGACGTCTGGAATGCCCGGCAGGTCGCCATGAAGCCGCATGCAGCCTTGGTCGTCATCGTCGCTTGAACTGTTTTCGCGATAGTCGCTCAGGCCGAGCACGTGCCCCAGTTCGTGAATCAGGACATCGAACGTCGCATCGGACGCTTGTTGAACGAATATCGTTGCGTGCTCGGTGCTACCGTTGGGCGTCGTGAACCCTCGACGCAGTGGATCGGTTGCACGATCCGACACGTAACACGCAACGGCTGTCGACCTGCGACAACCAGTTCCTATGACAGCCACCACGTCAACGTCGAGCGCACCAGCGATGTCGGCGCAACTTTGCGGCCTGCCACCTGAGGTTGTTTGATGAAGGACGAGCGGTTGCGCTGTGCCGTCCGAACCAAACGTAAGGGACGACAGAGCTGAGTTCCAAGCGTTGGTCGCCTGGCCGAGGTGATCGAACAGCTGCGGGTCCGTAGTGCATACCACCGTGGGCACGCCGTCGATCACATTCTGATTGAGCCGAACGTCTAGCCCGGCGTACTGGTGAGCCGGGCGTTGCGCCGGCCCGTCGTGTTGCGGGGTGCTGATCTGAGTACTGGGGGAGAAACGAGGCGGCGTTGGGGTGGAAGGCGTTGTTCGGCCGGTGATTGGCTCGAACCCCACGCTCAGCAGCGCGAAGCCCAAGGTCAAGCCGATAGCCAGCGCCGCGAAGAGGCGTTTCATGGGCGGTCCGCTCCAACCGCCGGCAGGCGCCCAGCCGATGCCACCAGCTCATCGAGCTTTGCGCCCAGGTCGATCTCCTCGCCGGTCTCGCTGTAGTACGGATCTTCCGGCAGCCAGCGACTGATTTCTCGATGGTCGAGCATGTCCAAAGCGATTCCTGCCTTCGCGCCGACGACCAAAAGGTCGTAGCTCTCGGCAAGGCCGAGTACCGAAGCGCCGATCTCCAGACTGATCCCGGTCGGTACGGTCAGCCAGCCGCCGTCCAAGCGGTATGTCTTGCCTCCCTCTAGACGGTCGCCCGTGCTACCCAACTCGAGGATCACGTACACCTCAACCGACGCCTCGGCCGTCGCGCCTGCCGCGTCGGTTACGGTTGCCCGAACCGTTTTCGGGCCGGAGTCGACATCGGGTTTCTCACGGTGGTGACGCCAGGTGCGCGGCTCTCCATGCACCAGCGGAACCTCGAACTCGTCCGGGCGCTCGTCAGGCACTACGGGCCGCCCACTCGAGAAGTCCACCTCGCCGATGAAGAACGACTCCCCCTGGGTCCGCGCGCAGCTCACTAAGCCCTCGCCGCTGGCCCCTGCGAAAAGCTGCGCCGTTTCGCCGTCGCGTGTTTCTCCGTCGATCGTCAGGCGATAGGGCGCAGTCCCGCCGCTGACTGCCCAGCCAACGCGAAGATCGCCTGGATTGACCCAGCCGAACGCTCTCGCGACCAGCTCGCCGTTTTCGTCGTACTCGCCCCTCAACGCTTCAGCGGCGGGCAGCGTTTCGCAGGTCGGCGGCGCGCTGAGCGTCAATGTCAGCGCATCGCCGACGCTCGGCTTGCCGCCCAGGCCCAACGCGCTGCCGCAGAAGACCACGACCACCGCCGCTGCAATCGCGACCAGTGCGAACCAGCCGGGCGATTTTGGCTCCAGTTGGCGAGACCAGTTCTGCATCATTGTCTTCCTGCGACTTGCTTTGAGTAGTGTAGCTTGGTGCGTGTTATGGGGGGGGGTGGTGGGAACTGGCGTTGTGCTTGCTCTCGGGGCTTCCACCCCCCACCTAGCCTCCCCCCTGGAAGGGGGGAGGGATGAAATTTTGGGAGGGGTGGGTATCGGAGTGGGTGGTTCCTGCCTGCGCAGGAATGACGGATCTCTGAGGCGAGAGGGCGTGTTAGTCGCCGCGGCAGAAGGCGGCGACCGCCGCTGCAATCGCGACCAGCGCGAACCAGCCGGGCGATTTTGGTTCTAGTTGGCGGGTCCACTTCTGCATCATCGTCTTCCTGCGACTTGCTTTGAGTAGTGTAGCTTGGGTGCGTGTTATGGAGGGGTGGTGGGAACTGGGGTTGTGCTTGCTCTCGGGGCTTCCACCCCCCACCTAGCCTCCCCCCTGGAAGGGGGGAGGGATGAATTTTGGGAGGGGTGGGTATCGGAGTGGGTGGTTCCTGCCTGCGCAGGAATGACGGATCTCTGAGGCGAGAGCGCGCGTTAGTCGCCGCGGCAGAAGGCGGCCAGGTCGCGGGCGGTGTCCTGGGAGATGTCGGGGCAGGGCGCTACGAACACATCGCCGCCGTGGATTGTGCCCATCACCTGGCGGCAGCGGGCGGGTTGGCCGGCGCGCAGTAACAGGCGGTAGAACTCGATGCCCTCGTCGCGCAGCGGGTCACACTCGTTGACCGAGATTACCGTCGGCGGGAAGCCCTGCACGCGCGACTCATCGGCGAACAGCGGCCAGGCCTCCGGATCCTGCGCTTCAAACGCTTCGATTCCGTAGGCGTAGGCGTGCGAGTTGTCGTGCAGATCGAGCAGTAGGCCGTTGTTTTCGGTCGACGAAGGCAGGTCGTCGCGCGGCCAGCTGCCGGCGATGTAGGGGCAGAGCGCGTAGAGGCCGCTGACCAGATCGGCGTTACCTTCGCGGGCCAGCCGCAGGCCGACGGCGAGCGTCAGGTTGCCGCCGCCGCTGGCGCCGGCCACGACGATTTGGCCGGCGTCGATACCGAGTTCTTCCGCGTTCGCCGACACCCAGCGCAGCCCCGAGACGCAGTCGTTCAGCCCGGCCGGATAGGGGGCGATCTCAGGCGTCGAGGATGGCACGAGCGAGTTGCGGAAGTCGACCATCGCCACGGCGACGCCGTTCCGCGCGATCAGCCGTCCCCACGCGCTGCTCCTTGCGTCGTAACAGGAGCCCGACTGCATTCCGCCGCCGTGGATGTAATAAACGCAGGGCAGCGGCGCGGCGCTTTGCGGCGAAATCATCAGGACGTTGATCGTGTTGCCGTCGGGCGTCGACTCGAAGGCGACCGTGCGGATCTCGAGTCCGTCGGAGGGCGCGAGCTGTTCGAGTTCCTCGCTGTCGGCCATCGCCAGCGCCCGATTGCGGGCCTCGATCGCCCCCGGCGCGTTCATCCGCTCGACCAACTCCTCGCGGCTCGAGACATCGGGCTGAGAGATTGCCGGCAGATTGCCGAACATCGCTTTGAGCCGCGGGTCGATTCGGCGGTCGTCGGAAAGCTTGCTCATCGTGCGTTCCTGTTCGTGACGTTGCGTCGGTGGCAGGAATGATACCGCGTTGGGCGGCTGGCGGTTGGACTCAGCTGCTGCGCAGGGCGCTTGGCTGGCGTTGTACACGCTGTTGTCGTTCCTGCCTGCGCAGGAATGACGGAAGGGGTGGCGCGGGAATGATGGAGGGAGCGGCGCGGGGGTGACGGAGGGAGCGGCGCGGGAATGATGGAGGGGGCAGTGCGGGAATGATGGAGGGAGCGGCGCGGGGGTGACGGAGGGGGCGGTGCGGGAACGATGGAGGGGGCGGTGCGGGAATGATGGAGGGAGCGGCGCGGGGGTGATGGAGGGGGCGGTGCGGGAATGACGGAGGGGGCGGTGGCGGGAACTGGGGTTGTGCTTGCTCTCGGGGCTTCCACCCCCCACCTAGCCTTCCCCCTGGAAGGGGGGAGGGATGAATTGGGGGAGGGGGTGGGTATTGGAGTGGGTGGTTCCTGCCTGCGCAGGAATGACGGATCTCTGAGGCGAGAGCGCGCGCTAGTCGCCGCGGCAGAAGGCGGCGAGGTCGCGGGCGGTGTCCTGGGAGATGTCGGGGCAGGTCATGGGGAAGACCTCGGTGCCGTGGATGGTGCCCATCACCTGGCGGCAGCGGGCGGGCTGGCCGGCGCGCAGTAACAGACGATAGAACTCGATGCCCTCGTCGCGCAGCGGATCGCACTCGTTGACCGAGATTACCGTCGGCGGCATACCGCGCACATCTTCCTCGTTGGCGAAACCGGGCCAGGCGAGCGGGTTTTCGTTTTCGAATTCCGCGATGCCGTAGGCCATCGCGCCGGTGTTACTCCAGAGGTTGAGCAGGATGCCGTTATTTTCGGTGGACGACGGGTATTCGTCGCGCGGCCAGCTGCCGGCGATGTAGGGGCAGAGCGCGTAGAGTCCCTGGACCAGATCCGCGGCGCCTTCGCGCACCAGGCGCAGGCCGACGGCGAGCGTCAGGTTGCCGCCGCCGCTCTCGCCGGCGACGATGATGCGGTTAGCGTCGATGCCCAGCTGCTCGGCGTTGGCCGAGACCCAGCGCAGGCCGGAGACGCAGTCGTTCAAGCCGGCGGGATACGGCTCAACTTCGGGCGCGGAGGATGGCGTAACGCAGTTGCGGAAGTCGACCATCGCCACGGCGACGCCCTGCTGGGCGATGATCCGGCCCCAGGCCTTGTAGTTGCCGTCGTAACAGGACATGATCATCATCCCGCCGCCGTGGATGTAGTAGACGCAGGGCAGCGGCTCGTCGGACTGCGGGCGGATCAGTTGGATGTTGACGGTGTTACCGTCGGGCTCGGACTGGAACGTGATGGTACTGATATCGAGTCCGGTCGAGGGCGCGACCTGCTCGTTATCGGCGGTTGCGAGGAAGGCGAGCAGCGCTTCGTTGCCGGCCCGCGCCTCGGGCGAGTTCATGATCGCCAGCAGTTCGTCGCGCGACGCGGCGGAGGGCTGCGGCGGCGTATCCATCGCGCCGAACATCGTCTTGATTCGCGGGTCGATCCGGCGGTCCTCTGAGATCTTGCTCATCGTTGGGTCCTTTCCCGTCCGCTCCTGTACCTACAGTGCGGACTGAATTGCGCTTACTCGTTCCTGCTTTGCATTGCCGACGCCGCGGCGATGCCCCATTTGCCGTCGCGCAGCGTGACCAGCGCCAGTTCGCGGGTCAGCACCGCGCCGCTGCGCATTTCGACCGCGACATTGACGGCGCTCGCGCCCGATTGCACGGCGCGAATGCTCGCTTCCACCTGGGGGGCGTCGCCGCTGTCGCCGCCGACGCGGCTCGACTCGAACTGGATCAGCTCTTCGCGGCTGGGGATTTGCAGCACCTGGCCGGGCGCGACGACGGTGAGCGGGAAGTGGCAGCAGTCGGCGTGCGCTTCCCAGTCGCGCGCCATGCCGGCGTCGAGCGCGCCTTGCAGCACCGCCGCGGCGGCGGCCTCTTCCGCCGAGCGATCCGCCTGCAGGTCGACGGAGTCGATGCCGAAGCGCGCCTGGATGCCCCAGCCCGACTCCAGCCGGGTCAGGATGTAGGCGACGCGGTTGGTGAGGTAGCCCTCGCCCTGCGCGTTGAAGCGCGTCCAGCCGCCGAGCAGGTGGGCCATGTCGTCGGACTCGTGCAGGCGGGTCGGCTCGACGCCCTCGGTGCGCACCCAGCCGGCCGCCTCGAAGGGCGCCCAGTCGGCGGCGGCGGCGTAGTCCTCGGGCGTCGGGTAGAAGCGCGAGGCGGTGCGCGCGGAGGCCCCGTCGCGCGGCGGCGAGACGCGCACGTGGGGGTAGCTCATGCACGCGGCCCAGCCCGGCGCGTCTTTGGCCGTAAAGCGCTCGAAGAACGCCCAGTAGGCGTCTTCCGGTGAGGCATAAGCGCCCATCGCAGCGTCTCCGTTCCTGCAGCGGCTGTGTGTGGTGAGGATAGTGGGTGTGGCGCGGCGGCGTGGGGGCGGCGTGGTTCCTGCCTGCGCAGGAATGACGGAGGGGGGGCGCGGGTATGACGGAGGAGGGGGTGTGGGAATGACGGAGGAGGGGGTGTGGGAATGACGGAGGAGGGGGTGTGGGTAGAGCGTGGGTTCCTGCCTGCGCAGGAATGACGGAGGGGGGCGCGGGAATGACGGAGGAGGGAGGGGGATGACGGGGGCGCGGGTGTGGGGGATGCGCGGGGTGGGTGATTGGGGCGTGGCGTTGGTGCGCGGCGCGAATGGTGGTGCGCGGCTCGTGGCGTCCCACCCCCCACCTAACCTCCCCCCTAAAAGGGGGGAGGGATGAATTGGGGAAGGGGTGGGTGGGGGTGTGGGGGTGTGTTGGAGCGTGGTTCCTGCCTGCGCAGGAATGACGAAGAGGGGCGCAGGAATGACGGAGGGGGGGCGCAGGAACGACGGAGAGGGGGGCGCAGGAATGACGGAGAGGGGGGCAGGTATGGCGGAGAGGGCGGGTGTGACGGAGACGCGGGTGCGGGTTCCTGCCTGCGCAGGAATGACGGAGAAGGGGTGTGGGTTCCTGCCTGCGCAGGAATGACGAGAGGAGGGGGAGCGGGCCGTGGCTGGCTCTGAGGCTGTAGCTTGATCGGTGCCTAGCGTCGGCGATGAGAGGTGTGCTGAGATGGTGGACGACACACTCGCTTATGCGACGATTGAGGGGCTTGCGCCGCGGATTGCGGCTGGGGCGGTTTCGCCGGTGGAGCTGGCTGAGGCGCAGCTTGGGCGGATTGCCGGGCTGGATGGGGGGCTGAAGAGCTACGCGACGGTGATGGCGGACTCGGCGCTTGCGGAGGCGCGGCGGGCGGAGCGGGAGATTGCGGCGGGGGATTACCGCGGGCCGCTGCACGGCGTCCCGCTGGCGGTGAAGGATCTCTGCTACACGGCGGACGCGCCGACGATGGGCGGGACGAAGGTGCTGGAAGACTTTCGGCCCGATTTCGACTCGACGGTTGTGGCTCGCCTGCGCGCGGCGGGCGCGGTGCTGCTGGGCAAGCTGAACCTGACCGAGGGCGCGATGGCGGGCTACAACCGCGCGCGGCAGGTGCCGGTCAATCCGTGGGCGGCCGACCGCTGGACGGGCGTTTCGTCGAGCGGCTCGGGCGTGGCCACGGCGGCCGGGCTCTGTTACGCCTCGCTGGGCAGCGATACCGGCGGCTCGATTCGGTCGCCCTCGGCCTCCTGCGGGATCGTCGGGCTCAAACCGACCTGGGGGCGGGTGAGCCGCTACGGCGTGCTGGCGCTGGCGGAGTCGCTCGATCACGTCGGGCCGATGACCCGCTCGACCTGGGACGCGGCGGCGGTGCTGGAGGTGATCGCCGGCGATGATCCGAACGACCCGACCACGCTTGCGGAACCCGCGCCGGCGATCCTTGCGGGCATCGGCGATGGCGCGGCGGGGCTGCGGATCGGTTACGACGAGCGGTACGCGAGCGAGGATGTTATTGCGCCCATCGCCGAGGCGGTCGCGGCGTCGGTCGAGGTGTTGGCGTCGCTGGGCGCGGAGATTGTGCCTGTCGAGCTGCCCGATCCGCGCCCGTACATGTCGGCCTGGCCGACGCTCTGCGCGGTGGAAGCGCTGGCTGCGCACAGCGAGTACTTTCCGGAGCGGGCCGATGATTACGGCGCCTGGTTTCGGGCCTGGTTGGAGCGCGGCGCGGGGGTCGGCGCGGTTGAGTACGCCGAGGCCTGTAACACACGCGCCGAGCTGAGCGGGCGTCTGGCGCGGGCGTTCGAGGGCATCGACATGCTCGCCTGCCCGGCGCAGGGGACGCTGCCGCACCGCGTGACCGAGCAGCTGATGTACGAGGACACGCCGGGCGATTTCGACGCGGCGCGGATGCAGTTCACCGCGCCGTGGGATCTGAATCGCGCGCCGTCGCTGACGCTGCCCAACGGCTGGAGCGAGCAGGGGCTGCCAATCGCGCTGCAGCTGGTGGGGGCGCCGGGCGGCGAGGCGGCGCTCTGCCGCGCGGGCTACGCCTACGAGCAGGCGACGGATTTCATGCGGCATCCGGAGTTGTAGGCGGCGCTCAGTCGAGCGCGGGGTAGATGTCGCCGGCGGAGATCAGCGCGATCAGCTCGGTTGCGATCTGCACAGGGTGCGCGTCAATGCCGAAGATGGCGGCGTGCGACGCATCCGACTCCGTGGGCGCGTGCTCAATGCGGAGGCTGAAGCCGGCGTCGCGGGATGCCGCGCGTTTCGCCTCGCCGACATTGAGCACCACGAAGCGCCCGTTGGGCCGCAAGTCGAGGCTCTGGGCAACTGCTGTCCGCATCCTGTCAACGGCAGCGGGTAGGGTGGGCGCTCCGAAGTGCTCGAGCCAATTGACCGAGAGATAGTCTTCACCGGGTCGCGGCATAAACGCGCCCGGCTGCGGCAAGCCCTGATCGATCGTCGAAGGGCGGCAGTAGCGCGAGATGTGATCCTGATCGGGAAGGGGATCGCCCGTCACGAGCGTTCCAGCTTTGCAGTGAACAGCTCGACCGCGGCCAGCGTTTCATTCGGCGGCAACGTGCCGTAGACCGTCTCGCGTTCGCCGGGGTGGTTGGCGGGCGCGGAGATCGCCGCGAATTGGATTCGTCCGTCAGCCAGGAACGCGAAGGTCATCAACCCGTGCGGTGGAATGCGCCACTGCGCAAGGAGCAAACCATCGGGGCTGGTTGAGATTCCGGGTTGGGGCAGCTGCGGTCGGGCCAACAGGAGGTCTGCCATGCTGCGCAGCGAATCGCAGTTCAGCCCCGGTTCCGCCGGATCGTCTTCACTCAGACGCTGTAGAAAACCGATTCGATCCGCGACTGCGGAGCGCTCCGATTGCCGCAGGAGATTGACGACCTGATCGATGGCGGCCGCGTCGGCGCCGGGTCTCGGCTGTTCAATGTCCTGGGTGACCATGGCGACCGGACCTCCAGGTGGCGGGCGATGCGGCGATTCTACGGCAGGCGGGCAGATGCGGGGAGGCCGAATGCGCGCGCGCCTTGATGAGGATTGGGCGGGATGCCGATCGCGCCGTCGAGTTGCCTATGATTTGCCTACACTCGGGCGCGGGAGGCGAACAGACCATGACGACTTCGGAGCGCGGCGGCACGCCCACGATCGACTGCCAGGTGCATGCGTATGAGCGCGACCGGCCGGAGCGGCCCTGGCGGGCGGTGCTGGCGGGACCGCCGGAGGTGACGGGCGACGATATGGTCGCCGCGATGGACGCGGTCGGGGTGGACGGCGCGCTGCTGATTTCGCCGTTCACGATGTACGGCTACGACGCGAGCTACGTGGAGAGCGTCTACGACAGGCATCCCGGCCGTTTCGGGCTGATCAAGCCGTTCGATCCGACTGCGGAGTCGGTCGCGGACGAGGTGGCGGAGTGGGCGGAACGTCGCGGAGTGGTGGGCGCGCGGGTGGTGCTGGCTTTCCACGATCTGGAGGTCGACCACCCCGGCTTCGGGCGGATTCTCGACGCCGGAGCGGCGGCGGGCATTCCGGTCAACGTGCTCTGCGCGGGGAAGCTGCCCGAATTCCGCGAGCTGGCGCGGCGGCACCCGAACACGCAGCTGGTGATCGATCACGTCGGCCTCTCGCAGCCGTTCCACCCGCCGCCGCCCGCCGCGCCGTGGGCGGACCTCGACAATGTGCTTTCGCTGGCCGCGCTGGATCATGTCGCGATCAAGATCTCCGGCGCGTGCACGCTCTCGCACGAGCCGTTTCCGTACGCGGACATCTGGGAGCCGCTCGCTCGCATTTTCGAGGCGTTCGGCCTCGAACGCTGTATGTGGGGGACGGATTGGACGCGCGCCGTCAATCTGCTCAGCTACGCGCAGGGCGTCGAGGCGTTTCGGGGCAGCGAGCGCCTCAGCGAGGCCGACCGCGCGACGTTGATGGGCGGGTCGCTGCGGCGGATCTACGGCTGGTCGCCCGGCGAGGCTGGCTGAGGCGCGGGCAGCGGATCGCATGCGTTGCTTGGAGCTGTGGGAGAGGATCAGCCAAGCGCCGGGTAGATATCCTCTGATGAGATCAGCGCAATTAACTCGGTTGCGATCTTCACCGGGTGTGCTTCGACCCCGATCATCGCGGCGTGAGATGCGTCCGATTCTGAAGGCATGTGCTCGATGCGGATGCTGAGGGCTGCGTCTCGGATTACCGCACGCTTCGCCTCGCCGACATTGAGCACCGCGAAACGTCCGTTAGGCCGCAAGTCGAGGCTCTGGGAGACTACCGTCCGCATCCTGTCAACGGCAGCGGGTAGGGTGGGCGCTCCGAAGTGCTCGAGCCAGTTCACTGACAGGTAGTCTTCGCCGCTGCGCGGGGCGAACGCCCCCGCCTGCAGCATGCCTTGATCGATCGTCGAAGGGCGGCAGTAGCGCGAGATGTGATCCTGGTCGGGAAGAGGGTCGCCCGTCATCTGCACTCGATCTTGGCAGCGAACGAACCGACTGCCGCCAACGTTTCGTTCGGCGGCAGCGTGCCGTAGACCGTCTGCCGTTCGCCAGGGTGGTTTGCAGGCGCGGAGATCGCCGCGAATTCAATTCGCCCGTCAGCCAGGAACTCGAAGGTCATCAACCCGTGCGGCGGAACCCGCCACTGGGCGAGGAGCAAGCCGTCGGGGCTGGTCGAGATTCCGGGTTGCGCCAGCTGCGGCTGACTCAGCAGCAGGTCTGCGAGACTGCGCAGTGAATCGCAGTTCAGCCGGGGTTCCGCCGGGTCCTCCTCGGCCAGATGCTGTAGGAGTGCGATTCGGTCCGCGGCCGCGAGCAACGCGGATTGCCGCAGCGCTTCGATGATCTCGTCGGGCGTCGCGGCGTCGGCGATTTGGCTGTGGTGATCGATCTCACGGGTGACCATGGCGAGATGCTCTCCGTGCGGCGCGCGGTGAGGGGGGAGCGGTGTGGTGGCCCCAACGGGATTCGAACCCGTGCTACCAGCTTGAAAGGCTGGCGTCCTAGGCCTCTAGACGATGGGGCCGCTGCTTGGCAGCGTACTACGGATTGGCGGTTCTAGAGTGGGTTGAGGAGGCTCAATGGCGCAGCGCCGCCCAACCTACCGACGCCGGCCCGGCAATGTGGTGCTGCGCCGCGCACGGCTCGCGCCCGATGTGGTGCGCTTTCAGCCGCGCCGGCAGTGGCGGATCGCGCCCCGCTCCTGGATGGTCGTGGTCGCCTTCGCGGCGGTGATGGCCGGCGGCGGCGCGCTGCTCAGCCTCGGCGTCTCCGCCGAGCGGGGCGTCGAGGTCGGCTTCCTCGACGGGCTCTTCACCGCCGTTTCCGCGGTGAGCGTCACGGGCCTGACCCGCTTTGACACTGCGGACACATTCTCCTGGTTCGGCGAAGCAGTCACGCTGGTGCTGATGCAGTTGGGCGGGCTGGGGGTGACGATGTACGCCGGCATCCTGATTCTGGTCGCGGGGCGGCGGCTGGGGATGCGCGGGCGGCAGTTCTTCGGGATGGAGCTGGCCGGCTCCGGCTCGGAGGTGGCGGGCGCGCCGCGGCTGCTGCGCCGCGTGATGCTTTACACCGCCGTCACCGAGTTGGCCGCCTTTCTGCTGCTGCTGCCCTGGTTTGCGGCCGAGTTCGGCGGCGGGCGCGCGATCTGGATGGCCTTCTACCACGCGGTTTCGGCCTTCAACAACGCGGGCTTCGACGTGATGGGCGGCGGTCGCGGGATTGGCGGCCAGGTCGCCGACGGCTACCCGGTGGTCGTGATGGGCGTCGCCGCGCTGATCGGCAGCCTGTCGTTCCTGACCGTGTTCGACCTGCCGCGCGGGCGGCGGCGCTGGACGCTCGACACGCGGATGGTGCTCTGCGGGATGGCCGCGCTGCTGGCGCTGGGGATGGCGATTTTCATCCTCGCCGAATGGAGCGGGGTGATGCAGGGTCAGAGCGCGGGCTCGCGGGTGATCAACGGATTCTTCCTCTCGGTCAACCGCACGACCGGGATGTCCACGGCGCCGATCGAGCAGTTGGGCGACGGGACCACGGCCGGGCTGCTGCCGCTGATGCTGATCGGCGGCGCTTCGACCTCGACCGCGAGCGGGATCAAGATCGGCTCGTTCATGGTCTCGGTGTTCGCCGTGCTTTCCGCGCTGCGCGGGCGCGAGAGCGTCGTCGCCTTCGGGCGCGAAGTGCCGCCGGCGGTGGTGATTCGCGCGATTGCCGTCGTGATGCTGGGCTTGACCGCCTACGCGGCGGGGGCGGCGGCGCTGATGGCGGTGGAGGACGAGTTGCGCCCGCTGGCGCTGGCGTTCGACGCGATGTCGGCGCTGGCCAATGTCGGCTGGAGCCAGGGCGTGGCGAGCGCGGCCTCGGCCTGGGGCGCGTACATCCTGATGCTGCTGATGTTCGTCGGGCGGCTGGGCCCGATGCTGGTCGCGCTGGCCATTCCGGATCGCCCGCACGACCGCTACCGGCACGCGACCGCGCCGGTGCGGATCGGCTGAGCCCTTTGCGGTCTTGCGGTATCGTCGCTCTGGGCGGCGCTGAGGAGGAGGGCGTATGCAGGTCGCGGTGCTTGGTCTGGGCCGCTTCGGCGATCACCTGGCGCGGATGCTGCAGGAGCAGGGTCATGATGTGCTGGCGGTCGATATCGACGCGGGCGTGGTCAATCGGCTGGCGGACGCCGTGGCGCGCGCGATGATCGCCGACATTACGGATGTCGACGCGCTGCGCGAGATGTCGGTCGGCGATGTGGAGGTGGCGGTGGTGGCGACGGCGGAGTTGGACGCGAGCGTGCTGGCCAGCATGAACTGCCAGACGCTGGGGGTGCGCTCGGTCTTCGCCAAAGCGCGCAGCGACCGCCACGCGCTGATTTTGGAGCGCCTGGGGGTCAACCGGGTGATGCGGCCGGAGCGCGACGGCGCGGAGCGCTTCGCGCACATTCTGCAAGTGCGCGAGGCGCGCGATTTTCTGCCTCTCTCGCAGGCCTACGGCGTGGCCATTTTCGAGACGCCGCGCGTCTGGCTGGGCCGCAAGCTCGAGGTGGCGGCGGCGTCGGACAAGTCGGCGCCGACCCGCCAGCTGCTGGCGATTGTGCGCGATCAGGAGGTTCAGCTCAGCCCGGTGCTCTCGCAGGAGATCCGCAAGGGCGATCTGCTGGTCTACGCGGCCCGAGACGAAGACCTGGCCCGCCCTCTGGGCAGCTAGGGGCGCGCGCTTCCGTTATTGCTGCGCTTCTTTTCGTCATTCCTGCGTAGGCCAGGAACCTAGCCCCAAACCGTCATTCCTGCGCAGGCAGGAACCTGCGCCCCCTCCGTCATTCCTGCGCAGGCAGGAACCTACACGCGCCAACACCCCTTCCCTACTCCCTTCCCCCAATTCATCCCTCCCCCCTTCCAGGGGGGAGGTTAGGTGGGGGGTGGGAGGTTGCGAGCCAGCGCCGGCCGCTCTTCCTACACCCCGATCACCCCTCACCCCTCGTCATTCCTGCGCCCCCTCCGTCATTCCTGCGCAGGCAGGAACCTGCGCGCGCCAACACCCCTTCCTTACTCCCTTTCCCCAATTCATCCCTCCCCCCTCCCAGGGGGGAGGTTAGGTGGGGGGTGGGAGGTTGCGAGCCAGCGCTGGCCGCTCTCTCCTACACCCCGATGGCCCCTCGTCATTCCTGCGCCCCCTCCGTCATTCCTGCGCAGGCAGGAACCTGCGCGGCTTCCAAGCTCCAACTCTCCCCAACCGTGCTACCATAGCCTAGAAGAACGAAAGTGCGAGCCATGCCCACCTCCCCGCGCGCCAACCTGCCCAGCACCTCCAGTACGACCATCCATCCCGATCACGCCCTGAACAACCCTGAACAAATCCGAACAAACCTGAACAAATCTGAACGCTGCCAAACGCTCTGACCAGATAGGGAGGCTGCCCGGATCGCCCCTGAACAGCCGGAAAAAAAGAAACCTGAACACCGAACGTCGTCGCTCCGCTCGCGGCGTTCCATCCCCCACCTAATCTCCCCCCTGAGAGGGGGAGGGATGAATTGGGGAAGGGGTGTTGGGGAGAGGTGGGTTCCTGCCTGCGCAGGAATGACGGTGGGTAGGTTCCTGCCTGCGCAGGAATGACGGTTGGGGGCGCCGGGGTGACGGATCGGGGGCGGGGATGACGGATGGGGCGCAGCGCCAGACCCCCGTCGCCTGGCTCCTACGCTGCATTCCCGCGCCTTCGGCGGCCTCGCACTTCAGGCTGGATCGTCCCTGAACAACCCTGAACAAATCCGAACAAACCTGAACAAATCTGAACGCTGGCAAACGCTCCGACCAGATAGGGAGGCCGCCCGGATCGCCCCTGAACAGCCGGAAAAAAAGAAACCTGAACACCGAACGTCGTCGCTCCGCTCGCGGCGTTCCACCCCCCACCTAACCTCCCCCCTGAGAGGGGGGAGGGATGAATTGGGGAAGGGGGAGGGAAGGGGGGTGGGGGTGAGGTGGGTTCCTGCCTGCGCAGGAATGACGGATGGGGGCGCAGGGATGGCGGAGGGGTGGGTTCCTGCCTGCGCAGGAATGACGGATGGGGGGGCGCAGGGGTGGCGGAGAGGTGGGTTCCTGCCTGCGCAGGAATGACGGATGGGGGGCGCAGGGATGGCGGAGAGGTGGGTTCCTGCCTGCGCAGGAATGACGGTTGGGGAGCGCAGGAATGACGGAGAGGTGGGTTCCTGCCTGCGCAGGAATGACGGATGAGGAGCGCAGGAATGACGGGGAAGGGAGGGCGCAGGAGTGGCGGATTGGGGGGTGCGAGCGTGGGCTTTAGCGATGCGTGGTTAGGTGGACCAGGCCGATTTCGGGGGGGCAGAGGAGGCGCAGTGGGACGATTGCGGTGCCGAAGCCCTGGCTGACTATTACCTGCGCGCCGTTGCGTTGGAAGACTCCGGCGGTTTGGCGGCGGTCGACCAGTTGCGAGTGGCGCACCGGGGCGCCGTAGCCGGGGATGCGGATTTGCCCGCCGTGGGTGTGTCCGCAGAAGCTCAGCGGCGGTGGATGTTGGAGGCGCAGCAGCGCGTCGGGGCTGTGCGTGAGCAGCACGGTCAGGCCGTCCGCGCTGTTCGCGCCGTCTGCGCCATCCGGACCGTTCGCGCTGTCCGCGCCGCCTGCGCCGTCCGGACCGCCCTGACTGTCCGCGCCATCCGTACCGTTCGCGCTGCCCGCGTCGTCATCGGGCGGCAGCGCGCGATCGAGTCGGGCCATGCCTACCGAGTCGTCGCCTGCGCCGCTGATTCGTAGGATTTCGCCGCTGATTTCGGTTTGGGTCCACTCGTTGCGCAGCACGCGCACGCCGAGATCCTCCAGCCGCTCTACGAACGGGGCTGGGTCGACCAGCCGGCGGCGGCCTCCGAGGGCGCGGCGGCGCATGGCGCCGCTCCACTCGGCCATCGTTGAGATGGGCGAGAGGTAGTCGTGCGCGCCCAGCGAGGCGTAGACCCCGAACGGCGCGTGCAGCAGCGAAAACGCCTCGACCGCGCTGTCCCAGCCTGCGGCGGTTTCGACGTAGTCGCCGCTGGCGAAGACGATGTCGTACTCGACCTCGGCGACCAGTTCGGCGAAGCGTTCGAGCGACGCGCCGTTGGCGGGGAAGTGGGTGTCGCTGACGTGCAGGATGCGCAGGCCGTCGAGGCCGGCGGGCAGGCCGGGCACTGCGACATCGTGTCGAACCAGCTTCGCCTGGGTCGATTCCCACCAGGCGTAGGCGGCCAAGCCGCCGCCCAGAGCGCCGAGCAGCGCGGCGGCGGAAGAGAGCGCTCGCAGACTGACGCTCACGCGCGCGGCCTACTGCCCGCCCGACAGGATTGCGTCCAGCTCGGCGAACTCCTCGGCGCTCAGTTGCCAGGCGAGGGTCGAGGCGACATTCGCCTCGATCTGCTCCGGCTTCGTGGCGCCGGCGATCACCGACGAGACCGCCGGGTCGCTGGCCAGCCAAGAGAGGGCCAGGTCCAGGATGGTGCGCCCGCGCTCGGCGGCGTAGCGCTCCAAGGCTTCGAGCAGGTCGAAGTTGGAGTCCGCCGTCAGGGCGTCGATTCGCGCGGGCATGGCCTGTTGCCAGGCGGCCAGGCGGGTGCCTTCGGGGAGCGGCTCGCCGCGTCGGTACTTGCCGGTGAGGAAGCCGCTGGCGAGCGGGAAGAAGGGCAGCTGGCCGAGTCCGAACTCGCGGCAGGCGGGCATCACCTCCGCTTCCACCTTGCGCTGCAGCAGGCTCCACTCGTTCTGCGCCGAGACGAACCGCGCCAGCCCGCGGCTGCGCGAGACCCAATCGGCGTTGGCGATCTGCCAGCCGTTGAAGTTGGAGTGGCCGATGTAGCGCACCACGCCGCGGTGGACCAGATCGCTGAGCGCTTCGAGCGTCTCCTCGATCGGCGTGTCGGGGTCTGGCTGATGCATCTGGTAGACGTCGATGTAGTCGGTGCCAAGCCGCGCAAGCGAGGCGGCCACGGCGCGCTCGATGTAGTGCCGCGAGCCGCCCCGCGTGAAGGGGCCGTCGCCGACCGGCATTGCGAACTTGGTCGCGATCAGCACGTCCTCGCGGCGCGAACCCAGCGCGCGGCCGAGGTACTCTTCGGAGCGCCCGCCGCCGTAGATGTCGGCGGTGTCGAAGAAGTTAATCCCCGCGTCCAGCGCGGCCTCGACGACCGCGGCGGACTGCTCGTAGTCGAGCCGCATGCCGAAGTTGTTGGTGCCCAGCCCCGCCAGCGAGACCTGCAAGCCCGAGTTGCCCAAGCGTCGATAGTCCACAGCCCCATCCTTCCGTGCTCGGCGATTTTACGCCCTCGTGACGCTAAAGCGCCGCCCCCGCCGCGCCATCGGCGGCGCAATCAGGCAAGATGGAATCTATGCCGCGATTGATCAGCCTCGCCGCAGTTGCGCTCACCGCATTGTTGGCCGCCCTGGCCGCGGCCGGGCTGCTCGGCGCGCGCGCGGCCGGCGGCGTGCCCATCCCGGCCGAAGCCGGCACGCAGTGGGAGATCGTGGCCGGCTACAACACCGGCACTCACTCCGACGCGGACGGCGGCGACCGCCAGGCGATCGACCTGGTGCGCACCGACGCGGCGACCGCCGGCAGCGCGGTGCTCGCGCCGACCTCCGGCTCGATCAGCTACGCCTCGTCGGACTGCCTCTCGATCCGCGACGCCGCGGGCATGGAGCATCTGCTCTGCCACATTCAGCCGGCCGCCGGCCTGCGGCGCGGCTCGCAGGTGGTGGTCGGCGAGCTTGTGGGCACGGTCTGGGCCGACGGGCTGGGCAACAACGGCGGGTTGGCGCACATCCACTACGCGGTGCATCACTCGCGCGGCAGCGGCTATATGGGCGAAACCGTGCCCTTCATCGGCGCGTACGCGATCGAGGGCGTCGAGCTGCGGGACGGCTCGGATTTCAACCTGCACGGCGGCGCCGCTTTCACCTCGACCAACCGCCTCAACTGGCAAGCCCCCGCGACGACGACCAGTCTGCCCGCCGGCAGCGGCGACGGCGATGGCAGCGATGCTGACGAGGGCTCGCAAGCCGCCGCCCCCGACGATGGCGGCGTTGATGGCGGCGCAAGCGGCGAAGAGCCGTCGTCCGGCGACGGCAGTGCGGACGACGCCCGCGCCGCCGCGCACAGCCACGAGCACGGCGACGGCGCGCACACGCATGAGCATGACGACGGAGAGGACGACGCCCGCGCCGCCACGGCCGCGGCCGCGCGGCGGGCCGTGCGCACCGTGACCGGCGGCTGGCGGTTGATCGCAATTGATCAGCCGACGACGCTCGCCGCGGTCTGGAGCAAGCGCGGCTCGACGCTGACCAGCCTGTTCTTCTGGGATCGCTTCGGCCAGCGCTGGCAGCGCTACCAGCCGGAGTTGCCGGGCGGCGCCGCAGCGGGTCGGATCGCGCTTGCGCCCGGCGACGCGGTGCTGGGTCCGGTGCAGGAGGAGGCGGCCTGGTTGCCGCGCATCGCGCAAGCTTCCCGCCCGCCCACCGTCGAGCTGCGCGCCGGCTGGAATTTGGTCTCCTGGCACGGCGGGGACGCGCCGCCCGCCACGGCGTTCGCCGCGCTCGACTCGTTGGTCGCCGCGTTTCTCTGGGACAACGAGCAGCAGCGCTATCTGCGCTGGGGCCCCGAGGATCCCGATCTGATCAACACGCTGGAGACGGTCACGCCGGGCAGCTCGCTCTGGCTCGAGCTGCGCCGCGCCGAAGTCTGGCCGCAGGGCGGCTAGGGGGTGTAAGCGCAGAGGCGCGAGATAGCGAGCAGGGCGGCATGGGCGACGGGTGGGGTGGGCGATTGGGGCGTGGCAGGGGGGCTGGTGGTTGCTTGCGGCTTCTCACCCCCCACCTAACCTCCCCCCTCTCAGGGGGGAGGTTAGGTGGCGAAGGGGGCAGGGAAGGGGCGTTAGGGCGAGGTGGGTTCGCTAAGTTGGCGCTTGGGGTGCAACGGATGCTGGAGGTGGAGCGATGGGGTGGTGTGGCGATTGGGGTGCGGTACGGCGGGTGGAGCCAGGTCGTTGCCTCCTACCCCCCACCCCAGAGGAGGGCGGAACAAATCGGGTCAACGGACGGGTGCCGGGCCAGCAGCTGGCGACAAGCGCGAACAGACCCTAGCGCCGCGCAAGCTCCTCGCGGGCGGCGGCGCGATCGTCCCACGGCTCGGTGCGGTCGGCGAAGATCAGCGTCGGCTCCGCGCCCTTGCCGGCGATCAGCACCAGATCGTCCGCCTGCGCCTCGCGCAGCGCCAGCCGAATCGCCGCGCGGCGATCCTGTTCCTCCATGAGACGATCGCCCGCGCCCGCTTGCCGCATCGCATCGGCGATCTCGCGCACGATCTGCGCCGGGTCCTCCGAGCGCGGGTTCTCGCTGGTGATGTACGAATAATCCGCCAGCTCGGCGGCGACCGCGCCCATCGCGGCGCGGCGCGCGGGATCGCGCTTGCCCGCCACGCCGAAGACGACCAACAGCCGCCCCTCGACATGCGGGCGCAACGCTTCGAGCGCGGCGCGCAGCGCCGGGCCGGTGGCGGCCGCATCGACGATCACCGTGAACGGCTGCCCGGCCTCGATCAGCTCCATCCGCCCCGACACGGCGCGCGCTTCCGCGAAGCCGCGCTGCAGCGCCGTGGGTCCGACGCCCAACCCCCAGGCCGCGCCGACCGCGAGCGCGGCGTTGCCGACGTTGTACGCGCCGGGCATTCGCAGCCGCGCCGCCAGCGCCCCGGCCGGAGTGACGACGCGCAGCTGCGCGCCGCTCGCGTCCTGCGAGAGCGGCTGCGCCGAGACCTCGTCGCCGGCCAGAATCGTGCGCCCCGAATGCGCCGCCGCGATGGTCTCGCGCAGCGGATCCTCCGCGCGAACGACCGCGAAGCGCTCGCGCGCTCCGGCGGAAGGCCAATCGAGCGCCTCGAAGAGCCGCAGCTTCGCCGCCAGATACCGCTCGCGCGTCCCGTGAAAGTCGAGGTGGTCGTCGGACAGGCCGGTGAAGACGCCGACATCGAAATCGCAGTGGCGCGCGCGCTCCAACTCGAGCGCGTGCGAGCTGGTCTCGATCACCACATGCGTCTGCCCGGCCGCCACCATTTCCGCCAGCAGCGGCTGGATGATGTCGGCCTCGGGCGTCGTCTCGCCGCTCTCATTGGGGCGCGCCTCGCCGCCGACATTGAACTCAACGCCGTTGAGCAGGCCGCAGTCGTACCCGGCCGCGCTGAGCAGCGCGTGCGTCAGATAGGTCGTGGTCGTCTTGCCGTCGGTGCCGGTGACGCCGATCACGGTCAGCTTGCGCGCCGGGAAATCATGCCGCGCGGCGGCGAGATCGGCGAGCGCGATACGGGCATTGTCGACTTCAACGATCGGGATGTCCGCATCGGCGAGGGCGGGCTCCCAGACCGCGCGGCGGTCGGCCTGCGCCACCACCGCCGACGCGCCGGCGGCGAGCGCCTGCGCGATGTAGTCATGCCCGTCCACCGTGAAGCCGGGCACGGCGACGAAACAGTCGCCGGAAGCGACGGCACGGGAGTCCTGCCGCACGGCGCCGACGGTCGCCGCCGACGGATCGCCGCCGGCGATCCGGTGCGCGGTGTGGGCGAGCAGCTCGGCAAGCGGCTTGGGCGGCAAAGTGGGCGGCATCGGTGCTCCTGTGCGTGGGCGGTTGGGGGAGAGAGCGAATGCCAGGCCGCCTGTAAGCCGGGTTCTGTCTCCGCCCGCAGGCGGCGGCGGCCATCCATCTGCGACGGCGGTTGCCCGCCGCCTGAAGCGACCTACCCGGAGGCGGCGCGGGACGCGCCCGCGGCGCGCCGCAGCGCGCCGCCGCCCCTCTATTTGGTCTTGCTCCGGGCGGGGCTTGCCCAGCCGGCCGGTCTCCCGACCGCTGGTGCGCTCTTACCGCACCATTTCACCCTTACCGCGTTGCCGCCAACCGCAGTCAGCAGCCGCGCGGCGGTATGTTTCTGTGGCGCTTTCCGTCAGGTCGCCCTGCCTGGGAGTTACCCAGCGCCCTGTCCCGTGGAGCCCGGACTTTCCTCGAGCAGGGCTCACGCCCCACCCGCGGCCGCCCGGCGGCCTGGCGCTCTCAGCCTAAACTCCGACCGCGCATACCTCAAACTCCGCCATACCCGCGCCCCACCTCCGTCATACCCGCGCCCCCTCCCCGTCATTCCTGCGCAGGCAGGAACCACCCAACCCACATCCGCCTCCAACCCCCAACAGACCACCTCTCCCTCCCTCACCTCTTTCCCCCAATTCATCCCTCCCCCCTTCCAGGGGGGAGGTTAGGTGGGGGGTGGGAAGCAACGACCTGGCTCCACCCGCCGTACCGCACCCCAATCGCCACGCCCCTCCCTCCCCGCCGCCGCCACCCGCGCGCACCCAAACAGTCCACGCCACCACCCCCCTCGCTCACGCCGCCAGCGCACATCCCCATCACCTCCACGCCCCCGTCCGTCATTCCTGCACCCCCCCTTCCCGTCATACCCGCGCCCCCTCCCCGTCCTTCCTGCGCAGGCAGGAACCACCCAACCCACATCCGCCTCCAACCCCCAACAGACCACCTCTCCCTCCCTCACCCCTTTCCCCAATTCATCCCTCCCCCCTTCCAGGGGGGAGGTTAGGTGGGGGGTAGGAGGCAACGACCTGGCTCCACCCGCCATACCGCACCCCAATCACCACACCACCCCTCGCTCACGCCGCCACCGCACATCCCCATCATCACCGCACACCCCCCGTCATTCCTGCGCCCCCTCCGTCATTCCTGCGCCCCCTCCGTCCTTCCAGCGCCCCCTCCGTCCTTCCTGCGCCCCCTCCGTCCTTCCTGCGCAGGCAGGAACCACCCAACCCACATCCGCCTCCAACCCCCAACAGACCACCTCTCCCTCCCTCACCCCTTTCCCCAATTCATCCCCCCCCTTCCAGGGGGGAGGTTAGGTGGGGGGTAGGAGGCAACGAGCAACTACCACCCGCCGTACCGCACCCAATCGCCACACCCCTCTTCCCTCATTCCTGCGCCCCCTCCCCGCCATTCCTGCACCCCCGTCCGCCATTCCTGCGCAGGCAGGAACCCACCCACTCCCACCGTCACCCGCACACCCACCCTCTCCCCATCCCCACGCCCCCTCTTCCCTCATTCCTGCGCCCCCTCCCCGCCATTCCTGCGCCCCCTCCGTCATTCCTGCGCAGGCAGGAACGACGGTTGGAGCGCTTGCGCGGCGTGGGTTACAGGCGGCTGTAGCTGCGACGGTGTATCCTAGCCTCATGCGCCCGTAGCTCAGCGGATTAGAGCGCTGCCCTGCGGAGGCAGAGGCCGCAGGTTCGAGTCCTGCCGGGCGCGCCAGCTTCCTCTCATTCGCCCTACCCTTGCACCCGTGAGCACTGAACAGCTGCGAGCCCAGCTCGTCGCCCAGGTGGCGGCGCTGCCGGCCAAGCCCGGCGTCTACACCTTCCGCGACGCGACGGGCAAGGTGATCTACGTCGGCAAGGCGGCCAACCTGCGCGCGCGGGTGCGCTCCTACTTCGGCTCGCCGCGCTCGCTGGAGGGCAAGACGCGCAAGCTGGCCGAGCGAATCGCCGCGCTGGACATCGTCACCACCCGCACCGAGCAGGACGCGCTGCACCTCGAAGCGACGCTGGTCAAGCGCCACCAGCCGCTGTTCAACGTGCGGCTCAAGGACGACAAGCACTACCCCTACCTCAAGGTGGATGTGAACTCGCCCTGGCCGCGCGTGACGATCACCCGCCGGGTGCAGAACGACGGCGCGCGCTACTTCGGCCCCTACGCCTCGGCCAAGTCGGTGCGCACCTCGCTCGACCTCGTCAAGAAGCTCTTCCCCTGGCGCTCCTGCGACAAGGAGATCACCGGCTCGGACCCACGCCCCTGCCTCGACTACTACATCCGCCGCTGCATCGCGCCCTGCACCTCCTACTGCACGCCCGACGAATACCGCGAGGTGATCGACCAGACGATGCTCTTCCTCGACGGCAAGAGCTCGGTGGTGGTCGAGCAGCTGAACGGGGCGATGCGCGAGGCGGCCGACGAGCTCAACTTCGAGCGGGCGGCCACGCTGCGCGACCAGCTGGCCGCCGTCGAGCGCGTCACCGAGCAGCAGATCACCGCCGACACCGTCGACTCCGAGCTCGACGCCTTCGGCATCGCGGTGGACGGCGACGAGGCGATGGTGCAGGTGCTGTTCATCCGCGGGCAGAAGATGACGGGCAGCGACAGCTTCTCGCTGGCTGGAGTGCAGGACGAGCCGCTCGAACAGGTGCTGGCCGCGTTTCTGCGGCAGTACTACGAGGGCGCGCTGCAAATCCCGCGGCTGGTGCTGATCCCCCACGAGATCGAGCAGGGCGAGCTGCTGGGCGGCTGGCTCACCGAGAAGCGCGGCGGCGTGGTCGAGATTCGCCGCCCGCAGCGGGGCGACAAGCGCCGCCTGACCGAGATGGCCGCCGAGAACGCCCGCGAGGCGCTCGAAATGCAGCGCGTCCGCTGGCTCGCCGACCACGACCGCACCAACGCCGCGCTCGGGGAGCTCGGGGAGGCGCTCAGCCTGCCCGCCCCGCCCAATCGAATCGAGTGCTACGACATCTCCCACAACCAGGGCGACAGCACCGTCGCCTCGATGGTCGTCTTCCTCGACGGGCGCCCCGCGACGCGCGAGTACCGCCGCTTCCGGATCAGGTCGATCGAGGGGCCGGACGACTTCGCCTCGATGGCCGAGGTGATGCGCCGCCGCTTCCGCCGGCTGGGCGAGCTGCGCAAGGAGGAACGCGCCGAGGGCTTCGAGCTGCCCGCCGAGCTCGACGCCCCGAACGACGCCGAGCCGCCCCAAACCGAAGAAGGCGAGCCCGAGCGTGACGAGTCCGAGCAGAACGCCGAGGAGGGCTGGGGCGCGGTGCCGGACCTGGTGATCGTCGACGGCGGGCGCGGGCAGGTCTCCGCCGCGCACGACGTGATGCGCAACCTCGCCGTCGACGACATCCCCCTCGCCGGGCTGGCCAAGCGCGAAGAGCTGCTCTTCCTGGTCGACACCGCCGAACCGATTCGGCTCGATCGGCGCTCGCAGGGGATGTATCTGGTGCAGCGCATCCGCGACGAGGCGCACCGCTTCGCGATCTCCTACCACCGCCGGCTGCGGCAGCAGCGCGCCTCGCGCAGCCCGCTCGATCGCATTCCCGGGATCGGTCCCTCGCGCAAGAAGGCGCTGCTGCGCAAGTTCGGCTCGCTGCAGGCGATCCGCCAGGCCAGCGCCGACGAGATCGCCGCGACGCCCGGTCTGACGCGGCGCGTGGCGGAGCAGATCAAGGCGGAACTCTGACCGTCCGCCCCTCCACCGCCCATCCACCGCATTTCCCCGCCGGGCGCCCGCCGCGACCGCTCCACCTATGGCGCGCCGCGCGCCCGCCGCGAAGTGTCGATCAACGGTAAAACTGCGCGGAAATTGCCGAAGCGCGTCTGTACTCGCCAGCCGCCCGCTTGCTAGAGCAGTCATAAGGGAATGCCGATGCACGGCTTCCACGAACACAACCGCCGGCGGGCGATTCAGCGGAAGCGCCGCGCTGGCTAGGTTTGGAGCGCAGGCAAATGACCACGATCGCGGAAGGTGCGGCGCAGCAGATGGAGCGCGAGATCGGCCAGTTCCTGAGCTACATGGCGGCCGAAAAAGGGTCGTCCAACAACACGATCTCGGCCTACCGCAACGACCTCGCGCAGTTCCGCGCGTTCTTCATCGAGCACGCCGAACTGCTCGCGCCCAAGGCGGCCCGCCGCCCCAACGGCACCACGCACCCCGGCGCCTCCGCCAAGCCCGAGCGCCAGGACATCTCCGGCATCGGCGAAAACGAGCTGCTCGAATACGTCGCCTACCTGCGCGACCAGCAGTACGCCGAGGCGACCGTCGCCCGCAAAATCGCCGCCGTGAAGAGCTTCTTCGCCTACCTCAAGGCGGAGAACGTGATCGACGACAACCCCGCCGAGCAGATGGCCTCGCCGCGCGTCGGGCGGACCCTGCCGCACACGCTGACGATCGACGAGATCGACGCGCTGCTCGAACAACCCGCGCGCAAAAACACATCCGAGTCCAAGCGCGACAAGGCGATGCTCGAGCTGCTCTACGCGACCGGCATGCGGGTCAGCGAGTTCGTCGCGCTCGACCTCGACTCGATCGAGCTGCACAACCAGCGCGCCGCCGTGCGCTGCATGGGCAAAGGCCGCCGCGAGCGGCTGATCCCAATCCACGACGCCGCCGTCTCCGCGCTCTACGCCTACCTCGAAGAGGCCCGCCCGCGCTTGGCCCGGCGGCGCGGCGAAAAGGCGCTCTTCATCAACCGCCGCGGCGAGCGGCTGACCCGCCAGGGCGTCTGGCTGGTGCTCAAAAACTACGCCCGCGAGGCGGGCATCAACAACGTCACCCCGCACACGCTGCGGCACTCCTTCGCCACGCACATGCTGCGCGGCAGCGCGCCCCTGCGCAACGTGCAGGAGCTGATGGGCCACGCCAACATCTCGACCACGCAGCTCTACACGCAGCTGGCCGACGAGCACATGCGCGAGGTCTACGACCGCGCCCACCCCCGCGCCAGCTAGGGCCGCGGCAATGCCCGACGACCCGCCCGTTGAGCTGCGCATCGCCCGGATCGACGCGCTCGAGATCCTCGATTCGCGCGGCAATCCCACACTCGAAGCGACAGTCGAGCTGCGCGGCGGCGCAGTGGGGCGCGCCGCCGTTCCGTCCGGCGCGAGCACCGGCGCGCACGAGGCCGTCGAGCGGCGCGACGGCGATCCGCAGCGCTACCTCGGGCGCGGCGTCCTGCAGGCCGTGCAGGCCGTGACCGGCGAGATCGCGGATGCGTTGACCGATCCCGCCGCGCCGCCGCTGCGCGGCCAGGCCGATCTCGACCAGCGCCTGATCGCGCTGGACGGCTCCGCGGGCAAGGCGCGGCTCGGCGCGAACGCGCTGCTCGGCGTCTCGCTCGCCACGGCCCACGCAATGGCCGCCGCCGCGGGCGAACCGCTCTATCGGCAGCTCGGCGGCGACGAGGCGCGCACGCTGCCCGTCCCGCTGGCCAACATCCTCAACGGCGGCGCGCACGCGCCCGGCGGCGTCGACATCCAGGAGTTCATGATCGCGCCGATCGGCCTGCCCAGCTTCGGCGAGGCGCTGCGCGCCGTGGCCGAGGTTTACCAGACGCTGCGCGGCATCCTGCGCGAGCGCGGGCTGCCCGTCGCGCTGGGCGACGAGGGCGGCTTCGCGCCCCCGCTCGAGCGCAATGAGGACGCGCTCGAGCTGGTGCTCGAAGCGATCGCCGCGGCCGGCTACCGCCCCGGCGCCGAGATCGCGCTCGCGCTCGACGCCGCCGCCAGCGAGTGGTTCGCCGACGGCCAATACCGCCTCGCCGCCGAGGGGCGCGCGCTGGGCTCCGACGAGCTGATCGAGCTATGGGCCGACTGGTGCGAGCGCTACCCGATCATCTCGCTCGAAGACGGGCTGGACGAAGACGACTGGGCGGCCTGGCCGCGGCTCACCGAGCGGCTCGCGCCGCTCGCGCAGACGGTCGGCGATGACCTGCTGGTCACCAATACGGCGCGGCTCAAGCGCGGCATCGCGGAGCGCGCCGCATCGAGCATCCTGGTCAAGCCCAACCAGATCGGCACGCTGAGCGAGACGCTCGACGCCGTGCGGATCGCGCAGCAGGCCGGCTGGACCGCCGTGATCAGCCACCGCTCAGGCGAAACCGAGGACACGACGATCGCCGACCTCGCCGTGGCGACCAACGCCGGCCTCATCAAAACCGGCGCCCCTGCCCGCTCAGAGCGCACAGCCAAATACAACCACCTACTGCGCATCGAAGCCGAGCTGGCGAACCACGCCCGCTACGCCGGCCGCACAGCAATCCCCCAAGCCGCCCGCTTCAACCACCCACCCAGCTAAGACCCGCTCACACTTCCCTCTCTTCCCTCTCTCCCCTCCTGTCGCCCCCCGCGCCCCCTCCGTCATTCCTGCGCCCCCTCCGTCATTCCTGCGCAGGCAGGAACCCACCAACCCCAACACCCGCTCCCTCCCCCCTTTTAGCAGACCTTTGCGCAACTGGGGCGGATCGGCGATTCTGCGGGTGGTCGGCAAGTGCAGGGAGCGCGGGATGCATCGGGAACTGGGCGGAACCTCGTTTGCGGAGTTGGGCCTGCCGGAGGGGTTGGGGCGGGATGCGGAGTTGGAGGCGCTGCACGACTCGATCGACTGGGCGCCGTTCGAGCGGCTGCTGCGCGATGTCTACAACTCGCGCGAGGGGCGCAAGGCCTATCCGCCGATCGTGATGCTCAAGATCAACATCCTGCAGCAGTGGTACGGCGGGGCTTCGGATCCGGCGATCGAGCGCGCGCTCGGCCGCGACCTGGCCTTCCGCCGCTTCGTCGGGTTGGGGCTGAACGACGGCCAGCCGGATCACTCGACGATCCACCGCTTCCGCGCGCAGTTGGAGCGGGACGGTCTGGCCGAGCGGCTGTTCGCCGAGTTGCGCCGCCAGCAGGAGGCGAGCGGGCTGCTGGCGCGCGAGGGCGCGCTGCTCGACGCGACCCGCATCGAGGCTCAGGCCTCGACCAAACGGCTCGACTCGGAGCAGGGTCCGACCGACCCCGACGCCCGCTTCGGGCGCGATGTCTACGGCTATCAAATGCACATCAGCAGCGACTTCGCGACCGGCCTGATCTGCAACGCGGCGCTGACCCCCGGCAACGTGGCCGAGACCACGGTGGCCGACGCGCTGCTGCTCGGCGGGGAGCGGTTCGTGCTGGCCGACCGCGCCTACGACACGCGGGAGCGGCGCGCGCTGTACGAGGAGCGGGAGATCGAGTACCTGATCCTGCGGCGGGGCAACAGACACCATCCGCTCAGCGAGGCGGAGCGCGAGCGCAACCGCGCGTTGGCCAAGCTGCGCCGCCGCGTGGAGGCCGTCTTCGGCACGTTCAAACGCAGTTACGGCTACCGCACGGTGCGCTACTTCAACCTGGCCCGCAACACGGTCGAGCTGTGGTGCAAGCTGTTCGCCTACAACCTACGCCGCGGTCTGCGGCTGGCGCAGAGCGCCGCCTGGCCCCCGCCTGCGCGCCGCCCGCCGCGCCCCCGCCGGCGCGCCAACGACCGCCAACCCAGCCGCAGCCAAGGTTGCGCGAAAGTCTGCTTCCAGGGGGGAGGGATGAATTGGGGAAGGGGGCAGGAAAGGAGTGTTGGGGCGCGGTGGGTTGCTGCCTGCGCGGGTTCCTGCCTGCGCAGGAATGACGGAGGGTGGCGCGGGAATGACGGAGGGTGGCGCAGGTATGACGGGGAGGGGGCGCAGGAATGACGGAGGGTGGCGCGGTATGACGGGGAGGGGGCGCAGGTATGACGGGGAGGGGGGCTGGGGCGGCGCGCTTAGTCGAAGATGATTATGCCGCGGCCGTCTTTGCCTTGCTCGAGGTCGTGGAAGGCTTCGTTGATCTGGTCCAGGGGGTAGCGGCGCTGGATGATGGAGTCGATCTCGATGCGGCCGGTGACGTACATGTCGACCAGCGTTTGGAAGGTGCGGTGCGGGCTGGCGGAGCCGTAGTAGCTGCCGACCAGCGTCTTTTGCTTGCGCACCATGTCGACCAGGTCGACGGAGCCGCGCTCCTCGGTCGGGGCGAGGCCGACGACCACGGCGGTGCCGCCCTTGCCGGCGGAGTCGAGCGCCTGGTTGGCGGTTTCGGAGGAGCCGAAGGTGTCGAAGGCGAAATCGACGCCGCCGTTGGAGAGTTCGCGCACTGCGGCCGCGGCGTCGATGTTGCGCGCGTTGACCGTGTCGGTCGCGCCGAAGCGTCGGGCGAATTCGAGTTTGTGGTCGTGGATGTCGACGGCGATGATGCGCGAGGCGTTGAGCATCCGCGCGCCCTGGATGGCGTTGAGTCCGACGCCGCCCGCGCCGATCACGGCGACGGTCATGCCGGCGCGGGTGGTGGGCTGGTTGATCACCGCGCCGACGCCGGTGGTGACGGAGCAGCCGATCAGGGCGGCGACGTCCATGGGCACGTCGTCGGGGATTGGGAAGCAGGCCTGTTGCGCGGTCACGACGTGTTCGCCGAAGACGCCCAGCTTGCCCATCTGGAAGACTTCCGCGCCGTCCTGGTCGCGCAGGCGCACGGTGCCGTCGAGCAGGCGCGAGCCGGTCGCCTGGTGGGCGTCGCAGAGTTGGGGCTGCCCTTTGCGGCAGGTGGGGCACTGGCCGCAGGGGGTGACGAAGGAGAGGATGCAGCGGTCGCCGGGCTGGAGTTCGCGCACGCCGGGGCCGACGGCTTCGACGGTGCCGGCGCCCTCGTGGCCCAGCACGGAGGGCAGGGGGAAGGCGGCGGTGCCCTCCATGATGTGGTGGTCGGAGGCGCAGATGCCGGCGGCGCCCATGCGGATGCGGACTTCGCCGTATTGCGGTTCGTCCTGGACGAGGTCTTTGATTTTGAGCGGGGTGTTGGGTGCGTCGAGGACGGCTGCGCGCATGGTGGTGCTCCTTTGCGGGTGTTGGGGTGATGGTAGCGCGGGTTAGAGGTCGTCGTCCCGAACCAGAGTCCAGACCTGTTTGAGCGGGATCTCAGCGCGGATCTCCTCGGCGAGCTTGTCGTACACGTCCTGGAGCGCCTCGACAACATCGTCGGCGTCCCACAAGCGCACCTTGAAGTGGTTGTCGCGCGCCCAGTCCCGAGCGCCGCGAGTGAAGCCGCCCCAGCAGACAAACAGCCCATGTCGCGCTCGGAAACCCTGCATCGTGCCTTGCAGCTCGCGGACGACCTTTACGTCAGCCGCCGCTGCGGTGGCCTTGACTTGCACACAGAGTCGCGGGTGGTCGAAACCGAGCGGTCCGCGCCCGGCCAGGACATCCACACCACCGTCGGGACCTGGTGGCGACAGCCGCGTGACGTACCCCTGCGCTTGCAGGATTGCGCCGATCAGCCGCGCAAAATCGTGATCCTTAAAGTGGTCCCGTATGAAGTCGCGGATCTCGACCTGCGCTCGTTCAGGTAGCGGCTGATCAGTCGATCCTACTTCGAGGGTCTCGTCTGGTGTGTCCTCCGTGACCTCGTCAGGCGGGCCGGGATCAGGTTCTGAGTTCAACACGGCGGCAAGCCGCTGCGGCGCCGAGTTCTTTCGGAGTCGAAAGACAGTTGGCGGCCTGTTTACGGCCTTCCGCAAGTCCTGCTTGAGATCGGTCCGCTGAACGTCGATCCTTTTCCACTCAACCGGTCGAACGTGGCGATAAACACCATCGATCTCGCGATACTCGTAGTTACCCCTACAACGGCCGATCGCGAGCTGGCCGGGGCGCGTCTTGAGTGGCAGGACAACGATGTCGCCTTTCTCAATCTCGGCGACGAACGCGAAGAACTGACTCACGAAGCTCCCGATCTGGTGCGACGAAGGTTCGTCGCGGCCTTCTCGCTCGGCCTGCTTTTTCTCGCCTTCCCTCACGAGCTTTTTGACCGCATCGCGGGTTGTTTTGTCGGTCGCGGCGGCATAGTCCTGAAAGCCGATGATCGCGATGCCCTGTTCCAGCGCGGTATCCTCGTCTTCGCCGAGTTTACCGGCGCGGACGACCCACGCATACGGACGCTCGTCAGGTTGTTGGTCGGGCATGTCGTTCGCTCCTTTAGCGCAGCGCGACTTCGGGGTCGCTGGGGCGGGGGAGGTTGTACCAGGCGTTGTCGCAGAACTCCAGGTCGTCCTCGGTGAGTTCGAGGCTTTCGTAGTTGAGCGAGTCCTCGATCTGTTCGGCGCGGGAGGCGCCTACGATGGCGGAGGTGACGCCTTGCTGGGCGAGCACCCAGGCGATGGCGGCGTGGGTGATTGAGCGGCCGCGGAAGTGCTGCTGGAGCGCGGCGACCTGCGCGAAATGGGCGTCGTCCCAGTAGCGTTTGCGGTAGCGCGGGCCGGCGTTGCCGAGCGTGAAGCGGGTGTCCTCCCGGAGGTCTTCGGTATTGGCGTACTTGCCGGTCAGGAAGCCGCCGGCGAGCGGATTGTAGGCGATGATGCCAACGCCCTGGTCGCGGCAGAGCGGCAGCAGGTCGGCTTCGATATCGCGCCAGAGGATGTTATAGCGCGGCTGGTCGCAGTCGAAGCGGGTGATACCGGCTTTGTCGGACGCGGCGAGCGCGAGCGCGAGTTGCCAGGCGCGGTAGTTGGAGGCGCCGGCGTAGCGAATTTTGCCCCAGCGGCGCAGGTCGTCGAGCGCCTGCATCGTTTCTTCGGGCGGCGTGTGCGGGTCGGGCCCGTGCAGCTGGTAGAGGTCGATGTAGTCGGTTTGCAGGCGGCGCAGCGATTCGTCGACGGCGGAGAGGATGTGTTGGCGCGAGGCGCCGCGCTGGTTGGGGTCGGAGCCCATCGGCGCGAAGCACTTGGTGGCAAGCACGACGCGGTCGCGCGGCTGCCCCTGCATCCAGCGGCCGACGATCTCCTCCGTCGCGCCCACGTTGGAGGCGCCGAGCGGGTAGACATCGGCGGTGTCGATGAAGTTGACGCCGCGCTCCCAGGCGGCGGACATGATGCGCTGCGCTTCGGGTTCTTCGGTCTGGAAGCCGAAGGTCATGGTGCCGAGGCAGATTTCGGAGACGCGCAGCCCGGTGCGGCCCATTCGTCGGTAGTTCATTGTGGTTCCTCCGCTCGCGCGCCGCGCGTCACTCTGCGCCGCGCGCTCAAGTCTTGGTGAACTCGTATCCTACGTAAGCTGTGGCGCGGGGTCGAACACGGAAGACGGTGATCAGATTCGGCTCGTTCGGCACGACATCGACGCCGTAGATGATCCGATAGCCGCCGGCCCGCACCCGCAGATAGTCAGGAGTTCCGCACAGCCCCAGGGACGACCGCGGGAAAGGGTCGCGGGTCAACTCGCGCAGATGCGCCCTGATGCGCCGCCGGGCCGGCGTGCTTAGCGCAGCCCAGTCTGCGTCGGCATCATCCGTGAACCGGATTCGGTAGCGCAAGAGAGCCCTCTTTAGTCGGGGTACTTGCGCTCAAGGTCCTCGAACCAGATCCAGCGGCCCTGCTTGATCTGCTCAAGCCCGCGCTCAATGGCGGCGATGTCTTCGGCGTCCTCCTCGGGCGTGGACTCGAGGTCGGGCGGGATGGTGCGCAGGATCGCGTCGAGCTCCGCTTGCGTGAGGTCGTGGTCCAGTCGCTTGGGGGTGGCCATGTCGGCGCTCGCTTTCGTAGGGTCAGTTTAGCAGCACACCAGCCGAGGCGTCGTCGGTGAATCGGAGCCGGCAGGCAAGGCAACGGCCTCTAGTCGGGGTACTTGCGGTCGAGGTCCTCGAACCAGGTCCAGCGGCCTTGCCTGAGCTGCTCTTCGCCCCGCTCGAAGGCGGCGATGTCTTCAGCGTCCTCCTCGGGCGTGGACTCGAGGTCGGGCGGGATGGCGCGGAGGAGCGCGTCGAGCTCCGCCTGCGTGAGGTGGTGGTCCAGTCGCTTGGGGGTGGCCATGTTGGGGCTCGCTAGTCGGGGTACTTGCGCTCGAGCTCTTCGAGCGTGATCCACTGGCCGTTCGCGAACTGCTCGAGCCCGCGCTCAATGGCGGCGAGGTCTTCGGCGTCCTCCTCGGGCGTGGATTCGAGGTCGGGCGGGATGGCGCGCAAAAGGGCGTCAAACTCTGCGTCGGTGAGGTCGCGGTCCGGTTGCTTGGGGGTGGCCGTGTTGGGGGTCGCTTTCGTGCGGCCAGTTTAGCGTGGAGGTCCTTTGCCGCGTAAGTAAGATATTCAAGTTGGTCAGCACTCCAGATCTCGGCTAGACCGCAGCGTTCTCGTCAATGTCGGACACAAGAAGCAGCATGTCCTCTCGGCGAGCTTCCCACTCAGCGATAGACTTGAAGCGGAAAATCGTGTGGATGGGGTCCTTGTGCGGATAACCCGGCATCCAGTCGATCTTGTTCCGCAGATCGTAGATGAACTCGCGATCGATCAGGCCGAGCGCATGCTCGAACACGAGCAAACCAATGTACCCGCGATGCTGGCGGAGAACATCGACTCCGACATGGTTGATGGAGCGACGCCCATCCGGCATATAGTACCACACTCCGATGGGAAAGGGCTTCCCGTTTAGGCGAACGATCTGATTGTCAACGTCGTTGAGAACGACGCCAAAGAGGTCAGACACTCCGAAATCGTTCGTTGTGCCCTGTAGAGCGCTCCAGTTCTTTCCAGATGTGTTAAGCGGGCGGCGCTGCCCGGACTGGGAGGGCGAGCGAAGGCGCGAACGCGATGCCCTTGGTTCAGGTGTACGCGTGAGGTCCGCCGCTTCTAGGTCAGGAAGTAGGCGCAGTTCAATGTTGACCCCCCTCTCTTGAAGTTGCGAGACCATCCGCTCCGCAGCAGGATCAACCTCCGAACCGACCAAAACGACGCGCGTGGGGAGCATGTCCTCTGACTTGTTTTCAGGAAATCGATCGTGGTACCACGCGAGGATGTTGTCGATCGCCGCGATACCAACCGACTGGGGTGTCGCACTCACGACGCTGTGGACGCCGATCAAACCTGCTTCGTCGATCCAAGTGCTGTAATCAAGCGCCTGAGCAACTGCGTCGCGTGTCGTTCGGCCAACCTTGAGCTCGAAGACGACAAGCCGTCCGTTCTTGTCGATGCCGATAAGATCAGGGCGTCCGGCTGCGATCGTCGGTTGTCGCGCGACTAGCGTGAGTTGCTCTTCGAGCAGAGACGGATCGGCGACAAGAAGATCTTCGACTTCGCGCTCAGTCAGGTCACTCACAGCTGGCTCCGATCCGCAGAGCTACTTTCCGGCACCTCATCCCACGCCCGACCGGTCAGGTCCATGTAGAGCGCGTCGGGGCAGAGCTCGATTTCGTCGCTCCAGGCGATGGCGCGGTAGTCGGTGATGCGCACCTGGCGGAAGAATGCTTCGTCTTCCCATGCTTTGAAGACGCCGCTGCCGACGAGGTGCGAGAGGTCGAGCTCGCCCGCCGCGCCGTCGGCGTATTCGAGCCAGATGCGGTAGCCGTCGCGGGCTTCGACTTTGGTGGGCTGCACGAGTTCCATGCGGCGATCCTAGCACATCAGAGACGCAGCGCGTCACTTGAACTGCGCGATGACTTCGTCGTCGAGGCGCTGGAAGTATTCGGGGTCGTTGTCGCCGCGGCGGCCGAACATGACCTCGCTGAGGCCGAACTCCTGGAATTCGGCGAGGCGCTGGATGATTTTGTCGGCGGGGCCGCCGAGCGTGCCGGGGCCGATTCGCTCTTCCCATTCGCGCGCGGCCTGCTCATCGTCGGTCAGCATGCAGGGCATCAGGGCGGTGATTTTGATTTCGGCGGGGTCGCGGCCGACAGCTTCGCAGTGGCGGTGGAGGATATCGACTTTCTCCTTGAGCAGCTCGATCGACATCCCGCGTCCGGCCCAGCCGTCGAGGTTCATCACGTCGCCGTACAGCGCGAGTGTGCGCAGCGTGCGTTTCGGGCCGGTGCCGCCGACCAGGATCGGTATCGGCTCGCCGTACGCGCCGGGCGAAAGCGGCGCTTCTTCGAGCGAGTAGTAACGTCCGTTGAACGTGATTGGCTCGTTGCCGGCGTGGAAGATCGTACGGAGCATTCGGCAGGCTTCCTCGAAGCGGTCCTGGCGCTCCTTCATGGCGGGGAATTCCCAGCCGTAGGCGGCGTGCTCGCGGCGGAACCAGGAGGCGCCGATGCCGAGCGTGAAGCGCCCGTGGGAGATGTGGTCGATGCTGCCGGCGATTTTGGCGGCCAGCGCGGGGTTGCGGTAGGTGTTGCCCAGCACGAGGTGGCCGATTCGCAGGCGCTCGGTGCAGGCGGCGACGGCGGCGGCGAGGGCGAACGCCTCGTAGGCCTCGCGCCCCTCGACCTCTTTGCCGCGGTTGGGCGGCACGAAGTGGTCGGCGAACCAGATCGAGTCGTAGCGCCCGGCGTCCATCGTCCGGGCGACGCTGCGAATGTCGTCCCACGAGGTGAGGTAGGCGCTGACCTGTGCTCCGAACTGCATGGGGGTGCTCCTGTCGGGGCTCGTCTGGGCTGGTGCGGGACAGGATAATGGCCAGGGCGCGCCATCGGGTAGTCTGTGGGCGAGAGGAGCCGTCTGATGTGGTCGTGGATTCACTCCCTTTGGATGGCGCTGGCCCTGGCCGATCTGGACAAGGCAATCGCCGCAACGGACAGCCCGTGGCAGCAGGAGGATCTGCAAGCGGAGCGGAAGCACCGGGTGTTCATGCGGAAGGCGCTGATCATCTTCTTCGCGATACAAGGATTCCAAATCGGAATCGTAGTGGAGGCCGTTCTACGGCTGGACTGATTGAGAGGAGCGACGATGCGTGTGCTGGTGATGCCGGGGCTGACGCTGCCGAAGGTGACGGACGATGATCTGGCGCAGATTCGCGCGGCGGCCGGGCCCGACGGCGAGGTCGTGGTGGCGCACAACCGCGAGGATGCGCTGGAGCAGATCGGCGAGGCCGAGGTGCTGCTGGGCTATCTGACGGAGGATTTGTTCGCCGAGGCCGCGCAGCTCAAGTGGGTGCATGCGACCGCGTCGGGCGTGGACGGCTACCTGTTCGATGCGTTCCGCGAGGCGGACATTCCGCTGACCGGCGAAAAGGGGCTGGTCGGGCCGCACCTGGCCGACCACGGTTTCGCGCTGCTGCTGGCGCTGGCGCGCTCGCTGGGGCCGGCGCTGCGCCTGCGCGGCGAGGCCTGGGGCGAGCGCGTGGCGATGCGGCGCGCGGCGTTCGAGCTGTCGGGGCTGACGATGGGCATCGTCGGTTTCGGCGGCACGGGGCGGGCGATCGCGCAGCGCGCGCGCGGTTTCGGCATGGAGGTGCGCGCGGTCGACGCGATGCCCGTGCCGGCGACCGCCGAGGTGCGGATGGTGCTGGGGATGAACAAGCTCGATGAGATGCTCGCGCGCTGCGATGTCGTCGCCGTTTGCGCGCCGCTCACCGCCGAGACGCACCATCTCTTCAACCGCGAGCGCTTCGCGCAGATGAAGCCCGGTTCGGTGATCATGAACGTGACGCGCGGCGAGATTATCGAGCTCGAGGCGCTGATCGAGGCGATTGAGAGCGGGCAGTTGCGCGGCGCGGCGCTGGATGTGGTCGAGGGCGAGCCGCTGCCGGCGGATCATCCGGTTTTCGCGCTCGATAACGTCGTAATGACGCCGCACACGGCGGGCGCGAGCCAGCTGCGCGCGGGGCGCAACCTGGAGCGCTTCTGCGAAAACCTGCGGCGTTACCGCGGCGGGCGCGAGCTGGTCGGCCTGGTCGACAAGCAGGCCGGCTTTTGAGCGCTGGCGCCGGTATCAGTTACGCCGAGGAGTTGGCGGCGGCGGAAGCGGCCGCGCGCGAAGCGGGCGCGCTGCTGCTGCGCTACGCCGAAAACGGCGCGCGTTACGGTTGGAAGCCGGGCGATCGCTGGGGCGCGGAGCTGGTTTCGGAAGCGGACATCGAAGTCGATGCGTTACTGCGCTGCGCGCTGCTGGGCGCGTTTCCCGGCGACGGCTGGCTGAGCGAGGAGCAGCCCGACGACGGAGCGCGACTGCGACACGAGCGGGTCTGGATTGTGGATCCGCTCGACGGCACGCGCGAGTTTCTTCAGGGCGTGCCGGAATACGCGGTATCGATCGGGCTGGCGGTGAACGGCGAGGCGGTCGCCGGCGTGGTGTTTAATCCGGCCCGCGACGAGCTGTACGCGGCGGCGATCGGGTGCGAGAACGACGATCTGCAACTCGATGCGGCGCTGTCGCTGCGCGAGGGTTACATGCTGGCGGGGCGGGGCGAATGGCGGTTCGGCGATTTGCCGCCGGTGCCCGACGGCACCAGGCTGCTGCCGGTGGGCTCAATCGCATACCGAATGGCGCTATTGGCGAGCGGTACGGGCTGCCTGATTTTCACGGTAGGCCGCCGCCATGAGTGGGATTTGGCCGGCGGCGCAGCGCTGCTGGCGGCAGCCGGCGCGCAGGTGACGGATGTGGAGGGGCGCGAGCTGCGGTTCAATCAGCGGGATCCATCGGTGCGGGGTCTGATTGCGGGTAGGCCGCTGGTGCATGCGGAGGCGCGGGAGCTGTGGCGTCGGTCGGGCTGGCGGCTGGTGTGACGTTGCCAAGGAGTACGCGGAAAACGTGAATGCGTAGCGTCGTCAGATGAGGAGGCGCTGATCGGCGGCGCGGGGAAGCGCGATTGGGAAGTCGTCCAAAGGGACGCTGGCGAGTTCGCGCGGCTCGATTTTGTGCAGACCGCCGCCGTAGACGCGGCCGGCGGCGATCATCGTCTGCGGGTCGATCTCGTTGAGCTGCCGCCAGACGGCCCGCAGCAGATGCGGATCGCGCTCGATGGCGTCGCGGAGCTGCTCGCGCGGATACATCGCCAGATATACGTTCGGCGCGGTCGCGTTGGAGTGGTTCAGGATGAAGCGAAACGGCCCGCGGCCGTCGGGCGTTGAGCGCCCCATGTAGGTGCAAAGCAGCGGCGCGGCGGGCCTCGACTCCTGCCGGTACCACGGCGTGCGATGCCGACAGAGGTAGCGATCGCTGACCGTCCCCTCGCCCTCTTGCAGATAGCTCCACAGGCGCGGGAATTGCCGCCGCACTTCTTCCGGCGGTAGATCGCAGTCGATCAGGAAGCGCTGTTCGGCGAGCAGCGGCAGGCCGTCTTCGCCCGCGCGCACCTCATTGTCGTCCAGCTCTCGCGGGCTGGGCAGCATCGGCGTGAGGAACTTGCGCGGCAGCCGCCGTTTGCGGGCGGTCTCGGCGCTGACGACGAAGAACGAGTTATCGCCGGTCACGATGCCGCGCTTGATCACGAAAGCGTCGCCGAGAGTCGGGCACGGAGAGGAATTGCCGTTGGGCTGCCGCTCGGGCAGGCTCGTCCACTTGGGTGTGCGACGCAGCTCCTCGCGGCTCACCATTCTCGTTTCGCGAGGCGATTCGAGCGCTCCTCCGACCGATAGCTCCACCTGATCGGCGTCCGTCGGCGGGCGGTTCGACAGGATGACAACCGCCGACGACACGAGCGCGTCGGCGAATTGCAGGTCCTCCGAGTCGTAACGATGAATGCGTTGCAGCGCGACGCTATCGAGCAGGTAGCGCTTGAGCTCGTCGCCGTAGTTCACGTCGAGGAACTCGCTGGGCACCAGCCAGACGCCGAGCGCGTCCCGGCGCATCCAGGCGTGCGATAACAGTATGAAATGGCAGTACAGCCCGGCGAGGCCCGACAGACGAATGCCGGTTGCAGCCTCCGAAGCCTCGCGCAGACGCGCTTTCGTCGCCTGCGACAGGTGGTGGTGTCGAACGTAGGGCGGGTTGCAGATGATCAGGTCGAACCGCTGCCGCTCCGACGCGGGAGGCGGCGCGACGGTGAAGTCGACGTTACGCACCGTCAGGCTTTGCTGGTTCCAAAGCGCTGCCGCGCGGCCGGCGACCGGCGGGTCGATTTCGCAGCCCACCGCGCGGCCAATCCGCGTTCCGCCCGCCGCCTGAAGCAGCGCCGAATAGAACGCCCCGGTACCAACCGCGGGATCAAGGAACGTAATTTGCCGTGAGCCGCTGATCCGCCGCATTGCCTCATCGGCGATCTGCCGCGCCAGCGCCGGCGGCGTGGCAAACTGCCCGCGCGCGTTCCGCTCCGCCTGCGAGCTTGCGTCGTCAAGCGCCGCCTGGACATCTTGCCGCTCCGCTTCGAGCCGATCGAGCGCATCCATGAGCTACAACCCGACCTTTTCAAAGTCGTCCGGCCGGTGTTCCCACACCCAGTCGATTCCTTCCGCAGCCTCATAGCCGAGATATCCGGAGTCGAAGTACCCGCCGAGGAAGAGCACGAGCGTGGCGCGGCGCCGCGCGGGGCTGGTGATCGCGCCGGTCATTCGGTCCGCGACGACCGATGCGGCGCGGTCGAGCTCCGCCGCAGTCGGCTCGTTGGCCCGATCGGGCCAGACGAAGATGGCGCGATCCGGCAGGCAGGATCCGACGCCGACGATCGCATCCGGGGCTGCGCGATGTCGGCTTTCCAGCGCTGCGGTGAGTCGTTGTTCGCGGCCATGCGGGGCATCTTAGGACATGTGAGCGCGGCTGGCGCGGCGAGTGCGCAGGTCACGGATGCGAAAGGAACCGCGTTGCGGTTCAACCAGCGGGACCCATCGGCGCGCAGCCTGATCGCGGGGAGGCCGCTGGTGCATGCGGAGGCGCGGGAGCTGTGGCGTCGGTCGGGCTGGCGGCTGGTGTGACGGGCTGTTAGTCTTGGGCAGGGAGAAGGAGCGGCGATGACTCAGCCTGCAATCCGCGAGGGCGCTCGCATCTGGTGGCCCGCGCTGAAAATGGGCGGCGGTGTCCTCCGTGTTGAGGGCGACCGTGCTCACATTCTTGTGGACAACGGCGAGTTGCTCCAGGTCAGCGTTTCTTCCGGCGCAATCGTGGCTGCCCCGCTCGATGTCGGACTGCAAGTCGAGGAAATGGACGGCCGTCGCGGAACGATTCTGGAAAGTGCGCCCAGCGACAGATACCCGAGTTGGCGAGTCCAGTGGAACGACGGTCCTCCCACTGTCCAGATTGAACGGACAATCCGCCCAGCGGCACCCGAAGACCCGATCGAGTGCATGCAGTCAGGGGTGCTGAGCGAGCCGAGAGCCTTCAATCTGCGCTCAGTTGCCGCCGACATGTGGGCGCGAAACACCGGGCAGGAACTCGTCTCATTGGCTCACGCGCGCATCAATCTCCAGCCGCACCAGATAGCTGTTGCGCACCGCGTCGTGTCGAATTACCCCCACCGCTTCCTCCTCTGCGACGAGGTGGGCTTGGGCAAGACGATCGAAGCGGCGCTGATCATCAAGGAGCTGCGCGCACGAGGGCTGGCGAAGCGCGTGTTGATCCTTACGCCTGCGGGCATTCAACGGCAGTGGCAATACGAACTCAAGACGAAGTTCAACGAAGTGTTCGAGATCTTCAATCGCGACACTCTCCGGTACCTTCGCAACAGCCTCAATGTGAACAATCCTTGGGTGGAGCGAAACTCCGTGATCGCCTCGCACGCTTTCGCGTCGCTGAGCGAAGAGCGACGAGCGGAGATCGCCGCTGCACCGTGGGATCTGGTCATCGTGGATGAGGCTCATCATGCCCGCCGACAGCGGCATGGGAAGAGCGTCACTCGCACGCTGCTGTACCAGCTGGTGCATGACCTGACGTTTCCACCCGACTTCGCCCGTCGCTCCGTGTTGTTCCTCACAGCCACCCCGATGCAGCTCCATCCACATGAGCTGTTCTCCCTAACAGAGATGATTAGCCCGACGCTGTTCGCGTCGGAAGACGACTTCAACGCTCACCTAGACCAACGAGCGGGGCTGAGCCGCATCGTCGAGGAGCTCGAGCAGGAGAGCGCGAAGCGCGGTGAAGAGTTGGAGACGAGGCTCACAACAGGATGGTTGCTCAATGCGGCGGGCTTTCTCGAGTGGGCAGAGGATGACGTTCGCGAGGCGCTCAATGATCCAGCGAAGCTTTCGGAGGAGCTTCGCTCCAAACATCGCTTGAGCGAAGTCATGCTCCGAAACCGTCGGGCGAGTGTCGGCGGCTTTATGCCGCGAACGGCATTCCGTTGGGCCGTCCAGCTGAGCGATATCGAGCGTCTCGCGCAGCGCGAGATGGAAGCGATCATTCGCGAAGGCTACCAACGAGCGGAGGATGATCACCGGAACGCGGTGGGTTTCTTGATGGTGATCTGGCAGAAACTGCTCGCGAGCTCGTCAGCGGCACTGCGCGGATCACTCCAGCGTCGACGCGACCGACTGATCGAGGAGAACCTGGACGACGACCTTGGCGCTCTCGATCTCGATGAGGCCATTGATGACGACCAATCAGTGTCCGATCTGAGCGCGAAAGTCGGTGAGGCAGTCGGGGACGAGGTGGCGAGGCTCGAGTCGGTGATTTCTCTTCTGGACCAGATTGGGGTGGATTCAAAGGCGCGCGCGCTCGTTGAGAACTTGCGCGAGATGTTCACCGTAGAGCCGGATGGTAAGGCGCTGGTCTTCACGCAGTTCCGCGACACGCAGGACATGCTCCGAGACCTTCTGCGGCGAGAGCGCTGGAACGTGCACACGTTCCACGGCCAGCTCAGCGTCGGCGAGAAAGACGATGCAGTCGAGCGATTCCGGGACGGGCTAGGCCCGCAGATCCTCATTTCGACTGAGGCGGGGGGCGAAGGCCGCAACCTACAGTTCGCACACCATCTAGTGAACTACGACCTGCCCTGGAATCCGATGCGAGTCGAGCAACGGATCGGGCGCGTTGATCGCATTGGGCAAACGCATGCCGTGTCGGTCTACAACTTCCACTTGCAGGATACGATCGAAAGTCGCGTCCTCGAAGTGCTGGATGAGCGCATCCACCTGTTCGAGAACTCAGTCGGAGGTCTCGAGCCGATCCTGGGTGACGCCGAAGCCGACATTCGTAAAGCGATGCGACTGTCGGAGGACGCACGCGAGCGCGCCTTCAAGCGCTTGGGAGAGCAACTCGAATTGAAGGTCGAGAAGGCGCGGATAGCCGAACAGCAAGGCGACGACTTTGTCCTCGATGAGCTGAGCCAGTACACGAGCGACATTGTCAAGGCGACAGGCGGCAGCCGCGCCTCGACTGTCCGGCAAGATGAGTTTGAGCGAATGATCGTCGAGATGCTGACCTCCGTCGGCACCGACGTCAAAGAGAGCAACGTGAGGGGGCTGCAAACCGGGGAGTGGCAGATTCAGTTCCACCCGCCGTTCACTGAAGAGCAGCGGGATCTGCTCGGCGGAGACGAAATCAGACGCGTCTGTCTTGATCCGCACATCGACGTTGACAGCGCTCAGGTCGAGTACTTCGGGTTCGGGCATCCAGTCGTTGATGCGCTCGTAGAGCGGGTCACACAAAACAGCCAGCGAGGCGCGGCGGCCGTCAGGCGAATCCCGTTCGTGGCGCTACCCACGGTGCGACCCGGTTGGCAGTTTATCTGGGTGCTGCAACACGGTGGTTCGCGTTCGCAAGAAACCGTCGTGTCCACATTCGTTGACGACGACGGCATCGTGGACGCGGAGCTCGGTGATGCTCTGCTGCAACTCTCGCGAGACTTCGACAAGCGAGAAAAGGAGGGTGGCAGGGAGGCGGCGAGCGAAGCAGCGCACACAGCGTTGGCGACGTTTGGCGAAGCTCGGCAGGTGGCCGAAGACTTCGTCGTGCGCCGCCGAAATGACGCTGTCGCGTCGCGGCAGGAAACTGCCCTGGCTCGCTATGAGATCGAGGAGCGACGGACGAAGCGACTTTTTGATCACCGCCGCCAAGCCGCCGAAGATCGCAGACTCCGAGATCGGGAAACGCTCCGACGGATGCAAGCATCCAGCGACCCTGCACAGCGTGCGGTCATTCCGATCTGGGAGGCGAATGTGCGCCGCGCTGAGGTTGAGCTTGAGCGCATCGACGTTGACAGAGACGAAGCTCTGCGCGCTCTCGCCCAGACACTAGATCCAAAGGTCGAATACCTCCTCCTCTGTGTCGCTCGCGTCGTGCCTGCTGTCTGATGTGCGGCAATGCGGTAGCCTGCGGGGGCGCGGCCTTGGGGTTGCGCGGCTGAGTGTGCGAATGTGCGCCCTTGACCGGGCGCTGAAGGAGGATCACCGTGGCAGAACTTTCGGGGGCGCAGATCGTCGCCAAGTCGTTGAAGACGCAGGGGCTGGAGGAGATGTTCGGGCTGGTCGGCGTGCCGGTGGTGCCGATCTCGATTGCCTGGATGCAGGAGGGCATGCCGTTCGTCGGCGTGCGGCATGAGCAGGCGGCGGGCTACGCGGCGCAGGCGGCGGCCTACATGCGCGGGCGCATTTCGGCGGCGCTGGTCGTCTCCGGGCCGGGCATGACCAACGCGATTTCGGCGCTGGGCAACGCGGAGGCCAACTGCTGGCCGATGATTCTGATCGGCGGCGCGGCGAATGTGGCGCTCTCGGCGCGGGGCGACTTCCAGGACGCGCCGCAGGTCGAGGCGGCCAAACCCTTCGTCAAGTGGGCGGACCAGGCGCGCGACGCGCGGCTGATCCCGCGGCTGATCGCGCAGGCGGTGCGCGTCGCGATCAACGGGCGCCCGGGGCCGGTCTACCTCGATCTGCCGGGCGACATCATCGACGCGATGGTCGATGAGGACGAGGTGATGTGGGAGGAGCGGGTGCCGGAGCCGGCCCGCCCGACGGTCGCGCCGGAGTCGGTCGAGGCGGCGATCGAGGCGCTCAAGACGGCCTCGAATCCGCTGGTGATCGTGGGCAAGGGGATGGCCTGGTCGCAGGCCGAGCAGGAGGTGCGGGAGTTCGTCGACAAGACGGGCATTCCCTGGCTGTCGACGCCGATGGGGGCGGGCGTGGTGCCGGCGGACTACCCGCTCAACGCGGCGGCGGCGCGCACCCACGTGCTGCGCAACGCGGACCTGATCGTGCTGCTGGGCGCGCGGCTCAACTGGATTCTGCACTTCGGGCTGCCGCCGCGCTTCCGCGAGGACGTGCGCATCATCCAGCTCGACATCGAGCCGGAGGAGATCGGCACCAACGTGCCGACGGAGGTCGCGCTGGTGGGCGACGGCAAGGCGGTGATGGGGCAGCTCAACTCGTACCTCGACGAGAGTCCCTGGCAGTTCGAGGACACGACCGAGTGGGTGGCCTCGATCAACGCCGAGGTGGAGCGCAAGGCGCAGGAGCAGTCGGAGTGGATGGCGGCGGACGACGCGCCGATGAACTACTACCGCCCGCTGAAGGAGATCAACGACCGTCTGCCGCGCGACGCGGTGTTTGTGACCGAGGGCGAGAACACGATGGCGATCGCGCGGCAGGTGATTCAGTCCTACGAGCCGCGCTCGCGGCTCGACGCGGGCACCTGGGGCACGATGGGCGTGGGTCCCGGCTTCGCGCTGGCGGCGCAGGTGGTGAATCCGGGCAAGCGCGTGATCGCGCTGGAGGGCGACGCGGCGTTCGGCTTCGGCCCGACGGAGGTCGAGACCGCGGTGCGGCACAAGCTGCCGATCACCTGGATCATCTTCAACAACAACGGCATCGGCGGCGGCCCGGACGAGCTGCCGGACGGGGGCACCGGGGAGATGCCGCCCAACGCGCTGGTGCCGCGCGCGCACTACGAGAAGATCATGGAGGCCTTCGGGGGCAAGGGCTACTACTGCCAGAGCCCGGAAGAGCTGCAGGCGGCACTGGACGACTCGTTCCAGCAGGAGGGTTCGACGCTGATCAATGTGGAGATCAGCACCAAGGCGCAGCGCCGCAAGCAGCAGTTCGGCTGGCTCCAGCGGTAGGGGCTGTTCGCGCTGGTTGGGCGCTCTGCGGCTTCTGCGAATTCATCCCTCCCCCTTTTTGGGGTGGGTGCGGCCGGCGGCGATGGTTCGGGGCTTCCACCCCCCACCTAACCTCCCCCCTGGAAAGGGGGAGGGATGAATTGGGGAAGGGGGTAGGGGATGCGGGGGTGCGTCCGTTCGTTCCTGCCTGCGCGGGTTCCTGCCTGCGCAGGAATGACGGGGAGGGGGCGCGGGAATGACGGAGAGGGGGTGCGCAGGAATGACGGAGGGGGTGCCGGTTTGGGTGGTTGGGGTGGGTGCGGTCGGCGGCGATGGTTCGGGCGCGTGCCGAGGCTGGAGGTCGCGTGGTTCCTGCCTGCGCAGGAATGACGGGGAGGGGGTGCAGGAATGGCGGAGGAGGTGGTGCGGTTTGGGTGATTGGGTGGGTGCGGTCGGCGGAGGTGGTTCGGGGCTTCCACCCCCCACCTAACCTCCCCCCTGGAAGGGGGGAGGGATGAATTGGGGAAGGGGGTAGGGTCGTGCGTGCGTGCGTTCCTGCCTGCGCGGGAATGACGGGAGGGGGTTCGGCGCGGGTTTGCGGCTGGCGAACATGAGCTTGCGGCTGGCGAAGGCTGGGGGGGCGGTGCTAGAGTGACTATGTCACGCAGCCGAGTCGCGCGGGGGGCTTTGCTGGCTCCGCCGCCGGATCGATTGGAGTCATGATCATGCCGAACGCCGAACTGCCCGTCCTCTCCGTTGAGGACTTCGCCTCGGACCGCTACCAGGCGATCAACCTGCACAACTTCGAGAAGCTGCCCCAGATCCAGGCCCTGCCCGACGAGATCATCCACGACATCCACGTGGTCGGTCGGGTGCTGCCGTTCAAGTCCAACCGCTACGTGGTCGACCACCTGATCGACTGGGACGACGCGGTGACCGACGGGATGTTCCGCCTCACTTTCCCGCAGCGGGACATGCTCGCGCCGGCCGATTTCGACCGCATGGCGGCGGCGCTCGACAGCGGCAAGGATGCGCGCGAACTCAAGGTGATCGCGGACGAGATTCGGATGACGCTCAACCCGCACCCGGCCGGCCAGATGGAGCACAACATGCCTCAGCTGGACGGCGCGCCGCTGGAGGGGATGCAGCACAAGTACCGCGAGACGGCGCTGTTCTTCCCCTCGCAGGGGCAGACCTGCCACGCCTACTGCACGTTCTGCTTCCGCTGGCCGCAGTTCGTCGGCCTGGAGGGCAAGAAGTTCGCGATGCGCGAGGGCGAGCGGCTGGCCGGCTACCTCTCGCAGCACCACGAGGTCTCCGATGTGCTTTTCACCGGCGGCGACCCGCTGATCATGAAGACGGGCACGCTGCGCGACTACATCGAGCCGCTGATCGGCGAGGGCGCCGGGCACAATCTGCGCACCGTGCGGATCGGTTCCAAGGCGATCGCCTACTGGCCGCACCGCTTCCTCTACGACGATGACGCCGAAGACCTGCTCGCGCTGTTCCGCGAGGTGGTCGACTCCGGTCTGCAGCTGGCGCTGATGGCGCATTTCAACCATCCGGCCGAGTTGCGCACCGATGTGGCGCTCGAGGCGGTGCGCCGCATCCGCGAGACCGGCGCGCAGATTCGCACCCAGACGCCGCTGCTCAAGCACATCAACAACGACTCGCAGCTGCTCGCCGATATGTGGGCCGAGCAGGCCCAGGTCGGCTGCGTGCCCTACTACCTGTTCGTCGCGCGGGACACGGGCGCGAAGCGCTACTTCGAGCTGCCGCTGGTCGAGTGCCAGGAGATCTTCCGCAAGGCCTACGGGCACGTGAGCGGCGTGGCCCGCACCGTGCGCGGGCCGAGCATGTCGGCGGGCCCCGGCAAGGTGCAGGTGCTGGGCGTGGTGGAGCACGCCGGCGAGAAGATGATCGTCCTGCGCTTCCTGCAGGGCCGCGACCCCGACTGGGTGGGCCGCCCCTTCTTCGCCGCCTACGACGACCAGGCGTCCTGGCTCGACGAGCTGCGCCCGGCCGGCGGCGAAACGGAGTTCTTCTACGAGCCGCGCCTGCGCGAGCTGCTGGCCGAAGAGGGCAGCCCCTGGGGCCGCGCGCAGGAGCTGCATTTGCTGGAGGGCGCGGCGGCGGGCGGCTGAGCGTGGGCTCTGAGACGCGGCTGATCGGGCGTCTGCGGGAGGCGGCGGAGGCGTTTGCGCCGGGGGCGTCGGAGCGGCTTGTGCTGCCGGGCACGCCGGCCTTCGTCTGCCTCGCCGATGAGTGCGGCGCGCTCTGCTGCCGCGCGCCCTACCGGGCGGATCTCGACGAGGCCGAGGCCGCGCGGCTGATTCCCGTTGCCGAAATTGAAGAGCGCGGCTCGGTCGCGCTGCTCGCCCAGGACGCCGCCGGCGCGTGCGATCTGCTCGGCGCCGATCTGCGCTGCCGCGAATACGCCCTGCGCCCCAGCGGCTGCGCGCAGTATCCCTACCTGCTGCATTTCGAGGGCGCGGCGCCGCTGCTGATGCGCGATCCGGCCTGCCCCGGCTTCGTCGGCGAGCCGCTCTCGCTCGAGCAGTGGGGCGAGCTGCTCTACGACATCTGGCGGCTGCGGCAGTGACGGCGCGGCGGCTGATCGGGATTGATCTGGCCTGGAGCGAGCGCAACGGCACCGGCTGCGCCGAACTGGCGCGGGAGGGCAATGAGCTGACGCTGACGCGGATTGGCATCTGTTGCTCGATCGACGAGATGGTCGAGTGGGTGCAGCCTGCCTGGGGGAAGTGGGTCGTGGCGGTTGATGCGCCGCTAGTCGTGACGAACCAGACAGGCCGGCGCCAAGCCGACGCCGAGGCGTCGAAGCTGTACGGCCGCTTTGAGGCGGGCGCGTATCCGACGAATCTCAAACTGTTGAGACAGGATCACCGCGGCGGACAGGTGCTGGACGCTCTGAAGCAGCAGGGCGGGCGGTGTGTGGAGCGGCCGCAGGACATGCAGGGCGGGTCGGTCGTGTTCGAGACCTATCCGCATCCATGCATGATCGAGCTGTTCAGGCTGGCGCGGACGATCAAGTACAAGAAAGGCACGCTAGCCGAGCGACAGCGGGCGCAGGGGCAGCTAGCGGACGCGATTCGGATCAACTTCATTGAGCGCCCAGTGGGGCTTGCGGTGCGGCTCAACGACGATCTCGCCCGGCTGTTGGATGAGCCGGACGGTCAACTCTCCGGCAGCCAGCTCAAAGACCGTGAAGATCAGCTCGACGCATTGGTCTGCGCCTACGTGGCGGCCTGGGCGGACGCGGGCTCGCCATTGCGGGCGCTCGGGGAGCTGGAGCGTGGTGTGATGCTGCTGCCCTGGCTGCGCCATCTTCGGAGGCCGTAGGGGATATCCTGAGGCGAGAGGTAAGGAGGCACCCTAATGCTCGACGGCGACACTATTGCGGCACTGCGCCGCCAGCGCGAACAGTGGGACGCCCGCGTCGACGCCGACGGCCGCGAGCGGCCCGGCCCCTTTATGACCGTCTCCTCGCGACCGATCGAGCGCCTGTACGACGCGACGACGCTGGCGGACGGCGGCTGGGACGCGCAGCGCGACCTCGGCCTGCCCGGCGAATATCCCTACACCCGCGGCGTCCACCCCACCGGCTACCGCGGGCGGCCCTGGACCATCCGCATGTTCGCCGGCTTCGGCAGCGCGGAAGAGACCAACGCGCGCTTCCGACGCCTGCTCGACGACGGCCAAACCGGCCTGAGCATCGCCTTCGACATGCCCACTCTGATGGGCTACGACCACGACGATCCGCTCGCCGCGGGCGAGTTCGGCAAGTGCGGCGTCGCCGTTTCCTCGCTCGCCGACATGGAGCTGCTGCTCGACCAACTGCCGCTGGACCGCATCACGACCTCGATGACGATCAACTCCCCCGCGCCGCTGATCTGGGCGATGTACATCGCCGCCGCCGAAAAACGCGGCATCGACCGGGCCAAGCTCGGCGGCACGCTGCAGAACGACATTCTCAAGGAGTACATCGCCCAAAACGAGTACGTTTTCCCGCCGCGGCCCTCGATGCGGCTGGTGACCGATACCGTCGAATTCGCCAGCGAGCACATGCCCCGCTGGAACAGCATTTCCGTCTCCGGCTACCACATCCGCGAGGCCGGCTCCACCGCCGCGCAGGAACTCGCCTTCACCCTCGCCGACGGGCTTGAATACGTGCGCTGGGCGCTCGACCGCGGGATGGATATCGACGAATTCGCGCCGCGGCTGTCGTTCTTCTTCAACAGCCATAACGATTTCTTCGAGGAGATCGCCAAGTTCCGCGCGGCGCGGCGCATCTGGGCGCGGGAGATGCGCGAAACGTATCAGGCGCAGAATCCGCGCTCCTGGTGGATGCGCTTTCACACGCAGACCGCCGGCGTTTCCCTGACCGATGTGCAGCCGGAGGTTAATCTGCTCCGCGTCACCATTCAGGCGCTCGCCGCCGTGCTGGGCGGGACGCAATCGCTGCACACCGACGCGATGGATGAGGCGCTCGCGCTGCCCAGCGAAAAGGCGGCGCGCCTCGCCGTCCGCACCCAGCAGGTCATCATGCACGAGTCCGGCGCGATCAATACCGTCGATCCGCTCGGCGGCTCCTATTTCGTGGAACAACTCACCAACGAAATCGAGCGCGACGTGTACCAGTACTTCGAGCAGATCGAGGCGCTGGGCGGCGTGATCGCGGCGATCGAAACGGGCTACTTCCAAAAGGAGATCGCCGACGCCTCGGCCCGCTTCCAGCGCGAAATCGAGCGCGGCGAGCGCACCATCGTCGGCGTCAACGATTTCCAAATCGAAGAGCCGCTCGAAATCCCCATCCTGCAGATGGATCCGCAGGGCGAGGCGCGCCACTTGCGGCGGCTCCAGCGCACCCGCGCCGAGCGCGACCCCGACGCCGCGGCCGACGCGCTGAACAGCCTCGCCAACGCCTGCCGCGACCCGCGCCGCAACACGATGCCCCACATTCTCGAGGCCGTCCACGCCTACTGCACGCTCGGCGAAATGATGACCGCGATGCGAACCGTCTTCGGCGAGCACCGCGAGCACATCGTGCTCTGACATAAGCGCCGCGACCGACGCGCTAGGATTGACCAATGCCCGCAACCTTCGGCGATGTCTACGAGCAACTCTGCGAGCGCTACCCCGACCCGCTGGAGCGGGGACGGCGCTTCGAGCCGCTCGTCGCCGACATCCTGCGCACGGACCGAATGTTCAGCGAGCGCTACAGCCGGGTCTGGCTCTGGGCCGACTGGCCCGACCGCGAAAGCGGCGATATCGGCGTTGACATCGTCGCCGAGCTCGCCGACGGCAGCGGACTCGCCGCGATCCAGTGCAAGTGCTACGAGCCGACGACCACCCTGCAGAAGAGCCACCTCAACAGCTTTCTCGCCTACACCAACCCCGACTTCGTCGAGCGGATCGTCGTCAGCACAACGTCCAATTGGAGTTCCAATCTCCTCACGTTGATGCGCAGGCAACAGCCGCCCGTGCAACGGCTCGACCTGTTCGGCCTTGAGGCCACCACGATCGACTGGGATCACTACCTCGAAAACGAGACCAGGCCGCTACAGCAACGGCGCACCAAAGAGCTGCGCCCGCATCAGGAAGCCGCGCTCAGCGATGTCTACGCCGGCTTTGAGCGGCACGACCGCGGCAAGCTGATTATGGCCTGCGGCACCGGCAAAACCTTTACCGCGCTGCGCGCCGCCGAGCATCTCGCCGGCAAGGGCGGGCGCGTCCTCTTCGCCGCTCCCTCGATCTCCCTCGTCAACCAGTCGCTGCGCGAGTGGGCCGCCGAATCCCGCATCCCGATCCGCGCCTTCGCCGTTTGCTCCGACCCCAAAGTCGGGCAGAAAGACGGCGACAGCGCGCGCACCTACGACTTGCCCATCCCCGCCACTACCGACGCCGAGCGGCTCGCCCGCGCAGCCTCCCAGGACGCGCCCAATCGCCTCACCGTCGTGTTCAGCACCTACCAGTCAATGCAGCGCATCGCCGAAGCGCAGGACGCCGGTATGCCCGCGTTCGATCTCGTGATCTGCGACGAAGCCCATCGCACCACCGGCGCGACGCTCAAGGGCGAAGAGCGTTCCAACTTCCTACTCGTCCACGACGCCGAAAAAATCCGCGCCCAAAAGCGGCTCTACATGACCGCCACTCCGCGCCTCTATGCGGCGGCGGCGAAGAAGAAGGCTGAAGCCAACGACATCGTGCTGGCTTCGATGGACGACGAGGGTGTCTACGGACCGGAGTTTCACCGGCTCGGCTTCGCGCAGGCGGTCAACGAGCAACTGCTGAGCGACTACAAGGTCGCGATCCTCGTGATCAGCGAAAATCAGATCAATCTTGAGTACTCCGAGGAATTGGGCGATTCGGTCAATGTGGGCGATGTGGGGCGGGTGATCGGTTGTCTGAACGGTCTGGCCAAGCACGACCCGGAAGGGCGTGAATTCCAGGACGATCCACAGCCGATGCGTCGGGCAGTGGCGTTCTCCAACACGATCGCCAATTCCAAGCACTTTGTGAATCTGGTGGCGCAGCTACAGGACGACGCGGGTCGCTCACAGCGGGCTCTCCAGGCCGAGGCGAAGCACGTGGACGGCACAAGCGGAGTGCTGGAGCGCGCCGACCGGCTGCGCTGGCTGGGCGGCGAGACGATGATGCTGGAGCGCCAGTGTCATGTGCTCTCCAATGCGCGCTGCCTGACCGAGGGGATCGACGTGCCCTCGCTTGACGCTGTGCTCTTTCTCCAGCCGCGCAAGTCGCAGATCGACGTCGTGCAGGCCGTTGGGCGCGTGATGCGCCGCACGGAAGACAAGAAATGGGGTTACATCATCCTGCCTGTGGTCGTGCCGGCGGATGAGGATCCGTCGCAGGCGCTGGACAAGAATGACGCCTACGCCCATGTCTGGCAGGTGCTCCAGGCATTGCGCTCGCACGACGACCGGCTTGACGCCTGGGTGAACAAGCTTGATCTGAACAAGGAGCGCGAGGGCCCGATCTGCGTGATCGGGGTGGGGCAGGGCGGCGGCGGGGACGAAGAGGCGGAGGACGAGAGCGACCCGGTTGCGCAGGGGCGTCAGCTGATCCTCGAAGGGATCGACGAGCAGCTGGCGCAGTGGCGCGACGCGATCTACGCGCAGATCGTGACCCGCTGCGGGGAGCGCCGCTACTGGAAGCAATGGGCGGCGTCGGTCGCCGATATTGCGAGCCGGCTGCACAATCGCATTCACTCACTGATCGCGCGCTCCGACACGCTGGGCAAACGCTTCGACGAATTCGTCGCGTCGCTGCGGCGCGACCTCAACGATTCGATTACGAAGGATGATGCGGCGGCAATGCTGGCGCAGCACCTGATTACCAAGCCCGTCTTCGACGCGCTGTTCGGCGGCTCCGATTTCACCGAGAGCAACCCGGTCTCGCGGGCGATGCAACGAATGGTCGACGCGCTCGCGGGTGAGGGGCTCGACGCGGAAACGGCGCAGCTGAGCGGCTTCTACGAGAATGTGCGGCTGCGGGTGGAAGGGATCGACAACGCTGAGGGGCGACGGCGGGTCGCCAACGAGCTGTACGAAAACTTCTTCCGCGAAGCGTTCCCCAAGGACGCTGAGCGGTTGGGCATCGTCTACACGCCGCTCGAAATCGTCGACTTCGTCATCCGCGCCGCCTCGGACCTGTTGCAACGCGAGTTCGGCGCGTCGCTGAGCGACAAGGGCGTGCATATCCTCGATCCGTTCACGGGCACGGGCACGTTCATCGCGCAACTGCTCCAGAGCGGCTTGATCGGCGTGGAAGACCTGCGGCGCAAGTACCGTACCGAAATCCACGCAAACGAGATCATGCTGCTCGCCTACTACATCGCAACGGTCAACATCGAGAATGCCTACCGCGACGCGATGGCAGCGCACGATCTCGACGCGGGCTACGAGCCGTTCAACGGCATCGTCTTGGCTGATACATTTCAGGCGTCGGAGCCGGGCGAGCGCCATGACACAGCGATGTTCCCAAGCAACGATGACCGCATGCAGCGACAGCTCGGGCTCGATATCCGCGTCATCGTCGGCAATCCGCCGTGGTCCGGCGGTCAGAAAAAGCACGATGATCAGAACCCCAACCGATCATACCCGCACCTCGACGGGAGGGGTCCTGGTGTTCTGGCCTCCGCTGAGTCGATCACGGGTGCCTACGCCGCGAACTCCGCAGCAACTAATAGAGTCGCGCTGTACGATCACTACGTACGCGCCATTCGGTGGGCTTCTAATCGTGTGTTGGCGTCGCCTGATGGAGGCATCGTTGGGTACGTCACAAACAGTGGGTTCATCGATGGCACTGCGTTCGATGCGTTCCGTAAGTCACTGACTCGGGAATTCCACCTGATCTGTGTATACGACTTCCGGGGCAACCTGCGGACAGTCGGCGCTCAAGCTAGAGCCGAAGGTGATTCGGCGTTCGGCTCAGGTACGCAAACTGGCGTTGCAGTCCTGTTGCTAGTCCGACGCCCCACCCCAATGCCCAAATCTGGCGCAGAACTGCGATACCGCGACATTGGCGTTGGACTCTCTACCACCCAAAAGCAGAGGATCATAGCAGAGTCTACCCTCCGCGACGTCGAATGGCGCAAGATTACGCCAAACGAGCACGGCGACTGGATCAACCAGCGCAGTGAACGTTTCGCCACCCTGCGGCCACTAGCAGCTGTTGGCAGTCAGCCCGATGGCGGTTTGCCGCTGTTCGGAATGGCGTCAAACGGGTTGGAAACGAAGCGCGATGCGTGGGTTTTCAGCGCTTCAGAACTGGCCTTGCGCGAGCGCGTCGGGGAGCAAATCGCGTTCTACAACGGTCAAGCGAAGGAGACGGTCAAAGACTCTAACTGGCCAGAGCGAGATTCCGCGCAATTCAAGTGGGAATCCAAAGCGGAGCGAGCAGCGCGACTCGGTAACCTGATCGAAGTGAACGATGCGGGATTCGGCGTGTCGCTCTACCGCCCATTCTATCGCCAGCACGTCTACTTCGATCGCGCCTTGAACAACAGCGTGCATCGTCTTCCGGACATTTTCCCGTCGCCAGAGCTGAAAGTACCGCAGATCGTCATCGAGTACAAGCTGAGAGTGCCCGGTAGGACACCCGGAATCTTCGCCTGCGACGCCATTCCAGATGTGGCATCTGCGGCTGGCGCGAGTGGCCAGGCGACCTTCACGTTTCCCCGACACGTTCACAAGACGGGTTCAGAATATCAAAGCCCATTGGGCGATGTAGTCACGAGTGGGCAAATCGCTACTCTGGGCAGCGATTCGCTCATCAGCGACAACATCACCGACCAAGCGCTAACTGCATACCAGTCGCGCTACGGGGATGATGTGACCTCGGACCACATCTTCGCCTACGTCTACGGCATTCTGCATTCGCCGGACTACCGCGAGCGCTACGCCACCGACCTGGCGCGAATGCTCCCCCGCATTCCGGAGGTGACCACCGCCGACGCCTTCTACGCCTTTAGCGAGGCCGGCCAGGACCTGCTCGACCTGCACATCGGCTACGAAGAGGTTGAGCCGTACCCGCTGGAAGAGGTCTGGAGCGGCGAAGCGCCCGCCGGCGACGAGCGCTGGTACGTGCGCAAGATGAAGTGGGCGGGCACGTCCAAGGCGAAAGATCAGTCCGCGATCGTGGTCAACGACTGGCTCACGCTGCGCGGCATCCCCGAGGAGGCGCAGCGCTACGTGGTCGGCCCGCGCTCGGCGCTCGACTGGCTGATCGACCGCTACCAGGTGCGCACCGACAAGCCGAGCGGGATCGTCAACGACCCCAACGACTGGGGCCTCGAGCTCGACCCGCCGCAGCCCGACTACATCCCCACGCTGATCAAGCGGATCGTCACCGTCTCGCTGGAGACGATGCGGATCGTCGACTCGCTCCCGCCGCTCGAAGAGGCCGACTGAGCCGCAGCCCTCTATCCTTCAGCCCATACGGAGCGGGAGGCGGCAATGGACTTACCTGACGCGGCGGGGGCGCTTGATGGCATTCGCGTGCTTGAATGCTCTACCTGGGGGTTTGGGCCGATCGGCGGGATGATGCTCGGCGACCTTGGGGCGGACGTGATCAAGATCGAGTCGCCCAGCCGTCCGGACGCGGCGCGCTTTGTGGCCAGCGTGGCGGGCATTCCCAACCTGATGCCCGACGGACGCTCGGCGCTCTTCGAGGCGGTCAATCGCAACAAACGCTCGCTGGCGCTCGATCTCAAGACGGAGCAGGGGCGGGAGATTTTCCGGCGGCTGATCGCGGAAACCGATGTGTTCATCGAAAACTACCGGCCCGGCGCGCTGGAGCGGCTGGGTCTGGGCTACGAGGCGCTGGCGCAGATCAACCCGGGGTTAATCCACGCCGCGACCGCGGGCTACGGCTTCAAGGGCGCGGAGGCGCATCTGCCCGCGCTCGACGCGGTGGGCCAGGCGCGGGGCGGCTTCATGTATTCGATGGGCGCGCCGGGCGATCCGCCCAACTGGAACACGCTGGGCATCGCCGACGTGATGGGCGCGACTTGCCTGGCCTACGGGGTGCTGGCGGCGATTGCGGCGCGCGAGCGCAATGATGGCCCCGACGGCAAACGGGGGCAGCGGGTCGAGGTCTCGCACATCATGGCCACCATGTGGCTTTCCTACTGGGGCGTGAGCGTGGCGATGCTCAAGGGGATGGACGAATGGCCGCGCTTCGACCGCAGCCGGGCGGCCAATCCGCTCTGGAATCTCTACCGCTGCGGCGACGGCGAGTGGCTGATTCTGGGCATTCTCGAGGCGGAGCGCGACTGGCCGGCCTTCTGCCGCGCGATGGGTCTGGAGGAGCTGAGCGAGGACGCGCGTTTCACGACGCTGGCGGCGATGGGCGAGCACTGCGAGGCGCTGATCGCGATTCTGGAGCAGCGCTTCGCTTCCGCGCCGCGGGCCGAATGGGAGCGTCGCCTGGCGACCGAGCCGAATCTGATTTTCACGCGCGTGCAGAACATCGGGGACTTGCCGAGCGATCCCGCCGTGGCGGCGAACGGCTATCTCGCGGAGCACGAGCACCGCCGCTACGGGCCGGTGCCGACGCTGCGGCATCCCGCCGAGTTGCTGGCCACGCCGGCGACGATTCGCCGCGACGCGCCCGAGTTGGGCGAGCACAGCGCGGAGTTGTTGCGGGATCGGCTCGGTCTGAGCGAGGAGCAGATCGCCGAGCTGGCCGCGGCCGGCGTGATTGCGTGAGGCGCTTTGTGGTTTCTGGGCTCGCTCCGTCATTCCTGCGCAGGCGGGAACCGCGTGGGTGCGGCGGCTCGCAAGCTCCCACCCCCCACCTAGCCTCCCCCCTGGAAGGGGGGAGGGATGAATTGGGGAAGGGGTGCGTGGGTTCCTGCCTGCGCAGGAATGACGAGAGGGGGGGCGCGGGTTCCTGCCTGCGCAGGAATGACGTGAGGGGGCGCGGGTTCCTGCCTGCGCAGGAATGACGGAAGTGTGAACAGAGCCTACGGGCTGATCGGCCTAGGGGCCGATTGGCATTGCTTCGTGGATTTCTACCTCGCAGTCGGGGCCGAAGCTGAAGTGCGGGTGGTCTGCTAGCAGGGCTTGCGCCTCGGCCATGCTCTGCGCCTGCAAGATTGAGTAGCCGGTCACGTTTTTGCCGCTGGGCGCGGCCGCGCCGTCGGCCGCCACGTTCAGCCCGCCGCCGAGCGGGGAGCCGGCGTCGACCAGGTTTTCGCCGCAGCGCCCCATCCAGGCCATCCAGGGCGCCATGTTTGCCTGCATCTGCTCCGGCGTCAGGTCCGCCATCTGCTCCATTGCGGAAGTCGGCGCGTAGTAGAGGACGATGAACTGCTTCACGGAAATCTCCTGCCGTTCGGGTCTGTGCGTGGCTCAGAGGCGAGCCTACACGCTTTTGGGATATCGCCCGCGCCGCGCGGTGGACCGCCGCGCCCGCTACGATCCGATTAGGCGGCAAGCAGCCGACAAGCAGTCGACAAGCAGCCGAAAGGGGCGCGCGATGGTCACCGCACCCCCGCTGCCCGTGTTGCGCTTCCCGCCGGAGCATCCGCTGACCGACGCACTGCTGCTGCGCATCGGCGATCTCAACGACGGCTGGCGCTTCGAGCGCACTACGGAAGGGGCGTTGCTGATGAATTTCGCGGCGGGCGGCGAGAGCGGCGAGCTGGAGAGCGAGATCGGCGCGCAGCTGCGCATCTGGTGGCGCGCGCACCGCGAGGGGCGCGTCTACAGCCCCAGCGTGGGCATTCGCCATATCGATGGGCGGGTGATGATGCCGGACGCGGCCTGGATCAGCGCGGAGCGTTTGGGCGAGCGGACGCGCGCTCAGCGCCAGGGCCTGATTGACGCGGTGCCCGATTTCGTCGTCGAAGTGCGCTCGCCCAGCCAATCGCTCGAGGAGCAGCAGAAGAAAATGGCCGACTGGATTGCCTACGGCGTGCGCCTGGGCGTGCTCGTAGATCCCGAAGACCTGCTGGTCTTCGTCTACCGCCCTGGCCGCGAAACCGAGCGCCTGGAGCGTCCGGCCGAACTTTCAGCCGAGCCGGAACTGCCGGGCTTTACGATCGACTTCAACGAAGTCTGGGCCCTGATCGGAGAGGACGACTGATGACCACCGCGACAGACCACGAATGGCCCGAAGCGCCCAAGCCGCTCGCCGACGGCGAATGGCAGGTGACGCTCTGGGAGTTGAGCGACGAGGGCGTGCTCGCGATCACGCTCAACCGCCCCGAGCGGCTCAACGCGCTCAGCTTTCGTCTGCTGCACGAGCTGCAACAGCTGATCGATTTCGCCGCCGCCCGCCCCGATGTCCGCGTCGTCACTTTGCGCGGCGCCGGCACGCAGGCGTTCTGCTCCGGCGACGACCTCTACGGGATGGAGCCGGTCAACCCGATCGACAACAGCATCACGGTGCATCACCCCTTCCTGCTCAGCCTGCGCGCGCTGCGCAAGCCCGTCGTCGCGCTCGTCACCGGCTGGGCGCTGGGGCACGGCTGGGAAATCGCCTCGGCCTGCGACATCCGGCTCTGCGCCGACAACATCGAAGTCGGCGATCACCGCGTGCAGCGGGCGATCGGCATGAACGGCGGCACCACCTGGTTTGTGCCCCGCATCGTCGGACGCGGCCGGGCGCTCGAGCTGCTCGTCAGCGGACGCCACCTCGAGGCCGAGGAGGCGCTGGCCTGGGGCTGGGCCAACCGCGTCTGGCCGCTCGAGGATTTCGACGCCGAAGCCGCCCGCTTCGTCGCCGACCTCGCCGGCCTGCCCACGCTCAACGCCTCCGCCTTCAAGGAGATGATCGACTACGCCGCCGAGCACTCGCTGCGCGACACGCTCTCGCGCGAGGTCGAGGTCTCCGATCGCTACCGCCGCAGCTGGGATGCGCACGAGGGGCGGCTCAGCTGGCGCGAAAAGCGCGCCCCCGTCTTCCGCGGCTACTGATTCAACCCGATCGCGGCGATCGCGCCAAACCGGCGCGCGCTGCTGCTACCCTCGCACCACGCGAACCACACGAAGGGAATCCCCTATGACCAGCCCGGTGTACATCCTCGGCGGCTACCAGACCGATTTCGCGCGCAACTGGCGCAAGGAAGAGGCCAACCTGCGCGAGATTATGGGCGAGGCCGTGCAGGGCGCGCTCGAAGCGACCGGCCTCGAAGCGCACGACATCGACACCGCCCATGTCGGCAACTTCGCCGGCGAGCTCTACGCCAAGCAGGGCCAGCTGGGCGGCTTTTTCGCCGAGATCAGCCCCGACTTCGGCGGCCTGCCCACCTCCCGCCACGAGGCAGCCTGCGCCTCCGGCTCCATCTCGATCCTGATGGCCGCGGCCGAAATCGAGGCCGGGCGCTACGACACCGCGCTGGTGCTCGGCGTCGAGCAGATGAAGACCGTCAGCCCCGTCGAGGGCGGCGACTTCCTCGGCACCGCCGGCTGGTACGAGCTCGAGGCCGAAGGCGTCGACCTGCCCTTCCCCAAGCTCTTCGGCCGGCTCGGCGATGTCTACGAGCAGCGCTACGGGCTGGACTCCGCGCACCTCGCCCGCCTCGCCGAAATCAACTACGCCAACGCGCAGCGCAACCCCAACGCGCAGACCCGCGCCTGGCTCGGCGACATCGCCGACCTGCAGGAGGGCAAGTACGCCGCCTCGGTCACCGGCCGGCTGGCGGTGCGCGACTGCTCGCAAATCACCGACGGCGCGGTGAGCCTGGTGCTGGCCTCCGAGCAGAGCGCCGCGCAGTGGGCGGAGCAGCGCGGCGTCGACCTCGCCGACGTGCCGCGCATCGAAGGCTGGGGCCACCGCACCGCCGCGCTCACCTTCGACGCCAAAATCGCCCAGGCGGCGGGCGACCCCTACATCTTGCCCCACACCCGCCGCGCGATCGTCGACGCCTTCGAGCGCGCCGGCGTCGAGGATGTCTGGCAGCTCGACGCGATCGAGACGCACGATTGCTTCACCACCTCCCACTACATGGCGATCGACCATTTCGGCCTGACCGAGCCGGGCCGCTCCTTCGAGGCCATCGAGGACGGCACGATCGATTTCGAGGGCAAGCTGCCGATGAATCCCTCCGGCGGCCTGATCGGCGGCGGCCACCCGGTCGGCGCGACCGGCGTGCGCCAGGCGCTCGACGCCTACCGCCAGGTGACCGACAGCGCGGGCGATTACCAGGTGCCCAACGCAAGCCGCGTAGCCACGCTGAACATCGGCGGCTCCGGCACCACCTCAGTCTCGCTGGTGATTGGCCGCGGCTAGCCCCGCCGCCCCCGCGTCCCTCCGTCATTCCTGCGCAGGCAGGAATCTACGCGCCACCCACCCACCGCGCACTCTTCCCCAATTCATCCCTCCCCCCTTCCAGGGGGGAGGTTAGGTGGGGGGTGGAACGCCGCGAGCTGCGCACCAAGCCCCGCGCGCAGCGCCGACCCTCCTCGCGCCATTCCTGCGCCCCTTCCGTCATTCCTGCGCAGGCAGGAACCCGCCGCGCGCCGCGCCGACTTTTCTCCCGCCATTCCTGCGCCCCTTCCGTCATTCCTGCGCAGGCAGGAACCCGCCGCGCGCCGCGCCGACTTTTCTCCCGCCATTCCTGCGCCCCTTCCGTCATTCCTGCGCAGGCAGGAACCCGCCGCGCGCCGCGCCGACCCTCCTCCCGCCATTCCTGCGTCCCTCTCCGTCATTCCTGCGCAGGCAGGAACCTACGCGCCACCTACCCCCCGCGCACTCTTCCCCAATTCATCCCTCCCCCCTTCCAGGGGGGAGGTTAGGTGGGGGGTGGAACGCCGCGAGCTGCGCACCAAGCCCCGCGCGCAGCGCCGACCCTCCTCGCGCCATACCCGCGCCTCCATCGTCATTCCTGCCTGCGCGGGAATGACGGGGAGAGGGGCGCATGGGTGACGGAGAGGGGCGCAGGTTCCTGCCTGCGCAGGAATGACGGAGGGGGCGCAGAAATGACGGTGAGAGAGGCGCAGGAATGACGGTAGGGGGGGCGCGGGAATGACGGAAAAAGCGATTGGGGTGTTGGAGAGCGGTCGGCGAACGCTCGCAACCTCTCACCCCCCACCTAACCTCCCCCCTGGAAGGGGGGAGGGATGAATTGGGGAAGTGGGGTGTGGGTGTGTGGGTGGGTGTGGGTGGCGCGGCGGGTTCCTGCCTGCGCAGGAATGACGGGGAGAGTGATCGGGGTGTTGAAGAGCGGTCGGCGAACGCTCGCAACCTCTCACCCCCCACCTAACCTCCCCCCTGGAAGAGACCTTTGAAAAAGTCGGCTGGCGGGGTTGTTGGGGGCGTTTTAGGGCGCGGGATGGCGCGGTTGGGGCCTTGCGCGGGGGGTTCGGGCGGGTGTTTTTGGGGCTGCGCGGGCGGCTGGGGCGCACTGCGCCCGGCGGCGGCGAGGCTTAGCCCGCGGCCTGCAGCCGCACGAGTTTGCGCAGGTTGAAGGCGAGGCATTTGAGGTAGAACTCGAAGCGGTTGCGCTCCAGGCTGTAGCAGCGCGTCGTGCGGTAGCCGTAGCTGCGTTTGAACGTGCCGAAGACCGGCTCGACCTTGCGTCTGGTTCGCTCCCAGAGCGCGTTCAGTTCGCGCTCCGCCTCGGTCAGCGGGTGGTAGCGGTCGGCCCGTCTGAGGATGCGGCAGTCGATCCGCATCGCCTCCAGCAGTGCGCGCCGCTCGGCCTTGTCGTAGGCGCGGTCGGCGTGCACCGCCGCCTCGTCGCCGGTCAGCAGCGCCTCGGCGACCTGCGACTCGTTGACGTTGGCCGGGGTGAAGACGCCGCGGCGGATCAGTTGGGTGTCGGCGTCGACCCCGACGTGGCCCTTGTAGCCGTAGCAGGCGTTCCCGCGGGCGCCGCCCCAGGCGGCGTCCGGGTCGGTCGGCCCCTGGGCCGACTTGGAGCGGCGCCGCGAGGCCTGCGCCTCGATCAGCGTGGCGTCCATCAGCGTCGCGCGGCCCGGCTCGATGAACAGCCCCTGCGCCTCCAACTGCTCGTCCAACTCGCGCAGCAGCGCCTCGCCCAGCCCGCGCTGCGCGAACAGCGCGCGGTAGCGGCTGATCGTCGAGTGATCGGGGATCTCCTCGCAGAGGCTCAGCCCCGCGAAGCGGCAGAACGAGGCGCGCTCCCAGAGCATGTCCTCCATCGCCGGATCGGACAGGTCGTGCCACTGCTGCAGCAGACAGATTTTGAGCATGACCAGCGCCGGGTAGGCCTTGCGGCCCATCCGCGAGCCGTGCAGCCCGGCCAGCAGCCGCGCGAAGCGCGTCCAATCAATCGCCGCGTGGATCGCCTCCAACTGCGCGTTGCGCCCGCGACGCTCCGGTATCTGCGCCTCGCCGAACGACCCCTGCCTGCGCTCACGCTCCATGCCGCACCCCTTTCGCGTCCAACCCACCGCGTTCCCCACAAGAATCGCCGATCCCCCAGAGTTGTGCAAAGGTCTCTTCCAGGGGGGAGGGATGAATTGGGGAAGGAGTGCGCGGGGGGTGGGTGGCGCGTAGGTTCCTGCCTGCGCAGGAATGACGGAGAGGGCGCAGGAATGGCGGAGGAGGGCGCGGGTTCCTGCCTGCGCAGGAATGACGGAGGGGCGCATGGGTGACGGGGAGAGGGGCGCAGGAATGACGGAGGAGAGCGATTGGGGTGTTGAAGAGCGGTCGGCAAACGCTTGCAACCTCCCACCCCCCACCTAACCTCCCCCCCGGAAGGGGGGAGGGATGAATTGGGGAAGAGGGGCGCGGGTTCCTGCCTGCGCAGGAATGACGGAGAGAGGGGCGCAGAAATGACGGAGGGGGGCGCCCTACCTAACCTCTCCCCTTCCCTCCCAACCCTGGCGCATTTGTGGCAGCGGCCGATATGTTGCGCCGACGTAAAGCGGATGGGCGAAAGTGGGGGCGGCTTGCGTAGGCTAGATGGGTAGCCGATTGCCCAATAGCCGAATCGTTGGGCGGTCGGCCAGAGAGGCGAGCAAGCGCGATGAGTTGGGCAACGCCCTCGCACACGCCGCACACGCTACGTATGTTGGGCATGCCGGCCATGCTGGCGCTCGGGCTGCTGGCCGCGCTCGCGGCCGCGCTGCTCGCGGCGCTCCTCGCTCCGTCCGCCGCCCGCGCGCAAACCGCCATCACCGTCGACAATGTTGTGCAACGGCTGGTGATCGACGATTCCGACGCCACCGTCCCGCCGGACCCCGACGGCGATCGCCCCCTCGCGGTCGATCACGTGCTCCGCTTCACGGTGAGCCAGGTGATCCAGAAGAGCGCGATCACCGCGGTCAGCGTGACCCTCCCCACCGGTCGGGTGCTACGGGGCACCGGCCCTCAACAGCTCGATGCGACCGTAGGCAGCGGCACGATCGGCCCCAGCACCTGCGAACTGGCACCCGACGAGAATGTGGTCTGGGACTGCGTCGTCGGCCGCCACACCTTCGACCTCTTTGCGGCCCCGAAAGGCGAATACACCCTCTCCGTGACCGGCGGCCGCGTTGACTACTCCTTGACCATCACCGGCGCCAACAACGGCAACGCGATTACCGGCCAGGACCTGGCGGCAGCCACGACCACGCTCACGATCGCCGATGTCGTTGAAGTCGAGACGGTCACGTTCGAGCTGGCCGCAAACGAGCCGAGCACCCGCGCCGCCGGCAGCACCGATGGCATCGATCTCGTGCTCAAAATCCTCAACGCCAACAACGCCGCCGCGGACCCCGACGCGATCGCCACGATCCTGGTCTCCGGCGCGCAGTTCACGCTGTCCTCGACCACGCCGGGCTCGAGCTGCGCCGGCGCGACCTGCCAGTGGACCGCGCGCAGCGTCGCGCAACTGGGCGGGCGCGGCGCGGAGTCCATCGCGATCAACGTCAAAAGCCGCACCGCGGTCAGCGGCACAGTCACGGTTCAGGTGCTCACCACCTCCGCCCAGACGCACAACGCCGAATCGCCCCGGCTCACCTTCTCCGGCCCCGCCGCCAAGCTCGTCCTCGGCGCGCCCTCCGGCACTCTGCTCAACGAGGCGAGCGACGGCAACCGCGACGAGATTCGAATTCAGGTCTCCGCGCAGGACAGCGCGGACAACCCCGCCGAGTTGCCCAGCAGCTTCTCGATCACCGTGCGCAACCCCGACGGGCGCACCGTCGCCGCGACCGACATCGCCCGCGAGCAGCTGGCCCCGGACAGCAACGGCAATGTCTACATCCGCCTGCGCACCGAAGCCGACAGCGATGATCCGCTGGCCGTCGGCGAGTACACCCTGCGCGTGTCGCGCACCAACCTCGTCGGCGAGCGCGCCTTCCGCGTCGCCGGCAAGGCCAGCGCCGTCGCCGTGACCGTCGCCGATCCGACCTGGTCCGGCGGCGTCGCCCGCATCGTGGTCAACGCCGATGTGACCGACGCCGAGGGCCAGCCCGTCGCCGACGGCACGTCGGTCAACTTCAGCGCGCTGCCAATCGGAACCGTCGGCGCCGGCGGCGCGCAGCTGATCGCGACCGGCGGCAGCACGATCAGGACCGTGAACGGCCGCGCTTCGGCGGAGTTCCTCGCCGCTTCGAGCGGCGGAGCTTACGTAACGGTCACCGCCGACGGCGAGGTCGGCGTGCAGACCATCAACGTCCCCGCCTCCCCGGGCGGCGGCGGGAGCGCGGATCCGGTCGGCGTGGGCGGCTTGAGCGAAGTTGGCGTAAACACCTACGCCTCGTGGCAATCCTCCACCGCCACCCGCGCGAGCGAGCTCTTCGCCGAGTTGCCGGCGCGCGGAATTGACGCAATGTTTAAGCGCGACAGCGCGACAAACCGCTTCGTGCCCTATGCTGAACGCTCCGGGCGCCCCTTGCCGGGCGCTGTGGACTTCACCATCGAGTTGGGCGATATCCTCTGGCTGAGCGGCTAGGGGCGCAACAGGAGTTGTCTGAAACGCCGCGAGCGTGGATACTGGCGGCGTAGCAGCACAGAAAGGGACGGATCGCATGTTGAAGATGCCTCGGAAGATGGCAGTGTTGGGGGCGATGCTGGCGGCGCTCCTCATCACCGGCGCCGCACTGGCGCAGCAGACCCCGCCGCACAGCTTCTACGGCTTCGGCGGCAGCGTCACGATCGACGGCGAGCCCGCCCCCTCCGGCACCACCATCATGGCGATGGCCGGCGGCGAGAGCGTCGGCTCTGCCACCTACAGCGCCGAAGGCGGCTGGAACATTGACAACGTGCCCGCCGGCACCATGGGCGTGACCTTCACGGTCAACGGCATGGCGGCCGAGGGCTCCTACGACACCAGCGCGGGCGGCAGCACCATGCTCAGCCTCGCAGTCACCTCCGCCACCGAAGAGAGCGACGAGCTCGAGGATGACGGTACCGGCAGCGGCACCACGGACGGCGACGGCGACGTCATGGACGGTGGCGATGGCGATGTCATGGACGGCGGCGACGGCGACGTCATGGACGGCGGCGACGGCGACACCATGGACGGCGGCGACGGCGACTCCATGGACAGCGGCGACTCGATGGACAGGGAAGAAGACAGCTTCGAGCCCGTCCTCTCCACCACCGGCACGGGCGGCCTGGCCGACAGCAGCCGCGGCGTCTCGAGCGCGGTCTACGGCGGCATCGCCGGCGCGCTGGCGCTGATCGCGCTGGCCGGCGGCGTGGCCGTCCGGCGGCGCGCCCAGAGCTAGACGCTCCCAGCGTCCGGCTTCGCGTCCGCCCGACGCGGACCGCACCCAACGAGGGCGGGGCCCTAGGCCCCGCCCTCACCGTGCCTCCGAACAACACCAACCTCCGCCACCCCCACTCGCTAGTACCCACCCTCTTCCCCCTCGCTCGCTAACACCCACCTCCCCCCTCGCGCACCAATCCACCCCAAGAAAATTCATCCCTCCCCCGATCAGCAGGCGGCGAGCAAATTCATCCCTCCCCCCTTTCAGGGGGGAGGTTAGGTGGGGGGTGGAACGCCGCGAGCCGCGCACCAAGCCCCGCTCGCAGCGCCGACCCACTTCCGTCATTCTTGCGCCCTCTCCATCCGTCATTCCTACGCCCCTCCATCCGTCATTCTCCTGCGCTCCCTCTCCGTCATTCCTGCGCAGGCAGGAACCCACCGCGCGCAACGCAGATGGTTCCGCTCCTGACTGTTGGCGGGGCGCTCAGGCAGGCCGTCTCGGGTCGGGGCGCGTAGAGGCGGTGGATGGGGGCGTAGGGATGGTGGAGGTGTAAGCACGCTCTGGTGGCGGCTCGGTGCTTTCCACCCCCCACCTAATCCCCCCTGAAAGGGGGGAGGGATGAATTTTCTTGGGGTAGGTGGTTGTGCGCGGGTGCGCCGCTCCGCCGCTCCGCGGCCACCCACGCCGCATCACCCCTGAACAAACCTGAACAAATCCGAACAAACCCGAACACCGCCAACCGCCCCGACCAGATAGGCGCACCCCCCGGATCACCCCCGAACACGCCGAAAAAAAACAACCCTGAACACCACCATCCGCCCCCTTCCCCAATTCATCCCTCCCCCCTTTCAGGGGGGAGGTTAGGTGGGGGGTGGGGCGTTGCGAGCTGCGCACCAAGCCCCGCTCGCAGCGCCGACCCGCTTTCGTCATTCCCGCGCTCCCTCTCCGTCATTCCTGCGCAGGCAGGAACCTACGCGACCTCCACCGCCTCTACGCGCCCCGACCCGAGACGGCCTGCCTGAGCGCCGCCAACAGTCAGGGGCGGAACCAGCTGCGTTGCGCGCGGTGAGTTCCTGCCTGCGCAGGAATGACGGAGGGGGGGCGCAGGGGTGGTGGGAGGTCGCGTAGGTTCCTGCCTGCGCAGGAATGACGGAGGGGGGGCGCAGGGGTGGTGGGAGGTCGCGTAGGTTCCTGCCTGCGCAGGAATGACGGAGGGGGGGCGCAGGGGTGGTGGAGGGTCGCGTAGGTTCCTGCCTGCGCAGGAATGACGGAAAGGGGCGCAGAGATGGCGGATGGGGGCGCGGGGATGACGGCTGACGGGGTGAATTTGGGGGCGGTTTGCGGGGTGGATTGGGGGTATGGATGAGTTGCTTTGGGTGGCCTCGGGGCGGCGCTTGGAAGCGTGAACTGTGGGTAAACGGGCGGCGATTTTTGGGGCTTGAATTTGGCTGCGCGCGCGTACACTGAGTTTGCAGGCGGAGTGCGAAATGGCGGCTGGCATTGTGATTCGACGTATCGCTTGGCTGCTCGCCCTCTGCGTCGCCCTGCTCGTCCTCTGCGTCGCTCTGCTCGCCTCCAGCTTCGCCGCTGCGCAGGGCGAGCAACTTACCGTTTCCGTGGACAACGACAGGGTCCTGGCCGACGGCGGCAGCGCCAGGGTGACCATCCGGCTTGCGGCCGCAAGCGGCGGGCCGACTCCCGTCACCGTGACGGCCGATCTGGGCGCGTTCGGCGCGGACTCCGGGCCGGCCCGCGTCCTGGTGCGCCCGATCCTTTCCGCCGACGGCGAGAGCCTGTCGGCCAGCGTGACGCTGGTCGGCGACGGTCGAGCGGGCACCGCGGTGATCACGGCCCGCGCCGGGCAGTTGGTCGACACCGCGACAGTCGTCTTCATCGGCGCGCCGGCCCAGATCGCGCTTTTGCGCCCGCCGCCCGATCGCCCGCTCGACGCCTCGCGCTCCCACCTGCTGCAGTTTGAGCTCCGCGATCGTTTGGGTCAGCCCGTGCCCGGCGCGCCGCTGAGCATCACGACCGACGCCGCGTCGGCCTTGCTGCGCTCCCCCGGCGGCGAGCGAGGGGCTTCGCTCTCGCTCAGCGCGTCCGACGCGGGCCGCGCGAGCGTCACGCTCAGCGCGGAGCCGGGCGAGATCCCGCTGCGAGCGGTCAGCGGGGACGCGGAGCTCGAGCTCCTGCTCATGCTCCACGGCGAGCCGGTCAGCCTGCGCCTCTGGGCGCTCAATCCGATCCTCGAGCGCGGCTCCGAAATTCGCTCCGCCATCGTTGTCGCGCGGTTGCTCGACGCCGGCGGCCGCGCCGTCCCGGGGCAGCGCATCTCCTTCAATGTGCAAGACGACTCCGGCATTCGCCTGACCGCCGACGGCGATAACGGCTCGCTGATCACCGACGCTGCCGGCGGCGTGCTGGTCCGCGCTACCGCGTCCTCCGCCCAATCGGGCGAGTACTGGCTGCAGGCCGACACCGACGCGGGCGGCGGGCTCAGCGACATCGTCGAGCTGACCGTCGTCGGCGCGCCCGAAACCCTCTACGTCACCGCCGCGCAGGTTGACGACCTCACGCTCGACGGTGAAGAGGGCGAGCAGCGCGAGTACATTCTGCGCGCCGAGGTGGTGGATCCGACCGGGCGGCTGGCGGCCTCCGGCTACACCGTGCGCTGGCGGGTCGTGCTCGAGGGCGGCGAAGCGACGCTGATGCCCGAAACGGTGACCGTACAGCGCGGCGTGGCGACCAGCCGCCTGCGCATCGAAAACCCCGTCGGCGAGCCGATCCTGCAGGGCTGGCTCGTCGAAGCCCCGCAGGAGGTCGCCAGCGAGGGCCTGCTGGCCGACCTCGCCGCCTCCGGACTGGCGCTGCGCCGGGGCATGAACGTCGTGACCTGGGTCGGCGCGGCCAAGTCGGTCGACGACGCGATCGCCCCGATCAGCCATCTCGGCGTCACCGTCTGGCGGCAGCGCGCCGAGGGCGGCGGCTGGGACATTTACACCACGCACCGCGCGGCGCCGCGCTCCGATCCGTTCGAGCTCACACCCGGCGACCGCCTGCATATTCGGCTCGACTCCGCCGCGCGCCTGCCGGGAGCGACCCGCTGAAACGGTCCACCGCCGCCGCGCTGCTCGCTACCGTCCTGCTCGCCGCGCTGGCGCTCGCCGGCGGCGCGAGCGCGCAGAACGCCGCCCAGCCGAGCGTCTGGACGGTCAACACCGCCGACGATCCCGGCCCCGACGGCTGCGCCGCCGTTTGCAGCCTGCGCGCCGCGATCAACGCCGCCAACGAGTCCGACGGCGCGGACAGCATCCGCTTCGCGCTGAGCGGCCCGACCGTGATCGCGCCCCGCGCGCAACTGCCGGCGCTGCGCGGCGCGGACACCACGCTCGACGCGACGACCCAGCCCGGCTGGAGCGCCGACCGGCCGCCGCCCGTCTACCTCGACGGCGGCCAGGCCGGCGACGCCGCGGGGCTGCTGATCAACGGCGCGGGCATCGCCGTGCGCGGCATCGCGATCGGCGGCTTCCAGCGCTACGGAATCGGCGTTGTCGGCGCGGCCGCGCGCGGCGCCGTGATCGAGTCCAACTGGCTCGGCATGACGCCCGACGGGCGCGCCGCCGCGCCCAACCGGCTGAGCGGCGTCGCGGTGCTGGGCGGCGCGGTCGACGCCCGCATCGGCGGCGATTGCCCCGGCTGCGGCAACCGCATCGCCGGCAACAGCGTGGCCCAGCGCAGCGGGCACGGCGTGGTGATCGGCGGCGGCGGCGTGACGGGCGCGCGCGTGCTCGGCAACACGATCGGCCTCAACGCCGACGACCAACCGCTGCCCAACGACGACGGCGTGCTGGTCGTCGACGCCGCCCAGGCCGACGTTGTGGGCAACGTCATCTGCGCCAGCGCCGTGGCCGGGATCGAGTACCGCGAGACTCGCGCGCCCGCGGCGATCGACGGCAACCGCATCGGCGTCAGCGCCGCCGGCGCGCCCGCCGCCAACGATGTGGGCGTCTTCCTCGGCCCCGGCGCGGCGCGCGTCCGGGTCGGCGCGGCGCAGGCCAACATCATCGCCGCCAACCGCGTCGGCGTCGCCGTCGAGCAGGGCGCGCGCGAGATTCGGCTTTCGAACAACTGGATCGGCCTGGTCCCCCCGCCCGACTCGCCCGACTCGCCGTCCCTGGCCGACGCCCGGCCGCTGCCCAACCGCGAGCGCGGCGTCTCGATCATCGCCGGCGCGGCCGAGGTGCGCGTCGTCGCCAACCACGTGCTGGTCGGGCGGCGCGGCATCGTGATCGCCGGCGCCGCCACCTCCCGCGTCAGCCTGCAGCGCAACACGATCGCCGGCCCCGAGCTTTCCGGCGAGCCGGGCGCGATCGGCATCGAGGCGCGCCAGGCCGCCGACCTGCGCATCGGCGGCGACAGCGGGCTGGGCAACTCGCTGCGCGGACTCGACACCGCGATTCTGCTCGCCGAGATCGAGGACGCCGCCGTCTCGGGCAATCGCATCGGCGCGGAGTTCGCCGCCGTCGGCTTCCCCGCCGCCGCCGCGACGGCCGTGGGCATTGTCCTGGGCGACGAGGTGCGCGCCGCCACCGTGCGCGAAAACCGCATCGGCGGGCTGAGCGGCGCGGCGGTGCGCGTGGACGGGCTCAACGCGCGCGACAATCTGATCACGCGCAACATCTTCGGCGGCAACGACGGGCTCGACATCGACCTCGCCGACCACGTCGAGGCGCCGCAGACGCCCACGCTGCTCAGCTACGCCGTCGAGCGCATTCCCAACAACCAGCTGCGCAACATCATTCGCGGGCGCGGCGAGCCCGGCGCGTTCGTCGAAATCTACGTCGTCGGGCTCGACCGCCCCGGCGCGCTGGCCCGCGCCTATGTCGGCGACGACGGCCTGTTCGAGGCGCACACGCTGGTGCTGGCGCTGGGCGACATTCGCGCCGTGGGCGTGGCCCGCGGCGGCGCGACCTCCGAGTTCTCCGCACCCCTGCCCGCTCCGGCGCGGCAGCCGATCGCGCCGCGCCGCTCGGGCGGCGACGGCCTGCGGTTGCTGGCGATCGAGGGCCGCGAGCGCCCCGTCGGCGAAGCGCTCGCGGCCTTCGGCCCGGCCGCGATCGCCGCCTGGCGCTGGGACGCCACCGCGGCGCAGTGGCAAGCCTGGTCGCAGTACGCGCCCGACAGCCTGCGCACGCTGCGCACGGTGCGCGGCGGCGATGTGCTCACAGTCGCGCTCGCGCCCGGCGTCCCGCGCGACTACTTTTCGACCGAGCACATCGAGGGCGTCGGCGCGGCGATCCAGCTGCAGCGCGGGGTCAATCTCGTCAGCTGGACCGGCCGCTGGACGACCGCCGCCGAAGCGCTCAATCGGCTCGACCGCGAGCAGCCCGGGCTGCTCAGCATCGTCGAGCAATGGGACGCCGACGAGCAGCGCTGGCGCGTCATCTGGCCCGCCGCGCAAGGCGCCTGGCTCCCCCCAAAATGGGGCGCGCCAATCCTGCGCCTGCGGGCCACGCAGGCAGCCGTGTGGCGGCAAGGTGGGTAGAGGCGGAGCCGCGCACCAAGCCCCCGCTTGCACCGGCCCGCTTCCGTCATTCCTGCACCCCCCCCCTCCGTCATTCCTGCGCAGGCAGGAACCGGCGCGCGATGATTTCCCGCCCAGCCGCCAGCTCACGGCACCGAGCCGCTTCCGTCATTCCTGCGTTCCTCTCCTCGTCATTCCTGCGCAGGCAGGAATGCGGGCGGCCGCGGTTCCTGCCTACGCAGGAATGACGGAGGGGGGGCGCGGTTCCTGCCTGCGCAGGAATGACGGAGGGGGGGCGCGGTTCCTGCCTACGCAGGAATGACGGGGAGGGGGGCAGGGATGACGGTTGGGGGGCGGTTCCTGCCTGCGCAGGAATGACGGTGGGGGGTGCAGGAATGACGGTTGGGGGGCGGTTCCTGCCTGCGCAGGAATGACGGTTGGGGGAATGCGCGACCTGCGCACTAACATCTACCTAAAGGGTATCTACTCAAAGAAAAAGCTCGCTCCCCCAAGAAAATTCAATCCCTCCCCCCTTTTAGGGGGGAGGTTAGGTGGGGGGTGGGGCGTTGCGAGCTGCGCAGCGAGCTTCGCTTGTAGGGCTGGCCTGCTTGCGTCGTTCCTGCCTGCGCAGGAATGACGGTTGGGGGAATGCGCAACTTGCGCACTAACATCTATCCAAAGAACCGTTACCAAGGAACAGCTCACTTCCCCAAGAAAATTCAATCCCTCCCCCCTTTTAGGGGGGAGGTTAGGTGGGGGGTGGGGCGTTGCGAGCTGCGCAGCAAGCTTCGCTTGTAGGGGCGGCCTGCTTGCGTTGTTCCTGCCTGCGCAGGAATGACGGGGAGGGGGCGCAGGAATGACGAGGGGAGGTGGCGTGGGGTGGCGTGGAATGGGTGGTTCCTGCCTGCGCAGGAATGACGGAAGAAACAGGGGTGCGTGGTATGGGGCGAGGGTGGCGTGGGGCGGTTGGGGGCGGGAACGGGGGTGGTGGTTGCTCGGTGCCTCCCACCCCCCACCTAGCCTCCCCCCTGGAAGGGGGGAGGGATGAATTGGGGAGGGGGGATGGGGGGGTGGGGGGGTGGGTGTGTGTGGGGTGGCGTTAGTTGGATGCGGGGGTTGGGTTGTCGCTGGACGATTCGCCGTCATCCGACTCGCCACCTTCGCCGTCGCCGGACGACTCGCCATCACCAGACTCGCCGCCGTCCGACTCGCCATCTTCGCTGCCGCTCGACTCGCCATCGCCGCCGTCCGACTCCTCCGGCGCTGGCGCCGCTGGGGCGGAGGGGCCGGTGAACCATAGGGAGCCATCTATTGCGGCTACGAAATCGATGGCGCCGGGGAGGGGCTGGCCGTTGGCGCGGCCGTAGGGGAGCCACTCGCGGCCGGTCCAGTAGAAGACGGCGCCGGCTTCGGTGACGGAGTCGAGCAGGGCGGAGCCGCGCACGGTGCGGGTGCCTTCCCAGGTGATCAGCGCGTCGAGCGCGCGGCGGCTGAGCTGCTCGTGGGGTTCGGGCGGCGGGGGCGGGGGCGCGACGACTACGGCTCCGCCGCCTCCGCCTCCGCTTCCACCACCGCCGCCGGCGGAGCCGCCGCCGCCGCCGCCACTACTGCCGCCGCCGAAGCCGCCGGGCAGACCGCCGCCTACGCCGATCAGCTTCACGTCGCAGGTGTCGACCGCGCAGATGCGGATTACGGCGCGCCCGGTGGCGACCACGACGTAGCGCGCCGAGGCGCGCCCGCCGGTCGTCGACCGGTCCGCGCCGGCCGGCGCGAGCACCACGTTGGGCGTGGCGACCGGCGTGAAGGTGACGGGCGTGCCGTCGGCGACGGCCGCGCGGCGGCTGTCGCGCACGGTCGCCGTGAAGGTCAGCGAGCCGCCGGTCAGCCGCGAGCCTTCGTCGTCGATGGTGATCGAGGCCGGCGCGCCGGAGATCGTAATCCGGCGGCTGCCCCGCGCGGTGCCCAGGGTGGCCTCGAGCAGGTAGAAGCCCGGCTCGAGATCCGTCCCCGTCACGCTCAGTTCGAGGTGTACCTTGCCGTTGCGCTGGCCCGTCTCCGGCGAGCGCTTGAGCGAGAACTGGCTCTTAACCGATTGGCCGTCGCTCGATTGGCCCAGCTTCACATCCCAGCTGCGCAGCTGGGTCGGCGGCGTCACCGTGCGGTCGTCCGCATCCTTGGCCGTCACTTCGAGCCGCGCCACATCGCGGTTGTCGTTGCGCGTCGGGCGGTAGTAGAGCGAGGAGCTGGCGGCGGCGATGCTCAGCGAGCGCGCCGCGCCGATCACCGTCAGCGAGACCGAGCCGGATTTCGACCCTTCGGGCCCGATCGCGGTCACCCGGATCGTCTTGCCGCCGCGCGAGGTCGGCGCGATCCAGGTGAGCGAGATATTGTCCGTGCGGTTGGTATTGCCCGTCGCGCTCAGCTGGCTGATGGTAAGTGTGCAGGTGACGCCGGAGCAGGTCCCAGCCGGGGTGGAGAGCGTGCCGCCGCCGCCCGCGTTGATGCTCACAGTGGTCAGGAAGCTCGGATCGGTCGGGCGATTCTCCGCGTTCCTGATCCGCAGAACCAGATTGACCGTGTCGCCGCCCTGCACCGAGCGATCCTGCCCGCTGGCCAACTCCAGCCTGACGCTGCTCAACTCTGTGATCGTCGTCACCCGCACGTCGTAGGTGTCCCTGTACGGCGTCGTCACCCCGTTGACGGTCACGCGGCCTGAGAGTACGAAATCGTGCCCGGTCTGCACGTGGCCGTACTCGATCGTCGCAGCGCCCACATCCAGCCAGCAGGTGTACTCGTTGACGCCGTTATTGTCCCTGACGCTACAGGTCGAATCGGACGATTCGCTGAACGAGCTGAGCAGGTAGGCGGCGCCGTTGCCCCGCTTGTTCGCGGCGACCGTGCGCACAGCGGAGTTCTCCGGCTGCCCCACCACCAGGCGGGCCACGGCGGTGTATGAGGCGCTCCCCTCAGCCGGAGCGGGATCGATCGTGCCGGCCGGCGTCTCGACCCAGCCCAGCGCCGCGCCGTAGAAGCCCTCGTCGCGCGTGACCTGCGGCGGCAGATAGACCGCCGCGCCGATCTCGTCGTAGCCGCCCATCGGCGTGGGCATCGTCACCGCGGCCACTTCGGCGACGCCGTCGCTGGCGATCACGACTGCGGCCATCCGCAGGGGCGGTGCCGGTGTGGCCGCGTCGTCCCGGTTGTTCCAGCCGTCGCTGGGGCGGCTGAAGACGTAGACGCCGCCCTGCCGGGTGTTGCGGGACGCTTCGGCATCGGAGACCAGCACCTTGTCGCCCGCGGCGTTGACCGCGACCGCCGCGCCGAAGCGATCGCCCGCCGCCGAGTCCGAGCCGATCAGCCGCGCCGTCGCGTAGGTCTTGGCGGTCCAGGCCGGAGCGGCGGGCGGGGTGCCCGCGGGCGCGGGGCCTTCCCAGACGAACGCCGCGCCCTTCCAGGTCGCCGCGGGCGCGGGCATCGGGCCGGTGCCGTCGGGATCGACCGGCAGGTCGCCCGCGCCCGACGCGACGATCACTTGCCCGTCGTCGGAGATGCTGACGACGCGCCCGACGCTTTTGATGTCCTCAAACGCTGTGTTGTCGCTGTTGCGCGGGTCGATGTCGAGCCGCGCGTCGGGCGTAGGGTCGTCGACCCAAGCGCCGGCCGGCTTGATGTAGACGAACACCGCGCCCACATCCTCCTCCTCGGTAAGGGTTGAGGAGATGGTTTTGCTGATGTCCGTCTTGGGCGCGCCGACGGCGATCACCCTGCCGTCGCCGGAGATCGCTACGGAGGCGCCGATGCCGGCTTCGTCAACGGTGACGACGTTAGGCGACACCATGGTGTCGGTCACTGAGGCGCCGCTCCAGAAGAGCTCTATTGCGCCGCTGCTCACATCAACGTCGGCCCAGTCGGCGGGCACTGGCGGGTCGCCGGATTGGGCGGCGGCTGTAGTAGGCCGCGGGAAGACGTAGGCCGCGCCAGTGCTGGGCAACTCGGGGCTGGTTGAGGTGGGCTTTGCCAGCGGCGCGCCGACCACGAGCCATGCGCCGTCGTCGCTCACTGAAACGCTCGCGCCGAACTGGATGCCGTCGGTCGCGGTGTCCGTCATCGCGCCGAACGAGGTCGCGCGGTCCGGCTTGAGTGTGGCGATATGACTACCGTCGCTAATTTTGAAGATGTAGACGCTGCCCGCGTTGTCGACGGTTCTCTCCGCTGTGGGCGGTGTTGCAACGGCGGGATAGGTGATGGAGGTCATGGGCGCGCCGACGAAGACGAAGTCGCCGTTGACGGCGACGGAAGCGCCGAAGGCGGCGGCGGCGGCGCCCGTGGGGGGCGTGAGGTCGCGCACTTTGCCGCCCACCTCGAGGCGCACGTTGGGGCCGTCGGCCACGACGCGGACGCCGGGCACGGCGCGGTAGACGCCGACGCGCCCGCCGCCGGCGACAACGAAGTGTGCGTCGTCGCTGGCCACGGCGCGCCCGAAGCGCCCGTGGTTGCTCAGCCCGCCCGGCGCGTCCAGCCTCATCTCCGGCGGCGCGAGTATCTGATCAGGGATGGTGTGGTTGCGCCCGTTCGTGAAATCCGGTGCGGTGGTGCTGGCCTGGTTCTTTGCCCTGACCGAAAGCTGCCCGGCGGTGACTTCCAAGCGCTGCGGCGCGTCGCTGTAGGTGAGTTTGGCCTGGGCGGTGGTGGTGGCGCCGGACTCGGGCCTGAGCACGTTGTCGGCCTCGTTGGCGAGGTCGACGGTGAGGGCGAGGCCGTCGGGCGCGGTCGGGGTAGCGGGTTCCTGGGCGAGGGAGTGAGCGGCGCCGAGGGCGAGCGCGAGCAGGGCGGCGGCGAGCATGGCGCGTCGTGCGCGGCGGGCAAGCGAGGGAGGCTGAGGCATGGCGCGGTTCCATTCGGGAGCGGCGAGTTGTGCGCCCAAGGATATGCGGGCGAGCGGCTAAGCGCGAGAGGGTGGGGTTCCTGCGCCCCCTCCTCGTCATTCCTGCGCAGGCAGGAACGCTGGAGGGCGGGAACGGGGGTGGTAGACGCTCGGGGCGTCCCACCCCCCACCTAACCTCCCCCCTAAAAGGGGGGAGGGATGAATTGGGGAAGGGGGGGAGCGGGATGTAGGGTGTGCGTGAACGGGATGTGGGGTGTGTGCGAAACGTAGGGCGTGCGAGCGAACGCGCCACTGCCGCCACTTGCCGACTTGCTGCCTACTCGCCTACCACCAAGCTGCCTCCCCCAAGAAAAATTCAATCCCTCCCCCCTTTTAGGGGGGAGGTTAGGTGGGGGGTGGGAGGCACCGAGTCGTGTGCCAAGCCCCGTTCCGCCGCCGCACCCTATCTTTCGCCATTCCCACACCAAATTCCGTCATTCCTGCGTAGGCAGGAATGCGCGCCCGCAGGCCGCCCCCATTCCTGCCTGCGCAGGAATGACGGCGGGGGGCGCGGGGATGACGGTGGGGGCGCGGGGATGACGGAGAAAGGGTGCGCGGGAATGACGCGAAGAAACCCCGATCGCCTACACGATCGCTGGTCGACGCTCGGGGCCTCCCACCCCCCACCTAGCCTCCCCCCTGAGAGGGGGGAGGGATGAATTGGGGAAGGGGGGAGCGGGATGTAGGATGTGCGTGAACGGGATGTAGGGTGCGTGCGAAACGTAGGGCGTGCGAGCGAACGCGCCACTGCCGCCACTTGCCTACTTGCTGCCTACTCGCCTACCACCAAGCTGCCTCCCCCAAGAAAATTCATCCCTCCCCCCTCAGGGGGGAGGTTAGGTGGGGGGTGGGATGTTGCGAGCCAAGCGCCAAGCCCCGTTCCCGCCGCCGCACCCTCCTTTCGCCATTCCCACACCAAATTCCGTCATTCCTGCGTAGGCAGGAATGCGCGCCCGCAGGCCGCCCCCATTCCTGCCTGCGCAGGAATGACGGTGAGGGGGGCGCGGGTTCCTGCCTGCGCAGGAATGACGGTTGCGCGGCGCGCTCAGGTCAGGGCGATGATCAAGCCGGTGGCCAGGGTCAGCGCCGCCAGCACGATTGCGATCCCCGTCAGAAATTGCCGCGACTGCCGCGCCTCGCGCTCTGCGCCGTTCCGCTCGATCCGCAGCACGGCGTTCGAGATCTCCAGCCGCAACTCCCGCACGATCCGGTCAACATCCGCTTTGGGGGCGAGCGGGGCGATTTGCTCGTCGAACATCTCCTGCAGCGCGTCGGCGAACTCGATCGAGGGAGCCTCGGTCATCCCGCCGCGAGTCAGGATGCTGTGAACGCGGAGCTTGTCGATCAGGGCCATTGGGAGCCTCCTCACCTCATCTGAGTGCTGCCGCCAGCCTAACAAAGGCGGGGGGCGCGTTCCCGCCTGCGCAGGAATGACGAGAGGGGGGCGCAGGAATGACGGTGGTGGGGCAGGAATGACGAGAGGGGGGCGCAGGAATGACGGTGGTGGGGCAGGAATGACGCGAAGAAACCCTGATCTCCTACACGATCGCTGGTCGACGCTCGTGGCCTCCCACCCCCCACCTAGCCTCCCCCCTTTTAGCAGACCTTTGCGCAACTCGAGCGGGTCTGCGATTCTGCGGGTGGTCGGCAAGTGAAGGGAGCGCGGGATGCATCGGGAACTGGGCGGAACCTCGTTTGCGGAGTTGGGCCTGCCGGAGGGGTTGGGGCGGGATGCGGAGTTGGAGGCGCTGCACGACTCGATCGACTGGGCGCCGTTCGAGCGGCTGCTGCGCGATGTCTACAACTCGCGCGAGGGGCGCAAGGCCTATCCGCCGATCGTGATGCTCAAGATCAACATCCTGCAGCAGTGGTACGGCGGGGCTTCGGACCCGGCGATTGAGCGCGCGCTCGGCCGCGACCTGGCCTTCCGCCGCTTCGTCGGGTTGGGGCTGAACGACGGCCAGCCGGATCACTCGACGATCCACCGCTTCCGCGCGCAGTTGGAGCGGGACGGTCTGGCCGAGCGGCTGTTCGCCGAGTTGCGCCGCCAGCAGGAGGCGAGCGGGCTGCTGGTGCGCGAGGGCGCGCTGCTCGACGCGACCCGCATCGAGGCTCAGGCCTCGACCAAACGGCTCGACTCGGAGCAGGGTCCGACCGACCCCGACGCCCGCTTCGGGCGCGACGTCTACGGCTATCAAATGCACATCAGCAGCGACTTCGCGACCGGCCTGATCTGCAACGCGGCGCTGACCCCCGGCAACGTGGCCGAGACCACGGTGGCCGACGCGCTGCTGCTCGGCGGGGAGCGGTTCGTGCTGGCCGACCGCGCCTACGACACGCGGGAGCGGCGCGAGTTGTACGACGAGCGGGAGATCGAGTACCTGATCCTGCGGCGGGGCAACAGACACCATCCGCTCAGCGAGGCGGAGCGCGAGCGCAACCGCGCGTTGGCCAAGCTGCGCCGCCGCGTGGAGGCCGTCTTCGGCACGTTCAAACGCAGTTACGGCTACCGCACGGTGCGCTACTTCAACCTGGCCCGCAACACGGTCGAGATGTGGTGCAAGCTGTTCGCCTACAACCTACGCCGCGGTCTGCGGCTGGCGCAGAGCGCCGCCTAGCCCGGCCCCCGCCTGCGCGCCGCCCGCCGGCAGGGCGGAACGGGCCTCCGCGCGCCCCCATTCCAGCCTCAGCCGGCCCCAAACCAGCCCCGTCCCAACACTGCGAACGCCCCGCCGCGCCCCCGCCGACCCGCCAACGACCGCCAACCCCGCCGCAGCCAAGGTTGCGCGAAAGTCTGCTTTTAGGGGGGAGGGATGAATTGGGGAAGGGGGGGAGGTGGGCGGGAAGCGCTGGAGGGTGCGGTTCCTGCCTGCGCAGGAATGACGGAATTTGGTGTGGGGATGGCGGAATGGGTGCAGGGGTGGCGGTTGGGCGCGTTCCTGCCTGCGCAGGAATGACGGAATGGGGCGCAGGAATGACGGAATGGGGCGCAGGAATGACGGAATGGGGCGCAGGAATGACGGAATGGGGCGCAGGAATGACGGTTCGGGGGTTCCTGCCGCCCCCCCTCTCGTCATTCCTGCGTAGGCAGGAACCGATGCGGCCTGCGCGCGCGCCTCTAAGGTGCGCCAGGCGCTATGCTCGGACTTGCCACGCACGGTGGCGGATTTCGACGGGGGGTCGGCGTGACTGAACAGGCTGCGACGGTTGGCGAATTGCGCGCGTCGGGCTATCGCTCGCGCTCGGTGCGCGAGGAAATCCGCAGCAATCTGCTGGCGCGGCTGGCGGGCGGCGAGCGCCTCTTCCCCGGCATTCTGGGCTATGAGGAAACCGTCGAGCCGGCGCTGGTCAACGCGCTGCTGGCGGGGCAGGACGTGATCTTCCTGGGCGAGCGGGGGCAGGCCAAGAGCCGCATGATCCGCCAGCTGGTCGGCCTGCTCGACGAGCAGCTGCCCGTGCTCGACGGCGTCGAAATCCATGAGGACCCGCTCAACCCGATTTCGGTCGAGGGGCGGGCCAAGCTCGACGAGCTGGGCGACGACGCGCCGCTGCGCTGGGTGGGCCGCGACGAGCGCTACGCCGAGAAGCTGGCCACGCCGGACATCACCATCGCCGACCTGATCGGCGAGGTGGACCCGATCAAGGTCGCCGAGGGCCGCTACCTGTCGGACGAGCTGACGATCCACTTCGGGCTGGTGCCGCGCACCAACCGGGGCATCTTCTGCATCAACGAGCTGCCCGACCTCGCCGAGCGCATTCAGGTGGGCCTGCTCAATGTCATGGAAGAGCGCGATGTGCAAATCCGCGGCTTCCAGGTGCGGCTGCCGCTCGATGTGCTGGTGGTGGCTTCGGCCAACCCGGAGGATTACACCAACCGCGGGCGGATCATCACGCCGCTGAAAGATCGCTACGGCGCGCAAATTCGCACGCACTACCCGGAAGAGCTGGAGACCGAGTTGGCGATTGCGCGTCAGGAGGCGCAGCCGCTCGAAGCGCCCGACTGCGCGGTGCAGTGCCCGGCCTACATGGAGGAAATCATCGCCGAAGTAACACGCTTCGCGCGGCGCAGCCCGGATGTGAGCCAGCGCTCGGGCGTCTCCGTGCGGGCCACAATTGCCTGTTACGAAACGCTGCTGGCCAACGCGGTGCGCCGCGCCGTCTCGGCGGGCGAAAAGCAGGCCGCGCCGCGCATCTGCGACCTGTATCACATCGGCCCGGCGCTGCAGGGCAAACTCGAGCTGGAGTCGGTCGATGAAGGTGCGGACGAGCTGATCGTCGAAAAGCTGATTCACGCCGCGATCGCCGCCGTCTTCGGGCGCTACTTCAATATCGCCGAGCTGGAGGCGGTGGTCGAGCAGTTCCGCAGCGGCCTCGCGGTCGAGGTGGGCGAGCAGCTGGCCAACGGCGATTACGCGGGCGTGCTACAGCGGATCGAGGGCGCCGAGGAGGCGCTGCAACCGCTCGAGCTGGGCGAGGACGCGGCCAGCGTGGCCTCGGCGGTGGAGTTCCTGCTCGAGGGCCTGCATCTCAACAAGCGGCTGAACAAGGATACGATCGGGCGCGCCGCCTTCTACCGCGCCTAAATTGCACAACCGGCGCACCGGCCGCCGCCGCAATAACAGGGAGAGTCGCCGATGCCTAATCGCTTCCGCTACCGCCAGTGGGATGGGACGCAGGACATCGCCGAGCTCGACGCCGACGATGTGCTGAAGTCGCTGGCCGACGATCTGATGAATTTCGGCGACCTGCAACAGGCGCTGCGCAGCATGCTGCAGCGCGGGGTGCGCTCGCCGGATGGGGAGCGTTCGGACGGTCTGCGCGATCTGCTGCAACAGTTGCGCCAGCAGCGGCGCGACGCGCTCGATCGCTTCGATCTGTCGTCGGTCTTCGAGGACATCCAGCGCCAGCTGGATGAGATCCTGGATCTCGAGCAGGGCACGCTCGGCGATCGGCTCGACGAAGTCGGCCCGCGTCCGCAACCGCCCGAAGCGGGCGAAGAACAGCCGCAAGCGGGCGAACAGTCCGAGGGACAGTCCGAGCAGCAGCAGGCTCAACAGCAGGACGGCGGCCTGACCGACGAGGAGAAGGAGCGGCTCGCCGAAGCGCTGCGCCAGCGCCTGGAACGCAAACAGCAGCAGATCGACGAGCTGCCGGAAGACGCGCCGGGCCAGGTCTCCGGCCTGCGCGAGTACGAATTCGAAAACAGCGAGGCCAAAGAGCGTTACGACCAGCTGCTCGAGCAGTTGAAGCAGGCGATGATGAACACCTTCTTCAACGATCTCTCGCAGATGATCCAGAACATGTCCGACCAGGATATGGATCGCATGCGCCAGATGCTCGAGGACCTCAACGAGATGCTGGAGCAGCGCGCCCGCGGCCAGGAGCCGAACTTCGACGAGTTCATGCAGAAGTACGGCGATATGTTCGGCGACGATCCGCCGCAATCGCTCGACGAGCTGATCGAGCAGCTGCAGCAGCAGGCCGCGCAGATGCAGAACATGCTCAACTCGCTGCCGCCTGACATGCGCCAACAGCTGCAAGAGCTGATGTCGCAGCGGATGGCCGAGATGGGGATGGGCTCGGAGCTGTCGCGCCTGGCGCAAAATCTCGAAGCCAACTACCCGATGCGCGATATGCGCAACCAGTACCCGTTCCGCGGCGACGAGGATCTCAACCTCGAATCAGGTATGAACCTGATGGGCTACATGCAGCAGCTCGACCAGCTGGAGCGGGCGCTGGAGCAGGTGCAGTACGGCAGCGACATCAACAGCATCGATCCGGACCAGCTCGAAGAGCTGCTCGGCGAGGAAGCGCGCGAGACGCTCGACCAGCTGAAAGCGCTGCTCGAACTGCTCGAAGAAGCCGGCTACATCCGCAAAGACGGCAAGACCTGGGAGCTGACCCCGCGCGGCACGCGCAAAATCGGCGAAAAGGCGTTGGCCGAAATCTACGCCAACCTCAAGCGCCAGTCGTTCGGCAAACACAATATGCCCGAAACCGGCCGCTACGGCGACCGCGCCGACGACACCAAGCTCTACGAGTTCGGCGATCCGTTCCACCTGCATCTCAAGGAGACGATCGGCAACGCCGTCTTCCGCAGCGGTCCGCAGACGCCGGTCCAGCTGCAGGCGGACGATTTCGAGGTCTACCGCGCCGAAACCTTAACTCAAACCGCCACGGTGGTGATGCTCGATCTCTCCTGGTCGATGGCGCTGCGCGGCTCCTTCCAGGCCGCGAAAAAGGTCGCGCTGGCGCTGAACAACCTGATTCGGATGCAGTACCCGCGCGACAGCCTCTACCTGGTCGGCTTCAGCGCCTACGCGCGCGAACTCAAAGCGCCCGAGCTGCCCTACGTGCGCTGGGACGAAACCGTACTCGGCACCAACATGCACCACGCGCTGCTGATCGCGCAGCGGTTGCTGGCCAAGCACAAGGTCGGCACGCGGCAGATCATCATGATCACCGACGGCGAGCCGACCGCGCATCTCGAGCAGGGGCGCTCGTACTTCGCCTACCCGCCCAGCCCGATCACGATCCGCGAGACGCTCAAGCAGGTGCGCCAGTGCACCAAAAAGGACATCGTGATCAACATCTTCATGCTCGACCGCTCCTACTACCTCAAGGAGTTCGTCGGGCAGGTGGCGCGGATTAATCAGGGCCGCGTCTTCTACACGACGCCGGACGAGCTGGGCGAATACCTGTTAGTGGATTTCGTCACGCACCGCCGCAAGTCGCTCTCGCGCGTCTGATCGCTGTGCGTCGGGCGACGCGGGTGGCGGCCCGGCTGCTGCGGGTTGTCCCTTGGCTGAGGGCGGCGCTGAGGCGGGCGCTGGTGCTCCTGGCCGGGGCCGCGCCCGCGGCGGGGTTTCGGCGCCTGGCCTGGTCCCTCGGCCTGCTGCTGCTGATTACGATCGCGGGGCTGGTCGGCTATCGGCTGATCAGCGGATTCAGCTGGTTCGACGCGCTCTACCAGGTGGTGCTGACGCTGACCACGGTGGGCTTCCGCGAGGTGCATCCGCTGGACGAGGCGGGGCGGGCGTTCACCGTGGCGCTGGCCGTCGTGGGCGTGACGACGGGGCTGTATCTGATGGCGGCGGCCGCAGCGACGCTGCTCGAGGGGGACTTGTATGGTGATTTGCGGAGTTGGCGGATGATGCGCGAGCTGGCGGCGCTGGAGGACCACGTAGTTGTCGCGGGCGCGGGCCGCGTCGGGCGCGGAGTGATCAGCGAGCTGATCCGCCGCCGCCGCCCGTTTGCAATCATCGACGTCGATCAACAGGAAGTCGAGCAGCATCGGCTGGCGGGTCGACTGGCGGTGCAAGGCGACGCGAGCCGGCGCGAGACGCTGTTGGAGGCGCGGCTGCCGCAGGCGCGCGCGCTGGTCGTGGCGACGGGCAGCGACGCGCAGAACACGTTCATCACGCTGTCGGCGCTGGGCCTCGATCCGCAGTGCTACGTGGTGGCGCGGAGCAACGAGCCGGAGGCGGCCGCGCCGCTGCGTCAGGCCGGCGCGGCGCGCGTCTTCACGCCCACCGAAATCGTCGGACGCCAGCTCGCCGCCGCGTCGCTCTACCCCAGCATCATGGAGACTGCCGAAAACGTGCTCGAGCTGCCCGGCGCGCCCGATGTGCTGCTGCGCCTCGAGGTCGCCGGCGGCTCGGCGGCGCAGGGGCTCAGCGCGTCCGAAGCGCTTGGCGGTGTGGACGGCGCGCAGCTGCTCGGCATCCGCCGCGCCGATGGCCAATTCAGCGTCGGCGGCGGCGAGCAGCGGCTCAGCCGCGGCGACGCGCTGCTCGTGCTGACCACCCCCAACGCCGTCGACGCGCTGGAACAGCGCTGGTCCCGCCACGCCGACGATCCTGTATGATCGCCGCATGGCACTCTTCAACCGCTCCCGTCTGCGCGACATCTTCGCCCGCCCCAACCCCAAAGCCGGCGATGACCTGGCCGATGTGCTCGAAGAAGGCGCCGCCGAGCTCGCGTCCAAGGCCGATGTGAAATCGCTCCGTGACGACTTTGAGCGGATGCTGCTGAATCTTGAAGCTCGTCTCACTGAGCGGATGACCGTGATGGAGGACCGTTTCAGCGAGCGGCTGATCGCGATGGAAGACCGTTTCAACGATCGAATGACGGCAATGGAAGAGCGGCTCAACGAGCGGATAGCGGGATCGGAGTCGCGGATCGAAGCGAAGTTCTACCGTGCGCTCCTTGGGCTCGCGGTGTTCTTCATCGCGCTCTACGGCGCGACGGTCGGCCTAATGATCGCGTTCTTCAGCTGACCGCTCAACCCAACAATTCCGACTGATCGCGCGACGCGGCGTACTCCGACCAGCGCCGCGCGAATAAATTCAGGCCGCTCCGATAGGCCGGCATCTGCGCCAGCACATTGCCGAAGAACACCCCCGCGAAATAGCCGCCCAGCACCAGCGTCATAATCGCGAACACTTTTGTCCAGCCCGGCAGAAACACGATCAGCAGCACCGAAAGCGCCGTCGCCAGCAAAATTCCCGTCCACGCGCCGCAGTGGACGAATAGCGCCTCGCGCTTGCGCTTCGCCACGTAGATCTGCGCCAGATCGCGGTCGATCTTGTCCAGCGGCTCCGTCTGCGCCGCCGTCTCGCCGCACACCTCGCAGCGCGAGGCGCGCCCGAGCGGCGCGCAGCAGTAACCGCAAAACCGCCCGATATTCGGCGCTTCGCCCGCGCGAATCTCGTGAATTAACTCGTCCAACTCGCGCGAAAACGGCACCTCGCGCGAGGGGACAAACTCGCCATCCTGGAAGGTCGGCTGGGCGGGCGCGGTTGCCATCACTGCGGCCAATCCGACGGGCGCCGCCCCGGCAGCCACTCGTAGAACTGCAGCAGCACCCCGCCGGCGTCGCGGGGATGCACGAAAAACTGCTTCCACTCGTAATCCTCAAAAGGCTCCGCCAGCGGCTCGATGCCCATTTCCTCGCGCACATGCGCCAGCGCCTGCTCGATATCCTCCACCTCGATGGTGAGGTGGTGTACGCCCGGTCCGCGCTGGCTGAGGAAGCGGCTCATGAACGAGCTCTCGTCGTACGGCCCGATCAGCTCGATTCCCGTCTGACGCCCCGGCAGGTGCAGCATCGCCACGCGAAAGCCTTCCGCGCCCGACGCGCTGTGATGATCCAGCTCCGCGCCCAACAGCTTGCTCCAGAACGCCGCGGCCGCCGGCGGATCCTCCGCCGCGATCGCGATGTGATCGAGCCGCTTCCAGCCCAGCGCCATACGCCGATCCTCTCCAACTCGCTTCCGCTCAGCTTACCGCCACTCCGCGCCGGCGGGAATCGCGGCCGCGATTCCCGCTTTATCCTGCGCCGATGGCCGACTCCACGCCCGAGATCGCGCCCGGTTCCGTCGTGTTCGTGGTCAATCCACGCGCGCGGCATGCGCTGCCCACGCACGAGCTGATCGACATCTTCAACGAGGCCTGCCACCCCTTCGGGCTGCCCGCGCAGGTGGTCGAGACGCGCACCCACGAGCAGGCTCGCGCGGTCGCCGCCGAGGCGCACGCCGCGCCCGCCGCCGCGCTCTTCGCCTACGGCGGCGACGGCGCGCTGCACACGGTCCTGCAGGGCATCCCGCTGCGCTCTCAGCTGCCGCTCGGCTGCGTCCCCGCCGGCACCGCCAATGTCTGGGCCGCCGAAGCGGATCTCCCGCCCACGCCCTTCGCCGCCGTGCGCGCCCAACTCGACGCGCTCTTCGACCCGCCGACCTGGATCGACACCGGTCTCGCCCGCGCCGCCGAGCAGCGGCGCCGCTTCCTGCTGATGGCCGGCTTCGGCCTCGACGCGCTGGCCGTGGCCGCGGTCGCGCCCGCCGCCAAGCGGCTCTTCGGCAAATCGGCCTACGGACTGGCCGGCGCGCGCGCCGCCCTGACCGGCCTGCCGCTGCCGCTCAGCCTGCGCTTCGACGACGCCCCGCCGCTCGACGCCCGCGTGGGCATGCTCACGATTGGCAACACCCGTCTCTACGGCAGCGTCGCGGAGTTTACCCACCTCGCCTCCGCGACCGACGGCGAGCTCGACGCCGTGCTCTTCCACGGCTCGCCGCTGCGCGCGTTGCTCACCGCGCCGCTCGCCCTCCGCGCGCTGCACACCAGCGCGCCCGGCGTCTCCTACCACCGCTTCCGACGCCTCCAAATTGCGCCGCGCGTCAACGCCCCGCTGCAGTCACAACTAGACGGCGAAATCGGCCCGCTCAACGTGGTGGAGGTGGAGGTGGAGCCATCGGCGCTGAGGGTGCTAGCGCCCAATCCCCGCCGGCCAATCTTCCAACCCCCGCAGCCGCTCGACTGATTTGGGCGCCCTCCCCGTCGTTCCTGCCTGCGCAGGAATGACGGGATGGCACGGGGATGACGGTGAGGGGCGGCAGGGGTGGCGGAGGAGGCGCAGGGGTGACGGAGGAGGCGCGGGGATGACGGAGGAGGCCGCAGGGGTGGCGGAGGAGGCGCTGGGGTGACGGAGAGGCGAGCCGCGGGCGATCGGGGCACAGCCGATTGGTGCGTTGGCTCGCGGGCTTCCACCCCCCACCTAACCTCCCCCCTGGAAGGGGGGAGGGATGAATTTCTTGGGGGAGGCGGCTTGGTGGTGGGCAGGGAGGTTGCGCGGGTTCCTGCCTGCGCAGGAATGACGAGGGAGGCGCAGGGGTGACGGAGGAGGGCTGGGGTGACGGGGGAGGGGGCGGGAATGACGGGGGAGGGCGCGGGGGTGGCGGAGGAGGCACAGGGGTGGCGGAGGAGGCGAGTCGCGGGCGATCGGGGCGCAGCGCGATTGGTGCGTTGGCTCGCGGGCTTCCACCCCCCACCTAACCTCCCCCCTGGAAGGGGGGAGGGATGAATTTTCTTGGGGGAGGCGGCTTGGTGGTGGGCAGGGAGGTCGCGCGGGTTCCTGCCTGCGCAGGAATGACGGGGGAGGGCGCAGGGGTGGCAGGGGAGGGCGCGGGGATGACGGAGAGGTGTTGGGGTGACGGGGGAGGGGGCAGGAATGACGGAGGAGGGCGCGGGGGTGGCGGAGGAGGCGTTGAGGTGACGGGGAGGCGGGTCGCGGGGATGACGGGAAGGGGTGACTGTTGGGCTGGAAGTTGGCGGTTGGCGCGGACGGGTGCTAGACGGGGATGCGCCGGCGCGTTTTCATTTGCGCACGGCGACGGCGGCGGGCGGCGCGGCGTTCCGCCTGGCGCTGCTTCTCGCGATTGGAGATGAACCGCCGCCGTCGCCGCGACTCCTGGAGCACCCCGTCGCGCTGCACCATTTTGTTGAACCGACGGATCAGCGCCTCGGGGCTCTCATGATCCTTGCGCGTCACTAGCAGCATGCGGCAGCCGTCTCCTCCACTCGCGCGAACCGTAGCCACAGGTTAGCACGCCATCCGAACTACGGCGCGGCTGGCGATAGCCTCAGCGAGTGTCAGACCCAGCCCCGCCGCCGCCCAGCCCGACCGCGCTGCCGCCGCGCCGCCCGCTGACCTTGCGCGCGGGCGCGTTCGCGCTGCTGCTGGCGATGCTCTGGGGCGGCAACCCGGTCGCGATCAAGGCCGGGCTGGACCACGCCGGACCGCTGCGGCTGGGCGCGCTGCGGATGCTGCTGGGCGGCCTCGTCGTGCTGGTCTTCGCCCGCATTGCCGGCGTCTCGCTGCGCCCGCCGCGCTCCGAGTGGCTGCCGCTCGGCGGCCTGGCCGTGCTCTTCACCGCGCAGACCGCGCTGATGTATTTCGGCGGCGACCACACCAGCGCCGGCCACGCCGCCGTGCTGATCTCCACCTTTCCGCTCTGGGCCGCGCTCGCGGCGCATTTCGTGGTGCCCGGCGATCGCATGTCGCGCGGGCGGGCGGTGGGCACGCTGATCGCCTACAGCGGGGTGGTCGTGGTCTTCTCGGGCGATCTGGGCGGCGGCCTGGAAGGCGTAGGGGGGCTGGCGGGCGACCTGATGATGCTTTGCTCCGCGCTGCTGCTCGGCGTGCGCCAGATTTACCTCTCGCAGACCTCCCAGGCGATCCCCGTCTCGCGCCTGCTGATGACCCAGGCCGTCTCCGCCGTCGTCGTCTTCGCGCCGCTCAGCCTGTTGGTCGAGTCGGAGCCGTGAGCTACTCCGCGGATTTCATCGGCGCGCTGCTCTATCAGGGCGTCGCGATCGCCGGCTTCGGCTTCCTCGGCAACACCTGGCTGCTTCAGCGCTTTTTGCCCTCGCGCGTGACTGCGACGCAGCTGACGACGCCCGTCTTCGGCGTGATTCTCAGCTGGCTGATCCTCGGCGAGCCGGTTGGCCCCGAGCTGGCGGCCGGCGTCGCGCTGCTGGTGCTGGGCTCTGCGCTCGCCCAGCGCCGCCCGACGAGCGAGTAGCCGCCGACGGTGTTCAGGTTTAATTTTTTCGGGGTGTTCGGGGGTGATTTTGGGGTGTTCCTATCTGGTCGGGGCGTTCGGCGGTGTTCAGCTTTGTTCGGATTTGTTCGGGGTTGTTCGGGGTTGTTCGGGGTGTGGAGGGGGTGGGGGGACGCGAGCGGGTGGCGGCGCTGTTCGGGTTTATTTTTTCGGGGTGTTCGGGGGTGATTTTGGGGGTGTTCCTATCTGGTCGGGGCGTTCGGCGGTGTTCGGGTTTGTTCAGCTTTGTTCGGACTTGTTCAGGGTTGTTCGGGGTGTGGAGAGGGTGAGGGTAGGTCGGCATTGTGGCGCACTTCCGTTCTTCTATGAGGTCAGGGTAGCACGGTTTGGGGGAATCGGCGGTGCGCGGTGTTCCTGCCTGCGCAGGAATGACGGAAAGGGGCGCAGGAATGACGGAAGTGCATAGGGGTGACGGAAGTGGGGCGCAGGATGACGGGGAGAGGGTGCGGGAGTGGGGGCGCGGGGGTGGCGGAGGGTGGGGCGCAGGAGTGACGGAGGGTGGGTGGTGCGGGCGATCGGGGTGCGCGCGGCCAGCGGCGCACGCTCGGTGCGTTCCACCCCCCACCTAACCTCCCCCCTGGAAGGGGGGAGGGATGAATTGGGGAAGGGGGGAGTGTTGGACAGGGAGGTCGCGCGGGTTCCTGCCTGCGCAGGAATGACGGTGGGGGGCGCGGGGGTGGCGGAGGGCGGGGTGCGCGGGCGATCGGGGTGCGCGGGAGTGGCGGGTGGTGGTTGCTCGGTGCGTCCCACCCCCCACCTAACCTCCCCCCTGGAAGAGACCTTTGCACAACTCTGGGGGATCGGCGATTCTTGTGGGGAACGCGGTGGGTTGGACGCGAAAGGGGTGCGGCATGGAGCGTGAGCGCAGGCAGGGGTCGTTCGGCGAGGCGCAGATACCGGAGCGTCGCGGGCGCAACGCGCAGTTGGAGGCGATCCACGCGGCGATTGATTGGACGCGCTTCGCGCGGCTGCTGGCCGGGCTGCACGGCTCGCGGATGGGCCGCAAGGCCTACCCGGCGCTGGTCATGCTCAAAATCTGCCTGCTGCAGCAGTGGCATAATCTGTCCGACCCGGCGATGGAGGACATGCTCTGGGAGCGCGCCTCGTTCTGCCGCTTCGCGGGGCTGAGCCTCTGCGAGGAGATCCCCGATCACTCGACGATCAGCCGCTACCGCGCGCTGTTCGCGCAGCGCGGGCTGGGCGAGGCGCTGCTGCGCGAGTTGGACGAGCAACTGGAGGCGCAGGGGCTGTTCATCGAGCCGGGCCGCGCGACGCTGATGGACGCCACGCTGATCGAGGCGCAGGCCTCGCGGCGCCGCTCCAAGTCGGCCCAGGGGCCGACCGACCCGGACGCCGCCTGGGGCGGCGCCCGCGGGAACGCCTGCTACGGCTACAAGGGCCACGTCGGGGTCGACGCCGACACCCAACTGATCCGCCGCGGCGTCTTCACCCCGGCCAACGTCAACGAGTCGCAGGTCGCCGAGGCGCTGCCGACCGGCGACGAGGCGGCGGTGCACGCCGACCGCGCCTACGACAAGGCCGAGCGGCGCGCACTGCTGGAGGCGATGCGGATCGACTGCCGCATCCTCAGACGGGCCGACCGCTGCCACCCGCTGACGGAGGCGGAGCGCGAACTGAACGCGCTCTGGGAGGCGCCAGACGCAAGGTCGAGCCGGTCTTCGGCACGTTCAAACGCAGCTACGGCTACCGCGCCACGCGCTGCTACAGCCTGGAGCGCAACCGCTTCGAGTGCTACCTCAAATGCCTCGCCTTCAACCTGCGCAAACTCGTGCGGCTGCAGGCCGCGGGCTAAGCCCCGCCGCCGCCGGGCGCAGTGCGCCCCAGCCGCCCGCGCAGCCCCAAAAACACCCGCCCGGACCCCCCGCGCAAGGCCCCAACCGCGCCATCCCGCGCCCTAAAACGCCCCCAACAACCCCGCCAGCCGACTTTTTCAAAGGTCTCTGGAAGGGGGGAGGGATGAATTGGGGAAGGGGGGAGTGTTGGACAGGGAGGTCGCGCGGGTTCCTGCCTGCGCAGGAATGACGGAAAGGGGCGCGGGTATGACGGTGGGGGCGCGGGGGTGGTGGAGCTGGCTCCTGCCTGCGCAGGAATGACGGAAGTGGGGCGCGCGGGCGGGGCTACCAATCTTTCAGGCCCAGCAGGCGTTGGCCGAGCTTGGTGAGCTTGGCGGGGGGCGACTGCTGTTCGCGGCGGCGGGGGTCGCCGGGGAAGGCGCGTGGGTTTTGGAAGGCTGGGTGCGTCCGCTCGCGCCAGGAGGCGATGCGCTGCTCGCGCAGCTCGGCGTTTTGCGGGTCGGCGGGGAACATCCGCACGTACTGCGCGAGGCGCGGCTTGTCGGAGCGGTTGCGGCTGTTGCCGTGCGGCAGGGCGGAGTGCCAGATGATGAAGTCGCCCGCCTGCGCTTCGATCTCCTGTGGCTCGCCGAGCTCGGCGTGGCGCAAGTCGAGCCGCTGGTCGCGGATCTCTTCGTCGGGCCGGCCCTGGGCCCACTCCGATACCCAGCGGTGTACGCCCGGCACGCACTGGAAGCCGCCCTCGCCTGCGGCGGTGTCGTCGAGGTAGAGCACGCCCTGCACCTGGTAGGGCAGCGGCGTTTCGCGCACATCCATGTCCCAGTGGACCATGCCCGGGTGATCGTATTCGGGCGCGGCGGCGTTGGGCGGCGGCTTGAGGTTGGCGCGATCGAGGAAGACCCAGAGGTCTTCGCGTTGGAAGAGATCGACGAATAGCTCGTACATCCGCGGGTTCTGGCGCACATCCCAGAGCGCCTGGTGGTGGTACAGCTCGACCATCCCGTTGTGTCGGTGCGGCTCGCGGTACCAGTCCGACGGGTCGCCGCGGTCGAAATCGAGGAAGTTCCAGATCGCGTCGACCACCGCCTCGACCTGCTCGCGCGCGATCAGCTGCGGCACGACGAGGTAGCCGTGCCGCTCGAAGAATTCGCGTTGTGCGGCGCTCAGCATGGCGCGCCTCAGTCGGGGAACGGGGCGTCGACACCCGGCGGCATATCGACGTCGAACGTGTTGAGCGCGATCGAGACGAGCGCATAGTAGCCCATCACGGAGGCGACTTCAAAGACGCCCTGCTCGCCGACCAGCTCCTTGAGCGCGGCGTAGCGCTCGTCGGAGACGCGCCTGGTCTCGATCAGCTCGCGCCCGAAGGCGTAGACCGCGGCGTGGCGCGGATCATCGAACTGGGGCGTTTCGCCGTCGCGGATCGCCTCGATTGCGGCCTGGGGGACGCCCGCCGCCGCGCCCAGCCGGGCGTGCGCCCAGAACTCGAAGTTGGCGCGCCATTCGCCGCCGATCGTGAGGATCGCGACTTCCAGCAGGTCCGCCGGCAGCGATGTGCCGTAGCGCAGGGCGGCGCCCAACTGCTGCACGGCGTCGCCGATTTGCGGCGATTGGAAGAGCGCGTTGAACGGCCCGATCAGCGCGCCGTCTTCGCCCGCCAGACCGCCGTGCGGACGCTCCGGATTGCCCCGCGGGCCGGTGGTGATGTTTTCCCAGAGCGCCCGCTGATCTTCGTTCAGCTGCTCAAACGTGGCCGGCGCGAGTCGTCCCATTGCTTCCTCCGCTTCTAAGGCGTTTCAGCGCTTCTTCTTGCCGCTCTTCGTGGTTTTGCCGCTCTTGCCGCGCAGATGCGGCGGCAGCAGTTCCGCAGGGTAGGCGGTGCCGACCAGCCCCTTGCGCTTGAGCGCCGCGAGCTGGCGGCCGCTGTAGCCGAGCAGGTCGCGGTAGACCGCCTCGTTGTGCTCGCCCAGCAGGGGCGGCGGCGTGCGCAGCTGATTTGGCGTGCGCTGCATCTGGATTGTCAGCCCCGGATAGTCGTGCGCGCCCACGCCCGGCATCGTCAGCTGCTCGAAGAAGCCGACCTCGCGCAGGTGCGGGTCCTGGAGCGCTTCGAGCGGATCGAGCAGCGGAGCGGCGCAGACGCCGGCGGCCTGCAGGGCGTGGAACAGCTGGTGCTTGTCGCAGTCGGCGGTGGCCGAGCCGATCAGCGCGTCGAGCGCGTCGATGTGGCGCAGACGCTGCTCGGCCGTCGCGAAGCGGCCGTCCTGCGGCGCGTGCCCGATGTCCGTCTCGTCGGAGCCGGCGTGGGCGGCGGAGAGCACATCGCAGAGCGCGACGAACTCCGCGTCGCTGCCGACGTCGATCGCGATCCACTGGTCGTCGCCGGCGCAGGGGTAGACGTTGTGCGGCGCGTGCCAGCGGTGGCGGTTGGCCTGCGAGGGCGGATTGAGGCCGTTCATGGTGTAGTCGAAGAGGTACTCGGCGAGCGAGGGGATGAAGCTTTCGTTGAGCGGCATTTCGATCAGCTGCCCCTCGCCGGTCCGCTCGCGATGGCGCAGCGCCATCAGCACGGCGACGGCGCCTTGCACGCCGGAGAGTCCGTCGCTGGCGAGCGTTTCGCCGATTTCGTCCGGGCCGCGGTCGGGGTAGCCGCGCAGGTGGGTGTGGCCGACCATCGCTTCGACGTGCAGTCCGAAGGCGCGGTAGCTGCTGTAGGGCCCTTCGAGGCCGAAGGCGGGCATGCGCAGCATGATCAGGCGCGGGTTGACCTCGCGCAGCTCTTCCCAGCCGATCCCCGCGCGATCGATGGTCTGGGGGACGTTGTTTTCGACCAGCACATCGCACTTGGCGATCAGTTTCAGGAAGGCCTCGCGGCCCTCTTCGGACATGATGTCGCAGGTCATCGAGCGCTTGTTGCGGGCGTGGGAGTTGAACGAGGCGAAGCGGTTCCAGGGGTCGCGGCCGAGTTCGGCGTCGGGATACTGGGGCTGCACGCCGCGCTCTGCGCCGCGCAGCATCTGCTCGCGGGTGGGCGCGTTTTCCGCGCCGCGGGTGTAGGGCTGCATTCGGTTGACCGGCTCGACGTTGATCACCTCCGCGCCCCACTCGCCGAGCAATTGCGTGACGTGCGGCCCGGCCCAGACGACGGTGATCGCGGCCACGCGCAGGCCCTCGAGCGGGAGCGGGAGCGGCTCGCCCGGCTCCTCGCCGCGGGCCCGCCGCGGGGCGGCGTCCAGCGGCGCGAGGTCCAGGATGGCGCGGGCGTGCTCGCCGAGGTGCGGCGCGCGCCGGGGCGGCTCGGGCGGCGATTCGGAGAAGCGGAAGGGGTGCCCGGGATAGGGGAGCGGCGAGCCGTGCCAGTGGGCGATTTCGTGCCACCAGTCGCGCGCGCGCAGCTGCGGATCCTCGAACAGGTCCGCGGGCGTCATCACCGCGCCGGCCAGCAGGCCGGCGGCCTGCGCCTCCGCGACGGTGTCGAGCTTGGCGCGGTCGGCGAGGAATTCGGCGATCGCCTGGTCCACCTGGTCGCCGAAGCCGCTGACCGGGCCGTCGGACTCGCTGATCGCCGCGAGCAGGTCGGGGCGCCCGATCCACTCGAGCAGGCGCGGCAGGCGCCCGCCGGAGCCGACGATGCTGACGAAGCCGTCGGCGCAGGGGAACACGCCGAAGCCGACCCAGCGCGAGCCCGGCCGGGCGCGTCCGGAGGCGACGCCGCTGTAGGCCGCGGCGGTCAGATGCACGGTGCGACGGTCGCGGCAGCCGGCCTGGCAGCGGTAGACACTGATGTCGATCCAGTCGCCCGCGCCGCGCCCCTGCTCCGGGCGCCCCGAGCGCTCGGAGCGCTCCGTGCGGCGCAGCGCGAGCAGGATGGCCAGCGCGGCGGTCGCGCCGGCGTGGTAGTGCGCGTAGTGCCCGGCGACTTTGAGCGGCTCGCGGTCGGCCGCGCCCGTCGCGTGCAGCGGCCCGCCGATCGCCTGGAGGGTGAGTTCGGAGCCGCGGTAGTCGCGGTAGGGCCCGGTCTGCCCGAACGGGGTGATCGAGCAGAGCACGAGGCGTGGGTTGATCGCGTGCAGCGCGTCCCAGCCCCAGCCGGCGGCGGCGGCTTCGCCGGGCGCGCCGTCCTCGACCACCGCGTCCACCTGCCGTGCCAGGCGGCGCACGGTGGTCGCGCCGTCGTCGGTGTGCGGATCGAGGACGATCGATTCCTTGTTGGTGTTGAGGTGCAGGAAGAGGCCGGAGGCTTCGGGGTCGGGCGCGCCGCCGGGAAACGGCCCAAAGCGCCGCGAGGGGTCGCCGCCGCGCGGCTCGACCTTGATCACGCGCGCGCCGAAGTCGGCCAGCAGCTTGGTCGCGTAGGGCCCCGCCACGTTACGCGACAGGTCCAGCACGCAAACTCCATCCAACGCCCCGGCCATACCAGACCCCCCCACGGCAAAGCGTTGCGCTACTCACAATCCTACCGCAAGCCTGGCATTCGGCATTGTTGCGCCCCTATTCCGTCATTCCTGCGCCCCTATTCCGTCATTCCTGCGCAGGCAGGAACCTGCGCGGCCTCACCTAACCCACCACCAAAGCTCCCGCTCCCAAGAAAATTCATCCCTCCCCCCTAAAAAGGGGGGAGGTTAGGTGGGGGGTGGGAGGCTGCGATCGTCTACCGGCGATCGTGTCGGCGACCGGGGTTTCTTTGCGTTGTTGCTGCTTCATTTTCGTCATTCCTGCGCTTCCTCTCGTCATTCCTGCGCAGGCAGGAACAACGCGGGGGCGCCGCATCTACGCTGGCCAGCAGAACGACCATGAGAGCCATGAGGGCTCCAGCCGGAAGCAGGAGAAGCACGACCAGCTCTTCCATGGGGTGATGGTAGCCGATCCGTCATTCCTGCGCAGGCAGGAATGGCGGTTCCTGCCTGCGCGGTTCCTGCCTGCGCAGGAATGACGGTGAGGGGGGCGCAGGAATGACGGTGGGGGGGAGGCGCAGGTTCTTGCAGGAATGACGGGGAAGTGGGTGGCGGTGGGGGCGGGGCTTGGTGCGCGGCTCGTGGCCTCCCACCCCCCACCTAGCCTCCCCCCTAAAAGGGGGGAGGGATGAATTGGGGAATTGGGGGTTGGGGTGTGGGAGGGGGTGGTGAGGTGGATTGGGGAAGGGGGAGTGGTGAAGAGATGGGGAGGGTGGTTCCTGCCTGCGCGGTTCCTGCCTGCGCAGGAATGACGGAATAGGGGGGCGCAGGCATGACGGTTCCTGCCTGCGCAGGAATGACGGAATAGGGGCGCGGGTTCCTGCCTGCGCAGGAATGACGAGCGGGGGGCGCAGGAATGACGGTTCCTGCCTGCGCAGGGATGACGGGGTGGGGCGCGTTCAGGTGAGCGCGATGATCAGGCTGGTGGCCAGCGTGATGGCGGTGAGGGTGATGCCGATCCCGATCAGGAAGAGGCGCGTCTGGCGCGTCTCGCGCTTGGCGGCGTCGCGCTCCGATTGCGCGAAGCGGGCGTCCATTTGCGCCTCGAAGTGCTTCTCCATCTGCGCCATCCGCGCCTCGAAGTGCGCCTCCATCTGCACGAAGCGCTCGTCTACCCGCGCGAATTGATCGTCCATCTGCGCGAAGCGGGCGTCCACCCGCTCGAAGCGGGCGTCCACCTGCGCCTCGAACTGCTCGAAGCGGGCGTCCACCTGCGCCTCGAACCGCTCGACGCGGGCATCCGATTGCGCGAAGCGGGCGTCCATGCGCTCCAGGATCAGCTCGATGTCGGCTTTGGATGCGAGCGCGCCGATTTGCTCGTCGAACGTTTCTTGCAGCGCGTCGGCGAAATCGACGGCGGGGGCTTTGGGGAGGCCGCCCTGGATGAGGATGTTGTGGAAGCGGAGCTTGTCGATCAGGGCCATGGGGCTCTCCTCGCTTCCTAGTGTAGCAGCGCGGGTTCCTGCCTGCGCAGGAATGACGAGAGGGGGGCGCAGGTTCCTGCCTGCGCAGGAATGACGGTGGTGGTGGGCGCGGGGATGGCGGATCGGCTACCATTGCTGCATCGCCGCCGAGGAGAAAGGCCGCCGCAATGGTCACCGCTGAAGAACCTCCCTTCATCACCCGCGAAGAATTCGAGCGGCGCTTCGACGATGTCGACGCCGAGCTCGGTCAGCTGCGCGAGGGTCAGCGGCAACTCGAACGCCGCATGATCGGCATCGAGCGCCGCATGGCGGTGCTTGAGCAGCGCTTCGCGGACTTCAAGGAAAGCGTCAACCAGCGCTTCGACGACTTCAAGGAAAGCATCAACCACCGCTTCGACGAGGTGAATCGCCGCATCACTGTGCTGATGTGGGTCATAATCCTGAGCAACGCCGGCATTTTCGCCGTGCTCGGCTGGATCATCTCGCGGCTGGATTAGTTTGCCTGCCCACCCCTACCCACCGCCAACCGCCTACCTGCCGCCAAGCTCCCTGCTCACCACCAAGCTCTTTACCCCAAGAAAATTCAATCCCTCCCCCCTTTTAGGGGGGAGGTTAGGTGGGGGGTGGGATGTTGCGAGCGGGCACCGGCGATCGTGTTGGGGATCGGGGTTTCTTTGCGCTGTTTCTGCCCTCTATTTCCGTCGTTCCTGCGCTATTTCCGTCGTTCCTGCACCATTTCCGTCATTCCTGCGTAGGCAGGAATGGGGGGGTTCCTGCCTGCGCAGGAATGACGAGGTGGGGGGCGCGGGAATGACGAGGGTGGCGGGTTCCTGCCTGCGCGTTCCTGCCTGCGCAGGAATGACGAGGTGGGGGGCGCAGGAATGACGGGTTCGCGTGGCTTGGCGCGCGGCTCGTGGCCTCCCACCCCCCACCTAGCCTCCCCCCTGAAAGGGGGGAGGGATGAATTGGGGAAGGGGGGGTTGGGGTGTGGGAGGGGGTGGTGAGGTGGATTGGGGAAGGGGGAGTGGTGAAGAGGTGGGGAGGGGGTTCCTGCCTGGGCGGTTCCTGCCTGGGCGGTTCCTGCCTGCGCGGTTCCTGCCTGCGCAGGAATGACGATGGGGAGGGGTGCAGGGGAACGGCGCTGGCTAGGGGATGCGGGAGGCGATCCAGCCGAGGGTGGCGAAGACGCCGATGCCGCCGAGGCCGATGCCCCACATCATCATGGTGAAGCGGCGGTCGATGGCCTTGGTGAAGTCGTCGAGGCGCTTGTCGAAGTTGTCCCTGAAGTCGACGAAGCGGTGCTCGAGGCTGGTCATGCGCTGCTCGAGGCCGATCATGCGGTTCTCGAGGCCAGTCATGTGCTGCTCGAGCTGCTGCTGGCCCTGGCGCAGCTGACCAAGCTCGGCGTCAACGCCGTTGAAGCGCTGGTTGACTTCGTTGGCGTGGCGTTCGAATTCGTCGCGGGTGATGAAGGGGGGTTGTTCCTGAGCGGTGACCATTGCGGCGGCCTTTCTCCTTGGCGACGGCTATGTGGCGATGGTAGCAGGCCGCGCAGGTTCCTGCCTGCGCAGGAATGACGAGTGGGGGGCGCAGGAATGACTCGAAGAAACCCCGATCGCCTACACGATCGCTGGTAGACGCTCGTGGCCTCCCACCCCCCACCTAGCCTCCCCCCTAAAAGGGGGGAGGGATGAATTGGGGAAGGGGGGGTTGGGGTGTGGGAGGGGGTGGTGAGGTGGATTGGGGAAGGGGGAGTGGTGAAGAGGTGGAGGCGCAGGAATGACGGAGGTGGGGGGTTCCTGCCTGCGCGGGAATGACGGTTCCTGCCTGCGCGTTCCTGCCTGCGCAGGAATGACGAGATGGGGGTGCGCAGGAATGACGCTTATCTCCCCCGTTCCTGCCGCCCGCGGTTCCTGCCTGCGCAGGAATGACGCTTATCTCCACCCATTCCTGCTCCACCTGGGGGGCGCACGTTAAGCGGGTGTGAAACGTTGGCGGGGTGGGGGCCTTACCCATCTGCTAGGATGTTGCGCGTAGGCGGGGGGCCTGGCGCCCTTCGCGCTTGGAGCGCCCGGAGGGAATTCCTACCATGCCACTCGCTTTCCGCCGCAGCCGCGCTTGGCTGCTTGCCCTGGCCAGCCTCGGCGCGCTGCTCGCCGCCGCCGCGCTCGCCCTGCCGCACGCGCCCACGGCTCGCGCGCAAACGCCCGACGCCGCCCAACTCGTGCTCTCGCTGGTCAACGACTCCGACAACATCGTGCCCGCCGGCAGCGAGCTCACCGTGCGCGCCCAACTGCGCTACAGCGGCACCGCCGAGCTCGGCTCCTGGATTAACCTCGCCGCAGGCTCCAACCTGCGCCTCTCCGGCTCGCTCGACTGGGACGACGCCTCAGTGGTCGGCTCGCGCAACGACATCCCCGCCCAAGTGATCGGCGGGCCCCTGACCGAGCTGACCCCCATGGACGGCGCCAGCGCGTTCAATGACAACAGCGGCACCGCCGGCCGCGGCGTCTGGCCGGTCGCCTACGACGGCCGCACGCTGGTTGCCTGGGCCGGCACCACCAGCGCCGCCGACGGCTCCCTGCTGGTCTTCGACACCAAGCGGAACCCGCCCGCGCAGGTCGCCAAAATCGACGCCACCGCTGGCGAGCGGCTGGGCATCGCCCAGAACGGCGACCCGATCGGCGTGCGCCCGGTTGCCGTCTGGGACGAGAACGACACCACCGCCTGGGTCTTCGCCGGCGCGCCCGCCGCCACGTCCAGCACCGGCAAGCTCTACATCTGGAAAATCACCCACAGCGCCAGCGGCGCTGCGACTGTCGGCACCCCTACGGTCCTTACCCCGCCCACCACCGAGAGCAGCAACATCCGCCTCGGTAGCGCCGTCCCCGGATACGGCCATGATGTGTCGATCTCGGACGACGGCCAGACGCTCGCGGTCGGCGCGCCCCTCATGAACACCATGGGCGCGGTCTACGTCTACACCAAGCCCTCCGGCAACGACGCCCAAGGCAACGCCAACGACTGGAGCGATCTGACCTACGCCAGCGGCGTCAAGGTCACCCCCGTCCAGATCCCCTCCTGGGGCGGCGCCACCACCCGCCCGTTCTCCAACACAGACGCACTCACCACCTCCAACTGCGCCGCCGGCTCCTACTGCGGCCAGGTCCGCGCCAACCGCGTGTCGAACTTCGGCCACGCGCTTGAACTCTCGGCCGACGGCGAGACCCTCGTCGTCGGCGCCCCCTCGAAGAGCTTCGCCAACAACACCGCCGGCGGCAGCTTCAGCGGCGCCGCCTCCCGCGGCGCGGCCTGGGTCTTCACCGCGCCCACGGGCGGCTGGAGCGCCGCCGCGGCGGCCTCGGGCACACTGATCGCCGCCGCCGCCGACGCCTCCAGCTTCGATCCCGCCAGCAACCACTCCCCTGGCCCGTCCAAGCGCGTCACGACCCCCGACGCCGAACTGACCCCCGCCCTCTGGAGCGGGACCCGCGTTGACAACGAAAGCTTCGGCAGCCAGATCCGAATCTCCGCCGACGGCAGCACCGTCGTCGTACATGCCTCCCTGCAGGCAGGCGTCGCGGCCAGCCCCGCTCGCATCTACGTCTTCGAACGGCCCGACGACGGCGACTGGGTCGACAGCGGCGCGCCTGAGGGAAAGATCAGCGTCGCAGCATCGGGCAACACCTTCGAGGGCGGCTGGGGCATCGATGTCAACTACGACGGACGCCGCGTGCTGATCGAGGAACACGGTGCCGAAGTCACTGTCGACGGGAGCGGGGTCAGCAACGCCGGCACGGTCCACGTCTTCGAGCCCGCCTCCGGCGGTTGGGCCGCGCAGGACAGCACCGACGACATGATGGATAACCCGGACGGCGTCTACGGGCCGACCGACGCCGCGCACACCATCGCCGCGCTCGAGCCCCAAGACAACGCCAGGTTCTCCGCGCCGCTCTACAACAACGCCGGCACGCTGGTCGCCTGGGCCAACACCGACTTCTACGCCACCACGACGGGCGCGCCCAAGCTCTTCCTGTCGGCCGACATCTGCTCGGCCCGCACGCTGGACGCTCTGACGACGACGACCTGCACGCTGAATCTGGGCGACACGTCGGTGACGGTGCCGGCGGGGACGCCGGACGGCACGTTCACGATTTCGGGTCGGGTGAACGCGACGTTCAGCGACGGCACGGCGATCGCGAACGGCGCGCGAGGTTCGCTGGAGGTGACCATCGGCAAGGTCAAGGAGGTCGATTCGGCCACCCTGTCGTTGGCGACGGATCCGGGCAACGCGGAGGTGACGGGCGATGAGAAGCCGTACCCGGCGCTGCTGCGGACGAGCGGGGAGACGACGCGGCTGTTGCTGCGCATTCTGAACGAGAACGGTGCGGCGTCGCACGCGGGGAGCGTGGCGGCGGTGCTGGTGACGAGCAACGCGGGCGAGTTGGGCCTGCTGGACAGCAATCTGCGGGGCGACGACTGCGGGGGGATTTCCTGCCAGTTGAACGCGATGCGGATCAACGCGGGCAACGCGGATCGGCTGGTGCTGACGCTGGCGCACAAGGGCAAGGCGGCGACGGCGGAGGTGCGGGCGACGGTGTTCAGCACGGCGGGCGACTCGTTCGAGACGGAGCCGGTGAGCATCGCGCTGGCCGGCCCGGCGGACAGCATCGCGGTGGCGAGCACGACCAGCGGGGTGCTGAATGTCGACGCCGTGGGCGAGGACGCCGACGGCGAGGAGGTCGACAGCGAGGACACGCGGGACGAGTTGACGCTGGCGGTGACGGCGACGGACAGCGCGGGCAACGATGTGGCGCTGCCGACGGGCGCGCGGCGCACCAATGTGCTCGATCCGGACGGCACGCGGGTGGCGACGAGCGCGATCCAGGTCGTCTGGCCGCACCGCATGACGGCGACCGACCCGGTGACGGGCGCGACGGGCGCCAACCCGCCGATTCTGAATGCGGCCGGCAAGCAGCAGGTGCGGATCAACGTGAACAGTCCGTCGACCGCGCCGCTGAAGTCGGGCGAGTACACGCTGGAGTTGTGGGCCGGCGTGAAGAAGGACACGCAGACCTTCAACGTGAGCGGGGGCGCGACGGAGATCAGCCTGAGCGGCCCCGCCAGCGTGACGGTCGGCGAGACCTTCACGGTGACGGCGAGCTTCCAGGACGCGAGCGGCACGGCGGTGCCGAACGGGACGCTGGTGGACTGGCCGGAGATCGTGACGGCGACGGGCACGGGCCAGTTGGTCGTGCTGACGAGCAAGGACACGCGGACGACGGACGGCGAGGCGTCGGCCAGTTGGCTGGCGGTGAACACGGGCAGCGTGGTCGTGACGGCGGGCGCGGACTGCACGTCGGCGCTGAACGCGCAGGGCGCGAGCGTGGCGACCTGCTCGGTGAGCGGGGTGCAGCTGGTCAATGTGCAGGCGGTCGCGACGGCGGCGGCGTCGACCAACCCGGCGGACGATCTGACGGAGCGGAACCCCGGCGCGCTGAGCGTGTGGCTGGGCAGCGGTCGGACGAGCGCGGGCGAGTTGCTGAGCAGCCTGCCTGGCGTGAACGGCATTCTGCTCTGGCTGAACGGCCAGTGGGTGCGCTACGGAGTGGCGGACGGTCGGGAGATCCCCGGCTCGACGAACTTCGAGGTGAACCCCGGCGCGGTGCTCTGGCTGTCGCGGTAGGCCCGTCGGCGGGAGATAAGCTGAGGGCGGGGGCGAAGCCCCCGCCCTCGGCTGTTTCTTGGGGTTCCTGCCTGCGCAGGAATGACGGAGAGGGGCAGGCGTCATTGCTGCGGCCCTCCTCGTCGTTCCTGCGCCCCTCCTCGTCATTCCTGCGTAGGCAGGAATGGGAGGCGAGAACGGGTGATGGTTGGGCGGGTGGCGGCCGGTCGAACGCTGGTGGACGCTCGTTGCCTCCCACCCCCCACCTAGCCTCCCCCCTAAAAGGGGGGAGGGATGAATTGGGGAAGGGGGGGAGCGGGATGTGGGTGTGCGCGAAGGGGTGTGGGTGTGTGAAGGGGTGTGGGTGTGTGAAGGGGTCTGGGTGTGTGCGAAGGGGGTGTGGGTGTGTGCGAAGGGGTGTGGGTGTGTGCGAAGGGGTGTGGGTGTGTGCGAAGGGGTGTGGGTGTGCGTGAACGGGGCGTGGGTGTGTGCGAAGGGGCGTGTGGGTGCGCGCGAACGCGCTGAATTGCTTGCGCGGCAAATCGCTTGCTTATCAATTACCCACCACCAAATCGCTTACCACCCACCAAATCACCTACCTACTAATCGCTCACCCACCAAACCCCCGACCCCAAGAAAAATTCATCCCTCCCCCCTTTTAGGGGGGAGGTTAGGTGGGGGGTGGGATGTTACGAGCGGCGCACCAAGCCCTGCTCGCGGCAGCCGCCCCCATTCCTGCCTGCGCAGGAATGACGGAAAGGAGCGCAGGGAATGGCGGAATGGGGCGGGTGAGGTGGCGGGAAGTCGCGGAGGAAGTGGCGGCAGCCGCAGGTTCCTGCCTGCGCAGGAATGACGGAATTAGAGCGCAGGAATGAACGGGAGAGGGGGGAAGCTGCTAGAACAGCCTCTCGATCACAATCCCCAGCGTCGTCGCATTCATCACGAAGAGGCCGCCCACCACCCAGCGCATCATCGTCATCTCGCGGCGCACCGCTGCGAACTCTGTCCGCATCTCGTTGCGCACCGCGACGAACTCGTTGCGCATCTCATTGCGCACCGCTGCGAACTCGTTGCGCATCTCATTGCGCACCGCTGCGAACTCTGTCCGCATCTCGTTGCGCACGGCGGCGAACTCTGTCCACATCTCGTTGCGCAGCCCCCCGATTTCGCCGCGCACGGCGGCGAACTCGCGATCCATGACCTCTTTCAGGTCGACGAAGCGGCGCTCGACCTCTTCCTTGAAGTCCTGCAGGCGATCCCCGAGCGACTTGTTCTGCGTCTCGTTGAGCCGGTCGTGGTCGGCGAGGTTCTTTTCGAGCGCTGAGAAGCGCAGATGCATCTCGGCTTGCTTGGCGGTGTCGGCGTAGTCCTGTTCAAGCACATCGACGGCGCGACGGACGGCCTCGGCCTCAAGGCCGGCGTCGGTCAGGGCGTCTACGAGGGCGGGTCGGTTGAGCGCCATGGGGGGATTGTACACGATTCGTCACGGCTGCGCGCGCCCCCCACCGTCATTCCTGCGTAGGCAGGAACGCGCGGGCACTACAGGGCGCCCCCATTCCTGCCTGCGCAGGAATGACGGAGGTGGGCAGGAATGACGGGAGAGGGGGGCGCAGGTTCCTGCCTGCGCAGGAATGACGGATGTGGGGCGCAGGTTCCTGCCTGCGCAGGAATGACGGAAGAGGGGGGCGCAGGTTCCTGCCTGCGCAGGAATGACGGGAAGGAGGGCAGGAATGACGGAGGTGGGGGCGTAGGTTCCTGCCTGCGCAGGAATGACGGGAAGGAGGGCAGGTTCCTGCCTGCGCAGGAATGACGGTGGTGGGGCGCAGAGCCGGGGCCCTAGCCCGCTTCCACCCACTCGAAGCTTGCGCCTACCCCTACTGCGGTGGCCCACTCTGAGGCTGCTACGCGCTCGCCGGCGGCGCGGACCAGGTCTATGCGCACTGCGGCTTGGCCGCAGGCGATTACCACCCCATCATCCACCCCTAGCAGCTCGCCTGGTTGGCCTGTGGCTTCGGCTAGCGTTGAGCCGTAGAGGGTTACTCGCTCGCCTTTGATGGTGCTCCAGGCGCCGGGGGCGCGGTCGCTGCCGCGGATGAGGTTGTGGACCTGTTGGGCTGGTTGGGTGAAATCGATTTGGGCGATGTCGCCCTCCCAGGGGCCCTCGTAGGTCATGTCGGCTTCGACCTGTTGGTGGCGCGGGGCCTGGCCGGCGGCGACCAGCTTTACGGCGTCGGAGATGGCCTGCACGCCGAGCGGGAAGAGCTTGTCGCGGTAGAGCGAGTTGATCGTGTCGTCGGGGCCGATTTCGACGGGCACCTGGAGCAGGATCGGGCCGGTGTCGAGGCCCTCGTCGACCCAGAAGACGCTCACGCCGGTCATGGCGTCGCCCTGGACGATGGCGTGGTTGATGGCGGAGCGCCCGCGGTGCTTGGGCAGCATCGAGGGGTGGTACTGGATCGTCTTGAGCGGGGGGAATTCGAGCACGCGGGAGGGGATGATCTGGGTGACGAAGGCCATCACGTTGAGTTCGGGGTTGGTCGCTTCGTAGGCGGCGCAGACGGCGTCGTCGACCTCGCCGCGGCGCTGCCAGCGTCGCGGCTGCTGGAGCGGGATGGCGGCGTCGCGGGCGGCCTGGGCGAGAGGGTCGGGCCGCCCGCCCTCGCGTTCGGGCGGGGTGAAGACGCCCACGATTTGGTGGCCGTCCGCGACCAGCCGCTCGAACACCGCGGCGCCGAACGGCGCCTGCCCAATCAGTGCGATCCTCATTCTGGCGCTCCTTTCGCGCTCGCTTGTTGGTCAGTCGGTCGGTCGGTTGTCAGTCGTCCGCGCGCCAGATGCGCGGGGGTTTGTCGGCGGCGATATCGGCCAGGGTAGTGAAGGCGACGCGCCGGGCGGCGATCGCGATCAGCGTCATATCGCGGCGGTCTGCGGCGAAGAAGTCGTCGAGCGGATAGGGGAAGCGCTCTTCGATCGGGGCGGCTTCGGAGCCGTCGCGCAGCTCGGCTTGCCCGACGATGTGCAGGTGGCGGAAGTCCGGAGTCCAGTGGAGCAGTTCGACGCGCGGGTTGGCCGCGATGTGGCGCGTCATCGGGCTGCCTCTGGCGGCGGCGATGTAGATTTGCAGGCCGAGGTAGGCGGGGGTGACCGCGCGGACGTGCGGCTGGGCGCCGGCGGCGGTGGCCAGGAAGCCGATCGGGGCGGCGCGGATCAGGCCGGCCGCGTCGTCCCAGAACTCGGGCAGCGCGGCATCCGCGCCGGCATTCGTCAAGTCGCGCGCGTCGTCGGCCACGGCCAGACTCCTCCCGCACAGGCTCTCCGCATAGCGTAGTGCGCCCGCGCCTTTGGGCCATCGCCTAGAATGCCTATGGCGAACAACGCCCTTGAGAGGACAGGGAGCACCGGAGAGGAGCGGCGCCGTGAGCGACATCGAGGCGACGGCCGACAAGTATCTGCGCGACAAGTACGCGATCATCGGGGTGGGCGAGACGACCTACACGCGCGGCTCGGGGATGACGACCCGCGCGCTGGGCACCTGGGCGATCAAGAACGCGATGGACGACGCGGGCATTGCCGCCGGCGAGATCGACGGGATGATGTCCTACTCGGGCAACGACTCGACGGCGTCGCCGATGCTGGCGGGCGATCTGGGCATTCGGCTCAACTTCTACATGGACGTGCAGGGCGGCGGTTCGAGCAGCGAGGCGCTGATCGGTCTGGCGATCGGCGCGATCGAGGCGGGGATGTGCGAGACGGTGGTGGTGTTCCGCTCGATGAACGGCTACTCGCAGGTGCGGATCGGCGGGACGGGCGCGCGGGCCAGCGTGCCGGTCGGCGGCGACGCGCTGCACACCGCGGCCTACGGCTGGTTCAGCGCCGGGCAGAGCTTTTCGCCCACCTTCATGCGCCACATGTACGACTACGGCACCACGCCGGAGCAGGTCGCGATGGTCAAGGTGATTCACTCCGAGCACGCCTCGAACAACCCCAAGGCCTACTACAAGCAGCGGGTGACCGTCGAGGATGTGGTGAACAGCCGGATGATCTGCAAGCCGCTGCACCTGCTCGACTGCTGCGTCGAGACCGACAACGCCACGGCGCTGATCGTGACCCGCGCCGAGCGCGCCTACGACTACGCGCAGACGCCGGCGCGCATTCTGGGCGTGGCCGGGCGGGTCTGCAAGCCGCGCATCGACATGCATTTCCAGCACGGGCCGATCTCGACCGTGGCCGGCCACTACATCAAGGACATCATCTACCGCAACGCCGGCGTCGGGCCGGAGGACATTCAGTGCACCGGCGCGTACGACGCCTTCACCTTCACCTCGATGCTCCAGCTCGAGGACTACGGCTTCTGCAAAAAGGGGGAGGGCGGCGACTACGTCAGCAGCGGGATCATGCGGCTGGGCGGCGAGCGGCCCAATAACACCAGCGGCGGGCATCTCTGCGAGGGCTACACGCACGGGATGAACATGATCATCGAAAACGTGCGCCAGCTGCGCGGCGAGGTCGACTGTTACTGCCCGGTCGACGCCAACGGCAAGCGCCAGCACAGCTACAACTACGCGGAGCCGTCCGAGGGCGGCGGCTGCCGCCAGGTGCCGAACCTGGAAATCACCCAAAATCTCGGCTGGGCGATGCCCGGCACCGGCTCCTCGCTGATCATGCGCAAAGGCTGATCGGACCGAGCCGGCTTCCACCCGCGCTATACCAACGATCGGAGCAGACGATGCCGCAGGGCGAATATCTCGGAATGACGCTGACCGTACTCGACCTCGACAACGAGAACAAGGCCTACTTCCAGCACTGCGCGGAGCATAACTTCCATCTGCAGCGCTGCACCGCCTGCGACCTGCTGCGCTACCCGCCGGGCACGGCCTGCCCCTGGTGCTCGAACCGCGAGTTCACCTGGTCGCCCGTAGAGGCGCGCGGCGAGGTGCATTCCTACGGCGAAGTGCACCACGCGATTCAGCCCGCGATGCGCGCCATCGCGCCCTACATGATCCTGCTCGTCCAACTCGATACCCAGGCCGCCGAGCCGACCGAGCACGAAGCCCTCCGCGTCGCCGGCAATCTGGTCACGCCCGACGGCGAGTTTGCCCCGCCGGAGTTGGTCCGCCAGGTAGGCATCGGCAGCCGCATGCGGATGGTCTTCAAGGACGTAGCCCCCGGCCTGGCCATCCCCCACTGGACGCTGGATGAGGATGCGTCGCAGCCCGAATCCATCTGGCGTTACCCCCAAACCGTGGACGGCGTCTGAGCGCTCCCCCCCACGCATCTCCACTCCCCCTCCCCAATTCATCCCTCCCCCCTTCCAGGGGGGAGGTTAGGTGGGGGGTGGGAGGCAACGAGCGACCTCCGCGACACTTCAACACCCCGGTCTCTCACACACACCTCCCCAACCGTCAACCCCCCCCCCCCAACAACCGTCACCCTGCACCCCCACCGCCATTCCTGCGCTGCCAACCCTCACCTCACACCCCAACCGTCATTCCTGCGCCCATCCCCCGTCATTCCTGCGCAGGCAGGAACCTGGGCGGCCGCCAGCGCCTCTACGCGCCGCGGTGTTGCGACGGCCCACCAAAGCCGCTTTCGCGCCGCCGCCGAATGCCCAGCGTCAAACGGAGCCGCGCCTACTGTGTGTATTCCTGCCTGCGCAGGAATGACGGAAGGGGCGCAGGAATGACGGAAGGGGGGCGGGTATGGTGGAACGGGGAGCGGGTATGACGGAAGGGGGGCAAGGATGACGGGAACGGGCGCGGGAGTGATGGGATGCGTGCTGGAGAGGCGGTGCTGTGCGGACTGGCGCTGTGCTCGCTCGCAGGCTCTCACCCCCCACCTCACCTCCCCTCTGGAAGGGGGGGGATGAATTGGGGAGGGGGGAGGTAAGGGTTGGGCAGGTGTTGGTCATGGCGCTATGCCCGTGGTGAGCGCGGGTATGACGGATCTCATTTTGCGTGAGGCGGCGGAAGAGAGAAGTATGAACACCCCCCAACCCCATCAATCCCCCTTTTGCTATCACGAATCTGCAACCACGAGCAACGTCGCAATTGACTCGCCGCCCAGCGCAGACTTATTCTCCCAGCGGGCGGGCGACCGAGCGGGAGCGCAGCATGTGGCGTCGCATGCTCACGGGCGGCCTTGCCCTCGCAGGATTACTCACACTGGCGAGCGCAGCCCTCGGCATCTCAAGTAGCTGGCAAAGCGCAGTCGCCCAACAGAGCGAGCGCGCAGTGGCGATCTCCGTGGGCGGCGTGCATGCCTGCGCGCTGCTCGACTCCGGTGAGATCGCGTGCTGGGGACGCAACGACTCCGGCCGAGCAGACGCCCCAGCGGGGCGCTTCAGCGCAGTCAGCGCTGGGGGACTGCACAGTTGTGGGCTGCGCGGGTCGGGCGCTGTCGAGTGCTGGGGGTACAACCACGCTGGCCAGACGGATGCGCCGTCGGAGCGCTTCAGCGCGGTCAGCGCAGGCACGTACCACAGTTGCGGGCTGCGCGAGTCGGGTGTCGCCGAATGCTGGGGTCACAACGTCAGAGGCCAAGCGGATGCGCCGTTGGGGCGCTTCAGCGCTATCAGCGCCGGTGGACTGCACAGTTGTGGGCTGCGCGGGTCGGGCGCTGTCGAGTGCTGGGGGTACAACCACGCTGGCCAGACGGACGCGCCTTCGGGACGCTTCAGCGCGGTGAGCACTGGCTGGGTCCACACCTGCGGGCTGCGTGAGACAGGCGCTGTCGAGTGTTGGGGAGACAATGGTGTCGGCCAAACAGACGCGCCACCGGGGCGCTTCAGCGCGGTGGGCGCAGGCCAGGACCACACCTGCGGGTTGCGCGAGTCGGGTGCTGTCGAGTGTTGGGGGCACAACAGCTTCGGCCAAACAAACGCGCCGGCAGAGCGGTTCATTGTGCTGAGCGTCCACGCGCACCAGAATTGCGGGCTGCGGGCGACGGGCGCCGTCAAGTGCTGGGGAGATAACGACTGGGACCAAGCGAGCGCGCCGGCGGGACGCTTCAGTGCAGTCAGCGCCGGTGGAGCCCACAGTTGCGGGCTGCGCGAGTCGGGCGCGGTCGAGTGCTGGGGAGGCAACGAATTCGGTCAAACGGACGCGCCGGCAGGGCACTTCAGCGCGGTCAGCGCCGGTGGATCACATAGCTGCGGGCTGCGCGAGACGGGCATGGTCAAGTGCTGGGGAGACAACGAATTCGGCCAAACGGACGCGCCGTCAGAGCGTTTCAGCTCGGTCAGCGCCGGCGCATATCACAGCTGCGGGGTGCGCGAGACTGGCGCAGTCGAATGTTGGGGACGGAACTGGAAAGGCCAAACAGACACACCCGCAGGGCGTTTCAGCGCGGTCAGCGCCGGCACGTACCACAGTTGCGGGCTGCGCGAACCCGACGGGTTCGAGTGCTGGGGAGACAACTGGGAAGGCCGAGCGGGCAGATCGCTGAGGCGCTGGAGCGCGGTCAGCCCTGGTCGGAGCCATAGCTGCGGGTTACGCGAGTCTGGCCAGATCGAGTGCTGGGGATGGAGTTCCGCTGGCCAAACGGACGCGCCGCCGGGGCGCTTCAGCGCGGTCAGCGCCGGCTGGGGGTACAGCTGCGGGCTGCGTGAATCCGGCCAAATCGATTGCTGGGGTTATACAGCTGAAAGCCAAACACAACCGTCATCAAGCGGGCACACTGCAATCAGCGTCGGCTCTTACCACGCCTGCGCGCTGAGCGAAGACGGCACAGCCGTCTGCTGGATGATCGACAACCGCGCGACCAACGTGCCCGCCTCACTGCGCGAACCAACGCTCATCCCCCCGGCAACAGGCTCCGGCGGTCTGCTCAACCGCAGCGCCGAAACATCGCGCGCCGCCCTCGCAGCGCTCGCCGCCGCAACGCTCTCCTTACTCGCCCTCGCGCTGCTACAGCAAAGCCGCAGGCGGTTGTGACAGGAAGCCATAGCGCCCCCTGTTTTGCTTCGGCCGCCCAACATCCACTGTACGGACACACCTCAAGCGCGAGCCAACACCGCAATTGACGCACCGCCCAGCGCAGACCTAGCCTCCCGTTGGGCGGGCGATCGGGCGGGAGCTCAGCATGGGGCGGCACGTATTCGCGGGCGCGCTGGCGCTCGCAGGATTGCTCATGCTAGCGTGCGCCGCGCTCGGTGGCGCGGATGGCTGGCAAAACGCCGCCGCCCAACAAAGCGAACGAGCAATAGCAATCTCAGTCGGCAGTGGGTACACCTGCGCGCTGCTCGACTCCGGCGAGATCGAGTGCTGGGGCGAAAACGACTACGGCGAAACAGACGCGCCGACTGGGCGGTTCAGCGCGGTCAGCGCGGGCGATTACTACAGTTGCGGGCTGCGCGAGACGGGCGCGGTCGAATGCTGGGGATGGAACACCTCCGGCCGAGCAGGCGCACCGGCGGGACGCTTCAGTGCGGTCAGCGTCGGCTGGGACCACAATTGCGGGTTGCGCGAGACGGGCGCGGTCGAGTGCTGGGGGGACAACGACTACGGCCAAACGGACGCGCCGACGGGGCGCTTCAACGCGGTCAGCGCGGGCGGAAACCACAGTTGCGGGCTGCGCGAGACGGGCGCGGTCGAGTGTTGGGGAGAGAACTGGGCTGGCCAAGCGGACGCGCCGGCAGGCCGCTTCAGCGTGGTCAGCGCCGGCTATTCTCACAATTGCGGGTTGCGCGAGACGGGCGTCATCAAGTGCTGGGGATGGAACGACCGGGGCCAAGCCAACGCGCCGGCAGGCCGCTTCAGTACAGTCAGCGCGGGTGAGCGGCACACTTGCGGGTTGCGCGAGGCGGGCGCGGTCGAGTGCTGGGGAGCCAAGGGTTGGGGCCAGGCGAACGCGCCAGCGGGGCACTTCAGCGCAATCAGCGCGGGTGAGCGGCACACTTGCGGGCTGCGTGAGACGGGCGCCATCAAGTGCTGGGGAGATCACGACTGGGGCCAGACGGACGCGCTGGCGGGGCGCTTCAGCGCAATCAGCGCCGGCGGATCGCGCACCCACGGATCGCACAGTTGCGGGCTGCGCAAGACGGGCGCGGTCGAGTGCTGGGGAGCCAACGACCGGGGCCAAGCCAACGCGCCGCCAGGCCGCTTCAGCGCAGTCAGCGCTGGAGGGATCCACAGTTGCGGGCTGCGTGAGATGGGCGCGGTTGAGTGCTGGGGAGCCAACAATCGGGGCCAAGTGAATGCGCCGCCGGGCCGCTTTAGCGCAATCAGCGCGGGACAGGACCACAATTGCGGGCTGCGCGAGACGGGCGAGATCAAGTGCTGGGGATACAACTTCTACAGCCAAACGGATGCGCCGGGGGGGACATTTAGCGCAGTCAGCGCAGGCGAGAATCACACCTGCGGTCTGCGGGAGACAGGCGCCGTTGAGTGTTGGGGAAACGATAGCTCCGGCGAAGCGGACGCCCCTGCTGGGCGCTTCAACGCGGTCAGCGCTGGCTATTCTCACACCTGTGGGCTGCGCGAGACGGGCGAGATCAAGTGCTGGGGATGGAAAGACGGGGACCAAACGGACGCGCCGCCAGGGCGCTTCAGCGCGGTCAACGCCGGCAATTCTCACACCTGCGGGTTGCGCGAGACAGATGTCATCGAGTGCTGGGGATACACCTCCGCAAGCCAGGCGCAGCCGCCCACAGGCAGGCACACTGCAATCAGCGTCGGCTCTTACCACGCCTGCGCGCTGAGCGAAGACGGCACAGCCGTCTGCTGGATGATCGACAACCGCGCAACCAACGTACCCGCCTCGCTGCGCCAGCAACCACTCACCGCCCCGGCAGCAGGCACCGGCGGCCTGCTCAACCGCAGCGCCGAAACATCGCGCGCCGCCCTTGCAGCGCTCGCCGCTGCCACGCTCTCACTGCTCGCCCTCGCGCTGCTGCGACGAAGCCGCAGGCGCTCGTAGCGCGAATCCACAGTGTTCCTAAAGCGCTATCTTGGCCGCATCAGGGTCGCCGACGGAGGAGGAACAGCCATGGCCGACTGGAATCCGCGCCGCTTTGAGAATCGCGTCGCCCTCGTCACGGGCGGCGCCAGCGGCATGGGCCGCGAGACCAGCCTGCGCCTCGCCCGCGAAGGTGCGGCGGTGGTCGCCGCCGGCCTGCCCAACGACGAACGCGGCGCGGAGACCGTCGCGCTGATCGAGGCCGAGGGCGGGCGCGCCGTCTACGTCGGCGCCGATGTCGCGCGCGAGGCCGACTGCGAAGCGATGGCGCAGGCCGCGCTGGACCATTTCGGGCGGCTCGACTACTGCGTCGCCGCGGCCGGCATCCTGCACGCCCGCTACGTCAGCGGCGAACTTAGCGCCGAAGACCAGAACCCCGACCGCAGCGGCGGGCATCTGACCAACAAACCGCTCGAGTTCTGGGAGCGTGTGCTATCGGTCAATCTGACCGGCGTGATGCTGACCAACCGCGCCGTGGCCCGCCGGCTGATTGCGCAGGGTGAGGGCGGAGCGATCGTCAACATCTCTTCGGGCGCGGCCAAAATCCCGATGCGCGGCAGCGCCGAGTACTCCGTCTCCAAAGCCGGTGTCTGGATGCTCACCCGCTGCCTGGCGCTCGAACTCGCGCCGCACAAGATTCGCGTCAACACCGTCGCCCCGGGCGTGATCGATACCCCGATGGCGCTGGCCGTTTCGAGCGACGAGTCGCGCCGCCAGCAGCTCGAGCGCAGCATCCCGCTCGGCCGGCTCGGCGAAGCAGAGGACATCGCCGAAGCCTCGCTCTTCCTGCTCAGCGCGCAGTCGGACTACATGACCGGGCAGATCATCCACCCCGACGGCGGCCTGTTCGTCGGCTGAGGCCGCGCTCACTCCCCCCATACTCATTCTATGTCGGGCATCGTGCGCTTCATGAACTCGTCGAACAGCGGCACTGTGAAGGCGGTGTCGCCGTAGCCGGGGCTCCAGATCATCCCCTTGCCGATCAGTCGGCTCCGCACCGGCGCGACCGCAGGCGCCTCGCGCCCCAGCGCCTCTGCGATATCCCGCGATCGGTGCGGGCCCGGGCCGAGCTCGGCCATTGCCCGCACGTAGTGGTACTCGGTTGGCGTGAGGCGGTCGAATCTGACTCCGAAAAAGCTCTGGTCCAGCTCGGCGATGACGCGGTCCGATGCGACCTCCACATCCGCCAGCGTGATCGGCGATTGCGCCGCCACATCCCACACGTGATTGCCCCATTCCTGGAGGAAATAGGGGTAGCCCTGCGTGCGGGCGACGATTGCCTCAATCGCAGCGGCCTCGATCTCAACGCCCTCTTCGAGTGCCGGCTTGACAATCGCCAGGCGGGCTTGTTCGGGGCTCAGCGCGCCGATCTCGGTGAGATCGAACTGGCGCTCGGCGTAAGACTTCGCCTTGCCCAGCCGCCCGCGCACCTGCGGCAGCCCGGCGCCGATCAGCGCCACCGGCAGTTGCCGCTGAGTGGTTCGATGCAATGCCGCGATCAGCGCCGCCAGTTCAGCTTCATGCACGTATTGAAGCTCGTCCACGAACAGCGCGACGCAGGTGTCGGCCGACTGCGCAGCGCGGCCTACCGCCTCCAGCAGGTCGGTCAGGTCCATGTCGAGCGCGCCGTGGTCGGCGACGCCCGGTTCAGGCTCGAAGTCGAAATCCATCCCGACTTCAATGTCCTGATAGCGCACCTTCAGCGCGCTGGCGAACCCCGCCAACGCGCGCAGCGCCCGATGCGCCGCATCCGCGGCGGCCTCTCGGCGCGAGAGTCGCAGGAGGGTGTTGTGCAGTGCCGGCGCGAGGCTCGCGGGCAGCGAGCGTTGCTCGGACGCCTCGATCGCCACGGCGGCGATGCCGTCCGCCTCCGCGTCGGCGCGGGCCCGGTCCAGCAGCACGGTCTTTCCCACGCCGCGCAAGCCGACCAGTATGATGCCCTTGCTGGAACGCCCCTTTCGGTGCCGCGCTACCGCCACGCGGACGGCATCGAGCACCGGATCGCGCCCGGCCAGCTCGGGAGGCGGCGCACCGGCGCCAGGCGCGTAGGGATTCTGGATGGCATCCATGCCGCAACTTTACAGAGTTTACGCAACATTGCAAGGTTTATCAAACATTGCGGCAGTTTACCAACTTTACGGGCTATACAGAGTTTATCGCGCTTTACCGCGCTGCCGCGGCCCGAAGCCGCGCTGAAGGAGCAGCATCATGACCGACATGCCCGACCAGTCCCACAGCCCCGGCGTCAACCGCTTCGAGGGCAAAGTCGCCGTCGTCACCGGCGCCGCCAGCGGCATGGGCCGCGAATGCGCCCTGCGCCTCGCCCGCGAGGGCGCGGCCGTCGTCGTCGCCGCGCTGCCGGGCGACGAGCGCGCCGCCGAAACCGTCTCGATGATCGAAGCCGAGGGCGGCCGCGCCGTTGCCGCGCCGACCGATGTGACGCGCGAAGCGGACAACGACGCCATGGGCCAGGCCGCGCTCGACGCCTTCGGCCGGCTCGACTACTGCATCGCCGCCGCCGGCATTTCCCACGCCGGCTACGTCAGCGGCGAAATCAGCGACGGCGAACCGCTGCTCGGCGGGCCCCAGCGCCATGTCATCCACAAACCCGTCGAGTACTGGGAAAAGGTGCTCGCGGTCAACCTGACCGGCGTGATGCTGACCAACCGCGCCGTCGCCCGGCGGCTGATCGCCCAGGACGAAGGCGGCGCAATCGTCAACATCTCCTCCGGCGCGGCCAAAGCGCCGATCCGCGGCCTCGGCGACTACTGCGTCTCCAAGGCCGGCGTCTGGATGCTCACCCGCTGCCTCGCGCTCGAACTCGCGCCCAACCGCATCCGCGTCAACACCGTCGCGCCCGGGCTGATCGAGACCCCGATGACGATGGCCGTGACCACCGACGAGGAGCGCCGCCAGCGCCAGATCGAAGCCACTCCGCTCGCCCGCCTCGGCCAGCCCGCCGACATCGCCGAAGCCGCCCTCTTCCTGCTCAGCGAGCAGTCCAGCTACATCACTGGCCAAATCATCCACCCCGACGGCGGCCTCTTCGTCGGCCAGTAAACCGCCGCAGCCGGGCCGAACGCCCACAACCCGCCCCGACGCCTGCCTGTACGATCCTTCCGTGCTCGCACTCGCGCTCCGACACCTGCTCGTCAAAAAGCTGCGCACGGCCCTCACCGTGCTCGGCTTTGGCGTCTGCGTCAACCTCTACATCGTCGTCACCACCGTGATGCGCTTCGTCACCGACGACCTCGACCGACAGGTGCAGCGCTTCACCGGCATCCTCTTCGTCCAGAGCCGCGGGCTTGCCGGCATGTCCGGCATCGAGTGGCCGCCGATCTCTTCGACCATCGCCGACGCTGACGCCGCCAGCGTGCTCGCCTCCGAGGCGATCGACCGCGAGCGCTCCACCGCCGTCTCGCTTGCCGCGCTCGCGCCGCCGCCCTTTCCCACCGCGCCGCCCGAGGCGCTGCTGGTCGGCATCGAAGCGGAGCGCGAGCATGTCTTCCTGGCCGGCGCGGGCGCGATCATCGGACGCGCCGATTTCAACGGCGCCGCGTCCGACGCCCCGCATCCGCCTGTGGTGCTCGGCGTGCTGGCGGCGCGGCATTTCGCCTCCGCCGCCAGCGCCACGATGGAAGTGCCCACGCCCGCCGGCCCGATCGCGCTCGCCGCGCCGGGCAGCCGCATCGCCGTGCGCGGGCGCGAATTCGAGGTGCAGGGCATCATCGAGCCGGAAACCAACCAGCTGCACCGCTCCGCCGTGATGATCCCGCTCGACTGCGCGCGCGAACTGCTGCGCCAGCCCGACGCCGTGACCGCGCTGCTGCTCTCGCCCGCCCGCGCCTCTGAAATCGACTCGCTCCAGCGCACAATCGAGGCCGCGCATCCTTCCCTGATGGTCGTCTCCGACCGCCAGCTGGCCGCCAACGCCCGCCAACTGCTCGACCGCGTCAATCAGCTCTTCTCCGTCGTGCGCTGGACCTCCGTCTGCGTCGCCGCGCTGCTGATCGCCATCGTGATGTTCGTCTCGGTGCTCGAACGCACCCGCGAGCTGGGCACGCTGCGCGCGATCGGCGCGCCGGGACGCACGCTCGTCTCGATGATCCTCTGGGAATCCGCCGGCATCGCCGTCTCCGGCTCCTCCATCGGACTGCCTCTCTCGCGCGTCGTGATCCGCCAGGCGCTCGGCCCCGACGCGGCCGGCATTCGCAGCCGGCGGATCGAGTGGAGCGCCGCCGGCATCCTGACCGCCTTCGGACTGCTCGCCTCGCTGCTGCCCGCCGCCCGCGCTGTGCGCGTCGACCCGATCGTGGCGCTGCGCTATGAGTGACGCCTCCCCCGCCAACGACGCCGCCAGCAAGGACGCCGAACGCGAGCCGCTGCTCTCCGCGCGCAATCTCGCCCGCGTCTACCGCGTCGGCGCGCAGACCGTCGAGGCGCTGCGCGGGGTCAACCTCGACATCCAGCGCGGCGATTTCATCGCCATCGCCGGACCCAGCGGCAGCGGCAAATCGACCCTGCTGCATCTGCTCGGGCTAATCGACTCGCCCAGCGCCGGCGAGTTGCGCGTGCGCGGGCGCGCCGCCCAATCGCTCGGCGCAGAGCGCCGCGCCTCGCTGCGCCTGCGCACGCTCGGCTTTGTCTTCCAGGCCTTCAACCTGCTTCAGATGCTCACCGCCAGCCAGAACGTCGAGATCGCCCTCGCCCTGGCCGGCGTCGAGCGCGTCGAGCGCCGCGAGCGCGCCCGCCAACTGCTCAAATCGGTCGGACTCGGTCGGCGTCTCAACCATCGCCCCGTGCAGCTCTCCGGCGGCGAACGCCAGCGCGTCGCCATCGCCCGCGCGCTCGCCAACCAGCCCGACGTCGTCCTCGCCGATGAGCCGACCGGCAACCTCGACTCCCGCACCGGCGGCGAAATCGTCGATCTGCTCCAGCAGCTCAACGCCGCCGGCCAAACCATCGTGATGGTCACCCATAATCTCGAAATCGCCCGCCGCGCCTCCCGCCTCTTCCTGATGCGCGACGGCCAAATCGAAGAAGTCTCCGCCGAAGCGCTCGACGACTAGCGCCTGCTCATAATTCCCTCAACTCTGCCGCCCCCTACGCAACCACCCAAAATCCCACCCCACCGTCATACCTGCCCTCCCCACCGTCATACCTGCGCCCCATTCCGTCATTCCTACGCCCTATTCCGTTATTCCTGCGGCCCATTTCGTCATTCCTGCGCAGGCAGGAACCCACCTCCCCAACCCTCACTCCTTCCCCAATTCATCCCCCCCCTTCCAGGGGGGAGGTTAGGTGGGGGGTGCGAGGCAACGAGCCGTCACACCAATCACGCCGCGCCCCTGTCACCTCCCCCTCCGTCATACCTGCACTCCTTTCCGTCACACCCGCCCCCTCCGTCATTCCTGCTGCTAAACTTGCCTTGACGCGATGCCGCCCCAAGGCAGACGGATCTGCACCATGGCAACCGAAGACAAAATCGAGCTGACGATCGACTTGGACCCACGCACCGCGCGGCGCGTGAAGGAGATCGCCGCGCGCTGCGGCATCTCCCCCAGCGACTACAGCCGCCAGGCCATCCAGCGCGCGCTCAGGCAAGACGCGCCGGAGCCGCCGGACCCGCAGGCGGCCGAGAACATGCGCAAGGTGATCGAAAGGACCAGGAAACTCCGCAAAGAGCTCTTCGGCGACCGCGTCTTCCCGGATTCGACCCCGCTGTTCCGCGAGATGCGCGGCTACGACGACTAGCCGCCACGGGCAGTGCGACGCTAGACTTGCGTTAACGCGATGCCGCTTGGAGCGGACGGAGCTGCGCGATGGCGATTGAGGACAAGACCGAGCTGACGATCGATCTGGATTCGCGCATTGCGCATCGCCTTGAGGCTGTCGCCGCCCAACACGGGGTCTCGCCTGACGACTTCTGCCGCCAGGCAATTGAGGACGCCCTCGCCACCGCCGCGCCAGCCCCCCTGAGCTACGAGGAGATGGTCGCCGCGCTTGACAAGCTTGAGGCCTACAAAGCCGAGGTGTTTGGCGACCGCATCTTCCCCGACTCTGTGCCGATGTTCCGCGAGATGCGCGGGCACGACGACTAGCAGGCGGTGAGCCTGCTGCTAAACTTGCACTGACGCGATATCGCCTCGAGTCGGACGGAGCTGCATGATGGCGATCGAAGACAAAACCGAGCTGACGATCGACTTGGACCCGCGCACTGCACGGCGCGTGAAAGAGATCGCCGCGCGTTGCGGCATCTCGCCCAGCGACTACAGCCGCCAGGCAATTCAGCGCGCCCTCAGACAAGACGCGCCGGAGCCCCCGGACCCGCAGGCGGCTGAGAACATGCGCGAGGTGATCGAAAAGACCAAGAAGCTCCAGAAAGAGCTCTTCGGCGACCGCGTCTTTCCTGATTCGACCCCGCTGTTCCGCAAGATGCGCGGCTACGACGACTAGCCGTGGATGACGAGGCGGTCATTGACGCCAGCGTCGCGTTCAAGCTCATCGTCCGCGAGGAGCACACGGACACGGCCCGATCTCTTTTCGTCGTGTTGGAGAGCCGTGACGTGACGCGGATTGCTCCCCCGCTGTTCCCGTTTGAGATCACCAATGCGCTGCACAAGCGTGTAATGGACGGGAGGTTGGCGCCTTCGGCGGCGGTACAGGCTTTCCAAGCGCTGGCGTCTTACGAGATCGAGCTGCACACGATCGACGCGCTGCACGAGCGGGCGCTGGAACTGGCGCGGCGAATGGGTAGGGGCGCGTCCTACGACTCTCACTACCTGGCGCTCGCGCTGGCGCGCGACTGCGAGTTCTGGACCGCCGACGGCAGCTTCTTCCGCGCCGCCCGGCAACTCTCGGACAAAGTCCGCTGGCTCGCCGACTTCAACCTCGGCGCCTGACCCCTACACCAGCTCCAGCACCACATCGCCGATGCCCGGGAAGCGCAGCGTGGCCGTCTGGCCCGCCGTCGCCGGCTGGTAGAGCGCCGCCGCGCCTGTTGTGATCAGCTGCCCCGCCTCGACCGTCATTCCGCGCGCGCCGATCTCATTGACCGTCGCCGTCAGAATCTCCAGCGGGTCCGGGCGCTCATCCCGCCCCTCCGCGACCTGCTCGCCGTCGATCAGCACCTCCACCTCGATCGCGGCCAGATTGCGCTCTCGCCAGTCGGCGATTGCCGGCCCGAGCACCAGCGCCTGCGCGCCGATTCCGTCGGCGGCCATGCTCGGCATGCTCGGCGGCAGCTCGGCGTAGCGGATGTTGGGCGCTTCGATCACCACATGCGCGCTGCTCACCGCCGCCTGCGCCTCGGCGTCGCTGTAGCCGCCCGCTCGCGGCGCAAGCGCCTCGCCAATCCGAAACGCCACCTCGCCCTCGATCACGCAGCGCGTGAAATCCGCCCCCGCCAACCGCGCCGGACTGTCCAGCACCATCCCCTCGAAAAACGGCGCGAGCGCCATTTCGCCCGCCACCGACGCCGCCTTCCAGGCGACCGCCCGCTTGCCCGTCTTCGCCCAGCGCGCGGCGAAAATGCGCTGCCCGTCGGCGACATTCTGCGGGCGGCACTCCTCGGGGATCGCCGGCAGCGCTCCGCCCGCCGCGGCCGCCGCATCGAGAAACTCCGCCGCCGCCGCCACCTGTTGATCGCTCAGTGCGTCTGCCATCGCCGCCTCCTCTCGCGCTCTGCGGACGCGCGTAGGATAGGGCGGTAGGCGAGAGGATGAACGATGGCAACCGCGCCGCGCGCCGAGCAGGCCGCATTCCTTGAATCGCTCGGCACCGCCGATGTCGAGCACACCGGCGGCGACTTCCTGCGCCACCTCTGCGCCGTCCACGACCTGCTCGCCGAGCACGGCGCGGACGCCGAGCTCGCCGCTGCGGGGATGTTTCACTCGATCTACGGCACCGAGCGCTTTCAGGGCTTCGCGCTGCCGCTCGACCAGCGCGGGCGCGTCCGCGCGCTCATCGGCGAGCGCGCCGAGCGCATCGCCTGGGTCAACTGCGTCATGGATCGCGCCTCATTCGACAACGCCGTCGCGCAGGCGCTCGAAGGCGCAGACCCGCTGGCAGACTCGCTGATTGTGCGCGACCGCGAGGGCGCGGCAATCCCGATGTCCGCCGAGCAATTGCGCGACCTCGCCCACATCCACCTCTTCGACTGGCTCGAACAGGTCGAGCGCAGCGCCCACGAACAGCCCGGCGGCTGGAACTACCGCCGCAACGCCTACCAGCAGATGGCCGAGCTCGTCGGCGGCAACGCCCAACGCCTCTACGCCGCCACCTTCGCCCGCGAGCCGTCGCGCCCCTCCTGAGCGCCGTACCATTGCCAAATGCGACGCGTCGCACAGCGTCTCCGCGCCATCAAGCCGAAGCAGGCCGCCCTGTTCCTGGCCGTCGCCGCGCTCGCGGCCACCGCCTGTTTCGGGGCGCGCGAGGCCGGCGTAGGCGGCAGCACGGCGGCGAGCGGCGAGGGCGGGACGCCCGAGCCGCTCACGCTGTCCTTGACCGTCGCCAGCCAGATTTGCGAAACGACGCCGGCGCAGGAGTATGCCGGCGGAGTCTCGTACCAGGATTCAGAGGGAAATTGGGTGATCGAGAGGCACTCAACTGGCTGGGACGATGTGTCGGAGACGCCGGTGACATGGGCGGTGTCAGGTGGGACGCCGCCCTACACGCTGATGATCGATGGCGAGACTAGGGACGAGGAGCAAACCTACGCGGGAGCGAGCGGGACTGCCTCAGTCAGCTGCGCTCTGCGTTTCGGCGAGACATTCATCTATGACGAAGACGGACGTCGCTACCGCACGGAGCCGGAGGTGGACTCCGGGCTGAAGGCGATCCGCGCGACGGTCACGGACAGTGCTGGCGCGACGGCGGACGCTTCTGTGAACGTGCATGTGATCCTGAAGTTGCCCGGCTCCGACAGCATCCTCGAGCGCGGCAAGACCTATCGAGTGTTCGGACACCTGATCACTGCGCCGGCGGATTACGATGTTCGCGTCGGCAGCGTGACTGAGCCGGACTGTAGCGAGGCGCCGCCGGAAGAGCCGTGCGGGCCGGAGTTCTGGCTGCACCTCGTCGGCACTAATGCGTACCTCTCGCTGTTCATGGACAACGGAGCCGAGGGGATCCGGCGCTATCCGCACCGCGCCACCGTGCTCGAAAGCGCGCTAGGCGCGCTGATGGACTCGGTCGGCCGCCTGCCAACTGTCGAAAGCGCCGCGCCGTGAGCAACGCCGCCACCTTCGCCCGCGAACCAAGACGGGTGAGGGACGGAACCCCCAAGCCTGCCCGCACGTCTGGCTAGCATCGGAAGCGAGCAGGGAGGCCTCGAATGCGCTTGGCTGCGGCGGTCGTGCTGGTTGGGCTGCTTACAGCGCTGCTCGGCGCGGCGGGACCCGCGCGGGCCGACGCGCCGTCGGAGCCGGACGCGCCGTCCGCAGAGCGCTGGTCGGCCGATCCGCGCCTCTGGCTGGCCCTGATTGAGTGGCGCCAGCGCCTCAGGCTCGAGCTGGCAAGCTCCCGCGAACTCTGCACGGCGGGCACGCTGACGGAGGTTTCGTGGAAGATCAGCGGAGGGTCCGCTCCTTATGCGCTGAGCATCGAGAATTCGGCGGTTGACGTAAGCGCGGACAACGCGCGGATCAACTGCGGCGCGCTGAGCGAGGCGGAGGCGGCGGACGAGGATGCGGCGCTGGCGGCCAAGCGGATCAGCGCCGTGGTGACGGATGCGAGGGGCGTGCGGCGGGAGGCGGCGCTCGACGTGGCAAGGGCGCGGGCGCTACCGGCACCGGCGGACTTTGACGCGACAGCGTATCGCACCTACATCCTGTCGAGTTGGACGCCGGCGGGCCCCACCGGACCAGGAGTAGAACGCAGCTACGTACTTCGCTGGCGCGAGCATGGATCGGCGCAATGGACCTCTGTGAACCGGTCATTCACGAGCGATGTGTGGACTCCAGCGAAAGACGGACCCGGCGTCCATCACCTCACCGAGTCGACTGTCTACGAATTATCGGCAGCGGACACCCGCACCGCGATCGAAAGCGAGACTCCCGAGGCGCTGAACTGGACGCCGATTCAGACCGTAACAACGCTCACCGCGCCGACGAATGTGCGGGCGACCGCGACGCACGACACGATCACCGTGCGGTGGGATCCGCAGCTTGCGCCGCGGGTTTGGTACAGCGTCTCCGCGCACAGCCGAGATGGCGGCGTGGGTGAGGATGTGATACTAACCCCGACGGATCAGCACGAAATCACGCTGCGCGGCCTGCCGCCGGACACCGAGCATCGCGTGTGGGTCGTCACGCACGCTGGCGATCAGAGCCAGCACGCCGAGGCGCTGTCGCCGATCCGCACGCTGCCGGCGCCTGCCGACTGGACCGCGCCGGTGCGCGGTGTGCAGAATGTGCGCGCGACAGCGACCCACAACAGCATCACAGTATGGTGGGATCCGCCCCGCGCCGATGCTCTGCCGCTTTACGATGTTCATCTCTTTCGCAGACTGGCCGACGGCGAAGGTCCCGAAGGCGACGAGGAAGTGAAGGTGCGGCACGTCGAAGTGTTCGACGCCACAGGCATTCTCCTCGACGGCCTTGCCCCGTCAACTACTTATCGGATCCTGATCTCTCACCCGGACGCGGTCATCCGCAATCAGGAGATCACCATCGCCACAACGGCTGCCTCTGCCACGCCGCGCTAGCCCGAAACGGGCCGACACTGTAGCCTCACGATTGTGGCGCCGCACCACACGCAGGTCAGACAGGGGGAATGCTTGCGACGCTCTCGCGCATTTCGCGTCTTGGCCGAACGCGGCGCTGCGAAGCTTGCCCTGCTGGTGCTGCTGGCCGGGCTTGCGGCGCTGGCCGGCTCCGTCGCGGCGCAGACCGGCGGCGGCCAGGCGGACACGCTCGAAGGGCGAATCATCGCCCGCATTCAGGATCGCACGGACGCCGACGGCAGCGACGACTACCGCATCGAGTTCGGCTTCCTGCCCCAGTGGGCGATGGACGACAAGGATCCGTGGACGGAAGCGGCCGCCACCTACGCCGACTGGCTGCCCGAGTCGCGCTGGCTGAGCAAGACGACGCTGGACCAGCGCGCAACCGACGACGACCGGCGCTGGCTGCGTAGCTCCGTGATCACCGTGCCGCGGAGCAAGACCGCCTCGCAGCCGGCAGACAGCGACGCCGACCTCCTGACCGACACCGAGAGCGGCGACGGCCTCGTCAGCGGGCGCGTCATCGCGCGCTACCAGCCCGACTCTCGCGGGCGGCTGCGGATCGAGTTCGGCTTCCTGCCCGAATGGGCCTTCGACGCAACCGCCGACACCGCCGCAGCGGTGCAGCGCTACGGCGCAGACCTGTTCCCCCGCGCGCGCTTCCTCAGCGCCTCGATGATCGCCCAGCGGCGCGATGTCTGGCTGCGCAGCTCCATCGTGCGAGTGCCCGCGGCAGCGCCCACATCAGCGCCTACGTCTGCGCCCACGCTCGATATCACCCGCGCAACGCTGGAATTCAGGCAAGGCGAAGTCGTCGAAGCCACCCGGATCGGCGCAATCGCAGGCGCGCTCGCAACCGAGTCGGAGCCGATTTCCGTAACGGGAATACCGGCCAGTCTGACGATCACTGCGGTCGACGCCGGCGAAAATCTCAAACGGTTAGTGCTACAGGGCACGGTCGATCAGGACGCCGCCGTGCGGTCCTATACCGTCCAGATCAGCGCCCGTCCGCCGCGCGGAGCGGCAGTAACGGCAACTCTGACAATCCGCATCACCGCGGAGTCGCGCGACCAGCAGCTGAGCTGGCGCGGCTACTCGCCCAGCGCGCAGACGCCGGACGGGTCCGTCACGCTAATCCCGCCCCGCGTCGAAACGGGCCCCGGCGCGCCGCAATGGACCTACGCCTCCGACACGCCCGATATCTGTACGGTCAATTCCACCAGCGGCGCGCTAACTCTGCGCGAGCCGGGCAGCTGCCGCGTCACCGCGACCAGCGCCGCCGCAGACGGTTTCCGCGCCGGCACGGTTCGGGCAACCGTAACAGTCACCGACACAACGGCGCCGGACCTGCTCTGGTTCGCTTACACCGCGGGATCAGCCGTCGTCGGCGGCGACGCAATTTTGCCCGAGCGCCCCGCCTCGAACGACCGCGTCGGCTCGCTCAGCTACCGCTCCGAAACGCCGCGCATCTGTAGCGTCGACTCGCGCAGCGGCAGCCTGCTCGGCCTCGCAGCCGGCGTCTGCCGCGCGACCGTCATATCGGCCGAAACCGGCGACCTGCGCAATGAATCGCGAACGGTCACGATCAGCGTCAACCCGGCGCAGCAGGAAAACCCGCCCGCAATCGACAATATCAGCTGCGCGCCCGAAAGCCCGCAAGTAAACGAAGACGTGACCTGCCGCGCGGAGCTCAGCGGCGGCACTCCCACCACCTGGGCCTGGGACAACCCGCAGGAAGGCCTGTCCGGCAGCAACATCCCCTTCTTCACGCTCTTCCGCTCGGTCGGCGACAAGACCATCTCGCTCACCGTCAGTAACGCCGCCGGCAGCGAGAAGAAGTCGATCACCGTAACGGTCGAGGCGGCCGAACCGGCGGTGCAAGCGCCCGTAATCGACAGTATCAGCTGCGCGCCGTCGAGCCCGCAAGTGGATCAGGACGTGACTTGCCGCGCGGAGCTCAGCGGCGGCACTCCCACCACCTGGGCCTGGGATAACCCGCAGGAAGGCCTGTCCGGCAGCAACATCCCCTTCTTCACGCTCTTCCGCTCGGTCGGCGACAAGACCATCTCGCTCACCGTCAGTAACGCCCGCGGCAGCGACACCGAGTCGCTCACCGTAACGGTCGAGACAGCTGAGCCGGCGGTGGAAGCGCCCGTAATCGACAGCATCAGCTGCACGCCGTCGTCACTGGAGATGGACGACACGGTAACCTGCACCGCGAGGACCAGCGGCGGCGACGTAGCATCTTGGTCCTGGAGCGGCGGCGCATCGAGCGGCAACAGCGAAAGCTACCGCACCAGCTTCAGCTCCACGGGCGACAAGACCGTCTCGCTCACAGCAAGCAACGATGGCGGCAGCGACACCGATTCGACCACCGTAACGGTCGAGGCGGCCGAGCCGGCGGTGCAAGCGCCCGTCATCGACAGCATCAGCTGCGCGCCGTCGAGCCCGCGAGTCAACGACAACGTGACTTGCCGCGCGGAGCTCAGCGGCGGCACTCCCACCACCTGGGCCTGGGACAACCCGCAGGAAGGTCTGCGCGGCGGCAACGTCCCCTTCTTCACGCTCTTCCGCTCGACCGGCGACAAGACGATCTCGCTCACCGTGAGCAACGCCGACGGCAGCGACACGGAGTCGATCACCGTAACGGTCGAGTCATCCGAGCCGGTGGTGCAAGCGCCGGTAATCGACAGCATCAGTTGCACGCCGTCGTCGCCGGAGGCGGGCACTGCCGTAACCTGCACTGCGAGCATCAGCGGCGGCGCGGCGGCATTCTGGTCCTGGAGCGGCGGCGCGTCGAGCAGCCGCAGCGAAAGCTACAGCACCAGCTTCAGCTCCGCCGGCGACAAGACCGTCTCGCTCACCGCGAGCAACGCCGGCGGCAGCGACACCGAATCGACCACCGTAACCGTAACAGGCACAGCGCCCGTAACAGACACCGGAGCTGTAACGGGAGGGGCGCCGGACATCTCATCCCTGCGCTGCACGCCTGAACCGGAGGAAGGGTCCTACGAAGGGTCCTACGAGGCCATGTGCGAGGCGACCGTCGTCGACGGCGATCCAAGCTCCTGGACCTGGGCGTGGAGCGACAGCGACGGCAACAGCAGCACGGTGTCCTACGCATGGCACCCCTTCTTCAGCTCGCCCGGAACCAAAACGGTCTCGCTCACCGTCACCAACCCATCCGGCAGCGACACCGATTCCACCACCTTCACCATCGAATAGTCGCCCCCGCGCCCACCATTGCCGCGAAAGGCGCGGCTGGAGCCGCCACGCCCGAAAGCGCTGCGCGAGAACCGAGCAGCGCGCCCGTCACTCCTGCCACTCCCGTCATTCCTGCGCAGGCAGGAACCCGCGCGCCGCCACCCTCCGTCACCACGCACCCTCCGTCATTCCTGCGCCCCCTTCGTCATTCCTGCGCAGGCAGGAACCACGCGCGCCGCCACCCTCCGTCACCACGCACCCTCCGTCATTCCTGCCGCCTCTCGCCACTCCCGCCACCCTCCCGTCATTCCTGCCACCCTCTCCGTCATTCCTGCGCAGGCAGGAACCCACCCACCCCAACCCTCACCTACCCATCCTCCCCAATTCATCCCTCCCCCCTTCCAGGGGGGAGGTTAGGTGGGGGGTGGGAGGCAGCGATCGTCCTCCACCGCTCACTTTCCACCCCGCGCCCCTTTCCGTCGTTCCTGCTTTCCGTCATTCCTGCGTAGGCAGGAACCCCGCCGCCAGTTCGCGCCTCAACGGCCCGACGGCTTGGCCAAGCCGCATCCGCACCGTTCGTCGAATGCCGGCGGCAGGCCAGCCCTCGTCCGCAGTTCCTGCCTACGCAGGAATGACGGAGGGGGCGACAGGAATGGCGGAGGGGATACAGGTGTGGCGGGATGGGCGTGGGTGTGGCGAGTGGGCGCGGGCCGCGGGTCAAAGCCCTCGGCCCCAGCGCGGTTCCTGCCTGCGCAGGAATGACGGAATGGGCGCGGGGCGAGGGCTTAGACTGGGGGGGTGATTCGCGTTGTTTCGGCCTGGTCGGCTACTACGTTTGCCGCGTTGGGGCATCGGCAGTTTCGGATTCTCTTTGCGGGGACGCTGTTCGCGACGCTCGCCTACATGATGATGATGTTCACGATGGGCATCGTCGCCGAGCAGCTTTCGGGCACCAACGCGGCGGTGGGCACGATTGCCTTTGCGATCGGGCTCTCGATGTTCTTCCTCTCGCCGTTCGGCGGGGTGGTGGCGGACCGGATCAACCGCAAGTGGCTGATTGTGCTGGGGCAGGGCGCGGGCGCGGCGATTCTGGCGCTGGTCGGCCTGCTGCTGGTCGCGGGCGTGCTGACGCTGCCGCTCTTCTTCGTGCTGTCTCTTGTGCTGGGGGTGACGTTCGTCTTCATGAGCCCGGCGCGGCAGGCGTTCACGGCGGACATCGTGGGGCCGCGGCTGGTCGCCAACGCGATCGTGCTGAGCCAGATGGCGCACCTCTGGGGGCAGCCGTTCTCGCCGTTCGTCGCCTCGATTTTGGTCAAAACCTCGCTCGGCGCGGGCGGCACCTACATCACGATGGCGGTGCTGGTCTTCATCGGCGTGGCCACGGTGGCGCTGATGCGCTATCGGCGTCCGCAGCCCGAGGCTGCGGAGCAGGCGGCCGCGGCGCCCGCGCGGAGCGTGCGGCGCGACATCGCGGGGGGCGCGCTCTACATCTGGCGGCGCCCGCAGCTGCGCTTCATGATGGCGCTGCTGCTGGCCACGATCGTGGTCGGCTCGGTCTTCCGGATCGTGCTGCCGCGCTACATGATCGAGGTGCTCGATCGCCCCGCCGCCGACCAGGGGCTGCTGCTGCTGGTCTACGGGCTGGGCGCGGCGGCGGCCGGCTTGATCATCGCCGGGCTGGCGACCTCGCGCTGGGCCTGGCCGATGCTGCTGGGGATGATCGCGCTGATGGGGCTGGGGCATTTCGTCATGGCCGGCGCGGGCGCTTACGGCCACGCCGCGGTGGCGCTGGGGATTATGGGGCCGGGCCTGCAGGGTCCGATGATGCTGCTGACGGCGAACATCATGACCCACACCGAGCCGGCCTACTACGGGCGGGTGATGAGCTTCACGATGATGGGCTGGGGCATGCAGATGCTGATCGGTCTGCCGGTGGGCGTGGTTGCGGATCTGCTCGGCGAGCGCGAGGTGATGGGCATCCTCGGGCTGCTCAGCCTGGTGATCGCGGTCGGCGGCGTGCTGGGCTGGCTGGCGCTGATTCGGCGCGCCCCCGCGCCCGCGGTCGCCCTGGCGGAAACGCCCGATCTACGCGGCGCGGCGCTGCCCGCGAGCAACGGGGCGAGCAAGTCGAATGGGGCGAGCAGGGCAAACGGCGCGGGCGGCCTGCCCGCGCCCGACAGCCTGCGGCCGGTCGCGCTGATGTCGGGCCAGAAGCCGACCGGCTGACGCCCGCCCGCCGCCCTGCGGCGTCAGCCGGCGGCCTCGGGGACGGCTCAGGCGCTGCGCGCCTGGCGGCCGCGCTTGCGGGGGGCGGGCTTTTCGATCGGCTCGACTTCCTCGTCCTCGTTGGTCGTCAGGTCGATCGCCGCGGGGACGCCGCGCTGCTCGCGGATCAGCGCCTCGATCTCGGACGCGGTCCCCGGGTTTTCGCGGAGGAAGGCCTTGGAGCGCTCGCGGCCCTGGCCGAGCCGCGTCTCGCCGAAGTTGTAGAAGGTGCCCATCTTGCGCACGACCGGATCGGCGCCGGCCTCGGGCGGCTCGACGCCGAGGTCGAGCAGGCAGCCGGCCTTGCTGATGCCGTACTCGTCGCTGGTGAACATCAAGTCGAACTCGGCCGTGCGGAAGGGCGGGGCGACCTTGTTCTTGACGATCTTGGCCTTGACCCGCGAGCCGATCACGAGTTGGCCGTCCTTGAGCGTCTCGGCGCGGCGCAGCTCGATGCGCACCGAGGAGTAGAACTTGAGCGCGCGCCCGCCGGGCGTGGTCTCGGGGTTGCCGAAGACGATCCCGACCTTCTCGCGGAGCTGGTTGATGAAGATCAGCACGGTCTTGGAGCTGGAGACGATGCTGGTCAGCTTGCGCAGCGCCTGGGACATCAGGCGCGCCTGGAGACCGACGTGGGTGTCGCCCATTTCGCCTTCGATTTCGGCTCGCGGGACGAGCGCGGCGACGCTGTCGACGACCACGACGTCGATCGCGTTGCTGCGCACCAGCGCCTCGGCGATTTCCAGCGCCTGCTCGCCGGTGTCGGGCTGGGCGACGAGCAGCGAGCGGGTCTCGATGCCGATGCGCTGGGCGAATTCGGGGTCGAGCGCGTGCTCGACATCGATGTAGGCGGCCTGGCCGCCGAGCCTCTGCGCCTCGGCGATCACATGCTGCGCGACGGTCGACTTGCCGGCGCTCTCGGGGCCGTAGATTTCGACGATGCGCCCGCGGGGCAGGCCGCCGATGCCGAGCGCGACATCGAGCGAGAGCGCGCCGGTGGGGATGCCGTCGACCGCCATCCCGCCGGCGTCGCCCAGCCGCATCAGCGCGCCGGCGCCGAAGCGCCGCTCGATGTCGTTGACCAGCTCTTCGACCTGCGGCGGGGTCTCCGGCGCGTCCGGCGCGTCCTGCGCCTGGCCCTCCTGCGTTTCCTGTGCGGTGAGTTCTTGCTGCTTGGTCACGATTGCCTGCCTTCCATGCGAGGGGGTGAGGTGTTCACCGGGCGGAGGGAGTCATCCGCCGCGGTGAACGCCTCCATTATCTAGAACATTTGTCACGCTGTCAACCCCCTAGATGGACGCGGCGAGCGCTTGGGAGATGAAAGTGAGCCCGAGCAGTACCACAATCGGCGAGAAGTCCATCATGCCGAAGGTGGTGAAGCGGCGCACGGGCGCGAGAATCGGTTCGGTGATGGTGAGCAGGAAGTTGACGATCGGGTTGTAGGGATCGAGCGGTCGCCCGGTGAACATCGGCACCCAGCTCATCAGCACCCGGGCAAGGACGATGAAGCCGTAGATCCTCAGGACCACGACGAGGATCTCAAGAACCACGCTCATGACGTTCCTAATTCCTGCGCGCGCGCGTGGGCTGCCGCGACGGCGTCGATCAGCGCGGCGCGCAGGCCGCGAGCTTCCAGCGCGCGCACGCCCGCGGCGGTGGTGCCGGCCGGCGAGGTGACCTGGTCGCGCAGCTCGGCGAGGTGCGCCGACGAGGCGGCGGCGTACTCGGCGGAGCCGATCACCGTTTCGAGCACCATCCGCCGCGCGTCCTGGCGGCTGATGCCGATCTGCACGGCGGCGTCGGTGAGAGCTTCGAGGATCATGAAGACATAAGCAGGACCCGAGCCGGAGACGGCGGTCGCCCGATCGATCGCCGCTTCGCTCTCCACGTACAGCTCCTCGCCCATTGCGCCGAGCACGGCGCGGGCCAGCTCGCGCTGTTCGTCGCTCACGCCCGGCGCGGCGGTCCAAACGGTGTAGCCGCGCCCGATTTGCGCGGGGGTGTTGGGCATCGCGCGGACGACGGCCGAATGCGACAGCTCGTCGAAGATGCGCCGCAGCGGGATGCCGGCCAGGATCGTGATCAGCAGCTGCGATTCATCGAGCAGTCCGCGCCTGAGCGAGCCGAGGTCCTGGGGTTTGACCGAGAGGTAAACGAGTCGCGCGCCCTCGACGGCCTGCTCGACCGAGTCGGTGACGGAGAGGCCGAGCTCGCTGCGCAGGCGCTGCGCGCGCTGCGGCTGGATCTCGCAGACGCGGAAGTCGGCGGGCGCGGCTAGGCCGGCGGCGGTCAGCGAGCGGACGAACGTCTCGCCCATCGTCCCGCCGCCGATCACCGCGATGCCGCCCAGGGACACACCATCAAGAGACACGCCGCTCAGACCTTTCGCTCGCCGAACACGGCCCGCCCGATGCGCACGATCGTCGCTCCCTCTTCGATGGCTACAGCGTAGTCGTTGGACATGCCCATGCTCAGCTCGGGCAGTCCGAGCGCGTCGCGCAGCTCGCGCAGGCGGCGGAAGACGGGGCGCGCCTGCTCGGCCTCGGCGACCAGCGGCGCGATGGTCATCAGCCCACGCACGCGCAGCTGCGGCAGCGCGGCGATTTGGGCGTAGGCGGACTCCAGCTCGGCGGGGTCGAAGCCCTGCTTCGACGCTTCGCCCGCGACATTGACCTCGAGCAGCGCGTCAAGAGGTGGGTTGGGCGGCGCGTCGAGCTGCCGCGCCACGGCCTCGGCCAGACGCACGCTGTCGATGCTCTGCACGGAAGCGAAGCGGCCCGCGAAGCGCGCCTTGTTGCGCTGCAGATGGCCGATCAGATGGATGCGCGCCTCGCTATCCGCCAGCTCGTCCAGCTTGGCCAGTCCCTCCTGCACGCGGTTTTCGCCGAACTCGATCTGCCCGGCGGCCAGCGCTTCGCGGATCGTTTCGGGCGGGTGAGTTTTGGAGACGGCGATCAGCCGCACCTCGCGCGGATCGCGGTCGGCGCGCTCGCAGATCTGCGCGATCTCGGCGCGAACCGCTGCAAGCCGCTCGCCGATCGTCGATGCGTGCGCGGTCATCGCGGCCGTCACGCGGTCGGCGCAGTCAGTTGGTCGAGCGAGATCAGCGCCGGCTCGGGCGCGTAGGAGGGAATCTCCTCGCCGCCGCAGACGCCGCAGAGGTTGCAGCCGATCTCCGGCGGCGGGCAGTCGATCGTCGGCTTGCCCCGCTCGTGCTTGCTCCACTCGCGCTGGAAGAAGCGCGCGGTGATGCCGGTCTCGACGACCGACCACGGCGTGGGCCCGCCGCCCCAGGGCTGCGCGCCGTCGATGCCCCACTCGCGCGCCGCGCGCAGCCACTCGCCCGCCGACGGGCGCTCCATCTCGAGGATCGCGTGCGCCAGCCGCTCGTCGGAGCGCGAGCAGATGTCGTCGATCCGCGCCCAGGTTGGCGAGTCGCCGCGCAGGCGGATGCCCGTCCCGCGGAAGGACCGCTCCAGAATGCGCTGCCGCTGCCGCACCAGCGTGGCGGGCGACTGCGCCAGCTCCTGGTAGGCGGTGGCCGGCTTGGGCACCAGCGGGCCGACGCTCATCACCAGCTCGGTGCCGTGCCCGGCGGCGTCCAACCGCTGCTTAATCTCGCGCCCCAGCGCCGCCATCTGCTCCACGTCTTCGTCCTCTTCGTCGGGCAGGCCGATCATGAAGTAGAGCTTGAGCCGGCGCATCGCGGCGCGCCCGACCTTGTCGGCGGCGTCGAGAATCTGCTGCTCGCTGACCTCCTTGTTGATCCGCGTGCGCATCCGCTCGGAGCCGGCTTCGGGCGCGAGCGTCACCGTGCGCGTGCCGCCGCGCGACAGCACCTCGAGCAGCTCGGGCGCGAGATTGTCCACCCGCAGCGAGGAGACCGAGACCCGCGCGCCCATCCGGTCGGCCGCGCTCGCCAGCTCCGCGAGCTGCGGGTGGTCCGCCACCGCCGCGCCGAGCAGCCCGACCCGCTCCGAGCGCTCCAGCGCGCGCCGCACCTGGTCGCTGAGCGAACCCAGCGGGCGGTAGCGCGGCGGGCGGAAGACGTAGCCGGCGATGCAGAAGCGGCAGCCGCGCCCGCAGCCGCGCGCCGCCTCAATCAGGGTCATCTGGCTGAACTCGGTGTCGTCGGTCAACACCTGCGAGATCGCCTCGGTCGTGCCGATGTCGCGCACCCACTGGCGCTCCACGCCGCCCGCGCCGGGTCCGATCACCGGCACGAACACGCCCGGAATCTGCGCGAGCCGCTCAAGCAGTTCGGCGCGCGGCGCGTGCGCGTATTCGAGCAGGCAGTCCGCCAGCTGGTCCAGAATCGGCTCTGCCTCGCCGATCACAAAAGCGTCGAAGCAGTCGGCCAGCGGCAGCGGGTTGGTGATCACCGCCGCCCCGCCCGCGATCACGACCGGCGCGCCCTCGTCCCGCTCCGCGCTGAGCGGCGCAATCCCCGCCGCCTGCAGCGAGCGCACCACGTGGTAGTAGTCGATCTCATACGTCAGCGTGTACGCCACCACCGGAAAGTCGGTCAACGGCCGCTGCGACTCAATGGTGACAGGCCCAAGCGAGGAGTCGTCGCCGCGCTCATCGCCCGCCGGCGGGTCGTAAAAGGCGCGCTCGCAGACAATGTCCGAGCGGGCATTCAGCAGCGCGTAGATCGCCTGCAGCCCCAGGTTCGACATCCCCAGGTAGTAGGAGTTGGGGTAGACCAGCGCAACCGGCAGCCGCCCGCCCCAGTCCTTGAGCACGGCGCCCGACTCCCCCGCCAACCGCAGGCGGGCAGCAGCCACAGATTGCGAAAGTCCACGTCGAGCCATCCCCCCCAGTCTACGCCCCCGCGCCCCAACGGACAGGATATGCTGAACCAGGCGCAGCGCGAACGAGGTGACCCAATGGGCGAGATCGTCGTCGACATCGAACTGGAGAACAACAGGGACCGAGAGCTGGCCGAAGACGGCGAGCTCCCCGCTGCCGATGTCCGGCGCATGACCATCCCCGCCGTCGCCGACACCGGCGCGATCATGCTCGCGCTGCCCGAGGATGTCGTGAGTCAGATCGGTGCCAGGCCGGCCGGCAGCATCGTCGCCACCTACGCCGACGGGCGGCGAGATGAAGTGCCGGTCGCAGGACCGCTGATCGTGCGAATCGGCGAGCGCTGGATGTCCACTGAATGCATCGTCCTCCCCCAGGGCGTCGACGCCCTGGTCGGCCAACTCGTCCTGGAGCGCCTCGACCTGGTCGCCGACTGCCGGGCCCAGACCCTCCACCCCCGCCCCGAATCCCCCGATCTCCCCCTCATGCGCCTTTAGCCCAGCCCCCACCGTTCCTGCCTGCGCAGGAATGACGGGGAAGGGGCGCAGGAATGACCGGGAAGGCGCAGGCAGGAACCAACCAACGCGCACCAAGCAAACTCCCCCAAGAAAATTCATCCCTCCCCCCTTTTAGGGGGGAGGTTAGGGGGGGTGGGAGGCAACGAGCGTCCGAGGCGATCGTACGCGCCCCGATCGCCTCTCCCGTCATTCCTACCCCATTCCGTCATTCCCACCCCATTCCGTCATTCCTGCGCCCCAAATTCCGTCATTCCTGCGCAGGCAGGAACCAACCACACGCACCAAGCAAACTCCCCCAAGAAAATTCATCCCTCCCCCCTTCTAGGGGGGAGGTTAGGTGGGGGGTGGGAGGCCACGAGCGTCCGAGGCGATCGTGCGCGCCCCGACCGCCCACTCAACCGTCAGTGCAAGCACGCTACGCCAACCCCCCTCTTAGTCTCCCCCCTGAAAGGGGGGAGAGATGAATTGGGGGAGGTGTGAAGTGGCGTCGTGCGCAGGCAGGAACCCGCCCCCCTCTTCCGTCATTCCTGCGCAGGCAGGAACCAACCACACGCACCCAGCAAACTCCCCCAAGAAAATTCATCCCTCCCCCCTTTTAGGGGGGAGGTTAGGTGGGGGGTGGGAGGCCACGAGCCAGCGCCGCCCGCCCGCCTGCGCCCCGAGCGCCCCCTTCCTGCCTGGGCAGGAATGACGGATGGAGGGGGCAGGAATGGCGGTTGGTGAGACGCGCGCTGCGGCGGTTGGCGGCGCGGCGCGAACGATCGCTGGTGGTCGCTCGGTGCGCCGCACCCCCCACCTAACCTCCCCCCTAAAAGGGGGGAGGGATGAATTGGGGGAGAGGTGAAGTGGCGTCGGGCGCGGGTAGGTTCCTGCCTGCGCAGGAATGACGATGGGGGGGCGCAGGAATGACGGAGGGGGAGATGCGCGCTGCGGCGGTGGGGAGGCGCAGGAATGGCGGTTGATGAGATGCGCGCTGCTGCGATGGAGAGGCGCAGGAATGGCGGCGGGGGAGGCGCGCGCTGCGGCGGTTGGCGGCGCGGCGCGAACGATCGCTGGTGGTCGCTCGGCGCGCCGCACCCCCCACCTAACCTCCCCCCTAAAAGGGGGGAGGGATGAATTGGGGGAAGGCCGAAGCGATGCCACAGCGCATGCCGAGCCTCTATCTGGTAGAATGCCGCCGCGCGCCTGCGCGGATGCGCGGGGAGCGCCTAGCGTAGGAGCTCCGCGTGAAACTGCCCGCCGCTCGCCGCGACAGCCTGCGCTCGTTCACCCCCTCCGGCCGAACAGCTGACCAGACAGCCGGCCGCGCCGCCGGGCGCTTCGCCCTCGCCGACTCGGGGGGGGGGGGGGTACGGCGCCGCTCCGCGCCGCGCGCACTGCTCGCACTCGCGCTGCTCGCCATCGCCTGCGCCGCCGCCGCCGCGCTCCACTCCAACGCCGCCGCGCAGACGACCAACAACATCGACATTGAGTTCGTCACCATAGCCGCCGAAACGCGCAATGCGGTCGAGCGAATCTCTCATGGGGCGGTATCGCGGGCCAACGATCTGGACATCAGCGGCAAGGTGACGCTCAAGATCAAGACCGAAATACATACCCGAAGGGTGGGGATGAACGCGACGCTCAGGCTGGCTGATCTCACGGTGACCAACGCGACCCTGTCCAACTTCAATAACGCCCAACCATTTTGGAAGACGTGGACCGTCGACGTCACGCCGACCGCGAGCGGTCCGGTCACGGTGAACATTCAGGCCGGGGTGGTGGAGGGCTACTTTACTTCGCAGCGGAGCAGGCGCAACGCCGCCGGCTCGGTCACGCTGAACTACCAGCCGGGCGCGCCCAAAGTGGTCTGGGCCGACTTCACCTCAACCCGCGCCCGCTCGCGCGACAACAACGGCGGCCCGCACACCGCCGGCACCTTCATCGACCTCACCGTGACCTTCAGCGAGCATGTCACGGTCGTCGGTTCGCCGACCGTGAGCATCCGCCCCCCGGGGGGCGCGCTCGCCAACGCCGTCTACCACAGCGGCAGCGGCAGCTCCGTGCTCGTCTTCCGCCACACGGTGCCCGCGGGCGGTTACGGGCGTGGGGTCACAACGATCGTATCAGAATCGATCGCGCTGCCGCCGGGCGCATCGATGAAAGACGCGGCCAGCCCCACGCCCAACGACGCAGTGCTCACTCTTCCGCCCCGGTTCGAGACGCTTCTAGCCCTCCGGCGAGGTCCTTACACCGGCCTTCCCGCGTTCGGAAACAACGTGGGCGACGAGTACGACTTCGAGGCGATCTTCAGCGAGCCGGTCGTCGTCAGCCACGAGCCCGACGCGCACTTGGCTCAATTCATCATGCGCTTCCTGACGACCGCCGGCAGGTTCGCGACAATTCGCGCAACCTACGTCGGCGGCAGCGGCACCGACCGGCTCACTTTCCGTTACACCGTCGCGGCTGAGGATAACCTGCGACAACAGTGGGGGACCGACAGACAACTGAGAATCCCGCAGGGCGCCAACATCCGCAGCGTCGCTACGGGAATCGACGTCGGCAGGACCAGGCCTCCGCAGTTCCACACCGTTCAGGCCGGCTACGAGGCAGGCGCTCAGGTGCGGTTCCCGTTCGAGCACAGGCCGGTGAGCCGTGGCCATGATGTCACCGTGCATTTGATCAGCTCCGACCCCGCCCGCCTCTCGATCGAACCCGCCTCGCTCCTGTTCAGGGATTACGCCCTGTATCCCCGCGACTGGAGGGACCGCTTTATCGTCCTCACGATGTATCAGGACAGCGATGCGAAGGCCAACGATGTCCTGATCAGTTATCGGCTGGAGTCGACCAATCCGAGCCTCGACGGCGATACCTTCGAGTGGCTAAGGATGCGGATCAGCGCCCAGGGGCAAATCGGCGCCGACGGGCAGATCATCGTCGCCCCGCCCGGCTCCCTCGAGCTGGTGCTCAGCGTGGCCGACGACTCCGATAACGTCGTCCAGGCCGGCGACAGCGTGACCATCGACGCCAAGCTCGTCTACGTCGACGGCTACCGCGAGCTGGCGATCACCGAGCCGGGCAGGCTCAACCTGGCCGGAGGCGTCGAGTGGGAAAACAGCGGGCGGCGTCAAATCGCCATCCCGGAGCAGGCGCTGGAGCAGCGGCTGGACAGCGGCGGCGTCTGCACCGGCGCCACGATCGACGGTCCGACCACCTGGACCTGCGAGCTCGAGACCGAGGACAGCACGATCGTGGTGCCCGACGGCGCGTTCACGATCCGCGGCGCGGTCGAGATCGAGGGCATCACCTACCACGGCTCGCTCGATGTGACCGTCGCGGACGTCGACGAGGTCGCCTCGGCGACGCTCGATTTCGCCACCGACATCGCGCCCGGCGACTCGCGCGATACGCCGACCCGCAACTGGACCGGCGACGACCAGCCCTACCCGAACCGGCTCGCCGCGGGCGAGCGCACCAGGCTGCGGCTGTCGGTGCTGAACGAGAACGAGACGGCGTCGGCGGCGGGCTCGATCGCCTCGATTCTGCTGACGACCACGGCCGGCTCGCTCAGCCTGCTCAGCCCCGAGGGCGACTGCCTGGGCGGCGGCGGGCGCAGCTGCCAGCTGCCCGTCAACCTGCTCAACGGCGTCAACTCCGACAACATCCAGCTCGAGCTGGCGCACTCGGGCGATGCCGCCCAGGCCGCCGTCCGCGCCACGGTGATCGCCAACGACGGCGAAGCGTTCAGCCCCGAGCCGCTCAGCGTGACCATGCTCGGAACCGCGCAGACGCTCGTGATCAGCGAACCCGACTCGCCCATTCTCAACGTCGGCACGCCCGACGCCTTCAACCCAATGCACACCGACGATCGCGACCTGCTCACCCTCTCCGTCACCGCCCTCGACGCCGCCGGCAACATGGTGCCCGTGCCCGCCGGGGCGCGCCGCGGCGAACTGCGCGGCCCCGACGGCGAGGTCGTCGTCTCGAGCGCTTCCGACGGCGCCGCAACCCGCATCGGCGCGCGCGTCGACTGGCCGTTGCGCTGGCGCGGGTACGGTATCCCCGGAGTCTCCGAAGACATCTTGCGCGACGCCGACGACGCCGTGCCGGGCACCCAGCCCAGAATATTGCTCGACCCCGACGGCAACTTGCAGGCGCAAATCGACGTCGACGCCTTGTCCACCCGCCCGCTGACCGCCGGCGAGTACACGCTCAAGCTGACCGCCGGCAGGCTCAGCGCGACGCAGCGAATCATCGTCAGCAGCGAGCCCGCCGCCGTCTCGCTCAGCAAACCGCAGAGCGACGGCGCAGCCGCGCCGGGCGGCGTCATCACCGTCACCGCGACCGTGACCGACGCCGACGGCAACCAGGTACCCGACGGCACGCCCGTGACCTGGGCCGAGCCGCGCCTGGTCGGCGAGTCCCCCGTGCTCGTGCAGGTCTCGATCGATCGCACCACCACCGACGGAACCGCCTCAGCCTCCTACCAGGTGGTCGGTTTCGGCTCCAGCTACCTGCGCGCCAGCGCCGGCACGGGCACCGACGTGCAGCTCTTCAACGCGCCCGCGCCCGCCGCGCCGCCGCCCGACCCCGCCGCAGCCCTCACCCGCCGCGCCCCCGGCGGCGTCTCCGTCTGGCTCGGCGAGGGCCAGACCACCGCCTCCGCGCTGCTAGAAGGCATCCCCCACGCCACGACAATCCGCACGCTCCGCGCCGGCCTCTGGCTCCGCTACGGCGTAGTAGACGGCCGCGAGGTCCCCGGCTCAATCGATTTCATCGTCAGACCCGGCGACATCCTCTGGCCCACCAACTAAGCCGCCGCGCCGTCATTCCTGCACCCAAATCGTCATTCCTGCGCAGGCAGGAACCCGCGCAGGCAGAAACCGTCATTCCTGCGCAGGCAGGAACCTGCGCAGGCAGGAACCTGCGCAGGCAGGAACCTGCGCAGGCAGGAACCGCGCGCTCCCCATCCACCGTTCCTGCCTACGCAGGAATGACGGAGTGGGCGCTGGCAGGAACCACCACCCCAACGCACCAAGCAACACGCACCAAGCAAACTCCCCCAAGAAAATTCATCCCTCCCCCCTTTCAGGGGGGAGGCTAGGTGGGGGGTGGGACGCCGCGAGCCGCGCACCAAGCCCCGCCTCCACCGCCGCCCTCCAACCGCCGTCCCCGCGCATCCTCTCCTCCGTCATTCCTGCGCCCCCCTCCCCGTCATTCCTGCGCAGGCAGGAACGGCGGATTGGGGCCCCGATCGCCGACACGATCGCCGGTAGACGATTGGTGCCTCCCACCCCCCACCTAGCCTCCCCCCTAAAAGGGGGGAGGGATGAATTGGGGAAGAGGGGAGGGTGACGTTGTGCGCGCAGGTTCCTGCCTGCGCAGGAATGACGGATCGGGCGCGCGCAGGTTCCTGCCTGCGCAGGAATGACGGAATTGGGGCCCAGGCTCAGTAGCGCAGCGCGAATGGCTCCAGGTCGTCGGAGGCCTTGCTCCAGGTGGGCTGGGCTTCGCGGACGATGGCGCCGGGCGGGCCGATTTGCAGCTCGGCCAGGAGCAGATCGAGCGCCGCGCGCTCGCCTTCGGCGACGACTTCCACGCTTGCGCCGTCGGGCAGATTGCGGACCCAGCCCGTGATCTCGGTGTTCTCGCCGCGCTCGATTTGGGCGACGGCCTGCTCGGCGAAGATGCGGAAGCCGACCATCTGGACGCGGCCGCGGATCAGGGCGGTCAGGCGCGCCCGCTGCCTGGCTCCACCGGATGCGCCGCTGCTCATCGCAGAGCCGTCGACGCGACCGCATCGATCGCGTCGAGCACGACGGAGCGCGGCACGTCGTCGCGCAGCACCGCCGCGCCGGCGCTTTCGAGCAGCACCCAGCGCTGCCGACCGCCGACCACCTTCTTGTCGCGCGACATCGCCTCCAGCAGGTCGTCGGCGCTGAGCCGCCGGGGCATCCGCACGGGCAGGCCGAAGCGCTCGAGCAGCGCGCGGTGACGCGCCAGCAGCGGCTCGTCGATCAGCCCCATCGCGCGCCCGATTTCGGCGGCCGCGACGAGGCCAATCGCCACCGCCTCGCCGTGCAGCACGTCGTGAAAGCCGGTCGCGGCCTCGATCGCGTGCCCCAGCGTGTGGCCGTAGTTGAGGATTGCGCGGAGGTCCGCCTCGCGCTCGTCGGCGGAGACGACCTGCGCCTTGATCCGTTGGTTGCGCCGGATCGTGTCGGCGATCATCGCCGCCGCCGCGGCGTTGCCGCGGGCCGCGGCGGGATTGAGCAGCGCCTCGGCGCGCAGCTCGAGCTCGTCGAGCATCGCAGGGTCGCGAATCAGCGCGTGCTTGATCACCTCGGCGTAGCCGGAGCGCAGCTCGCGCCGCGGCAGCGTCGTGAGCGTGGCCAGATCGGCGACCACCGCGCGGGGCTGGTAGAACGCGCCGACGAGGTTCTTGCCCGCGGGCAGATCGACGGCGACCTTGCCGCCGATCGCGGCGTCGACCATGCCCAGCATCGTGGTCGGGGCGTGGACCAGCGCCATGCCGCGCAGGTAGGTCGCGGCGGCCGCGCCGCCGAGGTCGGTGGTTACGCCGCCGCCGAGCGCGAAAATCACGTCCGAGCGCTCGGCGCGGCGCTCGGCGAGCCAGGTGTAGAGGTCGGCCAGCCGGTCGAGCGACTTGCTGGCTTCGCCGGGCGGCACGGGGTAGGTGAACAGTTCGCGCCCGCTGGCGCGCAGCGCGTGCGCCGCCGTTTCGCCGTGATGTTCGAGCACCGCGCCGTCGGCGACCATGAAGACGCGCCGCGAGAGCGAGAGGCGGTCGAAGACATCGCCCAGCCGCGCCAGCAAATCCCAGCCGGTGTAGACCGGGTAGCGGCTGGCTCCGGCGTCGACGACGCAGGCGACATCGGGGCCGTAGTCGGTCGCGGGCGGCGGCTCGACGCCGGGCCCTTCGCGCATCGCGCGGAGGCGGCTGTCGGAGGCCAGCGCGCGCGCCGCGCCGCGCTCGACGGCCTCGGCGATCTCGTCCACCAGCTCGCCGATTTCCAGCTCGTCGGTGTGCAGGGTGAAATCGGCCAGCGCGTAGAAGGGCTGGCGCTGCGCCTTGAGCGACTCGACGCGGCGGCGCGGGTCCGCCCCGGCCAGCAGCGGGCGCACCTCGGGGCGGCCCTGCTCGGTTTCGGCGTAGCGCGCCAGGATTGTAGTGGGGCGGGCTTCGAGGGTGATCACGAAGCCGCGCTCGGCCAGCGTTGCGCGGTTCTGCGGATCGAGCCAGACGCCGCCGCCGGTCGCGATCACCGCGCCGTCGATCGCGGCGGCGTCGCGCGCCGCCTGGCGCTCGCGCTCGCGGAAGCCGGCTTCGCCCTCCCGCTCGAAGATTGCGGCGATGGATTGCCCGGCCTCGCGCTCGATCGCCTGATCCAGATCGACTGCGCGCCAGCCGAGCCGCTCGGCGACGTAGGGCGCGAGCACCGATTTGCCCGTCGCCGAGAAGCCGATCAGCACGACGCGTCGGAGGTCGGAGTGCGCCGCGCTCACAACGCGCTCCGAGGCTGGGTCGTCTTCAGAAAGCGTTCCATATTCTCCCGCGTCTCTGCCAGCTGGTCGCCGCCGAACTTTTCCAGCAGCGCGTCGGCCAGCACCAGCGCCAGCATCGCCTCGACGATCACGCCGGCGGCGGGCACGACGCAGACATCGGAGCGCTCGTAGTGCGCCTCGACGCGCTCGCCGGAGTCCAGATCCGCCGACGGCAGCGGATGCGCCAGCGTCGCGATCGGCTTCACCGCCACCCGCACCACGATGTCCTCGCCGTTGGAGATGCCGCCCTCGATGCCGCCCGCGTGGTTGGTCTGCCGCCGCCAGGGGCGCTCGCTCCAGGCGTCCTGCGGCAGCACGACATCGTGGAACTGCCGTCCCATGCCCGCCGCGCCCGCGAAGCCGTCGCCGATTTCGACGCCCTTGAAGGCGTTCATGCTCAGCAGCGCCTGGCCGATGCGACCGCTCAGCTTGCGATCCCACTGCACATGCGAGCCCAGCCCGAACGGTACGCCGGTCACCCGCGCTTCGACCACCCCGCCCAGCGTGTCGCCCTCGCGCTTCGCCGCGTTGATCGCCTCGATCATCGCCTCGCCCGCGGCCGCATCGGCGCAGCGCACGGGGGAGGCTTCGACCGCCTGCCAATCGATTTCGGGGCCGCGGCAGGCTTCCACCTCGCCGATCCGCGCCACATGGCTGTAGAACTCGCAGCCCAGCTCCCCGCACAGCGCCCGCGCCACGGCGCCGGCCGCCACCCGCGCGGCGCTCTCTCTCGCGCTGGCGCGCTCCAGCGAGTCGCGCACATCGTCGTAGCCGTACTTGAGCGAGGCGGCCAAATCCGCGTGCCCCGGACGCACCCGCGTCACTCGCGTCGGCGGCGGCTGCACCGCCTCCAGCGACATCGTCTCCGTCCAGGGGCGTTTGTCCGGCCCGCCGCCCGTCGCGAAATCGCGATTCTCGATCCACAGCGCAATCGGCGAGCCGATCGTCCGCCCCTGCCGCACGCCGCCGCGGATCTGCGCGTAGTCGGTCTCGATCTTCATCCGCCCGCCGCGCCCGTAGCCCTTCTGCCGCCGCGCCAGCTGCGCGCGAATCTGCCCCTCCGACAGCGGCAGCCCGGCCGGCGCGCCGTCGATCAGCACGGTCAGCCCGGGGCCGTGCGATTCCCCGGCGGTGAACCAGCGAAAGTGAGCCATCCCGCGCTCCCTGGAGGTTGCGCTCCAAGCTTACAAGGCGTCCATTCCGCGCCGCCGCCATACACTGCCGGCATGCCCTCCAAGAACCGCTCCAAACGCCGCGCCGCGCCGGCCGATCCGCAGCAGCAGAACAACCGCGTGCTGGCCCGCAACCGGCGCGCGCTCTGGCAATACGAGATCCTGCAGCGCTTCGAGGCGGGCATCGAGCTGCGCGGCAGCGAGATCAAATCGCTGCGGCTGGGACGCGGCTCGATCGCCGAGGCCTACTGCCGCCCGCGCGACCGCCAGCTCTGGCTGATCGGCGCGCACATCGCCCGCTACGAGCCCTCCGGCGCGGACAACCACGAGCCCACCCGCGACCGCCGCCTGCTGCTGCACCGCCGCGAGATCGCCCAGCTGGAAGCGACGTTCGACCAGCGCCGCCTGACGCTGGTGCCGATCCAGCTCTACCTCAAGCGCGGCGTGGCCAAGCTGGAGATCGGCATCGGCCGCGGCAAGCGCCAGCACGAGAAGCGCGAGCGCATCCGCGAGCGCGAAGCCGACCGCGAAATCCACCGCGCCCTACGCCGCAACAGCGCCTAGCGCCTGTTCGCACTCCCGTCATTCCTGCGCAGGCAGGAACCCGCGCCCCTTCCGTCATACCCGCGTCCCCCTTCCGTCATTCCTGCGCAGGCAGGAACCCCCACTTCCCCCAAATCCTGCTACGCTCACACCAGAACAGGAGTGCCGAACCATGCCTCTCGCCCCGCAACACCGCCGCCCCGCCCCACTTCCGTCATCTCTGCGCCCCCTTCCGTCATTCCTGCGTCCCCTTCCGTCATTCCTGCGCAGGCAGGAACCCAGCCTTGCCAACGCTGACCAAAACTTGACAGAGGTTGACACCAGGTTGACAGCGCTTGACGCCAGGTTGACAGCGCTTGACGCCAGGTTGACAAAAGTTGACAAAGGTTGCCAAAAGTTGACACCGTCAACCCCCGCTCCAACCCCAAAACTCAGCAAAACACAGCAAAACCGCACCCGCGCCCACCACCCCGTCAACCCAGCGTCAACCCTCGCTGTCAACCCCTCCGGCGCACCCCGAACAAACCTGAACAACCCTGAACAAATCCGAACAAACCTGAACAAACCCGAACACCGCCGAACGCCCCGACCAGATAGGGACACCCCCCGAATCACCCCCGATCACCCCGAAAAAAAGAATCCCGAACACCGTCGCCACCCACCCCCTCCGTCATACCTGCGCCCCCCCGTCATACCTGCGCCCCCCTCCGTCATTCCTGCGCAGGCAGGAACCCGCGCGCAACCGCCGGCGCCCATGCAACCGCCGACCCCCCTCTTAGTCCCCCCTGAAAGGCGGGAGAGATGAATCTTCTCAATCCCTCCCCCCTTTTAGGGGGGAGGCTAGGTGGGGGGTGCGGCGCACCGAGCGACCACCAGCGATCATTCGCGCCGCGCCCCGCTCGTCCACGCCGCGCATCTCCCCCACCGTCATTCCTGCGCCCTCTCGTCATTCCTGCGCCCCCCACCGTCATTCCTGCGCAGGCAGGAACCCGCGCGCAACCGCCGGTGCCCATGCAACCGCCGACCCCCTCTTAGTCCCCCTGAAAGGCGGGAGAGATGAATCTTCTCAATCCCTCCCTCCCCAAGAAAATTCATCCCTCCCCCCTGGAAGAGACCTTTGCACAACTCTGGGGGATCGGCGATTCTTGTGGGGAACGCGGCGGGCTGGACGCGAAAGGGGTGCGGCATGGAGCGCGAGCGCAGGCAGGGGTCGTTCGGCGAGGCGCAGATACCGGAGCGGCGCGGGCGCAACGCGCAGTTGGAGGCGATCCACGCGGCGATTGACTGGACGCGCTTCGCGCGGCTGCTGGCCGGGCTGCACGGCTCGCGGATGGGCCGCAAGGCCTACCCGGCGCTGGTCATGCTCAAAATCTGTCTGCTGCAGCAGTGGCGCGACCTGTCCGACCCGGCGATGGAGGACATGCTCTGGGAGCGCGCCTCGTTCTGCCGCTTCGCGGGGCTGAGCCTCTGCGAGGAGATTCCCGATCACTCCACGATCAGCCGCTACCGCGCGCTGTTCGCGCAGCGCGGGCTGGGCGAGGCGCTGCTGCGCGAGTTGGACGAGCAACTGGAGGCGCAGGGGCTGTTCATCGAGCCGGGCCGCGCGACGCTGATGGACGCCACGCTGATCGAGGCGCAGGCCTCGCGGCGCCGCTCCAAGTCGGCCCAGGGTCCGACCGACCCGGACGCCGCCTGGGGCGGCGCCGGCGGGAACGCCTGCTACGGCTACAAGGGCCACATCGGGGTCGACGCCGACACCCAGTTGATCCGCCGCGGCGTCTTCACCCCGGCCAACGTCAACGAGTCGCAGGTCGCCGAGGCGCTGCTGACCGGCGACGAGGCGGCGGTGCATGCCGACCGCGCCTACGACAAGGCCGAGCGGCGCGCACTGCTGGAGGCGATGCGGATCGACTGTCGCATCCTCAGACGGGCCGACCGTTACCACCCGCTGACCGAGGCGGAGCGCGAACTGAACGCGCTCTGGGAGCGAACCAGACGCAAGGTCGAGCCGGTCTTCGGCACGTTCAAACGCAGCTACGGCTACCGCACCACGCGCTACTACAGCCTGGAGCGCAACCGCTTCGAGTTCTACCTCAAATGCCTCGCCTTCAACCTGCGCAAACTCGTGCGGCTGCAGGCCGCGGTCTAAGCCCCGCCGCCGCCGGGCGCAGTGCGCCCCAGCCGCCCGCGCAGCCCCAAAAACACCCGCCCGGCCCCCCGCGCAAGGCCCCAACCGCGCCATCCCGCGCCCCCAAACAACCCCAACAACCCCCCCAGCCGACTTTTTCAAAGGTCTCTTTTAGGGGGGAGGCTAGGTGGGGGGTGCGGCGCACCGAGCGACCACCAGCGATCATTCGCGCCGCGCCCCACTCGTCCACGCCGCGCATCTCCCACGCCGCGCATCTCCCCCACCGTCATTCCTGCGCAGGCAGGAACGATGGGGGATGCGCTCAGGGCGCAGGCGCGCGGCCGGCCTGGCCCGCGGCCTCCCACCCCCCACCTAACCTCCCCCCTGGAAGAGACCTTTGCACAACTCTGGGGGATCGGCGATTCTTGTGGGGAACGCGGTGGGTTGGACGCGAAAGGGGTGCGGCATGGAGCGTGAGCGCAGGCAGGGGTCGTTCGGCGAGGCGCAGATACCGGAGCGTCGCGGGCGCAACGCGCAGTTGGAGGCGATCCACGCGGCGATTGATTGGACGCGCTTCGCGCGGCTGCTGGCCGGGCTGCACGGCTCGCGGATGGGCCGCAAGGCCTACCCGGCGCTGGTCATGCTCAAAATCTGTCTGCTGCAGCAGTGGCACGACCTGTCCGATCCGGCGATGGAGGACATGCTCTGGGAGCGCGCCTCGTTCTGCCGCTTCGCGGGGCTGAGCCTCTGCGAGGAGATTCCCGATCACTCCACGATCAGCCGCTACCGCGCGCTGTTCGCGCAGCGCGGGCTGGGCGAGGCGCTGCTGCGCGAGTTGGACGAGCAGTTGGAGGCGCAGGGGCTGTTCATCGAGCCGGGCCGCGCGACGCTGATGGACGCCACGCTGATCGAGGCGCAGGCCTCGCGGCGCCGCTCCAAGTCGGCCCAGGGTCCGACCGACCCGGACGCCGCCTGGGGCGGCGCCCGCGGGAACGCCTGCTACGGCTACAAGGGCCACGTCGGGGTCGACGCCGACACCCAGTTGATCCGCCGCGGCGTCTTCACCCCGGCCAACGTCAACGAGTCGCAGGTCGCCGAGGCGCTGCTGACCGGCGACGAGGCGGCGGTGCACGCCGACCGCGCCTACGACAAGGCCGAGCGGCGCGCACTGCTGGAGGCGATGCGGATCGACTGCCGCATCCTCAGACGGGCCGACCGCTACCACCCGCTGACGGAGGCGGAGCGCGAACTGAACGCGCTCTGGGAGCGAACCAGACGCAAGGTCGAGCCGGTCTTCGGCACGTTCAAACGCAGCTACGGCTACCGCACCACGCGCTACTACAGCCTGGAGCGCAACCGCTTCGAGTTCTACCTCAAATGCCTCGCCTTCAACCTGCGCAAACTCGTGCGGCTGCAGGCCGCGGTCTAAGCCCCGCCGCCGCCGGGCGCAGTGCGCCCCAGCCGCCCGCGCAGCCCCAAAAACACCCGCCCGAACCCCCCGCGCAAGGCCCCAACCGCGCCATCCCGCGCCCTAAAACGCCCCCAACAACCCCGCCAGCCGACTTTTTCAAAGGTCTCTTTTAGGGGGGAGAGATGAATTTTCTTGGGGGAGTTGGTTGGTTCGTGTTGGTTGGGGCGTTGGGGTGGTTGGTTCCTGCCTGCGCAGGAATGACGAGAGGGGAGGAGCGTAGGAATGGTGGTGGGGGCGCGTAGGTTCCTGCCTGCGCAGGAATGACGGGAGAGGGGAGTGAGAACAAGTTCTAGAGCCTGCTAGCCTGCGGCTGCTATGCAACGTTCGGACCTGATCGCCGTTTCCGAGGCCGCCGGCGTTTCTGCGACGCAGACGCCGATTGAGTTCGTCGGCCCCGACGACCCCGTCTACCCCTCGCCGCTGCGCCTCGGACACGCCGCCGCCGCCGTGCTGACCAACATCGCCGGGGCGATCGACGACATCGCGGCGTCGCAGGGCGTCGCGCGTCAACATGCGCGGATCGACGTGGGCCACGCGCTGGTCTCGATCAGCAGCATGTGGGTGCTCAAGGTCGACGGCGTGCTGGCCGTCGAATCGCTGCTCGACGCGTCGGCGGGCGGGCAGGGCATCTTCCGCACCCGCGACGGGCGCTGGCTCTACCTGCTCAGCGGCTTTGCGCACATTGTCGAGCGGACGATGCAGGCGCTCGGCTGCGACGACGTTGAGCGTCTCGAAGAGCACATCGCCGCCCGCGATTCCGCCGAGCTCGAAGCCGCGCTGGTCGACGCCCAGTTGACCGGCGTCGTTGTCCGCAGCGCCGACGAGTGGCGCAGCCATCCGCAGGGGGCGCTGCTGGCCGATGCGCCCGCCGTGCAAATCGAGCGGATCGGCGACGCGCCGCCCACGCCGCTGCCGGCGGGCCCGCGGCCGCTGAGCGGGCTGCGCGTGCTCGACGCGACGCGGGTGCTGGCCGGACCGACGATCTCGCGCACGCTGGCGGCGTTCGGCGCGGACGTGCTGCACATCGGCTCGCCCAACGTGCCCGACATCCAGGCGGCGCAGGCCGACACAGGGCACGGCAAGCGCCGCGCATTCGTCGATCTCGAACAACCCGAAGGCGTCGAGGCGATCTGGGACCTGATCGAGGGCGCGGATGTCTTTTCGCAGTCCTACCGCGCGCAGAGCCTGGCCCGCCGCGGGCTGGGGCCCGAAGCGGTCGCGGCGCGGCGGCCGGGAATCATCTATCTCTCCGAGAACGCCTACGGGCAGTTCGGCCCCTGGCGCGAGAAGCGCGGCTTCGACGGCAACGTGCAGGCCGCCAGCGGCATCCACGCGCTGCACCAGCCGCCCGGCCAACTGGTCGGCCCCGGCCCCGCCATGGCGATGAACGACTACTGCACCGGCTATTGGGGCGCCTACGGCGTGCTCGAAGCGCTCAAGCGGCGCGCCGTCGAGGGCGGCTCCTGGCACGTCACGGTCTCACTCGGCCAGACCGCCGCCTGGTTCCTGCGCATGGGAACGCCGCACGACCTGCGCGCCGCCGACCCCGAAATCGGCTATCAACTCGCCGCGCAATTCTCGGAAGATGTCGACTCGGACTACGGCCGGCTCACCCGGCTCAAGTTCCCGATCGGGTTCTCCCACAGCGAGCCGCGCTGGAGCCGCACAGTAAAGCCCGGCACGCACGCTCCCGAATGGTTGTGACGTTTTGCGCGGGAGCGGCTACAATGTGCGTAGAGGCCGACGCCGTGTCGGTCCGCAAATGGGGACGAAAGGGATCGACAGCGGCCGACTGATCTGCGGCTGCGCGCCGAGGGGGCGCTCCTCGCTAATCCGCGCCGACCTTCCTTAACTGGCGAACCCAAGGAACTCGCCCTCGCCGCCTAGCCGCGGCGACGTCGCCTCCCACCCGTCACCGAGTCGGAGGGAGCGCGGCGCCGACTAGCTCGGTTGCTCGCACGGGATGCCGGGACCGCTGCGAAAAGACTATTCCGACTGACCCGCTCGTAACGGTAGGCCGACGCGCCGGCGTGCGGGGACACTGCAAGCGACGGCTACGCGCGTAGAGGCTGTAGGGAGCGACCGTCTGGACGGGGAGTTCGATTCTCCCCCGTCTCCACCACCTCAAACCCAACGACGACGGCGACTCCGGGAATACCCCCAGGAACGCGCAATGGCCAGTCCTTCGCCGCTCGTCCTGCCGCCGGGCGCGATGCCGCCCGCGCGGCCCGCCCCGCCGCCTTCGGGCGCGCCCTTCGACCGCAACTTCTTCGAGAGCGTGCTGCCCGCCGCCGTCCACGCCTACTGCAACCAGGTCGCCTGCACCATCCCGCTCGTGCAGCTCTACACCTCCGACGGCGCGCGCCACTACATCCGCGCGATTTCGGCCGTCTCCGACGCCTGGGTCGCGCTGCACACGCAGGCGGAGCACGACGACCAGCCGGTGCAGGTCTTCATCCCCTACCCCGCCATCATGCGCGTCGAGATCCACCCCGACCTCAGCCCCGACCTGCGCCGCTTCGGCTTCCTGACCGCCGCCTCCGAGCCCGAACCAGCGCAGATCCCGTCAAGCGCCCCCTGACCCCGCACCCGCGCAGCCCACTTCCTCTTCTTCTGCTCCCTTTCCGGTCCCTCTCTCAAGAAAATTCATCCCTCCCCCCTTTTAGGGGGGAGGTTAGGTGGGGGGTGGGAGGCAACGAACAGCCACCATCGCCCCTACCGCGCCCCAACCGTCATTCCTGCGCAGGCAGGAACCCACCCGTTCATCCGTCATTCCTACGCCCCCACCGTCATTCTTGCGTCCCAACCGTCATTCCTGCGCAGGCAGGAACCCATGCGCACGACGAAGTTCCGTCTTACCTCAGCTCTCCGGTGGCGCTCAAATGTCACTTGGGCAGCCGTCGGAATGTCGGGGGCGCGTACCGATGTCGGAGACCGCGTAGGTTCCTGCCTACGCAGGAATGACGGAAAAAGCGCAGGAATGACGGAAAAGGAGAGAGGGAAAGGCTAGGGGACTAACCGCTGACGTCGGCCAGGGCGGTTTCGACTTTTTCGGCGATGTCCTGGGGCAGGAAGCCCTTCCAGACATCGCGCTTGTTGCGCAGGAACCAGAGCGCGGCGGCCTCCGGCGTCTCGCCGTTCGCGTCCATCCAGCCGGCCGTGTCCAGGTAGCTTTCCGCCGAGAAATCCCACGCCGCGAGGAAGTCGTAGATCTCCGGCGCGCGGTCGGGCAGCGACTTGTGGACGACGATCTTGATCTCGGCCGTCGGGTAGGCGCAGGACTTGCCGGCATCCCAGCACTCCTTGCCGTAGGCGGGCTCTTCGAGCACGTAGAGATCGAAGCGGCTGGCGGGGATTGATGGCCCCCAGATGTAGCCCAGCCAGGCGGCGCCCGCGCTGAAGGCGGCGTCGAGGTCGGCGATCATCGATGCGGTGCTGCCCGGGTCGACCAGGTCGATCTGCTCGATCAGCCCGTAGGAGGTGAGCTTCTCTTCGTTGTTCTGCGCGCAGGCCCAGCCGGTCAGGCAGTTGACGAAGCGCGCCTTGCCATGCGACTCGGCGGTGGCGAAGAGCTCAACATAATCGGGCAGGTCGAGCACCGAGACGAGCCCCGGATTCTGATCCTTGATGTACTGCGGGATCGCGAAGCCCTGCCAGTTGTCGGCCAGGCTGTGCCCGGCGTCGATCACCGTGCCCTCGGCGATCCCCTTGTCGTAGGGCGCCTGATGATTCGGCAGCCAGATCTCCATCGTGATGTCGGTGTCGTTGTTGAGCAGACCCTGCCAGAGCGAGACCGTCTCGCCGGGCACATACTCGATCTCGTAGCCGTAGCCGTGCTCGACGATGAAGCCGGCGATGCGGTTCTGGATTTCGGCTGAGGGCCAGTTGAGGTCGGAGAAGACGATCGGCTCATCGTCGCCGCCGCCGCAGCCGGCGGCGGTTGCGGCGAGCGCCGCGCTCACCAGAACGGCGAGCGCGGCGCTGACGATCCGCTTCAGCGGCCCCACGGCGGCTTCCGCCTAGCTCGCGCCAGCCAGCGCGGCGTCGACCTTGGCCGCGACGTCGTCGGGCACGAAGGCGGTCCAGACATCGCGGTAGGTGCGCAGGTAGTAGAGCGCGGCCGCCTCGGGCGTCTCGTCGTTGTCCGACATCCAGATGTCGGTGCCGACCTGCTCGCTGGCCTTGAAGTCCCAGGCGCGCAGGAATTCGACCACATCGGGCGCACGGTCGACCAGCTCGGAGGCGACGGCGATGCGCACTGCGGAGGCCGGGTACGCGCAGGCCTTGCCGGAATCCCAGCACTCCTGCGTCCACTCCGGCTCTTCCAGGCGGTAGAGGTCGAGCGTCGCGGTGGGCTTGGTCGGGCCCCAGATGTAGCCCAGCCAGGCGTCGCCGCGGTCGTAAGACGCTTCGAGGTCGGCGAAGAGCGCCGCGCCGCTGCCCGGGTCGACGATGTAGAGCGAATCGCGCAGGCCGTAGGAGTCGAACTTCTCCTCATTGACCTGCTCGCAGGCCCAGCCGGCGATGCAGCTGATGAAGCGCGCCCGGCCGCGCGAGTCGGCGGTCACGAACAGCTCGGCGTAGTCGGGAATGTCGGTCACCGAGACCAGCCCGGGGTTCTCGTCCTTGACGTACTGCGGGATCACCCAGCCTTCCCAGTTCTCGTCGAGGCTGTCGCCCAGCAGCGTGATCACGGTGTCGTCTTCGAGCTCGTCGATCCACTGCTGCTGCGCCGGCCAGATTTCCATCGTCACGTGCGTGTCGCCGTTGAGCAGCCCCTGCCAGAGCGAGACGGTGTCGCCGTCGATCAGATCGACCGGGTAGCCGTAGCCGTTGTTGACGATGTAGGAGACGATCTGGTTCTGGACTTCAGCCGAGGTCCAGTTGAGGTTGGAGAAGATGATCGGCTCTTTGCGGCTGTCGTCCTCTTGCTGCGCGGGCTGCTCCTGCTGTTGCTGCTGCGGCTCCGGCTGCGCGGCGGGCTGCTCCTGCTGTTGCTGCTGCGGTTCCGGTTGCGCCGCCGGCTGCTCCTGCTGCTGTGGTTCCGGCTGCGGCTCCGGCTGCGCGGCAGGCTGCTCCTGCTGATCCTGCTGTTCAGCGGGCGTCGCCGCCGCCGCCGGCTGCTCCTGATCGTCGTCCGACGAGCACGCCGCCAGCGCTCCGAATGCGATTGCGAAGAGCGCGAGCAGCGCCGCCGCTCGCAGTCCAAGCTGTTTGCCCATCCACTTGCCCGTCCTCGCTCGCATACCTGCCTCCATTCGCTGCCCGACCGATTCGGGCTGTGCGCTGCTGAGGATACAGCAAGTGATCACCAAGCAGCCGCAGGCGCGCCCACGCCTCCGTTATGCCTACGCCCCACAGCCATTCCTGCGCCCCCTTCCGTCATTCCTGCGCAGGCAGGAACCCAGGCCCCACCGCCATTCCTGCGCCCCACCGCCATTCCTGCGCCCTTTCCGTCATTCCTGCGCAGGCAGGAACTCAGGCCCCCTCCCCACGCCCTCACCCCAATTCATCCCTCCCCCCTTTTAGCAGACCTTCGCGTAACCCCCTGATTCGGCGATGTAGGCCGATCGTCCCTATCTGGTCGGGTTATCGACTCGCAGCGAAATTCGGGGTTGTGCGAAGGTCTGCTTTTAGGGGGGAGGTTAGGTGGGGGGTGGGAGGCCGCGAGCGCGCATGAGGTTATTGGTCGCACGCCGATCACCCACTCAACCGTCAACACCGGCGCGGTGCGCCGACCCCCCTCTTAGTCTCCCCCCTGGAAGGGGGGAGAGATGAATATGGGGGCGGGTATGACGGAAGCGGGCGCGCGGGTTTCTGCCTGCGCAGGAATGACGGAGCGGGGACGCGGGTTCCTGCCTGCGCAGGAATGACGGAAGCGGGCGCGCGGGTTTCTGCCTGCGCAGGAACGACGGAGCGGGCGCGCGGGTTCCTGCCTGCGCAGGAATGACGGAGCGGGGACGCGGGCTTCCGCCTGCGCAGGAATGACGGTTCCGGGGCGCTATTCGCGGCGGCGGATTAGCCGTGCTTTGAAGGCGGCGACGACCGTCATCACCACCGCGAGAATCACGAACAGCGCCTTCGAGCCGCCCAGAAAGGCGTTGGGCGAGAGATCGCCGTCGGCGATCGCGAAGGCGGCGATGATCCAGCAGAGCACGGCGGCGCAGATCGCGGCCAGACCGCGGATCTGCTCGAGGCGGCGGGTGTTGAGTTGCGGCGGCATTGGTCAGCGCCCAATCGATTCCTGCTGGCGGCGCGCCAGCGCCTGGGTGATCCGGTCCACGATGATCGCGAGGAAGACGATCGCGGTGCCGGCCAGCAGCGCGTTGCCCGGCTCGATCCGGCCCAGACCGCGGTTGACGTCCGCGCCCAGCCCGCCCGCGCCGACCAGCGAGGCGATCACGACCATCGAAAGCGCCATCAGCGTGGTCTGGTTCACCCCCGCCATGATCGTGGGGATCGCCAGCGGGATTTTGACCCGCAGCAGCATCTGGCGCGGCGTCGTGCCGAACGACTCGGCGGCCTCGATCGTCTCCGCCGGCAGCTCGCGGATGCCCAGGTTGGTCAGCCGCACCGCCGGCGGCACGGCGTAGATCAGCGTCGCGATCACCGCCGGCACATTGCCCAGGCTGAAGAAGGCGATCGCCGGCACGAGGTAGACGAAGCTGGGCATCGTCTGCATCGCGTCGAGAATCGGCCGCAGCACGCGGTCGACGCGGTCGCTCTGCGAGGCCCAGACGCCGGCCGGCACGGCGATCATGATCGACAGCGCGACGGTGACGATGATCAGCGAGGCGGTCTCCATCGCGCTGTCCCAGAGCCCGACGACGCCGATCAGCGCGAGCGCGACGGCGGAGAACACGGCCATGCGGAAGCTGACCATCACCCAGGCGGTGAAGGCGACGATCGCCATGAAGACCGGCCAGGGCAGCCAGAGCAGCCCGTCCTCGAAGCCGACCAGGAACCAGGTCAGAACATCCTTGATCGCGCGGAAGAGCGCCGTCAGGTTGTCCTGCAGCCACTCCACGATGTCGTCGATGAAGGAGCCGATATCGCGCCCGACATTGACGGGGAAGGTGTGCTCGATCAGCAGGATCGAGGGGATGAACGCACCGGCGAGCAGCGCGATCAGCAGCGGGGCGATCCACCAGCGTTCGGGCGCGGGCGCGGCGCCGTCGCGCCCGAAGAGCAGGCTGACGAAGGCGCGCAGCAGGCCGAGCGGAGAGGCGTTCACCGCGCTAGCCCTCCTGCCCGTCGGCGGCCGCCGCCGCGGCGGCCTCATCGGAGACCATGATCGCGGCGAGCCGGTCCAGCGGAATTTCGCCGACCAGCACGCCCTCGCTGTTGATCACCGCGATCGGGTGCTGCGCGGTCAGCCCGACCGGCACCAGGTCGTCCAGCACCACGTCGTCCTGCACGCGATCCTCGCGGTAGAGGTCCATCTCGTCGACTCGTCCGTTGCGGCCGCGGCTCTCGCGCAGCACTTCGGAGAGGTAGATGGCGCCCAGGAAGCGGCGCTGCTCATCCACGACGCAGCCGTGTACGAGGTTGTGGGTCTCCATCTGTTCAACAGCTTCGGAGGCGAGCATCGAGCCGGCCATCTCCGAGATCGGCTCGCCCATGATCGAGCCGGCCGTGACCATCGCGTGCATCCGAATGTCCTGCGTGAACTCGCGCACGAAATCGCTGTTGGGCGAGAGCACGACCTCAGTCGGCGTGCCCTCCTGCACCACCGCGCCGTCGCGCATGATCGCGATCCGATCGCCCACCCGGACCGCCTCGTTGAGGTCGTGCGTGATGAAGGCGATCGTCTTGTGGACGCTCTCCTGCAACTGCATCAGCTCGTCCTGTAGGTCGCGGCGGATCACCGGGTCGAGCGCCGAGAACGGCTCGTCCATCAGCAGCACGGGGGTATCGATGGCCAGCCCGCGCGCCAGGCCGACGCGCTGCTTCATCCCCCCGGAGAGCTGCTGCGGCATCGAAGTGTGCCAGTCGGCCAGGCCGACCAGCTCCAGCGATCGCGCCGCCCGCTCAATCCGCTCCTTGCGCTCGACGTTGGCCAGCTGGAGCGGCCAGGCCACGTTGTCGATCACGTTCAGATGCGGCATCAGCCCGAAGTGCTGGAAGACCATCGCGATTTCGTTGCGGCGCATGTCGCGCAGCCCGTCCTCGTCCATCGAGGTGATCTCGCGCCCGTCGACCCAGACCTCGCCCGCGGTGGGCGGAATCAGCCGGTTGATGCAGCGGACCAGCGTGGACTTGCCGCAGCCCGACAGCCCCATCACGACGAAGATCTCGCCGCGCTGGACATCAATGTTGACATCGGAGAGGCCCAGCACCGCGCCGGTGGTTTCCTGGATCGTGTCCTTGGACTCGCCGGCCTTGGCCATCTCCAGCGCTTCGTCGAGGTCGTCGCCGAACAGCTTGTAGACGCCGCGGATCGAGATCATCGGCTCGTCAGCCGACTGGCCGGCCGATTCGCCTGCCGCCGCGCCGCGAGTATCCTCGGGTTGTGTTTGCGTCGTCATCGCACCACCGCTCCGACCGCTGCTCCGGGCGCGCCGCGCCCGCCCATACCGTAGCGCACAGGCTAGGGCACACAGTAGGCCGCACGTTAGGCGAGCGCCGCGCCGCGCCGCTGCTGATTCTGTGCGCGCTGCACGTAGTGCTGGCGGTCGCGCTGGCGGGCTGCTCGACCTGGGGCGCGGGGCACCGCGCGGAAGCCGCGCTCGAGCTGGACCTCGCCGACCCCGATCGCGGCATCCTCGCCCCGCTCGAACGCGACCTCGAGCCCAACGAGCGCTTCTGGGTGCGCCTCCAACTGGGCGCGCCCACCGAGGCCGACCACGTCATCGTGCGCTTCGAGCTCGACGTCGGCGGGCGCTCCTTCTTCCAGGTCGAGGACTACCGCTTCGACGATGTCACACCGCCCTGGAATGTCGCCGCAATCCCGCTCAGCATCTCGCAGACCGGCGACTGGAACATCGCCTTCATCGTCAACTCGCGCAAAATCACCGACGTAGCGGTGAGCGTCGAGCACAATCGCGGCGGCTAGGCCCTGTTCACACTTCAGCGATCCGTCACACCCGCGCCCCCAACCGCCACACCCGCGCCCCTAACCGCCACACCCGCGCAAAAACAGATCCGTCATACCCGCGCTTGCCGCGGGTATCTCGCCGAGTTCTGCACGGAGCCCCGCACGACATCCTCCCTCGCTCCCGAGCCCCCAACCGTCATACCCGCGCTCGCCGCGGGTATCTCGCCGAGTTCTGCACGGAGCCCCGCACGACATCCTCCCTCGCTCCCTCGCTCCCCAACCGTCATACCCGCGCTCGCCGCGGGTATCTGCCGAGTTCTGCAAGGAGCCCCGCGCCCGCTCTTCCGCCACACCCACGCTTGGCGCTGGGGAAACCGCGAGCGGGCTTGGTGCTCACCGCAGCGAGATACCCGCGGCAAGCGCGGGTATGACGGAGTTGGCGAGCGCGGTCTCCTCCCCACGCCAAACGCGGCCATGACGGATCCTGCACGGCTATGACGGGGACTGGCGCGTGGGCTAGATTAAGGCGGCGTAAAGACGACACAGGGGCGATCCGGCCGAAGGGGCGACGGCATGCGGCGAATCGTGGATGTGGCCGAAGAACTGGGGCTGAGCGAGGACGACCTCGAGCTGTACGGGCACTCCAAGGCCAAGCTCACGCCCGACGCGCTCGCCCGCCTGACCGCCGCGCCGCAGGGCAAGCTGGTGCTGGTCACCGGGATCACGCCCACCACCGCCGGCGAGGGCAAGACGACCACTGCGATCGGCCTCACCCAGGCATTGCGCGCCGCCGGCGCACGGGCCACCGTCGCCCTGCGCGAGCCCTCGATGGGGCCCGTCTTCGGGATCAAGGGCGGCGGCACCGGCGGCGGGCGCGCGACGATCGAGCCGTCCGACGACATCAATCTGCACTTCACCGGCGACCTGCACGCGGTCACGGCGGCCAACAACCTGCTCGCGGCGGCGATCGACAACTCGATCTTCCACGGCAACCCGCAGGCGATCGACCCGCGGCGGATTAGCTGGCGGCGCTGCATCGACATGAACGACCGCGCGCTGCGCGGCGCCGTGATCGGCATGGGCGGCACCACCGACGGCATCCCCCGCGAGGAGTCGTTCGACATCACCCCCGCCTCCGAGGTGATGGCGATCCTCTCCGTAGCCGCCGACCTCGACGATCTGCACCGCCGCCTGGGCGACGTGATCGTCGGCTACACCAGCGACATCCAGCCGGTGCGCTGCCGCGATCTGGAGGTGGACGGCGCGATGGCGGTGCTGCTCGAGCAGGCGATCCGCCCCAATCTGGCCCAGACGCAGGAAGGCGGCCCGGCCTTCGTCCACGGCGGGCCGTTCGCCAACATCGCGCTGGGCTGCAACAGCATCGCCGCCACCCGCGCCGCGCTGGCCACCAGCGAGATCACCGTGACCGAGGCCGGCTTCGGCTCCGACCTCGGCGCGGAGAAGTTCTTCAACGTGGTCAGCCGCGTCGGCGGCTTCGCGCCGCAGGCCGCGGTGATCGTCGCCACCGCGCGCGCGCTCAAGCGGCACGGCGGCAAACCGGCCAACGAGTTGGAGTCCGAGGATCTGGCGGCGCTCGAAGCGGGGCTGGTCAATCTCGACGCGCACATTGACAATGTGCAGCGGCACGGCGTCGCGCCGGTGGTGGCGATCAACCGCTTCCCCAGCGACACGCAGGCCGAGCTCGACGCGGTGCTGGCGCACTGCGCGGCGCGCGGCGCCCGCGCCGCGATCGCCGATCCCTTCGGCGGCGGCGGCGACGCCTGCGCCGAGCTGGCGGCCGCCGTGCGCGACGCGCTGGACGCCGACGACTCGCAGCTGCAACCGCTCTACGACCTCAACCAACCGCTGCGCGACAAGGTCGAGGCGGTCGCCCGCGAGGTTTACGGCGCGGGCTCGGTCACCTTCCTGCGCCGCGCCGAGCTGACCCTGCGCCGCGCGCGCCGCCTGGGCATGGAGTCCTGGCCGGTCTGCGTCGCCAAGACGCAATACTCGCTCTCCGACGATCCGGCACTGGTGGGCCGCCCGCAGGGGCACGAGTTCACCGTGCGCGAGGTGCGCCCCTCGGCGGGCGCGGGCTTCGTCGTGATCATCTCCGGCGAGATCATGACGATGCCCGGGCTGCCCCGCTCGCCGGCCGCAACGCAGTTCAGCATCAGCGGCGGGGAGCGCGCCGATGGCTGAGTTCCGCAACACCTACGCGGGCAATCCGCTCGATCGCGTCGCCGCGCAGCGACGCGACGAGGACTGGATCCGCGAGCGCTTGCAGGACCCCACGACGCGGCTGCTGCCGCTGCACCGCCTGCTTGCCCCGGTTGTGGAGCAGGATGGCGCGCTGCGCCTGGCCTGGGCGCCGCTCGCGAACCTCGCCGACGCCGATCCGGGCAGCCCGGCCGCGCTGTTGGGCACTGAGAGCGGCGAGGCGCGGTTCGCGATCGATGTCTCCGCGCTCGACGACCCGCTGGCCGCGCTCGCGCTGCCCGCGGACGCGGCCTTCCGCGACCTGCGCGAAGCCGCGGCGACGCTGGACGCGGACGACGCCGGCATCGCCGCCCAGGCCCGCTCGCTGCTCGACTGGCACGCGCGGCACAAGCACTGCGCCGTCTGCGGCGAGCCCACCGAGCCCGCCCAGGGCGGCCTCTACCGCAAGTGCGCCGACTGCGCCGCCGAGCACTTCCCCCGCACCGACCCGGTCGTGATCACCGTGGTTCACGACGACGAGCGCTGCCTGCTCGGGCGGCAGGCCAGCTGGCCGGCCGGGATGTTCTCCGCGCTGGCCGGCTTCATCGATCACGGCGAATCAATCGAGGATGCCGTGCGCCGCGAAGTGCGCGAAGAGGCCGGCATCGAGGTGCGCGAAATTCGCTACCACTCCTCGCAGCCCTGGCCCTTCCCCGCCTCGCTGATGATCGGCTGTCTCGCGCTGGCCGAGACCTCGCAAATCAACATGGACGAGTTCGAGATGGACGACGTGCAGTGGTTCACGCGCGCCGAGGTGCTGGAGGCGCTGGACGGCCCCGCAGCCAGCATCACAGGCGACCCAGCCCGCGGCGGCGCGCTCTCCCTACCAGGCCCAACCGCCATCGCCCACACCCTGGTCCGCGCCTGGGCAACCTAGCCGCCGCCGCGCCCCCCAAAGCGCGCAACCCGCGTAAGCTCGCAGGATGGGGCGGCCGCGGCGCGCGCACCCGCAGGTTGGGGGAGACGTATGAGGATCATCGCGACAGCGGCCTTGGCTCTGCTCTGTGCGGCGCTCGCGCTCGCCGCCTGCAGCTCCGACGACGCCCCCCAGCCGCAACCCGCCCCGGCGACTCAGCCGACCGCCGCCGATACGCAGGAGTCGCAGCCGCAATCGGCGCAGCCGCAGACCGCAGCGGAGCAACCGGCCGAGCAGCAGCAGCCCAGCCAAGAAGCGTCGCAGGACGATGAGGACGGCGAGCTGGAAGCGGACCAGTCGACGGACGAGGCGGACGCATCGCAGCAATCGCGGGGCGACTCCGAGCAGACGATGGACCAGCAGGCGTCGCAAGACGGCGAACTCGAAGAGGACGACTCAGCAGAGCAGGACTCGGCGCAGCAGCAGGTCTCGGACGAACTCCAGGAGGACGCCCCCGCCCAGTCAGCCGCGTCCGACGAGCTGCAAGAGCAGGAGTCGGAGACCGTCACCGTGAATCTCAGCGAGTCTGCCCAAGAGGCGGCCTCGCTGAGCGAGCTGGAGCTGGAGGCGCGCGCGGCGGCGATCGCCGCCAGCGGCTCGGTCAACGACCTCACCGGCATCAGCCGCTGGCTCAACGGCGAGGCGACCACCATCGCCCGCGAGTTGGCCAAAGGCAACATCGTGCTGATCGACTTCTGGACCTACACCTGCGTCAACTGCGTCCGCACCCTGCCATTCCTGCGCGAGTGGCACGCGAAATACGGCGACCTCGGCCTGACGATCATCGGCGTCCACACGCCCGAATTCGAGTTCGAGAAGCTGACCGAAAACGTGCAGGACTCGATCGAGCAGTACGACATCGGCTGGCTCGTCGCGCAGGACAACGACTTCCGCACCTGGCGCGCGTTCAATAACCGCTACTGGCCGGCCAAATACCTGATCGGCCCCGCGATGGATGTCCGCTACCAACATTTCGGTGAGGGCGACTACCTCGAAACCGAGCACGAAATCCGCCGCGCGCTGCTCGACGCCGGCTGGGACATCACAAACATTCCCGAAGGCACGACCGCGGTCGCGCCGGTGCGCGATCCGCAGTCGCGCGGGCAGACCCGCGAGCTGTACGGCGGCACGCGGCGCAACTACGGGCGCGTCCAGTATGCCGCGCAGGATGCGTACTATCTCCAAGCGGGCGTCGCGCAACTCTATACCGATGTTACGGGCAGCCTGGCGTCGCGGCTGCAGGCGCGCAACCATCACATGTGGTATCTCCAGGGCCTGTGGCGCAACGAGGAAGAGGCGATCGTCCACGCCCGCACGACCGAAAACCTCGAGGACTACCTCGCGTTCAAGTTCACTTCGCGGACCGTCAACGTCGTCCTCACCGTCCCCGAAAACGGCGAGCCGTTCAATGTCTACATCGAAATGGACGGCCGCTGGCTGCGCCCCGACGAGGCGGGCGCGGACATCCTCTTCGACGGCGACGGGCGTTCGTACGTGCGCGTCACCCGCAACGATCTGTATCGTCTCGTCGTGCTCGACGAGTGGAGCACGCACGAGCTGAAGCTGCGCTCGAACTCGGACCAACTGGCGATCTTCGCCTTCACATTCGGTTCCTACCTGGGCGGTGAATAATGACCCGAACACGACTCTTCGGCGCGGCGCTGGCGGCGGCCGCATTGCTGGTCGGCGCGCTGGCGGCGGCCTGCGGCAGCGGCGATAGCGGCGACCGGCAACAGGAAGCTCCCGCCGCCGCGCAGACGACTCAACAGGTCGAGCAACAGCAGGATGCGCCCGCCGCTGACGCGCAGACGGACCAGCAGCCCGATCAGGCGCAGCAGACCGTCGCCGACGCGCCGCCCGATGTCACGCCGCTGCGGCCGGTGCCGCTCGACGAGCTCAGCCCGCGCCTCGCCCTGCTCGCCGAAGGCGGCTACCCCGTCTACATCAGCGAGGACGGCTTCACGATCGCCCTGGGCACGCCCGATCTGGGCACCGGGCAGCAGCGCGTCAGCGTCGTGGTGGAGAGCGCCGAGGGGCTGGTCGAGTTCCCCGCGCTGGCGCTGACCTACTGGGTCGAGGGCGCGTCGACGCCGCCCGCCGAGGCGCGGGCCTCCTTCACCCGCTTCCCCGACGGCGTGCGCGGCTTCCACCTCGCCCAACTCGACTTCGACCAGCCCGGCGCCTGGGTGCTGCTGCTGCGCGTGCCCACCGTGGACGGCTTCACCGAAATCCCGCTCAGCCTCGAGGTGCGCGCCGACACGCTCGCGCCCACCGTCGGCGAAGCGCCGCCGGCCTCGGCCAACCGCACGCTGCGCGATGTCGAAGGCGCGGAGCAGCTCTCGACCGGCGCCGAGCCTGATGCCACCCTCTACGAGCTGACCGTCGCCGAAGCGCTGGCGCAGGCGCGCCCGTTCGTGATCGTCTTCGCCAGCCCCGGCTTCTGCACCAACGCCTTCTGCGGCCCCCAGGTCGAGGTGCTCAGCCAACTGCGCGAGCGCTACCCCGACGCGGCCGCCTACATCCACGTCGACCTCTACGAAAACCCGCTCGAAGTCCGCCGCGGCGAGCCGCCCATCGAAACGCCGCTGCTCGAAGAGTGGGGCCTGGAGACGGACGAGTGGACGTTCGTGGTCAACGCGGACGGCCTGGTCACCGCCCGCTTCGAAGCCTTCGCCCCCATCGAAGAGGTCGAAGCCGCCCTAACCGCCGTCCTAACCGCCAGCGCCAGCTAGAGCCCACCTCCGCACTCCCGTCATACCGCCCCCTCCGTCACCCCTGCGCCCCCCTCCCCGTCATTCCTGCGCAGGCAGGAACCCAAGCTCTACCGACACACCCCCGCGCACCCCTTCCCCAATTCATCCCTCCCCCCCTTCCAGGGGGGAGGTTAGGTGGGGGGTGGAAGCCCGCGAACCGGCGCACCATTCGCACCACCCCCCGATCACCCACCCCCCGCGCCCCCTCCGTCACCCCCGCGCCCCCGCTGTCATTCCTGCGCCCCTCCCCGTCATTCCTGCGCAGGCAGGAACCCAAGCTCTACCGACACACCCCCGCGCGCCCCTTTCCCCAATTCATCCCTCCCCCCTTCCAGGGGGGAGGTTAGGTGGGGGGTGGAAGCCCGCGAACCGGCGCACCATTCGCACCACCCCCCGATCACCCACCCCCCGCGCCCCCTCCGTCACCCCTGCGCCCTCTCATCATTTCTGCGCCCCTCCCGTCACCCCTGCGCCCCCCCTCCGTCATTCCTGCGCAGGCAGGAACTCAAGCTCTACCGACACACCCCCGCGCGCCCCTTCCCCAATTCATCCCTCCCCCCTTCCAGGGGGGAGGTTAGGTGGGGGGTGGGAGCCCGCGAACCGGCGCACTATTCGCGCCGCTCCCTGCTGTCATGCCTACGCAGGAATGGCGGCAGGGGGCGCGGCTAGCGAGCGGCTTGGGGGCGGGCGGCGCGGGTGAGCGCGGCGCGCTCCAGGCGGCGCATCTCCGTGTCCTCCGCCGTCGTCTCGTGGTCGTGGCCGAGCAGATGCAGCGTGCCGTGGACGCTGAGCAGCGCGAGCTCGTCGGCCAGCGCGACGCCGCGTTGGCGGGCGCCGCGGGCGGCGACGGGGAGCGCGATCACGATCTCGCCCAGATCGAGCGCGCCGTCGGGGCGGGCCAGGCCAGGGAAGTCGGTGTTGAACGAGAGCACGTCGGTGGCGGCGTCTTCGCCGCGCCATTGGCGGTTGAGTCGGCGCACGCGGCGCGAGTCGGTCACGGCGACGCCGACGATGCGCGGGGTGCGCAGGCGTCGGAAGGCCAATGTCTCGCGGACGCAGGCGTCGAGCAGGTTGCGATCGACGCGGCGCTCGTAGGCGGGGTCGATCGAGATTTCGACGATGTGGCGCTCGGCGAGCGTGGTCACCGGTCGGGGCGAGTCAGGAGAGGATCGCCGAGACGGCCTGCTCGGCGACATCGATCACCAGCGAGGGGACGAGGCCGATGATCAGAATGCCGACGCTGGCCAGGCTGAGCGTGGTCAGCACGCCGCGCGAGGTGGGCGCGATCGGGGCCGGCTCGCCGTCGTCGTCGGTCTCCGGCTGGTCGACGAACATCGCCTTGACCGGGCGCAGATAGTAGGCGGCGCTGATCACGGTGTTGATCGTGCCGATCACCGCCAGCCAGGCGAGGCCGCTCTGCACGGCGGTGTCGAAGAGGTAGATCTTGCCGAAGAAGAGGGCGGTAGGAGGCAGCCCGATCAGGGAGATCAACGCGAAGGCGAGGATGCCGGCGAGCCAGGGCGCGCGCCGCCCCAGACCGGCGTAGTCGCGGATGCTGTAGGTGCCGCGCTGGTTGGCGATGATGATGATCACGACGAACGCCGCGAGGTTGGTCACGGTGTAGCCGGCCAGGTAGAAGAGGATGCCGCTCGCGCCGAGCAGCTCGCTGCGGTCGGCGGAGATCGCGGCCAGCCCGATCAGCAGGGTGCCGGCCTGGGCGACCGAGGAGTAGGCGAGCATCCGCTTGATGTTGTCCTGACGCAGCGCGAAGATGTTGCCCACGAACATCGAGATGACGGCGAGCGCGGCGAAGATGGTCTTCCAGTGCTCCGCCAGCAGGTCGTCGCCGAGCGCCTCGAAGAAGACGCGGATCAGGATGGCGAAGGCGGCCGCCTTGGAGGCGACGGAGAGATAGGCGGCGACGGGCGTGGGCGCGCCGGTGTAGGCGTCGGGCGCCCACATCTGGAAGGGCGCGACGGCGGCCTTGAAGCCGAAGCCGGCGATCATGAAGACCGCCGCGAGGATTAACGCCTCTTCGCGGCCCGCGCCCTCCAGCGCGATATAGCGCGAGATGTCGGCCAGGTTGGTCGAGCCGGTCAGGCCGAGCAGGATCGCCATCCCGTAGAGCAGCACGGCGGAGGCGATCGCGCCGGTCAGCAGGTACTTGAGGCCGGCCTCGCTGCCCCAGCGGTCTTTGTGGAAGCCGACCAGGACGTACTGCGCGAGTGAGGTGAGTTCGAGCGCGATGAAGATGCCGATCAGGTCGCGGGTGCCGGCCAGCAGTTGGAGGCCAGCGGTGCTGAACAGGATCAGTGCGAGGTACTCACCGCGGCGCGAGGGCAGACGCGCGAGCGTGGGCTGCGAGACCAGCACGGCCGCCAGCGCCGCGCCGATCAGCAGCACCTGGAAGAAGACCGCGAAATGGTCGAAGACGAGGATGCCGTTGAAGGCCTCGCTGGCGACGAAGCCCTCGGAGAGCAGCGCAGTGGTGTAGAGCAGCGAGCCGAGCAGTCCGGCGACGGTGACGCCGACGAGAATGCGGCGCTGCTTGATGAACAGGTCGGCGATCAGCAGGAAGCCGCGATCACCATCAGGACCAGTTCGGGGCCGAGCAGGTTGACATCGCTGAGCATCAGCCGCCCCCTCCGCGCAGCACCGCGACCGCCTCAAGCTGCTCGACGATCGGCTCCACGCCCTGCACCAGCAGGTCCATAACCAGGCGCGGGTAGACACCGAGCAGCACGATCAGCGCGGTCAACGCGCCGATCGCGGCGAACTCGGTCCAATGGTTGGAGTCGGTCAGGCCGGCCCACTTTTCGTCGCGCGGGCCGAAGATCGAGCGTTGCAGCGCCCAGAGGATGTAGCCGGCCGCGAGCAGCACGCCCAGCAGCGAGACCAGCACGGGCGCTTCGTGCGCGCCGAACGCGCCGAGGAAGATGGTGATCTCGGCGACGAAGCCGGCCAGCGCGGGCAGTCCAAGCCCGGCCAGCCCGGCGAAGACCATCCCCGCGCCGAGCAGCGGCATGTAGTGGATTAACCCGCGCATCTCGCCGATCTGGCGCGTGTGCGTGCGGTCGTAGATCAGCCCGACCATCACGAACAGCATGCCGGTGATCAGGCCATGCGTGACCAGCTGCAGCGCCGCGCCGCTCATCCCTTCCACGCCCAGCGCGGAGACGCCCAGCAGCACGAAGCCCATATGCGAGACGGAGGAATAGGCGATCAGGCGCTTGAGATCGGTCTGGCGAATCGTGACGATCGCGCCGTAGACGATCGAGACCGCGCCGATGATCGCCAGCGCGAGATCGGCGTCCGCGCCGACCTCCGGCATCAGCGTGAAGAGCAGCCGCAGGATGCCGTAGCCGCCCATTTTGAGCAGCACGCCGGCGAGCAGCACGGAGACCGCCGTGGGCGCGTCGGTGTGGGCGTCGGGCAGCCAGGTGTGCAGGGGGAAGACGGGCAGCTTGATCGCGAAGGCGATCAGGATGAAGGAGAAGATCGCCTGCGCGGGGAGGATCGCGGCGCCGAGCTCGGCGGTGCGCAGCTCGCGGATGTCGAACGTGTCGGCGGCCGAACCCAGCACCAGGAAGCCGGCCAGCATGAAGGCGGAGCCGAACACGGTGTAGAGCACGAACTTCATCGCCGAGTAGTTGCGGTTGCCGCTGCCCCAGGTCGAGATCAGCAGGAACATCGGGATCAGCTCGAGCTCCCAGAAGAGGAAGAAGAAGATCAGGTCGAGCGCGGTGAAGACGCCGAAGACGGAGGTCTGCAGCACCAGCAGCCAGGCGAAATACTCCTTGGGCCGCAGGTCGATGTTCCAGGAGACGAGCACGGCGACGACGGTCAGCACCGCGGTGAGTAGGACCAGCGGCATCGAGAGGCCGTCGACGCCGAAGGCGTAGCCGATGTTGAAGCCGACCGACTGGGCGTCGATCCAGGCGAACTCGTCGACGAATTGGAAGCCGTCGGCGTTGCGGTCGAAGATGATGAACATCACCAGAGCGATGATCAGCGCGGCGAGCGAGACGCCCAGGGCGATCCAGCGGGCCTGCTGCTGGACGGTGCCGGGCGTGTTCTGCCAGAACGCCTGCGTCGGGGTGTGCTTGCCCGGCAGCAGCGCGATCAGCAACGCGCCGCCCAGAGGCAGGAAGATCAGCAGCGAGAGGACGGGGAATGCGGGGTCCATCGCGCTTCCTCTAGAACAGCACGACGGCGGCCCAGATGATCACGCCGCCGATGCCGATTGCCATGATGCCGACCTGCACCCAGCCGTTCTGCGCGTAGCGCGCCAGCCCGGACGCGGCCATCGTCTCGCGCCAGACGCCGTTGACCACGCCGTCGACGATTCGCGCGTCGAACTCGTGGGCGGCGCGGGCGATGCCGCGGTAGAAGACGCGGCGGGTGAGCAGGGTTTCGCCCAGCGCGTCGAGGTAGAAGAGCCGCTCGGCGAAGGCGCGCGCCTCCGGCAGCGGCCAGATGTTGCCCAGCCCCAGCTCGCGAATTCGCTCGCGGCGGCGCATGAACAGCCAGGCCGCGCCGGCCGAAACCAGCGCCAGCGCGGTCGAGCCCAGGAAGATGCCGGTGTGCCAGTGGAACTCGCCCGCGTGCGGGTGCGGCAGCGCGCCGTAGACCCAGGTCTGGAATTCGCCGCCGAAGGTGAGGAAGCCGGTCACCACCGCCAGCACGGCGAGGATGATCAGCGGGGTGGTCATGCTGCGGGGCGACTCGTGCGGATGGGCCGGATCGCCGCCGTGGCCGTCGGGCTCCGGCTCCTCGCCGCCGCGGTACTGGCCGAGGAAGGTCATGTAGGCGGCGCGCACCATGTAGGCGGCGGTCAGCCCGGCGGCGAGCAGGCCGAAGACGAACACGCCCTTGTTGTGCTTCCAGGCTTCGATCAGGATTTCGTCCTTGGACCAGAAGCCGGAGAAGGGGATGATCCCGGCCAGCGCGAGCGTGCCGATGCCGAAGGTGATGAAGGTGATCGGCATGATGTGGCGCAGGCCGCCCATCTTGCGCATGTCGAACGTGTTGGTGGCGTGGTTGACCGAGCCGGAGCCGAGGAAGAGCAGCGCCTTGAAGAATGCGTGCGTCATCAGATGGAAGACCGCCGCCGCGTAGCCGCCGACGCCGATCGCGAACATCATGTAGGCCAGCTGCGAGATCGTCGAGTAGGCCAGCACGCGCTTGATGTCGGTCTGCACCATCGCCAGCACCGCCGCGCCGAAAGCGGTGCCCGCGCCGATCCAGGCGATCACGTTGCTGGCGGTGACGGAGGCGTCGAGCACGGGGAAGAAGCGGGCCAGCAGGTAGACGCCGGCGGCGACCATCGTGGCCGAGTGAACCAGCGCGGAGACGGGCGTGGGCCCCTCCATCGCGTCGGGCAGCCAGATGTGCAGCGGGAACTGCGCGCTCTTGCCGATCGCCCCGGCGATCAGCCCCAGCCCGAAGAGCGTGATCACGGACTGCCCGATCATCATCCCGTTGATGATCAGCATCTCCGCGCCGTTGTTGATCTCGGCGATGTTCAGCGTGCCGGTCGAGTCCCAGATCAGGATCAGCGCGGCGAGCATCCCCAGATCGCCGAGTCGGGTGACGATGAACGCCTTCTTGGCGGCGGCGGCGGCTGACGGCTTGTGGAACCAGAAGCCGATCAGGAAGTAGGAGGTCGCGCCGACCAGCTCCCAGAAGACGAACAGCATCAGCAGGTTGTCGGCCAGCACCAGCCCGAGCATCGCGGTGGTGAAGAGCGCCATGTACATGAAGTAGCGGCGGTAGCCGTGGTCGCCGTCCATGTAGCCGGTCGAGTAAATCTGCACGAGCAACGAGACGCCGGTCACGACGACCAGCATCACCGCGGTGAGTCCGTCGAAGCGCACGCCCAGCTCGACGTTGAGCGAGCCGGCCGAGAAGAGCGTGTGCGGCGCGTAGCCGAGCGGCGTTCCGTCCACCCCGATCGTCTCGATCAGCGCCCATACGGAGAGCAGGAAGGCGGCGAACAGGGCGATGATCAGTGGCGTGGAGGCGAGCCGCGGGCCGCAGAACAGGTCGGCAATCGGCTTCAACGAGCGCGGGTAGGCGGGGTCCCACTCGGCTACGGGGCGGGGCAGGCGCGGATTGAGCGCGAACCAGCCCGCCACCGCAAACGCGGTCAGTGGCAGCAGCAGGATGACCCAGAAGACGGTTTCGGGCACGGCCGCTACACCTTCCGCAGGATTTCACGCGCGACATGCGTCTTGGAGTCGGGCACGTAGAGCAGCACGGGGGCGAAGTCGCCCTCGTCGGCGCGCTCCGGCTCGGTCACCAGCCGCACCGAGACGCCCTCGGCGTAGAGCAGCTCGCGCCAGGTTTCGGCGATGTAGCGGTTCGGCGCGCGCAGAAATTCTGCCCACATCGGCTCAGCCCTTCAACAGCGTCGTGCGATCAACGTTGATCGTCTGCCGGTTGCGGTACACGACCAGAATCAGCGCCAGCCCGACCGCGACTTCCGCCGCGGCCACAGCGATGATGAAGATGACGAAGACCTGCGTCGAGAGCGTCACGTCGCTGGTCGAGAAGCGGCTGAAGGCGATCAGCGTGAGGTTGACCGCGTTAAGCATCAGCTCGACGCCCATCAGCACCCCCACCGCGTTCTTCTTGGAGAGCGCGATGTAGAAGCCGAGGCTGAACAGCAGGGCTCCGAGCGCCAGGTATTCCTCGAGTCCGATGGTCATCAGCCGCCGTCCTCACTTGTCGAACCGGTAGAACCCGCCGCGCCTGTCGCGCCGGCGGGCGTCGCTTCCACCTCGACCAGCGGCGGATCGGTCAGCAGCGCGACATCGTCGGCCGTGCCCTCCGCTTCGGCCTGCAGGCTCTGGGCGTGGATTGCGGCGTCCTCGTCGTCGCGCCGCGCGAGCGCGATCGCGCCGACCAGCGCGGCGGTGAGCAGCACGGCGCCGATCTCGAATGGCAGCACGTACTCGCGAATCAGGCTCTGGCCGATCAGCCGCGCCTGGTCCGCCAGCGCCGCCTGGCGCACCGCGCCCCAGTCGGTGTCCAGCGCGACGAACACGGTGGCGGTGAGAATCAGGATCATCACGATCGCGGCGGGCAGCTTGAGCGACGTTTCGGAGTTGTCGCGCTCGGCGCGCGGCGTGAGCATGATCGCGAAGAGCATCAGCACGCTGATCGCGCCGACGTAGATCAGCACCTGCACGACGGCGATGAAATCGGCGGAGAGCGTGAGGTAGAGGCCGGCGACGCCGAGCATCGAGATGACGAGGTAGATCACGGCGTGGATCAGGTTGCGGCTGACGATGATCATCGACGCGCCGCCGACCGTCATCGCGGCGAGCAGCCAGAACGCGAGGTGGAAGCCGAAGCTGCTCATGGCGCGCTAGTCCCCCCCGCCGACGTGACTGGGCTGGTTGGGGCCGGACCGGCCGCTGCCGGCCGCGATCTCGCGGGCCGCGGCCAGGCCGCCGACGCGATCGCGCACCAGCGTGGTGCGGGCCGGGCGGCGCAGCCGCGCGGGGCGCGCGACGCGGGCGAAGAGCATGATCGCGCCCAGCGTCAGCGCGATGTTGATCACCGCCATAATCGGCAGCGCGACGGTGGTGTCCCAGCCCTCGGTCACGAGCAGGGTGCGCTCCACCGCGGCGATCGCCACGAAGATCAGCGTGGCCGGCACCAGCGCCTTCCAGCAGAAGCCCATCAGCTGGTCGATCCGCAGGCGCGGCAGCGTGCCGCGCGTCCAGATCAGCAGGAAGTAGACCGCCCCGGTCTTGGCCAGCAGGATGATCCAGCTGGGCACCCACTGATCCAGCCCCCAGAGCCACCAGCCGCCCAGGAAGAACGTGGCGATAAAGGCGGAGATCACCAGCGTGTTGCCCAGCTCGACCGCGTAGAACAGCCCGAAGCGCATCCCCGAGTATTCGGTGTGGTAGCCCGCCACGATCTCCGACTCCGCCTCGGAGATGTCGGCGGGAGTGCGGTTGAGCTCGGCCGAGGCGGCGAAGAAGAAGGCGATCGCCGAGAGCGGGAAGAGCAGGATGAAGATCACGTCCTCCTGCTGCTGCCACTCAACGATGCCGTTGACACTCATTGTGCCGCTGAAGATGACCAGCGTGAGCAGCGCCAGCACCATCGGCACTTCGTAGGAGATCGACATAGCGATGGCGCGCATCGCGCCGAACAGCGCGTACTTGTTGTTCGACGACCAGCCGGCCATGAACAGCACCAGCACGCCGGTGCCGGAGACGGCCAACAGGAAGAGCACGCCGACGTTGAGGTCGGCGACCGACATCCGCGGGCCGAAAGGCAGCACGCCCCAGATCAGCACGCCGGGCACGAAGATCAGCACCGGCGGCAGGAAGAAGATCAGCTTGTCCGCGGCGCGCGGCGCGAGCTGCTCCTTGAGGATCAGCTTGATCGCGTCGGCGACCGGCTGGAGCAGCCCCTTGGGGCCGACGCGGTTGGGCCCGTAGCGCTGCTGGAAGCGGGCGATCACCTTGCGCTCGACCCAGATCAGCACCAGCAGGGTGGGCCCGATCACGGCGAGGATGCCGAGCGAGCCGAGCAGGCCGGCCACGATCGAGGCCAGCCAGTCGGGACCCCAGTCGGCGATCCACTCCGTGATCAGCCGCGAGAGATTGTTGAGGTCGCGGAAGTCGTACCACGCGCCCAGCACGACGCCGGCGTTGGGGAAGAGACCGGAGGCGAAATCAAGGGCGCTCATCGGTCGATCTCCCCCACCACGATGTCGATCGAACCCAGCGTGACGATCGCGTCGGCGAGCGTGCCGCCGATCGACATCTCCTTGAGCGCGGAGAGGTTGATCAGGCTGGGCGGTCGGCAGTGGAAACGATAGGGGGCGGGGCTGCCGTCGCTGACCAGGTAGAAGCCGAGCTCGCCGCGCGGCGACTCGACCCGCGCGTAGGCCTCGCCCGCCTCGGGCCGGGCGTGCAGCGGCACATCGGCCAACCAGGGGCCGTCGGGCAGGTTGTCGACCACCTGGTGGAGGATGCGCAGGCTCTGCTTGACCTCCGCCATGCGCACCAGGAAGCGGTCGAAGCAGTCGCCGCCCTCGCCGACCGGAATGTCGAACTCGTAGTTCTCGTAGCCGCAGTAGGGGTTGGCCTTGCGCAGGTCCCAGGGCACGCCGGTGGCGCGCAGGACGGGGCCGCTGAGCGAGGAGTTGATCGCCATCTCGGGCGAGATCACGCCCACGCCGCGCGCCCGCGCGTGCAGGATCTCGTTCTCCATCAGCAGCGCCTCGTAGTCGGCGATCCGCTCGGGCATTTCGTCGAGGAAGACGCGCAGCGTGGGCAGCAGCTCGTCGGGCAGGTCGAAGGCGACGCCGCCGATCCGCATGTAGTTGGTGGTCAGCCGCGCGCCGCAGGTCATCTCGAACATGTCCAGCACCCGCTCGCGGTCGCGGAACATGTGGAACAGCGGCGTGTGCCAGGCCCCGCAGTCGTTGATGAACGTGCCGTTGGCCATCGCGTGCGAGGCGACCCGCTGGAGTTCGGCGAAGAGCACGCGGATCGCGTCGCCGCGCGGCGGAACCTCCACGCCCAACAACTCTTCGGCGGCCAGGCAGTAGGCGAGGTTGTTGGACATCGCCGCGAGATAGTCGATCCGGTCGGTGAAGGGGATGTTCTGGGTGTAGCTGCGCTCCTCGGCTAGCTTCTCCATCGAGCGGTGCAGGTAGCCGATCCGCATCTCGGCGTCCTGCACGATTTCGCCGTCGAGCGTCACCTTGAGCCGGAAGACGCCGTGGGTCGAGGGGTGCTGCGGGCCGAGGTTGACCACGACCGGCTCCGAGCCGTCATCGGTCAGCGTCTCGATCGTGCCCGAGAGGGCGCTGCGCGTGTCGTCGACCGTGGTCATGACGCCCCCTCCGCTGCGGACTCGTCGGATCCGCCGGACTCGCCGCCCTGCTCAGCATCCTCAGCCACGGCGACGGCGCTGGCCTGCGGGTCGTTGGGATGCAGCGGGCGCTGCGGCACGCTGCCCGGCACCGGCCAGGCATTCTCCGCGCTCTCGTGCGGGAAGCCGGGCAGCCCGGCGCGGATCTGGCCCGGCATCTGCAGGAAGTCTTTGCGCAGCGGGTAGCCGGGGAAGCCGTCCCAGAGGAACAGCCGGCGCAGGTCGGGATGCCCGTCGAAGCGGATGCCGAACAGGTCGAAGACCTCGCGCTCCTGCAAGTGCGCGCCGTGATAGAGCCCGGTCAGCGAGGGCACGGCCGGATCCTCGCGGTCGGCGGCGATCACCTTGATCTGGATGATGTGGTTGAGGTCCAACGACTGGAGGTGGTAGACGAGCTCGAATTGGCGCTCGCGGTCGACCGCGGTGAGGTTGCAGAGGAAGATCAGGTCGGTGGACTCGTGGTCGCGCAGCGTCTCGACCGCCTCGGTCAGGCGCTCGGGGTCGAGGAAGAGCGCGCCGTCGGAGACGCAGGCCGCGCCCTCGTAGCGCGCGTTGACCACCTCGGCCGCCGCCGCCGGATCCAGTTGCGCGGTCATCTCAACGCCATTCCAGCGCCTGGCGGCGCCACTCGTAGACCAGCCCCAGCGCCAGAATGCCGATGAAGATCAGCGAGGCGACCAGCCCGAACACGGCCAGCGAATCGAGCGCCACGGCGAGCGGGAAAAGGAAGATCACCTCGACATCGAAGAGCACGAAGATCAGCGCCACGAGGTAGTAGCGGAAGTTGAACTGCACCCAAGTGGGGCCTTCGGTTTCGACGCCGCATTCGTAGGTGTCGCCTTTCACCGCGTTGGGCAGCCGCGGGCGCAGGCCGAACTTGAAGATCGCCCACGACGCGATCAGCGGGATCGACGGAAAGAGCACCGCGAAGAGCAGCAGAATCCCGAGATGGCTGTACTGCTCGAGGACCACCCGCGACTCCCCTTCCGCAAGCGGCGCGGCGGACCGCCGACGCGCGGCGATCCAGGACGCCTGCGAATGATACAACGCCCCTGCGCTCGCTCAACGGAACGGACCGGCCCGCCGCGCGATGGGCAGGCGGCGGAGCGGGTGATAGACTGGGCAACGTCCCAGAAGACGGGAGCTTGCATGCTGATCGATCTGCACAACCACACGTGGCCGCGCTCGCACGACTCCGTGCTCGACCCGCGCGACCTGGTCGAACGCGCCAAGGCGGCCGGGCTCGACGGAATCTGCCTGACCGAGCACGACGCGCTCTGGCCCGAAGAGGAGGCCGCCGCGCTGGCCGAGGAATTCGGCATCGCCGTGATCCCCGGCTGCGAGGTGAGCACCGATGAGGGCCACATCCTCACCTGGGGGATGGAGAAGTACGTCTTCGGCATGCACCGCACCTCGCGGCTCGCCGAGCACGTCAACGAGCGCGGCGGCGCGATGGTGATCGCGCACCCCTACCGCCGCCAGATCGCCTGGAAGGACGATCCGGAGGAGTGGGAGACCGCTATCGTGCGGGCGCTGAAGAACGCCGCGATGCCCCACTGCGTGGCGCTCGAGGTGCTCAACGGACGAGGCAAGGAGCGCGAGAACCGCTTCAGCCTGGACCTCGCCGCGGCGGCCGAGCTGCCCGGCACGGCCGGCACCGACTCGCACGCCGTTCACGACATCGGCAAGGTCGCCACCTGGTTCGAGTCCGACGACATCGCCACTTGGCAGGACCTCGTCGCGCAGCTCAAGACGGGCAATTTCTGCGCGGTGGACATGGCGACCAAAGAGGAGATCTGGGTGCCGACGCGGCCGCGCAAGTTCGCGCTGGTCGGCGCCGCGGCGGCCGGCAGCTAGGCCGGCGAGAGGGCGGCGCGGCGCGGCAGTTGATCTGCGCGGCGCAGTCGCCTAATCTTTGCGCGAACCGGAGCAGCGCACAGAGCGAAGGGGCATCAATGGCAGACGAGCCACAGTACGAGTCGGCGATCACCGACGAGATGCGCGACCAGATCGGCGTCGAGGGCGAGGAAACGGTCGGCGAGCTGACCACCACCAGCGTGCGCATGTTCGCCCGCTCGGTCGGCTACGTGGACCCCGTCTTCTACGACGAGGGCTTGGCCAAAGAGCGCGGCTACCGCAGCCTGCCCGCCCCGCCGGGCTACCTCGGCACGCCGATCTTCAACCCGGCTGATTCCGACCCCACCTTCGGCGGGCGGCGCGGCCAGGGCGGCTTCCGCTCGCCCTACCCGCTGGTGCTCAACGGCGGCACCGACATCGAGTACTTCGACGAGCCGATCTGCGCCGGCGATGTGCTCCGCTCGCGCACCAAGCTCGAGAGCCTCAGCGAGCGCTGGAGCGGCGCGCTGGGCGTGCCCATGCTGATCGCCGTCTCGGCGACCACCTACACCAACCAAGACGGCAGAGTCGTCGCGATCTCGCGCGGCACGGGCATCTCCTACCCGCGGCCGGGCGAGTAGCAGCGCACCCGAGAGAGCGGCCGGTCGCCGGACCGGGCAGAGGAAGGACCGCAACGATGGCAGAGCAGCACTACTTCGAGGACTTCGAAGAGGGCGACAGTATCCCCTCGCTGGAGAAGAACCCGACCAGCCAGCAGCTGGTGCAGTGGGCCGCCGGCTCCGGCGACTTCTACCAGATTCACTACGACACGCGCTACGCGCAGGACACGGGCCTGGACGACATCATCGTCCACGGCGCGCTGAAGCACGCCTTCCTCGGCGAGCTGCTCTGGCGCTTCGCCGGCCCCGAAGGCCAGGTCAAGCGCGTCCAGTGCTCCTACCGCGGCATGGACCCCGCCGTGCAGGGCAAGGACGACACCGTCGACCAGAAGTTCCGCCTCGAGGGCACGGTGACGCGCAAGTACACCGAGGGCGAGAAGAACTACGTCGAGCTGGCCATCCAGGGCGTGCGCGCCGACGGCAGCATCTCGACGCCGGGCACCGGCACCGTCGTCCTCCCCAGCCGCAGCTAACGCGGCTGGGGCGGCCCTCCCGCCAGAACTGCACTTTCCTCCCTTGCTGGTACCTCCCCTTCTCTCAGAGGGAAGGCTGGTTGGCGTGCGCAGATAGCCGACAGCACTCTTCTTCTTCATCCTGCCTCCGCCGCATCGCCCGGACGCGGCTTGGGGGCGCCAGAGCGACGCGGCGCGAACTGCCGCCGGCGGGCGCGTGGGTTCCTGCCTGCGCAGGAATGACGGAAGGGGGTGTTGCGCAGGGGGCGCGGAGATTGGCGCGCGCCTGGGAGAGGTCAGCGGTTGCGGGGGATGCCGCGGCGTTGGTACTCGCGTTGCCAGAGCCACTCGCGTCGGACTTCCATGATGTGGAAGCGTTGGTGTCCGCGGCGGGCGCGGCCGCAGTCGCGGAAGCCGGCCGCGCCGAAGGACTTCTGGGCGCGGACATTCCAGTTGAGCGTGTGCAGGTAGATGCGGGTCAGCGCCGTCGTGGTGAAGATGAAATCGACCAGCAGCGAGACCGCCTCACGGCCGTAGCCCCCGCCCCAGTAGTCGCGGTCGCCGATCACCACGCCCAGCTCCGTCTCCTGGCGCTGGCGGTCGATGTTGTAATACATCACGTTGCCGATGTGCCGTCCGTCGAGGTCCTCGATCGCGAAGGTGGAGCGGTAAATCTGCGCGCGCTGCAACTGCCAGAGGTACTGATTGCGGTACTGCTCGAAGGTGAGCGTGGTGACGCGCGTCGCGTCGAGCGAGGCCAAATCCACATCGCGCCGCCAGGTCCAGTCGAGAAACGCATCGTGCGGCCGCTTGCGGCGGATCCGCACGAGCTCGCCGTCGCCGATCACGTCCGCGTCGAGCGTCGTCACGTCTTACCCCTGCGCGTCCGAGTCCCGCTCCTGCCCGCCCAGCAGCAGCTCGGCGGCGTCTTCGAGAATCGAGACAGTGTTGCGGTAGCTGACCGTGCGCAGGGCGTCGCCGAGCGGAAACCAGCGCACATCGATGTGCTCGTCATCGTGGTCTTCCAACGCGCCGCCGGTCGGCTTCATCAGCCAGAAATGCACCGCTTTGTCGATCCGGCCGTTGCGGCCGGGCGCAAAAGAGTAGCGCATCACGCCGATTTTGCGGTCCAGGGCGACGGTCAGCCCGGTCTCTTCGGAGACCTCGCGGAGGGCGGTTTCGGGCAGCTGCTCGCCGTTGTTCGGCTTGCCCTTGGGCAGCCCCCAGCGTTGGGCGGGCGTCTGCACCAGCACGACTTCAACCTGATCGCCGCCGTTGGCGGGCCGCCAGACGACGCCGCCCGCGCTGACGGCGAGCTTCTTCGACTTTTTGCCGCGCTTCTTGCCGCCTCGCTTGCGCGATGCTCCCACAGGCGCCCTCCAGCCGCGAAATGCGCAGGTAACGCTAGCTTAACACCAGTCCTGATTTGGCGATAGCTAGTGATCCGTTTCGCCCCAGCCGCCCTCAAGATCGCTCACCGTGTCGCCCTCAAGATCGCTCTCCTGCAGCGCGGCTTGCTCAATCGCTTCGTGAACGGCCTCGCGCAGCTGCTCATCGGGATGAGTGCGCAGATCAATCAGGCGCTCCATCGCTTCTTCGCCGCCGATCGCGCCGAGCGCGCGGACCGCGGCGACCATCACCTCGAGGTCGGAGAGATCCTCGTCGAGCAGGTCGATCAGCATCGGCGCGCCGTCTTCGAGACCGAGTTCGCCGGTTGCGGCGGCCGCCGCGCTGCGCTCGTCGGGGTCGTCGGCGAACAACGCGGCTTCGAGCGAGGGCAGCCAGACCGGATCGGCGTTGCGGCCCATCGCCTGAATTGCGCCGAGCCGCAGGGCCGGGTCTTCGCTGGCGTAGGCGTCGTCGATCAGCGCGGCGACCCAGTCCTGGTGGGCGACGGCGGCGGCGGCGATCGCGGCGCCGCGCAGCTCGGCCTCCTCGCGCCCGTCTTCGGCGATCCCGCGCAGCGCGCCGACCACCCCCTCGGCGTCCTCCGCGCCCGCCCAACCCAGCTCGACGCGCAGCGCGACCTCACCCAGCGCGACGACCGCTTCCGCGCGCACCGCGTCATCCTGCTCGGCCGACTGAGCGGCGCAGAGCAGCGCGGCGGTCGCTTCGGGCGTCTCGCAGGCGGCGAGGCCGGCCGCCGCCAGGCCGCGCACCGGCAGATCGTCGTCCTGCAGCGCCGCGCTGAATACCGCCGTGAACTCCAGGCCGCCGCCCTCGGCGGTCGCCTCCTGCAGATCGCCGAGCAGCGCGAAGCGGCCCGAATCGTCGAGCTGATCGAGGCAGGCGCGAATGCGCGCTTCGAGGCCGGGGCGCAGGCCGCTGACGGCGTGCAGATCCTCGCGATCGAGCGGGTAGCGCTGCGCCTCCACCGCCTCGATCAGCCGCTTCAGCGCGTCAATCGGATCGCTCGCATCGTCCGACACGGCCTGCTCCCGCCCATTCGCTGCGATCGAGTCTATTGCGCCGCCTCGTCCTGCGGCGCGCGCTCCATCAGCAGCGTGCCCGCCGCCTGCGGCGGCAAACCCTCGAACAGCACCTGCGCGACCAGCGCGCTCACCGGCATTGAGACGCCGACCCGTTCCGCCAGCGTCAGCGCGGCGCGCGTCGTTTCCACGCCTTCCTGCACATGCGGCGTCTGCGCCTGCGCCTCTGCGAGCGGCATGCCGCGCCCGATCCGCTCGCCCAGCGCGCGGTTGCGCGATTGTGGGCTGATCGCCGTGGCCAGCAAATCGCCCAACCCCGCCAGCCCGGTGAAGGTGGAGGCCGACGCGCCCAGCGCCGCGCCCAGGCGCGCCATCTCCGCCAGCCCCCGCGTGATCAGCGCCGCCCGCGCGTTGTCGCCCGACTCCAGCGCGACCGCGATGCCCACGGCAATCGCAATCACGTTCTTCAGCGCCCCGCCCAGCTCGACGCCCACGACGTCGGGGTTGGTGTAGACGCGAAAGGCGGGCGAGTTGAACAGCGCTCGCAGCCGCTCGCGGGCGTCGGGGTCAGTCGCGGCGGCGACGCTGGCGGCGGGCAGCCCCTGGGCGATCTCGCGCGCCAGATTCGGTCCCGACAGCGCGGCGACGGGCGCATTCAACCCGGCCGCCGCAAGCTCGGCGTCAAGCACCTCGCTCATCCGCAGCAGCGAGCCCAGCTCCAACCCCTTGGCCGCGCTCGCGTGCAGCGCGCCCCCGCCCGCCAGCAGCGGCAGCACATCGCGCGCATTTTGCCGCAGCCGCTGCGCGGGAACCGCCCAGACCACGACATCTGGCGACAGCCCGGACGGCTCCGCAGTAAACGCGATCTCCGCTGGCAGCGCGACGCCGGGCAACAGCCGCCGATGCTCGCGCCGCTCGCGCAGCTCGGTCGCTTCCGCCTCGGAGCGGCACAGCATCGTCGCCCGATTGCCCGCCCGCAGCGCCGTCAGCGCCAGCGTGCAGCCCCACGAAGTCGCGCCCACGATCAGCCCGTGCATTTGGCCATGGTTCCGGCTGTCCAACGGCACGTCAGGAGCCTTCGGGCACGCCGCGCGAGCGGGTCAGCACCCGCTCCGTGCCGTCCAAAATCCGCTCGATGTTGTCGCGGTGCCCCCAGACAAGCAGCGCCCACGCGCCCGCCGCGAAGCCGATGTAGGCGTCGGGGCTGTCGCTGAACCAGGCCAGCAGCGCGATGGCGAGCGCCGCTGCGGTTGCGCCGAGCAGCACGGCGAGCGACATCACGCGCGACATCGCCAGCACGGGCGCGGCGGTCGCCAGCGCGAAAGGAACGCCGACGGGGATGATCGCCAGCGACGCGCCCATCGCCGTCGCCGCCCCGCGCCCGCCCTTGAAGCCCGCATAGAGCGGGAACTGGTGCCCCACGATCGCCGCCAGCCCCGCCAGCACATCGCCCGTCGGGCTGTCCCAGGCCGCCATCACGATCAGGATCGGCGCCGCGCCCTTAAGTCCGTCGAGCAGCAGGACCAGCACGGACCAGCGCAGGCCCAGGCTGCGGAATGTGTTGGTCGCCCCCGTCCGTCCGCTGCCGCTGGCGCGAATGTCCACCCCGCCGCGCCAGCGCCCGATCCACAGCCCGGTGGGGATCGAGCCGAGCAGGTAGCCCAGCAGCAGCCCGACGATCCACGCCTCGATCATGATCGCCCGCCCGTCGGCTGCTCTTCCCCGCGCGCGCGGAAGCGGCAGCGAATTGGCGCGCCGTCGAAGCCGAATGTCTCGCGGAGTTTGCGGATCAGATAGCGCTCGTAGGAGAAGTGCAGCCCCTCCGGATAGTTGACGAAAAACAGAAAGGTTGGCGGCTCGATCTCGGTCTGCGTGGCATAGAAGAACTTGATCGGCCGCCCGCGCAGGGTGGCGGGCGGGCGGGCGATCGTGGCCTGGCGCAGCATCGCGTTGAGCCGCGGCGTGGGCGCGCGCAGGCGGCGCTGCTCGGCCACATGCAGCGCGGCGGCGACGACCGAGTCGATCTTGTCGGCGGTCAGCGCGGAAACCCAGACGATCGGCGCCCAGGGGATGAAGCGGGCGCGTCCGGCCAGCTGACGCTCGCGGCTGGAGCGCAGGCCCTCTTCCTCTGCGAGCAAGTCGATCTTGTTCATCACCAGCACAATCCCCGCGCCCTCGTCGAGCGCCATCCCGATGATGTGCTGATCCTGCGAGGTGATCCCCTCGTGCGCGTCAATCACGATCGCCGCCACATCGGCGCGGCGCACGGCGGCGCCGGCGCGGCGCACCGAGGCGCGCTCGATGCCCGGCTCGACCCGCCCGCGGCGGCGAATGCCCGCCGTGTCCACCAGCACGACCGACTGATCCTCAAACGTCAGCGCCGTGTCCACCGCGTCGCGCGTCGTGCCCGGCACCTCGCTCACGATCATCCGCTGGTCGCGCACCAGCGCGTTGACCAGTGACGACTTGCCCACGTTGGGCCGCCCGATGATCGCCAGGCGGCAGTCGGCGCGTTCGGCGTCCTGCGGGCGGTTGCGCGGCAGGTCGGCAACCACCCGGTCGAGCAGGTCGTCGATATAGCGCCCGTGATGCGCGCTGATCGCGACCGGCTCGCCCAGCCCGAGGGCGAAGAACTCGTTGGCGTTGTGGCGCAGCGACGCATTGTCGGCCTTGTTCGCGCAGACCGAGACCGGTTGCGCCGCGCGGCGCAGCAGCTCGGCCACTTCGGCGTCGGCGGGCAGCGCGCCGCTCTGGGCGTCGACGACGAGCACGATCGCGTCGGCCTCGCTGACCGCCTGCGCGACCTGATCGGCGACCGGCTCGGCGTAGGGACCGGTCAGCTGCTCGCCCAGCAATCCGCCCGTATCGACCACCGTGAAATGCCGCCCGCGCCATTCGGCGTCGCCGTAGTTGCGGTCGCGGGTGGTGCCCGGCTCGTCGCGCACAATCGCCTGGCGGCGGCGCACGAGGCGGTTGAACAGCGTCGACTTGCCCACATTGGGGCGCCCCACGATCGCCACCACGGGCAGCTGCGTTTCCGCCGGGCGCACTTCGGCGGGGCGCTCATCCGAGTCGACCGTCGGCGGCTCACTCATCGTCGCTCTCCGCCTCTTCGCCGTCGTCCGGCGGCTGTTGGCGCATCAACACCACCGTGACCCGCCGCGGCAGCAGACCAATCACGGTCAGCCCGTCCGACGCCGCGGCCGCCGGATCCACGGACAGATCCACAGTATGCCGCCCCGTGCCCAGGCCGGAGACATCCGCCACCGCATCCTCCGGCGGACCGACGAATTGCGCGACATCTTCGGCGAATCCGCGCAGCTCGACCTGCACCGCCTCAGGATTCACCAGCACCGCCTCCAGCCCTTCGGCGACTCCCTCCACGCGCACCGCCGCCGTCAGCCGCACAGTCGATTCGATCTGCTCGATCTGCACGGTCACCAACGCTTCCGTCGCTCCGGCCGGCGCCGCGTCGCCCAGCTCCAGCGGCACCAGCCGCCGCACCGATGTGCGCCGATCCTCGACATCGATCAACTCCGTCCAGACCGAATCCTGCGTCACCGCGCCGAGCGGCACGAACAACTCGACGGTGGACGGCTCCACCGTGATTTCGACGACCCGATAGCCCGCGCGGGGCGCGCCCTGCACGTTGGCCCGCACCGCCACGGCGCGGCGAAAGACTTCCTGCGTGATCGGCGCGGCGACCCGCGCGAAACGCGGCTCCACCGTGACCCGCGCCACCGCCGCGCCGCCGCTCGTGCGCGGCTCCAACAGCACATCGCCTTCCAGCGAAACCGTGGCCCCGGCCAAATCCAGGCGCGCCACCACCGCTTCGACCAGCTCCACATCGGCCGCGATGCCCGTCACCGTGGCCCGCTCCGGCGCGACCGACGGCTGCCCCACGCTGAAGCCCAGCGGCGGCGGGTTGGCCGCCTCCACCCGCACCGGCACCTCGCGTCGAATCAGCTCCTGCAGCGTCAGTACCGCCGTCTCCGGCTGCACCGCCCGCACCCGCACATCCTCCACCAGCGACTCCGCGCGCACCGGCAGGCTGTACTGCCCCGCCGCGCGGCCCTGCGCGTCGATCGTCGCCGAAAAGTCGTCGGGCGACACCGCGTCCAGCGCGCTGCGCGTCCCCACCACCGTCAGCGAGACCGGCAGCGCTTCGCCCGCCACCGCCAGATTTGCGGGCAGGTTGATCACGCTGACCGGCAGGCTGAACCCCAGCGGCTGCTCGAATTCCCGATTCTGCGCGTCGGTGATCACGAACCAGATCACCAGCGCCAGCACGATCACCGTGCCCAGCAGCGTCGCCTCCTGCGCGATCCGCGTCAGTCCGCCGCGGCGCATCAGGAACCCGCCGGAGCGGCGCCTCCGCTCCGCTCCGCCGCTTGCCGCGCCCGCCGCATCCAGAGCCGCCCCCGCGCGCCGCCCCGTCCGGGCCGCAGCAGACGCGACAGCGCCTGCTCCAGCGCGGCCGCGTCGATCCCCTGCCGCATCACCCCGTCCTCCACCACCGAGATCAGCCCCGTCTCTTCCGAGACCACCACCGCAATCGCGTCGGTCTGCTCCGACACCCCAATCGCCGCTCGGTGCCGCGTCCCGTAGTGCAGCTGCGCCGGCCTGTTCGCGCGCGCGCCCTCCGCCAGCCCTCCCGTGGTCGTAGGCAAAATGCAGCCCGCCGCCAACACCTCGCCGGGACGCAGCAGCACCGCGCCGTCGTGCAACGCGGAGCCCGGTTGAAAGATGCTGCTCAGCAGGTCCGCCGAAGGCGCGCCGCCGACCCGCACGCCGGTATCCGCGAGCTCCTCCAGCCCGGTCTGCCGCTCAAAGACGATCAGCGCGCCGATCCGCTCGCGCGCGAGCCGCGCCGCCACCGCTGAGACGATCGGGATCAGATCGCGGTAGGGCTGCCGCGCGCCGATCGGCGCGCGAATCCCCCGCGCCCGCCCCACATGCTCCAGCGCCCGCCGCAACTCCGGCTGAAACACCACCAGCACCACGATCAACAGCACCGCCAGCGCGTTGTCGATCATCCAGTCCAACACCGCCGAGTCGACCACCCGCGCCAGCACGGTCGCCGCCAGCACGACGATCACCATCCCGCGCACCACGCTCATCGCCGTGGTGCCGCGCAGCAGCCGCAGCGTCAGCCACAGCACCAGCGCAATCGCCGCCACCTCGAACAGACTCGTCCAGCCGAACCCGGCGAACGCCGCTTCGACATCGTCGATCAGGCCGCCCACCGCGCGATCCTTCCGCACGCCTCAGCCGCCGAGGCCGCATTCGCCGACGTCTCGCTCTACCGCAATCCTATTGGACGAGGCCCTCTTCACGCTGCCAGCTAGGTCCGCCAACCCGCGCTCGCCTCCCCTCCGTCATTCCTGCCCCCTCTCGTCATTCCTGCGCAGGCAGGAATTCGGTGGGGATGCGGAAGCGGTTTGGGTGGGCCGTCGGGGTGTGGGGGTGTGTGGGATGCCGAGGGTTGCGCGAGTTCCTGCCTGCGCAGGAATGACGGAAGGGGGGGCGCAGGGGTGTGGCGGGCGGGGCTGGAGTGGCTTGGGCGATCGGGGGGCGGTGCGCACGGGTGGTGGTTGCTCGTTGCGTCGCACCCCCCACCTAACCTCCCCCCTGGAAGGGGGGAGGGATGAATTGGTGGAGGTGGGGGAAGTGGTGGGGGAGGGGAGATGTTGGGGTGCGCCGACGCCGGGGGTCGCGGGGGTTCCTGCCTGCGCAGGAATGACGGAAGGGGGGGCGTGGGGATGGCGAGCGGGGGCGCGGGAATGACGGAGGGGGCGTGAGGGATGACAGATGAGGGGGTATGAGTGTGACGGGGGAAATCTGGCAGGCGTGGGCGATCGAGGTGTGAGATAGGCGGTGGTGGCGGCTCGTTGCGTCCCACCCCCCACCTAACCTCCCCCCTGGAAGGGGGGAGGGATGAATTGGGGAAGGGGGAGGTGGGATGTTGGTGGGGGAGTGGGGCTGTTGATGTGCGTCGGGGTCGGGGGGTGCGCGGGTTCCTGCCTGCGCAGGAATGACGGAAGGGGGGCGCAGGGATGACGGTTGGGGGCGCGGGAATGACGGGAGGAGCTTGCGGCGTGGGCGCGGTGGGTTAGAGGGTGGCGGCGGGTTGGTGGGTGGGGGCCAGGAATTGTTTGAGGGCTTGGGCGGCTTCGGGGTGGGACCAGAGGTCGTCGTCCTGGTGGGCGTCCTGGAGGTTTTGGAGGATTTCGGCGACCTCCTGGTCGAGGGTCTGTTCGGGGTTGTGGTGATCGGGCGGATTCAGGGGGATGGTTGGGGTGGTCCTATCTGGTCGGAGGGGTTGGGGGTGTTCGGAGTTGTTCAGGTTTGTTCGGGTTTGTTCAGGGTTGTTCAGGGTCTGTTCGGAGTGTTCAGCGGGGAGCTCGGCGGGCTGTTCGATGGGGGGTTCGGCGTCGGCGAGTTCTGCGGCGGGGTATTCAGCTACTGCGGCGGCGATGGTTTCGGGGTCGAGTTGGGCGGCGTCGGCGGCGCGGAGCAGGTCGCGGGCGGTGAGGCGGTATTCGCGCAGCGCGGCCTGGAGCGCGCGGTCGCGGTGCTGGAGGTAGCGGATCAGGTCGGCGCTGTCGATGTGCTGGAAGAGGGGTTGGACGGTGCCGTCGGGGTTTTGGGCGGCGAAGGGCTCGAGCGGCTTGAGCGGGTTGGTGATGAGTTCGTGGATGCGGTGTCGGAGCAGGGCGAGGTGCTGGAGCAGGGCGTCGTGGGCGGTGGCGCGGGCGAACTCGGCCTGGTGGGTTTCGATGGCGCGGAGGTCGTCGTGGACGGTGGTTGGGGAGACGTGGAGTTCGTGGGCGATTTCGCGGATGGTGAAGTGGTGTTGGCGGAGTTCGTGGGCGCGGAGGGCGCGTCGGCGGCGTTGGGGGGAGAGGGGCATGGTGCGGCCTTTCGTGGCACTGGTGTTCTGATGTGATGGTAGCAGGATTTTGGGGAAGTGGGGGTGCTGCCTGCGCGGGTTCCTGCCTGCGCAGGAATGACGGGGGGGGGGGGCGCGGGTTCCTGCCTGCGCAGGAATGACGGAGGGGGTGCGCGGGTTCCTGCCTGCGCAGGAATGACGGACAGGGGGCGCGGGTTCCTGCCTGCGCAGGAATGACGGACAGGAGCGGGTGTGGTTTGGGCGATTGGGGCGCGGTAGGGGCGGTGGCGACTTTTCGGTGCCTCCCACCCCCCACCTAACCTCCCCCCTGAGAGGGGGGAGGGATTAAATTGGGGAAGGGGAGGGTGTTGGGTGGGTGGCGAGTGTTGTGTGTGAGGGGGGGTGCGCTAGCTGACTAGCCGCCAGAGCAACGCCTGTTGCGCGTGGAGGCGGTTTTCGGCCTGGTCGAAGATGACGGAGTTGGCGCTTTCAATCGCCTCATCGCTGATTTCCTCGCCGCGATGCGCCGGCAGGCAGTGCATCACCAGCGCCTCGGGGCGGGCCAGCGCCAGCAGCTCGGCGTTGACCTGGTAGCCCTCGAACGCTTCGACCCGCGCTTTCGCCTCCGCTTCCTGCCCCATGCTGGTCCAGGTGTCGGTGTAGACCACATCCGCGCCGTCCACCGCGGCGGCCGGATCGCCGCCCACCACAACGCTGCCGCCGCTCTGCGCCGCCCGCGCCTGCGCGAGCTCGACCGACGCCACGTCCAGCTCATACCCCGCCGGCGAGGCAACGCGCACATGCATCCCCTCGCCGGCCGCGCAGATGATCAGGCTGCGCGCGACATTGTTGCCGTCGCCCACGTAGGCCAGCGTGCGGCCGGCCGCGCCGCCGTGCTCGCGAATCGTCAGCAGATCCGCCAGCGCCTGGCAGGGGTGCTCCCAGTCGCTCAGCGCGTTGACGACCGGGATGCGCGCGTGCCGCGCCAGCTGTTCGAGCAGCTCCTGCTCGAAGGTGCGGCAGACGATCGCGTCGCCGAAGCGATCCAGCACGCGGGCGACATCCTTGGCCGGCTCGCGCTCGCCTAGCCCGACTTCGGGCGGCGAGAGGTAGAGCGCATCGCCGCCCAGCCGCCGCACCGCCAGCTCGAACGAGACGCGCGTACGCAGCGACGGCTTCTGGAAGATCAGAAAGGCAGTCTTGCCCGCCCAGGAGCGCGTGTGCGCGCCCTGCGGCGACGCCTTCTGCGCCTGCGCCGCGTCGAGCACCGCCGCAATCTCGGCCGCGCTGAAATCCGTTATCGCCAGGAACGACCGCGCCATTCCCGAACCCGCTTCCTCACGCCGACGACCGCGTTTGCCCATACCTTGCCGCAGTGACGACACGCTCGCTGCTCGCCGCTCTTGCACGGTATCAGCCGATTCGCGCCGCGCTGCTCTGGCTGCCCGCGGCAATCTTCGCGATCCTGCTGCTCAGCGGCATCGCCGTGTTGGCCGCGCAACGCAGCGCAGCGCCGCCCGAGCCGATCATCATCTCCGACGCCGCGCTGCCGTCCACGAGCGGCGCGCCGACGCGCGTCGACCTCAACCACGCAACGCGCGCCGAGCTGGAAGCGCTGCCCGCAATCGGCGCGACCACCGCGCAGCGGATCATCGAGCGCCGCGCCGCAGCGCCGTTCCGCTCCCTGCGCGAGCTGGTCGACGCGGGCATCCTGACCGAGCGGCGGCTCGCCGAAATCGCCCCGTTCGTCGCGCTCGGCCTGCGCGAGCCGCCGCCGTGAGCCGCCTCTATCAGGCCCCGCCGATGCTCTGGGCGTCGGCCTTCATCGCCGGCGCCGCCGTCGGCCAGATCGGTTCGGGCTGGCTCGCCCCCGCGCTCTGCATTGCCGCCCTGCTCGCCGCGATCAGCGCCTCCCGGCTGCGGCTGGAGCAGCCCGCCGCCCGGCTCAGCTTCGCGCTGCTGCTGCTCACGCCGCTCGCGCTCGCGGCAGGCTTCTGGCGCGCCGAACAGAGCCGCGACGCCCAGCTCGAGCAATTCGAGCAGCTCAACCTCAGCACCGTCGCCGAACAACCGCTCACCGTCACCGGCATCGTCGCCGAGCAGCCCCGCCTGCGCTGGCAGCGCAGCGAAATCCGCCTCCGCGCCGAACAGATCGCGCTCGCCGACGAGCACATCGAGCTCGACAGCGACCTCATCGTCCGCCTCCCCCTCTCGACCGACATCGCGCTCGGCGACCGTGTGCAACTGCGCGGCTTCCGCCTCCTGCGCGACGATCCCGACGCGAGCAACTGGCGCGACTACGCCGCGCACCGCCGCGCCGCCGCAGTCGGCGAGGCCGACGCCGCCCGCGTGCTGGAACACAGCGGCGTCGGCGCGGCCCGGCGCGCGCTCAACGACGCGCGGTCCGCCATGGACCGCAGCCTCGCCGCGGCGCTGCCGCCGCCGCTCGCCGGCGTCGCGCAGGGCATGGTCACCGGCAGCCGCGACTCGCTCGACCGCGCCCTGCGCGAGGACTTCAACGCCGTCGGGCTCTCGCATTTGATCGTGATCTCCGGCAGCAACGTCACCCTGCTCGCCGCGATCGTGATCGCCGCCTTCGCCTGGCTGGTCGGCCGCCGCGCGGCCGGGCTGCTGGCCATCGCCGCCGCGCTCTGTTATTGCCTCTTCGTCGGCCCCGAGCCGCCCGTCCTGCGCGCCACCGCGATGGCCGTCGTCTTCACCGCCGCGCACATCCTCGGCCGCCCCGCGAGCGCGCCCTACGCGATCACCCTGGCCGCCGCCGGCATGATCGCCGCCTCGCCGCAGGCTCTGCTCGACGTCTCCTTTCAGCTCTCGTTCGCCGGCGCGTTCGCCATCGCCGCGCTCGCGCCCACGCTCAGCGAGCGCTTTCTCAGCGGCGACCGCGGATTGCGCGGCGCGCTGCTCGACACGGCGATGATCAACATCATCGGACTGCTCGCCACAATGCCCTTAATCGCGCTGCACTTCGAGCGCGTCTCGCTCGCCGCCCTGCCCGCCAACCTGCTCGCCACGCCGCTCTTCGCCTGGATGTTCCTCGGCGCAGCCGCCAGCGGCGCAATCGGGCTGATCAGCGAGTCGCTCGGCGCGGCCCTCGCCTGGCTGCTGGCCTGGATACCGCTGCGCTGGTTCGTACTGCTCGGCGAGAGCTTCGCCGCCTGGCCGGGAGCCTCCCGCAGCGTGGCCGATTTCAGCCCGCTCCACGCCGCGCTGATCTACGCCGCGATGGCCGTGGTGGCGATCCGCCCCTGGTCCGAACACCTCCGCCCCCGCGCCATTCGCTCCCGACTGCCCGCCGCAACCGCCCCAATCCTCGCGGCAGGACTGCTCGCCGCGGCCGTTGCCGCTGTCTGGCTCGCGGCATTCCCCCGCGGCGACGCCCTGCGCATCCACTTCCTCGACGTCGGCCAGGGCGACGCCGCATTAATCCACACCCCGGCCGACCAAATCGTGCTGATCGACGGCGGTGCGGAGACCGACATCCTGCTACCCCAGCTGCGCGACGCCATGCCCGGCGGCGCGCGGCGCATCGACCTGCTGATCAGCACCCATCCGCAGATCGACCACATCGGCGGCTTCATCGGCCTGTTCGGCCGTTACGACATCGGCCGCATCCTCGTCGCTCCGCCCAACCGCCGCGCCGCGCTCGGACGGCGGCTCGAACAGCTCGCCGAAGAGCACGGCATCGCGGTGGTCACGGTGCACGCCGGCATGCGCATCCGCCTGCCCGGCGAGAGCGACCAGCCCGACCTCACCCTCGACATTCTCTGGCCGCAGCGCGCGCCGCAGGACGCCGAAGCGCCGAATCTGAACGCGCAAAGCTTGATCCTCCGGCTCGGCTACGGCGGCTTCCGCGCCCTCTTCAGCGCCGATGTCGGCGCAGCCCAGGAAATCGCGCTGGCGCGTCAGGCGTGCGGCGCCGCGCTCTGCGACCTGACCGCACACATCCTCAAGATTCCCCACCACGGCAGCGGCGGCTCCACCACCGACCTGCTGCTGCGCCGCGTGCGCCCAAGCCTCGCGATCATCAGCGCCGGCGAGGGCAACCCCCACGGACACCCGCACCCCGATGTGCTCGCCCTGCTCGCCCGCGAGGGCGTTCCCGTACTGCGCACCGACGCCAACGGCCGCATCACCGTCTCCGCCCAAGACAGCGCCGTCGGCTGGCACGCCGAGCGATAGGAATATCCGCCCCAACGGGGTATCGTCGAATCGGCCCCCGCCGGGATGGCGAAACAGGTAGACGCGGTGGACTTAAAATCCGCTGGCCCAAGGGCCGTGGGGGTTCGAGTCCCTCTCCCGGCACCACCGCCGTCATTCCCGCGCCCCCCACCGTCATTCCTGCGCAGGCAGGAACCAAGCGCCCCCCACCGTCATTCCTGCGCAGGCAGGAACCGCCGCACACACAACCCACCTCGACTCAGCTAGACTACTCACGCTCGCCAACGCGGTGCCCAAACGGAGCGCCCGCGTCGAACCTGGAAAGGGATCCCCGCCATGACCACGATGAAAGCCGCTGTGTTCCACGGAGCGCAACAAGACCTCACGATCGAAAACGTCGACGTCGACGACCCCGGCCCGCGCGAGGTGCTGGTCAAGACCGCCGCCTCCGGCGTCTGCCACTCCGACCTCCACTTCGTCGACGGCTTCTACCCCTTCCAGTCCCCGGGCATCCTCGGCCACGAGGCCGCCGGCGTCGTCGCCGAAGTCGGCTCGCTGGTGCAGGACTTCCGCCCCGGCGACCACGTGATCATGTGCCTCTCCGTCTTCTGCGGCAACTGCGAATACTGCCTCAGCGGGCGGCCCAACCTCTGCCGCAGCCCCGAGGTGCAGCGCCGCCCCGACGAAAACCCGCGCCTCTCCTGGAACGGCGAGCCCGTCGCACAGTTCGCCAACCTCTCCACCTACGCCGAGTACACCCTGGTCCACGAAAACGCGCTGGTCCACGTGCGCGAAGACATGCCGCTGGACAAGGCCGCGCTGATCGGCTGCGGCGTGATGACCGGCGCCGGCGCCGCGCTCAACACCGCCAAGGTGCAGCCCGGCACGACCGTCGCCGTCTACGGCGCGGGCGGCGTCGGCCTCTCCGCCATCCAGGGCGCGCGAATCGCCGGCGCGCGCCAGATCATTGCCGTCGACACCGTCGAGCACAAGCTCGCCCTGGCCCGCGAACTCGGCGCGACCCACTCGGTCGACGCCTCCGCCGGCGACCCGGTCGAGCAGATCAAGGACATGACCGGCGGCGACGGCGTCGATTACGCCTTCGAGGCGATCGGCCTCAAGAGCGCCTCCGAGCAGGCCTTCTACTCGATCAAGCGCGGCGGCGTCGCCACCATCATCGGCATGGTGCCGATCGGCCAGAAGATCGAGATCGACGGCTTCGAGCTCCTCAGCGAAAAGGTCCTCCAGGGCTCCAGCATGGGCTCCAACCGCTTCCGCGTCGACATGCCCCGCCTGGTCGACTTCTACATGCAGGGCCGCCTGAAGCTCGACGAGATGGTCACCCGCACCGGCGCCCTCGAGGATGTCAACGAAGCCTTCCGCGCCATGAAAGCCGGCGAGGTCGCCCGCACCGTCCTCACCAGCTTCTAAGCGGAGAGGCGGGCGGGGCACCTGCCCCCTCTTCCGCTTCCCCTTCCCCCAATTCATCCCTCCCCCCTTCCAGGGGGGAGGTTAGGTGGGGGGTGGGACGCAACGAGCGTCTACCAGCAGTCGCTCCCGCCCCCAACCATCATTCCCGCACCCCAAGCCGTCATTCCCGCACCCCAAACCGTCATTCCTGTGCCCCTCCCCGTCATTCCTGCGCAGGCAGGAACCCGCCGCGCGCGGCGCGGGCTGTATCATCGGCGGCGCGAGCGAGCGACAAAATGGGGAGGCCGGCAATGACGTTCGACGAACGAGAATTCCGCGACACGCTGGGGCGGTTCGCCACCGGCGTGACGGTGGTCACGACCGGCACCGAGCCGAACTTCGTGGGGATGACGGCGCAGTCGTTCTCCTCGCTGTCGCTCGACCCGCCCCTCGTGCTGGTCTGCGTCGACAAGAAGGCCAGCGTGCTGCCGCTGCTCAAGGAGACCGCCGCCTTCACCGTCAACGTGCTGGCCGACTCCGATATGGACATCTCCAACTTCTTCGCCTCGAGCAAGCGCCCGCCGCCGCCGCATCAGTTCAACGACGCGCCGCACACGCTGGGTGCGACCGGCCAGCCGCGGCTCGCGTCCGCGACGACCGTCTTCGATTGCCGCCTGCACGAGGTGATCGAAGGCGGCGATCACGAGATCATCATCGGCCGGGTCGAGGCGTTCGAGCAGCAGAGCGACGCCTCGCCAATCATCTTCTTCGGCGGCGCGTACCGCTCGCTCGCGCCGGCCGAGGATTAGCGCCGGCAGCGCAGACCGACGCCGATGCAGGACACTCGAGCCGACGGCGACCGCCCGCTGCTCACGGCGGATCCGCCGCTTTACGCCGACGACTTCGCGCCGGCGCTGTGGGTGCCCGTCACGCGGGCGGTACGGGCGCGCCGCCGGCTCTACACGCTCGGCGAGCGCCTGCCGGCGGAGCAATGGAACGCGCCCAGCGCCGCGCCCGGCTGGAGCCGCCGCGACCAACTCGCGCATCTGGCGGCCTCGGACCGCCGCTACCACGACGCGCTGATCGCAGCGCTCAACGGCGCGCTGCTCGCCGAGTGGAAGCCGCATCCCGATCAACCCGGCCCGCAGCTGGATCTGGTCAACCGGCAAGCCCTGTCGGCGCTGGCCGAAGAAAGCGTCGCCCAGCTCACGCAGCGTCTCCGCGACGGCGCCGCAAAGACAGCGCAGCTGCTGGCCGCGCTGGACGAGGCTCAACTGCTCAACGCCATGGGCTTCCGCCCCAACGCGCTCTCGCTCACAGAAGCCTGGGCCGACCACGACAACGCCCACGCCGACCAAATCATCAACGGCCCCACAATGATGCGAACCCTCTGACCGCGCCCCCTCCCGTCATTCCTGTCCCCTACGTCGTCATTCCTGCCCCCGATCGTCATTCCTGCGCCCCCTTTCCGTCATTCCTGCGCAGGCAGGAACCGAGGCGGCCTCCAGCGTCCGTACGCGCCTCAACATCCCGACGGCCCACGCAAGTGACATTCGAGCGCCACCGGATGCCTGAGGCAGAGCGAAGCTTGGTCGCGCACGGGTTCCTGCCTGCGCAGGAATGACGAATCGAGGCGCAGGCGATCGGGGCGGGGGAGTAAGAGCGGGCGGCCTAGCGCAGGCGCGCATCAGGCCGAGCGAGCCGCTCATACACAGCCGCCTCAATCGCGGCCACTGCCGTATCGGCGCTGCGCTGCATCAGCATCTGCATCAGGCCGCGCCGCGGGCGCAGCGTCGTGCTCCGCTTGGGAATGTCCGCCTCTTTGGCCGCCCAGGCAATCGCATCCTCCAGATCGCCCAGCTCGTCGATTAGCCCCAGCTCCTGCGCGCGCGAACCCGTGTGAATCTCGCCCGTCGCCAACTCCCGCACCTGGTCGCCCGACAGCCCGTCGCGCCCTTCCGCGACGATCTCGACGAAGCGGTCGTAGACCGAATGCAGCAGCGAATTGAGCCGCTCCTCTTCCTCCGGCGTCGACTCGCGGAAGAGCGAGCCCATGTCCTTGTATTCGCCGCTGGTGCGGGTGCGCATGCGGATGCCCAGCCGCTCCATCGCGTCGGCCACCATCGGCATCATCCAGATCACGCCGATCGAGCCGACGATCGAGGTCGGCAGCGCGAAGATCGGCTGCGCGCCGCAGGCCACCATGTAGCCGCCCGACGCCCCAACGCCGCGAATCGCCGCCGCGACCGGCTTGCGCTCGCGCAGCCGCTTCACCGCCAGATAGATCGCCTCCGACGCGGCCGGCCCGCCGCCGGGCGAGTCGACATCCAGCACCACCGCCGGATAGCGGTCGTCGTTGCGCAGCGAGTGGAGCAGCCGCGAGACTTCGCGCGGACTGAGCCGCGCGCCAATCTGGCCGGAGATTTCGACGACGGCGACACGGGGCGGGAAGAACATCTGCTGTAGGTCCATTCGGCGGGCTCCTCTACGTGGGCTGCCCGCCAGTGTACGCCTGCGCGTTGACATTGACGCCAGCGCGCGTGGGGGCGATGCTGTGGGGGCGGAATGTCAACTGCGATGAGGGGAGCGCGCGGTGGCTGAAGTAGCGGTCTGCCCACTGAGCGAACTGCCGCCGGGCTCGGTCACGGCGGCCGAAATCGACGGCCAGCGCGTCTGCGTAGCCAACGTCCACGGCGAGGTCTTCGCCGTGCAGGACAAGTGCCCGCACCTCTTCGCCCCGCTTTCCGTCGGCGAGCTGAAGGGCGCGCACATCGTCTGCCCTTGGCACGAGTGCGAGTTCGACATGCGCACGGGCAAGACCAAAAAGTGGCTGCCCAACGGCATGTGGAACCTGATCCACAAGCTGATGCCGCCCCCGCCAGGCCCCATCAAGGCCAAAATCGAGCCCGACCAAATCCGCACCTTCCGCACAAGAGTCGCAGGAGAGACGGTCTACGTCTCCGACGAGTGACTGGGCTCCCAAGCGCGCCTGAGCGCTTGCCCAATGTCCACCCCTTTACCCCAATTCCTCCCTCTCCTCCACCCCAATTCTGCGCGATCGTTGGCCGAGGGGCGTAGGCTGGCGGCATGATGACTTCGGGGCGGGCCTGGTCGGAAGATCCGTTGGGCGAGTCGCTGACGCTGGCGCGGGTTGAAGCGGACGGCGGGGTGTCGGCGCTGGTCGGGCGGCGCGGCGTGCTGCGGGAACGGCAGGGGCTGGCCAGCGGGCTGCTCGGTGAAATCCGCGACCGCGTGGTTGAGGCCGAAACGGAGCTCGGCGAGCCGGCGCAGCTGCGCTGGCTGGTGGACGACGGCGGCGCGCTGTGGGTGGACGACATCGGCCCGATCGACGCGCCGCTGCCTTGGGGGCGCATGCAGCCTGAGGGCCCCGATCAGTGGGGCTGGGACGGCCTCCAGCCGCATCCCGGCGACCGCTGGTCGCGCGGCAACGCCGGCGAAGTCTTTCCGGGGGTACTGACCCCGCTCACTTGGTCCCTGACCGGCGCCGCGCTCGACCGCGCCTTCGCCGCGCCCTGGGGCAAGCTGGCTACGGGGCGCCGCTTCATCGCGCTCTTCGATGGATACATCTACTTCAACTTCGGCCTGATCATGTCCCTGTTGAGCGACCAACTCGGCATGCGCACCAGCGACTTCCTCATCGCCGTCGGCGGGCCGGAGGCGGCCGCCGAAACTCGCGCCGCCGGCGCCCACGCATCGACCCGCACCAACTACTGGCGGATCTTCCGCAATCTGCCTTTCCTCATCCGGCGCGCCGCCGAACAGCGCTGGCTGCCGATTCGCTGGCGCAGCGAACGCAAGCAGACCCTCCGCCGCTACGCGCAACTGCGCCAATTCAACGCCGCAGCCGAAGCCGCCTCCGACCGCGAGATCAGCAACGCCTTGACCGTCTACGGCGAATTCGCCTCCCGTTTCGTCTCCTTCATGATGCGCTGCCAGGGCTCCGCCTTCGGACAGGTCCAATTTCTGCTCTGGCTCTCCGAAGCCTGGATCGGCGACCGCTCGCTCGCGCTGCGCCTGCTTCAGGGCCTGCCCAACGTGCTTACCGCGCAAAGCAACCTCGAACTCTGGCGGCTCGCCGAGCGCGCCGCCGCCGACCGGCGCTGCGCCGACCTCGTCGCCCGCACCCCGCCCGACGCCCTGCTCCGGACGCTCGCCGACGACCCCGACGCCGCCTGGCTCGCTGAGGAACTGACCGCCTACTTCGCCGAGCACGGGCACCGCACCACCGCCGAACTCGAGCTCGCCACGCCCCGCTGGGTCGAAGAGCCCGCCGCCCTGCTCCAGACCTTCCGCGGCTACGTCGAGCACCCGCAGCAGTCCAGCCCCGCCCGCCTGCACGAGCGCCAGGTCGCCGATCGGCGCGCCGCCCAGGCCGAAGTGCGCGCCGCGCTGACCGCCAACCCGATCGAGCGCCTGCTGCCCGCCCGCTGGCTGCTCTACCGCCTCGTCATCCGCGACGCGCAGGAGCTGCAACCGCTCCGCGAAAACCCCAAGTTCGTGCTGATGAAGCTGGTCCTCGAACTGCGCCGCCTCTATCTGCGGCTCGGCCGCCGCTGGCAGCGCAGCGGCGCGCTCGACGCGCCCGACGACATCTTCTGGCTCTCCCTCGACGAAACCATCGCCCTCGCCCGCGAGTCCGCCGACCCCGCCCTGCGCGCCCGCATGCGCAGCCGCGTCCGCCGCCGCCGCCGTCAGTACGACGAATGGACCTCGCGCCCCGCGCCGCTCATCCGCGATCGCGACGGCGCGCCCGCGGGCGAGCCGCCGGCCGCCGCGCCCGCGGCGCAGGAGAGCGGCCCGCTGCGCGGCATCGCCGCGTCAATCGGCCTGGCGCAAGGCCGCGCCCGAGTCGCCACCTCCCCCGCCGAGGGCAGAGAGCTCGTCGCCGGCGAAATCCTCGTCGCCCGCTTCACCGACCCCGGCTGGACCCCGATCTTCCCCCTCGCCGCCGCCGTCGTCACCGAAATCGGCGGGATGCTCTCGCACGGCGCAGTAGTAGCGCGCGAATACGGCATCCCCGCAGTAGTCAACGTCGCAGGCGCAACAACCAAAATCCAAACCGGCGACATCATCGAGGTAGACGGCTCAAAAGGCGAAGTCCGCCGCGCCAAGTAACCCCCGCCGCCCCCCACCAAAGCCGCCAGATCCACACCCACCCCACCCGTCATCCCTACGCCCCCTCTCCGTCATTCCTGCGCAGGCAGGAATCCAGGCGATCTTCCGTGTTTCGTACATGCCTCAACACCTTGGCGGCCCACCCACGCGGCTTCTGCGCCACAGCCGGGCGTTCGGAGCCACTCCGAGCCGCGCCTACCGCGTGGGTTCCTGCCTGCGCAGGAACGACGGAAGAAGCGCAGGAATGACGGTGGGAGGGCGGGAATGACGGTGGTGTGGGTGCGACGCCTAGCCTCTCCCCGCTGAGGGGGGAGGGAGGGAATTGGAGCGCGGCGACGCGTGAAGAGGCTCCAAGTAGTGTGAACAGGCTCTACCCGCCGAGGTCCAGCTCCTCGCTGCGCAGCCAGCCTGAGCTCAGCGGGTTGGCGGGAAAGTAGCGCCGCTCTGGCAGAATCCGCTCGCCGCCGCTGGGCCTGATTGCGAATTCGATCCGCCCACCGGACGACAGACGCGCCTCGATCCAGCCGATTGCGACGCCCTCAACCTCGATCGGCCCGAAGCGCAGCCAACCGCCGAACAGCCAGTGGGCATCCAGCCACGGATCGATGTGCGTCAAAGCGGGAAAGTGATTCCGGCGCAACGCGATCACTTCGCTGCGCCGGGAGGATTGCCAGGCGAACACAACGCCGCCGCGATGCCCGCGGCGCGCGAGAACCCGCCCGCGCCCGGGGTTGAGAGTCCGTTCGGCGCTGGGCAGACGCAGCCAGTCCGGCACATCGCCATAAGCGTTGTAAGTCATCCAGCAGGTGACGGCGCCGCTCGTGCGCACGGCGCAGGCATGGTGCAGACCCGTACTGACCGAGCGGTACGGGCCGGACGGCGGCACCGCGCTCACGCCCTGATAGCCCCAGCAGGCCGCTTCCCCCGATACGCGCAGCCCGCAGGCTTGCAGCGCGGCTGCGCTGACCGCCGTAAAGCGCCCCGGCGGCGCCCATGTCTGTCCCCAAGTGGGACTCTCAAGGAACCGCGGCCAGGTGTCCCAACACTCAACCTCGCCGGACTCTCGGATGGCGCAGGCATAGTTAAATCCCGCACTGATCGAATTGAAGCGACCTTCGGGCGGCTCTGCTGGGCGGCTATCATCATCGCCTCCCCAGCATTCGATCTCGCCTGTTTCGCGCAACCCGCAGCCGTAGTCAAAGCCCGCAGCAAATGCGGCGAAGCTCTCCCGAGGCGCATCCTCCCACTTCCGAGACGCATCCTCCCGATAGGACTCCCAATAGGAGCTGTTCGATCCCCAGCATTCAACCTCGCCCAACTCGCGCACCCCGCAGGTGTGGTCCCAGCCCGCGCTGACCGACTTGAAGCGACCCGGCGGCGGGTCCGCCTGGCCGTAGTTGAGGACGGCGCCCCAAGGGGCGAATTCGCCCCAACACTCCACTTCGCCCGACTCGCGCACACCGCAGGCGAGCGATCCGCCTGCGCTCACCGCGCGGAAGCGCCCGTCCGGAGCATCGACGGCGTCCGACCAGGGACCCCAGGCGCATACGATCTCGCCGGACTCGCGCAGGCCGCAGATGTACAGCCCACCTACGCTAACCGCCTGAAACCGCCCGCCCAGCTTGTCCGGTAAGGCGCCCTCTACGGTTCCCCAGCACTCGAGCCCGCCCGACTCGCGCAAGCCGCAGGGCCAGCGCCAATGCGTGCTGACTGCCTTGAAGCGCCCGCGCGGCGCGTCCGCCCCCCCTGTCGCGTCGAAACCCCAGCACGCAATCTCGCCCGACTCGCGCAGCCCGCAGGTGAGCGATCCGCCTGCGCTGACCGCCGTAAAAGAACCCGCCGGCGCGTCCATTTCGCCGTAAGAGTTGGACCCCCAGCACGCAATCTCGCCCGACTCGCGCAAGCCGCAGGTGTGGCGCCAGCCGGCGCTCAGCGCCGTAAAGCGCCCCGGCGGCGCGTCGGTCTGGCCCTGCTCGTTGCCGCCCCAACACACGGCCTCGCCCGACTCACGCAGCCCGCAGGTGTGGGAATCGCCGGCGCTCACCGCGCTATATGAGCCGCCCGGCGCGGTCGCCTGACCATCATGGTCTATGCCCCAACACTCGACCTCCCCGGAGTCCAGCAGTACGCAGACATGACTTCCCCCAACAGTGATCGCCGCCACATCCGGCCCACCCTGCGCCACGCCGCGCTGCACATCGCCCAAAACCCCGACCACGGCAGCAAGCAGCAACGACGCCAGAACAACCGCAAGCGCCACCCGCCGTCGCCGCGCTGCCATCGCACCACCCTTCACGCACCCAGCTTACCCGCCGCGCCCCACGTGCCTACTCGTCGACGTCAAGCTCCTCGCTGCGGAACCAGCCTGAGCTCAGCGGGTTGGCGGGAAAGTAGCGCCGCTCTGGCAGAATCCGCTCGCCGCCGCTGGGCGTGATTGCGAACTCGATCCGCCCACCGGACGACAGCCGCGCCTCGATCCAGCCGATTGCGACGCCCTCAACCTCGATCGGCCCGAAGCGCAGCCAACCGCCGAACAGCCAGTGGGCATCCAGCCACGGATCGATGTGCGCCTGAGCGGGAAAGTGATTCCGGCGCGGATAGACCAGATCCTCGTTGGGCGCGGGTTCCCAGTCCGGTCGGCGAGGCATCCCGAAGACCTCGCGGCGCGTCGCATCCTTGCTGTGGGCAGGTTGCCAGGCGAACATCGTGCGGCCGCTGGGCAGGCGCCTGGCGAGGATCCGCCCGCGGTTGAGGTGGACGATTCGCTCAGCGGTCGGACGGCGCAGCCAGAGCGGTACATCGGCGACGCCGTCGTGGACCATCCAGCAGATCGCCGCGCCGTTCAGGTGCAGAGCAGCTCGTAGTCGGTGCGCGGCTCGGTCATCGCGGCTCCTCCGTCGCGCGCAGGTCGGCGCGGGCGAGGAGCCACGTGATGGCGATGCTCGGCCAATGTTCGGCGAGCACGTTGGTGTTGCCGAGGGCCTCGAAGCAGGCGCGCTCGATGTTGCGCACCATCAGCACGTCGTCGGAGGTTTCGGCTTCGGGGGCGGTCTGGTCGTTGGTCGGTGTATCGGATCGTCCTCTCGGTGGGGCTGCCTCATCAGGCGCAGGTTTCCGTCAGCGTATCTCTGGGCGTGTGTCCCGCTTCATCTCGTGCTCGTGGATGGAGCCAAGGACGTTGCAGAGGTGATTTATTGCGCGTGCTTGGAGCATCGCAGTGTGGATCGCGATTTCGCGGTCGCTGCGCAAGGACAGCAGCCGCTCACAATCCATGCAGTGCCCATCTGCGTTCAACCATTCTCTTATGACCCTAGCGCTGCACAGGACGCAGGAGCCATTGCTGAGGTCGCTTGACCAAATGATGATGCCGCGCGCCTGTATTTCTGCGCGACGTTGTGTCACCTTTCTGCGTGTCTCCTTCAGTTCGAGTGCCGCCCGCTTTTCGCGGGCCTTGTATCGCCCCCAGTGGTCGAACAGGAACCTGTCCAACTTGCGCATCCAGAGCAAAATGCTCGTGCTCGACAACACGCCCAAGGCGTAGGCCACAACTTCCCACTCCATTACACCGCCTGCTTTCGTTTAGGGCTGCCTCATCAGGCGCGGTAGCCCATCTCCGCGCGACCCCGCGGCGCGGGGTTTCGGCTCAGTCGTCGTCCGCCTCCAGTTCGTTGGCGAGTTTCTGAAACGTCCACCGCACGAAGTCTCCAGCAGCTTCGGGAGAGACTACCAGATGGCCAATGTCGTTCGAGTGGGTGTTGAAACCGACGGGAAGATGGGTGTCCTATTCGATGCGACCGCTGATTTTGCCCTTGAGGTGGTAACGCAGCTCGATTTTGAGGATCGCTGTTCCATTACGGCCTCAGCGCGCTCGCGTAGGTCACCGAAATCGAGACGAAATCCCTCGTCCCTCGAGTGCTTTCGCGAGAAGTTCGTTGATGCCCGTCGCGATTCGCAGTTCGTTGCGTTCATCAGTCATCGTCCCATCCTTCCTCCCGCCCCGCGCGCAGGCGAGACAGCTTTGCGCGCGCTAGTACCCCTGCTCTTCGTACTCGTCGATTGCGGCTTTGTAATCGTGGCCGTTGCTGATTCGCGCTCGGAGTGCGTCGAGCAGATCGCCCCCTTTAGGGGAGGCTAGCAACGCGACCCGGTTGCGTTCGTCGAGCACGATCTCAATGTGGCTCGTGTAGAGCGAGATGCATCGGTTGATTGTGTCGCGGCGTGCGAGCACGTCGTCATCGTTCTCGTAGTCTGGTGAGTACTCACGCTCTGACACGAGGCGTATGAAATTCCATGTCTCGTAGGGCGCTGTGACATTCCAGCATTCGTGCTGCTTGTTGTAGATCGAATCTTCTACCGTAGCGATTTTTTCGGAGGGCGAAGCGCTTGCGCAAGCCAGCGCGATGCTGCCTGCGAGTGCGGCAAGCAGCGCGAAAATCGCCATCGTTTTCAGTCGGTCCATTAGATCGGTCCTTTCGTTGCCGTCGTGCAGTTTAGCGCGCCAGCGCATTGTAGAGCGCGTTGCGCTCGGTTTGATCCACCGTCAGTCCCCACTTGAGCTTCACTTCCACCATGTCCACGCCATCGCGCGGTGGTCTGCCAGAGTGATTCGACGACTCCAGAGATCATAGCGCCACTCGGCGATGTCCCGCGCCCCTTCGAGCCATTTGCGCCCCGCGCGATGCACTCCTAGTTTGAGGTATCGTGCGCAAAGAGCGTCTTGCGTGCGGTGCTCCATCGATGTCCGCCGGGCTGGTACGCCTCTTTCAGCGCGACGACGTGATCCTTTTCCTGCCCGCTGGCGCATCCGCCGCTCGGATATCGCCAGTTGCGCCGTTGGTACCCGCCGTCGTCGAACTCGCGCGCGACGGTGAGGCAGTAGACCCAGAGGTGGTCGGTTCCCTGCATCCCGCGCAGGACTTCGCTCTGCGGGCTCACGAACGGCGCAGGCGTGGTGCCAGCCCGCGCTGATCGAGCGATACGGGCCCGGTGGCGGCAGATCGCCCGCGCGTCCATAGCCCCAACACTTGACCTCCCCGGAGTCCAGCAGCACGCAGACGTGACTCCCTCCAACAGTGATCGCCGTCACCTCTGGCCCGCCCTGCGCCCGGCCGTGCCGCAAATCGCCCAACCCCCAACCACAGCAGCAAGCAGCAACGACGCCAGCACGACCACAAGCGCCACCCGCAGTCGTCGCGCCGCCATCGCACCGCCCTTCACGCACCCAGCTTACCCACCGCGCCGACCCTACCCGCCTAGCTCAAGCTCTGCCATACCCGCGGCGAGCGCGGGGATGGCGGGTAAGGGGGTGGAGTGCGTGATTAGCGTGAACAGGCTCTAGCTGGAGGCCGCGAGCTGCCGCCGGCGTTCGGCGGTGCTCCGACGCGGCTTGGGCGGGTCGTCAGAGCGGCGAGGCGCAAACTGCCGCCGGTGAGCGTGTGGGTTCCTGCCTACGCAGGAATGACGGAGAGTGGAGGCAGAAATGACGGAGGGTAGGGCAGGAATGTAGGAAAAGGGCCAGGCGTGGGCGATCGGGCGGGGCGCGACTGGCGGGGCGCGACTGGCGCGACGCGATCGGGCGGGGTGCGATTGGCGCGTTGGCTCACGGCGTTCCACCCCCCACCTAACCTCCCCCCTGGAAGAGACCTTTGAAAAAGTCCGGGAATCGCCGCGACGATGAGTGTCGCCCTATCTGGTCAGCACGAGGCCGGCTGCCGCCAGAAAGGACTTTTTCAAAGGTCCCTGGAAGGGGGGAGGGATGAATTGGGGAGGGGGTTGGGTGTGTCGGCGTGGTGGGGGCGCGGCGAGATGCCTGTGGCGAGCGCGGGTATGGCGGAGCCGTTGCGCAGCACGGATCCGCCGCTCGCCTCTTACCTATTGGCGTGGCGCGGCTACACTGACGCAGACAGCCCCAGCCCGCGGAGGCCGCATGACTGACGACCAGCGCATCGTGGTGACCGGCATTGGCGTCGTCTCCGCGCTTGGGCACAACCTTGCCGACACCTGGGACGGCCTCACCGCCGGGCGCTCCGGCGTCGAGACCATCCACCTTTTCGACCCCCACCGCCTCGATGTGCGCATCGCCGCGCAGGTCCCCGATTGGGAGCCCGCCCACTACATGCCCAAAAAAGAAGCCCGACGCATGGATCGCTACAGCCAGTTCGCCGTCGCCGCCGCCCACGAAGCCGTCCAACAAGCCGGCCTCGCCCACTTCGAAGGCTCCGAGCGCGCCGGCGTGATGGTCGGCACCGGCATCGGCGGGATCATCACCACCGAAGCGCAGTTCCGCGTGCTCGATCGGCGCGGCCCCGACCGCGTCTCGCCGTTCGTCGTGCCGATGATGCTGCCCAACATGGCCAGCGGGCAGGTCAGCATCGCGCTGGGCGCGCGCGGGCCCAACCTCGCGCCGATCTCCGCCTGCTCCAGCGCCGCCGACGCGCTGGGCCTGGCGGCGGAGACGATTCGCCGCGGCGACGCCGACATCATGCTCGCCGGCGGCGCGGAAGCGCCGATCTGCGAGATGGCGGTGGCCGGCTTCACGGCGGCGCGCGCGCTCTCCGCGCGCAACGAGCCGCCCGCCGCCGCATCCCGACCCTTCGACGCCGAGCGCGACGGCTTCGTGATGGGCGAGGGCGCCGGCATCCTCGTGCTCGAACGCGCCGACCAGGCCCGCCAGCGCGGCGCAAACGTGCTCGCCGAGCTCTGCGGCTACGCCACGTTCGGCGACGCCTACCACATCACGCAGCCCGCCGACGGCGGCGACGGGGGCGTGCGCGCCATGAGCGGCGCGCTCCAGCAGGCCGAAATCGACCCCGCCGACGTCGACTACATCAACGCGCACGGCACCTCCACGCCGCTCAACGACCGCTTCGAGACGATGGCGATCAAGACCGTCTTCGGCGAAGCCGCCTGGAGCCTCTCGATCTCCTCGACCAAGTCGATGACCGCGCACCTGCTCGGCGCGGCCGGCGCGATCGAGGCGGCGGCGACCGTCCAGGCGATCCGCCACGGCGTGATTCCGCCCACGATCAACCTCGAACATCCCGACCCCGAATGCGACCTCGACTACACGCCCAATCAGGCGCGCGAGCGCGAGGTGCGCGTGGCGCTGAGCAACTCGATGGGCTTCGGTGGGCACAACGCCTGTCTCGCCTTTCGCCGCTGGGAGGGTTAGCCGCGTGCCCCTGCGCGAGCGGCGCGACACGCTCAGCGGCCGCGTCTGGCGCATCCCCGGCCCCGAAGACGCGCCGCCGATCCCCGACCTCGACGCGCCGCCGTTCGTCGGGCGGCTGCTGCGCCGCCGCGGGGTTGAGACGGGCGCAGAAGGCGAACTCTTCCTCGACTGCGCCAGCGGCGCGCCCGCTTCCGCGCGCGATGTCATGCAGCCCGCCGTCGAGCGCATCCTGCGCGCCTGGCGCGACGCCGAGCCGGTCGCCGTCTACGGCGATTACGACGTCGACGGCATCACCTCCACGGTGATCCTGCACGAGGCGCTGGAGCAGCTGGGGATTGAGAGCCGCTGGTTCATTCCCAACCGCAGCGCCGACGGCTACGGGCTGCACGAGGCGCAGCTTGAGCGGCTCGCCGCCGAGGGCGCGAAACTGGTCATCACCGCCGACTGCGGCATCACCGCGCTTGACACGCTGCGCCGCGCCCAAGAGCGGCTCGGCCTCGAATTCGTCGTGGTCGATCACCACATTCCCGGCGCGACGCTGCCCGAGGTCGCCGCGCTGGTCGCGCCCCACACCGAGCCGGACGGGCACCCCTTCGCGCAGCTCTCGACCGGCGGGCTCGCCTGGCACCTCGCGCAGGAACTGCTGGACGCCGCCGGCTTCGATGCGCCGCCCGAGCGCTGGCTCGACCTCGCCGCGCTCAGCGCCATCGCGGATGTCGTCCCCCTGCGCGGCGAAAACCGCCGCATCGTCCACGCCGGTCTGCGCGCGATGGGCTCGCCGCGCGCAATCCACCGCCCCGGTCTGGCCGCGCTCGCCGCGCGCGGCTCCATCGCGCAACTCGACGCCGAAGCTGTCTCGTTTCAGATCGCGCCCCGGCTCAACGCCGCCGGGCGGCTTGACGACGCCTCGCTGGCGGTCGAACTGCTGCTCAGCGCAACTCCGGCCGAGGCGCAGCAGCTGGCCGCCCGGCTGGACGACCTCAACCGCAAACGGCGCAAGCTCTCCGATCAGGCCTACCAGCGCGCGCTCGACCAGATCGAGTCGCTCACCGCGAAGACCGCGAACCGCGAACCCCCGCTGGTGCTCTTCGCCGGCGACGAGGAGACGCACCCCGGCGTCGTCGGGATCATCGCCGGGCGACTCGTCGACCAGTTCGAGCGGCCCGCCTTCGCCTACAGCCTGCGCAACGGCGTCGCCCAAGCCTCGGGCCGCAGCCCCGCGCCGTTCGACCTCGCCGCGATGCTCGCCGACTGCGGCGACCTCCTGCTGCGCCACGGCGGCCACGCCCGCGCCGCCGCCTTCAGCGCCGAAAGCGGCAAGCTGCCCGCCCTGCTCGAGCGGCTCCACCAAGCCGCCGAAGCCCAGCTCGACGCCGTCGCCGGGCCCACCCCCGAGCCCGCGCTGGAGATCGACGGCCAGGTCGCGCTCGACGCGATCTCGCCCGATCACGTCTACTGGATCGAGCGCCTGAAACCGTTCGGCGCGGGCAACCCGCCGCCGCTCTTCCTCTCCACCAACGTCGAGGTCGCGGCAGTCCGCGTAATGGGCAAAGACAAATCGCACCTGCGCCTGCGCCTCGCCCCGCGTCATCCCGACTGGCGCGACCCCAACTGGCCCGCCGTCGCCTGGCGCAAAGCCAACGCCCCAATCCGCCCCAACCAACGCATCGACATCGCCTGGACCCTCCGCCGCGACCGCACCAACAACTTCGAGCTGGAAATCCAGGACCTGGCCATCCCCCGCTAACTGTCTCGCGCAGCTGTGGTTACGACAACTAACCTCCCCCGTGGAAGGGGGGAGAGATTGAATTGGGGAAAGAGAGAATTGGGGTACGGGATGAATTGGGGGGAAGATGGGTGTTTGGGCGGGTAAGCTGGGGTGCGTGAAAGGGGGTGCGATGGCAGCGCGACGACGGCGGGTGGCGCTTGTGGTCATTCTGTCGTCGTTGCTGCTTGCTGCTGTTGCTGGGGTGACAGGCGGATTGCAGCGCGGCGTGGCGCAGGGTGGGCCGGATGTGACGGCGATCTCTGTTGGGGGGAGTCACGTCTGCGTACTGCTGGACTCCGGGGAGGTCGAGTGTTGGGGCTGGAATGTGTACGGCGAGGCGAGTGCGCCAGCGGGGCGTTTTGCGGCGGTCAGCGCGGGACACGAGCACACCTGCGGGTTGCGGGAGTCGGGTGAGATTGAGTGCTGGGGCGGGTATGTGCATGGCGAAGAAGGCCAAACCGATGCGCCGCCGGGCCGCTTTACGGCGATCAGCGCGGGCAGTTGGCACAACTGCGCACTGCGCGAGAGCGAGGAGGTTACGTGCTGGGGCTCCAACGTGGATGGTCGATCGGACGCGCCGCCAGGACGCTTCAGGGCGATCAGCGCGGGCAGTGCTCACAGCTGCGGGCTGCGAGAGTCGGGCGAGATTGAATGCTGGGGCTCAAACGAACACGGCGAGTTGAACGCGCCGCCGGGCCGCTTCACGGCGGTCAGCGCGGGCAGCGGCGATCACACTTGCGGGCTGCGAGAATCGGGCGAGGTTGAATGCTGGGGGTTCGACGAGGATGGACAGACGGTAGCGCTGGATGGCCGCTTTCGCTCGATCAGCGCGGGCGGCTCATACGCCTGCGGGTTGCGCGAGTCGGGTGAGATTGCTTGCTCGACGAGGAGCGACTACCCGCTGGCGGAGCCGCCGCTGGGGAGCTTCCGCGCTGTCAGCGCAGGCTGGCACTTCGCCTGTGGCGTGCGGGAGTCGGGCGCGGTGGAGTGCTGGGGCAATCTCGGCATAGAAGCGGCCGTCTTCAACTACGGCCAGGCCGACGCACCCTCCGGCGACTTTGCAGCAGTGAGCGCGGGCGGCTACCACAGCTGCGGACTGCGCAAGTCGGGCGCCGTCGAGTGCTGGGGCGTCGGCTTTGACGGCGAAGACGATGCGCCAGCCGGCCGCTTCACCGCGATCAGCTCCGCTGCGCATCACACCTGCGGCGTGCGCGAATCGGGCGATATTGAATGCTGGGGACTCGGCCTCGGCGGCGAAGACGATGCGCCGGCGGGACAATTCAGCGCCGTCAGCGCGGGCAGCGCCCACAATTGCGCGCTGCGCCAATCCGGCGAGGCGGTGTGCTGGGGGTGGAGCGAGTTTGGCGAGACCAACCCGCCGCCGGGCCGCTTTACCGCGATCAGCGCTGGCGGCTACCACAGTTGCGGGTTGCGCGAGTCGGGCGAGCTCGAGTGCTGGGGCGGCAACGTATTCAGCGAACCGCGAGTGCCCGAAGGCCGCTTCACGGCGGTCAGCGCCGGCCAGCGGCACACTTGCGGAGTGCGCGAGTCGGGCGAAGTTGAATGCTGGGTGAGCTTCCACGACGGCTTGCGCGGGGACGGCGGCGGGCAGGCGGGCCGCTTTCGCGCGATCAGCGCGGACTTCTACCAAACCTGCGGGCTGCGCCTGTCGGGCGAAGCGGTGTGCTGGGGCTACGGACGCGCGGGCGATCTGCCTCCGCCAGGCCCGTATCGCGCAATCAGCGCGGGCTGGCACCACGCCTGCGCCGTTCACGTGAACGGCGCAGCGGTCTGCTGGATGGTCCACGACGGCGTCGCCGATGTGCCGATCTGGCTGCGCCGTCCGACCGCTGAGCGAATCGTCGACCTCAACCGCGGGCGAATTCTCGCCAGACGCCTGCCCAGCGGCCGCACGATGTTCGCCTGGCAGCCCGCCCACAGCAAGGATGCGACGCGCCGTGAGGTCTTCGGGATGCCTCGCCGACCGGACTGGGAACCCGCGCCCAACGAGGATCTGGTCTATCCGCGCCGGAATCACTTTCCCGCTCAGGCGCACATCGATCCGTGGCTGGATGCCCACTGGCTGTTCGGCGGTTGGCTGCGCTTCGGGCCGATCGAGGTTGAGGGCGTCGCAATCGGCTGGATCGAGGCGCGGCTGTCGTCCGGTGGGCGGATCGAATTCGCAATCACGCCCAGCGGCGGCGAGCGGATTCTGCCCGAATGGCGCTACTTTCCGGCCATGCCGCTGAGTTCGGGCTGGCTCCGCAGCGAGGAGCTGGATCTCGGCGGATAAGGCGGCGCGGCGGGTAAGCTGTGCGCGGTGAAAGGGGTGCGCGATGGCTGAGCGGCGGGTGGCTGCGTATGGGGCTTGGGAGTCGCCGGTGGGCGCGGAGATGCTCACCGCGGGGGCGCTGCGCTTTGTCGAGATCGACGCCGATGGAGAGGATGTGTACTGGGTCGAATCGCGCCCCGATGAGCGCGGACGCTACGCGGTGATGCGCCGCTCCGGCGAGGCGACAGAGGAGGTCACGGGCGCGGAGCACAGCGCGCGCACGCTGGTGCACGAGTACGGCGGCGGCGCGCTGGCGGTGGGCGGCGGCGCCATCTACTTCTCGAATTTCGCCGACCAGCGCATCTGGCGGCAGGACATCGGCGCGTCCGGCGCGGCTAGTGCGGCCGTCCCGATCACGCCGCCGATTGACGCGCGCTACGCGGACGCGGCGATCGACGCCGAGCGCGGGCGGCTGATCTGCGTCGCCGAGGATCACCGGGGCGAGGGCGTTGAAGCCGAGAATCTGCTCGTCTCGGTGCCGCTGGACGGCTCGATTGCAGAGGAGGGCGAGCCGCAAGCGCTGCATCGCGGCTACGACTTCTACGCCGCGCCGCGGCTCTCGCCCGACGGCACGCGGCTGGCCTGGATTTGCTGGAACCATCCGCGCATGCCGTGGGACGCCACCGAGCTGTGGCTGGCGGAGGTGGCGTCGGACGGCGCGCTGCTCAATCCGCGTCGGATCGCCGGCGACGCGCGGGGAGACGAGTCGATCTTGCAGCCCGAGTGGGGCGGCGACGGCGCGCTCTACTGCGTCTCCGACGCCTCGGGCTGGTGGAACATCCAGCGCTGGGACGGCGAGTCGCTCGCGCTGGTGCTCTCGATGGAAGCGGAGTTCGGGCAGCCGTCCTGGACATTCAGCGAGTCGACCTACGGCGTGCTGGCCGACGGGCGGCTGGCGGTCGCGTGGGGCGAACAGGGGCTTTGGAAGATCGGCGTACTCGATCCGGCAAGCGGCGAGCTGCGCGAGTTCGAGACGCCCTACAACGCCTTTTTCTTCGTGCGGGCCGCGGGCAATCGAATCGTCGCCAACGCGGCGGGGCCGGAAAGCGGCAGCGCGATCGTGGCGATCGACGCCGAGAGCGGCGCGCTCGAGACGCTGCGGCTGGGCTCGAACGCGGCGCTGGATCCGGCCTACGTCTCGGTCGCGGAGCCGATCGCCTATCCGTCCGCCGACGGGCGCACCGCGCACGCCTTCTACTACGCGCCGCGCAATCCCGAGTTCGCCGCGCCCGAAGGCGAGCGCCCGCCGCTGCTCACCTTCACGCACGGCGGTCCGACGGGCGCGACGGCCGGCGTCTTCGCGCTCGCGATCCAGTACTGGACGACGCGCGGGTTCGCAGTGGTGGACGTGAACTACGGCGGTTCGACGGGCTACGGCACGGCCTACCGACGGCTGCTGCACGGCAACTGGGGGATCGTGGATGTCGAGGATTGCTGCGCGGCGGCGGAATATCTGGTCGCGCGCGGCGATGTGGACGGCGATCGGCTGGCAATTCGGGGCGGCAGCGCGGGCGGCTACACGACGCTCTGCGCGCTCACCTACCGCGATGTGTTCAACGCCGGAGCGTCGCATTTCGGAGTGTCCGATGCCGCGGCGCTGGCGCGCGACACGCACAAATTCGAGTCGCGCTACCTCGATTCGCTGATCGGCCCGTATCCCGAGCGCGAGGAGTTGTACCAGCAGCGCTCGCCGATCTTCTCCGCCGAGCGGCTGAATTGCCCGGTGATCTTCCTGCAGGGACTCGAGGACAAGATCGTGCCGCCGGATCAGGCGGTGCGGATGGTCGAGGCGCTGCGGTCAAAGGGCGTGCCGGTCGCCTATCTGGCCTTCGAGGGCGAGCAGCACGGCTTCCGCATGGCCGAGAACATCCAGCGCGCCACGGAAGCGGAGCTGGATTTCTACGGGCGCATCTTCGGCTTTGCGCCGGCCGGTGAAATCGAGCCGGTGGAGATCGAAAATCTCTGACTCCGAGCAGGCCATCGAGCGGCTCGACGCCGCGCAGCTGCGCCGCGCCTACGCGGGCGGCGAGCTGACGCCGCTGGAGGTCGCCGGGCATCTGCTCGCGCGAATTGCGGCGCTCGAACCCACGCTGCACGCCTTCATCAGCGTGACCGACGACCTGGCGCTGGAGCAGGCGCGGGATGCAACCGAGCGCTGGGCGCGGTTGCGGGCGGACGGCGAGCCCGAGCGCGCTCCACCCCTGCTGGGCATCCCCGTCACAATCAAAGATCTGGTCGACCTGCAGGGCGTCCCGACGACGATGGGCTCGTTGGTCGTCGATCGAACGCCGGCTGCTCAAGACGAGATTCCGGTCGAGCGGCTGCGGGCGGCCGGCGCGGTGTTTCTGGGCAAGACCAACACTTCGGAGTTCGGCCTGGCGGCGCAGGCGATGAATCGACTCGGTCCGCCGACGGCGAATCCGCACGATCCGAGCCGCACGGCGGGCGGTTCGAGCGGCGGCGCGGCTGCCGCCTGCGCGGCTGGTCTGGGCCCGCTGCACCACGGCACCGACGGCGGCGGATCGGTGCGGCTGCCCGCCGCCTACTGCGGCGTGGTCGGGCTCAAGCCGACCACGCGGCGCATCCCCCGCCGCAGCCGCGGGGCGGGCATGGCGCAGATCGCCTCCGACGGGCCGCTGGCGCGTAGCGTCGGCGACGCCGCGCTGATGCTCCAGGTGATGGCCGGACCGCACCCGGACGATCCGGCCTGCCTGCGCGACGCGCCGCCCGATTTCACCGCAGCAGCCGTACCCGGCTCGCTCGCGGGACTGCGGATCGCCGCCACGACCACGCTGGGCACGGAGACGCCCTGCCAGCCGGCGGTCGCCAAGGCGCTTGCGGCGGCAGTTGAGGCGCTGCGCGACGCCGGCGCGGTCGTCACCGACGAGGCGCCGCAAATCGTCGATCCGCTCGACATCTTCCCCACGCTCTCGGCGGTGGGCGCGGCGGCCAACTACGGCGCGCTGTGCGAAGGCCGCGAGGAGGAGTTGGCCGACTACACGCGCGGCAGCCTGCGGCGCGGCGCCCGTCTGAGCGGCGTCGAGGTCGCCCGCGCCGAGGCGCTGCGCGACCGTCTGGCGCACGAGCTGGGGCGCTTCTTCGAGCGCTGCGACGCGCTGCTGACGCCGACCAGCGCGATCGTCGCCCACGAGCACGGCGCGCGGATCGACGAGATCGCGGGCCGCCCAATCAATCCGTGGACGCTCTCAATCCGCTACACGCCGCTGGCCAACCTGGTCGGCGCGCCCGCCATCGCGCTGCCAGGACCGCCGGACCGCGATGGTCTGCCCACCTCGGTGCAAGTCGTAGCTCGCCCCGGCGATGAGGCGACGTTGCTGCGGATCGCCGCGGCCTACGAAGCTGCGGTTGGGGGATTGGAGCCTCAACTCAGCTCTTCCCCCTGAGAGAGGGGAGGATGGCATGAGCGCCCCCACCACATCATTCCTGCGCGGAGGCGGGCTCGCATCGCGGCGGTAGCGGGCGATGCAGTAGAATTGCGGCGCGGCTTCGGCGTGAGCCGCTTAGCAGAGGAGCAGGGCAAAGGAGCAGGGCAATGGGCAAGCGCACGATGCGCGGCGAGACGGCGATTATCGGCGTCGGCGAGACCACCTACTACAAGCGCGGGCGCTCGCCCGACGCGGAGTTCAAGCTGGTGATCGAGGCGATCCTGCGCGCCTGCGACGACGCGGGCATCGCGCCGGAGGAGATCGACGGCTTCGCCTCCTACTCGAACGACCGCAACGATCCCTCGCGGATCGCCGCCGCGCTGAACATCCCCGACCTGCGCTTCTCGAACATGGAGTGGGGCGGCGGCGGCGGCGGCGGATCGGCTGCCTGCGCGCACGCGGCATCGGCGGTCGCGACCGGCCTGGCCGACACCGTGGTGGTCTTCCGCGGCCTGGCGCAGGGCCAGTTCGGGCGCTTCGGGCAAGGCGCGCAGGTCAACCAGATTCGCGGCGACGCCGCCTACACCGCGCCCTACGGCCTGATGTCGCCTGCGCAGTCGTTCGCGATGCGCGTGCATCGGCTCTACCACGACCACGGAATCACGCAGGACACGCTCAAGGCCTGCTCGCTGGCTTCCTACCACCACGCGCAGAACAACCCCCGCGCCGTGATGTACGGCCGCCCGCTGACGCCGGAGGACTACGACAAGTCGCGCTGGATCGTCGAGCCGTTCCACCTGTTCGACTGCTGCCAGGAGAACGACGGCGCGGCGGCGGTGATCTTCGTCTCGGCCGATCGGGCCAAGGACTACAAGCAACCGCCGGTCTACTTCCTCGGCGGCGCGGTCGGCTCGCCCAATCGGGCCGGCTCGGGCGCGCACAACGCGACCGACTACGCCACCTCGAACTTCAAGACCGTCGCGCCGCGGATGTACGAGATGGCGCAGGTCAAGCCGGAAGAGGTCGACGTGGCGCAGGTCTACGAGAACTTCACGGGCGGGGTCGTGATGAGCATCATCGAGCACGGCCTGACCAGCTATGAGGAGGCGAACGAGTTCATCACCTTCGAGAACCTGATCGCGCCCAACGGCAGGATGCCGATCAACACCAGCGGCGGCAACCTCGCGGAGTGCTACATGCACGGCCTGGAGCTGCAAATCGAGGCGATCCGCCAGGTGCGCGGACAGTCCTGTAACCAAGTGCCTGATGTCAATGTCTCGTTGGTCGCGTCCGGCCCGATGGTGACGCCCGTCTCCGACATGGTCGTCGGCTCCGAGGCGGTGCTCTAATGGCCGCCAGCTATCTGCCCGAAGGGCTGCCCGCGCCCGCGCCGGCGATCGACGGGCTCGACACCGAGTACTGGGAGGCCGCCAAGCGTCACGAGCTGCTGGTGCAGGAGTGCCAGGACTGCAACCGCCCGCAGTGGGGCCCGGAGTGGGTCTGCCACCGCTGCCACTCGTTCAACATGGGCTGGCGCAAGCTCTCCGGCAAGGGCCGCATCTACTCCTGGGAGCGCGTCTGGCACCCCGTACACCCCGCGCTGGCGAACGGCTGCCCCTACATCGTGGTGCTGGTCGAAATCCCCGAAGCCGAAAACGTGCGGATGGTCGGCAATCTGGTCGGCGACCCGCTGCAAACAGTCGAAATCGGCGCAGAGGTCGAGGTCCACTTTGAGGACCGCGAGGGCGAGGAGCCCTACACCCTGGTGCAGTGGCAGCGCGCCTGATCGCTGCTGCGCATTCGCTCCAATCGCCGTTGCGCACTGTCTCGTGATCCGGAGTTTTCGGGACAGGCGGCTGCGCGATCTGTTCCAGCGAGGCTCGCGCCGCGGCATCGGCGCCCGCGAGGTCGAGAGGATCGAGCTGATCCTGCACCAGCTGCATCGGGCGACGAGCATTGACGACCTACGTCTGCCGGGGTTTCGCCTCCACCAACTGAGCGGCGATCGCGCCGGAACCTGGTCGATCCGCGTCACCCGCAATTGGCGCATCACCTTCCGATTCGAGGACGGCGATGTCTACGATGTCGACTATGAGGACTACCATTAGTCGCACGAGGAGCAGAGCCGATGTCGCTTGAGAACCCGCCGCACCCCGGGCTCAGCGTGCGCTACTTCTGCATTGAGCCTTGCGGCTTGACGGTGGCGGAAGCCGCGGCGCATATGCAGGTGGACGCGGATGAACTCGCCGCGGTCTGCGACGCCCGTGCCCCGATCACCGCTGATCTGGCGGTGCGCATCGACATGGCCTTCGGCGGCAATCCGACGGTTTGGCTTCAGCTTCAGACCGACCACGATCTGGCGAACGCGCAGGAACGCGCGAAGTCGCTCCAGATTGAGCGCCTTGATGCGGTGGAACTCGATGTTGCGATCGGCGACTAGCTCCGCATATCCCCGCTCACTGCTGAGCAGCTGGTAGCGGGCGGCAACGGTGAGCACGGCGAGACTGGTCAAGCTGGCGATTGCGCTCGTCGTGATCCTGGCGGCGCTCTACGTTGGGGCGGCGTGGTGGGTGGCTCGGAGCGCGCTGGATGCGGAGGTGAAGGCGCTGGAGGAGCGGCCGTCGGCGTTTGGGCTGGTCTATGAGGAGGTGGAGTTTTCGCCGCGCGGGTGGGATGACTTGACTCTGCGCGGCTGGTGGATGCCGGCGGAGAATGCGCGGGGGACGGTGATCCGCGTCCACGGGGTGGACAGCAACCGCAACTCGCTGCTGGGCCTGGCGGCGCCGCTGGCGGCGGCGGGCTACTCGGTGCTCGCCTTCGACCTGCGCGGGCACGGCGAGTCGGACGATGCGCGAATGGGCGCGGGGCTGGACGAGCGCGACGATGTGCTGGGGGCGATTGACTACGTCGTCCGCGAGCGGGGGGCGGGCGCGATCTTCCTGCACGGCAACTCCTACGGCGGGGCGATTGCGCTGATGGCGGGCTGGCGGGAGCCGAGGGTGCGCGGGGTGTTCGCCGACTCCGCGTTCGCTTCGCTGCCGGACCTCGTCGTGCAGGAGGTGGCGCGGCGCACGGTGCTGCCCTCGTGGGCCGCCTCGGCGCTGCGGCCGGGGATTGGGCTGATCAGCCGCTGGGTCTACGGCATTGATCTCAACGATGTGCAGCCGGCGGAGGACGCGGGCGAGTACGGCTTCGCGCTCGGCCTCGCGCACTGCCGCCCCGACGAGCGGATTTCGCTCGCGCACCTGGAGCGCATCCGCGCCGTGCTGCGGCTTACCCCATATCTGGAGATCTACGAGGATTGCCCGCACAGCGATGCCTGGGATGTGCATCCGATGCGCTACGCGGCGGCGGTGATTGAGTATCTGGATGTGCGGCTGGGGCGGTGAGTAGGGGCTGCTCGGATCGGCTACGATGGGCTCATGCTGCACACACCGCTCAAAGTTGAACCCCGTTCGGGGTTCCGGATCTGGATTGAGTACGAGGACGGCGAGTCGGGCATCGTCGACCTCTCCGATTTCGCCGGCAAAGGCGTCTTCGCCGCCTGGCTGGACCGCGCATTCTTCGAGCGCGTGCGGACGACGCCGCACCGCGCAATCGCCTGGGACGACGACATCGAGTTGTGCGCCGACGCGCTGTACCTGCGCCTGACCGGCAAGTCGGTCGGCGAAGTGATGCCCGGCTTTCGAGCGCTCGCGCTGGATGCCTAGGATCTGCTCACGCTAATCGCGCACTCCACTCCATCTGCCCTTTATACCTGCACTTGCCGCGGGTATAACACTGAGCACAGCACAAAGCCTCGCGCACACTCCCCTCCGGTCCCTCCCCCCTTCCAGGGGGGAGGTTAGGTGGGGGGTGGGAGGCCACTCGTGGGTGTCAGTCGTTTCTTGCCTACTTCTTTCCGTCGTTCCCGCGCCCCATCGTCGTTCCTGCGCCCCATCCGTCATTCCTGCGCAGGCAGGAACCTAGGCGACCACCCAAGCTACATACACGCCCCAACGCCGCGACGGCCCACCCGCCGTGCGCAGGAGCGTCGCCGAGTGTTTGAGGTTGTGGACGAAGCCGTTACATCCGCCGCGTGGGTTCCTGCCTGCGCAGGAATGACGGAAAGGGGCAAGAATGACAGTGGAGGGGTGCGCGATGCGGCGGTTGGGGGCGCGTAGTTGCTTCTGCGCTTGCTCGGGGCTTCGCACCCCCCACCTAACCTCCCCCCTGGAAGGGGGGAGGGATGAATTGGGGAAGGGGTGTGGGGATGGGGGGTGAGGTGTTTGGGAATGGCGGAGGAGGGATACAGTTTGGATAGGACAATTTGTGATGTGTGTGTGGCGTTAGCCGGTGTTGCGGAGGCCGGCGACGATACCGTTGCGCGCGCTGGGTTCCTGCCTGCGCAGGAATGACGGAAAGGGGCAGGAATGACGGAAAAGGGCAGGAATGACGGAGAAGGGGTGCGCGATGCGGCGGTTGGGGGCGCGTAGTTGCTTCTGCGCTTGCTCGGGGCTTCGCACCCCCCACCTAACCTCCCCCCTGGAAGGGGGGAGGGATGAATTGGGGATGGGGTGAGGGGAGGGAGGGCGAGGTGTGTGGGAATGGCGGGGCAGGGATGAATTTTGGATGGGGGGATTTGTGATGTGTGCGGATGGCGTTAGCCGGTGTTGCGGAGGCCGGCGGCGATGCCGTTGACGCTTCTGAGGATGGCTTCCTGGGCTTGGGGGCGGGCCGGATCCGCTTCGCTCATTGTGCGCAGGCGGCCGAGCAGCTCTACCTGTAGGAACGAGAGCGCGTCTACGTAGGGGTTGCGCAGATCGATCGAGCGGCGCAGGACGGGGGAGGTTTCGAGCAGGCGGCTCTGGCCGGTGAGGCGGTTGAGCATTCGCACGGTGCGCTCGAATTCGTCCTCGATCATCGAGAAGGTGCCCAGGTCGGCATCGTTGTCGCCCAGCGTTTCGGCGTAGTGGCGGGCGATGTCGAAGTCGGCCTTGGCGCAGACCATCTCAACGTTGGAGAGCAGGGTGGCGAAGAATGGCCAGCGCTCGCGCATCTCGACCAGCAGCGCTTCGCCCGCCTCGCCGTGCCGCTCGGCGAACCGCTCGAGAGCGGTGCCGACGCCCATCCAGCCGGTCAGCACATGACGCGACTGCATCCAGGCGAAGACCCAGGGGATGGCGCGGAGCGAGGTGATCGAGGCGTCGGAACCCGGTCGGAAGGTGGGGCGCGAGCCGATGTGCAGGTCGGCGAGCACGCTGATCGGGGTGACGCGCAGGAAGTAGCCGTGCAGCGCGGCGTTGTCGACGACCCGCTCGCGGTAGGCGCTGCGGGCGATTTCGGACAGCTCTTCCATCGCCGCGTGGAATGTGGCGCGGTCCTTGGGGCGGATGTTGGAGTAGTCGTGGTCGGTCGTTTTGACCAGCGCGGCGGAGAGCGTCTGCTCGAGGTTCCAGCGGGCGAGCGCGGGGATGCCGTAGGTGAACTGGATCATCTCGCCCTGCTCGGTGAATTTGATGCCGGCCTCGCTGGTGTGCGGGGGCAGCGCGAGGATCGCGTCGTGGGAGGGCCCGCCGCCGCGGCTGACGGTGCCGCCGCGGCCGTGGAAGAACATCAGCGTGACGCCCGCCGCGCGCGCGACTTCGTACATCGCCTCCTGCGCGCGGTAGAGCTCCCAGAGCGAGGGCAGCACGCCGGCGTCCTTGGCCGAGTCGGAGTAGCCGATCATCACCTCTTGCAGGTCGCCGTGCGCGGCCAGGTGCCGCCGATAGGCGTCGTAGCGGAAGAGCGAGCGGAGCACCTTGGGCGCGGCCTGGAGGTCGTCGACCCGCTCGAAGAGCGGGGCGATGCGGATGCGTCCGCCGGGCGCGCGGCGGGCGACATCGTTGAGCCCCGCCTGCCGCGCAAGCAGCACGGGCGCGAGCACATCCGCGGCGCTCTCGCTCATCGAGACGATGCAGGTCCGGATCGCGTCGCGCCCGCAGGTGCGCTGGATCCGCCGCGCCGTGCGGAAGCGGCGAATGGTGTCGTCGTCCTGCGTCGTGAGCGCCAACCCGGCGGGGTAGTAGTCGCGATCCAGCTCGTGCGCCAGGAAGTCGGCGCGATGCTCGGCATCGAGCTCGAGATAGCTGCCGCCCGGCGGCAGGATGTCGAGCGCCTGCAGCACGGCGTCGGCGGCCTTGTGGAAGTTCGCAGCGTGGTCGCGGATATCGAGTGTGGCGAGATGAAAGCCGAAGGCGCGCGCACGGTCGATCTGCGGCTGCACCACCGCGTCCGCGCCGGCGCGCGCGCCGTGCGCGCGCAGGCTTTCCGCGATCGCCTCGAGGTCTTCGACATAATCAGCGGCGCGGTCATAGGGCGGCGCGCCGTCGTCGTTTTGGCCGTGGCTCGGATCGCGCAGGATCGAGAGGGCGCGCTCGTCGAGCAGCGCGACATCGTCGGCCAGCGTGGCCTGTAGGCGGGCGCGCATGTAGCGCAGCTTGCGGCGGTAGAGTTCCGCGCCGCTGCGCCGCTCGAGCTGTTCGGCCACGCGGGGGATGCGCTGCTCGTCCTGGTCGAGGCTCTCGCGCAGCCGCTCGGTCATCGCCACGCGGCGGGTCGAGTGGGGCAGCAGCGCCTCCATCTCGCGCACGGCTTCGAGGTGGCGCAGCAGCACGTGCTGGCGCATCAGCAGCGCGGTCTGCCAGGTCAGGTCGGGCGTGACGGTGGGATTGCCGTCGGCGTCGCCGCCCATCCAGGAGCCGAGTCGGATCGGGGCGGGCGCGTCGGCGGGGCCTGCCCCGCTCGCCTCGCGCAGCGCGGCGACCACGGCCGGCGCCGCGTCCCAGAGCGTCGACTCGAAGGTGCGCAGCAGCAGGCGCGACTCCTCGAGGGCGGTGGGACGCCGGTAGCGCAGGTGGTCGGACTGCCAGAGCACCTCGACATGGGTGGTGATTCGGGCGTCGATCGCGGGGCGGTCCGACTCGGCTGCGGCGTCGCGCTCGAGCAGCAGGGTGTGGAGCGAGCGGAGCGACTGCTGCATCGTGAGTCGCTGCGATTCGGTGGGGTGCGCGGTGAAGACCGGCTGGACGCGCAGGTTGGCGGCGGCCTGGCGGATCGCCTGGCGGGTCATGTCGCTGCGGCGCATTCGCTTGATCGTCTCGGAGAGCGAGCGCGGCGGGGCGAGGCCTTCGCGGCGGTAGGCGAGATGCCGCCGCACGCGGTGCGTCTCTTCGGCGGTGTTGGTCAGCAGGAAGTAGGTGAGGAAGGCGTTGCAGACTTCGGCGGCGAGCGGGAGCGGCCAGCCGCCGACCAGCTCGACCATCTCGGCGCTGAGTTCGGGCTGCGGCTCGCCGCGCACGCCGCGGCGGCGCTGCGCCAGGTCGCGCAGCTGCTCGACGGCTTCGTAGACCTCCCGCCCGTCGACCGCGGCGATCGCCCGCCCGAGCATGTCGCCGAGCAGTCGCACATCGCGCGCGAGCGGTCGGTCGACCTCGCGCCGGTCGCCGGCGGAGCCGGATGCGGGCATCGTCACAGCGGTTTCCTCCTGCCCATCTCCGCCATTCTATGAGCGGTGTTCAGGGTTGTTTTTTTCTGGTCTGTTCGGGGTGGATTGGGGGGTGGTCCTATCTGGTCGGGGGTGTTTGGCGTGTTCGGGTTTGTTCGGATTTGTTCGGGGATGTTCAGGTTTGTTCGGGGTCCGTTCGGGTCTGCCTCGCCTCCTTCCGTCGTTCCTGCCTGCGCAGGAATGACGGAAGAGGGGCGCAGGAATGACGGGAGGAGGGGCGCAGGAGTGGCGGAAGGGTGAGAGGCGTGAGCGATCGGGGCGTGGCGCGGGCGGCGGTGCTGGTTCGTGGCGTTCCACCCCCCACCTAACCTCCCCCCTGAGAGGGGGGAGGGATGGATTGGGGATCTGCGCGCCCTTTTCGTCGTATGTGGGGGATGAATTGGGGAGGGGGTGAGGTGGGGTGAGGGTGAGGTGGGTTCCTGCCTGCGCAGGAATGACGGAAGAGGGGCGCATGCTTGAGTCGTCCTGGTTTGGGTGTGTCTAGCTGCGGCGCGGGGGGGCGATGGTGGTTTGCCAGCCGCAGTTGTGGCAGGGCGGGAACTCCGTGAGGCCGGCGATTCGACCGAGGAAGCGCCCGCAGTTGGGGCAGACGACGCGGATGCTGGGCGCGGCGAACGGCGGGCGATTGGGGGGTTGCGCGGTCATGACCAACTCCTTTGCGGATTGTGCAGCGGGAGGCGCAGCTTGGGCGGCAGGCTGGAGGCGCGCGTGAGCGCGATGCTCGACGGCTGGCCGAGCCGCCGGCTGTACTCCGCCGCCGCCTCGTGCATGTAGCGGTCGGCGTCCATCAGGTCGTCGTCCTGCTTGAGCGGCCGCCCGGGCGTTCCGCGGGCCGGATCGGGCGGCTGCCAGAGGTACTCGGCCATGCGCTTGGGGAAGCGCGCCAGATCCGGGACGTAGTAGGAGCTCGGCGGTTCGCTGCCGAAGCTGCCCAGGCGGCGCAGCACCAGATCGATGCCGGCGATGACGCTGCCCGGTCCGCCGCCGGAGCCCGTCACCCGCAGGCCGCTGTGGGCGGCGTGGTTAATCCAGGCCTGCTGCGAGCGGTCGGCGCGCCAATGGATCGGCCCGCGCGGGCTGCCGGTCAACGCGCGGGCGCACTCGCGCATCCACCGTTCGAGACGCTCGATTGCGCTCGGACCGCGCTCCTCGAATTCGTAGAGCCGAATCAGGACGTCGGGTCCGCACCAGGCGCGGCGGTCGGTCAGCCCGGCGACGATTCCCGCGGTGAAATGGTCCCTGGGGCCCAGGCCGCCGAAGTCCAGACCGCCGACATAGCGCGCGAAAGGCGGCAGCGGCTCATCCCAACGGTGGCGCAGCGGGTCGAAACTCGGATAGATCAGCCCGACGAACGAGTCGAAGCTGCCGTCGATCAGGCGGTCCGACCAGTCGTCGGGCAGCACCGCGCGCTGCAGCGCCTCGTAGTCGCCGGGCAGCCAGGGGTTGTCGCGAATTTTCGCGGCGACGAACGCGAGCCGCGCCGTCGCCTCCTGGAGCCGATCGAGCGGCAGCTGTCGGCGCACAAACCAGCGCTCGAACCAGCCCGGCCAGGGGTTGCTGGCGGCCACGAGCATCCGCAAGGGCTGCGCGGGGTGGCGCAGCCGAGTGACCAGCATCCGCGCCGCGTCCTCCGAGACCTCGCCGGCCTCATCGATGAAGACGCCGCCGTACTGCTGCGAGCCGAGCCCGGTCCAGTCGGCCAGGTGGCGGAAGTGAATCGTCGAGGGCGCGCCGCGCCCGCCGCGGGCCTGGATCACGACCTGCTCGGGGGGCGTGCGGTGGTGCGCGGCGATCATCGAGTCGGGGCAGGCGGCGAAGAATTCGCCCATGGTGGTGGTGCGCAGGTCGGTGTAGCGCAGCCGCGCGATCAGGAGTTTGGCGCCCGGGTAGGTGTGGGCGCATTCCAGCGCGAGTTCGGCCAGTGCGCGGGTTTTGCCGCCGCCCATCGCGCCGCCGTAGCCGACCAGCGCATAGCCGCCCTGCGGCGGATCGCACAGCGCGGTGTGCCAGAGCTGCCGCTGGCGGAGCGTCGGCGGGAAGCCGAACACCGACTCAGCCGCCGGCTCAGCCGCGGTCGTCATGGGCGGCCTCCTCGGTCCGCTGCGGCAGCCGCGCCCCAGGCGAGCCCCGCATCTGCTGCGCATCAATGCGCGCGGCCGCGCCGCAAGCTGGGTGGTGGTGGGTGGATTTCGCATGTGCCATACAGAATCCTATCCGAACGTAAGTTCAGTTTGCAAGCAGTCGCTGTGCTTGGCGCGACAGAGCGGCCGGGCAGTGGCGAGGCTGTGGGGTGGGGTTACTGGAGTGGGTTTGGACTGCCGAAGAGCGACTCCAAGCCGCCGCCGGCGCCGGAGATGCCCTGCTCTAGACCGCTGGCCAGGCCGAGGCCGCCAGCCAGGGATGGGGTTTCGATTGGTTCTTCGCCGGCTAGGGAGCGGGAGGACAGGGCCAGGTGCTCGGCGATGTCGCTGGCGGTGACGCCGATGGTGCCGCGGGTTCTGGCGGCGCGGTTGCCGGCGTCGGCGTGTAGGTAGACGGCCAGGGTGGCGGCTTCGTAGGGGGGGAGTTTTTGGGCGAGCAGCGCGCCGATTGCGCCGGTGAGCACGTCGCCGGTGCCGGCGGTGGCGAGGGCGGGCTGGGCGATTTCGGAGACGCGGGCGCGTCCGTCGGGGGCGGCGATCACGGTGTTCGCGCCTTTGAGCACTACGGTCGCGCGCCACTCGGCGGCGGAGTCGCGGGTGAGGTCGAGCCTTGCGGACTGCACGGCGTCGTTGGAGCGGTCGGTGAGGCGGGCCATTTCGCCCGGATGGGGCGTGAAGATTGGCGGCGCGGCGGCGGTCCAGCCGGGGCCGGCGGCGAGGTGGTTGAGCGCGTCAGCGTCGACCACGACGCCCGGTAGGTGCGCGAGCGCGGCGTCGGCGAGCAGCCGGTGGACGAGCTCGCTCGTCGCCTCGTGCAGGCCGAGTCCGCAGCCGATTGCGAGCGCGTTGGCGGAGCCGACCGCTTCGCGCAGGAGAGGGAGCGCGGCGGGGCCGATTGCGCCGGGGTGATCGTCGTCGGGCAGCGGCAGCCAGGTCGCTTCGGGGGCGGCGGCGACCATCGCGGGGTAGATCGAGGCGGGCGCGGCGACGGCGACGAGCCCCGCGCCGGCACGGTAGGCGCCGTTGGCGGCGAGGATCGCCGCGCCGGGATAGCGAGCGGAGCCGGCCACGATTAGCAGCGTGCCGTGCGTGCCCTTGTGCGCGTCGGCGGCGCGCTGGGGCAGCAGCGCCTTGGCCGCGCGGCGCTCGAGCAGTTCGGTGCCGAGGTGGTCGTCGAGGCCGGCGGGAATGCCGATTTCAACGGTCTGCACGGAGCCGGCGAAAGCCGCGCCGGGCTGGAGGTAGAGGCCGACTTTGGGCGCGTGGAAGGTGACGGTCTCGTCGGCGGCGACGGCGAGCGGATCGGCGCGGCCGGAGTCGGCGTCGACGCCGCTGGGCAGGTCGACGGCGATCAGCTTGGGCGGGACGGTGCGGGCGCGCGCGGCGGCGAGGCGCTGCATGATTTGGGCGAGGTCGCCCTCGATGGCGCGGGAGCGCCCGGTGCCGAGCAGGCCGTCGATTATGGTTTCCGCGCCCTGCATGAGCGCGTCGAGCGCCTCGAAGTCGTCGTCCTCCGAGACATCGCCGCCGATTGCGCCGGCGTCGAGCGCGGCGCGCCAGCGGTCGTCGTCGCGCGGTCGGAGCGCGTAGCAGCGCACCTGGGCGCCCCACTCGGCGAGGTGGCGGGCGGCGACGAGCGCGTCGCCGCCGTTCGCGCCGGGCCCGACCAGGGCGACGATTCGGCGATCTTCGAGCGAGCCGAGCTGCATCCAGACTTCCTGGGCGACGGCGAGTCCGGCCTGCTCCATCAGTTCGTCGGTGGAGGTTCCGGCGGCTGCGGCGCGCTGTTCGAGGTCGCGCATTTCGGCGGAGGTGAGCAGTTTCATCGTGCGCTTTCTGTGCGATGTGTCAGGCGGCGGGCTGGCCGATAGCGAACGCGCAGACCATATCGCGCTCGTGGGTGAGGCTGATTTCGATCCGTTCGAGTCCGAGGTCGTGCGAGCGGCGCTGCGCGGAGCCGTGCAGGATCACGACGGGTTTGCCGCGGGCGTTAGCGAGGATCTCGATTTCGCGCCAGCGGACGCCGCGCACGCCGGTGCCGAGCGCTTTCATGACGGCTTCCTTGCCGGCGAAGCGGGCGGCGAGCTCTGGCACGCGGTCGCCGCAGTAGTCGATTTCGCGCTCGGTGTAGATGCGGCGCAGGAAGCGTTCGCGGTGGCGCTCGAGGACGCGGCGGAAGCGTCGGATCAGGAGCAGGTCGACGCCGCAGGTGAGGTCGTTGGGCATGTTGTGAGGGTAGCAGCGGGGTGGGGCGCAGGAATGACGGGGGAGGGGCGCCGGCGCGACGGCGCAGCTAGCGCGACGCTTTTTGGGCGGACATTAGCGCGGTGGGGCGGAGGCCGACCGGGGCGGGCGTGGGCAGGATGGGGGCGGGTGCCTCTCGCGCGGGTTGGCTGAGATCGATGCCGAGCGGCTGGGCGCCGCGGACCCAGCGCAGCCAGCCGACTACGCCCAGCGCGACGACTACGAATGTGAGCAGCCCGACGCCCGCCAGCACCTCGCGCTCGCCCAGCGCGTCGGCGGCGATCCCGGCCGGCATGCCCATGAACGCGGAGACGCCCCAGGACATCATCGAGAAGGCCGTCACGCGGCCCAGATAGGCCGGCTCGGCCGACATCACCAGCTTCGCCTGCAGGAGCAGCACCGGACCCTGCAGGCCGGGGCCGAGCAGCGCCATCGCCGCCACCGCCCCGCCGTAGCTCTGCGCCTGCGACAGCGCCAGATAGCCCAGCCCCATCACCGCCATCAGCGCGAGAATCAGCGGCCAGGCCCAGCGCGACGCGGCGAAGCCGGCAATCAGCAGCGCGATCAGCGCCGCCGCGCCCCCGTTGACCAGCAGCATCATCCCCATATCGGTCGATTTGCGGTCCAGGTGCAGCTCGAGCAGCGCGGGCGTGAGCACGCGGAAGAGGTAGCCGATCACCACCACCGCGGCGAACAGCAGGATCATCAGCCGCAGGTCGGGTCGGCCGAAGACGTAGCGTCCGCCCGCTACGAGGTCGGCGGCGATGCTCTTGCGCGGCTCGCCGCTCTCTTCCTGGCGGTTGGGCATCACCGCCATCGAGAAGACGCCGACCGACACCAGCGCGCCCATGATCACGTAGGTGCCGCCGCCGCCCAGCGCGGAATCGATCAGAAAGGCGGCCAGCATCGGCGCGAACGGCTGGCCCCAGCTGTGCGCCAGCTGATTCAGCGCGACCGCGTTGCCGACCAGCCGCGCGCCCACGATGTCGCGAGTGAAAGCGTGCCGCGCGGGGCCCATGAAGACGAACGTCGCGCCCAAAATCAGAGTGAGCAGGAAGAACAGCCCGAGATTGAGCAGCCCGAGCAGCAGCAGGGCGCCGGTCAGCGCCAGGATCGCCGCGCCCGCGCCCTGCCCCAGCACGATCAACCGCTTGCGGTTGACCCGGTCGGCGATCACGCCGCCGAACGGCCCGCCGATCAGCATCGCAATGCCGCTGCCCATCCCGACGAAGCCGACCGCCGCGTTGGTGCCGCCGAGATCGAAGGCGACGACCGACATCGCCACGAACATCATCATGTACGCGGTCGTCGCGAACAGCGTGCCCGCAAACAGAATGCGGAAATGTCGGTGTGAGAGCGCGGCGAAGGTGCGCCCGGCCCACACAGAGAAGATTCGCGTCACGCGAACAGTCTACGCTGGCGGAGCGGATGCGCACTCCGCGATACCCTGAGCGCTGGCCGCTCTGTCAACCCGGACCCAGGCGGCACTACGGAAAGGGGCGGGCGTGGTCGAGCGCGAACTGCGGCTGACCGATCTGGCGCGCTGCGGCGGTTGAGGCTCCAAGTACGGCCCGGAGGGCCTCGCGCAGGTGCTGCGCGAACTTGGCGGTCAGTTTCCGCCCGAGCAGTTTCCCCAGTTGCTCGTCGGGCTCGACGCGCCCGACGACGCCGCCGTGTACGCGCTCGACGACCAGCACGCGCTGGTGCAAACGCTCGACTTCTTCGCGCCGGTGGTCGACGATCCCTACGAGTTCGGCGCGATCGCGGCGGCCAACGCGATGTCGGATGTCTACGCGATGGGCGGCAGCGTGCTCTTCGCGCTGAACATCGCCGCCTTCCCCGAAGACTTGCCGCCCGAGGTGGTCGCGCAAATCCTGCGCGGCGGCGCGGACAAGGTGCGCGAGGCCGGCGCGGCGATCGCCGGTGGGCACACGATCATCGACGAAGAGCCCAAATACGGCCTCGCCGTGACCGGCGTCGTCCACCCCCAGCGGGTGCGGCGCAACGCCGGCGCGCTGCCCGGCGACACGATTCTGCTGACCAAGCGAATCGGCAGCGGCGTGCTGATCGGCGCCAACGGCGCGGGCGCGGTCGCCGAACCCCACATGCGCGCGGCGATCGACCAGATGGTGACGCTGAACAAGGACGCCGCCGAAGCGGCCGCGGACTACCCCGTCCGCGCGATGGCCGACGTGACCGGCTTCGGCCTCGCCGGGCATCTCTGGGAGATGGCCGAGCAGAGCAACGCCGCAATCGAGCTGGACCTCGCTAGGGTGGAGGCGCTGGAGGGGCTAGAGGCGGCCGTCAACGCCGGCTTCGGCAGCGGCGGGCAGGACCGCAACCGTGCGTTCTTCGGCCCCAAGCTCCAAATCGAGCGCGAGCCGACGCCGCTCGAAGACGCGCTGCTCTACGACCCGCAAACCTCCGGCGGTCTGCTGATCTCGACGGGCCTGATTGAGGCCCCGCATCTGGAGCAAGCGCTCCAAGCCCGCGGCGTAGAGGCCGCCCCCATCGCCAAAGTCACCGGCCCGGCGGCCGGCGGCGCGCTGCGAGTAAACTAGGCGCATGTCCGCAACCAACGATGACAGATACATGCAGATCATCACTGATCCGATCCGCAGCTCCGCCGGCTACAGGCCAAAGTTCGGCAGGGCTGGCGGCGCGGGTATGTCCCTCGCTGACTTCCTCGAAATGTACCGAGCAGATCCCTTCTACACGTGGTTCGGCCTGGATGATCCGCTGCTCTACGCGGCTCACAAGGCGGCTGGCGGTATGACCAGCATCTACCGCCAGATCGGCTTGGGCTGCGAGCGACTGTTCCGCGCTGTCCTGCAAGACACACTTGATCTGTCTGACGACGAAACGCAGTGGTCCTACACGGTCGAGACAGACGCCGGGCGACCAAAGCGGTTCCAACTCGACGGCAGAATCTCGATCGACGCAGTTTCCAATACCACTGCGCGAAGAAGGCTCTCGCGGTGGATGCGAGATTCCGCCGCCGCCGCTGATGTCGCGCCGGAGATCGCCCGGAATCTGAGCGGTGTCGTGTTCGAAGTCCGACAGGGCTATAAGAGCAAGGACTCTGAACGTCAAAACGCGGATGCCGCCAACGCCGCAGCTGCGTACGCCCGCGCCTATCTGCCGTGCCTTTTTCTCTTGTCCGGTCAGATCGACGCCGACATAGCGTTGCGGTATCGCGAAGCAAGCTGGGTCCTGCTCACTGGCTCGCCCGTCATGGCCAAACCTACGTCATCATCCTACGCATTCATGGCCGATGTAGTCGGCTACGATCTCGCAGCGTTCTTTTCGCGCAACCAGGAACGCCTTCGATCCGAGGTTGCGGCCGTGCTCACTCAGTTGCTGGACCCCACATCATGACCACGACGCTCCGCGACGGCCTCAAACAACGCGCCGACCATACGCATCGCCATAACGCGACTGCCGGCCGCCACGGCTGGCTGCGCCTGCCCCCCGCCTACTCGCTGAAAATCGTGAATGAGCTCCTCGCCGCGGCAGACTCCGCAAATCCCCTGACGGTCCTCGACCCGTTCGGTGGAACCGCAACCACCGCGTTGGCCGCTTCCTACCGCGGGCACCGCGCGGTGACTGTCGAACTCAATCCCTTCCTCCACTGGTTTGGCCAGGCGAAGACCGCCGTGTACGACGAGCGAACGGTCGAAGCCGCAGCGGCCCTCGGCGCAGAAGTCGTCGGTATCGCTCAAACGGTTGGCCGGTCCGCCGCTCCCGCTCCCCCGATGCACGGAATCCACCGTTGGTGGAACCCGGAGCCGCTCGACTCTCTGCGCAGGATTAAGACGGGAATCGAGCTTGCCTGTCCCGAGCCGAGTCAAAGCCGCGATCTCCTGCTCATCGCATTCTGCCGTTTGTTGATCGACTTGTCCAACGTGTGCTTCAACCATCAATCGCTCTCGCTCGACGCCGAGCGCAGCGATCAGCTGCGGATGAATCTGGGTGCGCCTCCAGAAGAACAATTCTGCGCTCACCTCGACGCCGTTCTGCGCAGCGCGGAGGAGAACCCAGAAGGCGAGCTGCGGGGCATCCAGGGCGACGCCCGTGATCTCTCTCTGCTGGACGTCTCAGGCGTCGATCTGCTCATCACATCGCCGCCCTATGCCAATCGCATGTCCTACATCCGCGAACTGCGTCCGCACATGTACTGGCTCGGATACCTCAACTCCGGCTGCGAGGCTGGCGAGCTGGATTGGCAGGCCATCGGCGGCACATGGGGAATCGCTACCAGTCGACTGGTCGATTGGCAACCGCCCGCAGACACGTTCCAGTCCGCGACGCTCTGTAATGCCGCTGAGCGGATCGCCCGTGACCACAACCCGAACGGCGCGCTGCTCGCCAACTACGTACTCAAGTACTTCGCCGACATCTGGGCGCACCTACGCTCGGCGCGTGAAACGCTAAACGCCGGCGCTCAGGTTCACTACATCGTCGGCAATTCTTCGTTCTACGGCGTACTCGTGCCGGTCGAGCAAATCTACGCAGAACTGCTTGCCGAACTCGGTTTCGAGCGAGTCGCATGCCAACCAATCCGTAAGAGGAACTCGAACAAGCAGCTGTTCGAGTTCGATGTGAGCGCCGTGTGGAACGCGCCGGCGCGACTCATGAACGGCCAAGCATGAGCATGACAACGACTGAGTTCGACGCAGACGTAGCCGTTATTGGCGCGGGCATCCTGGGGCTTTCTACGGCGATGGCGCTGGCGCGGGGGCATTCGGGGTTGCGCGTCGTTGCGCTGGAGCAGGAGGCGGGCGTTGGGCGGCACCAGAGCGGCAATAACAGCGGCGTGATCCACTCGGGGTTGTATTACCGTCCCGGCTCGGCGAAGGCGCGGATGGCGGTTGAGGGCGCGGAGCGGCTCTACGCCTTCTGCGCCGAGCACGGCGTCGGCGCGGAGCGCTGCGGCAAGGTGGTCGTCGCGACGCACGAGCGCGAACTGGAGCGGCTCGCGGAACTGCGCCGGCGCGGCGAGGCCAACGGTGTGCCCGACCTGCGCGAGATCGGCCCCGACGAGCTGCGCGCGCTCGAACCGCACGCCGCGGGCATCCGCGCGCTGCACGTGCCCGGCACCGGCATCGCCGATTACCCTGCCGTTTGCCGCGCCTACCGCGCGCTGCTTGAAGAGGCCGGCGGCGAAGTGCGGCTGCGCTCGCGCGTCGGCGCGCTGCGCGTGGACGACGACGGCGTGTCGCTGCGCACCGGCTCCGGCGTCGTGCGAGCGCGCTACGCGGTGAACTGCGCCGGTTTGCAGGCGGACCGCGTCGCGCAGCGGGCCGGCGCGACGCGCGATGTGCGGATCGTGCCCTTTCGCGGCGAGTACTACGACCTGACCGAGTCGGCCCGCGGGATGGTGCGCAACCTGATCTACCCGGTGCCCGATCCGGCCTTCCCCTTCCTCGGCGTGCATTTCACGCGGCGGCTCGACGGCTCGGTCGAGGCGGGGCCCAACGCGGTGCTGGCGCTGCGCCGCGAGGGCTACCGCTGGCGCGATGTATCGCCGATCGACGCCTGGGACGCGATCAGCTATATCGGTTTTTTGCGCTTGTCAAAGCGCCACTGGCGCACCGGTCTGGGCGAGGTCTGGCGCTCGGCGAGTAAGCGGGCGTTCGTAACGGCGTTACAGCGCCTGATGCCGACGCTGCAAGGCGAGCAGCTGGTGCGCGGCGGCGCGGGCGTGCGGGCGCAAGCGCTCGAACGCGACGGCTCGCTGGTCGACGACTTCCAAATCGTCGAAACCGCGCGGATGATTCACGTGCTCAACGCGCCGTCGCCGGGCGCGACCGCCTCGCTGCCAATCGGCGAACGGATCGCGGAGCTGGCCGGCGCATCCTGGTTTAACGCCCAACGCTGATCAGCCAGCCTCACTCATCCAGCACGAGCGTGACCGGGGCGTGGTCGGACGGCTTGTCGCCCGAGCCTTCCTGGCGCTCGTCGGTATCGATCTCGACCGCTGCGGCGCGTTCTTTCAGCGGTTTCGAGATCAGGTGGTGATCGATTCGCAGACCTTGGTTGCGCTGCAGCGCGCCGCCGCGGTAGTCCCACCAGGTGAACTTGCCGGCCGAATCGTCGAACAGACGGTAGGCGTCATCGAGTCCCCATTCGAGCAGCGACGCCAGCCGTTCGCGCTCCGGTGTGGAGCATAACACCTTTTCGCGCCAGCGCTCGGGATCGTGAACGTCGCGATCATCGGGCGCGATGTTGAAATCGCCGCAGAGTACGATCGGTTCGTCCGGGCCGGCCTGCCCATCCAGCCAGCTGCGCAGATGATCCAGCCACTCCAGCTTGTACTGGTATGCAGGATTGTCGACCGAGCGCCCGTTGGGCACGTACAGGCTCACGATCCGCACGCCGCCGATTGTCGCCGCGATGCCGCGCGACTGATCATCGTCGGACCAGGGAATCGCCGTCTCCACGTCGTCCGGCCAGTCGAGGCTGGCGATCGCCACGCCGTTGTACGTCTTCTGGCCGAAGATGCTCAGCTGATAGCCGAGCGCGTCGAAGCCGTCGAACGGAAACTGCTCTTCCGTACACTTCAGCTCCTGCAGGCAGAGCGCGTCGGGGCGGTGTTGGTCGAGCCAGTTCAGCACGCGGTTTTCGCGCGCTCGAATCGAGTTCACGTTCCAGGTGGTAATTCGCACTGTCGCGCCTCCGGTAACTGTAGTCGGGAAAGTATGACGCCGGCCGCGACGGCCACGTTCAGCGATTCGACCTTTGGGTTGATCGGAATGCTGATCGTAGCGTCGATCAGCGGCGCTAGCTCGTCGGAAACGCCCGCCCCCTCATTGCCGAACAGGTAGACGGTCGCGGCGGCTGGGGGCGCGGCGGCAAGTTCGTCCTGCCGTTGCCCGCCGCCCGCGGGGGAGCAGGCGATGATCCGAGCGCCGCAGCCGCGCAGCGCGGCCAGATCGGCGGCGAGATCGGGCGAGCGGGCGATGGGCAGCTGAAACCAGGCCCCGGTCGCGGCGCGGGTCACGCGCGGATGCGTCGCGTCAGCGCAGCCCGCGCCGAGCAGCGCCAGGTCGCAGCCGAACGCCGCCGCGCTGCGGATGATCGCGCCCACGTTGCCCGGATCCTGCACCGCATCAAGCGCCACGACCGCCGTGCCCGCTTTGCTGGGCAGCGCGGCGATCGCCGCCGCCGCGTCCGGCAGGCGATCCTCGATCACGGCGAAGACGCCCTGCGGCGTGCGCGTCTCGGAGAGCCGCTCCGCGTCGGCCGCGCTGATCTCGACCACATCCACCGATGCCGCCAACGCCGCCTTGCGCCAGGGCGAAATGTCGCGGGCGAGCAGCTCGACGCAGGGCGCGCCCGCCGCCAGCGCATCGCGCACCAGCTTTTCGCCGTCGATCAGGAAGCGCCCCTGCTCGCGCCGGCCGCGCGCGGTTTGCAACTCGCGCAGCGCCGCCAGCCGCGCGCGGGAGAGCCCCACCTGCGCCAGCCGCCGCTAGTTGAACTCGGCCTTGAGCTCGGCGTAGCGGTCGAGCAGCGGCAGCACCGTCTCGGCCGGCGCCGGCGGCAGCCCGAAGATGATCCGCTGGAAGCCGATCTCGATCAGGTCGGTCACCTGCTCGGGGTTCGGCCCCACGCCGAAGATGCTGCGCTGAATCGTGTCGAACGGCCGCTCCGCGCGATCCGCCGCCGCCTTGAGCTGCTCCATATCCGCCCGCATGTCGCCGCGCATCGCGATCGGCATCCAGCCGTCGCAGTAGTCGGCGACCCGGTCGAACGCCCACTTCGACTGCGCGCCGAGCAGGATGTCGGGGCCGTTCTCCTGCACCGGCTTGGGGTAGGACCAAACCGGATCGAAGTTGATGAACTCGCCGTGGAACTCGGGCTCTTCCTTGGTCCAGAGTTCGCGCCAGGCCAGCACCGTCTCGCGGGTGATCTTCCAGCGGTCCGCAAAGTCCCAGCGGTGGTTCTCCAGCTCCTCGGCGTTCCAGCCCGCGCCGATGCCCAGAATCAGCCGCCCGCCCGAAATCATGTCCAGCGAGGCGGCCGACTTGGCCGACACGAACACATCGTGCTCGGGCACCAGCAAAATGCCCGTGCCCAGCTTGAGCGTCTCGGTCGTGCTCGCCGCCGCCGCCAGCGCGACGAACGGGTCGTGCGTGTGCCAGTACTCCTGCGGCAGGTCGCCGCCGCCCGGCCAGGGCGACTTTCGGCTGGTCGGAATGTGCGTGTGCTCGGGGAACCAGAGCGACTCGAAGCCGCGCTGCTCGGCCTCGTTGGCCAGCTCGCCCGGCTGGATCGCGTAGTCGGTAGGGAACATCGAGACGCCGAAGTCGGTCATGCGGTTGCCTTTCTCTTGCTGCTGTGCCAAGTGTACCGCCCGCTAGCCTGTGCGTGCGAGCAGGAGGGACGACCCCGCAACCGTGGCCGCCCTGTCAAATCAGCTGGCGTCCTAAATCGTCAGGCCGCCCAGGCCTAGCAGGCCGCGCGCGTGCTCGATCTCGCCTACGTGGCGGTAGCCGTGGTAGAGCAGCATTCCCGTCAGCGCTTGCCAGAGACTCATCGGCGGCACCGGCTTGATCGTGATGGGGTCCTCCAGATTCTCCGCCCTCAGCCCCCCAAGCCACTCCTCCGTGGCCGCCCAGACCTCCTGCTGGTAGCGCAGCCAGCCATTGACATCGGAGAGCGTCACCGCTTCCGCCTGCTCGGGCGTCATGCCCGTGCCCTGGCTGGTGCGGTGCAGGCCGAAATGCACATCCCAGCCATCGCGCAGCCAGACGGTGTTGCGCCCCTGGGCGACGAAGTTGACGATGTTGTCCTCGGTGCGCACGTAGTGCCAGAGCGAGAAGAAGGCGCTCACCCCGCCCTCGGCGCTGCGGTGGTTCCACTGCTCCGCGCTCATCTGCTCAACGGCGCGGTCGAGCATCCCGTGCATTTGCGCCATTCCCTCGCGCACCACCGCGATCCGATCCTGCTCCATGGCCAACCTCCGCTCCTGCTCCGCGCGCCGCTGCGGCATCCCTCATCTTATCGCGGGCGCTTGCGTCGCACGCATGAGCGCCCGAATGCCCGCCGAATTGGGCTAACATAGATTTGTTGTATGCGCAGGAAGGGAACGATCCTGTGCCCATGACATCGCCCTACGACGAGCGCTATCGCGTGCTGCGAAGGCGTCTCCGAGACGCCCGCCTTCGCGCAGGCTTGACGCAGGACGAGGTGGGGCGGCGGATGGGGCGCAACCAGCAGTTCGTGCAGCGCTGCGAGGCCGGCGACCGGCGCATCGACGTGCTCGAGCTGCTCGACTTCGCCGACCTCTACAACGCGAACGCGGAGACGCTGATCGCGCGCCTGCGCACCCGCCGCAAGCAGAGCGACTGAGGCGCGCCCGCGCCTGCCGTCAGCTCCCCTACTCCAAACGCCCACCTCCACCCCAATTCATCCATCCCCCTTCTTGGGGCGCAGGAATGACGGAAAAGGGTGCGGCGCGGGCGATCGGGGCACTGCGCGATTGGTGCGCTCACTCGCGGCCTCCCACCCCCCACCTAACCTCCCCCCTGGAAGGGGTCTCCTGCAAAATGGCCGATTTTGGCGGATCCGCCGATCAGGCTCTATCTGGTCGGCACTCGCGCACATGCGCCAGATCCGCTGTTTTGCAGGAGACTCCTGGAAGGGGGGAGGGATGAATTGGGGAAGAGGACGCGGGGGTGTGGGAGTTGGGTGGGTTCCTGCCTGCGCAGGAATGACGGAGAGGGGCGCAGGAGTGACGGATGGGGCACAGGAATGACGGACGCGCAGGTTCCTGCCTGCGCAGGAATGACGGATGGGGGGGAGGAATGACGGATGGGCAGGTTCCTGCCTGCGCAGGAATGACGGAAAGAGGGCGCAGGAATGACGGAAAGAGGGCGCAGGAATGACGGAAAGAGGGCGCAGGAATGACGGATGGGTGAGCAGGCGCTAGACTGCGGGGGAAGCGCGGACTGGCGACTGAGGAGGGTTTCGGATGCCGTATTACCGATGCGTGGTTCCGGAGGGTTCGGTGCCGTTTGAGCGGCGGCAGGAGGTGGCGACGGCGTTCACCGACATTCACTGCGGCTCGACGGGCGCGCCGCGCAGCTTCGTGCATGTGGTCTTCGACGAGGCGCCCGACACGCGCTTCGCCGAGCGTTACTTCGTGGACGGCGCCAACCGGGCGGGGCGGCCGGAGGAGCTGAAGCAGGCGCTGCTCAGCGACCTGCGCGGCGCGTTCGCCTCGATCGTCGGCGTCGACGAGGCCGAGGTCGGCGGGCGGATCACCGAAGGCCCGGCGTCGTGGTCGATGGAGGGCGGGATGGTGCTGCCGGAGCCGGGCGAGGAGACCGAGGAGTGGTACTCGCACGGGGCGGTGGCGGCCGCTGGCGGCTAGCCCCGCGTCTTCGCCCCTGACTCTGCCCGTCACTCCGCGGCGTCGCCTCCGTCGGGGCTGACCATTACTACGTGGCCGGTCGGCGCGACGGTGAGCAGGCCGTTCGCGCCGAAGTGGAAGATTGCTTCGAGGCCGGGCAGCAGCTCGGTGCGGCGCACTCCGCGCACGATCCAGGAATGCGGGCCGCAAGTCACGTCCACCCGCGCAATTTGCGGCCAGAGCAGCAGGCGCAGGTTGCCGTTTTCGCTGCGTCTTGCGACGCGCCAGATTGGTCCGATGTCCGCGCGCCCCTGCTGTTGCAGCTGCGGCTCCGCGCCGAACAGGGCGGCGATCCGGGGGATCGCCGCCTCGGGCAGGCCGTCGTAGCCGGTTGTGGACGCGCTCATTCGTCGGAGCTTCCCCGCTGGTCGCGCGGGGTCGGCTCGTAGAAGATCGCGTCGGCCAGATCGTCGGGCAGGTGCGACTGATCGGGCGGCAGCGCGTCGTCGTAGTCGTGCGCGTACTGGTAGCCCTTGGCGTAGCCCTGCGCGGCCATTAGTCCGGTGACGGCGTTGCGCAGGTGCAGGGGGACGGGCAGCATTCCGCGCTCGTGTACGGCGCTGGCCGCCACGCTGTAGGCGCGCATCGCGGAGTTGCTCTTGGGCGCGAGCGCGAGATAGACGGCGGCCTCGGCGAGGGGCAGCTTGGCCTCGGGCAGCCCGATGAAGTGGGCGGCCTGCTGCGCGGCGACCGCCACCGCGAGCGCCTGCGGGTCGGCCAGCCCGATGTCTTCCGCGGCCAGGATGACGACGCGGCGCGCGACGAAGAGCGGGTCTTCGCCGGCCTCGAGCAGGCGCGCCAGCCAGTAGACGGCGGCGTGCGGGTCGGAGCCGCGCACCGACTTGATGAAGGCGGAGATCAGGTCGTAGTGCGACTCGCCGTCCTTGTCGTGGCGCAGCTGGCGCTGGGTGGTGGCTTCGACGGTCGCCAGATCGATGGTCCCGCCCGCATCGGCGGCGGCGAATTCGAGCGCGTTGAGCGCGACCCGCGCGTCGCCGCCGGCCAGCGAGACCAATGCGTCGAGCGCGTCCGACTCGACGGCGACGCCCGCTTCGCCCAGTCCGCGCTCGGCGTCATTGAGCGCCCGCTCGAGCAGCGCGCGGATGGCGTCGTCATCAAGCGGTTGGAGCGTGTAGACGCGGCTGCGCGAGAGCAGCGGCGAGATCACCTCGAACGAGGGGTTTTCGGTGGTCGCGCCGATCAGCGTGACCGCGCCGTCCTCGACCGCGTGCAGCACGGCGTCCTGCTGCGCCTTGTTGAAGCGGTGGATTTCGTCGATGAAGAGGATGGTGCGCGTTCCGGCGTCGCGGCGGGCGCGCTCGGCCTCGGCGATGATCTCGCGCAGGTCGCGCACGCCGGCGGAGACGGCGGAGAGCGTGGCGAAGTGCGAGCGGGTATGGCGCGCGATCACCCGCGCCAGGCTGGTCTTGCCGCTGCCGGGCGGCCCCCAGAAGATGCAGGAGGGGACATTGTCGGCCTCAATCGCGCGGCGCAGCGGGGCGTCTTCGTCGAGCAGGTGGCGCTGCCCGACGCACTCCTCGAGGCTGCGCGGGCGCATTCGCGCGGCCAGCGGCGCGTCGGCGTGCGAGGCGTCGTCGGGCTGGAAGAGCGCCTGCTGGTTGGGGTTGCTGCGGTTGGCCATTGTCAAGGTTCCGTTGTGGTCAGATCAGCCGTCGGCCGTGGCTGCGGCGCTGCTCTTGCCAGCCGAGCAGCAGCATTTCGGCGCGGCCTTGCGCTTTCTTCCAGGCGCGCTGCGGTTCGCCGAGCTCGGCGACCTGGTCGGGGTGCGCTTCGAGCCAGGCGGCCTGCGCCTGGTCGGCGCGCAGTTCGCCGATCATCGCGCCGCGCAGCAGCGCCGAGCTGAGGATCGCGGCTGCCTGGTCGTGCGGCACGAGCGGCGCGCCGCTCGCGCCGGGCGGCTGGAAGCGGGTCACTGCGACATCGACGAAGCCGATCAGCGAGTCGGCCTCGATTCGGCCCAGAGCGTCGAGAATTTCGGTCGCGGCCCGCCTCTCCTCGACATAAGGCTGCACCGCCGCCTGGTCGACATGCACCTGTCCAAGCAGCGTCATCGCAAAGCGCTCGCGGCGCTGGGAGAGCAGCAGCATCGCCCAGAAGGCGGGATGGGCCAGGTTGGAGAGGTCCCAGCCGCTGACGCCCACGGCGCCCGAGCGGCCGCGCTTTTCCGCCAGCTGGCCGGCGAAGTCGAGCGCGGCGATCTGGAGGATCGCGCGGCGGCGGCGGCCGGTTTGCGGCCGCCGGTCGATTGCTTCGGCGATTCTTCGCAGGACCATCCGGGAGCTCTCTGCTTTCATCTGCGAGTTTAGGGCGGGCGGGCGGCGGCGATGTTCGGGTTTTGTTTTTTTCTGGGTGTTCGGGGGTGATTCGGGGGGCGTTCCTATCTGGTCGGGGCGTTCGGCGGTGTTCGGGTTTGTTCAGGTTTGTTCGGATTTGTTCAGGGTTGTTCGGGGGTGATTCGGCGCGGGTGGTCGCGTCTGGGGTGGTGGGCATTGTTTCGCACTTTCGTTCTTCTGAGGGTATGGTAGCACGGTTGGAGGATCGCGCGGCGGCGCCCTGTCTGAGGCCGCCGGTCAATCGCCTCCGCAATCCTCCGCAGCGCCATCCAAACGCTCTCCTCCTCTGCCGGCAAGTCTGGGGACTGTTCACGCATTCCCGCGCCCCCTGCCGTCACTCTGCGCAAAAGAGGCACGCAGCCAAGACCAGTCCCGAACGCACGCGACGGTACCCTGATCCTCCCGCCGCGCGGCGGGCAGTCTGCGAGGAGCGGCGATGGCGGCGGTTGAGCGCGAGGTGCGCTATGAGCACCCCTACCTGATGCACGAGCAGATCCACTCGCAGGCCGACGCGATCGCCTCCGTGATTGAGCGCGAGCGCGCCCACTGCGCCGTGCTGGCCAAGCGCCTGCGCTCGCGGCGGCGCATCTACATCGTCGGCATCGGCACCTCCTGGCATGCCGCTTTGGTCGGCGCCTCGATCCTTCGCTCCGGGCCCGAGGCGTTCGCCGTCAACTCGTTTGAGTTCTGCACCGACACGCCGCCTGTCGGCGCGGACGACGCGGTGATCATCCTCAGCCACCGCGGCACCAAGCAGGCCTCGTTCGACGCGCTGGACGCCGCGCGCGAACGCGGCGCGCTGACCATCGCCGTGGCCTCGACCGAGCCGGGGCCGCGCATCACCGCCGCCGATGAGTTGATCCACACCATCCCGCCCGAGACCTCGGCCGCTTACACGGTCAGCTACACGACCGCGCTGAGTGCGCTGGCGATGCTCGACGCGGCGCTCGCCGGCGAACCCGACGCGCTCGACGGCTTTCCAGAGCTCGTTCGCCGCGCCATCGAGACCGAGCCTGTCGTGCAGCGCGTCGTTGAGCGGGAGGCGCAGCGCCGCCGCTTTGTCTTCGCCGGCTGGGGCGCGGAACGCGCGACCGCGTACGAGGCGGCGCTCAAGATCAAGGAAACCAGCCGCGCCTCTTGCGAGGGCTTCCAAATCGAGCAGCTGCTCCACGGCCCCTTCTGCGAGATGGACGCCGACTGCCTGCTTACGCTGATCGTCTCGCACACTCCCGATCGGGGGCGCGCCAGCGATCTCGCCCGCGCCGCTCAGGCGCTGGGCGCGCCTGTTTGGGCGATCTGCCCTGACCAGTCGGACGCGCTGGCTGAGGCTGGCGCGGACGTCCTTCAGATTCCGCCGCCGCGCCCCGTCTTCGACCGATCCTGAGCGTCATTCCGCTCCAGCTGTTCACCTACCACCTGGCCCTGGCCCGCGGGACCCAGCCCGATCTTTTCCAGCTTGACGACCCTGCCCAGGCCGCCGCCTTCGGGCAGTACTCCCTCTAGGGAACGCTCCCTTTCCGTCATTCCTGCGTAGGTGCGCGCGCCACGATGCTGCGACGGCCCACCAAGGCCGCTCCGCGCCGCCGCCGAATGTTCGCTGCCAGATGAGTCGCACCTATTGCGCGGGTTCCTGCCTGCGCAGGAATGACGGAGGGGGAGGCAGGAATGGGGGAGGGGGCAGGGAAGGGGGGCGCGAGGGGGAAGGGGCGCGGAGTCGTGGGCAAACGGGATGCGAGCTAGTCGCCTGCTTCGCGCAGGCGGACTTGTAGGTGGCTCATGTCGCGGTTGCCTTTTGCGCGGTTGCACCAGCCACAGAGAAGTTGGAGGTTGGAATCGGTGTGCCGCCCGCCTGTTGATCGCGGCAGGATGTGATCGAGTTCCAGATTGCGCATTCGCATCGCGTCGCCGCAGCCTGCGCATTTGCCGCTCTGGGCGGCGTAGAGAGTGTCGCGGATGTTGGGGCTCACTTCATCGGGCGGTTGATCGGTTCGCTGCGGGATGTCGGTGCGGTGGTGTCCTCTGAAGATGCCGACATTCGGTGTGGTCGTCATTCGCTCGTTGACCAAATTCCAGGCCGCATCCGAAACGTCAATGCCGATCCATTGCCGGTTGAGCTTTTCGGCCGCGATGCACGCTGTTGCGCAGCCGCAGAACGGATCCAGCACGACATCGCCTTCGTTGGATGAGCCCGCGATCACCCGCTCGATCAGCGCGAGCGGCTTCTGCGTCGGATAGTCGACTCGCTCGCGATTTGTCGGTCCGCCCAGGATGCGGATGTCGTCCCACCAGTCGCGGAGCGGCGGGCCCTCGCCGGAGTAGTACGACTCGCGCATTCCGGCGGGGATCTTGCCGTCGGCGACCGCTTGGCGGTACTTCGCCTCGTCGAAGATGGTGACCATGTTGCGGCTGTGGTTCGCGTTGTATCCGCGCCGCATTGCGCTCTCGTAGGTGCGCTTTGTGCCCTCGGCGAATTCGCCCCGCAGCACGTTGAAGGTGGCGGTGTCGCTGCGCGCGTAGAAGAGCAACACATCGTGCTTCGCTTGCCACTTGTTGGCTTTGGACGGCATCCCGCGGTAGCCCCAGATCACCTCGTTGCGGAACGACTGGGGACCGAAGATCGAATCGAGCAACGCTTTGAGGTAGTGGCTCGCCGTCGGGTCGCAATGCAGGTAGAGCGAGCCGGTGGGCTTGAGGACGCGGTGCAGTTCGACGAGCCGCACGCACATGAAGCTGAGATACGCCTGCATCGACTCGCCGTAGGCGCGTCCTGCGGCGGTGATGACAGCCCAGGCAGCGGGGTCCGACGCCTCGATCTGGTTGACCCACTCCGCCTTCACGTCGTTGAGCGTCCAGACATCGTCGAAGACCGCGCCTGAGGCACTCGAGTCGAGCGGGGCCTGCCACTGTTTGCCGGTGTTGAACGGCGGATCGAGGTAGATCAGGTCAATACACTCGCTGTTGAGGCCGCGCAGGATGTCGAGGTTGTCGCCGGTGAAGATGGTCCGGTTCTGCACGTTGAGCTCAGGCATGCTGGAGCCTCCTGCTGGGCTCAGGGCATCGTACGTGTTCGGCGCGGGGCGCCAGCGGGGGCGCGGGTTCCTGCCTGCGCAGGAATGACGGGTGGGAGGCAGGAATGACGGAGGTGGCGCGGGTTCCTGCCTGCGCAGGAATGACGGGTGGGAGGCAGGAATGGCGGAGGGGGCGCGGGTTCCTGCCTGCGCAGGAATGACGAAAGAGAGGCAGGAATGACGAGAGAGAGCAGGAATGGCGGAGTTGGGGGCGAGGGGGCGGCGCGTTAGCTGTTGCGCGCGGCGACGATTGCTTGGGCGGCTCCGCGGATGGCTGGTAGGGCGGCGGCGATTGCCGGCTCGTCCAGGGCGTTGGCTACCGTGTCGTAGCCGGCGCGCTCGATCATTGGGCGCAGGCGGCCGCGCTCGAAGCAGCCCAGCGCCCACTCCAGCGGATCGCCTGCGCTGGTCGCGTCGAGCATCAGGCGATCGTCGTCGGCTTCGGGGCCGTAGTGGTAGTGGGGCGCGACGGCGAAGCAGTCGAAGCGCAGCAGCTCGGTGTCATGGCCGTCGAGCTCGGCGCGCACCTCGATGCAGAGCCCCTCGTCGCCGGCGATGTCGTCGCGGTAGCGCATGGCGAAGGTCACTCCGCCGGCCTCAACCCGCGCGTGCGCCTCTTCGGTCTGCTGAGCCATGATTGCCTCCAGCCGCGATACGTGGTGCGGATGCGCTGGAGGGTAGCGAATTCGGCGAGCTGCGGCGCGGGCGGAAGTGGTACCCCCGGTAGGATTCGAACCTACGCTCCCGGCTCCGGAGGCCGGTGCTCTCTCCCCTGAGCTACGGGGGCGTGAGCGCCAGCTTAACACCCCAACGGTCGGCTGCGGCGCATTGCGGCGCTAGGTGCTGCGCTTGCGGTATTGCACCGCCTCGGCGACATGCTGCACGGTGATGTTGTCGGAGCCGTCCAGGTCGGCGATGGTGCGCGAAACCTTGAGCACGCGGTGGAAGCCGCGCGCCGACAGGCCCAGCCGGTCGACCGCCTCCCGCACCAGCGTTTCGGCTGTGTCGTCGAGCCGGTCCATGCAGTAGGTGCGCACGTTGCGGGCGGCGAGCGCGGCGTTGGAGCGCGGACCGTCGGGCCCGTGGCGCTCGTGCTGGCGGCGGCGCGCGGCGACGACCCGCTCGCGCACCAGCTCGGAAGGCTCGCCCGGCGGCGCCTCCGTGCCGTCGGCCGAGCGCATCAGCTTCTGCACCGCCACGCGCGGCACATCGACGAACAGATCGATCCGATCCAGCACCGGCCCGGAGATGCGCCGCTGGTAGCGGTAGACGGCGGAGTCGGCGCAGGTGCAGGGCTGATCGGAGCCGAAGTTGCCGCAGGGGCAGGGGTTCATCGCCGCGATCAGGGTGATGTCGGCGGGGTAGGTGATCGCGCCGTGGGCGCGCGAGATCGTCACCTTGCGGTCTTCGAGCGGCTGGCGCAGCGCTTCGAGCGCGCGCACGCTGAACTCCGGCAGCTCGTCGAGGAAGAGCACGCCGCGGTGCGCCATCGTGATTTCGCCCGGGCGCAGCCGCTGGCCGCCGCCGACCAGGCCGGCGTTGGAGATCGTGTGGTGCGGCGAGCGGAAGGGTCGGCGGCGGATCAGCCGCGAGCCTTCGTTGCCCACGCCCGCCACGCTGGCGATCTGCGTGACCTCCAGCGCCTCGTCGGTGGTGAGCGGCGGCAGGATGCCGGGCATGCAGGAGGCGAGCAGCGTCTTGCCCGCGCCGGGCGGCCCGTTCATCAGCAGGTTATGCCCACCCGCCGCGGCCACCTCGAGCGCGCGCTTGACGTGCTCCTGGCCGCGCACCTCCTGGAAGTCGTGCGTCTCCGCGCCGAGCGGGGCGTCCTCGACCTCGCCCGGCTGCGAGCGCCAGATCGCGTCGCTCAGCGGGCGCTCTTCGGTGGCGATCGCGATCCAGTCGCGCAGCGAGTCGACCGCGACCACCTCGATGCCGTCGATCAGCGCCGCCTCGTCGGCGTCGACCGTCGGCACGACGATGCGGCTGACCTCGGCGTCGCGCGCGGCGGCGGCGACGGAGAGCACGCCGCGCACGTGGCGCAACTCGCCGTCCAGCGCCAGCTCGCCGAGGAAGAGCGTGTCCTCGACGGCGCTTTCGCAGATCTGGCCCGTCGCGACCAGCATGCCGACGGCGATCGGCAGGTCGTAGCCGGCCCCCTCCTTGCGCAGATGGGCGGGCGCGAGGTTGACCGTGACGCGCTTGGTGGGGAAGCCCGCGCCGGCGTTGCGGATCGCGGAGCGCACCCGCTCGCGCGCCTCGTCCACCGCCGCGTCGGGCAGCCCCACAATCGTCGTCTTGGGCATTCCGCTGGAGATGTCGACTTCGACGCAGATCGGCGCTCCGTCCAGACCGACCACCGCGCCGCCGTGAACTCGTGTGTGCATGATGACTCCCTCTCACAGAACTGTCGTTCGCGGATATCATAGAACACACATTCCCACGAGCGCAACCCCCCAGGCATCGCGCTGTCCACCGGGCGGTTGGGCGTAGCCTTATGGTCCGAGCGAGCCGGCGATCATCGCCGCCGCAGGCCGCGCCCGCCAACAGGCCGGCAGGGCAGGACGAGAGGGAGACGTGATGACCTACAGCGCCGATCTGTTCCCCGTGCTCGATGAGCTGGCCTTCTTCAACCACGCCGGCGTCTCGCCGCTGCCGAAGCCGGCCGCCGACGCGGTTCGCGGCTACGTCGACCACGCGACGCGGCGCGGCTGGACCGGCTCGGACTGGGTGGAGCAGATCGACGCGCTGCGGGAAGACGCCGCGACCCTGCTCGGCGCGCGCGGCGGCCACGAAATCGGGATGGTTCCCAACACCGCCACCGGACTTTCGATCGTCGCCGGCAGTCTGCCTTGGCAGCCCGGCGACCACGTCGTGGTGACCGACGCCGAGTATCCCTCCAATCGCCACACCTGGACCGCGCTGGGCGCGAAAGGCGTTGAGATCGACATCGTCGCCGCGCAGCCCGACGGGCGCATCCCCACCGAAGATGTGGTCGCGGCGATCGGCGAGCGCACCCGCCTGCTGGCGATCTCGCACGTGCAGTGGGGCTCCGGCTTCCGCAGCCCGCTGCGTCCGCTGGCCGACGCCGTACACGCGCAGGGCGGACTGCTGGTGGTGGACGCGATCCAGTCGGCGGGCGCGATGCCGATCGATGTGGTGGGCGACGATGTGGACTTCCTCGCCGCCGGCGGGCACAAGTGGATGCTCGGCCCGACCGGCTCGGGGCTGCTCTACGTGCGCGAGAACCTGATCGAGGAGCTGATCCCGCCGCTGCTCGGCGCGAGCAGCATGGTCGACGGCCTCGAACACGGCGGCGAGACGATCCTGCTCAAGCCCGACGCGAGCCGTTTTGAGCCGGGCGCGGGACCCACCGCGACGCTGCTCGGACTGCGCGGCGCGGTCTCTCTGCTGCTGGAGGTGGGCCTCGAGTCGGTCTGGGCGCAGCTCAGCGACATCACCGACCTGCTCTGCGAAGGTCTGGCCTCGATCGGCTGCAATGTCTTCTCGCCGCGCGGCGCGGTGGAGCGCAGCGGGATCGTCTGCTTCGACCGACCGCCCGCACTGGCCGAGCGCGAGACGATTGATGAGACATGGGAGCGGCTGCTCGAGCAGGACATCGCGACCGCCATCCGCTTCGGCCGCTTGCGCGCCTCGCCGCATTTCTACACGCCGCCGGAGCATGTCGAGCGCCTGGTCGCAGCGCTCGGCTAAGGACTGTTCACACATCCGTCATTCCTGCGCAGGCAGGAACCGCGCGCAAAGCGACTCCCCCCACCCGCACTCCCCGCAGCTATCACGAAAGCGCCCCACTGGTGTAAAGTGACAACCGTGAACCACGCCGCCAACCTCCCGACCGCCGCCCAACGCGCCCGCCGCGCGGCGGCGGCGCTTACCCGATCGGGGGGGGGGGGGGGGATAAATTCCTCCCGATCGCCCTCGCGATCGCCGTCCTGCTGCTCGCCGCCCTGACTCTTGCCCAAGCCGCTACGCCCGGATCCACCAGCCGCTATCTGGCGCTTGACGCCGGCGGCGAACACCAATGCACCCTGCGCGATGACGGCGTGATTCGCTGCTGGGGCGGCAACTCTTCCGAGCTGCGCGATGTTCCGGAGGGGCGCTACGCGGCGGTCAGCGCCGGGGACTGGCACAACTGCGCGATCCGCGAGGGGAGCGGGGAAGTCGTCTGTTGGGGCGGAGACTCGAACGCGCCTGACGGCGCGTTCAATGATGTGGCGGTGGGCTGGCAGTTCGCCTGCGGCGTGCGCGAGACGGGTGAGCTCGAATGCTGGGGGACCAGCAGCTTCGGGCGTAGCGTGCTCGATTATGGGCAGGCGGAGCCGCCCGTCGGCGAGTTCAGCGCCGTGAGCGCGGGCTACCTGCATGCCTGCGGGCTGCGAACGACGGGCGAGGTCATCTGCTGGGGGCGCGGCAGCCTTGGACGCGCTGATGCGCCCGATGGCGTCTTCACACAGGTGAGCTCGGGTACCACCCACTCCTGCGCCCTGCGCGAAAACGGTGAAGTCGAGTGCTGGGGACTCAACAACTTCGGCCAACGCAACGCGCCGTCAGGAGTCTTCACGCAAATCAGCGCAGGGGCGTGGCACAGCTGCGGGTTGCGGGAATCGGGAGCGATCGAGTGCTGGGGGGATGACCGCTATGGACAGTCCAATGCCCCATCCGGGCGCTATGTCGCTGTGAGCGCGGGGAGGCAGCATTCCTGCCCTGCGCCCTAAGCCGCGCGAGTGCTCGCTGCTGGGGCGGGCAGGATGATCGCCTGCCTGAGCTGATTGCGGAGCTCACGCCGACCACGGCCACCCGGACTGTCGCGGATAGTTCGAGTGGCGAGGAGGACGAGACGACGCCGGATCCTGCGACGCCGACTCCGACACCGACGCCAACCCCCACACCGACGCCGACCACGTTCACCGCAATCAGCGCGGGCGGCTTCCACACTTGCGCGCTGCGCAGCACGGGCACGATCGCCTGCTGGGGCATCGGCAGCAACAACCGACTCACCGCTCCGCCCGGCACGTTCACGGCAGTGAGCGCCGGCTCCTCGCACACGTGCGCGCTGCGCAGCAGCGGCGCGATCGCGTGTTGGGGTCTGAACACCAACAGCCGCACCACGCCGCCCTCAGGCAGCTTTACTGCGCTTGGCAGCGGCCCCAACGCGTCGCACACCTGCGCGGTGGCGAGCGGCGGCACGGTTGAGTGTTGGGGTTACGACGCCTCTGGCCAGGCTGATACCACTGCGCTAACGGGCACGTTCAGTGCGGTCCGCGGGGGCGGCGACCACAGCTGCGGGCTGCGCAGCACCGGGGCGGTCCACTGCTGGGGAGCCAACGCCAGCGGTCAGACCGACGCGCAGACGGGCACTTTCAGCGCGATCAGCGCCGGCAGCGGCCACACCTGCGGCTTGCGCAGCACTGGGGCGGTTCACTGCTGGGGCCTCAGCACCAACGGCCGGATTGCCGCGCAGACGGGCACGTTCACCGCCGTCAGCGCCGGTGGCAGCCACACCTGCGGCTTGCGCAGCAGCGGGGCGATCGAGTGCTGGGGCCTGAACACCAACAGCCAAACCACAGTCGCGGCGGGGACGTACATAGCGGTCGCGGCGGGACATCAGCACACCTGCGCTCTGACCAGCGCAGGGAACGCCGTCTGCTGGGGCGACAACACCTACGGCCAGGCGCCGCCCGCGGGCGTGTCGCCCTGAGCGGTTCCTGCCTGCGCAGGAATGACGAGAAGGGGGCGCAGGAATGACGAGAAGGGGGTGCGGGGTGACGGAGGGAGCGGTGGTGGCGGAGAAGAGTGGCGTAGGCGATCGGGGCGTGGCGCGACTGGTGGCGCACGCTCGTGGCGTCCCACCCCCCACCTAACCTCCCCCCTGGAAGGGGGGAGGGATGAATTGGGGATGGGAGATGGGTGATTGGTGGATGGTGGACGCGGCGCGGGTTCCTGCCTGCGCAGGAATGACGAGAAGGGGCGCAGGAACGACGAGAAGTGTGAACGCGCGCTGGGGTCGGCTTGCGCCGGCTGCTTCAGCTGTCGCGCTCTACTGTGGTTACGCCGCGAATTTGGTCCAGCTTGTGGATTAGCCGCTGGACCTGGGCGAGATTGACCGCCTCTACGCGGAAACCGATGCTCACCTGGCCGCCGTTTGGCTCGCTCGTCGTCAGCGAGACCATATTCACGTCCTCATCGGCGCAGACCGTCGCCACATCGCGGGCGAAGCCGACTCGGTCCCAGCCGTCGACGCGCAGCCGGGCGAGGTAGCTGCCGCCGCCGCGGCTCCATTGCACATCGAGCAGCCGATTCTGCTCCGCGAGGTGCAGGATGTAGTGGCAGTCGGAGCGGTGCACGCTGACGCCGCGGCTGCGCGTCACATAGCCGCGAATTGGATCGCCGCGGCGCGGCGCGCAGCAGGCGGCGATCCGCGTCAGCACATTGGGCGCGCCGAGCACGCGCACCAAGTCGGCGAGATTGTCGGGCTGCTGCGCGTCGGGAGCCGGGCCGGGAGCGCGGGCCGGATGCGGCTCTTCGTCGGGCGTCGCGACGCGCAGCGCCACATGGTGCGCGCTCGGATCGCCCGCGCCGATCAGCGCCAGCGCGTCGTCCAGCGTCTTCGCCCCGGCCACCGCGACGACCTCATCCTCGACTCGCGACAGACGCAGACTGAGCCGGCGCAGCTCGCGCTCCAGCTCCTCGCGCCCGCGGGCGATGTTTTCGTCCCGCTGGCGGCGGCGGAACCACTGCCGAATCTTGGTGCGCGCGTGCTGCGTGGTGACGTAGCCCAGCGCCGGATTGAGCCAGTCGCGCGAGGGACCGCGCATCGTGCGGCTGGTCACGATCTCGACCACATCGCCGTTGTCCAGCGGCGTCGTCAGCTGCACCAGCCGCCCGTTGACCTTCGCGCCGACGCAGGAATAGCCCACATCGGTGTGGATGCGGAAGGCGAAATCGAGCGGCGTCGCGCCGCGCCGCAGCGCGATGATCTCCCCCGCCGGCGTGTGGACGAACACCTGATCCTGGAAAATGTCGCTGCGCAGCGTCTCGAGGAAGTCGCCGCTGCCCGGCAGCTCGCCCTGCCAGTCGACCAGCTGGCGCAGCCAGGAGAGCCGCTCGCGGTCGTCCGGGTCGGTGTTGCGCCCCTCCTTGTAGAGCCAGTGCACCGCGACGCCGTACTCCGCGTCGTAATCCATCTGCCGCGTGCGAATCTGCACCTCGACGGGGTGGGTGGGCGACCAGAACGCGGTGGTGTGCAGCGACTGATAGCCGCTCGGGCGCGGGCTGGCGATGTAGTCGTCGAACTCGCCCGAAATCGGCCGCCACATCCCGTGCACGATGCCCAGCGCCGCGTAGCAGTCGGAGGTGGACTCGGTCAGCACGCGCAGCGCCAGCAGGTCGTAGATGTCGCTGAACGACTTGCCCAGCGCCGCGTACTTCCGCATCTTCTGGTGGATCGAGTAGAGGTGCTTCACGCGGCCCTTGACCTCAGCGCGCAGCCCGGCCGCGTCGAGCGCGTTCTCCAATTGGCGGCGCAGCTGGCGCAGATAGCGCTCGCGGGTGGAGCGCCGCGCCGCAACCTGCTTCGAGACCTGCGCGTAGGCGGCGGGTTCGAGGTACTTGAACGAGAGATCCTCGAGCTGGGCGCGAATCTGCCAGATGCCCAGCCGCGCCGCCAGCGGCGCGTAGATCTCCATCGTCTCGCGCGAGATGCGCCGCTGCTTCTCTTCGGGCAGCGCCCCCAGCGTGCGCATATTGTGCAGCCGGTCGGCCAGCTTCACGATCACCACCCGCACATCGTCGGCCATCGCGATGAACATCTTGCGCAGGTTCTCCGCCTGCGCGTCCTCGTCCACGGCCGGGTGGTCGACATCGGGCAGGCGCAGCGCGCTGAGCTTGGTCGCCCCATCGACCAGCTTGGCGACGTCGACCCCGAAGACGTCGACCAGCTCGGAGCGGGTTACGCCGCAGTCCTCCATCACGTCGTGCAGCAGCGCGGCCTGCAGGGCCGGCACATCGAGCTGCAGCTCAGCGCAGACGATCGCCGCCGCCAGCGGATGCGAGATGTAGGGATGCCCGGAGCGGCGCGTATGCCCGCTGTGCGCCGCCTGCGCGAACTCGTAGGCGCGCCCCACCTGGGTCCGCTCCTCCGCCGCGAGGTAGCCCTCCAGCACGGCCGTGAGGTCGTCGAACGTCGGATAGAGCGAGCGGTCAACGCTCTCCGCGCCACCCGGCGCGGTCACGGTTTGATCTGTCAGCGTCGTCATACCCACAATTTTACGCCCATCCGCGCCATCGTTCACCAGGCCCGTTCGCGGACGCTGATCGCCCACTCAACAACCGCCTTCGCCCCAATTCATCCCTCCCCCCTGGAAGGGGGGAGGTTAGGTGGGGGGTGGGAGCTTGCGAGTGTTTGCCAGCCGCTCTTCTGCACCCCGATCGCCTTTTCCGTCATTCCTGCGCAGGCAGGAACCCGCCACCTTCCCTCACTCACCCCTTCCCCAATTCATCCCTCCCCCCTTTCAGGGGGGAGGTTAGGTGGGGGGTGGGAGCTTGCGAGCGCGCTTGAGGTTGTTGCGACGAACGCCGATCGCCCACTCGGCCGCTGGCGTAGGCGCGGTCCGCCGACCCCCCTCTTAGTCTCCCCCCTGGAAGGGGGGAGAGATGAATTTGGGGGCGGTGCGTCTCCGTCATTCCTGCGCAGGCAGGAATGAGCCAAAATGCGCCGCGGCTGTACGATGAATTCCGCGCCTCGCGCCGCCGCGCAGCGGCGCGCGGAATGATGGGACGAAACGATGTTTCAGGCGCCGCGCGGCACGCGCGACCTGCTGCCCGCCGAACACCGCGCGCGCGACCGCATCGCCGCCGTCGCCCGCGAGCAGGCCCGCCTCTGCGGCTACGGCTTCATCGAGCCGCCCACCTTCGAAAGCGCCGAGCTCTACTCGCGCGGCGTCGGCGAGGCGACCGACATCGTCGAGAAGGAGATGTACGTCTTCGAGGATCGCGGCGGCGACCGCCTCGCGCTGCGGCCCGAAGGCACCGCCTCGGTCTGCCGCGCCTACCTGCAGCACGGCATGGCCAACCTGCCCCAGCCGGTCAAGCTGGCCTACATCGCGCCGATGTTTCGCTACGAACGCCCGCAGGCGGGGCGCTTCCGCCAGCACACGCAGTTCGGCGTCGAGGCGCTGGGCGTGCGCGACCCGGCGCTCGACGCCGAGGTGATCGACCTCGGCTGGCGCATCGCCGAACAGCTCGGCCTGCGCGACCTCGTGCTGCTGATCAACAGCATCGGCGATCTCGACGACCGCCGCGCCTACGTGCCCAAACTCAAGGCGCACTTCGAGCCGCACCTCGACCAGCTCGCGCCCGACGACCGCGCCCGCTTCCAGCGCGCCCCGATGCGCCTGCTCGACAGCAAGGACGAGCGCACCCGCCCCTACCAGCAGGGCGCGCCGATCATCACCGAGCACCTCAGCCCCGAATCCGCCGCCTACTACGACGCCGTCAAGGCGCAGCTCGACGCGCTCGGCATCCCCTACGAAGAGCGCCCCAGCCTGGTGCGCGGACTCGACTACTACACCCACACCGTCTTCGAGCTCGTGCCCAACGCGCCCGCTGGTCAGCCCGGATCATCTGACGGAACAGCGGGCGGCTCGCAAACCACGCTGCTCGCCGGCGGGCGCTACGACGGCCTGATCGAGCAGATCGGCGGCCCGCCCACGCCCGGCATCGGCTTCGGCATGGGCATCGATCGCTTCACGCTCCAACTGCGCGAGCAGGGACTCGTCGACGACGCCGAGCCGCCGCCCGATGTCGTGATCGCCGCGCTGGGCCAACGCGCCTCGGCCGCCGCCGGCGGCCTGGCCGGGCGCTTGCGCCGCGCCGGCCTCGCCGCCACGCTTGCCTTCGGCGGGCGCTCGCTCAAGGCGCAGCTGCGCCACGCCGGACGCTCCGGCTGCCGCTGGGCGATCATCATCGGCGAGCGCGACCTCGCCGCCGGCAGCGTCGCCCTGCGCGATATGCGCGGCGGCGAGCAGCGCGATGTCGCCCTGGACGCAGTCGTCGCCGAACTCGCCCGCGAGATCGCCCAACAAGCTCCATATACTGAGGACGGCTGAGCTTTCGGCATGCGACGAGCAGCGCGGAGCAGCCCGTGATCTGGGGCCATGATGTGGGATAAGTTGCGCGATGTGCGCGAACGGCGCGACGCGATCGAGCGCCAGATGGCCGATCCCGCCGTGAGCACCGACCCCAACCAGCTCCAGTCGCTCGCCCGCGAGCACGCCTCGCTCCAGCCCGTCGTGCAGCTGCTCGACGACTGGGAGCAGGCCGACCGCGCGCTGGTGCAGGCCCGCGAGCTGCTGGCCGAGACCGACGACCCCGAGCTGCGCGAGCTGGCCCAGGCCGAACTGGACGAGCTCACCTGCCGCATCGAGCAGCTCGAAGCCGACGCCCGCCGCGCGCTGCTGCCGCGCGACCCCAACGACGAGCGCAGCGTGATCGTCGAAATCCGCGCCGGCGCGGGCGGCGACGAAGCCGGCCTCTGGGCCGGCGACCTGCTCCGCGCCTACTTCCGCTACGCCGAAGGACGACGCTGGAGCCACGATGTCCTCAGCCTCAGCGAAAACGCCATGGGCGGGATCAAGGAAGTCGTCTGCGAGATCGACGGCGACGGCGCGTTCTCGCGGCTCAAGTACGAGCGCGGCGTCCACCGCGTCCAGCGCGTGCCCGAAACCGAGGCCCAGGGGCGCATCCACACCTCCACCGCCACCGTCGCCGTGCTGCCCCAGGCCGCAGACCTGGACGTCGAGCTGGACGACGCCGACATTCGCATCGATCTCTTCCACTCCGGCGGCGCGGGCGGGCAGAACGTCAACAAGGTGCAGACCGGCGTGCGGATGACCCACGAGCCGACCGGGATCGTGGTCACCTGCACCGACGAACGCTCCCAGCTGAAGAACAAGATCAAGGCCAAAGCGGTGCTCAAGGCGCGGCTCTACGACATGCAGCAGCAGGCCGCCCAGGCGGAACGCGCCGACGACCGCCGCTCGCAGGTCGGCAGCGGCAACCGCGCCGAAAAAATCCGCACCTACAACTTCCCCGAAAACCGCGTCACCGACCATCGCATCGGCCTGACCCGCCACGACCTCGGCGGTCTGCTCGACGGCAACCTGGATCCGCTGATTGACGCCGCCGCGCTCGCCGAAGAGGCGCGGCTGCTCGCGGAGGCGGGCGCGTGAGCGACGGCGAGGAAATCGTCAACCTGCGCGACGTCTGGCTCTCCGCCGCCGGACTGCTCGAGGAAGCGGGCATCGACGACGCCCGCTTCGAGGCCGAAGTGCTGCTGCGCCACGCGATCGGGCGCAACCGCGCGCAGTTCTACGCCGCCCTCACCGAGCCGATGACCAAGCAGGATTTCACCCGCTTCTTCGAGACCGTGCGCGAGCGAATCGAGCGCCGCCCGCTCGCCTACATCACCGGCGCGCGCGAGTTCTACCGCCTCGAATTCCGCGTCACGCCCGATGTCTTAATCCCCCGCCCCGAATCCGAGCTGCTCGTCGACACCGCGCTCGACCACCTGCGCAAGGCGCGCATCCGCGGCGCGCGGCTGGCCGATGTGGGCACCGGCTCGGGCGCGCTGGGCATCGCGATCGCCCACCACCGACGCGGCGCGCGGCTGGTCGCCACCGACATCTCCGCCGCCGCGCTCGGCGTCGCCCGCGAGAACGCCCGCCGCCTGCTGAGCCGCGCCAGCGCCGAGTTCGTCCAGGGCGACCTGCTCACTCCGCTCAACGGACTCTTTCACTGCATCGTCGCCAACCTCCCCTACATCCCTGAAGAGCGGCTCGCCCGGCTGGAGCCGGAAGTGGCGGAGCACGAGCCGCGCCGCGCGCTCACGCCGGGCACCGCCGGCACCGAGCTGCAACTGCGTCTGCTCACTCAGCTGCGCCCCCGCCTCGCGCCCAACGGCATCGCCGTGCTCGAACTCGATCCCGGCCAGGAAGACGCGATCGCCGCCGCCGCCGCCCAACTGCTGCCCGACGCCACCGTGCGCGTGCTCAACGACTTCTCCGAGCGCCCCCGCGCGCTCAGCATCGTCGCGTGACCCAACCCGCCGACCACTCCGCTGAGCGGCCGGCCGAGCTGCCCTCGCCCGCCGACGCGCCCGTGCGGGGCGACTGCGACCCGCGCTTCGCCCGCGTCCGCGACGCCTTCCAGGACAACTTCGCCGCCGGCAGCGAGACCGGCGCCGCGCTCGCGGTCCAGCTCAACGGCGAGCCCGTGCTCGACCTCTGGGGCGGCTGGATGGACGCCCAACACTCCCGCGCCTGGCAGCGCGACACGCTCGTCTGCTGCTACTCCGTCGGCAAGGCCGTCTCCGCAATCCTGCTCTGGCGGCTGGTCGAGCGCGGCGTGCTCGACATTGACGGCCGCGTCGCCGACCACTGGCCCGAATTCGCCGCCGCCGGCAAGGAAGAGGTCCGCATCCGCTGGCTGCTCAGCCACCAGGCCGGCCTGCCCGCGATCCGCCGCCCGCTGCCGCGCGGCTCCCAGCTGCGCTGGGACACGATGTGCCAGGCGCTCGCCGCGCAGCAACCCTGGTGGCCGCCCGGCTCTGCGCACGGCTACCACTCGAACACGCAGGGCTTCCTGATCGGCGAGCTGATCCGGCGCGCCACCGGGATCCGAATCGGCCCGTTCCTCCAGCAGGAGTTGGGCGAGCCGGCCGGCATCGACTTCCACTTCGGCACCCGCCCCGAGCACGACGCCCGCACCGCCGACATCCTGCCGATGCAACAGCCGCCCGACCTCGTGCGCAGCCCGCCCAACCCGCTCCAGCTGCTCGCCAACCGCAACCCGCCGTCGGTCGAGCAGGGCCCCGGCTCGCAGAACAGCCGCGAGTACCGCGCCGCCGAATTCCCCTCGACCAACGGCCACGGCAACGCCCGCGCCCTGGCCCGCCTCTACGGCGCGCTGGCGACCGACGGCCAAGTCAAAGGCCAGCGCGACGGCCAGCGCGACGGCGTCCAAATCCTCGCGCCGCGCACCATCGCCGCCGCATCGGCCGAGCAGGTCTACGGACTCGACCGCGTGCTCGGCCGCCGCACCCGCTTCGGCAGCGGCTTCCAGCTCGCCATGCGCGAGCGCCCGCTCGGCCCCAACCCGCAAACCTTCGGCCACTTCGGCGGCGGCGGCTCCCTAGGCTTCGCCGACAGCGCCGCCGGCCTCGGCTTCGGCTACACAATGAACCAGGGCCGCCCCGGCTGGCAGCACCGCCACGTCCGCCGCTTGATCGACCTGCTCTACGAGTCGCTCTAACTCCCCATCCGTCATTCCTGCGCAGGCAGGAACCCACCCCGTCATTCTTGCGCCCCCTTTCCGTCATTCCTGCGCAGGCAGGAACCGCGCACGCACGCACGCACCCCCTCCACCCCTTCCCCAATTCATCCCTCCCCCCTTTTAGGGGGAGGGATGAATTTTCTTGGGATAGGTGCGTGGTGCGCGCGTGTGCGTGGTGTACGCGCGTGTGCGCCCACACGGTGATACGCTGCCCATGCGCCGCGGCAGGAGCGATGATGGCCTCCCCCCAACCAATCCCCTACATCCCCCCAGAGCCGCCCATTGAGCCCCACCTCCGCACCAGCGACGCCCTGCTCGCTGCCGCCGCCGCAATCCTGGCCCGCCCCGACGCGGAGATCGACGGCGAACTCCGCGCCCAAGCCTGCGAAAAACTCTGGGGCGCCGTCACCCGTCGGCTCAAGGTGTTCGCGGATGCGCGCAACTGGTACTACTGCGAGCACAGCATCGCGCACCAGCTGGTGAGGCGCATCGACGAAGCGCTCGACGTCGATCCGCCTGAGCTCAGCTTCAGGTTCGCCGCCGCCGAACGGCTGCACGTGAATTTCTATGACGATCTTCTGGAGCCGGATGACATTCGCTTCCCGATGTTGAACGTCCAGACCCTTTGCGCGATGCTCGACGATGCCCACCGCACCTTGCCGCTCGATCTGGCCCCACCCGACAACAACCGCTACAAGAACGCCGCCCGACGCTGCGCCGAGCGCCGCGCGCAGCAGGCGCAGTGATGGCTTCCCCCGACTAGGGCGTGTCCAGACTCCCGTCATTCCGCCCCCCGTCGTCATTCCCGCGCCTCCGCCCGTCATTCCTGCGCCTCCGCCCGTCATTCCTGCGTAGGCAGGAACCGCGCACGCACGCACCCCCTCTCCACCCCATCCCCAATTCATCCCTCCCCCCTTTTAGGGGGGAGGTTAGGTGGGGGGTGGGAGGCAACGATCGTCCTCCACCGCTCGTTTTCTACACCACACCCCACTCCGTCATTCCCGCGCCTCCCTCTCTCGTCATTCCTGCGCAGGCAGGAACCTGCGCCCCCCACCGTCATTCCTGCGTAGGCAGGAACCTGCGCGCCTACCCCCTGTCCACCACCTCCCCCCATCCCCAATTCATCCCTCCCCCCTTTTAGGGGGGAGGTTAGGTGGGGGGTGGGAGGTTGCGATCGTCCTCCACCGCTCGCTTTCTACACCACACCTCACTCCGTCACTCCCCCTCCCACTCCGTCACTCCCCCTCTCACTCCGTCATCCCTGCGCCCCTCTCTCGTCATTCCTGCGCAGGCAGGAACCCGTGCGGCAGGCGGCGCGCGCCCTGGCTCCGAACTCCGGCTGCGGCCGCGGCCGCGGCTTGCCTAGGCCGTCGACATGTTGCGGCGCACACGGGCGCTAGCGGCCGCCCCCATTCCTGCCTACGCAGGAATGACGGAAGTGGGAGCGCAGGAATGACGGAGAGGGAGGCGCGGGTGCGCAGGCGCGGCGTGGGCGATCGGCGGCGCGGCGCGATTGGGGTGGGTACGACTGCCGGCGCGCGCTCGCGGCCTCCCACCCCCACCTAACCTCCCCCCTGAAAGGGGGGAGGGATGAATTGGGGAAGGGGGGAGGTGGGGAAGTGGGGTGTGCGCGCGGTGGTTCCTGCCTGCGCAGGAATGACGGAAGAAGCGCAGGATGACGAGCGTGGGGCGCAGGATGGCGAGAGGGAGGCGCGGGTGCGCAGGTGCGACGTGGGCGATCGGCGGCGCGGCGCGATTGGGGCCGGCACGACTGTGGGCGCACGCTCGCGGCCTCCCACCCCCCACCTAACCTCCCCCCTAAAAGGGGGGAGGGATGAATTGGGGAAAGGGGGTGGGGTGTTGGGTGAGCGGTGGGTAGTCGCGCGGGTTCCTGCCTGCGCAGGAATGACGGAATGGGGCGCAGGAATGACGGCGGTTCCTGCCTGCGCAGGAATGACGGAAGCGGGGGGCGCAGGTTCCTGCCTGCGCAGGAATGACGGGCATGGAGCGCAGGTTCCTGCCTGCGCAGGAATGACGACGGCGGCCGAAAATGTAAAGCAGAGGCAAAATTACGCTGGGGGGGGGGGGGGGGGGAGGGTTTTATTCGCGCTGGCGCTTGGCTAGCTTACGGGGTGGCGCCTGGTTTGCGCCTGGCGGCGCGGCGCCGGCTATCGCTGTGCGATAGCGAGACGGCGGGGTGGAGCCGGCGTCTGAATCGCGTTGGAGCGGAGGAGTTGCCCATGTTGTTCGCTCATCGAGCCGCCTGCGGGCGGATCGGGCTGGTTGCCCTGGCCGCGCTGCTGGCGGCCGCGGCGCTCGCCGCGGTGCTCCACTCAACCCCGGCCTCGGCGCAGCCCCCGGACGACCTCGAGCTGATCCTCAGCCTGGTCGGCGACTCCGACAACGTCGTCCCGCCCGAATCGACGCTCACCGTCGCGGCGAACCTACAGCACCTTGGGACTGGAGCAAATCTGGAAATCACCTCAGGCTCGCTGCGCGTCTCCGGCTCGCTGGACTGGGAAACGCTCGGCCGCTCTTCGCTCCCGATCACGCCGCAGAAGATCGGCGCGGCCGCCTGGCAGGGTTCCGGCGCCGCGCTCGGCGACCGCTTCGGCGCCTTCGGCGGCACCATCCTCGACAACGACACCTTCTTCGTCAAGTCCCTGCAAAGCAACTACGACGGCGCGACCTGGAGCACGGGCACCGGCAAGGTGTACGTCTACGATGTGCCGACCAAAACCGAGGTGGGCGTGATCACCCCGCCCAGCGGGGCCGCGACGAACTCGTTTTCGGAGGGCTTCGACGCCTATCAGGAAGACGCCAACACCGGCTGGATTTTCGTCGGCTCCTGGCGCGACTCGCTCACGGTGCCGGGCGCGACCTGCCGCGAGGACAACAGGGGGCGCGCCAGCACCCGCTCCGATCACGACAGCACCGGCACGAATTGCCTGGAGGTGGGGCGGGTTTACATCTACCGCCTGGACCGCAGCGCCAGGCCGATGACGCTCTCTTCCACGCCCTGCGCGACGCTGACGCCCTCGGTGGCCGACGCGGTCTATAGGGAATCCTCCAGCAGGGCGCCTCTGGGCGGGCGCTTCGGCTATTCCGTGGAAATCAACGAGACGACCGACACGCTGGTGGTCGGCGCGCCCAAGATGCACTACACGGGGGCGCTGAAGGTCTTCACCAAGCCGAGCAGCGCGGGCGGCTGGTGCGACCTGACCTACGCCAACGTCGCGGCCACGCTGACCCCCACGCCGATCCCCACCGAACTCGCCTGGAGCAGCGCGACCAACAAGCAGAAGAGCTACGCCGCGCGCATGTGGAGCTCCGGCCCGGCGGGCAGCGCCTTCGGCCAGGAGGTCAAGGTATCGGACGACGGCAACACGCTCGTGGTCGGCGCGTTCCTCAAGTACCGGAACGACAACGAGGTGAATTTTGCCGCTGGGCTCAACGAGGCGGGCCAAGTGGACATCTTCGTCAGGCCTAGCGGCGGCTGGGTCGACGCTACGGCGGCCAACGCGCGGCTGTGGCTCACGCCGACCGTCACCGAGGCGCGGCTGGGGCAATGGGTGGCGGTCTCGCCCGACGGCGCATCGGTCGCCGCGGTCTCGTCGCAGCGCCCGCAGAACCCGCCGAACTGGCCCGGCTACGTCTACGTCTGGAACCGCCCCAGCGGCGGCTGGACGGCCGATGATTCCAACGGCGCGGACGCGACGATTTCAGCCACGGGTGGGCGCGACGGCGACCAATTCGGCCACAGCGGCGTCGACTTCAACCACGACGGCACCCGGCTGGCGGTGAGCAACCATAAGTACCAGGACGCGAATCGCGGTTCGGGCGACGGTCGCGGGCTGAATTCCAACGCCAGCTACTCCGGCCGGGCCTGGCTGTTCAGCGGAACCAACGGGTCATGGGCCACGGCGACGACGTCGAGCGCGAGCGCGACGCAGATTCAGTCGCCCGCGCCGCGCGCCGGGGTGTTCTTCGGCGTGGTGCGCTACGCCACGGACGGGCGTCAGCTCCTCGTTGGGCAACCCGAGGACTCCTCACTGCGCAACAATGCCTTCGGCGCCGGCTCGGTCTGGCTGCTCAATGAACAACTGGAGCCGCAGTTCTTCGCCGGCTCGGCCTGCGTCATCGAGAGCGGCGAGACGCTCGACGACTCCACCGACGACACCAACATCTGCCCGATCGACCTGGCCGGCAACGCGCAGCTGGTGCTCGCGCCGGGCTTCGACTCGGGCAGCTTCACTATCTCCGGGCGGGTCACGATCGACGAGCAGGTCATCCGCGGCTCGCTGGTCGTGCGCGTCGGAGAGGTCAAGGAGGTCGCCAGTGCGACGCTGGAGGTCGGCACGGACGACCGCGGCTCGCTCGGCACGGCCGACGATCGGCCGCACAAGACGACGCTGAGCCCCGGCGAGACGACCGTGCTGCGCCTGCGGGTGCTGAACGAAAACGACGCGGCCTCCGGGCCGAACAGCATCTCCTCGATTCTGATCACGGCCGGCGGCGGCTTGCTGAGCACCAACATCAACGACGAGGAGTTGGCGCCGGCGGCGTTCAGCACGGCGCGGCGCAACCAGGACGGCTGCGTGGGGACGGGCGGGTTGGCCTGCCAGATTCGGGTGGCGTCGCTCAACACGGCCAACTCGGACAAGATCGACATCACGCTGCGCGCGCCGAGCCCGGCCAAACCGGGCCAGGTGCAGGTGCGCGCCGTGGTGCTCTCGCGCACCGGCGAGTCCGTCGAGGCCGAGCCGCTCACCATTGCCTTCGCCGGCCCGCCGACCGACTACGCGATCGCCAAGCCGACCACGAGCGTGCTCAACCAGGACACGCCCGACGAGGGCGCGGCGGCGGACCACCGCGACCGGCTGCTGCTCTCGGTGACCGCCGCGGACGCCAGCGGCAACCAGGTCGAGCTGCCCGGCACGGCCTACCAAACGTTCACCCGCGACCGCGCAATCCCCGAGCAGCACCGCCTGACGATCCTCGCGCCCAACGGACGCCGCACCACCGCCGGCGTGTCGGCCCGCTGGCTGCCCAACGCCGCCGGCACCGGCCTGCAGCTGGACCGCGCCGAAAACCCCCAGATCGAAATCGATGTCGACGCCGAGGAAACCGACAAGCTGGCCAACGGCGAGTACACGATCGAGCTGCGCGTGGGCGCAAAGACGGTCACGCAGAAGTTCGTCGTCTCGGGCGGCCCGGCCACGCTGGCGTTGGGCGAGCCGCAAGGCTCGACCGCCGTCAACGGGCAAATCCGGCTGACCGCGACGGTGCTCGACGACGAGGGCAACGCGGTGCCCAACGGCACCCGGGTGACCTGGGTCGACCGCCCGACGGGCTCGCTGCCGGTGATGATTCAGCTGTCGGCGGACACGCGCACGGAGGACGGCGCGGCTTCGGCCAACTTCCTGGTGATCGGTTCGGGCACGGGCTACGTGACGGCGACGGCGGGCGATGCGACGAACATCGTGCTGCTGCAGGTCGGCGGCCCGGGCGAGCGCGGCGAGGCGGCGATCGCCGAGTCGCTGAGCAGCACGCAGCCCGGGTTCAGCACCTGGCTGGGCGGCGAGCAGCGCACCCGCGCCTCGCAACTGCTCGCGGCGGTCGACGGCGTCAGCTCAGCGCTGCTCTGGGAGAACGGCATCTGGCTGCGCTACGGCGTCGCCGCAAGCGGCCTGGTGATCCCCGGCTCGATGGACTTCGTCATCCGCCACGGCGCCGTCCTCTGGCTCAGCGAGTAGCCCACCCGCGTCAACACCACATCTCCCCCCTCCACCCCTTCCCCAATTCATCCCTCCCCCCTTTTAGGGGGGAGGTTAGGTGGGGGGTGGGAGGCCCCGAGCGCACGCAGAAGCAACTACGCGCCCCAATCCCCCACTGCCGTCCGTCATTCCTGCGCCCCTCTCCCCGTCATTCCTGCGCCCCTCCCCCGTCATTCCTGCGCAGGCAGGAACCGCGCACCCACCCCCACTCCCTCCCTTCCCCAATTCATCCCTCCCCCCTTTTAGGGGGGAGGTTAGGTGGGGGGTGGGAGGCACCAAGCGGGCGCAAAAGCAACTACGCGCCCCGATCCCCACGCCACCCGCCGCCACCGCCGTCCGTCATTCCTGCGCATCTTCCGTCATTCCTGCGCAGGCAGGAACCCGCGCGCACGACAACACCCACCCCCTCCCCACCCTTCTCCGTCGACATGTTGCGGCGCATAAGGGCGCTAGCGGCCGCCCCCATTCCTGCCTACGCAGGAATGACGAGGAGAGGGGCAGGAATGACGAAAAAGAGCAGGAATGACGGAAGAAGAGTAGGAATGACAGGGAGGGGGGAGCAGGAGACGGGGAGGGGAGCGCAGAATGACGGAAGAAGCAGGAACAACGGAGAGGGCGGAGCACGGCACAATCAGTGCGCCCGCTCGGTGCTTCCCACCCCCCACCTAACCTCCCCCCTTTTAGCAGACCTTCGCACAACCCCGAATTTCGCTGCGAGTCGATAACCCGACCAGATAGGGACGATCGGCCTACATCGCCGAATCAGGGGGTTACGCGAAGGTCTGCTGGAAGGGGGGAGGGATGAATTGGGGAGGGGGGGTGCGTGGCGCGGGGGTTGAGGGTTGACGGGTTGGGGCGCGCGGGTTCCTGCCTACGCAGGAATGACGGATGGGAGCAGGAATGACGGAAAAAGAGCAGGAATGACGGAAGAAGAAGCAGGAATGACAGGGAGGGGGGAGCAGGAGACGGGGAGGAGAGCGCAGAATGACGGAAGAAGCAGGAACAACGGAGAGGGCGGAGCACGGCACAATCAGTGCGCTCGCTCGCAACCTCCCACCCCCCACCTAGCCTCCCCCCTTTTAGGGGGGAGGGATGAATTGGGGAAGGGGGGGGTGCGTGGCGCGGGGGTTGAGGGTTGACGGGTTGGGGCGCGCGGGTTCCTGCCTGCGCAGGAATGACGGAAGAAGCGCAGGAATGACGGAGGGAGCGCAGGAATGACGGTTGCGCGCGCGGGTTCCTGCCTACGCAGGAATGACGGAGGGAGCGCAGGGATGGCGGTTCGCGCGCGGTTCCTGCCTGCGCAGGAATGACGGAGGGAGCGCAGGTTCCTGCCTACGCAGGAATGACGGTTGGGGCGCAATCAGGGCGCGCGGCGGCCCCAGCTGTTCCAGTGGACTACCTCTTTGAGCGGGACGCGCGGGGCGGGCTGGAAATCTTCGCCGGTGAAGTAGGCCATGGGGAAGAGCGCGGCTTGGGTGACGTCGGCGGGGATGCCCAGTAGGGCGGCGACCTCGTCCTCGTGGCGGATGTGCAGCGTGGTCCAGGCCATGCCGATGCCGCGCGCGCGGGCGGCCAGCATGAACGACCACGCGCCGGGCAGGATCGAGCCGTAGACGCCGGCCTGCGTCATCGCGCCCTGATCCTCGACGCGCCCGTTGATGCAGGCCAGCAGCAGGGCGGGGCAGCGGTGCATCTGCTCGGCCAGCCAGGTCGCCGAGCGGGTCACCTTTTCGGACTGTTGCGTGCGGCTGTCGTCGGCGCCGTAGGAGGGCCGCTCCTCCGGCGGGCGGGCGGCCAGCACGTTGAACGACTTGCGGTAGACCTCGGCGACCGCCGCGACCTTGTCCGGCTCGGTGATCACCACCCACTGCCACTGCTGGCTGTTGGAGGCGGTCGGCGCTTGCAGCGCGATCTCGAGGCACTCTTCGATTACGGCGGGGTCGATCGGGCGCTCGAAATCGAGCCGCAGCCGCACCGAGCGGGTCGTCTTGAGTACGTGGTCGGCGTCCATTTGCTCTCTCCTCTGCTTGTGTGTGGACGGCGCTGCTACGCCGTGTTCTGCGCGAGCTGTTGGGCGACGCGCAGCACGCGCGCGCGGCCCGGTCGGGTTCGACCATAGCGGCGCACGAGCCCGGCCATCGCGTTGCCCGGTCCCAGCGCGAGGTAGCGCCGCACGCCGAGGCGGTCGAGCGTCTCGATCACGCGCAGCCATTCGACCGGGCGCGAGTACTGCCCGCGCAGCTCGTCGGCCAGCTCGGCCGGCGTCTCGATCAGCTGTCCGCGGCAGTTGCCGACCAGCGGAGTGAAGCGCTCGGCGATCGCCAGCGCGTCGATCCAGCGCTCGCTGCGCCGATCGGACTCGGCGAACGCGGCGGTGTGAAACGCGCCGGCGACGCGCAGCGGCACGGGCGTTGGCTCCACGCCGTCGTAGGCCGCCTGCACCGCCGCGAGCGCGGCGGCCGAGCCGCCCAGCACGGTCTGGTCGGCGGCGTTGTGGTTGGCCAGCGTTGCGCCGCTCTGCGCCGCGACCGCCTCGGCCTGCTCGCGGCTCGCGCCGACCAGCGCCATTAAGCCGCCCGCGCCCTCGTCGCAGGCGCGATCCATCTCCAGCCCGCAGCGGTGCGCGAAGCGCAGCCCGTCCTCAAGCGAGATCGCGCCGCTCAGCACCATCGCGGCGTTGAGCCCCGAGGAGTGCCCGGTGACGAAATCGGGCGCGGCGGGCAGCCGCCCCGCCCCTTGCGCGGCGCGCCACTCCGCGACCGCCCAGCAAATCAGGTAGGGCTGTAGGCGCGAGGGGCGGCGCAGTTCGCGCTCCGCCTCCGCCGACTCGTCCAGCCCCAGACGCCAGAGGTCGACGCCCACCACGGCGGAGCCGAGCTCGAACAGCTCCTGCGCCGCGGGCGGCAGGTCGACCAGCCCGCCCGCGCGCTGCGCTCCCTGACCCGGACAGATCAGCGCCGCAGCGTCCATCTGCGGGTCGCGGCTTCGCCCCGGACGGCTCGGCGGCCCCGTCAGCCGGCCGCCGCCTGCAAGTACTCCGGGCCCATGTCGGTCAGCTCGATGATGTTGCCGTCGGGGTCCTTGCAGAAGGCCGCCCAGATGTCGTCGATATCGCGGTGATTCGGCTCGATCATCACCTCGACGCCGGCCTCGCGCAGCCGCTCCACCTCGCCGTGGAACTCGTCGGTGGGGATGTACAGCGCAAAGTGCGGGCCGATCCCCTCGCCCGCGCCCTCGGGCATTTCGCGCTGCATCAGATGCAGTTGGAGATTGCCCACGACGTACCACTCGCCGGGGAAGCCGAAATCAGGTCGGTTGACCGTCTCCAGTCCCAGCTGCTCGCCGTAGAACCTGCGCGACCGATCGATGTCGGAGACGCAGATCGCGACGTGACTGTATCCGGCTACGGCTGCCATCTCGAACCTCCTCCGCGCCCGCGCGGGCGCTCCAACAGGCTTGAATGCCTGCGCCGATCATACAGCCTCTCATACAGCCTCGCGCCGCTGCCCATTCGGCGCATCCATTGGTAGACTTGCCGCAATGAGCGACTTCCAACTGCCGCCGCCGCCTGCTGCGATGCCGCCGCAGGAACAGCCGCGCGAGCGGCGCAACCCGCGCGCGCCGCGCCGCAGCGTCGTGGCCGTGCTGCTGCTGGTGATGCTGGGCGCCGCGTTCGCGCTGGGCGCGGGCGTCATCCGAATCGTCGACTCGCCCGACAGCGGCGACGCCTTCCTGCGCAGCGCGCGCGGCGGCGCGGCGGGCATTGCCGCGCCGGCCGCGACCGCCGAGCGCGGCTCCGACGCCGCGTCCTCCTCCGCGCGCGCCTCGCGCTTCGCGATCCTCGACGAGGTCTACGACATCCTCGACCGCGATTTCGTCGATCCGCAGGCGTTCGAGTCGGCCAACCTCCGCACCGCGGCGATCAACGGGATCATCGACAGCCTGGGCGACCCGCACACGGCGTTCATCGACGCCGAGAACTACCGCCTCACCTCCGAGGACATCGGCGGTTCATTCGAGGGCATCGGCTGCACGGTCAACGATTTCGACGGCGAGATCACGATTGTGAGCGTGTTCGACGGCTCGCCCGCCGAGCGGGCCGGCATCCGCGACGGCGACGTGATTCTGGAGGTGGACGGCGAGTCGATCGCCGAGTGGTCGCTGCCGCTGGCGGTGCAGCGAATTCGCGGGCCGGCCGGCACCACGGTCGTCATCCGCGTCCGCCACAGCGACGGCGTCGAGGAAGACCTGCCGGTGGTGCGCGACCGCATCGTGGTGCCCAGCGTGCGCTCGCGGCAGATCAGCGACCGCGCGGGCAACGCCGTCGCCGACATCGGCTACATCGGCATCACCCAGTTCACCGAAGACACCCGCGAGGACCTGGCCGAGCTGCTCGAAGCGGCCGCCAACGCGGAGATCGACAAGCTGATCATCGACCTGCGCAACAACCCCGGCGGCACGCTCAACGGCACGATCGCGGCGACCGGCGAATTCATCGACGAAGCGGTGATCATGCGCGAAATTCACCGCGACGGCGTGGAGGAAGTCTTCCGCGACAGTCCGGGCGGGACGGGCCAGGCGATGCAGCTGGCGATTCTGATCAACGCCGCCTCCGCGTCCGGCTCGGAGGTGATGGCGGCGGCGCTGCGCGACCACGGGCGCGCCGTGTTGATCGGCGAGGTCACCGCCGGCAAGGGCACCGTCAACATCCCCCGGCGACTCTCCGACGGCAGCGTGCTCTACGTCAGCATCGCCCGCTGGATCTCGCCCGACGGCACGGTGATCGAGGGCGTGGGGGTGATCCCCGACATCGAGGTCGCGCAGCCCGAAACCGGCTTCGAGGCCGAGCTCGACGTGCAACTGATGACCGCGATCGACTATCTGCGCGGTCAGTGGCGGCCCGCCGCGGAGTCCGCCGACCAGGACGACGACACGTCGAGCCCAAGCGGCGAGGCGACGCCGGTGGAGATCGACGAGGGCGGCGACTCAGCCGAGAGCGATGACGCCGACGAGAGCGGCGACGGCGCGGATCAGGAGTAGCGCGATGTCCAGCCACAACCCGAGCGACGAGTGGGCGCGGCCCGAGCTGCTGCGCGAGACCGACTGGCTGGCGGAGCACGTCGACGACGACGATGTCGTGCTGCTGGACTGCGATGTGCTGCCCGCCTATCAGCGGCTGCACATCCCCGGCGCGCTCTGGTCGCTCTCGCGCTACTGGAAGAGCGATCCGTCGGACGACTCGCAGATTTACGGCCTCGAGGATCCGCAGCGCTTCGCGCAGCTGGCGGGGCGGCTGGGCATCACCCCCAACACGCAGGTGGTCGCTTACGACGCCTCAGGCGGCCTCTACGCCGCGCGCACCTGGTGGACGTTCGACCGCTTCGGGCACAGCAACTTCGCGATTCTCAACGGCGGGCTGGACAAGTGGTACGCCGAGGGCCGCCCGCTGTCCAACGACAACCGCCGCGCCGCGCCGACGGAGTATCCGACGCCGCCCGCGCCGCACGACGAGACGATCTGCCGGCTCGACGACATCCCCGCGCTGATCGAGGACGACGCGCACATTTTTTGGGATGTGCGCTCGGACGGCGAGTGGACGGGCGCGAACAAGCGCGGCACGCAGCGCGGCGGGCGCATCCCCGGCGCGGCGCACCTCGAATGGCTGCGCACGCTCGACTCGCCGGTGCGCACAATCAAGCCGCCCGCCGAACTGCGCCAAATGCTGGCCGATCTGGGCATTACGCCGGAGAAGCGCGTCACCACCTATTGACAGGGCGGCATCCGTGCGGCGCACGGACTCTTCCTGCTCACCCTGCTGGGCTACGAGAACGCCCGCAACTACGACGCCTCCTGGCACGAATACGGCAACGCGCTAGAGCACCCAATCGAGACGGAGTAGCCGGCGGGCCGCGCTCGCCCCTCCGTCATTCCCGCGCCCCTCCCCGTCATTCCTGCGCAGGCAGGAACCACGCACCCACACAACCCCCACCCCCTTCCCCAATTCATCCCTCCCCCCTTCCAGGGGGGAGGTTAGGTGGGGGGTGGGACGCTGCGAGCTGCCGCCAGCGATCGCTGTACGCGCAGAAGCCCACCCGCTCAAACCACCGCCAGCGCACACTCGCTCCGCCGACCCCCCTCTTAGTCTCCCCCCTGCAAGGGGGGAGAGATGAATTGAAGGTGCCGTCCCCCTCCTCCGTCACCCCCACGCTCGCTCCATCATTCCTGCGCAGGCAGGAACCCGCGCCCTCCCCGTCATTCCTGCGCCCCCCAACCGTCATTCCTGCGCAGGCAGGAACCGCTTACGGCGAGCGCGTCGCCGGCGCTTGGCCGTTGGCGTTGTAGCCCCAGCAGGCGATCGTGCCGTCGGTCTTGATGCCGCACGAGAACGAGGTGCCCCCGCTGACGGCGCTGTAGGAGCCGCTGGGGATATTGGTCGTTCCGCTCGTCTGGCCCCAGCAGACGACGGCGCCGCTGCTGCGCAGCCCGCAGGTATGCAGTTCACCGGCTGCGACAGCGGTGAACGTGCCGGTCTGCGCGTCGGTCTGGCCCCTGTCGTTCACCCCCCAGCAGTGGATCGCGCCGTTGGAGCGCAGCCCGCAGCTGTGCTGCTGGCCGACGCTGACCGCCGTGAATGTGCCCGTCAGCGTGGATGTATCGGTTTGCCCGCTGTTATTGCTGCCCCAGCAGACGATTGCGCCCGTGCTGCGCAGTCCGCAGCTGTGCGTGCCGCCGGCGCTGATCGCCGTGAATGTACCGCTGGGCGGTGTGGCGCGGTTCTGGCCGTTTAAGCCCCAGCAACTCGCTGTGCCGGCGCTGTTCAGCGCGCAGCTGTGATGCGCGCCGACGCTGATCGACGCGAAGCTGCCTGAGGGCGCGTTGAGGCGGTCGTTGGCGCTGCTGCCCCAACAGTGGATCGCGCCGCTGGAGCGCAGCGCGCAGGTGTGCTCCCTGCCAGCGGCAACCGCCGTGAATGTGCCCGTCTGCGCGGCGATCTGGTCCTGAGTGTTCGCCCCCCAGCAATCGAGCGTGCCGGTGCTGCGCAGGGCGCAAGCGTGGAAGCCGCCCGCGCTTACGGTGGTGAACGTAGTCGGTGTGGGCGTGGGGGTTGGCGTCGGAGTGGGCGGTTCGGGCGTCGCGTCGCCATCGTCGTCGCTTGAGCTATCCGCGACGGTCCGAGTAGCAGTGGTCGGCGCGAGCTCCGCAATCAGCTCAGGCAGGCGATCATCCTGCCCGCCCCAGCACCTCGCCCTCGCCCTGCCCAGCGCGCACGAATGGCGCATCCCCGCGCTCACAGCGACGTAGCGCCCGGATGGAGCATTGGACTGCCCGTAGCGATCATCCCCCCAGCATTCGATCGCGCCCGACTCTCGCAATCCGCACGAGTGCCACGCTCCCGCGCTCACTTGCGTGAAAACACCCGACGGCGCGTTGAGTTGACCGAAGTTGTTGAGTCCCCAGCACTCCACCGCGCCGCTCTCGCGCAAGGCGCAGGAGTGCGTCGTCCCCGAGCTCACCTGTGTGAAGACCCCCTCAGGCGCATCAGCGCGCCCAAGGCTGCCGCGCCCCCAACAGGCGATCTCTCCCGTCGCCCGCAGCCCGCAGGCGTGCAAGTAGCCCGCGCTCACGGCACTGAATTCCCCCTCCGGCGGCTCCGCCTGCCCATAGTCGAGCACGCTGCGCCCGAAACTGCTCGTTCCCCAGCATTCGAGTTGGCCCGTATCGCGCACGCCGCAGGCGAACTGCCAGCCCACGGCGATCTCACTGAACGCGCCGTCAGGCGCGTTCGAGTCTCCGCCCCAACAGACGACTGCTCCGCTCCCCTCGCGGATCGCGCAGTTGTGCCAGTCCCCGGCGCTGACCGCCGCATAGCGCCCCTCCGGAACATCGCGCAGCTCGGATGAGTTGCCGCCCCAGCAGCGGATTACGCCGTCGGCGCGGAGCGTGCATTGGTGTTCGCCGCCGGCGTCTAGCGCGATGTAGCGGCTGGGGGATGTGGGGGTGGCGGCTTGGGCGAGGGTCAGGGCGGCGAGCAGAAGCGCGGCGATCGCGAGGGCGATCGGGAGGAATTTACCCCCCCCCCCGATCGGGCAAGCGCCGCCAACGCGCGGCCGGCGCGTTGGGCGACGGTCAGAGAGTCGGCACCAAGCATCACGCCCATCACTCTACACCAGCGCCGCCCCGCCGTCATTCCTGCGCAGGCAGGAACCGCGCTCCCCACCCGTCATTCCCGCGCCCCCCCACTCGTCATTCCTGCGCAGGCAGGAACCGCGCCCCCACCCGTCATTCCTGCGCCCCATCTTCCGTCATTCCTGCGCAGGCAGGAACGCACACGCACCCAACACCCACACCACCCCCTTCCCCAATTCATCCCTCCCCCCTTCCAGGGGGGAGGTTAGGTGGGGGGTGGAACGCCGCGAGCGCACCCGAGGCGGCCGCAAACACCCCGATCACCCACTCAACCGCCAGCGCACGCTCGGTCCGCCGACCCCCCTCTTAGTCTCCCCCCTGCCAGGGGGGAGAGATAAATTGAGGGTGCCCCATTCCGTCATACCCGCGCCCCCTCTCCGCCATTCCTGCGCAGGCAGGAACCCACACGCACCCAACAACCCACACCACCCCTTTCCCCAATTCATCCCTCCCCCCTGCCAGGGGGGAGGTTAGGTGGGGGGTGGGACGCCGCGAGCGCACCCGAGGCGGCCGCAAACACCCCGATCACCCACTCAACCGCCAGCGCACGCTCGGTCCGCCGACCCCCCTCTTAGTCTCCCCCCTGGAAGGGGGGAGAGATAAATTGAGGGCGCCGCGCCCCCACCGTCATTCCTGCGCCCCCCCACCGTCATTTCTGCGCTCCCCCTCGTCATTCCTGCGCAGGCAGGAACCCACACGCACCACATCACCCACCCACCCCCTTCCCCAATTCATCCCTCCCCCCTTCCAGGGGGGAGGTTAGGTGGGGGGTGGAACGCCGCGAGCGCACCCGAGGCGGCCGCAAACACCCCGATCACCCATTCAACCGCCAGCGCACGCTCGGTCCGCCGACCCCCCTCTTAGTCTCCCCCCTGGAAGGGGGGAGAGATAAATTGAGGGCGCCGCGCCCCACCGCCATTCCCGCGCCCCCCTCTCGTCATTCCTGCGCAGGCAGGAACGACAGAACTGCGCACGCGCACGAGCGCGTACACTGTCCCCGTGCGCAGTACCGTTCTCTATCGCAAGTGGCGGCCGGAAGACTTCGACAATGTCGCGGGGCAGGACGCCGTGGTGCGCACCCTGCGCAACGCCGTTGCGCAGGACAAGATCGCCCACGCCTACCTCTTCTGCGGCCCGCGCGGCACCGGCAAGACCACCACCGCGCGAATCCTCGCCCGCGCGATCAACGGTGTCGCGCCCAGCGCCTCCGCGCTCGACGGCGGCGCGGACGCGCTCGGCTTCGACCTGGTCGAGATCGACGCCGCCAGCAACCGCGGCATCGACGACATCCGCGAGCTGCGCGAGCGCGCCAACTACCAGCCCGGCTCCGCCCGCTTCAAGGTCTATCTGATCGACGAGGTGCACCAGCTGACCGGCGCGGCCGCCGACGCGCTGCTCAAGACGCTCGAAGAGCCGCCCCCGCACGTCGTCTTCATCCTCGCCACCACCGACCCGGAGGCGCTCAAGCCGACCATCCTCAGCCGCTGCCAGCGCTACGACTTCCGCCGCGTCGCGGTCGACGACATCGTTGGGCGGCTGCGCACGATCGCCGACGCCGAAGGCATCGCGATCGGCGATGACGCGCTGCGGCTGATCGCCCGTGAGGCGACCGGCTCGCTGCGCGACGCCGTGAACCTGCTCGACCAGCTCTGGACCACCTGCGGCGACGACGTATCGCTCGACGCCGCGCAGGAGGCGCTCGGGCTCAGCCCCGACGCCCGCGCGCTCGAGCTGGTCGGCGCCGCCCTGCGCAAGGAGCTCAGCGCGGGGCTGGCCGTGCTCGGCGCGGTGCAGTCCGACGCCATCGACTTCCTCCGCTTCAAAAAGCAGGTCGTGACCCACCTGCGCCACATGCTGCTGCTGCTGACCGGCGCGGAGGCTTCACTCTCGCTGAGCAAGCCCGAAGAGGAGCAGCTGCGCGAGGCCGGCAAAGGGGCCGAGCCGGGCGCGGCCGTCGCCGCGCTGCGCGCCTTCGCCGACGCCGATGTGCGCTCGGATCCGTATTCCCCGCTGCCGCTCGAGCTGGCCCTGGCCGATATCGTCTACGGCCCGCCGCGCGAGATCGTCGAAGCCGCGCCCGCCCCCGCGCCCCAGCGCGCCGCGCGCCAGCCGCAGCGGCGCGATCAGGGCCAGCGGCGTGATCAGGGGCAGCGGCAAGGCCAACAGCAGGGCCAGCGCCGACCGCAGCAGTCGCAGCCCTCGCGCCAGCAGGGAGGCGCGAGCCAACAGTCGCCGCCGCAGGGTCAGCGAGCGCCGCGCGAGACCTCCAGCCGCTCCGCCCGCCCCGCTGCCGACGAACTCGTCGAGCGCATCCGCGAGCAGCTGCGCAGCGAGCGCGAGGGGCTGCTCGCCACGATGCTCAACCAGTCCTGCCGCGTGATCGAGCAGAGCGACGACAAGATCGTGCTCGGCTTCCTGCCCAACTACCAGGCCGTGCATATGGACAAGGTGCGCGCGGCGATCGACAAGGTGGCCGCGGCCGCTTCCACCGTGCTGGGCCGCGCGGTGACCGTCGAGTGCGTCCCGATCGACGACGCCAACCCGCCGCGCGGCAATCCCAACCCTGCGCCTGCCGCCGCCAATCCCCAGCCGGTATCCGAGCCGCCCACAACCGAGCAGTCCGCTGCCGAGCCGCCCGCCGCCGAGCAAGCCGTCGCCGAGCAGCCGATCGCCCAGTACTCCGCGGCCCCGCCGCCTGCGCCCGAGCCGCAGCCCCCAGCGCAGCCGACACCCGCGCCCGAACCCACGCCCGAATCGCAGCCGCAATCGTCGTATAGTTCCCTCGTAGAGGATGCGCTCGAACACTTCGGGGCGCGCGTCGTTGACGGCTGAGCGAACGGAGCGAGCGATGGCCAAGAAGGGCGGGATGTATCGGCAGTCGCGGCGCTCCGCGCGCGGGCAGGGCGCGGCCGCGGCCGGCGGCCTCAACCCGGAGATGATCCGCCGCGCGCAGGAGCTCCAGGCGCAGATGGCGCAGGCGCAGGACGAACTGCAGGACGCCACCGTCACCGCCAGCTCCGGCGGCGGCATCGTCAGCGTCACCGTCGGCGGCGACCACAAGCTGCGCGAAGTCACGATCGACCCCGATGTGGTCGATCCCGACGACACCGAAATGCTCCAGGACCTGCTGATGGCCGCCGTCAACGAAGCCCAGGATCAGATGGAAGCGCTGCGCGAGGAGCGGCTCGCGGGGCTGACCGACGGCCTGCAGGTCCCGGGCTTGCAGTAGAGGCGCGGCCCGATGCAGCGGTCGCCCGTCACCGCGCCCACCCTCGCGCGGCTGATCGACGCCTTCCACCGCCTGCCCGGCATCGGACCCAAAAGCGCGCAGCGGCTCGCCTACCACATCCTCCGCGCGCCCCGCTCCGAGGCCGAGGCGCTGGCCGACGCGCTGCTCGAAGTCAAAGACCGCACCATCCTCTGCGGCGTCTGCCAGAACATCACCGACGCCGACCCCTGCGCCGTCTGCGCCGACCCCAACCGCGCCGCCGAGACGATCTGCGTCGTCGAGGAGCCGCTCGACATCGTGGCGATCGAGCGCACCGGCGCGCATCGCGGGCGCTACCACGTGCTGCACGGCGCGATCAGTCCGATGGACGGCATCGGTCCCGAAGACCTCAAGGTGCGCGAGCTGCTCGCGCGGCTCGGCGACCACGCGGTGCAGGAGGTGATCCTCGCCACCAATCCGAATCTCGAGGGCGAGGCCACCGCCGGCTACCTGACCCGCGTGATCGGCGCGATGGGCGTGCGCATCACCCGCCTTGCGCACGGCCTGCCGCTCGGCGCGGATGTCGAATACGCCGACGAACGCACCCTGCGCGAAGCCCTCACCCACCGCGTCCGAATGGACGGCGTGGACAGAGCGGACAGAGTGGACGGCAGCGACAGCGCGGGCGGCGCCTGATGCCCCGCACCCAGCCGCTGCGCACCGAGGCGATCGTCCTGCGCCAGCGCCCGATCGGCGACACCGACAAAGTCTGCGTGCTGCTCTCCCCAACGCACGGGCGAATCGAGGCCTCCGCGCGCGGCGTGCGCAAGACCAGCAGCCGCCTCGCCGGACACGTCGGCGCGCTCAGCCGCGGAATGTTCCAACTCGCGCAGGGCCGCTCGATGTACGTCGTCACCCAGGCGCAGACGCTCGACTCCTGGCCCGGGCTGCACGACGACATCGACCGGCTCAGCCTCGCCGTCGGCGTCGCCGAGCTGATCGACCGCACTGCCGTCGCCGACATGGGCAGCCGTTCGCTCTACAATCTCGCCCGCGACACGCTCGCCCGCGTCGCCGAGGCCGACGATCCCGCCGCTGCCGTGCGCTGGTTTCGCCTGCGCTGGCTCGATCAGCAGGGCTACCAGCCCGAACTCGACGCCTGCGTCCGCTGCCGCGCGCCGCTGCAAGCCAACGACAACGGGCTCGCCGCGCTCGAGGGCGGCGTGGTCTGCCCGGACTGCCATCGCAGCGGCGCCGGCGCGGCGTTGTCGAGCCCCGTCTTCAAGTTGCTACGCTATATGCGGCGCTCGTCGTTCGAGCTCACCGCGCAGGTTCGGCTCAGCCCGGCCGCCGCGGCGGAGGTCGACCGGCACTTGGCCGCGCTCGTGGAGCACGCGCTCGACGGACGGCTGCGCAGCGCATCGTTCGCCCGCGCCCTCGAAAGTGCGCCGCGCGCAACAGAACAGACCAGGGAGGTCGATCATGCCGGTGTATGAGTACCTGTGCGAGGACTGCGCGGGCGTGTTCGAGGCCATCGGCACGCTCCGCGAAGCGTCCGAACCCCAGCCCTGCCCCGTGTGCGACGCCGAGTGCAAGCGCGTCATGCCCTCCTCCTTCTCCGCCTTCGTAATGCGCCAGGGCTACCCCCGCCGCATCCCCGACCGCGGCAACTACTGGCACCTGGGCAAGGAGGTCACCTACCTGCCCAAAAAGGCGCGCCCCTACGAGCACCCCCAGGTCACCAAAAGGCGCGAGCAGGAGCCGCTCGGCGCGCAGGACTACACCGACCTGGTCGACCAAAAAATCGCCGAGCGCCGCCTGGCCCGCGAAGACCGCCGCAAGGAGCGCGAGCTGAAAAAGGACCGAATGGCCAAAAAAGCCAGAGACCTAAAGCCGCAACCCGCCCCAAAATCCCGCGGCTGACAGGCACCTCCCCCCGCCCACCACCCCACTCCTCTTCCCCACAATTCATCCCCCCCTCTCTCTCAGGAGGATGCTCCCCCCAGCCCAATTCATCCCTCCCCCGTCGCAAGGGAGCCTCCCCCAATCCATCCCACTCCCCTCTCCGGGGGCGAGATTCCCCAATTCATCCCTCCCCCGTCGCAAGGGAGCCTCCCCCAATTCACCCCCCTCCCCCCGCGAGGGAGCTTCCCTCAATTCATCTCTCCCCCTTCGAGAGGGGAGATTCCCCAATTCATCCCTCCCCCCTTGCAGGGGGGAGGTTAGGTGGGGGGTGGGAGGCCGCGAGCCGTCGCCACAGATCGCGCGCGCCCCGATCGCCTACGCCACCCCCTCCCGCCACCCCCGCGCGCCCCCTCCGCCACTCCCGCGCCCCCACCGTCATTCCTGCGCAGGCAGGAACCCCCGCGCGCCCGCGCCCCCTTCCGCCACTCCCGCGCCCCCACCGTCATTCCTGCGCAGGCAGGAACCACGCGCACAAAGCAACTCTCCACACCCCATCCCCGCGGCTATGACGAAAGCGCCCCACTGGTGTAAAGTGACACCCGTGAACCACACCGCCAACCCCCCAACCACCGCCCAACGCGCCCGCCGCGCGGCGGCGGCGCTTACCCGATTCGGGGGGGGGGGGGGGACGTAAACCGCTCCCGATCGCCCTCGCGATCGCTGCGCTCCTGCTCGCCGCCCTGACCCTCGCCCAGGCCGCCATGCCCACATCCACCAGCCGCTACCTCGCGCTCGACGCCGGCGGCGAGCACCAATGCACCCTCCGAGCCGACGGCCTAATCCGCTGCTGGGGCGGCAACTCCGACGACCTGCGCAACGTCCCCGAAGGCCGCTACAGCGCCGTCAGCGCCGGTGCCTGGCACAACTGCGCCATCCGCCAGGACAGCGGCGAAATCGCCTGCTGGGGCAGCGACTCGAACGCGCCGTCAGGCGCGTTCAGCGACATCGCCGCAGGCTGGCATTTCGCCTGCGCCGTCCGCGAGAGCGACAGCGAGATCGAGTGCTGGGGAACCAACAGCTTCGGACGCAGCGTGCTCGACTTCGGCCAAGCGGATCCACCAGAGGGCGACTTCACCTCCGTGAGCGCTGGCTACCTCCACGCCTGCGGACTGCAAACGACGGGAGAAATCACCTGTTGGGGGCGCGACAACCTCGGACGCACCAACGCCCCCGAGGGAATCTTCACGCAGGTGAGCGCGGGCACGACGCATTCTTGCGCCGTCCGCGAGAGCGGCGCGGTGGAGTGCTGGGGCCTCAACAACTTCGGGCAGTTGAACGCGCCGTCGGGCGTCTTCACCCAAATCAGCGCCGGAGCATGGCACTCATGCGGATTACGCGAATCAGGCGCAATCGAGTGCTGGGGCGACGACCGCTACGACCAATCCAACGCCCCATCCGGGCGCTATCTCGCCGTCAGCGCGGGAATGCGCCATTCGTGCGCGCTAAGCGGCGCGGGCACTCGCTGTTGGGGCGGGCAGGATGATCGCCTGCCTGAGCTGATCGCGGAGCTCGCGCCGACCACGGCTACTCGGACCGTCGCGGATGTTTCGGCCGAAGACGAAAGCGACACAACGCCCGAACCGTCCACGCCAACGCCAGCTCCCACACCGACGCCGACCACGTACACCGCCATCAGCGCAGGCGGCTTCCACACCTGCGCGCTGCGCAGCACGGGCACGCTCGACTGTTGGGGCGACAGCGGCAGCGACCGACTGAATGCTCCGACAGGCACGTTCACAGCGCTGAGCGCCGGCGCCTCGCACACCTGCGCGCTGCGCAGCACGGGCACGATCGTGTGCTGGGGCTACAGCGACCACAATCGCCTCACCGCGCCCTCAGGCAGCTTCACCGCGCTGGGCAGCGGCTCCGGCGCGTCGCATACGTGCGCGGTGGCGAGCGGCGGCATCGACTGCTGGGGCCAAAACGCCAACAGCCAGGCCGACGACCAGTCCGGCAGCTTCAGCGCGGTCAGCGCCGGCACCAGCCACAGCTGCGCGCTGCGCAGCACGGGCGCGATCCACTGCTGGGGAAGCAATAGCAACAGTCAACGCACAGGTATACCGACGGGCGCGTTCACGGCCATCAGCGCCGGCGGCAGTCACACCTGCGGCTTGCGCAGCACAGGCGCAATCGTCTGCTGGGGCAACAGCGCCAACGATCGGACCGCCGCGCAGACGGGCACCTTCACCGCCGTCAGCGCCGGTGGCAGTCACACCTGCGGCTTGCGCAGCACGGGCGCAATCGTCTGCTGGGGCAACAGCGGCAACGGCCGGACGACAGTCCCAGCCGGCGCCTTCACCGCTGTCAGCGCGGGTCACGAACACACCTGCGGCATCAAGACCGACGGCACGATCGCCTGCTGGGGCAACGACACAAGCGACCAAGCGCCCGCGACGCGCTCGCCGTAAGCGGGGGAGCGACGAGAGATCGCGCACGCCCCGATTCACCCACGCCACCTCCCACCGCCATTCCCGCGCCCCTCTTCCGTCATTCCCGCGCCCCCTCCGTCATTCCTGCGCAGGCAGGAACCCCCCTCAAAAATCGCGCTGCGTCACAAACTCAGCGATCGCCGCCAGCTCCGCGCGCGGGCCTTCGCCGGGCGACTCCTGCAGCGCCGCGATCGCCCGATCACGCCACTCCCACGCCACCGACATGCACTGCTCGATGATCGGCTCCTCGCGAACCGCCTCCAGCGACGCCTCCAGCCAGCGCGCCTGCTCGTCTTCGCCTTTCGCCCCCAGAAACCGCGCGACCGGATTGTCGTTGGGCGCCCGCTCCATCAGCACGATCGCCGGCAGCGTCAGCGTCCCCGCGCTGAGATCGCCGCCGACCGGCTTGCCCAATTGCTCCTCGCTGCCGCAGAAATCGAGAATGTCGTCGACGATCTGAAACGCCATCCCCACGCTGCGCCCGTATTCGCGCAGCGCCTCAATCGTCTCCGACCGCGCGCCGCTCATCATCGCCCCGCCCGCGCCGGCCGTGGCGAACAGCGACGCCGTCTTGCCGTGAATGCGCACGTAGTAGTCGCGCATCGTGCCCGACGCCGAGTCGTAGGCGCTCACGTCCTGCGCCAGCTCCCCCTTGGCCATCACCATCAGCGTCTCCGCGAACAGCCGAATCACCCCGATGTGCCCCGTTCGCGCGACCAGCTCCGCCGCGTGCGCGAACATATAGTCGCCCAGCATCACCGAGGCGGGATTGCCGAAGCTCGCGTTGGCCGTCGCCTCGCCCCGCCGCGTGGCGGAGGCGTCGATCACGTCGTCATGCACCAGCGTCGCCGTGTGCAGCAGCTCGATCGAGGCGGCCAGCGGAATCTGGTTGTCCGCGTCGTAGTCGCCGAAGCCGCCGGCCAGCAGCGAGATCGCCGGCCGCAGCCGCTTCCCCCCGCGCGAGAGCACCTGCGTGAGCATCGTCTCCAGCGGCGCAAAGTCCGACCGCGCCACCAGCGACAGCGCATCCTCGACCAGCGCCAGGTCGTCCGCCACCGCCGCATAGAGATGCCCCACAGCAGTCATCGCCCCCTAGCCTATCGCGCTGATGTGACCCTCAGGACGCTTGCGTATGCGCGCCTGTCCGAGCCCGCCGCAGGCCGCGCGACGCCTCCCGCAAGGGGAAAGAGGATGTTCCTAGCGGGGCAGGCTCTCGCGAGGCTCAAGCGGCGCCGACACGCTCGTCGAGAAACGATCCCACCCCTCCGGCGCCTCCGAGAACGTGACCTCAGGCGGGTCTTTGATGGAAAGCTCATGAAAGACCAGTCCGGTGCCCCAGACCGTCCACAGCTCGGCGGGGAGAGGCGACTGAAGCGCGATTCCCATGTCCCGGACGTGGTTCATCCGCGCGATGTGCGCGAGCGTCGCCTGCTTGATCAGCGCACTCACAGTCGCACCGCTGCGCCGCACTTCCTCGCGCAGCTGCTGCATCTCCTGCCCGTTGAAGCGCACGGAGACCACGCCGCCCAGCGGCTTGACGACCTCAAAGGTCAGTTCTTCGACTTCGCCGAAGTCGGTCGCGTCGTCGTCGTTCATGGTCTGTGGCTCCTTGTTGCGTTGCGATAATGGTCTCTTTGCTCCTTGCTGGAGGGCCAGCCGGTGACGACGCGGGCGACGCCGTCGATCGGCTGCTCAATGATAAAGGTGAGCATGCGGCCTGAAAGGTCGGGCCCGATCACCTGGACGCGCGCCGGTCGGCGCCGCAGTGAGCCGTCGGGCGCAAGCTCATCAGCCGCTTTCTGCCCGAGAAAGACCGGGCGCCCCTCAATGACGTCATAGGCGTCGTTGATTGAGAGGCCGCGGTCGTCCAGCTTGGCTTCACTTTCCTCGGACATCTCCAGATCGTGGATGCGTTCCACTGCGGGCCCCGTTGACGGCGCTTGTCGTTGACTTCCCGCCGTATGACATTTAAGATCATCATACACGGAAGGGTGATGAACGCATGCAGGTGGATGTGCTGACGTTGGCCAACAGCGCGGAACTTCGCGACGGTCTCCTGTACCTGCTGGGGGGAGGCTGGACGCGCTGCTGGCCCGACGCCGGTCGGTCGTATCCGTTGGACCGCGCCATCGTCGCCGCCGCCGCGATCCGGGTTGAATACGGTGAGACGAACGAAGAGCACAAGTTTCGCCTGGAGGTGCGCGATTCCGACGAGACCATCCTGGGACCTGATCAAGTGGAGGGCGGCTTCACGATGGGGCGCGACGCGCACCTGACGGCGGGAATGAGCCAGCTCGTGCAGCTGGCCGGCTCGCTGTCCGTCAAGCTGCCGTCCGCAGGCGTCTACTCCGTGGTGTTGAGCATTGACGGCCGCGAACAGAAGCGGATCGCGTTTGAAGCCCTCGAGCAGCCCCCGGGGTAGTATTGGATGTGAGCATGGCAGATCAAGAGTTGGGCCGCATCGAAGCAGTCGATCCACGCCAGATCTGGCCGGACGAGGCCGCCGACTTCACCCCTTGGCTCGCCGAGCACCTTGACCTGCTCGGCGAAGCGCTGCGCCTTGACGATCTGTCGCTGGTGGAAGCCGAAGGCTCAGTGGGAACGTTCGCCGTCGATGTCGTCGCGGAGACCGAAGCGGGAATCGTAGTGATCGAGAACCAGCTCGGAGGCACTGATCACACCCACCTCGGCCAGCTGCTCACCTACGCCGCCGGCCGTGATGCGCGAACCCTGATCTGGATTACCCCAGAATTCCGCGACGAACACCGCGCCGCTCTCGACTGGCTCAACCACTGGACGCCGGAGGAAATCGAGGTGTACGGCGTAGAAGTGCGCGCCATCCGGATAGGCGATTCCTTGCCGGCCCCCGAATTCCGCCCGGTCGCGTTCCCCAACACATGGTCGCGGCAAAGCGGGAGCAGATCGCGTAACTCTTCACGGCGGTCCATCGATGAACGATACCGAACGTTCTGGCAGGCATTGCTGGACGAAGGGCGAGAGCGTGGACTGACGGACCGAAAAAGCGCGCGCGCTGACTCGCACATATCCCTGCCGCCGCCAATTGGGGACCCTCACATTCACTATGGAGTGTCTTTTCGGGGCCGCAGCAAAGTGCGCGTGGAACTGGACATTCGGACGCCCAATTCCGAGCGCAACAGTGAGATTCATGGGCGACTCAAGGCGCATCAAGCTGCCGTTGAGCGGGAAATCGACTTCGAACTGGGCTGGTACAAGCGAAGCCGGGGCAAATCGGAGGGGATTCAGGTGCTCGGCGAAGGCTCGATCGACGACTCGCCCGAGGAACTGGAGCGCATCCGAGGGTGGATGCTCGGCACGGTTGAGAAGCTGCGGCAGGTCATCGATCCGCTGCTGATCGATATCGTCGCCGAGCTAGACGCGGAAGAGGCGGACGGCATTGGCCGTAGCCTGAGCGGCGACGACCTCTAGCCCGACGCCCCGCACCTCGGCGACCACCTCCGCTGTCTCCCGCACATACGCCGGCTCATTGCGGCGCCCCCGCCGGCCCTGCGGCGACAGGTAGGGGCAATCCGTCTCCACCACGATGGCGTCCCCGCGCAGCGCCTTCGCCGCCGCCCGCAATTCATCATTCTTCGGATACGTAACCGGGCCGGCGAACGAAATCAGGAAGCCCATCTCCGCGTAGGCCAACGCCAGCGTGTCGTGGCCGGAGAAGCAATGGATGACGCCGACCGGCGCGCCGCGGCGGCAGCTCGCGCCCCACGGGGCGAGCACATCCCACGTTTCGTCGTGCGCGTCGCGCGAGTGGATGATCACCGGCAGATCCAGCTCTTCGGCCAGCTCGAGCTGCTCGCGGAATGCGCGAAACTGCGCCTTGCGCGGCGACAGATTGCGGTAAAAATCCAGCCCGATTTCGCCGATCGCCACCACCGACTCGCTCGCCGCCAGCGCCCTGAGCTCGCGCGACGCCTCGCCCGACCAGTCTTTCGCATCGTGCGGATGCAGCCCTACCGCCGCGTACACGCCTTCCTGCGCCTCCGCCAGCCGCACCGCCGCGCGGCTCGTCTCGATGTCCGTGCCGACCGTAACAATCCGTTCCACCCCCGCTGCCCGCGCCCGCTCCAGCACCGCGTCGATTTCGCCCAACAGAGCCGCGTCGTGCAGATGCGCGTGCGTATCGAACAGGCGGATCGTTCCACTGTTGGCCTGGCTGTTTGTGTCACTGCTCATGTGCCCAGCCGCGCTTCCTCTTCCTCGACGATCGAGGGGTCGAGCTTGCGAAACAGCGGGACCGGCTTCTGCAGCGCCGCGCCCGGGCGCAGCGCGTGCATTTGCCAGCCCAGCGACTCGAGGTCGCCATCCGCGCCGAGCAGCTCGTGCAGCGCGGCGCAACTGAACGGCAGATACGGCGCGAGCGCCGTGCGCAGCGCCGCGATCACGTTCAGCGCCGTGTAGAGCGAACGCGCCGCCGCCTCGCGGTCGCTCTTCACCGCCTGCCAGGGCGCCGTCTGATCCAGATAGCGGTTGGTCTCCTGCGCCAGCGCGAACGCCTGCTGCAAGCCCAGCCGCAAATGCACCGCCTCAATCGACGCCCCGACCTGCTCCAGCGTCGACTGCGCCTGGTCGAGCAGCCGCGTCGACTCCCGATCCAGCGGCCCCGGCTCCGGCACCCGCGCTTCGAAATGGCGGTTTACCAGCGACAGCACGCGGTTGACCAGGTTGCCCCACGTCGCCACCAACTCGTCGTTATTGCGCCGCAGGAACTCGCCCCACGAGAAATCGCTGTCCGACGTCTCCGGCATCTGCGCCGCCAGTGCGTAGCGCAGCGGATCCGGATCGTAGCGGGTCAGATAGTCGTTGACCCAGACCGCCCAGCGCTTGCTGGTGCTCGCCTTGCTGCCCGACATCGTGATGTACTGATTGGCGGGTACGTCGTAGGGCAGGCTGTAACCGCCCGCGCCGAGCAGGATCGCCGGCCAGATTACGGTATGAAACGGCACGTTGTCCTTGCCGATGAAGTTATAGATGCGCGCCTCCGGCGACTGCCAGAAATCGCGCCACGCCTCCGGCTCGCCCTGCGTCTTCGCCCACTCCACCGTCGCCGAGAGGTAACCGATCACCGCCTCGAACCAGACGTAGATCCGTTTGTCCTCCCAGCCCTCGATCGGCACCGGCACGCCCCAGGCGATGTCCCGCGTGATCGCCCGATCCTGCAAGCCCTCGCGCAGCATCCCCCGCGTGAAATTGAGCACATGCGCCCGCCAGTGCTCCTTGCCCTCCGCCAACCAGTCGGTCAGCGGCTGCTCAAACGCGGTCAGCTGCAAGAAGTAGTGATCCGAGCTGCGCAGCTGCGGCGTCGCGCCCGTCGCCCGCGAGCGCGGCTCGACCAGCTCCACCGCGTCCAACTGCCGACCGCAGGCGTCGCACTGATCGCCACGCGCGCCCGCGTCGCCGCAGTGCGGGCAGGTCCCCTCGATGTAGCGATCGGGCAGAAAGCGCCCCGCCTCGGCGTCGTAGAACAACTCCTGCGTCGCCTTGTAGAGATGCCCGTTCTCCAGCAGCTTGAGGAACAGCTCGTGCGCCACCTCGCGGTGGTTCTCGGTCATCGTCGTTGTGAACGTGTCGAACGCGATGCCCATCCCCTGCCAAGTATCGAGAATCGACTGGTGAAACTCCGCCACCACCTCTTCCGGGCTGCGCCCCTCCTCATCGGCCCGCACCGTGATCGGCGTCCCGTGCGTGTCCGAGCCCGACACCATCGCCACCCGATTGCCGCGAATCCGGTGATACCGCGCGAAGATGTCCGCCGGCAGATACGCGCCGCCCAACTGCCCATGGTGAATCGGCCCGTTCGCATAGGGCCAGGCGACGCAGACGAGAATGTTGTCGGTCACGATCGCCACATCCTCCAACAAGCGGCAGCGCCGCGCCAGCCGCCCGCCGCAGGGTACGCCAGCGTCGCACGCCCGCCCCCGGCGGTCAAGCCGCCCCCCAACCGCCGCTCTTACGCAAGCGGGAACGGCGGAGCCGCTTGCGCGACGGCAACGGCGCGTTGGGCTACGATCGCCCCAACTGATCGCCGCGCGCGCGGCGGATTGTCGGATCGAGGCGCCCCCATGGAATTCCGCTTTTCCCAAGAAGACGAAGCCTTTCGCGGCGAAGTCGTGCAGTTCCTCGAAACCGAGCTGCCGCCCGGCTGGGCCGACATGTCGGAGGGGCCCGCCGAGGAAGGCGCGGCCAACGACGAGCGCTGGGCCTTCACCCGCGACTTCCAGCGCTCGCTCGCCGCGCGCGGCTGGCTGACGCTCGGCTGGCCCACCGAGCACGGCGGCGCCGGCGCCGGACCCGTCCGCCAGGCGATGTTCAACGAGGCCATGGCGCACTACCGCGCGCCCTCCTACAACCAGGGCGTCGACCGCGTCGGGCCCACGATCATCATGTACGGCAGCGACGCGCACAAGGAATTCTTCCTGCCCGCGATCCGCAACGCCGAAATCACCTGGTGCCAGGGCTTCAGCGAGCCCGGCAGCGGCTCCGACCTCGCCTCGCTGCAAACCCGCGCCGTGCGCGACGGCGACGACTACATCATCAACGGCCAGAAAATCTGGACCTCCGGCGCGCAGCACGCCGACTGGATCTTCTGCCTCGCCCGCACCGATCCCGACGCGCCCAAGCACCGCGGCATCTCCTTCTTCCTGATCGACATGAAGACGCCCGGCATCACCGTGCGCCCGCTGGTCAACATGGCCGACCGCCACCACTTCAACGAGGTCTTCTTCGAGGATGTGCGCGTGCCCGCCTCGAACATGGTCGGCGAGGAAAACCGCGGCTGGTACGTCGCCACCACCACGCTCGACTTCGAGCGCTCCGGCATCTCCCGCGTCGTCTCCGGCGTGCGCCTGCTCGGCGAGCTGACCGAGCTCGCATCCAAACCCGGCCCCGATGGGCATCGCCCCGACGAGGACATCCGCGTGCGCCACCGCCTCGCCGACCTGCAAATCGGCTTCACCGTCGGCCGCTGGCTCGCCTACCGCGTCGCCTGGATGCAGTCGCAGGGCCTGGTGCCCAATCAGGAGGCGTCGATGAGCAAGCTCTTCGGCACCGCCGTCAACCAGCAGCTCGCCGGAATGATCAACATGCTCGGTCTGCACGGCCAACTCTCCGGCGACGCCGAGCGCGCCGCCCTCAACGGCCGCATGCCCGACGAATACCTCAACGCCGTCCCCCTAACCATCGCCGCCGGCACCAGCGAAATCCAGCGCAACATCATCGCCACGCGGGGCCTGGGTTTGCCGCGGGGGTAAGCGGGCGGCGCCGAGATGGCCAACCCGATATCATGGGGCTGAGGAGCTGAGAGCATGGGCACCGCCGGAGAACACCCCCTGATCGTGCTGAAGTTCGAGGGACCGACATTCGAGCGGCACGAACTGCCTGCGAACGCGCTGCGCGAACTCGCGCTCTTCCAAGAGACATTCGTTGATGTCGCAGCGGATCTCTGGCGCGCTCGCAATCCGCGCAGCGGACGGCTGCCGAACGGATTCGCGGCGAAGGTGGAGCCTCGGATGAACTCGCTAGGCGCTGGCAGCGTCGAGGTCGGCTATGCCTCGCCGGGCGCTGCTCTGAGTGACGCGGAGGACGAACGCTACGTAGAAGGAGCATCTTTCGCGTCAGAGACCTCCGAGCTCGTACTCGCTGCTCTGCAGGAGGGCGCCGCAGGGCGCGTTCACCTCGATCTGAGCTTGAAAACGATCGAGCGGCTGAGCAAGCTTGGCTCGTCGCTTGACGAGGCGGATTCGATCATTGCGCACGACGGACGACATCCGCCGGTCAGGCTCGATTGCGATGCCCGTGGAGCATTTCGCCGAGCAGCAGCGCACGCTCGCGCTGCGACCGCTGAGGAGCCTTCGGCAACGATCGGTGATCTGGTGGCGCTCATTGACCACCACTTCGGCGATGTGCCGGACGAAGTTTGGGATGCGTCGCCGCCGGTAGAGCCCCACGGCGTGCAAGATGTTGCCGAGTATCGCCGATGAGCGCGCCATTCACTCGGCGACGCGTGGCTGTGGACACTTCGTTTCTCTTCCCGCTTGTGCATCAGCGGCACGAGCACCATGAGGAAGCCCGACGCATCGCCGATGAGTTCAAGGATGCGCAGTTTGTCACGACCGATGGCGTCGTGTCCGAGTTCCTTTCGATGATGTCGAATCAGTCGCTCCGCCCCAAGGCGCTCGCACTGGTCAAGGACATGCTGTCGGAGAATTCGCAATACCGCGTCTTCTGGCAAACGAGGCGCGCGTTCCAGCAAGGAATCGAGCGGTATGCGAGCCAGAAGACGGGCTCGCCCAGTTTGGTTGACTGCATGCTGATGGACCTGATGGACGCCCAAAATATCAACGTAGTGCTCGCGTTCGACCGCGACTTTCGCCACGTTGGGTTGTACGATGTGTATCCGCAGCGCGGCTGATCGCGGGGCGGCTTGCGGTGGCGCAATCCGAAAGTGTCCGCGAGACTGGCGGGCTTCTTGGAATCCGCAAAATCGAATTCGGGCGATGGGCGGAAGACGGAGGCGCTGCCGTGACTGAGTCCAATCCGGCGAACTGGGCGAACCAGACGCTGTGGACGGGCGACAACATCGATGTGATGCGGGGGATGAACTCCGAATCGGTCGATCTGATCTACCTGGATCCGCCGTTCAACTCGAACCGGGACTACGCCGCCCCGATCGGTTCGGAGGCCGCAGGCGCCGCGTTCAAGGACTCCTGGGCGCTTGACGACCTGGACATCGCCTGGCACGGGGAAGTGGCGGAACGCGAGCCGGCCCTGGCCAGCGTGATCGAATCGGCCGGCGTCTCTCACGGCAAACGCATGAAGGCGTACCTGATCATGATGGGCGTCCGGCTGCTCGAAATGAAGCGGCTGCTGAAGCCGGACGGCACCATCTACCTACATTGCGATCAGACGGCGAGTCATTACCTGAAAATGACGATGGATGCGGTGTTCGGGCGCGACTGTTTTCGCAACGAGGTAGTCTGGCGCCGCCAGCCCGCAAAGGGGCTGGCGACGCGAAACATGTCGACCAACCACGATGTGCTGCTCCGTTACGCGATGAGCCAGCGGGCAGTGTATAACGCGCAGTTCACCCCGCACGACGCCGACTACGTTGACCGCCACTACCGACACATCGAAGAAGGGACGGGGCGTCGGTATCGGCTCGACAATCTGGCCAACCCGAACAAGAACAGGCCGAATCTGACCTACGAGTTTCTCGGCGTCACGCGAGTCTGGCGCTGGACTCGAGAGCGTATGGAGCAGGCGCACGCAGAAGGCCGAATCGTCCAGCGCGCGCCCGGCCGCGTGCCAAGCCTGAAACGATATCTCGACGAGCAGCAAGGCCGGACCATTGACGCGCTCTGGACGGACATTCCGCCGGTGCAAGGCAGCGCGCGCGAACGCACCGGTTACCCCACGCAGAAGCCGCTCGCGCTGCTTGAGCGAGTAATTCTCACATCGTCGAACCCCAGCGATGTGGTATTCGATCCGTTCTGCGGCTGCGCCACTGCCTGCGTCGCCGCCGAAAAGCTGGAGCGGCAATGGGTCGGAATCGACATCTCGCCCAAAGCGGCGGACCTGGTCAAGGTGCGGATGCAACGCGAATTGGGCCTGTTCTACTCGGGCGTCCACCGCACCGACATCCCGCAGCGAACCGACCTCGGCGACTTGCCGCCGTACGCCTCGCCGTCGAACAAACACCTGCTGTACGGACAGCAAGAGGGGCTCTGCAACGGCTGCAAGGCATCCTTCCCGTTCCGGAACCTGACCATTGATCACGTCGTGCCCAAATCAAAGGGCGGCAGCGACCACATCGACAACCTGCAACTGTTCTGCGGCGCATGCAACTCAGCCAAGGGCTCCGGCACGCACGAGGAGCTGATCGCCAAACTGATTCGAGACGGCATCCGCGACCGTTAGGCGACCCCAGCAGGTTGCTGCCGTCTTTGCAGTTGGAGCCAGAGCGGCACCACAGACCACCTCTCGCTGCGCTAAGATCAGCCCCAAGGAGCCGCGACGATGCCCACCGACACCAAGCAGTCCCTGATCACCCTGCGCTTTGAGGGGCCCGCCTTCGAGCGGCCCGACCTGCCTGCCAACGCGCTCCGCGAGCTGGCTGGTTTTCAGGAAGCATTCGTCGCCGTCGCGGCGGAGGTCTGGCGCGCCCGCCATTCGGAAGACGCGCAGCTGCCGGAGGGGTTCGCCGAAGCGCTGGAGCCGCGCGTGCGCTCGCTCGGTGCAGCCGGCGCGGAATTCGGCTGCGCGGCCGCGGCCAACGGCGAGACCATCGCGACAGACGCGCGCGACCTGCTGCTCGCCGCGCTCCGCGAGGGCGTGGCCGGGCGATGCCACCCCGACCTGGGCTGGCGCACGCTCGGGCAGCTGAGCAAGCTTGGCGAGACGCTGGGCGACAGCGACTCCCTGGTCGCCTACCACGACGAGCGGCAGCCGATCAACCTCGACCACGAAGCCCGCGCGGCGTTCAGCGACGCCGCGGAATCCGAGCGGCTCGCCCACGCGGCCACCTACGGCGACCTGCTCGAGCTCGTCAAGCAAACCTTCGGCCAGGTACCCGACGAGGTCTGGGCCGAATCTCCGCCGCTGGATCTGTGGAATGACGAGGACGAGGACGAAGCAGAGAGCAGCCAGTGACGATGTTTGCTCCCGGCCAGAGGCGGATAGCTGCGGACACGTCGTTTCTCTACCCGCTCTTGCATCAGGATGAGCCGCGCCACGAAGTGGCGCTGCAGCTCGCGGACGAGTTCAGCGACGCCTTCATGGTCACCACCGACGGCGTGCTCTCCGAGCTGCTGTCGCTGATGTCCAAGCAGTCCCTCCGCCCGATCGCGCTTGCCTTCGTCGACCTGATGTGGGCCGACAATTCGCGGTACGAGGTCGTGCTACAGACGGAAGACTCCCTGCGCCGCGGGATCGCGCGATACCGGAGTCAAACAAGCGGCTCGCCGAGCCTCGTCGATTGCATGCTGATGAACGCGATGGATGAACGCCGCATCCGCGACATCCTCGCGTTCGACCGCGACTTCCGCCACGTCGGCCTCTACAACGTTCACCCGGCACGGCGCTGAGCTCGCACGCCCCGCTCAGCGGCCCGGATACGTGTTATAGATCTCGTCCGCGCCCGAAACGCTTGAGAGGTAGCGCCCCGTCTCGTGCGTCGGGCGCACCCACTTGGCCAGAAAATCCACTTTGCCCCGCCGCTCGATCCGCCAGACCGCGCCCTCAGCCCGATCGATCGCCCCGTGGTGGCCGTGCTCGCCCAGCGCGGCGTCGACCTCCTCAATCGTCATCGGTGCCTCGCCCAGCAGCTGCGGCATCGGGAAGCGCGGCTCGCGGGCGAGCAACTCCTCGCGCGTCAGACGCTTCTCCCCGCGCATCACGTCGAACAGCACCCACGGCTCGTGCGGCAGGTCGTAGCGCGTCCCGTGCGCCAGAATCAGCCACTCGCCTATTGCCCGCTCGCCGTCTTGCAGCAGCTCGAGGAAGGCGTCCTGGCGCTCCATCGCGTAGCCGTAGAAGCGGCGCAGAAAGTCGAAGCGCGCCGTCGTGACCGAGTAGCCCGCCCGCGCCAGCGGGACAATCGCGCCGTCCACCCGCGCCACCGCGACGCACGAGCCGTCGAGCTTCTCCTCGATGACGACGACATCGTGGCGGTCGCGCAGCCGCTCGGTGCAGATGCGCGCCTGCCCCTCATGCACGGTGTGCTCGCCCACGCCGAGCTTCGAGCCCGGCAGGTGCGGGATCGATCCGTAGGCCTTGCTGCCGAGCGGTTTCTCCGGTTTCGCCATAGAGCCAACAGTACCCCGCTACGGGCGAGTCGAGCTGCGCACCGCGGCGTTGCCCAGCGCGCCCCACGAGGCAACGAGAAATGGGACACAGTAGGTCAGCGGGATGCGCCAGGCCAGATCCAGCGACCATTCGCCGTCGAAGATGATGTGCCCCTGATTGATCGCCGTCAGAATCGTGCCCACCACCGCGCTGGTCAGGATGCTGCGCCGCAGCATCCGCCGATTGCGCACCGCGCAGCGCCAGCAGTCCAGCCGCGACGTGCCGCGCGCCTGCATCCGAAAGCGCCGCCGCGCAGGGTGCGGGCAGGTCGGGGCGTCTGCGGCGCGTTGCGTCATGACCGCTACCCTATCGCCGTGAAGCGCGGACTGAACATCTTCTTCGACGTCGACGGCTGCCTGGTCTCCTGGAACCTGCACCTGCGCCCCTACGCGCGCGAGGTGCTCGAGCGGCTGCAGCAGCGCGGACATCACGTCTACATGTGGTCGGGCTACGGCGCGCGGCGCGAAATCGCCGACAAGCACGACCTCTGGCCGCTGCTCGCCGGCGTGATGGGCAAGCCGATCTTCCAATACCGCGAGCGCCTGCACCTCTTCACCGACATCGAGCCCGATTTCATCATCGACGACCACCGCGAGATCGTCGAAGCGCTGGGCGGCGCGGTGATCCGCACCCCCCGCGAGCCGCTCGCCGAAGACCGCGAGATGGTCCGCATTTACCGCCGCATCCTGGAGTTCGAGCGCGACCACCGCGCCCGCTGGCAATAAGCAGGCCAGCCCCCTCACCGTCATTCCTGCGCAGGCAGGAACCCGCGCCCCTCACCGTCATTCCTGCGCAGGCAGGAACCCGCGCCCCTCACCGTCATTCCTGCGCAGGCAGGAACCCGCGCCCCTCCTCCGTCATTCCTGCGCAGGCAGGAACCCAAGCGATCTCGCGAGCTCGCGGCAGAGTCGCGGCTCCCACCCCACCCCAACCTCATCCCCTCCTCCCCAAAATTCATCCCTCCCCCCTTCCAGGGGGGAGGTTAGGTGGGGGGTGGAACGCAGCGAGCGCGCAAGAGGTCGTTGTGCCGGGCGCCGCCCGCCCCCTCAGCCGCCCGCGCCGGCTCGCTGCGCCGACCCCCCTCTTAGTCTCCCCCCTGGAAGGGAGGAGAGATGAATCGGGGCGGTGTCGCTCCAATGTCATTCCCGCGCCCCCCAACCGTCATTCCTGCGCAGGCAGGAACCCCTGCGCCCCCTCCCCGTCATTCCTGCGCAGGCAGGAACCCAAGCGAGCTCGCGAGCTCGCGGCAGAGTCGCGGCTCCCACCCCACCCCAACCTCATCCCCTCCTCCCCCCAATTCATCCCTCCCCCCTTCCAGGGGGGAGGTTAGGTGGGGGGTGGAACGCAGCGAGCGCGCAAGAGGCTGTTGTGCAGGGCACCGGCCGCCCACCTGATTCACGTGTCCCACACCTCTATGGTTAAGACAGGTTCCTGCCTGCGCAGGAATGACGGAAGCTCGCCCCCTACTCCGCCTCTTCCGACGCTTCAGGCGCCTCCACCGGCTCCTCGGCGGGCGGCTCCGGGATGGGGCGCGCGTCCGTTGGGTAGGCCGACGCCTCGCTGGTGTCCAGCCAGCTGGTCGCCAGATGTTGCATAGACCAGGCGTAGGACAGCGCGCGCGGATCGAGGTGCAGCCACGGCTGCGAAACGCCCAACTGCTCGCCGTTGGCCAGATTATGCACCCAGCCCCCCGCCTCGCCGCTCAGCAGCCGCATCTGCGCCTGCTGGCAGAGGTCACGCCGCGCGTCGAGATCGAATGTGCCGCGCATCTGCTCGATCAGACCGTCCAACTCCGCGTCGGCCAGCCCGCCCCAGTTCTGCGCTCCCTCCGAGTGCAGCGTCTCGCGCCAGGCGTCGGTCGGGTCCGGCCCGCTCGGCGCGGCGCCCCAGCCGAAGAAGAGGAAGCGCTCGCCGCCCTGCAACTGGTCGAGCGCCTCGGCGAACGGGCGGAATTCGAGATCCAGCGTCAGCCCCGTCGCTTCCTGCAGCAGGTCGCGCAGGAACGCGCCCACGCCGGGGAAGAAGCCCTCCAGCAGGTCGGCGGTCACGAGCGGCGCTTCGGCGATCATCTCCGCGCCGCCCGCCGCCGCAATCAACTGCCGCGCCTCCGCCAGATCGTCCTCGCGCACCGTGCGGTAGCCCGGGAACGCTGCCAGACGGTCGTCGCTCAGCGCCCAGCCCTCCAGATACCAGGGCAGCGGCCCGGACGGACGCCCCCGCCCGCCGTAGAGCCGATCAATCAGCCGGCGGCGATCCAGCGCGATCGAGAGTGCGCGAATCACACGCGGATCGCCCAGCGCCGCGCTGGGATCGGAGTCGCGCGGCGCGAGCAACTGAATCGGCGCGTCCAGCGGCAGCTCGAACGGCGTGTGCTCCGCATTCTGCTCGCGCAACAGCTCAACCGTTTCGTTGGTCAGCGGGAAATCCGCCCGATCCAGCGCGCCCTGCTGATAGGACTCGACGATCCCGTCGGTCGGCCCGCCGCTGAAAATGATCGCCTCCGGCCAGACCTCCGCGCCCCACCAGTTGTCCGAGCGCCGCAGCGAGAGCTCGAAACCGGGGACGTAGTCCAGCGGAAAATACGGCCCGCTGCCGGAGACCGTCGTGTGCTCGAGCGGCGCATCAAGCCAGCCCGGCGCGGAATCCTCGATCGCTTCGGCGCTGATGATCCAGGCGAACGGCGAGGCGATCACGCTGCCCAGGAACGGCGCGTCGGGCGCGTCGCTGCTGAGCGTGAAGGTCCCCTCATCGCCCGCCGCGAACGCGGCGCGGTTCCAGTCGCGGCTGCGGTAGAAGCGCGGATCCGGCTCGCCCTCGGCGTCCAGCCCGGCCTGCTGCCGCTCGATGTTGAGCCGGATGTCCTCAACCTCAACATTGCGCCCATCGGTGGGCGATCGATCCCAGAAGCGCGCATCCGGGTTCATAGTGAAGACATAAGTTGTCTGATCCGGCGTTTCGGGCAACGCGCAGAGGTCGGCCGCCAGCTCGCCGGAGTGCGGGTCGGCGGGCTGCAAAATGCGGCTGTAGACCAGGCTGTGGATGCTCTGCGCGTAGCGGAAGCGCGAGCGGTGCGGATCCCAGGTGTCGAAGCGCTCGATCGGCAGGTAAGCGCGCAGCACCCCGCCCGGCGCGGGGCCCGACGACGGCTCCGGCTCGGCCTGCTGCTGCGATTCGTCCTGCTGCGCGGCGTCGGCGGCATCCTGTTGCGCCGCTTGCTGTTGTTGCGCGGCGGACTGCTGCGGCGGCTCGGGCGGCTGCTCAGCTTGCTGCTGCGTCTGCTGCTCTGTCTGCGCCGCGCTCTGCTGCTGCGCAAGCTCCGCTGCCTGCTCCTCGTCCGAGCTGCAACCGACCAGCGCCAGCGCCGCCGCGCCCACGCCCGCCGCGGCGCTGCGGCGCAGCAACAGGCGGCGGCTGAGGCGGCGATCCAGAAGCGTGCCCATGACAGTGAGCTTAGACGCGCCCGGCCCGATGGGGTAGCGCGTGCGCCCCGCGCTTGCGATACTGGCGGCGACCGAGATTGCGCAACGCTGGGAGGATGCGATGCCGCCGCTGGTTCCGTCGTTCATGCTGCCGCAGTGGCTCAAGGACGCCCCGCCGCTGATTCAGATGGCGCTGCTCGCGCCGGGCATGATCGTGGGCGGCGTCGTAGGCGTCGTCGTCCACGCGATCCTCGTCAATCTGGGCGCGGGCAATCAGCACCTCAGCAGCGCCAACGGCGGTTTCGACGCCTGGCTGCTCTGGATCATCATCGCCGCCGGCCTCTTCCTCGGCCTCGCCGCCGGCGGCTTCGTCTACATCGGCGTAGGCCTCGGCGCCGACGAAGAGCTGGAGGACGAAGCCGAGCACGGCGAAACCGGCATGCTCGAGCTCTAACCCCCCACGCCTCCACCCGTCATTCCTGCGCAGGCAGGAACCCACGCCCCTCCTCCGTCATTCGTGCGCCCCCACCGTCATTCCTGCGCAGGCAGGAACCGAACCCACCACCCATCCCTCAAACCCCGGCCGCCTCCTCCCCAATTCATCCCTCCCCCCTTCCAGGGGGGAGGTTAGGTGGGGGGTGGAACGCCGCAAGCCGCCACCAGCGACCGAGCAGCGCCCGCACTCCTCCAGAGCGCATCCACACTCCCCCTCCTCCACGCCCTCCCATCACCCCACCCCCTCCCGCCACCCCCGCGCCCTCCCTCCCCATCCGCTCCCTCCCCATCACCCCCACGCCCCCTCTCCGTCATTCCTGTGCTCCCCACCGTCATTCCTGCGCAGGCAGGAACCCACCACCCATCCCTCAAACCCCGGCCGCCTCCTTCCCCAATTCGTCCCTCCCCCCTTCCAGGGGGGAGGTTAGGTGGGGGGTGGAACGCCGCAAGCCGCCACCAGCGACCGAGCGACGCCCGCACACCTCCAGAGCGCATCCACACTCCCCCTCCTCCACACCCTCCCATCACCCCACCCCCTCCCGCCACCCCCGCGCCCTCCCTCCCCATCCGCTCCCTCCCCATCACCCCCACGCCCCCTCTCCGTCATTCGTGCGCCCCCCCACCGTCATTCCTGCGCAGGCAGGAACCGAACCCACCACCCATCCCTCAAACCCCGGCCGCCGCCTTCCCCAATTCATCCCTCCCCCCTTCCAGGGGGGAGGTTAGGTGGGGGGTGGAACGCCGCAAGCCGCCACCAGCGCCCGAGCAGCGCCCACACTCCCCAAAGCGCATCCACACTCCCCCTCCTCCACGCCCTCCCATCACCCCACCCCCTCCCGCCACCCCCGCGCCCTCCCTCCCCATCCGCTCCCTCCCCATTACCCCCGCGCCCCCTCCGCCACCCCCTGCCCCCCACCGTCATTCCCGCGCCCCTCCCCCGTCATTCCTGCGCAGGCAGGAACCGCGCGCGCCAGCCGCATTATCCACCGCCTGTGGATACAAATGAACCATCCCCCACCCACACGTGGCCGTAACGTCTGTGTGACATAAAATCCGCAAGGGCACTTGCAGCCGACAGAAGGAGCGTGGCAGATGGGCCGACGGACGATCGCGGGTGGCTTGGCAATCGCCGCATTGCTCGTTGCGGCCGGCATCGCGCTCGGGGCCGCAGGCAGCCGCGAGAGCGCCTCGGCGCAGAGCAGCCCGCGGGCCACGGCGGTGGCGGTGGGCGGAGAACACGCATGCGCGCTGCTCGCTTCCGGCGGCATCGTCTGCTGGGGCGACAACGATCACGGCCAGACCGCTCCGCCGGAGGGCGCGTTCCGCGCACTGAGCGCAGGCTGGCGGCACAGCTGCGCGGTGAGCGCAAGCGGAGCGGTGGAGTGTTGGGGCCATAGCGGGGACGGCAAGACTACCGCGCCGGAAGGGTCATTCCGCGATGTGAGCGTCGGCGGGCGGCACAGCTGCGGCTTGCGCGCGGATGGGGCGGTGGAGTGCTGGGGCGCCGACGACCACGGGCAGGCCAGCGCCCCGAGCGGGTCGTTCCGCGCCGTCAGCGCGGCCGGGGAACACAGCTGCGCCCTGCGCGCGAGCGGCGCAGTCGTCTGCTGGGGTTTGGACGACGGCGGGCGGACCAGCGCCCCAAGCGGGTCATTCAGCGCGGTCAGCGCGGGCGGCGCGCACAGCTGCGGCTTGCGCGCGAATGGGACGGTGGAGTGCTGGGGCGGCAACTGGGCCGGCCAGACAGATCCGCCGCAGGGCGCGTTCAGCGCGCTGAGCCTGGGCGCCGGACACAGCTGCGGCCTCCGGGCCAACGGCGCGATGGAGTGCTGGGGAGACGCCCCGGCCGCGGGCGAGGCCGATCTGAGCGGGCCGTTCAGCGCGCTGGACGCCTCCGGCAGGTACTTCTGCGGTGTGCTGCGCACGAGCGGGCTGGTGCAGTGTTGGGCGGCCACCACCAGCAATGAGGCGGCGGCGCCGGAAGGCGCCTTCAGCGCCGTGAGCGCGGGCGACGGACACAGTTGCGGTCTGCGCGCCGGCGGCGCGCTGGAGTGTTGGGGCAACAACGCCGGGGGCCAGGCGGTGCCGCCCGAAGGCGCCTTCAGCGCGGTCAGCGCGAGCGCCGTCGGCACTTGCGCGCTGCGCACGAGCGGCTCAGTGCAGTGTTGGGGCGCCGACTGGGCGACCGGTCGAACCAACGCGCCGGACGGTTCGTTCCGCTCGGTGAGTATGGGACAAGGGCACAGTTGCGGTCTGCGCTCGAACGGCGCGGCGGAGTGTTGGGGCGTGCAGGACGGACAGACGGAAGCGCCGAGCGGAACATTCCGCGCGGTCGCGGCCGGCGGCTGGCACAGCTGCGGCCTACGTACGAACGGCGCGATCGAGTGCTGGGGCGCGAACTGGATCGATCAGACGAGGCTGGATGCGCCGAGCGGAACCTTCGGCGCGCTCAGCGCGGGCGCGACGCACAACTGCGCCGTGCAGACCGGCGGCGCGGTGCAATGCTGGGGCGACAATCGCTACGGCCAGACCGACGCCCCAAGCGGGCTGTTCCGCGCCGTCAGCGCCGGCGGCCGCCACAGCTGCGGCGTGCGCTCCAACGGCGCAGTCGAGTGCTGGGGCTACTCCGTGCCAGGCAGCCCGGTGCAGCCCCCGGCCGGCCCCTGGATCGAGGTCAGCGCCGGCCACGATCACGCCTGCGCCCGCAGCAGCGCCGGCGCCGTCGCCTGCTGGACCATCTTCGACGGCGCCGCCGACGTCCCCTCGTCGCTGGCAGCCCCAGCCGCCAGCCAGCCGGAACAGCCGACGACTGGGGCGACGGAGCAGCCGGCGACCGGGGCAGAGCAGCCGACCGCAGGCGGCCAAGACGAGCCGGCCGCGGCAGTGGACGCGAGCCGCGGGCGGATCATGGCGCGCCGCACCTCGGACGGGCGAACGGAGTTCGCCTGGCTGCCGGCCGGCGCGGATGTGGATGATCCGGTGCTGCCGCGCAGTCGCTACTTCCCGGCGGATCCGGGCCATGGCCGCTGGCTGCGCTCTACGCCGATCGAAGTCGACGGCACGGTAGTAGGCCGGATCAACGCGCGGCTGGTAGCCAACGGCCGAATCGAGTTCGGCTTCACGCCCACAGACGGCGACCTCATCCTGCCGTCGGGTCGCTACTTCCCCGCGAACCCAGGCCACAACCGCTGGCTGCGCAGCACCGAGATCAACCTGGACGGCAGCTAGCCCCCCCTCCGTCATTCCTGCGCAGGCAGGAACCCGCGCCCCCTGTCCGTCATTCCTGCGCAGGCAGGAACCCGCGCACCCCCAACCGTCATTCCTGCGCAGGCAGGAACCCGCGCACCCCCCGACCCCGACGCACCCCAACATCCAACCCCACTCCCCCTTCCCCAATTCATCCCTCCCCCCTGGAAGGGGGGAGGTTAGGTGGGGGGTGGGATGCACCGAGCTGCCACCACCCGTGCGCACCGCCCCCCGATCGCCCAAGCCACTCCAGCCCCACCCGCCATTCCTGCGCCCCCATCCGTCATTCCTGCGCAGGCAGGAACCACCCACCGTCCACACCACCCCCTCATCCGCCACCCCCGCTCCCCTCCCGTCATTCCTGCGCCCTCCCATCCGTCATTCCTGCGCAGGCAGGAACCCGCGCACGCAACACCCGGCGACACCCACCCGCCACCAATCCCCAACAGACCACCCCTCCCCCGCCACCCACCAACCACCCCAACCCCCAACCTCCCCCCTTCCCCAATTCATCCCTCCCCCCTTTTAGGGGGGAGGTTAGGTGGGGGGTGGGAGGCACCGAGCAACCACCACCGCCCCTACCGCGCCCCAATCGCCCTCACCCCCCGCTCATCCGTCATTCCTGCGCCCCCTCCGTCATCCCTGCACCCCTCCGTCATTCCTGCGCAGGCAGGAACCCGCACCGCCAGCACCCCCACTTCCCCAAAACCCTGCTACCATCACAGCAGAACACCCGTACCACGAAAGGCCGCCCACCATGCCCCTCTCCCCACAGCGCCGCCGACGCGCCCTCCGCGCACACGAACTCCGCCAACACCACTTCACCATCCGCGAAATCGCCGACGAACTCCACGTCTCCCCAACCACCGTCCACGACGACCTCCGCGCCATCGAAACCCATCAATCCGAGTTCGCCCGCGCCACCGCCCACGACGCCCTGCTCCAGCACCTCGCCCTGCTCCGCCACCGCATCCACGAACTCATCACCAACCCGCTCAAACCGCTCGAACCCTTCGCCGCCCAAAACTCCGACGGCTCAGTCCAACCGCTCTTCCAGCACATCGACAGCGCCGACCTGATCCGCTACCTCCAGCACCGCGACCGCGCGCTCCAGTCCGCGCTGCGCGAGTACCGCCTCACCGCCCGCGACCTGCTCCGCGCCGCCGACGCCGGCCAACTCGACCCCGAAACCATCACCGCCGCCGTCAACGAATACCCCGCCGCAGAACTCGCCGACGCCGAGCCCCCCATCGAACAGCCCATCAACCACCCCGAACAGACCCTGAACAACCCTGAACAAACCCGAACAAACCTGAACAACTCCGAACACCCCCAACCCCTCCGACCAGATAGGACCACCCCAACCATCCACCTGAATCCGCCCGATCACCACAACCCCGAACAGACCCTCGACCAGGAGGTCGCCGAAATCCTCCAAAACCTCCAGGACGCCCACCAGGACGACGACCTCTGGTCCCACCCCGAAGCCGCCCAGGCCCTCAAAGAATTCCTGGCCCCCACCCACCAACCCGCCGCCACCCTCTGACCCACCGCGCCCCCCAACCTGCCGCCACCCTCTAACCCCCTGCGCCCCCTTCTCCGTCATTCCTGCGCAGGCAGGAACCCGCGCCCCCAACCGTCATTCCTGTGCTCCTTCTCCGTCATTCCTGCGCAGGCAGGAACCCCCGCGACCCCCGGCGTCGGCGCACCCCAACATCTCCCCTCCCCCACCACTTCCCCCACCTCCCCCAATTCATCCCTCCCCCTGGAAGGGGGGAGGTTAGGTGGGGGGTGCGACGCAACGAGCCGCCACCACCGCCCGTCTCACACCTCGATCGCCCACGCCTGCCAGATCCCCTCCGTCACACCCACACCCCATCCCGTCATTCCTGCGCCCCCAATCGTCATTCCTGCGCAGGCAGGAACCCGTGGGGGTGCGGAAGCGGCTTGGGTGGGCCGTCGGGGTGTTGGGGGGGGGGGGGGACACCGAGGGTCGCGCGGGTTCCTGCCTGCGCAGGAATGACGGAAGTGTGGATGCGTCTTGGTGGGTGCGGGCTGCCGCTCTCGGCCGCTGGTGGACGATCGGTGCCTCCCACCCCCCACCTAACCTCCCCCCTGGAAGGGGGGAGGGATGAATTTGGGGAAGGAGGGATGAGTGGAGTGTTGGGGTGCGTAGGTTCCTGCCTGCGCAGGAATGACGGGAGAGGCGCAGGAATGACGGAGGGAGGGCGGAAGTGGCCGCATGAATGATGCAAGCGCGGAACACACCCTGGCGGGCGCGGCGATAGGCTGGCGCCATGCCGACCGCCGCGCTGCTGCGCGCTATCGAACTGCTGGCGCGCGCCGCGCCCGAAGCGGCGCTGTACGCGCTCGCCGAGCGGCTCGCCGCGCTCGCCCCGCCTCTGGCCGAACGCCGCCGCCTGCGCGTCCGCAACAATTTGCAACGGCTGCACCCCGAATGGGAGCTGCCGCGGCTCAACCGCGCCGTGCGCCGCGTCTTCGAGGAGACCGCCCGCTACTACGTCGATCTCGCCCTCCTGCCCTCGCTCAGCGCCGAGCAAATCTTCCACGAGCGGCTCACCCTGCGCGGACTCGATCACCTGCGCCGCGAACTGGACGCCGGCCGCGGCGTGTTGGCCACCTCAGCACATCTGGCCAACCCCGAGGTCGTCGTGCGCGCGGTCGGCGCGCTGGGCATCGGCGCGACCGCGCTGGTCGAACCTCTGGCTGATCCGCGCCACCGCGCGGCGGCGGAGGCGCGGCGAGCCGGCGCGGGCGTCGACTTCGTCGAGGCCGACCGCGCGGGAATCGCCCACTGCATCGAGCGCCTGCGCGGCGGCGGGCTGGTCGCCGTGCTCTGGGATCGCGACATCCAGGGCGGCGGCGCATGCGTCCCCTTCTTCCGACGCCAGGCCCGCTTCCCCGTCGGCGCGGTCGACCTCGCAATTCGCACTGAGTCCGCCCTGCTGCCCATCTGGCAGCGCCGCACCGCCGGCCTGCACTTCGAGGTCGAGTGCCTCCCGCCGCTGCCGCTGCTGCTGACCGGCAACCGCGCGCTCGATGTGCGCACCGGGCTGGCCGACCTCGTCGCGCTCTTCGAGCCAATCCTCTCCGAGCACTGCGAGCAGTGGCGCATCTTCGAGTCGCCCTGGGCGCCCTGCCGCGACACGCCCTGGGACGATCCGCGAGCCGGCCGCGAGCGGAGCGTCGCGTGAGCCGCGCGGCGGCCTCCTGGTCGGCGGCGGCGGACCTGCAGGTACACACCCGCGCCTCCGACGGGATGGACAGCGCCGAGCGAGTGCTGGAGGCCGCCGTCGCCGAGGGACTCGACTGCATCGCCATCACCGAGCACGACGACGTGGCGGGCGCGCTGCGCGCCCGCGAAATCGCGCTGGCACGAAATCTGCCAATCGAGGTGATCATCGGCAGCGAGGTCACCTCGCGGCAGGGGCACATCCTGGCGCTCTGGATCGACGCGCCGATCCCCGCGTTCCGCTCGGCGGCGGAGACGGTCGAGGCGATCTGGCGGCAGGGCGGCGTCGCCAGCATCGCCCACCCCGCAGCAATCATGCCGCCCAGCCTGAAGCTGAACGAGATCGATCGGCTGGTGGACGATCTCCAAGCGTCGCGCCGCAGCGATCCGTCGCTCGTGCTGGCGATCGAGCTGGCCAACCCGTCCCTGCTCGCCCGCCGCCGCGCCGTGGCCGTGCGCCAACGCAACGCCGAGCGCTGGCGGCTGCCCCAGACCGGCGGCAGCGACGCCCATTTCGCCGCCCACGTCGGAGCGGCCGTCACCCGCTATCCAGGTCAGGGCGCAGCGGCGCTGCGCGACGCGCTGACGCGGGGCGAAACCGAAGCCGAGGGGCGCCGCCGGCCGTCGCTGCTGCGCGTCGGACCGCGCCTACTCTTGCAGCCGGCGCTGGGCATGACCGCCACCCCCCGCGCACTGGCGCGCCGCGCCAGGCGGCGCTGAGAAGATCGGCCTCGTCGCATGCGAATCGCGCTCATCATGCCCTACGACCTCGCCCGCCCCGGCGGCGTGCGCACCCACACCCTGGCGCTCGCGCGGCGCCTGCGGCAGCGGGGACACGACGCACAGGTGCTCGCGCCAAGCTCCGACCCGGCGGCGGCCGATCAACCCTGGATCGAGGCTATCGGCAAGCCGCGGCCGGTCCGCTTCGGCGGCAGCGTGGGCGACGCCGCCATCGCGCCCGGCGCGGCCTTGCGCCTGCGCAAGCGGCTCAACGCCGACTGGGACATCATCCACATCCAGGAGCCTCTCGTCCCGCTGCTCGGGCCGCTCGCGCTCTACGCCGCGCCCAGACGCGCCCCGACCGTGCTCACCTTTCACAGCGCCGAGCAATCCGCGCAACGGCTCTACGAGCGCTATGCGCGCGTCCTGCGCCCGCTGGCGCGCCGCGCCGCCGCGCAGATCGTCGTCTCCACCGCCGCGCTCGACACCGCCCGCCCAATCCTCGCCGGCCCCGCCGCGATCATCCCGCCCTGCATCGAACCGTTCGACGCCGGGTCTGCCGCGCCGCCCGCCGACGCCGGCGCGGCGATTCTGTACGTAGGCCGCGACGAGCCGCGCAAGGGCTTGCCCATCCTGCTCGCCGCGTTCGCGCTGCTTGAGAACGCGCAGGCCACGCTGGACATCGCCGGCCCGATGCGGCCAACCGCGCGCAAGCTGGTCGAGCTGCTCGAGCTGACGCCCCGCGTCCGCTTTCACGGCCCCCTATCGAGCGGCGAGGTGCGGCGGCTGCTGGCCAAGTCCACGCTGCTCTGCGCCCCCGCCATGGGCGGCGAAGCGCTCGGACTGGTGCTGGTCGAGGCGATGGCCGCCGGCCTGCCGGTCGTCGCCTCCGACATCGACGGCTATCGCATCGCCGCCCGCGGCGGACGCGCCGCGCTGCTCGTCCCGCCCGGCGACGCCGTCGCGCTGACGGAAGCGATCGAGCAGGCGCTCGCCAATCCACGCCTGCGCGGCCAATTGAGCGCCGCAGGCCGCGCGGCGGCCCGCCGCTTCGACGCCGCAATCGTGGGCGATGAGCACATTCGCGTCTATAACCGTCTGCTCGGCTAGTTATGCTGGACCTTTGTTATCGCGCCGTGTATTAGCCGAATGTGATTGACGCTGCGATGACGAGAAAACAGCGCAGACCTGTCTAACGTGGCGTCATCGCCTCGTGGCGGCGGGGCTTCTCACACAAAGCGCAGCAGTGTCGTTACTTCCCCACACGCTGTCGCAATCAATCTCCGAGCGGGTCGGCCGCGCGGTCGCCCGTACCGGACTCACGCCCAACCTGCTCACCCTGATCGGACTGTTCGGCATGGGCGGCGCGGGCTACCTCGCCTCGATCGGCTGGTTCTGGCAGGCCGGCATCGTAATGCTCGCCGCCGGCGCGTTCGACCTGTTCGACGGCGCAGTCGCCCGCTACACAAACCAGGCCAGCGACTGGGGCGCAGTCTTCGACGCCGTCAGCGACCGCCTGGCCGACTTCGCAATCCTCTTCGGCCTGCTCTTCTGGTACCTTGGCGAGGATCGCTTCGACCGCACGGCGATCATCCTGATCGTGCTCAGCCTGAGCGGCTCGATGCTGGTCTCCTACACCCGCTCCAAGGCCGCCGAGTTCGGCATCCAAATCCGCTCCGGCCTGGGCACCCGCCTCGAACGCCTGCTGATCATGGCCATCGGCCTGCTCTCCGGCCAGGTCGTCGCCATCCTCTGGCTGCTCGCCGCCCTCTCCAACCTCACCGCCCTCCAACGCTGGGTAATGACCTGGCTGGCCACGCGCCAACTCGAGCAAGAGTCCGCCGCAACCCAAGAGCCCGCCCCCCTGGAAAGCCCCTTCAACCGCGAGCTCTAACCCCCACGCGCGCTTCCCTCTCCGTCATTCCTGCGCAGGCAGGAACCCACACCCCCACCGTCATTCCTGCGCCCCTCTCCCGTCATTCCTGCGCAGGCAGGAACCCGCACCCTCCAACCGTCACACCCGCGCCCCTCTCCCGTCATTCCTGCGCAGGCAGGAACCCGCGCCCCCAACCGTCATTCCCGCGCCCCCTCTCCGTCATTCCTGCGCAGGCAGGAACCCGCGCCCCAACCGCCATTCCCGCGCCCCTCCCCGTCATTCCTGCGCAGGCAGGAACCACCCACCCCAAACCTCACGGTCTCCTTTACAATAGTTCGGATGAGTGCGCCCACCCACGCCGCGATCGGCATCAGCGACAACGACGCCGCCCTCTCCGACCTCGCAGAGGTCGCCGTAGTCCGCTTCACGCCCGATGAACTCACAGACGAGCCCCAAGTCGAGCAGCTGCGCCCGCCGCTCGATCCCGAGCTCACCGACGACATCCTGATCGGGCACGACGCCCCTGAGCTCCTCAAGCGCTTGCGCCAGGCAGGTGCGAACATCGGCAAGCCGCCCATCGATACGCTGGCGATCGCTCGCGTGCTCGAACCAACCGCGCGGTCCTACCAGCTCAACGACCTCTGCGCGCAATACCGGATCGCCCCGGCCATCCGGCCCGACGCTCTCGCCGACGCCGAGAGCACTCATCTGCTGTTCCTGGCGTTGCGCAGCCGCTGGACGCGCCTCCCGCCCAAAGTGCAGGCCAAGCTGTTCGCGCTCAGCCAAGCGGCTGGCTTCGCGTCGCCGCTCCGCGCCTTCATCGCCGCAATGCCGGGCCGGGCGAACATTCCGCTGTTGCGCAGACCGGTTGAGCCGCCGCGCCGCCCGCCCCCGGCGGACGATCAACCCCGCGAAGAGGAGCAGCCCCAACAAGTCAAACTGAGCGGAAAACGCATCACTCAAATGACCGCCTCCGTGTTCGGCGGCGCAACCTCAAACTCGGTGTCTCCCATGGAATCGCGTCAGGAGCAGCGGGACATGGCCGATGATCTCGCCCGCGTGCTGAACAACGGCGGCATCGGGCTAATCGAAGCCGGCACCGGCGTCGGCAAGTCGCTCGCCTACCTCGTCCCAGCCGCGATCTGGGCGGCGGCCAAAGGGCGGCGCGTGATGGTCGTCACCCACACCAAGAACCTCCAGGGCCAATTGCTCGAAAACGAGGTTCCGCGCCTGCGTACGATGCTTGAGCGCCAACTGCCCGAAGTCGCGCCGGCGCTTCGCGCGACGATCCTGAAGGGACGGAACAACTACCTCTGTCGCCGCAACGTGGACCGCGCGCTCGACGCCTGGCTCGAACACGACGACGACCGCGAGAACGTTCCCGAATTACTGCTAGCTCAAGTCATCGTCTGGGAAAACACGACCGCCGTCGGCGATCGCGAAGAATTGCAGCTGACAGAGAGCGACGAACCAGGGTGGGGGCGACTCTCCGCGCGCGGCGCATCCTGTCTCAGCGATGGTTGCCCCTACGTTGAAGACGGCACATGCTTCCTTGACCGCGCCTACAAGCGCGCCGAGCGTTCGCATCTGGTTATCGCTAACCAGTGGCTGCTGATCGCCAGTCTCCTCGTGAAAAAGTCGCGCGTGCCTCACGCGCCCGTGGTGATCATCGACGAAGCACACTTCTTCGAAGATGTAGCGACGGACATGTTCGGGGACAAGATCTCGCAACGAACCATCTTAGACCGAGTTGACCGTGTCGCTTCGGAGAAGCAGCGACGCACCAAGACGCTTGAGCGCCGGGCGCTCGAGATCGGTCTGGGCCCTCAAACATCGCTGATCATCCAGGCGCGCCAAACGCGCGAATCAGTTTTCGTATTGTAGGACCAACTCGAGCAACTGCACGCCGAAATGCTGAGCGAGCGCAGCGACGACGCCACGCTGCGCCTGACCGATGTCGTCCGCGAATCAGCCGCATGGCGCCGAGTCCTCAAGCGCTGGCAGATCTCAAAGGAGCGAATCGAAGCGCTGGCGCAAGAGCTTGACGAGTTGAGTGAGGCAGGGCGTGAGCAGGCAGAGGACGCGGACGGCGAACAGCGCACCGATCTGTTTAAGCTCGCAGATGATGTTTCGTGGGCGGCGAGTTCTCTTCGGGATTCGGCGAAAGGTGTCGGTGCCATTCTCGCAGCAGAGCCGGAACAAACGGTGGCTTGGCTCGATCTGGCTGAGCCCGACGCCGACGAGCCGGAACTGACGCTGAAGGAGGCACCCTTGAACGTCGGCCCAGTACTGAACAGCTTGCTGTGGTCGCAGCGTGAGTCTCGCCACGCCATCGTTCTGACCGGCGCGACGCTGACCGTGAGGCAGCGCTGGGATTTCCTGCGTGATCGTCTGGCGCTGCCGACTGCCGCCCGCGAGAAGCTGTATGGCTCGCCGTTCGACTACCAGCGCCACTCGCGCATCTTCATCACCAGCGACCTGCCGCGCCCGCCCCGCCGCGATGCCCCCGACGAATACAAAGCCAAATACGAAGCCGCCCTTGCCGAGGCGATCACGCGGCTCGCGGGCACTGCGGACGGCCGCACGATGGTGCTCTTCACGTCGTACAGCACAATGAACAATGTCGCCGGTCTGGCGCGCGCCGCTCTCGAAGATCGCGGCCTGCAACTCAAGGTTCAACGAAGTGACGGCAGCCCGGCTGCGGTGACCGATGCGCTCAGAAGCGTGCCGCAGACCGTCGTGTTCGGCGTCGATTCACTCTGGACCGGCGTCGACATCCCCGGCGAAAACCTGTCGCTGCTGATCATCTGTCGTTTGCCGTTCGACCATCCGAACGATCCGGTTCACGCCGCACGCAGCGAACAATACAAGGATGGATTCCGCGCACTCACCCTACCGCTCGCAATCCTGCGGTTGCGGCAAGGTTTCGGCCGCCTGATCCGCAACCGCAGCGACCGCGGCATCTGCGTCATCCTTGACTCGCGGCTCAACACCAAGTCCTACCGGGGCTACGTTCGCCAATCGCTGCCGCGCAAACTGGAGTCAGCTCCCGTAACGAAGATCGCAGCCGAGATTGAGGAGTTCCTCACTTCCACTCCCACCGACAGCCCGGCGCGTGCGACACCCAGGCGCCGATGACGCGCCGCGCCGCAAACGCTCCAGACCTGGCAAGCGCTCAACCCGGCCGATCGGGGGTCTGAGATTCAGGCCGCGAGCGGACGCAGCAGTTCGACGAGGCGCCCCACCCGTTCGAGATAGGCGCTCACATCTTGGGCTTCGAGGAAGCCGTCGTAGAAGTTCTGGTGCAGCGTGTTTGCCGCGCTGAAGTAATCGCGCAACTCGCCCTGTCCAGTCTCCTCAACAAGGCGGCGGATCGCCCGGTGCAGCTGGCCAGGACCATTGTGATCCCAGCCTCGCGCCTCGGCAACCGCCTTCACCATCCGCGCCGCCGCTCCCCAGCCCTTCTCCGACGCCTGTAGCAGGTCGTCGTCGGCCAGCTCAGCATGCGCCCGGGCCAGAAATTCGCTGGCCGTCTCAACGTGGTAGTCGGTGCGAGTCGTCATGGCGTCCAGCATACCTGCGCGGCGGACGCAGCGCGTTACCAATCAGGACGCAGGCCACCAGACGGCGCTCAGCTCCACCACCAGCCCGGGCAGCACAGCCTCGCCGGAGAGCGTCTCGGGCCGCTCCAACTGCTCCGGCTCCTGTCCCGGGCGGTAGATGTAGGCGATGTCGTCGAACGGATCGATCAGCCAGGCCAGCCGCGCGCCGTGGTCGATCCAGAACTGCATCTTGGTCAGCTGGTCGGAGAGTCGGTCCGACGGCGAGCGCACCTCGATCACAAAGTCGGGGCAGAGCGGCAGCATCCGCTCGCGCTCTTCGCGCGTCTGCGGCAGCCGGTCGCCGGCCACCCAGGCAAGATCGGGCGCTCTGAGGAAGCGCCCGCCGATGCGGTAGAACCCGTCGGTGCCTGTGATACGGCCGTGGCCTTGGGCCGCGATCCAGGCATGGACCTGCGTCGCGAGATCGAGCGATCGGGAGCTGCTCTCGAACCCTGCGCCACCCATGATCACCAGCCTTCCTTGCTCGTCGACCTCGAAGCGCCAGCCGGGGTTGAGCTCGCAGAGCTCGTGAAACGCCTCGTCGGTGAACTCCCACTCCGGCGGCAGGCGCAGGCGCGACGGCTCGACCCCCTCGACGAGGAGCGTCGCGGACTCAGCAGGCTTCGTTGCCGTAACCATGATCGAGCCAGGCTGGCGGCCGGCGGCGCGCCGGCGGCCCTACGTGTTGGCGCGCGCCAGATCGATCAGCTCGTCGACCGTCGCGTCGCGCCACGACGCCCACTCGTCCGACGATTGCAGATCGCGGTAGGCCTTGCCGATCCGCGCGCGCATCTCCTCTTCCGACTCGCCGTCCTGGCGGCTGAAGAGCTTCTGCATGTTGGCCATGTGCTGGTTGGCCACCGCGGGGCGCTCGATCCAGTGCCCCACGTACTCGTGCTCCGGCGTGTAGAGCACCGCGGTCGGGATCGACTCGTGCTGGCCGTCCTTGAGGAACTCCGACATGATGTCGCTGTTCTCGTCGCGCACGAAGATGCGCAGTTCCCAGCCCGCGTTGGCCGCGATCTCGGCCAGCACCGGTAGCCCGCGGTAGACATCCGGGCACCAGTCCTCGCCCAGCACCAGCATCTTCAGGCGCGGCAGCGACTGGAGCGCCGCGCGCGCGTCGTCCGACAGCTGCCAGGCCGCCATGTTGCGCACGAAGCGCGTGCTGTTGTCGCCGCGCGGATTGCCGTTCGGCGCCGGCCGCTGCTGATTCTCCTCCGACGCGATGTAGGCCAGATACTGATTCCAGGTCAGGCCCGACTTGAACCGCTCGGGCGTCACGACCGAGTCTTTCACCGCAGTAGTCATCTCGAACTCCTTCCGACGCCCAGCGTGGGCGTCCACTCTGCGCAGGCTAGCACCGTCGCCGCCGTCGCTGGCCGCGCCTCCCACCCGCCTGCCCGCCCGCCTACTGGTGCTCCTGATGGCAGGGGCAGGAGCACTCGTCGAGCGAGTAGCGCATCACCTCCATGTAGGTCGATTCGGCCAGATGCTCGGTCAGCGAGTCGGGCAGCTGCAGGCCGCTCGCCTCCCCCGCCTTGCGCACCGCCGCGTAGGCGTAGACCGCCATCGCCGCGGAGCGGTTGATCACGTCCGCGATGTCGCTGCGGATTACGCCCTCTTCGCCGGCGTGTCGTTCGTCCACCGCCATTGGCGCCCTCCCGCCGACCTGAGATCGCGCGGCGCGCAGGCGCGCTCACCGCCCGGCCGACGCCTGTAGGATACACACGCCGACCACCTGTCGGCGCGCCACAGGACCGACGAACCGGAGAGGTGATCTCGCAATGCCGCCTATGGAATTCGGCGCTCAGATTCCCGCCTGGCACTGGCACTGGGATGTCTCCGAACTGCGCGACTGGGCGCAGGGCGTCGAGGCGATCGGTCTCGACTTCATCTCGATGGCCGACCACGTGACCTACGCCTACGAACTGCCCGACCGGCTCACCGACGGCCCCTATCAGGACGATGTGCATCAGCACGAGGTGCTGATCACGCTGGCCTGGCTGGCCGCGCAGACCAGCCGCGTCGCGCTGCAGACCAATGTGCTCGTGCTGCCCCAGCGCGAGCCCGTGCTGGTCGCCAAGCAGGCCGCCGAAATCGACATCCTCTCCGGCGGACGCTTCCGGCTCGGCATCGGCATCGGCTGGCAGGCGCCCGAATTCGAGGCGCTCGGCGTCCCCTTCCGCCAGCGCCCCTCGCGCATGGAAGAAGCGATCCACGTGCTGCGCGCCTGCTGGACCGAAGAGCCGATCAACTTCGCCGGCCGCTACACCACGATCCGCGAGATGAGCCTGCTGCCCAAGCCCGTCACGCCCGGCGGCCCGCCGCTGCTCTTCGGCGGCTTCTCCGACCCCGCCCTGGACCGCGCCGCGCGGCTGGGCGACGGCTGGATCGCCCCCGTGCAGTCGGACGTCGACCACCTGATCGCCTTCACCGACAAGATCCGCGCCGCGCTGGAGCGCCACGGGCGCGAGGCCGACGACTTCCCGATCCAGTGGCTGCCGCCGCTCGAAACGGACCTCGCAAGCGCCCGCCGCACCCTCACCGCCGCCCGCGACGCCGGCATCACCCGCATCGGCATCGGCATGCCCAACTACGACCGCGAAGCCGCCGTCCCCGTAGACGACTACCTACGCCACATCGAAACCGCCTGGCGCGAAATCTGGCCCGAGCTGCGCGGATGAGCTGCTGCACCAACAACTGGCGTCGCTTCGTCTGGCCGAGTGTCCGCTGCGTCCTGTCGGACCCTCGGCTGTCGGGAGAGGAACGCCGCCGAGAGGCGGATCGCATTCTCGATGTGCGTCAGCGAACAATCATCCTGACGATGGTTGGCGGGGGCGTGGTACTCGTTGCCGCAAGCGCCCTGTTCCTCATCTTCCTCCGCTGATTCCGCGAAGAGCTGCGGCGCACTCACGTAGACGGCCCACCCAAGCCGCATCCAAGCGCCCCAATTCATCCCTCCTCCCTCCCCAACCGTCATTCCTGCGCCCCTTCCTCGTCATTCCTGCGCAGGCAGGAACCACCCACCCACTACCCACCCTCTTCCCCAATTCATCCCTCCCCCCTTCCAGGGGGGAGGTTAGGTGGGGGGTGCGAGGCCGCGAGCCGCCCGCCAGCCCCGCGCCCGCCTCGATCGCCCACGCCCTAGATCTGGTCGACCTTAGGCCTTAGGCCAGATCTTGATCGCCAAATCTGCTAGCTGACGGCTGCGATCGACGATCGCGTCTTCGTGCCAGTCTGGCGCCGAATCGAGCGTGTTGTTCAAGAGCAGAGTGCTGTGGGTCTTGAGAGACGCCCGTTTCTCAGGCCACGCTGCGTTCGACAGGCTGGGATTGAGCTTCTTGTTGACGAGAGTCAGGTTGCCCAGCGTGTGTACTAGCCGGTTCCGTCGCTCGCTTGGGCTCTCCTCATCAGAGTCGCCGGTCGGATAAGGCCAGTGACTATGCCACTCTTGCGGCATCACGTGCTCGATCGTCAGTTTGTCCGGTACCGCATCGGTTTCGGTCATCGCATCAGTCGCTCGCTGATACTGCTCGATCGCCTCGAGAACCATCCGCGTGCGTGCGCGGGTCAGGCGAGTGAAGAGCGGTTCGTGGATGATCGAGTTGCGGAGGTGCTCATCTGATGGCCAGACGACTCGCTCGTCGCTACCAGCCTGTAGATGGCTGATGACCGCGCGGGACGCAGATGCAGGGTCAGCGCTCATTAGGGAAGCCATCATCTGGAGGAAGAAGTCGTGGCCCCCACGTGCCGCGTACCCACAGAGCATCCGTCGAACGAGATAGCTCTCCAATGCACTCACAGAGCCGTCAAGTTCTGCGCCGTCGTCGCAGCTGGAGCGGAGCCACAACAGCACTGGCGTCATCACTCCCATCTGCATGGTCCGCCACCGATGCAGGAACAAGCCGTATCGAGAGTTGTCCTCGAAGTCGAGAAGCTCACGATAGACGGTCGTCAGCTTGTGGATCTCGTCAACCACATCGGACAGGGCGAGATCGGCGTCGAGTAGGTCTTGCTCGAACACCCGCGATTCGGTTGCTCGAGGTACTTCCTTTCCAGTGAGAACGACCAGGAAGTGGTTCAGGAACTCGTCGACCCTCGCGCGACGATAACGCCCCGCTCCGATCTCAGTCCACCACCAATCGCCATCTTCTTCGACGCCTCGGATTGCTCCGGAGGTCGCGTTGCGCAAGTCGCTTGAAGAGTCCCTGACTGCTCCCATGAGCTTGCTCTTCACGATGTCCCATTCGAGCAATCGCGTGCCCCGGGCGTTCAGCGTCTCGAAGATCTTGTTCGGATCGACATCAGACCCGAGGTCAATTGTGACGATCGTGAGCATCTCCACCAGAGCATGCTCGAGCGCTTGGGCTCGTTTGAGCGTCGGCTGCTGAGCGAGATTCAGCCACTTGTGGATCTGTTCTGTGAAATAGTGACGTGCCTTGACCATGGCAGGATCCTGTGAGGTGCGCAGGGAGCCTTCTACGGACATTGCCGCACGAAACTGCTCTTGGTCTGCCTCCAGCGGCCAAACCTTGAACTCCCGATTAGGGTCACCGTCACGGTAGTGCTCGGCGTTCGAAACCAAATCGTGCAGCCGTTTCGCGATCTCGCCGTTGCTGCCTTCGGTGCCGAGGCTTTCGTGAATCGCCGTGCGGGCAGCAGCCAAAAGAATCTGCAGCGTGATGAATCGCTGATGCCCGTCAATGACAGATCGAATCTGCATCCGTGCGGACGGATTCTGTTGCTGCTGGAGGACTACCGCGCCGAGGAAGTGCTCGTTCGCTGTGCCGGTTTCGAGCCACTGCTCGGCCGTTCGCTCGACATCGTCCCAGAGAGGTGCCCACTGTTTGTCCTCGGTCCACACGTACGGCCGCTGTAGATCCTGCGGGATGAGGTATCGGCTGGCGGACTCGAAGATCTGAGTCAGTGTGCTTTCGTGTGCTTCGATGTTCTTCATCGTCTTCGCCTTTCGGGTTGAGGACCGTCCTACACCGCCGCCAGACTCGCCGACTTCCGCAGCGCGTTGGCGGCGCGCTCGAAGCTGGGGAAGGTGGGAATCTGCTCCTGCTGTAGACGCTGGCGCGCCTCCAGCGCTTCCGGCTCCACGTGGCTGGGATGCAGCGCGGCCAGGAACGGCTTCTCCGACTTCCCCATGAAGCGCTTGATCGACCCGATCAGCCGATCAAACTCCTCCGGCTTCTCCCGCCAGCGCCGCGCCATAAACGTCGCCGACAGCTCCATCGCCACCGCGTCGATGTTCTCGTCGGCGTCGAGGATGTCGAAGATCGTATCGAGATGCTCCGGCGACTGACCGATCGTGCCGGCCGCGTCGAGCGGATTGCGGTACGACCCGCCGATGATGTTAAAGAACTCGGCCAGTTGCGCGTACGAAGCGTCGCTCAGCGTCGGCACCTTCCAGCCCGCCTTTTCGAAGGCGTCGGTCAGTACCACCGACTGCCCGCCGGTCATCGCGATCAGGCCCAGCCGGTTGCCACGCGGACGCCGCGCCAGCAGCGTCGCCTTGACCACATCGACCATCTCGTCGAGGTTATGCGCCGCGACCGCGCCGACCTGCCGAATTACGGCGTCCCAGACCGCCTGATCGCTGGCCAGCGACGCGGTGTGCGAGCGGATCGCGCGCCCGCCGCCCTCCGTCTGGCCGCCCTTCCAGATGATGACGGGCTTGCGCGCCGCCGCGGCCTTGAGCGACTCGAACAGCCGCCGCCCGTCGCGCGCGCCCTCGATGTACATCGCGATCACCCGCGTGCGCTCGTCGTCCGCGAGGTAATCGAGGTAATCCGCCGCTTCGAGGATGATCCCGTTGCCGAACGAGACCAGCGATGAGCAGTACAGCCCGTTGGCCGCGCCGGTCAGCGAGAAATTCATCCCGTGCGTGCCGCTCTGCGAAATAAAGCCGATCTCGCCCTCGACGCCGTGCGGCTGGTCGCGGTTGAAGCGCACGCCCAACCGCGGAATGTGAACGCCCATGCAGTTGGGCCCGATCAACGCTAGACCGGAGGGCGCGGCGATCTCGTAGATCTTGTCCTGCAGCTCGACGCCGAGATCTTCACCTGTCTCCGCGAAGCCGCTGGTGAACAGCGTCACGCCGCCCACGTCGGCGTCGACGCAGCCCTGCACGATGAACGGCGCGACCTGCCGCGGCACCGCGCAAACCGCGAAATCGACCCGCTCGGGAATCTCGGCGAGACTCGCGTAGTTCTCGACGCCCAACTCCTCAATACCGGGGATCTCGTTCGGATCCACCTGCACCGAGTAGAGCTTGCCGGAGAACGTTTGCAGCGAGCGCAGCCAGCTGTAGCCGCTCGCTTTCTTGTCGCCGATCACCGCCACGACTTCCGGATTGAGGGTGCGGTGCAACCGCTCGCGCGTCACAGGCATCGGTATCGCCTTTCACTCACTGGTACACTGGCGCCAATCGGCGCTACGGCGCGCCGATCAGATCGTTACCGCGTTCACTCGCCGTCCGGCGTCAGCACGATTCGCGCGTCGACCGCGATTGCCCCGTCGGCCCGCGCGAACACCGGGTTGAGGTCCAGCTCCGCCACCTCCGGGTGCGCCTCGGCGAACTCGGAGAGCTGCAGCAGCATCCGCTCGATCGCCGCCAGGTCGGCCGGCTCCGCGCCGCGAAAGCCCTCCAGTACGGGAAAGCCTTGAATTTCGCGGATCATCTCGCTCGCGTCGCGCGGCTCCAGCGGCACCACCCGAAACGCCACATCCTTGAGCACCTCGACGAACACGCCGCCCAGGCCGAACATCAGCACCGGGCCGAACTGCTGATCCTGTGTGATGCCCAGGATCACCTCCGTGCCCGGCGCGGCCATCGGCTGCACCGAAAGCCCGGCCGGCGCAACGCCCGGCGCCGCGGCCGCCACCGCCTCGTGAATGCGCCCCGCCGCCGCGCGCAACTCGTCGGCGTCGGCGATGCCCAGCTCCACGCCGCCCACATCCGTCTTGTGCGTGATCTCGTCGGCCACCACCTTGAGCGCGACGGGATAGCCCAGCTCGGCGGCGATCGCCGCCGCTTCGTCGACCGAGGACGCCAGCCGCGTGTCGGTCACCGCGACGCCGAACTCGGCCAGCATCGCCTTGGCCTCGACCTCGCTGAGCAGCGCGCGCCCCTCGGCCCGCGCGCGCGGCACGATTCCCGCCGCTTCCGCCGTTGTCATCACTCCGCCTCCTGCCCGATTTCGCCGAATCCGGTTCGCCGCTGCGAGGATATATGACGCCTCGGGCTCGCCCGCCGCATGGCTGGCCGCGCGGCCGGGCGTTCCCTGTGTCTCGATCGTTCTGTATAGTCGCTTAAGCAGTTTCAGCCGCGAGGTTGGAGAGACGGGGCGCAGGGCGATGACGACACCAGACGATCCGTTCAACGGCTGGTCCGACCTGGTCGAGGCGTCGCGCGAGCTGGGCATCCACCCGCAGAGCCTGCGCCGCCTGATCAAGCAGGGCCGCGTGCCCGCCAGCATGTTCGGCGGCAAGTACATGATCGCGCGGGACAAGCTGGAGATGTTCAAGGCCAACTACGACCGCCGCCCCGGGCGCAAGCGCTCCGCGCGGCTGATGACCGCCGAATCCGCGCCCGCCGCGCCGCCGCGCAGCGGGCGGCCCAGCTTCGGCGAGTGGTTCGACCTCGTCGAGGCGTCGCGCGAGTTGGGCATCCACCCGCAGAGCCTGCGCCGCCTGATCAAGCAGGACCGAATCGGCGCGCGCTTCTTCGGCGGCAAGTATCTGATCGCCCGCGAGCAGCTGGAAATGTTCAAAACCAACTACGACCCCCGCCCCGGCCGCAAGCGCTCCGCCCGCCTGATTTAGGCGCAGGCTGTAGTGCGCTCAACAGGACCGCTCCACGATGTTCTTCGGGCCACCGCTGCCCATCGATCGATCTGCGTCTGCCGGGGTACCATTGGCTCATGCAGCGAAACGCACCGAGACGGCAGCACTACGTCCCGCAGTGGTATCTGCGTCGATTCCGCGACCCGACCTCCAAGGCGGGACGGGACTACGTCGCGGCCTATGACCAAAGGAGCAAAACGCAACACGAGCGGATGGCGATCAAGAACGTCGCGGTCGAGGCCGACCTCTACACGATGTCGGCTGTGAGGGCTGCCGACGCCTACAAGGTTGAAGAGCTGCTTGCTCGCCGCGACGAACTCGATTTCCATCTGACGGAACGAATTCTCAAGCACGGCAAGGTAGACCGCGATGACCTCCCCGAAGTCAAGCAGTTCATTGCGTTCCAGTACTTCAGGACGAGATGGTTCCGCGAGGTGCTGCGAAGCGACTATCGGAGCGAGCAGCCGCGACTCGCCGCCGAACTGGCCAAGGAGGGACCGCCACCAGCATGGCCTGCCGACCAGCAAGCGGAATTCTGGCAGTCCGTTGAGGATCTGGAAGGAGGCGAGTGGGTTGCACCTTATGGTGAAGACGGCCTGCTCGAACTGCAATTCAGCGTGTACGGTGACTTTTTCGCCAGCCTCGAACAGTTTCGCGGCTGCGCTGTCGTCTGGCTTCTCGACGCCTCGTTCGTCACGTCAGACAACCCGATCGTGGTATGGCAGTACGCGACTTCGCTGTGGGGCACCATCATGGACATTAGCCTGTACGGCGCCGACGAAATATGGGCTCCGCTCGGCCCTCGTCATGCCTTGCTGTTCACTCGCTCGATTCCGAGATGCCCGATGCTGGTGGGTTTACCCATTCCTCAAGTTCGCAGTGTCAACAACGCCCTGATGCAAGCCAGCGATCGCTGGACGATCTGGCAGCCTGGATCGGCGGCCGATCAGTTCCTTGACTTACCAGTGGCGCGAAAGGTCATCTCTCAACGTCGCTCAGTAGGGAACCGCACCAGCGCCGACAGCGCCTCGCCTTCGGAGAACTGACCATGCTGAACGCGATTCCCAAAAAGGCGCTGTTGATAGCGATCGCGCTGTTCTTCACCGTTCTCAGCGCGGGCGGCGCAAGGGCGAACGGCGCAAGCGGATCATCGGTCTACATCGGTTCCGACTGGTGCGCTGTCGGCGGCTCGGTGAACATCCGCTGGCAGATTGACGGCGGCGCGCCGCCCTACACAGTAAGCGTCGCGGGAATCGTCGCCGAGACGGACGATGAGCATCTGTCCCTCTCTTGCGCCGATCTCCGCGCCTGGGTGACCGACGGGGTGCTTCGCCAGCACGTTGAAGTCGTGCTGCTGGTGCAGGTGGTCGACGCAAACGAAACGGAAGCGGCAGCGAGGCTGACGATCCTGCTGCTCGCCGCCGCTCCGCAGAACGTACCGCAAGAGATCGACCTGTTCGTCGGGTACAGCGACGTTCACGTGAGGACACTGTCGTTCATGCCGGCAAGCGAATTGCGGCCGGTTCCGTCAGTGGTGCTCATCCGTTACCGCCCGCTGGGCGCCGTTGCATGGGCGTATGCAATGCCGTTTCCGTGGGGTCCCCAGAGTGGTCGATACGCACTCCCTTCGCACATAAACGATCTCACCCCCGGAACGTTATACGAGCTGCAAGCTGCCTGGGTCTGGTTTCTGGATACCCAAGCATTGCCGACAGGGGGATCTGGGTGGGAGGAGCCGGACGACGACCACTGGTGGCGCAAGTGGAACGATGCGCAGGCGCTTCGCTGGTCTGAGTCGCTCCAGTTTCGCCCGGGCGGCGTTCGGCAGATCGCCGTCCGCTCGCAGACCGACTCGATCATCACGTGCTGGGAATCCGCTTTCGGCCGCGACTACGTCGTGGCGCGCTCGAACGACTGGCCCGGTGTGTCCTGGGTGGACGCGGTGCTCTGGAGATCGCAGAGCGAGTGGTCAGAGTTCTGCCCGGACTCGACGAGCGCGTCGATGATTGCCGCGCTGCCGCCGGACACGCAGTTCGAGATCAGTCTGCTAAGGATATTGCCTGAGGGTTTCGTTCCTTCGCCGATAGGCAGTGCCCGCGTCGCCACCGGACCGGCGGAACCCGGTAGTCCACCGCGACTTGCCAATCCGGCCGATATCGCAGTGACAGCCGGCCTCGATCACGTAACCGTCGCGTGGACGCCCGACGAGCAGATATCGACAAAGGTGTGGCTCGCCGCGACAGGACGACAACCCCGACCACGGCCAACCAATCATCGGCAACTCGCGGACGACCGATTCGAGCTTACCTTCGCGGGCCTCAAGCGGGGATCGACGCAACGCCTGTACGTTGCGCGATACTTCCCAGGGCGTATCGGTCCATTCCCAGCTATGTGCGCAGTATGGGATGTTCAACTGCGCTCAGCGAACCCGGAGGCGTACCTCGATCGCTATCTCGCCAGCGCACGGCATGGAGGCGAGCCAGCAGTACGACCTGTTCAGCTTCCGCAGCTGACAGTCGGCGAGCTCCCGACCATGTCGACTTGTAGGCTGTCTACGGGGGTTGGCTCCGAATGAGGTGGAGGGGCCGCAAGCCGAACACCTACGAGTGCTGTCCGCGTCCAGAGCAGCCCGTAGCCACGTTACTCCGGGGTGTAGCCGGCGCGGACCATGGCGGCGATGCGCTCTTTGCCGATGCGCGTCAGGAGCTCGTGCGGATCGCTGATCTCCTTTTCCAGCGCCGCGATAATCTCGTTGCCGCGTTCGAGGTCGCAGAGTCCGCGTTTGATCCAGACATCGCGCACCCACTCCCAGTTGAACCACTCGGCGCGCAGGTCTTCTTCTTCGTATGGCATGCTGGTTGCTCCGCGTTGCGCGCGCTCAGTCGAGCACGACGATGACGATGCTGATGACGGCGGTGGCGATGGTAATCGCGCCGATGATCAGGCCGATGCCGATGGTGATGTGGTTGTGAATCTGTCGGTCGCGTTCCGCAGCTTCGCGAGCCCGCTGTTCGGCCTCGCGCGCCCGCGCCGCGTCGCGCTCGGCCGCCTCTTGCGCCCGAGCCGCTTCGCGCTCTGCCCGCGCCGCGTCGCGCTCCGCTGCCTCGTGGGCGCGTTGCTCGGCCTCGCGGGCCCGCTCTGCATCGCGCTCCGCTGCGCGCCTGCCCAGATCGGCAATCGCGGCGAGAACGCGGTGCTCCGACGCTTCGTGGCTCTCTCTCGTGACGAAGTTGGTGGCCAGCCTGGAGAACTCGTCGTCGACGATGTCGACCAGCTCGCAGGCCGGTTCGTCTTGCGCGATGCCGCCGCGTACGAGCGCGTTGCGCAGCCGCAGCGTGTTGATGATCGCCATTGCCCCACCTCCCGTCTACAGAATAGCGCGAACGCGCCCCTTCAGTGCGCCTCCGACGCGCCCGCGATGATCGCCTCCACGAATTGCAGCTTGTCCGGCGTCGCGATCGGGCTGATCTCGGCGCGCACCGCACGCTTCAGCTCGAGATCCTCTTCCGCGGCCCCATCCGCCTCGCACTGATCCTCGGCAACCTCTCTCGTCCCCGCAGTGTGACAGGCCCTAGTCGAGCACGACGATGACGATGCTGATGACGGCGGTGGCGATGGTGATCGCGCCGATAATCAGGCCGATGCCGATGGTGATGTGGTTGTGAATTTGGCGGTCGCGCTCGGCCGCTTCGCGGGTGCGTATCGCGTCGCGCTCGGCTGCGCGCCGGTCCGAATCAGCGATGGCGGCGAGCACGCGGCTCTCTGACGCCTCGTGGCTGTCTTTGGTCACGAAGTGCTCGGTGGCTGCGGCGATCTCTTCGTCGAGCGCGCCGACGATCTCATCCGCGGGCTCCTCCTTGGCGACCTCGCCCCGCACGAGAATGTTGCGCAACCGCAGGGTATTCATCAGCGCCATCGCTCACCTCCACAGCCATTATACGCGCCGCAGCGCCCCTTCAGTGCGCCTCCGACGCGCCCTCGATGATCGCCTCCACGACGTGCGGCTCGGCCAGCGTGGTGACATCGCCCACGTCGTCGGGGTTGCCCTCGGCGACTTTGCGCAGGATGCGCCGCATGATCTTGCCCGAGCGGGTTTTGGGCAGCCCGGCTACGAATTGCAGCTTGTCCGGCGTCGCGATCGGGCTGATCTCGGCGCGCACCGCACGCTTCAGCTCGACCGCCAGGTCCGCCCCCGGATCGAAACCCTCCTTGAGCAGTACGAAGGCGTAGATGCCCTCGCCCTTGATCTCGTGCGGATAACCCACCACCGCCGCTTCGGCGCAGCCCGAGTGGCCGACCAGCGCGCCCTCGATCTCCGCGGTGCCCAGCCGGTGCCCGCTCACGTTCAGCACATCGTCGACCCGCCCCGTCAGCCAGTAGTAGCCGTCCTGGTCGCGGTACGCGCCGTCGCCCGTGAAGTACTTGCCCGGGTACTGCACGAAATAGGTGTTAATGAAGCGCTCGTGGTCGCCGTAGACGGTGCGCATCATGCCCGGCCAGGAGCGCGCCATGCAGAGCAGCCCCGACTGGTTATTGCCTTCCAGCTCGTTGCCGTCCTGATCGACCAGCGCCGGCTCGATCCCGAAGAACGGCAGCGAAGCCGAGCCGGGCTTCATCTCGTTCGCGCCCGCCAGACCGGTCAGCATGTGGCCGCCCGTTTCGGTCTGCCAGTACGTATCGACGATTGAGCAGCGGCCCTCGCCGACCACATCGAAGTACCAGCGCCACGCCTCGGGGTTGATCGGCTCGCCCACCGTGCCCAACACCCGCAGCGAAGTGCGCTCGTGCGATTTGACCCACTCGTCGCCCTCGCGCATCAGCGCGCGAATCGCCGTCGGCGCGGTGTAGAGAATGTTAATTCCCAGCCGATCGACCATGTCCCAGTAACGCCCCGCGTCGGGATAGGTCGGCACCGACTCGAACATCACCGAGGTCGCGCCGTTGCCCAGCGGCCCGTAGACGATGTACGAGTGGCCCGTAATCCAGCCCACATCCGCCGCGCAGCAGTAAATCTCGCCCTCGCGGTAATCGAACACGTAGCGGTGCGAGAGCATCGTGAAGAGCAGGTAGCCGGCCTGCGTGTGCAGCACGCCCTTGGGCTTGCCCGTCGAACCCGACGTGTAGAGGATGAACAGCGGATCCTCGGCGTCCATGATCTCCGGCTCGGCCTCGGCCGGCTGGCGGCTGACCGTCTCGTGCCACCAGACATCGCGCCCGTCCTGCATCGTCACGTCGCCGCCGGTGTGCTGATGCACCAGCACAAACTCGACGCAGTCCACGTTCTCCAGCGCCGCGTCGACATTCGCCTTGAGCGGCACCGCGCGCCCGCCGCGCCGGCCTTCGTCCTGCGTGATGATCGCCTTGCAGGTCGAATCGGTCACCCGATCGGCGATCGCCGAGGCGCTGAAGCCGCCGAAGATCACCGAGTGGATCGCGCCGATCCGCGCGCAGGCCAGCATTGCCGCCACCACCTCCGGCGTCATCCCCATGTAGATCGCCACGCGGTCGCCCTTGCCCACGCCGCGCGAACGCAGCTCGTTGGCGACGCGGCAGACCTCCGCGTGCAGATCGCCGTAGGTCCAGCGCTGGTTGTCGCCCGGCTCGTCGCCCTCCCAGAGAATCGCGGTCTGATCGGCCCGCGCCTCGAGGTGCCGGTCGAGGCAGTTCACGCTCACGTTGAGCTTGCCGCCCAGGAACCACGCGATCTCGCCCGCCGCGAGATTCTCCTCGACCAGCGTGTGCCAGGGCGCGTCCCACTCGAGCAGCGCCTCCGCCGTCTCCGACCAGAACGCCTGCGGCTCATCCAGGCTGCGCCGCCAGAGCCGCTCATACTCCGCGCGGCTCTGCACCATCGCTCCGTCGCGCACGCGCGTCGGCGGCTCGTAGCGTTCGTCGGTCGGGAGGGCGGCGTCTGCGGAGGCCATGGCGTGATCGTCCCTTCATGCCCCTTCGCTGCAAGCTGCGCAGGATGCGGCGTTTGGCGGCGATAATGATACGCTCCGAGTATCCGCCGGTCGCGCTGCCGCCCAGCCCGCGGCCCCGGCGCAGCCAGATCACAGCCGGCTCACGGCCAGCTCACAGAAAGCCCAGCGATGTCCAACGAAGCCGAACCCTTCCAGCGCATCTCCGTTGAGGATGCCGACGCCAAGCGCCTCGCCGGCGTGCCGATCGTCGACACCCGCGAACTCGATGAATACCAGGACGGCCATGTCGTCGACGCGCCGCTGATGCCCTACATGAGCCTGATGACGCGCGGCGACGAGCTCGAAAAGATCGCCGGCGCCAAGGACAGCCCGCTGATGTTCATCTGCGCCAAGGGGCAGCGCAGCGCCGTCGCCTGCGAGTTCGCCGCCTCGCTCGGCTTCACCGACCTCTACAACATCGAGGGCGGCACCGAGGCCTGGATCGCCGCCGGCCTCCCCACCGAGTAGCGGCGCGGCGGCCGCGCGATGACCTTCCGGGGCGTCCGCATCTCGGGCACGCAGGGCTACGCCCTGTTCGTCGCCATCGTCGTGGTGGTCGTGCTCGTCTACCTCTTCCTCTCCGGCTTCTTCGACAGCGGCGATGACCCCGAGCAGGCCGCCGCGCCGCCGCCCGTCACGGTCGACGCAGCCGAAACACTGGGCATCGTGGAGTTCGAGCAGACCGCCCGCGTCGGCCCGCTCGACATCGCGATCGAGCGCGTCGAGTGGACCAACGAGCTGCTCACCGACGGGCGCACCCGCCAGGCCGCCCAGCGCTTCGCCGTCGTCCGCCTCAACGTGGTCAACCGCGGCGCCGCGCCCTACCAACTGCTGCCGCGCCAGGCCGAAATGGTCACCGCCGACGGGCGCAGCTACGCGCTCGACGCCGCCCTCGCCGCCGGCGCCGCGATCTACGAAGACCGCGCCACCCTCGCGCTGCCCGCCACGTTCCAGCCCGACCTGCCCGTCGCGCTGCTGCTCGTCTTCCGCCTGCCCAACGACGCCGGCGGCCTCTCGCTGCGGCTTCATGGCCACCATGTCGATTTCGCCCTGGCCGAGCAGCGCTGATGGAGCCCGCCATGCCCCGCTGGCTGATCGCCCTGCTCGCCCTCGCCTCGCTCTGCGTGATCGCCGTGACCGCGGTCGTGATCGCCTTCGTCATCGCCTTCTTCGCCGCGATCGGGCCGGGCTTGAGCGAGGAGCTGAACGATCTGGCGGATTCGACGATCGAGGATGTCGCCGACGAAGCCGAGGCCGCCGTCGCCGACGGCCTCAGGCCGACCCAGCGCACGCTGGAAGAGATGCGCGAGGCGATCATCGCCGAGCTCGGCCCGCTGCGCGAAACGATGCAGAACGCCGACGAGCTGCTCGCCAAGATCGAGCAGGCCATCGCCGCGATCAACGCGCGCGACGCCGAACTGGCTGAACTCCAACGCGAAGCGGCGGCGCAGAGCCAATGAGCAAGTCAGCGAACAGGCCAATGAACGCAATCCTGCTGTTCGACATCGACGGCACGCTCGCCGTCACTCAGGGCACCGGCACTCGCGCGATGAGCCGCGTCTTCCGCGAGGTCTTCGGCCTCGAGAACGCGCTCGCCCAGGTCGACTTCGCCGGGCGCAGCGACAGCTGGATCGTCGCAACCGCGCTCCGCCAGGCCGGGCGCGAACCGACCCCGCAGCTCATCGCCGAATTCCAGGACGCCTACATCCCCGCGCTGAGCGAGGCGTTGCGCGGCGGCTCGCGCCTGCTGCCCGGCGTCGCCGCGCTGCTCGACGCGCTGGCCGACCAGCCCGTCCTGCTCGGCCTGGGCACCGGCAACTTCCGCCGCGCCGCCCAGGCCAAGCTCGGCCATCTCGGCGTCTGGGAGCGCTTCGTCGACGGCGGCTTCGGCGACGACGCGGCCAACCGCACCGAGCTGCTCGCCGCCGCGCTCCCGCGCCTGAGGCCGCTCGCCGCGCCCGATGCCGCAGTAATCGTGATCGGCGACACCCGCCACGACATCGAAGCCGCCCGCGGCATCGGCGCAAGAGTCGTCGCCGTCCAAACCGGCTTCGCCCGCCCCGGCGACCTGATCACCGCCGACCATCTGCTCCCCGACCTTGCCAACACGAGCGCCGCCGTCAACCTGCTCCTCCAGCTCTCCCACGAAACGCCCCTGAACAAACCCGAACAAACCTGAACAAAACCTGAACAAATCCGAACGCCGCCAGACGCCCCGACCAGATAGGAGCGCCGCCCGGATCAGCCCCAAACGCCCTGAACAACACCCCGCCCCGAACACGCCCTCAACCGACCCCTGCGCTAGCCTCAACCCATGTCCACCGCACTGATCGTCGGCATCATCATCATCCTGCTCGTCGTCGGCGTCCCGATCGCCCAGACGCTCATCCGCCGCTTCCAGCACCGACGCTCGCTGCGGGCGGCCGCCGCCGCGCCCCTGCTCGCCGCCGCGCTCACCCGCGCCGACCTGCCCGACGGCTTCCGCCTCGCCGAACTGCGCGCCCTCACCTCCGAAGCCATCGCCTGGAGCGCCGCCGATCCCGCCGCCGCGCTGGAAGAGCTCAACGCCGCCGGGCACATCCTCTCCTTTCGACAGCAATTCCGCGATCCGCGCACCTTCGGCGAGTTCGCCGATGTGCTGCTCTCCAACACCCTGCGGCGCGGCGCGCCGATGCGCCGCATCGGCCTGACCCTCAGCCGCTACGCCGACCCCGAGCAGGCCGAACAGGCGCTGGCCCGCACGCCCGACCTCGCCGACCAGGACGCCGGCATCCGCGTTGAAGACATCACCCGCAGCGGCGACGCCCTGCGCGCCCGCGAGTGGACCCGCCTCGAGGGCGAGCAGGCCACCCAGCGGATGCTCCAACTGCGCTGGCGCGACGGCGAAATCGTCGCCGAACTCGAAGGCGACTCCGAGCCGCCCGGCGCGCTCGACGACGACCTGCTGCAGGCCGTAGCGCAAACCATCCGCAACCGTCTCAAGGCCTGACAGAAAGCTCCAATCGCGCCCCCCACATCCACCACTCACTCTCCCTTCTCCCCCAAATTCATCCCGCCCCCATCCTGCTGCCCCTCACCACCTCTCCCTCCAATTCATCCCGCACCCACCACTCACTCTCCCCTCTCCCCCAAATTCCTGCCGCCCCCACCGTCATTTCTGCCGCCCTTTCCGTCATTCCTGCGCAGGCAGGAACCAACGCAGCAGGCGAGGCAGCTCCCCCCAATTCATCCCGCCCCCGCCGTCATTCCTGCCGCCCTCTCCGTCATTCCTGCGCAGGCAGGAACCAACGCAGCAGGCGAGGCAGCTCTCCCCAAATTCCTGCCGCCCCCACCGTCATTTCTGCCGCCCTTTCCGTCATTCCTGCGCAGGCAGGAACCAACGCAGCAGGCGAGGCAGATCCCCCCAATTCATCCCGCTCCCACCGTCATTCCTGCCGCCCTCTCCGTCATTCCTGCCGCCCTCTCCGTCATTCCTGCCGCCCTCTCCGTCATTCCTGCGCAGGCAGGAACCAACGAGGCCGCCTCCCGCTTGCCAAACCCGCGCTTTCGTTCTACATTGTCTACAGAACCCTTGTTCACGGCCAATGCGATGGGAGAGCCAGTAATGACCGTAGCCCTGATCCTGATCACCGCCGCCGCCGCCGTCTGGCTGATCCGCCAGTGGTGGCGCGCCGAACTGGAGCCCGCCGACCTCCGCCTCAGCCGCACGCGCCCGCGCCGGCGCTGAGCGGCTTGCCACTATCGCCCCCGCAACGCTTAGACTGCCCCTCAGCGCTCACTTGCGGCGCATGCCCCGCTGTGAGGACGATATGGCCGCAACCATCGACACCGCCGACACCGGCGCGCTGCTCAAGAGCGTCGTGCTCTTCCGCAACATGCCGCCCCAAATGCTGCTCGAACTCAGCAAACGACTGCGCTTCGTCCACTACCGCGGGCAGACCGACATCTTCCACGCCGGCGACGAGGGCGCGACCATGTACATCATCCTGCGCGGCGCCGTCAAAATCTTCGTCCCCGCCATCGACGGCCGCGAAGTCGTCCTCGCCGTCCACCGCGCCGGCGACCTCTTCGGCGAAATGGCCCTGCTCGACGCCGAGCCCCGCTCCGCCTCCGCCAGCACCATGGAAGACACCGAGATGGCCACGCTCAACCGCACCGACTTCCACGAAGTGCTCGAACGCCACCCCGAGGCGCAGCGCGCAATCATCGAGGTGCTGGTCGAGCGGCTGCGCGCCACCAACCAGTCGATCCAGGACGCCTACCTGCTCGATGTGCCCGGCCGCCTGGCGCGCCGCCTGATGCTGATCGCCGACGAGCACGGCAGCGACACCGAGCGCGGGCGCGACATCGGCCTGCGCGTCTCGCAGCAGGAGCTGGCCAACATGATCGGCGCCAGCCGTGTGGCCGTGAATAAGCAGCTGCAAGCCTGGCGGCAGCGCGGCATCGTCGATGTCACCCGCCAGCGCGTCGTGATCCTCAAGCCCGCCGCGCTCGAGCGCGAGTTCACCCTCTCGCCCTGACACAGCCAGCCCCAATAGCCAGCCGAAAGGACCGACCTTGCCCGACACACTCAACTCCGACCAACTCGCCGCTTTGCGCGCCTGGCCCTCCCCGGCGATCGCCAACGCGATCGAGACGTTCGACATCCGCAGCCGCGCCTACGGCTTCATGACCCCCGACATCCTCTGCCGCTTCCCCGAAATGGAGCCGATCGTCGGCTACGCCGCGACCTGCAAAATCCGCGCCAGCATCCCGCCCGGCGACGACCCCGAGACGCAGTCCGCGCCCGACTGGTGGGCGCACATCGAGTCGATCCCCGAGCCGCGCATCATCGTGATCCAGGACCTCGACCAGCCGCCGATCGGCTCCTTCTGGGGCGAGGTCAACGGCAACATCCACAAGGCGCTCGGCGGCATCGGGCTGGTCACCGACGGCGGCGTGCGCGACCTGGAGGAGGTCGAGGAACTCGGCTTCCAGTTCTTCTCGCGCGAAATCCTCGTCTCCCACGCCTACGTCCACATCGTCGAAATCGGCCAGCCCGTCACCGTCGGCGGCCTGACCGTCTCGCCCGGCGACCTGCTGCACGGCGACAAGCACGGCGTCGTCCAAATCCCCCACGACATCGCGCCGCAAGTCGCCGACGCCGCGCAAGCCGTCGAAGACCGCGAGCGGGTGATCATCAACTACGCCAAGTCGCCTGATTTCACCCGCGAGGGCCTGCTCCAGGTCATGCGCCCCACGCCGAGCGCCGAGGAGGAAACGCCCTAACACGGGCGCGGACCATCCGACGTTTCGCGCGCGGCTCACCCGGTTCGCCCCGCCGCCTCAGCCGGCACGGCGCGTTCGCCCCCTTCGCCTCGCGCGACTTCCGCGTCCTCTGGGCGGTGATCTTCCTCCGCTCCTCCGCGCTCTGGCTCGACCAGGTCGCCCGCCCCGTCCTGATCGCCGAGCTGACCGGCTCCGCCCTCCTGCTCGGCGCGGTGCTCGCCGCGCGCATGGCGCCCAACCTGCTGCTCGGCGTCTTCGCCGGCGCAATCGTCGACCGCTACCCGCGACGACGCATCCTCGTCCTCTCGCAGACCGGCAACGTGCTCTCCGCCGCGCTGCTCTGCATCCTGCTCGCGGCCGGCTGGGTTGAAGCCTGGCAGGTGATCCTGCTCGCCGCCGTCTCCGGCGCAAACATCGCCTTCTTCCAGCCCGCCAGGCAGGCGATCCTGCCCGCGATGCTGCCCTCCTCGGCGATGCGCAGCGCCGTCGCGCTCTCCCAGACCGCCAACACCGTCACCCGCATCGGCGGCGCGCTGCTCGCCGGACTGCTACTCGAATTCGCCGACTTCAGCGTGATCTACGGCGCGATGGCCGCGATCTACGCCGCCGCCGCGCTCTCCGCCCTCGCAATCCGCGCCGATGTCGAAGCTCCGGCGCAGCGCGAGCGAACCTCCGAGTCGCTGCTCGCCCAGACCCTCGAGGGCTTCCGCTGGGCCTTCCGCACCCGCCGCCCGCTGGCGGTGCTGGGCGTCTCCGTGCTGCTCTTCATCTTCATCGTGCCCTACCAGAGCGTCTTCCTGCCGCTGCTGGTGATCGACGAGTTGCGCGAGCACGCCTCCTGGGTCGGCTACATGATGGCCGCCGGCGGCGCGGGCGCGGTGGCCGGCTCGCTCACGCTCGCCGCCGTCCGCCGCCTGCCCGCGACGGGACGGCTCATGTCCGCGCTGCTGGTCGCCGCCGGGATCGTCCTCGCGCTGCTCTCCTTCGCGCCCAGCCTGCCGCTGGTCGCCCTCTGCGTCTTCGCCGCGGCCGCCTGCAGCACCAACGTGATGTCGCTGGCCAACCTCGCGCTGCTGCGGCTGGGCCGCGAGGCGATGGCCGGCCGCGCCGTCAGTCTGATGAACTTCGCCCGCGGCATGATCCCCGTCGGCGCGCTGCTGGCCGGCGCCCTGGCCGACGCGCTCGGCCCCCGCAGCGGCCTGCTCACGACCGGCGCCGCCGCCATCGCCGTCAGCCTCGCCGTCCTCATCTCCCCCCTCGCCGGCCAAGCCTCGGACGCGCCCTCAGACGCCGCGCCCGAATCGCCCCGCGCCTAGCCCCTGCGTCGCCTGTGAAACCAGCAAATCCACACCCCTCCCGCCCCAACACCCCCCTCTTCCCTCAATTCATCCCTCCCTTCATCTCAGGGGAGACGACCTCCAATTCATCCCTCTTCCCTGTGGGGAGAGGGCCCCAATTCATCTCTCCTCCCTGTGAGGGAGAGGCCCCAATTCATCCCTCCCCCCTTCCAGGGGGGAGGTTAGGTGGGGGGTGGAACGCCACGAGCCAGCGCAGCAATCGCGCTGCGCCCCGATCGCCCGCGCCTCTCCCTGTTCCGTCGTTCCTGCGCGAGCCCTAGCGCGGGCGGTGGCGCACCAGCTGGCGCTTGATTCCGCCTACGTGCAGGCTGCGCGGCACCATCTGCGGCTCGCCGGCCAGCTCCAGCTGCGGCAGGATCGGCAGCATCGCGTGGAAGATCGAGCGCATCTCCCAGCGCGCCAGGTTTGCGCCCAGGCAGAAATGCTCGCCGTAGCCGCCGAACGCGAAATGGTCGTTGGGCTCGCGCCGAATGTCGAAGCGGTAGGGATCCTCGAAGACCTCCTCATCGCGGTTCGCCGACGGGTACCACATCACGATCGACTCGCCCTTGCGAATTGGCTGCCCGCGCAGCTCGAGGTCCTGCGTCGCCGTGCGCTGGAACTGAATCACGATCGAGGTCCAGCGCAGAATCTCCTCGACCGCCGAGGGCACCAACTCTGGATGCGCGACCAGGTCCTCGAGCTGATCGGGGTGATCGAGCAGCGCCTTGATCCCGCCCGTGATCGAGTTGCGCGTCGTCTCGTTGCCCGCGCCGATCAGCAGGCGGAAGTAGCCCGAAATCTCGCGCGGCGTGAGCGGCTCCCCGTCGATCTCCGCCTTGAGCAGGTCCGAGAGCAGGTCGTCGCCCAGCCCGCTCGCTTCGCGCTCATGCACCAGCGCCTCGTTGTAGAGGCTGTGCTCCAGATCGACGCGCCGGATCGTCTGCTCGCGATCCTCGCCCGGCAGCCGAAACTCCGGATCCGCCGCGCCCGCCGAGGTCTCCGTCCAGCGGAAGATCTGCTCCCAATCCTCCTCCGGCACGCCGCCCATGTCGCAGATCGCCGCCACCGGCAGCTTGGCCGACAGCTCGTGCACCACATCGACGGCGGATTTGTCCGCGCGCTCGGTGAAATCGGCGACGAGCTTCTCCGCGAAGCTGCTCACGTAGTTCTCCGACATCTCGCCGAAGTGATCTTCGAGCCGCTTCATCATCCGCGGGGTGAAATGCCGCGCGACCAGCCCGCGGTGCTGCCGATGCTCGGGCGGATCCATGAAGATGAAATCGGGCGGCTCGCTGGGGTGCCCGCCGTAGCGGTTCGCCTTGACCTCCCGCGTGCGCTCCGAAATCCCGATCGACTCGTGGTCGTTCATCCGCAGAATCTGCGTGTTCGAGAACAGCTCGGGGTGCGACGAGATGTAGCGGATGTCGGCGTGCTTGGTGATCGCCCAGAACGGCTCGAAGCCCGGCCGCTGGTACCAGTAGACCGGCGCCTCGCGGCGCAGGATGTCCCACGCCTCCCACGGATAGCCGTGTTCGACGTACAGCCCCGTGTCGGTGATATCCAGCGTGTCGAGCGTGAGCGGCTGAGCCTCGGCGGTGACCATTGCGCGCCTCCATTCCTTGCCGCGCACGATAGAGAATTTGCGCCGCGCAAGCGCGCGCCTCGGGCGTGTTCACACTTCCCCCTCCGTCATTCCTGCGCAGGCAGGAACCCCCCGCGCACTTCCCCCTCCCGTCACCCACGCGCACTTCCCCCTCCCGTCATTCCCGCGCACATCCCCTCCGTCATTCCGGCGCAGGCAGGAACCAAGGCAGCGGGCGTGGCCCAGCTGGCGCTCGATGTTCGGCAGCGGCGCGGATGCGGCTTGGCTGGGCCGTCGCAACATCGCGGCGCGTACAGGCGCCGAAGAGCGCTTGGGTTCCTGCCTGCGCAGGAATGACGGAGGGGGCCGCAGGAATGACGGAATTGTGAACGCGCCTACGAGATCACCATCCAGGAGCGCTGCCCGCGCAGGTGGATGTCGAAGGTCGCGTAGAAGCGGGCCAGGCTGATTCTGAAAGTCGCCTCGAACGCCTCCTCGAAACCCTCGCCCGCCTCGTAGGCTTGCTTGAGCCGCGGCCAGAACGCGAAAATCGCCTCCTCGCCGGCCAGCTCGGCCAACCGCTCAACCGCGACGAAGCCCATCGTGTAGGCCGCGAAATGCGGCGCGCAGTCCGCGCACATCGACGGATCGTGCAGCGCGTAGGTCTCCCGCGCGATCAGCGCCGCGCGGCGGTTGATCGCCTGCGAGGTCGCGTACGCGCGCCCGCCGTGAAGCGACTCGAAGATCGACTCGACCCACTCCGCCGAGCCGTGCGTCAGCCAGAGCGGCGCTTCGAGCAGGTTCGCCTCGCGGCTGCCCGTCTCGTTCTGCACGATCCGCATGTACTCGTGCGCCAGCACGAAATTGGAGCGCGAGCAGCCGAACAGGTAGGCGATCGTCCAGCGCGCGCCCGGCGCCGTGCGGTAGGGCTGCGAGCACCAGTGCAACTCCGGCGCGGACGGATTGCCCAGCACATGGCGCAGCGCGTTGCGCTGCGCCCAGCGCGTCACGTGAATCTGCACCCGCACCGAGGGCAACCCCGCCACGCCCCAGCGCGACTGAAACAGCTCGACCGCATCGGTCATCGTCTCGCGCGCCCAGGTAATCTGCGGCTGCGTCACGCCCCGCTCGCCCGGAATCACCGAAACCCGCGGCGGCCCCGTCGCCGCCGGCGGTGCAGTCGTCGTAGTCCCCGGCCGCGTGCTCATCTCCCCGTCCGAGCCATCATCCGCCTCATCGCCAGGCTCCCCGTCCAGCTCGTCGCCCCCCGGGTCCTCGTCGAACAAATCGCCCTCGGCATCCTCGTCGAACAGGTCCCCTTCAGGGTCCCCTTCCAGCTCGTCGCTGCCGCCCCCGCCGTCGCTGTCGCTGTCGAACAGATCGTCCCCTTCATCCTGCAGCTCGTCCGACTGAAAATCCTCCACAGCGCGATCACCCGCAACCGATGCCGCGCCCTGCAACGCCGCCGCCCGTTCGCCGCCAAGCCCCAGCGCCAGCCCGCCGCCCGCCAACAGCAACGCCAACCCCGCAAGGGCGACTCGCCGCCGCATCCAACGCGCTGCCAGAAGAAGTCCCCGCTGCATGGCGCTCCTGACAGTCAAGCTACGATCGCATTTCGACGGTGGTCAACCAGCGCGCGTGAACTCTGAGCGCAGCGAATCAGCAACAAACGCGGCCAGGAGCGTCGCGGCAAGCAGGTACCAGATACAAGCGCAGCCAAAACAACTTGGCGACAATCAATTATCGAACATCACCGCTTTACCGTTGCGTAAAGGAGCGTGCCCGCGCTCGCCGGGTATCTCGCCGAGCCCATCACCCAGCCACCACCCGCCTCTTCCCTAATTCATCCCTCCCCCCTGGAAGGGGGGAGGTTAGGTGGGGGGTGAAAGGCAGCGAGCCAGCGCACCAAATCGTGTCGCGTCCCCGATCGCCCACGCCGCATCCTCTCCGTCACTCCTACCGCCCTCGCCGTCATTCCTGCCCCCTCTCCATCACTTCTGCGCCCTCCTCCGTCATTCCTGCGCAGGCAGGAACCTCACGCATCGGCACGCGCCGCATGCCCCGACTACGGCCACGAGCGGAGCCGCCGCAGCGCCGCCAGGATGACCAACGAGAACACCGCCGCGCCCAGCGCCGCGACGGCCGCAACGCCGGCGCGCGACGCCCCCGCCCGGCGGCCAGGCAGCCCACCGCTACCCGTCGCAGGCGCCGCCGGAGGCGGGTCGCGCAACCAGGCGGGCTCTTCGGCAACGCTGTAGTAGGTCAAAGCGCACTTGACAGCTCCGCCCGCGTTCAGCGCGCAGGCGTGGTGCTCTCCGGTGCTGACGGCGACCTGATCGCCTCGGGGCCGTTGCTCGTGCAGACCCCACGTGAAGCTCCAGCAGTACACGCTGCCATACTCTTCGAGTACACACATCTGCTCTCCACCCACGCTCATTTCACTGATCCTCCAGCGCGGCGGAGAGGCAAGCTTTGGGTAGCGGTTGTGGCCCCAACACTCGACCCTGCCGCTCGGACGCAGCCCGCAGCTGTGCCACCCACCGGCGCCCACTGCGCGGAACGCGCGGCCGGGCGCGTCGAGCTGCCCGTCGGCGTTGCTGCCCCAGCACTCGACTATGCCGCCCGGGCGCAGACCGCAATTATGCTCCTCGCCGGCGCTCACCGCGCTGAACATGCCGCCTGGCGCAGTGGCTTGGCCATGATCGTTGTTGCCCCAACACTCGACCACTCCGTTCGAACGCAGCCCGCAGCTATGCCGCCCGCCCGCATCCACAGCGAGAAACGCGCCGCTCAGTGCGTCAGCCTGACCGAAACGATTGTCTCCCCAGCACTCGACCTCCCCGTTCGGACGTAGCGCGCAATTGTGCCGCCAGCCGGCGCTTACCGCCTGGAACACACCGCCGGGCGCGTCATCCTGGCCGAAGTCGCTGTCGCCCCAACATCGCACCCCGCCGCTTTCTAGCAATCCGCAGCTGATCTGCCCACCGGCACTCACCACTCTGAACAACCCGCCCGACACCTCCGATCTCCCGTCCCAATCTGTTCCCCAACACTCGATCGCCCCGCTTGAACGCAGCCCGCAGCTGTGTGATGAGCCGGCGCTCACCGAGCTGAACACACCGCTCGGCGCGTCAGCCTGGCCGGAGCGATTGCTGCCCCAACACTCGATCGCCCCGTTTGGGCGCAGTCCGCAGCCGTGCGTCCAGCCGGCGCTCACCGAGCTGAACACACCGCTCGGCGCATCGATCTGTTCGTCGGTGTTGCTGCCCCAGCACTCGACCTCCCCGTTCGGGCGCAGCCCGCAGCTGTGCCGCCCACCAGCGCTCACCACGCTGAACGCGCCGCCTGGCGCGTCTGACTGCCCATAGCCGTTGCTTCCCCAACACACGACTGACCCGTTCACATGTCGCCCGCAACTGTGCGACCCGCCGGCGCTCACCGCGCTGAACACACCCTTTGGTGCGTCCAATTGCCCGATGCTGTTGTCGCCCCAACACACCACCGCGCCGCTTGTTCGTATTCCGCAGCTGTGCCGCCCACCAGCGCTCACCACGTTGAACGCTCCACCCGGTGGTTCTGTCCGGCCGTAGTCCCTGTAGCCCCAACACCAGATCGCGCCCGAGTCCAACAGAACGCATGCATGGACCGCGCCCGCCGAGATCGCCGCCACGCGCGCTCTAGGCTGCGCCGCCGCGCCCTCTCGATCCGCTCCAACGCCAAGCGCTGCGAGCGCAACTATCACCGCAGCCCCAACAGCCGCCAGCCGCGCCATACTGCCCGCTCTCGCGCCATCCCGCTGGCAGACAAGCTAGGCCCGTGCCCCACGCGCGTCAATGGCTTGCGCCGAATCGACGGCAGCGCCCGTGCCGCATCACCCCGCGCAAGCGCTTCAACTACCAACCCCTGTCAAACTCTTCCAGGCCCAACTGTTGCAGTTGCAGTGCCACTTCACCTTTTGATCAGAAGAGCCGAGTAGAAGCCCGTGTGCTCAACCGGGCGAAAGCATCCCCGATCGCCGGCGCCACCTCCGCCGCCGTCTCCACACACATCACGCCGTCCCGACGCCGCAGCCTGGCCGCCTCGGGGTGGCTCGCGTCCGAGTGATCGCTGCGCAGCGCCAGGATCAGCGGTTGCGGCTGCTTTCGCCCGTCGCGGCTGGTGCGCAGCGCTTCGCGCGCCGCGGCGATCGTGCCGCCCGATTCGCCCGGCTCAACCACCACCAGCACAGCGGAAAGAGCGCAAATCAGCGCGTTCCGACCCATCGCGCGCTGCACGGACCAGCCCGCCCCGCGGTCGAACGGCGAGACGACGGTCAATCCGTCATCAATGTCGGAGCCCAATTCACGGTATTCCTCCCGCAGCCGAAACCGCTCGATGCCCTCAGGCAGCACGGCGATGGTCGAGCCGCCCGCGGCCAGCGCGCCGACGTGCCCGGCGGTGTCCACGCCGCGCGCGTAGCCGCTGATCAAGGGGACGCCGAGCTCGGCCGCCGCGGCGCCCGCCGCGCGCGCCAGCGCGATTCCGTCCTCGGATGCGTCGCGCGAGCCGCACAGCCCGACGCCGGCGACCGTCAACAGCTCCGCGTTGCCGTGCAGGTCAATCGATCCACCCAGCACACGCAGCTGCTCCGGCCATTCGGCCCCATTCAGATCGACCCGCTCCACCTCGAAAGCCGCCATGCCTACGCCTCCATCGGCCAGTTGTCGGTGCTTGGTCTGAGTCCCTGGCAGCCCTTGGCCGTTTTGGTCGCCGTCAGCGACAGCACGGCCGCCGCGCCCGCATCGCGCAGCGCATGGGTCACCGCGCCGACCGTCGCGCCCGATTCGTAGATGTCGTCAATGACCAGGACGGTTTGGCCGCCGACATCGCCAACGACGCTGTAATGGCGAGCGAGCTCCTCTGCCGAAGCCTTTTCGCGCTCGCCCAGCTTCTTCTGCGGCACGGCGTTTGACGATCGGATTTCGGCGCGCGGCCGGGACATTCTGGCCGACAGACGATCGGCGATGAACGCGGGGAGGTCAAAGGCCTTGTTCGGGTTGCTCGACGGCGCGGGCACAATCACGCCTGCGTCGCGGTAGAGCGGCATCGCGTCAATCCAGTAGAACATCTCGCTGGCAAGCTGCTCCGCCTTGCGGCGATCGCCGGAGCCCAGGTCGTAGGATTTCGCCGCCTTGACGAGTTTACCGATGTCGGAATGCGCCCAGCCCGCGCCGTGCTCGTCGCGAGCATCGTGGATGCGGAGCGCGTGCGACGCATCGGCGGCATCCTCGATGGCGACGCTCGTTTCCAGCAGATACAGCGTGGTCTCGATCGACTCGCAAGCGCCGGCAACATTGGCCGGCGCGGCGCCCGCGATGCGGCCGTCATCAAGCGCCTCAACAGTCCACTCCGGCAGCAGCCGACTCAGGAGCGCAACGAAATCCACCTGCGCCCGCCCACTGCGGCAGGGCATCGCCTCAAAGCGCAGCAGGCAACCGTCCACCCATACGGACCATCCACCAAGTCGACCGCACACAGGCATGGCGTCCTCCGTCGCATATGCCAGCCATGGAGATAGTACGAATGTTCAGCAGTGTGCGCAAGCGGAGTCGCGTCGGCGGCGCATCCGAGCCTCCGGCAACGCTCCCGCTAGCTGCGGGTGCGGACTACGCGGCGGTCGCCGCCGAGGCGGAGCAGGCGGGGGAGCGTGCCGTCCTGCCAGAGGACCAGCAGCTGGCTGGCGACGGCGATTGAGGAGTAGGTACCGGCGGCGGTGCCGATCAGCAGGACGACGACGAACGGGCGCACGGTGACGCCGCCGATCAGCAAGAGCGCGAGCAGCGCCAGCACGACCGTGATCGAGGTGTTGAGCGAGCGGCCCAGCGATTGCGTGATCGCGGCGTTGACCACGTGGCGGAAGTCTTCGCGCGGGTCGAGCAGCAAATTTTCGCGGATGCGGTCGAAGACCACGATCGTGTCGTTGACGCTGTAGCCGATGATCGCCAGCAGCGCGGTGACGAACATCGCGTTGACCTCGAGCCCCGCGACCTGCCCGCCGATCGCGAACGCGCCGGCGACCAGCGTGATGTCGTGCAGCAGCGCGACGATGGCCGCGGAGCCGTAGAGGACGGGGTTGGGCAGGCGGCGGAAGGCGAGCGAGATGTAGACCAGGATCGCCGCGGCGGCGACGGCCAGCGCGATCCCGGCGTCGCGCGCGATCTCGGTTGAGAGCACGCCGGAGACGGAGGAGGACTGGAGGACGACGATGGGGCCGATCTCGCTGCGCAGCGAATCGTTGATGCGCGTGCGCAGACCTTCGAGGTCGCCGTCTTCGGGCTGTTCGACGCGAATGCGGAAGGCGTCGGCGGCCGTCGCCTGAATTCGCGCCGAACCGAGGTTGACCGTCTCCAGCGCGGCGCGCACCTGGTCCTGGCCTGTGGGCGCGGGGAACCAGATTTCGTAGCGGAGGCGCTCGGGAGTGACCGAGGCGTCGTCCAGATCGGTCACTCCGAGCGTGTCGGTGATCGCGCTGAGCAGTTCGCTCCCGGTGGTCTGCGCGGCCTCGGCGTCGGGCGAGCTGAGCGAGAGGGCGACGGTGAATTCGCCGTCGTCGCCGGCGCGGACCTCGGTGGTTGCGCCGTCGGGCAGTGCGACACCGGCGATCGCGGACTCGATCTCGGCGGCTTCGACATCGCGCAGGAAGCGCACCTCGGATTCGAGCCCGCCGGCGAAGTCCAGGCCGGGCTCGAACTGCCAGATCGCCAGGCCGATCAGGGCGGGGATCAGCATCAGCAGCGAGACGGCGGCGTAGATGCGGCGGCGTCCGATGAAATCAATCATTGGCGGTCGCTCCGCTTCCCCGCGCGCGCGAGCTGCGCGGCTCTTCGAGCACCACCAGCTCGCGCACGCCGAACATTCGCGAACTGGTCACCCAGCGCGAGCTGACGAGCAGATTCATGAAGGTGCGCGTGACGGTCATCACGGTCACGAAGCTGAAGCCGGTCCCGACCAGCAGCGCCAGCGCGAACGACTTGATCAGGTTCTGATTGAGCGCGTCGGCGAAGAGCCAGAGGATCGTGACGGTGATCAGCGTGGAGATATTGGCGTCGCGGATCGCCGGCCAGGCCCGCGCCCAGGCCGTCTCAACCGCCCCGTTGAGGCTGCGGCCGAGGCGCAGCTCCTCTTTGAGCCGCTCGAAGATCAGCACATTGCCGTCCACCGCGAACCCGATCGAGAGCACCAGCCCGGCGATGCCGGCCAGGGTCAGCGTGATCGGCACCAGCTTGAAGGTGGCCAGCACGCCCGCGGCGTAGACGATCAGTGCCAGCGCCGCGAGCAGGCCGGGCGCGCGGTAGTAAATGATCATGAAGACGATGATGGCGAGGAAGGCGACGGCGCCGGCCTGGACGGTCTGCACGACCGAGTCCGCGCCGAGCGTGGCGGCGACCTCCGTGTTCTGCAGCACGCGCAGGTTGATCGGCAGCGCGCCCGCGCGCAGCTGGCGGCGGAGCGTGAGCGCTTCCTCATCGGAGAGCCCGTTGATGATCCCGGAATCGGCGATCACGGAGTTGACTCGCGGGCTGCTGACGAGCGAGCGGTCGACGAAGATGCCGAGCGGGCGCTGTTCGGGCGCGAGCCGGCGGGTGAGCTGCTCCATCAGCCGCGCGCCTTCGTCGCCGAACTCAAAAGCCAGCGCGGGCTGCGCGGAATCGTCCAGCGTGCGGGTGATCGAATTGGCGATCAGGTGGCGGCCGCTGAGCTGGACCGTCTCGCCCTCCTCGGTGATGCCCAGCGCGGGAATCCAGCGCACCTCCTCGGCCACGATCACGTCCTCGTCCTCTTCGGGGATGAAGTAGGACCGCGCGCGCAGGTTGAGCGCCTCAGGGTCGCTGCGCACCTGGCCCATCCAGACATCGTCGATCGCGTCGCGGACTTCGAGCCGCGTTGGGGGCTGCGCGACGACGCTCTGGACGGGATCGATCTCGCGGAATTCGAGCAGCGCCGTGGAGCCGACCAGCCCGGAGGCTTCGTCGGCGTCCACGCCGGGGATCTGCGCGTTAATCCGGTCGTCGCCGACGATGGTGACCTCGGCTTCGGAGACGCCGAAGCCGTTGACGCGCTCCTCGATGATGCGCCGCGCCTCTTCGACGGATTCGGAGAGTTGCGCGGCATCGACATCGAGCGGCAGGACGATCGTCTCGATCCACGCCGGCAGCGGTTGGTCGTCGTCGGCCGGATCGAAGTCGCGCAGCGAGGGGTTGAGGCTGATCACGGTTTCGCGGCTTGCGCCCTCGCGGGCGAGGAAGCTGCTGAGCGACTCGCCGCGCCGCACCGAGGCGGCTTCGCCCGCCACTTCGAGCGTGACCGAGACGCCGCCGGCCAGGTCCAGGCCGAGCCGGAATTCGTCGCGCACCCAGTCGCCGACCTGCACGCCGCCGCCCGACGGCCAGGGGATGAAGTCGGGCAGGTAGCGTTCGGGCGCGCGCGGCCAGGACGCGGCAATCGCGAATCCTGCCAGGATCAGGATCACGGCGCAGATGTAGGCGTCGCGGAAGCGGAACCGTCTCACGATGGCAGCGTAGGCAGAGCGGACCTTATGATCACCGCGCCGCCTCATCCTTTTCCACGATCTCGTTGTCTGACCCGTCGTCCGACTCGTCATCCGCCGCCGCGATGCGCTCCGCGATCGCGGCGGTCCGCGCTCGGACCACCACGCCGTCGGCCAGCTTCAGCAGAATGATCTGCGGACCGCCTTCCGGCGTCTCGACGTCGACGACCTCCGCGATCAGCCCGCCGCGCGTGAGCACGGTGTCGCCAAAGCTGAGTTCGGTCAGGTCCTGCTGGCGGCGGCGCTCCTCGCTGCGCGTGGGGCGAATGAAGAAGAGGTAGAAAGCGGCGACCACCAGCACGGTGATCAGAATCACTTCAGTCACGTCCCGCGCTCCCCTCAGCGCCCGCTGCGGCCAGCTGGACCGCCAGCGCCCGCGCTTCTTCGACCGTCGCGATTTCGCCCAGCGCGGCGGCCTCGTCGATCGCCGCGCTGATTTCGCCGATCTGCGGCCCCGGCGCCAGCCCGGTCGCCTGTATGATCCCGTGTCCGTTCAGTATGCGCTCCGCTGCGCCGCCCGATTCGCGCCGCGGGCGCCAGCCGAGGATCCGCGCCACATGCCCGACGTAGGCCGGCCAGCGCGGCGCGAGCGCCTCTCCGCCTACGGTAGCCAGACTGTCGGCCAGAAACAGCCAACAGAGCGGCAGCGCCAGATCGCCCAGCGCCTTGTGGAAGCGGTAGAGCGCGCGGTCGCTGGGCGCTTGCCCCGGCGCGGCGATCTGGCCCGGCCGCAGGTGGTGCAGGATCAGCGCGCGCGCATCGTCCAGGACCGCGCTCGGCGTGCGCAGCGCGGTCAGGCGCGATTCGACCAGCTCCGCGCCCAGCTCGGAGTGCCCGAAAAAGCGTGTCCGCCCGTCCGACTCCACCGTTCGCGTGGCCGGCTTGCCGATGTCGTGCAGCAGCGTGGCCAGCCTGAGCGTCGCGCGGCCCTGCCAGAGGGCGGCGCGCAGCTGCTCGACGTCGGCGAGCGCGTCCGACTCCCTCAGTCCGTCCCACAGCTCGCGCCAGAGTCGCGCCGCAAGCGGTTCGGTGGGTGGATCAACAGGCGGCTCGCGCGAGATCAGCGCGTCGAGCCACTCCAGCGCGTCGAGCTGATGATTGAACACATCGCGCCGATGGATGGGGCGCTGATCGACGCCGCGCCCCAGCGCCAGCTCGGGGAAGACCACATCCAACACCCCCAGCGCGTCCATTCGCCGCACGGAAGGCGACGTACGGTTGTGGCTGAGCATCCGCTCGAGCTCGGCCCAGACGCGCTCGGCGGCGATCGTCGAGAGGTCGGCGGCCCGCCGCCGCGCCTCCGACTCGGTCTCCGCCGTCATGCGCAGACTGTGCGTCGCCTCGAAGCGCACGGCGCGCAGCACCCGCAGCGGATCCTCCGTCAGCGCCTGCGGCGAGGCGAGCCGCAGCCGGCCCGCCGCGAGATCGGCGCGCCCATCCAGCGGATCGATGACGCAGCGGGTCACATCGCCCGCCAGAAACTCGTCCAGCGGCGCGGCCATCGCGTTGACCGTGAAGTCGCGGCGCTTCAGGTCGGCCTCCAGATCGCCGTCGAAATCGGTGACATCGATCCAGCCGTCGTCAACTGCCAGCCGCCAGGTGACGGGGCCTTTGCCAATTCCCGCCGCGCGGACGCCCAGACGGTCCGCCGCGGCGGCCGCCCACTGCTCCGCGCCGCGCGCGATGATGTCCACCTCGGACACGTGAATGCCCAGCAGCGCGTCGCGCAGCGCGCCGCCGACCGCGTGCGGCTCGGCCTCCGCGTCCAGCGGCATAATCCGCCGCAGCGCCGTTTCAAGCGTCGTCATCGTCGTCCGCATCCAGCTCGTGCAGCGGCCAGAGCAGCTCCGGCTCGGCTACATGGTCGATGTAGACCCGCCCGTTGATGTGGTCGATCTCGTGTTCCAGCGCCTGCGCGAGCAGGTCGCCCTCGGCGCGGATGCGAATCTCGCGCCCCCGCAAATCCAGCGCCTTGGCCAGGACGCGCTGCGAGCGGATCACCTCGCCGCGCCAGCCCGGCACGCTCAGGCAGCCCTCGCTGAGCGTGCGCTCGCCGGAGCGCTTCACCACCTCGGGATTGACCATCGCGAAGGGACGCTCGCCGGGCATGCCGATCACCACGACGCGCAGCGGCACGCCGATCTGCGGCGCGGCGATCCCCACCCCGCTCGCCGCGTGCATCGAGTCGATCATGTCCGCCACCAGCTCGCGCAGCGCCGCGTCGAACGCGCGCACCCGTCTGGCCGGCGTGCGCAGCACCGCCGCATCGGCCGGCAGCGTGGTGATCGCTCGGACCGCCATACGCCGCTCAGTCCGACAGCGTGGGGTGTGGCGCCTCAAGCGCCTCGCGCGCCCGCGCCTCGCGGTAGGCGGCGACCCGCTCAGCGATCGCCGCGTCGCCCAGCGACAGAATCCGCGCCGCCAACAGCGCGGAGTTGACCGCGCCCGCGCGGCCGATTGCCACCGTCGCGACGGGCACGCCGCGTGGCATCTGCGCCATCGAGAGCAGCGAATCGAGCCCGTCCGTGGCCCAACCTTTCATCGGCACGCCGATCACCGGCAGGTCGGTCTTGGCCGCCACCGCGCCGGGCAGCGCCGCCGCGCCGCCCGCCGCGGCGATCAGCACGCGAATGCCGCGCCCCGCCGCCTCGGCCGCGTAGGCCGCCGTCTCGTCGGGCGTGCGGTGCGCCGAGAGCACCCGCGCTTCCCAGGCGATGCCCAGCTCTTCGAGCGTCGACGCGGCGTGGCGCATCGTCTCCCAGTCCGAATGCGAGCCCATCATCACGCCGACCTGTATTCCCTGCGCTGCCTCGGCCACGAGCCGCTCCTTCTCCGCTTGCGTCGCTGTGCGTCAATTCGCCACGGTGTCCGAACAGGATACCCACGTATACTCATACGCAATGCACAGAGCGCACAGAGCCTCAGCCAGGCAACCGCGAAAATGACTACCAGCACACCGTCCCCGTCTCAGGCCCCGGCCCAGTCCACGCCGGACTACGACCCTGGCGAGATCGAGCCGCGCTGGCGGCGTCGCTGGGCGATCGACGGCCTCTACCGCACGCCCGACGCGGACGAGCGCGAGCCCTACTTCTTCCTCACGATGCTGCCCTACACCAGCGGGGACCTGCACATCGGGCACTGGTACGCGATGGCGCCCAGCGACGCGGCGGCGCGCTGGAAGCGGATGCAGGGCTACAATGTGCTCTTCCCGCTCGGCTTCGACGCCTTCGGCCTGCCCGCGGAGAACGCCGCGATCCAGAACAAGACCCACCCCAAGGAGTGGACCTACCAGAACGTCGAGACGATGCGCCGCCAGCTGCAGCAGATGGGCGCGTGCTTCGACTGGGATCGCGAGTTCGCCACTTCCGACCCGGAGTACTACCGCTGGACGCAGTGGTGGTTCCTCCAGCTCTACGAGCACGATCTCGCCTACCGCGGGCGCGCCGCGCCCAACTGGTGCCCCTCCTGCAACACGGCGCTGGCCAACGAGCAGGTGCTGCGCGACGAGAGCGGCGTGGGCATCTGCGAGCGCTGCGGCGCGACCGTCGAGACCCGCGACCTCGAACAGTGGCTCTTCCGCATCACCAACTACGCCGACGAGCTGCTCGACTTCAGCACGATCGACTGGCCGGAGCCGATTCAGATGATGCAGCGCAACTGGATCGGCCGCTCCGAGGGCGCGGAGATCTCCTTCCCGCTCGACCAGCCCCTGGACGACACCGAACGAATCACCGTCTTCACCACCCGCCCGGACACGGTGTTCGGCGTCAGCTATCTCGTGCTCGCGCCCGAGCATCCGCTGATCGAGCGGATCACCTCGCCCGAGCAACGCGATGCGGTCGAGGCGTATGTCGCGCAGACCCGCCGCCAGTCCGAGATCGAGCGCCAGTCCACCACCGCCGAGAAGAGCGGCGTCTTCACCGGCGCGTATGTCCGCCATCCGTTCACCGGCGAACGCGCGCCAATCTGGATTGCCGACTACGTGCTGCTCAGCTACGGCACCGGCGCGGTGATGGGCGTGCCCGCGCACGACGACCGCGATTTCGCCTTCGCCAGCCGCTACGCGCTGCCGATCCCCGTCGTGATCGCGCCGCCCGACTGGGACGGACAGCCTCTGGCCGAGGCTTACGTCGGCCAGGGCGCGATGGTCAACTCCGACGGCTTCAACGGCACGCCCGCCGAAGCAGGCAAGCGCGCCGTCGCCGAGGCGCTCGCCGAGCGCGGACTCGGCGGCGAGGCCGTCTCCTACCGGCTGCGCGACTGGCTGATCAGCCGCCAGCGCTACTGGGGCGCGCCGATCCCGATCGTCTACTGCGACGACTGCGGGATCGTCCCGATCCCCGAGTCCGACCTGCCCGTGCTGCTGCCCGACGACGCCGAATTCCTGCCCAGCGGCGCGTCGCCGCTGGAGCGCCACGAGGGCTTTCTGCACACCGACTGCCCGCAGTGCGGCGGCGCGGCGCGGCGCGAGACCGACACCATGGACACCTTCATGTGCTCCAACTGGTACATGTACCGCTACGTCGATCCGCACAACCACCACGCGCCGATCGACCCCGAACTGGCCAGGCGCTGGCTGCCGATCGACCAGTACACCGGCGGCGCGGAACACGCCGTGATGCACCTGCTCTACGCCCGCTTCTTCGCCAAGGCCGCCCGCGATATGGGCCACCTGCCGATCGACGAGCCGTTCACCCGGCTGTTCAACCAGGGCACGATCACCAAAGACGGACACAAGATGTCCAAGAGCCGCGGCAACGTGGTCAATCCCGACGAGTGGGTGGCGCGCTTCGGCGCGGACACGGTGCGCCTCTACCTGATGTTCCTCGGCCCCTGGGAGGCGGGCGGCGACTGGGACGACAGCGGCATCCAGGGGCAGTGGCGCTGGCTCAACCGCGTCTGGCAGCTCGCGCTGGGCGACGCCGCGTTTGCAGCGGGCGCGAACGCCGCGGAAATTCGCCGCGAAACCCACGCGATGATCCGCAAGGTCAGCGGCGACATCGAGCGCTTCCGCTTCAACACGATGATCGCGGCGATGATGGAGTTCACCAACGCGCTGGGCCGGCTGCGCGAGGCCGGGCCGGTCGATCCCGAGGCCTGGGGGGAGGCGATCGACGCGCTCACGCTCTGCCTCGCGCCGTCCGCGCCGCACATCAGCGAGGAAATCTGGTCCCGCCGCGGGCATGAGGGCTCGGTCCACGAGCAGCGCTGGCCGGAGTGGGACGAGCAGCTCGCCCGCGACGAAACCGTCACCGTGGTCGTCCAGATCAACGGCAAGGTGCGCGAGAAGCTCGCGCTGCCGCCGGGCGTCGAGCAGGCCGACGCCGAAGCGGCCGCGCGCGCCTCCGAGCGCGTCGCCGGCCAGCTCGCGGGCAAGACGCTGCGCCGCACGATCTGGGTGCCCGACCGCCTGCTCAACTTCGTCGCCAACTGAGGCCCGCCGCGTGGTACTGCTCCAGCTGCCGACCTACGAGGGACCGCTCCAACTGCTGCTCGAGCTGATCGAGCGGCGCAAGCTCGACATCAGCGAACTCTCGCTCGCACAGGTCGCCGACCAGTACCTCGCGCAGATCGCCGAACTCTCCCCGCGCGTTGAAGCGCTCGCCGAATTCATCGAGATCGGCGGCCGGCTGGTGCTGATCAAGGCGCGCCAGATCGTCCCGCCGCCCGCCGAGGAGGAAGCCACCGAGGCCGACGAAGCCGCCAGCGAGCTGGTCGAGATGGTGCGCGAATACGCGCGCTACCGCGACGCCGTGGCCGCGCTGGGCGAGCGGGACCGCGCGCAGGCGCGGGCCTACGCCCCGCTCTCGCGCCCTGATGTGGCGCGCCCGCAGCCTCTCGGCCTGCCCGACTCCGTCACGCTCGAGCTGCTCAGCCGCATCGCGCAGGAGGCGATCGCCGCCGCCAGGGAGCGCGAGCGACAGCGCGCGCAGGCGGCCGACGCCGCCCTCGAGCGCGATCCGATCACCGTCCGCGACCGCGTCGCCGACCTGCGCCGGCGCCTCGGCGAGGGCAAACCCGTCTCCTTCCGCCGCTGGATCGAAGCCGCCACTTCGCGCCGCTTCGTGATCGTCTCCTTTCTCGCGCTGCTCGAGCTGCACAAGGCGCGCGCGATCGACCTGCGCCAGGACGCCGCCTGGGACGACATCGAGGTGCTCGCCGCGCCCAACCCGCCCCAGGACGCCTGGTCCGTAGGCGTTGCCGTGGCAGCGAACTGAGGAGTGCCGCCGATGGTCACCGCCCTCGCCCGCGAACAGTTGCAACGCGCCGCGCTCGGACGCCCCACCGCGCTCACAATCGGCATCTTCGACGGCGTTCACCGCGGCCACCAGGCGATCATTCGCGAGCTGATCGCCCGCGCGCGGCGGCACGACCTCGCCGCCGGCGCGATCACCTTCCACCCGCACCCCCGCGAGGTGCTGCGCCGCGACCTCGCCATCGAATACGTCACCAGCCTCGAAGATCGCCTCGCGCTGCTGCTCGAAACCGGCCTCGACACCGTCGCCACGGTCAGCTTCACCTCCGAATTCGCCCAGACCGAAGCGGGCGATTTCGTGCGCATGCTGGTCGAAGAGCTCGAGCTCAAGCGCCTGATTATCGGCGAAGATTTCGCGCTCGGCCGCCAGCGCGGCGGCGACCCCGAGACGCTCGCCCAACTCGGCCGCGAGCTCGGCTTCGAGGTCGACGTGATCGATCTGGTCGCCGACAGCGCCGACAGCGCCGCTAGTCAAGCGGAGGAAAAAATCTCCTCGACCGAGATCCGCGCCGCGCTCAACGACGGCCAAATCGAGCGCGTCGCCGACTTGCTCGGGCGCCGCTTCTCTGTCCACGGCCCCGTCGTGCGCGGCTTCGAGCGCGGGCGCAGCATCGGCTTCGCCACCGCCAATGTCGCCGTCGGCGCGGACCGCGCCATTCCCGGACCCGGCGTCTACGCCACACTCGCGCACCTGCCCGAAGGGCCGAGCCCCTCCGTGACCAACATCGGCGTCCGCCCGACCTTCGAGGACGGCGGCGGACTCTCGATTGAGTGCCACATTTTCGACTTCGACCACGACATCTACGACACCGACCTGCGCGTGGAGTTCGTACAGCGGTTGCGCGGAGAGCGTAAATTCGACGGAGTCGAGCAGCTGATCGAACAGATCGGGCGCGACTGCGACGCCGCTCGCCGCCTGCTGGCAAAGGAGGCCTGATGCCCGACTTCGAGAGCGAGACTCCCATCCCGCCCAAGCCTGAGGAGATCAGCGAGCAGACCCGCGCCGAGCTGCGCTCGGAGTTGCGCGCCGAACTGCGCCCCCAGCTGCGCTCGGAAATCCGCGCCGAACTGCTCGAAGAGCAGCGCCGACAGACGCGCGAACAGCGGCGCGAGCGCCGCCGCGACGCCTTCTTCGCCCGCCTCGCCGCGGCGATTGTCGGCGCGCTCGCCGGCATCCCCACCGCCTTCCTGATCACCCCGCTGATCAGCGGCGAGGACGGCTCGAACGGCCTCACCCTGGGCGCCGAGATCGGCTTCTCCGCCGCCGCCGGCTTCGGCGCGGTGGTCGTCTCCTCGCTGCTCGCCCTGATCCTCGTCAGCCTCGCGCTCGCCCTCGCCCGAAAGACCTGACCGATGTCCCAAACCCACGCCAAGTCCAGCCAACCCCCCGACCCCGCCGTGGTCGAAGAGGCCGAGCGCCAGCACGCCCTGATCATGCGCGGTACCGCCTACGGCGACCGCGCCACCCGCGCCGTGATGTCGCGCGAACTGCGCGCGCGCCTGATCGAGTCGATCAGCATCGGCGATCCGCTGCGCGTCTACCTCGGCGTCGACCCGACCTCGCCCGACCTGCACATCGGCCACTGCGTGACGCTGCGCAAGCTGCGCCTCTTCCAGCAGCTCGGGCACCAGGCGATCCTGCTGATCGGCGATTTCACCGGGCTGGTCGGCGACCCTTCGGACAAGTCCAGCGCGCGCCCGATGCAGACCGCCGAAACGCTCGAACGCAACGCTCGCACCTACCGCGACCAGGCCTACAAGCTGCTCGACCCCGAGCGCACCGAAATCCGTTACAACAGCGAGTGGCTCGCCGGTATGGACTTCGCCGACGTAATCCAGCTCGCCTCCAACTTCACCGTGCAGCAGTTCGCCGAGCGCGACACCTTCGCCCGCCGACTCGACTCGCGGCAGCCCGTCTACGTCCACGAGTTCATGTACGGGTTAATGCAGGGCTACGACGCCGTCGCGCTGGACGCCGACGTGCAACTCGGCGGCACCGACCAAACCTTCAATATCGGCTGCGGGCGCACGCTCCAGGAGCGCGGCGGCCACCCGCCGCAGATTGCCGTGCTCACCCCGATCCTGATCGGCACCGACGGCAAACAGCGCATGTCCAAAAGCACCGGCAACTACATCGGCATCGACGAGCCGCCGGACGCGCAGTACGCGAAGGCGATGTCGATTCCCGACGACGCGATACCGGAGTTTCTGATTCACGGCGCGAGTTTCGCCGCGGACGACGCCGACCGGATGATCGCCGAACTGCAAGGCGGCGCGCTGCCGCCGATGGACGCCAAGCGCCGCCTGGCGCGGGCGATCGTCGCCGAGTGGCACGGCGAGCCCCAGGCCGAGGCCGCCGAAGCCGAATGGACGCGCGTCCATTCGCGCGGCGAAGCCCCCTCCGAGATGCCGCCGCTCGAACTCGATTTCGCCGGCGCGGACAGCGTCACCGCCCCGCTCGCCGCAATCCTCGCCGACGCCGGCGCAGCCCCCAGCCGCGCCGAAGCCAAACGCCTGCTCCGCCAGGGCGCAGTCCAACTGAACGGCGAGCGCGTCGGTGAACAGCCGGTCGAGCTGCGCGAGGGCGACGCGCTCAAGGTCGGCAAGCGAACCTGGCTGCGCATTGTCCGCCGCGACGAGCGGTAACAGATAACAGAGGAGAACGCCCCAATGCCGATCACACTCGACTGGCTCGGTTGCGCCACTTTCCGGCTGGCGATCGACGATACGATCATCTTCCTCGACGCCTACATCGACCGCGTGCCCGCCGCGCCCGGCGTCGGCCTCTCCGCCGCCGATGTCACCCGCGCCGACGCGGTGCTCGTCGGGCATTCGCACTTCGACCATATCGCCGGCGCGGAGGTGATCGCCGCCAACACCGAAGCCGTCGTAATCGGCTCCAACGAATCCGCCCGCGTGCTACTAGAGGCCGGCGTCGACCAGTCGCAACTGCTCCGCTCGCAGGGCGGCGAGCGCCACCGCATCGCCGACGGCATCACCGTCGAAGTCTTCCCCAGCCTCCACTCCTGCATCTGGACGCAAGGCTCCTGGGACACCGGCAAGGTGGTGCTGGGCGATTACGGGCTGACCGAAGAGCAGCGCTGGGGCGGGCGCGGCGTGCTTGACGTCGGCGGCTCGCTCGGCGAACGCGGCGCCGAGCAGGACCCCGCGCAGCGCGCGCAAATGCTCGACCATGTCGCCCACTGCCTCGGCAGTAACGACACCGGCGGCGCGCTCGCCTACCTGATCGATACCCCCTACGGCTCAATCTTCTACCACGACACCTCCGGCTGCTGGACCGGCGTCGCGCAAAACCTGCGCCCCGACCTCGCGATCGTCGCAATGGCCGGCCGCCCCAACATCGACGGCGAGCCAATCCAGGGCTCGCTCGCCCAATTCGTCGGCCGCATGAGCGATATGCTCCGCGCCCGCCGCGTCATACTCGGCCACCACGACGACTGGATGCCCCCCATGACCCGCGACATGACCTCCGCCGACGCGCTAGCCCCTGTAGCCAACGAACTCAACCACATCGCCCCCCGCACCGAGCTGCTAAACATCCCGCTAGGCAGCCGCGCAGAGCTCTGGCGCTAGCCCCCGTTCAAGCATCTGGCGCAACCCCCACCCTTCTGCCCGTCACCCCCGCGCCCCTCCATCACACCAGCGCCCCCTCCGTCATTCCTGCGCCCCCTCCGTCATTCCTGCGCCCCTACCGTCACACCAGCGCCCCTACCGTCACACCAGCGCCCACCGTCACACCAGCGCCCACCGTCACACCAGCGCCCCTCTGTCACACCAGCGCCCCCTCCGTCATTCCTGCGCCCCGTTCCGTCATTCCTGCGCAGGCAGGAACCCACGCAGTAAGCGCGACCCATCTACCACCGAACCCTCGGCGGCCGTGCAGCCCAGGCAGCCCCCCGCAACCTCACGACGCATACAGGCACCGGAGGTCGCCCAGATTCCTGCCTGCGCAGGAATGACGGAGGGGGCGCGGGAATGCCGGAAGTGTGAACACCCCCACCCGCACCCCCTCCCCAATTCATCCCTCCCCCCTTCCAGGGGGGAGGCTAGGTGGGGGGTGGGAGCCCCGAACGAGCACAGCGCCCGCCCACCCGCCACCCCCAGCCCAACGCCACGGCGCGCAGCGACTCACTATCCATGAGCAGCGATCCGATCTCGCCGGCGCCGTCAAAGTCGCCGTCGTCGTTACGGTCCCAACAGACCGTGCCGCTGCTCCAGGCGTGCCAGCGGCGGCCTTCAGGCACAGCGTCGATCGTACGATCTTCGCCTGTCACGAGGTCGGTGCAAAGACCGACGCCGTAGGTGCCCAGCGGCGCGGTCCGGTCGTAATCGAAGAAGCCCACGCTAGCCATGATCCACGTGCGCTCGAGATCCTGAGACGCCTCATTGAGGTAGTGGAGGGCGGATAGGCACTCGTCCAACGAACCACCACCGCAGTAGTTGAGGACTGCCGAGAACATGGCGTTCAAACGCCGTTGCACATCGTCCCAGGGGAGCGGGTTGTTGTAGGTTGACCTGATCACGTACTCCGGCTGCTGCGCGCCGGCAGGCGCGGCGGGGAGCACGGCGATGATCGAGATCGCGACGGCGATCGCCGCCGCTGCGACCAACAGGGCCCGGCTCGTCATCTGCTTCGCGATCTCCATGGCGTTCCGTTCCTCTCCGCGTTGCCGCGCTTGCGTCGCAGGTCTCACTGTGGGCACCGGTAGGTCGCGCTGACTGGGGCGCCGCGCAACGGGACGCCTCGCTGGCCGGCGCGGGCCGTCCAGTAGTTGTATTCGGCGATGCTCATAGCGAACACGCCATCCCCGTCGCAGCTGGCGCGATCGAACGCCTCAGCATTGTTTGGGATGCGCCGAAGCACGATGTCGTCTTCGCCCGTTTCTTCCACGACGTAGACGCTTTCCGCGTCGCCGGGAATCCGCACCAGCGGACTTTCGCGGATCAGGCGGTAGTCTGCGGAACTCAGCGACTTCCGATTGCCCCACGACCATCCCGGTACTGCGTCAATGAGGCCGCCCGCAACGACGTGACGACGGAACCATTTACCGTTCGTCGCCTTGAAGACGTACACCTCGGGTGAGTCCCCCTCGCGGATCAGGTCGTTCGAGACGACACGCGATCCGCTGGTGCTTGTGGGGAGCCGGGTTGCCGGCGGCGGATCGCCTTGGCGCCCTGTCACCTGCCGGTAGAGATAGGGCAACGGGTCAATGCTGACCTCGCCGACCGGCAGGTCGCTTCGGCCTATCCCCGCGCCTCTTGCGTAGATCCTGTACCCCAGGCCGCCCGGAGCGCCTGCGCTCTGCCGGGGCGGACTTCGATATGCACATGCGCGTCGGCGGTGCAGGATGTGCCTTCCCTACCCAATACGTCGCCGATCGCGACGGCGTCGCCCTCGGCGACCAGCACTTGGGCGGCATGGAGGTAGATAGTCGTCGCGTGCGCTGCGGGGTCGTAGACCGCGATATCGGCGCACCGCCACGTTCGTCCGGCGGCGATGACGATCCCCGACGTCAACGACCGGAACTGCGCCCCGCTGGCGTTCCTCCGGCTGACGTCCCACCCTCCGTGACCGCCTTCGTAGGCGTTCCACTCGGCTTTGTTCACGAGGGCCTTATAGAACCGCTCTCCGGCGTTGCACTGTGCGGGCGGCGACGCCACAACGTTGCAGCCCCAATCGTTGTTGTCGTGGCTGGTGTGCGTGTCGGCCTGGCCGGGCAGGAGGCCGAAGAGCCGCTCAACGAGTAGGTCCTTCTGTTCTGCGCGAGTGGTTCCGCGGTCCACCGGCGGCGGTCCGTTGTCATCCGGACCAACCTGGTGGATCGGCACTTCGATCTGAGTGCTGCGCAGCCAGCGGTTGTGTGTGATGCGCGCGGGGAAAACGCGGGCCGGGGGTAGGATGCGCTGCCCGCTGGTGGGGGTGAATGCGAATTCGACTCCCGCATCGTTGCGCAGGCGCGCGTTGATGCGGCCGATCGCGGTTCCTCCAACGATTACGAGGCTGCTGCGCAACCATTCGTTGATCTCAGCGTCGGCGGGGAAGAGCCTAGCGCGGGGCAAGACTTGCGCACCGCTGGGGGTGCGCCATCCGAACTCGATCCGGCCGTCGCCAGTGCGCCGGGCAATGATTTGTCCGCTGCTCTGCTCGTCGCTCTGGGCCTGAACAGTGGTGAAGTCGGCGGCGATGATCGCGGTGATGGCGGCCGCGGCCAGCGCGAGGAGCGCCAGCGTCAGGAGAAGAGGATTACCCCCCCCCCCCTCCGTGCGAACGTTCGTGTTACCATGACGCTCCCCAACTCCCCGGACTCGCGCGGCGACGGTCCGTCGCCGCCACTGCGGGAGATGCTAGACAGCCGACTCGACCTGCGTCAAGCCCCCTCTGTGAGTGGGTGATTCGGGGAGGTACGGGCGCCTTTGCGCGCCGACTCATCCCTCGCGCAAAATGCGGTGATCGCCAACCCGCCGCGTAATCCGACGCCGATCAGTCTCTTCCAGGAACGACTGCGCGATTTTGCGGCTGGTGCCGATTCGGTCGCGGATTTCGGCCAGCGTGGCGCGCTCCGTTTCGGCCAGCAGCGCGCGGGTTTGCGCGACCATCTCGTCGTAGACGCCGCGCAGCAGCACGACGCCCTGGTTGAGCCGCACGATCTCGCCGCGCGCTTCGAGGTATTGCAGCAGCGTTGGGTCGATATCCGGCGCGACCTCGGGGCGCACGCCCTGCTCGCGCAGGCGGGCGAGCAGAGACTCGATTTGCGCTTGCGCTTCGTCGGAGAGGTCGGGCGCGCGGCCGGGCAGGTCGAGCAGACCGTCGGCTGCGCTCAGCGTTTCCGTTTGCAGCAGTTGCCGCTCGAGCATGGCGAAAGCGCGCGGCGGCAGCCCGAGGCGGCTGCGCAGATCTTCGCGGGGAATGCCGCCGCTGAGCGGCTGGCGCTCGACAAACTCGGCCACGATCCGGCGGCTGCGCTGCTGCAGCGCCGCATAGCCCGCATCGCTGGCCAGCGTGGTCGAGTCGGTCGTCTCGCCGTCGTCGAGCGCGACCACCGCGCCGGCCTCGAGCTGGCGTCGCAGCGCCGCCTCCGCTTCGGCGTCGGCCAGCTGCAGGCGATCGCGTAGCGCGGCCCAGCCGATCGGCTCGTGGCGCTGGAGCATCGTCAGCAGCGTGTCGTCGGGCGAGCCGTCCAGCAGGCGCTGAAGCGCTTCGAGCGTCGAGGCGTCGTTGCGGTGGTGGCGCCGCGGGCGGGTGTCGACGATGCGCCCGCCGGCGAGCGTCGCGTCGCCGCTGCGCAGCACGAAATGATCGCCGCGCGCGGCGGCGATCGGCTCGGCCAGCCGCAGCTGCGCCCAACTGCGCTCGCCCGGTTCGAGCGCGTCGCCCTCCAGCAGCCGCACGCGCGCCTCGACCTCCGCCGCGCCCACATGCAGCGTCAGCGTGGTGTTGTGGCGCAGCGCGCGCGGCAGCCGCTTGACCACGCGCAGGCGCACATCGACGGCCTGCGCGGGATGCAGCCAGCCGGGCGCGGTCAGCACCATCCCGCGGCGCAGCTCGGCCGTGCCGACGCCGCCCAGGTTGGCGGCGGTGCGCGCGCCGGGCTCGGCGATTTCAATGCTCTGCTCATGGCTTTGCAGCCCGCGAATGCGCCCGCTGAGCCCGGCCGGCTCGACGACGACGGAGTCGCCCACGCGCAGCGGCCCGTCGATCAGCGTGCCGGTGACGACCGTGCCGAAGCCGGAGATCGAGAAGGCGCGGTCGATCGGCAGGCGCGGGCGGTCGATATTGCGCACCTCGCCCAGCGATGCGACAGCCGCGTCAAGCGTCTCGCGGAGCTGGTCAAGTCCGTCCCCGCTGAGCGCGGAGCAGGGCACGATTGGGGCGTCGGCGAGAGTCGTGTCGGCGAGCAACTCGCGCACTTCGTCGGCGACCAATTCGAGCCACTCCTCGTCGACGAGGTCGGATTTGGTCAGCGCGACGACGCCCTCGCGCAGGTCGAGTAGGTCGAGGATGTCGAGATGCTCGCGGGTCTGCGGCATCACGCCCTCATCGGCGGCGACGACGAGCAGCGCGAGGTTGATCCCGCCCACGCCCGCGAGCATGTTTTTGATGAAGCGCTCGTGCCCGGGCACATCGACGATGCTGACCTCGCGCCCGCTGGGCAGCGTGGTCCAAGCGAAGCCGAGGTCAATCGTCAGCCCGCGCGCCTTCTCTTCCTCCCAGCGGTCGGGGTCGATCCCGCTCAGCGCCCGCACCAGCGCGCTCTTGCCATGGTCCACATGCCCCGCCGTGCCGATGACGAACATGGCCCCAGCCTAATCGCTCCCGGTCAGTCCACCCGTAGCTCGATCTCACTGCCCCAGAGCCAGTGCCCGACCGTTGTGTCGGTGGCGAGGCTGCGCCATTCAGACAGGATGAGCCGGCTGTCGTGTGTGATGAAGCCGAACTCGATCCGTCCGTCGTTCAGCTTGCGTGCGCCAATCCGGCCCAGCGTGTACCTACCTTGTTCGACAGTCGTGGTAAACAGCCACTCGCCGACGCGCGCGTCGGCGGGGAAGAATCGTCTGGTTGGCAGCACCCGCTCACCGCGCGTGATGCGGAAGCCAAACTCGGCTCGCCCGTCGGCAAGCCGCCGGACTACGATGCGGCCGACCGCCACCGTACCCGCGCTGATCTGCTCAGGCGGCTGTGTGGCAAGCAATCGGCCACCCCAACAGTCGACGGCACCCGCCTCGCTGACTGCACAGCTCGAGAGATAGCCGGAGTCCACTGAGCGATACTCCCCGGTGGGAGACTTTCGCTGGCCAGTTCGATTATCACCCCAGCAGACAATTGCACCTGAATCAGCGAGTGCACAGGTATGAAGATTACCTGCACTGAGTGATTGGAACTGGCCGGATGGAGAAACCGTTTGCCCGAGCTGATTATCCCCCCAACACAACAGTTCATGCGACTCGTTGATCGCGCAGGTGTGGTACTCGCCTGCACTCACTGCACGAAACGAGCCCGGTGGCGCGTCCAACCGATTATCCCGGTTTTCGCCCCAGCATTCCAGTACGCCTGACTCGCGCAGCCCGCAGCTGTGACGATCTCCCACCGACACCAATCGGAACTCGCCTGACGGCGCATCTAACTCACGGTTGTAGTTGTAGCCGCCCCAGCAGGTAATCTCACCTGATTCGCGCACGGCGCATGTATGGCGCGGGCCTACGCTGACCGTACGGTATCGCCCGTCCGGCGCACCCGTCCGTCCTCTTTGCTGACCTCCCCAGCAGACCAGTTCGCCGGTTTCGCGGATTCCGCAGGCGCGTGATCCGCCCGCGTAGATTGAACGAAGTCGACCTGCCGGAGCAGTGCTCCGCGTCGCGTCATACGATGTGTGGTCGTAGCCGCCGCCCCAGCATTCCACACCGCCGTCGGTATGGAGGGCGCAGCGGAATCCTCGCCCTACAGCGACCTGATCGAATTGTCCGGCTGGCGCGTCGTCCAGCCCCCAGTGTCCGTCCGCCGCTCCCCAACAGCTGACCTTGCCTGATGCTCGAACACCGCATACAGTCGAAACTCCAGCGGCGACCGACTGAAAGACGCCGGTTGGCACATCGTTGATGATTCCGGTGCGAGTCACGAATCCCCAGCAGTCGATCTGCCCACTTTGCCGCACTGCGCAGGTAAATGCGTCACCGACGCTCACGGATCGGTATCGAACGGAACCAGTATCTGGCGGCCCAGCTTCCTCATCTCCCCAGCAAACAAGCTCGCCTGAATCGCGTATGCCGCAAGCGTTCCAGGTGCCTGCACTAAGTGACTGAAACCTTCCCGATGGCGCCAAACTGTCCCACTGCCCGTCACCCCAGCACACTATCCTGCCCGCGACTGTGATGGCGCAAGTATGGGATCCGCCCGTACTGACCGATCGGTATGCACCAGGTGGCGCGATCAACGGGCCGGCACCGTTTGGGCCCCAGCAGGCGATCTCGCGCGACACGAGAACCCCGCAGATGTGCGAGGTCCCGGAGTCCAATTCGATGAAACGCCCGCGCGGGCCGTCCCAGCCCGTGTAGATTCCGCCCCAGCATGCGGCTTCGCCGCTCGCGTTCAATGCGCAGCTAAACCCGTGTCCGGCGCTGATCGTGCTGAAGCTGCCCTTGGGCGCGTTCAGCTCGCCATAGTAGTTCCCGCCCCAGCAGAGCACTTTGCCCGTCTCAAGGATCGCGCAGCTGTGCTCCCAGCCGACGGCAATGGACTTGACGAGGTTGTCGTTGGTCGCCGGTTCCGTCGCACGCGCTGTGCTCAAGGTGGCCAGCGCCGCCAGCGCGATCAAGCCGATGAGTGTGGCGCAAAGGTTTGTGGTTGAACCAGTCAACGTCATGCGAGCGGCCTCCTCGCCGGCACACCCAAATTTACTGGATCGCGTTTCGAGCATGCTTGCGGATCCTCTCATCCGGGAGCCGACTCGATTTCGCTGCCCTCGGTTCAGAAGATAAGCTGTGGACAGGCCGTATGTGGAGGAGGCTCCGATGAGGGCGATTGTCGTGGACGGGGACGGGAAAACGGCGGACTCGCTGCGGATTGCGGAGGTGCCCGATCCCGTCGCGGGCGATGAGGAGGTGCTGCTGCGGGTGCATGCGACGGCGCTCAATCGGGCCGACATCATGCAGCGGATGGGCGGCTATCCGCCGCAGCATGGGGCGTCGAATGTTCTCGGGCTCGAGCTGGCGGGCGAGGTGGTTGAGGTCGGCGCGCGGGTGCGCTCGCTGGCGGTCGGCGACCGCGTCTACGGGCTGAGCGGCGGGGGCGGCTACGCCGAGTTCGCGGCGCTGCACGAGTCGCTGGCGATGCCGATCCCGGCGGGGCTGAGCTACCACGAGGCGGCCTCGATCCCTGAGGTCTTTTTCACGGCCAACACCGCCGTGCGCACGCTGGCCGAAACGCAGCCGGGCGAGCGCCTGCTGATCCACGCGGGCGGCAGCGGCGTGGGCATCGCGGCGATCCAGATCGGACGCTTAATCGGCGCGGAGGTCTGGACTACGGCGGGCAGCGCGGAGAAGTGCCTGCGCGCCGCCGAGCTGGGCGCGCAGGCAACGATCAACTACCGCGAGCAGTCGTTCGCCGATGTGGTGCGGGAGCGCACCGACGGCCGCGGCGTGGACGCGATCCTCGACGTGATCGGGCGCGACTACTGGGAGGCCAACCTGCGTTCGCTGGCGACCGCGGGGCGGCTGGTGCTGGTCGGCTTGATGGGCGGCGCGGTCGCCGAGACCAATCTGGGCGTCATCCTGAGCAAGCGGCTGCGCATCTACGGCACGGTGATGCGCGCGCGTCCGCTAATCGATCGCGCCGCAATCACGCGCGATTACCGCGAGCACCTGGAGCCGGCAATCGTGGCCGGCCAAATGCGCCCAATCATCGACTCCGTCTTCCCCCTGCGCGAGGCCGCCGCCGCCCACCGCCACATGGAAGAAAACCGCAACTTCGGCAAAATCCTGCTCGACTGCCTGGATGCCTGATTGGACTCAGTAACACCGCGCCCAACACGAAACCCAACACCCCCCCACCTCCGTCATTCCTGCGCTCCTCCTCCGTCATTCCTGCGCAGGCAGGAATGTGGAGTCAGCTTGCAAATGCAACAGTTGGTTGTGGAGCACTTCGGCGGGGGTCTGGTAGTCGAGGCACTTGCGGGGGGTGTTGTTGGCGGCGCGGATGACGGCGTGGAGCGCGGCGGCGGAGAGCGCGTTGAGGTCGGTGTTGCGGTGCAGGCGGCGGCGCAGCCGGCCGATCGCGTTCTCCACGCCGCCCTTCTGCCAGGGCGAATGCGGGTCGCAGAAGAACGTCTCGATGCCGAGGTCGTGGAGCCGGTGATGGCGGACGAACTCGGAGCCGTTGTCGAAGGTGGCGCTGCGCCGGAGGGCCGGCGGGAGGCGCCGGAACAGCCCGCGCAGGACGCGGCTGAGCGGCTCGGCGGCCTTGCTCGGCAGAGCCGCGGCGAGCAGCGCGCGGGAGCGGCGTTCCTGCAGCACGAGCAGCGGCGGGCGCCCCTGGCCGAAGCTCATCAGGTCCACCTCCCAGTGGCCGTAGACCAGGCGCTGGTCGGCCTCGGGCGAACGCTCGCTGAGCGGGCGGCGCTCCTGCAGGTAATCGGTCGAGCCGCGCGCGCCGCGCGTGCGGCTGTAACCGCGCTTGACCCGCCCGCGGGGCAGATAGCGGGCGAAGCGGTAGTCCTTGGTGCGGGCGATCTGGGCGTGGATGAAGCGGTAGATGCTCTCAGGCGAGATCACATGCCGCCCGGCTTCGCGTTTGAGCCGTCCGGCGACCTGCTGGGGCGAGCGGCCGGCGGCGAGCATGTTCAGCACCTGCTCGCGCAGTGCGGCGTCGCGCTCCAGCCGCAAGCCGCGGAAGCCCAGTCATGCAGTGGGCGCGGGTCTGCTGCTGGGCGTAGTCCGGGTCGTAACCGCCGTCGGCGCGCGCGTTGCGCTTCAACTCTCGAGTAATCGTCGATGGCGCGCGATCCAGAGTTGCCGCGATTTGCCGCGCGGAGCGGCCCTCGGCCTGTAGTCGGGCCAGCCGCCAGCGCTCCTCGCGGCTGAGCTGCGTGTGCGTTCGGGCCATCGCTCCACCTCCAACATCCGTTGCACCCCAAGCGCCAACTTAGCGAACCCACATCCCCCCATCCACATCAGCACCCCCTTCCCCAATTCATCCCTCCTCCCTTCCAGGGGGGAGGTTAGGTGGGGGGTGAGAAGCCACGCGCCGGCACCACCGGCCACGCGCGCCCCCGATCGCCCGCGCACATCCCCGATCGCCCGCGCACATCCCCGATCACCCACGCCATTCCACCTCCGCCATTCCTGCTCCAAACCGTCATCCCTGCACCCCCTCCCCCTGCCATTCCTACACCCCTTCCGTCATTCCTGCGCAGGCAGGAACCCACGCGGCGTTCGCCGCCTGCCTTGGCCTGAATGTCCGGCGACGCGGAAGCGGCAGGGCAAGCTGTCAGGATGTCGCGGCGCGCGTCAACGCTGGAGATCGCCTGGCTTCTTGCCTGCGCAGGAATGACGGAAGTGTGAACAAGCCCTAGGGCCTGTTCACACTACGCGGGAGAGGTTGTCGAAGATCAGGACGAGGTGGATGAAGCCGAGGAAGAGGGCGTCGAGCTTGTCGTAGCGGGTGGCGAGGTGTCGGAAGCGCTTGAGCCGGCTGAACAGCCGCTCGACGATGTTGCGTTCTTTGTAGAGTTCGCGGTCGTACTCCCAGGGTTCGCTGCGCTGCGGCATCGGCGGGACGACGGTGAGCCAGCGCAGCGCGGCGGCGAGCTCGCGGGTCGGGTCGCCCTCGTAGGCGCGATCCATCAGCAGCGCCGGCGCGCCCTGTTGTTCGCCCAACTGCTCCAGCAGTTGGCGGCCTTCGGGCGCGTCGCCCCACTGGCCCGGGGTGAGCGAGAGCGCCAGCGGGGTGTAGTCGTCGATCGCGACGACGTGCAGCTTGGTGGTCAGCCCGCCGCGCGAGCGCCCAATCGCTTGAGGCCCCCTTTTTTCGGCGCCCCCGCGCCTTGCTGGTGCACGCCGATAATCGTGCTGTCCAGGGCGGCCGCGGGAAACTCCCCCTCCGCCAGCCGCTCGCGCAGCAGTTCCGCCCAGACCCGCTGCAGCACGCCCTGCTTGGTCCAGCGGTTGAGCCGCGTATAGATCGTGTGCCAGCGCCCGAAGCGCTCCGGCAGCGCGCGCCACTTGCAGCCCTGCTCGGCGATGTAGAGCAGCGCGTTGAGCACTTGCAGGTTGGGGATCGCGACATTGCCCCGCTGCACGGGGAACACGTGCGCGATCCGCGCGTACTGCGCCTCGGTCAGTGCTTTGCACATGGCGGCCCTCGCCGCCCCGTCGCCGCCACCAGATTAGCCGCTCTCCCCCGTAGTGTGAACAAGCCCTAGCCGGATGGCTCGTCGGTCACCACCGGACTGGCGGATGGGGAACTGCGAGCCCGGCATCGAGCTGAGCGCGTCCGACTGCGGTCTTCCGCGCCAGGTTCGGATGCTCGCGCCGGATGATCTGCATTGCCTGCTCGTGCGAAATCGGCTGAGGCGGTTCGTCGGCCAACTCACTGACAAGCTCGCTCACGAGCGGGCCAAAGTCTTCGCACATATCGTCGTAGTTCAGCGCCGTTCCGATTCCGCGCGCCAAAGCGTTGGACCACGCCGCCCCGCCGCCCACAACGCGAGCCAGCTCACTCGCGGGCAGCGCGCCAAAGCGTTGGACCACGCCGCCCCGCCGCCCACAACGCGAGCCAGCTCACTCGCGGGCAGCGCGCCAAAGCGCTGATAGACGTACTCAACGACGCCCGCTGTGCCGTGCGACGGCGGCGAACCCGAATCCGCAACTGGCTCCGCAACCTGGCGGTCCGAGGCTGACAACTCGCAGATCAGCGGGCCAGCTTCGCCCGCCTCGATCCGGCTGGCGAACAGCGGCTCGTAGTACAGGGCGACGGCGAGTCCCTGCGCGATGTATGCGAGCGCTTGCAATCTCGGCAGATCGAGTGTCTCGCCGTCTCTCTCCGCAAGCTGAGAGAACCACTCAGCGACATGCGCAATCGGAACCATGGCGCCCTCCGCCGCCTACGATACCGGCCCCACCGAGGCGGACGGCAGCAGCGACGGCTCCACCAGCCGCACAAACACCTCATTCGCCACCCCATGTCCCCGCTCCGTCAGCCGCAGCCGCCCACTCCGACGCTCCGCAAGCGCCGCCCCCACCGCCCACTCCACAACCGCCTCAATTCGGCCGTAAGCATCGGGATAGCGGCGCTTGAGCGCATCCTCATCCACCCCCTCCGTCAGCCGCAGGCCGAGCGTGAGCGCGTCCACCACCGCATCGCTTTCCGTGATCGGCTCGACATCCTCGATCGCCGGGCTGGGCAACCCCTGCGGGCCCGACCCGCCCGAGGCGAGCTTGCGGATGTAGGCCGCCGGGCGCCGCGCGACGCTGTAGCGCACCCCCCCAAAGCAGCCGTGCGCGCCGGGGCCCACCCCGATGTAGTCGCCGCAGCGCCAGTAGTTCAGATTGTGCCGGCACTCCCGGCCGGGCAGCGCGTAGTTGCTCGTCTCGTAGTGCGCGTAGCCCGCCTCCGACAGCCGCTGCGCGGTCCACGCCGAAATCTCGGCGACGACGTCCGGATCAGCCTCAACCACCGCGCCGGCCGCGACGCGCGCCGCCAGCGGCGTGCCCTCCTCCACCGTCAGCGCGTAGCACGAGAGGTGCTCGGGACGCCACGCGGCGACCCGCTCCAGCGTGGACCGCCAGGTCTCGAAGCGCTGCTGCGGCAGCCCGTAGATCAGGTCCAAATTCACGTTGTCGAAGCCCGCCGCGCGAATTTCCGATAGCGCCTGCTCCGCGCGCTCCGCGCTGTGCAGACGATCCAGAAAGCGCAGCTCGTCGGCGTCGAGCGATTGCACCCCCATCGAGACGCGGTTCACCCCGGCCGCGCGGTAATCGCGCATCCGCTCAACGCGCACGCTCTCCGGGTTCGCCTCCAGCGTGATTTCGGCGTCGGGCGCGACCGCAAAGCAGCGCCGCGCGACGTCGAGCAGGCGCGCGACCTGCTCGCCCTCCAGCAGACTCGGAGTCCCGCCGCCGATGAAGATCGTCGCAATCCCGCGCCCCACTGCCTGCCTTGTCGCGTGCGCCGACCAGAGCTCCAGCTCGCGCAGCGCAGCGCCGAGCCAGTCGCCCGTCAACGGTTCCAGCCCCGCGTAGGAGTTGAAATCGCAGTAGGCGCACTTGACCGTGCAGAACGGCACGTGGATGTAGAGCGAGAGCGGCCCGGTCCCGGTGTCGTCGTCTGTTGCTGACATGACGCGAGTGTATGGGCGGCGACGCCCGCCGCATTGCCCGCGCGCAAGGCGCGTGACACACTCAGACGAGTAGGAACGTTCCCGGCAGCGCTTGAGAAGGTTCGCAATGCTCAAATCACACGGCTGCGGAGCGCTGCGGCGCGAGCATGTCGGCCGGCGCGTCGCCCTCGCCGGCTGGGTGCATCGCCGCCGCGACCACGGGCGGCTGATCTTTCTCGACCTGCGCGACCGCGACGGCATCGTCCAGGTCGTTGTCCGCCCGCAGGATGACGCAAGCGGCGACGCCAACGACGCCTACGCCGCCGCCAACGAAGCCCGCAACGAATTCGTGCTGCGAATCGTCGGCGAGGTCGCTGCGCGCAGCGAGGCCACGGTCAACCCCAACCTGCCCACCGGCGAGGTCGAGCTGCTGGCGGAAACCGTCGAGGTGCTCAACCCCGCCAAAACACCGCCCTTCGCCGTCAACGAAGACACCGTCGACGTCGACGAGCTGGTGCGGATGCGCTACCGCTACATCGACATCCGCCGCCCCCAAATGCTGGCCGCGCTCGAGCTGCGCGACCGGCTCAACCGCCGCATCCGCGAGTTCATGAGTGGGCGCGGCTTCCTCGAGGTCGAGACGCCGATCATGGTCGCCGCCACCCCCGAAGGCGCGCGCGACTACGTCGTGCCCAGCCGCCTCCAACCCGGCGCGTTCTACGCCCTCCCCCAGGCGCCACAGCAGCTCAAACAACTGCTGATGGTCGCCGGCGTCGAGCGCTACTTCCAGATCGCCCGCTGCTTCCGCGACGAGGACCTGCGCGCCGACCGCCAGCCCGAATTCACCCAGCTCGACCTCGAGTGGTCCTTCTGCGAGGAAGAGGATGTGCTCGCGCTGCTCGAGGAGCTGTTCACCGATGTGACCGCCGCGCTGCGCCCCGACCTGACCGTCCCGCGCCCCTTCCCGCGCCTCACCTGGCAGGAGGCGATGGAGCGCTTCGGCTCCGACAAGCCCGACCTGCGCTACGGCCTCGAACTGAGCGACTGCTCCGACATCGCCGCCAAATCCCCCTTCGGCGTGTTCAGCAAGGCCGTCGCCGACGGCGGGCGGGTGCGCGGCATTGTCATGCCCGGCGGCGCGTCGCTCTCCCGCCGCGAGGTGGACGGCTTCACCGACCTCGCCCGCACCATGGGCGCGCCCGGCCTCGTCTCGATCCAGTACGCCGCCGCGCCGGCTGAGGCCTCGGAGGACGATCTGCGCTCGCCGGTGCTGCGGCACGTCGGCGTGGAAGACGCGCGGGCGATCGGCGAGCGCTGCGGTGCAGCGGCCGGCGACCTCGTGCTGCTCGCCGCCGGCCCGCCGGGGATGGTCGCAACCGTGCTCGACGGCATCCGCCGCGAACTCGCGCGGCGCCTCGATCTGGCCGACCCCAACGTGCTCCAATACGGCTTCATCACCGACTTCCCGCTGGTCGAGTGGGACGACGCGGGCGGGCGCTGGAACGCGCTCCACCACCCCTTCACCGCGCCGCAGGCGGCCGATATGTCCCTGCTCGACTCCGAGCCCGGCCGCGCCCGCGCCCGCGCCTACGACACCATCGCCAACGGCTTCGAGCTCGGTTCGGGCTCGATCCGCATCCACCAGCGCGAGGTGCAGGAGCGCGTCTTCGAGCTGCTCGGCATCGGGCGCGAAGAGGCCCGCGCCCGCTTCGGCCACCTGCTCGAAGCGTTCGAGTTCGGCGCGCCGCCCCACGGCGGCTTCGCCTTCGGCATCGACCGCGTCGCCATGCTGCTTGCCGGACGCGAGAACATCCGCGAGGTGATCGCCTTCCCCAAGACGCAGTCCGCCTCGGACCCGCTGACCGGCGCCCCGCAGCCGCTCACCGCCGAGCAGCTGGACGAACTGCACCTGAATGTCAGAGTTCCGATCGCAGATGGTTAGCGCTCCGCGCAATGCGGCTGCGCAGCGCCCGCGCGGTGATAATCTCGCTTGCGAGTGAGAACCCCGACGCGATGTGAGGAGGGCGCGGATGCGCCGAACGCAAACTTGGGCGGCTGGAGCGCTGATCGCGCTCTTTGCCGTGCTCTTGGCCGCCTGCGGCGGCGATGAGTCCGCGCCGTCGCAGTCCCAGAGCGGCGAGCGCGAAACGCGCCAGGAACAACAAAGCTCGTCCGCCGACGGCCAGCAGCGCGAAGAGCGCGGCCAGTCCGATCAGGCCGACGCCGACTCCGGACAGCAGGATGCGACGCCATCAAGCCGGCCCGCCTCGCAGCGCGCGCCCCGCTCCGACAACACCCTGCGCATCGCCCGCGATGAACCGCTCAACCTCGATCCCGCCCAGGTCACCGATGTCAGCTCCGCACGCTTCGTCGTTGAAATCTTCGGCGGACTGCTCACCCTCGACCAGGACCTGCGCATCGCGCCCGACCTCGCCGAGGCCGTGCCGGGGCCGACCCTCAACGCCGACGGCACCGTCACCTACCGCTTCACAATTCGCCGCGACGCCAGCTTCCACGACGGCAAGCGCATCTCCGCCGAAGACGTGAAATGGAGCTTCGAGCGCCACGCCGACCCCGAAACGCTCTCGCCCACCGCGCCCGACTTCCTCGGCGACATCGTCGGCGTGCGCGAGTACACCCGCGGCCGCGCCGACGAAATCGTCGGCCTCCAGGTGATCGACGAAGTCACCCTGGACATCACGATCGACCAGGCCAAGCCCTACTTCCTCTACCTGCTCACCTTTCCCACCGCCTACGTCGTTGACCGCGAGCAGGTCGAGGCGGACCCCGAGCGCTGGGCCAACGCGCCCAACGGCAGCGGACCGTTCCGGCTGGCCAGCTGGACCTTCGGCGAAAGCATCGTGCTCGAGCGCTTCGACAACTACCACCTCACCCCGGCCGGCGTCGAGACCGTGCAGGTGCGCTTCGCCGGCGGCGGCCTCGAACAGTTTGAAAACGACGAGGTCGATATCGCCTTCGTCGGCATCAACGACGTCGAGCGCGTGCGCGACCCCGCCTCCGACCTCAACCCGCTCTACGTCACCCGCAACGAGCTCTCCACCTTCTACATCGCCTTCAACACCCAGGCGCCGCCCTTTGACGACCCGCAGGTGCGCCGCGCTCTTGCCCACGCGATCGACAAGCGCACGATCGTCGAGACCGTGCATCAGGACCTGACCCAGGTCGCCACCGGCATCGTCCCGCCGGGCATCGCCGCGCACGACCCGGACTACTTCGGCCTGCTCTTCGACCCCGAGCTGGCCAGCGAATTGCTCGCCGAATCGCGCTACTTCGGCACGCCGATCCTCGAATCGATCCGCCTGACCGTGTCCGGCACGGGCGCGACGCCGGGCGGCACCTTCGAGGCGATCCAGGAGATGTGGCGCATCCACCTCGGCCTCGAGGTCGAAATCCAGCAGGTCGAATTCGCCACCTTCATCGCCGAGCTGGACCGCGGCCTCTACCCCATGTTCAGCCTCGGCTGGAGCCTCGACTTCCCCGACCCCCAGAACATCCTCGACTACAAGTTCTACAGCCGCTCGCTGGGCAACGACGTCGCGCTCAACGATTCCGAGGTCGACGCGCTGCTCGAAGAGGCGCGAACCGAGTTCGACGCCGAGCGCCGAATCGAACTCTACCGCGATGTCGAGCGGCGGCTGGTCGGCGGCGCCGTCTGGATCCCGCTCTTCCACTCGCAGGCCCACGAAGTGGTCAAGCCCTGGGTCGACGGCTACCTCCCCACGCGGATGGTCATCCCCCAGCTACGGTATGTGCGGCTGACGCAGTAGTTCGGCGTCGGCGGGCGTCGGGAGCGTCATCGCGCGATGGGCATTTCGGGAGCGATCCCCCTGCTGCTGCGCCGCCTCGCGCTGGTGCCGATACTCGTCTTCGCCGTGCTCGTCTTCACCTACGCGATCACCCAGATCGCACCCGGCGATCCCGTCCAGATCATCGCCGGCCAGCGCCAGATCGAGCCCGAGCAGGCCGAGCGAATCCGCGAAGAATTCGGACTCACCGGCAACTTCATCGAACGCTTCGGAAACTACCTTGTCGGCCTCGTTACCCGCGGCGACCTCGGCCCCTCCTACTACTACCGCTCGCCCACCCGCTCCGTCCAGGAACTGCTCGGCGAGCGCATCTGGGTCTCCGCCCAGATCAATCTGATCGTGATGACGATCGTGCTCGCGCTGGGCATTCCGCTCGGCGTCTACGCCGGCGTGAACCGCGGCCGCTGGAAAGACCCCGCGATCATCGGTGGCCTGAAAGTCTTCGACTCCATTCCCTCTCCGATCTTCATCATCCTCGTTGCGGTGGTGTTCGTCGAAGGCCTGGGCCCGCTCTTCGGCTTGCTGGGCTTCAACGTGCCGATCGTCTGGACGCCGGGCGATCCCGCCTCATACATCATCCCCGTGGTCGCGCTGAGCGTGCCCGCGCTCGGCGGCATGGCCCGCTTCGTCCGCGTCAGCCTGCTCACGACCATCGACGACGACTACGTCCGCACCGCCCAGGCGAAAGGTCTGACGGAACGGCGCGTGCTCTACGGCCACGTGCTGCGCAACGCGCTGCTCCCGCTCAGCACCACCATCGGCCTGTCGGTCGTCGGCGTGATCGGCGGCTCGATCGTGATCGAGACGCGCTACGCCGTACCCGGCGTGGGCGCCTTCATGTTCACCTCAATCACGCAACGCGATTTCAATGTCGTGCTGGGCTTCACGATGCTCACCGCGACGCTCTTCATCGTCGTCAACGCGCTGGTTGATATGGCCTACGTCTTCATCGACCCGCGCATCCGCTACACGGCGCGCGCGGTATGAGCGCGGCCACGGACGCCGCAGCGGACTGGGGCCGCCCCTCGCGCTCCGAAGCGCCCTGGCGGCGGGCGCTTCGCGCCCTGCTGCGCAAGCGAATCGCCGTCGTCTGCATCGCCGTGATCGTGATCCTCTACGGCGCCGGGCTGTACACCGTACTCGACGTGTTCGGCGTCGAGACCGGTTTGCAAGACCCGAACGCGGCCAACCTCACCGAGCGCCGCCCGATTCGCGTCGGCGACGACGGGCAAGCCGAAACCCTCGGCCAGTTCGCCCAGCGGCAAGATGTCGAGCTGGCCGCGCTCGCGGCGCTCAATCCGGAGCTCGTTGACGAAGTCGGAGCGCTCACGCCCGACACGACGCTGCGCCCCGGCACGCAGCTCGTGCTGCAAGAGGGAGAGGACTTGCAATGGCCCTCCACGAGCCACTGGTTCGGCACCGACCGTCTCGGGCGCGACCTCTTTTCGCGATCGCTCTTCTCGCTGCGCACAACGGTGATCGTCAGCATCCTCTCGGTGTTGGTGGGCAACATCGTGATTGGTTGGGGGCTCGGCCTGCTCGCCGGCTATCGCGGCGGCTTGGTCGACAGCGTGATCATGCGCGCCGCCGATTTCGTGCTCGCGCTGCCCGGCCTGGTCATCCTGATTGTCATCATGGCGGCCTTCCGCGAGCCCTGGAGCGATCTCCTGCGCAGCGTCGGCACCACCTGGGGCCGCGACTTCCTCGTCGCGCAGGGCGTTGACGACTTCTCCTTGATGATCTTCGCCATGTCCTTCTTCGGCTGGGGCGACACGGCGCGCTTTATCCGCGCCCAGACGCTGGCGATGCGCGAGTCCGATTTCGTGCTCGCCGCGGAGTCCATCGGCGCGCGAACCCCGCGCATCCTCGTCTGGCACCTCTTCCCCGGCGTGCTGCCCTGGATCGTGATCGGGCTGAGCGCCGCGCTCGGCGCGATCGCCGGCGCTGAAGTCGTGCTCACCTGGCTCGGCATCGGCATCCAGCCGCCCACCTCGTCGTTCGGCACGATGGTCGCAGCCGCCGGCGGCAGCTCGACATTCACCATGCATCCCTATCTGCTGCTCGTGCCCATGTTCTTCGTGCTGATCCTCATGCTCGCCTTCAACCTGCTCGGCGACGCCGTCAACGACGTGCTCAACCCGCGCGGCAGATGACCCCGCCCGCCTTCGTCAGGAGCGTTGCCAGGGGCGCTGATATGCTCGCAACAACGCGCGCCGGCGTCGTGTGAACGGGTTGTGAGCGAATGAAGGTCACTGCGGAACGCATCCCCGAAGCTCAGGTCGTGCTCGACATCGAGCTGGACGACGAGCGCGTCGAGCGCTCGCTCAATCAGGCCGCGCGCCGCCTCTCGCAGCGCTACCGCATCCCCGGCTTCCGCAAAGGCAAAGCGCCCCGCCAGGTCGTCGAGCGCGCGCTCAGCGTCGACGCCGTCTTCGAGGAAGCCGCCGAGCGGATGCTGCCCCAGGCCGTGCAAGAAGCGCTCGAGGGCGAAGGCCTGGAAACGGTCGCGCCGCCCGAAGTCGAGATCACCGCCCGCGAGCCGCTCACCCTGCGCGTCACTGTCCCCCTCCCGCCCACCATCGAGCTGGGCGACTACCGCAGCATCGCCGTCGCCCGCCCCGAGAGCGAGTACAGCGAAGAACTGGTCGACGAGCAGGTGCTCTCGCTGCGCCGCCGCCACGCCCTGCTCGAACCCGTCGAGCGCGCGCCTCAGCTCGACGACCAAATCACCGCCGACCTCCGCGCCCTCGTCGGCGAAAAAGAAGTGCTCAGTGAGAGCGGCGCGGAGTTCTTCCTGCGCGAGGGACAGCAGGTCGCCCTGCCCGGACTGCTCGAGCAGCTGCTCGGCCTCGAGATCGGCGTTGAGCACCAGTTCGAGCTCGACGTGGACGAGGACTGGCCCGACGACGAGGTGGCCGGGCAGACCGTGCAGTTCCACGTCACGATCCACGAAGTCAAGCAGGAGGAACTGCCCGATCCCGACGACGATTTCGCAATGGAGGTCTCCGACGAGTTCGAGACGTTCGCCGAGCTGCGCGCGCGAATCGCCGATCAGCTGCGCGAGGGCGCGGAACAGCGGGGCAAGGAGCAACTCCGCGCCGCCGTGCTCCAGGCCGCTATCGCCAAGGCCACGCTCGAATATCCCCCCGCCCTCGTCGCCCACGAAGTCGAGCACATGCGCCAGGAATTCGCCCGCCAGATGGGTCAGGACCCCGCCACCTTCCTGCGCGACGAAGGCGAACAGGGCGAGCAACTGCTGGCCAGCTTCCGCGCGCAGGCCAACGACCGCGTGATCAACACCCTCGTCCTACAGGAGGTCACCAAGGCCGAACAGATCGACGTGACCGATGAAGAGGTCGAGGCCGATCTCGAGGAAATGCTGCGCGCGGTCCCCGAGGAGCAGGCGCCCCAGGATGCCGTCCTCGATCAACTGCGCACCAACATCCGCGAGCGACTCGTCCGCGAGCGCACCGTCGAGCGGCTCGAACAAATCGCCCTCGCCAACCACGACGCCGGCCTGGGCGCCGCCGATGAAGCTTCCGAAGACGAGGCCCACGACGACGCTCCCCCGGAAGACGCAGAAAGCGGCGCCGATGGCGATGCCGATGCCGATGCCGTCGCCGACAGCGAACAGTCCGAACAGCCCGATGCGTCGGAGGATGCGTAACCAACGCTTCCGTTGCGCGAACCCCGCTGGGCCGCCCGCATAGCTGAATCGCAGGTACACTGGCAAAGCAGACGATGTTTGAGGAGGTCCGCATGTCCCTGAGTCGCCCCAGCGACATCATCCCGATGGTCGTCGAGAGCACCAACCGCGGCGAGCGCGCCTACGACATCTACTCGCTCCTGCTGCGCGAGCGCATCATCTTCCTCGGCACTCCGATCGACGACCAGGTCGCCAATGTCGTCGTCGCCCAGCTGCTCTACCTCGACCGCGAAGACCCCGACCGCGACATCCAGATCTACGTCAACTCGCCCGGCGGCGTGATCACCGCCGGCCTGGCGATCTACGACACGATGCAACTGATCAACGCCGATGTCTCCACGATCTGCGTGGGCATGTCGGCCTCAATGGGCACCGTGCTGCTCTCGGCCGGCGCGGCCGGCAAGCGCTACGCCCTGCCCCACGCCACAATCCACATGCACCAGGCGCTGGGCGGCGCGCGTGGGCAGGCCTCCGACATCGAAATCGCCGCCCGCGAACTGCTCCGCAACAACGAAATCATCCGCGGCATCCTCGCCGCACACACCGGCCAACCGCTGGACCGAATCAAGGCCGACACCGACCGCGACTTCTACCTCGACGCCGAGCAGGCCAAGGAATACGGCCTGGTTGACGACGTGCTCACCACCGAATCGAGCGGCGACGCGGCTGCCGCCGCGGGCGCTTAAACTCGCACGGCTCCGACGACGACGGGCGACCGCCCGCACCCTGAGAGGATGGCTGAATGACAATGTCCCGAGGCGGCGGCGGCCACTCTCAATACCACTGCTCATTCTGCGCCAAAGACCAGACCCTCGTGCGCCGTCTGGTCGCCGGACCCGGCGGCGTCTACATCTGCAACGAATGCGTCGAAGCCTGCCGTGACGTGATCCGCGAAGAGGCCGGCGTCCCCGAAGAAACGCAGGCCAGCCCGCCGCCCCAGCAGGAAGCGGCCGAAGTCCTGCCTCCCCAGGCGATCTACGAGCGCCTCTGCGATCACGTCGTCGGACAGGACGACGCCAAGCGCGTCCTCGCCGTAGCCGTCTACAACCACTACAAGCGAATCGGCACCAAAATCGAGGCGACCAACGGCGTCGAGCTCGAAAAGAGCAACATCCTGCTGGTCGGCCCCACCGGCGTCGGCAAGACCCTGCTCGCCTCCACCCTCGCCCGAATCCTCGACGTGCCCTTCTCGATCGCCGATGCGACCGCGCTGACCGAGGCCGGCTACGTGGGGGAGGATGTCGAAAACATCCTCCTCCACCTAATTCAGGCCGCCGACTTCGACATCGCCCGCGCCGAGCGCGGCATCATCTACATCGACGAAATCGACAAGATCGCCCGCAAGGCCGACAACCCCTCAATCACCCGCGATGTCTCCGGCGAGGGCGTCCAGCAGGCGCTGCTCAAAATCATCGAGGGCACCGTCGCCTCCGTGCCGCCCCAGGGAGGACGCAAGCATCCCCATCAGGAGTTCCTCCAGATCGACACCAGCAAGGTGCTCTTTATCTGCGGCGGTGCGTTCGAGGGGCTGGGCCCGATCATCGATCGGCGCGTCGCCAGCGGCGTGCGCAGCATCGGCTTCGGCGCTGAAGCGCGCGCCAAGGAAGCCTCCGCCGCCCTGCTTCACCAACTCAGCCACGACGACCTGCAAAAATACGGCCTGATCCCCGAATTCGTCGGACGCCTCCCCGTCGTCGTCGCGCTCGACCCGCTCGACCAGGACTCGCTGGTGCAAATCCTCACCGAGCCCAAGAACGCGCTCGTGCGCCAGTTCGAGCAATTCTTCGCCATGGACGGCGTCGAACTGACCTTCACCCCCGAAGCACTCGACGAAATCGCCGCGACCGCGCTCAAAGAGGCCACCGGCGCGCGCGGCCTGCGCACCGTCGTCGAAGACCTGCTGCTTGACGTAATGTTTGAGGTGCCCAGCAGGCCAGAGGTCAAAAAGTGCGTCGTCAACGCCGACACAATCAAGCGGCTCGAACGCCCCCTGCTGCTCAACGAGCAGGGCCGCGCCGTCGAGTACCAGGCAATTCGCAGCAGAGGCGGCGAGGCGGCGGCGCAGCAGGAAAGCGCCTGATGCCCGCGGCGTCGGCCGCGGCTGCGCCGAACCGCCCGCGCCGGCGCCGACTCGATGACCTCCTGGTAGCGCGCGGCCTGGCCGCAAACTCGCGCGAAGCCCGCGCCCTCGCCCTCGCCGGCCGCGTCCGCGCGCCCGGACGACGGCTCACCCAGGCCGGCATGCTGATCGCGGCCGACGCCCAGCTCGAGATCGCCGCCCCGCCCCAATTCGTCTCCCGCGGCGGCGACAAGCTCGCCGCAGCGCTCGACGCCTGGTCGATCAACCCCGCCGGCCGCATCTGCCTCGACCTCGGCGCATCCACCGGCGGCTTCACCGACTGCCTGCTCCAGCGCGGCGCGGCGCACGTCCGCGCCGTCGACGCCGGCTACGGCCAACTCGCCGACTCGCTGCGCGCCGATCCCCGCGTCCAATCCCTCGAGCGCGTCAATGCCCGCGAAATGCCGCGCATCGAGCCGCTCCCCGATCTGGTCACGATCGACCTCTCCTTCATCGGCCTCACCGCCGTGCTGCCGCGCGTCGGCGAGGTCGCCGCCGCCCGTGCGGATGTCATCGCGCTGATCAAACCGCAATTCGAAGCGCCGCGCGATCAGGTGGACGACGACGGCGTAGTCCGCGACCGCTTGGCGCAGGCACGCGCGGTAACCGCCCTGCTCGGCTGGGCGCTGCGCCGACGCTGGCGCGTCGGCGGCGTGCTCCGCTCCCCGCTGCGCGGAGCCAAGGGCAACCGCGAGTGGTTTGTCTGGCTGCGCCCGCCCGACGCGCAAGGAGCCCCGCCGCCATGACCGACGTCAGCTGCATCGGCTTCTATTACCACCCCCGCCTGCCCGAGGCCCAAGACTTCGCCCAGCGCGCCGCCGAACAACTGCGCGCCGATGTCCCCCATGTCTGGATCTCCGAACCTTGGGACGCCGAGCAGTCCGAACGCTTCCTGCCCACCACCGACCTGCTGATCTGCATCGGCGGCGACGGCACCGTGCTCCGCGCCGCCCGCGCCGCCTCCCGCCACGAAGTCCAAATCCTCGGCGTCGATATGGGCCGCCAGGCCTTCCTCACCGAACTCACCCCCGAACAGCTGGACGACCACCTCCCCGCCCTGCTGCGCGGCGACTACGGCGTCGAAGAACGCTCAATGCTCGAAGCGCGCCCCCGCGGCGCAACCGACGCGCCCGCCGCAATGCCCGCCCTCAACGACGTGATGCTCGGCCGCGGCAGCCTCGGCCAGCCCGCCTACCTCGCCGTCCACGTCAACTCCGACCCCATCGGCGTCGTCCGCGCCGACGCCATCGTCGTCGCCAGCGCCACCGGCAGCACCGGCTACTCGCTCTCCGCCGGCGGTCCCATCCTCCACCCCCGCGCGCGCAGCGTCGTGCTCACCCCCGTCGCGCCCCACCTCGCCGCCGCCGCCCCGCTCGTGCTCCCCGCCGACGCCGTGATCGACCTCAGCCTCGGACAGGAGCACTCCGGCATGCTCTCCGTCGACGGCCAGCGCCCCTATCCCGTCGCCCCCGGCGGCGGCGTCGAAGTCCGCCGCAGCGAGTCCGTCGCCCGCCTGATCCGCTTCGGCGCGCGACCCTTCTTCGCCCAACTCGGCAAGCGCCTCGCCTGGCTCGACGAACGCCGCCTCCGCGCCGTCCAACGCACCGGCGTCGAACCCTTCCACACCGACGAAGCCGAACCGGGCTGACCGCCGCCTACCAAGACCTGCCAAACCTGACCACCGCAACCCGCGTCGGGTACCATAAACAGTGTCGCGGCGCCGAACCCCAACGGGCGGCGGGACGCGGCGGTGACGGAGTCGCGGCCACGTGCTGAGCGCCCTGCGCCTGCGGGATTTCGTGCTGACGCAGCAGGCCGAGCTGGACCTCGCGCCCGGCTTCACCGTGATCACGGGCGAAACCGGCGCCGGCAAAAGCGTGCTCTTCGAAGCCCTCCGCTTCGCCCTCGGCGGCCCCGCCGACGCCGCGCTCATCCGCCCCGGCGCGACACGCGCTGAAGTCGAAGCCGTCTTCGACCTGCGCGACAGCCCCGCGCGCGACGCCGTCGCCGCAGCCTTGGAGCAAATCGACGTGCCGTTCGACGGCGAACTACTGCTGCGCCGCTGGCTCTCGCTCGACGCCGAGCGCGCGCGAGTCTCCGGGCGGCTGCGCATCAACGACCGCACCGCCGCGCTCGACACCGTGCGCGGCCTCGCCCCCTGGCTCGCCGACATCCACGGCCAGCGCGAGCACCTCTCCCTGCTCCGCCCCGGACAATGCCTGACCCTGCTCGACCGCTTCGCCGGTCTCAGCGAAACGCGCGGCGAATTCGCCGGAATGGTGCGGCGGCTGCACGCGCTCGATCGTCGAATCGCCGCCATCGCCGGCGACCAGCGCGACCGCGCCCGCCGCGTCGCGCTGCTCAAACATGAGGCGCAGGAAATCGCCGCCGCCGCGCTGCGCGCCGGCGAAGAAGAAGCGCTGCGCGCCGAGCACTCCCGCCTCCAGCACGCCGCCCGCCTGATGGAGGACTCCCAGGCTGCCGGCGCCGCGCTCGAGTCCGACGCGCTCGGCACTGCGCTCACCGCCGCCCGCCGACTGCTCGAGCTGGACCCCGCCGCCGCCGCGCTCGCCGCCTCCCTGGAGTCCGCCGCCGAACACGCCGCCGACGCCGCACGCGAACTGCGCGCCTACGCCGACACGATCGTGATCGATCCCGCCCGCCTCGCCGAAGTCGAGTCCCGCCTCTCGCTGATCGCCGAACTCCAGCGCCGCTGGGGCGACACCGTCGCCGACGTGATCGCCTACGGCGAGCAGGCTGCCCGCGAAGCCGAGCAGCTCGAAAGCGAGGAAGCGGACCTCGCCGGCATGCAGTCCGAAGCCGACGAATTGCTGGCCGAAATCGAGGTCGCCGCCAACCGACTCTCGGCCGCCCGCCGCGAGGCCGCGCAGCGCTTCGCCACCGCAATCCGCGAGGAATGCGCCCCGCTCCACCTGGACGGCGCAATCATCGATCTGGCCTTCGAGCCGCTCGCGGCAAGCGACGGCGAGCGCGCCATTGCCTCCGCCGACGGCGACCAAATCGGCTTCGACCAGACCGGCGCGGAGCGCGTCGAACTGCTCGTCTCGTTCAACCCCGACGCCCCCCCGCGACCGCTGCGCCGCGTCGCCAGCGGCGGCGAAACCGCCCGCCTCACGCTCGCAATCAAGGCCGTGCTGGGCGACCGCGACTCGGTGCCCGTCCTGCTCTTCGACGAAATCGACGCCGGCCTGGGCGGGCGCAGCGGCGGCGCGGTCGGCGAGCGCCTCGCCCGCCTCGGACGTTCCCATCAGGTGCTCTGCATCACCCACCTGCCGCAGGTCGCCTCCCACGCCGCCGAGCACATCCGCGTGCGCAAGGCCGCCGACTCCCACAGCAGCATCGTGCAGGTCGAAACGCTCGCGCCCGAGCAACGCCTGGTCGAACTGGCCGAGATGCTCGGCGCAGATACCGCCGCCAACCGCAGCAGCGCCCGCGACCTGCTCCGAGCCGGAGCCCGCCCGTGAGCGCCCCCGCCGACGCCCGCGCCCAGCGCGCCTCCGTCGCCGACGCACGCGAAATCCAGCGCCTGATCGCTTACTGGGCCGAAACAACCGGCGATGTGCTGCCCCGCACCGAGGGCGAAATCTACGAGACCATCCGCGACTTCGTCGTCGTCCCCGCGCGCGCCGACGGCAAGCCCGGCGGCGGCCTGCTCGCCGCCGGCGCGCTCCACGTCGAGTGGCGCGACCTCGCCGAAATCAAGTCGCTGGTCGTCGACCCCAAGGCGCAGGGCCAGGGCTTGGGCCGGATCGTGGTCGAAGCCTGCCTCGACGAAGCGGTCGAACTCGGCCTCAAAACCGTCTTCGCCCTCACCACCACCCCCGCCTTCTTCGAGCGCCTCGGCTTCCGCGTCGCCGGCGTCAGCGCCTTCCCCCGCAAGGTCTGGAACGAGTGCTTCCGCTGCCCCAAATACGAAAACTGCGACGAGGTCGCGGTCAGCATCGACCTGCGCGAGCGCATCGCCCAACACCAGAACACGAGTCAACCATGAGCGACGACAAGCAGCTGCAAGAAACGCGGCTCGACAGCGAGCGCGTCTACGAAGGCGCGCGCCTCTCCCTGCGCATCGACCAGATGCAAATGGCCGACGGCCGCCGCGCGGCCCGCGAAATCGTCGAGCACCCCGACGCCGTCGTCATCCTCGCCTTCAACGACGACGGCCAAATCGCCCTGGTCCGCCAGTGGCGCGCCCCCGCCGAGCGCCCTCTGCTCGAGCTCCCCGCCGGCCGAATCGACCCCGGCGAGACCCCCGAGCAGGCCGCCCGCCGCGAGCTGCGCGAGGAGGTCGGCCTCGAACCCGGCCAACTCACCCCCGTCCACGAGTTCTACGTCGCCCCCGGCTGGGCCACCGAGTACCTCTACGGCTTCAAAGCCGCCCAATGCGCCCAATCCCCCCTCCCGCCCGACGAGGACGAGGAGCTAATCGTCGAGTGGCGCACGCTGGGCGAAGCCATGCAGGCCGTAGAGCAGGGCGAAATCGTAGACGCCAAGAGCCTCATCCTCCTACAAGCCGTCGCCCTGGCAGCCGTAGGCCCCCTAGCCCGCAAAATCATCCACCACTATGCTGGCGGTTAGCCGCCGATCGGCCCGCCGCCGCCGGGCGGGCGCAAGGGCGAAGGGAACATAACCCGTTATGGTACCCCCCCCCACAGGTCCAAGGCTACGAAAAGGTCGAGCTGGTCTGGCCGGGCAAGACGACCGAGGTTGAGCGCGTCGCGCTGCCCTTCCAGACGATCGAGCGGGTCAACGAGGTCTCCCGCTCCGCCGGCGGCCAGGCGCGCCTGCGCGACGGCGGCGAACTCCCCGACTGGTGGCCCGAAGGCTGGCGCAACAAGCTGATCTGGGGCGACAACAAGTACGTCCTCAGCAGCCTCCTCAACGAGTTCGCCGGCAAGGTGGACCTGATCTACATCGACCCGCCGTTCGCGACGGGGGCGGATTTCTCCTACGAAGTCAAGGTCGGGCGCAGCCAGCTGACCAAGGCACCGAGCGCGATCGAGGAGATCGCGTATCGAGACACGTGGAAGGCGGGTTTGTCCTCATATCTCCCAATGCTGGCGGATCGACTGCTCCTGATGCGCGAGCTTCTCGCGAAGTCAGGAACGATCTACATCCACATCGGCAAAAACGTTTCGCACCTTGTGCGGGCGCTCTGCGACGATGTCTTCGGCATAGACAATCTGGCCAATGAGATCACGTGGAAGCGGACGTACGGGCGAGGCGATGGCGCACAAGGCGCGAAGCACCATGGGCGAGTGACCGAATCGATCTTGATCTATCGCAGCTCGAGTGCCACCTGGAATCCTCAGTATCGACCGTACACAGAAGACGAGATCGCCGAAACGTTCAAGTACACCGACGACTCAACTGGCGAACGCTACCAACTGGTACCAGTCGATGGTCCCGGCGGTGGCGCCAAAGGCAACCCGCACTACGAGTTTCTCGGTGTGACCGGATACTGGCGGTACTCGCGCGAAACGATGCAGCGGCTCTATGACCAAGGGGACATCGTGCTTTCCTCCACAGGCAGGTCTCTACGACGGAAGCGATACCTGAAGGATGTGGCAGGCAAAGCGGTCGTCGATCTTTGGGATGATGTGTTCCGCGTCTCACCGACAGCGAAAGAACGAGTTAATTTCCCGACGCAGAAGTCACTGGCGCTACTCAGGAGGATTATCGCAACTTCGTCCCGCCCGGGTGATCTCGTCGCGGATTTCTTCTTGGGTTCGGGAACAACGGTCACTGCGGCCGAAGCACTGGATCGACGATGGATCGGCGTCGACTTGGGGCGATTCGCGGTCCAAACATCCCGCAAGCGCATGCTCGACAGTCCCGACTGCCGCCCGTTCGAGGTGCTCAACCTTGGCCGCTACGAGCGCTCGCACTGGCAGGGCGCTGATGTGGGCGAGCAGATCGGCGAATACTACGACTTCATCGTCCAACTCTACGGCGCAACTCGCATCCAGGGCTTCAATCACCTGCACGGCATCAAGGGGGACCGCATGGTGCATGTAGGCGCGACCGACGCTCCCGTAACCGCCGACGAGCTCGAGTTGGCGATCTCCGAATGCGCGGAGGGCTCGACTCTGGCGCTCGATGTGCTCGGCTGGGAGTGGGAGATGGGGCTGAACCCGTCGCGCAAGGATGAGCTGGCGCACTTTTACGAAGTCGATGTCCACCTGCTCAACATCCCGCGCGAGGTGATGGATCAGAAGGCGGTTGCGGCCGGGGACATCCACTTCTTCGAGCTGTCCGTGGTCGAGCTCCGGCAAGAGCAGGACGATCGCGGCCTGGTCGTCGAGATCGAGAGCTTCACGCCCGCCGTCGACGAGTACATGGCGAAAAAGGTCGGCGGCGCGATCGAGCGATGGTCCGACTGGATCGACTACTGGTCGATCGACTTCGACTACGACGGCGAAACGTTCGTCAACTCCTGGCAGTCCTACCGCACGCGGCAGGATCCGTCGCTGAGCCTGATCAGCGACCCGCACCGCTACGACGCGCCGGGGCGCAAGACAGTCGTGGTGAAAGTGATCGACATTTTCGGCAATGACACGACGCGCGAGCTGACGGTGAAGGTCGAATAGCGATGCCGCACGCGCGCTTAATGCAGGCCTACCAGATACCGGTGCGACAGCGGCAGTCCACGGCCGCGCTGGTACCGGCGATCCGTCAGGCGGTCCACACCTGGCGCGGCAACGGTTACGACGGCGCGACCAATACGACCAAAGCGCTGCTGCGCCACTGGTTCGAGACCGATCACCAAATCAAAGGCGAGGACTGGCTCTACTACTACTGCCAGCGCGAAGCGATCGAGACGGTGATCTATCTGCGTGAAGTTCTGCAAGCGACAAGCCTGTACACGCTGGCGCGGGAGTTCGACACGCAGCAGGAGGTGCTGCTGAACCCGGCGCAGGATCGCTGGCCGCGCTACGTCTGCAAAATGGCGACCGGCGCGGGCAAGACCAAGGTGATGTCGCTCGCCGTCGTCTGGTCCTATTTCAACGCGCAGTTCGAGTCGGAGCGGCGCGCCGACTACGCGCAGAGCTTCGCGCTGATCGCGCCCAACGTGATTGTGTATGAGCGATTGCTCGACGATTTCGGCAACGGGGCGATCTTCCGCGCCGATCCGCTGATTCCGCCGCCCTGGCAAGCGGACTGGAGCTTCTCGGTCGTGACGCGCGACGATCCGTATCAGTCCTCGACGCGCGGCACGCTCTATCTGACCAACATCCACCAGCTCTACGAGTCGCGCGGCCGGCGCTCGCGCGGCGGCGAGCCGGCCGCGATCTCGGGCGTGTTGGGCGGCCCGCCGCCGACGGGCGGCGACGGCGCCGGGTTGCGCTTCCGCAACCAGATTGCCTCGCATGGCGAGCTGATGCTGCTCAACGACGAGGCGCATCACGTCCACGACGACGATCTGGAGTGGTACCGCACAATCGAGAATCTGCATGACGAGCTGGGCGACGGCCTGCGCTTGCAGCTCGATTTCTCGGCGACGCCCAAGCACAACAACGGGCGGCTGTTCGACCAGATCGTGGTGGACTACCCGATTGCCCAGGCGGTCGAAGACAGCATCGTCAAGCGGCCAATCCTCGGCGAGCTGTCGGGCGACCTGGAAAACATCTCGGACAACGCCGCCGAGCAGCACCGCGACAAGCTCAACGCGGGCATCCACAAGTGGAACGAAGTGCGAACGGCGCTGAAGGGCACCGGGCGAAATCCGCTGCTGTTCGTGATGACCGAAGATACTGATTCGGCGGATCAGATTGGCGAGTGGTTGGCGACGCAGCCGTACTTTTCCGAAGAGTCGGTGCTGGTCATTCACACCAACCGCAACGGCGAGATCAGCCTGGCCAGCAACAAGCAGCGGGAGTTGGACAAGCTGCGCGAAGCGTCGCGCAAGGTGGACGAACCCGATAACCCGTATCGCGCGATCGTCTCGGTGCTAATGCTGCGCGAGGGTTGGGATGTGCGCAATGTGTGCGTGATCGTCGCGCTCCGCTCTTACAGCGCGAAATCGCAAATTCTGCCTGAGCAGACGCTGGGGCGCGGGCTGCGGCGGATGTGGCCGGTCGCGCACGGCGACGACCGCGAGCAGCTGATCGTGATCGAGCACGAGGCGTTCCGCGATTTCTGGGAGCGCGAGCTGGGCGATGAGGGATTGAACATTCCCTGGGAGCCGGTCAACGTGCTCAAGTACGGAATGGAGACGGTGCGCGTCGACCCGGACAAGCTGCAATACGACATCGAGCTGCCCCAGCTCAGCGCGGGGCTGCACGCGCGGGTTCCCAAGTGGGGCGAGCTGGTCGTCGACGAACCGCCGCCGAAGCCGTTCACGATTCAGCTGACCCTGGAAGAGGACAAGATTCAGTACATCGGGCGCGACTGGCTCACGCTGGAAGTGGTTGATGAAGACGAATTTGAGCGCGAGTTTCCGGCCGACGCGGCGCGCTACCTCAATCATGTCGCGCGGATGGCGCTGCGCGAGTGCCGCCTCGCCAACCTCAGCGACGGGTTTGCGCAGGTCGCTCCCCGAATGCGGCGCTATATCGAGCAGCGAATGTTCGAGGAGCCGGTCTCGATGGAGCAGCCGCCGGTGATGGCGCGGCTGAATCACGGCGACGCGACGCGCTGGCTCTTCGAGGTTTTCGTGCGCGCGCTGCGCGGCCTCGCGTATGAGCAGCGCGATGTGGAGTTTGCGGGCGAGTGGCTGTGCGTCTCCGACGCCGACCCGTTCGCCACCTCGCGCGAGACGGTCCAGGCGCAAAAGACCGTCTTCAACCTCGTGCCCTGCGACTCCGAGCTCGAGCGCCGCTTCGCCCGCTGGCTTGATCAGGGCGCGAGCGATGTCCTCGCGTTCGCCAAAAACGAGCCGGCGGTCAAGTTCAGCGTGCCCTACGTCAGCGCCGCCGGCGGCCTGCGCAGCTACCGCCCCGACTTCCTGGTCCGCGCGCAGAGCGGAATGCTCATCATCGAGACCAAAGGCGTCGAGACGATCGATGTCGCCCGCAAGGATCAGCGGATCGCGCAGTGGTGCCGCGACGCGACGGCGCTCAGCGGGCAGCAGTGGCGCTATCTCAAAGTCGCGCAGGAGCTGTTCGACTCGACCCCGTGGGACTCAGTCGAAACGCTGGAGCGCAGCGTCAGGCTCGCCGACCGCGCAGATTAACCGTTGCTCACTACCACGCACTGCCAAAGAGTGCGACAATCAGACATGAGCGCGCCGAGGAGCGCGCGGCTGGAGGGTTCTGATGCTGCAGCATGACGTACTGATCGTGGGCTCGGGCCTCGCAGGAATGCGGGCCGCGCTGGAGGTCAGCGAAGACCCCTCGCTGGATGTCGCGATCCTCTCCAAGGTGCATCCGCTCCGCTCTCACTCCGGCGCCGCGCAGGGCGGCATCGCCGCCTCGCTCGGCAACTCCGCCGAGGACTCCTGGGACCTGCACATGTTCGACACCGTCAAGGGCGGCGACTTCCTCGTCGACCAGAACGCCGCCGAGCTGCTGGCCCGCGAAGGGCCGGAGAACATCTTCGAGCTCGAGCACATGGGCTGCGCCTTCTCCCGCGACGAGCAGGGCCGCGTCGCCCAGCGCCGCTTCGGCGGGCACACCGCGCCGCGCGCCTGCTACGCCGCCGACCGCACCGGCCACGCCGTGCTCACCGTCCTCTTCGAGCAACTCCTGCGCCGCGGCGTCAAGGTCTACAGCGAGTGGTACGCGCTCGACCTGATCGTCCGCGACCGCGTCTGCCAGGGCATCGCCGCCTACGACATCCTGACCGGCCAAATCGAGGCGATCGCGGCCAAAACGGTGATGTTCGGCACGGGCGGCTACGGGCGCGCCTTCCGCGTCACGACCAACGCCTTCGCCTCGACCGGCGACGGCGTGGTGATGGCCTACCGCTCCGGCGTGCCGCTCGAAGATATGGAGTTCGTGCAGTTCCACCCGACCGGCTTGCAGGGCTCGGGCATCCTGCTCAGCGAAGCGGCGCGCGGCGAGGGCGCGCACATCGTCAACTCCGACGGATACCGCTTCATGGAAGACTACGCGCCCGGCCGGATGGAGCTCGCCCCGCGCGACATCGTGGCGCGCGCCGAGCAGAGCGAGATCGAGGCCGGGCGCGGCGTCACCGAACTGCAAGACTCGGTCTTCATGGACCTGCGCCCGATCGGCGAAGAGCGAATCCGCTACGCGCTGCCCTCGGTGCTCCATCTCGCGCGCGACTTCGCCGGCATCGACCCGCTCGTCGACCCGGTGCCGATCCAGCCCACCGCGCACTACTCGATGGGCGGCATCCCCTGCGACGTGGACGGGCAGGTGCGGCTGAAGGATCAGGACGACGCGCCGATCGTGGGCTTCTTTGCCGCCGGCGAGGCCTCCTGCGTCTCGGTACACGGCGCGAACCGATTGGGCACCAACTCGCTGCTCGAAGCGGTCGTCTTCGGCCGCCGCGCCGGGCGCGGCATCCTCGATGTGGTCAAGGATCTGCCGCCCACCGAGATCGACGAGGGCGACATGGCCCGTGCGATCGGCGAGGTCGACACGCTGATGCGCGCCGACGGACCGGAGAAGATCGGCCAAATCCGCGCCGAACTGCGCGACACAATGATGGACAAGTGCGGCGTCTTCCGCACCGACGAGCAGCTGCACGAGGCGCTGGCCGAGGTCAAGGCCTACCAGGAGCGCTACGCTCGCGCCTCGATCGACGACCACGGCCAGACCTTCAACACCGACCTGCTCGACGCCGTCGAACTCGGCCACATGCTCGAATACGCCGAAGTGATCGTGACCGGCGCAATCGCCCGCCAGGAGAGCCGCGGCGGACACGCCCGCCGCGACTTCCCCGAGCGCGACGACGAAAACTGGTTCAAACACACGCTCGCCTACCGTGAGGACGACGGCCCGCGGCTGGAGTACTCCTCCGTCAACATGCAGCCGCAGCACCGCGAGCCGTTCCCCCTGCAGGAGCGCACCTACTGAGACCACCCACCACACCCACCCACCGCGGCAAGCAGCGAGGGGAGCGCCCAATGCCCGAGCAGAACTTCATCATCCAGCGCTACGACCCGGACACCGAGCGCAGCTACAGCGAGCAGTTCGCGCTCGACGTCCAGCCCGGCCAGACCGTGCTCGACTGCCTCAACGCGATCAAGTGGGAGCAGGACGGCACGCTCTCCTTCCGCATGTCCTGCCGCCACGCGATCTGCGGCTCCTGCGCCATGAAAGTCAACGGCCGCTCAATGCTCGCCTGCCAGACCCAGGTCAGCGAGGCGCTCGAACTCGGCGACCCAATCCGCGTCGGCCCGATGGGCAACCAGACCGTGATCAAGGACCTCGTCGTCGACACCGAAAAGTTCGTCGCCCAGTTCGAGCGCGCCGAAACCTGGCTCGAACCCTACGAAGACCAGGAACCGCCCGAGCGCGAGTACCGCCAGACCGTCGAAGATTTCGACCACTGGTCGCACGCCTCGACCTGCATCCACTGCGGCGCCTGCTACTCCGATTGCACCGTCGCCGCCGTCGACGAAAAGTTCCTCGGCCCCGCCGCCCTGGCCAAGGCCTACCGCTTCGTGATGGACAGCCGCGACGCAAAGCGCGAGGAGCGGCTCAAGTTCCTCGCCGAAACCGAGGGCGGCATCTGGGATTGCACCCGCTGCTACATGTGCGTCCAGGCCTGCCCCAAGGACGTGCTCCCGATGGACGCGATCATGGAGCTGCGCGCTCTCTCCATCGAGGCCGGCTTCACCAACAACCACGGCGCGCGCCACCACAAAGGCTTCGCCTCCGGCGTGCGCAAGCGCGGACGGCTCGATGAGGCCTCCCTGCCGATCCAGTCCGTCGGCATCGGCCGACTGCTCACGCTCAACATCGACGCCCACAAGGAAATGCTGGGCTACACCCCGGGCGCGATCCGCCTGCTCAAATCGCGCAAACTGCTCGAGGCCGCCAAGCGCCACGGCGCAAACGAGCAGGGCCGCGGCCAAATCCAGCGCATCTTCGAAGAAGTCGAAGCCGAAAAGCACCACCACGACGTCGACGCCGAAGCCTTCGGCGCGCAGTTCGAAACCGCGCTGGGCAGCGGCTAAGCCGGCCCACCAGCCAGCCGGCAGGGAGCAGAGGAGCATCGCAATGAAATACGCATTCTGGCCCGGCTGCGTCGCCCGCGGCGCCGCGCCCGAGCTCTACACCTCGACCATCGCCGTCGCCAAACACATGGGCCTCGAACTCGTCGAACTCGAAGCCGCCGCCTGCACCGGCGCCGGCATCATCTCCGACGGCGAGCCCTACCTGCAGGATGTGCTCAACGCCCGCACCATGGCCATCTCCGAGCAAATGCAACTCCCCCTGATGGACATCTGCTCCACCTGCGTCGGCGTCCACCGCCTCGCCGCCGAAAAACTGCGCGACGTCGACTACCGCATCCGCATCAACCACCACCTCGCCCCCGAAGGCATCGAATACCGCGGCTCCGCCGACCCACGCCACCTCCTCTGGATCCTGCTCGAAGACATCGGCGAAGACCGAATCAACTCCCTCATCCAGCGCCCCCTCGACGAACTCAACCTCGGCCCCTTCTACGGCTGCTACATCATCCGCCCCGAGCGCACCCTCGACTTCGACGAACACCCCACCCGCCGCGACAGCCTCGAACGCCTCATCGCCATGCTCGGCGCAACCACCGTCACCTACGACGGCATGACCAAGTGCTGCGGCTTCCCCATCCTCACCACCAACAAGCAAAACTCCCTCACCATGGCCGGTACCCACCTCGCCGAAGCACAGGGCAAAGGCGCAGACGCACTCGTCACCCCCTGCCCGCTCTGCCACCTCAACCTCGACGCCCAACAGCCCGACGCCGCCAACGTCATCGACCGCCGCCTCAACCTCCCCATCCTCCACGTCCCCCAACTCCTAGGCCTGGCAATGGGCCTCCCCCCCGAAGACCTCGGCCTCACCCGCCACGTAGTAGACACCCGCAACCTACTAAACCGCCTAGGCGTCTAACCGCCCCTCTCCGTCATTCCTGCGCCCCCCATCCGTCATTCCTGCGCAGGCAGGAACCCACACGACCTCCGCTATCCATCACCCCCACACCCTCCTCCGTCACCCCTGCGCCCCCCCACCCGTCATCCCTGCGCCCCCCTATCCGTCATTCCTGCGCAGGCAGGAACCACCACGTGCATCCCCCACCCAACCCCCCCCTCCCCAATTCATCCCTCCCCCCTTTTAGCAGACTTTCGCGCAACCTTGGCTGCGGCGGGGTTGGCGGTCGTTGGCGGGTCGGCGGGGGCGCGGCGGGGCGTTCGCAGTGTTGGGACGGGGCTGGTTTGGGGCCGGCTGAGGCTGGAATGGGGGCGCGCGGAGGCCCGTTCCGCCCTGCCGGCGGGCGGCGCGCAGGCGGGGGCCGGGCTAGGCGGCGCTCTGCGCCAGCCGCAGACCGCGGCGTAGGTTGTAGGCGAACAGCTTGCACCACATCTCGACCGTGTTGCGGGCCAGGTTGAAGTAGCGCACCGTGCGGTAGCCGTAACTGCGTTTGAACGTGCCGAAGACGGCCTCCACGCGGCGGCGCAGCTTGGCCAACGCGCGGTTGCGCTCGCGCTCCGCCTCGCTGAGCGGATGGTGTCTGTTGCCCCGCCGCAGGATCAGGTACTCGATCTCCCGCTCGTCGTACAACTCGCGCCGCTCCCGCGTGTCGTAGGCGCGGTCGGCCAGCACGAACCGCTCCCCGCCGAGCAGCAGCGCGTCGGCCACCGTGGTCTCGGCCACGTTGCCGGGGGTCAGCGCCGCGTTGCAGATCAGGCCGGTCGCGAAGTCGCTGCTGATGTGCATTTGATAGCCGTAGACGTCGCGCCCGAAGCGGGCGTCGGGGTCGGTCGGACCCTGCTCCGAGTCGAGCCGTTTGGTCGAGGCCTGAGCCTCGATGCGGGTCGCGTCGAGCAGCGCGCCCTCGCGCACCAGCAGCCCGCTCGCCTCCTGCTGGCGGCGCAACTCGGCGAACAGCCGCTCGGCCAGACCGTCCCGCTCCAACTGCGCGCGGAAGCGGTGGATCGTCGAGTGATCCGGCTGGCCGTCGTTCAGCCCCAACCCGACGAAGCGGCGGAAGGCCAGGTCGCGGCCGAGCGCGCGCTCAATCGCCGGGTCCGAAGCCCCGCCGTACCACTGCTGCAGGATGTTGATCTTGAGCATCACGATCGGCGGATAGGCCTTGCGCCCCTCGCGCGAGTTGTAGACATCGCGCAGCAGCCGCTCGAACGGCGCCCAGTCGATCGAGTCGTGCAGCGCCTCCAACTCCGCATCCCGCCCCAACCCCTCCGGCAGGCCCAACTCCGCAAACGAGGTTCCGCCCAGTTCCCGATGCATCCCGCGCTCCCTTCACTTGCCGACCACCCGCAGAATCGCAGACCCGCTCGAGTTGCGCAAAGGTCTGCTTTTAGGGGGGAGGTTAGGTGGGGGGTGGGAAGCCGCGACCGTCCACCCCCAGTCATTCCCGCCCCCCGTCATTCCTGCGCAGGCAGGAACCCACGCGAGCGTCCACCATCAGCCATTCCCGCCCCCCATCACCCCCACGCTTTCCCCCATCACCCTTGAATGACGAAAAGCAAGCCGGGCGCCGCGCCCTCGACTCGGGGCGCGGCGCCCGGATGAATTGGAGGGCTGCCGGGCGGGGTTTGCGTCGGCCGCTCTCAAGCTGCGCCGACCAGCGGGCGGGGTGAGATGCGCCGCTCGGCCTCACGGGCCCTCCACCCCTCTTGACGACGCAGCAGCCCCTTCGGTTCCCCTACGCCCCAGCGCCCGTCCCCCGCAACCGCGGATCCAGAATGTCGCGCAGCGCGTCGCCGAACACATTGAAGGCGAAGACCACCAGCGTGATCGCCACGCCCGGCGCAAGCGCGAACCACGGCCAGCGAGGCAGATTGCCGCGTTGCGTCGCCTGGTAGAGGATGAAGCCCCAGGTCGGATTCTCCGCGGAGTTCGCGCCCAGCGCGAGGAACGAGAGCGCCGCTTCGGCGAGGATCGTGCCGCCGATCGTGATGGTTGCGAGCACCATAATCGGCGCGACGATGTTCGGCACGATGTGGCGCAGCACGACGCGCGGAGCCGTCGCGCCGATCGCCCGCGCAGCCTCAACGTAGGTGAACTCCTTGATCGAGAGCACCGTGCCGCGAATCACACGTTGAGTCCCCGGTATGAGGAAGATCACAATGACAAAGACGACGGTGCCGATCCCCGGCGAGAGCATCGTGACCAGCACCATCATCAGCACCAGCGGCGGCAGCGCCTGGAGCGCGTCGGAGACGCGCTGAATGAAGAGATCGCCGGCGCCGCCGATGTAGGCGGAGATCGTGCCGATCAGGGTGCCGATCGCGATGCCGATGCCGGTCGCGGCGATGCCGATGATCATCGCCGTGCGCGCCCCGAAGATGATCCGCGTGAAGAGATCGCGGCCCAAGTCGTCAGTCCCGGCGATGTGGTCCGGCCATGTCGGGCCGGCAAGCTTGTTCACGATGTCGGTCTCTTCAGCCGGGTACGGAGCGAAGCCGGGCACGATCGTGGTCCCGCCGATAATGATGTCCTGCCCGAACACCGCCGTGACGATCAGGATGAAGATGATGGCGGCTCCGAACGCGCCGAGCGGCCGCTGGCGCGCGACGCGCCCCAACCTGCGCAGACGGCTGGGTCCGCGGGCGGGCAGAACGTCAACGATCTCTTCGGCGGCTCCGGCGACGGTTGCCATGATCATGCGCCCCTAGCTGTACCGAATGCGCGGGTCGATCGTGGCGTAGCTGAGATCGACGATCAGGTTGATCAGCACGACGCCGAAGCCGATCACGACAACGACGCCGACCACGAGCGGGAAGTCAGCGCGTCGAATCGCGGTCACGAGCAGCGCGCCGACGCCGTTGATGCGGAAGATGTACTCGACGATCACCGCGCCGGAGATGAGAAAGGCGAATTGGTTCGCGAAGATCGTGAGCACCGGGATGAACGAGTTGCGCAGCGCGTGGCGCAGCACCACTACACGTTCGGACAACCCTTTGGCGCGTGCGGTGCGAACGTAGTCCTCGTGCACGACCTCCAGCAGTTGCGAACGCTGCATCCGCATCAGCGTCGCCATCAAGGACGCAGCCAGCACCAGTGAAGGCGCGATAAACGCTTCAAGGTTGGTGATCGGATCGTCCCAGATGTAGGGCGACGGAAGGGTCGCGAGCGATACGCCGATCCACTTGGCGACGAACGAGACGACGAGGATGCCGAGCAGGAAGTTTGGGACGGCGAGCCCCAAGATCGTAAAGACGCGTCCGGCATAGTCGGCCGGCGAGTTCTGCTTGACCGCGGAGATGATGCCGACCGGGATCGCGATCAGAAACGAGAGCAGGCTGGCGATGACCACCAGCTCGATGCTGCGGGGTAAGCGAATTGTGAGCTCGCTGAGCACGCTCTCCGAGGTCGCGAACGAACGCCCCAGGTCGCCCTGGAGCGCTGCCCATAGCCAGTCTCCGTAGCGCTCCAACACCGGCTTGTCGAGCCCGAGCTCACGGTTGAAGCGATCGATCAGCTCTTGCGTGATCGCGCCGCCTTGAGGGCTCTCGGAGAGCAACCGCTCCGCCGTGCTGCCCGGAAACGCGTTCACGAGCATGAACGAGATAAAGGAGAGCAGGAAGACGACGATGACGACGCCGACCAGCCTGCGGACGATGTAGCCGGTCATTGGTGAACGGGCCGCTCGGATAGTTCAGCGACGGTTTGGCCCGGCATGATCAACCCCGGCAATGCATGGGCGGTTCCATGCAACACGCACGAAGAAGGGGTGATCCAGGTCGCCTCGCGGCTTAGCGCCGCATCCCCAAATTGGTCGCGGAAGTTGAAGCGCTCCAAGGCTGCCTTGCAGATCCCCTCGGGGCCGAAGGTCAGCTCGGACGATGTCACCGTGACCGTCCTCTCCCGGTCCGGCTGTGCGCCGTCGCCAGTCGCCAAGAGCGTCACGACGACGGCGAGCACAGCGACGGCCACCAGCGCAGCACCGATCACCACGAGATGTCGGAGATTGAGGCTGCTCATGATCTCACCTGTTCGTCCTCTCCGTAGAGGCCTGCAACTGGGCGTGGTTGGACGTCGCGTTGTCCGCTGTTAGGCGCGCGGGAAGTCGGGCATGTTCTTCCAGATGCGCTCGGTGTTGGTCGCGCCCCAGCCGGGGTTCCAGGCGTTGTAGGTGTCCATCTCGTTGAACAGGTAGCCGCGCCGCGCCGCGATCCGGTAGGGGTTGACGGCGAAGATGCGCCACATGTTCTCGAGCTCGCGCACGCGGATCTGCTCAAGGATCTCGGAGCGCTTGTCGATGTCCAGCTCCTGCCGCTGCGCGATGCACCAGTCGTCGACATCGGGCTCGGAGATGCCGTAGAAGTTGCCCGGGCTCTCACTGTGCAGCTTGCCGTAGGAGAGCCCGTCGGCGTCCATCTCGGCGCCGATCAGCCAGGTGAAGAGCGAGTCCTCGAAGTCGCGCGTCACCAACCGGCCCAGCCAGGTCTCAAGGTCCACCTGGAAGTGGTTGACCTGAATTCCCAGGTTCGTGTTCCACTGTTGGCGGCACAGCTCGAACAGGTTGAGGTAGACATTGGCGACGCCGTGGAAGGTCGCCTGGAATTCCAGCTGGTTCGAGTCGTTGTAGCCGGCCGCGTCAAGCAGCTGGCGACCTTTTGCGGGATCGAAGTCGCCGAACTCGCCCAACTCCGCTGGCGTCCAGGGCCACTCGCGGAAGCCCCACGGTGAGTTGTCGTCCTTGAAGAACGTCCAGTTCTGGCCGTAGCCGGCGGCGGCGAGGCCGTCGTAGATGCCCTCTTTCTGCTCCTCGCGGTTGAGGCCCAGCGCGAGCGCCTGTCGCACGCGCACATCGTTGAAGGGCGGATCGTCCAAGCTCTTGAACGACAGGTACGGCTGCCAGCCGGGGGGCGGCGCGCAGACCTGCACCACGGTGTCGGGCTGGGTATCGATCGCGCGTTCGTAGTCGGCGATGTCCTGAATTGTCAGACGGTCGACCACGCCCGACTCCCAGGCGGCCCATTCGGACTCGCGCTGGTTGACGAAGTCGGGACCGTGCAGCGCGTCCATGTACGGGAGCTGCTTGCCGTTGCGCGGGTCCTTCTTGAAGTAGTTCGGGTTCTTGCTGGCCTTCCACTCCGCGCCCTGCTCGACGAAGTCGAGAATGAACGGCCCGGTGCCGACGGTGTTCCGCCAGTCGTCGAGCACCGTGTAGTCGTCGGTGATGAACTCCGGCGCCGCGATCACGTGGAACGGGTTCATCATGTTGTTCAGCAGGTACGCCGCCGGCTCGAGGAGGTTGAAGCGCACCGTGTTGCTGGCGTTGTCGAAGTCGATGTCCTTGACGGCGGTGTAGGAGGAGGCTTGCACCGGCACCGGGTCGACATCTTGGGTGTGGGCGAGGAACGAGCCGTCGCGCAGCGCGTCGTAGGCGATCTTCACGTCTTCGGCGGTGAGAGTGCGCCCATTGACCGGCGGCTTGTCCTGCCACTGCACGCCGTCCTCGATCGTGAAGAGGACTGTCGTGTCGTCGGGGATCTCCCAGCCCTTGGCGACATCGCCCTCGAGCTCGTAGTAGTGCGCGTTCGCCCAGTCGTCCATCGGGAAGACGACCAGCTGGCTGTAGAACATCGGCGCGAACGCGGCCATGATGTTGGCCTGCGGCCCGACCACGTTCCAGTTGGCCACTGGCAAGTGGGCGAGCGTCCAGGTGCCGCCATAGCGCGGCCCGTCGGCCTGGCCGGGCAGGTTCTGGAGCTTGCTCCAGTGGAAGCGCAGCCGCCACTCTTCCTCAGGGGTCATCGAGCGGGCTTCCTGCTCGGCGGTGAGCTGGCCCGGCAGCAGCGCGACCGACTGCTCATCGGCGGCATCCTGCGCAGTGTCGGCCTGCTGTGTGGCGGTCGTCTGCGCCTGGGCCTGCGCCTGTACCTGCTGCGCCTGGGCTTGAGCGGCGGACTGGTCGTCGTCATCGTCGTCGCCGCAGCCGACCAGGGCGAGCCCTGCCGCGCCGACGCCGGCGCGCGCGGAAGCGCCCAGCACGGCGCGCCGGCTCATTGTGCGGCGGCGCATGCGGGTCCAGTAGGTGCTCTCGGTCATGGGGTTCCTCCTGAGTCAGCCGTGCGCGCGGGGGCGTTCGGCGTGTGCGAGTAAGATAGCGCTTTCGGAGAGAGTGTGCCGTGAGCGAGTCAAGCCCCGCCGCCGGAGTCGCGATCGAGGCGCGCGTGCGAGCCGAGCTGGCGCGGCTCGAGCTCGCCTACGAGACGATCACCTGCCGCCCCGATCAGGCGGACACGGCGGTCTTCTGCGAGGTCTTCGGCATCGCCCCGGCGGCCTCGGTCAACACGATTCTGGTCGCCTCGAAGAAAGAGCCCAAGGTCTACGCCGCCTGCCTGGTGCTGGCCACGACGCGGCTCGACGTGAACCGCGCGGTGCGCAAGGAAATGGGCGTGCGCAAGGCGTCGTTCGCGTCGCTGGAGGAGACGGAGCGCGTCACAGGGATGCTCTCCGGCGGCGTCACCCCATTCGCGCTGCCGCCCGACTTGGCGCTGCTAATCGACGCGCGGATTACAGGCGGCGAAACAGTCTGGCTGGGCGGCGGCAGCCGCTCGCTAAAAATAGGCCTGGCCGCGCAAGACCTGGCGCGCCTCCCCAACGCCCGCGTAGTAGAGGGCCTCGCGCTGGAGTCGAGCTAACCTCCGTCACCCCTGCGCAGCTCCGTCATTCCTGCGCAGGCAGGAACCCGCCACCCCCCATCCGTCATTCCTGCGCAGGCAGGAACCCGCTGCGCCCCCCTCCGTCATTCCTGCGCAGGCAGGAACCCGCCACGCACCCATCCCGTCACCCCTGCGCCCCCCTCCGTCATTCCTGCGCAGGCAGGAACCCCCTCAGGACAGGCTCCGCTCCAGCGCGAGGATCTCATCGAGCGATGTATCGCCCACATCGCGCCCCTCGCTGAGCGCGGTCTTCGCCAGCAGTTGCAGCGCGCGGTTGGCCGGCGTGGAGATGCCATGCTCGACGCCGAGCAGCACGATCTCGCCGTTGAGGTAGTCGGTCTCGATGCCGGGCAGCCCGCGCCGGAACGATTGCCAGGTCGAGCCGCCGCCGCGCTCGACGCCCTCGACCTGCTCCGAGCTGAAGACCGCCGCGCGCCGGCGGTTGATCTCGTCGAGCGGCGCGTAGGCGATGCCCGCGGCGTCGTAGCAGGCGAGCGCCTCGTCGCGCAGTCGCCCCACGAAGCCCTGCAGGTCGGGGCCGGCCTGTTCCTCGCGCACGCCGCAGAGCGCCTGTAGCGCGTTGCGCAGGTTGGTCAGCAGCTTGCCATACTTGAGCCGCATCGCGTGGTCGTCGGGCGCCGCGCTGAAGCCGGCCGCTTCGAGGTCGGCGCAGACCGCCGCGATGCGCTCGTCGGCGCCGCGCGGGAAGCGCCCGCAGTCGAGCAGCCCCGCCAGCGGCTCCGCGTGCAGCGCGATCTCGCCCGGCACCAGAAAGGTGGCGGGCATCACGATCAACATCGCGTAGACCTCGCCGAAGCGCCGCGCCGCCGCGCGCTCGTTGGCGACCCCGTTCTGCGCGCAGACGACCGGGATGTGCGCGCCGGCCGCCGCTTCAAGGTCGTCCAGCGCGGCCTGCGTATCCTGGCCTTTCATCGTCAGCAGCACGATGTCGTCCTCGCGGAACGCAATCTCCGCGGGGTGCGCCGCGGTCTGCACGGCGATCCGCTCGACGCCGCTGGCGCGGCGGATCAGCAGCCCCTGCTCGCGCATCGCGATCAGATGATCGCCGCGGGCGATCAGGATCGCCTCGCGCCCCGCGCGGGTCAGCAGCGCGCCGATCCCGCCGCCGATCCCGCCCGCGCCGTAGATGATGTAGCGCATCCCGCCCCCATTCCCACAGGGCTGTTCCCGCAAAGGGCACGCTAGCGCGATACTGCGCATACGGGAATTGCCGAGCTACGGGAGGTGCGCGATGGCCGCGACGCAGGACACGACAGTGCGGGCGGAGGACTGCCTGCCGCCGGTCGACGGCGAACTGGATGCGGAAGGTCTGGAGGGCGCGGTGCGGATCACGCGCGACCGCTGGGGCGTCCCCCATGTGCGCGCGGGCAGCGCGCGCGACGCCTTCTTCGCGCAGGGTTTCTGCCTCGGCCAGGAGCGCGCCTGGCAGATCGAGCTTTACCGCCACATGGCGCACGGCCGCGCCGCCGCCCTGCTCAACGAGGGACTGCTGCGCATCGACCGACTCAACCGTCGCATGGGCTACGGGCGCGACGCCGCGGCGGAGTGGGAGGAGCAGTCCGACGACGCGCGGATGATCCTCCAAGCCTACGCCGACGGCATCAACGCAGCGTTCGCGATCGGCCCCAAACCGCTCGAGTTCCACCGGCTCGACCACGAAATGTCGCCCTGGTCGCCCGTCGATTCGCTGGCCATCCTCAAGATGGTCTCGGCCAACATCCACTGGTCCTCCAAAATCGGCAACGCGCGGCTGGCCGCGCAGCTGGGCGGCGACGCGGCGGCGGCGCTGATTCCCGATGTGCCCGAGGGCGGCGCGATGATCACCCCGGCCGGCGCGGCCTGGCTCAACGGACGCCACGCCTGGGAGGACGAGCTGCGCGCCCTGCAGGCCGAGCCCGGCATGCGCCGCGGCGGCGCCGACGGCTCCAACTGCTGGGTGATCGACGGCGCCCACACGCAGTCGGGCATGCCGCTCGTCTGCGGCGACCCGCACCTCTCGCTCAGCGTGCCCGCCCAGTGGTACCTGATGCACATCGAGTGCGACGAGTTCACCGTCGCCGGGCCCTGCAGCCCCGGCTATCCGGGGCCGGTCTACTACGGACATAACGGTCGCGTGGCCTGGACGATGACCCACGCCCAGGGCGACCGCTGGGATGTCTACCGCGAGCGAATCACGCCCGGCGAGGCGGGCGGCGCGCCGCAGGCCGAGTACCGCGGCGAGCCGCGCACGCTGCGTCGCCGCGACGAGCTGATCGAGGTGCGCGGCGGCGAGCCGGTCACCGAAACGGTCTGGTCGACCGAGCACGGCCCGGTCGTGCAGGGCGATCCGACCAGCGACGACGAGGTGCTCGCCGCCCGCTTCGCGCTGGCCGAACCCTGCCGCGATTTCGACGGCATGCTGCCGATCTTCCGCGCCGCCGCAATCGCCGAAGCCCGCAAGGGCTTCCAGCGCTATGACTCGATCTCCGGCAACTTCTGCTTCGCCGACCGCGACGGCAACATCGGCTACCAGTACACCGGCCGCACGCCCAAGCGCCCCGCCGCGCTCGCGCCCGTGCCCGGCTGGGACGGCGCGCACGAGTGGGACGGCGAGGTGCCCGCCGACGAACTGCCGCAGGAGACCAACCCCGAACACGGCCTGATCATCACCGCCAACAACCGCACCACCACGCCCGACTACCCGCACTACCTCAGCTGGAGCCAGACCCCGTTCCGCGCCGACCGCCTGCGCGAACTGCTCAGCGGGCGCGACGACTGGAGCGCCGACGCGATGATCCAAATCCAGGCCGACCAAACCAGCCTGCACGCGCGCCATCTGGCCGCCCGCGCCGCCGCCGCGCCCGGCGACGACCCGCAGGTGCGCGAGCTGCAACAGCTATTGGCCGACTGGGATGCGCGGCTCTCGCGCGACTCGGCGGCGGGCTTGGTCTACCACGAGCTCTGCGAACAGCTCGCGCGGCGCACCGTGCGGCGCTTCTTCGACGCCCCCTCCCGCGTCGTCCCCGGCGCGCCCGACGAGCGCCGCATCCTCCACGAGCAACTCGTCCACAACTCCTCGCTCACCCTGCCCGACGGCCAAAACTGGGACGACGCCCTAACCGACGCGCTCGCCGAAACCGCCCGCGTCCTGCGCGAACGCCACGGCTCCGACCCAGGCGCCTGGCGCTACGGCGACGCCCACAAAATCCTCTGGAAGCACAACCTCGGCCGCGACCCCGAAGGCGCGGCAACATTCAATGTCGGCGAAATCGAAACCGGCGGCGACGACATGACGCCCAACAACGCCGGCACGCTCTACGGCCAACCCGGCGACCATGGCACCTCCTACCGCCAGATTTTCGACCTCCAACAACTCAACGGCGCGCAAGTCTGCCTCCCCCCCGGCAACTCCGGCCGCCCCGGCTCCCCCCACTACCAGGACCACCTAAAACGCTGGCGCGACGTCGAATACTTCCCCCTCTACACCGAGTGGCCCGACATCGAGTCCAACGCCGAGTCCACCCTGAATCTCACCCCGCGCTAGCCCCCTCTCCCTCCCCGTCATTCCTGCGCAGGCAGGAACTGCGCGGGCAGGAACCCACGCACCCCCACACCCCCACGCACCCCCTTCCCCAATTCATCCCTCCCCCCTTTTAGGGGGGAGGTTAGGTGGGGGGTGGAGGCACCGAGCTGCGCACCAACCCCCGCTCGCAGCACCGACCCTCCCCCCGCCATTCCCGCCACCCCCCAACCGTCATGCCCGCCCCCCGTTCCGTCATTCCTGCGCAGGCAGGAACCGCGCGGGCGGGCGGCGACGACGGTGTTCGGGGTTTGTTTTTTTTCGGGGTGATCGGGGGTGATCTGGGGGTGGTCCTATCTGGTCGGGGCGTTCGGCGGTGTTCGGGTTTGTTCAGGTTTGTTCGGATTTGTTCAGGGTTGTTCGGGGTGTGTTGGTGGGGTTGACAGCGAGGGTTGACGCTGGGGGTGTCGAGATGGCGGGTGTGGTTGCGGTTTTGCTGTGTTTTGCTGGGGTTTGGGGTTGGGGCGGGGGTTGACGGTGTCAACTTTTGGCAACCCTTGTCAACTTTTGTCAACCTGGTGTCAACCTGGCGTCAAGCGCTGTCAACCTGGTGTCAACCCCTGTCAAGTTTTGGTCAGCGTTGGCAAGGTTGGGTTCCTGCCTGCGCAGGAATGACGGAAGGGGGGCGGGGCGGCGGTGTTGCGGGGAGAGAGGCATGGTTCGGCACTCCTGTTCTAGAGTGAGTGTAGCAGGATTTGGGGGAAGTGGAGGTGTGCGGTGGTTCCTGCCTACGCAGGAATGACGGTGGATGAGATGCGCCGCGTGGCGGTCGAGGCGCAGCGTGGGCGAGCGGGGCGCGAACGATCGCCGGTAGACGCTCGCAACGTCCCACCCCCCACCTAACCTCCCCCCTGAAAGGGGGGAGGGATGAATTGGGGAAGGGGAGGTGGAGAAGTGAGGTGGGAGATCGCAGGTTCCTGCCTGCGCAGGAATGACGGAAGCGAGCGCGGGTTCCTGCCTGCGCAGGAATGACAGATACGGGGGCGCGCGGCGGGCCGCACCCGCCGCGCCTGCGCGTCAGTTCCCGCTGCGGCGCGGCAGGCGGCTGATCCAGGTTTGGCTCAGCTCGCGGTCCAGCACCACGGGGACGATCGAGATGACCGTGAGCGGCGCGCCGGAAATCGCCTCAACATCCCAGCCGCGGTCGAGCGCCTGGGCGTAGAAGCTGATGCTGGACAGTGCGTAGTGCGCCTGCACCCAGGGCAGGTCGACGATGCCGAAGATCAGCTGGTCGGCCAGGATCGCCTGCGCGGCGTCGACGCTGCCGAAGCTGGCGATCTTGCATTCGCCGTCCGTCTTTTCGACGGCGCGGACGGCGGGCGAGATCAGCTGGCTGTTGAGCGTGATCAACCCGGCGATGTTGCCCTGTCGGATGCGCTCGGCGAGCTGCTCGGTCGTGCGCTCGAGGTCGCCCACGCCGGCCACGTTGAAGCGCTCGACCTCGCCGCCGCTGTAGCCCGCTTCGAGCCCGTCGCAGCGCTGGTCAAGCCCAACATTGTCGGACTCGTGCAGCACGCAGAGGATCGTGCCCGCGACGCCCGCATCGTCGTAGGCCTTGCCGGCGATCCGCCCGGCGGCAACCTCATCGAGCGCCATATGGATCGGCGACTTGAGGCTCGCGGCGTCATCGCGGCCCGAGTTGAAGGTGACCACGAGCACATTGGCGCTTTGGGCCTCGCTGATCGCGCCGCGCAGCGCGTCGGCGTCGGGCACCGATGTGGCGATCGCCTCCGCACCTTCGGCGACGCAGTCGCGGATCAGCTGCGCCTGGCGGGCGTGGTCGGGGCTGCTCTTGATCGTCAACCGCATGCCCAGATTGGCGGCGGCGGCCCTGGCGGTGAGCTCGGCTGCGCCCCAGAAGACATCGGCGTCGGAGCCGTGATGCACCAGGCAGACGGCGCGCGGCGCGCCGCCCGGCTCGCCGACGGCCACCGCGGAGCTGGTCAGCCAGCGGTCAAGCGCGGCGTCGGCGGGCACGAAGCGCTGTTCGGGCCGCTGCCGCTCGCCCCACGAGCCGTCGGCCTGCTTGGCCTGCACCGCGACCTCAACGCGCCCGTCGCCATGTTTCTTGGCCGCGACGCGGACTTCGGCGCCGCTGTGCATCGCGGCGAAGACGCCGCCCAGCGCGGCGCAGCCGATCAGCGCGCCCAGCAGGATCCAGACCACCGGCTTGAACTTGGGCATCCCAGCTTCCTTTCACGGCGCGCCTGTCAGCGCGGTTTGGGCGGCGCTCAGTTTTGCGCGCAGGTCGAAGCGCCGAGGAATGTGGTCAGAGCCTCGACCGCCCCTTGAGCGGTCTCCAGATCGACCACGAACGGCTCGATCACCACCTGCGTGGTGGGCGATATCTCGAGCTGCTGGACGGTCAGGCCGATGTCGAGCGAGCGCACGTAATTGTTGAGGCTGGCGAGCACGAAATCGGCCTGGAACCAGGGCTGGTCGGGCATCGCGAAGAGCACATCGCCGGCGACGATCGCGCAGGCGGCGTCGAGCGCGCCGATCCCGCCGATTGCGACCTCCGCGCCGGCCGCTTCGGCGGCGGCGGACGAGGGCAGCAGCAGCAGGTCGTTGAGCGTGAGCGACCCCGCGATGTCGCTCTGGGCGAAGCGCTCGCGCAGCTGCTCGGTCGAGCGCTCGATGTCGCCCACGCCGGCCACGTTGAAGCGCTCGACCTCGCCGCCGCTGTAGGCAGTCTCAAGCGCGTCGCAGCGCTCTTCGAGACCGGCGTTGTTGGGCTCGTGCAGCACGCAGAGCACCGTGCCCTGCACGCCCGCGTCGTTGAACGCGCCGCCCGCGCGCGTGCCCAGCGCGGCCTCGTTGAGCGAAATGTGGATCGGCACGCGCAGGTCATCGGCGTCGAGCCGCCCTGAGTTGAACGTAATCACGATCACGCCGGCGTCTTTGGCGTACTCGATCGCGCCGCGCAGCGCGTCCACATCGGGCACGCTGGTCGCGAGCGCTTCCGCGCCTTCGTCGGCGCACTCGCGGATCAGCTGCGCCTGGCGCGCCGCGTCGGGGTCGTTCTTGATCGTCAGCGCCAGCCCCAGATTGCGCGCGCCAAGTGTCGCGTTGAAGCCGACCTGCGTCCAGAAGGTGTCGCCCTCGCCGCCGTGATGCACCATGCAGACGGCGCGTAGGGGAGGCGGCGCTTCGCCGATCGCGGCGGCCGAGCTGGTCAGCCAGCGGCCCGGCTCGGCGTCGGCGGGCACGAAACGTCGCTCGGGCAGCTGGCGCTCGCCCCAACTCGCGTCGGCCTGCTTGGCCTGCACGGCGACTTCGACGCGGCCGTCGTCGAGCTTGCGCGCGGCGACGCGCACTTCATCGCTGCCGTGCATCGCGGCGAAGACGCCGCCCAGCGCGGCGCAGCCGATCAGCGCGCCCAGCAGGATCCAGACCACCGGCTTGAACTTGGGCATCTCAACCTCGTTTCACGGCGCGCCCTGTCAGCGCGTGTTGTAGCGCGTCTTGTCAGCGCAGTTGGACGGCGCCGGCCCTATTCGCAGGCCGATGCGCCGAAGAACCCGGTCAGAGCTTCGACCACTCCTTGAGCGGCCTCGAGATCGATCACGAACGGCTCGATCACCACCTGCGTGGTGGGCGATATCTCAAACTGCTCAACGGTCAGTCCGAGGTCGAGCGAGCGCAGGTGGCTGTTGAGGCTGGCCAGCACGAAGTCGGCCTGGAACCAGGGCTGGTCGGGCATCGCGAAGAGCACATCGCCGGCCGCGATCGCGCAGGCGGCGTCGAGCGTGCCGATCCCGCCGATTTGGACCTCCGCGCCGGCCGCTTCAGCGGCGGCGGCAGTGGGCGACAGGAGCAGGTCGTTGAGCGTGAGCGCCCCCGCGACGCCGCCCCGGGCGAAGCGCTCGCGCAGCTGCTCGGTGGAGCGCTCGATGTCGCCCACGCCGGCGACATTGAAGCGCTCGACCTCGCCGCCGCTGTAGGCCGCTTCGAGCGTGTCGCAGCGCTCTTCGAGGCCGGCATTGTTGCGCTCGTGCAGCACGCAGAGCACCGTGCCCTCCACGCCCGCGCCGTCGAACGCGCCGCCCGCCTGCGAGCCCAGCGCGGCCTCGTTGAGCGAGATGTGGATCGGCACGCGCAGGCTTTCGGCGTCGAGCCGCCCGGAGTTGAACGTAATCACGATCACGCCGGCGTCCTTGGCGTACTCGATCGCGCCGCGCAGCGCGTCCGCGTCGGGCACGCTGGTGGCAATCGCTTCCGCGCCTTCGTCGGCGCAGTCGCGGATCAGTTGCGCCTGGCGCGCCGCGTCGGGGTCGTTCTTGATCGTCAGCGCCAACCCCAGGCTGGGCGCGCTGAACGTCGCGTTGAAGCCGAGCTGGGTCCAGAAGGTGTCGCCCTCGCCGCCGTGATGCACGATGCAGACGGCGCGCGGCGGCGGCGGCGCTTCGCCGATCGCGGCGGCCGAGCTGCTCAGCCAGCGGCCCGGCTCGGCGTCTGCGGGCACGAAACGTCGCTCGGGCAGTTGGCGCTCGCCCCAACTCGCGTCGGCCTGCTTGGCCTGCACGGCGACCTCGACGCGCCCATCGTCGAGCTTGCGCGCGGCGACGCGCACTTCATCGCCGCCGTGCATCGCGGCGAAGGCGCCGCCCACGGCGAGGCCGCCCAGCGCAAAGACCGCGAGCAGCAGGATCGCCTGCTTGAGTTTGGGCATCGTCCACTCCTAAACCATCGCCGGTCGCCGCGCACGAAGCCCGCGCAGCACCCCGCAATAATAGAAGTACTGCCCAGATAGGCGCACGTGTCCCCGCACCTGTCCCTCCCCCCAATTCATCCTTTCCCCCAATTCATCCCTCCCCCCTTCCAGGGGGGAGGTTAGGTGGGGGGTGGGAGGCTGCGAGCGCGCAAGAGGTCGTTGTGGTGCGCTCCCTCTCCGTCATTCCTGCGCAGGCAGGAACCAACGCGGTGGGCGCGAGCGCGCAAGAGGTCGTTGTGGTGCGCTCCCCCAACGTCATTCCTGCGCAGGCAGGAACCAACGTGGCGGGCGCGGGCTCGCAAGAGGTCGTTGTGGTGCGCTCCCACTCCGTCATTCCTGCGCAGGCAGGAACCAACGCGGTGGGCGCGGGCTCGCAAGAGGTCGTTGTGGTGCGCTCCCACTCCGTCATTCCTGCGCAGGCAGGAACCAACGCGGTGGGCGCGGGCTCGCAAGAGGTCATTGCGGTGCGCTCCCCCAACGTCATTCCTGCGCAGGCAGGAACCAACGTGGCGGGCGCGGGCTCGCCTTGGTGCCGGCATTCGGCGGCGGCGCGGGTGCGGCGAAACTATTGCCTGAGCGCGGCGGAGACCGCCTGGGCGAGAATCTGGAGCCCCTGCGTCAGCTCAGCGTCGTCAATCGTCAGCGGCGGCATCAGCTTCACCACATCCGAATCCGCGCCCGATGTTTCGACCAGCAGGCCGCGCTCGAAGGCGGCGGCGGCAATCTGCTCGGCCAGACCGGGCACGGGCGTGTGCAAACCCTGCAGCAGGCCGCGCCCGCGCACGGAGCCGCGCAGCGACTCCTGCTCGGCGGCGATCCCCTCCAGTTCGGCGCGGACCCGCGCCGCCTTGCGCCGCACCTCGCGCTCAAGCGAGTCGTCGCGCCAGCGGTCGAGCGCGGCGGCGGCCGTGACGAACGCCGCGTTGTTGCCGCGGAACGTCCCGTTGTGCTCGCCCGGCTTCCAGATGTCCAGCTCGGGGCGGATTAAGGTCAACGCCAGCGGCAGGCCGAGCCCGCTGATCGACTTCGAGAGCGTGATGATGTCGGGCGAAATGCCGGCCGGCTCGAACGAGAAGAACGTCCCCGTGCGCCCGCAGCCGGCCTGGATGTCGTCCACGATCAGCAGCGCGCCGTGGCGTCGGCAGCACTCTTCGAGCCGCCGCAGCCAGTCCACGCTTGCCGCGTGCAGGCCGCCCTCGCCCTGCACCGTCTCGACGATCATCGCCGCGGCCGGGTCGTCGGCGAGCATCGCGTCGAGCAGCCCGATCGTGTCGGCGCCGTCCTGCTGGCCGTCGTAAGGCGCGGTCGCGGTATATTCGAGCGGCACGCCCGCGCCCTCGCGCTTGAACGGGTTGGCGCTGACCGCCAGCGCGCCGAGCGTCATCCCGTGAAAGGCGTTGCTGAACGAGACGACGGTGCGCCGCCCGGTGACTTTGCGGGCCAGCTTGAGCGCGGCTTCAACCGCGTTCGCGCCGGTCGGCCCGGGGAACTGCACGCGGTAGCGCATTCCGCGCGGCGCGAGGATGCGCTCGTTGAAGCGCAGCAGAAACTCGCGCTTTGCCGCGGTGGACATGTCGAGGCTGTGCAGGATGCCGCCCGACTGGAGGTAGTCGATCAGCGCGGCGATCATTTCGGGCGGGTTGTGCCCGTAGTTGAGCGCGCCCGCGCCGGAGAAGAAATCGATGTAGCTGCGGCCCGCTTCGTCTTCGATCACCGCGCCCCGCGCGCGCGTGAAGACGGTCGGCCAGGCGCGGCAGTAGGAGCGAACCTCGGACTCCAGCTCGGCGAAGACATCGGCCGGGGCGTCCGGCAGTCCGACAGCGGTCATTTCCGCGCCTCACCTTCCGATGATCCGATCGCCGCCCCGCCTCCTCCTACTATGCCTGATCGCCGCGTTATTGTCGCCTCTCGCCGCTTCGGATGAACTCAGCTGCGGCCGTTGGGCGAGTGGTGGTCATGCGCCTCTTCATCGTGCCCGCAGTGATCGGGCATCGGCACGTCGAGCGCGGGGTTGCGGTCGAAGAAGCCCCACGGCTTCAGCGCGAAGCCGGCGCGGTGCGCGGGCGCGACCGGCCAGTCCTCGGGGCGCGCGAGATGGTTGAGGCCGACGGTGTACCAGAGCACGACATCGGCGTCGCGCAGCGGGCGCTTCGCGGCAATCCATTGCGGCATCCCCTGGCCCGGCTCGCTTTGCGCCGGGTACTCGCCGCCGGGGTAGCGCTCGGCGGGGTCGTAGGCGGTGACCCAGAGCGGCTTGCCGGCGAAGACCGCGCGCCGCCCGATCGCCGAGTCGGGCGCGGCCATCATGGCGACGGTCTGGCCGGGGATCAGCACATACGCGGGCGGCTGGCCGAGCGGGTTGCGCGCCGCGTCGTTGGCGATCCGCCAGTGGCGCGCGGCCGCCGAGTCGACCTCGCGCCCGCTCTCCGACTCATCGGCGATCGGCGTCGCGCGCGCCGTGAAGGCGTTGCCCAGTGGGTACTCCGCGCTGCGCGGCAGCGGCGCCGTGTCCACCTCGTAGACCGAGTTCGCCGCGCCGTCCACCTCCAGATCGAGCCGGAAAGTGAGGAAGTGCTGGTGATGCACCGCGCCCAGCTGCGGCGCGATCCGTTGCCGCGTGATCTCCGGATCGTCGTCGGCGATCGCGATCGTCTGCACGATGCCCGTCGCCTTGACCTCGTGTTCCCACGAGCCGTCCTGGTAGAAGTACCAGTAGAAGCCGTAGTCGTAGTTGTCGATGGTGGCGAAGCTGGAGACGACCAGTCGGCGCGAGCGGCGCACCCAGGACTGCGCGCCGTTCTGGTTGGCGTAGGTGTGCTTCCAGAGAATGCCGACATCTTCCTCGTGAATGCAGATCGCGTTCTTGATCGTGCGCGCGCCGCCGCGCTCGTCGGTCAGCGCCGCGTCGAGGTAGGTGATCTCGCCCAGGCAGTCGCAGCCCAGCTCGAGCGAGTTGGTCATTCGCCCCAGGCCGCACTCGCCGGAGTCGAAGGCGTTTTTGAAGTAGTGCCCGATCGCGGGGTCGCCGTAGGGCACGACCATCTCCGCCAGCGATGCGCGGTAGCAAATCGGCCGCAGGCGGCCGCCGTCTTCGTAGCCGATCTGGTGCAGCACCAGCCCCTCGCGCGGGTGCAGCGAGACGCGCATTTGCCACTTCTGCCAGGCGAGCAGCTGACCGTCGAGCGTGAACGACGGCCCCTCCGACTGCACGATGTCGAGCGGCTTGAGGTCCTGCCGCGGCGGGCCGCCCTGCTCGTGGTCGAAGCGCAGCGCCGTCGGCGCGGGCGGCGGCGACGGCTCGTCGATCACCTCCAGCACGCGGTCTTCAACCAGATCGACCACCGCGATTAGGCCCTCGACCGGCCGGCCGTAGGCGTTGTCCTCGGGCGTCTCACGCAGGTAGGCGATGCCCTTGAGGATGCGGTGCTCGGTCTCCCACTTCTCGCCGAAGTTGCCCGTCGGCCAGAGGTGCAGGAAGGCGAGCTCGATTTGCCGTTCGGTCAGGCCGCGGGCGGCCATCGCCGCGCGCCAGCCGGCGTCGGCGCGAATCGCCGCCTCCGCCCGCTCGTATTCCTCGAACAGCGCGAACGGCTGCATGCCCGGCCGCGGCGTCGCCGAGACCACGCGCGCGGCGTCGAGATCGACGACTACCTCGGTGGTCAGCCCCGACGCAGTATCAAGGCAGAGCAGCTCCGCCGAACGCGGCGCGTCGGCGAGCATCCCTTTGGGCGGCTCAAGCGCCGCAACCAAGAGGAAGCGCAGCGACTCGATCGAGCCGAAATGCTCGCGGGCGATCGCCGACGCGCGGACGATCTCCTCCGCCGAGAGCGGATCGAGCGGGTGCGGTGCCGCCGCCGGCTGGTCGGCAGGCTCAGCTGCGGCCGTTGTGCGAGTGGTGGTCATGCGCCTCCTCATCGTGCGCGCAGTGCTCGGGCATCGGCACATCGAGCGCCGGGTTGCGGTCGAAGAAGCCCCACGGCTTCAGCGCGAAGCCCGCCCGATGCACCGGCGCGACCGGCCAGTCCTCAGGACAGACCAGATGGTTCATCCCCACGGTGTACCAGACGACCAGATCCTCGTCCCGCAGCGCGCGGTCGGCGGACATCCACGCGGGGATGCCCTGCCCCGGCTCGCTCTGGTTGGGGTAGTCGCCCGCCGGGTAGAGCTCGGCGGCGGCGTAGGGCGTGACATGCAGCTGCTTGCGCGCGAACTGCGCCCGTTGCCCCACGGCCGACTGCTCGTCGGCCATCATCCCCACGGTCTGCCCCGGCATCAGCGCGTAGGCCGGCGGCTGACCCAGCGGGTTGCGCGCCGCGTCGTTGGCGATCCGCCAGTGCCGCGCCGCCGACGAGTTGACCACCCGCGCCGCCTCCGACTCCCGCCCCAGCAGCGTCGCCTGCGCCGTGAAGGCGTTGCCCAGCGGGTACTCCGCGCTGCGCGGCAGCGGCACCGTGTCCACCTCGTAGACCGAGTTCGACGCGCCGTCCACCTCCATGTCCAGCCGGAAGCAGAAGAAGTGCTGGTGGATCGTGCCGCCCAGACCGGGCGCGATGCGGTGCCGCGTGATCTGCGGATCGTCGTCCGCCATCGCAATCGTCTGCACAATGCCCGTCGCCTTGATCTCGTGCTCCCACGAGCCGTCCTGGTAGAAATACCAGTAGAAGCCGTAGTCGTAGTTGCCCACCGTGGCGATCGCCGAAACGACCAGCCGGCGCGAGCGGCGCACCCACGACTGCACGCCCTGCTCGTTCGCGTAGGTGTGCTTCCAGAGCACCCCGAAATCCTCTTCGTGGATGCAGACCGCGTTCGCAATCGTCCGCGCGCCGCCGCGCTCGTCGGTCACATGGCCGTCCATGTAGACGATCTCGCCCAGGCAGTCGCAGCCCAATTCGAGCGAGTTGGTCAGCCGACCCAGCCCGCCGACCTCGCCGCTGTCGAAGGCGTTCTTGAAGTACTGCGTGATCGAGGGGTCGCCGTAGGGCACCACCATCTCCGCCATCGAAGCGCGGTAGCAGATCGGCCGCAGCCGGCCGTCGTCGTCATAGCCGATCTGGTGCAGCACCAACCCCTCGCGCGGGTGCAGCGAGACGCGCATCTGCCACTTCTGCCACTGCAGCAGATGACCGTCGAGCGTGAACGAGACGCCCTCCGGCTGCACGATGTCGAGTGGCTTGAGGTCCTCGCGCGCCGGGCCGCCGTGCTCGCCGTCGAAGCGCAGCGCCGAACTCGGCGGCGGCGCGCCCTCCTCCTCGACCACCTCCAGCACCTTGTTCTCGAGCAGATCGACGACCGCCATCACGCCCTCGACGGGCCGCCCGTAGCCGTTGTCGTCCTCCGTATCGCGCAGGTAGGCGATCGCCTTGAGGATGCGGTGCTCGGTCTCCCACTTGGCGCCGAAATTGCCCGCCGGCCAGGGATCGATCTGGATCGTCTCCAGCTGCGCCTCCGTCACGCCCTTGCGCTGCATCGCCGCGCGCCATTCGGGGTCGTTCTTGACCGCCTCCTGCGCGCGCCCGAACTCCTCCATCAGCGGGAAGGGCTGAATGTCGGAGCGCCGCGTCCACGACTCCACCGCGTCGGCGGCGAGGTCCACGACGGCCTCAAAGGTCTCGCCCGAGGCGGTGTCGAAGACGATCGCGAAGGCGCGCCGCGCAAAAGCGTCGCCCGCCGCGAAGCCGCGCACCGCCTCCTTGTCCGGCTCCGCCAGCGCGACCAGCGGGAAGCGGAGCGAGTCCGCACCGCCCGCCCGCGCTCCGGCCAGCGCCGAAGCGCGCTCAATCTCCTCCGCCGAAAGCGGATCCAGCGGGTGCGCCGTCAGCGCCGGCGCCTCAGGCATGACTTCAGTGACCATCAGTGACCTCCAAACAGTGCTGCGCACAGGGTAGCGGAACAGCGCCGCCAGCGGCGCTAGGTCAACGCCGCCACAAGCAGGATGACGGCGGAGACGCCAATCACAGCCGAGATCGCCGCAAGCGAGATTTTCCGCGCCGTAGTCGTCACCCCGCGCCCGCCCGGCAGCGGGTTGTAGGTTTCCAGATCGAAGTCGGGGATGAAGTTCGCCCTCCAGAAGACGCCAAGGCAGATGAGCTCAGTCACGATCACGATGATCAGGACGCTGATCAGCGGTTCGGGCATGACGTGCCGATTCTAGCCGCCTACGCGAGGAAGGTGCGGTCAGGGCAGCACCACCGCCAGCGCGCGCGCCAGCATGAACAAGAAGACCAGCCGCGTCACCCAGCGCTCGGCGGCGCCACGCAGGTCGTAAGTCAAAGTTCGGTCGCCCCATTGCAACTGGTAGCCGCCGCTGCCGGCAGGATTGCCCTCGGCGCCCGTGCCGGTGGCCTCCGCAATCACGCTGGGCGTGCGGAACAGCAGGATGATGCCGCTCCAGAAGATGAACGCGCCGATCATCGCTCCGCGGATTTCGTTGCCCGTCTCCGACGGATCGAAGAATGCGCTGAGGATCATCCCAACAAAGAACAGCCCCGCGAGCAGATTGCGCACGAGCCGCAGCGTCAGCCCGCCCCGCGCGCTGCGTGTGGCGACGAGGTGCGGCCGGTCAATGTCCGGCTTGGGCAGGGCCCGCCAAAACACCAAGAGGAAGATCAGAACGAGCAGGGCGAACAGAACTTCCATCGCCGTTCACCCTGAGGCGAGAAAGACGTGCTCGCGGTGGTACGCCGCCATCTCCGCATTCGGCGCAAACTTGGTCGGCAGCGCAATCTGCTTGCCGGCGAACGGCATGAACGCCGTTCCGACAAATTCATCGCCGCGCGCCGCCAGCTGCGGCGAAATGAGCAGACGGAAATCATCGTCGAACGCAATCAGCCCGCGGTCGAACGCGCGGTGGTGCAAGACGGACAGGCAAAGCCCATTCGTCGGATTGAGGCCGTAAACCGGTTCGTCGCGCCACGGCGCGATGTGGGCCGCCTCCAGCAGCCGCGGCTCTGCGAGTCCCGTGACGCAGCAGCGGAAGTCGTAGGCGCTCAGCACCGCCTTGCGGAACTGGTCCCGCCCGCGCAGCACTTTCGCCGAAACGACGCTCTCCTCGCCGCTCGGGAATGTCTCATCGTCCATTTCGAGCGCAGGAACGACGCCGAGTCCCGCCTCCGCCTCAGCGATCGCTTCCGCCGTTGCGCCCCAATCGCCCTGCAGCTCCGCCCAAACCTCGCGGTCCGCCCAAGAAGCGTTGCGCAGCCCCGCCCGATCCAGCGAGCCATCCAAGCTCGCCAGATTGACCAGCTTCATCGCCAGCGCCGAAGGCGTGCGCCCCAGCAATTCGGCGCAGGCGATGATCTCCGGCTGCCCCCGATGCAGCTGCCCAAACGGCAGCCGCAGATAAAGGCCGAGCGCCACCAGCAGCTCATTCCGCGTCCACTGCCGCCGTTCGCTCGCCACGCTCCCGCTCCTTGCAAAGTTCCCCGCACTAGGCCAGGCTAACCCCGCGAAAGGAGCGCGCATATGGCCCCGGAAAACGACCTGCCCAGCTCGATGTTCGGGGTCGGCTTCAGCGACGAGGTGGTTTGGCTCGCCAAGCGAGTCGGCGAGGGCGAAGTCAACGCCGCCAACACGTGGCTTGACCGCGTCAACATCCCCATCCAGTTCTACCGCGCCGTCGCCGAGCAGTGGCCGGCGAGCGACGGCCGAATCGCGCCCGTCAAGGTGGCATCGCACGATCTGGAGGGCGAAGCGGTCGCCCGCTACGTCCGCCGCCGCGCATTCCTCGAATGGCGCGTGCCGGGCGCCGTCAACAGCCCCGACGGCGCCCACGCCGCGCTGCTCATCCTCGCCGTCCGCCGCGACATCGACCAGCCGCACATCTGGTGCTGGCTCTGCGACAACCTCGAGGAGGACGAGTACGCCGAGTCCTTCTTCGGCATCAACTGGGACCCCAGCGCAGTCGCCTACTCCCGCGGCCTCACGCCGTTCCCGACGCTGATCATGCGGCCTCAGTGAGGAAGGCTGCTCAGATGCAAGTGAAGGATGTTTTACGCATGATTTACCTCAATGCGACATTGAGCATTGACAGGCCGATCGCAAGCGCGTACTCTGATGCGCAGATAGGAGAGAGACGGAGGTGGTGACGTGATGCCGGATCGTGATCGCGCCAAAGTGGCTGTGGAGGTCCTGCTTCAGGAGGCTGTTGAGCTTCAGCCGGCTATTGGCGAGGTGCTAGAGCGGGCAGTCGAAGCCACTCGCGAGCTGACGCTGCTCCTTCAGCGGGAAGAGGCGTTGAAGGAAGCTGAGCGCGTGCTCACGGGGCGCAAGAGCCACCTGACGAGTGCGTCAAGCCTCGCCAGTTCGCGATGGAAGCGATCCGAACGCGCAAGTCGGAGTTTGCGCGAGCTCGAGCAACTCGCACGTGCGGCCGACGACCATTCGCGAACCCTGCGACAGGTGATGCGCCGAGAGTCGCATGGTGCGAAGACGACGCAGCCGCCGGTTGATCTCCTCAGCGTTGCGCACAATGTGAGCCTGGCGAGCGGCCGAGTCAGGGTCCAGGAGGTTGCGGATGAAATGCAACGTCATGACCCTGAGCGCTACAGCAGCGCGCGCAGCGCCTATGCGGCGATTTACGACCAGCTCCGCCGCAGCCCAGATTTCGAGCGTGTCGGCCCCGGCGAGTTCGTTCTCGTCAGCGATTTTTATCAGCCCCCGCCAGGTACCAGCCATCACTCAGCGGTGGCGGGCAGATACACGGGTCTAACAACCGGTGACCCCCACGACCTCCCCTTTGAGTTTGTGGAGCCGCCGAAGCGCTTGCCGACGCAGCAGGTCGAAGACCTTCCGTTCGAATGACGCAGGTTGACGATCCAGATCTGCCTGACACATCTGAGAGGAGGTGAGCCCATGACTTCGGTGCCGATAAGACCCTCGCGCGGATCCGCGGACATCCCCGACGCGGATGCGCGCTAAGCCAATTTCGGGGAAAGAGACCGGAGCGACCCGAGGGCCGCTCCGGGGACTCCGGCGCGGGGTTTCTTCTTGGCGGTTGACCCCCCGCGCTGGTGCCGATGGCAAGGTAGTCGACTCTGGTCGTCTACTCAAGCCGGATGTCCCCGGAGCCCCTCACGTCGCATAAAACGATGGGAGGGGCTCTCATGCCCAAGCGCGACGCAGACCTCAAGCTCAACCCGAGCGACTTCACCAACCTCAAGTGGTGCCGCCTCTGCCTGTGGCTCAAGCTACGCAACCTTCGCCCGAAGCGAGGTCCGGGTTCACACTGGAATCGCAAAGCGGGCTGGAACGACCGCGTCACCGCTGAGTGCGAGCGGCTGGATGGCCGTTCAACCCAATCTGTGGATCCGTCCCTGCCGGCGGGCCGCTGGACTCGCGAGAAAAGGCACGTGTTCTCCGAGCAGTTCGTGATCGGCCACCCGTCACGGCAGGTCACGACGTACATCCGCGGGTACCCGTGGTTTAACGTGCTCGTTGCCGAGTTTGACGACGGGACATTCGGCCTGTACAAGGTCAAACTGGCCACTGCCGAGTTCAAGAATCCCAACGACCACCTGGCGGAGCTGCACGCCTACACGCGGGCGTTCGAGACCGACGACCGGCGAGATGTCCAGCGGAGGCCGATCACTCATCTCGGGCTGATCTACGTCACGGACAACCTCAAGGTCACCGAAGTGAGGCGCGACGAGGCGCGGTTCACCAGCGAGCTGATCGAAGTGGGAGGTGTCTGGCTACTCGATCAGCCGCCTCCCGCAGCGCCGGGCTGCCGTGGGCCACACCTGCTGGGCTGAAGCAGCACGGGACGAGGAAGGGGCGGCCCGTGAGGGCCGCCCCCTCCCCCTCTGCGCCGATCGACGCCCCAGCTACACCGCCTCGAGGATCGTGCTAATCCCCATCCCCGCGCCGATGCACTGCGTGGCCAGGCCGTAGCGCGTGCCGCTGTTGCGCAGCTCGCGCGCCACCGTCGTCACCAAGCGCGTGCCCGTCGCGCCCAGCGGGTGGCCGATCGCCAGACTGCCGCCGTTCACGTTGACCCGGTCCATCGGGATGCCCAGCTCCTGCACCGAGGGAATCACCTGCGCGGCGAAGGCCTCGTTGAACTCCACCCGGTCGATCTGCGAAGCGTCGATCCCGGCGTGGTTGAGCGCCTTGCGCGTCGCGGGGATCGGGCCCAGACCCATCACCTGCGGCTTGACCCCGCCGACGCCGAAGCCGGCGATCCGCGCCAGCGGCTGCAGGCCCAACTCCTCCGCCTTGCGCTCGCTCATCAGCAGCGCCGCCGTGAAGCCGTCGTTGGTCGGGCAGGAGTTGCCCGCCGTGATGCGGATTTCCTGCTCCTGGTGCGAAACCGCGCCGCGCACCGTGCGCAACTGGCTCAGCCCCTCGAAATTCGTGCCCGGGCGGAAGCCCTCGTCGACCTCGACCACCTTGCTCTCGCCGCGCTCGTCGAGCAGCAAATTGCCCTCGTCGTCGAAGACCGGCAGGTTGACCTCGATCGGCACGATCTCGTCCTTGTAGAAGCCGGCCGCCAGCGCCTCGCCGTACTTGCGGTGGCTCTCCACGGCGAACTCGTCGAGCGTCTCGCGGCTCAGGTCGTACATCTCCGCCACGTTCTGCGCCGTCTGCAGCATCGAGCAGACCGGCGACGAGTCGAGAATCGCGTCCGGAATCGGCACCGAGAAGTAGTCCCCGTGGTCGTGCGCGAGATTGCGCTGCATCTCGTTCTGCTCGTGCCGCTTCTGGTTGAACTCGGTGATGCGGGTCGGCTCCGCGCCGCCGCCGCCGCCCAACTGCCGGCCCATCCGCTCCACGCCCAGCGCCACGCCCACATCGATCGCGCCGACCATGATCTCCTGCGTCACCCGGTGCAGCGTCTCCATCGAGGAGCCGCACTGGCGGTTCGAGTCGAACGTGCAGACCGACTCCGGCAGCCCGGCCAGCCGCACGATGTGGTTCGCGCCGATCCCGGCCAGCTCCGTCACGCCGCCCACGCAGCCCATCCCCACATCCTCGATCATCTCCGGCGAGACCTGCGGGTAGCGGCGCAGCAGCTCCTGCAGCACCTGCACGCCCACATCGTCGAGCCGCGTGGCCGTGAAAGCCCCCCGCCCCCCGCGCGTGAAGGCGGAGCGCGCGCCGTCGACGATCACTACGTTCTGGAGTTCCATTGGAGTTCCCTCTCCTCTATGCGGCGCTTGCGCGCCCTTGCGGATCCGTCCCGCGCACAGAATAGCGCACGACGCGCCTGCGTGCGCAACGCCCCCGCCACCCCCACATCCCCCCAATTCATCCCTCCCCCCTTCCCCCGCCCCACTCTCCGCCCCGGCTCCCGCCCCGCCCGTCATTCCTGCGCAGGCAGGAACCACGCGGCCCAGCCCGTCATTCCTGCGCCCCACCTCCGTCATTCCTGCGCAGGCAGGAACCCGCGCAGCCGACGACCGCACGCCTCCACCCCCAACATTCAGCGGCGGCGCGAAGCCCCCCAGTCAGGCCGTCGGAAAGCTGAGGCGCGCAGCAGCAAGGGATGCCGCCCACATTCCTGCGCAGGCAGGAATGACGGAAGTATGAACCCACCCACCCCAACAAACGCCCCTTTCCCCAATTCATCCCTCCCCCCTTCCAGGGGGGAGGTTAGGTGGGGGGTGGGAGTCCCGAGCATCCACCGCCGCCGTCCCCGCACCCCATCCGTCATTCCTGCGCAGGCAGGAACGCACGCAGCCGACGACCGATCGCGCCCACCCCCAGCATTCGGCAGCGGCGCGAAGCCCCCCAGTCAGGCCGTCGGAAAGCCGAGGCGCGAAGCAGCGGAAGAGGCCGCCCACATTCCTGCCTGCGCAGGAATGACGGAACGGGGGCGCCGCGCTTCCCTGTCCCCGCGCTACACCAGCGCGATGTCTTGCTCGCTCGCACCAGTGAACTTCGCGATCTCTTCGTTCGTAATCGAGTGATCTTGTGCCACCTCGTCAAATGTGCGCCCCAGCGCATCTGCGTACGCCTGCACCGCCGCATAACCCCGGAGCTCGGCTGCCAGTATCTCCTCGTCACGCTGCTCTTCGTACCGCTGCATGAGCCCGTACCACCGCTCGGCTTGCTCTCCTGACGGCATCGCGTCTCCGCGCTCGGCACGCTTTGCTATTTCCGCCTCAAGCGTGTTGTGTTCCCGTTCGCGTTCCGCGATCACTTTGGCCAGTTTCGCCGACGCCATCTGTGGCTCCTCTCTCCGTGCGGCGCGGGTTCGATCCTGTAGTCGCCCGCCCTTACACCGAGTGGTTGTAGATCCGCGCCGCGTTGCGCTGGAGCACGTTGAGCAGGTCCTCCTCCGGCAGCACGCTGAGCACCTCCTCGACATGCTGCTTGGGGTTGCGCGCGATGCTGTTCGGGCCCGGCGAGATGCTCGTCGGGTGCGGGAAATCCGTCTCGAAGAGGAAGTTCTCCGAGCCCCACTGCTCGATCGCCTTGAGCGCGCTGGCCTCCTCGAACCAGAAGCAGCCGAAGCACTGGCGGCGGAAATACTCGCTGGGCAGCAGGTCCATCTCCGGGTGCTCCTCGCGGCAGCCCGAGTTGAGCCACTGCCAGTCCATCGCCTCCAGCAGGTAGGGAATCCAGCCCACGCCCGATTCGACCGAGACGAAGTTCAGCTCGGGGAAGCGGTGGCACATCCCCGAGAGGATCACGTCGAGGATCGCGTTGGAGTTGTCCAGGAAGAGCTTGACGGTGCTCTTGGCGTAGGCCGCCTGGCGCCCGTTGTCGACCGTGATGTCGCGCAGCTGCGTCAGATCGCCGGAGCCGATGTGGAAGTTGATCGAGAGGCCCAGGTCCTGCGCCTGGTGCCAGAGCGGGTCCCAGTGCTGCTCGGTCAGGCGCGGCATCCCGAAGACATGCGGCTGATTGGTCATCAGCACGCCCTTGTGGCCGCGGCCGTGCGCGCGCTGCATCTCCTCGACGCAGGCCTGCACGTCCCAGAAGGGCATCGCCATGATCGGGATGAAGCGATCCGGCTCGACGCTGGTCCACTCGATCAGGAAGTCGTTGTAGGCGCGCACGCATTCGAGCCGCAGCGACTCATCGGTCAGCGTCAGGAAATTGCCGCTGCCGAAGCCGCCCACGTTGGGGTAGACGACCTGCGCGTACATCCCGTATTCGTCCATCCGCTCCAGCCGCTCGCGGATCTCCCAGGAGCCGTGGTCCGCCTCCTGCAGAGTCGGCGGGTGGTCCGGCGGCGGCGACTTCCAGCCGGCCATCGCCGCGCCCGCGGTGGGCATGAACTTCTTGCCGCCCATCACCCAGCGATCCTCGTTGATCTCGTCGTCGAAGACCACGTGGGGCACCAGGTCGCCCCACTTCTTGGTGGAGATGCGATTCGTCCACAGGTCCTCCGGCTCGGACACGTGCGTGTCGGAGTCGATCACCTTGATCCGGTCGCAGATCATCTCGGCCATGGCAAACCTCGCTTCGTCGATCGCCGGCTGTCCGCCGGCCGCTGCCCGTCAATGTGGCCAAGATAGCACTTCGCGGCCACGCCTGCCCAACAGCCGCGCCCCTCCCTCGCGCCAACGCGCCCCTCCGTCATTCCTGCGCAGGCAGGAACCCGCGCAGGCAGGAATGACGGAGAGGCGCGGGAATGACGGAAGTGTGAATACGCCCTAGACTGGCAATAGTTCAGCCGCTCGAAACATCCCGGACGCCCGATGAGCCAAGCCGCGGTCCGCGAGGCCGAATCCGCGCCGCCTCCGCTGTCTGCGGGCGGCGCTCCCGAGCTCGACGAAGAGCGCCCGCTGGGGATGGACCTGCCCCGCCGCACCAAGGTGCTGGTGCTGCTCGGCTCGATGCTCGCGATGTTCATCGCCTCGCTCGAACAGAGCGTGGTCAACCCCGCCCTGCCCCAGATCGTCGCCGAACTGGGCGGACTCAACCTCTACCCCTGGCTGATTCAAGCCTTCCTGATCGCGCAGATCGCCGTGATCCCGATCGCCGGGGCGCTCAGCGACGTCGTCGGGCGCAAGCCGCTGCTGCTGACCGGCGTGCTGCTCTTCCTGGGCGGCACGGCCGGCTGCGGCGCGGCCGGCGGCATCTACGAGCTGATCGCCTTCCGCGCCCTGCAGGGCGCCGGCGCGGGCGTGATCATGACCTCCACCTTCTCCGTAATGGGCGACCTCTTCCCCGCCTCCGAGCGGGGCAAGTACATCGGGCTGTTCGCCGGCATCTTCGCCCTCTCCGGCGTGATCGGCGCGCCGCTCGGCGGCGTCCTGACCGAGGCCATCTCCTGGCGCTGGGTCTTCTGGATCATGTTCTTCGTCGGCCCCATCGCCGGCCTGGTGATCGCGCTGAAAATGCCCTGGCTGCGCCCGCCGCGCCGCCCGCTGCGCTTCGACTGGCTGGGCACCGCGCTGCTGCTGCCGATGCTGATGCCCGGCCTGATCAGCGTCAGCTTCGGCGGCGAACTGGGCTGGACCAACCCCCTCGTGCTCGCCCTGTTCGGCGTCTCCGCACTCTCCACGCTGCTGTTCGTCGCGGTCGAGCGCCGCGCCGCAGTGCCGATCGTCCCCATCCACCTCTTCGGCATCAACACCATCGCCGCCGCCACCATCGCGATGTTCGTAATCGGCATCGGCATGATGGGCGTGATGGTCTACATGCAGTTCTTCCTGCAGGTCGGGCTGGGCGCCAACGCGGCCGAAGCCGGCTCGGTGATGATGCCGATGATCGTGATCTCCGTCGCCATGGCGATCGTGGGCGGCCAGATCATGTCGCGCACCGGGCGCTACAAGTATCTGGCCGCGCTGGGCAGCCTGCTGATGGTCGGCGGGATGGCGCTGCTCAGCACGATGACCCGCGAGACGACGATCCCCGGCGTGCTGCTGCGGATCGTGCCCTTCGGCATCGGCATGGGGCTGATGATGCCCGTGCTCTCGCTGGCCACGCAGAACGCCGCGCCGCAGCGCTACCTCGGCCGCGCCTCAAGCTTCTCGCAGTTCTTCCAGCTGACCGGCGGCGCGATCGGCGTGGGCGTAATCGGCGCGCTGTTCAACGCGCGGCTGGCCTCGGGACTGCAATCCTCGCTGCCCGCCGACCTGGTCGACCGCATCTCGCCGGAGAAGCTGGTTGACCCTGAGTTCGAGTCCGATCTGATCGCCGAGATCGGCGCCGCGGCCTGGCGGATCGCCGAGCCGGCCGTGCAGAGCTCGGTCGCCACTGCGATCACCGACAACTTCCTGCTCGCCGTCGGCGTGCTGGTCGTCGCCGTGCTCTCGATCCTGCTGATGCGCGAGGTGCCGCTCAAGACGGGCAACGAAGGCCGCGCGCAATCCCCCGAAGCGCCCGAGCCGCCTGAGCCCGCGCCAATATCGGCGGTCCCCGCGCCGCTCCCGCCCGGGCCCAACGGCGCAACGATCGAGCCGCTCCTGCCTGAGCCGATCACCGCCCCTGCCGCGCCGCCACAGCCGCTGCGCGAGATCGCGGCGCTCAAGGAGCAATTCGCGCCGCCCGGCCCGTCCGCATTGGCCGATCCGCTGCCCGCCGCCGAGCCGACATTCGAGCTCAACGGAGTCGCCCCGGCGCCCGCCTCAAACGGCGCATCGCCCCGCGCCGCCCGCGCTGTCGCCGCCGCCGCCTTCATCGGCGCGAGCGTCGGCCTCGCTATCGGCTACGCCTGGTCCGGCAACGGCAAATCCGCCGCCGCCCGCCGCCGCTGATCAGCCCTCCCCGAACTGCGCCCGCACCGCCTCAAACGCCTCATCCGCCGCCGCCACCGTCTGATCCACATCCTCGGCCGTCAGCGCCGCGCTCAGGAAACCGTTGTGGAACGGGTGCATGTAGACGCCGCGCTCGGCCAGCGCGGCGCTGAACGTCCGCCCGCGCGGCATCTCGAACGTCGCGAACAGATCCACCCCCTCCGCCGGCGCGTCGCCGTCGAACAGCAGCAGCGGAATCTCGACCGGTCCGGTCTGGCGGATGCCCAGCCCGTGCGCGGCGGCCCGCTCCGCCAGACCCGCCCGCAGACGCTCGCCCATCGCGTGCATGTGCGCGATCCCGTTCGTCTCCTGCAGCGTCGTGATCGTCGCGATCGCCGCCGCCATCGGGCCCGACGAATACCAGTAGGAGCCGGTCGACATCGCCCGCCCCACCGCTTCCGCGAGGCTCTCGCGCCCCAGCAGCGCCGAAATCGGGTAGCCGTTGCCGATCGCCTTGCAGTAGGCGCTCAGGTCCGGATCAACGCCCAGCGGCGCCCAGCTGCCCTGAATGTCGAGCCGGAAACCGCCCCGCACATCGTCGAGGATTAGCACCGCGCCGTGCGCGTCGCACAGGTCGCGCACGCCCTGCGCGAACTCCTGCGTCGGCATCTCCTGATCGCGGAAGACATCATGCCGGAAGGCGGAGACCGCCAGCCCGGCGAAGTCGCCCTCGGCGGCGTCGATCGCGGCCCGCACCGAGGCCAGATCGTTGTACTCGTACTCGATAGTGCCGTCCGCCGGCGAGCCGCGCTCCAGTCCCATCCAGGTCGGCGAGGAGCCGTGGTAGGCGTTGCTCGCCCGCAGAATCGTGCCGCGCCCCGTCGCCGCGCGGGCGATCGTCGCCGCGTAAACCGTCGCGTCGGTGCCGTTCTTGGCGAACCACGCCCAGTCCGCCCAGGGCGTGATCTCGACCAGCAGCTCGGCCAGCTCGACCATCTTCTCGCCGGGTCCGTTGAGGCAGTCGCTCTGCTCCAGCTCGGCGGCCGCGGCGCGATCCACCGAAGGGTGCGCGTGGCCCAGCAGAATCGGCCCGTAGGAGCAGAGGTAGTCGATGTACTCGTTGCCGTCGACATCCCAGATGCGCGCGCCCTCGCCGCGGCTGAAGAACTGCGGAAAGTTGTCCGGCAGCAGCGCCGCGTTCTGATGGCCGTACATCCCGTTGGGGATCACCGCCGCCGCCCGTTCGCGCAGCGCGGCGTCGGCCGCCCGCGGGCGGCTACCCGCGCCGGTCGCGTCTGTGGCGTTCGTCATAATGCACCTCGGTTCCTGTCTGCTGAGGGCAGTCTAAAGCGCTCCGCGCCGTTATTCTGCCCTCTGTCATGTGGACGGACCCCGCCGAGCACGAGCTGGTGCGGCGCGCCCGCGCGCTCGCCCCGCAGATCGCAGCCTGCGCCGCCGACATCGAAGCCGCCGGCGCCGCGCCCGCCGACCTGATCGAAGCGCTGACCGACGCCGGGCTGTTTCGACTCAACATCCCCGCCGAGGCCAACGGCGAGCAGGCCGATCCCCTGGTCGTCTTCCACGTGATCGAGGCGCTGGCCGCGGCCGACGCCTCGGTCGCCTGGGTGGTGATGATCGCCGCCGAGGTCTCGCTGCTGACCGGCTGGCTGCCCGGCGCGGTGCTCAGCCAGATGATCGGCGGCGACGAGCCGGGCGGTCCGCGCTGCCGCATCTCCGGTTCGAGCCGCGTGCTGGCCCGTGGGCGGCGGCACGAGTCGGGCTGGCTGCTCTCGGGGCAACTCAACTTTCTCAGCGGCATCGAGCACGCCAAATTCGTCGTCGCCACCTTCCGCGAGGAGCGCGATCCGGCCGACGGGCAGCGCGATGAGCAGCGTGGCGGCGCGGTGCGGATGGCGCTGCTGCCGCAGCGCGCGGGCGAGGTGCTGCGCACCTGGGACACGATGGGCCTGCGCGGCACCGGCAGCCACGACTGGCTGCTCGACGACGCCTACGTGCAGGCGGCCCACACCTGGCGGGTCGAAGATTCGCCCCGCGCCGCCGGCCCCGCCTGGCGCGCGCCGGACCGCTCGGTCGTGGCCTGGATCGCCAACGCCGGCCACGCCGTCGGCGCGGCGCAGGGCGCGATCGACGATCTGCGCGCGGCGAGCGTCGAGACCGCCAGCAGCGGCGACGCAAGGCCGCTGGCGGAGCGCGAGCCGTTCCGCCTCGCTCTGGCGCAAGTGCAGGCCCGCGTCTGGAGCGCGCGCGATTTCGTCCGCGCCGCAGCGGGCGAAGCCTGGCAGACGCTCTGCGCCGACGCGCCCGACCGCGCGCTGCTCGCCCGCTGGCGGCTGGCCAACGTCCACGCGGTGCATGAGTCCGTCGCAGCCGTAGAGCAGCTCTTCCGCGCCGCCGGCACCAACGCCATCCACCGCCAATGGCCGCTCGAACGCCGCCTGCGCGACCTACAGGTAGCCCGCCAACACGGCGCAGCCCTCGACCACAACTACGACAACGCCGCCCGCGCCATCCTCAACCTCCCCCCACGACCACCCATCCCCCAATTCGCCCCTCCCCCCTCCTCTCAAAGGGAAGGTTAGGAGGGCCGCGAGAGGCCGCGAGCAACCACCACCGCCCGCCCTCATCGCCCGCGCCCTGCTCAACCTCCCCCACGCCGCTCCCCCCTCCGTCACCCACGCCCCCCTTCCGTCATTCCTGCGCCCCCCTTCCGTCATTCCTGCGCAGGCAGGAACCACCGCACACCCCCACTTCCCCCCAATCCTGCTACACTCACTCTAGAACAGGAGTGCCGAACCATGCCTCTCTCCCCACCACGCCGCCGACCCGCCCTCACCCCCGTCAACCTCAACCTCGCCATCGCTGACCAAAACTTGACAGGGGTTGACACCAGGTTGACAGCGCTTGACACCAGGTTGACAAAAGTTGACAAGGGTTGCCAAAAGTTGACACCGTCAACCCCCGCCCCAACCCAAACCCCAGCAAAACACGGCAAAACCGCAGCCACACCCACCACCCCGACAACTCCAGCGTCAACCCTCGCTGTCAACCCCGTCGGCGCACCCCGAACAAACCTGAACAAATCCGAACAAACCTGAACAAACCCGAACACCGCCGAACGCTCCGACCAGATAGGGAGGCCGCCCGAATCACCCCCAACACCCCGAAAAAAACAAACCCCGAACACCGCCGCGGCGGGCGCGGAGAGAGGATCTGGCCGCGGCCCGCCCAACAGAGCTGCCTTTGCGGGTATCGTGAGGGCTATGAACCGCTACGCCGCCGCCTTCGCCGACGCCCCCCACGCCGAGCGGCCGCTGGTCTTCCCCTATCTGACGGCGGGCTTTCCCACGCCGGCCGAGACCGACGAACTGGCGCTGGCGGCGATTCGCGGCGGGGCGGGCGGGCTGGAAATCGGCGTGGCCTTTTCCGATCCGCTCGCCGACGGACCGACAATCCAGCGCGCCAACACTGCGGCGCTGGCGGCGGGAGCGACGGTTGAAACGGCGCTCGACGCGGCGCGCGCGGTGCGGGCCGCGGGCTCCGAGGCGCCGATCACGCTGATGGGCTACCTCAACCCCTTTCTGGCCTACCGCGCTCCCGCTGATCGCGCCGGCGCAGACGCGCGCTCCAGCCCCGCCGCCGAGGTCGGCCTCCCGCTCCAGCCGATTGCGGCCGCCGCGGCCGAGGCCGGCGTGGACGGGATGATCCTCGTCGATCTGCCCGTTGAGGAGTCGGACCCGGCCCGCGAGACGCTTGCGGCCTACGGACTCGAGCTGATCTTTCTGCTCGCGCCGACCAGCACCCCGCAGCGGATCGCCGCGGTGGCGCAGCGCGCCGGCGGGTTCATCTACTTGGTCAGCGTGACCGGCGTGACCGGCGCGCGCGATCAACTCGCCGCCGACCTGACCGACTTCGTCGAGCGTGTCCGCGGCTACACGCAGCTGCCGCTCGCCGTCGGTTTCGGCGTGCGCAATCGGGCCCAGGTTGAAGCTATCGGGCAGTTGTGCGACGCTGCGGTTATCGGCAGCGCGCTGACGACGACGATCGCCGACGCGCCGCCGGACGGCCGCGCGCGCGCGGTTGAACACTATCTCGAGGTGGTGACCGGCCGCCGGAGAGACGAGTCGGGATGATGCAGCCCCAGCGCCAACCGATCCGCCCGATCTGCACAGTCGCGCTTGCCGCGCTGCATGCCGGGCAACCGGCCTTCGGCTACCCCGGCTATGCCTCCGCGGTCGGCGCATTTGGCGTCGGCCGCTAGAGCTGCCCGCGCGCGGCTCCCTCACTCACTCCCCCACACTCCGATTCGACTGACTGCCGATATGGGCGATTCCACCGATTCCCTTTGGCGCATGCGCGGTATTCGCGGCGCAACGACCGTCGCGGCCAATACCCGCTCGGCCATCCTCGACGCCACGCACGAGCTGCTGGCCGAGATGATCGCACGCAACGGGGTCGAGGGCGATGATGTCGCCTCGGCCTGGTTCACGACCACCGCGGACCTCAACGCCGAGTTCCCGGCGGTCGTCGCGCGGCAGAATTTCGGCTGGCACTCGGCGGCGCTGATGTGCGGGCACGAGATGGACGTGCCCGGCGCGCTGCCGGCCTGCCTGCGGATCTTGCTGCACGTCAACACGCGGCGGCGGCAGAACCAGATCGAACATGTCTATCTGCGCGGCGCAACCGTGCTGCGCCCCGATCGGGTCGGAACGGACCACACGGACAAGACGGACAACCAAGGCGGCGCGCCCGCGCCGCCCAAACAGAAGGACGACTGAGATGCTCGTGGTGATGAAACAGGACGCAACCGACGACGATGTGAAAGGCGTGCTCGCGCGCCTCAAGGACGCGAACCTCGAAGGCCACCTCTCGCCCGGCGAAGAGCGGGTCGTGATCGGCGCCGTCGGCGTGATCAACGACCCGGACATCCGCCCCGCGGTCAGCCGGATGTCGGGCGTCGAAGAGGTGATCGCGATTTCCCGCCCCTACAAGCTGACCGGGCGCGAGTTCCAGCCTGAGGACACCGTGATCGAGGTGGGTGGGGTCACCATCGGCGACGGCTCGATGGTGGTGATGGCGGGGCCCTGCAGCATTGAGAACGAAGCGCACATGGTCGAGACGGCGCGGGCGGTGCGCGACGCGGGCGCGCAGATCATCCGCGGCGGCGCGTTCAAGCCCCGCACTTCGCCCTACGCATTCCGCGGCCTCGGCGAAGAAGGCCTCTACCACCTCGCAACGGCCCGCGAGGAGACTGGCCTGCCGGTGATCACCGAAGTGATGTCGGAGCGCGATGTCGAGGTGGTCGCGCGGCACGCCGATATCCTCCAAATCGGCACCCGCAACATGCAGAACTTCACCCTGCTCGACGAGGTCGGGCTGACCCGCAAGCCGGTCATGCTGAAGCGCGGGCTGACTGCCACGATCGACGAGTGGCTGCTCGCCGCCGAGTACATCATGGCCAAGGGCAACCGCGAGGTGATCCTCTGCGAGCGCGGCATCCGCACCTTCGAAACCGCCACCCGCAACACGCTCGACCTCTCCGCCATCCCGGTCGTCAAGCGGCTCAGCCATCTGCCGATCGTGAGTGATCCGTCGCACGGCACCGGCCACTGGTACCTGGTCGATCCGATGGCGCGCGCGTCGATGGCGGTGGGCGCGGACGGCCTGATGCTTGAGGTGCATCCGTCGCCGGATCACGCGCTCTCGGACGGTCCGCAGTCGCTGACCTTCGAGAATTTCGCGGATCTGATGGAGTCGCTGGCGCGGGTCGGCGAGGCGGTCGGCCGCCCCTTGGCCAACCCCCCAGCAGCCGCCCTGGCCCTGGCCGCAACCTAGGCCGCTGCGGGCGCACCTGCCCCATACCCCCAACCGTCGTCCAGCCCAGCCCCAACCGTCATTCCTGCGCAGGCAGGAACCCACCCACCCCATCCCCCAATTCATCCCTCCCCCCTCTCAGGGGGGAGGCTAGGTGGGGGGTGGAGGTTGTGCGGACGCAAGTGATCGTAGTCGGGGACGAGCATCCAGCTAAGCTCTGCGCGCCAACCCCCTCTTAATCTCCCTCCTGAAAGAAGGAGAGATGAATTGAGGCGGTTGCAGCCGGCGAATTAATCCGCCGTTGCCTCCAGACGGCCCTGCTCGTCCTGGCGCAGCAGCGGCCAATCGATTTCGTAGCCCAGGCCGGGGTTGGTGGGGGCGTGGACTACGCCGCCGCTCATGTCGATGTCTTCGACCAGGCCGAACATGTTGGAGCCGGTGCTGGGGAAGTACTCGAAGAACTCGCAGTTGGGCACGGCCATCGTGACATGCAGGTTGGCGACGTTGTTGAGCGAGTTGCCGCCGTGGTGGATTTCGCACTTCATCTTGAAGCCCTCGGCGAGGTGGCAGAGGCGGACCAGCGGGGTGATGCCGCCGGTGACGGCGACGTCGCCGCGCAGGATGTCGGTCGCGTACTGCGTGATCCAGGCGGCCATGCCGTAGTAACGGCCGGGCGCGAACTCAGTGGACATGATCGGGATGTCCAGCTTCTGGTGCAGCTTGACGTAGCTGTAGATGTCCTCCTCGACCAGCGGGTCTTCGTACCAGTAGTAGTCGAGCTCCTCGATTGCCCGGCCGACGCGCACGGCGTCTTCGTAGCAGTAGGCCCACATCGAGTCGAGCATCAGGATCATCTCATCGCCGACCGCCTCGCGGACGGCGCGGCAGATTTCGATGTCGGCTTTGGGGTCGGAGTGGGGGTGGATTTTGTGCGCGGTCCAGCCCTCCGACTGAAAGCGCAGGGCTTCTTCGGCGTATTCCTGCGGCGTCTCCCACCAGGCGGTGCTGGAATAGACTGGCGCGGAGTCCTTGCAGGTGCCCAGCAGGCGGTGGATCGGCTGGCCGGCGAGCTTGCCGTTGATGTCCCAGAGGCAGATGTCGATTGCGCCGATCACGGAGGTGTGAATCGCGCGGTTCTGCTTCCAGAGGTCGGCCCAGATCGCGCCGATGTCCTGCGGGTTGCGGCCGATCACGCGCGGCGCGGCGATGTCGATCAGCGGCTGCCCGTGATGGTCGGGGCGGCTCAGAAAGGCGTTGCCGGAAACGCCCGCGTCGGTCTCGACCGTCACCACGCCCAACTGCCGCTTGCCGCCGAAGCGCATCCCCGATCCCACCCGCCACGGCTCGACCTCCCAGCCGAACGACTCCACGGTCACTTTGGTGATCTGCATTCGTCCGCTCCAATCATCGCTGCGCCAGGTTCGTCACCAGATTGTAGAGGAACCAGCCGTCGTTTTCACCGACGGTGAAGGTCTCTGGCTTCGCCCGCAGGTTGTCGCGCATGAAGCCCAAGCCGTCGGAGTACGGCTCGAACGACACGATCCTGTCGTAGCGCACCCGAAAGCGCTTCGCCGGACCGTGGAAGTAGAGATGCTTGGTCGTGATGCCCAGCATCCCGGTATCGACGTGCGTCATCTTCTCGCTCGTGACGCTCCGTCCCGAAAACGCACTCGGCCGGTAGTACAAGCCGCTTGCGATGCGAATACTCAGCCCGTGCGAGCTTCCGCGAAATTCCCGCATTGTGTCAATCGTTGAGTAATGCGCGTTCTGAACGAGCCAAACGAGAGTCTCCGACTTCAGCAGGTTGAACGGAACACGGTGCCCCAGCCTCGCAGCCGCATCAGGCAGATCGAGGAAGTCGCCGTCAATGGACCGCCGCAGCGTCGACGCGTGCAAGTACAGCCTCGCCGTACCACCGCGCTCGAGCTCTTCCTGCGGCAATTCGAAATGTTCCAGATACCGCTCCAGAGCTTCATCATCTGCCGTTGTCAACAGCCCGTCCTCGATCAGCGTCGGAACGACCATGTGCCAAACTTCAACAGCGAGATCTTGTTGGTCCGTCTCGCCCAGTCCCGACTCCTGAAAGAGCGCATCGAGCGCGACCAACGCTTCGTCGTCCTCACTGGTCGCCGCGTCTATCACGGCGCTCCGCAGAGATAGGCGTGCGGTTAAACGTTCGATCAAGTCCTCGCTGGCCAGATTGTCGTCAGTAAGACGAACCGCTTCGAGAAATGCCTCGTCCTGTTCCGCTCGTTCGCCTACCTCTGCATTCGAGATCTGGCCGTTCATCCGGGCTTCCATCAGGCTTATGGACCACCCCGCCCGTAGGGTTTCCTCGATATCTTTCGCTGTCATGCCCGCCGGCACGGCGATCGAGGCGATCTGCAAGCGGAGTGCGCCTGAGTCGTATGTGCCCGTTAGCGCCGCATCCGCGCCCAGGTTGCCGATCTCAGCTTCAGCACGATCTTGCGCCGCCCGCTTTGTCTCTTCGGCTTCCCGGACCTCAGCCTCCGCGCGCTCCCGCGCCGCTTGCTCTGCCTGTTCGGCCTCTCGGATACTGCGTTCGTTCGCCAGAATTGCCCATCGCTCTTCTGGCGGGAGCGTTCGGTAGGCGGCGCGCGTGTCTGGCGGCAATGCCCAAAACAATTCACGGTCCAGTTGATCGAGCTCGGAGAGGTCCAGGCTGCACGCAGGGTGAATGCGGAGCCACATGCCGCCCTCAAGGAACCCAACATGCTCCTGACAGTACTTGCACGTGGGCATCGTTGACTGGCCCTACATCTGCGAGAGGTTGGTGACGAGGTTGTAGATGAACCAGCCGTCGCCGACCGTGAAGGTTTCGGGCTTGGCGCGTTGGTTGTCGCGCATGATGCCGATGCCGTCGCTGAACGGCTCGAAAGAGACGATGCGGTCGTAGCGGACGCGGAAGCGCTCGCGGGGGCCGTGGAAGTAGATGTGTTTGGTGGTGACGCCGAGCATTCCGCTGTCGGCGTGTACCGTTTCTTCGCGGGAGACGCTGCGGCCGCGGAATGCGCTGGGGCGGTAGTACAAGCCCTTTGCGACGCGAATGCTGACGCCGTGCGAACTGCCGCGAAACTCGCGCACCGTTTTCGTCTTGTAATAGCCTGCGTCCTCGACCACCCAGACCAGGTCTTCCGATTTCATCAGGTTGAAGGGAGGCCGCTCGTCGAGATCGGGCGGGTCGGGGATGTTGCCTTCCATCACCTCGCGCAATACGGCGGCTTCGGCGACCTGCGTGAGCAGACCGCTATTGTTCAGCGCGCGGTCGCTGAGTTTGAAGAAGCGTTGGAACTCATTGACAGCGCGTTCCTCGGCGTGGCTCAGAATCCCATCGTCCAGCGCGACCTCGACGGAGTGCTCGAACGCGCCGACCAGCAGTCGGTGGCGACCTTCGGCGCTCAGCGCGGCATCGTCAAGCTCCACGCCGAGCTCGCTCAGCAGCGCTTCGTCGAGCACTGCCTCGCGAGCCTGCTCGGTCAGCCGCGCCAACGCCTCGCGCTCGCGCCGCTCCTCGGCCTCCTCAGCCGCCTTGCACTCAAGGTGCTTTGGGCCGAGCGCTTTCAGCGCTTCGCGGAAGCCGACATCCTCGCCACAGACAGAGCAGGTGGGCATGGGCAGATACTATCAGCTCGGCGCCACCACGCGGGCTTGCGGGGGCGTAAAGGCCGGGATCGATCCGCGCAGATAGTCCTCAAATTCCGCGTAGAAGTCGTCCAGCTCGATGCCGAAGGTGACCTGGAACGCCCGGGCGAGCCGGTTTTCGCCTGGGCTGTCGTGATCGTGGCCGGCTGCCCACCAGCGGTCATAGCGCAGGGCGCGCCAGAGGTCGAACAGGACGGCCTGCTCGCCGAAGCGGTGGACAAGCCACTCGATCGCGACAAAACCGAGCGTGTAGGAGGGATAGTATGGCCCGCTACAGCAGTTTTCCTCCGCGTCTTGCAGCGCCGTCCCCGACTGGCGCGCGGCCCACCAGTTGCCGGACCGCAAGCTGGCGTAGGATCGCCCGCCCGCCGCCGACTCATACAGCGATTCGACGTACTCCGCTGACCCCTCGCTCACCCAGCGCGGAGCGATGTCGGCCCAGATGTTCCCCACCCAGCCTGTTGATGGACCGAGACGATCCTGTAGCACATGCAGGTATTCATGCGCGAGCAAGTGGTGGATGCCGGGGGTTTCTCCGCAGCCCAAGGAGTACCCGATCGAGCTGCTGCCTCCGGACCCGCATGCGCCGCGCGGCGAGTCTGTCCGCCAAACACTGATGCGGAGATCGCCTTGCGGCTTGATTCCCCAGCGCTGCTCGAAGAAGTTCATGATCCGGTCAAACGTGTTGCGGACATCGGCGAGCTGCGCCGCCGTGACGGCCGACGAACGCGTGAACACCACCGGCACACCGCCGGGCGGGTGCTCGCCGGAGACAAACCCCGGGAGCCGGTAGCCACCGGGCAATTGGTCGCGGAGGCGGTAGGCAAAGGCGGAGCCGTACGAGACGACGTCGTCGGCTTTGAGATTGCCGAGCCATTCAGGACCGCCGGGGAAGTGCGCGCGCCATTGCTGCCCAGCTGCATCCCAGATCCAGAGCGACTCGACGACGCCGCCCGAGTCCCAGAGCAGTTCTGCCACAGCGCAGTCCGAGGCGCAGGACGCGTACGCGCCTCGCTCAGAGTTGGAGTCCGCCCAGGCCCGGGCATCCCAGCCGTTGCCTCTGAAACGAAATGGCGTGACGGGGCGGCGCAGGCCGCCGCTGGTCCGGCGCCATTGCATCGGCGGACCCGGGCTGATGAGCAGCCACCGGGCGACGCTGAAGGCCTCATATAGGTAAGCGTCTTGGCACGACTCGACGGGCTCGATCTCGTCGTCGCGCGTCATCGTGTGGAAGCCTTGATGCTCGCAAGTGACCCGCCAGAGGCGGACCTGCTCGAGGCGCGGTAGCTCGTCGAATAGCTGCGAGACTTCGCCGGCATCTCCGATCAGGTTCCAGCCCGGATACAACGTGGTGGTGAACTCGATGCTCGGCGACGAAAATAAGCCCAGCTGGGCGTCGGTGAACACCGCAGCCCACTCCGGTACATCGAGCTGACCGTGGTCGTCATTGCCCCAGCAGTCAATGCGAGGCTGATGGCGAAAAGAGGAGGCGTCGACGCGCTGTTTGACGAGTACGCACGTGAACGACGCAAGCGGGTGGCTCCAGAGATACCAGCCGTCACTCAAGTTCCACGCCGAGTCGCATCCCGCGTAGTGTCGTCCTGTCCAACGAAGGCGGCAAATTCCGGTGCGGTTCGCCGCAACGCCAAGGATGGAGCTGTCTTCCGAGGTGCGCGCGCACACCAGCTTAACGACATCGAGCCAATACTGGCCGAGTGAACGGGCGCGGCTGATGCAAGTGTCGTCTCCACCGACAGCGAGGGTACCCGACCCACGGTCAAGCAAGCCCTGCCAATGCTCCACCTCACCTTGGCAGTGCAACCGCGGCTGGTCCGATTCACCGGTAGCGGCCGCAGAGGGGTCCGGCGAGTAGACCCACGGCTCCGAGGCGGCGAGCCCGTCTGGCGGGGCCCAGCCGCAACGGTGCTCAGGGCCGATCAATTCGGGCAGCCACCAACGGTTCGGGTTAGTGGTGTCCGGTTCGAGATCGCTGCGTGATCCCCAGCAGAGCCAGCCGGAACGCGCGGCGCGGACCGTCGAGTCGGGGGTGGGCCGAGCGCAGCTATAGCCCTCGCCCAGCGACAGATCAGCGGCGCGTAGACCAGGCGGGGGTTCGGCCTCGCCGTCGTCGTTGCGGCCCCAGCAGGCGACCGACTGCGCCGCCGTGATCAGACAGACGTGGGCCGCGCCGACAGCGAGCGAGCGGGGGCCAAAGTCCTCCCAAGCGGGCAACGAGTGCGGGCTGTCCTGCGCCGTGACGGGAAGGCCGACGAGCACCGCCGCAGCGAATGCGCCAGCAACGACTGCGAGCGCTCGCGCGAGGAGTCGCCACCGCCAGCGTGAGATGTGCGGGGCGGGAGCGGAACGATGCGGTTCGGCCATCCTAATCATGGGAGACGCCTATCGCCCGCGGAACTGTGGCTCGCGCTTTTCGAGGAAGCTGGCGATGCCCTCGGCGCGATCCTCGCTGGCTCCGCTGATGCTCAGCGCCCAGGCCTCGCGCTCGAGTTGGCCGTCGAAATCGATCTCGGCGCTCTGCTGCACCAGGCGCTTGGTCAATTCGATCGCCATACTCGGCCCACGCGCGATTCGCTCGGCGAGCTTCAGGCTTTCGGGCAGCAGCTGTTCCGGATCGACGACGCGGTTGACGATGCCCCATTCGGCGGCCTGCTGCGCATCGACGCTCTCGCCGGTGAACATCATCTCGAGCGCGCGGCCGGTGCCGATCAGCCGCGGCAGGTGGTAGGTCGAGCCGGTGTCGGGCGAGATGGCGCGGTGTACGAACGCGGAGACGAAGCGCGCATTGCTGGAGGCGATCCGAATGTCGCAGACCAGCGCGAGCGACATGCCCGCGCCGGCGGCCGCGCCGTTGACCGCGGCGATGGTCGGTTTGGGGTAGGCCTTGATCGCGCTGAACAGCGAGCCCCAGTGGCCGATCGGCGCGGTCGTGTGCCGCCGATAGGCGGACTCGACAAATTGCCTGCCCTCGGCGCGCGCTTGCTCGTCCTCGCCCACATCCGCGCCGGCGCAGAAGCCGCGGCCTTCGCCGGTGATCACTAACACCTTGATCGCGTCGTCGTAGCGGGTCGACTCGATGACGTCGATCAGTTCGTGGACGAGCCGCCCGCCGACGGCGTTCATCCGCTCGGGGCGGCGCAGCGTGGCGACTGCTACGCCCTCCGCTTCGTCGGTCAGGCGCTCCAGCGAAACTTGTTGGTACTCCATCGCGCGTTCCTTTCCGTGATCGGGCGGGGGTTCGTTGTGATCGTCAGACTTTGTAACCGCCGTCGACGCTGATGACCTGACCGGTGATGCCGGCGGATTCAGGCGCGGCGAGCAGCGAGGCCATCGGCCCCAGCTCTTCAGGTTCGAGCACGCGGTCCTGTAGGTTTTCCGCGGCTCGCAGTGCGTGCGCTTCGTCGGCGGAGATGCCCATTGCTTTGCCCATCGCCTCCCAATCGACCAGCGCGGTGTTGGTCCAGCCAGGGCAGAGGCAGTTGACGGTGATGCCATGGGCGGCGGTGTCGTGGGCGAGCGCGCGGGTGAAGCCGATCAATCCGTGCTTGGCGCATGTGTAAGCGAGCGCGCCGCCGCTGCGCTTTGAATAGCCCGAGCCGATGTTGATGATCCGGCCGTAGCCGGCGTCGCGCATCAGCGGCAGCGCCTCGCGTGTCGTCCAGTAAGCGGAGGTGAGGTTGAGCGCAAGGTTGGCCTCGAAGACGTCGTCGTCGTGGCTGAAGGGGTCCTGGCTGCCGCGCAGCGGCGCGCCGCCGCCGACATTGTTGACCAGGATGTCGACGCGCCCGAACCGGTCAAATGCCTCGCGCACGGGCGCTTTGGCGTCGTCGCGGTCAAGCGCGTCGGCGACGACCGCGAGCCCCGCCGAGCCGAGCGCTTCGGCCTCCCCGACCACGGCCTCGAGCTGCTCGCGGGTGCGCGAGGAGACGACAATCGTCGCGCCGTCGCGCGCCATCTCAAGGGCGATAGCGCGGCCGATGCCGCGCCCGCCGCCGGTCACCACCGCCACTCGCTCGTCCAAGCGTCCCATGCGCCCCCTCCAGTCCATGTCGGGCAGGGTAGCGGAAGATGTGACTGGCGGAGGGAGCAAGGGTTCGTCACTCGTCGCGCGAATCCGTTTCGCCGGACAGTGGGGCGATGTTCACGTTTCCGCCCTCTTGAACTTCGACACGGAAGACCGATGTGGCGCTCTGCTCCTGGCGTTGAGTCTGTTGCTGAGCCTGAGTCTGGCTTTGCCGCTGCGTCTGATGCTGCTGTTGGGTTTGCTGCTGGCGCTGTTCTTGGCGTGCTGCTGCCAAGCGAACAAGGCGACGCTCGCCGCGCCGGTGCTGAGACCGGCGATCCCGGCGAGTAGGCAGCAGAGCCACTCAGCCACGACTGACCAGTCCCGCCTTGAGCGGTGTCACGCGCGCTAGCCGGCCGCCGCCGACGCGGCGGCCTGCGCGTCGGACGACGCGCCGATCCCGCGAACCTCCTGAACCGCGCCTCGATGCGTCCACCACAGCCCGACGCTCGTGACCATCTCAACGCACAGCTCGTAGCCGCGCTCCGACACATCGGAATATGTGCGGATCTGGGCGCCGACCTCGTCGATGCCCAGGTGCAGATGCGAAGCGTCGAACAGTACGGCCCTGCCGCGCGGACAATTGTGGTCCAGCAGCAGCGGCAGCCCGACAGGGCTGTCGACTCGAAACTCCACACGCCTCAGATCGGGAGCGACCCCGCCATCAATCCAGCCGGCGTTGAGGCAGTCCGATGGGTGCATCGCGAGATGCGTCGGCTCACACTTCGCAGTTGCAGTGAGGCGACGCCGCGCCTCGTCCACTGCTGGATCGACGCCGCTTTCGGCGCTGATCGGGTCGCCCAGATCAAGCAGGTCCGTCATCTGGCCCCACAACACTCTGCGGGCAAGGGCGATCAAGCGCGGCAGTACGGGGTCGACTATCTGTCTCACCAGACTGTCCTCGGTCTTGTCGTCGCGGCGATGCGGCCAGACGTATGGAGCTTGCATTGTCGTGACCACACGCTGGATTGCGGCCTCGCGCTCGACGCTCGCCCACGAGCCATCCGCGAGCAGCTCGCTGCGGGTGTAGGGCTGCTTCGTCGTGTGGTAGCGCGTCGGGATCACATTGCGCGCTGCGGAGATCAGGGGATGATGCATACCACGCTCCGCGCGGAGCAGGCTGCTGAGATCGTCAAACCCAACGATCTGCTGCGGGCCGGTGTTGAAGAGCCATTTGCCTGCGCAGGCCTGGCCCTCTTGCGCCTTGAGGCGGCTGTAGATGTCCGGCAGATCGCGCATTGTCCGGCTCCGCTCTCCGGATGCAAGGATAGCCCGCCGCTCACCTCAGCGCCGGTACAGCTCCAGCTCGGCGCGCTGCAACTCTTCGCCCACTGTGGCCAGAATTTTCTCCAGCTGCTCGAAGTCCCACTCGCCGACGAAGCTGACGGCGCTGCCCGACTTGCCGGCGCGGCCGGTGCGACCGACGCGATGCACGTAGTCCTCCGCTGTTTGCGGCAGGTCGTAGTTGACCACGTGGTTGACATCGGGAATGTCGAGACCCCGCGCGGCGACATCGGTGGCGACGAGAAACTGGAGCTCGCCTGCGCGGAAGCTGCCCATCACGCGGTCGCGTTTGCTCTGGTCCCGGTCGCCGTGGATCGCGTCGGCGTCGATTCCGGCGCGGCGCAGGCGTTCGACCAACCGATCGACGGTGACCTTCATATTGCAGAAGACCAGCGTCCGACCGTCCAGCTCGGGCAGCAGCTCTTCGACCGCGCGCGGCTTGTCGCGGTTCGCCACCTCGTAGTAGCGCTGCGCGATGCCCTCCGCCGTAGCGGTCTCCGGCGCGATGTGGATTTCGTTCGGTTCTTGCATATAGCGCCAGATCAGCGTCTTGATCGGGGTCGGAATGGTCGCTGAAAACAGCGCCGTCTGGCGCTCGTTCGGGCAGCGCCGCAGGATGCGCCGCATGTCCGGCTCGAAGCCGATGTCGAGCATGCGATCCGCCTCGTCGAGCACCGCCAGCTTCACCCAGCTGAGATTCAGTGTGCGGCGGTCGAGATGGTCGATGATGCGTCCCGGTGTGCCGACGACGATCTGCGGGCCGCGTTCGAGGTTGGCGAAGTCATCCTTGAGCCGCCGCCCGCCCATCAGCACGGTCGCCTCAAGGCCGGCGGCGCGGGCGAAGAATTCGAGCACCGTGCCGACCTGTGCCGCCAGCTCGCGGGTCGGCACCAGCACGATCGCCTGCGCCTCGCCCATCGAGGGGTCGCACAGCTCGATGGCGGGGATGCCGAACGCGACCGTCTTGCCCGTGCCCGTTTGCGCCTGCCCGACGACATCGCGTCCGTCGAGCAGCGGCGGGATTGCCTGCTCCTGAATCGGGGTGGGCTCCTCGAAGCGCAGCGCGGCGAGCACCGAGAGCATTCGCTCGGAGATGCCCAGCGCGCGGAAGGCGGGCGGCCAGGCATCCTCGCCCACCTCGTCGACGGCGGCCAGATCGGGCAGGTCGTAGCCGCCCGAGAGCAGAGCTTTCTGGGTCGCGGTCATGCCCGCGCCGCCGTCGCTGCGCGGGCGGGGCGGGCGTCCGCCGCGCTCGCGGCGTTGGCTGCGGCTTCGCTCGCCGCCGCCGCGCCGTTCGGCCCGTGGGCGTCGCTCGGGGCGATCCGAAACATCGTCGGAGCGGGGCGGCGCGACGACCTGCGCGGCCGCGCCCCGACCGGCGGGTCGCTTCTTGCGCTGCCGCCTGCGGCGGCGCGGGCGCGCGCCGCCCGGAGCGTCGTGTTGCGTGTCGGCGCGGTCTGCGCTCCGCTCGCGCTGCGGTGGCGGGGCGGCCGGTGGCTCGGCGTCGTTTCCGCGTCCCAGAATGCGTTTCAGAAAGCTCAAGCGTGTCCCTCTGTAGGGAGCCTATCAGTTATGCAGCGTTGGCCGGCGGCGAAAGGGTGAAGTAGGGCACAGGGTTGGTGACGCGCGGGTGGCGGGAGTGGTTGCGCCGGGCGTTGTGCGTGGGTTTGGGGCTTCTCACCCCCCGCTTGGCCTCCCCCCTGGGAGGGAGGAGGGGCTGGAATCGGAGGGTGGCGGGGGTGGCGGCGGGGACTCGGCGTCGCGGATGTCCAGGTCGCGCGCCTCCTGGGCTTGGGCGAGTTTCAGTTCCAGCGCGTTGACGGAGTTGTTGACGTTTTGGCCGAGGCCGTTGAGCTGCTCGGCGAGGCGGCGGAGGAGTTCGAGGGAGTAGCGGTCGGCCTCAAGCGCTTGCTCGACCGCGTCGGTGGCGGCGGAGCCGCGGATGGCGGCCGCTTCCGCGCGGGCGTTTTCGATCGCTTCGCGCGAAGACTGGCCGGCCCGTTCAAGGATTTCGTCGGCGCGCTGTTGGGCGGCGACGACCAGCTCGTGCGCGCCGATCTGCATTTCGGCTTCCTGCTGCGCGCGGTTGACGATGATCTGCGCCTCTTCGCGGGCTTCTTCAAGCACGCGGTCGCGCTCGCCGACCAGCTGCTGGGCCTGTTCCAGCGAGGCGGGCGCGGTCGCGCGCAGACGATCGATCGTGTCGAGCAGCTGCTCGCGGTCGACGACCCAGCCGCCGCCGAACCGCGCGCCACGGCCGGACAGCACCGCGTCTTCCAGTTGGTCGATGATTTCGAGGAGGTCGATGTCAGCCTCCCGCCGAGGCTCCACCGCGATTGGGCGGACCGAATTTTTCTTCAAGCGCGCGGGCCACATTGGGCGGCACGAGGTCGTCGACGGGGTGGCGCAGCGCCGCCAGCTCGCGGATGCGGCTGGCCGAAATGAACAGATGGCGGTGGCCCGACATCAGAAAGACGGACTCGATGTGCGGCGCCATTTTCTTGTTCATCAGCGCCATATCGAACTCGGTCTCGAAGCCCGTCACCGCGCGAATGCCGCGCACCAGCACGCTCGCGCCCACTTGGTCGGCGTAGCTCACGACGAGCCCTTCGAAGCCGGCGGCGCGGACATTGCCGCAACCGTCCGTGGCTTCGCGGATCAGCTCGAGCCGCTCCTCGACGGTGAACAGCTCGCGATCGCGTCCGTAGACCGCCATCACGACCTCGTCGAAAAGGCCCGCGGCGCGCTGCACGATGTCGAGGTGGCCGTTCGTGATGGGGTCGAAGCCGCCCGGATACAGCGCGATTGTCATTGCCCCGCCTCCGCTCGATACGTTTCGAGGACACCATCACCATACCGCCGCCGATCAATGCGCACTAGCCCGCCGATTCGCTCAGGCGCCGGCGGGCGACCCGCGCCGCCCACCGCGCGCCGCCAGAGCACCAACGCGCCCGCCACAAGCAACTGCGAGCCGTCGAGTTGCTCAACCACGGGCAGCGCGTCGACGCCGTAGGGCGGATCGACGAAAGCCAGGCCGAGCGGCGCGGCGACGCGGGTCCAGCAGCGTTCGACGGGGAGATGCCGCACGCCGGCGCGGTGTTCGACGCCGAGGTCGGCGAGGTTGCGGCGGATGACCGCGCAGGCGGGCGCCGCGCGCTCGACGAAATCGACCCAGGCCGCGCCGTGGCTGAGCGCTTCGATGCCCAGATAGCCCGCGCCGGCGTAGAGGTCCAGCACATTGGCCGCGTCGAGCGCGTCGCGCACCTCGGCGCGCCCGAAGATCGATTGGCGCAGCGCCGCCGTGGCGGGGCGCGTGCCGGCCGCCGGCGAGCGCAGCCGCCGCCCGCGCAGCTCGCCGCCCACGACCCGCGCCGCAGTGCGCGGCATTTTGACTACTCGACCACCGGCACGACGATCACCGTGCCCACGCGCACATCGCCGTCGCTGACGACCAACTGCGCTTCGTAATCGCCCGCCTCGGGCGGCAGCTCCCAGACCTGCCAGCCGGCCCCGCTCGTCCCGCTCAGCGTGCCGGCTTCAACGGCGAAGACGGGCGAGAAGAGGATCGGGTTGGGCAGGCGCAGATCGACGCGGCCCGATTCGAGGAAGGCGGAGACGGCCGGCCAGAGGTTGGCGTTGGCGCGGTCGGCCGAGACATTGCTGAGATAGACGCCGCCCAGCCGCATCTCCTCCACCGGCAGCATCTTGAAGGCGGCGCTGAAGCGATTTTCGATCCAGATGGTCACCTGCTCGCCGCTGAGATCAGGGTACGAAAACGAGACGGTGCGCGTGGCGTCGTCCCAGAGCAGGCCGGTGGCGGCGCTGTCGCGCTGGACGCTCGCGCCCTGCAACGTCACGCGCTCGCCGACCACGTAGGGGCCGGTTTCGCGCACGCTAATCAGGCTGGCGACGCCGAGCGCGGCGCGCTGGGTGGTGACGCCGAGCGTGCCGCCGCTGCGCACCACAGCGTCGGAGGAGACGGCCAGCAGCACTTTTTCGCGCGGCACGCGCTCGAGCAGAGTCGGCATCGAGGCGTCGATCGCGGCCTGGTAAATCGTCGGATCGAGCGGCGGCTCAACGACGATGAAGTCCGCCGCCGCGCCGAGCACTGCCAGGTCGTACGCGCCCTCGCCCACGCCGCCGCTGGTGGTCAGCGGAATATGCACGCTCAGCCCGCGGCCGTCGCGGTGCAACTGATCGGCCAACTCGGTCACGAACGCGGACAGCTGACTGCGCAGCGCCGGGCTGACATCGCGGTAGTCGATGTCCACGCCGGCGTAGCGTCCGTTCTGGATCGCGATCTGCAGCGCGCCGATGTGGGCCTGGCGGAGTTGGTCCGAGGCCAGGATGTCGTTGACGATCACCGCCTGATCGGGCTCCGCCCAGATTACGGGCCAGACGCTCTGGGTGACGCTGGGCGGGATCGGCGGGACACCGCCGACCAGCGAGCCGTCGGGCGCGGGATTCCAGCCTTCGAGGTGGACGATGGTCAGGGAGTCGACCAGGTCCGCGGACGGTTCGTCCCCGCGCGGGACCCGCCCGGCCAGCACGTCGCGGAACTGGAGCCGGCGCAGAACGACGATGTTGTCGGGCAGTTGGTTGAGCGTGACTCGGGCGCTGACGCCGTCGCTGGACAGCTCGGCGGGACCGAGCCGCTGCCACTCCTCGCCGTCCCACGTGTACGCGCCCAGATTGCGCGCGTCCTGCGTGGGAGTGGAGAGCCGCACGGTCAACTCGAACGGTCCGACGAAGCCGCCGGGCGAGCGGACATCGAAGATCGGACTGGCGGCGCCCAACACATCCGGCACTTCGGGCAGGCTCTCGCGCAGGGTCACCGCGAAGCGGGTGGTCCATTGCGTGTCGTCGTCGCTTTGCTGCTCGTCGCCGCCCCGAATGCTGTCGATCAGACCTGGCTCGAAGAACAGCACGACGACCAACCCTGCCAGCAGCGCGACGATCAGCAGCACAACCCAGAGTCCCGCGCCGCCGCGCCCGCCCGCGCCGCCTGCGGGGCGGGGAGTGGGCGGCGGCGGCGGCGACTCGCGCCGCGGCTCGTCGCCGAACGGCGTCTGCGGGCTCGGCGCCGGCGGCGCCCCGCCAATCCGCCGCACCGGGCGCTGGGCGAAAGGACCCTCGCTGATCGGCCCGTCGCTCACGGGAGTCGCAGCTCCGGCGCGAGCAGCAGCTCGAAGTCGCGCCCGTCGCGGTGTACCCGCACGCTCACCTCGACGCCCGGGCGCAGCTGCGCGAGCGCGTTGGTCCAGGGCGTCTTCGCGTTGATCCTCATCTGACCCAGCTCGCGGATCACGTCGCCGGGACGAATGCCGGCCCGCGCGAAGACGCCGCTGCGCTTGATCTCGAGCAGGAACGAGCCCTCCGTCACGGAAACGCCCAGCTGCGCCGCGGCGGCAGGTGTGAGCGTCCGCTCGTCGACCACCCCGAAGGTGGGGCGCGGGTAGTAGCCGTCGTCGGCGATCGCCCGCGCCACCTCCAGCACCTGGTCGATCTGGATCGCGAAGCCCACCCCGTCCACGAAGTCCCCGTCGCGCGTCTCCCGCGCAATCACCGTCGTCAACCCCACCACCTCGCCCTCCAGGTTGACCAGCGCGCCGCCGCTGTTGCCGAAATTGAGCGCCGCGTCGGTTTGGATCAAATCCTCCTGGATGTAGCGCTCGCGCGGAAACTCCGTGTCGGGCCGGCTCACCACGCCCAGTGTCATCGAAATTTCCTCGCCCAACAGCACATTGCCGACCGCGAGCACATGCTCGCCCGTCGAGAGAGCGCGCGCCGTGCCGAACGAGGCGGGCCGCAGCGCGTCAAGATCGGCGCGCAGCACGGCGACATCGCTGAAGGGGGCGTCGCTGCTGATCAACTCCGCCTCGCGGCGCTCGCCGTCGGGCAGGATAATCTCGATCCGCGTCATCCCCTCCAGCACATGCGCGGCGGTCACAATCGCGCCGCGATCGTCGAGCACGATGCCCGTCGCCAGCGCGAGCGACTGGTAGACCAGCCCGTCGTCGCGTGTCTCATTCCCGCCCTCGGCGCTGATCAGCACGATCGAAGGCGCCACGCGGGCGTAAGCCTCGACGACGCGCTCGTGCAGCGGCGGGTCGACCCGCTCCAGCACGCGGTCGAGAATCTGGGCCATGGCGGCCTCGTCGAGCTGTTCGAGCGCCCCGCCGCTCTGCGCTTCGGCTTCGAGCACATCGCGCACCACCCGCTCGATTTCGACCGGGTCGGTGGGGTGCGAATGATCGGAGAGGGCGACGATCAGGACGCCGACAATCGCCCCGGCCGCCGCGCCGGCCAGAATCACCGCGATCGACCACTTTCGCATTCTGTGTATCACAGCGGCCCCGATCAGCCGCTCCGAGCGGCATAAGATGATAATATATCCACGGTCGGCATTCGCAGGGCACATGCCGAGCCCGCCGGAGGTCTACGTGACGCTGCGCAGGACAATCCCCGTGACCCGCGAGGGTCTGGAGCGGCTCCGCGCCGAACTGAACGACCTCAAGACGCGCCAGCGCCCCGAAGCCGCGCTGCGCATCCAGCAGTCGCGCGAGGACTCCGCAGGCGGCCAGGATGAGGGCGAGGGCCTCGAGACCCGCGCCGAGCAGTCCTTCATCGAGGGCCGCATCCGCGAAATCGAGACGGTGATCGCCAACGCCGAGCTGATCGACGAAGAGCAGGCCCACCGCTCCGATGTCGTCCAACTCGGCTCCACCGTCACCGTGCGCCCCAGCCGCCGGCGCAAAGATTTCACCTACATGATCGTGGGGCCCGCCGAGGTGGACCCATCCAGCGGGCGCGTCAGCGACGAGTCGCCCGTCGGCAAAGCGCTGCTCGGCGCGAAAGTCGGCGACACCGTGGAGGTGCAGGCGCCCGCGGGCCTGCTCAAGCTCAAAGTCAAGGCCATCGAATAGTTCTGGGCGGTCCTCCCGGCGTGCGGTCAGGAGCCGACCGCCGAGGGGAGAGCGTCGCATGCCGCGGGACAGCCGCCGCCTGTTGGAAATCATCGCCGAGCGCCGCGAGCGCGCCGAGCAGCAGCGCGCGCTGGGGCACGACCCGTATCCGCCGCGCACCGCGCGCAGCCACACGCTGGCCCAGGCGCGCGCGCTCTTTGAAGCGGCCGAGCAGGCCGGAGACTCGGAGCCGTCGGAGCGGGTCGCAATCGCCGGCCGCGCCCACGCAATCCGCAATATGGGGCGGCTCGCCTTTATCGACCTCGAGGACGACTCGGCCGCGCTGCAGGTGATGATCAGCCAGCGCGCGCTGGAGGACGACTGGGCGGTGATCGACACGCTCGACCTGGGCGATTTCGTCGAGGCGCAAGGGCTGATGATTCGCTCGCGCCGCGGCGAAATCTCGCTGCAAGCCGACGCGCTCCGCCCGCTGGCCAAGACGCTGCGCCCGCCGCCCGAGAAATATCACGGGCTGCAGGACCAGGAACTGCGTTATCGGCGGCGCTACCTCGATCTGATCGCGAATGCGGATGCGAAGGAGACGCTGCGCGCCCGTTCGCGGGTGATCGCCTCGGTGCGGCGCTTCATGGATGGGCGCAGCTTCATCGAGGTCGAGACGCCGATCTTGCAGCGCCAAGCCGGCGGCGCGGCGGCGCGCCCCTTTCTCACGCACTTCAACGCGCTGGACGAGCCGCGCCAGCTGCGAATCGCGCTCGAACTGCATCTCAAACGGCTGATCGTGGGCGGCTTCGACAAGGTCTACGAAATCGGCCGCGTCTTCCGCAACGAGGGCTTGGGCAACCGCTGGAGTCCCGAGTTCACGATGCTCGAATCATACGAAGCGTACGTCGATTACCGCCACGTGGCCGAGATGGTCGAGGCGATGCTCGAACAGGCGGCGAGCGAAACCACCGGCTCCACGCGCTTGCCCTGGCGGGAAGGCGAGATCGATTTCACGCCGCCCTTCGCGCGGATCACGATGCTCGACGCGGTGCGCGAGTACGCCGGCGTCGACTTCCGCGAGTACGATACCGAAGAGGCGATGACCGAACTGTTACGAGAGAAGAACATCGCCGTCCCGCCCGATGCGGGCTGGGGCAAACTGTTCGACGAGCTGGTCTCCGAGTTGGTCGAGCCGCACCTCCAACAGCCCACCTTTCTGCTCGATTACCCGGTCGAAATTTCGCCGCTGGCGAAGCGGACGGCGGACGACCCGCGTCTGGTCGAGCGCTTCGAGCTATTCGTGGGCGGCGCGGAGTTGGCCAACTCCTATACCGAACTAAACGACCCGATCGATCAGCGCGAGCGCTTCGAGCGTCAGCTGGCGCTGCGCGAGGCGGGCGACGAAGAGGCCGAGCAGCTGGACGAGGATTTCCTGACGGCGCTGGAACACGGAATGCCGCCCACAGGCGGCCTGGGAATGGGCATGGACCGCCTCACAATGCTGCTGACCAACCAGCAGTCAATCCGCGACGTCATCCTCTTCCCCCAAATGCGCGCAGAGGAGTGATGAGATCAATTAAAGGCGAGAACGATGCCGACACCGGCCGAGACTGCGGCGATGTCAGCGCCGACGATCGCAAGGGCGAAGACGCGCAGCCGACGGTCCCACCGAGCTTCCCGCTCTGTCATCTCCACTCGCAGATCTTGAAACTCCTGCCGCAGGCTGCGGACATCCTGCTGCAGGTCCTTGATCGCCTGCGCCAGCGGGGCGAAGGCGCGGTTGACCGTCGCTTCCGTTTCGGACCTGGCTGTGGGCAGCTCAAGCTCGTTGTCGCGGGCAGGCGGCGTGGCGAGATGCAGTCGGTTGATTGCCATGGGACACTCTCGCTCTCCGCTGTCAGCATAGCCTAACCGAGAGGAGGCCGTGTGCGCATCTTTGTCGACGGCATGAACGTGATCGGCGCGCGCGCCGACGGCTGGTGGCGCGACCGCACGGGCGCGATGGCGCGGCTGACGCGCCAACTCGACGCGCTCGCAGCCCGCGCCGGCGGCGACTGGACAGTGGTCTTCGACGGGCGTCCGCGGCGATTGGCGGCTGAGGCTCAAAACGTAGCAGTCGAATGGGCCCGCCGATCGGGCCGAAACGCAGCCGACGATCGAATCGTAGAGCTCGTAACGGCCGCCGGTCCGGGCTGCTACGTATACACCTCGGACCGCGAGTTGCGCGAGCGGCTGCTCCCTCTGGGCGCAGAGGTGGCAGGCGCGTCGGCGCTGCTGCGCCGTCTCGACAAGGTCAGTTGAAGCCGAGAATGATGCCGACGGCGGTCGCGATCATCGCCGCCACCACCCCAATCGTGCCCAGCGCCACATTGACAATCAACCGCGTCAGCCGGTTCTCGGAGGCCATGACGTAGCCCAGGATTCGCTGCTCATGCTGGACGAGGTCGTCCTTCGTCGCGAGTTCGGAAGTCTGATCGTCGAAGGTGTCCTGCAGTGCCTCCACGAACTCGATCGAGGGAGCCTCGGGAATGCCCCCCTGCGTCAGGATGTTGTGGAAGCGGAGTTTGTCGATCAGCGCCATCGGGCGTCCTCACTCTCTGTGCCCATCTTTGTCTCTGCGGGCATCATAGCGCAGCGAGGACAGTTGAGGACGGCGTGCTAGGGTCTGCTCACATTTCAGAGATCCGTCATACCCGCGCCCCGCCGCGGGTATCTCGCCATGACCAGCACCAAACCCGCTTGCTCGCCCACACCTGCATGCCCTACTCCGCAACCGACCCATACCGCCTGTTCGTCACCGACGGCTCCTCCCCGAGCGCCCGCCGAACCTGCGCGACCCACTCCGCATCCAGCCCCAGCGCCTCAGTCACCGCCACGTCGAGACGCCTCCGCACAGGATCCTCATCCATCCGCGGAAACGGCAGCAAGACCTCATCCTTAAGTTCCTCGTACGCCGCCGCCAGCGCATCGCGCACACCATCGCCAAGCTCCGGGAAGTTGGGCACGGGGATGGCGCGGAGCGTATCGAGGGAAAACTGCGGATATGCCAGTGCGCGGTTGTCGCGCCCACCCAGAAATGCGAGCAGGCCGGGCGACGAATTCAGCCAGACACAGAGCGCCGCCGCCGTTCGGTCATCGCCGTCATGCAGCTTGCAAGGCGTCCAGAGCGAACCAAGTCCGGGCTCGTCAAGCATCACAGCGGCGCTTCTGGTCAAATGGAGTCGGGCACGGTTGGCGAGCAGCAACCGGCTGCGCTGACGCCAGTATCGCTCGGCCATTCCCTCTTTGTCCGGTTTTGCGGAGAGGTGCGAGTCCGGGCTGGCCCGCATCGATTGTGTTACTGCGGTGCGATGGAACCACAGCGCACGCCAGGGCGTCTTCGTCGGCAGATCCGATCGGTTGTAGGCTTCGTGCGGCCGACGTCGATGCGGCCCGACATCAGCGATCGCGGAGAGGCGAGCGAAGCGGCCTCGGAGATCGAAGAACGCATCAACCAGAAACGGCGAGAGGAAGTTTACGGCGACCCAGTCGCCATCTGCGATTCGCGTGGAGTCGATGTATTGAATCGTGTCGGTCGTTGGTTCGCCGCGGTCCCAGGAGCGCAGAGCTGCGTTCGCCTCCTGTGTGTTCGCGGGGTTCCGGCCGAGATTGACGAACCTCGTAGGCTCTTTGTCGGCGTCGGCGCTCCGGCGGCGGCACACGATGAGAACTTCGCTAATGTCGGTGTTCTCGGAGAAGAAGATGCGCTCGGGGTCGTGAGAGCTGACGATCGTATCGATCTGAAAGCGAGCGGCGAGGAATCGCCGCAGGCCGTCGCCTGATGGCGCCGTTGGGATCATCGCGGGCATGACCAGCGCGAGAGTGCCGTGCTTCTTGTGCAGCAGGAGTTCACCCAACACTGCGAAGCTGGCGCTGTTGGCAGTCAGATCAACGACGTTGGCAGTCTCTATCTGGTCGAAGATGGCTCGTTCGCGTTCGCCGATCTGAGACTTTTCTTCGCTGCTGAACTGGTTGTGGCGCAGACGATCGACGGTGAACGGCGGATTCATGATCACCAGGTCCATCGGGGGAGGATCGTCTGGCTGCCCCGTGTCCATCTGGCCGAGCGGGGCGGGCCAGGGCAAAATCCGCATGCGCTGCTCAGGCGACAGCATTTCGAGCGAGCCGGCGTAAGCGGCACCCTCGTAGATGCCGAGCAGTGTGCGGTAGATGCGCAGGCGTTGAAACTGGGTCGCAGGCGAGAGCATGCCGAGCGCGGTGGCGGCCATATGCGTCGCGGTGACGTTGATATCGTAGCCCCAGAGCACATCTTCCACCAGGCAAAGCGCCAGGGTCTCTTCGTCATCGGCGTCGATCGGTCCGGCTTCCCGCCGCAGCGCTTCGATGCGGGCGGCGGCGGCGACGAGCAGTGTGCCGGTGCCGCAGGCCGGGTCGCAGACGCGCAGTTTGGCGATCGCGTCGGCGCTGGACCAGTCTCGGTCAGCTTCGCGGATCGCCAGTCCCGCCAACAGCGTAGCGGCGGCGGCCGATGTGTAGAACGATCCATCGTATTTCGCGGTGTCGAGTACGCGATGGAAGATCCGGCCGAGCAGATCCTGGCGCAGCCCGGTCATGCGCTCGGCGACATCGGCGACCGTATCAGCGAGCGCGTGTACGGCCTGCGCATGATCGGGATGAGGCTCAATGGCGTTGAGCGCGGCGATCGCAGTAGCGAATACCGGGCGGTAATCCACTGCGAGTATGGCTTGCCACGCACGGCGAAAGCGGGCGACCGTGCCCTCGACCTCGGCGGCGCACTGTGACGGGTTTGCCGGCGGCCATTCGTCGTGCCAGTCGTCGGGCGGCGCGGGTTCGATACGTCCTTGCACGCGATGGTGGAAGAGCATCGCCGTTGCGATTACCAGCATCCCGCGCTTGGCGGGAACGAAGTAGTTTTCAGCACGCTGGTTCGGCGAGAGCTTCTTTTTCTCTTCGGCGGTTTCCGGGCGGAGGTCTATGGTTTGGGCGAGCGCCTGGCGGGTTGGCGTGGAAAGCCGCTGTACAGCGGCGTCCAGCCCATCGGAAAGAATCTGCGCGACCTTGTCCACATCCTCAATACTGGCCGGCGTCGCGCGCACCGCCGTCGCCAGCTGCGCCACGCTGCCCGTCTGCCAATCATCGGCGCCGCTGCGCCGCGTGCGAATCTGCCAGGTCAGCGTATCGCCGGGCAGCGACGCCTCCGTAGCGCCTTTCGGGTAACACAACGCCACCGCGACATTGCGCAGGTTCTTCAGCCGCGAGTCCGCCGCCTTCCGCGCCTGCGGCCGCTTCTTGAAATCCAGCTTGGCCTCGATCGCCACATGCAGCCCATCGACATTCACATCGAGGTCGAGCCACTTGCCGCCCGCACCCGCTTCCGCCCGGGCGTCCATATCATGCTGCTCGCGCAGCAGCCGCGCCAGTTCGACATTGAGCGTGTCTTCGCGGACGGCCATTGTGTTACGCCTCTTTCGTCGCGCCGGCCTTGATCAGGTCGTTGATTTGCGTTTCCGCGAAACCGAGCTCCGCCAGGATTTCCCGCGTCTGGCTGGCGAACGGAGCGGCGGCTTCGCGCGGCTGAAAGCCGTCGTCGTCAAGCGCCAGCGGCGGCGCAAGCAGGCGAATCGGCCCGACCGCGGGGTGCTCCAGATCGTGCAGCATCCGGTTCGCCTGGGTTTGCGGATCGTCCAGCAACTCCATCGGCGTCAGCACGCGCGAGGCGGGCACGCCCACCTCCGCCAGCGCACGCTCCCATTCCGCCGTGGAACGCTCGCGCAGCCGCGCTTCCGCAGCGGCGCGCAGGTCGTCGTAAAACTGCTGACGCTCCGGCGCGTCGTCGCCCGCGTGCGGATCCTCCAGCCCGATCGCTGCGATAAAGCGCTGCCGCAGACGTCGGCTGCCGCAGGCGACGGCCAGCCAGCCGTCGGCGGTATCGTAGGTGCGAAAGTAGATATCAGCCATCGAGCGCGCCCGCGCATACGGCAGCGCCGCGCGCTGGGTGGGGTAGTCCGCGCCCTCCGCGCGCAGCCGCGCCAGCTCCGCTTTCGCCTGCTCATGCGCCGGCCCGTCGGCCGATTCGACGCGCATCATCTGGTTGTTATTGAGCGTCATCGCGGCCTGGATCAGCGAAGCGTGAACCGCCCCGCCCCCTGCTCCGCTTTCGCCGTTCTGCGCGCGCCGGAAGAGCGCGGAAGCGACGCCGAAGGCGAGCGTCATGGCGCACATGTAATCGGCGGCGACCGGATCGCCCGAAACGGGCCGCCCCTCGGCGGCGCGCCCGTTGGCGACCATCAGCCCGCTGCGCGCCTGCACCACGATGTCCATCCCCGCCAGCGCCGCGTCGGGCCCCTCGCGCCCGAACGGGGTGACCGATGCCGTGATCAGGCACGGAAAGCGCTCGCGCAGCGTCTCCGCGTCGAGCCCGAGCTGCTCGGCCAGCCCGGGGCGGAAGTTCATCAGCGCGACATCGGCGTCGCGCAGCAGCGCGTCGATGATTTCGGGCGCGCGCGGGTGCCGCAGGTTGAGCGGCAGCGAACGCTTGCCGCGGTTTCGCGAAATGAAGATGCGCGTTTCGCCCTCGGCGAGCTGCCCCAGCCGGCGCGTCGGGTCGCCGTCGAGCGACTCGATCTTGATCACGTCCGCGCCGCCCTCCGCGAGCAACTGCCCGCAGAAGGGCACGGCGACGAATTGCCCGAACTCGATCACGCGGATGCCGTCGAAGGGTTGGCTCATTTGCTCGCTCTCGCTGTGCTGCGACGCTAGCAGAGGCGGCGCGGCGAGCGCCGCCCCTGTTGCGCATACGCTGAGACTCGTGGGGAGGCGCAGCCGTGGCCGACGACAGCCCGCTGTTCGCAGAGGTGGCGGTCTCGCCGGGCAGCCCCGAGCTGGCGACCTTCACCTGGTCGGTCCCGAGCGGGCTCGATGTGCAGCGCGGCTCGGCGGTCGTCGCGCCCTGGCGCAAAACGCTGACACTGGGCATCGTGATGCGCGTGACCTCGCAAAGCGAGGTCGAGTCGCCGCGCGAGCTGGCCGCCGTGCTCGAGCCGAATCCGCTGCTCACCCGCGAGCAACTGGCGCTGACCGAGTGGATGGCGGAGCGCTACCTCTCGCCGCTCTTCGCGGCGCTGGCGCTGTTTCTGCCGCCCCACGCGCGGGCGCATCCCTGGTCGGACGGCGCGGCGCTCGCGCCCGACCCGCCCGCGCCGATCGCCCGGCTCGCGCTGCTCGACAAGCGCGCGCTGGAGTCGCTGCCCGCCACAGGCCGCTCGCGCCCTGCCGCGCTGCTCGAGCGTCTCGCAGAGGGCGCGGTCGAGCTCGCCGAAGCGCGCCGTCTGCTGGGCGGGCGGCAATCGCTGAAGCGCTGGCTGGGCGAAACCTCGCTGGCCCGGCTGGAGGGCGAGCTGGTGACAGCGGCGGTGCCGAGCGCAGAAGCGCGGGCCGCCGCGCTCGGTCTGCGGCGCTCGGCCGCCGAGCGCCGCCAGTTGGCGCTGCTGAGCCTGTTGGACGGGAGCGATTCGGGTGAGCTGGCCGAACGGGAAGCGCGCCGCGCGAGCGGCGCGACGGCGGCCGATGTAGAGGCGCTGATCGCGCGGGGCAGCATTGAGCGGCAGCTGGTCGCCCCCGCAGGGCCGGATCTCGCTGAGCCGCAGCCTGCCCCGACGCTGACCGCCGACCAACGACACGCGGCCGACGCTCTGCTGGCATCGCTGGCGGACGCGCGCGCGGCCCGCCGGCAACCCCGCCGAGCCGACGCGCAAGCCCGCTCGTTTCTGCTGCACGGCGTGACCGGCAGCGGCAAAACGGAGGTCTATCTGGCGGCGGCCGCCGACGCGCTGGCGCGCGGCGAGTCGGTGATCGCGCTGGTGCCCGAGATCGCGCTCGCGCCGCAAACCATCGCCCGCTTCGAAGCCCGCTTTCCCGGCCGGGTCGCCGTGCGCCACTCTGGCCTGCGCCCAGCCGAGGCGCGCGAGCAGTGGCGGCAAATGCAGGCGGGCGAACGCCAAATCGTGGTCGGGCCCCGCTCCGCGCTGTTCGCCCCGCTGCGCAATGTCGGGCTGATCATCCTCGACGAGGAGCACGAATGGACCTACAAACAGTCCGAGCCGCACCCCCGCTATCACGCGCGCGACGCCGCCGAACGCCTGGCGGCGCTCTCCGATGCGGTGCTGGTGCTGGGCTCGGCGACGCCGGAGATCGCCAGCATGTGGCGGGCCCGATCGGGCGGGCATCGGCTGCTCGAGCTGCCGGCGCGGGTCGAGTCGGGCGCGGTTGGCGCTGCGGGCGAGGTGCCCGACGAAGTGCCGCTGCCCGAGGTCGAGATCGTCGATCTGCGCGAGGAGCTGCGCCTGGGCAACCGCTCGGTGTTCAGCGCCGCCCTCTCCGATGCGCTGACCGGCGCGCTCGACGCGGGCGAACAGGCGCTGCTCTTTCTCAATCGCCGCGGGCTGGCCGCCTATGTCTGCCGCGCCTGCGGTTCAGCGGTCGAGTGCGAAGACTGCCGCCTGCCGCTGACCCTGCACCGCGCCGGGCCGATGCTCCAATGCCACGAGTGCGGACGGCGCGAGCCGGCCGCGGCCGAGTGCCCCAGCTGCGGCGACGCGCGGGTGCGCCCGATGAGCTTCGGCGCGCAGCGTCTCGAAGACGAGCTGCGCGCCCGCTTCGGCGACGTAACGGTGACGCGCTGGGATCGCGACAGCATCCGCGAAGCCGGCGGCCACGAAGCGATTCTCGAGGAGTTCGCCTCCGGCCGCAGCCGGGTGCTGATCGGCACGCAGATGATCGCCAAGGGCCTGGATGTGCCGTCGGTCACGGTGGCCGGAGTGATCAACGCGGACCTGTCGCTGCGGCTGCCCGACTACACTGCGCCGGAGCGCACCTTTCAGCTGCTCACCCAGGTAGCAGGCCGGGCCGGACGCGGCGGCGCGCCGGGGCGGGTGATCATCCAGACCTACTCGCCCGATCACTACGCCGTGCAAGCCGCCGCGGCCCACGACTACGAGGGCTTCTACGAAGCCGAAATGCAACTGCGCGCGACGCTTGACTACCCCCCCTACGGCAGGCTGGCGCGAATCACCTGCTCCGCCCGCCACGCGCTGGAAGCGATGCGCCTGGCCGAGTCGCTGCGCGACCAACTCTGGCGCGCCTCGGCGATAGCCGAGGAAAATCCCCCCCAAATCATCGGCCCTTCGGAAGCCTGGCCGCCCCGCGCCCGCGGTCTGCACCGCCGCCAGCTGGTGCTGCGCGGCTCAGACCCAGCCGCCCTGCTCCGCTCAGTAGAACTCCCCCGCGGCTGCGTAGCCGAGATAGACCCGGTCGGCCTGCTCTAAGGCGCTTGCCCTACAGCGCCTGCCAGCCCGTAAACACCGCCACAATCAACATCGCCGCCGCCAGCAGCCGAGTCAGCCCGCGCTCATTAGCCAGCGCCGCAAAACGCAGCCCCAGCGGGTTCGCCAGCAGCGCCCCAACCAGCAGCGCCGGCACATCTTCCAGCGGATCCCCCCAGCGCTGATTAGCCGTGTGAAAGATCACGACAACCACGGCAATCACAGCGACAATCGCGTGCGAAGCGGGAACAGCCAACCAAACCGGCATCCGCATAATCCGCACCGCGATCAGGCTGAAGAACGGCCCGCCCCCAATCCCCGCCAGCGCCGTCATCGCGCCCACCCCGCCCGTCGCCAGCAGCGTGCGCCGCACCGGAATCCAGTAGAGGTAGCGGTCGCCCAGTCGATCCCGCAGCATCCTGCGCCAGCCGCGCTGCCCCAGCGTCCCGCCGTCGCCGCTGGGACGCCAGATCAGATACGCCGCCAGCCCGGCCAGCAGCACGGCGAAGCCCACGGCGAAGATGTCCCGCGGCAGGCTCGCAGTTCCAAGCGCCCCAAGCAGCGCGGCGGGCACCGCGACCGCGGCTGTCAGCCCGACCACCCCAAAATCCACCCGCCCCGCGCGAGCCAGCCGAAAGGTGGAGAGCCCGCTGGAGGCCAGCACCAGGCACATCGAGGCAAGCGCAATCTGCGCAGGCTCGGCGTCGCCATGCCGCCAAAGCAGCAGCGGCGCAAACAGAAAGCCGCCGCCCGCCCCAACCGCAGTGGCGTACACGCCGATGGCGGCCCCAACCGCAATCAGCGCAACAATCTCGAGCGGATACATACGCTTGAGGCTACCCGCACAACTCTCCCGTCATACCCGCGCCCCCCTTCCCGTCATTCCTGCGCCCCCTCCTCCGTCATTCCTGCGCAGGCAGGAACCCGCGCTCTACCCCGTCACGCCTGCGCCCCCTCCTCCGTCATTCCTGCGCAGGCAGGAACCCGCGCCCCACCCCGTCATTCCTGCGCAGGCAGGAACCCGCGCCCTCTCCGTCATTCCTGCGCAGGCAGGAACCCGCGCAGAAATGACGGAAGCGCGAACACGCCTACACCGCGCGCAACCCGGTGAAAACAGCCACGACCAGCAGCGCGGCGGCGAGCAGGCGGGTCAGTCCGCGCTCGTTGACCACCGCCGCCGCCCGCATGCCGAGCGGGTTGGCCAGCAGCACGCCGACCAACAATGGCGGCACGTCGCGCAAGGGATCGCCCCAGTCGCGGCTGGCGGTGTGGAAGAGCAGCGACGAGATCGCGATGGTCGTGACGATGCTGTGCGAAACCGGCACGGCGATGCGCGGCGGCATATGCATCACGCGCACGCCAATCAGGCTGAAGAAGATGCCCCCGCCGATCCCCGCCAGCGCGGTCAGCGCGCCCACGACGCTGGTGATTAGCAGCGTGCGCCGCACGGGAATCCGGTAGGTGTAGCGGTTGCCCTCGCGATCCTCGAAGGTGCGCCGCCAGCCGCGCAGCGCGGCCGCCGCGACCTCGCCGGCGGGACGCCAGATCAGGTACAGCCCAAGCCCGCCCAGCAGCACGGCGAAGCCCACCGCGAAGACATCGTGCGGCAGCCGCGCAGTGCCCAGCGCGCCGACGATCGCAGCCGGCACCGAGACCGCGGCGGTCAATCCGACCGCGCCATAGTCAATCCGCCGCGCCCGCGCCATCCGCACCGCAGAGAGCCCGCTCGACGCAAGCACCAGGCACATTGAGGCGAATGCGATCTCGTAAGGCTCAGCGTCCGGATAGCGCCAGAGCAGCACGGGCGTAAAGAGAAAGCCGCCCCCCGCCCCAACGGAAGTGGCATACACGCCAATCGCCACCCCGGCGGCAATCAGCGCAACAACTTCGAGCAGGTCCATCGCCAAAGGCTATCCGCACAACCAAAACCGTCATTCCTGCGCCCCCATCCCGTCATTCCTGCGCAGGCAGGAACCGCCGCCACCTCGTCATTCCTGCCACCCGCACGCTCCCTCTCCGTCATTCCTGCGCCCCCACCCCGTCATTCCTGCGCAGGCAGGAGCCCACGCGACCCCCGGCCCAATACTCGCCTCCTCCCCCCCAATTCATCCCTCCCCCCTTCCAGGGGGGAGGTTAGGTGGGGGGTGAGAGGCCCCGAGCCCGCTCCACCAGTTGTCCCGCCCCCCGATCGTCCGCGCCGCACCCCTTCCGCCACTCGCACCCCTTCCGCCACTCGCACCCCTTCCGCCACCTCGCACCTCTTCCGCCACCTCGCACCCCTTCCCGCCACTCGCACCCCTTCCCGCCACTCGCACCCCTTCCGCCACCTCGCGCCCCTTCCCGCCACCCCCACTCCCCTTCCCGCCACCCCCGCTCCCCTTCGCCACTCCGCCCCCCACCCTGTCATTCCCGCGCCCCCTCCTCCGTCATTCCTGCGCAGGCAGGAACCACCCGCCCGCCGCCCTCACTTCGCGCCCAGCCCCCGACGGCGCACCACGGAACTCCGGCCAAACAAGCCCCAACACCCCCTAAACTCCCCCCATGCCCCAACCGCTCGACGACATCCGCGTGCTCGACCTCGCCCACGGCATCGCCCCCGCCTACGCCACCAAACTCTTCGCCGACTTCGGCGCAGAGGTAGTCAAAGTCGAGCCCCCCGGCGGTGAAGAACTGCGCCGCCAGGGCCCGTTCCTTGAAGACATCCCCGGCCCCGAACGCTCCGGGACCTTCTTCTGGTTCAACACCAACAAGCGCGGCATCGTGCTCGACCTCGCCTCCGACGCCGCAGGCGGCATCTTCGATGCGCTGGTCGACTGGTGCGACATAGTGATCGAAAGCGCCCCGCCGGGCCGCCTCGACTCGCTCGGCCTCGGCTGGCAGCGCATCCACGCCCGCAAACCAGCCGTCTCGCTGCTCTCGCTCGCGCCCTTTGGCCAAGAAAGTCCTTACCGCGATTACCAGCTGACCGAGCTCACCCTGTTCGGCTTTGCGGGCGAGATGTACTCGATCGGCGCCCAGGATCGCCCGCCGGTCAAGATGTACGGCACCGCCGCAATGGTCGAGTCGGGCGCGGCCGCCGCCACCGCGCTGCTCGCCGCGGTGACCGTCTCCGAACTGCAGGGCATCGGCCAGCGTGTCGACTTCGCGCTCGCCGACGCCCAGTTCAACGGCGTCGATCGCCGCCACGCCGCCACAATCGGCTGGGAATTCGCCCAGCGCCAGACGCTCCGCGCGCCCGGCCCCGCCGCAGGCATCCTGGCCGGCGTCTACCCCTGCGCCGACGGCTACGTCGAATTCTCCGGCGCCGCAATTCGCCAGGACCGCCTCAACCAGATGCTGGACAGCCCCGAATGGCTGCAAGACCCCAAATGGCGCGACCCCACCGCTGGCCTCCAACCCGCGCTGGTCGAGGAATTTCACGCCAACTTCCTGCCCTGGCTGCTCGAACGCGGCAAGCGCGAGGTCTGGGCCGCCGCCCGCGAGGCCAAGGTGCTCTGCGCCCCGCTGCTCACCGTCGACGAACTGTTCGCCGACGAGCACTTCCGCGGGCGCGGCTTCTGGCAGCCGGTCGAGCACGACGAGCTCGGCGCGTTCGAAATGCCCGGCCGCCCCTTCACAATGCCCGCCTCCCCCTGGTCGTTCCGCCGCCCCGCCCCGCGACTCGGCGAGCACACCGACGAAGTCCTGGCCGAATGCGGCTTCAGCCCGCCGCAAATCGCGCAGCTGCGCACAGAGGGGGTGATCGCATGAGCCCGCGCAAACCGCTCGACGGCGTGCGCGTGATCGACCTCACCGTCGTCTGGGCCGGCACCTTCGCCGCCACGCTGCTCGCGGACCTCGGCGCGGAGGTGATCAAGGTCGAAAACATCCACATCTGGCAGCCGATGACGCGCGGCGGCGTCGCCCGCCCTCCCGCCGCCGCAATCGCCGCCGGCTCCGGCTGGGCCACCGGCTACCCCCACGGCGTCCCCGGCGAGCGCCCCTGGAACTACTCCCCCACCTTCGTCCAGATGTTCCGCAACAAGCACTCCGTCACGATCGACCTGCTCAGCGACGCCGGGCGCGAGGCCTTCGGGCGGCTCGTCGAGCGCTCCGACGCGCTGGTCGAAAACAACGCCGCCGGCACGCTGGAGAAAATCGGAATCGGCCCCGACTTCCTGCGCCAGCATCGCCCCGACCTGATCGCGCTGCGCATGCCCGCCTACGGTCAGAGCGGCCCCTACCGCGACGCCCGCGCGCTCGGCGTCCACCTCGAAAGCGTGATGGGCCACACGATGCTGCGTGGCTACCCCGACCTCGACCCCTCCTACATCACCGCGATCTTCTCCGGCGACTACGTGGCCGGCGCGCACGGCGCGTTCGCCATCATGGCCGCCCTGCGCCATCGCCGCCGCACCGGCGAAGGCCAGTTCATCGAGCTCGCGCAGGCCGAATGCGCCGGCGGGATGCTCGCCCAGGCGTTTATGGACTACGCGCTCAACCGCCGCGTGCAGCAGCGAATCGGCAACGCCTCGCTCGAAGGCGATGTCCCCCACGGCGTCTATCCCGCCCGCTCCGAAGGCGACAGCGCCGACGGCGGCGATCGCTGGATTTCCATCACCGTGATCAACGACGACCAGTGGCGCGGCTTGCGCAACGCGATGGGCGACCCGGACTGGGCGCGCGACGCCGCGCTGGACTCCGCCGAAGGCCGCCGCGCCGCCCGCGAACAAATCGAGCGAGAACTGAGCGCCTGGACCGCGCAGCAGGACGACTACGACCTCTTCCACCTGCTCCAGTCGCACGGCGTGCCCGCCGCTCCAGTGCTCGCCGCCCCCCGCGTGCTCGACGATCCACACGTGCAGGCCCGCCAACTCAATCACGAGCGGACTCTCGCCGACGGCGTGGGACCCTTCCGCTTCAACGGCCCCTTCTACCGCTTCGAGCAAACCCCCGTCGATCTGCACAAGCCGCCCGCCGCGCTGGGCGAGGACAACGACTACGTCTACGGCGAGGTGCTGGGCTACTCGGCGGAGGAAATCGCGGCGATGCGCGCTGAGGGCCGGATCGGCCGCGACTACGATCCGGACATCCCCTGATCACTCCGTCAGCGGCGCATTACGGGAAGATGACGATCTCACAACGCGCAGCGCGCAGGTTTCTTACATGCGCGGCGCATTCTGGCTGTGCGGGCGGTGAGGATTCCGCCCGCTAGCACGAGGAGTGGAGCATGTCCCGCATTCGCAACCAACTGTCAGGCCGTTTGGCCGGCAAGGCGCGCTGGCTCTGGCCGGCCGTCACCGCCGTCGCCGTCGCCATTGCCGCGATGAGCATCATCGCCGCCCAGACCGGCGGCGGCGATGACCGCGGCCGCAGCCACGACCGCGACAACCACCGCAACCACGACACCGAGTGCGCCGAAATGGCCGCGCTGGTCGGCGCGGCCGACTGCGACGCCCTGAAGGCCGCCCTGGACAACGACCAAACGCTCGCCCAGATCGCCGAGTCCAACGACATCGAGCCGCAAACCGTGATCGACGCGCTGGTCGCCGAAATGAGCGCGGAGGTCGACGCCAAGGTCGCTTCAGGCGCGATCACCGAGGACCGCGCAGCGACGATCCGCGCGCGGCTGACCGAGGAGATCAACGAGTTCGTCAACGAGGGCTTCGACCACGAGCGTGGGCGGCGCGGCCACGACCGGTTCGACGCCGCCGAGTGCGCCGAGCTGGCCACGCTGGTCGGCGCGGCCGACTGCGCCGCCCTGAAGAGCGCCCTGCGCGACGGCCAGACGCCGGCGGAGATCGCCGAGTCCAACGACATCGAGCCGCAAACCGTGATCGACGCGCTGGTCGCCGAAATGGGCGCCGAGATCGACGCCAAAGTCGCCTCCGGCGATCTGACCGAGGAGCGCGCGGCGATGATCCGCATCCAGCTGACCGACATGATCATCGGCTTCGTCAACGAAGGCTTCGACGACGAGCGCGAGCGTCACGGCAAAGGCAAGCGCGGCCACGACCGGTTCGACGCCGACGAGTGCGCCGAGCTGGCCACGCTGGTCGGCGCAGCCGACTGCACGGCGCTGAAGAGCGCCCTGCGCGACGGCCAAACGCCGGCGCAGATCGCCGAGTCCAACGACATCGAGCCGCAGACCGTGATCGACGCCCTGGTCGCCGAAATGACCGCCGAGCTCGACGCCAAAGTCGACTCCGGCGCGATCACCGAGGAGCGCGCGGCGACGATCCGCACGCAGCTGACGAAGATGATCACCGGCTTCGTCAACGAGGGCTTCGACGGCGAGCGCGAGCGGCGCGGCGCCGCACCGCGCTGGTAGCCCGCTGGCAGCCCGGAGGCCGAACGCCAACGAGGGGGAGGATCTCGCAATGGAAACCATCCTGGTCGCCGACGATGAGGAACCGATCCGCGAGCTCCTCACCCTCTACCTCGAAAAAGAGGGTTTCGGCGTGATCACCGCGGGCGACGGCGAGCAGGCGCTCGCCGCCGCCCGCGCACAGTCTCCCGACCTGATCGTGCTCGACCTGATGATGCCCAAACTCTCCGGCTACGAAGTCTGCCGCGAACTCCGCCGCGACTCCGACATCCCCATCCTGATGCTCACCGCCCGCGGCGAGGAAGTCGATCGGATCGTCGGCCTCGAGCTGGGCGCGGACGACTACCTGGGCAAGCCGTTTCACCCGCGCGAACTGACCGCGCGGGTCAAAGCGATCCTGCGCCGCGCCGGCAACGCGCCTGAGCGCGAACGCTCGGGCGTCTCCGTCGGCCCGCTCACGATCGACTGGCAGCGCCACGAAGCGACGCTCCACGGCCAGCCGCTGCAACTGCGCAACAAGGAGTTCGACCTGCTCCGCCGCCTCGCCGAGCACGAGGGCATCGTGCTCACCCGCGAGCAACTGCTCGAAACCGTCTGGGGCTACGACTACTTCGGCGAGACGCGCACCGTCGATGTCCATGTCAACCAACTGCGCCGCAAGCTGACCTCCGACGCCATCGCCATCGAGACCGTGCGCGGCGTCGGCTACAAGCTGGTGCAGACCGCCCCCCGCGTTGCCCAGTGTGCCGACCAGCGCGCCGACCAGCGCGGCTGAGCGCGCCGGCGAAAGGCGGCCGCCAATGCCGCTCAACCCCTTGAACAATTTGCGCAGCTTGCGCGAGCGCGTCCGCGGCGTCGGGCTGGGCACGCGCCTCTTCCTCGGCTTCCTGCTTGTGGTCGCGCTGACCCTCGGCGTCGGCGCCGCCGTCTTCGCCGGGCTGCTCGGCGGCTACCGCGAGACGGTCGACCGCGAAGAACTCGAAGCCATGGCCCACGCGATCGAGATCGACATCCGCCGCGGCGTCGAGCGCTCCGAGCCGGCCCACGAACTGGCCGAGCGCATCCGCGACCACGCCGCGGACACCGACGCCCTGGTGCTGCTGCTCAATTCCGACGGCGAAATCCTCGAAGGCTCCGGACCCCAGCGCGGCATCCGCGGCCGTCGCACCACTCTCACCTGGAAGCGAATCGCCGAGCAGCGCGACCCCGACGGCTGGTATCGCGCCGAGCTGCGCGTCGGCGAGTCCCAGCAGCCCGTGATGAGCCGCGTGCTGATCACGTTCGTCGATCGCTTCGGCAAGCCCGGCGCCATCCTGCTCGCCGTGACCTTCTCCGACGAGCGCGCCGCGGGCGCCGTCGCCGACCTCGCCGCGCGGCTGATTCTCTCCGGGCTGGCCGGCATCGCCGCCGCCTCCCTGCTCGCCCTAATCCTCTCCCGCTCGCTGGTGCGCCCGCTGCGCGACCTGACCGGCGTCGTGGCCGACTTCGGACGCGGCAGCTACGAGGCCCGCGCCGCCGAATCCGGGCCGCGCCAAATCCGCGAACTCGCCGCCGCCTTCAACCGTATGGCCCAGCGCGTCGCCGACAACGAGCGCGCCATGCGCGGCTTCATCGCCGACGTCAGCCACGAATTGCGCACCCCGCTCACCTCAATCCGCGGCTTCGCCCAGGCGCTGGGCGACGGTACGGTCACCTCCGAAGAGCGCCAGCAGCATTCGCTCGGCGTGATCCAGCAGGAGACGCGCCGCATGCTCCGCATGGTCGAGCAGATGCTCGACCTCTCGCGGCTCGAATCCGGCCAGGAGCGGCTCGAACTGAGCGATGTCGCGCCGACCGAACTGCTGCGCCACGTCGAGGAACTGTTCGCCCCCCGCGCGGACGACCAGGACCTCCGCCTGAGCAGCAGCGTCGCGCTCGGCTCGCCAATCATCCGCGCCGACCACGACCGCCTCGTGCAAGTCCTCTCCAACCTGGTCGACAACGCGCTGCGCCACACCGACGCGGGCTCCATCGAGCTCCGCGCCCGCCGCGAGAACGAGCACCTACTCCTGGAAGTCGAAGACAGCGGCGCAGGCATCGCCCCCGAGCGCCTGCCCCACCTCTTCGACCGCTTCTACCAATCCCCCGACCGCAGCGGCCCCGGCGCCGGCCTCGGCCTCGCAATCAGCCGCGAAATCATCCGCGCCCACAACGGCCAAATCAGCGCCGAGAGCCGCCTCGGCGAGGGCACGCGAATCCTGATCCGCCTGCCGATCGCCGGGCCGCCCGTATGATGCGCCTATGGACCCACGCCGCCAGCTGACCTGGATCGGCGCGCAGCTGGCCGTCGAGGCCCTGCGCGAGACGCAGGACCTCGAGCTCAGCCACGATCCCCCGCCCGCCGACGCTTCCTACGCGGTCTGCCGCCTCAACGGACGCGAGGGCGCGATCGCCGTCGCGCCGCTCTACCCGCTCGAAGCCGACGGCGAAACAATGCGCCGCAAGGCGGCGCTCGAAGAGCGGCTGCACGCCTACGGCGCGCGCGACCTCGCGCTCTGGACACCGCCCAACGCGCAACTGCCCGAAGACGCCGACGCCGCGGCCGCGCGAATCGCCGAAGCCGCCGCCGAACTGCCCCAGGGCGCGCGCGGCGAGGTCGCCTTCCCCGTAACGCTCGGCATCCGCAAGACCGGCGCCGACGGCTCCTACATGAGCGTGCTGGGCGGCCTCTCGCAGCACTGGGCGCGCTTCACCGGCCAGGTGATGGGCGAATACCAGCTGGACAGCAGCGCAATCCATCGCCTGCCCGCCGACCCCGAGCGGGTCGCGCAACTCATCGACTTCCTCGTGCTGGTCGCCAACGGCCTGCGCAAAGAGGGCGCGACGACCACAGCCGACGCCGAGGACACCTGGACCATCCAGCGCATCCCCAATCTCGCAGACCCCATCGTGCTCGCCGCCGCCCCGGACGCCATCCTCGACGGCCGAGCCATCCGCAAGCGAATTCGCCAGGGCCTGCGCGAAAGCGCAGCCGCAATCCCCCCCGACGCTGCCCCGCGCATCCAAATCCTGCTCGCCCTCGTCCCCCAGATCGAAACCGAAACCGCCACCATCGCCCTACGCGGCATGGACGCCGCCCTGCTAGGCCAATGGGACTACATCGCCCTAACCGCCGACGCCCAACTCCGCCCCCTGCTAGGCCCATCCCCCCCGCTAGCCTGACCCACACAACCACACCCCAATTCATCCCTCCCCCTCTGGCAGGGAGGAGAGACAAGCAGGGCACGCAGCGTCTCCGCACTATCCATGCGCCATGCGCCTCTTCCACCATTCCTGCGCTCTCTTCCGTCATTCCCGCGCCCTACCCCGTCATTCCTGCGCTCTCTCCCGTCATTCCTGCGCTCTCTCCCGTCATTCCTGCGCTCTCTCCCGTCATTCCTGCGCAGGCAGGAACCCGCGCCCCTCCCGTCATTCCTGCGCAGGCAGGAACCCGCACCCCCTCCCCGTCATTCCTGCGCAGGCAGGAACCCGCGCCCTACCCCGTCATTCCTGCGCAGGCAGGAACCCGCGCCCTACCCCGTCATTCCTGCGCAGGCAGGAACCCACGCCCCCCACCGTCATTCCTGCGCAGGCAGGAACCCACGCCCCCCCACCGTCATTCCTGCGCAGGCAGGAACCTGCGCCCCACCCTAGCGAACCCACGCCCCCCCTCCGACTAACCCACCCCCTTCCCCAATTCATCCCTCCCCCCTTCCAGGGGGGAGGTTAGGTGGGGGGTGGGATCCCCCGCGAGCAAGCACAGCGCCAGTCCGTCTACCCGCCCCCTCATCACCACTTCTCCGTAGTGGGGCAACCTGAACGATTGCTAGACTCCTCAAGCTTGGAACGACGAGGCGAACAAAACCATGACCACAGGAATTGCCGCGTGAGCGGCGCAACAGCGCTGGACGGCGCGCGGGTGCTCGACCTGAGCGACTCGTTCGGCCAGTACGCCGGCAAGCTGCTCGCCAACCTGGGCGCTGACGTGATCAAAATCGAGCCGCCGACAGGCGACCCGGCGCGCCGAATCGGCCCCTTCCTCGACGACCTGCCCGGGCCGGAGCGCTCCCTCTTCTGGTGGTACTACAACGCCGAAAAGCGCTCGCTCGCGCTCGACCTCGCCCACGACGACGGGCTCGACCTCTTCCTCCGCCTGGCGTCCCAGGCCGACATTGTGCTGGAGACCGCGCAGCCGACGCCGCAGCGCCCCTTCGATCCTGTCCTGCTGGCCGACGCCTACCCGCGTCTGATCGTGCTGAGCGTCACGCCGTTCGGCCAGGACGGCCCGAGGGCGGAGTGGGCCTGGTCCGACGCGGTCGGGCTGGCGCTGGGCGGGCCGATGGGCTCCTGCGGCTATGACAACCTCGAAGGCGCGCCGCCGATCCGACCCACCGAGCATCACGCCGGGCACATCGCCGCCTACTACGCCGTCTTCGGCGCGATCGCCGCGCTCTACGAACGCGAGCAGTCGGGCCGCGGACAACACATCGACGCCTCAGTCCACGAAGCCTGCGCCTTCACGATCGAGTCCTCCGCCCCGTGGGCGCTCTACGAGCGGCATCCGCTGCTGCGCCAGACGGGGCGGCACGCCGGGCCGCAGCCGACCGAGCCCTGGCAGCATCCGACCGCCGACGGACGCCTGATCAACATCTTCGGAATGCCCCGCAGCGAGGCCGCCTGGCTGCGCCTGGTCGAGCTGATCCAACGCGACGGCCTCGGCACGGAGCTGAGCGATCCCGAGCTGCTCGACGGGCGCAAGCGCCAGCTGGGGCTGCGCCAGCCGACCGCGCTGCGAATGCTCGAGCAGCTCGCGGAGTTCATCGCGGCCAACGACGCCGAGTACGTCTACCACGAAGCGCAGCAGGCCGGCGCGGCCTGGTCGATCATCCGCACGCCCGACGAAGCGGCCGAAGATCCGCACTGGACCGAGCGAGGTTTCTTTGTCGAGGTGGAGCACCCGGAACACGAGCGCGCCGCAACCTACCCGGGCGCGCCCTACATCCTCTCGCGCACCCCCTGGCGGCATCAGCGCCGCGCCCCCCTGCTCGGCGAGCACACCCTGGAGCTGCTTAGCGGCGAGCTCGGCCTCAGCGCCGAACAGGTCGGAGCGCTCACAGCGGCAGAGATCGTCGCCTGAAACGTGTCCACGCTCCCGTCATTCCTGCGCAGGAATGACGGGAGGCGCAAACACGAACACGCCCCAAACGGCGGCGGCGCGTAAGATGGCGCTATGAGCGAGCAGCCCCAACGCCGACGCCGCAGGCGGCGCAACCGACGCCCCGCCCAGCGCCAGCCCCAACGCGAAGTAGAGCGCGAGGTCTCCGTCTCCGACAACGCTGCCGACGAGGCGTCCGAGCCGGCAGAATCCAACGGCGGCGGGCAAGACGAGGGCGGCGATGGAGGTGGAGGCCGCGGAAGAGGCAATCGGCGCGGCGGCGGCAACAGAGGCGATGGTGGGCGCGGCGGCGGGCGCGATCGCGCGCAGCCGCCCAAGCGCACCATCTTCGGCCTCCCCCGCATGTCGTTCGCCCTGCTCGCCGGCCTGCTCGTCGCGCTGATCGCCATGGTCGTAATGCAACAGGTGCTGCCCTCGCCGGAGGTCACCGAGATTCGCGGAATCATCGCCTATCCCGATCAGGGCCGGCGGCATCTCGAAGAGGGCGAGACCTTCGGCGCGTACAACTCATCGCCGCCCACCTCAGGCCCGCACCACGACGATATACCGCCGGTCGGCGTCTACGGCGCCGACGAGCCCGCGCCGTTCGACATCGCGCCGGACCCGGTGCAAATGCTGCCCCTGCTCGAGAGCGGCGGCGTGGTGGTCTACTACGACCCGGCGCACGAGCTCGCGGACGAGCTGCTCAGCTGGCTGCGGCTGCTGGCCGGCAACCGCCCCCACCTGGCCGCCGTGCCGATCGCGGGGCTGGCGGCGCAGTACGACGGCGCGCCGATCGTGGCCGCCGCCTGGAAGACGCTGCTGCCCGTCGAAGCGCCCTCAGCCGACGACGATGACGACGACGGGCTGCCCGCCTGGCGCGCGCAGCTGGAGGTTTTCCTGAGCAGCGGCGAGGCGGGATACTACGAGCGCTACGTGCTGGATCGCGACGCGCAGCTGCGGCTGCTGGAGGAGGCGCGGAGCGAATGATCCGCCGACCAATCGCCCGACCACTTGACCGACTGATCGCCATCGCGCTGCTGTTCGCAAGCGCGCTGCTGCTCTTGCAAGCCTGCGGCGGCGCGGGCGACATCCGCGACGACCCCCGCCTCGAGCTCTACGACGACGAGCTCACGACGGAAGGCCAGACGCATGTGCCGCCCACAGCGGATGTCCCCTACGTCACAGTGCCGCCCTACGGCGGGCCGCACGACTCGACGCCGCTCGCCTGCGGGCTCTACTCCTCCCCGCCGCGCTTCGAGAACGCGGTCCACGCAATGGAGCACGGCGCGGTGGTGATCTGGTACTCGCCCGGCCAAATCAGCGACGAGCAGCTGGCGCAACTGACAGAGCTCTCCGCCACCCAGTTCGAGGAGGGGACATACATCATCCTCGCCCCCTACGCCGCGCTGGCCGCCCCACTGATGCTGGTCACCTGGGGCGAGCGAATGCCGCTCGAAAGCGTCGAACACGGCGTGATCGAGGCCTACATAGACGAGTTCAAGCACGACGCCCCGGAACCAACCGCCGCAGGAGGCTGCCCCACCGCCAGCTAGGCCGACTCACGCTTAGCATGACTCCGCTACGCTCAGCACCCAACCCAATATTCACCTCTCACCCCAATTCATCCCTCCCCCCTTCCAGGGGGGAGGTTAGGTGGGGGGTGGGAGTCTCGAGCCGTCGCCGCTCGTCGTGTGCGCCCCGACGCCCACGCCGCTCTCCCTCCGTCATTCCTGCGCAGGCAGGAACCCGCGCGCATGACGAAACATCGCTCCACCTCAGACTTCCGGCGGCGCTCAAACATCACTTGGGCAGCCCATCGGGATGTCGAGGTGCGTACCGACGCTGGAGATCGCCTGGATTCCTGCTTGCGCAGGAATGACGGAAGTGTGAACAGTCCCTAGGCGCCGGAATCAACCACAGTCAAGCGAAGCAGTCACACCAGGCTGCGAGGAAGAAATGCAAGAGAGTGCGGCTGGGAGGCAGTCCGAAGACCGCCCAAGCACCCTTGGCACTGGAATCCAGCCGCGATCAAGAGCGACGCCGCGCCGCAAAGCGACACGGGTCGGGCAGGTGCGGCCGAGGGGCAATCCCGTGATCGACACCCTCTAACGACAGCCCGCCACCGCCATCTTACACCACTGAGCAGGACTTGGCGAGAGTGAGGGTGCGACTGGCCCCCGGGTGTTTCACCGGGGAAGCGCTCCGCGCCGGAACCAGCCGCGGTCAGAGCGACGCCGCGCCGCAAGCGACGCGCGCCGGGCAGGTGCGGCCGAGGGGCAATCCCGGGATCGACACCCTCTAACGACAGCCCGCCAACGCCATTATGCCCCACCAAACAAGCGCCGGCGCAAACGACCACCTGCGCCGCCCGCCACGGGCACTACACTCATCAAACTGCGGAGCGCCCGCCCCGCAGCTGAAGGGGCTGCGCATGGCTGCGACGAACGACATCTACGAAGCAATGCAGACCCAGCGTGCAGTGCGCCGCTGGACCTCTGATCCGGTGCCCGACGAGACAATCGAGCGAATCATCCGCGCCGCCACCTGGGCGCCCTCCGGCAGCAACATGCAGCCCTGGGGCTTCCTCGTCATCCGCGGCGCCGCGCAACGTGAGCGCATCGCCCAGGCGATCCGCGAGTCGTTCAAAGCCTTCTCCGGCCGCCTGCCCGATCCCGACACCATCGAGGACCCCACCCAGCGCCGGATGATTCGCGGCGCGCTCAACCTCTTCGACAACTTCGCCGCCGCGCCCGTGCTGATCATCCCCTGCCTGGTCGCCGCCCAGTCGCCCGCGCCCGACGGATTGCTGGCCGGCTCCTCGATCTACCCCAGCATCCAAAACCTGATGCTCGCCGCGCGCGCGGAAGGTCTGGGCACCGTGCTCACCACGCCGCAGGAGGGCATCATGGACCTGCTGCGCTCCGAGTTCGGCATCCCCGAAGAGGCACGGCCGGTCGCGATGATCCCGATGGGCTGGCCCGACGTCAACTTCGGCCCCGTCACCCGCCGCCCACTCACCGACTTCCTGCACTGGGAGCGCTGGGGCCAGCCCAATGCCTAGTTCCGGGCGCTGCTCTCGGCGTAGGCGTAAGGCGGGCTGATGGCCAAACGACTGCGCTTCTCCGCCGCCGCGGCCTACCGCCACCTGCGCAAGGTCGACCCCGTGATCGGCCGGCTGATCGACGAGCGCGGCCCCTACAAGCCGCGCCCCGGCGACGACCCCTACGCGCAACTCGTGCGCTCGCTGCTGTTCCAGCAGCTCGCCGGGCCGGCCGCCGCGGCCATCATGCGCCGCTGGTACGGACACTACGGCGACGAGTCGCGCACCCCCACGCCGAAACAGATTTTGGCGACCAGCGACGAGGACTTTCGCGCCTGCGGCATCTCCCGCCAGAAGATGGGCTACCTGCGCGACCTGGCCGCGCACGTCGCCGACGGCCGGCTGCCCTTCGAGCGGCTGGACGAAATGAGCGACGCCGAGGTGCAGGAGGCGCTCACCGCCGTCAAGGGCGTCGGCGAATGGACCGCCCACATGATGCTGATGTTTCACCTCGGCCGCCCCGATGTGCTGCCGGTCGGCGACCTCGGCGTGCGCAACGGCATGAAAGCGGCCTACGGGCTGGCCGAGCAACCGACCCCCAAACAGGCGCTCGAAATCGGCGCCAAATGGTCGCCCTACAGCTCCGTCGCCTCCTGGTACATGTGGCAGGTGCTGGAAATCGTCACGCCCGACACGGCGGACGATGAGCCGGCTAAGAAAGGACCGTTCGATGACTTCTAGCGACCGCGCTTCCAACCGCGAAGCGCAGATCGGCTTCATCGGCGCAGGCAACATCGGCAACCCGATGGCGCGCCAAATGATCGCCGCCGGGCACCAGCTGGTGGTCTTCGACCTGCGCCCCGAGGCAACCGAAAACCTGCTCGAACTGGGCGCGGACGCGGCCGACAGCCCCGCCGACATCGCCGCGCGCTGCTCGGTCGTCTTCACCTCGTTGCCCGGGCCCGTCGAGGTCGAAGCGGTGGTCACGGATCCCGACGGCATCCTGGCCGGCGCGAGCGAGGGCGACATCCACATCGACCTCAGCAGCAACTCGATCACGACCGTGCAGCGTCTGGCGGCGCTGGAAGCCGAGCGCGGCCTCGCCTACATCGACGCGCCCGTCACCGGCGGCGTGCCCGGCGCCGAAGCTGGCACGCTGACCGTGCTGGGCAGCGGCGACGCCGAAGCCTTCGAGCGCGTGCGCCCCTACCTCGAGGCGATCGGCGCCAACATCTTCCACCTCGGCGAGGCCGGCTCCGGCTGCCTGGTCAAGCTGATCAACAACATGATCGTGCTCTGCGGCACCCACATCGTCCAGGAAGCGTTCGTGCTGGGCGCGAAGGCCGGGCTCGAGCCGGGCCCGCTGCTCGAACAACTGCGCCTGGGCACCGCCCGCCCCTACCTGGGCCTCGCCCCCTACCTCCTCGGCCGCCGCTTCGAAAACCCCTCCTTCACCCTGCGCCTCGCCGAAAAGGACGTCTCGCTCGCCCTCGAAGCCGCCCGCAGCAACCAGGTCCCAATGCCCGTAACCAACGCCGCCCACCAAACCTACCTCCGCGCCCTGTCCGCCGGCCTAGGCGAGCAATCATTCCTGGCCACCCTGGAAGCCCTCGAAGCCGGAGCCGCCATCAAAGTCCCCGAGCTCCAAATCGGCGAAAGCCGCAAAGCCCTCTAGCCCACATCCACACTTCCCTCTCCCATCACCCTCACGCAAAAATCTCCGCCGCACCCGCGCCCCCACTCCGCCATACCCGCGCCCCTCTCTTCCGTCATTCCTGCGCCCCCCTCCCGTCATTCCTGCGCCCCCTCCGTCATTCCTGCGCCCCCTCCGTCATTCCTGCGCCCCCTCCGTCATTCCTGCGCCCCCTCCGTCATTCCTGCGCAGGCAGGAACCCACGCGACCCCTAGCCCAATACTCGCCTCCTTCCCCAAATTCATCCCTCCCCCTCCCAGGGGGTCTCCTGCAAAATGGCCGATTTTGGCGGATCCGCCGATCAGGCTCTATCTGGTCGGCACTCGCGCACATGCGCCAGATCCGCTGTTTTGCAGGAGACTCCTGGAAGGGGGGAGGTTAGGTGGGGGGTGGGACGCCGCGAGCCGCCACCACCGGCTCTGCGCGCCCCGATCACCCACCCCGCGTCCCCTCCCGTCATTCCTGCGCAGGCAGGAACCACCGCACACGCCCCCCACTTCCCCCAAATCCTGCTACACTCACTCTAGAACAGGAGTGCCGAACCATGCCCGTCTCCCCGCAGCACCGCCGCCCCGCCCCCCTTCCGTCATTCCTGCGTCCCCTCCCGTCATTCCTGCGCAGGCAGGAACCACCGCACACGCCCCCCACTTCCCCCAAATCCTGCTACACTCACTCTAGAACAGGAGTGCCGAACCATGCCCGTCTCCCCGCAGCACCGCCGCCCCGCCCCCCTTCCGTCATTCCTGCGTCCCCTTCCGTCATTCCTGCGCAGGCAGGAACCCAGCCTCGCCAACGCTGACCAAAACTTGACAGAGGTTGACACCAGGTTGACAGCGCTTGACACCAGGTTGACAAAAGTTGACAAGGGTTGCCAAAAGTTGACACCGTCAACCCCCGCCCCAACCCCAAACCCCAGCAAAACACAGCAAAACCGCAACCGCGGCCACCACCCCGACACCTCCAGCGTCAACCCTCGCTGTCAACCCCACCAACACACCCCGAACAACCCTGAACAAATCCGAACAAACCTGAACAAATCCGAACAAACCTGAACAAACCCGAACACCGCCAAGCGCTCCGACCAGATAGGGAGGCCTCCGGATCACCCCCGATCACCCCGAAAAAAAGAAAACCTGAACACCGTCGTCGCAACCCCCCACCTCAAAGGGGGGGAGCAATGAATCGGGAAAAAGGGCGGCTGTTGGCCAGCGCTTAGCGGCAGGTGCGAACATACCCTAGCGGGCGCGGCGTTGCAGCCAGCGGCGTAGCAGGCGGCCTCCGGCCAGGCCGGCGCCGATCACGCTGACCCAGAGCGCGACGGTGACCGCTGTACCCGAGTCGCCGGCGGAGATCGCCAGACCCAGCCAAACGCCGAGGCAGAGGGCGAGGACCACGGCGGCCGAGGGCAACCGACGGCCCGCGGGCGCGACCTCGGCCGTGAGCGTTTCCAGCTGCGGGTTGGCGGGCGCGGCCGCGCCGCCTGAGCGCCGCCGCCGTCTGCGGCGAGTGCGCGGCATCGCTAGCGGCCTCGGCGGCGGCGCGCGATGTCTTGCGCGCTCACGCCTGGCTTGGCGCGTATGGCGCGGCTCGGCGGCCGTTGCGGCGCTTCTGCGGGGGCGTCCTGCTCGCCGATCTGCTCTTCCAGGCAGCGGCTGCAGGCGAATTGCAGGGCGAGCACCTCGTCGTCGAGCCAGACCTGGCCGCAGTCTTCGACCTCTGAGCTGGTTGTCAGCGCCAGGTGAAAGTAGCCGCCGCAGCGGTAGCAGTCGGCTTGGGCGTCGGCCTGGAGCGGCGCGGCGCAGACCACGCAGCCGCTTGCCTCCGGTTCGTTGCCCGCTGTTGAACTTGCTGCGTCAGTCATTGCCGCTCCCTGGCGGCCCGCCGGCCGGCGGGCGTGTTGGCGATGATCGTACCCACTGCTCGGCGAGCGCGATACGCGCCGCGGAATCATCGGGCAACTCGGCGTCCCAGATCGCCTGAGCGAGCCGCCGTTGCCATGCGCCGACGGCCGGTCCCTGCGGCACGCCCAGCGCCAGTAGCGCCGCGCCGCTCAAGGGCGAGACGGCGCAGTCGCGGCGCTCGATGATCTGGCGCAGCCGCTCCGCGGCCGCGCCGCGCCAGAGCGCGGCGGCGGTTTCGGCCGCCGGAGGCGGAATTGACGTAACGAGGTCGGCGGCTTCGGATAGCCGAGCTGCGCGGGCGAGCTTGCGCTTCGCTGCCCGCAGCGCGGCGCTGCCCTGCAGGGCGGCCTGCTCTTCACGGCGCAGTGCGGCGGCGGCGGGCAACTGCTCGATGATTGCCGGGTCGCGGCAGCTGAGGCCGATAGCCGCCCAGAAGCGCAGTGGAGCGTCCTCGCGCCCATCTTCGACAACCGAGGCGGCTCGGGCGGATACTTCCCAGCCGGCCAGCCGCGCTTGCGGCAGGCGCAAGCGTCGGGCGCGGCGCAGCGCTTGCCGGGCGGCGGTGTCTTGCAGCAGCGCGCGCCAGGCGTCGCCGAAGCGGGCCGGGGAGAGGGCGGCCAGCCCTGCGACTGTCTGGCGGGCCAGCCGCGCGGTCTCTCGCTCGGGACGCCCCCCGATTCGCGCGGTGTAGCGGCAGAGACGAATCAGCCGCGTCGGATCGTCCTGGAACGAGCCGCTGTGCAGCACGCGGGCGACCTTGCGCGCCGCATCGCGCTCGCCGCCGTGCGGATCGAGCAGGACGCCCGCGTGCGGTCCGCTCAGGCCGAAAGCGGCCGCGTTGATCGTGAAGTCGCGGCGATCCAGGTCGCGCTCAATTGGCGCGGCCTCGACGATCGGCAGCGCCGCGAGCGCGGGGTAGCGCTCGCTGCGGGTGCGGACGAGGTCGATGCGCGAGCCGTCGGGCAGCTGCGCGGAAGCGGAGCCGAAGCGATCATGGGTCGTCCAGCGCAGCCCTGCCAAAGCGGCGGCGAGCGCGGATACGTCGCCACCGACGGCCAGATCGAGGTCCAGCGCCGGCGCGCTGCCCAGCGCGGTCTCGGGTGCGGGGGTGAGCAGCACGCGATCGCGCAGCGTTCCGCCGACCAGATAGAGTGGAGTGTCCAAGTCGGCGGCGGCGTGACATAGTAAGGTAGCGGCGGCGCGCAGCTCGTCGGACATCGCAGCGGCGGCGGCCGGCGGCAGATCAGCGGGCGACCCGCCCGCTGGCTTGCGCCGAGCAGCGGCTGGGGCGGGTGCCGGGCTGGGTACCGGTACTGAAGTGAGCATGCTCAACGCTCCGCGCCCCGCAGCCTGGATGCACATAACGTGGCAGCCTGCGACGATGGCCGCCGAGGAGCCCGGTTATGAGCTTGGCAACGAGCCTCGCCGACCAACTGCCGCGGCCGCGGCTGCGCCGACTCGAACAGCGTATCGGGTACGAGTTCCGCGACGCCGAGCTGCTGCGCGAGGCGCTGGTGCACGGCTCCTACGTGAACGAGCACGATGATCCGGGGCTGCACTCCAACGAGCGGCTCGAATTTCTCGGCGACGCGATCCTCGGCTCGATCGTCGCCCGCGAGCTGTTCGAGCGCTTCCCCGACGCTGCAGAGGGCTGGCTGACCGAGGCCCGCTCGCTGGTGGTGCGCAACGACAATCTCGGCGCGATCGCCGCCGAGCTGGACTTGGGAGCCGAGCTCGTGATGGGCGCGGGCATCTCCAATATGGGCGCGCGGAAGCAGCCGATCGTGCTCGCCTGCTCGCTCGAAGCGCTGATCGGCGCGATCTGGCTCGACGGCGGGCAACGGGCGGTGCAGAAGGTCGTTCGCCGCCTGGTGCGCCCCTCGCTCGACGCGCTCGCGCGCGGCGATCTGCGCCGCGACCCGAAGAGCGTGCTCCAGGAGCAGGTGCAGAGCGAGTCGGGCGCGACGCCGCGCTACACGACGCTGGCGCGCAGCGGTCCGCCGCACGATCCGCGCTTTCGCGTCGAGGTGCGTATCGACGATGTGCCGGTCGCCCAAGGCTGCGGCTCCAGCAAGCAGGCCGCCCAACGCGCCGCCGCCGAACGCGCCCTGAGTGCGCTGTCTGCCTCTGCCCAGCCCGCTGAGGAGGACGCCTGATGCGCCTCCGCAGCATCGAAATCGGCGGCTATAAGTCGTTTGGCAACCGCACCGAGCTGCGCTTCGACAGCGGGGTGACCGCGATCGTCGGGCCCAATGGCTCCGGCAAATCGAACATCATGGACGCCCTGCGCTGGGTGATCGGCGAGGGCGCGAACCGCAGCCTGCGCGTCAGGCGGCTGGACGACGTGATCTTCACCGGCTCGGCCGCACGCGCCCCCGCCGGACTCGCCGAGGTGCGCCTGCGCCTGGACAACGAGGACGGCTGGCTGGGCCTTGAGGCCGCCGAGATCGAGGTGCAGCGGCGTGTCCATCGCGACGGCGAGTCGGAATTTCGGCTCAACGGCCGATCCGTGCGGCTGCGCGAAATTCAGGAGCTGTTCCACAACAGCGGCCTGGGCGCGGGCGGCTACGCGCTGATGGGCCAGGGACTGGTCGACGAGGTGCTGCGGCTGCGGCCGATTGAGCGCCGCCGGTTAATCGAAGAGGTGGCCGATGTCCGCCGCCACCGGCGAAAGATGATCGAGTCGCGCCGCCAGCGCGAGCGTGCGGAGCAGCATCTGGAGCGTGCGCGGATCCTGCGCGACGAACTCGAGCCGCGCCTGCGAACGCTCGAACGACAGGCGCGCCGCGAACGACGCCGCCTTGAGGTGGAGACCGAGCTCGGCGCCGCGCTGCGCGCTTGGTACGGCGCGGCGGCGGCGCAGCTGGCGGATCAGGAGCAGCAACGCCGCGCCGCTGCGCAGGCGGCGGAAACGGAGCAGCGCAGCGCCGAAAGCGAACGCTCCGCCGCCGCCGAGGCGCTCGCCGCCGCCGAACGCGCCGTTGAGCAGGCGCGAAAAGCGGCGGAAGCGGCGGAACGCGAGCAGCGCGCGGCGCAGGCCCGCCTCAACGATCTGCGGCACGCAGCGGAACTCGATGATCGCCGCCGTGAGTGGCTGCGCGGCGAAGCCGCCAACCTGGAGTCGGAGCTCGGCGTCGCCGCGCCCGACGGTGATCCCCAGACCGACCTCCAATCTGATCTGGAGCGCGCCGGCGCCGCGCATGCGCAAGCCGAGGCGCGGCTGCGCGAGGCGCGCAAGCGGCGCGACCAGGCGCAGCGCGAGCGCGACGAAGCGGCCCGCCGCCAGGCGGCCGCCGAGGCGCTGGCGGAGCGTCTCGCCGTCGAGCGCGGCGAGCTGCGCGCCGACGCGCAAGCGCTGGGCGCGGACTGGGTCGCGCAGCTTGGGACGCTCGGCAAGCTTGAAACGGCGCACGCCGACGCGAAATCCACCGAGGCGCAGGCGCAGGCCGCGTTGACCGCTGCGCAAGCAGCGGAAACCCGCGCTGCTGAGGAATTGGAGCGGATCGAGCGCGAGCAGGACGAACTTGGTGGGCAGCGACGGGCGCTTGAACGTGAGCTCGACGACCTCAGCGCGCGGATCGCCGCGCTCGACGATTTCGCGCCTTCGGACAACGGCGCGTCGGCGGCAGGCAGCGCGCCGAGGCTGCTCAGCCGTCTGCGCATTCGCGACGGATACGAAGCCGCCGTCAAGGCGGCGCTGGGCGCGGTCGCCGACGCCGAGCTTCAACCCTCGAGCGCTGCGGCGATCGCTCGCGCGCAGGCGGCGCTGGAGAGCGGCGAGGCCGATTGGCTCGGCGTCGCGGTCGAACTGGTTCGCAGCCGCCCCGCAGCGGCCCGCCCCGCCCGCTCATCCCGCCCGGCGCACCGCAACGGGTCGGGCGCGAGCGCCGCGGCGGTGGCTGTCGGGCTGACCGCCGCCGATCTGGTCGAGGCGCCCGCCGAGCTGCGCCCGCTCACGGACGCGCTGCTTGGCGGCGTGCGAATCGCCGAAAACGCGGAGCAGGCGCGCGCGCTGCTGGCCGACGCGCGATCCGATGCCCAATCGGGTGCGCCTTACGCCGCGGTCACCCGCGACGGCCTCCTGATCCGCGCCGACGGCGTGGTCGCCGCGCGGGGCCGGGACGGCGCATCGAGCGACGGCCGCGCCCGCCGACAGCGGCAGGTCGCCGAATGGCGCGAGCGCCGCGACGAGCTGCGGCGTGAGCTCGAACAGCTGCCGCATCCCGATGAGGAGACGCGGTTGCAGGCGGCGCAGGCTTGCGAAACCACCGCTGCGTTGACGCGCGAGCGCACTCAAGCGCACGCGCGGGCTGCCGCCGCGCTGAGCGACACCGAGGTCGCGCGCGCCGCCGCGCAGGGCGAGCGGGAGCGTCTGCGGAGCGACGCCTTGCGCATTCAGTCGCGCCAGCGGCGCGTCCGCGCCGACGCGGCGTCGATCCAACCGCCCGCGCCGGATGAAGCGGGCGCGATCGTGCAACCCGACGGCGCTGATCTGACGGATCTGGCGGTGCTCGAACAGCAGCGCGACGCCGCCGCCGCCGCGCTCGCCGACGCCCGGGCGCGGGCCAAACGAATCGAGCGCCGCGCGCAGGCCGTCGACCGACTCGGTGAGGTGCGGAATGAGCTGCAAGCGCTGAGCGACGCGCAGGTGCAGCGCGCCGCCGCGCTCGCCGATGCTGAGTCGGCCGCAGCCGACAGCGCCTCGCTCGATTCCGCCCGCGCCGCCCTGCGCAGCGCCGAACAGGAGCGGAGCAACGCCCGCGAGCGGCTCGACGCCGCGCAGTCGACGCGCGTCGAGGCGGAGCGCGCCGCCGTTGAAGCGCAGGCGGTGCTGCGCGAAACCGACGCCGCGCAGCAGCGGCTCGCAGCGGACGCCGCCGACGATCGCATTGACCTGGCCGCGCTCTCGCCGCCGGACGCGCAGCTGCCGCTCGATCCGTCCGAGGATCCTGCCGCCGCAGTCGAACAGCGCCGCGCCGCCGCGGTTGCCCTGCGCGGGCGGCTCCAGCGGCTCGGCCCGCCGCAGCCGGAAGCGGCCGAGGAGCACGAATCCGAGCAGCGCCGCTTCGCTTCGCTTGCCGAGCAGATTTCCGATCTCGAGGCCACCGAAGCGCGGCTGCGCGACGCCGAACGCGAGCTCGAGGGCTTAATCGATTCACTCTTCCGCGCTGCCTTTGACAAGGTTGACGCCGCGTTCCAGCGCTACTTCCGGCTGATGTTTCGCGGCGGCCAGGCGCGGCTCGCGCTCAGCCGCGAGGACGCCCCACCGGACGCCGATCCGGAGCTTGATCCGGATGCGGAAGCCGACGCGGACGCGCCGCCGGCGGGTGTGGAGATCACCGCACAACCGCCGGGCAAGCGCGTGGCCAATCTCGGCCAACTCTCGGGCGGCGAGCGCGCGCTCACCGCGATCGCCCTGCTCTTCGCGCTGCTCGAAATCCGCCCCGTGCCCTTCTGTGTGCTCGACGAGGTCGACGCCGCGCTCGACGAAGCCAACGTCGAGCGTTTCATCCAGGCGCTCAAGGAGCGCGCCGCCGATATCCAGTTCGTGGTGATCACCCACAATCGCCGCACGATCGAGCAGGCCGACTCGATCTACGGCGTCACAATGGCCGCAGACGGCCTGAGCAAAGTCCTCTCAGTGCGGCTGGACGATCTACCCGCCGCCTAGCGCGTGTCCAGGCATGGGGCGCGGCACGGCGGCTAGTGCTGCTCGTGGCTTTCCCCACCTAGCCCCTGGGGAGAATGTGGGGCTGGGAGCTGGGTGGGCGGCCTAGGTAGTCTCATCCGAACAGTCTGCGCAACCAGGCGGCGAACTGTTGGCAGAGAGCGCCATCGGTCTCGAGGAATCTGGCTGTAATGGCTGTGCCCATAGGTCGGGGATGCCTGCGCGTCGAAAGCCACGCATGCAGCGCCGCCCGTTGCTGTTTGCCTTCTGCAAACTCTCGATGCTCGGCTGGAATTGCAGCGATGTAGCGTTGTGCTAGCGGCCAGATCGGGTCAGCGTCCGGGATCATTCGGATCACGAAGTCTTCGAGTTCACCCGGTTGGTTGTTGTCAGGCATCAGCCACACACCTACGCGCGGCTCAGTTCCGATTACGAGACCGCCTGCGACTGGTGCTGCCGGCAGCTCGAATGCCGGACTCAGTCGGTTGTGTATCGCTTCCCAACGAGCCGCCGGGTCGTCGTCCGCGTCCACAAGAATGCCGACAGCCTCTCTATCGTCCACCTTGAGGTCGATGCCGATCGACTTCAGGAGAGGGTCAATGCCTCCCCTTGAGATAGTCCCAAATGGGGGGAGGTCGCCGCACGCCTCGCAAATGCTCTTGACGACACGCTCATCATCTGGGCCTTCGACCAAAAGCACTCGCGGATGGGTGATGAGACTGGGGCGCTGATCCGTCATAGGGTCATCGCATCTCGATGCCCTGCTCCGCCGCGGTGATCATCTCCTCTTCGGTGTACTCCACGGCGCGGAGTTTACCGCGAGCACGGCTGAGCCGGACCAGCCGGGAACTGATGTGTCCAAGCTCGATGGATGCTCTCGCGAAGCCTACGATGCAGTCCCACCCGTGCGTCGTAGCGATGACTTGGACGTTGTTTCGGTCCGCTGCTTGGAGAACCATGCGCCAGAACTCCCGCTGGAGGGAGTAGTGGATGCCGTTTTCTGCTTCGTCGATTAGGAGAATGCCGCCGCGGCTGTTCGCGAGAGCCAACGCAACGCCAAACATGCGCAGTGCGCCATCACCGAGACTTCGTAGGGGTACCGGGCGATCGTATCCGGCGAGTTTGACGATCGTCTTTGGGCTATCCGCAAAAACGAGCTGTTGTCGACCGATGGTCGCTATGTCTTCGACGCGAATGCCGAAGATCAGGCGCAACGCATCTATCGCACGCTCCTGGGCCTCAGTCAGCGCCACTTGGTCAAGGTAGCTTGCGACCTTCATGTCGCCTGGCAGGCCAGGACCGACCTGTTGGCATGTGACTGCCGACGAGAAGCCGTCTTCCTCGAGAAAGGGGGTGGGGCGCCATCCCAACCGTCGAGCCCGAGAGTTCCAGGAGAGAACGAGCCCCGGCGCGCCATCCCGATGTCCTGTGCTGAGACCGACAGCACCCTTGCGGTTGCGGAACTCAACACTGATCGCTTGCGCATCAATGCGCATAAATTCTTCAGCTAGGGGATCTGGGACTGTTTCCCAGACGGCTTCTTGCTGTCGGTCTGTCAACGACCCCACGCTGATTTTGAGCTGATCATCTGCGGTTGTCGGCCCGATCTTGACCTCCCGACAGATTAGTCGTTGGCGGCCGTGAAACAGCGAGAGCCAGTCTGGCCCGGAAACCTCGTCGCCATCTTCATCGATGGCAGTCGACGTCTCGCCGTGGGATCTGAGAATCTCTTCCAAGGTGCTGGGTCGTCCTCTTGCAGCATACGCGCGTACCGCCTCCAGCACCGTCGTTTTGCCGACGCTGTTCTTGCCCACCAGCAGCGTCACGCGGCCCAGACGCGGAATCGTCAAATCTTCGATTCCGCGAAAGCCTTTGATCGTCAGATCCGGCAGGTGCAGACTGCTTGAGTCGCTCATCGTCTTTGCCTCTTCGGCCCGCGCATCTCAGCGATGCTTTGAGCCACTATACGCCACTCAGGCGCGGCGGGGGATGGCCTGCTCGGGCTGTTGGGGAGCGCCGGTTTGTTGGTCGAAGACCGTGAAGCGGCGGTGCAGCTCGACGAAATAGTCGCGCACGGCCTGCTCGCGGTGCTCGTCGCTCCACTTGAGGCGGCTCTGCATGATCGCGGCGGCGCGAGGAGCGGCGCTGCGGCCCAGGTCGTGGGTGAGGCCGACCGCCGTCCGGCGCAGCAGCACATCCGCGACGGTGCGCGCCCCCTCGTGCTCCACGGCGAACGCCACCTGCGCGCCGATGTCGCGGTGGTGCGGCGAGAGCGGCTCGGCCAGCGCCGCGTCGGCGGCGGTGTAGGCGGCTACATCGGGCGCGCGCGGACCGTAGGTGTTGCGCAAATGCTGCTCGGCGGGCGCGGGCAGGAAGCTGGCGCGGGCGTGCGGCTCGGCTGGCAGCGCGCGAATGCCTCGCGCGCGCGGGCGGCCGATTTCGCGCCGCACCTGCTCCGCCACTTCGCGCCCCAACACGCGCGCCGTGGTCAGCTTGCCCCCGACGATCGAGAGCAACCGCTCGACGCCCTCGCGCCGGTGATCGATCACAAACGAACGCCGCGTCACCGCGCCCGGCGAGACGCCGTCGGCGGCGTGCGGCAGCGCGCGGATGCCGGAATAGGCGTAGCGCACATTGCGCCGCTCAATGCCGATCCCCGGCAGCGCCCGCGACGCCTCATCAATCAGGTAATCGATCTCCCAGTCGTGGATCCGCGCCGCGCCCGGATCGCCGTCGTCGTGAATGTCGGTCGCGCCCAGGATGTGGTGATCCAGCCAGGGCACGGCGAAGATCGGGCGTCCGTCGGAGCGCGCCGAGAGCAGCACGGCATGGCGCGGGCCGCGCCGCTCGAGATCGAGCACCAGATGCGACCCGCGCGTGCCGCCGATCCGCCGATCAAGGCTGCGCCCCGTGGCCTCCAGCACCGCATCGACCCAGGGCCCCGCCGCGTTGATCACCAGCCGCGCCGCGGCCGACGATCGCTTGCCCGTGAGCACATCGTGGAAGTCGACGCCCCGCGCCCGCTGGCGGTCGACGATGATGTAATCAACCGCCGCGTAGTTGCGCAGGTCCGCGCCCGAGCTGCGCGCCTCGGCCAGATACTCCAGCGTCAACCGCTCCGGCATTTTGACCTGCGCGTCGTAGAAGCGGTACGCCGCCGTCAGTCCGTCGGTTGAGATCGCGGGCTCAATCCGCTGCAACTGCCGCGTCGAAAACGAGCGGTGCCAGGGCGTCACCTTGCGCGGCGAGAGCAGGTCGTAGAGCAGCAGCCCGGCGCGCACCATGGCGGCGGGCCGCGGATCGCCGCGATAGACGGGCAGCAGAAAGCCGAGCGGCTGCACCAAATGCGGGCGCTTGCGTAGCAGCCGTTCGCGCGACTGAAGCGACTCGTGTACCAGCCCGGCGTCGCCCGTCGCCAGGTAGCGCAGCCCGCCGTGAATCAGCTTGGTCGAGGCGGCGGTGGTGCCCGACGCGAAATCGCCCTGCTCAAGCACCAGCGTGCGGTAGCCGCGCGCGGCGACGGCCGCCGCGATCGCCGCGCCGTTAATCCCGCCGCCGATGATGATCACGTCGTATTCGGGCGTCATGGATCGGCTGCCTCTGATCCAGCATAGGCAGCGGCGGCGGCGCGTAGGTTGCGCCAGCGTTGCCAGGCCGCGTCGAGCTCGCCGCGCGGCTCGATCCTCGCGTACTCGAGCTCGAACGCCGCCGGCACGCCCCGATCGGCTTGCATCGCCAGCCGCGCCGCGCCCAGCGCGGTCGTCTCCAGGTTGGCGGGCCGCAGCACCGGGCGTTGCAGCGCGTCGGCCTGGATTTGCAGCAGCGCGTCGCTGTTGGCCAGCCCGCCGTCGACGCGCAGCTCGCCGATTGGCGCAGGGAACGCCTCAACGATCTCGCGCACGCGGAAGGCAATCGCCTCCAGCGCCGCGCGGGCGATCTGTGCGCGGGTGCTACCCGTCGAAAGCCCCGCGATGACGCCCCGCGCGTGCGGCTCCCAATGCGGCGCGCCGAGACCCGCCAGCGCGGGCAGGATCGCGACTCCGCCGCTGTCTGGGACGGACGCCGCAAGCTCGGAAAGCTCCGCCGCGTCGGCGGCGAGCCCCAGCTCGGCGACCAGCCAGTCGATCAGCGCGCCCGCGGTGAAGACGCCGCCCTCGACCGCGCGGGCGTCGGGCGCGTCGGCGGCGGCGGTCAGCAACAGTCCCGGCGGCGGCTCCTGTCCGCGCGCGGCGCGGCCGAGCACGAACGCGCCGGTGCCGTAGGTCGCTTTGGCCGCGCCCGGCTCGCGGCAGTCCTGCCCGAACAACGCGGCCTGCTGGTCGCCCGCCACGCCGAGAATCGGCAGCGGCTCGCCGAAATGCTCCGCCGCCGTCTCGCCCAGCCGCCCGCAGCTCGGCGCGACCTCGGGCAGCACCGCCGGCGGGACGCGCGCCCGCTCCGCCAGCTGCGCATCCCACGATTCGCTCTCAAGGTTGTAGAGCAGCGTGCGCGAAGCGTTGGTGCGGTCGGTGGCGTGCGCCGCGCCGCCGGTCAGCTTGGCGATCAGCCAGGCGTCGACCGTGCCGGCGGCGAGATCGCCACGCTCAGCCAGCGCCCGCGCGCCCGGCGTCTCGTCGAGAATGCGCGCCAACTTGGGCGCGGAAAAATAGGCGTCGGGCGTCAATCCGGTGCGGCGGCGAAACTCGCCGCCGTGCGCCACGGCCAGCGCCGCCGCGTCGGCGGCGGTGCGGCGGCAGTGCCAGACGATCGCCGGCGCAATTGGCGCAAGCGTCGCGCGATGCCAGACCAGCGCCGTCTCGCGCTGGTTGGCAATGCCGATCGCGCGAATGCGCCCAGCGCCGCCGACCGCCCGAATCGCCTCGCGCGCAGCCTCCAGCTGCGTCGCCCAGATCGCGTCGGGCTCCTGCTCGGCCCAACCCGGCTGCGGGTGGGCGGTGGCCAGCGTCCGCCGCGCCAGCGCGCACTGGCGGCCCTGCTCGTCGAAGACGAGCGCGCGACTGCTGGATGTGCCCTGATCGAGCGCGAGGTACAGATCGCGGCTCACGAAGGCGGGCGGGGCTGCCGGCGGCGGCGAGCAGCGAGGCGGCTAGGCCTCGTCTTCCGCGTCGCGCCGGCGACCCATCACGACCCGCGCGACGGCCGCGAGGACGGCCAGCAGCGCTCCGATGCCGAGGACTCGCCTCTTCTTCATCTGCATGTCCATTCATTGGCGGCGCCGCACAACGGCAACGCACACTTGCGGTTGCCGCACAGGCTAGCACGCCCGCCGCCACCAAGCCCGCCGCCCCACTCCAGCCCACCCCTCTTCCGCAACAGGGGCGGTTCAGAGACCGCCCACGCTTCCCGCGCTCCCCGCGCCCCCTCCGTCCGACCCCGCGCTCGCCGCGGGTATCTCGCCGAGCGCCGCACAGAACACGGTGTCCTCTCCCTTCCGGCCCCTCCCCTTCTGTGGGGAGAAGGGGAGATCTCACGCTTGGCTGACGCTTGGCGCGCCGGCTGCGCCGCGCTTGGATGCGGCGACGCTCACCGTGCCCGCCTGCGGCTGTCAGCGCGCTCCTCAAAGGGGCAAGCCTAGGATTCCCATCACAATTTTTACGATGCCGAGAATTCCGACCGTGATTTCCACTTTGATCTCGATTTTTACCTTGTTCCCAACCACAATCTTTACTGCGACAGTGCCTACAACAAGACGCCATCTAGCAAGCCGCAACAACCCTTTCCCGAAACTATCGGCCAATCGCTGCCATGGAATGCGTGAGACTGATTGCGTGCAACAATGTATCCAGTGCTTCAGCTTGCTCATTCTCTTTGGCGGTGGGCTGTAAAGCACAACAATGACGATGATCCGGGGTGTCTCCATTTTCTTTTCTTTCATCTGCAATTCCATCTTTCTACTGGGCATGATGCCAACCTTGCGAGTATCCTCTGTTGCTGCCAGAGAGTCAAGTAGGGGCGGCACGTAGGCCGTACGAATAACCTCCGAAATCCCAGCTTCGCGTATCGCGTTGTACGGCACCGAGGCCCGACGATCCGCCCAAGCGCCACAATCCGCCCTTCCCCCTGCAAAGAGAGAGGCTAGGTGGTGAGCAAGTGCCTACGCTTGGCCGGTGCAGGCCATCACCGTGTGCTGTTTTCATTTTCTTTCCTTCTCTATATCTTCAGTGGCACCGGATGTCCGGTTTACCTTATCATACCACAACTTTTCTTCAAAGTCAAGCGAGATCGCCATGAAAACCCGTCAAGCGAGATCGCCATGAAAACCCCGAGATCTCAAGGCAATTTGTCTCCACTTTACCAATTATCCAACCCGCTCAGTCTTAACCAAGGCCTGATCGCACATATCGCGCGCTCCACCATTTCCGCACCCCTCCGTCATTCCTGCGCAGGCAGGAACCCAGGAGATCTTCCAGCGTCGGCACACAGTTTGACACCCCAACCGCCCGCCTAAGCCGCCTCCGCATCGCCGTCGAACGTGTGGAGCTAAGACGAGCCGCGCCCACCGCGTAGATTCCTGCCTGCGCAGGAATGACGGGAAGGGGCGCACTGCTGCCATAGGACAGCCGAGCGGCACCTCTACAGATGCAGGCTGCTCAGTCGGCCCGTTGGACTTAGGCCTTACCCGGAGCTTGTTTGGGTTTCGATACCTCCCCAGCACTCGATTGCCCCGTTCGTACGGAGGCCGCAGGTATGCACGCCGCCGGCGCTGACAGCGGTGAAGACCCTCTCAGGAGCATCGCTCTGCCCTAGCTCGTTGTTTCCCCAGCACTCGATCGCTCCGTTCGTGCGGAGGCCGCAGGTGTGTACAAGACCGGCACTGACGGCGGTGAAGCTACCCGCTGGGGCGATGGTCTCCCCGTAACTGTTGTTTCCCCAGCACAGGATCGCACCATCGTCGCGCAGGCCGCAGGTATGTATGCCGCCAGCGCTGACGGCGGTGAATGTGCCCGGTGGCGCGTCGCTCTCTCCTCTGACATTGTTTCCCCAGCAAGTGATCGCACCGTTGTTGCGCAGGCCGCAGGTGTGGCCGAAGCCAGCGCTGACGGCGATGAATGTGCCCGGTGGTGCGTCGCTCCGCCCTCTGATATTGCTTCCCCAGCATGTGACCGCGCCATTCTCGCGCAGGCCGCAAGTGTGATCGAGGCCGGCGCTGACGGCGGTGAAGCTGCTGGCTGGGGGGCTGCTCTGCCCCTCATCGTTGTTTCCCGAGCATACGATCGCGCCGTCGTCGCGCAGGCCGCAGGTGTGTTGGGCGCCGGCGCTGACGGCGGTGAAGCTGCCGGCTGGGAGGGTCCCCTGTCCGTCGTCGTTGATTCCCCAGCACGCGATCGCGCCCCACTCGCGCAGGCCGCAAGCGTGCGTGCCGCCGGCGCTGACGGCGGTGAAGCCAGGAGCGCCACTCTGTGCTGCTTGCTCCTGCTGTGCTTGGGTGCCGGTCGATGCGTCGTTGTCGGTCGGGTTCGGGGCGTCGGTCTGCCCGAAGTTCGTTTGAGAGACGAATGCTCCCCAGCACACAATCTCCCCATTCTTGCGCAGGCCACAGGCATACCACGCGCCAGCGCTAACGGCGGAGAAGCTGCCGGCTAGGGCGTTTATCTGCGCAGAGTCGTCATTTCCCCAGCACACGATCGCGCTGTTCTCGCGTAGGCCGCAGGTGTGCCTGAAACCGGCACTGACGGCGGTGAAGTTACCTGCTGAGGCGACAGTCTGCCCATCGTCGTTGTTTCCCCAGCACAGGATCGCGCCTGTGTTGCGCAGGCCGCAGGTATGCATACCACCGGCGCTGACAGCGATAAATGCGCCTGACGGGGCGTCGCTCTGCCCGTCGCCGTTCAGTCCCCAGCACTCGATCGCGCCCGTATTGCGCAGGCCGCAGGTGTGAAACGCGCCAGTGCTGACGGTGGTGAATGCGCCTGGCGGGGCATTGCTCTGCCCGGCGCTGTTGTCTCCCCAGCACTCAATTGCATCCGTGTCGCGTAGGCCGCAGGTGTGAAGCGCGCCGGCGCTGATGGCGGTGAAGCTCTTCGCAGGGGTGTTGGTTTGCCCGTGCTCGTTCTCTCCCCAACATTCAATCGCGTCACCCTCGCGGAGGCCGCAGGTGTGGAACGTGCCGGCGTTGACGGCGATAAAGACGCCCGGCGGGTCGTCGCTCTGCCCGTCGTCGTTGTTGCCCCAGCACTCGATTGCACCTGTGTCGCGCAGGCCGCAGATATGCGCACCACCGGCGCTGACGGCTGTGAAGTTGTCCGCCGGGTGCTCCTGCTGCTGCGTTGGGGCGTCGGTTTGCCCGTACTGATTGTTTCCCCAGCACTCGATCTCGTCTGTGTCGCGCAGGGCGCAAGTGTGCACACCGCCGGCGCTGACTGCCGTGAAGCTGCCTTCTGGAGCGTCGCTTTGCCCTGGCACATTGTTGCCCCAGCACTCGATTGCGCCTGTGCCATGCAGGCCGCAGGTGTGAAGCGCGCCGGCGCTGACAGCGGTGAAGCTGCCCGCTGGGTCGTTGCTCTGTCCGTCGCCATTCGATCCCCAGCACTCGATTGCGCCTGTGTCGCGCAGGCCGCAGGTGTGCTCGAAACCGGCACTGACGGCGGTGAATCGGCCGGCTGGGGCAAGGGACTGCCCCTGGAAATTGTTTCCCCAGCACTCGATTGCGCCTGTGTCGCGCAGGCCGCAGGTGTGCTCACCACCCGCGCTGACGGCGGTGAAGCCGCCCACCGGGGCCTCGGTTTGCCCCTCCACATCGTTTCCCCAGCACTCGATTTCCCCATTCTCGTGTAGGCCGCAGGTGTGCTCGCCACCGGCGCTGACCGCGGTGAATGCGCCCGGTGGAGCATCACTCTGCCCGTATCGATTCCATCCCCAGCACTCGATCGCTCCGTTCGTGCGGAGGCCGCAGGTGTGCACGATGCCTGTGCTGACGGCGATGAAGCTGCCCTCCGGAGTGTCGCTTTGCCCGTACAAGTTCCATCTCCAGCACGTGATCGCGCCGCTCTCGCGCAGGCCGCAGGTGCGGAATCCGCCAGCACTGATGGCAGTGAAGCTGTCCGCTGATGGGGCGGTCTGTGCTGCCCGCTCCTGCGGGGCCGGCGTCGCTTCTGCTGCGCTGGCGCTGGGCTGCGCGACGACGCGCTGCTGTTGTCCCTGCGCGGCAACATCGCCCGGTGTGCTGGCATCGCTCGGAGCGAGGGCGTTGGTCTGTTCTTGCTCGATAGGTGCGCTGGGCGCTGCGTCGCCGGTCGAGTCCAGATCTTCGGTCTGCTGTTCGGTGGTGAGCGGCACTGCATCACCGGCCGGGGCCGGGTCGCTGCCTGCGCAGGCGATGGCGACGACGGCGATGATTGCGACGGCGGCAAGGGCGGCGCTGCGCAGGGCGATGCGGCTCATCGGCGGCTCTTTCGGCTGTCGGGGCGTCGCGGCGCAAGCTAAGCGCGCGCCGGGCCTGGCGCAAGCGGGCCGCGTCAGTCCCCCGCGAGCGCTTCCGCGTCTATCACCAGCTGGTCGCCCTGCTTGATGCCCAACTCCGCGTAGCGCCCCGCGGGCATCTCCAACGCGTAGCGGTAGGGCTGCGCCGGGCGGCGAACCTCCTGCGAGCGCGCCTCCAGCGTGACGAACTCCATGATGCGCCCGTCGGCGTCGAGGAAGGCTACCTGTAGATCAATCGGCACATTGTTATTCCAAAAACCCGAATGCACCGTCGGCTCGTCGAACACAAACAGCATCGCCGCCCGCGCCGGCAGGCCCGTCGCGTACATCAGCCCGCGCTGCCGCCGCGCCGCCGTGTCGGCGATGAAGATGTCCAGCTCCAGCGGCCCGCTCTCGGTCTGCATCGTCAGCCGCGTCACGGGGAACTCGATCGCCTCAACATCCTCAGGCAGATCCAGCCAGTCGGCGAGATTGGGCGGGACCGGATCGGCCGCAGGCGGCGCTTGCTCGGCTTGTCCTGCCTGCTCTGTTTGCTCCTGGACGGGCGTCTCCTGCGCGGGCGAGGGCCCGCAAGCCAGCACCGCCAGGCCGGCGAGCAGCAGGACGAGCGCATGGGGCAGCGCGCGCGGCAGTCGGAGACGCTCCATCGCGCAAGGGTAAACTGAGCGGGGCTTAGAGGGGCCGGTAGCTCAGGGGTCAGAGCAGGCGGCTCATAACCGCTCGGTCGCTGGTTCGAATCCAGCCCGGCCCACCAAGCCACGCCGACTTTGAGCAGGACGCGAAGGAGCGCCCATGGCCGCAGACACGCCCAACTCGCTCTTCTTCGAGCAGCCGATCCTCAACTCTCCCTACCGAAAGCCGGAGCGGCACTGGGCGCTCGACGCGGACGGGCAGCCCACGCAGCAGATTTACGAGCGCCGCCGCGACGCGCGATTCCTCACGCCGATCCCCCGCCCGAGCCGGCAGGGCGAGCCGCAAGCGGAGATCGTCTTCGACGAAGGGCGCGGCCTCTCCAGCGCCGACCAGCAGTACCAGGATGTCGCCGCGCTGGTCACGAACATTCGCCGCGAGGTCGAGCAATGGCGGGCGATTCCCGACGAGCGGGATTGGGGCGTGACGGCGGAGACGGCGCGCCTGCTGCGCCACTGGCGCGATCACCCCGCCGCCGCGGCCGGCGGCGGCATCCGCCCCTTTTTCTGCCAGGTCGAGGCCGCCGAGACGATGATCTGGCTGACCGAGGTCGCGCCCGGTCGACGAGGACGAGTCGCGCGCCTGCTCCAGCAGATCGAAGACGCCAACCGCGAGGCGAACCCGGAGCTGACGCGCTACGCGCTGAAGCTCGCGACCGGCGCGGGCAAGACCACCGTGATGGCGATGATCATCGCCTGGCAGACGGTCAACGCCGTGCGGCATCCGCGCAGCAACCGTTTCACCCGCGGCTTCCTGATCGTCACGCCCGGCATCACGATCAAAGACCGCCTGCGCGTGCTCCAGCCCAACGATCCGGACAGCTACTACCAGAGCCGCAATCTGGTCCCTCCCGACATGCTCGCGGATGTCGGCAAGGCGAAGATTGTGATCACGAACTTCCACGCCTTCAAGCCGCGCGAGACGCTCAATGTTTCCAAAGGCGGGCGCGCGCTGCTGCAGGGCCGCGGAGGGGAGCTGATCACCAGCGAAAGCGACGGCCAGATGGCGCGCCGCGTGATGCCCGAGCTGATGGGCATCCCCAACATCCTCGCGCTCAACGACGAGGGGCACCACTGCTATCGGCGCAAGCCGGGCGACGACGACGAGCCCACAGTAGGCCGCGACGAGCAAGCCGAGGTGAAAAAGAACACCGAAGAGGCGCGGCTCTGGATTTCGGGCCTTGAAGCGGTCAAGCGCGAGCTCGGGCTGCAGCGGGTGATCGACCTCTCCGCCACGCCGTTCTTCCTGCGCGGCTCCGGCTACGCCGAGGGCACGCTCTTTCCCTGGACGGTGACCGACTTTTCGCTGATGGACGCGATCGAGTGCGGCATCGTCAAGCTGCCGCGGGTGCCGGTCGCGGACAACATCGCCAGCGACGAGATGCCCACCTACCGCGCGCTCTGGAAACACATCCGCGAGGACATGCCCAAGAAAGGGCGCGGCAAATCGGCCGCGCTCGATCCGCTCCAGCTGCCGACCAAGCTCCAGGCGGCGCTCGACGCGCTCTACGGGCATTACGAGGAAACCTTTCAACTCTGGCAGGAGGCCGAGATTCCCGTGCCGCCCTGCTTCGTGATCGTCTGCAACAACACGGCCGCCTCCAAACTCGTCTACGACTACATCGCCGGCTTCCGGCCCGAACCGCAGGATGAGAACGACGAGCCGCGCCCGGTACCCGGGCGCCTGCCGCTGTTCCGCAATTTCAGCGACGACGGCGCGCCGCTGGCGCGGCCCAACACGCTGCTGATCGACAGCGAGCAGCTGGAATCCGGCGACGCGCTGGAGCGCGACTTCCGCAGCATCGCCGCCGACGAGATCGAGCGCTTTCGCCGCGAGCGCCTGCAACGCAGCGGCGACCAGCGCGCCGCCGCCGACATCTCCGACCAGGACCTGCTGCGCGAGGTGATGAACACCGTGGGCAAGCCCGGCACGCTCGGCGCATCGATCCGCTGCGTCGTCTCCGTCTCGATGCTCACCGAAGGCTGGGACGCCAACACCGTCACCCATGTGCTGGGCGTGCGCGCGTTCGGCACCCAACTGCTCTGCGAGCAGGTCGTCGGGCGCGCGCTGCGGCGGCAGTCCTACGAACTCAACGACGAGGGCCTGTTCAACGTCGAATACGCCGACGTGCTGGGCATCCCCTTCGATTTCACCGCCACGCCGGTCGTCGCGCCGCCCCAGCAGCCGCGCCGCACCATCCATGTCCACGCCGTCAGCCCCGAGCGCGACTACCTGGCGATCAGCTTCCCCCGCGTGCGCGGCTACCGCATCGAGCCGCCCCCCGACCGCCTTGAGGCGCACTTCACCGACGACTCCCGGCTCGAACTCACGACGGATCTGACCGGCCCGACCATCACCCACAGCCGCGGCATCATCGGCGAAGGCGTCGACCTGACCACCTTCGACCCCGCCGACGTGCGCCGCCAAACGCTGATCATGCAGCTCACCAAACACCTGCTGCTGAACAAGTACCGCGACGCCAACGACGAGCCGATGCTGCACCTCTACGGCAAGCTCAAGCGGATCGTCGACCAATGGCTCGACGACTGCCTGGACTGCGTCGGCGGCACCAGCCCCGCCCAGCTGATGTACCTCGAGCTGGCCGAAATGGCCTGCGAAAAGATCGCCGCCGCAATCACCCGCGCGCACGAGGACGAGCGCCCCGTCAAAGCCGTGCTCGACCCCTACAACCCGATCGGCTCGACGGCCTACGTCAACTTCACCACCTCGCGCGAGAGCCGCTGGCAGACCAACCCGCAGAGCTGCCACGTCAACTGGGCAATCCTCGACAGCCACTGGGAGGGCGAATTCTGCCGCCTCGCCGAGCAGCACCCCCGCGTGCTCGCCTACGTCAAAAGCCACAACCTCGGCCTCGAAGTCCCCTACCGAATCGGCGGCTCCTCGCGCACCTACATCCCCGATTTCATCGTCCAACTCGACGACGGCCGCGGCCCCGACGACCCGCTCAACGTGATCGTCGAGATCAAAGGTTTCCGCGGCGAGGACGCCAAGGTCAAAAAGGAGACGATGGAGACCTACTGGATCCCCGGCGTCAACAACCTCCGCGCCCACGGCCGCTGGCTGTTCGCCGAGTACACGGACGTCTTCTCAATGGCGCAGGAGTTCACCGATTTCGTCGACGCGGCGACTGCTTCGGGTGCGGGTTAAGCTGTCGCAATGGCAACCGCTACCGATGAAGTCCCCGATGTCGCATACGCCTTCGCTCGGCATCTGTCGAACGGCATTCGGCTGATTCCCGATGATCGCGGCCACTTTCTGGCCACGCCCTACATCCGCCCCGACGGAGGAGCGATCGAGCTTGAGCTCGAATGCCTCGCCGACGGTCGAACCCGCCTGCACGACATGGGCAACTCACTCGCCTACCTCTGGCTCAACGGCGTCATCTCCGACACCGGCCCCACCCCGGGCATTGACCTGATCGCCCGCCAGTTCGGCGTCGCCATCGTCGACAACGCGCTGCAAGTCGAAGCCGACGATGCATCGCTCGGCGAGCGCGCCTGCGCCCTGCTTGAAGCAGCCCGCGCGGTCTCCTGGCTCGGGCAGAGCCCCTAAGGCGAGCCAGAACAGGCCCTAGCCAGCGCCGCCGCAGGTGTAGGAAACATCCGCCACGCGCACCGCCGCCAGCGCGACATAAAGCACCGCGAACAGCACCATCTCCGCCTCAGGCCGGCGCGTCACCAGACGCCCGCCCTCGCAATCGACGCCCAACTGGCGGCAGATGTCGTCGATCCGCGACTGCTGCTGCGGCGTCAGGTCGCGCTCCCACAGCTGCATGCGCAGCCAGGCGGCGGCCTCCCCATAATCCGACACCACGTATTCGCCGTCCTGCTCCGTCACGTACACCTGCACCTCGCCGCCGTCGGGGTAGAGCAGCGACGTGTTGACGCAGACCGCGCCCTGTGGCGCCGGCGCGCACTCAAACAGATACGGCGCCGACTCGCAGAGCAAGTCCGACATCCGGCTGGTCAGATCGGGCGCGGCGACCATGGCTCCCCCTACCGTTCGGGCTCTTGCAGGATACCCGAGTGCCGCACGTTGATCATCGCGCAGAACTGCCGCCAGACAGCGATCGGATCGTCCCAGCCCGTCGCCGACTCAATCGGCGCTGAGAATATCTGCGCGGGAGGCCGACCGATATACGGCGGCCAGTGGATATCGCCGGCAATCTGCTTGGTCGCGTCCTCCAGTAGGTCGGCGATCTCCTGATCCGTGATCACGCGCCGCCGCAGGTGTAGGAAATATCCGCCACGCGCACCGCCGCCAGCGCCACATCGAGGATCGCGAAAGGCAGCTTCTCCAGATCGTCGATCCGCGCGACCAGCTCCACGCCCTCGCCATCCAGCGCCAGCGAGCGCCGCACCTCATCGATCAACGACAGCTGGCGCTCGCTGAGATCGTGGAAACAGCGCGCCGTGCGCAGCCATCGGTGCGCGTCGCCGTGGTCGGTGACCAGATACCCGCCGCCGCGCTCCAACACCCAGACCTGCACTTCGTCGCCGTCGGGGTAGAGCAGCGACGCGTTGACGCAGACCTCATCGTCGGACCACGGGATGAACTCGAAGAGGTCCGATGCCTCCAGCCGCACCGAGTCGGCCAGCGTGTCGTGCAGCGCCGGTTTGGTCACCACGTCGCGCCCTTTCGCTCAGCGCAGGATACCGCGATGCGCAAGGCTGATCTCCGCGCAGAACTGCCGCCAGACGGAGGTTACGACTCGTGGTCAGGGAGGTCGCCGATCGTGCTTTCGACAGTCCCAACGATCTGTGCGTGCAGCAATTGCCACCGTTGCCCTACGCGCTCCAGATCGCCTTTCGCGACAACCATCGCCCGTGCCTCGTGAGCCCGCATCGCCGTCTCATAGTCGGTTTGCGGCAGCACAGCTGTGACCGAACGCTCGGCGCCGTCAACGCGGCCTCGCAGCGTGACGGTGCCCTCAGGGTCTTGAACATCCCGCTTGAGCCGTTGGACGAAACCGGACACCTCAACATCAACGTGCGGTTCGCGGAGTCGGAAAGCGCGAGACGCCTCTCGCAGTACGGGCGCATCGCTCTGCCCGAACCGAACCAGTCGGCGCTCTTTCGGTCGGGTAAGCGCCCACGAGACGCTCACATCCAGCTCGACGAACGGCTCGATCAGCAGAACCAGGGCCTCGCACAGATTCGCGCTGGCTCCCAGCGTTACAGCGTTGCTGAACGCGTCCGTGTCACCGCTGTTCGTCCGCTCGGCGGCGTCGCGCGTCGCCGTCACGGCTTCTGCAACCCGCATCGTCATCCGCCGCTCGATTGGCTCGTTGTCTGGGCCGTCAAATTCGGAACCGAGCGACGGTTCGACAACGGGAGGCACGACCGGGCCTAGCAGGCTAACCACGAAGCTGCCTTCTTCGGTCTGGCCGAGACGCATGCGATCGACAAACTCTTTCGCTCCCTGATTCGCACCCGGACGGTACACGGCGCGAGGATGCTGGACCGAGCACGCGGCAGCGAGAACCATGTCGCGCGCCCCTTGCACCAGGTCGACGCCTGCGTTTACCGATACGTGACCATCTTCGCTGCCCGCAACGCGCACCCGAATGACATCGCGATCAGCGGTGACCAGATCGCGGTAGATTGCCAGCTGATCGAGCTCGGAGACTTCCGCAAACGCCTCGATGAGCAAGCGGACTATCTGCGCGTAGTCCGCGACGCGCTGCGTTTGCGGTATGATGATCTCGGGATGATCCTCGCTGGTGTACACGTATGCGAAGTCTCCGTATGGCTCAGTCGCGGCCCACCCGGCGGCGCGCGCGTATGCCGCCAGCGCGGCCGGCGACACAGCGACCAGAGCATCGCGATCGGTGATGTTGACCTTCATCGGTTTCGCCTTTGACTGCGTTGCCGCGACTGCTCCATGAGCTCCGTCAAAGCGTCCACGTCAAAGAGATTGTCGTTAGGCACTTCAACAGTCACCGACGACGTGTTGTCCCTGGGAGGGTGATCGGTGAGGTCCACCCAGTAGGCGCATCGCTTCAATGCCAGCTGTTCGCGGCTGATGGTCAGCCATTCGGCCTCGTCGCGCGGCAGGTCAAGTATCACGAGCAGACGGGATACGATTGCTCCGTCGCGCAGCTGTCGGTAGTTGTCGACCGGCAGGGGGTAGGTGAGGACATCATCCGATCGCCGACGCAGGTTGGTCGTCGCCTTGAGTTGGCAGTCAAGCATGGGTCGAAACCGCCCCCCGGCTCTGATCTGGAGATCAATGCCATCCATGTCCGGCTCGGGCTTGGCCACAGTGTAGCCCGCAAGCGCGGCCACCAGGCGCACGTAAGCGACCGACAACGCCTCCTGACTCTGTTCACGAGAGATCACGGCATCTGGCGTCACGCCAATCCGCCCTTCGTGGCTTACGCACACATCGCGGCGCATCCGGCGGCCGCGCTGAGATTCTAGCCTACGCGACTGTGCGGAATCCTCAACCACCGAAGAGCGTAGGCTGGTGATCAGTTCCCGGAAGCTGGCAAGACGTCTTGCCGCGCCTGCGCCCCCGCCCCTTGAGCTTGCCGGGCCGCGGCGCTAGGCTTTGGCCCATGCCGCGACGACGCAAATCCACAGCCAAATCCGTCGAGACCCTCACCCATGAAGAGGCCTCGCGGCCCAACCTGCCCAGCGCCGAGCACCAGGCCCTGCTCGATGACGACCAGCGCGCGCCGCTCCGCGCCGCCTTTGAACGGCGCAACAAAGACCTCGACCCCCAACTCGTCTGGCGCGGCAAAGACCAGCAGGACGCCGCGCAACTGGCCGTCGACGCGCCGCCGCTCTACATCCAGGAGCGCGTACACCCCAAAGCCGTTATCGACGACCTGCTGCGGCAGACGGAGCGCCGCCGCGATGACGCCGCCGAAGGCTCGCAGCCCGGCTTTGCCGACCTCTTCGCCGACTTCAACGGGCTGCCCTCCGAGGGCGCAAAAACCGAGTTCTACCAGCACGACGCCAACTGGTCCAACCGTATGATCCTGGGCGACAGCCTGCAGGTCATGGCCTCGCTCGCCGAGCGCGAAGGCCTGCGCGGCGCCGTCCAGTGCATCTATCTCGACCCGCCCTACGGCATTCGCTTTAACTCCAACTTCCAGTGGTCGACCACCGACCGCGATGTGAAAGACGGTAACCGAAATCACATCACGCGCGAACCGGAGCAGGTCAAGGCGTTCCGCGATACATGGCGCGACGGGATTCACTCCTACCTGGGCTACCTGCGCGACCGACTGCTGATCGCGCGCGAATTGCTCGCGGAGTCGGGCTCGATCTTCGTCCAGATCGGCGACGAGCATGTCCATCGCGTGCGCGCCCTGATGGATGAGGTCTTTGGCGAGGAGAACTTCGTCAGCCAGATCGTGTTCGCGAAAACGACGGGGTTCTCCAGTACAAACCTGTCGAATGTCACCGATCACCTCCTGTGGTACGCGCGGCACATTGATCACCTCAAGTATCGCCCGCTCGTCTACGAGAAAGTCGCCGGCGATGCGGGTGCTCGCGACTATCGGCCGCTCCGCGATGTGGATTCCAAAAATTTTCAATTTCCGCAGTCGCGCCTTGCGAAACCAGATCAGCTGGTTTCGCAAGGCGCGACTGCGGAAATTCAGACCTTTACCTACAGAGGCCGAGAGTTTGACCCTCCTCCTGGGTCACACTGGAAGACTACCCTGTTGGGGATGAGCCGCCTGGATAAGGCCAGCCGCATCTTCCTGACAGGGAACACGCTGCGATATCTGCGGTTTCTAGACGACTTTCCGAGCGTCCCCTTCACCAACTTGTGGTCCGACACCATCTCGTCGTTCCAAGAAAAATCATACGTGGTCCAAACGACCCGGATCACTGTACAGCGTTGTGTCTTGATGACGACCGACCCGGGCGATCTCGTCTTGGACCCGACTTGCGGCTCCGGCACGACCGCGCATGTCGCTGAAGAGTGGGGACGACGTTGGATCACGATCGATACATCCCGCGTCGCGCTGGCGCTTGCACGTGCGCGGATCATGGGCGCGCGCTACCCCTACTACCTGCTCACTGACAGCAACGACGGCCAAGCGAAGCAGGCAGAGATCGAGGGCAGAGCCCCAGTGACGGTCGAGACGTACGGCGACGTCAGGCAAGGCTTCGTCTATGAGCGCGTCCCGCATGTCATGCTGAAGGATATCGCGCACGCCAGCGAGATCGACGTGATCTGGGAAGAACACGAGCAGCGGATCGGGCCGCTGCGGGAGCGACTTTCGGCGGCGCTGGGCGAGCGGGCGGCGCTGGAGGAGTGGGAGATACCGCGCGAGGCGCCGGACGACTGGTCGGGCGAGGCCGCGGAGCTGCACGGCGAGTTCTGGCGCGAGCGGCTGGCGCGGCAGCAGGCAATTGACGCCTCGATCGCCCGCAACGCCGAGTTCGAGTACCTCTACGACAAGCCCTACGAGGACGCGGGCAAAGTGCGCGTGGCCGGGCCGTTCACCGTGGAGAGCGTATCGCCGCACCGCATGCTGGAGGTCGACGAGCACGGCGAAACGTTCGACCGGCTCGTCGAGGAAGAGGCCGGAGCCTACGATTTCGCGCGGGTCATACTGGACAATCTGAAGACGGCCGGAGTGCAGCAGGCGCGGCGCGAAGATCGGATCGAGTTCAGCTCGCTCGTCGAGTGGCCGGGCGATCTGGTCTGCGCCGAAGGGCGTTACCGCGAGGGCGAAACCGAGCGGCAGGCGGAGCGCCGCGCCGCGATCTTCATCGGCCCCGAATTCGGCACCGTCTCCCGCCCCGACCTGGTCGAAGCCGCCAAAGAAGCCGCCGAAGCCGGCTTCGACGCCCTGATCGCCTGCGCCTTCAACTACGACGCCCACACCACCGAACTCGAAAAGCTGGGCCGCATCCCCGTGCTCAAAGCGCGAATGAACGCCGACCTGCATATGGCCGGCGCACTGAAAAACACCGGCGCCGGCAACCTCTTCGTCATCTTCGGCGAGCCCGACATCGACATCGAAGACGCCTCCGACGACCAGATCAAAGTGCGCGTCAAAGGCGTAGACGTATTCCACCCCGCCAGCGGCGAGGTGCGCAGCGACAACGCCGACGGCATCGCCTGCTGGTTCGTCGACACCGACTACAACGAAGAAGCCTTCTTCGTCCGCCAGGCCTACTTCCTCGGCGCGAACGACCCCTACAAGTCGCTCAAAACCACCCTAAAAGCCGAAATCGACGCCGAAGCCTGGGCCACCCTCCACAGCGACACCTCGCGCCCCTTCAACCCCCCCGCCTCAGGCCGCATCGCCGTAAAAGTAATCAACCACCTCGGCGACGAGGTAATGAAAGTCTTCCGCGTGTAAGCGGAACCGTGCGCGAGGGCAGATCCGTCATTCCTGCGCAGGCAGGAACTAGCGTGGGCGCGTCCGTCATTCCTGCGCAGGCAGGAACCCGCGCCGCCATCGTCACCCCCGCACCCCCTCCCGTCATTCCTGCGCAGGCAGGAACCTGCGCGGTGCATGGAGTCGCCCTGGCCTCGGACCCCCAGCGGCGGCGCAGAGCGGCTTTGGCGGGCCGTCGGGATGTCGAGGCGCGCAGCGATGAGCGGGGTTGGGTGCTGCTCGCGGCGCTTCGTTGACGGTAGGGCGAATCACCGATCGCGCCTGGGGGCCTTATCGCGCTCGCGCTGTGGCGTGTAGAACCAGAAATTGAAGGGATCGGCGGGGTTTTTGGTCCTTAAGCCCTTGGCTAGCTCGTGCGAAAGAGGTACCTCGCGCTGACTGCAAAGCGTCCGTAGGTGTGAGAGCGTGTCGGCTTTGTAAGCCTCGCTCTTCGAGAGCGCAGGTTTCTCGAACTCCGCGAACAACTGCGCTTGACCGGTCTGGTCAAGCTGCCATTGCCAGTAAGACTCAGCCCTGTTCCAGGAGAATGCGCCAAGGCCGGCGAACAGGTCTGCGAGCTGCACGAGAGGCTCGACCGATGACTTGGCTTCAACGATGTCGACGCCCTGCCGCTCGATCTCAATTCCGCGACCGAGGTCCAGCTGTCGCGTTCGCTTCGCCTTTCGCACACCGTGATACACGCTGTCGCGAAGAATCCGCCAGTTGATGTCTGCACGTTCGTCAACGTGCATCTTCCACTGGGCATCAGTAGGCCAGCGCTTCACCACAACGTCTTTCATCACCTGGTAGTACATGCGCGCGAGATTTTCCGCGTCGTCTCGACCCCGAACGTCATGTCGCGAGTCATGGGTATCCCAGATTAGGGTGTTGATGCGCATTGCGCGTTCTCGCACGTTGTCGAGTGCGAACTCACACAACTCCTGTGCGAGCTTTTGTCGACTGCGAGTTCGGACACCTTTCCAGGCGAACTCGTCCACCGCGTTCGCTGAGGCGATCGTTCGGATTCCCTCTGAGACTGTGGGGGCGACTGTTGCCGGAAGTGTCACGATGGACAAGGTGCGATATCGCCCCTGATTCCAGTGCGACTCATCACCAAAGCCGTAGTGGGTGGGTTTGGGCTGCATGGGCGCTCTGACCTCCCTATCTTCTGTGCGCTTCCTACCAACCTTACCCAGCTGGCGCTCGATCAGAGTGTTGCCGAGAGTAGCCAGGGCAACACATGAGGACGCAATGAGGAAAATCGCACTACCGCGCCCGTGCCGCTCAGTCGGGAGAGTCCATGCTGTGGTCGCGGTAGATGGTGAGGCGATGACAACGCGGAGGTCGCCGGTGTACTAGCGGAGATGCCGGTCGGTTGAACAACGGTCAGCACTCGGCGAGGAGCGCTTCGACCTCGCGGGTGAGGCGTGGCAGGTGGTTCTGGATGACATCCCAGATCGTCGCGTGGTTGACATCGGCGTAGCGATGGGCGAGGAAGTTTCGCAGGCCGATCACGTCGCGGTGGCGGCGGATTCGGGCGGCGGTTTCGGGGTCGTGCTCGTCGAGTCTGACGACGGCTTCGTCGATGATGATCAGTTCGCGCTCGATCTGGTGGCGCAGGGCGATGTCGGCGGCGTATTCCTCGTAGGACTTGCCGCTGACCGCCGCCTGGATCAGGGCGGCCATTTCGAGGATGTCGTGGAGGTATTTGCAGGCGTCAGGCTTCATAGAACGGCGCCCGGCTCTGCTCGACGGCTTTGCGGAAGTAGGGGTTGCGGAATTCCTGGTCGAAGACGAGGTCGACGGAGCGTCCGAGCAGTTCGGCGAGGGCGCTTTCGAATTCGAGGAAGCGCGAGGCCCAGGGGCCGAGGTCGGCGTCGGGCTGGTAGGTGACGAGGAAGTCGACGTCGCTGGTTTCGGGGTCGAAGCGGTCGGTGGCGGCGGAGCCGAAGAGGTCGAGCTTGCGCACCTGGTAGCGGCGGCAGAGTTCGGCGATTTCGTCGGCGTGCTCGGCGACGAGCGGGGCGATCATGGCGGGCCTCCCATGGCGTCGATTCTACGCCGTTGGCCGCGCGGCGGTCATGCTCCCAACTCCCGAATCGCCGCGTGGAAGCCCGGCGCCGCGCCTTCGAGTTCGCGCTGTTGCACGCAGTAGGAGATGCGGAAGTGGCCGGGCATGCCGAAGCCGCGGCCGGGCACGACCAGCACGCCGCGGCGCTGGAGCGCGTCGACCAGCTCGAGCTCGTCGGCGACGGGCGACTCGGGGAACATATAAAACGCGCCCTCGGGCTTGCGCACGCGGTAGCCGGCGTCGCTCAGCACGCCGTAGAGGTAGTCGCGCTTGGCCTGGTAATCGGCGATATCGATTGTGACATCCTGCAGGTTGCGCACGAGGTGCTGCATGATCGCCGGCGCGTTGACGAAGCCCAGCACGCGGTTGCAGAAGATGAAGGCGTCGAGCAGCTCGGTACCGTTCTCGTACTCCGGGTGCAGCGCGAGATAACCAATCCGGTCGCCGGCCAGGCCGAGGTCTTTGGCGTGCGAAGTGACGGTGATCGTGCGGCGGTACGCCTGCTGCGGGAACGGGTACTGCTGGTCGTCGTAGATGATCTTGCGGTAGGGCTCGTCGCTGACCAGGAAGATGTCGCTACCGAATTGCTCCGACTTGCGGTCGAGCAGTTGGGCGAGCGAGTCGACGAACGCGCGGGGGTAAATCGCGCCGGAGGGATTGTTGGGCGAGTTGAGGATGACCAGGCGGGTGCGCGCGCTGAGTTTCTGCTCGAGCTCGGCGAGGTCGGGCAGAAAGTCCTCGCCGCAGCCGATCACGAGCGGCTCCGCGTCGCGCCCCAGGATGTAGAACATGTACTCGCCGAAGAAGGGCGTGAGGATGGCGATCTGGTCGCCGGGGTTGCAGACGGCGCGGACGATCACGTTGAGCGCGGCCGCCGCGCCCACGGTCATCACGACGTGATCGGCGCTATAGGCGAGTCCCGTTTCGGCGGAGAGCGCGTCGGCGACGGCCTGGCGGGTCTCGACGTAGCCGGCATTGGGCATATAGCGGTGCGCGCCGGGCGCGGGCGACTCGGCGAAGCGGCGCAGCTCGTCGAAAAATTGCGGCGGCGGCTCGGCGACGGGATTGCCCAGCGAGAGGTCGAAGACGTTATCGTCGCCGCGCTCGCGCTTGAGCGCGATGCCCAGCTCGAACATGCGGCGAATCCAGGAGCTGTCTTCCATGTGGCGCTGGACGTCGGCGGCGATGGTCATGCCGGCCTCTCCTTCCGCACTGCGGCGATCTTCTAGGCTCTCGCGTTAGGAGCGAGCGTACTCCGGCGGCGCTCATTCGGCGATAGGGCTGGGCGATGCGGACATTGGGGCGCGAGCAAACGCGGCTGCTGCGTCTGGAGGCGCAGGGGCTGGGCGCTCGCCGCTGGCGCACGGCGGCGGAGGTGGCGCGCGGCTGCGGCGCGGTGCAGGCGCAGGATCGGATGGGCGAGCGGCTGGCGGTGCGGGCGCGCTCGGAGGGCCTGACCGCCGCCGCGCTGGAGCGCGCGCAGGCGGAGGAGCGCTCGGTCGCGCGCACCTGGCTGCATCGCGGCACGCTGCAACTCGCGCCCGCGGAGGATTTGCGCTGGCTGCTGGCGCTGCTCGGCGAGCCAATGGATCGCAAGGCGCTCAAGCGGCGCGCCGACCTGGGCATCGACGCGGCGACCTACCAGCAGGCGATGGCGGCGATGCGGCGCGCGCTGTCGGGCGGCACGGCGCTCTCCCGCGCCGAGCTGGTCGAGCGCGTCCGCGCGGCGGGGCTGCCGCACGAGGGCCAGGTCGTGCCGCACCTGCTGCGCTCCGCCTCGCTCACCGGCCTGGTCTGCTTCGGCCCGACCATCGAGGGCGCCGATACGCACGTGCTGGTCGAGGAGTGGCTGGCAGGCGTCGAGGATGCGCAGCCGGCCAATCCCAGCGCCGAACTCGCGCGCCGCTACTTCGCCGCCTACGGCCCGGCCGCGCCGGCCGACTTTCGCTGGTGGTCGGGCCTGCCCGCCAAAGAAGCGCGCGCCGGCTTCGCCGCAATCGCCGACGAGCTCGAAGAGGTCGAGGCCGACGGCAAGCCAATGTGGCTGCCGCCCGACCGCCCCGCGCCCCAGCCAACCGCCCCGCAAGTGCGCGTGCTGGGCGCGTTCGACCCCTATCTGCTCGGCTACAGCAAGCGCGAGCTAGGCGTCTCCGACGAGCTGTTACGGCGCGTCCACCCAGGCGGCGGGATGATTCTGCCGACAGTGCTGGTTGACGGCGTGATGGTCGCCACCTGGACCCGCCGCCGCACATCGCGCGGAATGCGCATCACCATCGCCCCCTTCGCCCCGCTCCCAGAGGATGCGGAGGCAGGCATCGAGGCGGAGGCAGCCGACATCGCCCGCTTCCTGGGCGAGGACGTGGCGTGGGAGGTGGAGTCGGAGTAGGTGCGGCGCGGTGCGCCGATCGCTCTGCCCGACGGCGATCGCGTCGCTGATTAGCTGCTCGATGCGCTCGGCCTGCTCCGGCGCGGCGGGTCCTGGGCGGTCATTCTAGGGCTGTCGTCGGTGGAACTGCGAGGTCAAGGGGTCGTGCTGGCATACGTAGCGAATCCTGCTGCTGTACAGCCAGCGGCCTACGGGGGCGTTGACGGGGAAGTAGCGCTGGTCGGGCAAGATTCGCTCTCTGTCGTTTGGGTCTCGCCAGTCTTTTCATCCGATCCGGCTGTACGCGAACTCGATCCTGCCATCGCTGCGCAGGCGGGCGTCAATGCTGATCAGCGAGAATCCCCCAACCTCTATGGGGCTGCTCTGCAACCATCGGTCTACCTGCGCGTCGGCGGGGAAGTAGCGCTGGTTGGGCACGACCCACCAGCTGGGTCTACCTCTATCTTCCCATACGACTTGGACGCGGCCATCTTCGAGTCGCTGCGCGACGATGTACCCGGCGCAAGTTGGGGGCAAGCTGGCGCTCGCGGGCGCTGTGAGGTCAACGGCGATGATCGCTGCAACGGCGGCTAGCGTGGCGATGCTGGCGACGGCGGCGGTGCGGGCGGTGCGGGTCATCGGCGGCTCTTTCGGTTAGCGGGGGCTGCGCGCCGCAGACTAGGGCCGGCGCTGCGACCGACGCAATCGAGGCGCGGCCGATCGCACGACAGCGCCGGGACCGGGGCGACGGCCTACTGGTGGTCTTCGTTCGGGCCGGTTGCGCCGCTCCATCCCCAATCGTCCATCCCCCCGTCGGCGCTCCAATCTTCAACGATGGCGGCGGCAACGCTCGCGGCGTCTTCAGCGTAGGGCCGGGCGCGTCGGTGTCGTCCTGCGGCGCGTGCTCGTCGTACCCGCGCTTGCCGCGGGCAGGACAGAGTCGCTGCGCTCAGGCGGCGCTCTCCACCCGATCGACCTTGATCTGGTCAGCTCGCTCAAGGGCGCGGGCGAGGTCGTAGTTGACCTGCAGCTGGTACCAGGTGCCCGCCTCACCGCCGAACGCCTTGTCAAGGCGGATCGCCATTTCGGGCGAGATGCCGGCGCGTTCGTTGACGATGTTGGAGAGCTGGCGGCGGCTGACGCCGAGACAGCGGGCGGCTGCGGTGATCGTCAGGCCGAGTGGCTCAAGGCACTCGTGGCGAATGTGGCGTCCGGGATGAGGCGGGTTCTTCATGCGCATGGCATCGGCTCCAGTCTGCTAATGATAGTCGGTCAGATCCACATCGCGCACATTCTCGCCGTCAAAGCGGAACACGATGCGCCAGTTGGCCGAGACGCGAATGGACCACTCATCGGCGCGATCACCCTTGAGTCGATGGAGACGGTAGCCCGGCACGCGCATGCTGGCTGGTCCCGTCGCGGCGTGAAGACGCGCCAGGATGAGCTCGATCTTGTCTGCCTGTGTTGCGGGCACGCCACGGCGATTTCCTTGCTCAAACAGGATTCGCAGACCCCTGTGGCGAAAGCTGATGATCACCTGTCGAATGTAATGCGTAACCAGTCGCTTCGCAACCGGATGTGCGACGCAACGCAGCAGTGATTAGCCCAGAGCGACGGTGACCGGCCGCGTCATCCCGCCGAAGGTGGGCATCCAGCAGCTGTGCTTGCCGGGGCCGCCGGCCACGATGATGTGAATTTCTTCAGGGCGATCGGCAATCGGCAGCAGGTCGTCCGGGCCGTGCCGCGGCAGCGAGCCGCCCGCCATTCGGTCGTTGACTGCGGCCAAAAACTCGGGCGACAGCCGCGACGCGGGGAAGCGCGCGTGCTCCCAGAGATATCCCTGCACATCGGCGCGCGAATAGCCGCCTTCGGCCACGGTTGCGGCGTGCTCGGGGCCGAACGCCAACACCGGCTCGCCCTTGCCCAGAATGTTGTTACTGCCCGCCTGCCCCATCGCGCCCGCGACGGTTTGCAGAATGCCCTCTGCCGTGTTACTGCCGTGATCCTGGATGTTGTGCGGCCCCTCGCAGGCCCAGACCGTCACCGCGCTCTGCTCCGGCCCCAGACCGCGGGTGGTCTGGAACGGCCGCCAGGGGCTGGCGTCCTCGCGCTCGGCGGCGCAGAAAGCGAACTTGGCCGGCGTGCCCTGCGTCGCGCGATCGCCGCGCCCCGGCGTCGCGCCGGCGATGTTCAGCTGCGCCAGCCGCACCGCGCGCCCGATCGTCGCGTTGGCCGGAAAGGTCGGCCCGAAGCAGCCCGCGCCGCCGTGTACGCCGGCCGCGCGCGCGGCGGGCCCGCTGACCAGCACAAACACCGCGCAGGGATGCGTCGTCGCATTGATCCCGTCGAGGTTGAAGGGCGGCTGGGCGATCGCCTCGACCGCGGCCAGTACGACGGGGAACTGCTGCGCGCGGCAGCCGGCCATTGTGGCGTTGACCGCGATCGCCTGCACGGTGGCCTCGCCCTGGCGCGGCGCGAGCACGCCGATGATCTCGAGCGGATCGCGCTCCACCGCCGCCAGCAGTTCGCCGACGCGCTCAGCCGTCGGTGGAATCAGCGGCAGCCCATCCGACCAGCCGCGCCGAATGCACTCCTGTGAGAACGCCACCGCGTCCGCAGGAAGCTCGAACTGGTCGGCAAGGCGCCCGCGATCAGTATTGGCCATTGATCTGCTTTCCGTCGGCTGCGCGGAGAGTGTATGCGCCGCTAGTCTGCATACCGTGCTTGTAGCAGGCACGGGAGGCCTCCGATGGATCGGAACGAGCAGCTGCGACGTGAGTTCGCCCGCACCTTGGTTGCGTGCCGCGAGGGGCGCGCGACCAGCCGCGACTTCCTCGCGTTCGCCGTGCCGTACGCGCTGGAAGACTGGGTGGAGCCGACGCTGCGCGCCGATCTGGACCTGCTCTCGCTGGCCGCGGACGAAGTCGGGCTCGGCGATGTCGGCGAGGAGGCGTTCCGCGAAGCAGTTGAGCAGGCGATGAGCCGCGCGCAGCCCGCCGAGGAGCCGGCGCTGGCGGACGCCGCCGACTAATCCCAGCCGCGCTCATGATCCGGTCAGCGACGCGAGCAGCTGATCGACGACCGCGTCATCAACCTTGCGGCGCACCGCTTCGGGCTTCAGCCCGCCGATGGGGTGCGGCACGATCACCCGATCCAGCTCCGCCAGGCCGCGCTGCTCGGCCTCGAGCTGGAGCAGATCCGTAAACGCGCTGGTCCCGACCGTCACCGTCGGGATGCCCAGCTCTTCAAAGAGGACGGCGGCGTGGACACTCCACGTCGTGCAGGAGCCTCAATCGCAGGAGCCGATCAGCAGGAAGTCCGCGCCGTTGCGCAGCGCCGCAATCGTCGAGTCCGAGGGCGGCCCTGCGACCGGCTTGCTGCCGACCGCCAGCTCGCCCAGCTCGACCCGCTCGCGCAGGCCGTCGACCATCGCCTCCATCAGCGTCCGCGCGTTCGCCTTGCGGTTCTCCAGAATGCCGGGCCGCAGCCCCGCCAGCGACGACGGCCGGGCCGCCGCCGACGCCTCGCGCACCGCAACATGCGCCACCGGGCTGAGCACCTGAATCGTCTCGCTCATCTCGTCCTCCTCACATCCTGATCGGCGTCTCAGTCGAGGTAGGCGTAGACGAGCTCCTTGAGCTCGTCGAGATCGGGAAAGCGCCCGATCGCGGCTTTGCTGAAGACCAGCTCGCCGTTGACGCTCCACTCGAAAACGCCGCGCGTGCCGGGAATCAGCTTGACGTCGCTGACCAGGTGCTGGATGTCGGCCATGATTTCGCCCAGCATCCAGCTGGCGCGCGGCCAATAGCCGCAGTCGGCGCAGTACTCGACTTCGAGTTGCAGTTGTTGCTCGGATGCGTCGTTGGCCATGGCGTCAGCCCAGATACTGTTCGAGGCGCGCGCCGACCTCGCGCACCGAGCCCTGCGGCATCGGCAGCATTTGCAGCTCGGCGCCCGCCGCGGAGCGCTCCTGGAGCAGCTCGCGCACCTCGCCGATCGGCCCGATCACCTGGATTTCGCGCACCATCTGCTCGGAGAACGCCATCAGCGCGCCCTCCGAGTCGCGCTCCGCCCAGGCCGCGCGCGACCGCGCGATGTCGGACTCGAAGCCCGAGCGCGAGAGCATCTGCCAGTAGAACTCGCCCATCCGATTGGTGTAGTGGAACAGCGGCTGCCGCGCGCGCCGCCAGGTCTCCTCGTCGTCGCCCTCGCCCAGCACGTAGACATTGGTGAAGGGCGCGATGGTCACCGAGTCCTCCGGCCGGCCGGCGTCGCGCGATGCGCCCGACAGCTGGCGGCGCAGCCCCTGAAACGCCCGCTTGGGCCAGTGAATCGGGTAGATGCCGTCGGCGATCTCGCCGGTCTGCTGGATCGAGCGCGGCGTGATCGCGGCGATGTAGACCGGCACATCCTCGCGCTGCGCGTCGTAGTCGATCCGAAAGCCGCGCTGCAGCGTGTAAATCTCCCCCTCGTAGTTGAGTCGCTGGCCGGAGAGCAGCATCTTGATGATCTCGGTGTACTCGCGCAGCCGCCGCAGCGGGCGGTCGAACTCGACGCCGTGGAAGCCCTGAATCACCAGGTGGCCCGACGAGCCGAGCCCGCAGATCATCCGCCCGCCGGAGATCATCTCGAGCGTGGCGAACTCCTGCGCAATCGCCGCGGGCGAGCGCGAGTAGCAGTTGAGGATGCCCGTGCCGACCTGAATCTTCTCGGTGCCGGCCGCAATCACGGTCAGCCAGGGCAGCACCGAGGGACCCCAGGCCTCGCCGGTCGAGACCAGCTCATAGCCCAAATCCTCGGCAATCTTGATCTTCTCCAGCGTGTCGCGCCAGTCGCCGGAAAACCCCGCCAGCAAGCCAAGCCGCATGAGCCTCTCTCCTCCCGCTGCTCAACACAGTCTACGCCCACCGCCCGCTGCGCGCCGCCGCTAAATTGGCAAGCAGGAGCGGAGAGGCAGGCAACGACGATGCGCAGCCGAATTCGCCGCCGCTCGCTGCTCTCGAACGCCTGGCGCGCCGGCGTCGGCGCGAGCGGCCTGGCGCTGGTCGGCTGCGGCGGCGAGAAAGAGGAAGATCGGCCGCGCCAACCCGCGCCCGCCCGCACCGTCGGCAGCATCCAGCAAGCCGACCAGCAAGACGAGCCGGATTTCGGCCTGCCCGACGAGCTGGGCCAGCCACAAGAGCAAACCGAGCCGGCCGCCGCCCAATCGGGCGCCGCCGCCGCGCTGGCGGAATTGGATGTCGTCAGAACGGTCGACCCGCTGGAATGGCGCGAGCGCTATCACTGGCGCAAGCTGCGCGATGCGCCCGGCCGACCCGCCGAGCGCCGCCGCGGCGGCGAACTGACCTTCCCCGCTCCGGGGCCGTACGGCGGCGACTGGAGTCCGCTGTACCCGCCGAATCAACCGGGCGGCACAAGCCTCCTGCCGCTCTTCTACAGCCAACTGGTCGAAATGACCGCCGACGACCTGATCCACCCCCACCGCAACGACCTCGCCGGCGACCTCGCCGAATTCTGGGAAACGCCGGACGAGCAGACGCTCAGCTTCATCGTCCGAAGCGGCGTGTTCTGGCCCGCGCTGGAGTCGCTCGAATCGCGCGAACTCACGGTTGAGGATGTCGCCGCCACACACGAGACGTACCGCACCGCCGACCTGCGCCAGCGCCCGCTCTACCAGGACGTAGAGCGGATCGAGTCCGATCCCGCCGCCCGCAGCGTGACGTTCCGGCTGGCCTCCCCCAACGCGGCCTTGCTCAACCAGCTGACCTCTCCCCTGCACGTCGTCCTGCGCCGCGAGATCATCGCCGACAGCGCGATGTGGCCGCTCGCGGCGACCCCGGCCGGCACGGGGCCGTTCGTACTGGATTCGTGGAGCGAAATGGGCAGCTACTGGCAAGCGAGCCGCAATCCCGAATACTTCAAGCGCGACGAGCGCGGGGCGCAGCTGCCCTGGCTCGACGCCGTCAACGGGCGCTACGGCCCGTTCCGGGATGTCGACGGCGAGCTTGACTTCTCCAGCTGGGAATACGACGGCGGCATCGATCAGCTGCAGCTCGGGACGCCCGAGCACTGGCAGCAGGTGATCGACGCGCGGCCCGCCTCGGTCACCCAGGTCTCGCCGCCCACGCCCGGCGCGGGGCTGGGCCTGCGCTTCGAGTCGCTTGGCCTGGCGCCCTTCCACGACGCCCGCGTGCGGACCGCGATCTCCCGCGCGATCGACCGCGAGCAGCTCGCGCAATGGGTTTACAACGGTCTGGCCGCGCCCGACTGCGGCCACAACTGGACATTCGTCGCCGATCCCGCCTCGGATTGGGGCTTCCGCGAGTGGCCCTGGAGCCTGGCTGAGCTCGGCGAGTCGTTTCAGGCCGACGCCCAAGCCGCGCGGGCGCTGCTCGTCGCGGCCGGCTACAGCGCGGCGCAGCCCCTGCCGATTCGCCTGGATGCCCCGCCCGACGACCACAGGTTCAGGATCGCCAGCGGCGCTGAACATGCGCCTCTGATTGAATTCGTCGAACACAGCCTGCGCGAGTCGCTCGGAGACGCCGCGGCGGTCGAGCTCGCGCCCCGCCTCGTCGAGATCGAGAATCAGGGGGGCGTCAACATCCACCGCATCGGGACAGACCCGGACGCGAACATGCTGTTCGGCTTCAGCGGGTACGAGTACGCAGCCGATCCCGACAGCCTGATCCAGTCGTGGCTCACCCCGGCAGGACGCGAGCGAATGGGCTTCGCGGATGACGATCTGGACGCGTTGGCTGTGGCGCAGCGGCAAGCGCTCGATCCGCTTGAGCGCTCGGTGCTGCTGGAACAAATCCGGATGCGCGAGGCCGAACAGGTCTGGCGGCTGCATCTGGTCAACCCCTACGGCCTGAGCGTGCGCCGCGAGTACGTCTTCGACAAGGTCGACACCTACTTCGGCAAGGAGCTGTGGCAGCGCCCGCGCCAGCTCGAGCGCGTCTGGCGCTCGGAATAGCGGCGCGCTATTCGACCTCGACGATCATCTCGATCTCGACCGCCATCCCCGCCGGCAGCGATTGCATGCCCACGGCGGAGCGCGCGTGCCGCCCGGCCTCGCCGAAAATCTCGACCAACAGGTCCGACGCGCCGTTGGCCACGGCCGGATGGTCGCCGAAGTCGGGCGTGCAGTTGACCATGCAGAGCAGCTTGACGATCCGCGCGACGCCATCCAGCGAGCCCAGCTCGGCGCGCAGCGAGGCGAGCAGCTGCACGACCACCGCCCGCGCCGCCGCCTGCCCCGCCTCGACATCAAGCTCCGCGCCCAGCTTCCCGCGAATCAGTCTGCCGTCCTGAAACGGCCCATGCCCCGAAAGGAAGACGAGCTTGCCGCTGCGCACCGCGGGCACATAGTTGGCCATCGGCGGGTTGGTCGCCAGGTCCAGCCCCAGCTCAGCAATCTTCGCCTCCGCATTATGCGCTGCCATCGTCGCCTCCCTCGCACAGCACGAGTCCACAAATCCCGCGCTCCCGCAATCCTAACCCCCCGCGCCCCCCTTCCGTCATTCCTGCGCAGGCAGGAACGACGGAAGCGCGAACAGACCCCACCCACCCTCCTACCCATAGGCGCGCAGCTCAATCTCATTGCCGTCGGGATCGCGAATGTAGAGGCCGTCGGCCAGGCCGCGCGCGCCGTAGAGCGCGAAATCGGGATCTCGCGCAATCTCGAACTTGCCCGACGCTCGCACCTCTGCCAGGTCTTCAGCCGAAACGACCAGGCAGAAATGATCCAAACTCCCGCCAACGGGCGTGTCCGCGCCGCGCTCGATCAGGTCGATGATCGTCTCGGCCGAGACGCGCGCGGAGGGAAACGGCGCGTCGCCGGCGCGCCACTCGTCGGCGCGGACCGGCTCCAGCCCCAGCTCGCCGCAGTACCAGGCCAGCGAGCGCTCGACGTCCGCAACCGCCAGCACGATGTGATCCAACGCCTGCACGCGCATGCTGCGCCTCCTCGCTTCCTGTCGCGTCGTTGCGGTCCACGTTAACCACCGCGCGGCGCGGGCGGCGGCGCGGCTGGCCTACAGTGAAATCGTGTAACCGAGCCGCGCGCAGAACGGCGCGGCGGGAGAGCGATCGATGGCCGAGGTGGAGGTGCGCTTCGCGCGCGCGCTGCAATCGCAGGCCGACCTGCCCGCCGCCTGCGCGGCGCGGGCCGAGACCGCCGGCGAGGCGCTGCACGCGCTCTCGCAGCGCTACCCGCAGTTGCGCCGCTTCGTGCTCGACGACCAACGGCGGCTGCGGCGGCACGTCAACATCTTCATCAACGACGCGCTGATCAGCGACCGGGTTGCGCTGTCCGACCCGCTGCGCGACGGCGATCGGCTGCACATCCTCGCCGCCGTATCGGGCGGCGCGGCAGCAGAGGAACGAGCATCGGCAGGAGGCGAGCGATGAGCGAAGCGGGAGTGCTGGTCGGCACGCGCAAAGGGCTGTTGATCGGGCGCAGCGCGGGCGGGCGCTCGGAGTGGAACTGGCGCCCGCTGGCGTTCGCCGGCTGGGTTTGCGACTACGCGGCGCACGATCCGCGCGACGGCTCGCTCTGGGCCGCCGTCAGCCACGAGCAGTGGGGGCCGCGCCTGCACCGCTCGACCGACGGCGGCAAAACCTGGGCGGAGACGGCGACGCCGGCCTTCCCCGAGGGCGTGAGCATCGAGGCCGACGGCGGCGGCGACACCGTGCGCAACATCTGGACGATCCAGCCCGGCGTACGCGAGGGCGAGCTCTACGCGGGCGTCGATCCGGGTGCGCTGTTCATCAGCCGCGACGGCGCGGCGTCCTGGCAGCTGTGCGAGAGCCTGGCAAAGCACCCCACGCGCGGCTCCTGGATGGCGGGCGCGGCCGGGCTGTCGATTCACCACATCAGCGTCGATCCGCGCGATCCGGACCGCGTGCTGATCGCCGGCTCGGCGACCGGTTGCTTCGTCACGCGCGACGGCGGGGAGACCTGGACGACGCGCAACCTCGGGCTCCGCGCGCTGCACCTGCCGCCGGAGATGATGGACGCCTTCTCCGAAGAGGCGGCCGGGCACTGCATCCATTCGATGCACGCCCACCCGCAGCAGCCCGATCGGATTTGGCAGCAGAACCACTGGGGGCAGTACCGCTCGGACGACGGCGGCGAGAGCTGGATCGACATCGGCGAGGGGCTGCCGGGCGAGTTCGGCTTCGCCACGGCGATTGACCCGCGCGACCCGGATACGGCCTGGTACGTGCCGCTCGATCAGGACCAGGCGCGGATGCCGCGCGGCGGCGAGCTGGCCGTCTTCCGCACGCGCGACGCCGGCGCGAGCTGGGAGCCGCTGCGCGAGGGGCTGCCGCCCGGCGCGTTTCACCAGACGATCTACCGCCAGGCGCTGGGCGTCGACGCCGGAAATCCGGTCGGCCTCTACATGGGCACCAGCGGCGGCGAGCTGCTGGCCAGCGCCGACGCGGGCGAGCATTGGACCACGCTGCGGCGGCATCTCGCCGCGATCATCGCGGTGCGCGCCTGGACGATCGACTGACATCGGCTGACGCCAGCCGTTCGGCGGCAGTCTGCTAACAGTCTGAGGGCGGGACTCGCGGTACAGTAAGCGCCGATGGCGCAGCAGGGGATGGGTTCACCGCTCGAAGGAGCGCCGCAAGGGCAGCCGGGGCAGTCGGGGCCGCGTGCGCCCGACGGCACGGAGCCCGGCGTCTGGGTTGAGCCGTCCGTTCGCGCCGACCTGCTCTCCTGGGGGCTGGCCGCGCTCTGGGGCGGCAGCCCGGCCGCGGTCAAGCTGAGCCTCGAGCACGGCCATCCGCTGCGTCTGGCGATGCTGCGCCTGCTCGTCGCCGCGGTCACGATGTTCATCGCCGACCGCATGATGCACGTCAAGCTGCGCCCCAGCCGGCGCGAGGCGGTCTACCTCGGCGCGCTGGGGCTGCTCTTCGCCGGGCACATCGCCGCGGGCTACTACGGACACCACCACACCAGCGTCAGCCACGCATCGGTGCTGCTCGGCTCCAACCCGATCTTCGCGATCGTGCTGGCGCACTTCCTGATCCCCGGCGACCGCCTCGAGCGGCGCAGCGTGCTGGGGATGATCATCGTCTACATCGGGCTGATCATCCTCTTCTCGCAGCACTTCTCCGGCGAGGGCGAGACGCTGACCGGCGACCTGCTGATGATCGCCGCGGCGGGCACGATCGCGATCCGCCAGGTCTCCGTCGCGCGCCTGACCCAGTGGATCCACCCGGTCAAGGTCGTCTTCTGGGAAACGTTGGTCGCCGCGCCGTTCTTCGTCATCGCCTCGCTGGTTGTCGAGACCGACGGCTGGGTCTGGCACTGGGAGCTGATGATCGCGCTGCTCTACCAGGGCTTCCTGATGTTCGGGCTGGGGCTGATCCTCAACACCCAGCTGCTTCAGCAGTTCTTGCCCTCGCGCATCCTGGCGACGCAGATGATGATCCCGATCTTCGGGGTGCTGTTCGGCTGGGCGCTGTTCGGCGATCCGGTCGGCTGGGAGCTGGGCGCGGCGATCGCGCTGACCACGCTGGGCACAATCGTCTCCCCGCGCCGCCCCTTCCCGATCCACCACGAGCCTCACCCAACCGAAACCCGGCAATAAGCGCGCCGCTCTGCCAAGGGGAGATCGGGGTGTAGGAGAGAGCGGCCGGCGCTGGCTCGGGGCTCCCACCCCCCACCTAACCTCCCCCCTGAGAGGGGGGAGGGATGAATTGGGGAAGAGGTGGTGGGTTGCGCGATTAGCGCGAACAAACGCTAGCGGACGCTTGTCAGAGCGGGGTCGAACGGGTCGAACGAGTCGTCGCTGTCGGCCTGGGCGCTGGGCGGAGGTTGGTCGGGGTCCGCTTTGGCGCGGAGGAAGTCGCCCCAGTTGAGCCGGTAGATGCGCTCGCGCCGCGGGAGGCCGCGGATCCGCCGCGCGCCCATGTCGACCCAGAACTCGTTGGGCACATCGCGCTCAACCTCCTCGACGAAGTCCGAGGAGCCGAGGATCATCCCGCCGTCGCCTTTGGCGAGGATGCGGCTGGCCATGTTGACGGTGCGCCCCAGAATGTCGCCGCCGGGGCGCATGATCACATCGCCGAGGTGAATGCCCATCCGCACGCGCACGGGCCAGGCCGCCCCGCGGTGAGCGGCCCGGAGAGTCACCCGCGCCTGAATGCGCGCGGCGCAGCGAACCGCGTCGATCGCGTCGGCGAACACAATCAGAAAGCCGTCGCCGGTCAGCTTGACCTCGAAGCCGCGGTGGCGGTGCAACTCCTCGCGCACAATGTCGTTGTGCTCGTCGATGATCGCTTCCCACGTGGCATCGCCGAGCCGCTCGGTCAGCTGGGTCGAGTCTTCGATATCGGTGAAGACGACCGAGAGCGCCTCGCCGTGCGGCGGGAGCAGCGCGGCGGTGAGAGCGCGCCCGCAGTTGGGGCAAAAAGAGGATGCGGGGGGCGCGGTCTCGCCGCAGAACGCGCAGCGCCGCTGCTCGGCGGCGCGGCTGTCGCCGCCGAGCCAGGAGGGCGGCGCGTCGCCCGCGATGGGCGCCGCGCCGCGCTGCGGCCGCTCGGGGATCGGATCCATCACCACGCAGTCAACCCTCCTCTGCGCAGGCTAGCGCGTCGCCGCTTGCCCAGCTCCGGCCACTTCCCTCTTTGAGAGAGGGAGAGATGAGTTTGGGGTGCTCCCCTTTCCGGTCCCTCCCCCTTTCCAGGGGGGGAGGCGAGGTGGGGGGTGAAAAGCCCCAATCATCTCAAAAGCTCGCAGAATCGCCGCAGCCCCGTACCCGAAGAACGACAGGAAGCGCATCAGTGCGACGCTACCAACCGTACCGCCGAATCGTCAAAACGGCGCGGAAATCAGGCCTCGCGCAGCGAAACCTCGCCGGCGGTGATCGTATTCAGCCGCCCGCCGGCGTCGCGGACCAGCAGCGCGCCGTCGAACGCCGCATCCTCGGCCACGCCCTCGACGATGGTCTCGCCGCCGGGCGCGACGATCCGCACCTCGCGGCCGAGCGTGTCGAGCCGCGAACGCCAGGCGCGGAACACGCCGTTGAAGGCCTCGTCCGAGGCGGCGTTGTCGTAGGCCTCTTCAAAGGCGTTGAGCAGCTCGGCGAGGACCGCCTCGCGCGGCGCTTCGCGGCCCAGCTCGAGCATCAGGCTGGTGGCGGGACGGTCGATCTGCGCGGCGTGCGGCGCCGGATCGAAGTTGACGTTGACGCCGATCCCGACCAGCGCCCAGGCGGGCCCGTCCGCGCGCCACTCGCCCTCGATCAGAATGCCGCCGAACTTGCGCCGCCGCAGCTCGACATCGTTGGGCCACTTGAGCCGCGGCGCGAGGCCCGTCGTCCGCTCGACCGCCTGCGCGGTAGCGACGGCGCTGACGATGCTGAGCCGCTTCATTTGGTCCGCGTCGGGGCGGACGATCAGCGTCGCGTGGATGCTCCGCCCCGGCGCCGAGAGCCAGGCGCGCCCTTTGGTGCCGCGCCCGGCGGTCTGCTCGTCGGCCACCACGACCGCGCCGTGCCGGCCGCCCGCTTCCGCGAGCCGCCGCGCGTCGATCATTGTGGACTCGGCGACGCGGAGGTAGCGCAGGTCGCGCCCAATCTCGCGCGTGCGCAGCGCTCCCCGCACCTGGTCGATTTGCAGGTGCCGCTCAGGCGGCAGCGGGTCGGTCGGGTCGGACATCAACGCATCTCACAGGCAAGCGCCGCAGCACAATCATCGCTGAACGTGAACGACCCCGGGGTGAGCGCCCCGGGGTCGCTGTACTTCTGCCCAGTCGGCCGGGCGAATCACGCGCTCAGAGGGCGCTCACCTCCACTGCGCTTCGGTCCGGTCCGCTGGGCGAAAGTTGACTATGTCCCAACGTGCATCACCTCCTTCCTTGCCGCACAGCATAGCAGACGCCGCGCAGGTTTGTGAAGTGGGGGAGAAATGAGAGACGACTCTTCCGGTCCCTACCCGTCATTCCTGCGCAGGCAGGAACCCACCCGCCTCCGCGCCCCCCTCCGTCATTCCTGCGCAGGCAGGAACCCGCGCTCTCCCACACCTCTGCGCTCCCACCGTCATTCCTGCGCCCCTCTCTTTCGTCATTCCTGCGCAGGCAGGAACCCGCGCTCTCCCACACCTCTGCGCTCCCACCGTCATTCCTGCACCCCTTTCTTTCGTCATTCCTGCGCAGGCAGGAACCCAGGCGCTCTCCAGCGTTTGAGCGCGCGCCGCAACATCCCGACGGCTCCCCGAGCCGCCTCTGCGCCGCCGGACATTCGGAGCCAAGGCACGCGGCACCCACCACGCGGATTCCTGCCTGCGCAGGAATGACGGAAAGGGGCGCGGTACGACGGAAGCGGGACCGCGCTCATGGCCTGCTCACACTTGCTGCCAACCGCTAGCCCAACCCCCGCCTTCCCCAATTCATCCCTCCCCCCTTCCAGGGGGGAGGTTAGGTGGGGGGTGGATTCCTGCCTGCGCAGGAATGACGGAGGGTAGGCAACGGCGGTGTTCAGGGTTTTGTTTTTTCGGGGTGATCAGGGGTGATCCGGCGGCCTCCCTATCTGGTCGAGGCATTCGGCGGTGTTCGGGTTTGTTCGGATTTGTTCAGGGTTGTTCGGGGTGCGCCGGAGAGGTTGACAGCGAAGGTTGACGCTCGGGTTGACGGGATGGTGGCTGAATTTGCGATTGCGCTGTGTTTTGCTGGGGTTTGGGGTTGGGGCGGGGGTTGACGGTGTCAACTTTTGTCAATCCCTGTCAACTTTTGTCAACCTGGTGTCAACCTCTGTCAAGTTTTGGTCACCGTTGGCAAGTGGGAGTTGCCGGCGTGGGCGATCGGAGCGCGCAGGGCCGGCGGTGGCGGCTCGGCGCTTCCACCCCCCACCTAACCTCCCCCCTGGAAGGGGGGAGGGATGAATTGGGGAGGGTTCCTGCCGACGCAGGAATGACGGGAGCGACGCAGGAATGACGGGAGGGGCGCGCCGGTTCCTGCCTGCGCAGGAATGACGGAAGCGGGGGCGCGGGCTAGGGCGCGTAGACGCCGGCGCCGGGGCCCTCGGCGGTGGCCCAGAACTTGTCGCTGATCTGGTCGATCAGCTCGATCAGCTCCTGGCCCTTGGCCGGGTCCGTCGTCTTCTTGGCCTCGCCGGCCGCCTTGGTCGCGTTCCAGATCAGCTCGTGGATGCTGCCGTCGGCCTCCAGGTGGTGCGGCTTGAAGAAGTCGGTCCAGAGCACCCACAGGTGGTGCTTCACCTCGTCCGCGCGCTCCTCCTTGATCTGCAGGCAGCGCGCCTTGAAATCCTGGTCGTCGGAGTCGTTGTACTTCTCCATCGACTTGAGCACGGACATCGCCTCGATCTTGGCCTGCGCGGGGTCGTAGACGCCGCAGGGCAGATCGCAGTGCGCAGAGACGGTGTTCTTCGGCGTAAACCAGCTCACGGGCAGACTCCTCGTTTGGTCGGCGTCGGATATGTGCGTTGAGGGTAGCGACGCGCAGCGGGTCGGGTCAACTGCCATCAGCCGCCCGCTCAACAGCCCATCAGCCGGAGGCGGCGCGGCGGCGGAGGGCGACGACGGCCATCGTCAGCGTGACGGCCGCGAAGCCGGCCAGCGAGACGAACGCCCAGAGCATCCGCTCCGCGCTCCAGCCGTCGCCCAGCGCCTCGCGCACCTGCGCCGCGTTGGGCGTCGCGCCGCGCGACATCAGCTCGCGGGTCAGCTCGCGCAGCGCTTCGGTGTCGCCGATCACCAGCTCGCGGATGCCCTCCATCATGTAGGTGACCGGGTTCACGGTGGCGATCCACTGGAGCCAGTCGGCGAAAATCTCCTTGGGCGCGAACGCGGGCGCCATGAACAGCAGCGGGAAGAAGAGCAGGAAGCTGGCCTGCGCCGCCTGCGCGTTGCCGGTGCGCATCGCCACGAAAATGCCGATGCCCGAGTAGGCCGCGCCGAAGATGCCCGCCATCAGCAGAATCACCACCACGCCGCCCGCGCCGGCCATCATCCCCGAGCCGAAGGCCAGCGCCGCGATGACCATGATCACGCTGAAGAAGATCGCGCGAACCGCGTCGGCGGTGACCCGACCGATGATCAGCGACCAGCGCGAGGCCGGCGTGAGCAGCAGTTTGTCGAAATAGCCGCGCTCCATATCGGTCACGATCGCGATGCCCGACGCGCTGGACGAGCCGGCCACGGCCTGCAGCACGGCGACGGGCAGCTGGAAGCCGAGGTAGTTGTCGACATTGAAGGCGTTGCCGGCGACCTCGCCGATCGCCGCGGTCGAGACGGCGAGGAAGAAGAGCGGGATGAAGACGTTGGTGATTTCGACGCCGGGCTGGCGCAGCGACTCGCGGATTGTGCGCCCCGCCAGATAGCGCGAGTGGCTGAGCACGTGAAAGCGCCCGCTGCGGGCCGCGCCGGTGGACGCGCCGACGGGCGGGGCCGCGGCGGCCATTACGCGCCCACCATGTCGCCGCCCTCAGGCGCGCCCGGCGGCTCCATGCGGTAGCCGGTCGCCTGTAGGAAGACATCGTCCAGCGTGGCGTTGGCCAGACGCAGGTTGTTGAACGAGAGGCCGGCCTCGTCGAGCGCGCGGACCACCGTGGGGAAGACCGCCGTGCCATTCTTGGTGTAGACGGCGACGCCGTGCGCGCCGTCGTCGCGCGCGCTGTCGACCAGCGGCAGGCGCGAGACCGCGTCGATCGCCAGGCGGCGGTAGCCCGCGCCGTCGGCCAGCTCGAAGCTGATCACGTCGTCCGAGACGGTCGCCTTGAGCGCGTTGGGCGAGCCCTGCACCACGATTCGCCCAGCGTCGAGGATCGCGATTTCGTCGGTCAGCTGGTCGGCTTCTTCGAGATACTGCGTGGTCAGGAAGAAGGTCACGCCGTCCTCGTTGTTGAGCCGCTCGATGTAGTCCCAGAGGTACTGGCGCGAGACGGGGTCGAGCCCGGTGGTGGGCTCGTCGAGGAAGATGATCGACGGGCTGTGGACGAGCGCGGAGGCGAGGTCGAGCCGTCGCTGCATCCCGCCGGAGTACTCGCGGATGCGGCGGTCGGCGTCCTCGGCCAGATGGACCACATCGAGCAGGTAGGAGATGCGGGCCTCGATGTCGCCGCGCGGGACATTGTAGAGGCGCGCGGAGAGGCGCAGCATTTCGCGCCCGGTCTGGAGCACATCGAGGCCCGCTTCCTGCAGCGCGACGCCGATCGACTGCCGCACCTGGCGGGCGCTCCGCCGCACATCGAGGCCGCCCACCCAGGCTTCGCCCTCGGTCGGCCGGAGCAGCGTGGTGAGCATCCGCACGGTCGTCGTCTTGCCCGAGCCGTTCTGCCCGAGGAAACCGAAGACCTGCCCGCGCCGCACGCGCAGGTCGATCCCGTTCACGGCGTGAATCTCGCCGAAGTGCTTGGTCAGCCCGTCGGCGCGGATCGCCAGCTCACCGTCCGCGCTGTGCTGGTGCGCCGGCCGGGCAAGGTCAAGTACGGAAGTCATCCCCCTCATCTTAGCGCGGCAGCGATATGCACCTGTGTTCTGCTATACATATGATCCGTGTACAGCAAAGCCCGCCACCCCCATCACCCCCGCGCCCTCACCCGTCATTCCTGCGCCCCCAACCGTCATTCCTGCGCAGGCAGGAACCCGCCCGTCATTCCTGCGCCCCCACCCGTCATTCCTGCGCAGGCAGGAACCCGCGCGCCCACCCGTCATTCCTGCGCAGGCAGGAACCCACCCGCCTCCGCGCCAACCCCGTCATTCCTGCGCAGGCAGGAACCCACCCGCCTCCGCGCGCCCACCCGTCATTCCTGCGCAGGCAGGAACCCACCCGCCTCCGCGCGCCCACCCGTCATTCCTGCGCAGGCAGGAACCCACCCACCCCAATCCCTCTCCCCCTTCCCCAATTCATCCCTCCCCCCTTCCAGGGGGGAGGTTAGGTGGGGGGTAGGAGGCACCGAGCCGCCGCCGCCGATCGCGCGCGCCCCGATTGCCCACGTCGCCCCTCCCTCACACCCGCGCCCCACCGCAGGCATCCCGCCATGCCCAGCACCGAGCCCGCGCGGGTTAGACCGGCCGAAAAACCGGAATCGGGTACGCGCCCTCGCCTTCCTGCTCCTCGAACTCCACCTGCACGCGCTGGCCGATCCGGATGTCCTTGGTCGGGTCGCCGACGCCCACCACGTTGGTCAGCATCCGAAACCCCTCATCCAGATCCACGTAGGCCACCGCGTAGGCGCCCAGCTCCTGGAAGCCCGGCATGCGGTTCTGGCGCACCACCGAGTAGGTGTAGACGGTGCCGAGTCCGCTGGAGACGTGCCAGGTCAGTCCGCCGCTGCCGTCGGCGGTCGAGTGCGCGCGCGGGTAGAAGACCACATTGCCCGCCGCGTCTTTCTGGTAGCGCAGTTCGCCGGCCTTGCAGCCCTCCCAAAAGTGCTGCGTGTCCGGTTCGGGGAAGCTCGGCTGCGGTCGGTTGGCCATTTTCGTTGCCTTTCTGGTGGCGTTTGAGGAGTGGAGTCGGGCTGATCTCAGTCGGCGGCGAGGATCACCGTGCCGCCCGTATGCGTGCCGCCCAGCAGCCCGCCGTTGCCGTGCGCGACCGCCAGCTTTGCGCCCTCCACCTGCGAGGTCGACTCGCCCCGCAGCTGGCGCACCGATTCGAGCAGCAGGAACAGCCCGCGCATGCCCGGGTGATTCGAGGAGAGCCCGCCGCCGTCGGTGTTCAGCGTCAGCCCGGGCCGGTCGAACGCGAGATGCCCGTCGTCGATCCACGCGCCGATCTCGCCCTTGCCGCAGAAGCCCAGGTCTTCCAGGCAGACCGCCACCGTGATGCTGAACGAGTCGTAGATCATCGCGATGTCGATCTCGTCGGGCGACACACCGGCCTGCCCGAACGCCGCCGGCGCGCTCTGCGCCCCCGCGCTGGTCGTGATGTCGCCGCCGTTCTCGCGGTACTTGGTCGCCTCGCCGCTGCCGATAATCCAGACCGGCTTCTTGCGAATGCCGCGCGCCACATCGGCCGAGACGAACACCGCCGCGCCGCCGCCGTCGGAAATCATGCAGCACTCCAGCAGATGCAGCGGATCCGCCACGACGCGCGACTCCAGCACATCCTCGACGCTGATCTCGTCGACCTTGACGAACTGCAAGTCGGTCATCGCCTTGACCGCTTCGGGGTTGCGCATCGCGTGCTTGCGCGTGGCGACGGAAATCTGCGCCAGCTGCTCGGTGGTCGTGCCGTATTCGTGCATGTGCCGGTGCGCGACCATCGCGTAGTTGGAGATCAGCGTCGAGCCATAGGGCGCCTCCATGTTCTGCTGCCAGGACGCCCCGCCGCGGCCCAGCCCGCCCGTGCCGATCGGCACCCGCATCGAGGCCGCCGTCGAGCCGTAGGTCGTCACCGCCACGTTGACCCGCCCCGCCGCGATGTCGCGCAGCGCGTGTGAGGCGTGGAACTCGTAGGACGAGCCGCCCACCTGCGTGGTGTCGATCATCCGCGGCGTAATCCCCAGGTAGGCCGCCAGCCCCAGCCCGCCGCCGCCCTCGCCGTCGAGCGCGTCGTAGAGGCCGTCCACATCCGACCAACTCAGCCCGGCGTCGTCCAACGCCCGCTTCATCGACTCCGCCTTGATCTGCATCGAGGAAACCCCCGGCGCAACGCGAAGCGGATACTCATGAATCCCGGCGATCGCTGCGACTCGTTCCTGCGCCATCTTGCGGCCTCCTAGCGTCCTGTTCGCGCGCTGCCTAGTCCCAGTGTCGCACGCGCGCCGTTGCGCCGCATTCTAAAGCCCCTCAAAGCCCCATTCACACCCACCCATCCCGACCCCCCCCCCCCCGCCCCTCTCTCCGTCATTCCTGCCCCTCTCTCCGTCATTCCTGCCCCTCTCTCCGTCATTCCTGCCCCTCTCTCCGTCATTCCTGCCCCTCTCTCCGTCATTCCTGCCCCTCTTCCCGTCATTCCTGCGCCTCTTCCCGTCATTCCTGCCCCCCCCCCCCCCTTCCGTCATTCCTGCGCAGGCAGGAACCCGCGCCCCTCTCCGTCATTCCTGCGCCCCCTTTCGTCATTCCTGCGCAGGCAGGAACCCGCGCGGCCTCCAACACCCACCCCCTTCCCCAATTCATCCCTCCCCCCTTCCAGGGGGGAGGTTAGGTGGGGGGTGGAACGCCACAAACCAACGCACCAATCGCCCGCACCCGGATCACCCGCGCCCCGCCCCTCTCCACCACTCCTGCGCCTCTCTCCACCACTCCTGCGCCTCTCTCCACCACTCCCACGCCCCTCCCCGCCACTCCCGCGCCCCCTCTCCGTCATTCCTGCGCAGGCAGGAACCCACGCAGCCTCCAGCGTCGATACGCGCCGCATCATCCCGACAGCTCGCGCAAGTGACAATTCGAGCGCCGCCGAATGTCTGAGGTGGGGCGCCGGTACGACGAAAAAAAGAGCGCAGTGCATTCCCTCTACGACCGCCTGCGGCCTCGCCGCAGCAACGCCAGCGCGAGCAACGAGAGCAGCGCAGCGCCGAACGCCGCGATGCCGGCGCGCGGCACCTCCCCACCGCGGTCAAGCAGCCCGCCGGAGCCCGTTGCCGGGACGCCGAGCGTCGGCTCGCGCAGCCAGGCGGGCACATCCGTTTGGCCGGTCCGGCTGCCGCCCCAGCACACGACCGCGCCCGTCTCGCGCAGCCCGCAGGTGTGCCCCACGCCCGCGCTGACCGCGCTGAATTGCCCCGTCGGCGCGTCCGCTTGGCCGTCCCAGTTGTCTCCCCAGCACTCGACCGCGCCGGAGTCGAGCAGCGCGCAGGTGTGTGCCAAGCCCGCGCTGATCGCGCTGAAGCGTCCCGCCGGCGCGTCCGCTTGGCCGTAGCTGTTGTCTCCCCAGCACTCGATCTCGCCGGTCTCGCGCAGCCCGCAGGTGTGCCCGCCGCCCGCGCTGACCGCGCTGAAGCGCCCCGCCGGCGCGTCCGCTTGGCCGTCCCAGTTGGCTCCCCAGCACTCGATTTCGCCGGTCTCGCGCAACCCACAGGTATGCCCCCAGCCGGCGCTGACCGCGCTGAAGTGTCCCGCCGGGGCATCCGCCTTGCCCCAGTCGATGTTTCCCCAGCACTCGATTTCGCCGGTCTCGCGCAGTCCGCAACGGTGGGACCAGCCGGCGCCGACCGCGCTGAAGCGCCCCGTCGGCGCATCCGCCTGCCAATAGCCGTTGCCGCCCCAACACTCGATCTCGCCGGTCTCGCGCAGCCCGCAACTGTGCCCCTCGCCCGCGCTGACCGCGCTGAAGCGTCCCGCTGGCGCGTCTGTTCGGCCGTACTCGCCGGCGCCCCAGCACACGATCTCGCCGGAGTCGAGCACCGCGCAGGCGTGCGCGACACCGACGGAGATCGCCACGGCGCGTTCGCTCCGCTGCGCGGCCGCACCTTCCCAGCCGCCCGAGACACCCAGCGCCGCGCCCGCCAGCGCGAGCAACCCCGCGAGCGCCAGCCAGTCCGCAATCGCGCGCCGCCCAAAATCCATTCGCCCCATTCCGACCCCTTCCTCCCGCAGGGGAAGGCTAGGGCGTGTCACACTGCCATCGTTCCGCTCCCTCCTCGTCATTCCTGCGCAGGCAGGAACGACGGAAAAGGGACGCAGTGCGTTCCCTCTACGACCGCCTGCGACCTCGCCGCAGCAACGCCAGCGCGAGCAACGAAAGCATCACAGCGCCGAACGCCGCGAGACCGGCGCGCGGCATCTCCCCACCACGGTCAAGCAGCCCGCCGGAGCCTGTTACGGGGGCCACGAGCGCTGGCTCGCGCAGCCAGGCGGGCACGTCCGCTTGGCCGGCGTCGTTGTTTCCCCAGCACTCGACTGCGCCGTTCTCACGCAGCCCGCAACTGTGGAGCCAGCCCGCGCTGACCGAGCTGAAGCGCCCCGCCGGCGCATCTGTTTGGCCGTGGCCGTTGTTTCCCCAGCACTCGACCGCGCCGTTCTCGCGCAGCCCGCAGCTGTGGTACCAGCCGGCGCTGACCGCACTGAAGCGCCCCGCCGGCGCGTCCGCTTGGCCCCGGCGGTTGTCTCCCCAGCACTCGACCACGCCGGTCTCGCGCAGCCCGCAGGTGTGGTGTAGGCCCGTGCTGAGCGCACTGAAGCGCCCCACCGGCGCGTCCGTTTGGCCGTAGCCGCTGGCTCCCCAGCACTCGACCGCGCCCGTCTCGCGCAAACCGCAACTGTGCTCCCAGCCCGCACTGAGCGCGCTGAAGCGCCCCGCCGGAGGGTCCGTTTGGCCGTAGCCGCTGGCTCCCCAGCACTCGACCGCGCCCGTCTCGCGCAAACCGCAACTGTGTGCCCCGCCCGCGCTGACCGCGTTGAAGCGCCCCGCCGGCGCGTCCGTTTGGCCGAGGTCGTTCCATCCCCAGCACTCAACCGCGCTCGTCTCGCGCAAACCGCAGGTGTGCTCCCCGCCCGCGCTGACCGCGCTGAAGCGCCCCGCCGGAGGGTCCGTTTGGCCATAGTCGTTTTCGCCCCAGCACTCGATCGCGCCGGAGTCCAGCAGAGCGCAGGTGTGCCGGTTGCCGACGGAGACTGCCACCGCGCGTTCGCTCCGCTGCGCGGCTGCGTTTTCCCAGCCGCCCGAGACGCCCAGCGCCGCGCCCGCCAGCGCGAGCAACCCCGCCAGCGCCAGCCCGCCCGCAATCGCGCGCCGCCCCAAATTCATTCGCGCCACTCCGGCCCCTTCCTCCCGCAGGGGAAGGCTAGGGCGTTGTGGGCGCAGGGCTTTGTGCGGCGCGGCGAGCTGCCCGCGCCCAGCAGCTCCGTCATACCCGCGCTCGCCGCGCCCGGCACCGAGCCCCGTTCTCGCCTCCCTCACGCCCCCTCTTCCGTCATTCCTGCGCAGGCATCCCCTGGCCTCGCCACCCCTGTCAAGCGTCAGCCGATCCAACCGTCCTTCTTGTTCGCCTTGCGTAGGCCACTGAGGGTGAGCGTGTTGGACTTGCGGCGGTTGCACGGGCCGCAGAGCAGCGCGCGGTTGCTGACGCCGTTGTGGCCTCCGTCGCTGCGCGGCAGCTTGTGGTCCAGCTCGAAGTAGCGCTGCGGCAGGGCGATGTCGCAGCCGGCGCACTTGCCGTTCTGCTGGTCGTAGAGGCGCTCCACCATCTGCTCGCGGGGCATTGCCTCACCCGCCGGTGTAGGCATGCGCGTCTTCTTCTTCGAGCGCAGGGGCGGCGCGGCGAACTCGCCGTCGTCGCTACGCTCGGGCGGGATGTTGATGTACCCGACCTTGCCGGTGAACATTGGGCATTCCTGCTCGAGTCGCTCGCGAACGACGTCAAGCGCTTTGTCCCAGTGGTCCATACCGAGCCAGCGACGGTCAAGCTGCTGGGCGGCGATGAGCGTGGTGGCGCAACCGCAGAACGGGTCGAGCACTACGTCGCCCTCGTTTGACGAGGCGCGGATGATCCGTGCGTAGAGTTCTACAGGCTTCTGGGTTGGGTAGCCGGTGTTCTCGTCATCGTTGCCCTGAAGGACGCCGATGTCGTCCCAGAGGTTCGCCACTGGCTTGCCCTGATTTTCTGCGAGGTAAATCTTGCGCCTCGGCACACCCTTGCCGCCGCGCCCCTGCCGGATGCGTCCGTCTCGTTCTAGCTTGCGCATCCCATCTTCGGGATAGCGCCAGGTGCGCGTGTAGCCCCGAAACTCGTAGGCGTACCCGCCGCCGGAATGCCCCTTCGAGGCGTGAAGCGGCCCGGTCATATAGCGCCCGCGCCCGTCCCCATCGTCGAGCGTATAGGTCTTTTCGACATACTCGTCGTCGAGCTCAACGAAGACGGTGTTGTGCGCTGCCTTCTTCGCATCCTTCGAGTAGTAGAGCAAGGTGTCGGTGATACGCCCGAACACGCCGGCGTCGTTGTGGGAGCCGTACCGCTTCCAAGTCACCTGCGCGCGGAAGTTGCGCCGCCCGAAGATCGCATCCAGCAGCGTCTTCAGGTAGGCCGCCGCCGTGTCGTCGCAGTGGAGCCAGAGCGAGCCGGACGGCTTCAGGATGCGGTGCATCTCCAGAATGCGCACGCCCATGTAGCAGAGGAAGGCCCCCATATCGTCGCCGTAGGTCATCCGCGACCAATCGATCACCGCCCAGGCTGCCGGCCAGTCGTCATGAAGCTCATCCACCCACTCGCCTTCCACATCGCGCTCCCATGACCAGCGGTCGTGGAACGACGCGCCAGCGGTCAGCGAGTCGGGCGTGGCATGGAAGTCCCTGCCCTTGTTGAACGGCGGATCGGTCGCGATCAGGTCGATGCACTCGCTGTTGATCGCGCGCAGGAAGTCAAGGTTGTCTCCCTGCATCAGCGTCTGGGGGGCGATGTTCAGGTCGCTCATGTGCGTCGTCTCTCTGCGGCTTCGGCGAGTCTACGATCGTGGCGGCGGCCAGGGGCGGCGACGCGGGCAGCGCGAGTCATCTGCGGCCCTTTCGACCGTCGGGCATCATTGGGCAATGTAGGACTGGTGCGGGTTTGGCACAAGTGAGCGAGGTTTTGTGCGGTCACGGCGAGATACCCGCGGCGAGCGCGAGTATGACGGATCTTTTTTGCGCGGGTGTGACGGGAGGTGTGGGCGCTGGTGTGGCGGAAGTGTGCGCGGCGGGCGGGTTCCTGCCTGCGCAGGAATGACGAAGGGGGCGCAGGAATGACGAAGGGGGCGCAGGAATGACGAAGGGGGCGCAGGAATGACGGAGGGGGCGCAGGAATGACGGAAGCCTGAACACGCCCTAGCCTGACACAATGCAAATCGGCCTCATCTCCGACACCCACCTGCCCCAGCTGCTGCGCTCGCTGGACGAACTCGGCCCGCAAGTCGCCGACGCCCTCAGCGGCGTCGACCTGATCCTGCACGGCGGCGATGTCACCGTCGCGGGCGTGCTCGACTGGTGCGAGCAGTTCGCCCCCGTGCTCGCCGCGCGCGGCAACAACGACATCTTCGACGACCCCAGGCTGGCCGAGCGCCAACTGCTCGATGTCGACGGCGTGCGCGTCGGCATGGCCCACGAACTGCGCCCCGAGTCGCGCCCCATCCCCGAAATCCTGCGCTCCTCGCTGGGCGGCGAGCACGTCGATGTGCTGATCGGCGGCGACACCCACGTCGAGCGGCTCGAATACCGCGACGGCGTGCTGCTGATCAACTCCGGCAGCCCCTCTCTGCCGCACCACCTCTCCACGCGGCTGGGCACGATGGGGCGGCTGACCATCGAACGCGGGCGCATCACGGCCGAAATCTTCGCGCTCGGCCCGACCGCCGGACAGCGCAATCCGGGCCGCCCGCAGCGCGTGACCATCGAGGCCGGCCGCATCATCGAGGCCGAGCTGTGCGGCCAGCCCCTGAGCGAGGCCGAGTTCCTCAAGCCGCCCCACGAACGACACGAACGAATCGCGCCCAACGGCGCTGCCTGAGCGCCGATCGCTGCCGATCGCTGAAAGGACGCCGCCATGGATCTGCAACTCGAAGGCAAGCGCGCGCTGGTCACCGGCGGCAGCCGCGGCATCGGCAAGGCAATCGCCCTGACGCTTGCGCAGGAGGGCTGCGACGTAACGATCGCCGCCCGCGACCCGCAGCGCCTGGCCGACGCCGCCGCCGAAATCGCAGCCGACACCGGCCGCCCGATCACGAGCCTCACCGTCGAGATGACGGACGACGACTCCGTGCGCGCGATGGTCGCCTCCGCCGCAGAAGCGATGGGCGGCCTCGACATCCTGGTCAACAACGCCGCCTCGCCCGGCAGCGTCTACGGACCCAAGCCTCTCGCCGAGCTGACCGAGGAGGTTGTGCTGGCCGACATCAACGTCAAGGTGATGGGCTACCTGCGCTGCGCCCGCGAAGCCGCGCCGCACATGCAACGCGCCGGCTGGGGGCGGATCATCAACATCTCCGGCCTCGCCGCCCGCGGCAGCGGCAACACGGTGGGCAGCATCCGCAACGTCTCCGTCGCCGCCCTCACCAAAAACCTCGCCGACGAGCTGGGCCCCGACGGCATCAACGTCACCGTCGTCCACCCCGGCCTGACCCGCACCGAGGCCACCCCCGCGCGAATCGCGCAGCTGGCCGAGTCCGGCGGCATTACGGAGGCCGAAGCCGAAGCCAGAATGGCCGCCGGCAACTCGGTGCGCCAAATCATCGACTCCGAAGACATCGCCGCAATCGTCGCCTTCCTCGCCTCCCCACGCTCCGTCGCCATCACCGGCGACACCATCGCCGCCGGCGGCGGCGTAGGCCGCGCCATCCACTACTAACCCGCATACCAAAGCGCGCGCTCACCCCCCTCCCGCTCCCATCATCCCGCCGCCTCTCCCCACCATCCCACCCCTTCCCGTCATCCCGACGCCCCTTCCCGTCATCCCGACGCCCCTTCCCGCCATCCCGCCGCCCCCTCCGCATTCCTGCGCCTCTTCCGTCATTCCTGTGCAGGCAGGAACCCCGTCCACCTCCCCTCCCCCTTCCCCAATTCATCCCTCCCCCCTTCCAGGGGGGAGGTTAGGTGGGGGGTGGGAGGCAGCGAGTCAGCACCAACCGCTCTCTCCTACGCCCCCATCGCCTTTCCCGTCACTCCCGCCCCTTTCCCGTCACTCCCGCCGCCCCTTTCCCGTCACTCCCACCGCCCCTCTCCCGTCATTCCTGCGCCCCCTCCCGTCATTCCTGCGCAGGCAGGAACCGAGCGCGTGCGACGGCTTCTCTCACCACCTCAGTTGCCCGGCGGCGCGGAAGCGGCTTTAGAGGGCCGTCAAGACGTCCAAGTGCGTACTGAGGGCGGAGGCCGCCCGGGTTCCTGCCTGCGCAGGAATGACGGAGGAGGGTGCAGGAACGACGAGGGCTAGGGCGCGGCGGAAGTGTGAACAGACCCTAGCCCGCCCGCTCCACCACCGGCAATTCCGACGCGCGCTTCCCCCCATTCTCAAGGATTCGGTCATAGAGCGTGCACAGGTTGAGCCAGCCCTGCGCCGAGGTGCCCAGCACCCGCTCCAGGTCGCGCGCGAAGCCCTCGCTGATCATCGCCTGCTCGTTGACGACCTCGTGGACATCGCCGGCCGGCCGCCCCATCATCGCCGCCAGCTCGTCGGGCGAGATGCCGCGCGCCTCGATCTCTTCCAGCAAGAAGCTGCCGGGGTGGTACGCCGTGTCCGGCAGAATGTCCGGCTCGAACTCAGCCATGGTAATCCTCCACATCCATGATGACGACCTGCGTCTCGGTGGCGCCACGCTCGACGATCAAGCGCATCGCGCCAGTCAGGCGAATTGCGAACTGACCTGCCCGATCACCCCGCAATGGATGCAAGCCCAGCATACGGAACTCGTAAAGAGACTCCCAAGTCGCCTGTGACTTGATCTGAGTGAGACGCTGCACGTACCGCTTGCCGACGATCGGTCCCCAACGTCGTTGGGCACGATCTTCTTGCTCAAAGCAGCGTCGGAGCTCTCGCGTCCGGAATTGGATCTCCAAGCCGTCCGCCTTTCCAGCAGGCGTCGTGTGCGGGCGTGAGGGTGGCGCCCCTGGGAGGACTCGAACCTCCAACCTGCGGATTAGAAGTCCGCTGCTCTGTCCCTTGAGCTACAGGGGCTCAACTCTGCGGCCGCCCGGCGGTGTAGAACGCCGCGCCCAGCTTGTTCAGGAACACGGTAACCCTTCGCGACGTTGTGGAGCCATCCGGCAGCGCCGCTTCCAGACGCAACTCGCCCACATGCTCGCCTTCCGGCACGCCGCCCGCCGCCGCGCGAATCGTCAGCCGCGACACGCCCGCCGCGCCCGCTCCATCGCCGGCGCCGACCGCCACGCCCGCCTGCACCTCGAGGTCGACCCACGACGGCGCGCTCGCAATCCGCCAGGCCAGCAGCCCCGTGCCCTCATTGGCGATCACCAGCGACGCGCCCACCGCCGGCCCGCCGCTCGAGCTCAGCTCCAGCTCGGCGTCGTCCAGCCGCAACGCCGGCCGGCCCAGAATCTGCCCGCGCCGCCGGCCCGCCTCCTCGCCGCCGAGCGAAAGGTCGCTATACCGCTCGGCGAAATCCGACAGCGGCATATACATCGACTGAAAGGGCGAAACCTGCGCGTTGTCCGCGCCGATGTTGCGGATTTCATTCCAACCGGCGTAGAAATGCGCCGGGTCGAGCGGCGCGCCGGGCGCGGCCGTAACGGCCAGATCAGGCAGCGCCACCGGTACCGCCGGCCAGAGCGGCTGCTCGTCGACCAGCGGCGGGTTGGCGACGCAGCCCAGCACCAACTCCTGATAGGGAAACCCATTGCGCCGCCCGTCGCAGGGATACTCCGGCGCGCGAAACGGATCGACCTCCGGTCCCGCCGGGTGGTTGGAAATCGCCCAGCCGTTATAGCCCCAGAGCGCGTAGTACCAGGACTCGATCAGCGATGGATCGTGCGCTCCGACCTGCGGGAAAAATTCGTCGTTCCACTTTTCCGCCAGAATGCGCGCGCCCGCCGCGATGTTATACGCGAAATGCGTGCCGACCAGCGATTCGTAACGAGTCGGCAGCGCGCCTTCGTTCACGATCGAACTCGTCACTTGCATGATTCCGTAACCGCAATCAAACGAAACCAGCGCCGGCCCGATCTCGCCGTACGGAACATCGGCGGCGGTCTGATTGATCGAGCTTTCGATCCAGCCGATCGCGAACAGCAGCGGCGCGGGAATCGCCGCGCCGGGATCCTCAACGCGGTCGGGTCCGACCTGGAGCGGCGGCAGGGCGAACTCTTCGTCGTCGGGAAAGAGCAGGTTGCGCGCCGCGAGCCGCTGCGCGTCGAGGTAGAGCGAGCGGTCGCGCTCGCCCTCCCACGACTGAAACAGGTAGGCCGGCCCACCGCCCGAGTAGGGGCAAGCCGCCGGCTGCGCCGCGCCGGGCGAAGAGCCGACCAACAGCGCCGCCGCCAGCAGCAGCGCCGCCGCGGCCAGCCCCGCAAGCCCGCGGCGCAACAGCGCGCCGCTCATTCTGCCGCCCGCCCTTCAGTCCACCAGCCGATCGCGTAGACATCCGCCGCTGCAACGCGCTCAAGCCCGCGCTCGGCCTGCACCACGCCAACCCACGCGCGGCCGGGATCGCCCGGCCCGACGCCCTCATACGCCGCGACCGCCAGCCAGCGCCCCTCCGCGCTCCAGGCCAACGGCAGCGTGAAGCCGCGCTCCCCGTTCCAGCGCCCCACCGTCAGCTGACCGTCGGGGCGCCAGGCGGGCGCGGCGGCGTTGGGGATGCGCCGCGTCTCCCCGTCGAGCGGGCGCAGCCGCCGACTGGTCCAGCTTTGCGCCGCGGCGACCTGCGGCGCGGCCCCACCGTCCTCCGGGTCATCGGTCAGCGAGTGAACCGCCACCCAAAACTCCGCCCCGTCGCGCACTTCCATCGCCAGCGCGCCGTCGTCCGGCGACAGCGTCCAGTTGCGCATCGCGCCTCCGCCCAGCGCCCAGCGCCGCTCGCGGAGCATCGTCCCGTCCCCGATCGCCAATTCCCACAGCGCCCAGCCCGCCGACTCCCGCGCCGCCGCCCAGAGCCGCTCGCCGCGCAGCGCGACCGGATACAGCGCGAGCGCGCCGTCCGACCGGTGCACCGCCGCAACCGCGCCGTCGGCGACATTCAGAATGTCGATCCGCCCACCGCCGCCATTGCCGCCGCCGTTGCGCGCCACCGCGATCCGCCCGCCGTCGTCGGAAAACGCCAGCCCCGCGAACAGATCAAGCCCCTCCGCCAGCGCGTGCTTGCCCTCGGCCGTGACCAGCCAAAGCACCGCCTCCTCGTGAGCGCGGCTGCGCCCCGGCGGCGCCGCCAGCACAGCCGCCGCGTCGCCCGTCGGCGCGACCACTCCCTCGACATCCCACCCCGCCGCATGCTCAATCGCCGCCAGCTCCAGCCACTCGCCATCAAGCTCCGCAGGGTCGATCAGCACCAGCCGCGAGCGGCTCTCTTCATACGCAGAGGCAAGCAATCGCGCGCCGCCGACCTCAGCCTCGCCGGCGCCGCAGCCGGCCAGGCCAAAGCCGAGCAGACCAAGCAGCGCCACCGCGAAGAGGCCCCGCAACGGGGTGAGTAGTTGCACGTAGAATCGAGCTCGCCCACAGCCGCAGCACGCCCCCCAACTCTACCAGCACCCTATCCCACCAGCACCTCCTCCATCATTCCTGCGCCCCCTTCCGCCACTCCTGCGCCCCCTCTCGCCATTTCTGCCCCCCCTCTCGGGTCTCCTGCAAATGGCAGATCTGGGGTCTGCACGCGGATGTCAACCAGACAGAGCCTGATCAGCGGATCCGCCGAAATTGGGCGTTTTGCAGGAGACTCCTCTCGCCATTTCTGCACCCCTCTCCGTCATTCAAGCGCCCCCTCCGTCATTCCTCCGCTCCCTCTCCGTCATTCCTGCGCTCCCCCTCCGTCATTCCTGCGCAGGCAGGAACGACGCAGCAACCCAACGGCAGTACCCAGCTCAAGCGTTCGGCGGCGCTCCCGCGCAACGCCGGCGGGCCGTCGGAACGCCGAGCCGTGTACCAGGTTCGGAGGGTGGAGGGGGGTAGGTGAGGCGCGCCCAAAGCGATAGCGGTATTCTGGCGGCGAAGTCGATGCGCCGAGCACGGCTGCCAGCGCGACGGGTTGGCGTCCATGGCCGACAGGCGACTACGCCGATTGTGGGACCAACTCCAGGGCAAGAAACCCCACTTTGCTCACTTCCTGACTGAGATCAGCCTGGCGAACATTCGCGGGATCACCGATCTGCGTGTGCAGATGGACTATCCGGTCAGCGTGATCGCAGGGGGGAACGCGAGCGGGAAGACGACGGTCCTGTTCGTGGCGGCGTGTGCCTACAGCGTGCCCGGCGCCGGCGTGAAAGAGTTCGTGCCGTCCACATTGTTTCCTGACTATCGGCCGAAAGTTGGCGATCGGGGCGACGAACGCCGAACGGTGACGATCGATTTCGATTACTCCACGCCCGACGGTCGGCTCGCAATGCGCTGGCGCCGCGCCAACAGCTGGAATCGCAGCTACTTTGGGCGAAAAGAGGGGCGCCAGCCCGAGCGGCAGGTTTATCTCCGCACGCTGAGCAACCTGAGCAACCCTTCCGAGGTTCGCGGGGTGCTTAGCCTGTCGCGGACAACGACCGTGCCCGACGAACAACCGCTGACCGCCTTGCAGATCGACTTCGCGCAGAAGATGCTGCCGTTTCGCTATTCGGAAGTCGTCGATCTGACCAGCGGACGAAAGAATCTGCTGTTCGCCGCGCAAGAGGGCGGCGCGGAGTACTCAGAGTTGCACATGGCGGCCGGTGAGCGCGCAATCCTGCGGCTGTCGCAGGAGATCGCGCAACTCCAAGGCGCGTTGGTGCTGATCGACGAGGTGGAGGCCGGCCTGCATCCCTGGGTGCAGCAGCTGTTGATGCTCCACCTGCAGGAGCTCGCCTTGCGCAACGAGTTGCAGGTGGTTGTGACCACCCACAGTCCGGTGGTGCTCAACGCGGTGCCTGCGAACGGCCGCATTTTCCTTGAGCGGGCCGACGATGGATCGGTGGCCGTGCGGCCTCCATACCGCGATGTTGTTCAAAACGCGCTCTACGGCCGTTCCGACGACGCGCTCAACGTTCTCTGCGAAGATGAGATCGCCGAAGCGATGCTGCATGGTGTCTGTGATCTGGTGCTGCGGGGAGAACGAATTCGCCCTGACTCGGTGCGCATCGGCCGCGACACCGGCGCCGATGAGTTCCCCATGCATGCCGCTGCGTTCCGCAAGTTCGGCCAGATCAACAACTTCGTCTTTGTGCTTGACGGAGACCGTCGCGACAGCGAGGTCGTGGAGCGCTTGAATCGTGAGGCGAGGACCGCGGTTCCCGTGCTCTTTCTGCCGGGCAAGGAAGCGCCGGAGTGCTGGATCTGGGAGCGGCTCGCCGCCCGCACCGACAGCCTGGCCGAGTCGCTTGGGATTGCGGCCAACGACCTCCGCGATCTGCTCCGCCAGCAGGATCAAACTTACGCATCAGCCACCGATGCGCCTGGCGAGATCGCCAAAGCCAAACTGCGCGCAATCGGCGAGCGGATCAATCACTCCGCGCCTGAGATCTGCCGGCTGGTCGCCGCGCATGAAACTGGCCAGCCCGACAGCGAGATACAGCCGCTGGCGGCAGGCCTGCGCTCAGCAATCGAGGACTGGCGCGCCGAGCGGGATGGCGCGTGAGACTGCTCGCGGGCGGCCGGCGCTCGGCGCAGCGATGGTTCATGGCGTCTTCCCCTGCTCTGCTGTTCGGCGGCGGGCGCTACTCGAAGTTTTCGAGCGGAATTGCGCCGGGGTCGCTCCACTCGAGCTCATCCAGCGCGGCGTCGAGGCTGTTCGTAGGCGCGAGGCTGCGGCGCGGCGAGTCGGCGATGCTCTCCCTGCACGGTGCGCAAGTCACGCGGGCGGGATCATCTGTGAGTTCAGCGGCGTAAGGCGCGTCGGCGTCGCCGCAAGCGATCGTGCCGATCTCGTTGCAGAAGTAGTGGACGGGCTCAATGGCGGGCAACGTCATCGGGTGCTTTCGTTCGGGCAGGGCGCTGCTAGTCGCGTTGTTCTCTGTTGCGCTCTGCTTCGGCCATCAGCTGTGCGACGCGCTCGCTGGCGTCGGCAAGCTCTCGGGCGGCAAGCTCTTGTGAGGAGAGGATGGGTCGCTCTGGCGCGGCAGCTTCGGGCTCTATCTGGCCGCGCTCGTTGTGGCGCCCGGCATCGGCGGCATCGGCCTGCTCGCCCCCAGTGGTGGCGATGTAGCGGATCATGACATTGAAGCCCAGCAGGGCAAGCGTGATCGTCACGTCGCTTGTGGCGAGCGTGCCATCATTGGACAGGACGAGCAGCCCAATCACCACGAACGCGATCGCGCTCAATGCGTGGATGGTCGTTGCGAAGATGATCATCAGGTGCCCTACTGCTCTTGCGTGGGCGATGTGTGGGCGCAGCTCACGCATAAGCGTAGGTGATCGACGACAGCGTTAATCACGCGACGGCAAAGAGGTGCGCTCGCGAGCCCGCAATCAGATGGAGGAAGAGGGGGAGCCGGCTGGCTCCCCGGAGGGAGCCAATAGACCGTGAAGCGGGGCCTTGCCGACTGCCCTCATTGTCCGCGATAGCCCGCAGGTTGTCAAACCATGTGGCGTCCCGCTTTCGGCTGATAAACTGTCCCACGTTGGCGACCACAACGCCGCTGATTGAGGAGGCCCGCGATGCCGCAGGTGCGATACGACTGCACAATGCAGGAAGGGCAGATCGGCGACGACGTACGCGCCCGCCTGGCCGATGGCCTGCGAGACGTCACAGAGCGCGTGCTCGGTGCCGGCGCGGACGAGATCAGCGTCGACTTCTCCGATATCCCTCAGGGCTTCGGCTTCCGCGGCGGCGAGCCTTCGACCACCTCGCTGGTGCGCGGCTCGATCGTCGGCGGGCTGGAGCAGCCCGTGCGCGTCGACCTGATGCGCGCGATCTGCGATATGTGGATGGAGATCAGCGGCTGCACGGTCGATGAACTGGTGGTCACCGCGCGCGACGCCTGAGCGCAGCCCGACAACCCGCGCCGCCGGGGCCTAGAGTCTGTTCACGCTAATCACGCATTCCGTCCCTCGTATCCACGCTCCGCCGCGGGTATCTCGCGGCTGCACCCACCCACACCTGCTCCCTTCCCCAATTCATCCCTCCCCCCTGGAAGGGGGGAGGTTAGGTGGGGGGTGGGACGCCACGAGCCAACGCACCAATCGCGCAGCGCCCGATCGCCCGCATCGTTCTCCTTCCTGTCATTCCCGCGCCCCATCCGTCATTCCTGCGCAGGCAGGAAGCCAGGGCGATCGCCCACGCCGCTCCCCTATCCGTCATTCCTGCGCAGGCAGGAACCAAGGCGACCGCCAGCGTCGGTACGCGCCTCGACATTCCGACGGGCTGCCCAAGCGACATTTGAGCGCCGCCGACGATCTGGATTGGGGCGAAGCGTCGTCGCGCGCCTGGCTTCCTGCCTGCGCAGGAATGACGGAAGCGCGAACACGTCCTAGTCGCTCGCCCCCAACCGCACCGCCAGATCCGCCGTCTTCTTCATCTCCTCGAAGCGCTGCCGCATCGCGCGCTGCTCCTCGTTCTCGTGCAGCTCGTCCGTCGGCGCCGATTCCACCACCTCGAAGCCGTACGGCTCGTAGATGGCAATCTCGTCGTCCGAAAGCTCGGCCAGCATCTCGTTGCGCTCCGCCTTCCGCTTGAACGCCTCCTCGATGTACGGCGCCAGCTCCTCCTCCTTGCGCGCCACCCGCTCCGCCTCGAACTCCTTGAACTCCGGCATCACGTCCGAAGCGAACAGCTCGAGCGCCTCGCAGATGTGCTCGTGCTTGTTGTTCCCCGCCTGCTGGATGAAGACCGACTGATCCACCCCGCACTCCGCGAACGTGCGCAGATGCTCGCGCAGCTGGTCCGGCGTGCCGATGCCGCCCTCGCCGCCCTGCGACGGCCACGAATCGCGCACCTGCTCCCAGGCCCCCCAGACATTGGTGCGGCCCGGCTTGTGCATCCCCGCCGCGTAGTGGTGCCCCAGCGCGTACTGGAAGAAGCGGAAGCCGTCGAAGCCCCGCCGCCGCGCCTCCTCCTCGTTCGGATGCACCGAGAACGAGGAGACCATCGCGATGTTCGCGTTGACCGTGTGCCCGATCGGCACGCACTCCCGCTTCAGCGTCTCGTAGTAGTCGTTCACCCAGTGGTTCGCCTCCGCCGGATCGATGAACGCGAAGGTCAGCGCCCCGATGCCCAGCTGCGCCGCCAGGTGAATCGTGTCGCGGTTCGAGCAGGCCACCCACAGCGGCGGATGCGGACGCTGCACCGGCTTCGGCACCACGTTCCGCGTCGGCATCGAGAAATACTTGCCCTCGTAGCCCGGATACGGATTCATCGCCAGCATGTTGGCGACCTGCTCGACCGTCTCCAGCCACATCGCGCGCCGCTCCTCGGGATTGACCCGATAGCCCTCCAGCTCCGCCCGGCTGGCCGACTCCCCCGTGCCGAACTCCACCCGCCCGTTGGAGACCAGATCGAGCGTCGCGATCCGCTCCGCCACCCGCGCCGGATGGTTGTAGCCCGGCGGCATCAGCACGATGCCGTGCCCCAGCCGAATGTTCTGCGTGCGCTGCGAGGCCGCCGCCAGAAACACCTCCGGCGCGGAGGAGTGCGAATACTCCTCCAGGAAGTGGTGCTCGACCTCCCAGGCATGGTCGATCCCCAGCCGGTCGGCCAGCTCAACCTGCTCCAGCGCGTCCTGGAAGAGCTTCTGCTCAATCCCGTCGTCCCAGGGCTTGGGCAGCTGGTGCTCGTAGAAGATCCCGAATCGCATTGAGTGCTCCCTCCAGCCGCCGTTCAGCGGCACGCTCAGACCAGACCCCCGCAAGGTACCAGCTTGAGCTCCACCCCTGCACTCATCCTGCCACCCCCGCGCCCCCTCCCGTCATTCCTGCGCCCCTCCCCGTCATTCCTGCGCAGGCAGGAACCCACGCGGCCACCAGCGCCCTGCGCCCCATCCCGTCATCCCTGCGCAGGCAGGAACCCACCCCCGCGCCCCAACTCCCCCAACCGTGCTACCATTTCTCCAGAAGAACGAAAGTGCCAATATGCCCACCAACCACCCCCGAACCCCCGGCGCGACCATCCACGCCGAATCACCCCTGAACAAATCCGAACAAACCTGAACAAACCTGAACACCGCCGAACACCCCGACCAGATAGGAGCACCCCAAAAATCACCCCCGAACACCCCGAAAAACGAAAACCTGAACACCGCCGTCGCCCGCTCGCAGCATCGCACCCCCCGCCCAGAGAGGAGGGCTGAATTGGGGAAGAGGCTGGCTGCCGGGCTGGAGCGCTGCGCGGCGAGATACCCGGGCAAGCGCGTAGAGGAACGGTTCGTATACTTGCCGCATGCCTTCCGAAATCGCGATCGACTGGGACGAGGTGACGGCGGAGATCGTCGGCACCCTGCGGGACTACCTGCGGATCGACACGACCAATCCGCCGGGCAACGAGCAGGTCGCGGCCGAGTTCCTCGCCGAACGGCTGGAGAGCGAGGGCTACGCGACCGAGTACGTCGAGGCGGGCCCGGGGCGCGTCTCGATGCGGGCGCGTCTGGCCGGCTCGGGCGAGCAGCGCCCGCTGATGCTGCTTAATCACACCGACGTCGTGCCGGCGCAGCGCGAGTTCTGGGATGTCGATCCCTTCGCCGCCGAAGTGCGCGACGGACAGCTCTGGGGCCGCGGCGCGCTGGACATGAAGGGCATGGGCATCCTCGAACTGCTCGTGATGCTGCTCTTCAAGCGACTCAAGCTGACGCCCAACCGCGACCTGGTCTTCCTCGCCGTCGCCGACGAAGAGGCCGGCAGCGCCTTCGGAATGGAGTGGCTGGACAAAGAGCACCGCGACTGGCTGACCGAGCCGGAGTACGCGCTCAACGAGGGCGGGATGGGCTCGCTCAACTTCCTCGGCTCGCAGCATCCCGTCTTCGCCTGCGCGCCATCCGAAAAGGGCCCGCTCTGGCTGCGGCTGCGCGCCGAGGGCCAGCCCGGGCACGGCTCGACGCCGCACGACGACAACGCGGTCGACCGCCTGGTGCGCGCGCTCTACCGGGTGCAGCAGTGGGATCAAACAATCGTGGTGCAGCCGGAGACCGAGGAGACGCTGCAACGAATGCGCGCCGGCAACGCCTGGCCGAAAGGCGCGCCGTCGCTCAAGCGGCTGCGCCAGACCTACCCCACGTTCTCGGCGATCACGCAGAACACCATCTCCAACACCGGCGCGCAGAGCGGCTTCAAGCACAACGTGATTCCGGCCGACGCGGAGGCGACGCTCGATTGCCGCCTGCTGCCGGGCGAGTCGCACGAGGCCTTCATCCGCAAGATGCAGGAAGTGATCGACGACGACAAGGTGGCGATCGAGGCGGTCTTCCAGTCGGAGTCGCCGGCCTCCAGCTTCCAGACGGAGCTGGTCAGCGTGGTCGAAGATGTGGTGCGCGAGCAGATCGAGGGCGCGCTGGTGATCCCCTCGACCTGCGTGGGCTTCACCGACTCGCGGGTGCTGCGCCGCCACGGCGTACACGCCTACGGCTTCGTGCCGACGCTGATGGACGCCTCGCTGGCCTCGGGCGTCCACGGGCACAACGAACGCATCCCGATCGACGGGCTCAACACGGGGATCCAGATCCTCTTCGAGGTGGTGCGGCGCTTCACGGCCGCCTGATTCGGGACTCACGAGCCCGGCGCAGCGGAAGGACAAAATTGTGCGAAATCCGGCGCTCGACGGGCAGTGGGCGGTCATCCTGGGTGCGTCGAGCGGCTTCGGCGCGGCCTGCGCGACCGCGCTCGCCGCGGCCGGCATGCACATCTGCGGCGTGCATCTCGATCGCCGCTCGACGATGGAGAATGTGGAGCGGATCGTCGGCGAGATCGAGTCGGAGCACGGGCGCGAGGCGCTGTTCCACAACATCAACGCGGCCGACGCCGAAAAGCGCGCGGCGGTGCTGGACGATCTGCGCGAGCGGCTGGACGCGGCGGGCGGCCCGAAAACGGCGCGCGTACTGCTGCACTCGTTGGCCTTCGGCACGCTGGGCCCGTACATCGGCGCGAAGGAGGACCGTCCGATCACCCAACGCCAGATGGAGATGACGCTGGACGTGATGGCGAACTCGGTCGTCTACTGGACCCAGGACATGGTCGCGCGGGGTCTGTTGGGCGAGGGCAGCAAGATTTACGGGATGACCTCAGGCGGCGACCAGCGGGTGATCTCGGGCTACGGCGCGGTTTCGGCGGCGAAGGCCGCGCTGGCGGCGCATCTGCGCCAGCTGGCGGTCGAGCTGGCGCCGCAGGGAATCGCGGCCAACGCGATCAAGGCGGGGATCACCCACACCCCGGCGCTGGAGAAAATCCCGGTCGGCGCGCAGCTGCTCGAGTTCGCGCGCGAGCGCAATCCGTCGGGCCGCGTCACCGAGCCGTCCGACATCGCCCAGGCGATCATCGCGCTCAGCGCCACCGAGACCAACTGGGTCACCGGCAACACGATCAACGTGGACGGCGCCGAGGACATCACCGTGCTCTGAAGGCGCTAGAATGGGGCTGCGGCTCAAGAGCGCGGGAGGTGCGATCGTGGCTTGGTGGAAACGCAATCAGGAGAACAAGCGCGGCGAGCAGGCGGCCTGGGAAACGACGGCCTGGAAGACCAAGTGGGAGTCACGGATCCCGGAAAATGAGGACGAGCTGCGCGAGCGGAGCGAGGCCTTCGTGGAGTACCTGGAGACGCGCTACGACCTGCCGCCGCGCGGTGAGCCTGCGACGATCACGCGGTACTGATCCGAATCCGAAATGTCCGCGGCTGGCTCATCGCGTCACCAGGGTACCGTTGCGACGATCGCGGCGACTGAGACGACGACAGCGTTGGCTGTCGTCAGGGCAATCGCGCGCCGGATCCAGCGGTCCTTGCGTGCGAGCCTTCCGACGTTCAGGTAGTAGGCGCTGGTCATCACGTCGGCAGCCAGCCGCCATTGAATTTCGGCATCCTGGTGGGAGTGAACCTGCGCTTCGCGCGGATCGATGCCGACAGACCAGTCGCGCACGCTGAACGCCCGATAGCCGCAGAACGCGCCGGCGGCGAAGAGCCCGAGCACCACGATGGCCAGAATCCAGAGCGCGTCGGGCGGCTCCCGGCTGGGGATCGCGATCGCGGCGGCGAACAGCGCGGCGATCACCGCGTTGAGACCTGAGGCGGTGGCGAGCCGGTTGTCCAGCGCCGCGACGCTGCCCAGCTGCTGGTCGAGCATCCGGCGAGTAATCTCATAGAAAGCCGAGGCGCGAGCGGGGAGCGTCTCGCGAAACGATTCCTCATCACCAGGCATGGCGGCCTCCTCACAACGTTCAACGGCATGCTAAGCGCTGGCGCAGGCTGGTGGACGGCTTAAGGGCATCACAGTGCTGTAGAATGGAGCCCGACAGCGGTGAGGAGCAGCGCAATGGCAGATGTTCCGGCGACGCAGGCTAGGGCCGGCAGCAAGGCCGCGGGAGGCATAGGGTGGCGTGTTCGGGTTGCACGCAAACTGCTCGCTCTGGATGGCGACGATTGTGTCTGCGCGTGTCACATGAACGCCCGTGATCAGGAGCGCGAGGTTGCGCTTGATCGCCAGGCAGTGCGTGAAGCCGGCCCGGATCTGCCGCCGCCAGGCCGAGAGGTGTTGGTCCGCAAGGACCTCTGACGCCGCGTTTCGATGCCCGATCACGCAAACGGGGCGACTGCGCTGACCGCAGTGATGCCGACCAGAATCGCATCGAAAATCGCAAGCGCGAAGGCGCGGCGTGCATCGCTGGCTTTGGCCAGAAGCATCGTTTCGTTTCGTTCGAGAGAAGCGCCGATCTCTCTGGCGATCCACCGTTCAACGGACACTCCGGGGCCCAGTTCGATTACTGCTTCAAGGTCCTCCAGATGAGGTCGCAAACTCCAGTTTCGCTGCTGATAGGCGCGGTATGAGAAGAGCAGGTTGACGACGAATACCGCGAGGACGCTCAGCGCAAGCCCCCAAACGTGGTTAGACAGCGTGCGATCGCTCAACGCCAAGGCAGCGCCGAACAGGGCGACAGTCGCAGCGTTGAGCGAGAAGGTGGCGGCCAGCTTGTCGTCAAGCGATCGGATACGGCTCATCTGCTCGTCAAGCCGCCAGCGGGCGATGCTCACGAGCAGGTCCCAGCCTTCGGCGGCCGGCGTGCCAGCCTCGGAGCGATCTGTCGCGATTGTCATGGCGCGGCCTTTCCTCTTGCGCACTCATCTTACGGGTCGACCTGGTTGAGACCTCTAGAAAAGTCCTTTCTGGCGGCAGCCGGCTTCGTGCTGACCAGATAGGGCGACACCCATCGTCGCGGCGATTCTCGGACTTTTTCAAAGGTCTCTGGTTGCGCAGCCTCGCATGCGACCAAGGGTCCGTGCGCTGCTAGAATAAGCCTCGCAGTAGCGAGGAGCATTCCATGGCAGACCCGATTCGCGGGCAGACGGCGGTTTGCGGGCTGGGCATCACCGAAATGGGCAAGGTCTACGGCCACGACGCCTCGTGGTTCGCCGGCGAGGCCATCCGCCTCGCCTTGGCCGACGCCGGACTCGAAAAAGACGAGCTCGACGGCCTGCTGATCAACCCCGGCATCACCGGCATGCTCGGCACCGGCATCTCGATCCCCCTGCAGAACTATCTGGGCCTGCGCAACCTGCGCCTGCTCAACCACATGAACTCGTTCGGCGCGACCGCCAGCGCGATGCTCCAGTTCGCCGCCATGGCCGTGCACCACGGCATGGCCAACTACGTCGCCTGCGTCTTCTCCGACGCCCCGCTGCAACAGGGCGGCTCGGCGGGCGCGGCCTACGGCGGCGCGGGCCGGCGCGGACCGATCGGGATGAACTCCCTGATGCCCGCCTTCGGCTTCTACGGCGCAAACACCTCCTACGCGCTCGCCGCGCGCCGCTACATGGAGACCTACGGCGCGACCAACGACCACTTCGGCAAAGTCGCGGTGGCGCAGCGCGAGTGGGCCACCATGAACCCCCACGCCACGATGCGTGACCCAATCACGCTGGAGGACTATCACAACTCGCGCTGGATCATCGAGCCGTTCCACCTGCTCGACTGCTGCCTGGTCTCCAACGGCGCGGTGGCCACGATCGTGACCACCGCCGAGCGAGCGCGCGACCTCAAGTCGAGCCCCGCCTACATCTGGGGCATGGGCCAGGGCCACCCCGGCAACCTGCCCCACGCCGAGGTTGAAGTCGGCACCACATCCGGCGCGACGATCGCCGGCGAAACCGCCTTCAAGATGGCCGGCCTCGGACCGCAGGATGTCGATGTCTGCGAGTTCTACGACTGCTACACCTACACCGTGCTCCGCACGATCGAGGACTACGGCATCGTGGGTAAGGGCGAAGCGGCGGATTGGGTCGCCGAAGGCCACACGCGGCCGGGCGGCTCGCTGCCGATCAACACCGGCGGCGGCCAGCTGTCGAGCTACTACATGTGGGGCATGACGCCGATCTCCGAAGGCGTAATCCAGGCGCGCGGATCCGGCGGCGAGCGCCAGGTCGACAAGCACGACATCGTGCTCTGCTCCGGCAACGGCGGCACGCTCGACACCCACGGCACAATCATCTTCTCCCCCAACGCCAACTGACGAAACCCGAGCTGAACCCCGCGATGCCCTACGACAAACCACTCCCCACGCCCGACGAGAACACCCAGCCCTGGTTCGACGCCCTGCGCGAGCACAAGCTGCTGCTGCAGTACTTCCCCTCTGCCGACCACTACCAGTACCCCTACAGCGATCGCTGCACCGAAGACTGGTCGACCGAGTGGGAGTGGCGCGAGTCGGCCGGCTTGGGCATCCTCTACACCTGGGGCCGCATGCACCAGCTCTACCACCCCTCCTGGAAGGAAGAGATTCCCTACGTGCTCGCCGTGGTCGAGCTGGACGAAGGCCCGCGAATGCAGACGACGCTGGTCAACGTCGAACCCGACGAGATCCGCGTCGGCATGCGCCTGCGCGTGCACTTCGACGACGTGACCGAAGAGCACACGCTGCCCAAGTTCGCGCCGGCATGAGCGCCCCATGACCGAGCCGAGCAGCCCGCCGCTGAGCGGCGTTCGCGTAGTCGACTTCACCTGGATCGTCGCCGGCCCCACCTGCACCCGGCTGCTGGCCGACTTCGGCGCGGAGGTGATCCGCGTCGAAAACCAGCAGACGCTGGACTCGATTCGCTTCGGCCGACCGCACCCCAACGGCTTCGACCCGCCCGACTCATCGGGCATGTTCAACTGGCTCAACCGCAACAAGCGCTCAATCACGCTCAACGCGCGGCATCCCGAGGGGCTGGCGCTGCTCAAGCGCCTGATCGCAATCTCCGATGTGGTGATTGAAAACTATTCGTCGCGCGTGCTGGAGTCCTGGGGTTTGGGCTACGAAGAGCAGCGCGCGATCCGCGAGGACATCATCTACGTCTCGCTCTGCGGCTTCGGCCACAGCGGCCCGCAGCGCGACTACGGCACCTGGGGCCCGACCGCGCAAGCGCTCTCCGGGCTGACCGCGATGTCCGGCTTCGCTGGCGGCGAGCCGGCCGGCTGGGGTTACTCCTATCTGGACCACATGGCCGGCTTCACCGCCGCCGCGGCGATCGCCGCGGCGCTGCACCATCGCCGGCGCACTGGCGAGGGGCAGTACATCGACCTCTCGCAAGTCGAAAGCGGAATGGTGCTGACCGGCCCCGCGACGCTCGACTTCACCGTCAACGGGCGCCGCTACGCGGAGACCGGCAACCCGCCCGGCAACCGCAGCGTCTGGCCCCGCGTCGCGCCCCACAACACCTACCCCACCGCGGGCGGCGACAACTGGATCATGATCACCTGCCTCAGCGACGCCCACTGGGCCGAGCTCTGCGCGCTGAGCAACCACCCCGACTGGCGCGACGACCCGCGTTTCGCCACCCTCCCCGCCCGCCTGCGCCACGAGGACGAGCTGGACGACCTGATCGCGATCTGGACCAGCGCCCAGGACGGCCGCGCGTTAATGCTGCGCCTGCAAGAAGCGGGCATCCCCGCCGGCGTAGTGCAAAACGGCGTTGATCTGGTAGAGCGCGACCCGCAACTGCGCCACCGCGAGTGGATCGCGCAACGCGAGCACGAAGTACTCGGCGAACACGAAACCGACGGCCTACCCGTCCAACTCTCGCGCACCCCCCCGCACCGCGATCACCCCGCCCCCCGCCTGGGCGAAGCCAACCACTACGTCTACAGCGAGCTGCTAGGCCTCAGCGAAGCCCAAATCACCGACCTACTAATCGCCGGCGCCCTGGGCTAGGCCCGCCTCCCTGGGCTAGGTCCCGTCTCCCTCCCCCCAAGAAAATTCATCCCTCCCCCCTTCCAGGGGGGAGGTTAGGTGGGGGGTGCGAAGCCCCGAGTGTCCACCAGCGGCCGAGCGGCCGCCCGCACTCCTCTGAAAGCGCATCCACACTTCAGTCATCCCTGTCACTCTCTTTCCGCCATTCCTGCGCCCCCCTCCGTCATTCCTGCGTAGGCAGGAACCGCGCACGCACCCTCAGGCATCCCGCGGTGCTCAAACGCCACTTCGGCAACCCGTCGGGATGTCGCGGCGCGTACCTACACTGGAGCTCGCCTGGGTTCCTGCCTGCGCAGGAATGACGGAAGTGTGAACACGCCCTGGAGAGAGGCAAGCGCGAACCGACCCTAAGCCGCCCAGGACGCGCGCCGCCGCCCCGCGGCGAACTCCGCCAGCTTGCCGAACAGGTCGGCGAAGATCGGATTGCGGCGAACGTAGTCGGCCGCCGCAATCGAGTGCGGGTGGGCGGCGAGCTGCCAGGTCAGGTCCTCGTTCAGACCAGGCGTCGGGGCGGTGCGGATCGGAACCCACGCGCTGTCGAGCAGCGCCCCGATCGCCGCCAAATCCCAAATCTCCTTCGCCGCGCCGGGATACTGCCGATCGTGCGCGCTGAAGATCTCCGCCAGATACGCGCCGATCTCACTCTGCGGACGCACATGGCGATCCAGCTCGGCGCTGGTCGTGAGCAGATGCGAGGCCGCGCCGTAGCAGGGGATGTAGAGCAGCGGCGCCCCGCTCGCCAGCACCGCGCGCACCGCGTTGGGATCGCCGCGCAGGTTGTACTCGTCCGCACTCGGCGCGTGCAGCGCCTGCCCGCCCAGCCAGACCACCGCGATTCGCTTGATGATGCCCGGCTCGATCAGCAACGCCGACGCGACATCGGTAATCGCCCCGATCGCCGCCACATAGAGCGCCTCGCCGTCAGGCGTCGCCAGCGCCCGCTCGATCAGATCTTCCGATGCCGGATTGAGCACCGGCGTGTCCGGATCGGGCATCATCCGCGCCGCCCCGCGCAGCACGCGATCGCCCGGCTCGAGCTCCAGCCGCTCCAGCAGCCGCAAAATCTCCGCCTCGCTCGCCGCCACGCCCTCCGCCGCCGTCGCCGCGCCCCGACCGACGAACGGCGCGGCGTAAATCGCCTCCACCGCCAGACGCTCGCCCGAAAGCAGCGCGTGAACCACCGCGAACTGATCGTCGATCTCGTTCGCCGTATCAGTGTCGAGCACCATCCGGATGCGCCCCTGCGCCGGCGGCCTGAGCCGCGCCAGCCGCTCCGCGTCGTCGAGTACGGGAAAGCGAAAGTCGGCCATCTCGCGCTCCTCGCGCCCATCCTACGCTTGTGGCTCTACCCTGATGAGACGGCAACGACGCACAGCCCGAAGGAGTCCCCAATGAAGCACGGCGTGTTCATCTTCGCCACCGACCTCGCCATCGACCCGGTCTCGCTCGCCCGCGCCGCCGAAGAGCGCGGCTTCGAGTCGCTCTGGGTGCCCGAGCACGTCCACATGCCGGTCGACCGCGAGACCAGGTTCCCCGGCACGCCCGACGGCTCGCTGCCCGACGAATACCGCCGCATCCACGACCCGTTCGTCGCGCTCGCCGCCGCGGCCGGCGCGACCAGCGAGCTCAAGCTGGGCACCGGCATCTGCCTGGTCACCGAGCACGAGCCAATCGCCCTCGCCAAGCAGATCGCCAGCCTCGACATGATCTCCGGCGGACGCTTCCTGTTCGGCATCGGCGCCGGCTGGCTGGCCGAGGAAATGGAGCCGCTCGGCGTCCGCTTCGCCGACCGCTGGAAGGTCACCCGCGAGCGGATCGAGGCGATGAAGCTGATGTGGACCGAGGACGAAGCCGAATACCACGGCGAGTTCGTCGACATCCCCAAGACCTACGTGATCCCCAAGCCCGTGCAGCAGCCCCACCCGCCGATCCTGATCGGCGCAGGCTCCAAATGGGCCCGCCAGCGCGTGGTCGACTGGGCCGATGGCTGGATTCCCAACATCCCCGCCCCGCGCTTCATCGAGCGCGGCATCCAGGACATCCAGTCCCGCGCCGCCGAAGCCGGCCGCGATTTCGACAGCATCGACGTCAGCGTCTTCGGCGCGGAAGAGGACGCCATCGCCGAATACGAGCGCCTCGGCGTCAATCGCCTCGTCCACCGCCTCCCCCCAACAGGCGCCGAGTCCGTCATCCCCGAGCTCGACCGCCTCGCCAAGCTAGTCGCCGGCTAGAGCCTGTTCGCCCACGCCCCGCCCCCCACCGTCATTCCTGCGCCTCTTTCCGTCATTCCTGCGCAGGCAGGAACCCCCGCGCGCCCGTCACCCCTGCGCCCCCCTTCCGTCATTCCTGCGCAGGCAGGAACCCCCGCGCGCCCGTCACCCCCGCCCCCCCACCGTCATTCCTGCGCAGGCAGGAACCCGCGCGCGCGCGCACCCCCTCTCTCCCCCCTTCCCCAATTCATCCCTCCCCCCTACCAGGGGGGAGGTTAGGTGGGGGGGTGGGAGGCCCCGAGCGACCACCAGTCTTCGTGTCACGCTCCAATCGTCCACGCTGCCCCCATCATTCCTGCGCCCCTCTCCGTCACCCGCGCCCCCCCACCGTCATTCCTGCGCCCCTCTCCGTCACCCCCCGCCCCCCACCGTCATTCCTGCGCCCCCTCCGTCATTCCTGCGCAGGCAGGAACCCCCCGCGCGCACGCATCTCCTCTCCCCCCTTCCAGGGGGGAGGTTAGGTGGGGGGTGGGAGGCAACGAGCGACCACCAGTCTTCGTGTCACGCTCCAATCGTCCACGCCACCCCCATCATTCCCGCGCCCCTCTCCGTCACCCCCGCCCCCCTCCGTCACCCCCGCCCCCCACCGTCATTGCTGCGCGCAACCGTCATTCCTGCGCGCAACCGTCATTCCTGCCACCCCCTCCCCACCGTCATTCCTGCGCAGGCAGGAACCCCCGCGCGCACGCACCCCCTCTCTCCCCCTTCCCCAATTCATACCTCCCCCCTTCCAGGGGGGAGGTTAGGTGGGGGGTGGGAGGCCCCGAGCGACCACCAGCGATCGTCCACGCCCCCCCACCCCCCTACGCGCCTCAACATCCCGACGGCCCTCCAGCGTTGCGCGGCAGCGCCGCCGGGCGCCCATTCCTGCCTACGCAGGAATGACGGAAAGAGGCGCAGGAACGACGGAAGCGGAGGCGCCCATTCCTGCCTGCGCAGGAATGACGGTGGGGGCGCAGCAATGACGGAAGCGGGCCGCTACTTATAGCGCCGCCCGCGCTGGTCGCGGGAGCGCTCCCCCTGATAGCTGTAGAGCGGCACGCCGTAGCCGCAGGAGGTTTGGGTGCGCTCTACTTGGATCTCGATCACCTGGCGCTCTGCGGTGGGGATTTCGGCGGCGCGCAGCTCGGTTGCCTGCTCAGCCAGGCGCGACTCGTCGAGCGGCATTGCGCGGGCGCGGCCGTAGAGGCGCACGATCGCCGCGTCCTCGTCGAACGACGTGACCATCACCGTGACCGGGCCGCCGGCCGATGCATGGCGGGCGGTCTCGTTGCCGCTGCCGCGGTAGTCGAAGTAGGCGACCGTGTTGCGGTCGAGCACATGCAGGTCGGCCGCGCCCTTGGGCGACAGGTTGACCGCGCCCTCGCCGCTCGGACCCTCGCTCAGGTCGGGCGCGGCGGAGGCGATGAAGAAGACATGCGACGCCTCGATCAGGTCCTTCTGCTCGTCGGTGATCGCGGTGGGGAACTCGGCCATTGGGGATGTCTCCTGTCAGCTGCGGGGCTTGTGGCGGCGTCCAAGCAGTTGGTTGCTGAAGTTGCGGACGGTTTCGGCGCGCTGATCGGCGCGTTGCCGGCCGCGCTCGGTGGTGGGATCGAAGTCCCGCGCTTTCTCGGTAGCGGTTTCAATCAGCGAGGCGGCGCGCTGCTGCAGCTCCGACGGGCGGGGCCGCGCCGCCTCAATCAGCGTGGCGAAATCGTCGGCGTCGGCTTCGCCCAAATCGCGGAACCATTCTGCGCGGGTGGCCGCATCCGCTTCGAGCTGCAGCCAGATCGCGGTGAGCGCGGCCAGCGTCGCGGGGAGATCGTCCTCGCCGAACGCGCCGTCGGAGTCGCGCCATTGCTCGCGCCGCTGAATGTGCGCCCAAACGCCGTCGAACGCTTCGGGCTGCCGTTTGCGGAAGTCGCCGCGCAGCCAGACCAGGAAGCGGGTGCGGTCGTCGCTGGTCGGTCCCCCGCCGCCGGCGAGCTCCGAAGCCTGCTGCGACAGCTGGTGGACCAGCTTGCCCGCGGCGGCCGAACTCGCCGCCTTCGTCACGGCGCCTTTCAGCAGCGGAGTGAGGAAGATGCCCATGCCGCCCGCCCTTCCGCGATCCTGCGCTCAGAATAGCCGCCGCGAATCTCCCGCATCACCCCAATGCGCCTGGGGCCTGTTCACGCTAATCGCGCTCAACACCCACTCCCTTCCCCAATTCATCCCTCCCCCCTTTTAGGGGGGAGGTTAGGTGGGGGGTGGGAGGTAGCGAGCCAGCGCCGACCGCCCTCCTGCACCCCGATCGCCTTTCTCGTCATTCCTGCGCAGGCAGGAACGACAGAGGGAGTGAGAGCGCGAGTATGACGGAAGCGTGAACACGGCTACGTCCGCGCGTCCCACGAGATCCAGTTGGCCTCGGTCAGCAGACGCAGCGCGCCGCTCTCCAGGTCCGCGATGGCGATGTTCCAGTTGCCGGCCTGGTGAATGTGGCAAGCGAGCGTCCGCCTGCCCGAGTCGGGCGCGTAGGCCGGGCCGCCCGCCGGCGCGGGAATTTCCGCGAGCGGCGCCGCATCCCCGCCGTCCGCGCCGATCGCCCAGATTGCGCCACGCCTCACGAACGCGATCTGCGCGCCGTCGGCGCTCCACGCGGGCGAGCCGTCGCCAGGCTGCTTGGTCAGCCGCCGCGTCTGCCCGTTGGCCGGATCGAGCGCCTCGATGCCGCCGTGTCGCGTCACGGCGATCGCCCGATCATCGGGCGACCAGGCCGGCTCCGCCGCGTCGACCAGCAGCGCCGACTCGCCGCCGGCGGCTGCGCGCAGCCAGAGGTCGCCGGCACGGACGAATGCCAGCCGACCGTCGCTCGCCCAGGCCGGCTGCGCGCCGTGCTCGACCAGCGTCTCGCGCCCCGCGCCGTCGGCCTGCACTAAATCAATGCCGCTGCGCCGTTCGACCGCGATCGCGCCGCCGTCGGGATGCCAGGCGGGATCATCCACCACCGCGCCCGACGTGAGCCGCCGCGGCTCGCCGCCCGCGCTCGCCACGACGTACAGGTCCCAGCCCTCCGCGCGGTTCGAGAGGAACGCGATCCGCTCGCCGTCGGGCGACCAGGCGGGCGACATCCCATTCGCGGACGAGATCAACTCCATTGCGGACTGCCTCACACTGCGCCGCCGCCGCCATCCCGTCGTTGCGGCGCTGCGCGGTACAGTATGAACTTGTGGCGCGTGAGAGGCATTTCACGGTGACGGCGTTTGTGGCGCAGAGTGGCCCGACGGACAGCGTGGGGCGCGGCGCGACGCTGCTGCACTGGCACCGCAAGGTGGGCCTCTGGCTGCCGCCCGGCGGGCACATCGAGCCGGGCGAGGACCCGATCGAGGCCGCGCTGCGCGAAGTAATGGAGGAGACGGGTATGGCGGTCGAAATCGCGCCCACCGCCGCGCCGTTCGGCTACGGCGATCCGCCCCAGCTGCCCGCGCCCGCGACGATCATGGTCGAGCCGATCCGCGCCTTCGGCGGCGACGCCGCGCACCAGCACATCGACCTGATCTACTTCACACGCCCGCTCGACGGCGCAGGCGATCCGCCGCCGGGCTGGCGCTGGATTGACCGCGAGCAGCTCGAGCGCAACGCGCCGATCATGGTCGACGGGGCAAACGCGGAGGTCTCGGAGGATGTGCGCGTGCTGGGGATGGCCGCGATCGATCACATCGCGGCGTTCGGAGGTGCGGGATGATTTCCGCGCAGCTGGTCCGCGAGCGTCCCGAGCAGGTGCGCCGCTCGCTGGAACGCCGACGCGCCGACGCGCCGCTCGACCTGGCGGTCGAGCAGGAGCGCAAACGGCGCGAGATCCTCGCCGAGCTCGAAGAGCTGCGCGCCAGCCGCAACGAAGCGGGGCGTCGGATCGGACGCGCCGCCAACGACGAGGAGCGCCGGCGGCTGATCGCCGAGCAGCGCGCCTCGGCGGACAAAATCGACGCGCTGGAAGCCTCGCTGCGCGACGCCGAGGCGGCGCTCGACGCCACGCTCGGCGAGATTCCGAATCTGGTCGGCGAGGCGACGCCGGACGGCGACGACGAAGAGGCCAACCCGGTAATCCGCACGCACGGCGAGCCCCGCGCGTTCGAGTTCGAGCCCGCGCCGCACTGGGAGTTGGGCGAGCGGCTGGGCATCATCGATGTCGAGCGCGCCGCCGCGATGAGCGGCTCGCGGATGTACCTGCTGCGCGGCGCGGGCGCGCGGCTGCAGCGCGCCCTGATCGGCTGGTTCCTCGACAGCCACATCGCGGCCGGCTACGAGGAGTGCTACGTGCCCGCAATGGTGCGCGAAGAGGCGATGCGCGCTTCAGGCCAACTGCCCAAATTCCGCGACAACCTCTACCACGACGACGAAGAGGACTACTGGTTCGTGCCGACCGCGGAGGTGCCGCTGACCAATCTGCACGCCGACCAAATTCTCGAGTCCGACGCGCTGCCGCTGCGCTACGCCGCGCACACGCCCTGCTTCCGCCGCGAGAAGGCCAGCGCGGGCCGCGATGTGCGCGGAATCAAGCGCGTCCACCAGTTCGAGAAGGTCGAGATGTATCAGTTCACCGCGCCGGAGGACTCGGCCGACGCGTTGGCCGAGATGCTCGAGCAAGCCGAGTCGCTGCTGCGCGCGCTGGGCCTGCGCTACCGCGTGCTGCAAATCTGCAGCGGCGACCTCGGCTTCAACGCGGCGGTCTCCTACGACCTCGAAGTCTGGGCGCCCGGCGCGCAGGAGTGGCTCGAAGTCAGCAGCGTCTCCAACTGCACCGACTTCCAGGCGCGCCGCGCCAACGTGCGCTACCGCCCGCCCGACGCCAAGGGCGCAAGATTCGTCCACACGCTCAACGGCAGCGGTCTGGCGCTGCCGCGCACAGTCGCCGCGCTGCTGGAGAACGGCCAGCAGTCCGACGGCTCGGTCGTGCTGCCCGAGATCATCCGCGAGCGCGCCGGCTTCGGCGCAATCGAACCGCCGGCCTGACGATGCCGCTCGACGAGTACCGCGCCGCCAACCGCGCCCGCTGGGATGAGGCCGTCGCCGTCCACGCCGCATCCGAGTTCTACGGCGTCGATCGCTTTCTCGCCGGCGAGTCGACGCTGCTCGATCTCGACCGCGAGTCGGTCGGCTCGGTCGCCGGCAAAACGCTGCTGCACCTGCAATGCCATTTCGGAATGGACACGCTGTCCTGGGCGCGCGAGGGCGCGTCGGTCGTGGGCGTCGACTTCTCCTCGGCGGCGATCGCCCAGGCGCGCGAACTGGCGGAGCGGGCCGGCCTGGCCGACCGCGCACGCTTCGTCGAGTCCGAGCTCTACGACGCGCCCAACGCGCTCGACGAGCAGTTCGACATCGTCTACGTGAACATCGGCGCGCTCAACTGGCTGCCCGACATCCCCGCCTGGGCCCGTGTCGCCGCAGGCTTCCTGCGCCCCGGCGGGCTGTTCTACATCCACGAAATCCACCCGTTCGTGCAGACGCTCGATGAGGAGCAGGCCGACGCCCTCGTCGTGCGCTACCCCTACTTCAACCGCGGCGCGCCGCTGCGCTTCGACAACCCCGACGATTACGCCGCGAAAGAGGTCTCATTCGAGCACAACGAAACCTACGAGTGGAGCCACAGCCTCGGCGAGGTGGCCACCTCCCTAATCGAGGCCGGCCTCACGATCGAGTCGCTCCGCGAGCACGATTGGACCGTCTACCAACCGCTGCATGGGATGATCGAATCCCCGCGCAATGTCTGGCGCGTCCCCGGCGACCTAATCCCACTCGCCTACAGCATCCGCGCCCACAGATAGCCGCCCTGCCCGCCCCCCCTCTCACCATCCCTGCGCCCCCAACCGTCATTCCTGCGCCGCCCCTCGTCATTCCTGCGCAGGCAGGAACCCGCCCCCTCCCGTCATTCCTGCCCCCCCCCCCCCCGTCATTCCTGCGCAGGCAGGAACCCACCCCAATACCCACCCCTTCCCCAATTCATCCCTCCCCCCTTCCAGGGGGGAGGTTAGGTGGGGGGTAGGAGGCCCCGAGCCGCCCCCGCCAGCCCGGCATACTCCATCGCCCACGCCTCTCCCCCACCCGTCATTCCTGCGCCCCCCTCCCGTCATTCCTGCGCAGGCAGGAACGACGGAAATGCGAACACGCCCTACTCATCAGGCCAGGTGCGGAAAGGGCCGCCGATCGGAACATGAGCGGCCTCCATGTAGGTGTGCTCGGTGCGGATCGTGAGCGCGTGGCGGGCCCGCGCCCCGGCCGCCATCTTGCGCCGCAGCGCCTCATCCCCGCGCCAGGTGTCGGCCAGGGCGCGGGTGGAGTGCCAGTGCGCCATGTCGGTGTAGCCGGTGATCAACACCGCCATCTCGCAGGGCTCGTCAACCTCCGGATGCGGGTGCGGCTCGGCCGCGCGGTACAGCCCTTGAACGCGCGCACCCGTCGCCTCGATCGGCGGCCAGATTTCCTCGCGAGAGAGGCGCTCGAACTCGTCGAACGAGCCCGGGCGGATCCAAAAGCGTCGAAGCACGTAGAGCATTGCGGCCTCCTGCGGATAGGTGGGGTTCGGGACATGTTAGGTTCGGGGCATGATTTTGCGCAGACTGCTGCGGCGCGGACCGGACGCGAAGCTGACCGCGCGGCTGATCGAGATCCTCGCGCAGCGCAGCGTGGCGGCGCGCGCGGCGGAGGACTACCTGCAAATCACGCGCAGTCTGACGATGCCGGCGGGCACACGGGCCAAGGCGGTGTTGGAGCTGGAGGACGCCGCGCCGCTGACGCATCTGTTGGCGACCGAGGTTCAGGGCGCGGCGGCCGGCCACGGGCCGCGGATGAAGGTGCTCGGCGTACACCTGCTGGTCAATCGGGCCGCGCTGGGGCCGCACTGGCCCTCGGACTGGCGGCTGCCGGTGCGCGCGCAGCCGCTCGATCCGCCCGGCGGCGTGGGACCGCCGCGCGAGTTTCGCTGGCAGGCGTCGGACGCCTCGGACGCCAGCACGGCGGCGGCCGCCGAGCTGCTGGCCGCCAACGAGCGCATTCAGCGGCGGGTGATCGGAGCGCTGCGCGAGCCGTCGACGATGCTCTTCGAGATCGCCCCGTCCGGCGAGGCGCTGCGCGTCGCCGTGCACCAGGCCGCGCGCAGCGAGCCCGATCCCACCGTCGTAGAGGCCGTGCTCACCGTCGCCAGAGCGCTGGCGGAATAAGTCGGCTGGGGCCAGGGCGCTGGCGGAATAATCGTCTGGCGGAGGGGGAGGGATTCGAACCCCCGAGACACTTGCGCGCCCAACGGTTTTCAAGACCGCCGCCATCAACCACTCGGCCACCCCTCCGTACCCACCAATCCTACCCCGAATCCCCCCGCCCGCGCCCCGCCCCTTCCCGTCATTCCTGCGCAGGCAGGAACCACCCCACGCACAACACAGACCTCACCTCCCCTCTTCCCCAATTCATCCCTCCCCCCTGGAAGGGGGGAGGTTAGGTGGGGGGTGGGACGCCGCGAGCCGCCACCACCAGCTCTGCGCGCCCCGATCACCCACCCCGCACCCCCTCCCGTCATTCCTGTGCCCCTTTCCGTCATTCCTGCGCAGGCAGGAACCCGCGCCCCCCCACCGTCATTCCTGCGCCCCCAACCGTCATTCCTGCGCAGGCAGGAACCACCACACACACCCCCCACTTCCCCCAAATCCTGCTACACTCACTCCAGAACAGGAGTCCGAACCATGCCCCTCCCCCCACAACGCCGCCGACCCGCCCTCACCCCCGTCAACCTCAACCTCGCCAACGCTGACCAAAACTTGACAGCGCTTGACGCCAGGTGGACAAAAGTTGACAGGGGTTGCCAAAAGTTGACACCGTCAACCCCCGCCCCAACCCCAAACCCCAGCAAAACACAGCAAAACCGCAACCGCGCCCACCGTCCCGACACTTCCAGCGTCAACCCTCGCTGTCAACCCCTCCGGCGCACCCCGAACAACCCTGAACAAATCCGAACAAACCTGAACAAACCCGAACACCGCCAAGCGCCCCGACCAGATAGGGAGACCCCCGGATCACCCTCCAACACCCCGAAAAAAAAAGAAAACCCGAACACCGTCGCCGCGGGAGACGGAAGCGTGAACAGCCCCTACCGCAGCGGCAGATCCAGCACCGTCGCCAGGCCGCGGCGCGTGTGCGGGATGACCCGCGCGGCGCGCAGCACTGAGGCGATTGTCGCGTCGTCGCCGAAGACGCCGCCCTCGAAGCGCAGCTTGAGCGGCGGCGTGCCCTCCACCTCAATCTGGTCGTACTCCTCCGGCGTCGCGCCGTTGGCCTCGAAATGCAGCTCGACTACATGCCCGTCGTAGGTCGCGCCGCGCAGCGTCTCCAGCGTGCCCTGCACCGGGCCGTCCGCGTCGGGCTGGATGGGCCTCATCTCGTGCTGCCAGTCGATCAGCTTCCAGCCCAGCGCGTAGGCCAGCAGCCGCGCGCTCTCCTCCAGCCCGACATGCCCGAAGCCGCCCGCGTCGCGCTTCGCCTCCCACTGCGCGCGGGTCAGATCGAGCCCGACTTTCTGCTGGAAGGGCACGCGCCGCCGGCGCGGATTCTGCACGCGCTCAACGCGCACGCGGCGGATGCTGTGCGAGATCGAGGAGAGCGAGGCGGGCAGCGCGTCCATCAGGAAGCCCGGATTGACGCCCGCGCCGACCACCGTCCGCGCGGCGCGCCGCGCCAGCAGATCCAGCCCCGCCGCAAGCTCCGGATGGCTCGCCTGCGCGAAGGCCAGCTCCTCGCAGGTCGAGACCACATGCAAGTCCTGGCGCAACGCCTCCTCGATCTGCGGCGCGGTTTGCTCCAGCCAGGAGCCGGTGCACTGCAGCAGGATGCCGCCCTCCGCCAGCGCGTCGACCCGCGCCTGCGCGACCGACTGGCGAATCACGATCTCCGGATGCACGCCCGCGGCGAACGACGCCAGCGGCTCGCCGACCATTTCCGGCCGGATCTCGACCGCGCCGACCAGCTCGAGAAACGGATCCTGCGCAGCGGCCTCAGCGAGCCGCAGCCCGATCGGTCCCAGCCCCTGGATGATCACCGGCAGCGGAGCGGACATCGGCAACTCCCTCACATATTGCGCATCTTGCGCGTAGGCTCAGCCTATCCCCTCGCCATTGCCGCCCCGCGGCGAAAGGCCGCGATGCCCCGCCCCGCCGACTTCCCCGACGACAACGCCGACTCGCTCGCCGCCTGGACCGCCAACGCCGCGTTCTGGGACGAGGCGCAGGGCGACACAGGCAACTTCTGGCAGCGCGAGCTCGTCTTTCCGCCCACCCTCGAGCTGCTGGGCCGGGCCGAGCGGGTGCTCGAGCTCGCCTGCGGCAACGGCAACTTCGCGCGGGCGCTGGCCGCTCGCGGCGCGCGAGTCGTCGCCACCGACGCTTCGCAGGCGATGCTCGATCTGGCGCGCTCGCGCAGCCCCGACGCTCAAATCGATTGGCGGCGCGTGGACGCGACCGACGCCGACCAGCTGGCGGGCATCAACGGCGGGCCTTTCGACGCCGCCGTCTGCAATATGGCGCTGATGGACATCGCGGCGATCGAGCCGCTCTTTGCGACGCTGCCGCGCCTGCTGGAGCGCGGCGCGCCATTCGTCTTCTCCGTGCTGCACCCCGCGTTCAACCAGGGGCCGGCGACGCCGCTCTTCATCGAACGCCGCGAAACGGCGGAGGGGCGCTTCAGCTACGAGCGCGGCGTGCGCGTCTCGGCCTACCTCACCGCGCAGCGGTTGGACGGCGTGGCCGTCGTCGGCCAACCCGAGTTGCAGCCCTACTTCCACCGCCCGCTGGAGGCGCTGTTGGGCGCGGCGTTCGCCTGCGGCTGGGCGCTCGACGGTCTGCGCGAGCCCAGCTTCCGCGGCAACCCCGACCCCGGCGACGCGGATCGCTTCACCTGGGACGACCTGCCGGAAATTCCGCCCGTGCTCGTCGCCCGCCTGCGATACTCAGGCTGAGCCGAGAGCGACCATCAACGAGAGGACCGCAGCATGATCTACGAACTCCGCATCTACCGCGCGCACCCGGGCAAGATGGGCCCGCTGCTGAAGCGCTTCCGCGACCACACGATGGAGCTCTTCGAGCGGCACGGCATCACCAACGTCGGCTACTGGCTCAACTCGGTCGGCGGCCGCAACGACGAGCTCTGGTACATCGTCTCGTTCGAGGACTACGCCCAGCGCGAGCAAGCCTGGGCCGCCTTCGGCGCCGACCCCGAGTGGCAAGCCGCCCGCGCCGCCTCCGAGGCCGACGGCCCGCTGGTCCACCACATCGAAAACCGCATCCTCACCCCCACCGAGTGGTCGCCGCTGAACTAGCAAGCCCGCCCCGCCCTCTCCCCCCCCGCTCTCTCCGTCATTCCTGCGCCCCCATCCGTCATTCCTGCGCAGGCAGGAACCCGCGCACCCCCACCCGCCCCCTCCCCCAATTCATCCCTCCCCCCTTCCAGCAGACCTTTGCGCAACTCGAGCGGGTCTGCGATTCTGCGGGTGGTCGGCAAGTGAAGGGAGCGCGGGATGCATCGGGAACTGGGCGGAACCTCGTTTGCGGAGTTGGGCCTGCCGGAGGGGTTGGGGCGGGATGCGGAGTTGGAGGCGCTGCACGACTCGATCGACTGGGCGCCGTTCGAGCGGCTGCTGCGCGATGTCTACAACTCGCGCGAGGGGCGCAAGGCCTATCCGCCGATCGTGATGCTCAAGATCAACATCCTGCAGCAGTGGTACGGCGGGGCTTCGGACCCGGCGATTGAGCGCGCGCTCGGCCGCGACCTGGCCTTCCGCCGCTTCGTCGGGTTGGGGCTGAACGACGGCCAGCCGGATCACTCGACGATCCACCGCTTCCGCGCGCAGTTGGAGCGGGACGGTCTGGCCGAGCGGCTGTTCGCCGAGTTGCGCCGCCAGCAGGAGGCGAGCGGGCTGCTGGCGCGCGAGGGCGCGCTGCTCGACGCGACCCGCATCGAGGCTCAGGCCTCGACCAAACGGCTCGACTCGGAGCAGGGTCCGACCGACCCCGACGCCCGCTTCGGGCGCGATGTCTACGGCTATCAAATGCACATCAGCAGCGACTTCGCGACCGGCCTGATCTGCAACGCGGCGCTGACCCCCGGCAACGTGGCCGAGACCACGGTGGCCGACGCGCTGCTGCTCGGCGGGGAGCGGTTCGTGCTGGCCGACCGCGCCTACGACACGCGGGAGCGGCGCGAGTTGTACGACGAGCGGGAGATCGAGTACCTGATCCTGCAGCGGGGCAACAGACACCATCCGCTCAGCGAGGCGGAGCGCGAGCGCAACCGCGCGTTGGCCAAGCTGCGCCGCCGCGTGGAGGCCGTCTTCGGCACGTTCAAACGCAGTTACGGCTACCGCACGGTGCGCTACTTCAACCTGGCCCGCAACACGGTCGAGATGTGGTGCAAGCTGTTCGCCTACAACCTACGCCGCGGTCTGCGGCTGGCGCAGAGCGCCGCCTAGCCCGGCCCCCGCCTGCGCGCCGCCCGCCGGCAGGGCGGAACGGGCCTCCGCGCGCCCCCATTCCAGCCTCAGCCGGCCCCAAACCAGCCCCGTCCCAACACTGCGAACGCCCCGCCGCGCCCCCGCCGACCCGCCAACGACCGCCAACCCCGCCGCAGCCAAGGTTGCGCGAAAGTCTGCTTCCAGGGGGGAGGTTAGGTGGGGGGTGGGAGGCCGCGAGCGTTTGCCAGCCGCTCTTCTACGCCCCGGTCGCCTTTCCCGTCATTCCTACACCCCCATCCGTCATTCCTGCGCCCCCATCCGTCATTCCTGCGCCCCCCATCCGTCATTCCTGCGCAGGCAGGAACCCACCCTCCCCACCACCCGCCCCTCCCCCAATTCATCCCTCCCCCCTTCCAGGGGGGAGGTTAGGTGGGGGGTGGGAGGCCGCGAGCGTTTGCCGGCCGCTCTTCTACGCCCCGGTCGCCTTTTCCGTCATTCCTGCGCCCCCATCCGTCATTCCTACACCCCCATCCATCATTCCTACACCCCCATCCGTCATTCCTGCGCAGGCAGGAACCCACCCTCCCAACCACCCGCCCCCTTCCCCAATTCATCCCTCCCCAACCACCCACAGATTCAGCGCCGACGGATGCGCCCCGCCCCGATAGATCGTGTTGATCGCCGGCTGCGCTTCCTTGACCGTGTTGGCCGGCTCCGCCGTGTTCGGGTTGGCCAGAAAGCGCGGGTAGTTGCTGCTCGACACCTCCAGCCGGATGCGGTGACCCGCCTCAAAGCGGTGCGCGATCGAGGCCAGGTCGATCGTCAGCTCCGCGATCTCGCCCGGCTCCAGCAACTCCTCGCGCTCGAAGCCGTTGCGGAAACGCGCCCGCATGATCCCGTCCGTCAGCGAAACCGGCTTGCCGTCGGGATGCACATCAACCAGCTTCGCCGTGAAATCGGTGTCGGGGCGATCCGACGAGACGAACAGCTCGACCGAGACCGGCCCCGCGACATCGAGCGGGCGCTGCAACGGCTCGCTGCTGTAGCAGAGCACATCGTCGCGGCTCTCCACGCGCGACTGGTCGCGCGGCCCGGGCAGCCCGATCGGCATTTGCAGGATCGACCCGCCCTCCGTGATCACCGGCTTGTAGGCGCTGAACATGTACTGATCCCAGCGCTGGTCCTCCGCCGGGCACTCGTCGTCGAGCCGCCCGTCGCCGTAATGCAGCGTCGCCCCGCCGTGCGAGGCCAGATAGAAGCGGCGCTGCCGCGCCTCGGGCGGCGGCCACGACTCCGACTCGCGCCACTCGTTCGCCCCCATCAGGAACCAGCGCGCCGGCGCGAGCTCCGACTCTCCATCCTTGAGGTGGCGGTCGAGGAAGCGGTTGATGTCTGCGATCACATTCGCCCCGACCGCCGCGCCGGTCGCGCCGAAATCGAGCTCGCCCAGCCGTCGGTCGTAGTTGGTGTGCGCCCACGGCCCCATGATCAGATGCTGCGCCGCGTTGCCCGCGGCGCTCAACCCGCGGAAGTTGCGCGCCGTGCCGATCCCGAAAATGTCGAACCAGCCGCCGATGTGCAGCATCGGCGCACGGAAGCGCGAGTAGTTCGCCGAGTGCCGAATCCCCTCCCAAAAGCCGTCGCGCGAGTCATGCCCCACCCAGTCATGCCACCACGGCGCGACGCCCGGCTCGGAAATGCCCGACAGCTCTCCCAGCGGCCGCCCGCCCAGAAAGGCGAACGAGTTGCCCAGCAGCGCCTCCTGCAGCGCGGGCTGCGCCGCCGCCGGGCGCGAGTGCCCCTGCTGTAGATAGCCCGTCGCCGCCAGCCCCGCGCCCCACAGACCGATGAAGCCCAACTGAAACGCCCCACCCTGATACGTCCAGCCGTCGTAGTAGTCGTCGGCGGTGATGATCGGGATCGCGCAGCGCAGCGACGGCGGCGCTTCCCGCGCCGCCAGCATCGTCGTCGCGCCCACGTAGGACGGCCCGTAGATCGCCGTCTTACCGTCGCACCACGGCTGCGCCGCGACCCACTCGATCGTGTCGAATCCGTCCGGACCCTCCTGGTGGAACGGGTTGAAATCCCCCTCCGAGGCGTAGCGCCCGCGCGTGTCGCAGACCACCGCCGCATAGCCCCGCTCGGCCAGCTTCAGCGCGTTGGGCATCACCGCCACCAGCCCGCCGCCCGACAACTCCTTGTCGTAGGGCGTGCGCGTCACGATGCCCGGCACGGCGCGGCCCGGCTCGAGGCTGTCGACCGGCCGGTAGACATCGGCGCGCAGCACCACCCCGTCGCGCATCGGCACGCGCGCGTTCTTCTCGACGATCACATTGTTCGCGGGCATGGCGGCGCTCCTGATGCTGCTCCGTCCGGCGCGGATTGCGATATGCTAGGACGGCGCGACGAGAGAAGGGGAGCGCCCTATGACGACCGGCGCAGACACGGCCCAGCTGGGAATTCAGTTCAGCGAGGAGGCGCGCGGCAAGCTCGTCGAGGTGCTCGAGGGCTACCCCGAAGAGGTCGCCGGGCTGCGCTTGAAGATCATCGGCCGCACCTCGCACGGCTTCGAGCATGTGCTCACAATCGTCGAGCTGGGCGCCGAGCCCGACGACGACATCCAAATCGAGTACCCCGACTTCCGCCTCTACGTCGAGGGCGAGCGCGTCGAAGACCTACAGGGCACCGCCATCCACTACGAGTTCAAGGGCCCCAACGTCTCAGGGCTGGAGTTCGACAACCCCAACCCCGTCTGGCGCGACCCGCTCGCGCTCCAAATCCAGCGCATCTTCGACGAGCAGATCAACCCCCAAATCGCCGCCCACGGCGGCTACGTCCAGCTGCTCGACGTGCAAGGCAACCGCGCCTACATCGAGATGGGCGGCGGCTGCCAGGGCTGCGGCATGGCCAACGTCACCCTCAAACAGGGCGTAGAGGTCGCCGTCCGAGAGCAACTCCCCGAAATTGAGGAGCTGGTCGACATCACCGACCACAACTCCGGCGACAACCCCTACTACAAACCCTCCAAGAAGTAGGGCCGCTCACTCCGCCAGACCTGCATCTGCGTAGCGCTGCTCAATCTCATCGAGCAGCTCTTGGCCGTATTGCAGCAGACCCTCGAATGTCTCCCCAAATTCTGCTTCGACGGTTGGCGCTTGCTCACAGTGTTCGGACACATCACCGAACGCATCGCGGAGCTCGTCGATCGCAGGCTCAATCCGAGTTTCTTCGATGAGCCGCGCCACAGCGTTGTCGCCGCGATTGACCGCGTCCTCCAGGTCGACGAGCGCGTAATCAAGCAGCGCAACTGAGTGGATCACGACATCCTGGAAGCGACGATCGCACTGCTCAGCCGTCCAGCCGGCCGCCCCAGGGTCGAAATCCCGCCGACTGGCGGAGATAGACGCCAACTCGTCTTCGGCCAACCGTCGTAAACCCTCGCTCACCTCGAGATAATCTTCGAGCGATTCGAGGCGATCGCGGCAGTGGCCCGCAAGCTCCTGGTCGGCCAGGATCAGTTCATCAAGCGTCGGCTGGATCAACGTTTCCCAGAGATACCTCGCCCTGGCTGTTTCGCCAAGCCGAATCTCCCCTTGGAGATCCGTGAAGTCCACTTGCAGGCTGCCGTGGAACATGCGCGAGTCTTCCAGTCGGACAATGCACCGTTCCAAGCTCCACTGGACCGGCTCGCTCGCGGCGGGCTGCTCAGCCGCAGGCGGCTGAGCTTCCTCAGACGCGACCGCAGCCTGCTCAGCAGTCGGCGGAGCCGACCCCGCTGCGCTCTGCTCCTCCGCATCCCCGCCGCAGCCCGCAACGACCCCGGCAACCACAACCGCCAGAGCAATCCAGAGCCACCGGAGCCGATCAATGCCGCGCATGAGGCGCGATCCTAGAGCCTCTTCACACTTCCGTCACACCCGCGCTCCCCACGGGCATCCCGCCGATCCCACCCTCACCCACCCCTTTCCCCAATTCATCCCTCCCCCCTTCCAGGGGGGAGGTTAGGTGGGGGGTGGGACGCCGCGAGCGCTCTCCATCAGCCGTTCCCCGCCAGCTGCCCAGCACCCTCATCCCGCACTCCGACCCCTTCCCCGCCCCCCCCGCGCCCCTCTTCCGTCATTCCCGCGCTCCTTCCCATCATTCCCGCGCCCCTCTCCCGTCATTCCTGCGCAGGCAGGAACCACCCGCGCAAAGCGATCCATCACACCCGCGCCCGCCCACGGGTATCCCGCCGAACACAGCACCCAACCCCGCCCACCCCCCACCGCGCTACCCTGAACCCATGACCGCCACCCTCCTCATCTCCACTTACGAGCAGGGCCACCAACCGCTCGGCCTCGCCGCACCCGCCGCCTTACTGCGCGCCGACGGACACGAAGTGCGCACGCTCGACCTCTCCGTCGAAGAACCGCACCCCGCGCTCTACGACTGGGCCGAACTGATCGGCATCTCGACCCCGATGCACACCGCCGCGCGGCTCGGCCTCGCGCTCGCCCGCCAGCTGCGCGAACAGGGGCACGGCGACAAAATCGCCTTCTACGGCGTCGGGGCGGTTGGATTGGACGGCCGCGCCCTGCACGGCGACACCGACCGCCAGCTGCTCGCCCTCGCCCGCGGCGAAGCGCCCGACGCGGCATTCGACCGCGCACCGCGCCCGATGCCCGACCGCCGCGGACTCCCCCCGCTCGATCGCTACGCCCGCTATCACGCCGCCGAAGGCGAGTTCGCCCTCGCCGGCTACGTCGAAGCCTCGCGCGGCTGCGCCCACCGCTGCGCGCACTGCCCGCTCACGCCCGTCTACGAGGGACGCCTGCGGCTTGCCGGAGCCGAGGGCGTGCTGGCCGACATCGACCAACAGGCGGCAATGGGCGCGCAACACATCACCTTCGGCGACCCGGACTTCTTCAACGCGCCGGCCTACGGCCTCGAGCTGCTGGAAGCCGCCCGAGCTAAACATAAGCAGCTAACATTCGACATAACGGTAAAGGTCGAGCACCTGCTCGAACACCAGCATCTGCTCAGCCGCCTACGCGGTTTGGGCGTCTCCTTCATCACCTCCGCCTTCGAGTCGGTTGACGACCACCTGCTGCGCATCCTCGACAAAGGCCACAGCGCCGCCGACCTCGACGCCGCGCTCGCGCTGTGCAACGAGGCCGGAATCGCGCTGCGCCCCACCTGGCTGCCGTTCACGCCCTGGACGACGCCGCAGGACTACCTCGCGCTGCTTGAATTCATCGAGACGCGCCGCCTGATCCCCGCCGTCCCCCCGGTGCAACTCGGCCTGCGCCTGCTCGTCCCGCACGCCTCCCCGCTCGCAACCCCAATCCGCGAGCAGGACCTACTCGAAGCATTCGACCAAGACGGGCTGATCTGGCAATGGCGCCACCCCGATCCCCAAATGGACCAGCTGCAAGCCGACACCGCCGCCCTGGTCGAAGCCGCCGAAGGCGCGCCGCCCACCCAAGTCTTCCGCGCCGTCAAACAACTCGCCTGCGAGCGCCTCAACGCAACCCCCTGGCCCGACGCCGAAACCTCCGCCGCGCACATCCCCGGCCTCACCGAAGCTTGGTTCTGTTGAGCCGAGCCCACCCCAGGCCAGTTGGCCTCACTCAGCTAACCCGCTTCGCGCATCGCCGCCGTCGCGCACGCGCCGATCGACGTACGCTCAGCTGAACGCCGCCAAGTGCGAAACGCGCGCGGCGCGAGAATGGAGGCAGCCAATGCCAGACCGGCGCTACAGGAGTTGGGACGACTACGCCACCGACGCGGAAACAAGCGAGTGGATCGAGCTCGAACTCGCGGCGCAGAAAGACGAAGACGACGCCGCCACAAGCGCTGCCGCCGACCCCCTCGAAGATTGGAGCGACGCTGGCTGGCTGGACGATTGGCCCACAAGCAGCAGCGCCCCCCCAAACGAGGACTACGAGTAAAAGCGCCGCGCGGTGCCGCACCCCGATCACCCACGCCACACCCTCCGTCATTCCTGCGCCCCAACCGCCATTCCTGCGCCCTCCCGCCATTCCTGCGCCCTCCCGTCATTCCTGCGCAGGCAGGAATCCGCCGCGCCCACCGCACCCCGCGCCGCTCCCCGCCATTCCTGCCTGCGCAGGAATGACGGAGAGGTGGCGCAGGAATGAGGGAAGCGTGGGCAGGCCCTAGAGGCGCTGGTTGGAGACTACGGGCTCGGAGGCGAGCAGGCGGCGGAGCGGTTCGAGGTTGGGCAGGTCGAGGATCTTGGAAAGTCCGTCGTCGAGCGCGGCGCGGGTGGGGTCGTCGGCCATTTCGGGCAGGCGGAGGAATTCGTCCTCTGCGATTTGGTCGAAGAGGCGGGCGAGAGCGTTGAGCTGGCGGCGCGGGAGCTTGCCGACATCGAGGACAGGCATTAACTCCAGGTCGGCTTTCTTGAGCGCGACCCATGGTCCGCGCGTCGTGGTTCGCGTGGCCAGCAGCGAGAGCACGCCGAGGGTGCTGTTGAGCCAGAGTGCGAGGGCGCGTTCATGCGATGCGTCGCCGACCTTGAACTCCCAGTAGACGTTGGAGAGCACCGGGCGGGTGATGCGCATGGCGACCGCCCTGGCGCTGTTTAGCCAAAGCCGCTCGGCGATGAGCAGCGTCGCCGCCTGCGGCCAGAGTTGGTCGACTCGCTTCAACCGCCTGCCGGGTTTTGGCGCGGTGAGCGGAGCAAGCCAGGCATCGGGTTCCGTGAGCAGCGTGGCGCGTTTCTCCGCGTCGTTGCCGCGCACCATCTCATAGGCCGTGACCGTTTCGACCGGATCGAAGCCGTCCAGCAGGTCGCGCCGATCGGGGCCGAGTCCGCCGAGGTCGCGCAACCGACGCATAGGCACGACCGGCCGACGGCGACGGCCGGGCACGCGCACTTTGCCGTCGTTGAGCAGGCTCGACGCGGCGCGGATCAAGTCAGCGCGGGCGAACTGCACGCCGAACCATGCGGAGCCAGCCAGCGCCGGCGTTGGAACGGACAGCATTTCGCCGGCGGGCTGGCCGTCGACGCGCAGCAGTCCCGCGCCTGCTCCACCAACTTGCGCCGCCGCCGTGCTGGTGATCGCCTGACTTATCTTGTGCGCGTCGATTACCAGATCCGAGTTGCGCCAGAGGTTCACGAAAGTCGTCTGATGGCCATCTGATTCTCCGCCGGCCGGTTTTCTCGTGGCGATCAGCAGAGCTTCGGAGAGGTCGGTGCTGTCGGAGAAGTTCCAGCGCAGCGGATCGTGCGAGGCGACGACGGCATCCAGCAGAAACTCTTGCTCGATCAGCTGGCGGGTTTGCCGCCAGGATTGGCCGGTGCAGACGGTGAGCGGCAGGACGAGCGCGATGCGGCCTTCGCCGGGGCGCAGTTTGGGGGCTGCCGCGGCGACGAACGCAGCGCCGAGCCCGGCTGTGGCGGTCGCGTTGCGTGACTCGAGCCGCGCCGCTAATTCGCGCTGAATAGCTTTTCGCTCCGCAGCGGGCAGCCGCCCGAACATCAGGTTGTTGGATCGAGTGAAGGGCGGATTCATGATCGCGAGATCGAGTTCTGGCAGGGCTGCCGTTTCGCCTTCGGCGGCGCCGCGCCCGCCGCTTCCGCTGACCCGCTCCGCGTCCTGTCCGGCGATTCCGAGCGCGCCGCCGCCGAGCGACATCTGCACCGGCGCTTCGTCGCCGCCGAGGAACTCGAGCGAGCCCAGCCGCACGTCGCCGCCCGACGCGCCGAGCGGCATCGTGTAGAGGTTCATCTGGTCAAACTGAATGCGGGGGTTAAGCATCGCCAGGCTGGTTGCGGCGAAGTGGACCGCGGAGAGCTGCACATCGAATCCGTGCAGCGCCTGTTCGACCATCGCCTTGTGCAGCTCGCTGGCGTGGCGGCCGCCGGCGGCTTCGTGGCGGCGCTGCACTTCGGAGGCGACGGCCATCAGCAGCGTGCCGGTGCCGCAGGCGAGGTCCGCCACGTTGAGCGAGCCCGGCAGCTCGTGGTCCGTCCAGTCAACGCCCGCGGGCCAGCGCTCGAACGTCAGCCGCGCCAGCAGAGTGGCGGCGGCAACGGATGTGTAGTACGCGCCGGTGAATTTTGCGTCGGTGAGCAGGGTGTGAAAGAGCCGCCCCGACAGATCGTGCCCTTCGACATTGCGCGTCTCGCGCGTCGCCTGAATGAGGGGCGCGACGACCGCCGATTGCAAATCCGCGTCGGCCTCGCAGAGGATGTCGAGAATCGCCGCGGCGACCTCGAACACCGGCACGTAGTCGATGTCGTTGCAGATGCCGCGCCAGCTGTCGCGGAGGCGCTGTATCCCCCCCCCCCCCCCCGCGATTCGGCGATGATCTCGCCCATCGTCTCGACCTGGCTGTTGACAGCGGCGAGGCGATCCTGGAACGAGAGTGCGTTGAACAGCACGAGGCAGCCGATGCGCCGCGCGGCGGCGCGATCCCGCTCCTTGTCGGTGGTGGCGATGACTTCGGCCACTCGATGCGCAGTGCGCGCGTGCCGACTGAGCGCCTGCGTGGACTGATCGAGGGCGTGGTTGACGGCGGCGGCAGCCGCAATCACGCGGTCAAAGCCCTCGATTTCGAGCGGGAGAAGACGCAGCTGGTCGGCGAGAGCATCCAGCCCGCCGCTGCGCGCGGTCGGCTCTGCGTAGATGTCGGCTCGCGAGCTGTGCAGGTACCACTCCAGATCGTCGGCCTGCTTGAGGGCGTCGCCGATCTCGGCTTCGTTTCTGAGGCGGTCGGGGTAGAGGACGCCGACGCGCGCAACGGCGTCGGGGATTGCTGCGACGCGCTCGTCGAGTTGGGCTTGCAGAGCGGCGCGCCCGCTGTTCCATTTGCATTCGATCACGACGAGATCGCCGTTGCGGAGTTCAAAGCGGATATCCGGCGCATTGCCATGGCGTCGCCGCTCGGCGCGGGCGGGGATGCCGCGGGCGCGGAGCAGTTCGCCGAGGATGACGTTGACGGCTTCTTCGCGGACGGTCTCGCCGCGTCGGTAGCGTTGGGAGTGCGAAGGCATGGCGCGATTATCGCACAGGTGCGCGAACCTGGGGCGATGGACGCGATACAATCGCACCATGACCACCCGCACCGAGTGCCACAGCGAGACCGCCGCCGAGTTTCTGATCAAGGCGCGCGCCTATCTCGCCGCCGACGACCTGTTGCAAGCCTCGGAAAAGGGCTGGGGCGCGGCGGCGCAGGCCGTAAAGGCGGTCGCCGAATCGCGCGGCTGGGATCACAACAGTCACCACCAGCTGCACCGGGTCGTCGCCCAACTTGTCGAGGAGACGGGCGACCAGGAGCTGCGCAGGCGCTTCAACACGGCGAACACGCTGCACATCAATTTCTACGACGGCTTCCTGAACGCGGCTACCATCGGCGCCAACCTGGAAGATGTCGAGCGCCTCGTCGAACAGCTGCGCCCGCTCACATTCTGAGACTCGCCTCCGCGGCTTGAGAAAGCGGGAGCGCTGCGGAGACGCGCAGGTATAGCGCGCTCTCAGCCCACGCCCTCCAGCGAGCGCAGCCGCTCGACCAGCGCGACCGCCTCCGAAATCCGCGCCTGCTGGTGCGGCTGCAGCTCCTGGCCGCCCGCGCCGGCCGCGTTGTCCGCCATCGGATCGCCCGCGCCCGAAACGCGCCCGCTCAACTCCTCCACCACGGCCAGACCGCAGAAGGGCACGTAGGTCGGCGAGTAGCCGCCCTCGTGCGAGAGCACCAGCCGCCCGCCGCAGAGCGCGTCGGCCGCCTCCAGCAGCAGCCGCGTCATCTCGCGGAATGTCTCGCTGTAGGCCATCATCCGACCCAGCGGGTCGTACATCCCGCCGTCGAAACCCGAGGGCACGAGGATCAGATCGGGCTTGTAGACCTCCAGCGCGGGCACGACCACCTGCTCGATCGTGGCGACGTACGCGCCGTGCCCGGAACCGGGCGGCAGCGGGATGTTGATGTTGTAGCCGTCGCCCGCGTCCTCGCCCGTCTCGTCCAGATTGCCCGATTCGCGCGGGAACCAGCGATCCTGGTGGATCGACATCGTCAGCACATCGTTGCGGTCGTAGAACGCCTGCTGCGTGCCGTTGCCGTGATGCACATCCCAGTCGAGCGTGGCGATTCGCGCCAGGCCGCGGTCGGCCAGCGCGTGCATCGCCGCGATCGCCACATTGCCGAAGACGCAGAAGCCGCGCCCGCGGTCGCGCTCCGCGTGGTGCCCCGGCGGGCGCACCAGCGCGTAGGCGTTGTCCACCTCGTTGTCGAGCACCGCGTCGACGGCGGTGATCGTCCCGCCCGCCGCGAGCAGCGCGATCTCGTAGCCGCCGTGGCTGAACGGCGCGCCCTCGCCCGCGTCGCCCCCGTCCGCCTCGCTCATCCGCCGGATCGACTCGACGTACTCGGGCGTGTGAAAGCGGGTGACCTGCTCGTAGTTGGCCGCGCGCGGCTTGAGCGGCGTCAGCTGATCGGCGAACTCCGAGTATTCGAGCAGGTTGTTGAAGCGCCGCTTGGTGTCCGGATTCTCGTAGTGCTCCCAGGCCTGCATCCAGCGCTTGTAGGTCGGGTCGAAAGCGCGGATGCGCCCCGTGTCATGCCACATGTAGGCCTCGTGGTAGACCCATCCCGTGCGGCGTTGATCGCTGGTCGTCATGAGTGCGCTCCGTTCATCGCGTAGCAGAGTCGTCGCAGCCACCTGCAGCATGCTGCGGCTTGCAGGGTAGACTGATTCGGCCGCGGCGGTGGAGCGGAGCGGGTGCGCGTGGCGCAGCAGCGGATCGATCCGGCGCAGGCGAACACGGCGACGCAGCGGCGGCCGCTCGCGGCGCGCCTGCTGCCCCGCCGCTGGTACTACGGCTGGGCGATCGTCGGCGCTTGCGGCGCACTGCTCTTCGTCTCCGTCGGCGTCGGCTACTACGGCCTCGCCGTCTACCTCGGCCCGCTGCAGGAGACGCATGGCTGGAGCAACGCCGACGTTTCGCTCGCCACCGGCCTCTACTTCGCCGTCTCCGGCCTCGCCGCCGCGCTGGTCGGGCCGCTGATCGACCGCCACGGCGCGCGCCGCTGGATGGCGCCCGGCCTGCTCAGCATCGGCCTCGGCTCGATCGCGATCGGCTACGTCGATTCGCTCTGGCAGCTCTACCTCGCCTACATCGCGCTGGCGGTCGGCTCCGGGCTCGCGGCCGGCGTGGCGGTCAACGCGACGCTGGCGCGCTGGTTCGTGATCCGCCGCGCCCGCGCCATGGCGATCGCCTCGACCGGCGTCTCGCTGGGCGGCGCGGTGCTCTCGCCGCTCAACGGCCTGCTGATCGACTCCGGCGGTTTGGAGTTGGCCACGCCGATCATGGGCGCGCTGATCCTGATCGTCGGCCTGCCGATCGTCGCCTGGGTGCTGGTCTGGGACCCGCGCGAGATGGGCCTGCCGCAGGACGGCCTCGACGCCGCGGCGTCGGCGCAGCGCAGCGACTCGCTCAGCGCCGATGTGCAGACGCGCCGCTGGAGCATCGCCCAGGCGCTGCGCACCGTGCCCTTCTGGGCGGTGCTGATCACCTTCGTCGTGGTGCTGCTCGCGCAGACCGGCTTCATCCTGCACCAGACCGCCTTCCTCGAGCAGCGGCTCGGCTCGCTCTCGGCGGCCACGGTCACGCTCAGCGTGACCGCGATCGGCAGCATCGTCGCTCGCCTGGTCGTGGGCTGGTTCCTGGCCGACCGAATCGACAAGCGCTGGCTGACGATGGGGCTGCTGATCGTGCAGGGCGCCGCCGCGCTGGTCGTAATCCACATCGACAGCGCCGCCGCCACCTGGCTCGGCATCCTGATCTTCGGCTTCACGATCGGCAACATCTACATGATGCAGTCGCTATTGGTCAGCGAGGTCTTCGGCTACGTCAGCTTCGGCGCGGTCTACGGCCTGATCGCGCTGGCGAGCAACGTCTCAAGCGGCGTCGGCCCCTGGATGATCGGCCTGCTCGAAGACGCCGTAGGCGGCTACGAACTGCCGCTCACCGTCACCGCCCTGCTCACCTTCGCCGCCGCCCTCCCAGTCTGGTTCGCCCGCGCCGCAACCCCCCCGCGCCGCCGCCTGGATGCCGCCCCACTAATCGCAAGATCCGCCCCCACCCACCCAATCGATCACCACCGCTCTGTGGGGCAATAGGATCGCCTCATCCCCGACCCCAACGCCTGGCGCGACAGCGACGGCGAGTAGCGCTGCAACGGGGGTTATGGGAGAAATACGAAGAAGCCGGGCTCAGCGGCCGGACGGCCGTCTACTTGGGGCGGCGTGATGATTTCGAATTCGTACTTGCCGTCCAACGGCGCATCGTTGAACACGACGCGCTCTGTGGATTGGCCGTTCGGTAGGTAGTACTTCCACCGGGTGCTATCGCCGCTGCGCAGCGCTACCTGATAGGCCCAGGCGTGCGGCTGAGCGCGCCAGGTCACGATGAGCCGCCGCCCGAGCAGTGTCGTTCGGACATCCTGCGCGTCTTCGAGCGTCGTTACCGTCTGGATCGGCGACCACTCGAGCGATTCGGGCGCATCGAGTTGCTCAGGCCGCAACCAGGCGGCGAGCTGAAACTCGTAGCGCGTGCCGGGCGTGAGGTCGGTCCAGAGCCAGCTGCAGCCCCGGTAGATTTTGGAGCCGGGACCGGCTGCGGTCGCATTGATGTACGTCCAGGGGTGCGACGCGGCGGTTCGCCAGCGCAGCATGAACGTTGGATAGAAGCCGTAATACCAGCTCCGGACCGCCCACCAGGACCAGCAGTGCCAGTTCAGGTGAACGCTGTTCTGGTAGACGCTTATCTTGCGCGCGCGATCGATCTGAATGGATCGCGCGGTTTGCTCGTCGGACAGCGGGCGGCCAAGCAGCGACACTGTGGCCGTGTTGGAAATGCCCAAGGCATCGGTGACCGTCGCCGTGATCTCGGTGTAACCTTCGGTGTCACAGTCGATCAAGATCGACCCCTGGCGTTCGCTGGTCTGGAACGGCTCCTGGCCGGAGAACTCGATCGTGAACGGTCCTGCGCCGTGCATCACCGTCCATGAGAGGAAGGCGGGCAGGCCGCCATGCGGATCGCAGCTGAAGACTTCGCTGCCGTTTACGAACCTCAGATACACTCCGCCGCGCCGCTCAAGTCGGTACGTCCGCGATGGTTGGCCTTCGCCGAGCGAATCGTTCACGGCGGCGACTTGCACGATGTACGGGTCGAAGTCATGCGCGATGGGAATTGTGACTTCGGTTGCACCCCGAACATCGTGGACCTGTTCCTCGCCGGCCTTCCTCGAAACGTAGACCCGCCAGTAGTCGACAGGCGTCACCGACTCGTCCGGCGTCCACTCGATCCGCAGTGAACGAAACTGCTCGTCGAACCGCACATCGGTCGGCGGCAAGGGTCTGGTTGTGGCGCGAACGGGATCCGTCCAGTCGGACCAGCCGTCTTCGCGGCGGAAGCGCGCGCGGAATGCGTATCGACCCGGCTGGTCGACGTCGATCACGATCGGCTCGGCGCCGAAGCTGCTCATCGTGTGTCCATCGCGCTCCCACCGCACCTGCGCATGGTCGTCGCCGTAGGTCGAGTCCCAGGAGATATGAAAGGCGTTACGCCAATTCACATACAGAGCCGGCGTCGGATCGTCGTTTCGCGACTCATACGCGGAATGAAGCAGGCCGGACCAGACGATCTGCTCTGCCCGCGCTCGGTCTCCCGTGAGGCGCTCGATCACCAGCCGATAGGTGGTCTCGGGTTTGATGTCCGAGAACTTCGCCACTGTCTGGCCTGGGCGCGGCTCAAGGTCCACACTGCCTCGTATTCCGTGCTCATTCAGCCGAATTCGATACTCGCGCTCGCGTTCGGCTGCGGGGAACCACACAATGTGCAGCTCGTCATTGACGACCTCCGTCCGCGTGATCTTCAGTTCCGGCGCAAAAGATCCGTCGTCTGCTTCACCGCTCGTGCGGAGGTCGAACTCGACTTCGGCCTGGACATAGGGGTGGTCCTGCCGAAGTTGCACCGTGTAGTGCCGACCTGGACGCAGGTCAGGAAATTGCACGCTGCGCCTGTGCGAGTCGCTTACTAAAGCAGGCTCGGCGGTTCTAACATCCCAGCGGTTCTCATCGATCTCGGAGATCCATGCTTCCCACCTGGTAGACGCGATATTCGATTCCCACGTGAGTGTGATGCTGTTTCGCGTTACGTGCGCCGTCACGTCGCGCGGCGGGCCGGGGGAGACCGTCGTCTGGAGCGTCGTCCATCGCAGCGCATCGGGCGCTTCCAATTCGGCAAAGTCTCGCACGCGGCTGATCTGGAATTCGTAGACCAGGCCGGCGCGCAACTCACTGAGTGGCCATGCGTAGGCCACATAGGCCGCGCCGGGCGGCGGCTCTCCAGGGCGATGGCGGGACGGCCATCGAATGTAGTCTTGCCCTTGTGGCTGCGCGAATTGGTCGTAGGTCCAGGCAGCGGCGCCGCGTTCGCGCCAGCGCAGGATGTATGCTCCCGAAGCGGCTGTGCGTATTCCGGATTGCGGATCGACGCGCTCGATGGCCCGCGCACGGATGCTGCCCTGGGCTCTGCGGTGGTCCGCCCATTCCTGGTGGATCCGAGCCGAGATGCTGTAAGGCGGCGGCAGCGGCGGGGCGGGCGTGAGGGAGGTGGAGGCTTCGGCAGAGGACCCGGAGGCGTCAACGACTCGGGCCTCGACATTGAACGCGGACTGGACGCCCCAGAGCCAGCGGAGCGCGTCGGGCGGCGGCTCGCCGCAGCGGACGCTGGCTGATCCCGCGTGAGGATCGATCGATTCTCCGTCGATCGTGAGCTGGTAGGGCTCCGCGCCGCCCCGGATGGACCAGGCGACGGAAGCGAGCGAGCCTGCCGTGCACTGGCGCTGCGCCGTGCTGATTTCCAGCGTCAGCGGCGCGCCGTCGGCGTTGACCGATGCTGCGCCAGCGACCACCGCGACGGCGGCAGCGAGTAGTGCGAAGAGCAAGCGCAAGCGTCCCATGTCGTCCTGACGTTATGCGACAGCCAAAGGTTCCACCGAGCGCTTCGGGCGCACGCGAACGCGCCTTAGACTTGCCCCATGGCCAGCCAAGAGCCGAAACCGCCCAACGAGATGCTGAAGCGGCGCATGAACCCGAAGGTCGCGTGCGACTCAAAACTGCTGCGCCCGCCGCCCCGTCGGACACCGCCCAAACGCCCGCCCGGCAGCCCGCTGATCATCCGCAGGCGGAGCTTCTAACCCGCCGCACAACTGCTCCCCTGCTGATAGGATCGCACCATGAACGACAAAAAGCCGTCCACCTCGCGCGAGCCGCGCACCGGCGCCAGCCCCGCGCCCGAAGCCGCCGGTTGAACTCCCGTTCCCGCCCGATCTCGTGATCAAAGAGGGCGGCTAGGGCAGTCCGCCAGCTGATAGAATCACACCATGACCGACAAGAAGCCGTCCACCTCGCGCGAGCCGCGCATCGGCGCCAGCCCCGCGCCGATTAAGCCCGCCCCGCCGCGCCCTGCACCGTCCCGCCCTGCGGGACCATCCACCGAAGTGCAGACGCGCAGCCGCTAAGGCATCGCGCCGGAGCCGATCACCGCCCGCGCGACGAACAGCGCAACAGTGGCGCACACTTCTATCGTCGCGAATGTCATCGTCGCCGTGAGCAAGCGCCCGTTTCGGATGTCCTTGGGCTGATTTTCGCGGAACGCATTGACCTGAATTTCGACGGCGGCGGCCTTGAGCAGAAACGCATCAGCACCGTCGCGCGCATATTCGCCGAGCCACGCCGGTATCACGCCTGCATGCACTGGTCGCGGCCACAGGATGATCCCCGCCAGCGCGACGGTGACCACGAAGGCCGTGATGGCGATTACCGAGAGGCAGCTGGCCACGAGATCTTCCGCGAACGAGATCTGCAAGTCGCCGAGAATCCCGGTAGCCAAAATCACAAGCGCCGCGAAGCCCGCCACCGCCTTGGCTTTCCCCGACACCGCATCAATCCCCGCAATCTGCTCGAGCAGACGGGCGCGGCTTTCCGCGTAGAGATAGTCAATGCTGTCGGGATCGAGCGCTTCCGCCCATCTGGGCTTCAGTGATTCCGGAGTGTCGAGTTCGCGCATCACGACCCCCTACCCAATCTCAAACTCAATTCGCGACCACGCCTCCCGAAGCACCGCCTCAACCTCCGCCGGCGTTCCCGCCCGCGCGAAGATGAAGCCGGGGTAGTCCGAACCCTCCGGCAGCGGCACCAGCCGATCGCCCACGCGCGCCTCAATCTCAACGCTCTCGATCTGCGCCGCCGCCTCTGCCTCTGCAACGCCCCGCACCGCGCGCAGCACGCCCGCGCGCGGCACCGGCATCATCATCACGCCCGACGCCGCCGACTCGCGGTTGAGCGACTCCAGCGGCGCGCCGACTGCGTGGCGCAGCACAATCTCCTCCAGTGACATCCCCGCGCCGAAACTCAGCGTGCGCGCGCAGAGGCCGCCGATCGTCCGCGCCGCCACATCGACCGGCCACGCGCCCGCCTCGTTAAGCCGCAGCTCCGCGTGCAGCGGGCCGTCGCGCAACTCCAGCGCGTCCGCCGCGCGCTGCGTCGTCTCGCTGATCAGCCGCTGCCGCGCCTCCGGCAGGCGCGACGGCGTGACATAAATCGTCTCCTCGAAGAATGGCCCGTCGAGCGGATCCGGCTTGTCGAACAACGCCAGCGTGTGCAGCTCGCCGCCGCGCAGCAGCCCTTCCAGCGCCACCTCGCCGCCCGGGATGTAGCCCTCTATCAGGAAGCGGTCGGCCGTCTCGCCGCATTCGTCGCGCACCGCGGGCGCGGCCAGCAGGCGTTGCAGCCGCGCGATCGCGCGGCGCAGCGCCTCCGCATCATTCGCCCGAATCACCCCGCGGCTGCCGTTCAGCGCGAGCGGCTTGATCACCACCGGCCAGCCGACCCGCTCTTCAACCGCGCCGAGCGTGGCCGGAAAATCATCGGCGAAACGGGCGACATGCCACGCCGGCGAGGGCACGCCGGCCGCCGCGAGCCTCTCGCGCAGCACCGACTTGTCGCGCGTCGCCAGCACCGCCTCCGCGCGGTTGGCCGGCAACTCCAGCGCCTCGCTGGCCAGCGCCGCCAGGTGAATGCCCGGATCGTCCACCGCCACCACCGCGTCCAGCGGAAAGCGATCCGCGTAGCGCGAGACCGCCTGCGCCCCCCGCTGCGGGTCGTGATACGGCAGCGTCAACCAGCGCCCCGGATACATATCCGCCAGCGGCTGGTCGATGTCCGACGCCACCACGACATCCAGCCCCAGCCGCTCCGCCGCCGCCATAAAATCAGGCGCGCGCCATGAAGCAGTAGGAATCAGCAGCATCACCCGCGTCATAAGCGCCTCCCCCCGCCATCGCTCAGCCCACCGAGTCTATTCCGCGCCCCAAATTCGTCAGGTCCGCGCAAACAGCTCCGTCATACCCACACTCGACGCGGGAATGACGGTTGGGGGGCAGCTCTACCCGATGCGGCGGCGTTGCAGGCGGAGGGCGTTGGTCAGCACGCTGAGGCTGGAGAGCATCATTGCGATGGCGGCGACGATTGGCTCGAATGCGCCGCGCTCGCCGAAGGCCCACTCGAGGCCGCCGGGCACGCCGCCGACGGCCGCGAAGATTGGCCAGCCGATCCCCGCGGCGAGCGGGATCAGCAGCAGGTTGTAGGCGAACGCGAAAGCGAGATTTTGGGCGATCGTGCGGCGCGTGGCGCGGGCCAACGCGAGCGCCTGGGCTACAGCGCGGGGGTCGCCGCGCATTACGGTCGCGCCGCCTGCGTCGACCGCCAGGTCTGCGCCGCCGCGCAGCGCAGCGCCCAGATCGGCCTGCGCCAGCGCGGGCGCGTCGTTGACTCCGTCGCCGACCATCGCCGCGACCGCGCCCTCGGCCTGGAGCGCGGCGACGATGCCCGCCTTTTCCTCGGGCAGCGCCTCGGCGACTACTTCGCTGACGCCGACCTGCTCGCCGACCGCTTGCGCGACCCGCTCGGCGTCGCCGCTGACGATCAGCACTCGCATGCCCATCGCTTTGAGCGCCGCGACCGCCTCGCGCGATGTCGCCTTCACCTCGTCCGCTGTCCAGATCGCGCCAACCAGCTCGCCGTCGACGGCGACGAACAGCGCGGTGGCGTCCGTTGGTCCCTGCGGCTCGTTGCCCGACTCGATGCCCAGTTCGCGCATCATGCGCAGATTGCCGACCGCCACATCGCGCTCGCCGACGCGGCCCAGCGCGCCGCGGCCGGGCAGCGCGCGAAAGTCCTCGACCGCGCCGATCGCGACGCCCTCGCGCTGCGCGTGCTCGACGACCGCCGCGGCGAGCGGATGCTCGGAGGACGACTCGACAGCTGCCGCCAACGCCAGCAGCTCGCGCTCGGCGATGCCGTCGGCGCGCAGCTCGACGACCTGATGGCGGCCGGTGGTGAGCGTGCCCGTCTTGTCGAAAACCACAGTGTCGACGCGGGCGGCGCGTTCGAGCGCTTCGGCGTCGCGGAAGAGCACGCCCAGCGCGGCGGCGCGGCCTGCGCCGGCGGCGATCGCGGCGGGCGTGGCCAGTCCGAGCGCGCAGGGGCAGGCGACGACCAGCACGGCGACGCCGCTGAGCAGCCCGAGCGTCCAGGCCGGCTGCGGACCGAACGCCGCCCAGAGCGTGAACGAGAGCGCGGCGACGGCGATCACCGCCGGCACGAACACGGCGGCGATGCGGTCGGCGAGCCGCTGGATCGGCGCTTTGGAGGCCTGCGCGCGCTCGACCGCCGCCGCCATTCGCGCCAGCGTGGTGCCCGCGCCGACCTCGCGCGCCTCATAGCGCAGCGAGCCATCGAGGTTGATTGTGCCGGCGAAGACCTGCCCGCCCGCCTCCTTGCCGACCGGCGCGCTCTCGCCCGTCAGCGACGCCTCATTAACCGACGAAATGCCGCCGACTACCGCGCCGTCCACCGCGATCCGCTCGCCGGGGCGGACGACCAGCAGGTCGCCCACCGCGATCTCGTCGACCGCCGTCTCCGTCTCCACGCCGCCGCGCAGCACGCGGGCGCGCTGCGGTTGGAGCGCGAGCAGGCCGGCGACCGCCGAGGCGGCGCGGCGCTTGACCCGTTCCTCCAGCCAGCGCCCGAGCGTGACGAAGCCGACGATGATCAGCGCGGTGTCGAAGAACACCTCGCGGGCCGCGCCGGCGCTCTCGAACGCGCCGCCGGCGAAGGTGGCCGCAGTGCTGTAGCCCCAGGCGGCCAACGCGCCCAGCGCGATCAGCGTGTCCATGTTCGCGCCGCCGCGCAGCCGCAGACCTTGCGCGGCGATCGGCCAGCCGGTCAGCGCCAGCGCGGGGGTGGCGACGGCGAACATCGTGAGGAAGAGCAGGTCGCGATCCCAGCCCAGCTCGGCCCAGCGGTTGGCCTGCATCGCGGCGAATATCGCCCAGCCGAGCGAGAGAGCGAGCGCGGCGCGCCAGGGCGGTAATCGGTCGGGGGTCTCCGCCGCCTCATCGTCCGCAGTAGTGCGCAGGCGGTAGCCGGCCCGCTCGATCGCCGCGGCCAGCGCCGCTTCCTGCGGCGCTTCTCCCTCGATCTCCAGGATGGCGCGGCCGCTGAGGAAGTCGGCGCTCGCGCCGGCCACGCCGTCGACGCCGACCAGCGCCCGCTCAACCCGCCGCACGCAAGCGGCGCAGTGCATCCCCTCAACCGCGAGGACGGTTTGCCCATCGGTCTCGGCGGTGGTTTGGGCGATGCTCATGGCAAGTTCAGTGTACGGATGCGTCCGCACCTTCAATTCATCTCTCGCTCCTTCAGGGGGGAGGTTAGGTGGAGGTGGGACGCCGTGCGCGGCTACCGGTGCCCACTCGCTGCGGCGCCTCGCTGGGCTTAGCTGTCTGCTTCGCGTAGCCGCACGCGCAGGTAGTCCATGCCGCGGTTTCCTTTGGTGCGGTTGCACCAGCTGCAGAGCAACTGCACGTTTTCGTCGCTGTTCGCGCCGCCTTTGGAGCGAGGGCGGATGTGATCGAGCTCGAGGTTGCGCAGCCTGAACGGATCGCCGCAACCTGCGCAGCGTCCCTGCTGCCGCTCGTAGAGCAGCTCGCGGATGTTGGGGCTGAGTTGGTCTTCCACGGTGTCGGAGCGGATCGGTGAATCGGTGCGGTGAACGGTTACGGTTCCGAACAACTGGAGATCCCGCACCAGCCGCTCGTTGACGAGTTCCCAGGCCTCTGCGAGCTTGTCGATCCCGATCCACTGCCGGTTCAGCCCTTCCGCGGCGATGCAGGCTGTTGCGCAACCGCAGAAGGGATCGAGCACCATGTCGCCATCGTTCGAAGAAGCCAGAATGATGCGCTTCAGCAGGCGCAGCGGTTTCTGCGTCTCGAAGCCGGTCTTCTGCTTGTCGTTGCCTTTGATGATCGACTCGTAGACGACATCCGATTGCACCTTGAATTCGGTGTCGAAGTCGAACAACACATCGCTGTTGACCAAGGCCCTGCCGAGTTCGTTGGCGCGCCGCTGCGCGCGTCGCTTGATCAGCTTGTCGTTGGATTCTTTGACGGCCCCGAAGAGCACCTGATTGCCGGTCAGGTAGCGCTGAAAGCGGTTGCGGTATTCGGACTCGCCGCCCTTGATCGGGTTGAAGACCGCGTCGTCGGATTTGGTGTAGCGCAGGATCGTGTCATGGTTGCGCGGGAAATTCTTCGAGCTGTTGGACATTTTGCCGTAGTGCCAGATGATTTCGTTGCCCATACGGCGCGAGGTGAAGACCACGTCGAGCAGGAGCCGCAGGTAGGAATTGGCCGTGTGGTCGCAGTGCAGATAGAGGGTGCCGGTGGGCTTGAGGATGCGGTGCATTTCGATCAGCCGCACGGCCATAAAGGTCAGGTAGGCCTGCATGGATTCGCTGTGCGCGCGGCCGGCGGCGGTGACCACCGCCCAGAGAGCAGGATCGGAGCCTTCCAGCTGCCGGACCCACTCCCGTTTCACATCGTTGAGCGTCCAGACATCCTGAAACTCGACGTTCTTGGCTTTTTGGCCGGCGCGGCGCGCGATGGGCGCCGCGCGGTTCCTGCCGCTGTTGAACGGGGGATCCAGGTAGATCAGGTCGATGCACTCGGAGTTGATCCCACGCAGCACGTCAAGGTTGTCGGCGGTGAAAATGGTGCGGTTGTCGACGTTCAGAGGGTTGGCCACGCGCGCCCGCTCCAGAGGTTGCAAGCTAGAGGCTACAGCACAGAACGCTCGTACGTTGCGCTGCGCCCGCGTCAGGCGCCGTTGGGGTAGGTGGTTTCCAGCAGCCGCAGGAAACTGACCGCGGCAGGCGAGAGCCGCCGCCGCCGCCGGTAGATCGCGGCGATGCTGCGGCTGATCGGCGCCGCGCCCTCGATCTCGATCGGAATCAGCTCGCCCGACGCGAGCTCGCGCTGTACCGCCACGCGCGGCAGAAAGGCCAGACCCAGCCCGCGCAGCACCAGGTGCTTGGCCATCTCCAGGCTGTCCACGTCGAGCGCGTGGCGCGGCGCGATGTCGGATTCGCGGAACACCGCGTGGCTCAGCGCGTGGTAGGAGGATCCCGTGTCGAAGAAGATGATCGACTCGCGCGCAATTGTCGCCACGGGCGCGTGGCGCACCCGCGCCAGCCGATGCAGCGGGCTGGCCATCAGCATGATGTCGTCTTCGTAGAGATTGAGCGTGACGATCTCGGAGTGAGTCAGCCGCCGCTCGAAGCCGATCTGCACGACGTCGTCGAGCACCATCTGCGAGACCTCTTCGGAGCGCCCGGTGCGGATCGTGATTTCGACGCCGGGGTGGGCCTCGTCGAAGCGCTGAAGCAGGTCGGGCAGGACGTAGGTGCCGATCGTCGGCGCGGTGCCAATCAGGATCGTCCCGCCGCCCCCCTCGCGCAGCGCATGCACCGCCTCCGTCGCGTCGCGCGCCGCGTTGAGCGTGCGCTGCGCGTGGGGCAGCAGCGCCCGCCCCGCGTCGGTCAGCCGAATGTCATGCCCCAGCCGCTCGAACAGCGCCGCGCCGAGATCCCGCTCCAGCGCCGCGATCCGCGCGCTGACGGTCGGCTGGGTCAGGCTGATCGACTGCGCCGCGCGGGTGAAGGAGCGCTCGGAAGCGACCGCGATGAACGCCTCAAGCCGCGGAATCCCGATGTCGTGCGGCGTCGAGTCGTCGGCGTGGATCGGTCGGCGCGGCGGCATTTCGGACTCGTTCAGACTCGCTCAGCCCCGGCGCACGCCGGTCTTGCGCACGGTCAGATCGCCGTAGACGCCGAGTTGACAGGCCAGGCGCACGGGCTCGTCGAGCGCGTTGCGTCCGCGCTGGTTGAGCAGCGCCTCGCGCTCCGCGCGGCCCATCGGCGAAACCGCATCCGCCCCATCGACCAGCCGCACAAAGCAGCCGGCGCAGCGGCACTGCATATCGCACTGATTCGGCCACCAGAGGCCGGCCGCGCGCGCCGATTGCATTAGGTTCTCGCCGTCGGGCACCGACACTTCGATGCCGGATGGCTCGATCGTGACGGTGTGCGCGGCAGGCATCGCGTCAGCCGCTGCGGGTCAGCCCGGCGAAGCCGAGAAAATCGTCCTCCCAGGAGAGCACCTGCTCGACAAACTGGCGCGGCACTGGGCGAATCTGCGAAGTGTCGATCCCGTCCGTCGAGACCGTCTCCGGCGGCGGGCCGACCATCACGTTGTCCTCCCTCATCCGCTCGATCACCGCGTCGACCAGCGCCGCCCGGTTGTCCGGCGGCGCGCCCGCCTCGATCGCGTCCCACTCCATCGAGAGCACCAGGTCGACGAACCCGCCGCTGACCATCAGCCCTTCTTCGGAAAGCTGCTCGGCGATCCATTCGCCGGCCTCATTGATCAGGTCTTCCGACGGTCGGGGCATAGCTGCTCTTTCCGGTGGGCGCGCCGGCTCAGTCGCCCACAATCTCTGGCCGGTTGCTGTCGGTGATCGTCACATCGCTGTCCACGCCCAACCCGCTCTGGATCAGGATGATCACCAGCAGCACAAAAAGCACGCTGCCCAGCGAGATCAGCAGAAGGCGTCGCAGTCGCATACCCCCCAGTCTACCGCGCCGCGCGGCTTGGGCGGGCAACTCCGATTCCGTGAGCGCGTCTGGTGGATTTGCACTGCCGCGCACGGCGCGATAGGCTCGCTCGGACCGACGCGCGCACAGGCTCGGCGCGGAAGGGGTAAGCGTGGTCGAGATCAGGAAGCCGGCAGTCCCGATTCAACAGGGCGGACGGACGCTCTACATCACGTCGTTCACCGTGCGTGATGTGATGCGCGACGGTCTGTACCGCGTTGACCGGCTGGATGTGCAGGAAGGAACCGGCCTACAGCGGCTCTTGAACGAGACGCGCGCCCGTGGCTTTGCCAACGACCTCGTGGACGCCGATGAGCACAACCAGGCATTCCTCCCGACTTCGGTCTTCTTGGCGACTGAAGGCAGCGTGAGCTACGACGAGCAGACCAAGGAGATCTTCTTCGACGCCGACGAGGCTCTGGGAGTTTGTCCGTTTGACGTTGTCGATGGGCAACATCGTCTTGAGGGCCTCAAGATCGCTGCCACAAAGAAAGAGCGCTTGCTCGACTTCCCGATCTCCGTCGTGATCGCCCACAAGATGAGCGAAGCGGAGCGGATGCTCCAGTTCCTGATCGTGAACACGAAGCAGCAGCCTGTCGACAAAGGTGTCGCCCAGCACATCACGGCGCGGTTCACGCGAATGGACGGTGTGCAAGATCTCCCGTACCTGCCGAAGTGGCTTGATCGCGACGTGAAGCGGGGCAGTGACGAGCAGGCGCTTGACATTGCAAGTCGGCTGAATAGCGATGACGGATCGCCTTGGCGCGGACGCATTCGATTTGCGGACGAAGCCAAGTCTGCCCGGCACACGATTGCGCAGAAAACGTTCGTCACCGCCGTAAAGCGGAACATTCTGAACCAGCACCACCCGTACAACGATCTGCCTGTTCAGACCGAGGAAAAGCGGCTGAAGGTGCTGATCAACTACTGGCGAGCAGTTGACAAGCTCTTCGTCGATCGCTCTTACGGAGACGATCTCGCGGCGAGCTCCAGCGGTCTGGGGATTAGGAACCGGCATCTCCGTCGAGCCGCTTACGATCCAGGAGCAAACTCCGTCGTTTACAAGGACAACGGCGTTGAGTTCTTCCTGTCGATCCTCTCATCGGTCCTCAACGCCCTCGCGCGCAGAGGCGATTTCACTGAAGCTGCGTTTCGCCAATGCCTGGAGGGTGCGGCTCAGCATCTTGACTCCGGCGATGAGGTGACAATGTACCCGGAGTTCTGGAAGTCGGGTGGCGGCGCGAGCAACATGAACAGGTCGGGCATTCGAACGCGGGCGCAGGTGTTCCGCGCAGCAATCGCCGACGCGAGCGCAGACGAAGTTCAAGTGTGATGCTCGCCGCGAACCTCAAACCGGCGGTTGAGGAGCACGTCACGTTTGAGCACTTTGACGTGCGGCGAGTGCCTGCCGCTTCGGGGTGCTACGCGCTCGCCGCATTCGACGGTCGACTCCTCTACATCGGACAAACGCGAGACCTCAACCAGCGGATGCGGCAGCACCTTGACGACAAGGAGAAGCGGGCCAAGACGCCTTGGGGCGTCGCGCAGCGCTTCTACTTCCGCAAGTGTCCGCCCGCCGGCTTGTCGGATTTGGAGAGCGCGTGGGTGGATCAGTTCAGGGAAGCCAATCGCGGCAAGTTGCCGTTCTTCAACAAGGTCGAGCCGCCTCGAGTGTGACCGCGAGTCCTTCACGCCCAGATCGCGGCAGGTGCTAGCCTCTCACAGTGAAGGCGGCCAACTGCGATTGGCCCGTCAACCCTGCGGCGGAACAATGAGCCAAGCGTGAGACGGCGCGAAACGATGGGCAGATCAGCCCGGAGATCTGAAGGAGCAGCGAACATGGACCGACCCGTATTGCACACCGAGCTTTGCGACCTGCTCGACATCGAGTACCCGATCGTGCTCGCCGGGATGGGCCCGACGGTGGGCGGCGGGCAGGGCGGCGTGGCCGGGCCGGAGCTCGTCGCTGCCGTCTCCAACGCGGGCGGACTGGGCGTGCTCGGCGCGGCCGGCTTCCCGCCGGACCGGCTCGAAGAGCAAATTCGCCGCATCCAGGACCTGACCGATCGCCCCTTCGGCGTCGACATCCTGGTGCCCTCCAACGTGGCGCGCCGCCCCAGCGGACGCGAGCGCCCCGCGGACCCGCGCGACCTGCTGCCCGAAGAGCACCGCGCCACAATCAACAACATCCGCGAGCGGCTCGAACTGCCCGACGCGCAAGCCCCCCGCGCCGATGTGCGCACGCCGCGCTTCACCCCGCAAGACCAGGTCGACACCATCACCGGCATGCAGGTGCCCGTGCTGGCGACCGGCCTGGGCAATCCCGCCCCATTCGTCGATCAGGTGCATCAGGCCAACGGCAAGGTGATCTCGCTGGTCGGCAACGTCAAAAACGCTCTGCGGGTACACGAGGGCGGAGCCGACATCGTGGTCGCGCAAGGCCACGAAGCGGGCGGCCACACCGGGCGGATCGGCACAATGGCGCTGCTGCCGCAGGTGCTCGACGCCGTCGCGCCCACCCCGGTCGTCGCCGCCGGCGGCATCGGCGACGGACGCGGCCTCGCCGCCGCCCTCGCGATGGGCTGCGTCGGCGTCTGGTGCGGCACCGCCTTCATCCCCACCCAGGAGGCCAACCTCGACGAGTTCCGCAAGCGCCGCATCCTCGCCGCCCGCGACGAGGACACCCGCGTCACCCGCCTCTACAGCGGCAAGACGATGCGCAACGTCACCAACGAGCTGATCGAAGCCTGGGAAGACTCCGGCGAGCAAGCCCTCCCCATGGGCCTGCAGGGCCTACTGATCGCCGACATCGCCGAAGCCGCCAAGCAGGGCGATCGCCAGGACCTCCTAATGAACGCCGCCGGCCAAATCAGCGGCCTACTGCAGGAGATCCGCCCGGCGGCGGAGGTCCTGGAGGAGATGGTCCGCGAGGCCGTAGAGGTCTTCACCAACCGCCTCCCCGCCAACATCCGCGCCGGCGCTGGGGTGTAGGGCGTTCGCCTGCGACGCCTTCGCTTCACTTACCGTTGGTCTGCCATTCCAAATCGCGCAGAGCGACAAAGCGGTGGCTCTTGGCTCAGGCTGCGAGGTGAGTTCAAAAGTGGCTCTCGGAGTAGCGAGGATGGTGAGGGGGTCGACAAGGGGGTGTGGTTGCCGCGTGTACAGGTGTGCTAGTATGCTGAGAAGCGGCGGCGTTGATGGACGCCCGCAGAACCGGAATGAGCATCCTGTGTGTGCCAAAACCGACGGACCGCGCACCCGGCAAGCCAAGGAAGCAGCGCGCGAGCGCTCTGGCGGCATCTGTCAGTTCTGCGGCCAGCGGCCTGTGGAAGAGGGACATCATTGGCTCGTGCAGTACTTGCCCGATGCCTGTGAGTGCAACGTCACGGCGGATCACATCACGGCGCTCTGCCGGCCTTGCCACAGGATCGCAACGACCCTCCGCCGCTTCTCGAGACGAGACGGCGACATCTGGCAGTTCCTGAGCACTTTCGAGGAGGCGATCGTCAAATGCAGTACACCGTCATCATCAAGGGTATCCGCCCGCTCATCATGCACAACGGAGCGGCTGGACTCGACACCCGCAGCCCTGCCAATCTCGAAAAGGCGGAAATCACCAGCAAGCGTAGCTCCAACCGCACCGCCAGCGACAACGCACGACTCTCCGAGCTCGAATGCCAAACCTCGCTTTGGCTTGACGCGGGCGGAGCGCCTACGATCCCGACTGCGGCGATCCGGTCCATGATCGAGACAGCTGCGCGAAAGCAGAAACAGGGCCCGCAAGTGCGTGAAGGGCTAATCGTCGACGAGGTGCTCTCGTTCGATTACGACCGCGAACGCTACGGCGCCACTGTTGAAGAACTCGGCAAGAATGCCCAGTACACCGTGCCGGTGGTTGTGCAGCGCAACCGCATTCTCCGTACGCGGGCCCGGTTTGACGACTGGTCCTGCACATTCCACCTTGACACCGATCCCGATCTGGTTGATCGCGTGCAGCTCGAGGCATGGTTGGAGACCGGGGGGCGTCGGATCGGTCTCGGCGACTGGCGGCCGGAAAAGAGCGGCAATTTCGGACGATTCGAGGTCGTGTCGGTGGAGGCCGAGGACTGACACCTGGCGAGGCATGGCTGGGCCCGTTTGGGCTAGGTCTGGCTTGGCTAGGCAGGGTATGGCGAGGCCAGGCACGGCGACGCTGCGGCAGTGCGCTCAATCGGGCGCACTGCTGTGGTATCCCAAGCACCCGATCGCCTGCGCCATGTTCCGTTGCTTCTATCCTGGTCGATCAAGGCATGGCGGGACTCGGCATGGCTAGGCAGAGCTGGTCTCGGCTAGGCTTGGCATGGCTCGGCAAGGACGCGCAGGCGGGAGTTCTGCTCCCGTCTGTGCGCACCCGCCGCTGCTTTACTGTGCAGGGCGCGGCAGCGGCAAGGCTCGGCCCGGCGCGTCAAGGCTTGTCGCGGCCCGGCTAGGCAGTGCTGGGCAAGGCAAGGGGCAGCGTGGCGACTCCGGTCGCTACGCCGCTCTGCTCTCTCTCGCCGCCGCTCTGAAGATTTCCGTGCGACTCCGGGAACCGTTCACGCATTCCTGAACCCACCCACTCCCGCGCACCAACTCCTGCACCCGCGCAAAATTAGCTCCGTCATACCCGCGCTCGCCACGGGTATCTCGCCGAACCCCGCGCCGAGCCCTGCCAATTCACCTTTTGGACCCCGTCTAGATCCCACAGCTCGCCACTCCGACGCTTGGGTACCTCCCCACCGCTCCCCTAACCAAAGTGCCCACGCAAGCCGCAGACCAGGCAGAACACCGGCGACACGTGGACTCACCCCGGCAGCCTGCTAACCTGCGACGAAAGCCGAACGGAGGATCCAGATGGCGGCGGGAACTGCCCAGGCGACGGCGCGCGCGCCGCGGCTGCCTCTGGACGACGGATCCGTGCCGATCTCACGGATTCCCGCGGTCAACGTCGCCGAAGTCCCCCAGCGCAGCCCGCTCCGTTATCCCGGCGGCAAGACCTGGCTGATCCCGCACATCCGCGAGTGGCTTGGCGCGTCCGACGCGCGCGGCCGACTGCTGATCGAGCCGTTCGCCGGCGGCGGCACCGTCTCGCTCACCGCCGTGATGGAAGACTTCGCCGAGCGGGCGCTGATGATCGAGCTGGACGCCGATGTGGCGGCGTTCTGGCAGGCCGCGCTGTCGCATGGGCCGAATCTGATTGAGCTGGTGCGGGGTTTTGAACCGACCTACGAGAACGTGGCGGCGCTGGATCGCGCGGCGCAGACCGATGTCGTGATGCGCGGTTTCCGCACCCTCGTGCTCAACCGAGTGCGCCGCGGCGGCATCCTCGCGCCGGGCGCGTCGCTCAGCCGCGCGGGCGAAAACGGCAAGGGGCTGCGCTCGCGCTGGTACCCGGAGACCTTGGAGCGGCGCCTGGCGGCGATTTGGGAGCACGCCGAACGGCTGACATTCGCCGCGGGCGACGGGATGGGCGTGCTGCGTTCGCTGGATGCGGCGACGCTGGCAAATTGCGCGCTGTTCCTCGATCCGCCCTACACCGCCGGCGGCAAGCGCGCCGGCCAGCGGCTGTACGCCCACCACGCGATCGATCATCGCGCGCTCTTCGATCTCGCCGCGGCCTGCGACGCGGACTTCCTGATGACCTACGACTACGCGCCGGAAACGCTGGCGCTCGTGCGCGAGTTCAACTTTCATGCGGTGCAGGTAGTGATGAAAAACACGCACCACGCGCGGATCGCCGAGCTGGTGATCACCCGGCGAACGCTGTTTGAGGGCGAGTAAGCGTGCCCGCCCCGCGCTACGGCATCGCGGAGTGGTTCGGCGAGCCGCTGCTCGCGCTGTCTCCATCGCGCCGCGCGGAGCTTGCGAGACACGCAACAGAACGCCGGGGCGCGCCGAAATGCCCATTCCAGCAGGGCGATGCGGCCTGCTCGAAAAAGGGCGGCGTCTGCTCAATCCAACGGTACGAGTCGACCGACGACGGACAGATCGCCGCGGCGGTCGGCGAGCCGGTGGTCGTTTGCCCGCGGCGCTTTGAGGAGTCACGCACGCTGATCAAGTGGCTGGCCGAGATCGTCGGCATTGACGCCGACGAGACATACGTCGCGCGCGAAGTGCCGTTCATGATGGGTACCCGCACGAAGAAGCCGGCGGGCAAGATCGATCTGGTGATCGCGGGGCCGAGCGAACCGAACTTCCGCTGGTATGGCCTCGAAATCCAGGCCGTCTACTTCTCAGGCGAGGGAATGCAGGAAGAGTTTCAACGGATGGGCAGCGGAGGCGGCGCGCCTCTGTTTCCAAACAAGATCCGGCGTCCCGACTGGCGCTCGTCAAGCGCCAAGCGGTTGATGCCGCAGCTCGAGATCAAAGTGCCGACGCTGCGGCGCTGGAGCTCGAAGCTCGCCGTGGCGGTCGACAAGCCCTTCTTCGAGGCAGTCGGAGGACCGAGCGAGCAGGCGAGCCAGGATCTGGGCGAAGGCAAATCCGGCTTCGCGCCGCCGTTTTGAAGACGCGCGCGCCGCAACGCTTCAGCACGGACCTCTGGGGCGCGCGGCTATGACGGGAGCGCGCGCGCCGCCTCCGGCGAGACGCCTACCGGGTCCTCCGCCTCGAACGGGCCCGTTAGGCCCAGCTCCTCGCCCATTTCGCGCACGGCTGGCAGCACTTCTTCGCCCATGAGGCGTAGGGAGCGCATGGTGTCCTCGTGGGACATTGAGCCGTCGCCGTCCCAGAAGGTGATGGCGCCGGGGCGGAGGTATTCGAGCACGTGGCGGATTTTTGGGAGGACGGTTTTCGGGGTGCCGGAGATGATGCTGTAGGCCTCGGTGAGGCCGCTGTAGGTGTCTTCGACGGGTTCGAAGGCGGTCGCGGCGTCGAGCGTGAGGGCGCGGTATTGGGCCGGGTCGGCGGCGCCGCGGGAGTCGGTCACGTGGCGCACGCCGGCGGTGGGCAGGAGGCGCTTGCGGTCGACGATGCCGGGCAGGTTCTGGATGTGGCGCTTGACGTCGCCGCGGCTGCCTTCGAGGAAGATGTTGCCGGGGCCGGTGAGGTATTTGCGGCCGACCTCTTCGGCGAGCTCTTCGGTTTCGTCGACGTGGACTTTCCAGAGGTAGCCGCGGTGCTGGGGGCCGGCTTCGTAGCCGAACTCGCGGGCGACCTGGTCGTAGTAGGCGAAGGAGTCGCGGGTGGGCGCGAGGCGGGTGGCGAGCATGATGTAGGGGTAGCGGCGCTCGGCGGCCCAGGCGACGGTGCGCTGGCTGACCGCGCCGGGGATCCAGATCGGCGGGTGCGGCTGTTGCAGCGGGCGGGACCAGGGATTGACGTAGCGGTAGTGGTAGTGCTCGCCCTCCCAGCGGAAAGGGCCGGCCTCGGTCCAGGCTTTGACGACGAAATCGTGGGCCTCCTGGTAGCGCTCCCAGTTGTAGGGCGAGGGGGAGTTGTGGGCGAGGCTTTCGCGGCCGGTGCCGCGCACCCAGCCGGTGATCAGGCGTCCGCCGGAGATCATGTCGATCTGCGCCAGCGTCTCGGCCAGCCAGAGCGGGTCGTCCCAGATCGGCAGGATGTTGCCGAGCAGGCAGATTTTGGCGCGCTCGGTGATGCGGGCGAGGATCGCGGCCTCGACATTGATCACGGAGCCCATGCAGAAGGGCGTCGAGTGGTGCTCGTTGAGCACGATGCCGTCGAAGCCGGCGCGCTCGGCGGCGACGGCCTCATCGAGGTAGCGGTGGTAGAGATCGGATCCGAGGCGGGGATCGTATTCTTCGTTGGAGGAGTCGAGGTCGGTCAGGCGGCGGCCGGTGCGGCCCCACCAGCTGGCCTGTGGGTCTTGGTAAGGGCGTTCGGTGAACCAGCTGATGAACATCCGACGCTCCGTTTCGCGTGCCTGGTGTGTGTGGCGCATGTGGCGCGGGTGGCACGCCCGGAGGGAATCGAACCCCCGACCGCCAGGTCCGAAGCCTGGTGCTCTGTCCGCTGAGCTACGGGCGCGCGGCGCGTGCCACTCCATTCTACAGGCAGTGTGTTGGGCAGCGCGTTGGGCGGGCGCGCTGTGAGCCGCCCGCCCGAGCGGCCCGACGCGGCCGCGGTCTGGGATGTGGTGGCGCGGGTGGACGGCGGCGACCTGGAGTCGGCGGCGGCGATGATTCGCGTGCTGCACCCCGCCGATCAGGCCGACGCGCTGGCGGCGCTCTCGACCGAGGAGCGGCAGCGCCTGCTGGATCGAATCGACAGCGCCTCGCTCTCGGTGATTCTGGAGTTTCTGACGCCCGAGGAGCTGGAGCACGTTGCGCCCGATGTCGGCGTGGATCAGCTGGCGGAGGCGTTGGACGACGCGCCGGCGCACCACGCGGCGGATGTGTTGCAGGCGATTCCGCAGGAGGCGGCGAGCGCGGTGCTGGATCAGCTGCCGCAGGCGGAGGTGATCGAGCCGCTGCTGGCGCACGACGATCAGTCGGCGGGCGGGATCATGGCGCCGGAGATTCTGACGCTCGCGCCGCACGCGAGCGCGCAGCAGGCGATCGAGCATCTGCGGGCGGTGCCCGCGCCCACCGTGCGGGACTTGGTCTACGTCGTGGATCACATCGGGCACCTGCTGGGCTCGGTGCATCTGCACGACCTGATCATCGCCGCGCCGCAGACGCCGCTGCGCGATCTGATGTCGGCGGCGGGGCCGAGCGTGACGACCGACACGCATCAGGAGGAGGCGCTGCAAACGCTCCAGCGCTACGGCCTGCACGCGCTGCCGGTGGTCGATCAGAGCGGGCGGCTGGTGGGAGTGACGACGGCGGACGACCTGCTGGACATCGCGCAGCAGGAGGCGACCAGCGACATGTTTCGGATGGTGGGGCTGGTCGACGAGCAGGCGCTGACCGCGCCGATCGATGTGGCGGTGCGGCGTCGGCTGCCCTGGCTGCTGTTCAATCTGCTCACGGCCTTCGCCGCGGCGGGGGTGGTGGCGGCGTTCGAGGGCACGCTGGCGCGGGTGGCGGCGCTGGCGATCTTTCTGCCGATCATCGCCGGGCAGGGCGGCAACGCGGGGATGCAGGTGACGACGCTGACGGTGCGGGCGATGGCGCTGGGCGAGTTCGACCGCCACTTTCACCGCACGGTGCTGCCGCGCGAGATCGCGATCGGGGTGGTGACGGGCATCGCGCTGGGTCTGCTGGTGGGCGCGATCGGCTGGGTCTGGCAGGACAACCCGTGGCTGGGCGTGGCGGTGGGCGCGGCGATGCTGGCGACGATGATCGTGTCGGGGCTGGCCGGGCTGCTGATTCCGGTGCTGCTGCGCCGCACGGGCGCCGACCCGGCGCTGGCCGCCAGCATCTTCGTCACTACCGTCACCGACGTCCTCGGCTTTCTCTTCTTCCTGGGGCTGGCCTCGCTGCTGATCGACCGCATCGCTTGAGCGGCCGACTGCACAGAGCCATTTGCCGCGCAGCTGATACCATCGCGGCTACGCGGTGGGCGTCGCCTAGAGGCCTAAGGCGCCAGGTTGTGGCCCTGGTATTCGCGGGTTCGAATCCCGCCGTCCACCCCACGGAGAATCGTCGACGGATGCCGCTCGTCCGCCTGCTGCTGCTCGTCTGCTGCGCCGCCCTGCTGGGGCTGGCGGCGGTTGCCTGCGACAGTTCGGACGACGAGGAGCGGCTGGCCGCGCAGCGGATGTTCCGCAACTACCTGATCCAGAACGATCGCACGGCGATCGCGGATGTGCGCATCCAGGGCTTCGTGGACGAGCTGCCGCCCAACTTCCCGGAGCGGGACTCGCTGGCGCTGCTGGGCTCGGCGTTCACGGACACCGAGGACAACCGTCGCCTGATTTTCGGCTGGCAGAGCCGCGAGGAGCACGCCGACGATCTGTATGCGTGGTACCGCTCGCAGCTAGACGCCGCGCCGTGGTCCGTCGTCGCGGATCCGCGGCGGGCGGGGATTGATTTCATCGCGTTCCGCGACGCGGATAATCCGTCGTTCCGCGGCGAGTTGCGCATCGCCCAAGAGGGCGAGCGCGCGATCGTGATTCTGATCGCCACAGAGCTGCTGGAGTCGCCCGGCGGCACCTAGCGCCGCCCGCACCTCTCCACGCCAGGAAGTTCGCAAGCGCACCCTCACTTCCGTCATTCCTGCGTCCCCTTTCCGTCATTCCTGCGTAGGCAGGAACCTGTGCGCCCACCGTCGTTCCTGCCTGCGCAGGAATGACGGTTGGGGGGCGCGGGAGCGACGGTTGGGGAGGCGCAGGAGCGACGGTTGGGGAGGGGGTGCGGGCTTGTTCGGGTTTTTTTTGATCGGGCGGATTCTGGGTGTTTTTTTGGGTGGTCCTATCTGGTCGGGGCGCTTGGCGGTGTTCGGGTTTGTTCAGGTTTGTTCGGATTTGTTCGGGGTTGTTCGGGTTCCTGCCTGCGCAGGAATGACGGTTGGGGCGCGGGAATGACGGTGGGGGGCGCAGGAATGACAGTGGGAGAGGCGCGGGTTCCTGCCTGCGCAGGAATGACGGTGGGTAGGGCAGGAACGACCGGAAGAGGCGATCGGGTGGTGGAGGGCGGTTGGCGCTCGCTCGCGGCGTCCCACCCCCCACCTAACCTCCCCCCTGGAAGGGGGGAGGGATGAATTGGGGAAAGAGGGGAGGTGAGGTGGGGGTGGGTGGTGGCGCGGTTCCTGCCTGCGCAGGAATGACGGTTTGGGGGCGGGAATGACGGATGAGGTGGCGCCGGTTCCTGCCTGCGCAGGAATGACGGTGGGAGAGGCGCAGGAGCGACGGTTGGGGAGGGGGCGCGGGCTTGTTCGGGTTTTTTTTGATCGGGCGGATTCTGGGTGATTTTTGGGGTGGTCCTATCTGGTCGGGGCGTTTGGCGGTGTTCGGGTTTGTTCAGGTTTGTTCGGATTTGTTCGGGGTTGTTCAGGGTGTGTTCGGGGTGGATGGTTGTGTTGGGGGTGCGGGGTTGGGTGGTGGGTGGGGAGGTGGGCATTGGTTCGAACTTTCGTTCTTCTGGATATGGTAGCACGGTTTGGGGGAGTTGGCGTGCGCGGTTCCTGCCTGCGCAGGAATGACGGGGATGGGGGCGCAGGAATGACGATTTTGGGGCGGGCATGACGGTTGGGGGTGGCAGGAATGGCGGGAGGAGGGTCGGTGCTGCGAGCGGGGCTTGGTGCGCGGCTCGGTGCCTTCCACCCCCCACCTAGCCTCCCCCCTTCCAGGGGGGAGGGATGAATTGGGGAAGGGGTGAGGTGGGGGTGCGCGCGTGGTTCCTGCCTGCGCAGGAATGACGGGGAGGGGGCGTAGGAATGACGGATGGGCGGCGCGGTTCCCGCCTGCGCAGGAATGACGGTTCTTCGCGGGAATGACGGTTGCCGCCACTTGAACCTTGCTGGGGGGTATGCTGTGCTTACGGAATCGACGCTTGTAGGCGGAAGGGGGACGCCGTGTACATGATCCTCGAGACACTCCCTGGGCGGATCCTCGAGACGCTCCCTGGGCGGGCGGGGCGGCTGCTGGCTCTGGGCGCGCTGCTGGGGCTGCTTGGCGCGGCGCTGCTCTCCCTTGCGCCCGCCGCCGCCGAGCCGCCGCCCCTCGAAGTGGCGTCGCGCGAAATGGAGCTCGTCATCAGCCTCGCCGACGACTCCGACAACGTCGTCCCGCCCGGCGGCGAAGCCACCGTCCAGGCCGCGCTGCGCTTCCCCTGGGATGTCCCCTTCGCGCCGCCCGTCCGCCTGCCCAGCTACACCGCCTATCAGCTGCAGCTGCTCCGCGCGTCCGACGCCGATTTGCGGCTGCGCATCGGCGGCCCGGCCGTCTGGGACCAGACCGGCTCGCGGCGGCTCGACCTCGCCCCGACCGACCAGTTCTTTTCCCGCATCACCTCCACGCCCGGCGCGCAGCGGCAGATCGCCAAGGCGCTCGACGGGCGCACCCTGGTCATCCGCACCAACTACGCATTCTTGAACATCTTCGACTCCTACACGCTCGAGCACAAGGCGAGGATCAACCGGCCGCCCGGCTCCAACGGCAGCTTCCACGAGGGCTTCGGCTCCACCGCAGGAGGCAATTTTGAAGGCGGTTTCGTCGGCTCCGCCATCTCCCTCTGGCACGAGACCGCCGCCCGCGCCTGGCTCTTCGTCGGCTCCTGGAATGAAACCGTGGAAGGGCGCGGCCAGATGGGCCGGCTGCACATCTACCGGCTGGACTGGGACGACGACGGGGTGACGGTGACATCGCAGGGCTCGCTGGCGGCCCCGCTGTCCGAGGCGAGCAATCGGCCGGTCGGCACCTCGGGCCCCCGCTACGGCGCCGGCGTGGACATCTCGCGCGACGGCGGCACGCTCGCCGTCAGCGCGCCCCGAATGAACGAGATGGGCGCGATCTACGTCTACAGCCGGCCCGATGGACCGGGCGAAGACTGGGGCGACATTACCTACGCCGACGGGGTGAAAGTGAGCGCCGCCGAGGTGCCCAGCTTCGGCGTCAGCGTCACGACGATGCCGTTCGACCCCACCGTGGACTACGACGCGAGCAACCCGCGCTCCTGCGGCGACTGGTGCCAGGCGGTCTGGTCCAATCTGGCCGGCAACCCCGACGGCGTCGAGCTGGGCAACACCGGCGTCTCGCTCTCGGCCGACGGGCGGGTGCTGGTCGCGGGCGCGCGCGAGAAGGAATTCGACAGCACCGAGCGGCCCACCAACGCCAACCGGCGCAACAACGCGGGCGAAGTGTTCGTCTGGGTCGCGCCCGACGGCGGCTGGGCGAGCGCGCCGCGCGCCGATCGCAACGCCGACGGCGACCCCAGGACGCTGTTCGCCGCGCGAACCGACGCGACCAACTTCCGCCGCGCCACGCACTACTCGCCCGGCCCGCTGCGACGCTGGACCGAGCCCGCCGCGATCCTGATCCCGCAGAACTGGCCCGGCCGCGCCGGGCATTGGTTCGGCCAGGCCGCCGACGTCTCGCCCGACGGCGCCGTCGTCGTCGCGTCGGACCTGCGCAGCGGCGAAACCCTCCATGTGTTCCAGCGAAATTCGGCCGACGACTGGAAGACGCTCAACGGCGGCTACCTGTACACGCCCAGCGTCTCCTACTCCAATGCCGGGCGTGTCCGAAACTCGGGGATCCAGTTCAATTTCGACGGGACCGAGATGGTGACCGGCGATACCAACAGAGATGCCCAGCGAGGCGCGCTGCAGGTCTTCAGCCAGCGGCCCCAGGACGACGGAGTGTGGACCAGCAGCGCAGCGAGGCGGTGGGTGGGGGAGTTCCACCGGGAGCTGAACAAGTTCTACGGCTTTGCGGCGCATGAGCTCACGGGGCGCCGCGTGGCGATGTCCCAGGGCTATGGCTCGCGCGTCCACCTGACCGGCCTGACCACCACAAACGGCAGCGGCGGCGGGGGCTGCACGCTCAGCATGGTCGACGGCGTGCGCACCGCGACCTGCCCGCTGCGCCTGCCCCCCAACACCAGCTCCACCATCACGGTCCCGGAGGGCACGCCCGACGGCAGCTTCACGATCACCGGCAGCGTCGCGCTGCGGGTCAGCCGCGCGGCGCCTCTGGCCGCGGAGGGCGAAACCGCGGCAGACCTGATCACGACGCTGAGCGGCTCGCTGGAGGTGACGGTCGGCACGGTCGACGAGCTGACTCAAATCGAGCTGGATTTCGACACGGACAGCTCGACCGGTCGGCCCTACCCGAGCACGCTCAATGTCGGCGAGAGCACCACGCTGCTGCTCAAGCTGCTCAACGAGAACGGCGCGGCCTCGGCCAAGGGCGCCGCCGCGACCGTGCTCTTCACCGCCAACCAGGGCAAGCTCAACGCGAAGCTGGGCAGCGCCGCGGCCGAAGCCTGCGTGACCGGCGGCACGGTCTCATGTCAGATCGAGAACGCGGCGACCGCGCTGACCGCGACCAACGCGGACAAGATTCGGCTGACGGTGGAGCATCCGGGCACGGGCCGGAGCGGCCCCGCCGCCGTGCGCGTCACCGTCCACGCCAGCGACGGCGAGAGCTTCGAGGCGGGCCCGATCAATCTGATCTTCAGCGGCCCGCCCAGCGAGATCGCGATCTCCCGGCCCAGCCGCGGGCTGCTCAGCTACGGCACCTGCGATACGCCGGCGGCGGACGGCGCGGACGACTGCAAGATCGCGGCGGACCGGGACGACCGCGACCTGCTCACGGTGCAGGTCACCGCGCTGGATGAGTCCGGCAACCCGGCCACCGTGCCCACGCGCGGCTACGGCCCGCCCAAGGTCAGCGGGCCCGACGGCAAGCGGATTGGCTCCGACAAGATCGCGGTCACCTGGCCGCTGCGCAAGGACGGCGACGACTCCGGCGTCGAGATCGGCGACAACGACCCGCTGGATACCAGCGCGGACGGCGCGCCGCAAGCCCAAATCAACGTCAACGCCGCGCAAACCGCGCAGCTGCCCGCGGGCGAATACACCGTCGAGCTGAGCGTGGGCGCGTTGAGGGCGAGCCAAACCTTCAACATCAGCGGTCCGCCGGCCAGCGTGACGCTGAGCGACCCGCCGAGCGGCCTGTCGGTGCGCGACTCGTTCACGCTCCGCGCGACGATCGTCGACGCCGGCGGCGCGCCGGTGCCCGACGGCACGCCCGTCAGCTGGAGCGCCACGCCGATCGCCGCCGCCTCGACGCTGGTCGAGACGGCCAGCGAGCGCAAGACGAAGGACGGCCAGGCGGAGGCGACCTGGCTGGTGGTCGCGCCGGGCCGCACCTCGCTGCGGGTCAACGCCGGCGAGGTGACGGAGCTGGCGCTGGTCGAGGTCTCCGGCCCGCCCGCGCCGCCGGTCCGCCTGATTGACCAGCTCGCCGCCCCCTACACCCAGGGCAGCAACATCTGGTTCGGCGAGTTCGCCATCCGCGCCTCCTCGCTGCTCCGAGAGCTGCCCAACGCCGAGGTCGTCCACATCTGGCAAGGCAACCGCTGGTTCCGCTACAGCCAGGCCGAGGGCGAACAGGGCGAGGAGTCAATCGATTTCACGATCCACCCCAACGCCATCCTCTGGTTCGGCGACGACAGCTAGCCGGCGGGGGGAGGGCACCGTCATTCCTGCGCAGGCAGGAACCCGCGCCGGACCGTCATTCCTGCGCCCCCTTTTCCGTCATTCCTGCGCCCTCTTTCGTCATTCCTGCGCAGGCAGGAACCCGCGCCCATCCGCCGTTCCTGCCTACGCAGGAATGACGGAGCGGGCGCAGGCAGGAACCCACCCACTCCAACGCACACACCAACACGCACCAAGCACCTTCCCCAAGAAAATTCATCCCTCCCCCCTTTTAGGGGGGAGGCGAGGTGGGGGGTGGGAGGCACCGAGCGTCCACCAGCCCTCGAGCGGCCGCCCGCACATCCCCACTCTTCTAGAGCGCATCCACGCTTCCGTCATCCCTCCCCCCCCTCCCTCCCCGTCATTCCTGCGCCTCCCCCCCCCCCCCGTCATTCCTGCGCCTCCCTCCCCGTCATTCCTGCGCTCCCTTTTCCGTCATTCCTGCGCAGGCAGGAACCTGCGCCCATCCGCCGTTCCTGCCTGCGCAGGAATGACGGAGTGGGACGCAGGCAGGAACCCACCCACCCCAACGCACACAACCAACACGCACCAAGCACCTTCCCCAAGAAAATTCATCCCTCCCCCCTTTTAGGGGGGAGGTTAGGTGGGGGGTGGGAGGCACCGAGCGTCCACCATCGCCCGAGCGAGCGCCCGCCCCACTCTGCTAGAGCGCATCCACGCTTCTGTCGCCCCCCTCCCCCACCGTCATTCCTGCGCCTCCTTTTTCGTCATTCCTGCGCAGGCAGGAACCCGCGCCACCACCTCACCCCCCTCCCCAATTCATCCCTCCCCCCTTTTAGGGGGGAGGCTAGGTGGGGGGTGGGAGGCCCCGAGCGTCCACCAGCGCCCGATTGGCCGCCCGCACATCCCCACTCTGCTAGAGCGCATCCACGCTTCCGTCGCCCCCCCTCCCCCCCCACCGTCATTCCTGCGCCTCTCCCCCCCCGTCATTTCTGCGCCTCCCTCCCCGTCATTTCTGCGCCCCCTTTTCCGTCATTCCTGCGTAGGCAGGAACCCGCGCAACATCGCCGCCCGCCGCATTCCTGCCTACGCAGGAATGACGGGGGGGAGCGCGGGTTCCTGCCTACGCAGGAATGACGAAGGAGGGTGCAGGAATGACGATCGGGGCGCAGGAACGACGGAAGAGGCGATCGGGGCGTAGAAGAGCGCCCGGCAAACGCTCGCAGCCTCCCACCCCCCACCTAACCTCCCCCCTAAAAGGGGGGAGGGATGAATTGGGGAAGGGGGGAGGGGTCGGGAGGGGGCGCGCGGGTTCCTGCCTGCGCAGGAATGACGGGAAGGGGCGCAGGTTCCTGCCTGCGCAGGAATGACGGAAAAGGGGGCGCAGGAATGACGATCGGAGCGCAGGAATGACCGGAAGTGCGAACACGCCCTAGGCGGGAGGTGGGTCCGCTGCGCGCCGCAGGCGCACTTTGCAGTGGTGGAAGCAGATGCGGCAGCAGTGGCAGGCGCAGCCGCCGATGCCGTAGGCGGCGGCCAGCGTGATCGCGGCGGCGGCTCCGAGCCCTACGGAGACGATCGCTCCGATCAGGATGTCCCAGACGAGTCCTTCGAGCATGGTGGTCCGTGTCCTTTCCCGGCGCGGCGGCGCGGATCTGTTGTTGTCTCGAGCTCGGCCGAGCTCGGCGGGCTCACCGAGCTCGGCGAGCTCCTTGCGGGTGTAGGCGGTGAATGTTTGGAGGCCGATCTAGGCGAGCGGACGAAGTTGATCGGGGCGGCGTCCGTCGGCGCGCGGCTGCCGCCAATATACAGCCTGCGGCGGCTTTACGCCTCAGTATGCTGCGCACTGTCGAACAGCGCGCGAACTCGCGGCGCAGGTCGGACGCAGCTGGAGGAGATCAGGATGGCAATTCAGGGCTACAGCGATTACGACGCGGTGGGGCTGGCGGAGCTGGTCGCCGGCGGGCAGGCGACAGCGGCGGAACTGCTCGAAGAGGCGATCGCCCGCACCGAGCGGGTTAATGGCCAGATCAACGCGGTCGTCTACCCCTACTACGACGAGGCGCGCGAGCGGGCGCTGGCGGGGCTGCCCGACGGCCCGCTGCGCGGCGTCCCCTTTCTGCTCAAAGACCTCTACCTGCTCTACGCCGGCCAGCCGATGAGCAACGGCTCGCGCATCTACGAGGACTACGTGCCCGATCACGACCACGAGTTGACGGCGCGCTACAAGGCGGCCGGGCTGAGCATCTTCGGGCGCTCGACCTCGCCTGAGTTCGGCATTACCTCGACCACCGAGTCGATGGTGCATGGCAAGACGCGCAACCCCTGGAATCTGGAGCACACCGCGGGCGGCTCGTCGGGCGGCGCGGCGGCGGCCGTGGCGGCGGGAATTCTGCCGGCCGCCAACGCCTCCGACGGCGGCGGCTCGATTCGCATCCCCGCCGCCTGCTGCGGGCTGTTCGGGCTCAAGCCGACTCGCGGGCGCACGCCGTCGGGACCCGATGTGGGCGAGGGCTGGGCGGGGATGTCGACGATTCACGCGGTCTCGCGCAGCGTGCGCGACTCGGCCGCGCTGCTCGACGCGACCGCCGGCCCCGACCTCGGCGCGCCCTACTACGCGCCGCCGCCCGAACGCCCCTGGAGCGAGGAGGTCGGCGCGCCGCTGGGCAAGCTCAAGGTCGGCCTGATCACCACCGCCTTCAACGGCGTCGAGACGCACCCCGACTGCCTCGCCGCCGTCGAGCAGGCCGCCAAGCTCTGCGACGATCTGGGATTGGAGGTCGAGGACGCCGCGCTGGAGATTCCCGCGGAGGTGAGCAGCCCGCTGTTCAGCATCATCCGCCCCGCCACGCTGGTCGCGGTCGAGGATCGCGCCGCCCAGCTGGGCCGCGAGCCCAACCCGGAGGATGTCGAGCCGATCACCTGGCAGATGATCAGCGGCGATATGCCCTCAGCTGGCGACTACCTCCGCGCGACCCGCGCGGTGCATACGATCGGGCGCATTGTGGCCGGCTTCTTCGAGGACTACGACCTGCTGCTCAGCCCGACGATGGCCTCGCCGCCCTTCCCGCTGGGGCATCTCAACCTCGATCGCGAGGACATGCAGGCGCAGGGCCGCGATGTGCAGCAGACCGTGGCCTACACCTCGACGTTCAACGCCTCGGGCAGCCCGGCCGCCTCGATCCCGCTCTGGTGGAACGACGCCGGGCTGCCGATCGGCGTGCAGTTCGTCGCGCCCTACGGCGACGAGGCGGCGCTGATTCGGCTCGGCTCCGCGCTCGAAGAGGCGCAGCCCTGGTTCGACCGCCGCCCGCCCGTACACTCCGACGCATAGCGCGAGGGTGTGCCCGAATGGCTCGACGGTGAGCCGCCGCAGCCGAGTTCTCGCGTACAATCAGCCCACGTGACAGCCAAGTGACGGGCGCCGTTCGCCCGCCGCACGCCTAACACGCCCACTGTAGCCAGCGCGCCATGCGCGCCAGAGAGGACGCCAGCATGAAAGTCGCCAACGCAATCGCCGAGATGATCAAACGCGAGGGCGTCGAATTCGTCGTCGGCTACCCGGTCAATCCGATCTTCGAGGCTGCCGCCGAAGCCGACATCCGCACCATCATCGTGCGCCAGGAGCGCACCGCGATCCACATGGCCGACGCCTTCGCGCGGATGAACTCCGGCGACCGGATCGGCGTCTACCTGACGCAGAACGGCCCCGGCGCGGAGAACTCCTTCGGCGGGCTGGCGCAGGCCTGGAGCGAGTCCGCGCCGCTGGTCGCGATCCCCGGCGGCTACGCCCGCGCGCAGACCAATGTCGCGCCCAACTTCAGCGGGCTGGTCAACTTCCAGCACGTGAGCAAGTGGACGGAGCAGCTGACCGTCGCCAAAGACCTGCCCAACGCGGTGCGGCGGGCGTTCACCCACGCGCGCAATGGACGCCAGCGCCCGGTCGTGCTCGAAGTGCCGGGCGACATGTGGGGCGAGGACATCGAGGAGCCGATTGACTACCGCCCGACCTCGTCGGTGCGCTTCGGGCCCGACCCGGCCGACGCGCGCCAGGCGGCGCAGACGCTGGTCAACGCCGAGCGCCCGGTGATCTACGCCGGCCAGGGCGTCCACTACGCCCGCGCCTGGGATCAGCTGCGCGAGCTGGCCGAGCTGCTCGAAGCGCCGGTCACCACCTCGCTGCAGGGCAAGAGCGCCTTCCCCGAAACGCACCCGCTTTCGCTCGGCTCGGGCGGCCGCGCCTTCCCCAAGGCTGTCCACGAGTTCCTGCAGAACGCCGACGTCGTCTTCGGCATCGGCTGCTCGTTCGCCAAAACCGGCTTCGGCCTGGCGATGCCCAAGCAGCCCTACTACATCCACGCCACGCTCGACCCGGAGGACTTCAACAACGAGGTCGAAATCTCCGAGGGCATCGTGGGCGACGCCGCGCTGGTGCTGGAGGCGATCATCGCCGAGGTCAAGGAGCTGATCGCCGGCCCGCGCGGGCGCGCCGACGGCATCGCCGCCGAGATCGCGCGAATCAACGGCGAATGGCGCGCCGACTGGGCGCACAAAACCGACTGCGACGAGTCGCCGCTCAACCCTTACCGCGTGCTGCGCGACCTGCACGCCACGATCGACGAGACGGTCGGCATCGACAACGCCGTCGCCACGCACGACGCCGGCAGCCCGCGCGACCAGATGTCGCCCTTCTGGAACTCGACCACCCCGCTGAGCTACATCGGCTGGGGCAAGACCACCCAGCTCGGCTACGGCCTGGGCCTGGCGATGGGCGCAAAAATCGCCCGCCCCGAAAAGCTCTGCCTCAATGTCTGGGGCGACGCCGCGATCGGGATGACGGGGATGGACTTCGAGACGGCGGTGCGCGAGAACATTCCGATCCTCTCGATCCTGCTCAACAACTTCTCGATGGCGATCGAGCTGCCGATCATGAAGACGGCCACCGAGAAGTACCGCGCGACGGACATCTCCGGCCACTACGCGGACATGGCCAAAGCCTTCGGCGGCTACGGCGAGCGCGTCACCGAGGTCGCGGACATCAAAGACGCGATCAAGCGCGGCATCAAGGCGACGGAAAACGGCCAGCCGGCGTTGCTGGAGTTCATCACCAGCAAGGAGATCGATTACTCGGTCTTCCGCTAGGAGCCGGCATGGCAGAGTCGCAGCCACGGACGCCGAACGTCTGGGTAGTCCGCGCCGACGGCGGCGAGGAAACCCAAAACTGCGTCAACGGCGGTTTCACCGGCATCGGCTGGAAGGAGATCGGCGACCTGACGGATGTGGCTGACAGATCTGTGATTGACGCACGCTGGCGGTCAGTCGCTTCCACAGAGGACAAGCCGGGCACAATCATTTCTGCCATCGGTAACATCGCGCGCTTCCGTCTGGAGATGCAAATCGGCGACTGGGTGATTACCCCGGAGGCCGACGTACGCTGGCTGCGATACGGCCAAGTGATCGGCGATTATCGCTATGATCCCGTCGCAAACGACGATTGCCAATACCACCACCGGCGTGACGTGATCTGGCAGTCTCGCCCGCTCTACCGCTACGAATTCACGCAGCGTTTCCAAAAAGCGTTCCGCCAACCGACCGTCAAACAACTGCGGCATGAAACCGAGTTCTTCAAGCAGATCGGCTTCCTGATGCAGCGACGATAGCCGACGATCATCAATCCAGCCCGTAAGTTTCGCGCAGCGTGCGCAGGTCGGGTCGGAGTCCCCAATGTGCAGCGACTGAAGGATGGAGTGTCCACGATGACCAAGAAGCTGCTCCAGTACTGCTATTGGGTGAAGGAGGGGCGTCTACTCGCAGGGGAGTATCCCGGTCATCCGTGGGACGATGGGCGGGCGCGGGAGAAACTTGGGGCGCTGCTGGCGGCGGGGGTGACACTATTCGTCGATCTCACGCATACGGCCGATGGGATGAGGCCGTACGAATCGATTCTTCACGAACTGTCGCCGTTGACAGCGCGGTTGTCGGCGCCAATCGTGGACATCGACGTGCCGCGCAGCCGAAACGAAATGGCGCGCATTCTCGACGCGATTGATGCGGAGATCGCGCGTGGCGGTATCCCCTACGTCCACTGTTGGGGCGGCGTCGGGCGAACGGGCACGGCGGTCGGCTGCTGGTTCGCCCGGCATGGTTACCTCGGAGATGCAGCGCTCGCGGAGCTACGGGCGCGGTGGGATGTCAACCCCAAGCCAGGCCATCCGGATACGCCGCAAACCGCCGCGCAGCGCGAATTCGTGCGCAGCTGGCGCGAGGATGGTGATCACCAATCCAGCCCATAAGTCTCGCGCAATGTGCGCAGAAACAGTCGAAAGCTGTGCGACGCATTCGCGTCGGGGCTGAGGTCGAGATGTTGAGAAATAGCTTCGGCGACGGAGATCTTTTGCAAGCCAGCCTCATAGTAGCCGCCGCGCTGTAGAATGCGTTCGAGGCGTTCCCACGCATCCGGCTCTTCGTCGAGCGCAGGAGCTTGAGATACACGTATCGGTTGAACTCTGGGATACGCGGCTCGAATCGCGATCGGATCGCCCAGAAACCATGTCTCAAGCTCGTGCATCGCGATGCGGACCCGAAACAGACGTCGGTCGGCTTCGGCTGCCGAGGTGAGCAGCCGCGAAGCTCGTGCGATGTCCTCGATGCGCCGCTTTAGATCAATGCAGTCGTCGCGGTCTTGATCGATCACCACAACGACGGCATCCGCCCATCGAAGCGCCTGCATGTGACCACCGAGGTCGCGAAGCATCCGCTGTTTGCCACCGAAAGATCGGATGTGCCGTGAGTGCCCTTGCCCCCCAGAGAGAAGCCGATCGATGATCACGTTGACCGAGGCGGCAGTCGAATCATCTTCAACGAGAAATTCAACGTGCACCGGCAGGGATCCCCAGTTGCTCGAACAGGTTCTGCTGCCAAGCGTCACCGAGCAGACCACCGGCGTGCAAGTACTCGTTGACCCCCCAAAAGTCTGTGGCCGAATTCGCACTCGTGAATCCATCAGAGCCGCGGCTCAGAACGTGAACGTGCTCCGGTTGCAGTGCATCGAGGAACAGAGGCGCGTGTGTGCTCACGAGTAGCTGTGCGCGTGCCGCTGTTCCCATGCACTGCTCGGCGAGTCGGCGGAGTTGTTGCGGATTCACGAAGTTCTCAGGCTCTTCGAAGCCAATCAGCGGTGGCGGATCCGGATCGCGCAGTACGATGAGATACGCGAGTAGTTTCAGCGTCCCGTCTGAGACGTACCTGGCGAGGACTGGTTCCTCGAACCGTTGGTCCTTCAAGTGAAGGAGCAGGTTGCCATCGGGCAAAGTGTCGCTCGTGACGCTCTCAAGCTGTGGGATTTGCTTCGCGAGGAGTCGAAACGCATCATCCAGCCGAGCGGGCTCGTGCTGCTGAAGATGCCGCAGCACGCCTGCGAGATTGTCGCCGGTGGTAGACAGCCGCTGGTCTACTCTCGGTTCCGTTACTGTACGGAGGTGCGGCACCGCCAGATACCAGAGGTACCAGCCTGTGATGAAGTTCCGCAACGCCACGATCCTCGGGTGGTCATGGAATCTGCCCAGCGTGTTTACAGCCAGCAAGTCGGGCGATGCAAGGGGCTCCTCGCGGCGCTCTGCGTGTTCGTCGGGGGCGTCGCCGCCGATCACCTCGCCTGCTCCGTGCTTGTAGTCGAGGAAGCGAAACCCTCGCCCGCGGGGCTTTCGGCGCCATGAGAGCCATTCGCGTGTGACTACCGGCGAGCCGCAGTCCTCGTCAATCTCGAGGTGGTAGGTGATTCTCGGCGTCTTTGGACCTTCGCGGTAGGCCAGTTCGATTTCGATTGGTCCATCTTGGCCGCGCGAGCGGATCTCTCGCATCCCACCTCGCCGACTCCATGCGTCAGGCAGATCGTGTGAGAAGGACTCGGCAAGAAACGCGAATACGTCGAACAACGTTGATTTGCCGCTGCCGTTTGGTCCAATGAGGACAGTGAGGGGTGTCAGATTCTTCAGCCGCACATCGCGCAGCACGCGGTAGTTGCGCACGCGCAGCGCCTCGATGCGGGGCGTCTCGCGGATCGTCGGAGCGCTCATCGTCATTCCACGATACCGCCTGCGGCAGCGGCCTGCACATCGCTCCCGCCGCTCTGGCGCAAGCGGTAGACTGCTGAGCACGATTGAGGGGAGGTTGGGCAAATGGGCGTTCGGATCTGGCTGACGGTGGCGCTGCTGCTGGCGGCGTCCGTCCTCGCGCCCTGGCCGGCCGGCGCGCAGGACGACTCGGAGGAGTTTGTCGTGCGCATCGCCGCGCGGCTGAACCCCGATGGGCGAGTCGAGTTCGGCCTGCAGCGAGTCGACGACCAGGGCGGGCGGCGCGACTTGCGGCTCGAGCATGCGCGCTTCTTTCCCCGCGATGTCCAGCACGCCCGCTGGCTGACCGGCGACGCGGCGTTCATGCTGGAAGCGCCGCACTACGACGCGCACGGCTACGACGACCCTGGCGTGCCGCCCGACGCGCGCGGCGTGCTGGTTCGCGTGACCGCGCGGCGCAGTCCCGACGGCCGCATCGAGTTCGGCCTGCAACACCGCCGCGAGGACTTGCCCGGCGATCCCGTGTACAGCGAGCGGCTGCTGCCGCCCAAACGCTACTGGCCGCCGGACGTAACGCATCACCGCTGGCTCTACAGCAGCGAAATTCGCTTCACCGTGATCTGGCCGCGCGGCGACGGCGGAATGGAAGCAGGATCGTCGCTGGAATCCGACGGCGACGATCCGGGGGGCGACGCGGGCGGGAACGCTACCGTCTGGGACGAGGCGAGCTGCGTGGCGCTGATCACCGAAGGCGAGGCCATGGTGCCCGACGAGTGCGAGGCGCTGCTGCAGCATCGCTGCCGCGAGTTCCCCGACACGATCGAGTGCCGCGAACCCGACGACGAATAGCGCTACTCGACAACGCCATCCGCGGCGGCGGACTGTACTTCCGATTCCGCCATTCCCAGCCAGTCGCCCAGCACGGCAGCGTTGGACTCGCCGAACACCTCCGCGCGGCGGTACTGTGTCGCGTCGGTCTCCGAGAAGCGCAGCGGCAGGCGGTCGCCGTTGATTGGCCCGAAGTTAGGGTGCGGCTCGTCGTACTCGAAGAAGAAGCGGTTATGCGCGAGCTGCGGGTCGCGCCGCGTCAGGTCTTCGCCCGTCTGCACGACGCCGGCGGGGACGCCCGCCTCCTGGCAGCACGCCATTAGCTCGTAAGCGTCCTGCTCCCGTGTCCAGTCGGCGATCCGTCCGTCCAGCTCGGCGCGCCGCCGCCAGCGACCTTCCGCGTTATCAAACTCCGCCTCCCGCGCCCAGTCGGGCTCGCCCAGCAGCGCCCGCAGCGACGCCCATTGCGCGTCGCTCTCGACCGCAATCGCGATCCAGCGATCCTCGCCGGCGCAGGGATACATGTTATGCGGCGCGGCGATCCGCCAGGGCGGCTCGTTCGCGATCGGCTCGGCGGCGACTCCGTTGGCGAACCAGTCGAGCAGCGCCGGGCCGGAGAAGCCCACGCCGACCTCGAACTGCGACATATCGATTCGCTGCCCGCGCCCAGTCGCGCGGCGCGCGTCGAGCGCCGCCAGCAGCGCCACCGCCGCGTGCAGCCCCGCCATATGGTCGTTATAGGAAAAGCCCACGCCGATATCGTTGCGCCCCGGCACGCCGGTCAGATAGGTCAGCCCGGCCAGCGCGTGGACGGTCGGCGCGTAGGTCACATACGACGCCCACGGCCCGCTCGCGCCCATGCCCGACATCGCAATCGAAATTGCGCGCGGGTTGCGCTCCGCGACCGACTGCCAGTCGAGCCCCCAGCGGTCGAGCACGCCCACCGAAAAGTTATCGATGATTACATCGGCCTTGTCCGCCAGATCGCGCGCGATCTGCTGCGCCTCGGGGCGCGAGAGGTTCAGCTGCAACAGCCGCTTGTTGCGGTTCCACATCGAGTAGTACGGCGATTCGGGGCCGCCGCCGGTGACAGGCCGTGTGTTGGTCGCGATCTTGACCACATCCGCGCCCAGATCGCCCAGAATGCGCGTGCAGAACGGCCCGGCCAGCACGTGCGTGAAATCGAGCACGCGAATGCCGTCGAGCGGTCGAGTCGGCGGTCGGGGCGCTCGTTCCGACATCAGCCGCACCAACCCAACTCGTCGAGCAGCTGCTCGCCTGTGATCGGCTCAGGCTCGCCCGGTTCGCCGCCGATCCGCGCCGGCGTATCCGCCAGTTGGTAGGGCGCGCCCGGGCCGCGCACGGTCGCATCGCCGACCGGATACTCCGTCCACCACTCGCGCGCCGCCAGTTGCGGATTGGCCGCCACTTCCGGCAGCGGCATCACCCAGCCGTAGGGATGGTGCCGTTGCTGAGCCTCGTGAAAAAACGGTTCGACCTCTTTCGCCGCAACCCACTCGTGCAGCACCTCCATACTGCGCTCGATTAGCAGTACGACATTCTCCGGCTCGGTGTACTTGGGGTCGAGCAGGTCTTCCTGCGCGCCCTCTTCGGCGAGCCAGGCCAGCTGCTTCTGAAAATCGGGCGTGGGCGTCACCATGATCGCGCCGCCCTGCGCCTGCATCACCTGATACGCGCGGCTCCAGTGCAGCGAACCCTGGCGCGGCAGAAACGCGCCCGCGGCGTCCGCGCCGAACGGTAACTGATCGCTGAACCAGGCCCACATCAGCACGTGCTCCAGCACCGAGGCCAGCGCCTCGTGTACCGCCAGTTCCACGACCTGCCCCTGGCCGGTCTCCCGCGCGTGGCGCAGCGCCGCCAGCGCGCCGATCGCCGCGTAGACGCCCGCGATGTAGGCGTACTGATCGCCGAACAGCTTGAGCGGCGGCGTATCCACATCGCCGCTGGTCGCCGCGACGCCGCCCAGCGCCTCCGCGACCAGCCCCGGAGCCTGGTATCTCGCCCACGGCCCGTCGCGCCCGAACGACGTAACATCCATGATCACCAGCGCGGAGTTGGCCGCGAGCAGTTCGCCGTTCGAGATCGCGGCAGTGCGCAGCCGTCCGCAGTCGATCACGATGTCCGCGCAGGACGCCAGCATCAGGATCGCGTCGGTGTCCGCCATGCCCGACTCGGCGCGCGCATGCCGCCGGCTGGCCGCGAAGAAGGCGTGCCAGAGCGACTCGCCGTCGCGGAACGGCCCGCGCCCACGCAGCGGGTCCCCGCCCGGCGGCTCCAGCCGCAGCACCTCCGCGCCCAAGTCGCCGAGCAGCTTCCCCGCATAGATCGCGCGGTCGTCGGACATGTCAAGCACACGGACGTAGTCAAGCGCGGCAGCCATGATGCGACCAGTCTAAGCCCTGTCCGCCCCCGCGGCAGGCGCTAAGCTGCACCGAGCGGAATCCCCGAGCACCCACCGCCTGCCCCACGCCACAATGCCGCTCAACGAAGCCGACACCCGCGCCAAGCTGATTGATGAAGCCCTGTTCAAAGTGGGGTGGCCGAAGGACTGGATTCACCGCGAAGAAACCGCCGGCCAGGTTCACATCGTCGGCGGTGGCGGGCGTCGGGGACGGAAGCGCATCGACTACGTCCTTCGCGTCAACGTCTTGGGGCGCCCGATTCCGGTCGCCCTGATCGAGGCGAAGGCCGAAGATCACATGCCGGACTCTGGCTTGGAGCAAGCCAAAGACTACGGGCGGCTCCACGGTGTACCGCTCGTCTACTCATCCAACGGCCACCAGTTCGTCGAGCACGTGCTGTCAACCGGGCAGACGAGCAGGCCGCGCCCAATGCGCAACTTCCCCGGTTGGGAGCAGGTACGCGACCGCTACCTCGAGCTCCGCGACATCGACTTTGGCGCGCCAGCCGCCAAGCCCTTGCTTCGCCCAGCCCGCGACGGCGATCGCTCCTACCAGCGAGCCGCGGTCCGCACCGTGCTGGAGCGGCTTGCGGGCGGCGAGAAGCGCGTGCTGCTCTCCCTCGCCACCGGCACCGGCAAGACTCGCATCGCGACCAGCCTGCTGCACGCGCTCAGCGAGTCCGAGCAGCTCACGAAAGCCTTGTTCGTGTGCGACCGCACGGCGCTTCGCCGGCAAGCCCTCTCTGCCCTGCACGATGTCTTCGGCGCAGATGCCGCGGCGGCCACAGCGCGGAATCCCGAGAAGAACGCACGCGTCGTCGTCGCCACTTATCAGACCCTCGGCGTCGAGGACGGCGGCGACGGCTCGTATCTCGACCGCCACTACGAAGAGGGCCACTTCAGCCACATCGTGATCGACGAGTGCCACCGCTCCGCTTGGGGGGAGTGGGCCCAAGTGCTGGAGCGCAACCCCAACGCCGTTCACATCGGCCTGACTGCGACTCCCCGCTCCTACGAATACGTCGAGGCACCGGACGACCTTGACGGCGAAGTCGGCATCACGCCCGACAACAAGCGCTACTTCGGCGAACCTGTCTACGAATACGGCATCGGGGAAGCGATGCGCGACGGCTGGCTCGCCGCGATGCGCTTGGTGCCGTCAACTATCATCACGGCCGGTCAGATCGAGCGGGACGAGGGAGTCCAGCGCGACTTGCTCAACCCGGAAGAAGTGCGCGACGCCAGAACGGGGCAGGAGGCGTCCGTGGCCGACTTGCGCCAGCATTATCAGCCCGGCGCACTCGAGGACGACCTCGTCCTCCCCGACCGTCTCGCGGCGTTCGGCGACGACCTCTTCGGCCAACTCCTCCGCAGCGGCGGCCCGCATCAGAAGACCTTGATCTTCTGCGCGAAGGTTGAGCACGCCCGTCGCGTTGCCGCCGAGCTCGGCAACCGCTACGCCGAGTGGTGCCAGCAGAATGGCCAACGCCCAGTCGAACCGTGGGCATTCGTTTGCACCGGCGAAGAAGGCGCTCATCAGCTTGACGACTTCAAAGGCAACGCCGCCCGCGCCTACGTCGCCTGCACTGTCGACCTGATCAGCACCGGAGTCGATGTGCCGCGCCTCAGGAACGTGGTCTTCTTTCGCTACCTCAAGTCGCCCATCCTCTTTCACCAGATGCTCGGGCGAGGCACCCGCATCCATGAGCCATCGGGCAAGCTCCACTTTACCGTCTACGACTACACCAACGCGAGCCGCCTGCTCGAAAAATCGCTCATCCAGCGCGCGCCAGGCGAGGGCGAACCGCGAGAAGAGGGCGACGAGAGAGAGCCGTTGCGCATCTTCGAGGCCGAAGGGGTCGAGGTGCGCATCGAGGCCGACGGCGTGGTGATCATCGCGCCCAGCACGGACGGCTCGCTGGAACGAGTCGCGCTCAACGACTATCGTGAGCGCATCGCGAAGCAACTGCTCACCGAGGTTGACCGCCTCGACGACTTCCGGGAGCGCTGGATTGATCCACCCCAGCGGCAAGAGCTCATGACTGCCTTTACCGACCAGGTTGCCGACCCCGCCGTCTACCGCGCAGCAGCCGAACTGGAAGACTGCGATCTCTACGACATCCTCGCCAGCGTCGGTTGGGGCCAGGTCGCCCGAACCCGCCTGGAGCGCGCTGACCGTTTTGACGAGGTTGAGACCGAATGGCTTGATGCCCATGGGGAACGACCGTCGCGTGTGCTGTCCGCGATGGCGGGTCAATTCGGCTTGGGCGGCACCGAAGCGCTGGAAAGCGATCTCCTCTTCGAGACGCCCCGGCTGATCGAAGCAGGAAGTGTTGCTGCCCTCGCATCGGGCGGGCGAAGGCCGGTTGACCTGATCACTGAACTGAAGCGGCGCCTTCTGATGGACGATCGCGAGTGGCTGCTATGAGCGGCGATCTGCCTGACGGCTGGCGCTGGGCCACCATCGGCGAGATCTGCCGCGAAGAGCGCGTCTCGGTGACGAACAAAGACGACGACTACGGCGAAATGCCCTATCTCGGTCTTGAGCACATCGAATCGGTCACCGGACAGATTCTCGTGAGTGAAACAGAGGCCCATCTGTCGGGCTCGAAGAGCAACAACTTTCGGTTTACACCCGACCATGTCTTGTACGGCAAGCTGCGACCGTACCTGAACAAAGTTGCACTACCTAGTTTCGCTGGACGCTGCACTACGGAGATCATCCCACTTAAACCTACTCTCGCCGATAGGCAATGGCTTGCCTGGCTCTTGAGAATGGACAGCACTGTCGAGTACGCCATGAGAGGAAAGACTGGCTCGCGAATGCCCCGCACCGATATGAACAGGCTCCGCGAAATGCCTGTTGCGCTACCGCCAATGGAAGAGCAGCGTCGCGTGGTGGCGATGATGTCGAACGTTGAACGCGCGCGATCAGCTGCAACCAGGCAGCTTTCGGCAATCGACGAACTGTCATCAATACTGCTCCGGGAAATTTTCCCGCGATCGCCAGCCGCGCGGTTACCGCGCGGCTGGCGATGGGCCAAACTGGGAAATGAGTGCGACATCGTGAATGGCTCGACTCCTCGCTCAACTGTCCCCAAGTACTGGGGTGGCCACATACGGTGGGTGACCCCCGCCGATCTGGGCAAACTGAACACGCCGTACATATCAGGCTCGGAGCGCTCGATCACTGTGGCTGGCTATGAGTCGTGTTCCACGACCCTAGTACCCGCCGGTTCAGTGGTGCTCTCAACCCGTGCGCCGATTGGACACTTGGGGATTGCGACTGAGATGTTGTGCACCAACCAAGGTTGCAAGTCATTGGTGCCGCAGGATGGACTAGAGAGTCAATTCCTTTACTACGCACTGCGACACGCGGTAGACAGGCTCCGTGCGATCGGGACCGGTGCCACATTCGCGGAGGTCAGCAAGGGGAAGCTCGTCGCCTTCGAAATCCCGGTAGCGCCCCTTCACGAGCAGCGTCGCATCGCCAACACGTTCTCCGCTGTCCAACGCGCCCGCGCCGGCGCGGCGGCACAGCTTGCAGCAGTCAATAAGCTAACCGATACTCTCATAAGGCAACTTTTCAGCTCAGCGGCGGGATGACCCAATGACGACAGCCAATGTCTTCAACGACAAGATCTGGGAGATCTGCGACATCATGCGCCGCTCCAACTACAGCGGCGCGATGGGCTACATCGCCGACCTGACTTGGCTGCTCTTCCTGCGCCTGCTTGACGAACAGGAACAGGCGGAAGCCGAGAGCAGGGTGGCGCTTGGCTTGACCTTCCGCCACTCGCTCAAGCGCCGCTTCAGGTGGTCCAACTGGGCTGCGCCCGACGGCAAACTCCGCGCCAAGCTTGCCGTTGGGGCGCAGAACGCGATGATCGAATTCGTCGACGGAGAACTGCTGCCCTATCTCCGCCAGATCCACACGACCAACGGCGCGACCGACAGGCAGCGCGCCATCAGCCGAGTCGTCTCCGGCGTCGACAAGATCGGAATGGACGGCAACAAGAACCTGCTTGACATCCTCGATCTGCTGCACGAGATTCACGCCGACCGCTCGGATCGCGCTACCGTCTTCGCCCTCTCCCAAGCCTACGAAGGCCTGCTTCTGGAAATGGGTCAGACCAACAAGGATGTCGGCCAATTCTTCACACCGCGCGTCGTCGTTTCGGCGATGGTCCGCGCGATCGATCCGCAGCTGCACGAGACCGTCTACGACCCCTGCTGCGGCACTGGCGGTTTCCTTGCCCAGGCCCACGACTACATGCGCTCAAACTTGAGCGAGCGCGTCACCGGACCGCAGCTCAGGCAGCTGGGCGTTGAGACGTTCTACGGGCGCGAGAAGGCGGACCTCGTCTACGCGATCGCGCTTGGCAACCTGATGCTGCACGGCATCGAGCGCCCCAACATCTGGCACGGCAACACGCTGAGTCTCAGCGAGTCCTACGGCGGCCTCTACACTGGTGCCCCCGAGACCTTTGACGTCATTCTCACCAACCCGCCCTTCGGCGGCAAAGAAGGCCCTGATGCGCAGGAGCGTTTCGTGTACAAGACCAGCGAAACGCAGCTTCTCTTTCTACAGGAAGTGATCGACAACCTCAAAGATGGTGGCCGCGCCGGGATGGTGATCGACGAGGGCACACTCTTCAAACGAACCTTGGCCCATCGGCAGGTTCGCCGGAAGCTGCTGGACGAATGCGACCTCTGGTGCATCGTCAGTCTTGCGAATGGCGCGTTCACCGACGCAGGGTCAGGCGTCAAAACCGATCTGCTGTTCTTCACCAAAGGCGCGCCAACGAAGAATATCTGGTACTACGAGGTCGCGCCGCCGGTTGATGCGCCGGGTGCTGGCGGATCGGGCAACCAGAGGACATTCAACAAGGGCTACCCGCTCACGCATGAGCACTTTGACCACTTCCTTAAGCTGCTGCCCAAGCGTCGGAAGTCCGAACGTTCTTGGACTGCCACACGCGCGGAGATCGAAGAGCGCGACTATGTCCTGACGGCGGTCAACCCGCACCGCGTCGAAGAGACCGACACCCGCACGCCCGCCGACCTGCTGGCCGAAATCGAGCAGCACAACGCCGAGCTCAACGACGCCCTTGCTCAGCTGCGCAAAGCCTTGGACGACTGACGCCTACGACGCCGCGAACACCCGCGTCCCGTTTGCGCGCACCGCGCGGCCTACGCCGGGGAACCTGAAATGGCCTGAGGCGATCAGCGCGTTTTCCTGCTCGATGCGGTCGAACAGGGCGCGGCGGCTGGCGGTGCTGGTGGTTGGGTCTACGTCGGCGCTGGGGCACCAGTCCGTTTCGGTCAGCTGCACCATGTGGTGGGCGGCGTCGCCGAGCACGTAGGCCGACTCGCCGCCGCTGTTGACCGCCAGCGAGACGTGGCCGGGCGTGTGGCCGGGCGTGGGGATGCTGGTCACCTCGCTGGTCAGCGTGTGCTCGCCCTCGACGAAATCGATCAGGCCGGCGTCGAGGATTGGGGCCAGCACGTTGTCGTACTGCGCGCCGGCCTTGAGCTCGTCGGAGCTTGTCCAGTAGTCCCACTCGGCCTGCTGCACGATGTGGCGGGCGTTGGGGAAGAGCGGCTGCGGCTTGCCGTCCACGTCGGTCGTGTTCCAGCCCGTGTGGTCGAAGTGCAGGTGGGTGAAGGCGACCACATCGATCTCGTCGGGCGAGAGGCCGGCCTCGCGGATCACGTCGGGCAGCGCCGGGGCGCTCTTCAGCGGCAGCATCTCGACCGGGCGGCCGCCGATGCCACTGTCGACCAGAATCGTCGAGCCCTGGCTGATGATCAGCCACGAGCCGAGGTTCAGCGTGATGTTGCCGTCCTCGTCGAGCAGCTCGCCGTAGGGCTCCCAATCGGCCGCTTGGGTGGTGTTGAAGAACCCCGTGGGCGGGATCGCCGCCCAGGAATCCTGGAGCGCAACGAGCTCGGCGTTGCCGACGTTGATGCGGTGAATTCGTCCCATGGCGTTCTTCCCTTTCCAGGCGCCGGTTAAGGCGCGGAGGTGCGCAAAGACGCGCGGAGGTGCGCGATTGGGGCAAGGCTAGCCGATTGCGTCGCCGCGCCGGTAGGACTCGTCGAGCAGCTCAATCGCGTGCGCGCTGCGTGCGGCGAGCGCGCCGGCCGCGTCGTAGCGCGCGATTCCCGCGTCCAGCTGGAGCATGCAGCCGGGGTTGGCGGTGCAGACCTGCTCCGCGCCCGTCGCCAGCACGTCCTCCATCTTCTCCGCCAGCACGCGCTGCGAAATGCCGGCTTGCATGATCGAGTAAATCCCCGCGCTGCCGCAGCAGCGATCGGGCGTGCGCATCTCGCGCAGCTCGAGCCCGGGGATCGCGCGCAGCAATTCGCGCGGTGCCTTGCGCACCTCCTGCGCGTGCGAGAGGTGGCAGGAATCCTGGTAGGTCACCGTGCGCCTGAGCTCCCCCGTCGGCGGCGCGAAGCCGATCTCCACCAGATGCTCGTGGACATCGCGCACCCGCGAGGCGAAATCCGCGGCCCGCTCGGCCCATTCGGGATCGTTGCGCAGCAGATGGCCGTATTCCTTGAGGTGCGAGCCGCAGCCGGCGGCGTTGATCAGAATCACCTCCGGCGGCTCGTCGTCAAGCGGCAGAAATGCCGCAATATTCTTCCGCGCCAGCTCCCGCGCCGCCTCGACATCGCCGCCGTGCGCGTGCAGCGCGCCGCAGCAGACCTGCTCGCGCGGGGCGCTGACCGCCACGCCGTTGCGGGCGAAGACGCGCACCGTCGCGCGGTGCGTCTCGGGGTAGGCGAGCGGCATCATGCAGCCGGTCAGCAGCGCCGCTTGCCCGCGCAGCGGCGCGGCGGGCGCGACGCGCTCGGCTTCGGCGTTGTCGTAGAAGCGCCCCCGCGCGTCGGGCGAGAGCGCCTCGACATCGGCCAGGCCCGGCGCGAGCCGCCGCAGCAGACTGCTCCTGCGGATTAGCGACTGCACGCCCAACCGCTGGTAGAGCTTCAGCCCGTAGCCGGCCAGCCGCAGGCGGCGCGGCGAGGGGAAGACGCCGCGCATGATGATTCGCCAGAGGATGCGCCGCCGCCGCGGCCAGCGCCGCTGCGCGAACGCCTCCGCGCGGGTCGCCTCCATTAGTCGTCCGTAGGGCACCTTTGAGGGGCAGGCCGTCTCGCAGGCGCGGCACTGCAGGCACTGATCGAAGTGCTGCTGCACGCGCGGCGTCCAGTCCACCCGCCCGTCGTCGAGCGCGCGCATTAGCGCGATCCGCCCGCGCGGCGAGTCGGTTTCCACGCCCAGGTCGAGATAGGTCGGGCAGGCGTTGAGGCAGAAGCCGCAGTGGACGCAGAGCCCGAGCTCGCGCTCGTTGGGGCGATCCTGTGTGAGCCAGATCGGCTCATTCTGCGGCGGTGCTGCGTGCGTCATATGCCGTCCACGAAGCGTCCCGGATTGAGCGTGCGGCGCGGGTCGAACTCGTCTTTGATTCGCCTCATCAGCCGCGCTCCCTCGCCCGCCGGGCCCCAGATATCGACTCGCTGCTTCAGCTCGGGCGGCGCGGACTCGAGCGTCAGATTGCCGCCCAGCGGGTCAAGCCCCGCCCGCGCCTCCGCGATTTGCCCCGCCGCGCGCTGCGGATCATCGAGCGGCGTCTCTACGAAGAGTAAGCCGGAGTCGGCCGCGGCGATCCAACGCTCGGCGTCGGGGAAGACGCGGCCGAGCAGCGCCCGCGCCTCAGGCAGCGCCGTCGGCGGCGCGCCGAGGCGGAGCCGCATGTGGTCGGCGGGCGTGGCCAGCTCGAGATCCAGAATCTCCTGCCAGGTTTCGATCACCCCCGCGTCGCTGGGCGCGCCGCCGGATGCGCCCGTGCTGCGCGCCGCCTCTGCCGCTCCCGTCAGCGTTTCCACTACCGCCTGTTCGAGGCCCGACATTCGCAGGACGACCGCGGCCCGCCCGCCGGCGAGCGCTCCCGCCGAGGCCGCCGAGAGCGCGACCGCCGCCTGCAGCGACGGCTCAGCCCGCGCGGCGGCCTGCGCCGCTGCGAGCGCCGCCGTGAAGTCGGCCGCTGTCAGAATTGCCAGTTGGTCGCTGGTCGGCAGCGGGCGCAGCTTGAACGTGACCTCGACGATCGCGCCCAGCGTGCCCAGCGAGCCGCAAAACAGCTTGGGCAGGTCGTAGCCGCTCACGTTCTTGACCACTCGCCCGCCGCCCTTGATTAATCGCCCGTCGGCGCGCGCCATGCGCATGCCAATCACCCAGTCGCGCGGGTAGCCGAATGCGCGGCGGCGCAGGCCGCCCCGGCCCAGCGCGACGATGCCGCCGACCGTCGCCCGCTCAAACTGCGCCTGGTCGAGCGGCGCAAACTGCCCCTGCTCCGCCAGCCGCCGTTGCAGCGCCGCCAGCGGCATGCCCGCCTCGACCGTGATCGTGAAATCGTCCGGCTCATACGCCACGACCGCGTCCATCGCCGAGAGATCGAGCGCGATGTCGTAGCGCTCCGGCGGCATGCCGAGCGAGGTCATCGTCGCGCCGCCAATCAGCGAGACGCCCAAGCCCCGCTCATCGGCCAATGCCAGCGCCGCTGCCGCATCCGCATCGGAGCTGGCCTGCAGCGCCAACCCAGGCGCCCGCCCGTCAATCTGGTAGCGGGGGTCGGTGGGATCCGCGAGGCGGTCGGGATCGAAGGCGGAGGCCAGGGTGTCAGTCAAGGGAGGCCTAATCTCGCCAGTGATTGAAGTTCACGGCCGCCCGCTCGTTGGTTTGCAGTGCGGCGACGTACAGATCGAGATCCACCGTCAACAGCGGCCGATCCGCAGAGATCGTTTCCAGCAGCCCCGCGTCGGTCAACCCGAGCCGCAGAAAGTGCTCGTTCCGTGCTGCGACGGCGCTGGCGACGACGATCTCATGGCTCTGTTCGATCAGTTCCGCCAGCTTCTCGACCAGCGCGGTGCGCTCTGGCTCGCCGTGCTGGCGCAGCAGACTTGACGCCTCGGTCAGCGTGTTAGGCGTGACGTACACGCGTCCGCCGCCCAGATCGATGAGCTCTGTGAGCAGCTTGTATTCCGCGAGCGTGTATCCCTCAAGCCGCCGATGTTTGGCGATGATCGCTTTGCTTGTCGCACCGACCACGAGCAGCACGAGCAGGCAGGCATCAACGAAGAAGCCCTCGCGCGGCATTGGGTTAGGCGGGCGCGGAGAGCACACGATCGCCGATCGCGCTCACTTCGCCGCTGCCCTCCTTGATCCGCACCACCTTGAACGAGCGATTGCGGTACAGCTCCGATGTGAGCGCAGCAGTGAGCGTGTTGTTCGCGTCCCACGGCCGATTGAAGCCGATCGTGACCCGCCACTCGCGCATCGCCGAATCGAATTCGACCTCTTCCAGCCCTACGCGTGTGATCTGCTCGTCCTCGAAAATGTCGGCGACGTAGGCCTTGGCAGTACGGACTGCTTCCTTGACGTTCATTGGTCGGCTCCTCCTGCTGCTGCTCCATGGTAGCGCGTCAAGACGCGCTCCCCGATCGGGTTAAACGTACGCCTTTGGGCCGAACTTGGCGATGGTCTGCTGCGCGTGGCCGCCGCCGGCTTCGCCGCAGCCGTGCCCGGCGGGGAAAATCTTGCAGGGATTGAAGTTGTCCGTCGCGCCGAACGCGCCCCGCAGGCCCTGCATCGCGGCCATGTCGTCCTCGCTGAAGATCCAGGGCAGATAGTCGCGCTTCTCGTAGCCCACGCCGTGCTCGCCGGTGATCGCGCCGCCCGCGTCGACGCAGACCCGCATAATCTCCCCGCCCGCCTCCAGCACCCGCGCCGTCGCGCCCGGCTCGCGCTCGTCGAACAGCAGGCAGGGGTGCAGATTGCCGTCGCCCGCGTGGAACATGTTCGCCACCGGCAGACCGTAGCGATCGGCGATCTCGTAGACCGAGTCGAGCACATCGGGCAGCTTCGTGCGCGGCACCACGCCGTCGAGCAGGTAGTAGTTGGGCATAATCTGGCCCAGCGCGCCGATTGCGCCCTTGCGCCCCGCCCAGAGCCGCTCGCGCTCCTCAGGGTCGGTCGCCGAGCGAATCTCGCGCGGCTCGAACCGCCGCAGAATCGACTCGACGATCCCGCCCTCCGCCGCGACCTGCGACTCCGGTCCGTCCACCTCGACCAGCAGCACCGCCTCCGCGTCGAGCGGGAAGCCGGTTTGCAGCACCGGCTCGACCGCGGCGATCGTCGTCTTGTCGATCATCTCCAGCGCCGCGGGTACCACGCCCGAGGCGACGACCGCGCTCACCGCGTTGCTCGCCTCGCGCACCGAGTCGTAGATCGCCAGCAGCGTGCGCACGGAGGTCGGCGCGGGCACCAGCCGCACCAGCGCCTCCGTCACGATTCCCACCGTGCCCTCGCTGCCGACCACGCAGCCGACCAGGTCGTAGCCCGGCTGATCGCGCGTGGCGTGGCCGATCCGCTGCACCTCGCCGTCGGGCGTGACCAGCACCAGCTCGAGCACGTGGTTGGTCGTGGTGCCCCAGGCGAGCGTGTGCGGCCCGCCTGCGTTCTCCGCGATGTTGCCGCCGATCGTGCAGGCCCGCTGGCTGCTCGGATCCGGCGCGTAGGCCAGCCCGTAGGGCGCGGCCGCCGCGCCCAAATCCAGATTGACCACGCCCGGCTGCACCCGCGCCGTCTGATTCTCCGCGTCGATCTCCAGAATGCGGCGCATTCGATTCATCCCGAAGACCACGCCGCCCTTGGTCGCCAGCGCGCCGCCGCTCAGCCCCGTGCCGGCGCCGCGCGGCGTGATCGGCGCGTTGCGCCGGTTGCAAATCCGCATCAGCGCGACCACATCCTCGGTCGTCGCCGGCAGCGCGATCGCTTCCGGCTCGCCGCGGTCAATCGTCGCGTCGTACTCGTAGACCAGTAGGTCCTCGGGACGCCAGACGACCGCGTCGTCGCCCAGCACGTCGATCAGTTCCTGCACCAGCGGGGACGGTTGAGTCATCGCATCAGCCTTTCGCAGGCGATCATAGCGCCGCCGGCCGCGCTCACGATTGCGCCCAGCGCCGACCGAGAAAATCGAGCACTGCCGCGTTGAAGCGGTGCGGTTGCTCGAAATAGACCGAGTGGCCCGCGTCGGGCACTTCGACGTACTCGCTGTCGGCCATCGCCCGGTGCGACGCCCGCATCGCCGTCGCGGGCACGATCCGGTCGTGCTCGCCGACGATGAACAGCAGCGGCATGCCCAGCTGACGCATCATCGGCATCGTCGAGCCACGCCAGGTCGCCAGCCCCGGCGTGGGCGCGAGGAAGCTGCGCGGGCGCGGCGGGTTCCAGCCGTTCATGCGGCGGTAGAGCCAGCTCAGCGCGGGGCGCTCGCGTTCGGTGGCCGGCGCCAGCGCGCGCTGCCGCAGCGTCTGCCCGCGCACCTCCTCGTAGTGCCGCGCCTGAATTTCCCGCACCTCGTCGTTGACCAAGCCCGCCAGCGTGCCCGACAGAATCAATGCCCGAATCCGCCCGGGAAAGAGCATCGCGAACGGCGTCGCGGTGCGCCCGCCCATCGAGTGCGCGACCATCGCGAAGTCGTCGATGCCGAGGTGGTCGAGCAGCGCGTGCAGGTCGTAGGGAAACGCGCGTCGCCCCGGACCGCCCGGCACATCGCGGCTCAGCCCGAAGCTGCGGTGGTCGAACGTCACCACTCGATAGCGTTCGGCGAAGACGGGTGCCTGCTGCCACCAGACGAGGTGATTGCCGCCCGCGCCGTGCGCCAGCACCAGCGCCGGCGCGTCGGCCGGCCCGTGGCATTCATACCAGAGGTCGATCTCGTTGCAGCGCAGAAAGGGCACAACGCGGAGCCGCTCAGCTCGATTCGGCCGCCGCCAGCACCATTTCGAGCGCGCGCGCGGCGGTCAGACGCTTGTTGCCCTCGCGATCCTCCGCCCACACATGCCGCTCGGCCGCGACATGCTCGCCGGGACCCACCGCCGCGATCCAGACCGTCCCCACGGGGCGCTCTTCGTTCCCGCCCGTCGGCCCGGTGATGCCCGTTTCGGCGACGCCGATGTCCGCCTTGAGTGTGTCGCGCACTCCGCGCGCCATCGCGACCGCCGCTTCCTCGGAGACGGAGCCATGCTCGCGCAGCAGCTCGCGCTCCACGCCGATCAGGTCAATCTTCGGGTGGTTGTGATAGGGCGACGCGCCGCCGATCCAGGCGCGGCTGCAACCGGGGATGTCGGTGATCCAGTGCCCGATCAGGCCGCCGGTGTCGGTCTCGGCGGTGGCCAGCGTCAAGCCCCGCTCGGTGAGCGCATCCACTACCTGCTGCGCGAGAGGTTCGGCCATCGGATCAGTCCTCGTCCTCGCCGATCCCGGCGTGTGAGTCCCATTTGAAGATCAGGATCAGGATGAACGTCACGAGCACCAGGAAGGGCGCGAGCATGATCGAGAACTCGAACCACTCCTCGCGCTTGAAGTTGTTCACGCCGGTGCCGCCCTCGTCGGGCGCGGCCTGCGGCGCAATGTCCAGCGCCGCGCCCACAGGCGGCGCATCCGCGGCATGGGCCTCCCCGGCCGAGAGCGCGCCCAACGCGCCGATGATCACCGCCGCGGCGACCAGCGCCGGCGCGCTGCGGCGGGCCAATGCCCACAGTGTTGAGCAGATCGTCATCGCGGGCAGCTCCTCTCCCCGCCGATCCGGCGGCGCTACTCCAGCGCGCCTTCGGCGGTCAGCGCGTCAATCTGTTCCTGATCGTAGCCGAGCATGCGGCTCAATACGAACTGCGTATCCTCGCCCAGCCGCGGCGACGGCGAAACGATCGCCGCCGGCGTCTCCGAGAAGCGCCAGGGCGGCGCGAGCACCGTGCGCTGGCGCGTCTCCGGTGGGCGAATTGGCACTCCGCCGCCGCGCGCGCGGAACTGCTCTGAAGCGTGAATTGCTGCGCCCCACATGGAAGGGCTGGCGGGCACGCCCGCCGCCAGCAGCGTCTCCGACGCGGCCTGCGCCGACTGCTCTCGCGTCCAGGCCTCGATCGGCGCGCGCAACTCCTCGCGGTGCTTCCAGCGGCGCAGCCCGGTGCGGAAGCGCGGATCATCGCGCAGATGATCCAGCCCGGCGGCCTCGCAGAGGCCGTCCCACTCCGCGTCGCTGCGGCAGGCGATCGCAATCCAGGCCCCGTCGCTGTCCGCTGCATTCGCATCGCCCGAGCCGTTTGGCTCGCGCATTACCGCGCAGCGGTAGACATCGTGGGGCGCCCACGCGCGGTGCCCGTTGCCCAAGCGCTCGCCGTCGTCGCCCAGCAGCGAGACGCGCAGAAACTCCTCGCCCATGTGCATCGCGATCGCCTCGCGCGACGAGGCGTCGACGAACTGCCCCTGCCCCGTGCGGTCGCGGTAGTGCAGCCCCGCCAGCATCGCCATCGCCGCTGCGGTGCCGGCGCGCAGATCGATCGAGCCGCCCATCGTCAGCGGCGGCTCGTCGGGCGCGCCCGACAGGTAGGCCAGCCCGGCCAGCGCGGCGAAGGTCGGCGCGTAGCCCGTGTAGTTGCGCTCCGGGCCCGACGCCCCCAGCGCGCTGGCGGAGACCATCACGATGTCCTCGCGTTGCTCGCGCAGCGCCGCGTAGCCCAGCCCCAGCTTGTCCAGCGTGCCCGGGCGGAAGTTGTCGATCGCCCCGTTAGCCGTCGCCGCCAGGTCGCGGATCACCTGTTTCGCGCCCTCCTGCTTCAGGTTGAGCTGGATCGACAGCTTGTTGAGGTTGAGCTCGTTGAACATCGGCGCCTGGTTGACGCCGCCGCGAAACGCGCCCATCGCCAGCGAGCGCTGGCGGCTGTGGTCGATCCGCGTGCGCGACTCGACCTTGATCACCTCCGCGCCCAGCAGCGCCAGCAGCATCGCGCCGTAGGGCCCAGCCCAGGCCCAGGTGAAATCAATGATCCGCCGCCCCGCGAGCGGGCCGCGGTGGGCGATCGGCTGGAGCGGGATATGTTCGTTGTTCGTTCCGTTGCTGGTCATGCGATCACTCCCGCCCGCCGCGCCTGTGCGGGCGTCCAGGGCGCGATGTGCGCCGCGATCGTTTCGGCGCTGTGCTCGCCCAACCGCGGCGCGGGACCGCGCGCCGCGCGCGGCGTTTCCGTCCAATCGGCGGCGAACTGCGCATAGGTGGCCGCGCCGACCGAGGGGTGCTCAATGGTCTCGAAGAAGCCGCGCAACTCTTCCTGTTCGGAGGCCATCACCTCCGACGGACGCAGCACCGGCCCCGCCGGCGCGCTTTGCGATTGCAGCAGCCGATAGACCTCGTCGCGCGTGCGCGCGCCGGCCCACTTGTCAATCGCCGCCTGCGCCGTCTCGCTGATCTCCAGCCGGTCGCGCAGGTTGCCCTCGTCGTCGAAACCCCAGGCCGGATCGCCCATCGCGCTGAGCAGGCCGCGCCACTGGTGCGGCTGCGGCGTGACGGTGATCACGTGCCCGTCCGCGCAGTCCATCCGACCGCCGAACGAGGTGCGCCCGCTGCGCATAATTGGCGGCGGGCCGCCGTCGTTCGCCGCGATCGAAATGTCCACGCGGTCGATCGTCATCATCGCCTCCGTCGCCGCCACATCGACGATCTGCCCCTCGCCCGTAGTATCGCGCGCGATCAGCGCCGCCCAAACCGCCAGCGCGAGCGCCAGCCCCGCGTCCGCCTCGTGGACGCGCGCGCCGGCCATAATCGGCGAGCCGCCGTCGGCACCCAGATTGCGCCGCACGCCCGCCGCCGCGCCCGAGGCGTGCGCCCGCGTCAGCGCGCTCGACGGCCACTCCGCCGCCGGGCCGTCCAACCCCCACGGTGTGAGCGCGGCGATGATCAAGCGCGGATGCTCCCGCCGCAGCTGCTCGGGCGCCGCCCCCGCTTCCTCCAAGCAGGACGGCGGCCAGTCGGTGACCAGCACATCGGCCTCGCGCAGCAGCGCCTGGAGCAGCCGCTTGCCCGCGCTGGTCAGCAGGTCCAGCGCCACGCTGCGCTTTGCGGTGTTGTAGTGCAGGAAGACGGTTGAGGCGTCGCGCCCCGGCGTCCGCTCCGCGAACGGAGCCATCCGCCGCGCTGGATCGCCGCCCGGCGGCTCGATCTTGATCGTTGTCGCCCCCGCGTCAGCCAATAGCTTGCCCGCGAAGGGCGCCGCCACCTCGGTGGCGAGCTCCACCACGCGCAGCCCCTCAAGCAATGTCGGTTTCGCGGCGTCAGTCATACGCCGTGCAGTTTAGGCGCACCCCACCCAACGTTCCCGCTCGCCGCTGCCCCTGTACCCTGTCTCCAACAAAACGATCCGAGACCCCGCCATGGTTTCAGCGCGCGAGATCGCTCACCTGCCGTCGCCGACAGCCGAACTGTCGCAGCTCCTCGCCGACCCCGCCGCGCTGCTCAACCAGCTGGGAGCCTGCGATGAACCGCTCACGATCACCCGCCACGGCCGACCTGTGGCCGATCTCTGGAGGTACGAACCCTCACCCGTCGCGCTGGTCGAGTTGAACGCTCAAGGAGAGTGGGCGGCCGAGTCGCTCGAAGACACCGAAGCAGATTTCGACGCGAGCGTTGAAGCCGGCGAGCTTCGGGTGGACTTCACCGACTTGCTCTCCCTGCTCGCGGGCGCGGACTGCGAAATCCTGATCACCGAGAGCGGCGCGCCAAGCGCCGTCCTGGCCAGTCATCGAGACCAACCCGCTCCGATCACAATGTCGCCCGACGAGTGGCGCGCGGTGAAGCAGGAGATCTGGCGGGGCGCCGCCGACAGCACCTCCGAGGGCGGCGCGCTTTGATGTTGCTCGACACGCACACGCTCGATTGGTGGCGTCACGACAGCCGCCGGTTGGGGCGGCGCGCCAGGTCGCGCATTCGGCGCGCCGCGGCGCGCGGAGACTTGGCAGTCTCCGCCATCTCGTTCATGGAGATTCAAACGGCGAAAGAGAGACGCCGCAAAGATCCGTTCCGGCATATTCCCGATGTCGCCGTGTGGCGTCGTCAACTGCTCGACGAGGGGGTGGTCGAAATCCCGATCGACGGCGAACTGGCAATCGAGGCGGCTGCGCTGCCCGGACTCCACGGCGATCCGGCCGACCGACTCATCATTGCGACCGCTCTTCGCGGCCATCGCTTGATCACATCCGACCGCCAAATCCTCGAGTGGCCCGGCATCACCGATCTCCAACCCGCCGACGAGTAGGCGCATCACCGACCACTCGCCGGTTGCTACTCTCAGGCCAGACGGGAGCTGCGCATGGTCCTCCAACACGATGTTGCTCTTGAGGGGCTGACGGTCGTTGACATCGCCGAGCTCCGGGCGCGCTGCCAGGAGTTGGTCGACGAAGCCGTCGCGGGGGACGCCCCAGTCGTGATCGCCGCCGACGGCCGCCCGCTTGCGCGGCTGGAGCGCTACGTCCCGCCGGCCCGCGTCTTCTACGTCCGCGCCTCTCCGGAGGTCGACGGCGCGTCCGAGCGCGTCTACCGCGAGGTCGTCGAGACGCTGCACCGCAGTCTCACCGTGCCCGAGTTCCAGGAGTGCTGCGCCGAGCTGGTCGAGCAAACCCACGCCAACCTCTGGACCGTGCTCATCTGGAACAGCCCAGGCCCCGACGCGATGCTCACTCGCTATCGCCCCGTCCGCCGATACCGCGACTCTGGCATCGACAACGGAGACCTCGTCGCCGCGATCCGCGAGCTGCGCAATGAGACGGCAGCGGAGATTGAGCGATCGTTGGATCGAAAGTTCCCGCCATGACCCTGTTCGACACGCACGCACTCCTTTGGTGGCGCGAAGAACCACATCGACTGGGCCGCGAAGCGAAGCGGGTTATCGGGGAGGCGGAGCTTCGCGGCGAGCTCGCAGTGTCCGCCATCACGTTTCAGGAACTCGGGCGTCTGCTTCGCCGAGGGACTGTCACCATCTCAGCCGATCTGCGGACATGGCGGCGCAACCTGCTCGCCGATGGCATTGTCGAGCTGCCCGTTGACGGGGAGGTCGCGCTCAAAACGCACGAGCTTCTCGATCTGCCCGCTGATCCTGTGGATCAGGTGTTGATGGCGACCGCTGCAAATCGCCACACACTGATCACCGCCGATGAGGAAATCCTCGCTTGGCACGGCCCGCTTGAGCGGGTTCGAGCCGATGATTGATGCCCTCTCGCGGATCTGGCGGTGTGGCAGCTAGACTCCAATCCACTGTGACCGACGCCGACGCCTCCACCGCCGCTGCGCGCCCCTTTGACGGGGTGCGCGTGCTTGAGCTCGCCGAGGGCATCTCCGGGCCCTACGCCGGGCGCTGGCTCGCCGCGCTCGGCGCGGATGTCGTGAAAGTCGAGCGCACCACCGGCGATCCATCCCGCGCCTTCGGGCCCTGGCCCGACGACCTGCCCGACGACGAGACCAGCGGCCTCTACCTCTACCTCAACGGCAACAAGCGCAGCGTCACGCTCAACCTCGACACCTCCGACGGGCGCGCCATCCTGCAGGAGTTGGCCGCCGACGCCGAAATCGTGATCGAGTCCTTCGCGCCCGGCTACCTCGCCGAACGCGGCCTGGACTACGCAACGCTCGCCGCCGAGCGCCCCCAACTCGTGATGATCTCCATCACCCCGTTCGGCCAGACCGGCCCCAACGCCGACCTGCCCGCCACGGAGCTGACTCTCTTCGCCGCCTGCGGGCAACTCTGGCTGACCGGCGATCCGGCCCGCGCGCCGCTCAAGAACGGCGGCTCGCAACCCTCCTACCAGGCCGGCCTCAACGCCTTCGCCGCCGTCACCGCCGCCTACTACGGCGCCATCACGCACGGCCAGGGCGCGCAGATCGACCTGGCGATGCAGGAAACCTACGCCGCGATGGCCGAAGCCTTCATGACCCGCGCCTCGCAGCTGGGTATCGAAACTCTGCGCTCCGGCAACAACCTCAACGCGCTCTGGGGCATCTACCCCACCGCCGACGGCTACGGCGGCGTCTGCGCCCTGCCGCGCAACTTCCCCGGACTGGTCGAGGCGCTGGACATGGACGAGCTGCGCGATCCGCGCTTTGCCGAACCGGCCGGCCGGCTCGAACACAACGACGAGCTGATCGCCCTGATGTACGGCTGGTTCGCCCAGCGCACCCGCGACGAACTTACCGAGCTCGGCCTGCGCCACCGCGTCCCCTTCGGCTACGTCGCCTCGATCGCCGACCTGGTCGAATCCGAGCACCTCCAGCAGCGCGACTTCTTCATCACCCAGGACCATCCCCGCGCCGGCTCGCTGACCTTCCCCGGCCGCCTCTGGAGCAGCAGCGAGCACGACTGGCGCTGCGAGCGCGCACCCGAATTGGGCGAACACAATGTCGCCGTGCTCCACCACGAGCTCGGCTACGACCTCGAAGACCTCGTCCGCCTGCGCGAGCTGGACGCCATCTAGGGCTGGAGTGCCACATGCCGGAGCCGGGCCGACCACTTAGCGGCATTCGCGTCGCCGACCTGACCATGATCTGGGCCGGCCCCTACGCGACCAAAATCCTCGCCGACCAGGGCGCGGAAGTGATCAAGATCGAATCGCCACGCGCCTGGGACAACATCCGCACCTTGCTCCCGCCGCCCACCGCGCCCGGCGAGCGCTGGTGGAACACCAACTTCTACTTCCACGAGTACAGCCGTAACAAAAAGTCGCTCAGCCTCGACCTCGCCGAGCCCCAGGGCCGGGCGATCTTCGCCCGCCTCGTTGCGCAGTGCGATGTCGTGATCGAAAACTACCGCACCGACGTGATGGACAACCTCGGCCTCAGCTACGACTGGCTGCGCGAGCAGCGCGACGACATCATCGTCGTCGGGATGGCAGGATTCGGCAAGACCGGCCCTGAGCGCGACGCCGTCGGCTACGGCCCGATCATCGAAATGATGTCCGGCCTCACCTCCAGCTCCGGCTACGGCGACGACGGCATGCCTTACAAGAGCGGCATTTCCTACGGCGATCCGATCGCCGGCATCACCGCCGCCGCCGCCGTCGCCACCGCGTTAATCCACCGCGCGCGCACCGGCCGCGGGCAGTACATCGACCTCGCCCAGCGCGAAGCGATGTCCACGATGCTCGGCGAGTTCTATATGGACTGGTCGATGAACCGTCGCCTGCCCGAGCACCAGGGCAACGGCCACGACTGGATGGCTCCGCATAATATCTATCCCTGCGCCGGCGACGAAGAGTGGATCGCGATCTGCGTGCGCAGCGACGCCGAGTGGGAAGCGCTCAAGCGCGTGATGGGCTCCCCCGAATGGGCCGAGCGCGGCGAGTTCTCCGACCAGATCCTGCGCTGGGAGCACCGCGAAACGCTCGACCAACAGCTCGGCGAATGGACCGCCGGCCGCAGCAAGACGGACCTCTTCGGGGCCCTGCGCACCGAGCGCATCCCCTCTTCGCCCGTCTGGAAGACGCTCGAGCTGATCCGCGAGCCGCACCTCGCGGCGCGACGCTTCTACGAGCCGCTGCGCCACCCCGAAGTTGGCCTCTGGATGGTGCACGGCTGGCTCTGGCGCACCAGCGGCGCAGGCCCCTGCGTGCTCGCGCCCGCCCCCGATTTCGGCCAGCACAACGAGGAAATCCTCGGCGGCCTGCTCGGCCTGAGCACCGACGAGCAGGCCGCCCTCGCCGACGCCGGCATCACCGCGATCCAGCCTGAGGGCGTCCCTCCGGCCTCCCAAATGCCCGCGCAGCCGTCGCTGCTCTCCTGATCCGGCCTCCACCCCCAACTCCCTCTGTGGCGCGCGCAACACACCTCAACTGACCACCCACATCCATAACGCCCACCTTGCCTACGCTCTCGTCCGACGATGTCGTAGCCGAGCTCGAGAGGTGGATGAAACGGATGCTGCGCTACCAAGCTCCCGCTGCTCTGATTGTCGCGCTGGCCGCGCTGTTCCTGATCGTGCTCGGCGTGACGACCTACAACGTCGTCAGCAGCTTCGACTCCGCCGACGACTCCCTTGAGCTGGCCGCCGGCGTCGAGGAGGTCGAGTTCTACATCAACCCCGCGAGCGGCGAAATCTACGTCCGCGATGGCAACGGCTGGAGCGCCGCGCCGGTCGGCACAGCCGTCAACTACCGCCCCATTGCTCAGTCCGTCCTGCCCCCGCCGATGGGCGCGAGCCTTGATGCGGCGCAGACCCCGGGCGGCCAGCCCGACGATCAAGCCGTGCCCGGCGAGACTGGCCCGCAAGGTCCTGTCGGCCCGCAGGGCGAACGAGGCGAGCGCGGCGAGCCGGGCGAGCAAGGTGAGATCGGCCCGCAGGGACCGATCGGCCTGACCGGCCCCGCCGGTCCGCAAGGCGCGACCGGCCTGATCGGCCCCGCCGGCCCTCGTGGCCTGCAAGGTCCGCCCGGCGCGACTGGTCCGCCAGGTCCGCAGGGAGCAACAGGCGAGCCGGGCGCAACGGGCGCGACTGGCCTGACCGGCCCCGTCGGCCCGCGCGGCCTGCAAGGTTCGTCCGGCGCAGCTGGCTCGCCCGGACCGCAGGGCGCGACGGGCGCGCAGGGACCGATCGGCCTGACCGGCCCGGCCGGACCACGCGGCGCGACCGGCGCAACAGGTCCCGCCGGTCCGCGCGGCCTGCAAGGTCTGCCCGGCGAGGTTGGCTCGCCCGGCGCTGTCGGTCCGCAGGGACCGATTGGACCGCAGGGAGCCATCGGACCGCAAGGTCCGCAAGGCGAGCGCGGCCCCGCCGGCGGTCCGCCCGGACCGCAGGGCGCGACCGGCGCGCAGGGACCGCAAGGCGACGCCGGACCGCCCGGACCGCAGGGCGAACGCGGTCCCCAGGGCGAGCGCGGCCCGCAAGGCGCGCAGGGTCTCCAGGGACCGGCCGGCCGGGCCGGCGGTCCGGTCGGACCGCAGGGCGCAACCGGTCCACAGGGGCCGCAAGGCGCGCAAGGTCCGCAAGGCCAGCGCGGCCTGACCGGCGATACCGGCTCCCAGGGTCCGACCGGCGCGACGGGCGCAAAAGGCGACCCCGGCAACCGCATCTACCACCACAACGCCGCGCCGCCCGCTTCGGGCGCCGCCTACTGGGGCACTGTCGGCAACCCGACACTCCAGCGCGGCGACCTGCTGATCAACACCGCCAACGGCGACCTGCACTGGTACGGCGGCAGCGCCTGGACGCTGCTCGTCAACCTGCGCCAGGGACCGCAGGGACCGGCAGGCCCGACCGGGCCGCAGGGCATTCAAGGCGCTCGGGGCGAGACCGGACCGCAAGGCGCGCGCGGGCTCGGCTGGTTCTTCGGTACCGACGACGCGCCCGCGCCGCAGGGCGCGACGGCCGGCGACCTCTACTTCAACTACCAGAGCTACGACATCTACGCCTACCAGAACAACCCGGGCACCGGCCTGACCTGGAACCGCGTCACCTCGGTGCGCGGTCCTGCCGGACCGACCGGGCCGCAGGGCGCGCAGGGACCGGCCGGTACCCGCGGCAGCCGCTGGTTCACTTACGCCGGCGGGCACGCCGCCAACGACTGGACCGGCGTCACGCTGCAAAGCGGCGACATGTTCATGGACACCACCACCTCGCAGATCTACAGCTACGACGGCAGCGTTTGGACCTTGCAGGGCGCGCTGACCGGCATCCAAGGCGCGACAGGCGCTGCCGGGGCCGACGGAGCGCCCGGCCCCGCCGGGGCCAAGGGCGACAAAGGCGACCAGGGCGATCGGGGCGAGGCCGGCACCCGCTGGTACCACGGCACGACCTCGCCGACCGCCCCCGGCGGACTCTCGCTCAGCCCCACGCCGCGCAACGGCGACTTCTACCTCGACACCAATAACTCGGTGATCTACGAGTGGAACGGCGCAAGCTGGATGCGGCTGATCAGCTTCGGCCCCGAGACGAACACCGAAAACTAGGCCGCGCGCCCGCGTCGCGCCTCATGTCTCCCGCGTCACCACGGCCTCGCTCAGCGCTGCGCGGAAGTGCGCCACCCGCGCCTCCATCGACTCGCCGACCAGCTCCGCCCACGCCGGCGACGGAGCCAGCCGCCGCATGATCTCCTCGACATCCAGCCACCACTCCCAGCCGCGCGGCAGCGGCGCGGGCAGCTCGATCCGCAGCGGCTGCCCGGCCGCCGCGTGCCAGTAGCGGCAATACCACGCCCGCCGACGCACAATCCCCGCCTGCATCACCAGCGCGTAGGCCGCCCGGCCCGACTCGTCGCGCCGTTCCGGCTCCTCCGCGCAGCGCAGCAGAAAGTTGAAAATCGAAAACTGCCCCGCGTTCTCGCCGCTGCGCGCCGCGCCGATCCGCCGCAGCCCGTCGGCCACCGCCAGCAGCGCCGCCGCCCGCTCGATCGGCAGGTTCGCATCTTCCAGCGTGGTCGCCGTCATCCCGCCCCCTCGACCATCCCCCGCGCAGCCTAAGCGACTCCCCGCCGCCGCCCGCTACCCTCAACGCAATTCGCCGATCGAGCATCGAGAGAGGTGCGACGATGCCCAGCTACAGCGACGCCGATGTCGAAGCCCTGGTCGCCAAAATGGCCGAGGAGCGCGCCAGCCTGATCGCCGCCGCCGAGGCGCTCAGCGACGCCGACGCCGACCGCATCCCCGTCGACGCCGTCGGCGAGGAGCAATGGACCGCCAAAGAGCAGCTCGCCCACCTCTGGGAGATGGAAAAGTCCTACATCGCCTGGTGCCGCGCCGCCCTCGAGCAGAGCGGCGTCGATGTCACCGGCGTGCGCGGCGACCCCGTCGACATCCCCATCGAGCGTGCCCCCCGACACTCCGTGCGCCAGCTGCTCGACGCGCTGATCGCCGAGCGCGCCGCGACCAACCGCTTCATCCGCGGCCTCTCCCTCGACCAATTCCACCGCACCGCCGCGACCGCCGCCTTCGGCGAGCTCACCGTGATGCAGTGGCTCCGCTCCTTCTACCGCCACGACCGCCAGCACGCCGCCCAAATCCAGGGCCGCCAGTCCGACTACCAACCCAACTTCCAAAGCGGCGTAGAGCCCAACCAACGCCAAATGCGCATCGAGCAAACCGCCCGCCGCACCCAAGCGGGCTAAACCGGGCGCGGCGCCGTTCCTGCCTGCGCAGGAATGACGGGGAAGGCGCCGGAATGACGGAATAGGGGGTGTTCGGGGGTTTTGTTTTTTCGGGGTGTTTTTGGGGTGATTTTTGGGGCTCCCTATCTGGTCGGGGCGTTCGGCGGTGTTCGGGTTTGTTCAGGTTTGTTCGGATTTGTTCAGGGTTGTTCAGGTGGTGTTCGGGGTTGACGGTGAGGGCGTGGGGGGTGGGCATGGTTCGGCACTCCTGTTCTGATCTGAGCGTATCAGGAGTTGGGGAGAGGAGGATGGGGTGTGTGCGTTGGGCGACAGTCGGGGTGTTGCGGGGGTGGCTGGCGCTTGTTCGGTGCCTCGCACCCCCCACCTAGCCTCCCCCCTGGAAGGGGGGAGGGATGAATTGGGGAGAGGGAGGTGCGTGGTGCGAGGGTGCGTAGGTTCCTGCCTGCGCAGGAATGACGGGGAGGGGGCGCAGGAATGACGGGGAGAGGGCGGATGCGCTATGCTCTCCCCATGGCACTCAACCGACCTGCCCTCGTGGATGCTTTGACCGATGCCGGCCTTGAGGCCGAGGCGGTGCGCCGCGCCGTGGATGTGCTCGAACAGGACTACGCCGACACCGCCAAGCAGGCCGAGATGCACCTGCGCTTCTCGGCGCTCGAAAAGAGCCTCGCCGACCACGACCGGCTGAATGAGACGCAGAACAAGTCGCTCGAAGCCCGCATGCAGGATTTCAAGGAAGAGGTCGAGCGGCGTTTCGTCGAGCTGAAGGAGGTCATGGATCGCGAGTTCGCCGCCGTGCGCAATGAGTTGGGGACGGAGATCGCGGCGGTGCGCAATGAGATCGGGGGGCTGCGCAACGAGATGCAGACAGAGTTCGCGGCGGTGCGCCGCGAGATGACGATGATGCGCTGGGTGGTCGGGGGGCTGTTCGTGATGAACGCGACGATGCTGGGGATCATGATCGACAAGCTGCTCTAGGCTGCGCCGCGTTCCTGCCTGCGCAGGAATGACGGGGAGGGGGCGCAGGGATGGCGGTCGCATCGGTTCCTGCCTGCGCAGGAATGACGGGGGAGGGGCGCAGGAATGACGGGGGAGGCGCGGATGGTGTAGCATTGCCCCATGGCGCTGAACCGACCTGCCCTCGTGGACGCTTTGACCGATGCCGGCCTTGAGGCCGAGGCGGTGCGCCGCGTGGTGGACATGCTGGAGCAGAGCTACGCGGACACGGCGCAGCAGACGGAAATGAATCTGCGCTTCTCAGCGCTCGAAAAGAGCCTGGCCGACCACGACCGGCTCAATGAGACGCAGAACAAGTCGCTTGAGACCCGCCTGCAGGACTTCAAGGAAGAGGTTGAGCGCCGCTTCGTCGAGCTGAAGGAGGGCATGGAGCGCGAGTTCGCGGCGGTGCGCCGCGAGATGACGATGATGCGCTGGGTGGTCGGGGGGCTGTTTGTGATGAACGCGACGATGCTGGGGATCATGATCGACAAGCTGCTCTAGGCTGCGCCGCGTTCCTGCCTGCGCAGGAATGACGGGGAGGGGGCGCAGGAATGACGGGGAGAGGGGCAGGCAGGAACTTGCCTCCGCCGTTCCTGCCTGCGCAGGAATGACGGTTTGGGCGCAGGCAGGAACCTGCGCGCGCCACCAAGCGCGATACACTGAACCCAAGCGCGAACGAGGTGACCCAATGGGCCAGATCATCGTCGACATCGAGCTGGAAAACGTAGACGACCGCGGACTGGCCCGAGCCGGGCAAATTCGCGACGCCGATGTCCGCCGCGCCACCATCCCCGCCATCGCCGACACCGGCGCGATCATGCTCGCCCTGCCCGAAGACATCGTGAACCAGCTCGGCCTCGAACGGTTCAACAGCATCGCAACGACCTACGCCGACGGCCGCCGCGGCGAGCTGCCCGTCGCAGGGCTGCTGATCGTGCGGATCGGCGACCGCTGGATGCCCGCCAACTGCATCGTCCTCCCCCAGGGTACCGACGCGCTGGTCGGCCAACTCGTCATGGAAGGCCTCGACCTGGTCGCCGACTGCGTAGCCCAGACGCTCGGCCCCCGGCCCGAATCCCCCGATCGCCCGCTGATGCGCCTCTAGCCCCACCGTTCCTGCCTGCGCAGGAATGACGGGGAGAGGGCGGATGCGCTATGCTCTCCCCATGGCGCTGAACCGACCAGCCCTTGTGGACGCCTTGACCGACGCCGGCCTTGAGGCCGAGGCGGTGCGTCGCGCCGTCGATGTGCTTGAGCAGGACTACGCCGACACCGCCAAGCAGGCCGAGATGCATCTGCGCTTCTCGGCGCTCGAAAAGAGCCTTGCCGACCACGACCGGCTGAATGAGACGCAAAGCAAGTCGCTCGAAGCCCGCATGCAGGATTTCAAGGAAGAGGTCGAGCGGCGTTTCGTCGAGCTGAAGGAGATCATGGATCGCGAGTTCGCGGCGGTGCGGCGCGAGTTGGGGACGGAGATCGCGGCGGTGCGGCGCGAGATGACGATGATGCGCTGGGTGGTCGGGGGGCTGTTCGTGATGAACGCGACGATGCTGGGGATCATGATCGACAAGCTGCTCTAGGGCCGCGTCCCCTCCGCGGTTCCTGCGCCTGTTCCGTCATTCCTGCGCAGGCAGGAACCCGCCGCTGCACCCGCGCGCCAAGCACCTGCTCCCGCGCACCAACAGTTTCCCCCAGGAAAATTCATCCCTCCCCCCTTTTAGGGGGGAGGTTAGGTGGGGGGTGGGGCGTAGCGAGCGTCTACCGGCGGTTGTGTGGGCGCCGCGCTCTTTTTCGTCGTTCCTGCCTGTGCTTCCTGCCTGCGCAGGAATGACGGGGAGAGGGGCGCAGGAATGACGGGTGGAGGGGTGCAGGAATGACGGGTGGGGGTGCAGGTTCCTGCCTGCGCAGGAATGACGGATGGGGGGCGGGAATGACGGATGGGCGATCGGGGTGGTCTAGGGCGGCTGGCGTCCGCTCGTTGCCTCCCACCCCCCACCTAGCCTCCCCCCTTTTAGGGGGGAGGGATGAATTGGGGAAGAGGGGGAGGTGGGAGGGGCTTGGTGCGCACCCGGGTTCCTGCCTGCGCAGGAATGACGGTGGGGGGCGCAGGAATGGCGGGGGATGGCCCACTTGCGGGGGTGGAGCGGCATGTTGCGGGGGGGTTACGATAAATTGGGGCGCGGGGGTAAGCTTGCGCTAGAGTGGGTTTGGCATTCCGCGCAGGGGAGGGCGGCTGTGAAACTGATCTCGTCTTTGTTTCGGGGGGCGCGCTTGCGCGCCGCTGGGCTGCCGGCCCCGCCGGCGCTGGCCGCGCTGCTGGCGCTGGCCGCGCTGGCCGGGGCCGCGCTGCTGGCGATCGCGCCCGCGCAGGCCGACACCCACCCCGACGACCTCGAACTCGTGCTCAGCCTCGTCGACGACTCCGACAACATCGTGCCGCCCGGCGGCGAATTCACCGTCGGCGCGGAGCTGCGCTTCACCAGCCCGCCCCCCGCCGAGCGACGCCTGCTCATCGCCGCCAACTCCGTGCTGCGCCTCTCCGGCAACCTCGACTGGGAAGACCAAGCCCTGCACAAGCTGAACATCGCCCAAACGCAGGCGGCCGGCGGCGGCGCCGCCCTGACCGCGACCACCGCCGCCGGCGGCGGCCTGCCCAGCAACTCCGAGATGACCGTCAGAGCGCTCGACGGGCGCACGCTCGTCGCCCGCTCCAGCCTTGGTGGCCCGGATAATCTCTACATCTTCGATACCTGGAACAAGCGGCAGGCGGCGATCATTACACCGCCCACAGGGGCGCATGGGCAGACCTTTGGCCAGGGCCAGAACGAGCGCTGGTGGAACCCCAAATCGATCGCCGTCTGGCAGGAGACCGACGAGACGGCCTGGCTGTTTGTGGGCGCCGGCTGGGACAGGGTGGAGACCACGAACACTGTTGGGCAGGTCTGGATTTATCGGCTGGACTGGTCCGCCGACCCGCTGGGGGTGACGCAGGTCGGCAAGGTCGCCCCGCCGAGCAGCGAATTCAACAACAAGCAGAGCGGCGGCGTGGCGGCCTACGGCACCGGCGTGGTGCTCTCGAGCGACGGGAGCACGCTGGCCGTCTCGTCCAACGAGATCAACAACATCGGCGCGGTCTACGTCTACAGCCGGCCCGACGGGGCGGGCGAGGACTGGGGCGATCTCAAGCACGCCGACGGGGTCAAAGTCACCCCGGTGGCGATCCCGGCCTGGGGCACGAGCACGACCCGGCCGTTCGACCCCACATCGACCGGGCGCACCGGCGCGGCGACCGACTGCGACGCCTACTGCTCGCGCGTCTCCGCGCTCACCGCCGGCGGCGCCGGCCGCCCGGACATCCTCTGGGCGATCGCGCTCTCGGGCGACGGCAGCGTGCTGGCGGTCGGCGCGAACAACAAGCGCTTCCCCTCGGATAGGCCCGGCGGTATGTTCGGCACCGGCGCCAAAGCAAACGCCGGCGAGGCCTACGTCTTTCTGGCGCCGAACGGGGACTGGCGCACGACGCCCGAGGTCACGGGCACGCTGATTCCGGCCCTGACGGACGCGAGGCAATTCGACCCGGAGCAGCACTACTCGCCGGGTCCGGCGCGGCGGGTGACCGAGCCCGCCGCCGTGCTGCTGGCGCAGCCCTGGGCCGACGCAGTGGCCGGCCAGGCGTTCGGACACGACATCTATATCTCCCATGACGGAACGACCGTGGCGGTCCCTGCGACTGGCCTGAACAAAGTGTATGTCTTCCAGCGCGCCTCGGCGTCGGCCTGGGCGGGCGCGGGCGATGTGCTGCCCTCCGCCGACCTGGCCCGCGGCGACGGAGCTGCCATCCAACGTGGCGGGATGGAGCTGAGCGGCGACGGCAGCCAGGTGCTCGTGGGCAGCGAGACGCACAACGGGGATCGCGGGCGCATCCTGGTCTACTCGCGCCCGGCCGACGGGCAATGGGCGGGCTCGCTCGCCGCCTCCGCCGCGCGGGAGTACCTGGCGCCGACCCCGCGGGGCAGCGGCCGTTTCGGTTGGCCCCGCTACGCCCTGGACGGCGAGCGCCTGGCGACCACGGAGACGGCGGAGTGGATTGCCGGCTCCGGCTTCTTCTGGCTGAGCGACAGCGGCTGCACGCAGCGCGTGGTGGACGGGCAGCCCAGCTGGAGTTGCTCGATCAACCTGGGCACCGCCAAGGTGGTGATCCCGCCGGGCACGGAGGCGAGCACGGCGACGATCTCGGGCGATGTGCGGATTGAGGTTGAGGGCATCGCCGACAGCGCGGTTCTGCTCGAGGACGAGCTGGTGGTGCGGATCGGCGAGGTCAAAGAGGTGGACTCGCTGAGCTTCGATTTCGCGACCAACACGAAGGGCACGACGACGACCTCGGACGACGCGCCGCACCCGTCGGTGCTGAACGCGCGGGGCGACAAGACGACGCTGCAGCTGGGCATTCTGAACGAGAACGGCAAGGCGGCGGCGACGGGCAGCGTGTCGTCGGTGCTGTTCACGACCAGCGTGGGTCGGCTGAGCACGACCTTCGGGGAGGGCGCGAGTCGCGGCTGCGTGGGCGGGCCCAGCCCCTCCTGCTCGCTCAATCTGGCGACGCTCGATACGACCAACGCGGGGGCCATTCCGATCACGCTGGAGCATCTGGGCACGGTCGGCACGGCGACGATTCGCGCGACGGTGGTGGCGGAAGCGGACGGCCGATTGCTGGAGACGGAGGCGATCGAGGTGGTGCTGGCCGGCCCGCCGGCGGCGCTGGCGATCGCCGCGCCCGCCAGCGGCGTGCTCAACGTCAACGCCGAGTCGACGGCCGGCGCCGAGGCGAGCGGGACGGACAGCGACGCGCGCGACCAGCTGACGCTGGTGGTGACGGCGGCGGACAAGGCGGGCAACAAGGTCGAGCTGCCGACGGGTCTGGGGCTGGCCTGGGTCAGCGACGCGGAGGGTCGGCGGGTGACGAACGGGGTCGAGGTGGTCTGGCCGCTGGGCGGCGCGGAGACGCCGCGGCTCGACGCGGCGGGCAACCAGCGGGTGCGGGTGAACGTGAACCGCGACGCGACCGCGCCGCTGCCCAACGGGGAGTACACGCTCGAGGTGCGCGTCGGCGCGCTGCGCGCCACGCAGACGTTCAACGTCAGCGGCGGGCCGGAGACGGTCGCGCTGAGCGAGCCCGAGGGGGCGCTTCGCGTGGGCGAGCGCTTCACGGTGACCGCGACGATTAACGACGCCGGCGGCGCGCCGGTGCCCGACGGCACGCGCGTCAGCTGGCAGGCGATTCCGCTCGGCTCGTTCTCCTCGATCACGCAGGTCACGGCGGATTCCCGCACCACTGCGGGCCGGGCGTCGGCGACCTATCTGGTGGTGTCGCCGGGCCGCACGACGGTTTCGGCCGCGGCGGACGGGAAGCAGGACATCCGGGTGGTGGCGGTGGCGGACACGGCACCGGCGCCGACGCCGCCGGAGCCGGGGGAGTTGCTGAGCAGCCAGGCGCCGGGTCCGGCGATTTGGCTGGGGGAGTACGAGATCGAGGCGTCGGGCTTGCTCAGCGCGCTGCCGCATATCGGCTCGGTGCAGATGTGGCAATACGGCAAGTGGCTGCGCTACGCGGTGGCCGAGGGCCGTGTAGTGCCCGGCTCGCGGCAGTTCACGATCGAGCCCAACGCGGTTCTCTGGCTGGGGCGGTAGGGGGCATTCCTGCGTAGGAGCCGTCATTCCTGCGTAGGCGGGAACCTGCGCGGGCAGGAACCTGCGCACCCCACCCACCCCCCCCTCACCCCCCCCATCCCCAATTCATTCCTCCCCCCCCCCTCTCTCCCCGTCATTCCTGCGTAGGCAGGAATGGGGGGTGGGGGGCAGCGAGCGGCGCGCCAAGCCCGTTACACCCCCTCCCCCCTCCGTCATTCCTGCGCAGGCAGGAACCCATTGCTGCACCCGCGCACCAAGGCACCTACCCCCACGCACCAAGCACCTACCCCCACGCACCAAGCACCTACCCCAAGAAATTCATCCCTCCCCCCTTTTAGGGGGGAGGGATGAATTGGGGAAGGGGAGGGGGAGTGGGAGGTTGGGTGGGTGCGCGCGGGTGGTTCCTGCCTGCGCAGGAATGACGGAAAAGAGGGCGGAGGAATGACGGAGGGAGAGGGGGGTAGCAGTGACGGAGAGGGCGGCGGAGTGGACACAATCAGTGCGCCCGCTCGATACCTCCCACCCCCCACCTAACCTCCCCCCTAAAAGGGGGGAGGGATGAATTGGGGAAAGGGGAGTGGGGGAGCGGCGATTGGATGGGTGCGCGCGCGTAGGTTCCTGCCTGCGCAGGAATGACGGAAGAAGCAGGAGCAACGGAGAGGGCGTAGGAATGACGGGGGGAGAGGGCGGCGGCCACACAATCGCTGGTAGACGCTCGGTACGCCCACCCCCCACCTAGCCTCCCCCCTAAAAGGGGGGAGGGATGAATTGGGGAAAGGGAGGAGGGGTGGGAGGTTGGGTGGATGCGCGGGTAGGTTCCTGCCTACGCAGGAATGACGGAAGAAGCAGGAATGACGGAAGAGGGATGAATTGGGGAAGGGGAGAGGGGGAGAGAGGCAGTTGGGTGGGTGCGCGCGGTTCCTGCCTGCGCAGGAATGACGGTTGGGTGGGCGCGGTTCCTGCCTACGCAGGAATGACGGAAGAAGCAGGAGCAACGGAGAGGGTGCAGGAATGACGGGGGAGCGCAGGGGCGGCCACACAACCGCCAGTAGACGCTCGGTACGTCCCACCCCCCCCATTCCTGCCTGCGCAGGAATGACGGAGAGGGGCACAGGAATGACGGAGAGAGAGGGGGAAGGATGAATTGGGGAAGGGGAGGAGGGGGAGAGAGGCAGTTGGGTGGGTGCGCGCGCGTAGGTTCCTGCCTGCGCAGGAATGACGGGGGAGGGTGCAGGAATGACGGTTGGGTGGGCGCGCAGGTTCCTGCCTGCGCAGGAATGACGGTTGGGGGCGCAGGAATGACGGGTAGCGCGAAGCGCACCCCCGAACCCGCGCAATCGCCTACCCTAGCGCCATGGCCAACGACGACCTTCGACCCCCGCTTGATGGCGTGCTGGTGATCAACGCCGGGCAAATCCTTGCTGCGCCCTTTTGCGCGACCATGCTCGCCGAGTTTGGCGCGGATGTGATCAAGCTGGAGCGGCCGCGCAGCGGCGAGCCTAATCATGGCTCGATCTCCTACGTGCAGGAGAATCGCTCGCAGCGCGGCGTGACTTGCAACCTGCAGCACCCGCGCGGGCAGCAGTTGTTCCGCGACCTCTGCGCGCGGGCTGATCTGCTGATCGAGAACTTTCGCCCGGGCACGCTGGAGAAGCTGGAGATCGGCCCCGAGCGGCTGCGCGAGCGCAATCCGGGGCTGGTCGTCGTGCGGGTGAGCGGCTACGGGCAGAGCGGGCCCTACCGCGAGCGGGCGGGCTTCGACCGCGTCGCGCTGGGCTTCGCCGGGATGACCTACACGACCGGCTCGCCCGACGGCCCGCCCGTGCGGCCGGGCTATATGGTCGCCGATTACTCGGCGGGGCTGGTCGCGGCCTTCGGCGCGCTGGCCGCGCTGCGCGCGCGCGAGCTGAACGGCGTCGGCCAGGATGTCGATGTGGCGCTCTACGAGGCGATCTGGAAGCAGTCGGGCTCGCACGCGGCGAACTACCAGCGCAGCGGCAAGAACCGCGAGCGCTCGGGCAACTACTTTCCGGGCGTCGTGCCGGCCGAGCAGTTTCCCACCGCCGACGGGCATTTTCTGATCATCAACGCGACGACGCAGGGCACGTTCGAGCGGCTCTGCGCGGCGATGCGGCGGGCGGATTTGCTGGTCGACGCGCGTTTCGCGGAGCACGGCGAGCGCCGCGCCAACTACGAGCCGCTGCACGGCATCGTCGGCGAATGGGTGCGCGGGCTGACGCTGGAGGCCGTGCAGGCGCGGCTCGACGAGTACGGCGTGCCGGCGACCAAGGTCTACGCGACCAGCGACATTCTGGCGGATCCGCATTTCGCGGCGCGGGAGCAGATCGTCGAGGTGCCCAGCGAGCAGCACGGCGCGCTGCCGCAGCCGGGCATCGTGCCGCGGCTGTCGCGCACCCCGGGCGCGGTGCGCCATCGCGCGCCCACGCTGGGCGAGCATAACAACGAAGTCTACGGCGGGCTGCTCGGGCTTTCCGAGTCCGAACTCGCCGAGCTCGAAGCCGAAGGCGTGATCTGAACGCCTTAAATAGCTGCTACAGGCAGTAACAGAATCGGAGCGTCCGCATGACCACCCAGCTCGCCGAACGCAGCATTCTCGCCTTCCTCGACGGCGACGACTCGCTGGAGATCGATAACATCATTCACTCGACCGCCGGGGCCGCGCAGTTCGGTTACAGCGGTCCGCTGGTCGGCGGCGTGACGGTCTACGCCTGGGCCGCGCCGGCGATCATCGAGGCGCTGGGCGAGGACTGGCTGGACCACGGCTGGTCCGATTTCCGCCTGCGCCGCCCCGTCTATCCGGGCGACGAAATCACCACCCGCGTCAGCCGCGACGACGCGGGCGGCTACGAATTCACGATGGCCAAAGAGACGGGCGAGGTCTGCATCGCCGGCGCGGTGGGTCTGGGCGACGCCGACTGGCTGGGCGAGCTGTCGATGCCGCAGCGCCGCGATCCCGCGCCCGCCGCCGAGCAGCACACGCTGCTGACGCCCGAGACGCTGCCGTTGGGCGAGGACCTGCCGCCGATGGCGGTATCGCTCTCGGTCGAAGAGGCCGAGTCGTACGCCGACGAATTCGCGCGCGACGCGCATCCGCGCTGGCGCGGCCCCGACGCGCGCATCCACACGGGCTGGATCGCCGGCCGCCCGACCCGCCTGCTGCGCCACACCTACGATTACCACGCCGCAATCCACGCGGCCAGCCGCATCCAGCAGCTCGCGCCCGCCCGCGCCGGCCAGACGCTGGTCGTCGCCGGGCACATCCCCGCGGCCTACCAGCGCAAAGGGCACGAGTACGCGCTCAACGACATCGCCGTCTACAGCGAGCGCGGCGAGCTGCTCACCCGCATCCGCCAGACCAGCATCTACCAGGTCGCCGCGCGCTGAGCTTCGTGGTACACTGAAGGACGAGGGGAGTGTGGCAATGCGGCTCACGTCGCTGCGGATCAAGAACTATGGCTGCCTGGCCGATGTCGAATTCCAAGACATCCCGCCGCTGGCGGTGTTCGTCGGGGCGAACGGGACGGGCAAGAGCACCCTGTTCGACGTCTTCGCCTTCCTGCGCGACGCGCTCCGCGACGATGTGCGCACAGCCGTCGCCAACCGCGGCGGTTTTGAAGCCGTTCGCACCACAGGTCGAGAAGGGCCGATTCAGATCGATCTCGGCCTGCACTACGACCACCGCGAGCCCGGCGAAGAAATGAAAGGCGATCTGTCATACACAGTTGCCATCGAACCCGACGCTGACGGCCAGTACCTCGCATTGGAGCAGCTCGATCTGAGAGCGACCTTGAGTAACCGCACAGTGGAAATGACTGTGCAGCGCCAGCGAGCCGAGTCAGATTCAGATGGTCAGGCAACCGAGGTTTGGACACCTCCGGAATTGTCCGGGCCGGACCGACTCTGGCTTGATCAGCCGCTCTCGCTTTTCTTCTTGGCCAGGCGAGCCAGGCAGCTTGACCTACATCGCGGAGGCGGCGTTGCGCCTGATAACGGTGAAAGCCTGGCTCCTCCTCAAACCGAGGAGTTTGAGGTTGTCAACCTGCTCGAGAACGCCCGCGCGTTCTTGCGCGGTACGTACATCTCCAACATCGATCCGCTGTCTGCGAAAGTCGCGAGTGATGTCGGCCGCGATCACCGACTGTCTGAGCGCGGCGAGAACCTCGCCAACGTGCTGTGGCACCAGCACCAGGGACGGCAAGTTGACGCACTTGACCGCGTCCAGTCGTCGGTGCGCCGCGCAGTTCCTGGTTTCGAGCGGGTCGAGCCGGTCGAAACGTTCGACGGCCGTGTTGGCTTGAGGTTCGTCGAGACGTCGAACAGCCGCGGATTCAACGCTCGCCACGTTTCCGACGGCACCGTCAAGTTCGTCGCGTACGCGCTGCTTCTGAACGAAAGCGATCGACACCCACTCCTCTGCATCGAGGAACCGGAAAATTACCTATACCCGACGCTCCTCGGTGCGCTGATCGAGGAGGTCCGCCACTACACACGGCAAGGCGATGCTCAGGTTCTCGTCGCGACTCATTCGCCGGACCTACTCAACGCAACCGAGCCCGACGAAGTCTTTTGGTTCGTTAAGCGCGACGGAGTGACCCATGTGCGTCGGGTGCAAGATGACCCACAACTCGTCACGGAGCACGAATACGGCGACCAACTTGGTAGGATGTGGCGCTCCGGGGCGTTCGAAGGAGCTCATCCCAATTGGTGACGACGATCGTCTTCATCGTTGAGGAAGAGTCGAAACGCACATTCCTGAACGGGCTGCTGGCGCGTCTCGAATTCCCGGATCATGTTTCCGTACACTTTCGTGTTGCGGAAGGTCACGTGAGTGTACGTGACGAGATCAGGAAAACAACGAGGTCGTGGCGTGTCCCCCACACGCAATTCGTTGTGTGGTGCGATCAGGATAGCGCTGACTGCAAGCTTCGGAAGCAGGAACTTCGTTCGTTCGTGCCTGCGTCACGTTTGGGTGAGGTGACGGTTCGAATCGTCTGCACCGAGCTTGAGGGATGTTATCTGGCCGACACAAAAGCTCTCCGTGCTGCGTTGCCGGAGATAGGGGATCGTCCTTTGCCAGCGGATCTGTTGGGACCGCCCGACAGCATCCACCGACCGGCGCGCCGACTCGCGGACTTCGCCTCGTTCCGCAAGCGCGATCTGGCGCGCGAGATGGGGCAACGAATCTCCCTTGAGCCCAACACCTCCCACAGCTTCAACCTCTTCCTCCAAACCCTCCGCCAAACCCTCGCCGACGCCGCGGGTTGACCATCAGCGGCGCGGTGGGTAGCATCACTGCAACCACAGATGAGGGGGCGCGCGGCGGGGAACCCGGTGCGAATCCGGGGCTGTCGCGCAACGGTGATCCGCAGCTCGCTGCGGTCAGCCCGAATACCAACGCGCGCCCGCGCCAGCACGCCGACTTCGCGTCAGGGTCGGGGCGTCCCCAACGGCCCATCGAGGCCGTTTTTCGTTCTCCCCCATCCGACGCGCGAAGCGGTCCGCGAAAGGCCGCACCGTGCTTTCCCGATTCGCATTCGTCCCCGCCGCTCTGCTCCTGCTGTTGATCGCCGCCTGCGGCGACGACCCCGCGCCGCCGCCTCCGCAGCAGGAGAGCCAACCGGAGAGCGTTGCCGCTCCCGACATCAACCAGCAGGTCGCCCCCGAACCGCAACAGCAGGCAGTCCAAGCGGTTGATCAGCAGGCCGCCCAGCAACCTGCTCCGACCGCTCAGCAGGAGCAGCAAGCCGAGCCCGCCGCCGAAGAGCCGCCCCCGCCACCACTGATCATCACCGACGCCGTCAACTTCACCGTCGAATACATCGGCGACGCCAAGCTCGTGCACGTGCTCCAGCCCGAACCCGGCGCGCCGGGCGCCGTCTACGTCCTGGCGCAGCGCGGCGCGGCCGAGCCCGAGGGCGGCTGGGCGAGCCTCGCCGACGACCTGATCGCCGCGCGCGATCTCGCCCCCGCGACCGTGATTGAAGTCCCGATCAGGTCGCTTTTCACATCCTCGACCACGCAGCTGCCGGCGCTCGACATCCTGGGCGTCGTCGACCGCCTGAGCGGCGTCGCGCAGCATGCATTCGTAACAACCGAATCGGTGCGCGCGAGGATCGACGCGGGGCAACTCGCCGAGTTCGCCCCTACGCCCGCCGTCGACGCCGAAGTCGTGCTCGCCGCCCAACCCGATGTGCTAATGACCTCCGGCTTCTGGGACGACGCCTACGACGTAATCCAAAGCGCCGGCACGGCCATCGTTCATAACGGCGATTGGGTAGAAAGCTCCCCGCTGGGGCGCGCCGAGTGGGTCAAATTCGTCAGCCTCTTCTTCAACCGCGAAGCCGAGGCGGAAGCCTGGTACCAGCAGATCCGCAGCGATTACGAGGCCGCAAAAGCCGTCGCCGCCGAAGTCGCGCGCCGCCCGACAGTCCATACCGGCCAGGTCTGGGACGGCGCCTGGTACGCCTCGGGCGGGCAATCCTACGTCGCGCGGCTGCTCGCCGACGCGGGCGCGGACTATGTTTGGGCGGACAACGATGCGGCGGGTTCGCTGAAGCACGACATCGAGACACAGCTTGCCCGCGCGAGCGATGCGGAGTTTTGGCTGCACGCCGCCAGCTGGTGGGCCAGCGCCGCCGCCGCGCTCGCCGAAGACGCCCGCTACGGCGAGTTCGCCTCAATGCAAAACGGCAATGTCTGGAATCCCACGCTCGCCGTCAACGAGCAGGGCGGTAACGACTACTTCGAGAGCGGCAGCGTGCGCCCCGACCTCGTCCTCCGCGACCTGATCGCGATCCTGCACCCGCAGCTGATGCCCGACCACGAATTCGTCTACTACCAACGGTTGCCCGCGCAATGAGCACGCTCGAAGCGGCGCAGACCGGCGCGCCCGACGCCGCAGCCGAATCGGCCGCGTTCGCCTCGCTCGGCCGCTTGCGCGGACGCACCGTCGTCGGCTTCGCCGTGCTGATCGTCGGCGCGCTCGCGCTCGCCCTGCTCGGCGTCGCCGTCGGCTCGATTGCAATTCCTTTCGACGCCACGCTCAACGCGCTGGCCGGCCTCTTCGGCGCATCCGAAGCCGCGGGCGGCGAACAGAGCGTCTGGACGACGGTGATCCGCCAGATTCGCATCCCGCGCACGCTCACCGCGCTATTGGCGGGCGCGGCGCTCGGCGTCGCCGGCTTGCAAATGCAGACTCTCTTCCGCAACCCGCTCGCCGACCCGTTCGTGCTCGGCATCAGCGCCGGCGCATCGTTCGGCGTCGCCGCCGTCGTACTCGTCGCCGGCACGGGACTCACGCTGTTCACCGCCGGGCTCGGCTGGCTCGGCGACCTCGGGCTCGCCGGCGCGGCATTCGTGGGCGCGGCATTCGTCATGGCGCTGGTGCTCGCGCTCTCGCTCCGCGTTCGCAGCATCGTCACCGTGCTGATCGTCGGCCTGCTCGTCGGGCAACTCGTCGGAGCGCTGATCACCATCCTGATCTCCGCCGCCGAAGAGCAGTACGTCGATCAATTTGTCCGCTGGGGCTTCGGCTCGTTCCGCGGTGTTACCTGGTCCGAGCTGGGCATCCTCGCACCCGCCGTCGCCGCGGGCGTCATAATCGCGCTGCTCAGCGTCAAGCAGCTCAACGCGCTGCTGCTCGGCGAGTCCTACGCGCGCAGCCTGGGCGTCCACGTGCGCCGCGCCCAACTGGCGGCGATGCTCGGCGCAGCGCTGCTGGCCGGTTCCGTCACCGCCTTCGCCGGGCCCATCGCCTTCCTCGGCGTCGCCATCCCCCACCTCGCGCGCGGCCTCTTCCGCACCTCCGACCACCGCATCCTCGCGCCGGCCGTGATCCTCTGCGGCGGCATCCTGGCGCTCGCTGCCGAGATCGTCGCCCAACTGCCCGGCGTCGGCAGCGTCCTGCCGCTCAACGCCGTCACCGCGCTGATCGGCGCGCCCGTTGTGCTCAGCGTGCTGCTCCGCCGCCGCCGTCTCTCGGCGGTATGATCCGACGCAAGGAGACGCCATGGTCACCGCAGCCAGCACCACTGCCGCCGCTACAGCCGAGAAACCGCCCGTCAAAACCGAGATCTCTGCCGATCTCCCGGTGCTGCGTTTCCCCCCCGAAGCCCCGCTGACCGACGAGCTCCTCGCGCAACTCAGTTCACTCAATAGCCCCTGGCACTTTGAGCGCACGCCGGAGGGAGCGCTGCAAATCATGGCCCCAGCATCTCCCGACGCGGACGACGTAGCGGCTGATTTCGGCAGGCAGGTAGGAAATTGGGCGCACGACCTCCACATCGGCCAAACCTACGGCTCATCGCCCGGCTTCACGACGCCCGACGGCGCGGTGCTGTCGCCCGACGCGGCCTGGATCAGCGACGAGCGCTTGGCGGCGCTGCCGCCGCGCGGGCAGCGGCCCGCATTCCCCGCAATCATCCCCGACCTGGTGATCGAAGTCCGCTCGCCCGGCGACCGGCTCTCGCGGCAGCAGGAGAAGATGGCGCGTTGGATCGCCTACGGCGCGCGGCTCGGCTGGCTGGTCGACCCGCTCAACAGCCGCGTCTACGTCTACCGCCCCGGCGCGGAGCCGGAGGTGCTGGAGCGGCCCGACGCGATCAGCGGCGAGCCGGAGTTTCCCGGCCTCGAGATCGACTGCGTCGACATCTGGTGGTAGCGCTCAGCCGCCGTCGACTCTCGGCAGTAAGATTGGACGCGAGGAGACGCCATGGCCACCGCAGCCAGCATCACCGCCGAGAAGCCGCTCGTTGAGACCGCAGTACTCATCGATCTCCCGGTGCTGCGCTTCCCCCCCGAGTCGCCGCTGACCGACGAACTCCTCGCGCGACTCAGTTCGCTGAACAGCCCCTGGCATTTCGAGCGCACACCGGAGGGAGCGCTACAAATCATGGCTCCAGCAGCACCCGACGCCGATCACTTCGGCTACGAAGTCATGTGGGTGGTCGGACAATGGGCGCACATGCTCGCCGGTGGCCGCACCCACGGCTCGTCGCCCGGCTTCACGATGCCGGATGGCTCGGTCCTGTCGCCCGACGGCGCCTGGATCAGCGACGAGCGACTCGCCTCCCTCCCGCCACTCGGCCGGAGCCGCGGCTTCCCCTCGGTCGTCCCCGACCTGATCGTCGAAGTTCGCTCTCCGAGCGACGAGCTGCCCAAGCAGCAGGAGAAAATGGAGCGCTGGATTGGCTACAGCGCGCGGTTGGGCTGGCTGTTCGATCCGGGCGAAGACCGCCTCTACGTCTACCGACCCAACAGCGCGCCGGAAGTCCTGGAGCGGCCCGACACGCTCAGCGGCGAGCCGGAGTTTCCCGGGCTCGAAATCGATCTCTCCGAAATCTGGTGGTAGCCGCCGACATCGCCTCTCGGCAGTACGATTCCCCGCGAGGAGACGCCATGGTCACCGCGACCGACACCACGGCCGAAAGCCCTGTCAAAGCCGAGATCTCCGTTGAGCTCCCGGTGCTGCGCTTCCCGCCCGAGTCGCCGCTGACCGACGAGCTCCTCGCGCAACTCAGTTCGCTGAACAGCCCCTGGCACTTCGAGCGCACGCCGGAGGGAGCACTGCAAATCATGGCCCCGGCATCTCCCGACGCGGACGACATCGCTCTGGACTTCGGCAGCCAGGTCAAAGACTGGCAGCGAACGACGGCGGGCGGCCAAACCTACGGCTCCTCGCCCGGCTTCACGACGCCCGACGGCGCGGTGCTGTCGCCCGACGCAGCCTGGATCAGCGACGAACGCCTTGCGGCGCTGCCGCCGCGCGGCCAGCGTCCCGCATTCCCCGCAATCATCCCCGACCTGGTGATCGAAGTCCGCTCGCCCGGCGACCGGCTCTCGCGGCAACAGGAGAAGATGGCGCGTTGGATCGCCTACGGCGCGCGGCTCGGCTGGCTGGTCGACCCGCTCAACAGCCGCGTCTACGTCTACCGCCCCGGTGCGGAGCCGGAAGTCCTCGAGCGCCCCGACACGATCAGTGGCGAGCCGGAGTTCCCCGGCCTCGAGATCGACTGCGTCGACATCTGGTGGTAGCGCTCAGCTGCCGCTTGCATCCCTGCCGCGCGGCGAGATCACCAGCACCAACACACCCGCGCTGAGCAGCAGCGCCGCTCCCGCGGCCGCCACCACCACGTAGTCCCAGGGGAAGCCGCCGGACACCGAGAAGCTCGGACCGGCGCGCCGCAACGATTGCCGACGCTCGATCTCCGCCGTGCGCGCCGCGATCTCCTCCGCGCTGCGCTGATCATCCGCTTCCGCCGCCTCCCGCTCGTCGGCCGCTTCCGCGCCGCCGCTCTCCGCTGTCTCCGAATCGCCGGCGGGCTCGCTCTGCGCTTGCTGCGGCTCGGCGGCCTCCTCCGGTTCCGCCACCTCCGGCCCGGCGATCACCTCATCTTCGATCACCGTCGAGCGGTCCTCGCCGCGCACGCGCGGCGCCAGACCAACCGACGCCCGCCAGGCGTCGTCCAGACCGTCGCGCCCAAAGCCGTACACCGCCGTCAGCGCGTTCTCGATCGTCGAGCCCGACTTCATCTCCGCGAACAGCGCGGCGAACTGATCCGCGCCGTAGCTGTCAATCAGGAAGGTCACCAGCGAGGCCGACTGGCCGTAGAAAATGTCGACCTGGCCCGGGATGTTGCTGTTCGACGCCATCCCGCGCACCGGCAGCACGACGTCGTTGTCAATTGCCCGCCGCAACGCGCCGCCGCGCCGGCGCTGCCAGTCGCCTTCGGAGATCGTCGCCGTGCCCTCGTCCAGCCATGAGGGCAGATCGCCGAGTGCGCTCTCGCCCGCGATCTTCGTCAGCACGTGCGTCAGCTCATGCCGAATCACCCAGGCGTCCGGCTGGTAGATATGCACCAGGTCCGCCAGCACCCGCACGCCGCCGGTGATCACCTGCTCGTCGAAGCCTTCGCTGCGCACCCGCTGTACGCCCTGCGCATCCGCTTCGCTGCGCCAGACGTAGACCTTGAGCGGGAAATCCACCGTGATGCCCAGCAGCGCCGTCATCTCCTCGACGGCGTTCAGTCCCTCGACGGCCAGCTCGGCGGCGACGCTTTCGCTGTCGTAGTAACGCACGACCACATCGCCGCGCGACAGCTCGTCCCACTCGTAACGTGGATCTTCGTAGCGCCAGATTTCCCGCTCAGTTTCGATCACCGTGCCGTCGCTCGAGGTCAGCTCCCAGAACCACTCGATGTCCGCGCCGACCGGAATGTAGATATCCGCGCCGCTCGTCTCCACCACCGCCGAGGCGCGCGTCACGTCGCCACGCATGACCTCGGCCGGCTGCCGCGTCAGCGCGCCCTCCGGCAAGATCGTGTAGAAGAACACCACCTCAGCCGCCTGCGCGCCATCCGCGATCAGCGCGGTGAACGTCACCGAACTGGGAAACTCCTCGATGCGGATCGCGGTGTCCTGCACCTGCGGCGCGCCCTGCGCCTGCCCGCCGCCGGCCAGTAGCACCGACGCGAGCAATGCGACGATCAATGCGATCAGCAGCGCTCCCAGCCGCATCATGCTTCCTCCTCCGCGCCGATCCGCGTTTGCAGCCAGGCCCGCAGCAGCGGATCAATCTCGCCGTCCAGCACGCTCTCCGTGTCCGACGTTTCGTAGCCGCTGCGCAGGTCCTTGACCATCCGGTACGGCTGGAGCACGTAGCTGCGAATTTGATTGCCCCAACCGGCGTCGAGCTGCTCGCCGCGCATCTTGCGCCGCTCAGCCTCATGCTTCTCCTGGCGGATATGCAGCAGCCGCGACTTCAACACCTTCATCGCGCTGTCGCGGTTGCGCCGCAGCGACCGCTCATTCTGGCAGGAGACCACCATGTTCGTGGGCAGATGCGTAATCCGCACCGCCGTCGCGTTCTTCTGCACGTTCTGCCCGCCGTGCCCCGACGCGCGGTAAACATCCACTTTGAGTTCGTCCGGGTTCAGCTCGATGTCGTCCATCGCCTCCGCTTCCGGCAGCACGTCGACCTTGGCGAACGAGGTGTGGCGCGAGTGCTGCTGATCGAACGGCGAGATGCGCACCAGGCGATGCACCCCGTGCTCCGAGCGCAGCCAGCCATAGGCCGAGTCGCCCTTGATCTCCAGCGTCGCCGACTTAATCCCCGCCTCTTCCCCCTCTACTCGGCTGACCAGTTCGACGGCGAACTCGGAGCGCTCGCCCCAGCGCAGATACATCCGCTCCAGCATCTCCGCCCAATCCTGCGACTCCGTGCCGCCCACGCCGGGAAAAATCTCGACGATCGCGTTGCGCTCATCGTAAGGGCCCGACAGCGCCAGCTGAAACGACTGCTCCTCGAGCTGCGCGGCGATCGCCTGCGTCTCCTGCTCCAGCTCCGCCGCCATCGCCTGATCGTCGTCCGCCGCCGCCAGCTCGACCAGCTCCACCGCCTCGTCTAGGCGGCGCTCCAGACCGCGCCAGACCTCAAGCGTCCGCTGCCGCGCCGCCAGACGCCTCATCTTGGCCCGCGCGCGTTCGGCGTCGTCCCAAAACGCCGGGGACGCGGACTCCCGCTCCAGCGCGGCCGACTCCCGCTCCAGCGCCGGCAGGTCAAAGACGCTCCAGCGTGTCGCTCAGCCGCGCGCCCAACTCCGTCAACTCGCTCTGCAGGTCGTCCATCGTTGCCCGTCTCCTCAACGCTCATCAGAGTACCAGCGGCCTTGGGATCGTGCCCACAATTTCGCCATACCCGCGCCAGAGAGATCCGTCATTCCTGCGCAGGCAGGAAACCCAGCTGGCCTCCAGCACCGCGATGCCGCGACGACTCACCCAAGCCACTCCGCGCCGCCGCCGAGCCTCGCTTACTGCCTGCATTCCTGCGCAGGCAGGAATGACGGAGGGGGTGCAGGAATGACGGGAGAGCGCGGGTCCGACGGAGGGGGTGCAGGAATGACGGGAGAGCACGGGTCCGACGGAGGTACGGCATGGGTGATCGGGGCGCGGTACGACGGAGGTGCGGCATGGGGTGATCGGGGCGCGGTACGACGGGCGGCGGCGGCTCGTGGCATTCCACCCCCCACCTAACCTCCCCCCTGGAAGAGACCTTTGCACAACTCTGGGGGATCGGCGATTCTTGTGGGGAACGCGGTGGGTTGGACGCGAAAGGGGTGCGGCATGGAGCGTGAGCGCAGGCAGGGGTCGTTCGGCGAGGCGCAGATACCGGAGCGTCGCGGGCGCAACGCGCAGTTGGAGGCGATCCACGCGGCGATTGATTGGACGCGCTTCGCGCGGCTGCTGGCCGGGCTGCACGGCTCGCGGATGGGCCGCAAGGCCTACCCGGCGCTGGTCATGCTCAAAATCTGTCTGCTGCAGCAGTGGCACGACCTGTCCGATCCGGCGATGGAGGACATGCTCTGGGAGCGCGCCTCGTTCTGCCGCTTCGCGGGGCTGAGCCTCTGCGAGGAGATTCCCGATCACTCCACGATCAGCCGCTACCGCGCGCTGTTCGCGCAGCGCGGGCTGGGCGAGGCGCTGCTGCGCGAGTTGGACGAGCAGTTGGAGGCGCAGGGGCTGTTCATCGAGCCGGGCCGCGCGACGCTGATGGACGCCACGCTGATCGAGGCGCAGGCCTCGCGGCGCCGCTCCAAGTCGGCCCAGGGGCCGACCGACCCGGACGCCGCCTGGGGCGGCGCCCGCGGGAACGCCTGCTACGGCTACAAGGGCCACGTCGGGGTCGACGCCGACACCCAGTTGATCCGCCGCGGCGTCTTCACCCCGGCCAACGTCAACGAGTCGCAGGTCGCCGAGGCGCTGCTGACCGGCGACGAGGCGGCGGTGCACGCCGACCGCGCCTACGACAAGGCCGAGCGGCGCGCACTGCTGGAGGCGATGCGGATCGACTGCCGCATCCTCAGACGGGCCGACCGCTACCACCCGCTGACGGAGGCGGAGCGCGAACTGAACGCGCTCTGGGAGCGAACCAGACGCAAGGTCGAGCCGGTCTTCGGCACGTTCAAACGCAGCTACGGCTACCGCACCACGCGCTACTACAGCCTGGAGCGCAACCGCTTCGAGTTCTACCTCAAATGCCTCGCCTTCAACCTGCGCAAACTCGTGCGGCTGCAGGCCGCGGTCTAAGCCCCGCCGCCGCCGGGCGCAGTGCGCCCCAGCCGCCCGCGCAGCCCCAAAAACACCCGCCCGAACCCCCCGCGCAAGGCCCCAACCGCGCCATCCCGCGCCCTAAAACGCCCCCAACAACCCCGCCAGCCGACTTTTTCAAAGGTCTCTGGAAGGGGGGAGGGATGAATTGGGGAAGGAGTGGGAGTTGGGCGGGTGGTGGGCGCGGCGGAGCGCGGGGGTGTGGAGGGTCTGGGTTCCTGCCTGCGCAGGAATGACGGAGAGGGGCGCAGGAATGACGGAGGAGTGCAGGAATGATGGAGGGGGGCGCAGGAATGACGGAGGGGGGCGCAGGAATGATGGAGGGGGGGCGCAGGAATGATGGAGGGGGGGCGCAGGAATGACGGAGAGGGGCGCAGGAATGATGGAGGGGGGCGCAGGAATGATGGAGGAGGGCGTAGGAATGACGGAGGGGGGGGCGTAGGAATGACGGAAGTGTGAACGCGCCCGCTAGCGCCCGGCGGCCGACATTTGCTGCATCCGCGCGGCGCGCGTGACATTGTTCAGCAGCATCGCCACCGTCATCGGGCCTACGCCGCCCGGCACCGGCGTGATGAAGCCCGCCCGCTCGCGCACGCTCTCGAAATCCACATCGCCGACCAGCCGGTAGCCGCGCTTGCGCGACGCATCCTCCACGCGGTTCACGCCCACATCGATCACCACCGCGCCCGGTCGCACCATCTCGCCCGCCACCACGTTCGGGCGCCCCGCGGCGACCACCAGAATGTCGGCGCTGCGCGTGTGCGAGGCCAAATCCGTCGTCGAGGTGTGGCAGAGCGTCACCGTGGCGTTCGCGCCGGTGCGCTTCTGCGCCAGCATCGCCGCCAGCGGCAGCCCGACCAGCCGCGAGCGCCCCAGAATCACCACATGCTTGCCCGCCGGATCGTTGCCGCTGCGCACCAACAACTGCTGCACGCCGTGCGGCGTCGCCGGCGGAAACCGCTCGCGCCCCTGCAATACCCGCCCCTGATTCTCCGGATGTAGGCCGTCCACATCCTTGAGCGGCGAAATCCGTTCGAGCAGCCCGTCGGCGTGCACCCCTTCGGGCAGCGGCAGCTGGACGATGATCCCGTGTATGTCCGGGTTGGCGTTGAGCGCGTCGATCTGCTCGGCCGCCCGCGCCTCGATCTCGGCTGCGTCGCCCTCCGCGGCAATGCGCGCGATCTGCACGCCGATGCCCGTCTCCGCGCCCGCCTGCTCCTTGCCCCGCACATAGGAGGCCGAAGCCGGATTGTCGCCCACCAGCAGTACGCCCAACCGCGGCATCAGTCCGTCGGCCAGCATCCGCTGCGTCTGCTCGGCCAGCGAGCCGCGAATCCCCGCCGCAATCTGCGCCCCGTCGATGATCTGCGCCGCCATCCCCCAAGCCTACGCCCACCCCCCAATCCACGCAGCCAACCCGCTCGCTCTGGTCCCTCCAAGTCATCCCTCCCCCTTGCCAGTGGGGAGTCTGCGAGTGGGCGGCGACGATGTTCGGGTTTTATTTTTTCTGGGCGTTCGGGGGTGATTCTGGGGGTGTCCCTATCTGGTCGGGGTGTTCGGCGGCGTTCGGGTTTGTTCAGGTTTGTTCGGATTTGTTCAGGGTTGTTCAGGGTGTGTTCGGGGTGGACGGTCGCGCCTGTGGTGCGGGGTTGGTTGGAGGGTGGGGAGGTGGGCATTTCTCGCACTTTCGTTCTTCTAGGGGTATGGTAGCACGGTCGGGGGGAGTTGGGGTTGGGTGGTTCCTGCCTGCGCAGGAATGACGGGGAGGGGCGCAGGAATGACGGGGAGGGGCGCAGGTGTGACGGGGAGGGGCGCAGGCGTGACGAGGAGGGGGAGGGCGTGGGGCTGCGGAGCCGGCTATCTGCTGCGTTGCTGCTTGCTGCGTTCTTGCGCTGTTCGGCGAAAGCGAGGAGTTGTATCCCCCCCCCCCCCTACTCGATGTAGTCGCGGAGGCGGGTGGCGCGGGTGGGGTGGCGCAGTTTGCGCAGGGCCTTGGCTTCGATCTGGCGGATGCGCTCACGGGTGACGTCGAAGACCTTGCCGACCTCTTCGAGGGTGCGGCTGCGGCCGTCGTGCAGGCCGAAGCGCAGCTCGAGCACCTGGCGCTCCCGCGCCGAGAGCGAGTGGAGCACCGCCGAGACCGTTTCCTTGAGCAGCTGCTGGCCGGCGGCGGCGTCGGGGGCGACCATCTTCTCGTCCTCGACGAAATCGCCCAGGTGGGAGTCTTCTTCTTCGCCGATCGGGGTTTCGAGCGAGACGGGCTCCTGGGAGACCTTGACGATCTCGCGGACGCGCTGCGCTTCGAGGCCCATCCCCTCGCCGATTTCCTCGAAGGTGGGTTCGCGGCCCAGCTCCTGCACCAGCCGGCGCGAGACGCGCACCTGCTTGTTGATCGTTTCGACCATGTGCACGGGGATGCGGATCGTGCGGGCCTGGTCGGCGATCGCCCGGGTGATCGCCTGGCGGATCCACCAGGTGGCGTAGGTGGAGAATTTGTAGCCCTTGCGGTAGTCGAATTTCTCGACGGCGCGGACGAGGCCGATGTTGCCTTCCTGGATCAGGTCGAGCATCGACATGCCGCGCCCGATGTACTTTTTGGCGACGGAGACGACCAGCCGCAGGTTGGCTTCGGTGAGCCGCTTTTCGGAGATGTAGGCGTCCTCCTTGAGGATGCCGATGTGGCGCTCGCAGCGCAGGGCGATGGTCTCGAGGCGTTCGAGCAGCGGCTCGCGGGGCGGCACCAGCTTGTCGAGTCCCTCGGCGGCGTCGATCGCCCGCTTCACCAGTCGGCGGGGCCACATGTGGGTCACGACCGAGACCTGCACGAGGCGCTCTTCGGCGAGCGCTTCTTCGTAGTCCAGCTCCCGCATCAGCACCATGCGCAGCTCTTCATCCATCTCCCCGTCGACCCGCTCGCGGAATTCGCCGTCGTAGATCAGCTCGAAGAGCGGCAGCTGCGCTTTGTCCAGCTCTTTGGCCAGGACGGTGATGTCGGGCAGCAGATATTCGAGTTGGAGCAGCAGGTAGATCGTGATTTCGAGCGGGTTGGGCATGCGGCCTTCGCGCAGCCGCCATTCTTCCTCGAAGTCGCGGATCCAGTTGCCCTCTTCCATCTGGCGGGAGAGGTTTCGCTCGTCGGCGGCGGTGAGCAGGTTGACTCGCCCGATTTCGCGCAGATACATGCGCACCGGGTCGTCGATGCCCTCGGACTCTTCGGGGACGGCCTGGCGTCCGACGGAGCGCATTTCGAGCATTCGCCGCGAGTCGGCGTTGGGCGCGGCTTGCGGCGGTTCCGCGCTCTTCGTTTGGGTCGCCTGATTCGCTTGATTCGCCTGATCCGCCTGGCTCGCCGCCTGCTTGCTCTCGGCGAGTTCGAGCAGCTGCTGGAGACGGTCCAGGTTCGTGTCGTCCTCTTCCGGTTTGAAGGTGAAGCGGGCGACGGCGGCGTTGTTGATCTGCCGCTCCTCGTGCATTTTGGCCTGGTTGCGCCGCTCGGCGGCCTTTTTCGGGGTGGGCGCGGCCTTGGTGGATTTTTTGGTGGTGCGCTTGGGCTGCTCGGCGAGGTTGACCGAGCGGCGCCCGGCGGGCATCGAGAATTCGTCGACCGGCGCGGTCAGCGCGCGGACGCGGGCTTCGTCTTCCGACTTGGCCACCGCGCGGGGCTTGCGCTGTCCGGGCGCTTCGGCGGTGATCTGGCGATCCTGCATCTGCTCGCGCACCAGCAAGCGGAGCCGCCCGACCACGCCGTTGGTTTTGGCGACGCGGCGGCTGCGGTTGCGCAGAGCTTCGGCGGAGCCCGGAGCGGCGGGCCGCTTGCGCTTGGGCTTGGGCGGCGCGGCCTCCTCCGCGTTCGCTTCCGCCGTTGGGGTCTGGGGGGGAGCGCTCGCGGCTGCGCCGTTCTGCGAGGCCGTTGCCGCGCCGTTCTCGGTTTCGACCGCTGCGGCGCCATTCTCCGACTCGGCGGCCGCGGCGCCGTTGTTCGATACCGGCTTGGTTTCGGCGGGGGCGGCGCTGCCGCTCGATGCGCCGTTGGACGCCTGCTTGCGCGAGCGTGGCTTCTCCGGAGCCTGGGCGACGGGCTGTTCGCTGGTCGGCTCGTTGGGCTGCTCGCCGGTCGGCTCGTTGGTCGGCTCGGCGGGCTCCTTTTCGGGGGCGTTGCTCGGGGCGTCGGTTTGGGTGATCGTGGTCATTGCCGGCTCCCTTTTGCGGCTGGCCGAACCAGCTCGTCGTCGCGCGCGCCGCCGTTTGGCTCGGCGGCGCGCTCCTGTCGTTCCTGTCGCCCATGTTGCTCTGGGCGATGGTGCAGCGAGAGCGCATCGTTGCGCGCCTGAACGACGCGCGCGGCCGCCTCGCTGATCTCCTCGTTGAGTTCGTCCGCCCTGCCCGCAATGTAGGTCGCCGCCGCCTCCGCCACCGTCGTGCGTCCGTAGGCCTCTTCGTCGCGGGCCAGATTTTGCGCTTGCAGGCGGACTGATTCCCGTGTGCGCCGCCGGTCGAGTCGGCCGCAAACCTCGCGCGCCGCGGCGCGCGCTTCCTCGATCGTCAGCGGCGGCAGCTGCTCCGCGCCGCTGCGCAACTCTGCGATCCGTTCCTGCGTTTCATCGGGCAGCGTTTCGGCCCAGTCGGTGTTGTTCGGTTGCTCAAGCCGCGCGACCAGGATCGTTTGATCTTCCGCGTCGTCGATCAGCGCCGCCGGGTCGCCGGCGAGCGCGGCGAGTTCGGAGGCTGCTTCGCTGCGGCTGACGGCGATCCGCAGGAGGTACTCCTGCGCCGCGTCGCCCACGCGCCGTCGGCGGCGCTCCGGCGGCGGCTCGGCGCTGCGGGGCTCGCGCGGGCGATCGGCGCCGCGCGGCAGCGCGCCCACTTCGACTCGCCCGTAGGCCGCCAGGCGTTGCAGATACTCGCCCCGCACGACGGGGTCGGCGATGGCCTGCACGAGCGGGGCGAGTTCGCGGACGAAATTCGAGCGTCCCCGCGCGTCGTCGAGATCGTGCGTTTCCCGTCCGCGCTCGAAGAGCCAATCGAGGAACGGCGGCGCGTCATCAACGAGTTGCGTCCAGACATGCGGGTCGCTGCGGATCAGGTCGTCGGGGTCGCGCCCTTCGGGCAGCTCGATGATGCGGATGTCGGCGGCGAGTTCGTCCTGCTGGCGGATGAGGCCGCGCGGGTCGATCGCGACGCGCGGTTCCGCGCCCATGCCGGCGCGGGCGGTTTCGATGCCGCGCCGCGTGGCGGCCTGGCCTGCCGTGTCGGCGTCGAGCGCGAAGCGGATGTCGCGCGTGAGCGGCTTGAGCAGCCGCACCTGAGCGTCGGTCAGCGAGGTGCCCATTGAGGCGACGGTCTGGGGCGTGCCGTGCTCGTGCGCGCTGATCACGTCGGTGTAGCCCTCGACGACGATCACGTGGCCGGCGCTGCGGATGGCGTCGCGGGCGAGGTTGAGGCCGTAGAGCAGCGAGCGCTTTTCGAAGAGCGGCGACTCGGGGGTGTTGACGTATTTGGCGGGCTCGTCGATCAGGGTGCGCCCGCCGAAGCCGACGCAGTCGCCGCGGGTGCTGCGGATGGGGAACATGAGGCGGTCGCGGAAGCGGTCGCGCGGGCCCTGCTCGGTCATCACGACCAACCCTGCCTGCTCGAGGTCTTCGCTGCGGAAGCCGCGCGCGCCCAGGTGGCGAATGAGGCCGTCGGGTTCCGAGGGGGCGACGCCGATGCCGAACCGTTCAATGCTGTCCGAGCCGAGTCCGCGCTGGGCGAGGTGCTCGCGGGCGGTTTGGCCCTCCTGGGCGTTGAGCAGTTGCCGCCACCAGATGAGGGCGGCTTCGTTGGCGTTGAGCAGCCGCTTGCGGGCCTCGTCGCGCGCTTCGGCTTCGGGCGAGCGGGGTTGCAATCGGATGCCGGCGCGCTGGGCGAGGCGCGAAAGGGCTTCGCGGAACTCGACGCTCTCGCGCTTCATGACCCAGCTGAAGATGTCGCCGCCCTCGGCGCAGGCGCCGAAGCAGCGCCAGGTCTGGCGGCGCGGATCGACGACGAAGGAGGGGGTTTTTTCGGCGTGGAAGGGGCAGCGGGCTTTGAAGGTCTGCCCGCTGCGCTGTAGCGCGACGGATTCAGCGATCAGATCGACGATGTCGATCTGCGCCTTGATGTCGTCGGTCGCCGTCACCGGCTATGTCCGCACGTGTGAGAGGGCAGTGGGCACAGGGACATTCTACCACGTGTTTTACTTTTTGGGGGATGTGGGCGGCTTGGGTTCCTGCCTGCGCAGGAATGACGGAGGGGGCGCAGGAATGACGGAGGGGGCGCAGGAGTGGCGGAGGGGGCGTAGGAGTGACGGTGGGGGAGAGGTGGGGTGATCGGTGTGCGGCAAGACCGGCGGCTGGGTGGACGACTGGAGGTTGGCCGCAACAGCCTTTGTGCGCACTCGCGGGCTTCCACCCCCCACCTAACCTCCCCCCTGAGAGGGGGGAGGGATGAATTGGGGAAGGGGGGAGGTGATGTGAGTGGTTCCTGCCTGCGCAGGAATGACGGAAGGGGGCGCAGGAATGGCGGAGGGGGAGTGGTGGGGTGATCGGTGTGCGGCAAGACCGGCGGCTGGGTGGACGACTGGAGGTTGGCCGCAACAGCCTTTGTGCGCACTCGCGGGCTTCCACCCCCCACCTAACCTCCCCCCTGAGAGGGGGGAGGGATGAATTGGGGAGGGGTTGGGTGGTGGGTGGCGGGCGCGCGCGTGGTTCCTGCCTGCGCAGGAATGACGGAGGGGGGGCGCAGGAATGACGGAGGAAGGAGTGTGAGGGGGTGTTGCGTGGGGGTGTGCGATGGCGGGGCGGCTTTATTCGGGGGCGGCTTGGAGTTGGACACGGTTGTTTTGCTCGTTGGATTCCGGGGTTGTGTTGTCGGGGTCGAGGATCACCACCACCTGGCCGCTGTGGGGGACTGCGCCGGCGAGGATTTCGCTGTCGAGCGGTTGGAGCGGCGCGGCGGCGGCGCCGCGGCCGATGATCTCCAGCACTCTTCCATCTTCGGCGGTGATCTGGATGGTGAAGTCGCCCGAGGGTCCTGCGCCCTCGTTGATCACGGTGAGCAGGGCGTAGCCGTCGTCGGTGAAGCGCGCTTCGAGGAAGCGCAGGTCGGCGAGATCCTCGGGCGGCGGTTCCGGCTCGTCCGGTTCGTCATCGCCTGCTCCGTCGTCGGTCGGCTCGTCGTCGAGCGCGTCGTCGCCTGCGTCTGGGGCGGTGGATTCGGCGAGCACGAGTTGGAATGTGTTGTTGCCCGCGTCGGCGTCGGATGAGGCTTCGAGCACCACGAAGGCGTCGGTTTGTTCGTCGGGGCGAACTTCGAGCGGGACGCTGACGCGCTGATCGGGCTCGAGCGTCACCGTCGCCCTGGTCGAGGCCAGCACGCTGCCGTCCGCGATCCGAATGAGCGAGAGCTCGATCGCGGCGCGCTCGGCGGGCGCGTCGCCGGTGTTGATGATCGCGACGCTGATGCCGTCTTCGTCTTGCCGCACCGTGAGGATCGCCAGGTCCGGCTCAGCGCTTTCCGCCTGCGCCTGATCGTCGCCGCCCGCCTGGTCTTGCGACTCTTCTTCGTCTGTTGAGTCGCCTTCTTGCTGGTCGCCGCCGACGCCGCCCAGGACGGTGATGCGGATCAGCGCTTCGTAGCGCTGCCGATCGGGCTCAGGTGTGAGCGCGACGAGTTGCAGGTCGTAAGCGCCGGGCCGGACCAGCCAGGCGTCGATGTTGCCGGCGGTGCCGCGGAAGACGCCGCCGGTCTCGCTCACGTCGGGCGTGGCGGAGTAGGCGAGTTGGGACTCGCCGAAGGAGCCGTCGGGGAGCACGGGGGTGACATAAAAGAGGACGCTCGCCAGCGGTCCGGTGCCGGAGGTCTCGATGGTCACGTCGAGCCGCTGATTCGAGTCGAGGTAGTAGAGCGCGCCGTCTTCGGGGCTGATGATTCGCGCGAGGCCGCCGCGGGCGGCGCTGGAGGACTGTCCGTCCTGCCCGCTCTGGGTTTGCGGCGGGGCGGCGACCGCTTCGGTTTCTTCCGCTTGCTCGTCGGTTTCGCCCGTGTCCAACGCGGCGGCGGCGTTCTCGGCTTGCCGCGCGGCGGCGGCCTGCGCGACCCGCTCTTCGTCGTCGGTCACATCTACGCGCACGGCCAACTCGGTCTGGATGCCGGCGGTGTCGGTCGCGACGACCCGGAGATTGGCGAGGCCGAGCGTTTGCGGGGTCCAGAAGAGGGTGGCGTTGTAGATGCCCTGGTCGGCGTTGTCGAGCGCCAGCGCCTGGCGGACGAGTGCGCCCTCGACGAACAGGGCGAAGGTGGAGATCGGCTCGCCGCTGCGGGCACGCACCTCGACGGCAAGCGGAGCGTTGATCAGCACCGGCTGATCGTCGGTCAGGGAGATGACCATGACGGGCGGGGCGGTTTCGGAGTCGCCGGAAAAGCGGAGCACGAGGATGACGGCGACGGCGACGATTCCGCCGAGCGCCAGCAGCACGATCAGGCTTCCGATGCGGCTTCCCATGCCTGCTCCCGCTCTCGCCGCGGCACTCGGCGAGTGTCAGGCGCCGGGCGCCGCCACTAGCCGAGCACCCGGGCTTCTGCGTCCGCCACAAGCTGTCGGGTCCGCTCGATCACATCGGGCGTGACGGAGATCGAGGTGATCCCCCACTCGACGAGACGCTCGGCGAGGTCTGGATGTTCCGACGGGCCCTGCCCGCAGACGGAGACGGTCACGCCGCAGCGGGCGGCGGTTTCGATCACGCTGCGGATCGCCTTCAGCACGGCCGGGTTGCGCTCGTCGAAGGTGTCGGCGAAGCGCTCCGAATCGCGGTCGATGCCGAGCGTCAGCTGGGTGAGGTCGTTGGAGCCGATCGAGACGCCATCGACGCCCTGGGCGATGAACTCGTCGAGCAGCCAGACATTGGCGGGCACCTCGACCATGATCCAGATTTTGAAGCCGTCGGCGCGGCGCAGTCCGAAGCCTTCGACCAGCTCGATCACCCGGCGCAGTTCGTCGGTGGTGCGCACGAAGGGGATCATCAGGTGCAAGCCGGGGTAGCGCTCGCGGACCTGTTGCAGGGCGCGCAGCTCGAGCTCGAAGAGGTCCGGCTCGCGTACGTAGCGGGCCGCGCCGCGATAGCCGATCATCGGGTTCTCTTCGTCGGGCTCGTATTCCGCGCCGCCTTTGAGGTTGGCGTACTCGTTGGTCTTGAAGTCGGTCGCGCGGTAGACGACGGGGCGTGGGTGGAATGCGCCGGCGATCGTCTCCAGCCCCTCGGCGAGGCGGGCGACGTATTCGTCGCCGCGCCCGCTGTCGAGGAAGGAGCGGGGGTGCTCGCCGATTCGGGCGATGATGAATTCGGCGCGCAGCAGCCCGACGCCGTCAACGGCGCGTTCGGCGACGCGCTCGGCGATCTCCGGGTCGGCCAGGTTCACATAAATCTTGGTGCGGGTTTCCGGCGCTTCGGCGAGGCTGCGCTGCTGCTGACGCCGCCACCAGTCGATCAGCTCGGGATGCTCGCCCTCGTAGACCTGGCCGGAGGCGGCGTCAACGGTGATCAGCAGCCCGTCGGCGAGTTCGCGCGCGCCGGCGGCGCCGACGATGCAGGGCACGCCGAGTTCGCGGCTGATGATCGCCGCGTGGCAGGTGCGCCCGCCCTTTTCGGTGATGATCGCCGCGGCGCGCTTCATCGCGGGCACGAAATCGGGCGTGGTCATCTCCGCGACCAGCACATCGCCCTCGGCGATCAGGTTGGTCTGGGCGGGATCGGCGACGACGCGCACGCGCCCGGCGGCGACGCCGGGGCTAGCGGCGGAGCCGCTGAGCAGCGGTTCGGACTGAGGCGTTGGCGCGTCGTCGAGGTCGCCGGTCGGCTGCGCCAGCGTCGTGATCGGGCGGGTCTGGAGCAGATAGAAGCGCCCCTCGGCCCAGCCCCACTCGATGTCCTGCGGGCTGCCGTAGTGGCGCTCGATTCGCTTGCCGATGCGGGTCAGCTCGAGCACCTGCGCGTCGCTCAGCTTCTCCCGCCCGCCGTCCGCCTCGCTCAACTCCCGCCAGATGTTCGCCTCGCCGCCGCCCGCTCCGCTGCCTGTTCCGTTGGGATTGCGCACCAGCATCCGATCCTGGACAAACGTCTGGCGCTGCAAAATCGATTCTTCGGACTTCCCTACCTCATAGTGATCGGGGCTGACCAGGCCCGAAACGACGGCCTCGCCGAGCCCGAAGGCGGCCTCGATCACGACCCGATCCGGGTCGTTGGAGATCGGGTCGATCGTGAACATCACGCCCGACGCCTGCGATTGCACCATGCGCTGCACGGGCACGGCGAGGTCGACCTCGGTGTGGCCCCAGCCGGCGTTCTCGCGGTAGAAGATCGCGCGGGCCTCGAAGAGCGAGGCCCAGCAGCGCTGCACGGCGTCGACGACTTCGGCCGCGCCCTCGATGTTGAGGTAGGTGGACTGCTGCCCGGCGAATGAGGCTTCGGCGAGGTCTTCGGCGGTGGCGGAGGAGCGCACCGCGACCGGCCCCTCGCCCAGCTCGCGGTAGGCCGCTTCGATTTGCTCGCGCAGGTCGGCCGGCATCGGCGCTTCCTCGATCGCCGCCCGCACCTGGCAGGCGATGTCCTGCAGCGCTTCGTCGTCCTCAACGTTCAGGCCCTCGACCAGTTCGGCGATGCGGCGATCGAGGCCGGTGTCCAGCAGGAAGGCGCGGTAGGCGGAGGTGGTGACGACGAATCCGGGCGGGACGGGGATTTGGGCCTGGGTCAGTTCGCCCAGGTTCGCGCCCTTGCCGCCGACGAGCGGCGTCGCGTCGCGCCCGACCTGGTCGAACCAGACGATCGAGGCGCGTTCGAGGGCGGAGTTCAGCGGCATGCGGCGTCCCGTCTCGGAGTGGATGGCAGGATATCACCGCATGGACACAGCGCACCCCGCCGGCGGCGTCGGGCGTTCACTCCACGGTGACCGTCTTGGCCAGGTTGCGCGGTTGGTCGATGTCCAGGCCGCGGGCCGCGGCCAGATGGTAGGAGAGCAGTTGGACGACCGGGCTGAGGCTGAAGGGCGAGAGCAGCGGCGGCGCGGGCGGCGCGCCGATGAAATGGTCGGCCAGCTCCGCCAGCTCCTCGTCGCCGGCGTCGCCGATCGCGGCGACGGGCGCGCCGCGCGCCCGCACCTGCTGGATCGCGCTGAGCATTTTGTCGAAGAGCGGCCCGCGCGGGGCGATCGCCACCACCGGGAATTGCTCGTCGAGCAGCGCGATCGGGCCGTGCTTCATCTCGCCGGCGGCGTAGCCCTCGGCGTGCATGTAGGAGATTTCCTTGCACTTGAGCGCCGCCTCCATCGCCAGCGGGTACTCGATGCCGCGCCCCAGCACGAGCAGGTTGGCCGCGCCGCGCAGCTGCGCGGCGATCGCTTCGCATTCCGCGCCCGTCTGGAGGGCGCGTTCGGTCAGCGAGGGTGTGGTGAGCAGCGCTTCGAGGCGGTCGGCCAGCTCGTCCTCGCTCAGACGCCCGCGGGCGCGGCCGATACGGCAGGCGAGCAGGTAGAGCGCGGCCAGCGATGCGGAGAACGTCTTGGTGGAGGCGACGCCGATTTCGGGGCCGCAGCGCAGATGGATGACGTGCTCGGCGATCCGCGTCGCCTCCGAGCCGGGCACGTTGCAGATCGTCAGTTGGGGCGACTGCCAGCGCTGCCGCGCCTCGCGCATCGCGCCCAGCGTGTCGATCGTCTCGCCGGATTGCGAGATCGAGACGACCAGCACGCCCGGGCCGAGCAGCGGCTCGCGGTAGCGGAACTCGGCGGCGTTGTCGAAATCGGCGGCGACACCGCCCAGCTGCTCGATCCACCAGCGCCCGATCATCGCAGCGTGCAGCGAGGTGCCCATGCCGATGATCAGCACGCGCGAGATCGCGCGCAGCAGGTCGTCGGAGATGGTCAGCTCGTCGGCCAGTACGGCGGGCGGGGCGAGCCGAGCGCGCCCACGAATCGTGTCGGAGAGCGAGCGCGGCTGCTCGTGAATCTCCTTGAGCATGAAGTGGCGGTAGGGGCCTTTGGCCACGGCGACCGGATCCAGCCCGACCTCGACCGGCTGAGGGCGGAGCGGCGGCGCGCCGCGCGAGGCGACGCTTGCGCCGTCCGAATCGACGACGGCGATGTCGCCGTCCTCAAGGTGATGGACGCGGGTGGTGTGGGGCAGCAGGGCGGCGAGGTCGCTGGCGACGAACATCTCCTCCGCGCCGAAGCCGATCACGATGCCGCCGGCGCTGCCGCGCCGCGCGGCGTAGATGCGGCCGGGCTCGCTCCTGGAGACCGCGACCACCGCGTTGGCGCCGGAAATCAGGTCGAGCGTCTCTTGCAGCGCGGCGTCGAAGCTGAGGCCGCGCTGGAGTGCGAGCGCGATCAGCTGGGGGATGACCTCGGTGTCGGTGTCGCTCTCGCAGGTCACGCCGACATCGGCGAGGCGCTCGCGCAGCTCGCGGTGGTTTTCGACGATGCCGTTCTGCACGACGACCACATCGCCGGCGCTGGAACAGTGCGGGTGCGCGTTGCGGTCGCTGGGCTCGCCGTGCGTCGCCCAGCGGGTGTGGCCGATGCCGCTGCCGCCGTTGGGCATCACGTCGATCGAGTTTTCGAGCTCCGCGAGCTTGCCGCGTCGCTTGAGCACGGCGATCGCGCCGTCGCGGTCCATCACCGCGATGCCGGCGCTGTCGTAGCCGCGGTATTCGAGCCGCTGCAAGCCTTCGAGCAGGATCGGGCCGGCCGCGCGCCGGCCGACGTAGCCAATGATGCCGCACATGATGTTCCCCGCGCCCCGCCCGCCGCGCCGCTCAGCCGGCGCTGGTCCAGGACCGCCCGTTGCTGCGGGCCGGGATTGCGCTGGACGAGCCGACTTCGGCGTTCGCGATCCACTCTACGATCTCGGAGAGGGTGTAGACAAATGAGACGGGGCGCTCGAGCTGCGCCTCCAGATCGGCGGGCGTCATGTCGTCAAGGAAGCGCTTGCCGAAGTAGTCGAGGCTGGCGCGCGGCAGAAAGACGCGCTCGCCTGGATCGCGGCCTTCGAGCGCCGCCACGAAGTCCGCGCCGGGCAGCAGGCCCGAGACGTTGACCCGCGCGCCGAAGAGCGAGTTGGCGACGGGAACGACATCGATCTCCAAATCGATCCATTCGGACATTTCGGCGGCGAGCGTTTGCAGGATGGGTGCGATCAGCGCGCCGCAGGCCAGCGTGATCCGCTGCGGCCGCTTCGGCGGCAGCGAAATTCGGCCTTCGCGCAGCCGGCGGCGCGCCCGCCGCCAGTCGTCGAGCAGCGTGCGCACCATCCCCACGCCGTTCTCCCACTGGGGGAAGCCGTCGTAGCGGGCGGCCGCGGGGATGCGCGCGCCGGCGGTGAGATAGATCTCGTCGGTCGGGAAGACGATCGACGCGCCGCGCTCGTCGCGGGCGCGGCGCTGCCAGCGCCCCAGCTGGCGCACGGCGCGGCGCGCTTCCGCGGGCGTGCAGGCGCGCATTCCATCGTCGCCGATTCGTTCTTCGCCCTGGATGCTCGAACCGACCGGCGCGACGCCGATCGAGAGCACATTCTCGTGCTGGAGCAGCTCGCTCACGGTCCGGTCGAGCGCGTCGCCGTCGTTCACGCCGGGGCAGAGCACGACCTGGGTGTGCGCCTCGATTCGCATCGCCGCCAGACGGCGCAGCTGTTCGCGGATGTCGGGCGCGCGGCGGTTGCCGAGCATTCGCCGGCGCAGCTCGAGCTCGGTCGCGTGGACCGAGATGTGCAGCGGGCTGAGCCGTTGCTCTTCGAGCCGCTGCCAGTCGTCCTCGCTGAGGTTGGTCAGCGTGACGAAATTGCCGTGCAGGAAGGAGAGCCGGTAGTCGTCGTCCTTCAGATAGAGCGGGCGGCGCAGGCCCTTGGGCAGCCCTTTGAGGAAGCAGAAGAAGCAGGTGTTGTTGCAGATGCGCGTGCCGTCGAAGGCGTCGTCCGCGAACTCGATGCCAAGCGGCTCGTCGATCGGTTTCTCAAACTCGACGATGCCCGGCTCGCCGTCGTGGATCACATCCAGCGAGACGAAGCTGTCGGTGGTTTGGAAGCGGTAGTCGAGCTGGTCGCGCGGCGCTTCGCCGTTCACGCGCAGCACGCGGTCGCCGGGTTGCAGGCCTGCCTCTTGCGCGAGCGAGTCGGGCTCGATCGAGGCGATGGCGCCGCTGCGGCCCCTGGAGCGGGCTGTTGGGCGAGTTGAGCGGGACATCGTGGCCGAGTTCCGATCGATCCTGTCGGTCCCGCTCAGGTTCCCGCCGCGGCGAGCTGGCGGCCGATTTCCTCAACCCGATTGGCGACGGCGTCGATCGAGAAATCCGGCGTCGATGCGCCCGCGGTGACGCCGACATCCTCGTGGCCCTCGAACCATTCGTCGCACAGCTCGTCGGCCGTCTCGACGTGGTAGGTTTCGACGCCGTTGGCGCGGGAGAGGTCAGCGAGGTGGCGGGTATTGGCGCTGTTGTGCCCGCCGACGACGATCATCAGATCCACCTCTTCGGCCAGGTCGCGCGTGGCGGCCTGCTGCGAGGTGGTCGCGTTGCAGAGCACGTTGACGACGCGGATTTCAGTGATCTGGTCGACCCGCTTGGCCATCAGGTTGGCGACGAACTGGGCGAAGCGCTCCGGGGTGTGGGTGGTCTGCGAGATCACCCCGATCTTGCTGGGCAGATAGTCGGGCAGGCCGTCGAGCGACTCGTCGGGGATGACCAGCCCGCGCCCGCGGCACCAGCCGAGCACGCCCTTGACCTCGGGGTGGGTGGGGTCGCCGAAGATGATCACGGTGAAGCCGCGCTCGGCCAGATTGCGCGCCGCCCGCTGCGAGCGGGCGACGAACTGGCAGGTGGTGTCGATTACGTCGAAACCCCGCTCTTCGATGTCGCGCACCACCGTCTCGCCGACGCCGTGCGCGGTGATCGCCACCGTTGAGGTGTCGACGCCGTTGACCGTGCGCGACTCGTTGACCGCGATGCCGGTCTCTTCGAGCTGGGCGACGACCTGCGGATTGTGTACGACCTGGCCGAGCGTGGTGACGCGCCGTCCTTCGGAGGCCGCTTCCTGCATCATGTCCACGGCGCGGCGGACGCCGAAGCAGAAACCCATATCCCGCGCTCGGTGAATTCGCATTAGCGGGTCCCTTCTTCGCGGGCGGCGTCGAGCTCGGCGCGACGCTCCGCCTCCAGATCGAGGTCGGCGTATACGCCACGATACGACTCAGGCAGCTGAGCGGCAATCTCCGCCATCAGCCGGCGATGCGCGCGGGCGACATCGTCGCGCCGAATTCGCGCGCCGCGGCGCAGCACGAACGGCTCGCCGGCGGTGAGTTGGACGGGTTTCTGGCTGATGATCGAGCGCCAGCCGCCGCGCAGATGCTCGCTACCCCAGATGCCGACCGGCACGACGGGCGCGCCGGAGCGCAGCGCCAGCAGGGCGGTGCCGGTGTGCGCCTCGATCAACGCGCCGCTGTCGGAGCGGTGGCCTTCGGGGAACATCCCGAGCACTTCGCCCGCCGAGAGCAGCCGCTCGGCCTCGCGCAGCGCCGCCCGATCGCCCTTGCCGCGGCGCACCGGAAAGCCGCCCGAAAGCGCGAACAGGTAGCCGATCACCGGCTCCTTCTGGAACAGCTCGATTTTGGACATGTAGCGCGGCGAACGGGGGTAGATGGCGGAGGCGATCATGGCCGGATCGGCGGAGGAGAGGTGGTTGGAGGCGATGATCACGCCGCCTTTGGGGATGCGGTCGAAGTGGCGCCACTCGCAGCGGATAATGCGCAGGAAGGCGAAGCGGGCGAAGAAGCCGGCGACGATGAACCAGGCCCGCGAGGCGTTGGGCATGCCGGGCAGCCCGACCTGGCGCAGCGCTTCGGACTCGCCGAAGATCGCGCGGGTCAGCTGGCGCGTGACCCAGCGGTAGATTCGTTTGCCCGTGCTCAGCTCTGCGGCCATCGCGCGCGCCGTCCGGATCTCAGCTCGGCGCCGCTGCGTGCGGCAGCGCCCGCTCGACAATCTTGAAGGCGGCATCGATTGCCTGCTCAAGCGTCATCTCGCTGGTGTCGAGAGTGACGGCGTCGCGGGCGGCGACGAGCGGCGAGGCTTCGCGGTTCTGGTCGTGCGCGTCGCGCCGCCGCGTCGCCTCGAGGACTTGCTCGTGGTCGTCATCGGAAGAGTGCCCGGCCTGCACGGAGCGTCGCAGCGCGCGCACCTCATCGGAGGCGGTCAGGAAGATTTTGACCGGGGCGTCGGGCAGCACCACGGTGCCGATGTCGCGGCCCACGACTACCAACCGACCATCGGCAGCCGCCTCGCTCTGCAAGTTCACCAGCAGTCGCCGCACCTCCGCCACCGCTGCCACGATCGGCACGGCCGACTCCACCGGCGATTCGCGCAAGTGCGGGGTTGCGTTCACTCCGTTGATTGCAATCTCCACATCCGGAGACTTCGGGTCGCCGCTTGAAGTGACGGAGACTTTCGCGGACTTCGCCAACCTGGTCAGCGCCACATCATCGTCCAACGAGATGCCGTGCTCGAGGGCGAGCCAGGTGACTGCGCGGTACATGATGCCGGTGTCGAAGAGGGACCAGCCGAGCCGCACGGCCAGCGCGCGGCCGACCTCTGTCTTGCCGGAGGCTACGGGGCCGTCGATCGCTACCAGTGCGGGTTGCGGGGCGGGGTGCTCAGTCATTCTGCGAATCATAGTCGCCGCCTCGTTCTGCGCTGTCTTCTGCGAGTCCCGCCGCGCGGCGCAGCAGGCGGACTTCGCGGCGCGAGAGCGGGCGGATCCGGCCGGGCTGTAGGTCGCGCAGCAGGATCGGCCCGAAGCCGGTGCGCCGCAGTCGGACGACCGGATGGCCGAGCGCCTCGCAGAGCCGCCGCACCTCGCGCTTGCGGCCGGTGTGCAAGGTGAGCCGCAGCCAGGCGGTCTCGCCCTGCGGCAGCGAGCGCCCGGGGCGCTTTGAGCGGCGCGGCTTGGCCCGCAGCAGGCCGTCCTCCGCTTCGACGCCCTCATACATCGCGTCAAGCGTCGCGTCGCTGGGCTGCCCGATCAGCTCCGCCAGATAGGTGCGCGGCAACTCGTTGCGTGGATGCAGCAGTCCGTCGATCAGCGGTCCGTCGTTGGTCAGCAGCAGCAGCCCTTCGCTCTCGCGATCAAGCCGCCCGACCGGCACGCAGCGGCCGGCGTCGGGCGGCAGAAAGTCGACCACGCTGCGCCGTCCGCGCTCGTCGGCGGCGCTGGAGATGATTCCGCGCGGCTTGTTCAGCGCGAAGTAGCGCGGCACCTCGGGAGCGGGCAGCGGCCGGCCGTCGAACTCAATCTGGGCGACGGCGGGGTCTACGCGAGTGGCCGGACCGCGCACGACTGCGCCGTCGACGCGCACGCGGCCGGCCGCGATCAGCGCGTCGCAGGCGCGCCGCGAGCCGATCCCCGCGCGGGCCAGCGCCACCGCCAGACGCACGGCGCTCATTGCTCGTCCTCGTTGTCCTCGGACCAGGGATGCGACCGTGTCGGGGCCGCGTCGAGGTCGTCGGGCCGCGGCTCGTCGGCGAGCTGGTGTTCGGGCAGATCGAGGTGATAGGGCGGCGGTTCGTCGGGTGGCGGCGGCTCTTCCTGCTCGGCCTGATTCGGCAGCCAGCGGCGCAGCAGCAGCGCGACCAACAAGCCGCCGAGACTGGCCGAGACGACCATCCAGGGATTAATTCCTTCGCTCGCTTGCAGTTCGCCGATCGGCGCGGGAGGCGCAGACGAGCGCTCGATCGGCTGTAGGGCCGGCGCGGCCGCTTCCAGCGCGGGAGCCACAGCCGCGCCGCCCGGCGACGGCGAGCTGTTGACGACCCAGACGCGCGGCGTGAGCGCGAGCGACGCGCCGGCAGCAGGCACCGGCAGCTCGGGGCCGCCGTATTCGACCGAAACGGCGACCGTGCCGTCGGGCGCGATTAGTCGCAGGATGTCGCCGTCGTTGTTGAGGCCGTTGCCGATTCGCCCGTCGAGCAGCCGAATTTCGCCTTCGGCGGCGGGCAGCTGCCCCGCGGCGAAGACGACGCGCTGTCCCGGCTCGATTGCGCCCCACAGCTCGCGGCTGGATCGCGCGTCGCCGATTTGCCAGTCGCTCAGGTCGACGCGCTCCGCGCCGTCGTTGATCAGCTCGACCCACTCCGGCTGGTCGGGCAGCGGGCGCGGCATGAACTCGGTGATTCGGATTGGAGGTCGGATCGTAGGCGCGGGAGCATCGGGGGCGGTCTGAGCGGTTGTCGCCGTCGCCTCTTCTTTGTCAGATTGCGCATCCGCGGATTCGGTTGGCGACCAGTCGGCGGCGTTGACCACCTGGCCATCAGGCGAGCGCAGCTCGATTCGGGCTGCGGCGGCTGGCGGCTGGACCGGCGCGGCGAGCGTCCCGTTGGGCGGCGCGTTCAGACCCGCCAGGTCCGTCCGCTGATCGCCGACTGTGATCGACCAGTCGTCCAGCGGCTGCTGCCATTCGCAGGCGTTGACCAACTCAACTATGCGGCCGCCATCTTCAGCATCGGCGATTTGGAGGCTGAGCAGGACAGGGTTGCCGCCCGCCCGCGGCAAGGGGATGGGGGCGTCGCCAAAGCGCAGCGGCTCGCCCGCGTCGGGCGCGGCGCGCTGCCCGTGGGCGTCCACGTTGCCCCAGGACACCGCGTCAACGAGGCCGCCGGCGGCGTTGCGCAGCTCGAGCAGGTCGCCGCGATTGCTAAGGCCGCGGCCAATTGCGGCGTCGGCGAGCACCAGATCGGCGTCGGCGTCGGGCGCTTCGATCAGCGCCGCGCAGGCGGCGGCGATCAGCAGCGAGGCCCGCGGCGGAAGCACGATGTTGCCGACATCGCCGAGCGGGTCGCTGCCCGCGTTGTCGGTCAGAGTCCAGCCGCTCAGATCGACTGCGTCGTCGCCCAGATTGGTGAGCAGCACCCACTCGTGCGAAGCGTCGCTGCGCCCTTGCCCGGCGTTGATCAGCGCGGCGGTGATTTCAATATCGCCGTCGTCGGCGTGAGCGGGCGGGAGATGCGCTGCGCCGACCAGCAGGACTGCGCCCAAGACTGCGCCAAGCAAGCCGGGCAAGAGGAAGCGGCGGACGATGCTAGGAACGCACACTGACCCACTGACGCACCGTGACCTGCCGTTCGATCATCACCGTCTGCGTGACCTGCGGCTGCTGGGGCTTGCCCTGCACGATTTCGCGCGTCTTGCGGGCCAGCGCGGGCGCGCCGCGGCGGGCCGCCCAGTCGGTCAGCGCGGCGGTCGCCAGCACCGCCGCGGCGCTGCGCACCACCGGCGCGAGCGGAGCGAGGTCGGCGCGCACGGCGGGCAGCAGCGACATTCCCGCCGACTCGCTGCGCACCGCGTCGGGCACAAGCGCACGGGCCGGCGTGTCGTCTCTGGCGTCGTCGAGCGCCCAGCCGCAGGCGTGGCAAAAGTTGTCGGCGGCGCCGACAGGGTCGCAGCATCGCGGGCAGGTCATAGCCATAGCGCGTCCGATTCTACGTCGCCTGGGCAAGCCGCGTCGCGACAATCGCCCGATCTGGCGACGTAAAGCGCGGCTACGGTCATGTCGGGCAGGGTTCCAAGCCGTGAGCGGGGCGGGTCAGGTATGACGGAATGCCATGGTCGCGGAGCTAGGCAGAGACCGCCTCAGGTGGCAAGTTGACCTCGACCATTGCGACGGTGGTCTCGACCTCCATCTGCTCCTCCGATGCGTCGACTTCGATTTCGCTGTGGTAGCGCATCGCCTCTGAGACGCTCATCATCGCCTGCGGCAACGGGTCGCCGTCCGCCGCCATCGTCTCGATGTGAAACTCCAGCGCTTCTCGGATCATCGCCTGAATTTCATCCCAATCGTCCGCAGCTGCCACACAGCCGGGCACATCGGGGCAATAGGCGCTGTAGTTGTTCGGGCCACGCTCGAAAACGACGGAGTAGGTGCGTTCCGCAGCGTCAGTCACCGACATTTGCGGTTTCAGCCTCGAGTCGGGACGGCAGTGCGGCGTCGATCTCAATCATCGCCACCGTCGTCTCCAGCGGCGGACCGGGATCCTCCAACCCCGCGAGCACCTCGCTGTGATGCGCCATCGCTTCTGCGACCGTCATGCGCGGCTCAGGGATTGGCTCGCCGTAATCGGCTGCTGCTTCCAGGTAGACCTCGATCGCCTCGCGGATCAGCGATCGGATTTCCTCCCAGTCGTCCGCGGCCGCCACGCAGCCCGGCACATCGGGCGCATACGCGGCGTAGTTGCTCGGCGCTCGCTCGAAGACGACGGCGTAGGTGCGCTTCACAGGGTCAGTCTCCGACGCCCGCCGGCTCTTTCAGAGCGGCCGATGTCGGGACCTTGATTTCCACCTCGACCAGTGTGAAGGTGACCTCGGTTGACGGGCAGTCCTCAACCTCGTCGAGCAGATCGTAGCCCGGCTCATCAATCAGATCGAGGTGATAGCGCATCGCGTCGTAGATGGTCATCGTCGGTTCGGGGAATTCCTCACCGTGTTCGAGCATCGCCTCGATGTGGAAGCCCAGCCCTTCGCGGATCATCGCCAGCATCTCCGGCCAATCGGTGCCTGTGCTGACGCAGCCCAGCACATCGGGCGCGTAGGCGGCGTAGTTGTTCGGCGCGCGCTCGACGACCACTGCGTAGGTGCGTTTCATCGATGCCGCCTCCCCAATCCTGCTTGCCTCAGGATACTCTTCCAGAGCCACTGCGGGAGTTCCTCATTTGGGTGGCCCGGAATGGTAACCGTCCCTGGTTTCACAGGATGATGAAAGTGCCGGTGGCTGCCGCGCTGGCGGACGAAGAACCAGCCGTCCCTTTCTACGATCCGAATCGCCTCTCGCGCTTTGGTCACGAACTCCCTCCGACTGCCGACTCTACGTCGGCGGTGAGATCCAGCGGCCCGCCTTGGCCGGCCAGATCGATCCGGCCGTCGGCGATGGCGCGCAGGGTTTCGACTACAAAGATTGGCTCCCGCGCTACGCCGGCGGCGCGGATTGCCTGGAACAGGACCGACTCCCCGTCGCTCTGCCGGGGCGGCGCGGTCCACAGTTCGTCAAATCCTTGGCCGCGGATTGGATAGCGGCAGAGGCTTACTACTGCTCCGCGATCCAGCTCCGTTGTGACGCGCTGGAGCATCATCCCGCTCTCGTCCGCGCCCGCTGCGATCAGCTCGTGGATCACCGTCTGCCAGACGCCGATTGGGCCGTCGGGCAGCGCGGGGTGCAGATTGAGCATCGGCAACGCGCCGCAGAGCGCGTCCGTCACGACCAGCATGTAGCCGGCCAGCATCGCGGCGTCGGGTTCGTATTCGCTGATGGCCTTCAGCGCGTCGACGTCGTAGTCGCGCCGCCAGGGAGCCAAATCGCCCTGCGGATCGGAGATTTCGCCGCCCACCCGCCGCCGCCAGGCAAGCGAGCTGCTGGCGATCAGCGGGATGCCCGCCGCCGCTGCGTCGTCGAGGAAGGCGTCCGTGTTGGCTGACTGGCCGCGCTCGCGGTTGCAGAAGACGCAGACGATTTCGGCGTCGAGTCGCCCCTCGGCGATTGCCCGCAGCGTTTCGCGCAGCAGCAGGCGCGAGCTGGTCCCGTGCGCCGAGGCGAACCAGGCGATGCGCAGCGTCACATCGCCTACTCGTCGGCTGTCGCTTGCAACTGCTCGATTCGCAGCTGCGCCTGATCGAGCAGGTCCTGCGCCCGCGCGCCCAATGCCACGCCCTGCCCGTAGGCCTCCAGCATCTGGTCGAGCGAGAGTCCGCCGCTCTCTAGGCGGTCGATCACCAGCTCGAGCTGCGACACGACCTCCTCAAAAGGCAGTTCCGGATCGACGCCCGGTTTCCCATCCACCTGATCAGCTTCGCTCATCTGCGCCGCCTCCCAACTCAGCCGACTCGATCAGCGCGCCCAGCGAGCCGTCGCGCAGGCGCACGCGCAGGCGGTCGCCAGCTTTTGCATCTCCGACCGACGCGATCGTTGCGCCGTCCGCGCTTGTGAGCATCGCATACCCGCGCTCCAGCGTCGCCAGTGGATTGAGCGCCTCCAGTTGGGCGCGCGAGGCGGCCAGCGCGGCGGCGCGCTGGCTCATCGCGGCGGCGGCGCGGCGCTCGATGCCTTGCAGCTGACGATGCAGCTCGACGCGCAGCGCGCCGGGGTCGGGCGCGGCGACCGCCAGCCGCGTCTGGGACTCGCTGAGTCGCTGCTGCATTCGCGCCAGTCGGCTTTGCGCGATCTGCCCGCCCGCGGCGACCAGCCCGCGCACCCGCGCCGACTCTTCGGCGCGATCCGGCGCGACGATTTCGGCGGCGGCCGATGGCGTGGGCACGCGCCGATCGGCGACGAAGTCGGCGATCGTGAAATCCGTCTCGTGCCCCACCGCCGAAACGACGGGGATCGGGCTGGCGTAGATCGCGCGCGCGACCGGCTCCTCGTTGTAGGCCCAGAGGTCTTCGGGCGAGCCGCCGCCGCGGGCGACGATGATCACGTCTGGCTGGTTGCTTACTTCCAGCGCTGCGAACGCGCGGATCGCCTCGGCGATCGATTGCGCCGCGCCCTCGCCCTGGGTCAGGCAAGGGCTGAGCAGCAGGTCGGCCAGCGGCCAGCGGCGTCCGAGCACCTGCTGCACATCGTGCCAGACGGCGCCCGCGGAGGAGGTCGCCACGCCGATGCGACGCGGGTAGCGCGGCAGCGGGCGCTTGCGCTCAGGCGCGAACAGGCCTTCCGCTTCGAGCAGCGCGTGCAGCCGCTCGAATTCGGCCTGCAGCACGCCGGCGCCGCGCGGACGCACATCGTCGACGATCAGCTGCAGGTCGCCGCGGGCGCGGTAGATCTCGACCTGGCCGTGCGCCAACACCTCGTCGCCCTGCTCGAATTTCGCGCCGCGGTTGCGCCCGCGAAAGAGCACGCACGCGAGCGCGCCGTCATCGTCGGCGAGGCGGAAGTAGATGTGGCCGGCGCCGGAGCGGCTGTAGTTGCGCACCTCGCCCTCGACCCAGACATCCTGCAGCAGATCGTCGGCGCGGAGCAGGACGACGATCCGCGAGATGACCGCGCCGACCGGATGCGACTGCGGCGCGGCGCCGGGCTGGCGCGCGCTCTCAAGGTCCATGCGCGGCTGATCGGGCTGAGTGCGCTCGCCGCCCGCCGCCGCGCGCCGCGCGTAGAAGCCGGGAGGCGGTCGCCGCGCCATGATCAGCCCGCGCCCGCCCGCCTAGGCCGACTCCGCTCGCTCGAGGTATTGCCCGCTGCGCGTGTCCACCTTGACCATGTCGCCCGGTCCGATGAACAGCGGCACATTGACGGTCAGCCCTGTCTCCAGCGTGGCCGGCTTGGTCGCGCCCGTCGCGGTGTCGCCCTTCACGCCCGGATCGCTCTGATCCACGCGCAGCGCGACCGATGCCGGCAGCTCGACCGAGATCGGCTCCTCGCCCACCACCAGCACCGCCACCTCCGAGTTCTCCGGCATGTAGTGAACCGCGTCGCCCACCACCTCGGCCGACAACGGCTGCTGCTCGTAGGACTCGGTGTCCATAAAGTAGAAGAGATCGCCGTCGCGGTAGAGATATTGCATCGTCTGGTGCTCGGTGCGCACGCGGCGGAATTTGGTGCCGGCCTGAAAGGTGCGCTCAACAGTGTGCCCGGCGCGCACATCGCGCAGCTTGATCCGCGCCTGCGCCGAGCCGCGCCCCACCTTGATGTGCTCCCAGTCCACGATCTGGTACTGCGCTCCGTCGAGCTCGATCACGAAGCCGCGCTTCAGGTCGCCGGTCGAAATCATCGTGGGTCGTCCTTCTCTGTGGCTCTGTCCGAAAGCCCGCGCCGCTCCCCGGCAAGCGCGCAACGCCGCCCCAATCCCCCCGCAGCCTACTCCACTCCCCTTTCGGCCCCTCCACTCTGGTAGGGGGATGGCTGAATTGAGGGAGCGACCGGGAGCAGGCGCAGGCGCGGGGCTATTCGCGGCGGAGGTTGATGTTGCTGCCGCTGACTTGGTCCAGAGTGATAATCAGCGCGGTTCCCTTGCGCTCGGGGTCGCGGTCCTTCTCCAGCGGGTGTTGGGCTTCCCAGATGGCGTCGCGGTCGCTGGGGTCCTCGCTGACGCGGGCGCGGCCGCGGAAGACGTAGAACTTGCGATCGGGCATGTTGGTGTAGATCATCGCGACCTGCGGGTTGGCGGCGATCGCGCTGAGAGTGGTGGAAGGGGTGGCGCGCACCCAGACGGCGAGCGCGTCGTCGCCGAAGGTCTGGGCGCTGCCGCGGAAGCTGACCAGCGGCTCGGCCTCGGGCGAGACGGCGACCAGCGAGAGCGGGTAGCCGTCGTTGAGGGCGTTGTTGACCCGCGCTTTGACATCTTCAGGCAGTTGCATTGCGGAGCCTCTCGGTGAGCGCCGGCGAACGGTCAGGCACGACTCAGCGGGCGGCGCATCCAGACCGCGTCGGGCGCGACGCCGGGCGGGAGTTCCGCTTCGTCGAGCGCGCCATCCAGCGCCGGCGCGCGCTGGGGGACGTAACCCAAGCGTAGCCAGAAGTAGAGCGCGACTCCATTGTCGCGCGGCAGCGGGGCGAGCGCCTGGGTTGCGCCGAGCCGCCGGGCGGCGCGCTCGAAGAGGGGTACGGCGGCCCCGCCGAACCCGTAGTGGCGCCACTCGGCGGCGACGGCGAGCCAGGTCCAGACGGCCTGGGCGCCGACGATTTGGCCGCTCAGCGCGCCGACGATTCGGCGCTCACCGTCGAGCTCGGCGCGAATCCACCAGGCGGAATGCGCAGCGTGGGCGGCAGCGCCGCCGGCAGCGAGCCGCGCGTTGAGCGGGCAGGGCGCGCCGCGCCCGGCGATCGCCTGGGCGGCCTCGGCGAGCCAGGGAGCGTCGACGGCCTCGCCGCGGATGCGGGTCAGCGAGACGCGCCCGTCGCTCGCGCGGTCCGGCCAGTCGCTCATGATCAACCGCTCAGCCTTGCCGCTCATCGGGAGGCAGCGGGGGCAGGAAGGCCTGCACTTCGGCGGCGATCCGCTGGATTGGCAGCTCCTGATAGGGCGCGGGCGGCAGAGCGTCGCGGAAGCGCTTGCCGTAGCGCTTGGTCGCCACGCGGTTGTCGAGGATCACGATCACGCCGCGGTCCTCGCTCGTGCGGATTAGCCGCCCGACGCCCTGGCGCAACTTGAGGATCGCGGTGGGCACCTGCAAATCGGCGAATGCGTTGTCGTACTGCTCGGCGCGGGCCGACTGGATCGGATCGTTCGGGCGGTCGAAGGGCAGGCGGCAGACGATCACCTGGGAGAGCGTCTCGCCCGGCACATCGACGCCGGTCCAGAGCGCGGCGACGCCGAAGACGACGGTGCGCGGGTTGGAGCGCAGGTCGTCGACGACTTGCGCGGGGCTGCCGTCGGGTCCCTGCACGGCGAGCGCGATGCCGGAGTTTTGCAAGGCGGGGCGGAGTCGGTCGGCGGCGCGGCGCATCGTGCCGTGCGCCGTGAACAGCGCCAGCGTGCGCCCGCCGGCCGCTCGCGCGAGCGGCAGAATTGCGTCCGCCAGCGCCTCGACCACCACATCGGTGGGGCCCTGGATTGAGGGCATGTCGTCGGCCACGTAGATGCGCCCGTTGCGCTCGTAGTCGAAGGGCGAGTCATACTGCGATTCGAGCGTCTCGGGCAGTCCGAGCCGTCTGCGCAGGAAATCCCATTTGTTGTCGACGGTGAGCGTGGCGCCGGTCAGGACGACTCGCGGGCAGCGGCTCCAGAGCAGCGCGTCAAGCATCTTCCCGATGTCGATCGGCGCGGCGTCGAGCGCGACGACGTCCTGGGCGCGGCGCTGGCGGGAGCGCTGTTGTGGGCGGCGGCGTTCGAGCCAGACGACGGTCTGCGCGGGGTCGGCGCTGATCGCCAGGCTGAGCGCCTCGGCGGCTTCGTCGCAGGCGTCGGCCGCGTTGCGGGCGTCTTCGGCGATTTCGCCGCGGTCGGTCTGGTTGGAGCGCGCGTTGGCCTCGATCGCCCGCGCCAGCTCGCGCAGCTGCCTGCTCAGGTCGGCGAGCGACATGCCCGCCGACTCGGCCAGCTGCTCGATGTTGTGCCAATCGGGCTGGCTGCGCATCCCCGCGCTGAACACGACCGCGTCGCCCTGGGCGAACTGATTGAGAAATTGGGTAAACCCGAACCAGGCGGACTCGACTGCGTCGCGGGCCGCCGTCGCGGCGTCGGCGAGGTTATCAGCGGAGGCGGGCAGGGCGTCTTCGGCGCGCCGCGCCAGCGTGCCGCTGCGCCGGCGATCGGTCGAGCTGATCGCGTCGAATGTGGCGTCCAGCGTGTTTTCGTTGACCGAGGTGCGCAGAGCGTTGGTGGCGGCGTCTTCGAGGAAGTGCGCTTCGTCGATGATCACCGCGTCGGATTCGGAGAGGTGCGCGAAATCGGCGTCGTCGGGGGCCTCCAGGCGCGCCTGTCGGGCGGCTTCGAGGTTGCTGATTAGCCAGGCGTGATTGACGACGGTGAGGTGCGCCGAGGCGGCGTCGTCGAAGGCGCGGGCCAGGAAGCAGGCGCCCGTCGCCACGTGCTGCGTGCCGTCGTTGAGACAGGCGGTGCGGTCGGCCGAGAGCCGCGCCCAGTGGTCGTCGAGCTCGCGCGAGAGGCGCAACTGCTCGCGGTCGCCGCTGCAGTCGGACAGCTCCGACCAGACGGCGGCGCGGGCCAATAGCAGCCCCTCGCCGACTTCGAGCGCCGCCTCGCGCCCGGGCGCCGCGCTGCGCGCCAGCGCGGTGTCCAGCGCGCGGCGGCAGAGGTAGTTGCCCCGCCCCTTGAGCACCGTCGCGCGCAAGGCCGCGCCGAGGCCGGGCTGCGCGTAGTCGAGCATGCGGCGCAGCAGCGCGAAATCGTCTTCGGAAAGCTGCGCCTGCAAATTGCGCGTGTAGGTGCTGACGATCACGCGCCTGCCCTCGCGCATCGCCCAGAGCGCGGCGGGCACGAGATAGGCGAGCGATTTGCCCACGCCGGTGCCGGCCTCAACCAGCGCGTGCTGGCCGCCGTCCAGGCCGGCCTCGGTCTCGGCTTCAACCAGCGTAAGTTGGCTGCCGTCGAGGGCTTTCGCGACATCGAGCGCCATATCCCGCTGCTGGGAGCGGCGCTCCATACCGGAAGAGCTGCGATGGTCGGCGGCCGTATCAAAGATGGCGGCGGTCAGCTTGGCGAGCGATTGGGCGGGCAGCTCGACGCGCGGCGGCGGTTGGGGCGCGTCGGGGCGCTGCGCGGGCGCGGCGGATCGCTCGGGCGCGCGCCGGCTCGCGCCGGGCGCGCTGGACGAGGTGAGCGCGATGAACGTGCGGAGCGGCGAATCCAGCGCCATCGCGCGGTCGGCGAGCGCAATCTGCTCGCGCTGCGACGCGCTGAGCCCGCCCCAAAGACGCAGCAGCGCGACCAGCAACTCGCGGCTCGCCTCCGCGTCCGTCGGCGCGCGGTGCGCTCTCGCCATCGCGATGCCGTGCCGCGCGCAGAGGTCGCCGAGCCGGTGCGAAGGCGCGGTCGGATCGAGCACCTGCGCGATCGGCAGCGTGTCGACGTACTGCCGCGAGGCGTCGATCCCCGCCGCGCCGAGGTGGTCGAGGTCGAACTTCACGTTGTGGCCGATCGGCGTGGCGTCGGCGAGCAGCTCGCGCAGCGTTGCGGCGAGGTCATCGAGCAGCGGCGCGTCGCGCAGCTGTTCGGGGCGAATGCCGGTGAGCCGCTGGATGCGCAGGTCGGGCATGCTGTAGGGGCGCACGAGGCTGTTCCAGCGCTCAAGCACGCGCTCCGGCGTGCAGCGCACGACGCCGATCTCAATGATCTCAGCGTCGCCCACCTTGAGCCCGGTGAGTTCAAGGTCAATGGCGGCGTAGATGGGGTTGGTCATCGCAATCAGTCTAGAGCGCAAGCCTCTCCGTCATTCCTGCGCAGGCAGGAACCTGCCGCGCGCACCAATCCCCCCCAATCCCTCCCCTCATTCCCCAATTCATCCCTCCCCCCTCTCAGGGGGGAGGTTAGGTGGGGGGTGGAATGCCACGAGCCAGCGCCAGCCGCCCTCCAACACCCCGATCGCCTCCCCCCTCATCCCTCCCCTCATTCCCCAATTCATCCCTCCCCCCTTTTAGAGACCTTTGCACAACTCTGGGGGATCGGCGATTCTTGTGGGGAACGCGGTGGGTTGGACGCGAAAGGGGTGCGGCATGGAGCGTGAGCGCAGGCAGGGGTCGTTCGGCGAGGCGCAGATACCGGAGCGGCGCGGGCGCAACGCGCAGTTGGAGGCGATCCACGCGGCGATTGATTGGACGCGCTTCGCGCGGCTGCTGGCCGGGCTGCACGGCTCGCGGATGGGCCGCAAGGCCTACCCGGCGCTGGTCATGCTCAAAATCTGTCTGCTGCAGCAGTGGCACGACCTGTCCGATCCGGCGATGGAGGACATGCTCTGGGAGCGCGCCTCGTTCTGCCGCTTCGCGGGGCTGAGCCTCTGCGAGGAGATTCCCGATCACTCCACGATCAGCCGCTACCGCGCGCTGTTCGCGCAGCGCGGGCTGGGCGAGGCGCTGCTGCGCGAGTTGGACGAGCAGTTGGAGGCGCAGGGGCTGTTCATCGAGCCGGGCCGCGCGACGCTGATGGACGCCACGCTGATCGAGGCGCAGGCCTCGCGGCGCCGCTCCAAGTCGGCCCAGGGGCCGACCGACCCGGACGCCGCCTGGGGCGGCGCCCGCGGGAACGCCTGCTACGGCTACAAGGGCCACGTCGGGGTCGACGCCGACACCCAGTTGATCCGCCGCGGCGTCTTCACCCCGGCCAACGTCAACGAGTCGCAGGTCGCCGAGGCGCTGCTGACCGGCGACGAGGCGGCGGTGCACGCCGACCGCGCCTACGACAAGGCCGAGCGGCGCGCACTGCTGGAGGCGATGCGGATCGACTGCCGCATCCTCAGACGGGCCGACCGCTACCACCCGCTGACGGAGGCGGAGCGCGAACTGAACGCGCTCTGGGAGCGAACCAGACGCAAGGTCGAGCCGGTCTTCGGCACGTTCAAACGCAGCTACGGCTACCGCACCACGCGCTACTACAGCCTGGAGCGCAACCGCTTCGAGTTCTACCTCGAATGCCTCGCCTTCAACCTGCGCAAACTCGTGCGGCTGCAGGCCGCGGTCTAAGCCCCGCCGCCGCCGGGCGCAGTGCGCCCCAGCCGCCCGCGCAGCCCCAAAAACACCCGCCCGAACCCCCCGCGCAAGGCCCCAACCGCGCCATCCCGCGCCCTAAAACGCCCCCAACAACCCCGCCAGCCGACTTTTTCAAAGGTCTCTTTTAGGGGGGAGCTTAGGTGGGGGGTGGAATGCCACGAGCCAGCGCCAGCCGCCCTCCTACGCCCCGATCGCCCCCCTCCCCCCCATCCCTACCTACCTGCCCTCATCCCTGCCCCACCTTCCGTCATTCCTGCGCAGGCAGGAACCCGCTGCGCGCACCAATCCCCCCCAATCCCTCCCCTCATTCCCCAATTCATCCCTCCCCCCTTTCAGGGGGGAGGTTAGGTGGGGGGTGAGATGCCGCGAGCCAGCGCCAGCCGCCCTCCAACACCCCGATCGCCTCCCCCCTCATCCCTCCCCTCATTCCCCAATTCATCCCTCCCCCCTCTCAGGGGGGAGGTTAGGTGGGGGGTGGAATGCCGCGAGCCAGCGCCAGCCGCCCCCCAAACCCCGATCGCCTCCCCCCTCATCCCTCCCCTCATTCCCCAATTCATCCCTCCCCCCTTTCAGGGGGGAGGTTAGGTGGGGGGTGGAATGCCACGAGCCAGCGCCAGCCACTCTCCAAACCCCGATCGCCTCCTCCGCTGTTCGCTCAGTTGGCGCTTGACGCGCAACGAATATTGGCGCCGAATCAGGCGCCCCAGCCGCCGCCGCCGGGCGTCTCGATGCGCACCGCGTCGCCCGCCTTGACCGACAGCACGATCTTGCCCGGCAGCGCGCGCAGCTCCGGTTCGCCGTCCGCGCCCCGCGTCTCCAGCCAGTTTTGGCCCGCCTCGCCATCGCCGCCGCCGTTTGCGCCCCACGCTTGCCCCACCCGGCGCTCCGTGATCAGCGTCACCCGCGCGTCGCCGAGAAACTCGGTGCGCCGCACCAGGCCGTTGCCGCCGCGCTGGCGGCCTGCGCCGCCGCTGTTGCGGCGGATGCTGTTCTCCAGCACCCGCAGGGGGTAGGCCAGCTCCAGCGCCTCCGCGGGCGTATTGAGCGTGTTCGTCATATGGCTGTGCGTCGCGTTGAGCCCGGCGCTCTGCGGGCCGCCGCCCAGACCACCGCCGCTCGTCTCGTAGTACGCCCACGGGCCGCCGCTGCGCGGGTCGATCCCGCCCGCCGTCAGATTGTTCATCGTGCCGCTCGACGCCGCCGGCATTCGCTCTGGCAGAATCTGGGCGAACGCGCCCCAGACCGTATCCACGATCCGCTGGCTCGTCTCCACATTGCCCGCCGCCACCGCCACCGGCGGGCGCGCCGCCACGACGCTCCCCTCGGGCAGCGTGAACGAGATCGGGCGAAACAGCCCGGCATTGGTCGGCGTCTCGGGCGGCAGCAGGCAGCGGATCACGTAGTAGCAAGCCGAGCGCGTGACGGGCGCGACGGCGTTGATCGAGGCCGCCCGCTGCGCCGCGCTGCCGCTGAAATCGAAATGCGCCCCGCCCCCCGCCAGCGTCAGCGCCACCCGAATCGGCACCGGCTCGTCTCGGTGTCCGTCGTCATCCAGCGCGTCCTCGAACATCCAGCGCCCCTCGGGCAGATCGCCCAGCGCCGCCCGCGCGGCGCGCTCGCCGTGATCCAGCAGCGCCGCCGTGTGGCGCGGCCAGGCCGACGCGCCCAGGTCTTCGTGCAGCGCCGCGACTCGGCGCTCGCCCAGCCGCTGCGCCGCGATCTGCGCCGCGAAATCGCCCCGCCGCTCCTCCGGCGTGCGCACATTGCGCAGGATCAACTCCAGCGCCTCCGAGACCAGCTCGCCCGCGCGGTACAGCCGCAGCGGCGGAATCACCAGCCCCTCCTGAATCAGCTCTTCAGCGACCGGCATCGAGCCCGGCGCCATCCCCCCGATGTCCGCCTGATGCGCCCGGCTGGCGACATAACCGATCGGCTCTCCAATGCCTTCCGCGAAGACGGGCGAGACCATCGTCACATCCGGCAGATGCGTCCCGCCCAGAAACGGATCGTTCAGAATCGCCAGGTCGCCCGGCCGCCAGGGCGCGAGATTGGCCACCGCCCGCACCGACTCCGGCATCGCGCCCAGATGCACCGGGATGTGCGCGGCCTGCGCCAGCAGCTGCCCCTCCGCGTCGAACACCGCGCAAGAGAAATCCGCCCGCTCCTTGATGTTCGGCGACAGCGCGGTGTGGCGCAGCGTCGCGCCCATCTCGTCGGCAATCGACGAGACCAGCGAGTCGAAAATCGCCAGCCGCGCCGGATCGGGCATCTCATTCTGTGTCATCAGACTCGCTCCAACAACAGCGCGCCGCTTTCGATCGGCCGCGCCGCCCAGCCCGGCGGCACCAGCGTCGTCGCATCGACCTGCGTGATCACCGCCGGGCCTGCCACGCGCTCCCGCACCGCGGCGCGATTGAGGAACCGCGTCGCGCGGTTCCGATCCCACAGCACATCGTGCTCCGCTTCGGCTGCCGCCGCAGCCGCGTCGTCCAGCTGGCGCGGCTGATCATGCCCCGGCGCGCGCGCCTTGACCCGCGCCGTGACCAACTCAACGCCGCGGGCGTCGTCGCGGAACCCGAAGCGCTCCACGTGCGCCGCCTGAAACGCCTCGCGGATCTGCGCCGTCGAGCCGTAGTCGGTCAGCCCGACCGTCAGCTCGTGCGATTGCCCTTGATAGCGCAGGTCCGCCGCGTACTCGATCCGCACATTCCCGCCGTAGCCGTCCGCCCCAATCGCGTCCGACACTTGCTCGCGCAGCGCGGCGTAGACGCCCGCCAGCGCCGCGCCATCGGCCTCGCCCGCGGCGGGAATCGCCAGATGCGCGCCCTGCTCCGCGTCGCGCGTCACGTCCGCGCTCAGCATCCCGCTCGCGCTGAGCACGCCGGGCGAGGGCGGAATCAGCGCGGCCGGAATGCCCAGCGCGTCGGCCAGATCGCAGGCGTGCAGCGGCCCCGCGCCGCCGAACGCGACCAGCGTGAAGCGCGCCGGATCGTGCCCGCGCTCCACCGAAATCACCCGCAGCGCCCGCGCCATATTCGCGTTCACCACATCGATCACCGCCGCCGCCGCGCGGCGCGGATCGCCGCCGAACGGCTCCGCCACGCTGCGCAGCGCCCGCTCGGCGCGCGCCGGATCCAGCGCGATCGTCCCGCCCAACCGCTGCTCGGGGCGCAGACGCCCCAACACCGCGTGCGCGTCGGTCACCGTCGGCGTCTCCCCGCGCCCGTAGGCCGCCGGCCCCGGATCCGCGCCCGCGCTCTGCGGCCCCACCCGCAGCGCGCCGCCCGCGTCGAACCAGGCGATCGAGCCCCCGCCCGCGCCCACCGTGTGCAGGTCCACCGCCGGCGTGCGGATCGGCATCCCGTCGATCATCAGGTCCGTGCGCTCCAGCAGCCGCCCCGGGCAAAGCGACACATCGGCCGAGGTGCCGCCCATATCGAACGTGATCGCCTGCTCGTGCTCCGCCGCAACCGCCGCCGCGAACGCTCCAGCTACGCCGCCCGCCGGTCCGGAGAGCACCGTCCGCACCGCCTGCTCGCCCGCCCCCGCCGCGCTCAGACTGCCCCCGTTGGACTGCATAATCCGCAGCCCGATCGCTCCCCCGTCCGCGGCCTGCTCGGAGAGCGATCGCTCCAGGCGGCTGAGATAGCTCGACATCACCGGCGCGAGGTAGGCGTTGGCGACCGTTGTGCTCATCCGCTCGTACTCGCGGTGCTGCGGCAGCACTTCGTGCGACGCCGAGACCGAGAAGCCGCGCTCCCGCGCCAGCGCCGCCGCCCTCCGCTCATGCGTCGGGTTGATGAACGAAAAGAGGAAGCAGATCGCCACCGAGCGCACGCCCGACGCCTCAATCTCGTCCAACACCTCCGCCAGCCCCGCCTCGTCCAGCGGCTCGACCAGCGCGCCGTCCGCCGCAATCCGCTCCCCGACCTCGAAGCGCAGCGCCTCGCCGACCAGCGGCTTCGGCCGCGTCGGATGCAGCGCGTACAGATCCGGCCGCGCCTGCCGCCCGATCTCCAGCGTGTCGCGGAAGCCCCGCGTCGTAATCAGCGCCGTCGCCGCGCCGCTGCGCGTCAGCAGCGTATTCGTCGCCACCGTCGAGCCGTGCGCCACCTCGCTCGGCCGCCAGCCCAGCTCGCGCAGCCCCTCCACAATCGCCCGCCCCGGATCCGCAGGCGTCGAAGGCCGCTTCGCAATCCGCGTGCGCCCATCCTCCACGTACACGAAGTCCGTGAACGTCCCCCCCACATCAACCCCAAGCAACCGTCGCGCCGCCATGCCGGCAGTCTAGGCCGTGTTCACGCTAACCGCGCACCACCCAGCAACCCGGCAACATTCCACCTCTTCCCCAATTCATCCCCCCCCCCTTCCAGGGAGGAGGTTAGGTAGGGCCTCACCCTGATCGGCCCGCACGGCTGGAAATTTATCCCTCCCCCCTTCCAGGAGGAGGTTAGATGGGGCCTCACCCTGATCGGCCCGCACGGCTGGAAATTTATCCCTCCCCCCTTCCAGGAGGAGGTTAGGTGGGGCTTCACCCTGATCGGCCCGCACGGGCTGGAAATTCATCCCTCCCCCCTTCCAGGGGGGAGGTTAGGTGGGGGGTGGGACGCCACGCGCGCAAACCGCCTCTTACAACGCCTCGACGCCGGCTGCGCGGATTTGGCGCGCGACGCTGAGCCGCAGGATCTCGGTCGGCCCCTCGGCGATGCGCAGCGAGCGGGCGACGCGCAGCAGGCGTTCGAGCGGGTGCCCGCGCAGCAGCGCCTGCGCGCCGTGCAGCTGAATCGCCCGATCGACCACCCGACCGAGCGTCTCGGTCGCTGCGGCCTTGGCGATCGCGACCTCGGTCGCCGCGCTGGGCTCGCCCTGTTCGAGCGCCTCGGCGGCGCGGTAGAGCGCCGCCCGCGCCTGATACGTCTCGAAGACGCAATCGGCGAAGATCGCCTGCACCTGCTCACGCTCCGCCAGCGGCGCGCCGGAGCGGTGCGGCGCCTCGATCCGTTCCAGCGTGGCGCGATTAACCCAGCGCGCCAGACCCACCGCTTCGGCGGCGACCCGCAGCCGCATCTGGTCGATGTTGGCCAGCGCGCGGGGCAGGCCGTCGCCGATCTTGCCCAGCAGCCGCGACTCCGGCACGGGCGTCTCCGTGAACGTAAACGAGCAGTGCGTCGCGCCGTCGATGCTCGCGCCGACCGGGCCCTGCTCGACGCCCGGCGCGTCGCGGTCCACGACCAGCAGCGCGGTGCCGCCCTCTGGCGCGTCGGGATGGCTGTCCGGCGGCACGTTGGCCACGACCACGATCCAGTCGGCGCGGTCCCCGCCGGTGACGAACGCTTTCTTGCCGGTCACGAGAAAGCCGGGCTGGCCGCCGTCGAGCATGGCCGGGGCGGCCTGGGTACGCTGCGCGCCCTGCTTGCCCGGCGCTTCGGTGAAGCCGAACGCGGCGCTGCGCTGTCCCGCCAGCACGGGCGCGTAGAGCGCGTCGCGCTGCGCGGCGTTGTCGGCCAGCCGCATAATCCCCGGCCCGCGCGCCAGCGCCAGCGAAGCGAACGGATTGCCCGAGCAAGCCAGCGCCTCCCGCGCCGCCGTAATCCGCAGCGGCCCCGCGCCCAGCCCGCCGTCCGCCGCGGGCACGGAGAGCCGGTAGAACCCGGCCGCCTCGCTGCGCCGCGCAATCTCGCGCCGCAAATCAGCCGGCGGATCCTCCGGATCCACGCCGCGCGTGAGCGGATCCAGCTGCTCCGCCGCAAAGCGCAGCAAGTCGCGCTGCAAGTCCGCAAGGTCGTCGGGCAGTTGGCTGTTCATCGGCAAATCCGTCCTGGCACCGCTTGCGCTGTTGGGTGAGATGTTACGCCGGGCCGCGCCGCCCGCCGATCGCCTCCGCCAGATCCGCCCCAATCTTCCCCAATCGTGCTAACCTATTCAGAAGAACGAAAGTGCGAGCGATGCCCAACCCCCCGAATCTCGACCAGATCTGCGCCCCGAACACAGCCGTCCGCCCCGCAACGCTGCCCCGGCGATCCCCGAACACCCTGAACAACCCTGAACAAATCCGAACAACCCTGAACACCGCCGAACGCCCCGACCAGACGGGCGCGCCGCCCGGATCGCCTCCGAACACACCCCGAACAAACCTGAACAAACCTGAACAAATCCGAACAAACCTGAACACGTCCGAGCGCCCCGACCAGATAGGACCTCAGCCCCGGTCGCCCCCGATCAGCCCGAAAAAAAACAAACCCGAACACCGCCGTCGCCCACTCGCAGAGGCCTCCTTCAAAGAGGGAGGACCGGAATTCCCGGAGAGGAGCAGAACGAGGAGTAGGATGGGCAGGAGCCGGTTCGATGAGGGGAGCGCGTCATGGCGGTTGAAGTGGGACAACAGGTGCCGGACTTTGCGCTGCTGGCGGGCGACCGCCAGGAACACCGGCTGAGCGACTACCGCGGCCAGCCCGTCGTGGTCGCCTGGTACGTGCTCGCCTTCACCGGCGGTTGAACGAACGAGTTGAGCCGCTTCCAGGAGCTCTACGACGAGTTCCAGGCGGCCGGAGCCCAGGTGCTGGGCCTGAGCGTCGATTCACCGTTCGCGGCCGGAGCCTACGCGCAGGAGCTGGGCCTGAGCTTCCCCCTGCTGGGCGACTTCCCCTACGGCAAGACGGGCAAGGTCTGGGGCATCCTCAACGAGGAGCGGGGCGTCACGGCGCGGATGACCTACGTGATCGACCGCGAGGGAATCGTGCGTCAGATCATCGACGCGCCGCGCGACTTCGCGCTCCACGCCGAGCAGTCGCTCGAGCAGGTCAAGGCGCTCGCCGCAGAGTCGGCCGATTAGCGCAAGCCGGCGGCGGCTCGACGGAGCCGGGCGGCGCTGTAGCCGTGTACAACGGGGGCAGTGCGGGGCATAGTGGGCATAACGGTGTAAAGCGGGGGCAAACGACTCGCGCGGCGCTTGCGGTTTCGCCGCGAGTGTTCAACGATAAGACTGTCAGCCGTTGTTCCGCCGAGTAGGGCTTACACGCGGTTGACTTCCCCAATGTGGCGGGGGGCGGCTCAAGGGAGTCGTCGAATGGTCACCGAAATCGCACCGCAGACCTGCGTCCACAGTTGGGTGCTCGCTTCGCCCGACGGATCCACCAGCCCGGGGCAATGCGTCAAGTGCGGCGAGCGCCGCCGCTTCGCCAACTCGTTCCCCGACATGGAGCGCACCAACAACTCCGACCTCTTCGGAGAGCGCAAGCGCGGCGGGTCGCGCGGCTACGACGGCTACGTCGAGAGCACCGACATGGACATCGAGCTGGCGCTCAACTCGATGCGCGGCTACCGCCCGCGCTTCGCCTAGGGCCTGATCGGCAGGCCCCGGGCCACGGCTCGGCTACACTGCCCGCGTGAGCGCATCACCGGGCGGCGACGCCAACCTGGCCAGCTATCGGGTCCGCACCCTCCCCTTCGAGGAGTGGCTGGACGTCGACACCCTGCTGCACCGCAGCTCGGTCACCAGCGGCGAGTTCGACTACGTCCTGCGCCCGCTCTGCCCGGAGTGCGGCAAAGAGTGCGAGCTCGAGTACGACGTGACGGAGGAAGGCGCGGAGGTAATCTCCGCGCTGGTCTGCCACGCCTGTAGCGAGCTCTGGGAAGCCGACGAGCCGGCCGAACAGGGCTGAGCGGGCCGGTCAAGGTAGGCTGAGCGCAGCAGAACCGCAGCAGAGAGAGCGAAGCAGGGCCGATGAGCATCGTTGTGCGGATACCCACGCCCTTGCGCGGGCTGACCGGCGACCTGGATGTGGTCGACGGCGCCGGCGCGTCGCTGACCGAACTGGTCGCCGATCTCGAACAGCGCTACCCGGGCATCGCCGAGCGCGTGGTCGACGAAGGCGGCGAAATGCGCCGCTTCGTCAACATCTTCGTCAACGGCGAAGATGTCCGCTTCCTTGACGGCATGGCCACGGCGATCAGTGAGGGCGACGAGGTCAGCATCGTCCCCGCCGTGGCCGGCGGCTGAGCGCCTCATGACGCTGCGCATCGAACGCGACGGCAAAATCGCCACCGTCACGCTCGACCGCCCCGAGCGGATGAACGCCATCTCGCCCGAAATGGGCCGCGAGCTGGACGCCTTCTGGCGCGAATTCGACGCGGACGACGCGCTGCACATCGCGATCCTGACCGGCGCGGGCCGCGCCTTCTGCGCCGGACGCGACCTCGTGCGCGACTCCGCCCACGACGACGAGCGCGCCCGCGCGCGCCGCAGCGCGGACGACGCCGACGGCCTCGGCTCCTGGGGTCCGACCTCGACCAACAAGCCGGTCATCGCCGCAATCAACGGCTGGTGTCTGGCGGGCGGCTTCGCGCTGGCGCTCTCCTGCGACATTCGGATCATGGCCGAGGGCGCGCGGATCGGCAGCATGGCCCCCAAACGCGGCCTGGTCCCCGGCGGCGGCCAGGTGCAGCGCCTCGCCCGCTACGTCCCCTTCGGCGTCGCACTCGAAATCCTCCTCCGAGCTAACCACGTAGACGCCCAGGAAGCCCGCCGAATCGGCCTCGCCAACGCCGTGACAACCCCCGAAGAACTGCTGCCGACGGCGCAAGCCTGGGCCGAAGAGATCGCCGCCAACGCCCCGCTCGCCGTGCGCGCCGTAAAGCAGGCCGCCTACGAGGGCGTCCTCACCCCCTCAGGCTTCGCCGAAGGCATGGCCATCGAAAGCCGCCTCTACTCCCAAATCATGGAAACCGAAGACGCCAGAGAAGGCACCACCGCCTTCGCCGAAAAGCGCAACGCCCACTTCCAAGGCCGCTAGCCGTCATTCCCGCGCAGGCCGCTAGCCGTCATTCCCGCGCAGGCAGGAACGCACGCGCACTCCCAACCCCCGCATCCCCCTCCCCCAATTCATCCCTCCCCCCTTCCAGGGGGGAGGTTAGGTGGGGGGTGGAACGCCGCGCCACCACCCCTGCCCATGCGTGCCCCGATCACCCCACGCCGCTCCCTCTCCTCCAGCCCTGCGCCTCCTCCGTCATTCCTGCTCCCGCGCCCCCCACCCGTCATTCCTGCGCAGGCAGGAACGCACGCGCACTCCCAACCCCCGCCTCCCCCCTCCCCCAATTCATCCCTCCCCCCTTCCAGGGGGGAGGTTAGGTGGGGGGTGGAATGCCGCGAGCCACCCCCGCCCGTGCGCGCCCCGATCACCTCACCCCCCTCCCCCACCCGTCACTCCTGCCCCCCCCCCCGTCATTCCTGCTCCCGCGCGTCATTCCTCCCCCCTCCGTCATTCCTGCTCCCGCGCCCCCCTCCGTCATTCCTGCGCAGGCAGGAACCGGCAGTAGAACCGCACGCGCCCTCCCCTCCCCAATTCATCCCTCCCCCTCCCAGGGGGGAGGTTAGGTGGGGGGTGGAAAGCCGCGCCACCACCGCCCATGCGTGCCCCGATCACCCCACCCCCCTCCCTCACCCGTCATTCCTACCCCCACCCGTCATTCCCGCGCCCCCCTCCGTCATTCCTGCGCAGGCAGGAACCCAGGCAGCGCCTCCCCAACCCACTCCGTCAGGATCCCCCAAACCACATCACGCCGCTGCCGCAGCGAGTGCGTCGCCTCCGGCAAAACATGCAACGCCTTCGGCTCCGCGGCCTGCGCGTAGACCCACTCCGAGAGACGCGGCGGCAGCCGCCAGTCGGCCGCGCCGTGAACCAGCAGCAGCGAGCGCGGCGGCAGACGCTCAAGATCGCCAATCTCGATCCCCGCCGTCTGCGTAGCCAGCGCCGCCGCCCCGACCGCCAGCGGCGACCGCGCCGCCGCGCGAATCACGATCGCCCCGCCGTAGGAGTGCCCAATCAGCGCAACCCGCTGGAGCCCGCTCTCGCCCAACCATGCCAGCCCGGCGAGCACATCCTCCGTGCCCGCCTCGATCGGGCCGGGCGAGGTCTTGATCCGAAAATCGAGCCGCAGCACACCGACGCCCAGCGGCGGCAGATCGGCGGCCAGGTCCGCATAGATGCCGTTGGCCGGACCGTCAAACCCGCCGTCGAACCCGCCCACGCAGAGGATCGCCCCGCGCGCCGCCGCGAGCGGTCCGCTCGGCGGATGCCAGAGCGCGTCGAGCGGGTCGCCCGGCGAGGCAATGCGGACTGCGTTACAACTCATCGGCGGCAGCGTAGCGGCGCGCGGGATACCCTTGCGAAATGAACGATCTCATCTGGCGATCGGCCTCCTGGATGGCCCGCGCGGTGCGCGAGCGCGAGGTCTCCGCGCGTGAGCTGGTCGACGCGCACCTCGAGCGGATCGCGGCGGTCAACCCGTCGCTCAACGCCGTGGTCGGGCTCTGCGCCGAGCGGGCGCGCTCCGAGGCCGACGCCGCCGATCGGGCGCTGTCCGGCGAAACAGTGGGCCCGCTGCACGGAGTCCCGATCACGCTCAAGGATTCGCACGACACCGCGGGCGTCGTAACGACCGGCGGCACGCTGGGGCGGCGCGGCTATCTGCCCGACGCCGACTCCACCGTGGCCGCGCGGCTGCGCGCCGCAGGCGCAATTCTGCTCGGCAAAACCAACACGCCCGAACTCACGCTGTCCGGCGAGACGGACAATCTGGTCTACGGGCGCGCGAACAATCCCTGGAATCCTGAGCGCACGCCGGGCGGTTCGAGCGGCGGCGCGGCGGCGATCATCGCCGCCGGCGGTTCGCCCCTGGACATGGGCAGCGACACCGGCGGCAGCATCCGGCTGCCCGCCCACTTCAGCGGCATCGCCGGCCTCAAGCCCACCTCCGGCCGCGTCCCCCGCACCGGCCACATCGTCCCCTGGGGAATGGGAGCGCTCGACGCCTGGACGACGATCGGCCCGATGGCGCGCTACGTGGAAGACCTCGCGCTCACGCTGCCGATCATCAGCGGCCCGGACGGAATCGATCCGGCGATCGCGCCCGTGCCGCTGCGCGATCCGGCGGATGTCGCTCTCGGCAGTCTGCGGCTGGCCTGTTACACAGAAGTCGACGGCTTTCAACCGCCCAACGACGATGTGCGCGCTGCCGCGCAGGCGGCGGTCTCGGCGCTGGCGGAGGTCGTCGCCTCGGTGGAAGAGGACGCCCCGCCGGCATTAAGCCGCTTCAACGACCTCTCGCGCGGCGTGATGATGGGCGACGGGCGGGCCTGGGTCATGCGAATGCTCGAGCGCTGGGGAACGGAGCGGATGTCGCCGTTCCTGGAGCAGAGCTTCGGCGAAGCCGAGCCCGTATCGTCCGCCGAGTACAGCGAAACGCTTGAACAACAAGACCAATTCCGCAGCGAGATGCTGGGCTTCATCCAGAATTACGACGCGATCGTCGCGCCCGTCGCCTCAATCCCCGCGCCGACGCACGGCGCGACCTACGCGCCCGAAAATCGCGCCATGTTCTACACCGGCCCCTACAACCTCGCCGGCTGGCCCGGCGCAGTCGTGCGCTGCGGAACATCCGCCGACGGCCTGCCAATCGGCGTCCAGGTGCTGGCCGCGCCCTGGCGCGAAGACGTCGCGCTGGCGCTGGCAGCCGCGCTCGAGTCGGCGCTCGGCGGCTACGTCCGACCGCCGCTGTGAGGCAGCTGCTCCAGCGATCGGCCTCCTGGATGGCGCGCGCGGTGCGCGAGCGCGAGGTCTCCGCGCGCGAACTGGTCGACGCGCACCTCGAACGAATCGCGGCGGTCAATCCATCGCTCAACGCCGTGGTCGAGCTATGCGCCGAACGGGCGCGCGCGGAGGCCGACGCCGCCGATCGCGCGCTGTCCGGCGAAACTGTGGGACCGCTGCACGGAGTGCCGTTCACGCTCAAGGACTCGCACGACACTGCCGGCGTGGTCTCCACCGGCGGCACGCTGGGGCGCAAGGGCTACGTGCCCGCGGCGGACTCAACAGTGGCCGCGCGGCTGCGCGCGGCCGGCGCGATTCTGCTGGGCAAGACCGCCTGCCCCGAGCTGACCCAGGCGCACAACGGCAACGCGATGCACCCGCCCGCCAACAACCCCTACGACCTCTCGCGCACCCCGGGCGGTTCCAGCGGCGCATGCGCCGCCTTGGTGGCGGCCGGCGGCTCCCCGCTCGATTTCGGCAGCGACACCGGCGGCAGCATCCGCGGGCCCGCCCACTGCTGCGGCATCGCCGGACTCAAGCCCACCTCCGGCCGCGTCCCGCGCACAGGCCACATCATCGCCTGGGGCTTGGGCGCAATGGACGCCCTCACCCAAATCGGCCCGATGGCGCGCTACGTCGAAGACCTCGCGCTCACGCTGCCAATCATCAGCGGCCCCGACGGCGTAGACCCGGCAATCGCCCCCGTGCCGCTGGGCGATCCCAACGCGGTCGATCTGCGCAGCCTGCGCATCGCCTGGTACGCCGAGGCAGACGGCCACGCCGCAGTGGACGCCGATGTGCAGCAAGTAGTCCGCGACGCGGCGGACGCGCTGCGCGACATAACCGCATCAGTCGCCGAAGACGCCCCGCCAATGCTGGCCGACTACTTCAATCTGCGCGAGCGCGTCGACGGAGCCGACGATTTCAACTGGGTGCGGCGTCTGCTCAGCCAGCACGGCACAGCCGAAACCGAGCTATCGCCCCAGCTGCGCGGCCTCTGGGCGGAGTCGCGCTCATCGACGCTGGCCGATTTCACGCTCGCGCTCGAAGAGCAGGACCAATTCCGCAGCAAAATGCTCGGCTGGATGCGCAACTACGACGCAGTGCTCGCCCCAGGCGCAGTCTCAGCCGCCGCCAAGCACGACGGGTCAGACGACGGCGGGATCCGCTCAGTGCGCGCCAACTACTGGGGCGCATACAACCTCGCCGGCTGGCCCGGCGCCACCGTCCGCTGCGGCACCTCAACGGACGGCCTCCCAATCGGCGTGCAAGTCCTGGCCGCCCCCTGGCGCGAAGACATCGCCCTGGCAGTAGCCGCCCACCTAGAACAAACCCAAGGCGGCTGGCGCCCCCCGCCGTAGTGCGAACAGCCCTAGGGCCTGTTCACACTACGGGGGAGAGCGGCTAATCTGGTGGCGGCGACGGGGCGGCGAGGGCCGCCATGTGCAAAGCACTGACCGAGGCGCAGTACGCGCGGATCGCGCACGTGTTCCCCGTGCAGCGGGGCAATGTCGCGATCCCCAACCTGCAAGTGCTCAACGCGCTGCTCTACATCGCCGAGCAGGCCTGCAAGTGGCGCGCGCTGCCGGAGCGCTTCGGGCGCTGGCACACGATCTATACGCGGCTCAACCGCTGGACCAAGCAGGGCGTGCTGCAGCGGGTCTGGGCGGAACTGCTGCGCGAGCGGCTGGCGGAGGGGGAGTTTCCCGCGGCCGCCTTGGACAGCACGATTATCGGCGTGCACCAGCAAGGCGCGGGGGCGCCGAAAAAAGGGGGCCTCAAGCGATTGGGCGCTCGCGCGGCGGGCTGACCACCAAGCTGCACGTCGTCGCGATCGACGACTACACCCCGCTGGCGCTCTCGCTCACCCCGGGCCAGTGGGGCGACGCGCCCGAAGGCCGCCAACTGCTGGAGCAGTTGGGCGAACAACAGGGCGCGCCGGCGCTGCTGATGGATCGCGCCTACGAGGGCGACCCGACCCGCGAGCTCGCCGCCGCGCTGCGCTGGCTCACCGTCGTCCCGCCGATGCCGCAGCGCAGCGAACCCTGGGAGTACGACCGCGAACTCTACAAAGAACGCAACATCGTCGAGCGGCTGTTCAGCCGGCTCAAGCGCTTCCGACACCTCGCCACCCGCTACGACAAGCTCGACGCCCTCTTCCTCGGCTTCATCCACCTCGTCCTGATCTTCGACAACCTCTCCCGCGTAGTGTGAACAGGCCCTAAGGCCAGCCCCTCAGACGCGCCGCCGCCGCACCGGATCCAGCCGCTCGGTGAGCACATCGCTGAGGAAGTTCAGCGAGGTCAACATCAGCGCCAGAATCACCACCGGCCCGATCACGAAGTGCGGCGCATCGCGCATGAACGGGCGGCCCTCCTGCATGATCGCGCCGAGCGTGGGATCGGGCAGCTCCGCGCCGAGCCCGAGGAAATTGAGCGCGGCCATAATCAGCACCGAGGCGACGATCGCCAGCGGCACCTGCACCGTGAACGCGCCGAACGTGTTGGGCGCGACATGTCGGAAGAGAATGCGCGACCCGGAGAGCCCCAGGCAGCGCCCCGCCAGCACATAGTCGCGCTCGCGCTCGCGCAATACGCCCGCCCGCGCCAGGCGCGCCGAGCCGGGGATGTTGAAGAACGCGATCGCCACCGCCACGCTGAAAATGCCCGAGCCCATGATCGTGATCAGCAGGATCGCGAAGATGATCCCGGGGAAGGCGAGCAGCACGTCGACGCCGCGCATGATCAGCGTGTCCGTGTTGCCTCCTCTCCAACCGGCCGTGTAGCCGATCACGATGCCAACCAGCCAGCCGGCCAGCACGGCGGCGAAGCCGTGCTTGATCGTGCGCCCCAGACCGATCGAGTTGCGCGCCAGCAGGTCGCGCGAGAGATGATCGGTGCCCATCGGACTGTCCCAACTGATCGGCCCGTTCTTCGGTCCGTCGCCGGGCCGGTTGGGGTCGGTCGGATCGAGCACGGGGAAGATGAAGGCGAAAAAGAGCAGCAGCAGCAGCACCGAGACGGCCAGCGCGCCGCGCGGCTCGCGCATGATCGCGCGCAGCTCTGCCCAGGCGACATGCAGGAAGTGGAAGCGCTCGACATCGCCCAGCTGCGGCGCCTCGACCTCGCCGGCCGGCGATGAGCGGCTCATCAGCGCGCCTCCGCGCTGCCGCCGATGCGGATGCGCGGGTCGAGCCCCACGTAGGCCAGATCGACCAGCAGGTTGACCACCACGAAGACGAACACCAGCAGCAGCGTGGTGGCCTGGATCACGGTGTAGTCGCGATTGTTGACCGCGTTAATCAGCGCGCGCCCGAGGCCGGGCCAGGTGAACACGGTTTCAATCACCAGCGTGCCGCTGAGGATCGAGGCCAACTCGAGACCCATGATCGTGACGACCGGTATCATGCTGGGGCGCAGCGCGTGGCGGGCGATCACCGCGCGCGAGGTCAGCCCTTTGGCCCGCGCGGTGCGGATGTAGTCCTCGGTCAGCGTATCGAGCAGCGACTGCCGGGTGAAGCGGCTGATGTTGGCCGCCACGATCCCGCCCAGCGCCAAGCCCGGCAGCGCAAGGTGTTTGAGCGCTTCGGCCGGATCCTCCGTCAGCGGCACGCGGCCGGAAACTGGAAAGAGATCAAGCCAGACGGCGAAGACGATCAGGTAGACCAACCCCGCGATGAACGAGGGCACCCCGATGTTCCAGCCCGTCCAGCCCGCCGCGAACCAGTCGAGCGGTCCGCCGCGGTTGACCGCCGCCGCGATGCCCAGCAGCAGCCCCAGCGTGAAGCCGATGATGATCGCCACCCCGGCCAACTCCACCGAAGCGGGAATCGCGTTCCAGAGAATCTCCGTGACCGGCAGCCCGGTCAGCGAGTCGCCGAACTCAAGCGTGAGCACATCGCCAAGCCAGATCCAGTACTGCTCGTAGATCGGGCGGGTCAGGCCGAGCTCTTCGCGCAGCCGCTCGTAGGTCTCCGCGTCGACGCCGCCCATCGCGTCGCCGATCGCCGCGGCGACCGGGTCGCCGGGAATCAGCCGCACGGAGACGAAGATCAGGATCGAGGCGACAAAGAGGACCGGGATCAGTTGGGTGATCAACCGCCGCAGAACGTAAGCCATGACCGTTCAACGCCTCTAGCTGCGCGGCCTCAGTTCCAGCTCCCCAGATACGGGCGGGCCGGAGGAGCGCGCCGCGGCGCGCTCCTCCGGCGGCGCTACGCGTTCTCGAGCCAGATCGTCTGCGGATTGGGCGTGGTCGGCCCCGGATCGGGCACATGTACCCGGTTCGTGTAGAACTCCGCGCCGCGTTGGCGGGCGATCGCCTGGGCGAACATCACCTCGTGGAAGGTCTCGTTGAACGAGCGCCAGTAGGCCTCGGTGTCGTCGTGGTTGCCCGTCTGGACATCCGCGATCATGTCCAGCCAGTGGAAGTAGTTGTCCATGTAGGGCCGCTCGCGCACCGGGATCGGAGTGCTGGCGTCGCCGCCGCGCTTCGCGTTCCCTTCGCCGTGCAGCGCGTCCTGCATGACCATCGCCAGCGCCGCGCTCTCCGGCCGAATCCAGTTGCCGAAGCCGATCAGGAAGTTGCCGAAGTCGCCCGCCTGCTGCTTCTCGATCATCACGTTGTACTCGGTCGGGTCCAGCTCCAGCTCGATCTCGCGCGCCGAGAGCTCGGCCTGCAGCAGCTGCGCCAGAGCCGGCGCGTAGGGGCGGATCGGCAGCGTGCTGGCGGTCAACACGGTGCCCGGTCCCAGCCCCGCCGCATCGAGCAGCATGTTGCCCTCGGCCGGGTCGTAGTTGGGCCGGTCCAGATCCTCGATGTAGCCCTGCGAGCCGCGCTGGAAGAACAGCCGCCCCGCGTCGTCGTAGGGACCGAAGTAGTCGCGCACGACCCGCTCCTGGTCGACGAACCGCCAGACGCCCTGGCGGGCGCGCGGGTCGGTAGTCGGCTCGACATCGATCGCGAAGCGGAAAATCTGCCCGCCCAGACTGGTGCCCGCCCAGCCCCAGTGCTCGTCGCTGGCGATCAGCCGGTCGATCGTCTCCGGGTTGTTGAACGGAATGCCGTTGTGCGAGTCGATATCGCCCGCTTCCAGCGCGATCCCGATCGCGTCCGCGTCGGAGAAGATCGTGTAGTTGATCTCGTCCATGTTCGGCGCGCCCATGTGGCCGTCGGTGAAGGGCAGCAGCCGCCAGCCCGTGTTCGGGTCGTAGCTGTCGGTGTCGAAGCGCCAGGGGCCGGTGCCGATTAGCACCGCCTCTTCGTTGCGCGCGATGCCCTTCGCCGGCGCCGTCACTGAACCGGTCGTGTCCGGGTCGCCCATCCGCACGTAGGCGGTCAGCGCGCCCACGAAGCCGCGCGGCTCGGCGAGGTTGAGCCGGAACGAGAGGTCGTCGATCGCCTCGGTGCCGGAGATCACCTTGCCCAGGTTGTAGGCCGGCGAGCCGCCGCCCGAGACGCCCTGGTCGCGGATCGCCTCGTAGCTGTGCGCCGCGTGCTCGGCGATGAAATCCTTGCCGTCGTGGAACTTCACGTCGGGGCGGATGTTGAACACCCAGGTCAGGTTGTCCGGCGTTTCCCATGTGTCGGCGACATCGGAGCGGATTTCCCACTGCGGGTTGGCGTACTCCCAGAAGTTGTTGGCGAGCTCGTTGAGCGAGACGCCGCCGTACTGGGTGAGGCAGTTGTACATGTAGCCGCTGGGGTCGATCGTGCCGTTGTTGCCGGCGCTGTTCCAAGGGAAGCGGATCAGCGTCAGCTGCGAAGCGGCGGCGCGCTCGAAGACGCCGCCCTTCTGGATCGCGTTGCCCTGGCTGTCGCGCTCCACATCGTCGGCTGCGCTCACGGCGGCCTGCTGCTGTTGGTCTTGCTGCTGCGCGTCGGGGGGGGGGGGGGTACTCTGCTGCTCCTGCTGCTGCGCGGTCGCGTCGGCCGCCGCGGGCGTCTGCTGCTGGGCGTCGTCATCGTCGTCGCCGCAGCCGACCAAGGCCAGGCCGGCGGCGCCGACGCCCGCGCGGGCGCTCGCCGTCAGCATCGTGCGCCGCGAAATCCGACGGCTGCGCATCCGCGTCCAGTAGTTGCTCTCCATCAATGCTTCCTCCTGTGCTCGCTCGCTCACGAAACGCCGGCGCACGCCAAGACGACGGGCCGCCCGGTTCGTCTGGTGCTCAGCCTAGCAGCAACGGCCGTTGCGCGCGCGCCCGCCGCACGCGGCTAACCCCTGCGCAACACAGCGATGAGCGGCAGCGCGCCGCCCGCCGGGTTACTGCGCGTGGATCAGCGCGACCGCCGCCTCGGCCTCGGCAAGCGTCCACACCCCGCCGCGGCCCCGCCCGCTCCAGAACGTGATCTCGCCGCAGTCGCCCTGCGGCGTGCGGCTGTGCCGCAGCACGCACTCCTGACTGGGCAGAAATTGGAACGGCTCCGCCCGATCCGGGTCCTGCGCGGCGCTGAGGAAGACGTAGCAGCGCGTCTCCGGCACGAACGCGACCGCATCCACCCGCCCGCGCTGGTTGAACGACTCGGCGTTCACCACCAGGGAAAGCGAATCAATCCCCTGGCAGCCAAGACTGGCCGACGGGCTCATCGAGCCCAGCGTCGCGATGTCGTGCTTGCCGACCCAGCCGCATTCCCCGTGCAGATCGGAGCCCAAGCTGAGTTCGCCTCGCAGCACCCCGACGATCGAGTGCGCGGGCTGGATCAGCGCGCAATTGCCGCCCGAGGCAGCGCCGTCCTCCGGCCTCAGCGTGACCGTCGTCGTGCATGCCCCCGACGGCGCGATCAGCACGCGCACCAGGCGCTCATCGACCTCAAACGATGCGGGCGTGACCACGACCACCTGGGTCGGCAACCCCGCGCAGAATTCGGACGCGCCGCGCGCGCCGCGCAGCACCCGCTCGCTCGGCGCCGGGTCCACGGATTGCCGCACACTCGGCGAGGAGTCGGAGACCGCCTGCGGCGCGGCCGGCAGCGCGTCGGAACAGGCAATCGCCAGCAGCGCGCAGAACGCGGCCAACACCATCATTCCCCACTGTCGCAGCGGCCTCATGATCAGCCTCCCATCAGGCATCCCCATTGGTTTCAATTGTACCCCTCCGACGGGCAAATGCGGCAAGCGCAGGGGTGCGACAAAGTTGGTGCGCCGGCGCGCGCGCGGAATCGCGGCTAAGCCGCGCCGGCGGGTAGGCTGCGATGGCGCGTGGATGCGCCTTGGAGTGAGGGGTACCCGTGACCGAACAAACCGAGCGGCAGCGCGACGCGCAGGATGCGCTGCGCGTCGCCTTTGCCCCGCGCTCCGCCGCCATCGCCGGCGTCTCCGCCTCCAACGCCGGCTGGGGCGGCGGGCAATCCTTCCTGCGCGGCATTCGCAACCTCGACCGCCTCGAGCGCGTCTACTGCGTCAACCCCAAAGGCGGCCAACTCGACGACGGCACCCCGCTCCACCGCTCGCTCGCCGAAATTCCGGGCGACGTCGACTACCTGATCTCCGCCGTGCCCGCCTCCGCGATCCTCGGCCTGATCGACGACGCCGTCGCCAAGGGCGTGCGCGCGATCCACCTCTTCACCGCCGGCTTCTCCGAGACCGGCAGCGCCGAGCGCGCCGACCTCGAGCGCGAAGCCCTGCGCCGCCTGCGCGACGGCGGCGTGCGCCTGATCGGCCCCAACTGCATGGGCATCCACTCCACCCGCGGCGGCGTCTCCTTCATGGAATCCGCCTCGCCCGAACCCGGCCGCGTGGCGATGCTCTCGCAGAGCGGAATGAACGCCAGCGAGGCGCTCAGCCGCGGACAGCCGCGCGGCGTCCGCTTCTCCAACGTCGCTTCGTTCGGCAACGCCGCCGACCTCAACGAGGCCGACTTCCTCCAGTTCCTGGCCGACGATCCGGACACCGACATCGTGCTGGCCTACCTCGAGGGCCTCCGCGACGGACGCCGCTTCCTGCAAATCGCCCGCTCGATGGCCGAGCGGCGGCGTCCCCTCGCCGTGCTCAAGGGCGGGCTGACCGAAGCCGGCGGGCGCGCCGCCAACTCGCACACCGGCTCGCTGGCCGGCTCCGCCCAAATCTGGCGCGCCGTGCAACGCCAGGGCGGCTTCATGCCCGCCAACAGCGTCGACGAACTGCTCGACATCGCAGTCACGATCGAGCGCATGCCTCAGCTGGCCGGCCCCCGCGCCGCCGTGCTGGGCGGCGGCGGCGGCGTCTCCGTGCTCGCCGCCGACATCTGCGACCGCGCCGGCATTCCCGTGCCCTGGTTCGGCGAGCGCACGCAAGAACGGCTGCGCAGCTTCACGCCCGTCGCCGGCACCTCCGTCCGCAACCCGCTCGACGCCGGCTTCATGTTCGAGGGCGACCAGCTCGAAGCCGCCATGAGCGCCGTCGCCGAAGACGAATCCATCGACTGGCTGATGGTGCATACCGGCACCGACTCCGGCTTCCGTAGCGACCGGCGCGGCTTCGAGGAGCGCTTCGCCTCCCAACTGGGCGAGCTCGCGCCCAAGCTGGGCCGACCCCTCGCGGTCGTGATCCGCCCGCCCTCCAGCGCCGACGGATTCCGCAGCGGCCTCGAACTGCAACGCCGCCTCAACGACGCCGGCATCGCCTGCTACGGCTCGCTCGAAGCCTGCGTCACCGCCGTGCGGCGCTATCTTGACTGGCAAGCCCGCCCGACGGGCGGCTGACCGGCGAGCCGGAGCGGCAACAGGAGCGACCAACAGGAGCGGCGGCGTGCGACTGCGCCTCGAAAACTTGCCAATCACTCCTCGCGCGCGCCTGCTCAGCGCGTCCGAGGACGAGCTGCGCCTGGCCGTCGACGGACTGGTCTGCGGCGTCTGCGCCGGGCGCGTGCAAGCCGCGCTGGCCCAACTGCCCGGCGTCGCCTCGGCCGAGTGCTCGCTCGAGACCGGCGAGGCCCGCGTGCGGCTGGAGCATGCCGACGCCGAAACCGATTGGATCGGCGCAGTCGAGTCGACCGTCATCCTGCCCCGCGCGCGCCGCTGGCTCACGCGGCTCTGGCAAGGCGCGCAGCGTGGCTAAGGCGGCGAAGACAGCCAAGCGAACCCGCGCGCCCGCCGTCGGCGCGCACGTCTCCGCCGCCGGCGGCCTCTACAAGGCGGTCGGACGCGCCGAGGAGATCGGCGCGGAGGCGATCCAGATCTTCGGCGCAGCCCCCCAGATGTGGCGGCGCAAGCAGCACAGCGAGGAAGAAATCGCCCGCTTCCGCGCCGCCGCGTCCGACGCCAGGCTGGGCCCGACCTTCATCCACGCCGTCTACCTGATCAACCTGGCCAGCCCCGACCCGCAGCTGCTCGAAAAGAGCGTCGCCGCGCTGACCGCCGAACTGCGCCTGGGCTCCGCGCTCGGCGCCGCCGGCGTGATCGTCCACGTCGGCAGCCACATGGGCGCGGGCTTTGACGCCCAACTGCCGCAGATCGTCCAGGCCATCCGCCGCGCGCTCGACGACTCGCCCGACGACATCCCGCTCTGCCTCGAAAACAACGCCGGCGCGGGCCGCAGCGTCGGCTCGACCTTCGAGGAGTTGGCCGCGATGGTCGAAGGCGCGGCCAGCGAGCGCGTGCGACTCTGCCTCGACACCTGCCACCTGCACGCCGCCGGCTACGACATCGCCGCCGAGCGCGGCCTGCGCGACACCGTCGCCGCCTACCGCGCCGAATTCGCCGACGACCAGCTCGCCGCCGTCCACGCCAACGACTCCAAAACCGAGCTAGGCTCCGGCAAAGACCGCCACGAGAACCTGGGCCAGGGCACAATCGGCATGCCCGCCTTCCGCCGCATGGTGCGCAACCGCCTACTCCGCAAAGCCCCCTGGCTCCTAGAGGTCCCCGGCTACAACACAGACGGCCCCGGCGAGCAAGACCTAGCCATCCTACGCGCCCTACGCGACGCCCCAACCCTCCCCAAAACCCCCACCCCCTAGCCGCCATCCCCCCGTCATTCCTGCGCCCTCATTCCGTCATTCCTGCGCAGGCAGGAACCCGCGCGACCACCCATCGTCGCCACCCCCCCGTCATTCCTGCACCCCCTTATCCGTCATTCCTACCCCCCTCCCCGTCATTCCTGCGCAGGCAGGAACCCGCGCGACCCCCCACCCCACTTCCCCAACGCACCAGGCAACTCCCCAAGAAAATTCATCCCTCCCCCCTTTTAGGGGGGAGGCTAGGTGGGGGGTGGGAGGCACCGAGCGACCCACCAGCCGTCTTCCGTCACCCCCCCTCCCCCCCCGTTCCTGCCTGCGCAGGAATGACGGGGGAGGAGCCCGCCATTCCTGCACCCCCCTACCGTCATTCCTGCGCAGGCAGGAACCCGCGCACCCAATCCGTCATTCCTGCGCCCCTTTTCCGTCGTTCCTGCGCAGGCAGGAACCTACGCACCCCCCCACCCCACTTCCCCAACGCACCAAGCAACTCCCCCAAGAAAATTCATCCCTCCCCCCTTTTAGGGGGGAGGCTAGGTGGGGGGTGGGAGGCGCCGAGCGTCCACCAGCCGCCCTCCGTCACCCCCCACCGCCACCCCGCCGTTCCTGCCTGCGCAGGAATGACGGGGGAGGAGCCCGTCATTCCTGCGCCCCTCATCGTCATTCCTGCGCAGGCAGGAACCCGCGCGACCCCCCACCCCACTTCCCCAACACACCAAACAACTCCCCCAAGAAAATTCATCCCTCCCCCCTTCCAGGGGGGAGGCTAGGTGGGGGGTGGGAGGCACCGAGCGTCCACCAGCCGTCTTCCGTCACCCCCCCCCTCCCCCCGTTCCTGCCTACGCAGGAATGACGGAGAGGGGACGCAGGAATGGGGAGGCGAGATGCGCTGCCGCGGCTGGCGGCAGCGCGTAGGCGATTGAGGCGCGAACGATCGCTGGCAGTCGCTCGGGGCACCGCACCCCCCACCTAGCCTCCCCCCTAAAAGGGGGGAGGGATGAATTGGGGAAAGGGGTAGGGGGGATGGGATATTGCGAATGGGCGCACTGATTGCGCCGTGCTCCGCCGACCTCCCAAGGCGTGTTCACAACTCCGTTGTTCCCACCCCCCCTCTCTCCCCGCCATTCCTGCGCCCCCTTATCCGTCATTCCTGCGTAGGCAGGAACCCGCGCGACCTCCACCGTCGCCACCCCCTCCCCCGTCATTCCTGCGCCCCCTTATCCGTCATTCCTGCGCAGGCAGGAACCCGCGCACCCAATCCGCCTTTCCTGCACCCCCTTATCCGTCATTCCTGCGCAGGCAGGAACCCGCGCACCCCCCCACCCCACTTCCCCAACGCACCAAGCAACTCCCCCAAGAAAATTCATCCCTCCCCCCTTTTAGGGGGGAGGCTAGGTGGGGGGTGGGAGGCGCCGAGCGTCCACCAGCCGCCCTCCGTCACCCCCCCGTTCCTGCCTGCGCAGGAATGACGGAACGCGCCGCAGGTTCCTGCCTGCGCCCGCCTATTCCCCCAGCCACAGAATCGCGCCCGGCTTGATCCGGAAATTGATCGAGCCCGGAATCTCCTCGCCGCCCGACTCCCCGTAGCGGATCCATTCGCCGTTGAGCCAGAGCAGCACGCTGCCGACCTCGGGCAGGCCCGCGAGCAACTCGGCGGCGCTGACCCGCTCCGCGCCGAGGTAGCTGGCCAGACCGCCGGGCTCGCGCGTGGTCAGCCCCTCGGCCGGGCTGCTCGCCGCCGCCTCGGTGGGCTGAATTTGCACCAGCCGCACCCCGCGCACCACGCACTGGATTACGGCCGTCCCCGCCGACGTGAGCTGCTCCGCGCAGTCCGCCCCCGCCGTCACCGCCACGCCGCCCGCGCCGACCGCCTGGAAGCTCGCCGTCGCCTGCCCGTCCCTCGTGCGCGTCTGCTTGCTCGTCTGCACCACCCGCGGGCCGCCCCCGCCCGCCGCCACAATCTCCGGCCAGTCCACCACCGTGCCGTTGGGCACCGCGACCCCGCTCGCGTCGTTGAACGTCGCGGTCACGCTGAACGTCTCGCCCACCCGGACCGCGCCCGGATCGCTCAGGCTGATCTCCGCCGCGCCCCCGCTCACGCTGAACGTCCGCACCGCCTTCTGCTGGCCGGCCCAGAGCTCCAGCGTGTACTCGCCCGAAGCGAGCGGATTCGCCGCCGGGCGGTTCACGTCGATCTTCACCTGCGCCTGGCTCTTGGCATTGAGGATGGGCGGGTTCTCGCCGCCGCTCCTCGTGAAGGGCTTGGTCGGATCGCCGCGGTGCGGCCAAGTCACCCGCACGCTCTCCGCCGCCACGGGCTGGCCGTCGGGGCCCAGCAGCCGGGTGCGCCGCGCGCCGCTCGGCAGCGCCACATTGTTGCCCGCGCTGTCCGCCGCCGTCACCGCCAGCAACAGCTCGTCGCGCGTGGCCGCCCCGTCGCTGATCAGACCGTCGGCGTCCAGGTCGGCCGCGTCGACATTGGTCACCCCCGTCGTCGGCGCCGACACCGCGATGCTCTCGGCCGCGCCCGCCAGCGCAATGCGCACCGGCGGCGTCTCGAATGTGTCGCCCGTCGTGCTGAACACCGTCGCCCGCACCTCCGCCGCGGCCGCCTTGCCCGCGTGCGACAGCGTGACGAGCAGCTCGTCGGCGTTGCTCGCGTTGATATTCGCGGCATTCAGAGTGCAGGAGATGCCCGCGCAGGAGTCGCCCTCGAGCGTCGCGTCGACCACGGCCAGACTGCCCGCGGTGCTGGTCAGCTGCGCCGCGGCGATGCTGCCCGCGTGCGACGGCGCGCCGCTCTCGCTGAGAATCGTAAGCCGCAGCCGCGTGCTGTCGCCCTGCCGGCGCAGCGCCGACGGATACGGCGTATCGTCCGACGTCGACGTCGTCCCCTTCTTGTCCACCGCCAGATCGAGCTTGACCTCCGCCACCTCCCGCACCTCGCCGATGCGCAGCTCGAGCGTGTTCCGCAGCGTCACTTTGCTGGCCGGCGCTTCCTGCATCTGCACCGTCACCTGCCCGGAGAGCGTGACCACGCCGTCGGCCGTGCCCTCGGGCACCACCACCGTCGAGCTGGGCAGCGTAATCGGGCAGGTCGTCGTGCTGATCTCGTCGACCACCTCGATCGTGCAGCCCGCGTCGCTGGTGGTGATTGTCGCGTCATGGCCGAACACCACCTGGGCGCCGTTGTGGGCGTCTTTCAGGACAAAGTGGATCCCGGACCGTTGCTCCACATCGTCGTCGCCTCCATCGGCGTCTTTCCAGATGCCGTCCGCCGGCCGGCGGAACACGGTGAGCTGGCCGCTATTACCATTATTGATTGAAAGCTCGCTGCTGTCGCCGCTGAACGCCATGTTGCCGTACGAGGGGAAATCGCCGAGCGCTCCGGTAAACGTGGCCGTGTGCAGGATGTAGCCACCGTCCAGCGCCCGCCAGGCTTCCGGCGAAGCCTGCTGGAAGACGAAACCGCTGCCGCCGGCCCCGCCGGTGTCGGCGTCCGCGATGACGGTGGTGCCGTCCGGTGAGATCGCCAGGCCCTCGCCAAACCAACCGCCGTTTCTGCCGGCTTCAGTCCAGAGGCGGGAGACCAGGATGGCGTCGGGCTCGGTGATGCGCCGCAGCGGGCCGGGCGAGTAGTGCGTCTCCGGGTCGAAGTCGCGCGCGTCGGCCTGGGCCGCGATCAGCGTCTTGGAGTTGCCGTCCGCGTCCAGATCCGCGCGCGGCGCGGCATTCCAGCCGCCCTCCGGCGCGACAAAGACATAGGCTTCGCCTTTGTCTTCGCGGCGGTACGCATTGTTGAAGCTTCCGCCGGGCGTTTCGAAGGAGAACCGCTTCTCGCTCACTGGCACCGCCAGCACCCGCCCGTCGGCTGAGAGCCCGATGTAGCGGATTCCCAGCTCGGTGAACTGCTCGAACATCGAATAGGCCCGGGAGCAGTAGGCGTCGCAGTCGGTGGAGAAACCCGTGCGTCCCGTCGAGCTGGGGGTGAACGGCGCGTTCGCCCACGATGAGCCGTGGCTGGGAATGGCGACCGGGGTCACTTTCACCCCGTCCTCATAGCGGATGTCGCCCCAGTTCCGGCCTGGCCCGTCGGGGCGGGTGTAGACGTAGACCGCGCCCATCGCGTTTATATTCGACGAGGCGACGGCCAGGGTGCTGCCGTCGCGCGAGACCGCGAGCGATGTGCTGTAGTAGGCCGTGACGCCTCCATGGCGATTGGACGCTTCCGACAGCGGCGGCGTCAGCGTCGTCTCCAGCGTGGCTTCCACCGAGGAGGCGAATTCGGCCCACTCCAGGCGGTAGATGTAGACCCGGCCGACGTTGTTGTTTTGCCTGGGGGAAGAGACGAACATCCAGGCGGTCGAGTCGGTCTCATGCCAGACGCCGACAGAGTCGGAAAATTTCCCTTCGTCGAGCGTGACGGCGCCAAAGCCGAAGTAGGAGTTTTCCGCGTCGTCCGGCCTGGTGATGGTGGCCGCCAGCTGCTTGCTCCAAGCGTCGACGATGTACAGCGTGGCGACGCCTCCGACATGGCCGCGCACGACGATGGTGCGTTCGTCGAAGGCCCTGAGGTTGCCGTTGGGCACCGGCAGGCTCTCGAAGCCGACCAGGTTCTGCTCGGCGATGGTGAGCTTGCGGCTGACGCCGCTTTCCCAGTCGAGCGGGCCGGCGAGGTAGAGGAAGGAGGGGCCGACGGAGGCGGCGGGGATGACCCAGCGTCGGTAGGGGTCGTAGGGCTCTTCGAAGCGGTGCGCGGAGAAGCGCAGGGAGGCGTTGATGGTGAGTTCGTCGCCGGGCTGGACGATGTTGTCGGAGTCGTTTGCGACTTCGAGCAGCAGTTCGAGGTTGTCGGGGAACTGGTTGAGGTGGTCGAGGTGGCCATCGGCGGCGGCGGGCGCGATGGGCAGCGTCGCGGCGGCGAGCAGGGCGAGCAGCGCGCCGAGCGCGAGCAGGCGTGTGGTACCCCCCCCCCCCCCGAGAGTGGTGCGAATCAGAGCGAGCATCAGACCCTCCGAATTCGGATGCGCAACCCCAGCCCCCGCCGGGATCACCCTACCCCGCAGACTACCCCAACCCCCCCACCCGCGCACGCCCCCCCATTCCTGCCTACGCAGGAATGACGTAAAAGGGGCGCAGGCAGGAACGGAAGAGGGAGCACAGGCAGGAACGGCGCGACCATCATTCCTGCGCCCCCCCACCGTCATTCCTGCGCAGGCAGGAACCCGCGCGACCGCCAAGCCCCCTATCCAAATCCTCTCCCCCCTCTTCCCCAATTCATCCCTCCCCCCTTTTAGGGGGGAGGTTAGGTGGGGGGTGCGGCCCCCCGAGCGACTACCAGCGATCGTTCGCGCCCCGCCCCCAATCCGTCATTCCTGCGCCCCCTCAATCGTCATTCCTGCGTAGGCAGGAATGGGGGGTGCGCCCCCCCGAGCGACCACCAGCGCTCGCCCACGCCCCACAACCGTCATTCCTGCGCCCCCCCAGTCGTCATTCCTGCGCAGGCAGGAACGCGCGCACGCCGCAAGCCGTCCCCATTCCTGCCTACGCAGGAATGACGGAAAAGAGGGCGGGCCCACACACCCGCCGGTAGACGCCCGTGACCTCCCACCCCCCACCTAACCTCCCCCCTAAAAAGGGGGGGAGGGATGAATTTTCTTGAGGGAGTTGGTTTGGTGCGCGTTGGATGGTGCGTTGGTGCGCGGGAATGACGGTTGGGGGCTAAAGGCGCATGAGGGGGCGGTCGGGGGATTCGGGGCGTGGATGGAGCGTCTGGGCTACGCAGTCGGCAACCAAGTCGAGGCCTTCCATGACGAGTTGGCCGACCAGCGCGTCGGTACCTTTGGGTAGGACGACGCAGTCGGCAGACATGGAGCGATCGCCGATCCGCACGAACAGCGATCCTGCGACCGGCAGCTCGCCTTGCCGCCCGTCGGCGTAGGTAGCGGTGATGCTGCTGCGGTGTCGAATTCCGAGCTGGCCGACCACATCCTCGGGCAGCGCGAGCATCATCGCGCCGGTGTCGGCGACGGCGGGGATGGCGGCGCGGCGGATGTCGGCTTCAGGGAGTTCTCCGTCTTCGGCCATCTCGCGGTCTTTGACGTTTTCCAGTTCGATCTCGACGATGATTTCGCCCATTGGGTCACCTCGTTCGCGCTTGGGTTCAGTGTATCGCGTTTGGTGGAGGTGCGAGTTCCTGCCTGCGCCCCTCACCCGTCATTCCTGCGCCCCTCACCCGTCATTCCTGCGCCCCTCCTCGTCATTCCTGCGCCCCTCCTCGTCATTCCTGCGCCCCTCCTCGTCATTCCTGCGCCCTCCCCGTCATTCCTGCGCCCCCTCCTCGTCATTCCTGCGCAGGCAGGAACGCGCGGCCTAGAGCAGCTTGTCGATCACAATCCCCAGCGTCGTCGCGTTCATCACGAAGAGGCTGCCCACCACCCAGCGCATCATCGTCATCTCGCGGCGCACGGCCGCGAACTCTGTCTGCATCTCATTGCGCAGACCCCCGATCTCGCTGCGCACCGCCGCGAACTCGTTGCGCATCTCATTGCGCACGGCGGCGAACTCTGTCCGCATCTCGTTGCGCACCGCCGCGAACTCAGTCCGCATCTCATTGCGCAGCGCCGCGATCTCCGTCCCCAACTCGTTGCGCACGGCGGCGAACTCGCTTGTCATCTCGCTGCGCACCGCCGCGATTTCGCGATCCATGACCTCTTTCAGCTCGACGAAGCGGCGCTCCATCTCTTCCTTGAAGTCCTGCAGGCGATCCCCGAGCGACTTGTTCTGCGTCTCGTTCAGCCGGTCGTGGTCGGCGAGGCTCTTTTCGAGCGCCGAGAAGCGCAGGTGCATCTCGGCCTGCTTGGCGGTGTCTGCGTAGTCCTGCTCAAGCACGTCCACGGCGCGGCGCACCGCCTCGGCCTCAAGGCCGGCGTCGGTCAAAGCATCCACGAGGGCAGGTCGGTTCAGCGCCATGGGGCAATGCTACACGATTCGTCATGGCTGCGCAGGCAGGAACCCCCCACTCGTCATTCCTGCGCCCCCCCATCGTCATTCCTGCGCAGGCAGGAACGCGCGCCCTAGCCGACCAGGTGGGCGATGGTGACGCCGTCGCCGCCTTCGTTTTGGGGGGCGGTTTCGTAGGCGGTGATTAGGGGGTGGTCTTGCAGCAGCTTGCGGACGGCCGCGCGCAGGGCGCCGGTGCCTTTGCCGTGGACGATTTCGAGGCGGCGGCGGCCGGCGCGGTAGGCGTGGTCGAGGAAGCCGTCGACTGCGGGCAGCGCGTCCTCGGTGGTGCGGCCGCGGATGTCGCAGCGCGCGCCCGGATCGGGCGGCGGGGGCGGCTGCTTGACGCGCGGCTGCTCGCCGGCGTCGGGCGGGGCGGGGCGGCCCAGGCGCTCGATCTGGTCGGGGCGCACCCGCGTGCGCAGCGAGCCGAGCTGCACCTCGAGGGTGTCGTTGTCCAGGCCGCTGAGCAGCACGCCCGGCTCGGGCAGCCCGCGCAGGTAGACGACGTCGCCCGCCGCCAACCGCTGCGGATCGGGCGCGGGCTCGGTCGCGCCGCCGCGCCGCGAACGCCGCCGGCGGCGGCGCGAGCGGACCCGTTCGAGGCGCTCGCGGGCGTCGTCGGTGCGCTGCTCGGCGCGCCCGACCTGGGCGGCGCGCTCGCTGCGGGCGTGATCGGCGGGGGCGCGGGAGAGTTCGCGCTGGGCGGCGCGGAGCGAGCGTCGCAGCTGCGCGAGTTCGTCCTCCATGGCCCGCTCGGCGCGCGCCAGAACGCCCTCGCGCTCCGCTTCGATTTGCTCGCGGCGCTCGGCCAGCTCGCCGCGCAGCGCCTCGGCCTCCTCGCGGGCGGCCTGCTCTGCGCGCCGATCCAGCTCGAGCTGATCGCGCTGCCCCTGCAAATCTGCCAGCAGCGACTCGATGTCCGCCGTCTCCGGGCTGGTGTGGCCGCGCGCCTGCTCGAGGATCGGCTCGGGCATCCCCAGGCGGCGGGCGATTGCGATCGCGTTCGAGCGGCCTGGGGCGCCCATTAGCAGCCGATAGGTGGGTTGCAGCGTTTCCGCGTCGAACTCGGCTGAGGCGTTGACCACGCCGGGCGTGCTGTGGGCGAAGACTTTGAGCGCGCCGTGGTGGGTCGTGGCGACGACCGCCGCTTCGCGCTCAAGCAGATATTCGAGCAGCGCGCGGGCCAGCGCCGCGCCCTCGCCCGGATCGGTGCCCGCGCCGAGCTCGTCGAGCAGCACCAGCGTCTCCGGGCCGGCCTCGGCGAGGATGCGGATGATGTTGGTCACGTGCGCCGAGAAGGTGGAGAGCGACTGCTCGATGCTCTGCTCGTCGCCGATGTCGGCGAAGATGTCGGCGAAGACCGGCAGCTGCGAGCCCGTTTCGGTCGGGATCGGCAGGCCGGCCTGCGCCATCAGCGTGAGCAGGCCGACCGTCTTCAGCGCGACCGTCTTGCCGCCCGTGTTGGGGCCGGTGATCAGCACGCAGCGCTCGTCGAGCGTGAGCGCGATCGAGATCGGCACGACCTCGCCGCTGAGCAGCGGGTGGCGCGCCGAGCGCAGCCGCAGCTCGGCGGGGCCGGCTGTAAGCCAGGCCAGATCGTCCTCTTCCGCGGGCAGCGGCGCGTCGAGATCATGCGCCAGGCTCGCCTTGGCCTGGGCCAGATCGAGCTGCGCGACGCATTGCAGCGCCGCGCGGATCGCCCCCACCTCGTCCGAGATTTCCGCCACCAGGTCGCGCAGAATCCGCTCGATCTCGCGGCGCTCGGTGCGGCGCGCCTCGCGCAGCCGATTGCCCAGCTCGACCACCGCAAGCGGCTCGACGAACAGCGTCGCCCCGCTGGCCGACACATCATGCACGACCGAGGGCAGATTGCGGCGCAGCTCGGCCTTGATCGGAATCACGTAGCGTCCGTCGCGCTCAGTGATCAGGCTCTCCTGGGCGATGCCGTCGCTCACCGCGCGGCGCAGGATCGCCTCGATTGCCCGCTCGAGGCGCTCGCGCAGCTGCTCGGCCTGGCGGCGCGCCTCGGCCAGCTCCGCGCTGGCGCGATCGAGCACCTCGCCGCGTTCGTCAAGCACATGCTCGATCCGGCCCAGCAGCGGATTGAAATCGGCGATCCGCGAGGCGATCCGGCTGAGCAGGGGCAGCTCGCGGCCCAGCGGCGCGAGCTGGTTGCGCAGCGCGCGGGCCGTGCGCGCGGCGCCCGCGATCTCCAGAATTTCGCTTGCCGCCAGCGCCGCGCGGCGCGACGCCGCCAGCAGCTGCGCGTCGATCTGCGGCAGATGCCCGATGCTGAAATTCGGCTTGATTCGGCGCAGCCGAAGCGCCTCCGAAGTCTGCGCGTGGCGGCGGCGCACCTCCTCGAGATCGTCCGACGGCGTCACGTCCTCCGCCAGCGCGCGGCCCTGCGGCGTGTGGCAGAGGCGGCTGAGCCGCTCGACGATCTTGGGAAACTCCAGCGCGGCGATCGTCCTCGCGTCCAGCATTAGCGGCCCGCCCCAATGCGCGGCAGGCTGATCTGCTGCGGGTAACTGCGCAGCAGAGCGGTCGTATAGGCGACGCCCCAGGGCGCTTCGGCTGCGAGCAGCTCGACGCGCGTCGGCCGGCCGCGCAGGATGCCCGCCAGCACCGCCGTCGGCGACACCACCGACTCGTCGATCTCCCGCCGCAGCTCTTCCTCGAAATCCAGGATCGCCTCCGTATCCCACTCGTGCAGCGCATCGTCGAACGCGCGTTGAAACGGCGCGGCCTGCGGATGAAAGCCCTGCGGGCTTTCCGCGTTCAGCGTATGCGCGCCGTCGCCGCTGGCGAGCACCGCCGTGCGTCCGGGCGCGCCTGCGATCGCCTCAGCCAGGCAGCGCCCGAATTCGTAGTGCTCGCGCGCCGAGCGGAAGCAGACGCTGACCACGGTCGTGGGCGTCCCTCCAAGCGCATCGCCCAACAGCGTGAGCGGCACGATCGCCGAGTGGTCGTGCAGCTCCCAGTGATCGACGGGCGCAAGCGGCTGCCCGCCCTGCCGCGCCGCGGCCAGCACTGCCTCAGCCAGCGTCGGATCATTCGGCTGCTCGATGCGGCATTGGGGCGCGCCGAAGGGCTCGAGATCGCCCGTCAGCGGCGCCGTGAGCAGGTGAAAGCGGCGCAGCGTGACGATGCCGTGCGTCGAAATCAGCAGCAGGCGATCCGGCCGGTCCGCGCTGAGCGCGTCTGCGACGACCGCGTAGGCATCCAGCGTCGCCTGCGCCGCCGCTTCGCGCCCCGCGCCGATTTCGGGCAGCAGGATCGGCGGATGCGGCGCGACGGCGGCCAGCGAGAGCGTCACAGCGCGCGCAGCGCTTCCAGCAGGGCCGCTTCCTGCTGCGGCAGCACGGTGCGCGGATCCAGCTGCGCGCCGTCGTCCACGACGCGGGCGATGATCGGCGGATTTGCGGCTCGCAGCTGCTGCGCGAGCGCCGCATCCGGCAGCCGCAGCGCGTAGGTGGGCCGCGTCTCGCCCGGCAGCGAGCCGCCGCCGATCGGCGAGTCGCCGGCGACGACCTCCCCTCGCCCCAGCTGCGCCCGCCACGACTCCGCCCGCTCGCGCAGCGTTTCGGGCTCCGCCGCAATCATCCGCCAGACCGGAATCTGCGCTTCCGCCTCGCCGCGCAGATAGTGCCCCAGCGTCGCCGACAGCGCGGCGATCGTGGTCTTGTCCGGGCGCAGCGCGCGCATTAAGGGGTGCGAGCGCAGCGGCGCGACGGCGGCTTCGCGTCCCACGATGATCCCCGCCTGCGGACCGCCCAGCAGCTTGTCGCCGGAGAACAGCACCAGGTCCGCGCCCGCCGCGACGCTCTCCTGCGGCGTCGGCTCATGCGTCAAGCCGTAATCGCGCGTCTCCAGCAGGCAGCCGCTGCCGATGTCGTCGATCAGCAGCAGATCGCGCTCCCGCGCAATCCGACCCAGCTCCGCCAGCGGCGTCTGCTCCGTGAAGCCGACGATGCGGAAGTTGCTCGTGTGGACGCGCAGCAGCGCCGCGGTCTCGCCGGTGATCGCCGCCTCGTAGTCCGCCGCGCGGGTGCGATTGGTCGCGCCGACCTCGACCAGCGCCGCGCCCGACTGCCGCAGCACATCGGGGATGCGGAAGCCGCCGCCGATCTCGACCGCCTGTCCGCGCGAGACGATCACCTCGCGATCGCCCGCGTGCGCCGCCAGCGCCAGATAGAGCGCCGCCGCGTTGTTGTTCACGACCAGCGCCGCCTCCGCGCCGGTCAGCGCCCGCAGCGGCGCGTCGAGGTGGTGCGCGCGGCTGCCCCGCGCACCGCCGGCCAGGTCGAACTCGAGGTTGGAGTAGAGCGCCGCCTCGCGCATCGCCACGGCTGCCGCGTCGCTCAGCGGCGCGCGGCCCAGATTGGTGTGAATTACCACCCCGGTCGCGTTGATCACCTGCCGCAGGCTCGCCGCGAACGCCGCGTTGAGCCGCTCGGCTACGGCGCTCGCCAGCGAATCGAGCTCCAGTTCACCTGCCTCACCTGCTTTGTCCGTCTCGCCCGCCAGAATCGCCGCGCGGACCCGCTCGATCTCCTCGCGCGCGGCGTCGGCCACGACCTCGGCCGGCAGCCGCAGCTCGCGCACGCTGGGGTGCGAAAGCAGGCGGTCGACGCTGGGCAGCGAGCGGAGCGGATGCGTCATATGCGACACGCAATCTGTGGCGCGCTGATTGTGAGCAGTGCAGTCGCTCGATATCGTCAGTTCTGCGCGCGCGAACCCGCGCCGCACCATCGTAAGACGCCGCGCGTCCGCCCGCTCTCGGGCGCGGCGATGATCCCCAGGAGGCGAACCGAGTATGGCCAATCTGCGTATCCCCGGCCCCACACCCTGCCCGCCGGAAGTGCTGGCCGCCGTGGGCGGCGAGATGATCAACCACCGCGGACCCGAATTCGCCGCGCTACAGGAGCGCGTCTCCAGCGGCGTCCAGCCCTTCTTCGGCACCGAGCAGGAAATCCTGCTGATCTCCGCCAGCGGCACCGGCGCGCTCGAAGCCGGCGTCAGCAGCACCCTCTCGACCGGCGACGCCGTGCTCTCCGCTTCGGTCGGCTCCTTCGGCGACCGCTTCGCCTCGATCGCCGAAACCTACGGCGCGGATGTCACCCGTCTGGCCATCGAGTGGGGCGAAGCCGCGACGCCTGAACGCGTCGCCGAGGCCGCCGCCGAGCGCGACTACAAGGCGCTGCTGATCACCCACAACGAGACCTCGACCGGCGTGACCAACCCGATCGCCGAGATCGCCGCCGCCGTGCGCGAGGTGGCGGACCCCCTGATCCTCGTCGACTGCGTCTCCTCGCTGGGCTCGATTCCGCTGGAGATGGATGCGTGGGGTCTCGATGTGGTCATGACCGCGTCGCAGAAGGGCTGGCTCTCGCCGCCCGGCATCTCGATGGCCGCGATGAGCGAACGCGCCTGGGCCGCCTCGGAAACCTCGACGATGCCCAGCTTCTACTTCGACCTGGGCAAGCACCGCGAGTCGGCTCAGCGCGGCCAGCCGCCCTGGACGCCGACCATCCCCGTGCTCTACGCGATGGACGCCGCGCTGCCGATGATGGCCGCCGAGGGCACGGAGGCGATCTACGCCAAGCACCGCCGCTTCGCCGCCTGGACCCGCAATGTCGTGGGCGCGCTCGGGCTCGAGCTGCTCGCCGAGGAGCGCTACGCCTCCGACACCGTGACCGCCGTGCGTGTGCCCGACGGCATCGATGTGCGCGAACTCTCGCGCACGCTGCGCGAAGAGCACGATGTCGTGATCGCCGCCGGGCAGGGCAAGCTCGCCACGAAAATCTTCCGCATCGGGCACCTCGGCTGGCTCGACGAGGGAGAAATGCTGGCCTGCTTCACCGCGCTGCAGTCCGCGCTCACCGCGCTGGGCTTTGCCCCGGCGGCCGACGCGCAAATTCCCGCCATCGCGCCCTAGCGCAGACAGCGGGCGGGTTCCACAGAGCACACCGAACAACGGATTGGGCGAAAGCATGACGCACCGTGTGTTGGTCACCGAACCGATCGCCGAAGAGGGCGTGGAAGCGCTGCGCGCCGGCGCGGAAGTGGACGTGCGGGTCGGCGTCTCGCACGACGACCTGCTCGCGATGATCGACGGCTACGACGGCCTGGTCGTGCGCAGCGGCACGCAGGTGGACGCGGATGTGATCGCCGCCGCCGAGCAGCTGCGCGTGATCGGACGCGCCGGAGCCGGCGTCGACAACATCGACATCGACGCCGCCACCGAACGCGGCGTGCTGGTGCTCAACGCGCCCGGCGGCAACACCGTCTCCGCCGCCGAACTGGCCGTCGGCATGCTGCTCGCAATCAGCCGCCACATTGCGCCGGCCAACGCCAGCCTGCAGGGCGGCGCATGGGAACGGCAGCGCTTCGTCGGCTCCGAACTGCAAGCCAAGACGATCGGCGTGATCGGACTCGGCCAGGTCGGCTCCTCCGTCGCGCGGCGACTGCACGCCTTCGAGACGCGGCTGGTCGGCCACGATCCGTTCGTCCCCGCCGAGCGCGCCGCCTCGATGAACGTCGAACTGATGGAACTCGACGACCTGCTCGCCCAGAGCGACATCATCACCCTGCACACCCGCCCCACGCCCGGCGCGGGCCCGCTGCTCGGCGCTGAGCAGTTCGCGCGGATGAAGCCGGGCGCGCTGCTGGTCAACATGGCGCGCGGCAGCCTGGTCGACGAGGAGGCGCTTTGGGCGGCGCTCGAATCGGGCGAAATCGGCGGCGCGGCGCTCGATGTGTTCTCCGAGGAGCCCGCCGTCGGCAACCGCCTGATCGAGCATCCCCGCGTGCTGGCCACGCCCCACCTCGGCGCGTCGACCCAGGAAGCGCAGGAGCGCGTCGCGCTGGACCTCGCAATCGAGATGCTGCGCGTGCTGCGCGGCGAGCCCGCCTCCAACGCCGTCAACGCGCCCTTCATCGACCCCCAGACGCTCGAAGCGGTCGGCCCCTATCTGGAGGCCGCGACGATGTGCGGGCGGCTCTGCACCCAGCTGGCGCGCGGACAGTGGCGCGATGTCCACGTCGTCTACCGCGGCGAGATCGCCAATCACGATGTCACCCCGCTCAAGGCCGCGGTCGTCGCCGGCTTGCTCGAGCCGATCTCCGATGAGCACGTCAACCTCGTCTCGGTCAACAACGTGATCGCCCAGCGCGGCTGGCGGCTCTCCGAGGAAAAGCTCTCCGACGCCGAGCCCTACCAGTCGTCGATCACCGTGCAGCTCAACACCTCGGTCGAGCACCTCACGCTGACCGGCACGATCGAGCACGGCCGCGCCGCGGTCGTCGAGATCGACGGCTTCCATGTCCACATCGCCAGCCGCCGCGCGGTGCATGAGTATCTGGTCGTCGTGCGCAACCAGGACCGCCCCGGCCGCGTCGGCCTGCTCGGCACCACGCTCGGCGCCTGGAACGTCAACATCCACGCAATGGAGCTCGGCCACGACGAGGACGACCCGTCCGCCGACGCCCTGATGGCCCTCACCATCGACCGCCCGCTCACCCCCGAGCAGCTAGCAGAAATCCGCGCCCTCGACGGCATCGACGAAGTCCTCCAGGCCACCCTCTAGCGCCTGCCCGCACTTCCGCCCTGGCCGGCCGTCCACCCTATTCACGTGTCCCCACCTCTGTGGTTACGACACACCTCGATCACCCACGCCACCCGCACCCCGTCATTCCTGCGCCCCCCTCCGTCATTCCTGCGCAGGCAGGAACCCGCGCGCCCAACACCCGCCCCCTTCCCCAATTCATCCCTCCCCCCTGGAAGGGGGGAGGGAAGGTGGGGGGTGCGAGGCACCGAGCCGCCACCGCCGGCCCTACACGCCCCGATTGCCCACCCCACTCCCCATCCGTCACACCTGCGCCCCTTCCCGTCACACCTGCGCCCTCCCCCGTTATTCCTGCGCAGGCAGGAACCCAACCTCGCCATCGCTGACCAAAACTTGACAGAGGTTGACACCAGGTTGACAGAGGTTGACAAAGGTTGCCAAAAGTTGACACCGTCAACCCCCGCCCCGACCCAAAACCCCAGCAAAACACAACAAAACCACAACCGCGCTCACCACCCCGTCAACCTCGTTGTCAACCCTCCCTGTCAACCCCTCCAACACACCCCGAACAACCCTGAACAAACCCGAACACCGCCAAGCACCCCGACCAGATAGGGAGACCCCCCGGATCACCCCTGATCACCCCGAAAAAAGAAAACCCGAACACCCCGCCGCCCACTCGCAGCGCCGGCCGTTCTCTCCTACACCCCGATCGCCCCTCCCGTCATTCCTGTGCCCCTCCCGTCATTTCTGCGCCTCTCCCGTCATTCCTGCGCCCCTCCCGTCATTCCTGCGCAGGCAGGAACCACCCCCCACCTCGCCCGGCTGGAACAGCGCCGCCAGACGGACTAGCATCGCTGCCGCGGAAGGGAGCTGCTTGATGGCTTCGGACGATCGTCTCCATGAGGCCCTCGCTACGTATGCGCAGACCAGCACGCGGGGCAACGCCCGCAACGCGCTGCGCGCCCTGGATTGGCGACGGGCGCCCGCGCCGGATTCAACGCCCCCGAACGAGCGGTTGGCTGAAGCGATCCGCGAGTGGAAAGAGAGCCGCAACCGAGCCAGCGCAGTGGCCGTCTTCGACGCGCTGGACTGGACCGCCTCCACCGACGAGCAGTCGGTGCGCCGCGCCGCCGAACTGCTGCAGAACGCGGCCGCCTGGAGTTCCGGGCAGCCTGCCGATCCGGCGGGCGCGCCTGCCGGCGAGGCGGGCGCGGAGCCCGGTCCCGCGCCCGATCAGAGCCGCGCGGACGCGCCGGGCGCGGACGGACGAACCGCCGCTCAACAGATCGGCGCGCTGGTGAGCGCACTCGTGCGCAACGTGGAGCAGGCCCGCGCCGATTGGGAACGATCCGAAGAGGACAGCCGCACCAAACAGGCGCTGCTCGATCGACTCGAAGCGGAACTCGCCGAGGTGCGTCTCAGCCGCGTGCAGTCCGCGGAAGACAGCCGCGCCAAGGAGGAACGAATCGAGCAGCTTGATCGCGAACTCATCCGGGCCCGCCGCGATTGGGAAAATTCGGAGGGCGACAGCCGCGCCAAGAAGCTGAAGATCGACCAGCTTGATCGCGAACTCAGCGAAACTCGCTCCCGCTACGAGCGGTCGGAGGAAGACAGCCGGCAGAAGCGCGAGCAGATCGAACGGCTCGAGCAGGACCTCAACTCGGTCTTCACCATGTATGAGCAGTCGGAGGCGGACAGCCGGCAGAAGCAGCAGCAGATCGGACAGCTGGAACAGGACCTCGGACAGGTCTCCGCCATGTATGAGCAGTCGGAGGCGGACAGCCGGCAGAAGCGCGAACAGATCGAACAGCTCGAGCAGGACCTGAACAGGGTTGCCTCAGAACGCGAGGCGGCCGGCGGCCCCGCCAGCGAGGCCGAAGAGGATCTCATGCGTCACCTGGCCGAAATGACGCTGCGCTGGCGACAATCGGAAGACGACAGCGAGGCCAAGCGCAGGCAGGTTGAACAGATCGAAAGCCACCTCAAGCAGGCGCGCGCCGACTGGGAGCGGTCGGAGCAGGACAGCCGCGCGAAGCAGGAACAGATCGAAAAATTGGAGCTCGACCTCGAAAAAATCGAGACCGATTGGCTCAAGTCGGAGGAGGACAGCGAGGCCAAGCGCGACGAAATTCAGCGCAAGACCCTTCAGAACGCCGCCCTCAGCCAGCACATCCAGCGCCTCGAAGCGCAGGTCGAAACGCTCCGCTCCTACTCCGAGACTCACTGGTCGAAGGTGCATGAACCCGCGTCTTTTTCGGAACTCATCGGCCACGCGCGCCGCCACCTCAACGCGCTCGTCATCCCCGACTCCGCTCCCCGCGACATTCACGTGCTGGACAGCCAACCGGACCACGGGGCGTGGGCGCACGACGCCTGGCGAGCGCTCTGCGCGCTGCAGGAGTACGCCGAGCGCAAACAGGACGCGGCGCAAGAGGATAATTTCGCCGCGTGGTGCCTCAAGGGCGACGCGGTTCACCAATGGCATCTCGAACGTGTCGCCCTATCGGAGTCCGAGGGTACGATGGCGCGGTATGGCGACAAGCGCGTTTTCGACGTCGATCAGCGCATCGACGAGTCGGGCGAGATCGAGATGCAGGCGCACATCAAAGTGCGCACGAAGGGCAACAAAAACATCCCGCGCGTCTACTTTCACGACGACAGCCGCGGCCGCACGAGGCGAATCCACATCGGCCTCATCGGTCCCCACTACCTCGCGCCCACTCCCGACTTCTGAGCTCCCGCTCGCTCACGGAGCCTTCATTGCGCCCCAATCCCGCCGCCATACCCGGCGCCGTGATATTGCGGGCGGAGCAGGGTTCGACAGCTAGCCAACCTCCCGCAAGCCGATGTCCCGCCGCCAGTACGCCCCCTCAAACGAGATGTGGGCCACATTGGCGTAGGCGCGCTCGCGCGCGGCGGCGATGCTTGGTCCCGTTGCGCAGACCGCCAGCACCCGCCCGCCCGCCGTGACCACAGCGCCGTCGTCGTCCAATGCCGTGCCCGCGTGGAAGATCGCCACATCCTCGTCCACATCATCCAGCCCTGCGATGCGCGCGCCCGTCTGGTAGGGGCCGGGGTAGCCGCCGCTGGCCAGCACCACCGCGACCGACGCCTCATCGCGGAACGCCAGCGGCTCTTGCAGCTCGCCCGACAGCGCCGCGAGTAAGTCGCCTTCCAGCAGCGGGAAGAGCGCCTGCGCCTCGGGATCCCCGAAGCGGCAGTTGAACTCGAAGACCTGCGCGCGTTCGCCCTCGACCATCACTCCCCCGTAGAGGCAGCCCTCGAACGGCGCGCCGCGTTTGGCCATTTCGGCGACGACCGGCTCGTGGATGCTGCGGAACAGCCCGGCCGGATCCGCCACGAAGCCGGGCGGCGAATAGACGCCCATCCCGCCCGTGTTGCGCCCCGTATCGCCCTCGCCGATCCGCTTGTAGTCGCAGGACAGCGGCAGCGGCGAAACTACGCCGCCGCTGACAATCGCCATCGCCGACGTCTCGCGCCCGTCGAGCCGATCCTCCAGCACCAGCCGCCCGGAGACGCCGATCAGCTCATCGATCGCCGCGTGCGCCTCGTCGATCGTCGTCGGCACGACGACGCCCTTGCCCGCGGCCAGGCCGTCGGCCTTGATCACCGGCAGCGCGTCGCCGCCCAGCATCTCGATCCATTTGTGCGCGGCGCGCGCCGACTCGAACAGTTCGCCCGCCGCGTGCGGCGCGCCCGCCGACGCCATCACCTCTTTGGCGAACCACTTGGACGACTCGATTCGCGCCGCCGCCGCGGTCGGACCGAAGGCCCGCACGCCCGCATCGGCAAGCACGTCGACCAGCCCCGCCGCTAGCGGCGCTTCCGGTCCCACCACGACCAGATCGATCCGGCGCTCCAGCGCCGCCCGCGCCAGGCCGTCGGTATCGCTGTCGGCGATCGCCAGATTCTCGCCTAGCGCCGCCGTGCCGGCGTTGCCCGGCGCGCAGAACAGCGCCTCGCAGCGCGGGCTGCGGGCGATCGCCCAGGCCAGCGCGTGCTCCCGACCGCCCCCGCCCACGACCAGCACCCGCATCGCTACTTGACCGCCGCTTCCGCGTCGATCCGGCTCAGATCGCCGTGCAGCACGATCGGATCCATCGCCAGCATCTCGCTCGCGTAGCTCGTGTCGGGCGGCGGCTGCATCATGTAGATCGGCAACTCCAACACATGCGCGAAGCCCATCTCGAGGAACGTGTTGCCGCCGATGTGGCGCGGGCGCCCCGGCAGATCCTCGTTGACCACCAGAATGGCGTCGGAGCGCTGAATCTTGCGCCAGTGCTCGCGGATCAGGTCATGCTCGCGCTTCTGCGCGGCGCGCTCGACTGTCGACGCCCCGACGTAATCGAAGTTCTCGGTGTCGACCGGCGTGAGCACCTCGTGGCCCGCCGCCTCCAGCGCCGCGCAGAGCGCCGGCAGGCGCTCGCTCAGCAGCATGCTCATGCAGATCGTGATCAGCACGCCTCTACTCCCACTCGCCTATTCCCACTCGATGGTGCCCGGCGGCTTCGACGTGATGTCGTACACCACCCGGTTGACCTGCGAGACCTCGTTCACGATCCGATTCGCGATCCGCCCCAGCAGTTCCGCAGGCAGCCGCGCCCAGTCGGCCGTCATCGCGTCGTCCGCGGTCACCGCTCGCAGCGCGACGACCCAGCCATAGGTGCGCGCGTCGCCCTGCACGCCCACCGTGCGCGTGTCGGTGAGAATTGCGAACGACTGCCACAGCTCGCGTTCCAGACCCGCCTCGCGCACCTCCTCCATCACTACCGCGTCGGCCGCCTGCAGCACCGACACCTTCTCGTGCGTGACCGGCCCGATGATCCGGATCGACAGCCCCGGCCCCGGAAACGGCTGCCGCTCGACAATCTCCTCGGGCAGCCCCAGCTCCCGCCCCACGGCGCGCACCTCGTCCTTGAACAGGTAGCGCAGCGGCTCGACCAGCTCGAAGCGCAGATCGTCGGGCAGCCCGCCGACATTGTGGTGCGACTTGATCGTCGCCGTCGCGCCGCCCGCTCCCGTGCCCGCGCTCTCCACCACATCCGGGTAGGTCGTGCCCTGCACCAGATAGTCCACCTCGCCCAGCTCACGCGCCGCCTCCTCGAAGACCGAGATGAACGTCTCGCCGACCCGCTTCCGCTTCGTCTCCGGATCCGTCACGCCGGCCAACTCTTCGAGGAAGCGATCGCCCGCCGCGACGGTGCGCAGGTCGATCTGCAGCTGGCGCGAGAATGTCTGCTCCACCTGCTCGCGCTCGCCCCGCCGCAGCAGCCCGTTGTCCACGAACACGCAGGTCAGCTGCTCGCCCACCGCGCGGTGCGCCAGCGTCGCCGCCACCGCCGAGTCAACGCCCCCGCTCAGCCCGCAGATCACCCGCCGATCGCCCACCTGCGCGCGAATCTCCGCCACCGCCTCGCTGACAAAGTGCTCGGCGGTCCAATCGCCCGAGCAGCCGCAGATATCAACCACAAAGTTGCGCAGCAGCTCGCTGCCGTCGGGCGTATGCGCCACCTCGGGGTGAAACTGGATCCCGTAGCGCCCTTGCCCGTCGGCCATCGCCGCGATCGGGATCGTCTCCGTCGCCGCCAGCGCCTCGAAACCGTCCGGCAGCGCCGCCACGCGGTCGCCGTGGCTCATCCAGACCGGCAGCGGCTGCGGCAGCCCGCGCAGCAGCGGCGAGTTGCCGCCCTGTTCGCCGCTCTGTTCGTTGCCCCGTTCACCGCCTTGCGCGATCAGCGAGGCCGCGCCGAACTCTCGCTCGCCGCCCGGCGCGACGCGCCCGCCCAGGCGGTGCGCCAACTCCTGCATCCCGTAGCAGATGCCCAGCGTCGGCAGGCTGCCGTCCAGCGCCCAGTCCGGCGCGCGCGGCGCGTCCGCGTCATGCACCGACGACGGCCCGCCCGAGAGGATGATCCCGCGCGCGCCCAGCCGCGCAATCTGCTCGCGCGTCGCCGTGGGCGGCGCGAGCTCGCAGTAGACATTCAGCTCGCGCACCCGCCGCGCGATCAGCATCGCCGTCTGCGACCCCATGTCCACAATCACGATCGACTCGTGCGGATGCTCGCGCGACATTCGCCCTGGTCTGTCCTCTGTTGCGTCCTCTGCCACCCGCACAGGGTATTCGGTGTACGCTGCTTAGCCGAAGCCCGCAGATGCGCCGCCATGTTCACGCCATGACACCCAGCGAGCCGCAGTGAGCGCCGAAACGATCCAGCAGATCCGCGAAGCCGTCGATCGACTCGCCCGCGGCGAGCCGATCGCGCTGCCGACCGACACCCAGTACGCGCTCGCCGCCGACGCGCTCAACCCCGACGCGATCGCCGCGATCTTCCGCATCAAGCAGCGCCCCGGCGCGGAGAGTCTGCCGGTCTTCCTGCCCTCGCTGGACTGGCTCGATCGCGCCGCCGCCGCCGCGCCCCCCCGCATCCGCGGGCTCGCCGAGCTCGTCTGGCCCGGCGCGGTCACCCTGATCCTGCCCAAACACCCAAAGTTCGAAACCGACGCCGTTGGGGGCGAGACGATCGCCCTGCGCATCCCCAACCACCCGGTCGCGCGGCAGGTGCTCGACGACTTCGACAAGCCGCTCACCGGCACCAGCGCCAATCTGCACGGCCAGCCCGCCGCGCTCACGCCGGACGATGTGCGCGGGCAGCTGGGCAACGCAGTTCACATAGTCGAGCCGGGCGGCGTCCTGCCCGCAGGTCCCGCCTCCACTATCCTCGATTGCGCCGGTCCGATCCCCCGCGTGCTGCGCAAGGGGCCCGAGCTGGACCCGCGGATCGGTGAGTGGCTGGTCGAGCATTGGGGCATGCCCGCGCCGGACGCGGCCGGCGGCTGAGCGGAAGCGGCGGACAGCGTGCGCATTGCGATCGGCAGCGACCACACCGGCATCGAGCTCAAGCGATCGCTGATCCGGCAGCTCTGCGAGGCCGGCCACGAGGTGGATGACTTCGGCACGCATTCCGACGAGTCGGTCGACTACCCCGATGTGGTCGCGCCGCTGGCGCAGGCGGTGGTCGAGAGTGGCGACCGGCTGGGCATCGTGATCTGCTCCAACGGGGTGGGCGTCAGCATCGCCGCGAACAAGGTGCGCGGCGCCCGCGCCGCGCTCTGCGGCGACGCCTGGAGCGCGCGCCGCGCGCGGCAGCACACCGACGCCAACATCCTCGCGCTGGGCGCATGGAACACCGGGCGCGCCGTGGCGGAAGAGATCGTGGACGCCTTTCTGGGCGCGGAGTTCGAGGGCGGGCGGCACACGCGGCGGCTGGCCAAGCTGACCCGCCTCGAGACTGAGCAGTCGGCTGGGCAGTCGGCCGATCCGCCGGCGATTGGCGCAGGGCGTTGAGCGCCGCCGGGCGGCGGGCGCTGCGCAAGCGCTCCGTGCGCGACCTCGATGTGCGCGGCAAGCGCGTCCTGCTGCGGCTCGACCTGAATGTCCCGATCGACGACGGGCGGGTGCTCGACGACACGCGGGTCTCGGCGGCGCTACCGACGATCCGCCATCTGCTGGACAACGGCGCGTCGGTGATCTGCTGCTCGCACCTGGGCCGCCCGGAGGGGCGGCGCGATCCTGAATACGACCTTACCCCCGCGGCAGTGCGCCTCGCCCGCCTGCTCGGCCAGGGCGTGCAGATGGCTCCCGATTGCGTGGGCGAGATCGCGGTCCAGATGGCCTCGGCGCTGACTCCGGGCCAAGTCATGGTGCTGCAAAACGTGCGCTTCCACCCCGAGGAGGAGGCGGACGACGCGGAGTTCGCCGGGCGGCTGGCGTCGCTGGCGGACTGCTACGTCAACGATGCGTTCGGCGTTGCCCACCGCGCGCACGCCTCCACCCATGCGATTGCGCAGCTGCTGCCCGCAGCGGCCGGGCTGCTGCTGGAGCGCGAACTCGAGGCGCTCGCGCCCATCGCCGCCGGCAAGGCCGGCAAGCTGGGCGTGATCACCGGCGGAGCCAAGATATCGGACAAACTGGGCCTGCTGGACAACCTGCTGGAGAAAGCCGATGTGCTCTGCGTCGGCGGCGCGATGGCCAACACCTTCCTGCACGCCTGCGGCGAGCCGCTGGCCGACTCGCTTGTCGAGCCCGACATGGCCGAGCAGGCGCTGGAAATCATCAACAACGCCGCGGCGCGCAAGTGCCGCCTGCTGCTGCCCGTCGACGCGGTGATCGCCGGCGGCGCGGACCAACCGCCCCGCGCCCGCCCGCTGGTCTTCGCCGAAGAGGATGTGCCCGAAGGCTGGCAGGTGCTGGACGTCGGCCCGCAGACCATCGAGGCGTTCGGCAAGGCCGTCACCGAGTGCGACACGATCGTCTGGAACGGCCCGCTGGGGATGTTCGAGCGCGAAGCGTTCAGCGGCGGCACGCAGGCGATGGGCGAGGCGATCGCGCCGCTCAAAGCCGACACCGTGATCTGCGGCGGCGAGACGGTGGCCGCGCTGATGCGCTTCCGCCTGGCGCGCAAAATGACCCACGTCAGCACGGGCGGCGGCGCGGCGCTGGAACTGCTGCAAGGCGTCGAACTGCCCGGCGTCGCCGCGCTGCCCGACGCCTGAGCGGAGCGACATAACAATGCCCGACCGCACGCCGATCAGCGCCGCCAACTGGAAGATGAACTGCGCCAACGCCGAAGCGCAAGCGCTCTGCGACGGCCTGGCCGGGATTGAGCGGATTGAGAGCGTGGAGGTCGTGCTCGCGCCCGGCTTCCTGCAGTTGCCCATCGTTGCCGCCGCCTTTGCCGAAACCTCGGTCGGCGTCGCCGGACAAAACATGCACACCCAGCCGAGCGGCGCGTTCACCGGCGAAGTCTCCCCCGCGCAGCTCGCCGAACTCGCTGACTGGGTGATCCTGGGCCACTCCGAGCGCCGCCAGTTCTTCTGCGAAGACGATCTCGCGCTGCGCGCCAAGCTCGCCGCCGCCGCCGAGCACCGCCTCAAGCCGATCCTCTGCGTCGGCGAAACCCAGGCCGAGCGCGAAAACAACCGCACTCGCACCGTGCTCACTCGCCAGATCAACACCGCGCTCGCCGACCAGCCCGCTCCGCCCGGACTGGTCGTCTCCTACGAGCCGGTCTGGGCGATCGGCGCCGGCCAGCCCGCGACCCCCGAACAGGCGCAGGAGGCCGCCGCGCACATTCGCGGCCTGCTCGAAAGCGCGCTCGGCGAACCGATCGCCGCGCAGACGCGCATCCTCTACGGCGGCTCGGTCAAACCTGAGAACGTCGCCGATTTCGTCCGCTGCCCCGACGTGGACGGCGCGCTGGTCGGCGGCGCGTCGCTCGACCCAAATGCCTTCCTCGAAATCACCCGCCGCATCGCCGCCGCCTGAGCCGCCCGCCGGCGATGATGGCGTGATCGCCATCGTCGGTCCCACCGCCTCCGGCAAGTCCGCCTGGGCGCTCGAACTCGCGCAGCGACTCGACGCCGAAATCGTCAGCGCCGACTCCCGCCAGCTCTACCGCCGCCTCGCAATCGGCTCCGCCAAACCGACGCCGGCCGAACGCGCCCTGATCCCCCACCACTGCCTCGACCTGCGCGATCCCGCCGAACCGATCTCGCTCGCCGAATACCTCGACGCCGCCCGCGCGGCGATCGCCGATATCCACAGCCGCGGCAAACTTCCCCTGATCGTGGGCGGTAGCGGCCAGTATGTCTGGGCCCTGCTCGAAGGCTGGGTCGTCCCGCCCGCCCCGCCCGATCACGCCCTCCGCGACCAGCTGACCCGCGAAGCGGAAACGCGCGGCGCGCCCGCCCTGCACCACGACCTCGCCCGCGTCGATCCCCACGCCGCCAGCCGGATTCCGCCCAACAACCTGCGCCGCGTCATCCGCGCGCTCGAAGTCCAGCGGCGAACCGGCCGCCCGATCTCCAGCTGGCAGCGCGAGCGCCGCCCGCTGCGCTTCAGCGCCTACGCTCCGGACCACTCGCAGGAGGCGCTCGATCGCCGCATCGACGAGCGCGTCGCCGCAATGTTCCGCGCCGGCTTCGTCGAAGAGGTCGCCGCGCTGCTGCGCGAGGGTCTACCCGAAGACGCGCCCGGCTTCAACGCGATCGGCTACCGCGAGGTGCTGGCCCACCTGCGCGGCGAGCTCTCTCTGCTCGATGCCGTCGCCGCCGTGGCGCGCGCCACCCAGCGCTTCAGCCGCCGCCAGCGCAAATGGTTCCGCGCCGACGACCCGCGCATCCGCTGGTCCGACGCGCTCCCCGCAACACACGACATCAAAATTGACCTGCCCGCAAACCCGCCAAGCCCAACGCTTGGGTAAGATGTAATCACCGCGCCGGCGAGAGTCGCGCGTGCGCGGCGAATTCGAGCGGATAACGATGGCGATCCCCTTCCTCAAAGTCCAGGGCGCGGGCAACGATTTCGTCCTGATCGACGCTCGCGGCCCGCTCGCCGAGCGCCTCGAGCTCGACTGGGCCGCCGCCGCGCCCAAAATCTGCGACCGCCACTTCGGCGTCGGCGCGGATGGCATCCTGCTCGTCGAAGACACCGAAGCGGCCGCCGCGCGAATGACCATCGTCAACGCCGACGGCTCCGACGGCCAGATGTGCGGCAACGGCTTCCGCTGCTTCACCAAATACCTGATCGAACGCGCCGGCATCGCGCCGACCGACGGACGCCTCGCGATCGAAACTGGCGCGGGCGTACTGCACGCCGAACTCGGCGACCTGAGCGAGTCCGGCGGCGCAATCGAGCAGGTCCGCGTCGCCGTCGGTCCGGCCTGGCTGCAACCCGATCAGATCCCCGTCCGCGCGCCCGCGCCCGGACCAATCCTGCTGCACCGCATCCGCGCCGCCGACCGCGAGTTCAACGTCACCTGCGTCGGCATGGGCAACCCCCACGCCGTCTGCTTCATCGACGACGACGTAGCCGACTTCCCCCTTGCCGAGGTCGGACCCGCCGTCGAGCATCACCCCGACTTCCCCGAGCGCGTCAACTTCGAGATCGTCAACGCGCTCGCGCCCGATCACTTGAAGATGCGCGTCTGGGAGCGCGGCGTGGGCGAAACGATGGCCTGCGGCTCCGGCGCTTGCGCCGTGCTCGTCGCCGCACGCCTGCGCGGCCTGGCCGACGCCCAGACCACAGTCTCCCTGCCCGGCGGCGACCTGCAAATCGCCTGGGACGGCCCCGAAGCCGCCTCCGTCTACATGACCGGCCCCGCCGAATTCGCCTTTGAAGGCGCCATCCCCAGCGAATGGATCCCGAATGGTCACGCCTGATTACGCCGCCTACGACCAGGACCGCGCGCCCGGCATGGTGCGCCGCCTGCACGAAACGCTCGCTACCCGCCCTATTACCTTCCGCAACCAGCCCAACCTCGACTACGACGAGCTGGTGCGCGCGCCGCACATCCTCTCCGCGCAGTGCGACGACGGCTTCGTGATCGGCCACCCCTACGGGCGCCACCTGCGGCTCTTCTACGAGTTCGACACGATCAACCACATCCGCCTGCACCTGACCAACCTGCTCAACGACATGGGCGAACTCGCTTTGGAGCACTCCGCCTGCGAGCTGATGACGCTCGACTACAACGACTTCCCCCACCGCCACTATGTCGAGCCGATGCTGATCGGCGCATCCTTCCCCAGCCCCACCGAAGTCTCCGTCGTCCGCTGCCGCGACATCCGCGACCAGCAGAGCAAGAACCCCGAGACCAACCCGGCAGTCCGCGTGCGCGAAGCGACTGAAAACGACGCCGACGCGATCACCGCGATCGAGCAGGCGGCCGCCAGCGACGCCGCGCACTCGCCGCCGCTGGCCGAGCGCTTCTTCGCCGACGCCGCCTGGGTCGGCGTCGCCGAGCTCGACGGCCGGCCGGCCGGCTACATCCACCTCTCGGAGGCCGAGCGGCGCGGTCTCGCCGCCGAAGAACTGGTCGTCGCGCCCGATCAGCCCTTCGCTGACGTCTCCGGCGCGCTGCTCGCCGCCGCAATGCAGTACGGCGCGGAGCAGAACCGTCGCGCGCTCACCCTGCGCGTCGCCATGGAAGCGATGAGCGACCCGCTGCTCGCCCAGTTCGGCTTCCGCCACGTCACCAACGAACTCTTCTACCAGCGCCCCGCCGACCCCGCCGAAATCCAGCGCCAGCACGAGGACAAAATCGTGACCTACGTCAAAGTCGGCAAAATCTGGGGGCGTTTCTAATGGTCCGCACCGCCCAGCGGGTGCAAAACCTCCCGCCCTACCTGTTCGTCGAGATCAGCCGCCGCATCGCCGAGCAGCGCGAAAAGGGCGTCCGCGTCATCTCCTTCGGCATCGGCGATCCCGACCTGCCCACCCATCCGCACATCCTCGAAGCGCTGCACGATCACGTAGACGTGCCCGCCAACCACCGCTACCCCGAAACCGAGGGCTTGCCCGAACTGCGCGGCGCGATCGCCGACTGGATGCGGCAACGCTTCGAGGTCAGCCTCGACCCCGCCAACGAAATCGTTCCCCTGATCGGAGCCAAGGAGGGCATCGCCAATACCGCGCTCTGCTTCATCGACCCCGGCGATACCGCGCTGGTGCCCGACCCCGCCTACCCCGTCTACGCGATCGGCACAATGTTCGCCGGCGGCCAGTCGCACTACCTCCCGCTGACCGCCGCGAACGACTGGCTGCCCGACCTCGACGCCATCCCCGCCGAGGTCCGCGAGCGCGCCCGCGTGCTCTGGATCAACTACCCCAACAACCCCACCGGCGCGACCGCCGAAATCGACTTCTTCCAGCGCGTCGCCCGCTTCGGCCTCGATCACGACATCGCCGTGCTGCACGACAACGCCTACTGCGACGTGACCTACGACGGCTACCAGGCGCCGGCCTACCTCCAGGCCGCCGACGCGAAAGCCGCCGGCATCGAATACTTCTCGCTCTCCAAGACCTTCAACATGACCGGCTGGCGGATCGGCTGGGCCTGCGGCAACCCCGAAATGGTCGACGCCCTGCTGCGCGTCAAGTCCAACATCGACAGCGGCATCCCCCAGGCAATCCAGCAGATGGCGATCGCCGCGCTCAGCGGCAATCAGTCCGTAATCGAGGCCAACAACCAGATCCTGCAGAAGCGCCGCGACAAGGTCGTCGCCGCCCTCGAGCAAATCGGCCTCGAGGTGCTCCACCCCCGCGCCTCGCTCTACATCTGGGCCAAAATCCCCCAAGGCCAATCCAGCGCCGACTTCGCCGCCCGCTTAATCGAGGAGCAGGGTGTAGTCGTCACCCCCGGCAACGGCTACGGCCCCTCAGGCGAGGGCTACATCCGCCTCTCCCTCACCCTCCCCGACAACGAAGTAGACGAAGGCGTAAACCGCATCGCCGCCTTCACCACCCGCTAACCCCGCGCCCCATCCGTCATTCCTGCGCAGGCAGGAACCCACGCGCGACGACGCCCCGCCGCGGGTATCTCGCCGCGCCCAGCACAGAATCCCACGCACCCTGCGCCCCAACACCTCCGATGTCAGTCCCAGAAAAACTGCCCAATCCACGCCGGCCACCAGATGATCGCAAGCCCCGCGAGCGCCGCCGCGCCCCGCCGCCTGCTCGGCATCAGCGCGAAGCCCACAACCACAGCCACATGCGCACCCAGCTGAAAGCCGAGCGAGCCAACCCCAAAGAACCAGCCCAGCGTCGCCCCAACCAGCGCGCCGAGCGCGATCAGCGCATTCGGCAAACCAGCGCCCGGAGCGGAACCACGGTCGGACTCAAGCGGCTCACTGCGCATGATCGCGACTCCTCCCTGCCGCCGACGCTTCACCACGCCAGCGCAAAGTAGATCCAGCTGCACCCGATCGCCATGCCGACCGAGAACGCCGCCACCCGAGGCCACGTTCGGTCGAGCCAGATCCCCAGCAGCAGCATCGGCCCACCAGCCGCAGCGAACACGAACGCTTCCCGTCCCAGCCCGTAGACGAACAGGTACGAGAGCAGCATGAGCACGAGCCCCACATCCAGCAGCAGCGCCCCGCAGAATCCGCGCCAGCCGAAGCGCCGTCCCCACACGGACTGCCTGCGAACCTGAAACAGCGAGGGCATCTCTTCCTCCTCTACGCCGACGTGAAGCGCCAGACCCAGAAGAAGGCATACAGCCCGAACACCGGCAGGGCGACGGCTACCCGCGGCCATGAACGCTCCAGCCACAGGCTCACGAGCACCAGCGGCGCGCCCAGGTACATGAAGCCGATGGCGCCAATCCAGGCCGCCCATTCCCCAAGCGCCTGCACGTACCAGAACAGAGCCATCGAGACCCACGCGACAACGAGGATGCCGGAGGCCAGATGTCTGCGCGGCACCCGACGAAGTTGGCCATCCGATCGAGTGTCAGGAATGGTTTCCGCGGCTCGCATGATGCTCCTCCCGCCGCTCGCCTCCCCGGTCCGTCTGAGGTCAAGGGTACGCCCGTCGGCCGTGACCTGCGCGCCGGCCGCGCCCGCGACTCGCTACACTGACGGAGAGGAATCTGGAACCGCCGATGCGCATCCGCCGATAGACCCCGACGCACCCCTACCGCGCATCGGACCGCCGTGTCCCGGATTCGGAGTCTCTCATCAGCCGCCGCCGCACCGCCAAACATCCCACCCACCCGCCCCGCGAACGCGCCATCCTGGTCGGCGTCGACTCCCGCCGCGCCGACCACTGGAGCGCCGCCGCCTCGATCGACGAACTCGCCCAACTGGCCGAAACCGCCGGCGCCGTCCCGCTCGCCCGCGTCGTCCAGCGTCGCCCGCACCCCGACCCGCGCTCCTGGATCGGCAAGGGCAAGCTCGAAGAAATCGCCGCCATGCGCGGCGAGCTCAGCGCCACCGTCGTAATCTGCGACGACGAGCTCACCCCCGCGCAGCAGCGCACGCTGGAAGAGCGGCTCGGCTGCAAGATCATCGACCGCACCGCCTTAATCCTGGACATCTTCGCCCAGCGCGCCCGCACCCGCGAAGGCGCGGTGCAGGTCGCCCTCGCGCAGCACGAGTATCTGCTGCCGCGCCTGGCCGGGCAGTGGTCCCACCTCGAACGCATGGAGGGCGCGATCGGCTCGCGCGGCCCCGGCGAAACCCAGCTCGAGACCGACCGCCGCCTGATCCGCAATCAGATCAAGCGGCTCAAGAAAGACCTCGATCAGGTGCGCACGCAGCGCCGTCAGCAGCGCAGCCGCCGCGACCGCGCCGGTATCCCGCTGGTCGCCTTGGTCGGCTACACCAACGCCGGCAAGAGCACCCTGATGAACGCACTGACCAACGCCGAGGTGCGCGCCCGCAACCGCCTCTTCGAGACGCTCGACCCCACCACTCGCCGCTGCCGCCTCGACGAGACGCGCACCGTCCTGCTCTCCGACACCGTCGGCTTCATCCAGAAGCTGCCCACCCAGCTGGTCGCCGCCTTCCGCGCCACGCTCGAAGAGCTGCAGGAGGCCGACCTGCTGCTGCACGTGGTCGACGCCACCCACCCCGACGCCGTAGAGCAAGCCGCGTCAGTACACGCCACGCTCGCCGACCTGGGCGTAGACACCCGTCCCGCTCTCACCGTGCTCAACAAGATCGATCTGCTCGAAGACGGCGAAATCCCGGAGGTAGACGGCATCCCCGTCTCCGCCGAAACCGGCGAAAACCTGAACAACCTGCGCGCCGCCCTCAGCGCCACCGTCCCAAATCTACCCAACATCCACCTAGCCGCCGCGCCCTGATCCATCCCGCACCCCCTCCGCCCTACCCGCGCAAAGTAAGAGCCGTCATTCCTGCGCCCTCCCCGTCATTCCTGCGCTTCCTCCCGTCATTCCTGCGCTTCCTCCCGTCATTCCTGCGCTTCCTCCCGTCATTCCTGCGCAGGCAGGAACCCACGCACACGACGACGCTTCACCCCTCCCCAATTCATCCCTCCCCCCTTCCAGGGGGGAGGTTAGGTGGGGGGTGGGAGTCCGCGAGTCGACCCCGCCAGTCGCGTCGCCCTCCGATCGTCCCCGCGCCCCAATTCTCCTCAACCGTGCCACCATCACATAGAAGAACGAAAGTGCGGGCCAATGTCCACCTCCCCACGCGCCAACGCGCCTTGCACCCCAAGCACGACCGCCCGCGCCGGATTGCCCCTGAACAACCCCGAACAAACCTGAACAAATCCGAACAAATCTGAACACGCCGAACGCCTCGACCAGATAGGGCCACCCTCTGGAACACCCCTCAAACACCCCGAAAAAAACAAACCCGAACAGCGTCGTCGCACACGCGCAGCGTCCCTCAAAAAGGGAGCGATGAATCGGAGTAGAGGCGCGCGTGGGTTCTTGCCTGCGCAGGAATGCCGGAGTTCGAGAGAAAGGCAAAGCGAGAGAGAGGAAGAGAGAAAAAAGAGGGCAGTCTGAACACGCCCTAGCATGCGTGCAACGGAGAGCGAGATTGCCATGACCGACGACGCCCCGAGCGGACCGCTTGCCCCCTTCCGCGTGCTCGATCTGACCAACGAGCTCGGCATGCTGGCCGGGCGCATGCTCGCCGAGCTGGGCGCCGACGTGATCAAGTTCGAGCCGCCCGGCGAGCCCGCCGGCGCGCGCTGGTGCCCGCCCTTCTATCACGACGAACCGCACCCCGAACGCTCGCTCTTCTGGTGGACCTTCAACCACTCCAAGCGCAGCGCGACGCTCGACCTGAGCCAACCGCGCGGGCGCGAACTCTTCCTCCAACTCGTCGATCAGTCCGACTTCATCGTCGAATCGACCCCGCCCGGCGCGATGGCTTCGGTCGACCTGGACTGGCAGACAATCCACGCCCGCAATCCGCGGCTGGTGATGACCTCGATCACTCCCTTCGGGCAGAACGGCCCCTACGCGCATTGGCAGGCGACGGACCTGATCGGCGCGGCGATGGGCGGCCTCGCCTCGCTCTGCGGTTCGCCCGGCCGCCCGCCGATCCGACCCTCCGCCGCCCAGGGCTACACCCAGGCCTCCGCGCAGGCCGTCGTCGGCACGATGATCGCGCACTACCACCGCACCCGAACCGGGCGCGGCCAGCATGTCGACCAGTCGATGCAGGAGGCCGTCACCTTCACCCACGACAACGCGAACCCCACCTGGGACATTCGCGGCGTCAACATCACCCGCCCCGGCAACGGGCGCAACATCGGCGGCTACTGGAGCGGGCAGTACGTCTTCGAGGCCGCCGACGGCTACGTCGCCGCGCTCTCCTTCGGCGGGCTTTTCGGCCTGACCGCGCGCCAGACCGTCGAATGGCTCGACCATCATGGCATGGCCGAAGATCTGAACACGGAGGAATGGCTGGCCAAGCTCGACGCTACGCAGGGCGTGCTGATCCCGCCCGGCGGCGAAGACGCCGACCACCTGATCGAGGTGCTCGCTAAGTTCTGCAAGCGCTTCACCCGCGCGCAACTCGTCGCCGAGGCGCAGCAAATCCGCAACGGCTGGGGCATCGTCCACACGCCCGCCGACCTGCTCGAAAACGAGCACCTCGCCGCGCGCGGTTTCTGGACCGAACTTGAGCACGAGGACATCGGCGAGACGGTCGTCTACCCCGGCCCCTGGGCGAAGCTCTCCGCCACGCCGCTCTCGGTGCGCCGCCGCGCCCCGACGCTGGGCGAGCACAACCGCGAGGTCTACTGCGGCCTGCTCGGCCTCCCCGAGTCCGAACTCGACGCCCTCAAAGCCGACGGCGTGATCTAGACCAGCTAGAGAGAGGGTGCATTATGCCCGACAATCCGCCCGACAACTTGCCCGAATCCGTCTTCGAGGGCATCCGCGTCGCCGATTTCGCCTGGGTCGGCGTCGGTCCGCTCGTCTCCAAGTACCTCGCCGATCACGGCGCGGAGGTGATTCGGATCGAGAGCGGCGTCCGCCCCGAGCCGCTGCGCCGCGCGCCACCCTTCGTCAACGACCAGCCCGGCCTCGACAACAGCGGCTACTACGCCGACTTCAACTCCTCCAAACTCTGCTGCTCGCTCAATATGCAGCACCCAAAGGGCGTCGAACTCGCCAAGCGCCTGATCGCCGAGTGCGACATCGTGACCGAGTCGTTCACCCCCAAGGCGATGCGCGCCTGGGGGCTGACCTACGACGACCTGCGCGAAATTCGCCCCGACATCATCATGATCTCGATGCCGATGTACGGCTCCACCGGTCCCTGGTCGATGTGGCAGGGCTACGGCCACGTGCTCCAGGCCGCCGCGGGCATCTCGCACCTGACCCACTATCCGGGCGAGGAGCCGATCGGCACCGGCGTCGCCTACACCGACTTCCTCGTGCCGCACTTCGCCGCCGCCGCGCTGATCGCCGCGCTCGACCACCGCCAGCGCACCGGTGAAGGGCAGAACATCGACTTCGGCCAGCTCGAGGCGGCGCTCCACGCGACCGAGACGATGCTGCTCGATTACACCGTCAACGGGCGCGAGCAGCAGGCCCTCGGCGCGCGCCATCTCGAACACGCGCCGCACGGCACCTACCAGTGCGCCCCGCGCGGCGCTGACGACGACCGCTGGATCGCGATCGCCTGCACCAACGACGACGAGTGGCGCACCCTCGCCGAGACCGCCGGCCGCCCCGAGTGGGCCGAGGACGCGCGTTTCCGCACGCGCCTCGATCGGCTCAGTCGGCAGGACGAGCTCGACGCCGCAATCGGCGCGTGGACCCGCACGCAGCCCGCGGAAGCGCTGATGGCGACGCTGCAAGCGGCCGGCGTGCACGCCGGCGTCGTGCAGACCCCCGAGGACCTGCGCAACGACCCGCAACTCGCCCACCGCGGCCACTTCTGGATGCTCGACCACCCCACGATGGGCCGCCGCGCCTACGACGGCCCCAGCTTCCGCCTCTCCGAAACCCCCGCCAACCTGCACAAAGCCGCCCCGCTGCTCGGCGAAGACAACGAATACGTCTGGAAAGAAATCGCCCGCCTCACCGACGACGAATACGTAGAGCTGCTCATCGACGGCGCGCTCGAGTGAGCGGCGAGCTGATGCTCTGTCGCCTGCGCAACAAGCAGGCCGGTTGTCATCCTCGCAGGATGCTGGTAGCATTACCACAGCATCCCAAGGAGAGGAAGATGCCATGAGCAACCTACAGGTCAAGAACGTGCCCAGCGACCTCTACGAGCGCCTGCGCAGCTACGCCGATGAGCGCAACTCTACGATCAGCGCGGTCGTGCTCACCGCCGTCGAGCGCGAGCTGGACAAGGCGAACATGACCAAGCGCCTCGCGGAGCGCTCCAGCGTCGAGCTGACTAACTCGGCGGCGGAGATGGTGCGCCAGGAGCGCGTGCTCCGCGAGAGCGAGACCGAGTATTACCCGTTCGGCCCTGACGCCGATCAGGCCGGCGAGGAGTTCGGGCCGGGGGCACCGCAGTGAACCAGTACGTGCTCGACGCCTCGGTCGCTATCGAGTATCTGCTCAGGACGGCGCTGGGCCTGGGTGTCTCCGACCTGCTCGAGCGGGCGACGGCGCTGTACGCGCCGGAGCTGATCGATGTCGAGGTCATGTCGGTGCTGCGCCGGCTAGTCAACAAGGGCGAGCTGTCGGAGCCCCGCGCGCTGCTCGCGCTGGACGACCTGGTCTGGTGGCCAATCGAGCGCATCCCCCCGCGCCTGTTGGTGCGCCACGGTTGGCGGCACCGCCAGAACGTGAGCGCCTACGACTCGCTCTACGTCGCCGCCGCCCGCCTGCTGGACATCCCCCTGCTCACCGCCGACGCCCGCCTCTCCCGCGCCCCCAACCTCGAAATCGCCGTCCAAAACATCCGCCAGGCGTAAAGTGCGTCCGCTAGGCGCTCCCCGTGCGGCGGATGGCTTTGACGGCGGCGGCGATGCGGGACATCAGCTCGCCAGCTTTGTCGTGGATGGCTACGGCGCAGTATTGGGTGATCACCGTCGGGTCCAGATTGACCTCGATCATCGGGTGGCCGCGCTGGCCCACTGCGAACGCGAAATCGGCCGCCGGGGAGACGACCGCCGTTGTGCCGACCAGAATCACGCAGTCGGCGCGCGACGATTCCCGGTAGCAGCGCTCCAGCGCGTCGGCCGGAATCGGCTCGCCGAACATCACCGTGTCCGTCTTCACGATGCCCCCGCAGCGGTCGCAGCGTGGCGGAAACACCTCGGGGATTTCGTCGAACGGGGTGCGCGTCAGGCATTCGGTGCAGCGCAGCAGACGGCTGTTGCCGTGAATCTCCGTCAGCTGATCCATTCCGGCCAGGCGGTGCAGCCCGTCGACATTCTGCGTGATCGTGTGCTTGAGCACCCCGATCCGCTCCAGCTCGGCCATCGCAAAGTGCGCGTCGTTGGGCTGCGCGTTGGCCAGGCTCGCGGACAACTCGTCCGGGTTGCGCCGCCGCTCCGCCACGTTGCGCCACCAGTCCGCCGGACTCTCGCGAAACTCGTCAAACTGGTTCAGCGGCGGCTCGCCGTGCTTCGTCCAGAGCCCATCCTTGCCGCGAAACGTGGGAATCCCCGACTCGGCCGAAATCCCCGCGCCGGTCAGCGCAATGCAGTAGGAGGCGTCGGCCAGCAGGGCGGCGGCGCGTTCAATCGCCTCGGCGTGCGGGTCGTCGGGGGCGGAGTCGGAGCGTGCGGTCATCGCATCCCGTCGCAATTTATCCCAGAAACAACGACGCCCCCGCTACCGGGGGCGTCTCCTGTGTCCTGCGCGCCCCGAAGGGCGCCTGCCTAATCGACTTGCAGGACTCCGTAGACGAGGTGGATGTTGAGCTTGCGCATCGGCTGTCCCTCTCGCGACTCCTCCTCGGAGTGCCTTCACCATAGCACGAACGCCGCCGCGCTGCATGTCAAGCGGCAAGCCGGCAGGTGACATAATCTGATTCGAGGTCATCTTGCCTCGCTTGCGCAAAACTTCACAACTTTGGGGTAGTATGTGCGACAGACGCGACAGCCGACTGGAGACAGACATAATGCGAGCACTGCAGTGGTGACCAGAGGTGCCGAGCAACGCGACAGCCTCTGGACGGCGCTTGGCGGCTGGCAGCTTGCGCCCGCGCCCCCGCGCCGCGCCGCGCCCAGGACGCCCCGATTGATCTCGCTGGCGGCGCTGCTGCTCGCCGGCGTTGTCGCGATCGCCGCCCTCTTCCTCACCCGCTCCGACCAGCCGGCCGCGCTGCCCGCCGCGACTGCTGCAACCGCGCCGACCTCCGCCGCTCCGACCGTCCCGCCGCCGCCCGCCGTCTCGAGCAGCGCGCCTCAGCGCGCGACCGCGCCGACCGCCAGCGCTGCCAGCGATAGGGCAAGCGCCGTCGCGGCGCAGCAGGCGAGCGTGAATCAGGCGGCAGTCGAGCAGGCCGTCGCCGCCGAGCAGCGCGCCGTCACGCTCGCCACCTCCGACGAAGCCGAGGCGCAAATCCGCTCCTACATCGGCATTCGGCCCACCACGATGCTGCCGCCCGCGTTCTCCTACATCATCGAGCCGGGCGACACCGTCTCCAAGATCGCGGCCCGCTTCGGGCTGCAGGAAGCCACGATCCGCTTCAACAACTTCGACATCTACGATCCCGATCTGCTGGAAGTCGGCGCGAGCATCCAGTTGCCGGTGCGCGACGGCGTGATCTACGTCGTGCAGAGCCACGACACGCTCAGCGGCGTGCTTGAGAACTACGCCGCCGAGCTCGACGCCACGCTGGCCTTCCCCGGCAACGGCATCTCCAGCCCCGACCACATCACGGTCGGCCAGACGCTGCTGCTGGTCGGCGGCTCCGCATCGGTCGCCGCCGGCGGCTACAGCGGCGCCGGCGCCGGCGGGACCTGGTCAATGCCCACGTTCGCCTGGCCGATGGCGGTCACCTCGATCAGCGACCCGTTCGGCGTACCGCGCGGCAACTCCTACGGCTACCACACCGGGGTCGACTGGCCCGCGCCGATCGGCACCATCGTCGGCTCGACTGCGACCGGGGTTGTCTCCTACGCCGGCTGGGACGGCGGCTACGGCTACTGGGTCGAGGTCGATCACGGCGGCGGCGTCCGCTCGCGCTACGCCCACCTCAACGAGATCTTCGTCGTCGTCGGCGCATGGGTCGCCACCGGCGACTATGTCGGCGCGGTCGGCAACACGGGCAGGAGCACGGGCGCGCACCTACACTTTGAGATCATCATGAGCGGGCAGCCCGTCAACCCCTACGAGTGGCTGCAGTAATCCGGAAGAGGCGAACGGCGCGATGAGCAGCGAGAGCAGCGGCGATGCCTGGATCCACAACAACGCCGTGACCAACGGCGTGCGCCTGCACTACGTCGAGCAGGGCGAGGGGCCGTTGGTGCTGCTGCTGCACGGCTTCCCCGAGCACTGGTACTCCTGGCGGCACCAGATCGGGCCACTGGCCGAGGCCGGCTACCGCGTTGTCGCCCCGGACCTGCGCGGCTACAACCTCTCCGAGAAGCCCCGCGGCGGCTACGACATCAAGACGCTGACCAAGGATGTGCGCGGCCTGATCCGCGCGCTGGGCGAACGCAGCGCGACCGTCGTCGGGCACGACTGGGGCGGGATCATCGCCCTGCAGTTCCCGATCGATTACCCAAAGGCCTGCGACCGGCTGATCGTGATGAACGCGCCGCTGGTCCGCTCGCGCTACTGGCAGCGCGACAACTACCCCAACAACCTCTACGCCTTGGTCATGCATCTGCCCTTCTTGGCCAAGCGGCGCATGTGGGGCGATGTGGACGTCGCCGTGCGCCAGATCTTTCGCAGCGCCTCGGGCGGCAACGAGCCCTGGACTGACGAGGATTACGAGGAGTTCGCGCGCGCGCTCAAGCAGCCGGGCGCGCTGGACGCGGCGATGAAGTACTACCGCAACATCTACTGGCCGGACTGGTTCCTGACCTGGCCCGATCGCAACGAGCGGATCAACTGCCCCACGCAGTTCATCTGGGGCGCGAAGGATCGCGCCGTGCGGCTGGAGTTCATGGATGAGGCGGCCGCCCAGGTCAACCACCTGCGCACCCACGTCGTCCAGGAGGCTGGCCACTGGGTGCAGCAGGAGCAGCCCGCCGAAGTAACCGCCGCAATGCTTGATTTCCTCTCCAACAGCGCCGAATGAGCGACGTCCCCGCAACGCCGATTCCCGACGACGAACCGCCCGGCCCGTGGACGCACGGCTTCGCGGAGGGCGCGGGCGGCGTCCGCATCCACTACGTCGAGCAACGCCCCGAACGACCGCCGGCGGGCCGCGGGCAGTCCCCGCTGGTCGTCCTGCTGCACGGCTTCCCCGAGTTCTGGTGGTCCTGGCGCGAGCAGATCACCGCCCTCGCCGCCGCCGGCTACTGGGTCGTCGCGCCGGATTTGCGCGGCTACAACCTCTCCGACAAGCCGCCCAACATTGAGGACTACGCGATCGAGCACCTGGTCGAGGACCTGCGTCTGCTGATCGCCCACTGCGGGCGCGAGCGCGCGGCTGTCGTCGGCCACGACTGGGGCGGCCAGGTCGCCTGGCAGTTCGCGATGGATTATCCCGACCTGACCGAGCGCGTGATCGTGCTCAATACGCCTCACCCGCAGCGCATGCGGGAAGCCTTCAGCGGCCGCCCCAATCTGCGCCAGCTGCGCCGCTCCTGGTACATGTTCGCCTTCCAGGCACCCCGCCTGGCCGAGCGCTGGCTCGCCACCAACGACTTCGAGCGGGTCGGCCTGCTCTTCCGCGACACCGCAGCCCACCGCGAAGCCTTCCCGCCCGATGTGCTGCGGCGCTTCCGCACCGCCGCCGCGCGGCCCGGCGCGATGACCGCCGCGATCCACTACTACCGCGCCGCGATGCGGCGCGGGGCCGGTGAGGCCGTCCAACAGCTGCGCGCCTCAGCGCCCGCTGCGCTCAAGCCGCTGGTCGGCGATGTCGAGCCGCCCGAGCCGCGCAGCTGGCCCTCAATCAGCGCGCCGGCGCTGCTGATCTGGGGCGAGCGCGACACCGCCCTCGGCCGCGAGCTCACCGAAGGCATGGAGCCGCTCTTCAGCGGCCCCTTCGAGCTCGTCTACCTGCCCGACTGCGCGCACTGGGTCCAGCAGGAATGCCCCGAAGATGTCAACCGCCTGCTGCTCGACTTCCTCGCCCGCTACGCCGACGGCTAACGCCTACTCGGCACCCACCCCATCGCGCACTCATCCCAAATTCATCCCTTCCCCCTTCCAGGGGGAAGGTTAGGTGGGGATAGAAGCCCGCGAACCGACACCACCGCTCGCGCCCCTCCGTCATTCCTGCGTAGGCGGGAACCCACGCGGCCTCCAGCGTCGGTACGCGCCTCAGCATCCCGACGGCCCGCCCAAGCCGCTTCCGCGCCGCCGCTGACCACTCGGGCAAGGATGTGCAGCATGCACTGCGTGGGTTCCTGCCTGCGCAGGAATGACGGAGCAGCTTGCGCGGGGTGACGGAATTGGCACCCAGAAGTGTCCGCCAGATCACTCGCTAATCCTCAGGTCAGCGGGTGATCCGGATCCACATCCGTCGTCGCGGCGATCCAGTAGCGCCGCCGGATGCCCATCGACAACTCCTCCAGATCCGATGCCATCCGCCGCTCCTGCTCTGCCGTCAGCCCTGCGCCGCCGCAGACGCCGGTCAGGATCGAGCGCTTGAAGATCAGGCCCACACTGGCATCGACGAACGACAGCTCGCGCGCCGCGCGGGCGAGGAAGTACTGCATCTCGCGCGAATCGAACGGCTCCGCCGCCGCGCCGTCGGTCGGCCACAGACCCCAGCCCAGATAGCCGCCGCGCGCCACGTGCTCGCGGATCGCGCGGCGGTGCGCCAGCACATCCTCGACCGCGCCCTCGCGCCCATCGAAGTGGATCAGATTCGGCCGGCAGTCCAGCGCGCGCGTCCAGTTGGGTCTCGCGCAGCAGTGGAGGCCGGCCAGCGCGCCGATCCGTTGCACTGGCTCGATCGCCGCCCGCAGCACCGGCGCGACATGCCGCCAGGCGAGCGGCAGCGAGGGCTCGCCCACCGCGGCCAGCTCCGGCTCGTCGAACATCACGACCGCCTGAAAGCCGAGCTCCTGGAATGCCCGCGCCTGCGCCGCCGCGGCCCGCCCAAGGAACGCCGCCAGGCGTTCCAGCAGCGCCAGGTCCTCGTGGGGCGCGGCGCCCGAAGCCGTGCGCGACCACTTGGCCAGCGTCAGCGGGCCCACGATCTGTCCCTTGACGACATTGGGCCGCCGCTCTTCGGGCAGCTGCGGCAGCCGCGCCAGCAGCTCGTGGAGGCCCGCTGCGCGTTCGGCCGCGGGCAGCGCGTCGGCTGCTGCAATCTCCGCATCGCTCAGCGCTCCGCTCCAGCGCAGCAGCTCGCCGTCCCAGCTCGCGCCGGGCAACGCCAGGCCGGCCTGCGGAATCATCGCCTCCAACGGGTCGCGGTTGGGCAGCTGCGGCCAGTAGGGCATCCGCCAGTAGCCCTCGAGCACGGCCTCAACCGCTTCGACAGGGTTCGCCTGCGAAGTCGAGCCAACTCCCGTCGGATACAGGGGAAGGTGAATGGGCGCGTCCACGGTGCTCCTGACCTCTCTCAACCCACACAATCCTACCGCCCCGCATGAGTCAGGCGACGGAACGGGCAGCGACCAGATGGCGCGCCGCGCGGTTATCCTTCAGCCAGCATCGGAGCGGCGCCGGAGCGACCGGGCCCCGCTGATGTTTCGGACAGCCCCGATCGCTTGCCATATTGCGCAAGCGCGTCTACCATTTACGCTCCGCCAGCGCGGATAACCGCTGGTAAACTGCATAGACGGATCAACAAATGATTCCGTCCCGAACGGACGCAATGATGGCCGCCACGAAGGACTCCGACGACACCACCGTCGCAGGCAGCGACGTACTCGAAGAGGTCGAATCACCTCCTCAGCCTGCGCCGCAGCCCGTGCGCGCGCCGCTGATCGAGCGCCGCTTCACCCGGCCCGGCGGCGATGTCTACGCCGACATCGAGTGGACCTACCGCAGCGCGGCGATCACCTCCGACAGCGGCGAGATCATCTTCGAGCAGGAGGACATCGAGACGCCCTCCTTCTGGTCGCAGACCGCCGCCAACATCGTCGCCTCCAAGTACTTCTACGGCGCACTCGACTCGCCTGAGCGCGAGCGCTCGATGAAGACGCTCGTCGACCGCGTGGTCGGCACGATCACCGGCTGGGGCCGCGAGGGCGGCTACTTCACCGACCAGGCCGCCGCCAGCGCCTTCGAGCAGGAGCTGCGCTTCCTGCTGATCAACCAGTACGCGGCCTTCAACAGCCCCGTCTGGTTCAATGTCGGCGTCGAGGCCAAGCCGCAGTGCTCCGCCTGCTTCATCAACTCCGTCGATGACACGATGGAGTCGATCATGGACCTGGCCAAGCGCGAGGCGCTGCTGTTCAAGTGGGGCTCCGGCACGGGCAGCAATCTCTCCACGCTGCGCTCCAGCAGGGAGCCGCTGGCCGGCGGCGGCGTGGCCTCCGGGCCCGTCTCCTTCATGCGCGGCTACGACGCCTTCGCCAACGTGATCAAGTCCGGCGGCAAGACCCGCCGCGCGGCCAAGATGATCATCCTCAACGCCGAGCACCCCGATGTGCTGGAGTTCATCCACTCCAAGGCCTACGAGGAGCGCAAGGCCTGGGCGCTGATCGACGCCGGCTACGACGGCTCGCTCAACGGCGACGCCTATTCCTCGGTCTCGTTCCAGAACGCCAACCACAGCGTGCGCGTGAGCGACGCCTTCATGCAGGCGGTGGAAGCCGACGAGTCCTACTGGACGCGGGCGGTCACGACGGGCAAGCCGATGGACCAGCTCAAGGCGCGCGATGTGCTGCGCGCCGTCTCCGAGGCCACCCACCAGTGCGGCGACCCCGGCCTGCAGTTCGACACCACGATCAACGACTGGAACCCCTGCGCCGCCACCGACCGCATCTACGCCAGCAACCCCTGCAGCGAGTACATGTTCCTCAACGACACGGCCTGCAACCTGGCCTCGCTCAACCTGCTCAAGTTCTACGACCTCGAGACCCACGAGTTCGATGTTGAGGGCTACCGCCACGCCTGCCGCGTGCTGATCACCGCGCAGGAGATCATCGTCAGCAACGCCTCCTACCCCTCCGATCTGATCCGCCGCAACAGCGAGCGCTTCCGGCCGCTTGGGTTGGGCTACACCAATCTGGGCGCGCTGCTGATGGCCCGCGGGCTGCCCTACGACTCGGTGCCCGGGCGCGCGCTCGCCGCCGCCGTCACCGCGATCATGACCGGCGAGGCCTACGCGCAATCGGCCCGCGTCGCCGAGCGGATCGGCCCCTTTGAGGCTTACGCCGAGAACCGCGAATCGTTCACCCGCGTGATCGGCAAGCACCGCGCGGCCGTCGCCGCCATCGAGGGACTCGACAGCGTCGCCGAGCCGCTGCGCGCCGCCGCCGAGGACGCCTGGGCGCAGGCCCAGCGACTCGGCGAGTTGCACGGCTTCCGCAACGCCCAGGCCACCGTGCTCGCGCCCACCGGCACGATCGCCTTCATGATGGACTGCGACACCACCGGCGTGGAGCCCGACCTGGCGCTGGTCAAGTACAAGAACCTCTCCGGCGGCGGCTACATCAAGCTCGTCAACCGCACCGTCCCCGCCGCGCTCGCGCGGCTCGGCTACAGCGACGAGCAGATCGCCTCGATCGTCTCCGCGATCGACGCCGACGGCACGATCGAGCGCGCCGAGGCGCTCAAGCCCGAGCACCTGCCGATCTTCGACTGCGCCTTCCGCCCCGCGGCGGGCGTCCGCAGCATCGCGCCGCTGGGGCATGTCCGCATGCTCGGCGCGGTGCAACCTTTCATCTCCGGCGCGGTCTCCAAGACGGTCAATGTGCCCGAAGAGGCCGGCGTCGAGGAGATCATGGACACCTACGCGGCGGCCTGGAAGCTCGGCGTCAAGGCGATCGCGATCTACCGCGACAACTCCAAGCGGATCCAGCCGCTCGAAACGGGCGAGCGCGTCGACGGCCGCAAGGTCGGCGAGGCCGCCAAACAGCCCCGCTTCAGCTCGCCCACGGACGAGCCGCTGGTGATCAACGACGCCACCTCGCCGCCCGCCTACCGACGCCATCGGCTGCCCGACGAGCGCGCCGCGATCACGCACAAGTTCACCATCGGCGAGCACGAGGGCTACATCACGATCGGCGAGTACGACGACGGCTCGCCGGGTGAGGTCTTCGTCCAGATCTCCAAGGAAGGCTCCGCGATCTCCGGTCTGATGGACGCCGTCGGCGCGCTCGCCTCGGTCGCGCTGCAGTCCGGCGTGCCGCTCGCCACCCTGGTCAAGAAGTTCCGACATATGCGCTTCGAACCCTCCGGCTGGACACGCTCGCCCGAGATCGGCCACGCCGATTCGATCCTCGATTACCTCTTCCGCTGGATGGGCAGCAAGTACCTCGTCCGGGACGACAGCGACGCGGCGGCCGGTCAGACCCGCCTCATCCTCGATGAGGAGGTCCGCCTGGCCGATGAGGCCGCTGGCCCCGCGCCGATCACGCCCGCGCCGGCGGCGCTGAGCGTCCGCGAGGACGCCACCGCCTACCAGGCTGGCGCGCCCGACGATCCGCGATCCGCCTTCCAGAACCAGCTCGACGCGCCGCCCTGCGCCGAGTGCGGCTCGATCATGGTGCGCAGCGGCTCCTGCTTCCGCTGCTACAACTGCGGCGCCACCAGCGGCTGCTCCTGATCGCTCATTCGCTTCGCCGGCGCAACAGCTCGGCGCGGCGGCGCTCGTATTCGAACTGCGACAGCCGTTCCCGCTCCAGCTCGAGCGCGGCCAGCTCCGGCGGCAACGCCGATGGCGCTGGCGCGGCCGGCTCTGGCGGCGGCTCCACCCGTGGCGGTTCGGCGGGCAGCGGCGGGCGCGGCGCGGGCGGCGGCATCACCACCTCGTCCAGCGCCGACTCCTCCGGCGGCGCGGCGACTACCGGCGTCCGGCGCACCACCACCAGCGTCCCGACCATTCGGTCATGCACGCACTGCCGATCCGGATTGAGCAGCATCCAGACGCCGTCCACAATCGTGGGCAGCCCCAGGAAGAGATAGCCGAGCAGGCCGAAGAGCAGCCGCTTGATCGCGAACTCGCGCATCCACATCCGCTGCGGCGTGAGCGGCTGGCCGTCCTCCGACAGCACGCACATCCCCAGCAGCCGCTTGCCCGGCGACTGCCCGTCGCGCGATGTGCGCCACATCCAGACCAGCCAGGGGAGCACGCCCAGCAGCAGGATGGCGATGTCGAGCAGCTCCGCGGCCAGCCGGCGGTACCAGGGCGCGGCGTAGTCGCCGCTGTAGGGATGCGAGTTGAGCACCGCGCAGCGCAGGCAGAAGCGCGCCACATCCGGATAGCGCCCGCACGCCGGGCAGACCTCGGGCCGCTGCGGCTGCGTCATATCTGCACAGCCCCCTCACAGCATTGGGCAACCCGCAGCCGTCTGCGAACGCTGCGCCGCCGCTAGCGGTCCGGCGGCAACTCGCCCGGCGGCGAGGGCCGCCCGTGCCGCGGCGGCTCGCCCGCCCCATCGATCGGCACCCCCAGCACCATCCGCCGCTGCTGCACCACCACCGTGTCGAACGCGAGGTCGTGCAGCGCGCGCCGATCGCGCAGCCACAGCACGCAGGCCGCGCTGATGACATAAATGACCCCCACCGCCGTCGCCGCCGTGGTCGTCACGTCGTTCACCGAATCGCCCAACAGCAGCGCGATCAGCGCGAACAGCAGATTAATCCCGTTGGGCCACAGATCGCGCACGATCACCCGCGGCGCCGACGCCGTGCCGCCGCGCGACCGATAGACGAACAGCCCCAGCATGCGCATCCCCGGCGACTGCCCCCGCGTCGCCGACCAGAGCCAGGCCAGGGTCGCGGCGCCCAGCACCACCGCGCCGATCACCAGCTCGTCGGCGCGCGACAGCTCGACCACGATCGTTCCCTCGTCGTCCTCGGTCCGCTCCGAGACCAGGAAGAAGACCGCCAGGGCGACGATCCCGATTCCAATCGTGTCGATCAGGTACGCGGCCAGCCGCCGCAGGCGCGGGGCAAGCTCCAGCGCGCCCGAGCGGTCAAAGCGCAGCGACCCGCAGTTGCCGCAGGACAGCCCATCCTGCCAGATTCGCGCCCCGCAGCCGGCGCAAACCTCCCCGCCCCCCGAGCCCGGCTCCGCAAAGTCGCTCATACCCCCAGCCTACCGCCTCTTCTCCTTCTCCCAAACCACCCCTCCCTTAATTCATCCTCCCCCCTTTCAGAGTCTCCTGCAAAATGCCCAATTTCGGCGGATCCGCCGATCAGGCCTTATCTGGTCGACATCCGCGTGCAGGTCCCAGATCTGCCATTTTGCAGGAGACTCCCTCAGGGGAGGGAGAGATCGAATGAGGAAGAGCTGCGTGCTGCGCGGGTTCGCTAGGTTATTCGTTGAGGTGCGCCGAATGCTGGAGGTGATGCGATGGCCCGAACGCACAAGCAGCTCAGCCAGGCGGAGCGGCGGAAGCTGGCCCGGTTGCAGTCCGAGGGCCGCTCCGCGCGGCAGATCGCGACGGCGCTGGATCGCGCGCCGTCGACGATTACTCGAGAGCTGAAGCGCAACGCGCGCGCCGACGGGAGCTACGACCCGGGCGGCGCCCAGCGGCAGACCCGCGCCCACTGCATGACTGGGCTTCCGCGGCTTGCGGCTGGAGCGCGACGCCGAATTGCGCGAGCGGGTGCAGGGCATGCTCGCCGAGGGGCATTGCCCCAGCGGGTCGCCGAGCGGCTCGCGCGCGAAGCCGGGCGGCAGGTGATCTCGCATGAGAGCATCTACCGCTTTCTGCGCAGGCAAACATAAGGGCGGCGCGAACGCGCCTTTGGGAGCGGCTTTGGCGGCAGCTTGCGCTGCGCTCCATCCACTTCTTGCGCTGCGTCCTGCCCCTCAGCGCCCCTGAAGCGCCCCGGAATTGCTAAGCTGTCTGTGCGCTTACGAGTTGCGCGGCGGCGCTGGTCGCGGCGGCCGGCGAGCGTACACGGTACCGTGTAGACTGGGCGCGGAGCAATGTTGCGGGGGTGCGGCGTGACCACGCCGATGCGGCGGCAGTATCTGGAACAGAAGGCGCGCCAGCCGGACGCGATCCTGTTCTTCCGGCTGGGCGATTTCTACGAGACCTTCGACGCCGACGCCGAGCTGACCGCGGCCGAGCTGGGCATCACGCTGACCTCCAAGCCGATCGGCGGGGGCGTGCGGGTGCCGCTGGCCGGCGTGCCGGTGGCGCATGTCGAGTCGCACCTCGCGCGGCTGGTCGCGCGCGGGCATCGGGTGGCGATCTGCGAGCAGCTGGAGGATCCGCGCGCGACGCGCGGGCTGGTCAAGCGCGGCGTGGTGCGGGTGGTCTCGCCCGGCACGGCGCTCGAGCCGGCCCTGCTGGAGGCCGGGGAGCCTTCGGCCTGCGCCGCGCTGGCGCTGCTGCGCGACTCGGGCGGCTGGCGGCTGGGCCTGGCGGCGCTGGATTTGAGCACGGGCGCCTGCCACGCGCTCGAGCTGCGCGGCCCGCAGCTGGCCCAATTGGCCGCGCCGCTGGCCGCCGAACTGGCGCGGCTGGGCGCGCGCGAAGTCGTGCTGGGGCCGGGGCTGGACGAGCCGCGCTGGGCGGCGCTCTGCACGGAGTTGGGCGCGGCGCTGGGCGAGCTGCCGCTGCGCCGCGCCGAACGCGGCTTCGGCGCGGCCGCCGCGCGGCGCGCGCTGGCCGCCCGCTGGGGCGCGCACGCCGCGGCCGCGCTGGGGCTGGAGGAGCGCCCGGCCGCGCTCTCCGCGCTGGGCGGCGGGCTGGAGCTGCTCGACGCGGCGCTGCCCGGCGAGGCGGATCATGAAGCGGATCAGCCCGAGCGGCCCGACCGGCTGGCGCATCTCGCCCCGCCCAAACTGCTCGAACCGGGCGCGCGGCTACAGTGGGACGCCGCCGCGCAGCGCGCGCTGGCGATCGTTGACGGCCGTTCGGATACAGGAACTGCCGGGGGCGCGGCGCCGGACACGCTGCTGCGGGTGCTCGATCGCTGCCAGAGCGCCGCCGGGCGGCGCTGGCTGCGCGCCGCGCTGCTCGCGCCGCTGCTGGAACGCGGGCGGATTGCGCGGCGGCTGGATCGGGTCGAGGCGCTGCTGGAGCGTCCGCCGCTGCGCCGCGCGGCGCGCGAGGCGCTGGCCGCCGCGCCCGACTGCGAGCGGCTGCTGGCGCGGCTGGCCGCGGGCCTGGCCAAGCCGCCCGAGCTGGCCGCGCTGGCGCGCGGTCTGCTGGCCGCCGAGCGGCTGGCCGAACAGCTGCGCGCCGCCGCGTCTGATCCGCCCGATGCGCCCGATGCGCCCGGCGGGGCCGCGCTGAATGCGCTGGCGGAGCGGATGTCGCCCGCGCCCGAGGCCGCGCGGGCGCTGGCCGCGGCGCTGGTCGACGGACCGGAAGCCGATTACGGCGGCGGCGTGCTGCGGGCCGGCGTGGACGCCGCGTTCGACGCGGCCGCCGCGCGCCGCGGGGCGGCGCTGGAGCGGCTCGCGGCGCTGGAGGACGCGCTGCGCGAAGAGACGGGCATCGCCGGGCTGAAGCTGGGCTATCACCGCACCTGGGGCTACCACCTGGAGGTGACGCGGGGCCGGCTGGACGCGGTGCCGGACGGCTGGGAGCGGCGCCAGAGCTTGCGCGGCGCGGAGCGCTTCTCCGAGCCGCGCCTGCGCGCGCTGGCCGACGAAATCGAGGCGGCCGAGCAGCAGCTGATCGAGGCCGAGCGCGGCCGGGTCGAGGCGCTGGCCGCCGCGCTGGCCGCGCAGGCGGCCCGGATCCGCGCCTGTGCGGGCGCGCTGGCGCGGCTCGACGCGGCGGCCGGGCTGGCCGATCTGGCCGCCGAGCGCGACTGGTGCCGGCCCGAGCTGGAGGCCGAGCCGCGGCTGGAGATCCGGGGCGGGCGGCATCCGATCGTGGAGGCCGCGCTGAGTGCGTCGGGTGGCGCGTCGGGGGATGCGTCGTCCTTCGTGCCCAACGACGCGGCGCTGGCCGCCGACGGCGCGGGCGCGCCCCAGCTGCTGCTGCTGACCGGGCCCAACATGTCGGGCAAGAGCACCTACCTGCGCCAGACCGCGCTGATCGTGATCCTCGCCCAGGCCGGCTGTTTCGTGCCGGCCGAGCGGGCCCGGATCGGCATCGTGGACCGCATCTTCGCCCGCGTCGGCGCGCAGGACGACCTGGCCGCGGGGCGCTCGACCTTCCTGGTCGAGATGCTCGAGACGGCGCGTCTGCTGCACGGCGCGGGCGAGCGCTCGCTGGTGCTGCTGGACGAGATCGGGCGCGGCACCAGCACCTGGGACGGGCTGGCGATCGCCCAGGCCGTGGCCGAGCGGCTGGCCGCCGGCGAGCGCGGGCCGCGCACGCTCTTCGCCACCCACTTTCAGGAGCTGACCGCGCTGGCCGGCTCGGTCGAGCGGATCGCCAACGCGGCGGTCGCCGCCGAGGAGGACGGCCAGGGCGGGCTGCGCTTCCTGCACCGCGTCGCGCCCGGCGCGGCGGACCGCTCCTGGGGCGTGCAGGTCGCGGCGATGGCCGGGCTGCCGCCCGACGTGCTCGAGCGCGCCGCCCAGCTGCTGGCCGCGCTGGAAGGCGGCGGCGCGGAACATGCCGCAGCGTCGGGCGGAGTGTCGGGCGCGGTGCTCGATCTGCCCCCGCCGCGCTTCGCCGCGGGCGCGACCGAGGCGGCGCTGGCCGCCGAATTGGCCGGTGAGCTGGTCGCCGAGCTGGCCGCGCTGGATGTGGACGGGCTGACCCCGCTGGAGGCGATCTCGGCGCTCTACGCGCTGCGCGAGCAGGCGCGCCTGACGGCCGGCGGCGCCGTCGAGGCCGCCCCGGCCGTCCCGGCGGCCGTCCAGCCGCCGCTCGAGTGGGCCGCGGCGGGCGGCTAGGGATGACGACGATCGCGGCGGCGGCGGCGGCCACCGGACCGATCCGCGAGCTGCCCCGCGAGGTCGCCGCGCAGATCGCCGCCGGCGAGGTGGTCGAGCGCCCCGCCGCGGCGCTCAAGGAGCTGATCGAGAACGCGCTCGACGCCGGCGCGCGGCGGATTACGGCGCAGGCCGAGGGCGCGGGGCTGGAGCGGCTGGGCGTGCGCGACGACGGCGCGGGCATCCCCGCCGAGCAGCTGGAGCGCGCCTTCCGCCGCCATGCGACCTCCAAGCTGGAGCGCGCCGAGCAGCTCTGGTCGCTGCGCAGCTACGGCTTCCGCGGCGAGGCGCTGCCGGCGCTGGCCGCCGCCGTGGGGCGGCTGGATGCCGCCACGCGGGCGGCCGATGAAGCGGTCGGCGCGCGGATTACGTTCGAGCAGGGGCGGCTGGTCGGCGTCGAGCGCTGCGCCCGCGCGCCGGGCACGGCGATCGAGCTGCGCGAGCTGTTCGCGCCGCAGCCGGCCCGCCGCGCCTTCCTGCCCGGCCCGCGCGCCGAGCGGGCCGCGCTGGCGCGGGTCGCGTCCGACGCCGCGCTGGCCCGTCCCGAGGTGGGCCTGCGGCTCGAGCTGGAGGGCCGCGCGGCGCTGCGCCACGATCCGGCTCTGGGCGACCGCGAGGCCGCCCTGCGCGAGGCCTGGGCGGCGGTCTTCGGCGCCGAGTCGGCCGAGCGCGCGCTGGGCTGGAGCGGGGCGGACGACGAAGCGGAGCTGCGCGTGGAGGGGCTGGCCGGCTCGCCGCGCGACGCCCGGCGCGGGCGCGACGGACTGCGGCTGTTCGTCAACGACCGCCCGGTGCGCGACCGCTCGCTGGCCTGGGCGTTGCAGGAGGCCTACCGCGGGCGGCTGCCCGAGGGGCGCTTCCCGCTGGTCGTGGCGCGCATCCGGCTGCCCGCGGCGGCGGTCGACGTGAATGTGCATCCGACCAAGGCCGAGGTGCAGCTACGCGAGCCGGCGCGGGTGTTCAGCCTGCTCCAGCGCAGCCTGCGCGAGGCGCTGGCGGCGCACCCCGCGACGCCCCTGCTGCGCGCGCGGCGGCCCGACGCGGATCTGGAGTGGGCGCCGCTCTCGCCTGACGCCGGCGCGGTGCAGGGGCGGATCGCGGGCGGCGCGCCGCCGCAAGAGGACGGGGCGGAACCCGCGCCCGCGCCGGTCGAGGATGCGGGCGCGGCGCCCGGCGTCGACCCGCGCCGCGCGCTGCCCGACGCGGGCGGGGCGGTCGCGCCGGCGGCTGAGCGGATTGGGCTGCGCGAGCAGCGCGGGCGGCGGCTGGCGCCGCTGCGGATGGTCGGACAGCTGCACCGCACCTTCATCATCGCCGAGGGCGAGGGCGGGCTGGCGCTGGTCGACCAGCACGCGGCGCACGAGCGGGTCGTCTACGAGCGGCTGCTGGCCGCACGCGGGGCGGGCGCGCCCGCCCGCCAGCCGCTGCTCGACCCGCCCCTGCTGCAGCTGGGCGCGGCGGAGGCGGCGGTCTGGCGCGAGGCGGCCGAGCGGCTCGACGCGCTGGGCTTCGAGCTGGACGCCTGGGGCGAGGACGCGCTGCGGCTGCGCGCCGCGCCGGCCGCGGGCGAACGCGGCGCGTTGCGCCTGGCGGCCGGGCTGTCGGCGGGCGCGGCGTCGGGTGGAGCTGAACCGCTCAGCGCGGCGGAGGCGGAGCGCTGGCTGCGCGAGGTGCTGGCCGAGCTGGCCGCGGACCCGCGCGGGCGCGGCGCGGCCGGACGCGAGGACGAGCGCTTCGACCGCGTCGCGGCCTCGGTCGCCTGCCACGGCAGCGTGCGGCGCGGCGCGGCGCTCGACGCCCCCGCGATGACCGCGCTGCTGCGTCAGCTCGAGGCCTGCGACGACCCCCACTCCTGCCCGCACGGGCGCCCCACGATGGTCGAAATCGCCGCCGCCGACCTGCTGCGCGAGTTCGGCCGCGCCTGACTTGCGCGGACGCGCTCGGCCTATCCTTGTCGCGAGAGGAAGGTGGCAGCATGCCCCGACAGCTCACCGCGATCATTCAGCGCGAAGACGACGGCTACGTCTCGTTCTGCCCCGAGCTGGGCGTCGCCAGCCAGGGCGATAGCGTCAGCGAGGCGCGGGCCAACTTGCGGGAGGCGGTCGAGGGGTTTCTCGAGGCGGCGTCGGAGGAGGAACTCGCGCGGCGCTTCAACGACGAGTTCTACGTGACGCGCCTCGAAGTCGCCGTTGGCTAGGGCCTGTTCGCAGGGATGACTGAAGAGGAGCGCGGAGCGTTGGATGGCGGTCGGCGCCGGCTCGCGGCTTCGCGCCCCCCACCTCACCTCCCCTCTTCCAGAGGGGAGGGATGAATTGGGGAAGGGAGTGGGTGCTGAGCGCGATTAGTGTGAACACACCCTAGGGCAACCCTGACGAACTGAGGCCTTCCCGCAGCACCAATTCCAGCAGGGCGATGCAGGGAATATCCAGCGATTCGCACACCTTCGGGATGGCTTGGATCCCCCGACCTTCCTCAGTCACCACCGTCAGGTTCCTGGTGTACGCCGCCGCGATGAGCCAAGGATCGGCAGCCTGGCGATTGTGGTGGCTGTGCCGACAGAGTTTCGGGAACGACTTGCAAAGCTCTTGCACGATCTTGACATCTTCCCGCCGCAGCTGTTCCGCCATTCGAATCATGAACGGCGTCGCACGCTGTGGTTGGAGACGCTGGTAAATATCCGGCGCGCCTCGCTCGAGCTCCTCATAGACAGGCTCAACCGTCATCGCTCGACCACTCTCCGCGAGCGAGAGAATGTCGGTCCAGATCCGTTCGATTTGCTCCCGCTCCACCTGCAACTCATCCACCCGGCGGAAGCTGCCGGTGTCGAGCATGTAGCGCGGACCGTCAAGCGGAGGCTCTCGAGAGCCCTGCTTCGTTCGCGAGCAGATTCCTGAGCGCTTCGTGGTGCTTGATCTTGAGGTCCAGGCAGTAGTCCGCGTCAATGTCATCGATCAGACCGCCGTCGACCGAGGCCAGAACCAATCCGACGTATCGGCTTCCCAATCGATTGAGTCGCATTCGCGCATGCGGAATCGCAACGGGTTTTCGCTCGACCGGGTTCTCGTCGCGCCAGACATCGAGATCGCGGTGTAGTCCGAGCTTGCGGAACAATTGCGCAGCGGCGATTTGCAGTTCGCCGAGCCGCAGCGCTGCGGCGGGCTGGCTGACCCGCAGCCGCTGAGCAAGGCGGGCGATATCGTCGATTTCCCACGCCGCGCCGGTCGGCAGGGACAGCTTTGCGATGGTCGATTCGACGATCGAGCGCGGCATCAGAGCGGCAGCTGCGAACTGATTGCAAAAGCGCTCCGGCCGACGGTGCGCCGGCCGCTCCTGCTCGTCGCACACGCCCGGGCGGCGCAGCAGCAGGTGCGCGTACTCGTGCAACAGCGTGAATGTCTGCGCTTGCGGCAACTCGAGAGAACTCACCACGATGGCCGGCATGAGCTTGTCGCCGGCCAGTGAAAACCCGCGGCAGTCCTCCCGCGGGAGCGGATGCAGAAAGACCAGAATTCCGAGCGCCTCGATCTGCGCGCGCCAATGTCGGAACGACGCTCTCGCGTCGCCCCACTTCAGCTGCTCTGCGTCAGTCACATTGAGTAGCCGGCGATGCTCACCCGCGAGCGCTTCAATGTCGCAGTCAAGCGCCGTCTGCGGCAGATCGGGGCCGATTGGCTCTTCAAGATCGTTTGCCAGGTCGGTCGCGGTCGTGCGGTTGACATGCGTGAGTATGATCGCCCGCGTCACCTTCGTGCTGAAGACAGGCTCTGCGCCGCCTTCAGTGCGAAAGTCTTGCGGCCGATCGGAAACCGGCGGCGGTTCGGCCAGGATCAGGCTCGTCAGCGAGATGTTGTACTTCTTTGTCATCCCCCGCAGCAGCGCCACCGTCGGCGGCTCTTGGCCCCTCTCGATGCGCTCCAGCTGGGCTGGCGCAATCTTCAGCTCTGCCGCCGCCTGCTCGACCTCCAGGCCCCAGCGCTCGCGCGCCCAGACCAGCACCGCCGGATTCGCGTTGAATGTCTGCGCCTTGGCCATTTTTCACAGCTCCTGGCGCTGATCCTACCCCTGCTCCTACTCCGCCGCCTCGCGCACTGCCGCGATCACCGCCGCCGCCGTCGCGTCTACCCGTTGGCCGTTGACCAGGATTGTGGGGGTGCTGCGGATGTTTTGGGCTTGCGCGGCGCGCTGCTGGGCTTGGATGGCCGCGATGTGGCGGCGCTCGTCCAGGCAGGTGCCGAACTCTTCGGTGTCCAGACCCAGATCCCTTGCCATCGCTACGGCGCCGGCGCGGCGGTAGAGGGCGGACGGCGGCCGCGCCATGTAGCGGTCGTGCGCTGCCCAGAAGGCGTCCTGGTCGGCGGCGCACTCGGTGGCCAGCGCGGCGAATTCGCTCTGGCTGTGCAGCGGCATGTGGCGGAACTCGAGGCGCGCCAGCCCGGTCTTCACGACCTCTTCGACGATGCGTGGCTCAGCCTGAGCCGCGAAGCGCTGGCAGCGTCCTCAAAGGAAGTCGCTGTAGTCGAGGATCAGCACCGGCGCGTCGGGGTCGCCCAGCACATTGCGATCGGCGAGCAGTCCAGCGCGCCGCCCCTCCGCGATGATCACGCCCGAGGGCGGCGGCAGCTGCGACGGATCCCAGTCGCCGATCCAGAGCTGGTCGCCGGTTTCGATGATGAAATCCGCCGCGCCCGGCAGCAGCGCGCCGTCCTGCCCCGTCGCGTACGGCTGCCAGCGCTGGCCGCTCCAGCGCCAGAGCACATCCAGCCCCGGCAGCATCGCGGCGACCTGCGAGCCGCGCGTGCGGTAGGACGCCTGCCAGACCGCCTCCGCGTTGGGCTCCATCGCGCTCAGATCCGAGACCTGCGGCGCTTCAAGGCCGGGCGCCTGCGCGCCGGCGGGCGAACCCGCGCCCACGCCGAGCAGCGCGAAGCCGAGCGCCGCGCCCACCACCACCGCCGTCAGCAGCTGCTTTCGCATTGCGCTACTCCGCCGCCGCCAGCGCAGCCTCGATCACCGAGTTCGCGCTGGCGTTCACCCGCCGCCCGTTGACCAGGATCGTCGGCGTGCCGCCGATGCCTTGATCGCGCGCCTGCCGCTGCACCGCCTCGATCGCCGGCAGATGCCGCCGATCGTCGATGCAGGTGGTGAACTCTTCGGCGTCCAAGCCCAGCTCCTCTGCCAGCCCGATCGCGCCCGCGCGGGCGTAAAGCGCCGACCGCCCGGTCATGTAGGCGTCGTGGAATTGCCAGAACGCGCCCTGGTCGGCGCCGCACTCGGTTGAGATCGCCGAAAACTCGCTCTGCGCGCCGAAGATCACGTAGTGGCGGTACTCGAAGCGGGCGATCCCGGTTCGGACCAACTCGTCGCGGATGCGCGGCTCAACCTGAGCCGCGAAGCGGCGGCAGCCGCTTCACTGAAAGTCGCTGTACTCGACAATCAGCACCGGCGCTTCGGGGTCGCCCACCACGTTGCGCGAGACCAACAGCCCGGCGCGCGGATCGTTCGCCGTGGGCTCGGCTCGCTCCGCGACGGCCGTCTGCTGCTCCTGCTGCGAGGTGGACTGGGTCCGCTCGGCGCGGGATGAGGTCTCGGTGGGCTGCGGTTCGGGCGTCTCGCCGCTGCCGCACGACGCGCCCAACGCCAGTGCGAGCGCGGCGGCCAGCAGCACACCCAGACGGGTCAGCGCGGTCATCGCTCAGTTCCGCGCAATGGCGCGCACCGCGACGGTGCCGCCCTCCAGCGGATTCGCTTCCAGGGCGGCCAGCCCCGGGTGCGGGGCGGGCCGGTCGAAGTTGATGCTGGCCAGATTCTCCAGATAGGCCGCGTACTGCCGCCCGCGCAGCTCGCCCAGACGCTCCACGCCGGCGGCCAGATTTTCCACGCCGCCGCCCATCAGCACGACCAGCGCTTCGCGCTCGGCGGTCGAGAGCCGCATCTCGGAGACCATTGCCGCTTCGGCGCGGATCAGCGAGATCGGCAGCGTCCGCTCCGCGGTCGGCTTGTAGCGCGCGTACCACTCGAGGTGGCCCAGCCCGTATGCGAGGTGCCGCCGCGAATCGCGCGCCAGCAGCGTGAAAATCTCCCGCTCCACCTCCGTCTGCGCCCACTCGCCGGCCGACTCGAACAGCGTCGTCTCGTAGGACTTGTAGATCACGTCCAGCGCGATCAGCATGTCGGTGAAGGTGAGGGCCTGATACCAGGAGCGGTAGACCTGCCCCAGCGGCGCCTGTCCCAGCCCGCCGCCGTTGACCAGCGCGCGCTTGCGCAGCACCTCCACCTTGCGGCCCGCGTCGAACGCCTGCGTTGCCAGAAACAGCTTCACCTCGTGGTAGCCGTAGGAGATTTCCTCGAGCCAGCGTCCGATGATCTTCTGCTCGACCAGCCCGTTGTTGCTGTAGACCGTGCAGATCTGCCCGACCGCGCGCTCCAAGTCTTCGGGCAACTCCGCCAGCCCGGCGTCCCAGTCCAGCTCCGTCGCCGGCGTCCAGCGATCGCGGATCGCGTCCTCGTAGAGGTCGACCGCGTTTTCCGACCAGACCTCGGCCTTGTCGAAGATGCTGTAGCCGGCGGGGATCAGCTGGCCGGTCGACACTGTGCCGCGCGGCGCGTCGTTGGGCGCTTCCCACTCGTCGGGCACCACGCCGTAGGAACCGACGTTGATGTCGCGCAGCAGCAGGCCGTCCTCGCTCGGCGCCGCCTTGACGCCGGTCTCCGCCGGGGTGCGGAAGACATTCATTGGCGCTTTCGCGAAGGGGTTGTCCGGATCGCGCTCGAGGAAGTCAAGCCAGGCGTCGATCCGCTCGCCCGGCATCTTGCCGAAGGCGAGATTCTCGACCTGCCCGTCGGTGGCCGCCGACGCCTCGATCCGCGCGATCAGATCGTCCGACCAGCCGGCCGCGCGGGCCCGCACTTTCGTGTTCCTCGAAAGCTCCATCGGCCTCGCCCCTCTCCCGTGCGTCCCCAATGCGTCCATGCGCGGACGGCGGCGCGATCGCGCCGCCGCCCGGCGATCGTTTTTTCGTCTGCTGGCGGCGCTAGGCCGCGTCGCCCAGCAGCTCGAGCACCTCGGGCGCGAAGCGCTCAGAGCGGTCGAGGCCAATCACCTCCAAGCGGTGCGCGTACTCGATGAACTGCTTGCGGCGCATCAGCATGACCATCTTGTAGCCCTCGTCGAGGTGCTCGATCCCGCCGCCCGACAGGATCGCCAGCGCCTCGCCGGTCAGCGGGTTGGTGGTCAGGCTGGTCTGCTGGCTCTGGGTCAGCAGCGCCTCCTGCATGTCGAGGATGTGGTGCAGCTCTTCCTTGCGCCAGGGCTCGGTCTCGACGGTGTACTTGAGGTGCGTCACGCCGAACGCCAGGTGGCGGCTCTCATCCTGCGCCGAGAGACGGAAGATGCGCTTCTCGGCCTCGTTCTGCGCGATCAGCTCGCCCATCCGGAAGAGGGTCTGCACGAAGCCCTCGCCGACCAGATGCAGCAGCGCGGTCATCTCGGTGAAGTCGTCCGAGCCGAGCAGCTGCACCGCGCCCAGGCCCGCGCCCGACATCCCGCCGCCGTTGACCAGGGTGCGCTTGCGGAAGACATCGAGGTGCCGCGCCTCATCCATCAGCTGGGTGCCGAGGAACAGCTGCGACTCGAAGAACTCCGGGTGGATCTGCTCGAGGAAGCGGCCCGGCACATCGGCGGCGATGAACTCGACCTGGGTGAGGAAGGTGCAGAGCGTGCACATCGCGTGCTCGATGTCCGGCGGCAGCTCTTCGATCGTGTCCCAGGGGATGTCGCGCGCCGAGGACCACTGGCGTTGCAGCGCCTCTTCGTAGAGCAGCATCGCGCTCTCCGACCAGACATCGGCCTTGTTCATGTGCTGCACCGAGTTGGAGGGCGTGCGCGGGTCGGCCTGCGCGCCGCGCGGCGCCCACTGCCGCTCGCGCGCCTGATCGCGGTCGTCCACGCCGTAGGTCAGCTGGTTGATCGACTCCAGCGTCAGGCCCTTGCGGCCCGTCTCGATCTCGATCCCCTGCTCGGTATCGACATTCAGCCAGTCGAGGTTGATCCCGGGGACATCCGTCGTGGTCGTGGTCATCGGCAGCTCCAGGTGCGCTCGCGCGGGGCGCAGGCCCCGCCCGCGGTCGGTCCGCGCATAATACCAAATCCTCGCCCTTACTGCGCCAGCCCCGCGCAACACCACCATCCGCCCCCAGCTTCCCTCCGATCCCGCCTTCCCCTCGAGGAAGCCTTTGGCAGGTCCTTTCTGACGACAGCCGGCCTCGCGCTGACCAGATAGGGCAGCGCTCGCCGCTGCGGCGGTTTCCGGACTTTTTCAAAGGTTTGTTCCAGGGGGGAGACTAAGAGAGGGGTTGGTCGGCGAAGAAGCGGCTGAATTGGTACCACTGCTCGGGGTGCGCGGCGAGCCAAGGTTCGAAGGCTGAGGCGGCGCGCTGCGATGCCTGCGGCGGCTCGATTTCCGCGTCCAGGTTGATCAGCGCTCGGAAGCGGAATTCGCTCTCGCGCCGGCGCACAGCGGCCAGCGGGATGATCCAGGCGTTCGTCGCTGCGGCTACGCGGTCCAGGGTGCTGGACAGCCGCGCGGAGCGGCCGAACAGTTGCACCTCGACGCCTGCGTCGCGGCCTCTTGGGGGGCGGTCGAACAGGATTGCCGCCGTGCCGCCCGCCTGTAGGGCGGCGATCGCGCGACGGACGCCCGACGCGCCGGCCTGGGGCGTCATTCCCAGCCGCTCGCGGGGCGACTGCACGGCGTGGTCGAGGCGCGGATGGCCGAGCGGTTCCACGACCACATGGGAGCGCCCGCAGGCGTGGGTGTATGCGCCGCCCAGCGCGTCCCAGTTGCCGATGTGCATTACCGCGAAGAGGGTTGGGCGGGAGCCGTAGGCCGCGCGCAGGCGCGCCCAGTCCGCCGCGTCTCCCTCGACTGCCTCGAAGCACTGCGCGGGCGTCAACTCGTCCAGACACACGGCGTCGACCAGGTACTCGCCGTAGGCGCGCCACTGGGCCTGCGCGAGCGAGGCGGCATCGCCGGTCCAGTTCACGTGCGGCAGCAGGGCTTGGGCGTTGGCCAGGGATGCGGCGCGGCCCTGCGGCCAGGCCAGCCAGAGCATGCTCATCATCCGCCGCGCGGCGGCGTAGGCGCGGTGGCGCGGCAGCGCGCGGGCGAGGCGTCCGAGCGACTCGTAGCCGAGCCGCAGTCCTGCGCCGACTGCGGTGCTACTCGCCGGCGGCGAACGCCTCGACGGCGTCGCGGGCGCGGTCATCGGTCCATTGCTCGGGCGGCGACTTCATGAAGTAGGCCGAGGGGGCGAGCAGCGGCCCGGCCTCGCCGCGGTCCAGGCCCAGCTTGGCGCAGCGCACGGCGTCGATCACCACCCCCGCCGAGTTGGGGCTGTCCCAGACTTCCAGCTTCAGCTCCAGATTGAGCGGCACATTGCCGAATGTCGTGCCTTCGATGCGGATGTGGCACCACTTGCGGTCTTCGAGCCAGGGCACGTGGTCCGACGGCCCCACATGCACCTCGCTGGGCAGCATCTCGTAGTCGATCTGGGAGGTGACGGCGTTGGTCTTCGAGATCTTCTTGGACTCGAGGCGCTCGCGTTCGAGCATGTTGAGGAAGTCGGTGTTGCCGCCGAAGTTGAGTTGGTAGGTGCGGTCGATGCGCACGCCGCGGTCGCGGAAGAGGCGGGAGAGCACGCGGTGGACGATGGTCGCGCCGACCTGGCTCTTGATGTCGTCGCCCACGATGGGGGCGTTTGCGCGGCGGAAGCGGTCGGCCCAATATTCCTCGCGGGCGATGAACACGGGCACGCAGTTGACGAACGCGCAGCCCGCATCCAGCACCTGCTCGACGTACCACTTGGTGGCCTCCTCGGAGCCGACGGGGAGGTAGTTGATCACCACGTCGACATCGCGTTCCTTGAGGATGCCCGCCACGTCGGCGGTGGAGCCCGGCGCTTTCTCGATTACCTGGGAGAGGTACTTGCCCAGCCCGTCGTGGGTCATGCCCCGCTCCACGGGCACGCCCAGGTGGCCCACATCGGTGAAGCGGTAGGTGTTGTTGGGCTCGCTGAAGATCGCCTCGGAGAGGTCTTTGCCGACCTTGTTGGCGTCGACATCGAAGGCGGCGACGAAGTTGATGTCGGAGATGTGGTAGCCGCCCAGCATCGCATGCATGATGCCGGGGATGTCCTCGCCGTCCGACGCCTCGCGGTACAACTCGATGCCCTGCACCAGCGAGGACGCGCAGTTGCCGACGCCGATGATCGCGACATTGATTTTGCCCATTCAGACATCCTCCCCCAACGCTCGGCGCCGCCGAGATTTGCTCACTGCGCGCCCCACAGGATAGCAGCGCCGCTCTCTACCACCCACACCGCCCAGTCCGCGCGCCCTCCTCCCTCCCTTTTCTCTTCTCAGGGGGAAGGACGAATCGGGGTCCCGCTACGCTTGGCCAATGCCCGACCCACGCGATGCCGTCGCCAACATCTACGCCGAGTTTGCCAACCAACTCGCCGACGCCGCGGCTGAGGCGATCCGACCGCACTTCCGCAGACACGCCACAATTGACGCCAAGGCCGACGGAACGCCCGTCACCCAGGCCGACCGCGACGCTGAGCGGGCGATCCGCGAGTTGATCGCGCAGCGCTTCCCCGCGCACGGCATCGTGGGGGAAGAGTGGGGCGCGGAGCGCAGCGATGCGGAGTGGGTCTGGGTGATCGATCCGATCGACGGCACCGGGGCGTTCATCTCCGGCCTGCCGACCTTCGGCACGCTGATCGGGCTGCTGCATAACGGGCGGCCCGTGCTGGGCATTCTCAACCAGCCAATCAGCGAAGAGCGCTGGATCGGCCTCACCTGGCCTGGTCAGTCGGGCCGCGCAACCCTCGGTCCAGACCCGTTGCGCACATCATCCACGAGTTTTCCACAGGCTGCGATCGGCTTCGCCACCTCCCCGCACCAGTTCTCCGGCGCGGCGCAGGCGGCTTGGGAGCGGTTGCGCCGCCGGCTCGGGCGGGTGCGCTACGGGATCGACTGCTACGCCTACGGGCTGCTCGCCGCGGGCCACATCGACCTCGTGGCCGAGGCCTCGCTCAAGCCGTGGGACTGCCTGCCGCTGGTCCCGATTGTGGCCGGCGCGGGCGGCGTGATGTCCGACTGGGCCGGTCGGCCGCTGGCGCTGGACAACGCTGATCGCGTGCTGGCCGCGGCGAACCGCGAGCTGCACAGCGCCGCAGCGGCGGCGCTGGCAGAGCCGTCTAGCAAATGAGCAGGGCCGCCTACCAGATGAGCGACGCAGCGGCAAGGTCGAGCATCGGGGGACAACAACCCCCCCTGGCTTGCGCGGCGGCTTGCGCGTTGACGCGCCGCCGGTTAGGCGCTGTTGGCGGCCGCGGCCTGAGCCTTGCGCAGCACCGGCAGCCCGGTGCGCTCGTTCTCGACCACTTCGTAGCCGGCCGGCAGGGCGTCCAGCGCGCCGTCCTTGATCGTCTTCGCGAAGAAGAAGATGCGCTGGATGCGGTTGTTGCGCAGCGACACTTCCCGGCTGTGCAGGTAGTAGGTCTGACCGCGCGCGTTGATCCGTGAGTACGCCATGAGCACTCTCCCCGACGCCCGATCTGATCAGGCGCCTACACGAATTTGCAGTAAGCGTAGAGTGCCGCCGCCGAGGCTGTCAACCGTTCCGTCAACTCGCCTCGTTATCACTCTAGCCAGCCTCGTTCTGTTTGCAACCGCTCTGTCCACCGCCTGTGGACCAGCCCTCCGGGACGCGCCGGATGACGCCGATCCCTGGCTGGTCGGCGTCGACGCTGATGCCGCCTGGCTGCCTGTTCTCGCCACCCGCGACCTCGCCGTCGGCGTCGCGCGGCTGGCCTTCACGCTGGAAGGCGGCGACGCCGACGCAGCGCCGCCGCGCGTTCGCGCCGCGCTCTACGACCTTGAGCGCGACCCTCGCCGGCCCGTCGCCTCGCAGTACGCCCGCTTCGTCGAATTCGCCGCCAGCGACCGCTCCGCAACCCCGTTCACACCCCACGGCCACGCCGGCGGCTTCAGCGTTTCCGACGGCCTGCCCGCCGTCGATCGGGGTCTCTACATCGTGCCGGTCCGACTGCCCCGCGCCGGCGAGTGGGGCATCGCCTTCGAAATCAGCCCCACTGACGGTGACGCCGGCGGCGCACCAGCCGAAGAGGCGCGCTTTCGCTTCAGCGTCCGCGAGCGCCCTGCCGCGCCCGCCAAAGGCGACCCCGCGCCCGCCGCCGCAAGCCGCAGCCTGGCCGACGCGCCGCTGCGCGAGCTTAGCTCCGACCCTCAGCCCGAACCGGCCTTCTACCAGATGAGCATCGGCGACGCGCTGGCGCAGCGCCGCCCGCTCGTGCTCGCCTTCGCCACCCCCGCGTTCTGTCATTCCCGCGCCTGCGCGCCGCTGCTCGAAGTGGTCAAGGCCGTCTGGCGCGACCGCGCCGGCGAGCTGCTCGCGCTGCACATTGAGGTCTTCGAGAATCCCCATCAGCCCGAAACCCTGCGCGAAGCCGAGCCTTTCACCGCCTGGAACCTGCCCAGCGAGCCCTGGGTCTTCGTGATCGACGCCGAGGGCCGCATCTACTCCTCCTACGAAGGCGCTGTCACCCAACCCGAGTTGGCGCAGGATGTTGATGAAGTGCTGGCGCTCTGGCGTACCCAGCGTGAGGCCGGACGGAGCACCCGCTAGCATCCCTACTGCGGAGGGGGTGCGGCCATGGCGCTTGGACGAGCCGACAAAGCGCAGCTGCGGCGGCAACTCGAACTGCTCGAGGGGCCGGTCAAGATCGACTATTTCCACCAGAGCAAGCGGCAGGTGCTGGTGCCCGGCCGCCAGGAGCGGCCCGGCTGCGAGCTGGCGATCGAGCTTTACAGCGAGCTCGCCGAGCTCTCAGAGAAGATCACGCTGGCCGTCTACGAGCGCGAAGACAACCCAGAAATGGCCGCCAAACGCGGCGCGGAGGATGTGCCCTGCGCGGTGGTGCGCGGCGAGCTCAACCGCCCGCTGCGGATGTACGGCGTGCCCAACGGGCACATCTTCGTCGCGTTCGTCCGCGCGGTCGTGCTGGCCTCGGTGCGCAAGGCCAAAGCGTCGACGCAGCTGAAGCGGGCGCTGGGCAAGCTGCGCCGCCCCGCCCGGCTGCGGCTGTTCGGCGCGGCGCCGGACCCCAACAGCGGGCACGCCGCGCTGGCGATCTGGAGCACGGCGCTGCTTTCGCCCAAACTCCAGGCCGATGTCTTCGCCATCGAAGAGTTCGCTCCCGAGGCCCAGCGAATGGGCGTGGCCGCGTTGCCGACCCTCTTTGTCGACGGCGAGTACCCCGTCGGCGGACTGGTCGATCCAATCGACCTGGTCGATTATCTGGTGCTGACTCAGGCCAACCCCAGCCGCGCCAGGCTCAATCCGCCCGCGCCGGTGCCCGGCTCGCTGATCGGCTGGCGTCCGCCCCCGCCCGCGCCCGGTCATCAGCACGGCCGGCGCGCCGAACCGACTCCCGCCGATCCGATCGCCCAGGTGGCGGGCCGCGCGCGCGAAGCGGCCGCCACGCCGCAGGGCATGCGGCGCACCGCCGCGGGCTTGATCATCCCCGATCGCTAGAATGTGCTAGTCTCAGCCCAGCTGAGGAGGAAGCGCGCCATGACGAACCAAACCACAACCGAACACGGATGGATCGACACCCCGCTGGGCGCGCTGTACTTCCAGACCGCCAACGGCGCGCTCTGCGAAGCCGGCTTCGTCCAGGTCTGGCGGCGCGAGACGCTCGACGGCTGCGTTGACGACACGCCCGACCTCTCCCAGCCCGCCCGCGCCGTCGCTGACGCCCTGCAGCGCTACTTTGAGGGCGACATCAACGCCATCGACGCCATCGAGCTCGACCTACGTGGCACGCCGTTTCAGCGCGCCGTCTGGCAGGCGATCCGCGAAATTCCCGCAGGGCGCACGGCTTCCTACAGCGAGATCGCGCAGGCCGTCGGGCGGCCTGCGGCGGTCCGAGCGGTGGGCACCGCGACCGGGCGCAACCCGGCCGGCATTGCCGTCCCCTGTCATCGCGTGGTGCGCTCCGACGGCTCGCTGGGCGGCTACGGCGGCGGCCTCGACCGCAAGCAGTGGTTCCTCGACCACGAGCAGCGCCACACGGCAGCAGCGACGGAGTCAGCCGCATGAGCGAAATCAACGACCCTGCGGTGGCTGCGGCGCTGGCCAAGGACCTTGTGATCGACATCACCACCAGCGGCCGTGCCAGCGGCGAGCCGCGCCGCATCGAGATTTGGTACCACGTGGTTGACGGCCGCTACTACATCACGGGACGCCCCGGCCCGCGCAGCTGGTACGCGAACCTGCTGGCGGAGCCCAAACTGACTTTCCACCTGAAGGAATCCGCGCAGGCGGACCTGCCGGCGACTGCCCGCCCGGTGACCGACCCGGAGGAGAAGCGCCGGGTTTTCCTCAACGCACCCAAGCTGGCCGAGTACATCAGCGAGGCGAATGTGCAGGAGTGGGTGGAGGGCAGCCCGCTGATTGAGGTGGTTTTCTAGTCGAAAGGGCAGCCGTGGTGCTCTTGACGTCAGCCTTCTCGATCGACGCAGGATCGCTCGAGGATTTCGCCGCCGCCGTCCCGCCGCCGCTCCGAGAAGCTGTTGCGCTCCACGGACACCAGAAGGCGTTGCCTGCGATTGCCCGCGACCCTGCGCTCGCGTCGCTGGCGGAGGATGCGGCGCGCCGTTTGTGGACGCAGCACTGCGGAATCCTCGCCGACAGCCGGACATTCGCCGACCTCGATCCCGAGAGCGTCCAGCTGGTGATCACCTCACCGCCTTACTGGAACCTCAAGCCTTATGAGCAGGGAGTCGGTCAACTGGGGACGATCGACGACTTTGACCAATTCGTCTCAGAGCTCGATCGGGTGTGGGCGAACTGTATGCGCGTTCTCGTCCCGGGCGGACGCCTCATCATCATCACCGGCGATGTCCTCGTCCCGCGCCGCCGACTCGGGCGTCACGTCGTCTTCCCGCTTCACGCCGCCATCTAGGAACACACCCGCCGCGTCGGGTTCGACAACCTTGCGCCGATCATCTGGCACAAGATCGGAAACGCGGCGCTCGAAGTCGAGAACGGCGGGCGATTCCTCGGAAAGCCCTATGAGCCGAACGGGATCATCAAGAACGACATCGAGTACATCCTCTTCCAGCGCAAGCCGGGCGGCTACCGCAGCCCCAGCGTTGAGGCGCGCCTGCTCTCCGTGATTCCAGCCACGCTCCACGGCGAGTGGTTTCAGCAAATCTGGCGTATCGGCGGCGCAAGCACCCGTGACCATCCGGCACCGTTTCCCGTCGCGCTGATCGAGCGCCTGGTGCGCATGTTCAGCTTCGCCGGCGATACCGTGCTGGACCCATTCGCCGGATCCGGCACGACCACCATCGCGGCCGGGCGGTGGGGGCGGAACAGCATCGCAGTGGAAGTCGAGCCGGCCTATCTCGAGCTTGCCGAACAGCGGATCAGGAGGCAGTTCGCGCAGGCGCAGCTGGACCTTCAGGCGGGCTGAATCCGATGTACGACCGTGAGGCCATGCGTATCGGCATCCAGCAGTTCTGGGACGCGCGCCACGAGGCTCGCAACCGACAACGCGGCGGCAACGAGCCTGATCGCGGCAATCGTCGATCTGTGACCAGCGGGACCCACCTCGATGGCGTCTTGGATGCTCTCATTGCGATGATCGCCGCGGACGGAGTCGTGGACGAGGCACAAGTGATCCGCCGCCGTCGAGTCGCTGTGCTGCCCGGCTACTACCTTCCCGAAAAGGAATGGGACCTGATCTTCCGGTCGGGAGATCGCCTCGCAGCAGTCGTCGAGCTCAAAGCGCAGGTCGGGCCGTCGTTCGGCAACAATTTCAACAACCGCGCCGAGGAGGCGCTCGGCTCCGCAGAAGACCTGTGGACCGCTTACCGCGAGGGCGCGTTCGGCGATCAGCCTGCGCCCTGGCTTGGATATCTGTTCATCCTGGAGGATCATCCCGCGTCGACGCGCCCGGTGCAGGTGCGAGAGCCGCTTTACTCCGTGTTTCCCGAGTTCGCCAACACATCCTACGCGCAGCGGTACGAGCTGCTGCTGCGCCGCATGGTGCGCGAACGCCGCTACAACGCCGCCGCGCTGCTGCTCTCCAAAGACCTCGGCGGTGGCCAGGCCTCTTTCGCCGAACCTGCCGCCGACCTCTCACCCGCAGCGTGGGTTCGCTCCCTTTCGGCGCACTTGTCCGCATTCGCGTGAGCCCCTGCGCCCGCCCAGCTACCAGCCGCGCACTCCTCCCATCGCTTTCGATCGCCGCCCGCGCGCGGGCAGAAGCCATGGGCTCAGCAACCCCGCCGTCGCCCTGCAACAGCGCCGCCACTCTGCGCAACAGATCCGAGAACCCGCGCTTGCGGCGGGCGCCTCGCTGCGGCGGGCGCTCACGCCTGCGTTGAAATCGCTAGACTCTGCGGCAACTACGGAAGCGCCCCGGAGGGGGCCTGGAGAGGAGCCTGTTGTGAAAGCTGTCGTGATGGAAGCGCTGCGCGAGCCGTTGGTGGTGCGCGAGTTCGACGATCCGCAATTCGGGCCGCGCGATGCGCTGGTGCGGGTGGAGGCCTGCGGCGTCTGCCGCAGCGACTGGCACCTCTGGCAGGGCGACCTCTCCTGGGTCGGCTTCCAGATTCCGATGCCCGCCGTGCTGGGCCACGAGTGGGCGGGGACGGTCGAGCAGGTCGGGGAGGATGTGCAGCACATTCGCCCGGGCATGCGGGTGCTGACGCCGTTCCACAACGGCTGCGGCAACTGCGACCTGTGCCGTCGCGGGTTCCCCAACATCTGCGACAACAACGCGGCGTTCGCCGGGGGGTTCGCGCAGAAGGCGGTGATCTCGAACGCGGACTTCAACGCGATTCCGCTGCCGGACGCGATCTCGTTCGAGGCGGGCGCGGCGATGGGCTGCCGCTTCATGACCAGCTACCACGGGGTGGCCGACCGCGGCTCGGTGCGCGGCGGCGACTGGGTGGTGGTGAACGGCTGCGGCGGGATCGGCCTCTCCGCCGTGCAGGTCGCGGCGGCGCTGGGCGCCCAGGTGGTGGCCGTCGACCTTGACGAGGCGAAGTTGTCGAAGGCGCGCAGCGAGGGGGCGCTGGAGACGATCAACGCGAGCGACGGCGATGTGCCGGAGCGGGTCAAGGAGCTGACCGGCGGCGGCGCGCAGGTCTCGGTCGACGCGCTGGGCATCGAGGCGACGATGCTGAACTCGGTCAACTCGCTGCGCAAGGGCGGGGTGCATGTGCAGATCGGGATTACCTCGGCGGCGGAAGCGGGCGAGGTGGCGCTGCCGATCGATCTGATCACGATGAGCGAGATCGAGTTCCGCGGCTCGCTGGGGCTGCCGAACCAGAACTACTCCGCGATGCTCAACATGGTCGCCTCGGGCAAGCTGCACCCGGAGACGATCATCGGCGAGCGGATCAGCATCAACGACGTGCCCGCCGTGGTGGACTCGATGACGACGTTCCAGACGATGGGCTTCACGACCATCACGGACTTCTCCTAGCGGGATGTCCTGCCCGCATTGCGGCTGGTCGGACAGCGGGCCCGGCGGCGAGCGTTACTGCGCGGGCTGCGGGGCGTCGCTGCGGCCGGAGCGGGACGCGAATGAGTGCGCCGTCGTCATCTCGTTTGATGTCGACGGCGCGTCGGGGATGATCAACCGCGATCCCGGGGTTGAACAGCGGCCGTCGGCGCGCTCGTTCGGCGACTACGGGCCGTTGGTGGCGGCGCCGCACATTCTGGCGCTGCTTGAGGAGCGCGGGATTGCGGCGTCGTTCTACGTGCCGGGCTGGATTGCGGAGCGCAATCCGTCGGTGGTGGAGCGGATCGCGGAGGCGGGCCACGAGATCGGGCATCACGGCTATCTGCACGAGCCGCCCGCGTCGCTCAGCGCGGAGCAGGAGGCGGAGGTGCTGGATCTAGGATCGGAAATCCTGCGCGGGATTGTCGGGGAGGCGCCGGCGGGTTATCGCTCGCCCTCGTGGGAGCTGAGCGACCACTCGCTGGCGCTGCTGCGGGAGCGCGGCTTTCGCTACGACTCAAGCTTGATGGGCGGCGACGCGCCGTACTGGGCGGCGGAGGGGCTGGTCGAGCTGCCGATCCACTGGGCGCTCGATGATTACCCGTACTTCGTCTTCGCGCCGACCGACGGGCGTCGGCTGATGGCGGCGCCGGAGCATGTCTACGCAGCCTGGCGCGATGCGTTCGACGAGCTGTACAGCCGCGGCGGGGTGTTCACGCTGACGATGCATCCGTACATCATCGGTCGGCCGGGTCGGCTGCGGATGCTGGATCGGCTGCTGGATCACATCCAGCGGCATCCGAATGTCCAGTTCCACCGCGCGATTGATCTGGTCGATGAGTTCGCCGCCGCGCGGCCGTGGAGCGGGGGGTGAGGTTTTCGCCGGCCTCCAATCGCCACACCCGCGCCCCCAGATCTCGCCACACCCGCACCCCCAGATCTCGTCACACCCGCGCCCCCAGATCTCGCCACACCCGCGCCCCCAGATCTCGCCACACCCGCGCCTCCAGATCTCGCCGCACCAGCGCCCCCAGATCTCGCCACACCCGCACCCCCAGATCTCGCCGCACCCGCACCCCCAGATCTCGCCGCACCCGCGCCCCCAGATCTCGCCGCACCCGCGCCCCCAGATCTCGCCGCACCCGCGCCTCCAGATCTCGCCACACCCGCGCCTCCAGATCTCGCCAAGCCGCACCCCAGATTCCGTCATACCCGCGCCACAGATCCCGTCATACCCGCGCTCGCCGCGGGTATCTCGCTGAGCGCAGCACAGAGCTTCGCGCGATATCCCAGCGGCCAGCCCAGCATCGTCTGAGCGCCGCCAGATGCCTGATCCGGAACGGAGCGTTGTCGCGCGCGTGGGTTCCTGCCTGCGCAGGAATGACGAAAGGGGGGCGCAGGAACAACGGGAGGGGCGCGAACGTGCCCCAGGCGGGGTGTGGCGGGCGTGAAGCGGGTTGGGTGCTGGGCACGGCGAGATACCCGCGGCAAGCGCGGGTATGACGGAGCTCTTTTGCGCGAGAGTGACGGAGTCGGTTCGCGGGGCGGCGAAGGGAGTGTGGGAGGTGAGGGCGGCGCGTATGCTGCGGTGGGATGATTGAGCGCTGCTGCTGCGGCCGGAGAGCTTGTGGAAGGTGACAGAGTGACGCGGCGATTTTCGGCTCTGGCGGCGGCGGCGTTGCTCTTGCTGCTCACGGGCGGAAGTGTGGGTGCGCAAGGCGGGGATTACGCGAGAGCGAGCTTCTACGGCGAGCCGGGCTCTGTAACGATCAATGGGAAAGCGGCCCCGCCAGGAACGCGGATCGTGGTCGGCGTGGGACCTGACGCCGAGGAAATTGTCAGTGGCGTTCCGGTATTTACGGACGGCTCATGGGAGGTTGTGCTGCTTGTGGTATGGGAGGAGGTACACCTCTTTGTTGACGGATTTCGCGTGCCTGGCGGTCCGTTCGACGTGCCGGAGAGTGGAGGCGCCCGAGAGATGCGGCTCGATGTTGGAGTCGAAAAGGATCCAACCCCTCGCAACGTTGTCTTCAACGCCCGCGGCGAGGACATGACACTGTTCGGGCAGCCGCTACCAGCGGATATGCAGATTACAACGTGGATTGGCGGCGAGCGGTTCTGGTCCACTCGGTACCATGACTATGACGGAAGAAATTGGTCCATCTGGCTGCCCACAGGCGCTGAAGAGGTCTCGTTTAGCATCAACGGATTCCCTGTTGCGGGCGGACCCTACGCGGCCGACCCCGCCGACGCGCCGTTTTGGATCACGTTGCACGCAGACGATCCGGATCGTCTGCCGTTTCGCTTCCATGGTCCGCCCGGCGATGTGGTCGATCTACGACCGCTGTGCGGCTCCGATCAGCTGCGGCCGCTCTGGATTGTCGGCTTCAATACCGAGAGCCAGGACCAAGGGTAGCAACACGAAGTGCAGGTGCGTGCGGACGGCAGTTGGACGTTGGACGCGCCGTCCGGTACGCAGCGCATCGAGTTTTTCGTCAGCCCATGGACGCATATCAGACCTGAGCGGCCAAGACGCCCGCAGCGGTACGAAGCGCTGCCAGCGGGCGGCGAACGCCTGGTGCGTCTCGGCCACACGGAAACTCCAATCTACCTGTTCTACGGCGATACGCCGCCGCCGCGCGATGAGCGAGGCTCGGATGAGGCGATCAGTCGGATCGAAGTCCGACGGGGCCGCGTGGTTCTCGGTGCGGAGCAGGTGCGCAGCGGCGATGAATACGGTATCGGAGTGCCCTATGGAACGCTCGGAGTCTCCCTTTGGGTCGATGATCAGCATGCCGGCGGTCGATTGCACAACGCGGTCGCCAGCGAGCCCGATCTGAAGTACGGCAGCAAATGCGCCAAACGGGTTGATCTGCAACTACCGACGCGCGACGCGCCGGCGCATCCACCTGATTTGTTGCGGCGATTGGAGCGGCTGTTTTCGGGCGCCGGAGCGGCAGGCCGCGCCGCGCTCGAATGAGTGGCGGCGGCGTATCGTATGCTGCTCGGGATGGATGGGGGAGGCGACTGTGGCTGAGGTTGAGCGGTCGGAGCGGTATCTCGCGGCGGTTGCGGCGATTGATGCGGCGAATGCGGATGATCCGGCGACGCTGGTGGTGGACGGGGAGGCGCGGGCGAAGGAGCAGACGCATGCGGAGATGATGACGGCGTGGGTGCTGCGGCTGCGGCCGGAGGCTTCGGAGGCGCTGCTGCTGGCGGCGCGGGGGCATCATCTGCGGCGCTGGATGGTGCCGCGCGGGAGTTTTCCGGCGGGACGGGGCGGGTATCTGCGCTGGCGGCGGGCGCTGCACCACGTTCACGCGGAGTTGGCGGCGGCGATTTTGGAACAGCAGGGCTACGGTCGGGCGGAGGTCGAGCGGGTGCATGCGCTGATCGCCAAGGAGGCGTTGCTGCAGGCGGGCGACGAGGAGGCGCAGACGTTGGAGGATGCGCTCTCGCTGGTCTTCTTCGAGACGCAGCTGGCGGGGACGCTGGCGGATTTGGATGAGCGCCAGCAGCGGCGGGTGGTGGGTCGCACCTGGCGGAAGATGAGCGAGGCGGGCAAGGCGGCGCTGCGCGAGCTGGCGCTGGATGAGGACGCGCGCGCCGCGCTGGCGCGGCTGATTCCCGATTTCGCCCCGGACGCCCAGGATGGCTGAGTCGCGCGAGCGCTACACGCACGGGCACCATCCGTCGGTGGTGGCGCAGCATGCGCGTCGGCGTGCGGAGGTCGAGGCGTGGTTTCTGCTGCCGCGTCTGGCGAGCGGGCAGCGGCTGTTGGATGTGGGCTGCGGGCCGGGCACGGTGACGAGCGGTCTGGCGCGGGCGGTCGCCCCGGGGCTGGCGACAGGGCTGGACGCTGCGGCGGATGTGCTCGCGCAGGCGCGGCAGCACGCGGCCGAGACGGGGCTGGGCAATCTGGAGTTCGTCGAGGGCGATGTGTACGCGCTGGACTATCCGGATGGCAGCTTCGATGTGGTCTACGCGAATCAGTTGCTCCAGCATCTCGCGGAGCCGGTGGCGGCGCTACGGGAGATGCGGCGGGTGCTGCGCGCGGGCGGCCTGCTGGCGGTGCGCGACGCGGATTACGCGACGATGCAGCCGCACCCGAAGTTTGCGGAGTTTGAGCGTTGGAACGCGCTATATCACGCGGTGGCCTATGCGAACGGAGCGGAGCCGGACGCGGGGCGGGCGTTGCCGTCGTGGGCGCGCGCGGCGGGCTTCGGGGAGGTGGAGTCGCACCCGAATGTGGTGCTGCTGGAGGGCGAGGAGGCGCGCATCTGGGGCGAGGCGTGGTCGCAGCGCATTTTGCATTCGGCGGTGGCGTCGCAGGCGTTGGAGTACGGCCTGGCGACGCAGTCGGAGTTGGAGGCGCTGTCGGCGGGCTGGCTGCGTTGGTCGGGGGAGACGGAGGCATTGTTCGAGTTTGTGCAGATTGGGGTCGTTGCTTCTCGCTAAGGTCTGTTCGCGCTTTCGTCGTTCGTGCGTAGGGATGACGGGGGGCAACGTGGGCGATCGGCGTGGCGTGCTTGGTGCGCCGGCTCGTGGCGTCCTACCCCCCACCTAACCTCCCCCCTGGAAGGGGGGAGGGATGAATTGGGGGAGAGGGGCGTGGGGGGTGTGGTTCCTGCCTGCGCAGGAATGACGGAAAGGGGGCGCAGGAGTGACGGAAGGGGCGGGCGAGGGCACGGATTGGCACTGGAGGTTGAGTGGGAGATTGGGGCGCGAGACGATCGCTTCTGCGGGCGCGCGGCCTCTCACCCCCCACCTAACCTCCCCCCTGGAAGGGGGGAGGGATGAATTGGGGGAGAGGGGCGTGGGGGTGTGGTTCCTGCCTGCGCAGGAATGACGGAAAGGGGGGCGCAGGAATGACGAGAGTGGGGGGCGCAGGAATGACGAGAGAGGGGAGAGGGAGAGGGGAGCGGATTTACGGCGCTACAGCATCGCGCGCTGCGGCATTGCGCGCTGCGGGGGGCTGTAGCGCTCAGCGTTGGAACTGCGGCTCCCGCTTTTCCATGAATGCGGCCAGGCCTTCTGCTGCCTCCGGGCGGCGGGCGGCGTCTGTGATGGCGCGTGTCTCCTGCTCCATCTGGGACTCCAGCGTGTCGTTGAACGAGGCGTGATAGAGCCGCTTGGCGGCGCCGATTGTCGCGGTTGGGCCCGCTGCCAGCTGGGCGGCCAGCGTTGCGGCGGCCTCGCCCAACTCATCGTCGGGCACCACGCGGTTGAGCATTCCCCACGCCAGGGCCTCCGACGCGGACAGCATTCGATTGGTCATCGACAGCTCCAGCGAGCGCCGCAGGCCGATCATGCGCGGCAGGAAGTACGTCGATGAGCCGTCCGGCGTCAGCGCGATCCGCGAGTAGGCCATCGTGAAGCGGGCCGACTCCGCGGCAAGCGCCAGGTCGCCGATCAGCGCCAGGCTGAAGCCCGCGCCGGCCGCCGTCCCGTTGATCGCGCAGATCAGCGGCGCGTCCATCCGCGCGAAGCGCGACACCGCCGCGTGCAGGTAGGTGGTGAGCAGCTTGATCTCTGTCGCCATTTCCGGCCCCGCCGGCGGCAGCGACTTCAAATCCGCCCCTGCGCAGAACATCCGCCCCACGCCGGTCAGCACCACGCAGCGCACCGCCGGATCGTCGTCGCAGCGGATCGAGGCGTCCATCAACTCCTCGCCCATCCGCAGCGTCAGCGCGTTGGCCGCCTCCGGGCGGTTGAAGGCGATCGTCGCCACCCCGTCGCTGAGATCCCAGGCCAGCGTTTCGTATTCCGGCATCAAGCGCTCCCTCCGCTGATCGGCGTCATCGGACCTACACCTCGGACAGTGTACCGCCCGCCCCCGTGCCCGCCCTCGTGCTCGCCCATATACTCGCTGCGCGTGTGCTGTCTGTCTGTTGTCTGCGCGAAAGGGTTGCGGCGATGAGCGAGCGGGGCGCGTCGGTCGGCGAGGTGCGCATAGCCGTCCAGGGCGGCGAGCTGCGCGCCGCGCTGGCGCGGCCCGCCGACCGGCAGGCCGGCCAGCTCAGCCCCGGCCTGCTCGTTCTGCACGAGCTCAACGGGCTCAACGACGACATCCGCGGCATTGCGGCGCGCTTCGCGGAGAACGGCTACGCCGCGCTCGCGCCCGACCTCTACTCGGTCGGACCGCCGCGGCCGATCTGCATCCGCCGCACGATGCGCGCGCTCAACCGCGGCCAGGGGCGCGCGTTCGACGATCTGGAAGCGGCGCAGCGCTACCTCGCGGCGCTTGACGGCGTCGATCCGTCGCGGCTCGGCGTGGCGGGCTTCTGCATGGGGGGATCTTTCGCCATTCTGCACGCCGTGCGGGCGCCGGTCGGCGCGGCGGCCGCGTTCTACGCCCGCGTGCCTCACACCGCCGACGAGCTTGACGGCATCTGCCCCGTCGTCGCCGGCTACGGCGGGCGCGATCGGGTCTTCGCGCAGCAGCCCGAGCGGTTGCGGGCGCACCTCGACCAACTCAGCGTTGCGCACGACATCGCCGTCTACCCCGACGCCGGCCACTCCTACATGAACCGCCGCCGCGCGCCCGCGCTGATTCAGGCTGTGATGCGCCGCTCGCGGATGGCGATCGGCTACAACCACGCCGCGGCGGAAGACAGCTGGCGGCGGATGCTGGCGTTCTTCGCCGAGCACCTGGGACAGCCAAGCCCGTCGGCGGCGGAACCCGGCGCGCCCTCGCAGCGTTAGTACCCTGAAGCAGTCAGCAGCGGCGAGCGGCGCAACGACCGCGCGCGCCGCGCAAGGGAGGCCAGCATGACCAGCATCACCACATCGATCCGCGCGCGGGCGCGAGCGCTGGGAGCGGCCGCCCTGGCCGCGCTCGCGCTCGCGGCCATCCTGATCTGGGCGCTGAGCGCCGCTCAGGCGCAGACGCCCGACGCCGACGCGACCGACTCGGCGACATCCAACGCGGCCGCCGACAGCGTGGACGACGCGACGGGCGAAACCACGATCAGCGTGCGCGGCGCGGCTTCCCGCTCGCTGACCACCGACCAGACCACGATCAGCTTCACGGTGACCGCGCTCAACGAGCGCGCGCAGGGCGCCGTGCAGCAGGCCGAGCTGGCGCTGGCCGCCGTCACTACCCGCCTGCGCTGGATGAGCGGGGTCGACCACGAGCGGCTCTTCACCCGCAATGTCTCGCTGCGCGAAGAGTTCGACTGGACCGACAGCGGGCGCGTCTCGCGCGGCTACCGCTACAACCACTCGCTCACCCTGACCGTTGAAGGCACGGATGGCGCGGGCGAGGTGATCGACGCGATCGTCAGCGCCGGCGAAGGCTCGGTCGAAATCAACGATGTCTCCTTCTCGGCCTCGAACCGCGCGGCGACCGAGCGCCAGGTGCTGCTGGCCGCGATCCGCGACGCCCGCGCCACCGCCGAAGCGATCGCCGCCGAGCTGGGCAAGACCATCGTGGACACCACCGAGATCGCCATCACCAACGCCCTTAGCCCGGTTGAGGTCGAGCAGGCAGCCGAAGAAGAGGCCGACACCTCCTACAGCTCCGCCGCTCCCCAAATCCGAGGCGGCCAGGAAGACGTCCAGGTCTCCGTCAACGCCACCTTCCTCGCCCGCTAAGGCGCGTTCGCGCTTTCGGCTCCGGTCATACCCGCGGCGGGCGCACGTGCCCGCCGGCGGTGTTCGGGTTTGTTGTTGTTCGGGGCTGATCCGGGGGTGCTCCTATCTGGTCGGGGCGTCCGGCGGTGTTCAGGTTTGTTCGGATTTGTTCGGGTTTGTTCAGGGTTGTTCGGGGTGTTTGCGGGCGATGCTCCAGCATGAACGGCTGTCGTTGGGGCGCGGAGTTGATCGGCGTGTGGAGGGGTAGGCATTGTCTCGCACTTTCGTTCTTCTGAGTAACAGTAGCACGGTTGGGGGGAGGTGGGAAAGGGGGCGGGTGGTTCCTGCCTGCGCAGGAATGACGAGGGAGGGCGCAGGAATGACGGTAGGGGCGCGGGAGTGATGGGAAGGGGCCGAGGACGATGGGAGAGGGAGGGCGCGGGGATGACAGGAAGGGGCGTGGGAGTGATGGGAGAGGGAAGGCGCGGGGGTGGCGGGAGGGGGTATGTGGGTGATGGAAGCGCGGACAGGCTCTAGGCCTCCGACATCTCGATTGTGGCGCCTGCGGTTTCCAGCGCTGTCTTGAAGGACTCCGCCTGCTCGCGGCTCAGGGAGACGACCAGCAACTCCTCGCTGCTGCTCTCGACGAAATGCTTGGCCTCGAGCAGCGTGTAGTCGGTGAAGTCCTTGACCGCCTTGATCACGCCGACCTCGTTCGCGCCCACTTCGGCGATGTCGATCTCAAACTCGACCAGCTCCTCCGCCTCTGCGGGCGCAGCCTCGGCCGGCTCGGCCGAGTCAGCCGTTGCCGCGGCGCTCTCGGCCGGGGCGTCCGACGCGCCGAGGCCGAAGTCCCCCAGCACGGAGTCGACATCGAACTGGTCGATCGCGATCGGCATGTAGCGGCGCGGCAGGGTGTAGGTGAACGCCCCCACGTCACGCTCGAGATCGAAGACCTCGATCCAGTCTTCCTGGCGGTAGAGGGCGCTCATCTCATCGACGAAACCGATCACGCCGAAGCGCCGCTCAATGCCGGCGCTGGTTTCGCGCAGCGCCCGCAGGTGAATGAGGTAGCCGCCGTCGTTGGTCACCACCAGCACATCGCACTCGCGCTCGCGCAGCGCGGCGAGCGAGCGGTGAATCGCTTCATCCACGACCGGCCGGCGGCGGCCGGTCTGATCGATCTCCGACTCGAGCAGAATCGGGCGGAAGCCCTCTTCGCCGTCGAGGTAGACGGCGAAGCCGGTGATCACGTCGTTGTGCTGGAGGAAGGAGAGAAACTGCACCGCGCCGCCGTTGGCGCGGCTCTCGACGAATGTGCGCAGGGTCTTCCAGCGCGGGCGGGTCTCGGCATTGAGCTGCGCGGGACCGATCAGGTTGCCCAGCGACCAGTCGATGTTCTCGTGGTCGATCAGCACAAGCACGTTGCGCGGCCCGACCGGCGCAGCGGGCACGGCAGGCGGCGGTTGGGGCGGCGCGGCAGCGGGCGCGGCGACAGCCGGTTGCGGAGCCGCTTGAGGGGTGGCCTGGGGTGGGACAGGCTGCGCCGACGGCTGCGGAGCCGCCGGGGGCGCTTGCGCCGCGGCGGGCCGCGGTGCTGCGATCGGCGGCGGCGGCGCGGGCGGCTGAGCGGGCATGGGGATTTGCGATTGCAGGTGGCGGTAGGTCTGGGGCAGTCGGGCGGGCCGCGGCGGCGGCGGCGCGGTCGGCTGGGGCGCCGCGACCTCGCCGCCGCCCAGCTCCTCCTGCAGCTGCTCGCCCAGTTGCGTCGTCGGGTTGATATCGCCCACGGCGTAATGCGAGGGGTAGCCGACCGGGTACTGGCGCGTCTCAACGGCTGCCTCGTAGATGCTCTCGGGCATCGCTGCAAGGTCGCGGATCAGGTCGAAGGTCTCGAAGCGGGCGCGATTGAATTGGCATGCGCCGTCGAGGTGGACGATCCCGACCTGGCGCTGGAGCGGACCTGCCTGCAACTCTTCGAGAACCTGCTCGAATCGCCCGCGGTAGTTGTCCCCGCCGATGAAGAGGAGGTCGCAATCGATCTGGCGCAGCGCGGCCAACTCCACCAGGATCGCATTTTTGACCTGCTCCCAGCCCTGGTCATAGGGGAACAGATGGAGCTCGTAGCCCATGCTCTCGAGGGTCGAATAGAGTCCGTCGCCGCCCATATGGCGGCGCTGGAAGTAGTGCGCGCTGACCCGGCGCGGGCCGAACACGGTCCACGACGCGGCGTCGAGCAGGCGCTTGTAGTCAACCCGCTCGCCGCGCTCCGGCGCGCGGCCCATCAGGTCTTTGGGCGCGCGGTAGAGGTGGTCGCCGTCAACGATCGCACGCAGTTGTCGTACTTCTTCGGGCATCTTGCTCCTCGATCCTGCTCGTTCAATGTCCGCTTGATTGATCTGCCAACGACAGCTCGGGGCGGACAGGGCCGAACGGTCGGCAAGGGGCGTCTGTGAGGCTGCGCCTGCGGCGCGGCGGTCGTGGGGTTGGAGCGGGGAGGGGAAGATCAGACAACGATGCCGAGCGCGAACACGGGAAATCCACGCGCCCGGCATCGCGCCAAGGCGAATGGGCCTCTCCGCTCGGTCTGCGTACAGCGGTCATATTCATCCCTCGTGTATTGCCACAAACATAAAGGCGCGCAGGCCATATTGCAAGCCGCCCTCATCGCCCAAGAAAGAACGAGCGTTCTGCGATGCACTCATGCCACGCCGAAATTCGCACACCCGCACCAAACAGTCATCATTGTTCCTGCGCGGGCAGGAACGCGCGCGGTGGGCGCGGCTTGGGTGATCGGGGCGTGGTGCGATTGGTGTGCCGGCTCGTGGCCTTCCACCCCCCACCTAACCTCCCCCTTGGAAGGGGGGAGGGATGAATTGGGGAGGAGGGTGGGTGGGTGCGACGGACGTGCGGCTTGGGCGATCGGGGCGTGGCGCGGTTGGTGTGCTGGCTCGTGGCCTTGCACCCCCCACCTAACCTCCCCCCTGGGAGGGGGGAGGGATGAATTGGGGAGGAGGGTGGGTGGTGGGGCGGGATTGGTGTGAACAGGCGCTGGAGGCCGGCCTGGGTTCCTGCCTGCGCAGGAATGACGGAGAGGGGGCGCAGGAATGGCGGAGGGGGCGCAGGTATGACGGGAGGGGGAGCGGGTGCGACGGAGGGGACGCAGGCGCTGGAGCGGGTTTATGCGCCCCTATACCCCGGCGCGGCACCTTATGAGCGGCGCGGGGCGCGGCGGTTTGTTGGGTTGCGGCGGGGGGCGCCGCGGGGGCGCTTTGGTTCTGCCAGCAGCTCGAGGGCGCGCTTCAATTCGATGGTTTCCAGATCGTCCTCCGGCTTGAGGTTGCGCCGCTCTGCGCCGCACTGCACGTAGGGGCCCCAACGGCCGGGGCGTACGGTGACATCCTCGCCGCTTTCGGGGTGCGCTCCCAGCGATTTGGGGAAGCGCAGCCACTCGATTGCGTCCTCGATTGTGACGTCGGCCAGTTCCATGTCCTTGGGCACGGAGGCGCGACGCGGTTTGGGAGCGCCCTTCTTGCGCGAGGTTTCGCCGACCTGCACGAACGGGCCGAAGCGGCCGTTCATCAGCCAGACATCGTCGTCGTAGTCCGGATGCCGCCCCAGTTGGCGGGGCAGTTGCATCGCCTTGCCCAACAGCTCGTTCGCCTGCGGCAGCGTGAGGTCGCCCGGAGCCATGTCGGGCGGCAGCGGGGCGGTGCGGCTGTCCTCGCCGACGCCGCGGCGCAGGAAGGCGGAGCCGCCGCGTACGCGCACCTCGATCCGTTCGGGGTCCTCCGCGCCGGCGTCTTCGCTGTCGACCAACCGCAGTCCGCCCTCGCTCAACTCCAGCGCCCAGAACGGGATCGTGTCGATCTTCTCCGCCACCCGGCTGCGCAGCCCGGCCTCGCCATCGGAGCCGAAGTAGAACTCCGTGAGGTGGCTCTGCGAGTCGGTCTCGCCTTTGGCGATCTGGTCCAGCTGATCTTCCATCTCGGCGGTGAACTCGGCGTTGACCAAGTCGGCGAAATGCTGCGTGAGCAGATCGGTCACCGCGAAGCCGAGGAATGTCGGAATCAGGGTTTGCCCCTTGCGGCTGACATACTCGCGCTGGGTGAGGGTGCTAATCACGGCGGCGTAGGTGCTGGGGCGGCCGAGGCCGTCCTCTTCGAGTTTGCGCACCAGCGAGGCTTCGGTGTAGCGGGCGGGCGGCTGGGTCTCGTGGCCGTTGGGTTCGAGTGACTCGAGCTGGGCGGGCTCGCCCTCGCTGAGCGGCGGCAGCACGGCGTCGGCGCCGTCGGAGCGCGGCGGCAGCACCTTGTACCAGCCGTCGAACAGCACGACTTGCCCGGAGGCGCTGAACAGCGCCGGATCGTCGTCGGGCCGGTCGGGCAGGCGGCCCTCGAACGCGACGGATGTCCGCTCGACGCGCGCGGCGGCCATCTGGCTGGCGACGGTGCGCCGCCAGATCAGCTCGTAGAGCCGGTATTCGTCGTCGTCGAGCATTCCGCGCAGCGACTCCGGAGTGCGCGAGAGGTCGGTGGGGCGGATTGCTTCGTGGGCCTCCTGTGCGTTGCGCGAGCGGGTGCGGAAGACGCGCCGCTCGGCGTACTCCTCGCCGAAGCGGTTGCGCACGTAGGCGCCGGCCTGGTTCAGCGCCTGGTCGGAGAGCGTCACCGAGTCGGTGCGCATGTAGGTGATCAGCCCGACCCGCTCCGGGCCGAGGTCCTTGCCCTGATAGAGGGCCTGCGCCGCGGCCATGGTGCGGCGCGCGGCGAAGCCGAGCCGATTTGAGGCGTCCTGCTGCAGGGTGGAGGTGGTGTACGGGGGGCGCGGTCCGAGCGAGGCGCTGCGCCGCGTCACTTCGGCGACGCGCCACTGGGCGGCCTCGAGGGCAGGGCGCAGGGCGGCCAGCGAGGCTTCCGTCTCGTGACGCTTCTCAGTTTCGCTGAGCAGTCCCGTGGCGGGGTCGAAGTCCGCGGTCGAGGCGGCCAGCTGTTGGCCGCCCAGCGAGGTGAGGCGGGCCCGCACCGCGCCGCCTTCGACGCGCATTGTCGCTTCGGCGTCCCAGTACTCGGCGGCGACGAACGCCATACGCTCGCGCTCACGCTCGACCAGGAAGCGCAGGGCGACACTCTGCACGCGCCCGGCGGAGGCGCCCTGCCCGACCTTGCGCCAGAGCACGGGGGAGAGCGAGTAGCCGTAGAGGCGGTCGAGGATGCGGCGCGACTCCTGCGCCTCGATCAGATTCTGGTCGAGTCCGCGCGGCTCGCGGAGGGCCTGGGTCAGCGCCTCGGCGGTGATCTCGTGGAAGACGATTCGCTCGTAGGGCACTTTGGGCTTGAGCACCTCGACGAGGTGCCAGCCGATCGACTCACCCTCGCGGTCTTCATCCGTCGCCAGCAGCACGTGATTGGCATCCTTGAGTTCCTGGCGCAGCCGGGTGATGTGCTTCTTGCTCTCGCTGGGGACGATGTAGAAGGGCTTGAAGGGCTCCTCCGGGTTGTTCACGTCGACCGCGAACTCCTTGGCCTCGCGATCCTTGTGGCGTTGCAGTTCGGCCGGGCGCTCGGAGGCGCGGCGGGGCAGGTCGCGGATGTGCCCGAAGCATGCGGAGACGACATAATCGTCGCCCAGGAAGCGGCCGATCGTGTCCGCTTTCGCGCCCGACTCGACGATCACCAGCGTTTTGCCGCCGGCGTTGGAGCGACTCGTCGAGCGTCCCCTGGACCGCGTCGCGCTCTGCCCTGACCGGGAGGCGGCGCGGGTTGAGCGCGAGGCGTTGGTCGCGCGCTTGCGCGGCTGCTTAGCTTCGGACATAGAGCATCGGTCCCACCTGGCGCACCATCCCTTTCAGTTCGAGCATCGCGAGCGCCGCGGACACCTCGCTGGCCGGCATTGCGGCGGCGCGCGAGGCCTGATCCACATGCAGGGGTTCCGCGCTGAGCACGCCGAGCACGGCGGCCTGCGTCGGATCTTCCGGCAACTGCTCGCTCAACTCAATTTGCCGCTCGACCTCCTCGATTTGCAACTCCTCGAGCACATCGCGGGCGCAGGTGACCAGCTTGCCGTGCCCCTGCTGGATGATCTGGTTGGTCCCCTCGCTTTGGGGCGAGGTGATCGCGCCCGGCACCGCGAAGACCTCGCGGCTCTGGTCGAGCGCCGAATTTACCGTATGCCAGGTGCCTGACTTAAGTCCCGCCTCGGTGACCAGCGTACCCAGGGTCATGCCCGCCAGGATGCGGTTGCGGCGCGGGAAGTTGTCCGGCTTGGGCCGCACGCCGAGCGGGTACTCGCTGAGCACTGCGCCGCTGCCGGAATCGACGATTCGCGCGGCCAGATTGCGATGCTCGCGCGGGTAGAGCTTGTCCAGGCCGCCCGCCACCACGGCCAGCGTGCGCCCGTTGCGCTCCAGCGCCGTCTCGTGCGCCACGCCGTCCACGCCGTAGGCCAGACCGCTGACGATCGTCAGTCCCGCGTCAACGAGTTCAGCGCTGAATTTCTGCGTCACCTGCCGCCCGTAGGGGCTGGGGCGGCGCGTGCCGACCACCGCGATTGACCACTCGTCGCGATCGGCCAGCTCGCCGTAGACGAAGAGCAGCGGGGGCGGGTCGGCGATCTGCGTCAACCGCTTTGGGTAGCGCTCGTCGTGCCAGCTGATCGCCTGCACGCCCTTCTCCTCCAGCCTGGTGCGCTCCTCGGCGGGGCGGAGATCCGCGCGGGTGCTTTGGAGATGCTCGATCGCCGCCGCGTCGAGACCCGCTTCGCGCCAGCCGTCCGGCTCGCCCTGCCAAGCGGCTTCAAGCGACTCGTAGCGGGCCTCGAGTCCGCGCATCCGCGCCGGGCCGATCCCCGAGACGAAGCTGAACGCGATGCGGTAGGCGAGTTCGTCAGACACGATCGCGCACATTACGCGCTGTTGCGCGAACTGTCACCTGCGGCATCACGCCGGCCCTCACGCGGCGCCCTCCGCCGGCGCGGTTTCTTCGCTGACGCGGCGCGCCCGCATCGTCGCGATTCGGCGTCCGTCCATCGCTTCCACCACCACCGCGATGCCGTCTACCTGCACCTCGTCGCCCGCCGATGGAATCGCGCCCAGCTGGTCGAACATCAACCCGGCGACGGTGTCGTAATCGCCGTGCTCGGCCTGGTAGTAGCCGATCTGCTGGAGGGCGGAGAGCGGCGCGCGCCCGCCCAGCACCAGCTCGCCGTCGATTAGCTGGGCCAGCTCGGTCGAGGCCGCCGCGTCGTATTCGTCGGCGATCTCGCCCACGATCTCCTCCAGCAGGTCCTCGAGTGTGATCAGGCCCGCGGTGCCGCCGTATTCATCGAGCACGATCGCGAGATGCACGCGCTCACGGCGAAAGTCCCTCAGTAGATCGTCAATCAGTTTCGACTCCGGCACCAGCATCGGTTCGCGCGCGATCTGCGTGATGTTTCGTCCCGACTCTTCGAGCAGCGCGGCCATCACGTCCTTGGCGTAGAGCACGCCGGTGACGTTGTCCACGCTCTCGCGGTAGACGGGGATGCGCGAAAAGCCGTGCTCGACGATGAAGCGGGCGGATTCGGCCAGGCTCGTCTCGGCTGTCAGCGCCACGATGTCGGGCCGCGGCGTCATCGCCTCGCGCACGATCCGGCCGCCGATGCTCATCACGCCGCGGATCATCTCCCGCTCGTCGGCCTCGATCCCCTCGTCCTCGTGCTCCAGCACCAACTCGATGTCGGTCGGATCCGGCGCGAGTTCGCGCTGCGACGCGCCGATGCGGGTCAGCAGTCGAGCCGGCGCTTCGAGCACCGCGGCGGGGACCAGGAAGGCCGCGTCGAGCAGATCGATCGCGGGCGCGAAGAGCATCGCGAACGCCTCGGGCCAGGTCATCGCCAGGCGGCGCGGCACCGACTGGATTAGGGCCACGACGAACGCGCCGATCACGCCCGTGGCGACCACCGCGCCCCAGGAGAAGCCCAGCTCGTTGATCACGATGTAGAAGGTCGAGCTGAAGCCGGCGGCGACGGCGACGATGCGTCCGACCGCGATCGAGCCGAGCGCGCGCTCGCGGTCGGTGGTGATCGCGAGGACGCGCTGGGCGCGTGGGTTGTCCGGCGCGCGGCTGGCGAGCAGCCGCGCGCGCGAGCGGCTCAGGCTGATCACCCCCGCTTCGGCGATCGCCTCCAGGATCAGCAGCACCACGCTGAGAATCAGGATCACCAGCGCCGCAATCGAGCTGTCGCTCATGGGCTGTCCTCTTCCTGCTCACTTTGCCGCCGTTTGCGCTGCCCGGCGCCGACCAGCCGGGCCGGGTGGCCGACCGCGTTGCCGTCGGCCGGCACATCCTTGGTCACCACCGCGCCCGCGCCGGTGCGGGCGCGTTCGCCGATCTCGAGCGGCGGGATCAGCAGGCTGTCGCTGCCGATGAACGCGCCCGCGCCGATTCGCGTGCGGTGCTTGGTTTCGCCGTCGTAGTTGCAGGTGATCGCGCCCGCGCCGATGTTCACCTCCGCGCCCACCTCCGCGTCGCCCAGATAGGAGAAGTGTCCGACTTTCGCGCGGGGGCCCAGTTGCGCGTTCTTCAGCTCGGCGTGGGTGCCGATTCGCACGCCGTCGCTCAACTCGCAGCCCTCGCGGATTGTGGAGTAGGGGCCCACCTCGACCCGGTCGCCCAGCGTCGAGCCGCGCACCGTGCAGGACTCCAGCACGCACTCCGCGCCCACCAGCGCGTCGCGCAGCACGGCGTTCGGACCGACCCGCGAGCCGGGCCCGATTCGCGTCCGACCGCGCAGGTGGCAGCCCGGCTCGATTGTTGCGCCCGCGCCGATCTCAACTGCCGCATCCACCCAGGCGGCCGCGGGATCGACGAACAGCGCGCCGCCCGCGATCAGTCGCTCCACGGCGCGCCGCCGCACGACGCGCTCCGCGGCGATTAAGTCCTGCGGCGTCTCGATGTTCAGCCGTCCGTCGGGCAGGTCAATCTCCACCGCCGCCAGCTTGTGTAGATCGGCCGCTTCTTTGATCACGTCGGTCGCGTAGCGCTCGCCCGACTCGCGCTGCGGCACGCGGGTGAGGGCGCCCCAGAGCCAGCCCGCGTCGAAGCGGTAGACGCCGACGTTGACCTCCTTGATCTTGCGTTGCTCCGGCGTGGCGTCGCGGTGCTCGACGATTCCCAGCGCGCGCCCATCGGCGGGGTCGCGCAGGATGCGGCCCATCTCGGCCGGATCGTCGAGCCGCGCCGTGGCCAGCAGCGCGGTCGTTCGCGGGGCGTCGAGCAGGGGGCGCAGCTGCGCCTCGCTGAGCAGCCCCAGATCGCCGTTGACGACCAGCGCCTCGGCGGCGTTGAAATGCGGCTGCGCCGCGAGCACTGCGTCGGCGGTGCCCGTCGCTTTCTCTTGCACGGCGAAGGAGAGCGCGAACGCGGGCGGCGCGTCGGCGCGCAGACCGTGGGCGATTTGCTCGCCGCGCTCGCCTGGCGGAATTGTCACCACCGCCCGCCCCACCCCGCTCGCGGCCAGCGCATGCAGCGCGAGCGCGGCGAGCGCCCGGCCGGCCAGCGGTTGCAACACCTTGGGCGTCACGGGCGCGGCGCTGCCGCCGCCCATTCGCGTGCCGGCTCCCGCGGCCAGCACGACAGCGCAGATCTCGCGATGCGCTCGCGGATGATGTTCGTGGGGATCGTCGTCTGCCGGCAAAGCAGGCCCTCGGCCTCTAGCGGGCGCGTCATCCTGCGCCTTGTCCGCGACGCTACCACGTTTGGGCGTGGGTATGACGGTGGGGGCGGGTGCGACGGAGGTGAGGTATGAGCGATCGGGGTGTTTGGAGAGAGGGCCGGCGCTGGCTCGCAATCTTCCACAGAGGGTGTGAAGTGGATGACTGGGGCGTGACACGACGGTTGGTGGTCGCTCGTTGCCTCCCACCCCCCCACCTAACCTCCCCCCTGGGAGGGGGGAGGGATGAATTGGGGAAGAGGGGTGGGTGTTGGGGTGGTGGGTTCCTGCCTGCGCAGGAATGACGGAAAGGGGCGCGCAGGAATGACGGATGGGGCGGGCGTGAGGGAATGGAGCACAGGAATGGCGGGAGGGATGAGCGTGAGGGAATGGGGCGCAGGAATGACGGAGGAGGTGGGAGGTTGCAGTGGGTGGTGGCGGTGTTCGGGGTTTGTTTTTTTCGGGGTGGTTGGGGTGATCCGGGAGGGTTCCCTATCTGGTCGGGGGGCTTGGCGGTGTTCGGGTTTGTTCAGGTTTGTTCGGATTTGTTCAGGGTTGTTCGGGGTGCGCGGAGGGGTTGACGGTGTCAAGTTTTGGCAACCTCTGTCAACTTTTGTCAACCTGGCGTCAAGCGCTGTCAACTTGGCGTCAACCTCTGTCAAGATTTGGTCACCGCTGTCAAGGCTGGGTTCCTGCCTGCGCAGGAATGACGGAAGGGGGGCGCAGGAATGGCTGGAGGGGACGCAGGAATGGCTGGAGGGGACGCAGGAATGACGGGAGGGGGGCGCGGCGGCGGTGGTGCGGGGAGAGGGGCATGGTTCGGCACTCCTGTTCTGGTGCGAGCATAGCAGGAGTTGGGCGAAGTGGGGGTGCGCCTTAGTCGGCCAGCCAGAGGGTGGCGCCGGGGGTGGCGCGGAAGTTGATTGAGTTGGCGATTCGCTGGCCGTTGGGGGCGAGGCCGTAGCTCAGCCAGCGGTCGCCGGTCCAGAGCAGCAGCGCGGTGACGCCGTCCAGCGCGGCGAGCAGTGCCGCGGCCGAGACCGGCTCCGCGCCTTGCCAGGTGCTGTAGCGGCCGGGGCGGCGGTTGCTCAGCGATGCGGCGGGGGAGTCTGCCGCCGCGCCGCCACCCGCCTGGCTGATCGTGATCAAGCGCAGGTCCGTCTCGCTGCCGGCGGAGGCGGATACGTAGGCCGCGCCGAGCGAGCTGACCAGATAGCTGGCCGACGCCTGGCCGTCCTTGGTCTCGGCCTGCGCGCTGAGCTGCACCAGTACGGTGGACGCGCCGATCGGCCTGTCCTGCCAGGTCACGCGCGTGCCGTCGGGCACGGTGTTGCCGTCGGCGTCGGCGATCGTCGCGGTCAGGGTCAGTTGCCCGCCCGTCTCGAGCTCGCCCACGGGCTCGCTCAGGCTGACGCTCGCGGGCGGACCGCTGATATGGAATGTCTGGGTCGTCTTCAGGCCGCCGGCGGCCAGTTCGATGGTGTATCGGCCCGCGGCCAGCGGCGCGGTCTGGATGGCGTTGACGTTGATTTGCGCCTGGGGCGCGCCGTTCCTGGTGTCGAGCGGATCGTTGCCGCCGATCTCCGCGCCTGCGTCGTCGCCGTCTTTGCGCAGCGGCCAGGTTACGGCGATCGCGCCGGTGGGTACTCGGTTGCCGTCGGGGCCGGTGATTTTCGGCGCGCCGTAGCCGCTGGTCGGGACGGCCACCTCGTTGCCGGCGGCGTCGGTCGCGGTGACTTGCAGGGTGAGCAGGTCGCGGTCGTCGCGGTCGGCGGCGACTTTGCAGTCGTCCGGGCCATCGGCGGCCGGCGCGTCGCAGGTGCCGTAGCTGAGCAGTCCGCGGCTGGGCGCGGAGATTGCGAGCGCGCTGGGCGGGCCGCTGAAGATCAGCGCGATCGGCCCCGCTGCAAAGCTCTCGCCGTCGCTCGCGAGCACATTGACGCGCACGCTGGCTGCGCCGCTCTTGCCGGGACCAGGGTGCTCCACGGTGAGCCGAATCTGGTCCGAGTTATTCGCTGTCAGCGCGGTCGCGGGGGCCGCGATCTGGCAGGCGAGCGAGCCGCCCGCCTCGCAGGCCTCGGCGTCGGCGTCGCCCAGCGCGGCGCTGAGCGCGCCCTGGCTGGCGGTGAACAGCACCGACGCGATCACGCCCCTGGCGGAGGCTGCGCCGTTTTCGTTGAGCAGCTTGAGCAGCAGCGTGGTGCTCTCGCCGGCCGCGATGGTGCCGGGGTAGGGCCGGTCATTCGACGGGTCGCTGTCGCCCATCGTGTCGCTGGCGAAGTCGAACTCGATCTCGGTCAGCTCGTCGACCTCGCCGATCGCCACCTCCAGCGTGTCGCGCAGGGTCACGATCGGCTCGCTGGTTTCCTCGAGGCGCAGCGCGACTCTCGCGGAGATGGTGAAGGTTCCGTCGGGCGTGCCGGCGGGAACGGTGATCCTGGTGTCGGGCAGGCTGAGCGGGCAGCTGGCGGTGGCGACGCCGTTGACCGTGCTGACGGCGCAGCCGCGAACGCTTGGCGCGGTCAGATAGTTGCGCCCCGCTTTGGAGGTGATCACTGCGCGGGGACCTTGGAGTTCCGGCACCACGTAGCCGTAGCTGGCGTTCGCGCTCCGCGCGTCCGCCCGTTCCAGCCGCCGCGCCGCATCCGACGCGCCGGCGTTGACCCAGGTTCCGTCGGCCGGTCGGGAGAAGATCAGCAGCGAACCCCGATCACCGGAGTACTTTGGGTCGCCGACCACCAGCGCGGCGCCGTCGTGATTGAACAGCTTCGCGCTGAGGGTGGGATTTGCGGGGCCTGTGAGCTTGGCGCTGGCCGTCAGATAGCCGCCGTTGAGCGCTGCCCAGTCGTCGGCCGAATTCCGCTGGAACAGGTAGACGGCGCTGTTGCCGCGTGAGTCGCTCGCGGCGACGACGGCGCCGTCCGGCGAAACGGTGGTCGTCAGGCCGAAGTATCCGGTCCCCCGATTGGGCCAGGCCTCGGGAATGAGAATTGCGGCGGGCTCGGTCCAGCGGCGCAGCGGACCGGGCGAGTAGTGCGTGGCCTGGCGGAAGCTGGTCGCGTCGGTTTGGGCCGCAATCAGCGTTTTGGCGTTGCCTTGCGCGTCCAAGTCGGCGCGCGGCGCGTTGCTCCAGCCGCCCTCGGGCGCGACCCAGACAAACGCCTCGCCGGCGTTGTCCCGCTGGTTGGCAGCGGTGAAGCCGCCGCCCGCCGTGGTGCTGGCGAAATCCTTCTCGGGCGCGCCCACCGCGAGCACGCGGCCGTCGGCCGAAAGCGAAACGAAGGCTGCGGCCAGATCGACGCCGTCGTAGTTGTCTTTGCTATCGATGTTGGACCAGACACGCGAGCACCAGGCGTCGCAAGTGCCGGCGGCGCCGGGGTTAAACGGCATGTTCGAGGTGCTGGTACCGAAGCTGGGCACGGCGGCGACGGTCACCTTCACTCCATCGTCGTAGGTAATGTCGCCCCAGTCCTCGCCCGCGCCCGCCGGCCGGCTGTAGACGTAGATCGCGCCCAGCTCATTCATCGAGGGCGCGCTCACCGCGAGCGTCCCGCCGTCGCGCGAAATGGTCACCGCCGCGCCGTACCTGGCGCTGATCGCGCCGTGGCGATTGTTCGCCTCGGCCAGCGTCGGCGCCATCGCGCCCTCCTGCGTCACCGTCACCCCGTCACCGTCCCAGTCCAGCCGGAAGATGTAGAGCCGGCCCAACTGGTCGGTCGATTCCACGGTGTCGTGATAGGAGCCGACGAAGAGCCAGGCGCGGGCGTCGGTCTCGTGCCAGAGAGCGATCGCGGCGCCGTCGAAGCCGCCGATGGTGTTGTTGTACGCGACGGAAGCGCCGAAGCCGTTGTGGAACCCCGTGTCGGCCCCTGTCGGCGGGTTGATCGTGGCCTTGTGCTGAAGCGTGTAGGAGTCGAAGATGTACAGCTTTGAGTTGCGATCGCGCGCGATGATGGTGCGTCCGTCAAACGCCTTGGCCATCGGCTGGTTGGCGCCGGCGACCGACGGCAGCCGGGAGAGGAGCGGCGTGTGAGCGGGAATGTCGAGCCGCCGCCGCGCTGCGCTGTCCCAGTCCAGTACGCCGCTGACCCAGAGCGCTGAGGCGGCCTCGGACGCTTCGGGCACGGCCAGCCCGTAGGCGGTGAAGCCGGGCAGGCTGGGCGGCGGCGTGATCGGAGGTTGCCAGGGGAAGCGCAGCACGGCGTTGACGGTGAGTTCACCGCCCGGAGGGACCACGTTGTCGGAGTCTTCAGCGAGGCTGAGGATCAGCTCGAATTCGTTGGGTTCTCCGTCGGCGGCGGCGGGCGGGAGGGCCAGCAGGGCGGCGGCGAGCAGTGCGAGCAGGGAAGCGAGGGCAAGCGGGCGCACGTTACACCCCGCCCTCCGGCGACATAAGGCGAATCAGAGCGGTCATCGGCGTCCCTCAGGCAGGCTGCGGTTCGGCGGCTGCGCGCTTACGTTACGTTAGCAGGTGCGGTGGGAGTGCGGTATGGGCGATCGGGGCGGGGCTGGTGGGCTGGCGCGCGGCATTCCACCCCCCACCTAACCTCCCCCCTGGAAGGGGGGAGGGATGAATTGGGGAAGAGGGGGGCGGGGGTGTGGCGGGATGGGGCGTGGGTTCCTGCCTGCGCAGGAATGACGGGGAAGGGCACAGGAATGACGGAGAGAGAGGGGGTATGACGGAGAGCGCTGGTGCGGTGGGAGTGCGGCATGGGCGATCTGGGCGGGGCGCGATTGGTGGGCTGGCGCGCGGCTTCGCACCCCCCACCTAACCTCCCCCCTGGAAGGGGGGAGGGATGAATTGGGGAAGAGCGGCGTGGGAGTGTGGCGGGATGGGGCGTGGTATGGCCGCTCGCGCCGTCCACATAGCCTGCGCCGCCTTGACCTCAATTGGCGAGCGCCTCTAGCTTGCAGGTCCGGGGTCGGAGCGCCGTTGTTCAATGTTCTGTTGCCGCGCCGCCCTCTTGCTCGCCGCTGTTGCGCTCGGCTTTTGGAGCGTCGGTGGCGACGCAGACGCTCAGGACGGCGCGCGCTGTGGCCATCACCGTCGGCGAGGAGCACGCCTGCGCGCTGCTGCGGTCGGGCGAGGTGGAATGCTGGGGCGGCAACTGGCACGGCCAGGCGGACGCGCCGGCGGGCGGCTTCACGCAAATCGACGCCGGCCAGAACCACACTTGCGGTCTGCGCGAATCGGGCGAGGTGGAATGCTGGGGCGGCAACTACTACGAGCAGTCCGAGGCTCCTGCGGGTCGCTTCGCCCAGGTGAGCGCCGGCGAGTACTTCAGCTGCGCGCTGCGCGAGTCGGGCGAAATTGCGTGTTGGGGCGACGCCCGCTCCGGTGTGGCCAACGCTCCGCCGGGCCGTTTCGCGCAGATCAGCGCCGGTTACGACCGCGCTTGCGCGGTCAGCGAGACGGGGCGGGTTGAGTGCTGGGGGCAGCCCCGGGCCGGCGGAGCGTGCCGGGCGGCGTCTTTCGCAGCGTCAGCGTCGGCGAGAGAGCTGCTTGCGGTCTTCGCGTTGGCGGCGAGCTCGAGTGCTGGAGCGGCATTGGCTACGAGGCCGGCGCGCCGCAAGACCGTTTCAGCACCGTCTCCGTGGGCGCTTTTCGCGCCTGCGCTCTGCGTGAGTCGGGCGAGCTCGAGTGCTGGGCGTTGTATGAGGGCGGCCCGTACTCGCGGAGCGGCCGCTTCAGCGCGATCGCCGTCGGCGGCGACTACGCCTGCGGCCTGCACACGACGGGCGAGGTTGAATGCTGGCACCGACAGGATCGCGACGACGCAGCGGGCGCGCCGCCTGGACGCTTCACGGCGATCAGCGCCGGCGGCGACTTCAGCTGCGGCCTGCGCGAGTCGGGCGAAGTCAATTGCTGGCAGCTGAACGGCGAGACATTCGCGTTCGCGCCGGAGCGCTACAGCGCGGTTGACGCGGGCAGCAGGCACGTCTGCGGCATACATCGGGAGACTGGCCAGGTCGAGTGTTGGCATCCCGAGCTCGGCCTGAGCCACACGAGATTCTTTGTGGCCGGCCGCCACAGCGCCGTCAGCACCGGCTCGTTCGGCCCTTGCTTCTTGAGCGAGTCGGGCGAAATCGCCTGCCGGCACTTGTCCACGCACGGCTTCGGCCAGCGGCCCGACGCGCCGGCGGGCCGCTACCGCGCGGTCGGCGTCGGCTTTTGGCACACCTGCGCGGTGCGGGACGCCGGCGAGATCGTGTGCTGGGCGGCGGACGGCTTCGCGTTCCGCCTGTACGGCGTGACGGATGTCTCCACCCTGACGGATCCGCCGGACGGGCGTTTTCTCAGCGTCTCCGCCGGCGCAAGCCATACCTGCGCGCTGCGCGAGACGGGCGAGATTGCCTGCTGGGGAGCCAATACCTACGGCCAGTCCGCTGCGCCGCCCGACCGCTACCGCGCCGTCAGCGCGGGCGACTATCAGACCTGCGCGCTGCGCGAGAGCGGCGAGATCGAATGCTGGGGCTACCAGTTCGACGGCCAGCCGCGCCCGCCCGCGGGCAAGCAGCTCGCCGTCAGCGTCGGAGGTCGGCATGCCTGCGCGCTCAGCGCGGCCGGCGCGGCCTACTGTTGGATTGTTTACGACGGCGCAGCCGATGTGCCGGCCTGGCTGCGCGACCCGCAGGCCGAGCCCGCGCTTGACCGCGGGCGGATCGCGGCGCGCCGCCTGTCCGACGGGCGCACCGAGTTCGGCTGGCTGCCGGCCAGCAGCGGCGAGCGCGTTCTGCCGCGTCTGCGCTACGCGCCGGCCGATGCCGAGCCCGATCGCTGGCTGCGCTCCAGCCCGGTTGAGGTTGGGGGCGCGGCGATCGGCCGAATCAGCGCGCGCCGTCTGGCCGACGGGCGGATCGAATACGCCTTCAGCCCGATCAACGGCGAGCGGATTCTGCCCGCCAGCCGCATTCTCTCCGCCCAACCCGCGCCCGACCGCTGGCTTCGCAGCAGCGAAATCGCTTTCAGCGGCAGCGACCCTTAACTCATCCATCCGCCCCCTTCCGCGGTCCCCTCAAGGGGGGGGTGTGGGTGGAGCGTGTGTTCCTGCCTGCGCAGGAATGACGGAGGGGCGCAGGAATGACGGAGAGGGGCGCGGGGGTGTGTAGGTGGAGCGTGGGTTCCTGCCTGCGCAGGAATGACGATTGAGGGGCGCGGGAATGACGGGGAGGGGTGCGGAGATGGCGGATCGGGGCGTAGGAATGGCGGAGGTGTGAACAGGCGCTAGCCTGGCGGCTCGGCGCGCTCCTGGGTTGCCTGCTGCGACTCCTCTGCGCTCGCGGATGGCGGCGGGATGACCAACTCCTGGCCCACCTGGAGATTTCCGGCGTCGAAATCTGACAGATTGTTGTAGGCCGCGATGTCCCGCCAGCCGAAGCCGAAGGCGTCCGCGATGCCGGCCAGCGTGTCGCCCGGCTCCACCACGTAGATCTCGCCTGGCGGGCGCTGCGGCGCGGACTCGGCCGCCTGCCCGTCGTCGCTGGCTCCCGCCGTCGGGGCGCCGCAGGTGCCCGGGATGCGCAGTTCGTCGCCAATCGAGAGCGACGCGGCGTCCACGATGTTGTTCAGCCGCTGAATCTCTTCGATCGTCACGCAGTAGCCCGCCGCGATGCCGGCCAGCGTGTCGCCCGGTTGGACGATGTAAATCACCTCGCGCTGCTCCTCCTCGACCACCGCCGCGGTGTCGCGGAACAGATACGGGTCCGGGAGTGGATCCGGCAGCGCCTCGACCGGGATCGCATCGGGGGTGATCGCCGTCGCTGCTGCCGTGGCCGCCGGCTCGGCGGCCGGCTCCGTCGCCGAGCCGCCGCAGGCAGCGGCCAGCGCGCCGCAGAGCGCGAGAATGACGAGCAGCGCGGTGAGTAGCGGTAGGCGTCTCATTGCCCCTCAGCATCGCACGAAAGGCGCGGTTCGATCGGCGCGCCGGCCCGCTCCAGCAGACACGCCAGCATCGCGTGCGCCAACAGCCCCACATCGCGCAGCAGCGCCTCGTCGAGGTTCTCCGTGTTGTCGGCGGGCACGTGCAGGATGCCGCCCGCCACGGCCGGGAAGATCACCGGCGCGCCTTTGTTCTGGAACGCCGTGTGGTCGGAGCGAATCCCCTCGGGCTCCTGTCCGACCTGCACATCGATCCCCAGCTGCTCGCCGAGCCGCTCCAACAGCGCCGACAGCGCCGGGTCGCCCGCCGCGATGATCGGGCGTTGCCCGTTGCCGATTGCGTCGAGGTTGAGCATCGCCGTAATCGCCTCGAAATCTCTCGATTCCAGCGCGGCGTCTACGAACGCATGCGAGCCGTGCAGTCCCAACTCCTCCGCGCCGAAGCCGACGAAGCAGACATAATCCGCGCTGCTGGCGCCCGCCCAGGCGCGCGCGAGGGCCAGCGTGATTCCGATCCCGCTCGCGTTGTCGTTCGCCCCTTGCACCTGCGGCACCGAGTCGTAGTGTCCGCCCACCAGCACGCGGCACTCGCCGCCCGGCCGCCGCGCGACCACATTCCAGGACTCGAAGATGATATCTTTGCGCACCCCGATCGTCGCCGTCCCGCCCTCGTTTTCACGCAGCTGCTCGCCCAACTCGGGCGGGAGCGCGAAAACCGGAATCTCGCCCGGCTCGTCGGCCGTCAGGACGCCGTTGAACGGCCCGTCGGGATCGACCACGAACAGCGCGACCGCGCCCGCCGCCTCCGCGTTGCGCTGCTTCTCGCTGAATGTCAGCTCGCCCCGCTGCACCACCGCCGCTGCACCCTCCGCCTCAACCGAGGCGAAGTCCGCCGCCGTTCCGACGCCCGGCACGACCACGATCCGCCCCGCAGCCAACACATCGGGGCTGCGCTCCATCAATGCGACCGGAACCGTGACGCTCATCGTTGCCGCGCCGCCGAGCTGGGAGACGATCGCGACCGTGTGCCCCGCCGGGGAGCCGACGAAATCAAACGGCTCAATCGCCACTTCGTAGCCGTCGCCGCGCAGGGCCTCTCCCAGAAAATCGACCATGCGGCGTTCCCCCAGCTGTCCGACAGAGCGCGGCCCGATCTCCTCCGCGATCGCCCGCAGCATTTCCAGCGCATACGCCTCATCCAGCGGCAGCGGCGCGATGATGGGGCTGCTTTGCTGTTGCTCAGTCTGTTGCCTGGGCTCGCTAGAAACGCCCGCGGACGACTGCCCCTGGCGCTCTGCCTCAGCCGGAACAGCCGCAGCGCGCTGCGGCTGTTCCGGCGGCGTGGCCTGCTCGACCGCCTCTACAGTGGTCGACTGTTCCTGCGCTTGCGGCGCACGCTGATCATCCGCATCGCCGCCGCAGGCCGCGGCCAGCAGCGTGGCGCTCAGCGCGAGGATGGTGAACAGTGCGGCGAGCGGCGGCGAGCGTTTCATTGCGCCTCAGCATCGCACGAGAGGCGCGGCTCGATCGGCGCACCGGCCCGCTCCAGCAGACACTCCAGCATCGCGTGCGCCAGCAGCCCCACATCACGCAGCAGCGCTTCGTCGATGTTCTCCGTGTTGTCCGACGGCGTGTGCAGGATGCCGCCCACTACGGCCGGGAAGATCACCGACACGCCCTCGCTCCAGAACGCTGTGTGATCGGAGTTGATTGCTTGCGGCCCGGACCCTGTTCGCACATCGATCCCCAACTGCTCGCCCAGAGAGCCCAACAGCGCCGACAGCGCCGAGTCGCCTACCGCGATGATCGGGCGCTGCCCGTTGCCGATCGCGTCGAGATTGAGCATCACCGCGACCTCGGCCAGCCGCCCCGACTCGCGCCAGTCGTCAACGAGCGCGAACGAGCCGTGCAGCCCCACCTCCTCTGCGCCGAAGCCGACGAAGCAGACATAATCCGCGCTGCTTGCGCCCGCCCAGGCCCGCGCCAGCGCCAGCGTGAGCCCGATCCCGCTCGCGTTGTCGTTCGCGCCCTGCACCTGCGGCACCGAGTCGTAATGCCCGCCCACCACCACGCGGCACTCGCCGCCTGGCCGCCGCGCGACCACATTCCACGATTCGGAGAGTTGATCGTCGTCCACGCTCTCGTCCGGGTCGAGCGTTGCTGTCGAGCCTATGTTGCGGAGCACCGTCCGGGCCGCATTGCGGGTCAGTGCGGCGACGGGAATCTCGCCCCGTTCGCCGTCCAGGAGCGTGCCGCGAAACGGCCCCACGGGGTCATACACCAACAGCGCGACCGCTCCCGCCGCTTCCGCGTTGCGCTGCTTCTCGATGAACCTCAATTCGCCTCGCGCCACCACTGCGATCGCTCCTGCTGCCTCCACCGAGGCGAAGTTTTGCTCCGTTCCGTAGCCGGGCACGATCACCAGAGGCCCCGATGCGGAACGCTGCGGACTGCCCTGCATCAGCGTCACGGGAATCGAGGCGGTTGACGCGGAGCCGCGGTCGGAAGAGGCCACAGTCACTACGTATCTCGGTAGCTCAGGAGAGAACTCGAACGGCTCAATCGCCGCCTCGTAGCCGTCGCCGCGCAGCGCCTCCGCGAGAAAGTCGATCATGCGGCGCTCTCCGGGCTGCCCGTGGGAGCGCGGCCCGATCTCCTCCGCAATCTCTCGCAGCCTCTCCAGCGCATACGCCGTATCAAGTGGCTGCGACGCGACGATGGGGCCGCTTTGCCGCTGCTCGGTCTGTTGCCTGGGTTCGCTAGAAACGCCAGCGGACGACTGCCTCTGGCGCTCTGCCTCAGACGGAACAGCCGCAGCGCGCTGCGGCTGTTCCGGCGCATCCGCGGTTGCCGGCTGTTCCTGCGCTTGCGGCGCGCGCTGATCATCCGCATCGCCGCCGCAGGCTGCGGCCAGCAGCGCGGCGCTGAGCGCCGCCAGCCAGACGACGCCGGCAGCCCGCCGCGTGCCCACCGCCGCTAGCGGTCGCGCCGGCGAAACCAGCGCCCCAACGACCCCAACGGATTGCGCGGCGGCGCGTCGTAGCTGATGTAGCGATCGCGCCAGTAGCCGCCCCGCGTGGTCGGCTCCCCGCCTCCTCGCACGCGCGCGCCGCCCTTTCCGCCGCCGCGCGCCGACCAGACGATCCCGATCAGAAACAGCACCACGCCCAGAATGATCGCCCACACCCTCACCTGCCCGGGCAAAATGAAGCTCGCGATTACCAGCAGCGAGCCGACCAGCATCAGGTGCCCGGGGCTGAGCCGCGCCAGCCGTTGGCTGGTGCGCTGCCCGAAGCGCTGTAGCGCCCGCCGCAGCGGTCCCGGCCGACGCTCCCGCCGACGCCAGTCGAAATCCTCGATTCCCGCCAGCACTTCTTCCACATCGCGCTCAAGTTTGTCCGACATCGTGCCGCTCTCCACTTTCCCGCGCTCTCCGCCATTCTAACCCGTTCTGACCGCCCCCAGCTCTTGCCAGCCTTCCTCTCTGCCCTCTCTCAATTCATCCCTCCCCCCTCGCAGGGGAGAGGCTAGGTGGGGGGTGCGGCTCAACGCTCAGGCTGCGCAGCTCCGCCGCCGCTTCAGCCGAGTATTCAAAACGCCAGCCTGGAAACGCCATGCGGCTCAGTCGTCCACGAGAAAGAACGCAGCGGCCGCCGGCCACTCTTCGCGGAGCCTGCTGAAGAACGCGCGGCCTGCGGCGCATTCGGGATCAAGCGCAAAGACGAAATCGCAACCGTGCGGAAACTTCGCTTCCAGTTCGTCGAGAAATTCGTCGTCTTCGGGGTGAAGCTCCTTCAATTGCCGCTCCACCACTTCCGCAGGCGCGAAATCGCCTTTGGCCAGCCGCTCAGCCGCAATCCGCGCGTCTTCCGTGTCCTCTTCCGGGGTTGTCTCGTCGGGATCCAGAGCCGCTGTGCGCAACCACTCCGCCGCATCGTCCTCGCCGGCTGCAAGCGCCTGTCGGATGTAAGTCGCTCGATCCCGCTCAGCGCGCTGCTCGTTCGTGATCTCGTGTCTGGACGCCGTGACCATGGTCAACCGCCTCCGCTCATCATCAAGGGTAGCGCCTCTCCCCGCCCGTCGGGCGGCTGGCAGGAATCCCTGCGCACCACGAAACTTCGCTCCGCCTCAGAATCCGGCGGCGGTTGAATGTCGCTTGGGCGAGCCGACAGGATGTCCCGGCCGGAGCTGGCGGCGGCGGTCGCCTGGGTTCCTGCCTGCGCAGGAATGACGGAAGAGGAGCAGGACTGACGGAAGGGGAGCAGGACTGACGGATCTGGGGCGCGAGGGTGGCGGGGTGTTCGCGCGGGGTTGGCGAGGCGGTTAGCGCTGCAGCTCGGCGGCGAAGAAGGCTTTCAGCTTTGCCCAGGCGTCGGCGGCTGCGTCGGGGTGGTGGACGCCGGCGTTGGTGTCGTTGAAGAAGCCGTGCTCCGCGTCGTCGTAGATGTGCAGCTCGTGGCGTACGCCGTTGGCCCCCAGCGCCGCGCGGATTGAGGCGACCGCGTCGGCGTTGACCCAGTCGTCCTTGCCGGCGAAGAAGCCGGTCACCGCGCCCGTGATTTGCGCGGCGGCGCCCATGCCCTCGCCGGGGATGCCGTAGAACGGCGCGGCGGCGGTCACGGCCGGGTTGTGCATCGCCAGCAGCAGCGACATCCCGCCGCCCAGGCAGAAGCCGGTCACGCCGATTCGCTCGCTGCGCACATCGTCGCGCGCCTGCAGCGCGGCGACCGCGCCGTTCATGTCCTGCAGCGCGCGCGGCTCCTCCAGGCCCATCATGATCTTCTCCGCTTCGCCGGGCTCGGCGGTGATCTGGCCGTGGTAGAGGTCGGGCGCGAGCGCGACATAACCCTCGGCGGCAATCCGATTGGCGATGTCGCAGATGTTGGGGTTCAGCCCCCACCACTCCTGGATCACCACCACTCCGGGGAACGGCCCGCCCTCCGCGGGGCGGGCCAGATAGCCGCCGGCCTGGCCGCCGTTGGCCGCGAAGCTGATGTACTCGTAGGACAGGATCGCCATGGCGGTCTCCCTTTCGCGCTCGTCCGGCTGTTGCCGGCGGTTGGTCTAGCCCTTGGGCGCCTGCGCCGGCCAAGGGTTCTGCTGCGAGCCGAGGAACGACTGCGGCGCGATTGCGTCGAGCTCGTCCAGCGTCCAGGACGCGCCCGGCGCGTAGATCGCCGCTTCCACCTTGGGCAGCGAGTACATCCCCACCTCGTTGCCCCAGACCAGGAAGTCGCGTCCGTTGATGTTGGCCGCGGCGTCGGTGCAGAGCCAGACGACGAACGGCGAGACGTTCTCCGGAGCCATCAGCGCCTCGCGGTCCGCGCCGAAGCTGATGTCGCCGGCGTCGCCCGCGGCCAGCCCGGCTTCGCGCGCGCGGCGCTGCGCCTCGGCCAGCTCTTCGGTCAGCGTCAGCCGCGTGCCGGCGCGCGGGCGGATCGAGTTGGCCGTCACGCCGTAGCGGCCCAGATCGCGCGCCAGCGTGCGGGTCAGCCCGATGATGCCTTCTTTGGCCGCCGAGTAGTTGGCCTGGCCCATGTTGCCCAGGCCCGACTCCGAGGAGGTGGTCACGATCCGCCCCGAGCGCTGCTGGCGGAAGACCTGCGCGGCGAACTTGGTCACCGTGAAGTGCCCCTTGAGGTGCACATCGACGACCACATCCCATTCCTCTTCGCTCATGTTGAAGACCATCCGGTCGCGCAGGATGCCGGCGTTGTTGACCAGGATGTCGAGCCGCCCGAACTCGTCCAGCGCCTGCTGCACCATCCGCTCGCCGGCGTCCATCTCGGCGACCGAGTCGTAGTTGGCCGCGGCCTGCCCGCCGGCGTCGCGGATCGCCGCGACCACCTCGTCGGCCGGGCCCGCTTCGCCGTCCCGCTCGCCGCCCGCGCCGCCGCCGTAGTCGTTGACCAGCACCGCGGCGCCCTCGGACGCGAGCAGTAGGGCGTGTCCGCGCCCGATTCCGCGCCCCGCCCCGGTCACAATCGCCGCCCGCCCTGCCAGTCGGTCGCCCATGTCCGCTCCTCCGTGTTTCCGCGCGAGCGCTGCTCGCCTCTGTCGCGCTCTGTGCAATTGCTGCGACGCTTAGGATACAGGGCTGGCGGGCAGCGGGTAGAAAAAACCGAACAGAGCGCTCAATGGCGCGAACGATTCAGAGCCACAGTGTGTCCCAACGTGCCCGAGTGTCTAATGCACACAAGCGACGCAGTTGACCGATGTGTAGAATGCGGGCAAGTCCTCTACGTCGCTGCACCGGCATGTGGGCCGGAGCGAGATGCGGACTGGAGTGAGGTACTTCATGGCCAGCGTGAAGCAGGCGGACAAGGCCGTCAAGAAGGCGGTCAAGAGTGCGAAGCCGAATCGTCGGGCGGGCAGCGTGCGCGGCCTGCCCCTGACGGAAGCGATCGAACTGTCGCTCAAGGTGCGCCGCCGCGCCTTGGACGAACTCGCCAAGCGCTAGCCCTTGGCGCGGCTCAACTACCTCGCCGAGGAGGATGTTCCAGAGCTGCCGGAGCGCGCAGCGCGGATTTTCAGGAAGGAGGCACCATGACCGCGACAAACAAATGCCCCAACTGCGGAAGTCCAGCAAAACGGAACGGAACACCCGACACCAGATACGTGATGCAAACCTCGCACATCATGGGAGGCGGCAAAGACCTAGAGTCGCTACTGGACTATGTCGGCAGGTACCTGCTTCTGTGGTACGACCACGACCCGTCATGCGCAGATGTGTACGTGCTCGCAAAATTCGACTGCTGCGAACATCTACACACCGACAACCAGAAAGGACACGATTGCAACAGGGTGCTCGACTACTACGGAGACCTCAAGGTAGGACGCGAAGAATTCGCGAACAACGTCGAGAGAATCGACAACGCCTTGGCGACCAGCATGTTGCGCGAGCGTATAGCCGAGCTGAAAAGGCTAGGCAGGAAGGAGGTATGGCAGATAGATGCCAGCCGCTACGGGAGGTATGGCAGATAGATACTAGCCGCTACAGATAGCGGCATGCAAACGAAGGGAAAGCACATGACCAGCAACGACCGACCATGCACCCATGCCCCAGCCCCGCTACCCCGATGACGACGAGAGGCACCGCATCGTCGCCGAGCTGACCCGTCGCGTCTTCCCCGGCGCGCCGGCCTTCCAGCTGCGCGGCGAAGCGGGCCGCGCGATGCTGTCCAGCGCACTTGCGCAGCCGCCCTGACGGCACCACCGCACGCTCCCACGCAAGGCGTCCGTGCTGCATTGTCACCTCAACCGCTGCCGCCTGTTCATCGACGGCACCAAGCGCTTCCGGCTCACGGCGGCCGAGCACTTTCTTGACATAAGCGGAGCGATGATGCTCGTCGGCCTAACCGTCGGCGCAAGTTGCCACTTTAGGCCCGCTCCTCTGGTAAGGTTGATTGCACGACACCGTGTTCCGTTCGTTTGCGGGGGTCCGCATGAGCCGTCGCCGTCGATCATTATCGCTCGATGTAGCAACGCGAAGCGTAGCGCAGCAGTTTGATGCTGCCGCTCGCGAACGGTCAGGCGCGAGGAAGGCGAGTGGTGAAAAAAAACAGGACCAACCTGCACCGCCGGCACAACTACCCCGCCAGACGAGCGCCCGCGAGCGAAAGCACCAAGAGCGTCTTGCCAGACGCGCCGCACGGCGTGGCGAGGGTGGCGTTGACGATGCCGAGTATCGGCGGACACGTTCGGAGTACACGAAGTTCAAGTACCTCTCCACAGAGCAAGTGGAAGCGATCCACTACGAGCTCGCTCGAAAGTTCGCAGATTCCGACGACCCAATCGGATCAGACGGACCAGTAGATGGTGGTCAGCTTCTGCGCAGCGCGGTCACTCGACCTCACACTGGCATGCGGCTAGAAGGTCACGGTCAGGCCAAGTACGCCAAGGTTGAAAAGGCTGCGGCGGCGCTTACGCACTCTCTCATTCACAACCACCCCTTTCCGGATGGGAACAAGCGGACAGCGACACTGTCCCTCATCGCTTTTTTGTACGAAAACAAGCGGCAGTTGGTCGCGAAGCCCGACGATCTGTACGATGCAATCGTCGCGCTGGCGCGTCACAGGGTGCCAAGGACCAGCGAGTCGACTAACAACGATTTCGCCTCTGGGCCTGACGAGGAGGTTGATGTGTTTGCCTCTTGGGTGAAGACGCACACAACCGACATCGATCGCCCGGTTCGCCGCATGCAGTGGCGGAAACTCCGAACTCTGCTAGTGCGCCGTGGCTGCCGGGTTGTCCACGGACAGGGGAACAGCATCTCCGTTGAGCGCCCCGGCAAGGGCAAGAGCTTTATCGGTGCTCGAAACGACGGAGACGAGCTAGACGCATCAACTGTGCGACAGGTGATGCACGACCTGGACTTGGCGTCGCTGCATACTCCACTCGCCAAACAGCGCGAGGGAGCGCCGAGCTTCTATGAGGAAGCGATCGACGATTGGCGTGAGGTTCTCTACAAGCTCGGCGAACTCGATCGCGGAATCGTTCGGTCTCCTGACTAGCTCGCGGATACCGTCCAGCGGTGTGTGGCGCCGCCCCAGCGGAGTGTCGACGCGCCGTGGCGCTGCTTGAATGCCTGCCTGAACGGAGACGCTGGCGCGATCGCGCAGGCGTTTCGCGCACTCGGCTCGGTCTCGTTGGGCGTCTCGCGGCGCTCTTCGCCGACCTGCGCGAGCAGTTGACAGAAGCGCTGGCTCGCCGCCCGCGCCGTGCTTGACTCGGCTTGACTCGCCCACGCCGCTCGTGCACAGTCGAAGCGGGCGGCGGGCGCGGGCGAGAAAACATGGTTCAGGCAGTCGGACAGTTGGAAGCCCCGGCCTTCGCCGGCGCACGCATCCAGGCAACGCTGGACGGGATCAAGCCGGCCCGCACGGAGCGGGCCGAGGACGACCCGATCAGCTGCGCGATCCTCACCCCGAGCGGCTCGCTGCTCGCGCGCGGGCGCGTGACCGATCAGACGGGGCGGCGCGGCTCGCCGGCCTACGCGCTGCGGCTGACCGATGTCGCGCCGCGCGGCGCGCTGGAGGCGCTGTTTCACGCCGAGCGGCCCGAGGTCGTGCTGCGCTCGCCCCGCCAGGCCGAACTGGCCCTGCGGATCGACCACATCACCGGCCCGCCCGCCGGGCGCACCTACTGGCTCGAGCCGCTCGCCCGCTGAACCGCGTCGTCCAGCGGCGCGCGGCATGCGGCGCGCGCGGGTTGTCCGACGGCGCAGCCGCCGCTAGCCTGCCCCCATAGCGCTCACGCGTCCACGGGAATGTCGGCGCGCGCAGGCGAGGGGGAGCGGATGGAGCGGTTCGCCGGCCTGCTGCAGCAGTTGCCCCGCTCGCGCGGCGAGCTGCTCCGCGCCCTGCACCTGGCTCAGGAGCAGCTCGGCTGGATCTCCAAGGATGCGATCCGGCTGATCGGACGCCACCTGCGGCTGAGCGACGCGCAGGTCTACGGCGCGGCCAGCTTCTACGCCGAATTCCGCCACTCGCCGCCGCCCGAGACGCTCGTCACCTGGTGCTCCGGGCCCTCCTGCCGGGTAGTCGGCGGCGACCGCGTGCGCCGCATCCTCGAAGCGGAGCTGGACTGCCACCTGGGCGAGAACGACCCCGACGACCGCTACGGCCTCTGGCTGGGGCAGTGCAACGGCACCTGCGAGCGCGCCCCAATGGTCTGGGTTAATGGGCGCGTGGTGGGCCCGCTGACGATGGTTGAGACGGTCAAGCTGGCCCGCCGCATCCGCGCCGGCGAGCAGGTCGTCGAGTGGCCCAGGAACCCGATCAAGATCGCCCCCGCGACATTCGTCGACGCCGAGGCGGTCTACGGTTCCGAGCACGCGGAGGAGCCCGCATGAGCGCCGCCTACGACGCGCTGCGCGAGGCCGCCGAGCTGGAGGCCGCGCCGCGCCGCGCGCCGCAGCGTCCGCTGCTGCGGGTCGATCTCAGCACCTCCTCGATCGCCGCCGGCGCGGACCTGCTCTGGGAAGCGCTCGAAGCGGCGATCGCCGCCAACGGGCACGATGTCGAACTGGTCCGCGTCGGCACGCTCGGACTCTCCTGGCTGGAGCCGGTCGTCGAGCTGGAGCGCGGCGGTGCGGCGCTGGTCTACGGGCCCGTCGCGCCGGCCGAGGCCGCCGAATGGCTTCGCGCCGCGCTGGGCGAACGCCCGGCGCAGGACGCCGCGCGCTGGCTGATCGGCTCGCGCGGCGCAGCCTCCGACGGCGCGCCGCGGCTTGAGGAGACGCCGTTTTGGGCCCTGCAGGAGCGCCGCCTGATGCGCCGCATGGGGATAATCGACCCGGAGCGGATTTCGGATGCGCTCGCCGACGGCGCGTACGCCGCGCTGGACCGCGCGATTGCCATGGAGCCGATGGCGATCTGCGACCTGGTCGAGGCGGCCGGCGTGGGCGGGCGCGGCGGCGGCGGCTTCCCCGCCGGGCGCAAGTGGAAGTTCCTGCTCGGCGCGCCCGGGCCGACCAAGTACCTGGTCTGCAACGCCGACGAGGGCGACCCCGGCGCGTTCGTCAACCGCGTGCTGATGGAGTCCGACCCGCACCTCGTGGTCGAGGGCATGGCGATCGCCGGGCGCGCCACCGGCGCCTCGCACGGCTTCATCTACATCCGCGACGAGTACCCGCTGGCGATCGAGCGGATGGAGCTGGCGCTGCGCCAGGCGCGCGAGCGCGGCCTGCTCGGCGACGCCGTGCTGGGCTCCGAGTTCTCGTTCGATCTCGAGGTCACTCGCGGGGCCGGCTCCTACGTCTGCGGCGAGGAGACCGGGCTGATCGCCTCGGTTGAGGGGCTGCGCGGGATGCCCAAAATCCGCCCGCCCTTTCCCGCCCAGCGCGGCGTCTTCGACATGCCCTCCAACGTCAACAACACCGAGACCTACGCCAACGTGCCGCTGATCATCGAGCGCGGCGCGGCCTGGTACCGCCAGCACGGCACCGAGTCCGACCCCGGCACCAAGATGTTCAGCATTTCCGGCGCGCTGCGCCGGCCGGGCATCCTCGAGCTGCCCTTCGGCCTGCCCATGGACCGGCTGCTGCTCGAAGCGGGCGGCGGACCGGAGGATGGACACACGCCCAAGGGCATCCAGCCCGGCGGTCCGCTGGGCGGCCTGCTGCCCGCCTCCGACCTGGGGCTGCCGCTGGAGCGCCCGCCTTTCACCGAGCGCGGCGTGCTGCTCGGCTCGGGCGGCTTGATCCTGTTCGACGAGCGCGCCTCGGCGGTCGACCTCACGCTCTACTTCTCCGAGTTCTGCGAGGACGAGTCCTGCGGCCGCTGCACGACCTGCCACGGCGGCTCGCAGCGGCTGGTTGAACTGCTGCGCCGTGTGATGCAGGGCGGCGGGCGGCGCGAAGACCTCGAGCGGATCGGCGCGCTCGACCGCACGCTGCAGAACGCCAACTGCCTGCACGGCCAGTTCACCCCCTACGCCGTGCGCGGACTGGTCAACTACTTCCGCGACGAGCTGGACACGCAGATCGACCAGAAGCGCGACCCGGCCCAGGTCGCGCCCGGCCTGATCCGCTACGTGCTGACCGATCCCGCCGCCGCCGAGCTGGCCGAGGCCGCCGAGCTCTGCCCTACCCAAGCGATCTTGCCGCGCGAGGCGGAGTCCGACGACGCGGAGGGCGAAGCCGACGCGCCGCCGCCCGGCTGGCGGATCGACGACCCCAAATGCATCCGCTGCGACGTCTGCCGCGAGATCGCGCCCAACGCCGTGCGGGTCGAGGACCGCTTCCTGGCTCTGCTGGAGCCGGTCGCCCCGCAGTCGTCCGAGGCCGGCGCCGCCGGCTGAAGTCCTGCTCCGCGCAACAACCGCCGCCGCCGCGCACCTCTCCCGCCATTCCTGCGCAGTGGTGCGGCTCGTTTTGGTTTCAGATGTTCGGTGGTGGCGTGGATGCGGTTTGGGTGGGCCGTGGGGGTGTTTGGGGTGTGTGGGTTCCTGCCTGCGCAGGAATGACGGGAGGGGGCGCAGGAATGACGGGATGGGGTGTGGGTGTGACGGGGGGGGTGCGGGGGTGACGGATGAGGGAGTGTGAGTGTGACGGGGGAGAGCTGGCAGGCGTGGGCGATTGGGGCGCGGTAGGGGCGCCGGTGGTTGCTCGGCGCCTCCCACCCCCCACCTAACCTCCCCCCTAAAAGGGGGGAGGGATGAATTGGGGAAGGGGGAGGTGGGGTGAGCTGGGGGAGTGGGGCTGTTGATGTGCGTCGGGGTCGGGGGCGCGGGGGTTAGAGGGTGGCGGCGGGTTCGGGGGGCGCGTGGTTCCTGCCTGCGCAGGAATGACGGGCGGGAGGGCGCAGGGATGACGGGAGGGGAGCGGGGGTGGTGTGGACGGTGGGTGGTTCCTGCCTGCGCAGGAATGACGAATGGGGGTGCGGGTTCCTGCCTGCGCAGGAATGACGGGAGGGAGCGCAGGAATGACCGGTTGGGGGCTTTACTCCTTGTGGGCTGTGTTGCCGCGGACCAGGTCCAGGGCGTGGAAGAGGATTGGCTCGATGGCCTCTAGGTTTTCGCGGACTGCTTTTTCGGAGCCGGGCAGGTTGATGATTAGGGTGCGCCAGAGCACGCCTGCGGTACCGCGGCTGAGGGCGGCCATCGGGGTTTTTTTCAGGCCTTCGGCGCGCATCAGCTCGGCGATGCCGGGCGCCTCGCGCTGGATCACGCGGCGGGTGGCTTCGGGCGTGTAGTCGCGCTCGGCCAGGCCGGTGCCGCCGGTTGTCATAATCAGGTCCAGGCCGTGCCGCGACCAGCTGCGCAGCGTGGCTTCGATCAGCCCCGGGTCGTCGGGGATCACGGCGGCGCGGGCGACTTCGACGCCGAGTTCGGTAAGGCGCTTGTTAATCGCCGGGCCCGATGTGTCGACTCTCTCCCCACGACTGGCGGAGTCGGACAGGGTCAGCACGCCGGCGCGGTATTTGGCGTCCATCTGGTAGGCCTCTCCAGGGGGCTCGCCGGGGCCCCGTCGTTGCAAGGAAATGTTACGGCGGGCGGAGTTTTATCAACCGCCTGTGGACAATAAATGGATGGATGTGGACAGCTTATGGGGGGCAGATTGACCGCTTTGGCGCGGCATCCCTAGTGTGACATCGAGATGGGGAGAAATGGGGAGAGCGGCAGAGAGCCGCAACCCCAGCCCAATCCGAAGCGGGGCGGCATCGTGGCCCAGGGCGGATTCTTCGGCAACTACGAGCACACCCTCGACGCGCGGGGTCGGCTGGCGATTCCGGCGCGCTACCGCCCTCGCTTCAAGGAGCACGGCGGCATCCTGGTGCCCGGGCCCGACGCTTCCCTCGAGTTCTACCCCGCCGACGAGTTCGAGGCGGTCGTCCGGCAGCGCATCCCGGCCGGGCAGAACCGCGCCGCGCGCGATGTGCGGCGCGCGCTGTTCGCGCAGGCCTTCGCTGTCACGCTCGACCCCCAGGGCCGCATCGTGATTCCGCAGCGGATGCGCGAGCGGTATTCGCTTGACGGCGCGACGGTGATCACCGGGATGGACGAATGTCTCGAAATCTGGAGCGCCGACGCCTGGGCCAACCGGCAGGAACAGGTTGAATCGACCTACGACCAGCTGCTCGAACAGCAGCCGTTCGGCGAGGCAGGATCATGACCGACAGCACTACGCAACCCACGACGCACATCCCGGTGATGCCGCGCGAGGTGCTGGAGCTGCTCAATGTGCGCCGCGGCGGCGTCTACATCGACGCGACCGTCGGGCTGGGCGGCCACGCGGCGGCGATCCTGGAAGCCTCCGCGCCCAACGGCAGGCTACTGGGGCTGGACGCCGATCCGCAGGCGCTGGCCGCGGCGCGGCGCCGGCTCGAGCCGTTCGGCGATCGCTGCCGGCTCGAGCGGGCCTGGCTCGACCACGCGGCGGCGGCGGCGGCGCGGCACGGCTTCAGCGCGGTTGACGGGGTGCTCTGCGACCTGGGCGTCTCCAGCCTGCAGCTGGACGACCCGCGGCGCGGGTTCTCCTTCCAGCAAGACGGGCCGCTCGACATGCGGCTGGGTCCGGACACCGAGCGCAGCGCCGCGGAGATCGTCAATCAGTACGACGAGGCCGAACTTGCCGACGTGATCTACCAGCTCGGCGAGGAGCGCCGCTCGCGGCGGATCGCCCGGGCGATTGTCGAGCGCCGCCCGATCCGTACGACCGGCCAGCTGGCGGAGATCGTCCAGTCGGCCGTGGGACGGGGCGCGGGCCGGCGCGGGCGGAGGTTGCACCCGGCGACGCATGTCTTCCGCGCGCTGCGGCTGGAGGCGAACCGCGAGCTCGAGCGGCTCGGGGCGTTCCTCAAAACGGCGCGGGGGATGCTCGCCCTGGGCGGGCGGCTGGCCGCGATCGCCTTCCACTCGCTCGAAGACCGGATTGTGAAGCGCTTCATCCGCGAGGCGTCGGCCGCCGGCGGCGGCTTGCGCTCGCTGTCCAAGAAACCGCTTCGGCCTCGCGCCGATGAAGTTGAGCGCAATCCGCGCGCGCGCAGCGCGCGGTTGCGCGCCGCGGAGGCCGTCTAATGCAGCGGCCTCTGTCCACCCGTCGTCAGTCAATCGCTGAGAGGAGCACAGTTGCCAGGTCGTGGGGCAGGCCGCGCGGAGTGAAGCTCCGCCTCGCTGGTGCCGTAAGCGATGCGAGGGAGAAACCCCGCCGCCACACATGGCTGCCGCAAGCGCTTCGCGACTCGTCGCGGGGCGGGCGCGGCGCCCGCCACCCGCGCGGCCTGCCCCATGGTCTGGCAACTGTTTCCGTCCGGTCAAACACCAGCGGTTGGAGTAGCCGCGCCGCAACAGAGCGGGGCGTTGTCGAGAGGAGCATCGTTGCCAGGTCGTGGGGCAGATCGCGCGAAGGGGACGTCCTACAAGTCACTGCAGTAAAGGAGAAGCCCCGCCGCCACAATCGGAGTCCGCGTTGGAATCGCGACTCGTCGCGCAACCGGCGTGGAACCTGTCCCCGCGGCGTCATCAGCGCCGCATCGCGTGATCTGCCCCACGGCCTGGCAGCTGCTCCGCTCCTCTCATTTGCCGCTCCGCCGCCGGCGAGCGTTCGGTCCGTTGGCCTCAGTATGCCACTCCTGGCGGGAAATGGCACAGATTTCGTAGGGGCGCTGCGTAAATTACATTTGCCCGCATCGCCCCCGCAGACCGCTCGCGCTGGGGCGGCATGACTTCGGTCGCGCCCGCCGCGCAGGATGTCCGGGCGGACGCGCGAGCCGTCTACACGGCGCTGCGCGAGCGCGCGCAGGTGCGGCTGCTGCCGCAGGCGCGGATGCCGGGCTGGGTCTGGATTCTGATTCTGGGCCTCTGTCTCGCGGCCTCGCTGCCCGTGCTGCAATCCTCCAATGCGACGGAGACCGGGGCGCGGCTGATCGCGCTGGAGGCGGAGCGCGAGCGGGTGCGCTCGGAGTTGCGCACGCTGGCGGCGCATGTGGGCGAGTTGGCTTCGCTCAACCGGATCGAGTGGGACGCGCGCACGCGCCTGCGGATGGTCGACGCCACGCCCACGGTGCGTCTGGAGGTTGATTACGCGCCGCCGCCGCGCGTGATGCCGAGCCGCTACCTGCCGGTTCCCGACACGACGGAGTATCACGAGCCGCCGCAGTGGCAGGCCTGGCTGGATCTGCTGATCGTCGACTAGCCCAACGCCTGTCTGTGCGGCTCAAGGCGCAGGAGGGGCGCAGGAAGGGCGCAGGAGGGGGCGGGGGAGAGCGCAGATGGAGACAGCAACGCTCAGCCGCTGGCGGATGCGCGCCGTTGTCGCCCTGCTGATCCTGCTCGCGATGGTGCTGATCGGGCGGCTGATCATGGTGCAGATCATCGAGCACCAGCGGCATGAGGCGGCGGCGGATCGCGTCTGGCAGATCGAGACTCGCGGGCCGCGCGGGTCGATCCTCGACCGCAACGGTTTTCCGCTGGTGACCAGCGTCGATCGCTGGGAGGTGCATGTCGATACGCAGCTCTGGGGGCGGAACGGGTTCCAGCCGACCGGGACCTCCGCGCGCCTCGCCTATCTGCTGCGGGCCGATGAGGCGCAGGTGCTGAGCCTGGCGGCGAGCGCGAAAGGCCGCGACGCGCTGATCGCCTACGTGCAGTACTACACCGGCGCGACGATTCACGCGGAGCGTCTGTACGGCGTGACGGTGCGCAAGACCAGCACGCGGCGCTACGTCGAGGGCGAGCTGGCGGCGCCGGTGATCGGGATTGTGGGGCGGGACGAGCAAGGATTGGCCGGGCTGGAGTACTCGCTGGACGGCGATCTGGCCGGGGAGTCCGGCCTGCTGATCTACGAGCAGGACGGTCTGGGCCAGCCGATTCCCTTCGGGGCGCGGCTGGAGCTGCCCTACGAGGAGGGCGCCGACATTGTGCTCACCATTGATCGCAACCTGCAGCGGATCGCCGAGCAGACGCTGCTCGAGGCGGTGCGGCGCTGGGGCGCGGACGGCGGGGTGATCATGATCGCGGATCCGCGCAACGGCGACATTCTCGCGGTGGCCACGATGCCCGCCTACAACCCGGAGCAGTTGGACCTGGCCAGCGACGAGTTCGATATCGGGGTGCTCCGTTCGCGCGCGGCCTCGGACATCTACGAGCCGGGTTCGGTGTTCAAAGTGATCACGATGGCGGCGGGGCTCGACTCCAAGGTGGTCACGCCCTGGACGACGTTTATCGACACGGGCGCGGTGGTGATCGGCGACCGGACGATTCGCAATTTCGATCTCAGTTGGCACGGCGAGCAGACGATGACGCAGGTGCTGCAGCGCTCGCTGAACACGGGGACGGTCTGGCTCGCGCAGCAGATGGGGCCGCGCATTTTCTACGAGTACATCGAGAAGTTCGGCTTCGGGCAGCCGACCGATTCCGGTCTGCCCGGCGAGAGCGCGGGGCTGCTCACCACCTCGGCGGATGTGACCTGGTCGCCGGTGCAGTTCGCCACGACTTCCTTCGGGCAGGGCGTGGCGGTGACGCCGCTGCAGGTGGTGCAGGCCTACATGGCGATTGCCAACGGCGGCGAGCTGGTGCGGCCGCGGATTGTGCGCGCGGCGATCAGCGAGGGCGATGTGCGCGACATGGAGCCTGAGTTCAAGGGGCGCGTGATCTCCGCGGAGACGGCGGCCACGCTGGCGCACATGATGCAGGCGGTGGTGGACGGGGTGCAGGATCACCCGGCGCAGACGCCGGGCTGGCCGGTCGCCGGCAAGTCGGGCACGACCGATGTGCTGCTGGACGGGCAGTATTCCGACCAAACGTCGCTCGCGTCGTTCGCCGGCTTCGCGCCGGTGGATGATCCGCGGATTGTGGTGTTGGTGCGGATCGATCGCCCGCGCGGGGAGACTTACGGGGGCATCGTCGCCGCGCCGGTGTTCAGCGACATCGTGAGCCGTAGTTTGCCCTACCTCGGCGTGCCGCCGAGCGCGTACGTCGCCCAGCCGGCGGCCTGGCATACGGGCCCGGGCGAGAACCAGGCGGGGCCGCCGCCGACCGAATCGTCGGGACCCGACGACGGCGAGCCGGCTGAGCCGGCCGACCAGGTTGAGCCAGCTGGGCCAGTTGAGCCGGCGGACCAATCTGATCAGCCCGCTGCTCAGCCCGGACCGGCCGAGGAGGCCGCGGCCGAGGCGGGCGGCGGCGAACCGCAAAGCGAACGGGTTGCGGAGGTGGAACAATGATCTCGTCGCGTGATCTTGCTCGGCTGCTCGACCTGCCCGAGGGCGGGGCTTCGGCGGAGCCGTTTTCGAGCATCGTGATCGACTCGCGGGAGGTGGAGCCGGGCTCGCTCTTTGTCGCGCTGCCGGGCGAGCGCAGCGACGGGCACCGCTACGTCGATGATGCGATTGCCCGCGGCGCGCGGGCGGTGCTGGTCTCGCAGCCGGTTTCGACGGCTGCGCCGGCAGATGTCCACACCGTGCCCGACACGCTCGCGGCGCTGCAGCGGGCGGCGGTCGCCTGGCGGGAACGGCAGACCGCGACTGTCGTCGGGATCACCGGCAGCGTGGGTAAGACCACCGTCCGCGAGGCGACGACGCAGCTGCTCGCCGCCCACTTTCCGACCTATCAATCGCCGCGCAACTTCAACGGCCACATCGGGCTGCCGATTGCGATCCTCGGTTTGGGCGCGGAGCACCGCTGGGCGGTGCTCGAGCTCGGGCCGTATTCGCAGGCGGAGATGGAGCTGCTGGTCTGCACGGCGCGGGCGGACATCGGGATCGTGACCAATGTCGGCCCGACGCACCTTGAGCGCTTCGGCACGCTCGACGACACCGAGCGGATTAAGGGGCTGCTGCCGGCGAGCCTGCCGGAGGACGGGCTGGCGATGCTCAACGCGGACGATCCGCGCGTGCGCAATATGGCGCAGCGGACGCGCGCCGAGGTGATCACGTTCGGGCGCTCGGCCGACGCCGACCTGCGCGCCGAGCAGATCACCCCGCTCGGCTTCGACGGGCTGCGCTTCGAGCTGCGGCACGGCGCGGACTCGACCACCGTCCATACGCCGCTGGTCGGCGAGCACCAGGCGATGACGGTGCTGGCGGCGGGCGCGGTCGGGCTGCGGGCCGGCCTCTCGTTGGAGCAGATCGCCAACAGCGCGGCGCTGTTGCAACCCGGCTCGCGGCTGCGGCGGCGCTTCGCGCCGAACGGCGCGACGATCATCGACGACGCCTACAACGCGGCACCGCTCTCGATGCGCGCCGCACTGGACCTGCTCGCGGCGCAGCCCGCGCCGCGCGTCGCCGTGCTCGGCGACATGCTCGAGCTAGGCGCGGAGGAAACTGCCGCGCATCTGGAGATCGGCGCGTACGCCGCGGAGCGCTGCGATCGGCTGCTCACGGTCGGCGCCCGCGCGGCGGCCATCGCCGCCGCCGCTCGCGCGGCCGGGCTCGAGCAGGTCAGCGTCCACAACGATCCGGCCGCCGCCGCCGCAGCGCTGCTGCCCGCGCTGGACGCCGGGCTGGGCGCCGAGTTGACCATCCTGGTCAAGGCGTCGCACGCCATTCACCTCGAAGAGTTGGTGGAACAACTCGTGGGCGGCGGGCGTCCTGCGAGCAACACGATGGAGGCGCGATGACCACCTTTTCACTCGGCACCGCCGGCCTCGCCTTCGTCCTCGCGCTGGGCATCGGCGGGCCCATCATCGAGTGGATTCGCCGCCGCGGCTTCGGCAAGGCGATCTCGGAGGAGGGCCCGGGCACGCACGTCGTCAAGGAAGGCACGCCCACGATGGGCGGCATCATCTTCATCGTCGCGATCATCGTGCTGACCATCGCGGCCAATCTGATTGAGGGCGACCGCTGGTCGATTCTGCTGCCGCTGGTCGGGGTGATGTCGCTGGCAGGGCTGGGCTGGCTCGACGACACCGGGACGCTGGTCGGGCGGGTGCAGGCGGGGCTGTCGTGGCGGATTAAGTTCGCGCTGCTTGCGCTGTTTTCGGTCGGCGTGGGGCTGGTGCTGTATTTCGCGCTGGATGTGCGGAGTCTCAACGTGCCCTGGGCGGGGCAGTTCGACCTCGGACCGATCTATATAGTGATCGCGGCGGTGGTGGTCTTCGCGACGATCATTTCAGTGGGCATCACGGACGGGCTGGATAGTCTGGCGGGCGGGACGGCGGCGATTGCGATCGCCTCGTTCGGCGTGATCGCGGTGGGGCAGGAGCAGGATTTCATCGTCCGCTTCGCGTTCACCACCGTGGGCGCGGTGCTGGGCTTCCTGTGGTTTAACGCGCACCCGGCGCAGATTTTCATGGGCGAGACGGGCTCGCTCGCGCTGGGCGGCGCGCTGGCGATTTTGGCGTTGATGACGGGGCATTGGCTGCTGCTGCCGGTGATCGGCGTGGTGTTCGTGCTGGAGGCGCTGAGCGACATCATCCAAGTGGGTTACTACAAGTGGAGCGGCGGGCGGCGGGTGTTTCGGATGGCGCCGTTCCATAACCATCTCGAGTTGGGAGGCTGGTCGGAGCCGCAGATTGTGACGCGCTTCTGGCTGCTGGGGATGGCGGGCGGCATTCTCGGCGTCGCGCTGGCGTTGCAGGTGCCGTCGCAGGCAGCGTCGTGACGCTGCCGCAGCCGGCACCCGCGCCGGCGAGCTTCCGCGGGCTTTATGCCGCAGTGGTGGGGTTTGGCATCGAGGGGCGCGACGCCGCGCGCTTCCTGCAGGATGAGGGCGTCGAGCGGTTGCAGATCCTCGATCGACGATCGCCGCAGGAGCTTGAGTCCGAGCTCGCCGAACTGAAGGTTACCGCCGCCGTCGGCTCGCCCGACGATCTGTGCCTGCTTCCCGGTCTCGACGCAATCGTCGCCAGCCAGGGCATTCCGCGCGATCTGCCGCTGTTACAGGCGGCCGAACAGCGCGGCGTCCCCGTCTACGGTCCGCTCGGACTCTTTCTTGATCGCTGCCCGTCGCCCGTGATCGGCATCTCCGGCAGCGCGGGCAAGACCACGACTACCTCGCTGGTGGGCGAAACGCTTCGCGCGGACGGGCGCGAGCCTGTGGTTGGGGGCAATATCGGACACGGGCTGCTCAGCCGGCTGCCTGAACTCAGCGCCGACTCGACCGTGGTCGCCGAGATCAGCCACAGCCAGCTGCTCCGCGCGGCGCGCAGCCCGCAGTACGCCGCGCTGCTCAACATCACTCCGAACCACCTCGATCAGTTCTCCTGGTCGGAGTACGTCGAGCTCAAACGGCGGCTGGTCTCGAGGCAATGCGCGGACGATAGCGCCGTCCTGCCCTGGGACGAGCCAACCGCGGCGTCGACGGCGGCCGATACGGCGGCCCGCATTTTCTGGTTCGGCAGCAGCGGATCGCCGCCCGATCGGTTCGACGCCGCCTGGCTCGAAAACGGGAGCTTGCGCGCGCGGTTCGATGGGCGGGCGCGTGAGATTCTGCCCGCGGCCGAGCTGCGCATTCCCGGCGAGCACAACATTCGCAACGCGCTCGCCGCGATTGCGCTCTGCGCGCAACTCGGCGTACCAGATACGACTATTGCCGAAACGCTGCGCCGCTTCGAGGGCGTGCCGCACCGCCTGGAAACGGTGGCCGAGATCGACGGCGTGCGCTACATCAACGACTCGATTGCCACTGCGCCGGAGCGCACGCTGGCCGGTGTCCGCGCGATCGACCGACCGTTAGTGCTACTACTCGGCGGGCGCGACAAGAAGTTGCCGCTGGACACGCTGATCGCCGAGCTGCCCAATCGCGTCCGGGCGATCGTTTGCTTTGGCGAGATTGCGCCCAAGTGGACGCAGCAACTGCGCCGCGCGGGTCTGCCCTGCGAGCGCTCCGCCGATGATCTGGCCGACGCGGTAACGGCGGCCCGGCGTCTCGCGCAGCCGGGCGACGCGGTACTGCTTTCGCCCGGGGGCACCTCGTTCGATGCCTATCCGAACTTTCAGGCGCGCGGGGAGCATTTCCGCGCGCTGGTGGAGGCGCTGCGATGAGCGTGATCGGGCACACCCCCGAGCGCCCGATCGGACGCCGCGCCCGCGACACAGGGCACGTGGTGGGCCGCCGCTTGCCCGAGCTCCCGTCGCTGCGTTCGGCGGCGGGCTCGCCCGACTGGTTTCTGGTCGGCGCGGTGCTGGCGCTCACTTTCGTCGGGCTCGTCTTCATGTACTCGTCGTCGTTCGCGATCTCGCTCGAGTTGTACGGTGAAACCGAGTTTTTCGCCAAACGCCAGCTGATCGGAGCGGCGATCGGCGGCGTCGCGTTCGTGGTTTGCAGCCTGGTTGATTACCGCGTCTGGCGGCGCTTGTCGCCGCTGATCATCCTCGGCGCGGTGATTCTGCTCGTGGCGGTGCTGCTGCCCGGCATCGGTTACTCGCAGAGCGGCGCGCGGCGCTGGATTCAGCTCGGCGGGCTGCCCGCGCTTCAGCCGTCGGAGTTCGCCAAGTTGGCCATCGCGATCTACGTCGCGGCCTGGCTGGCATCCAAGGGCGACGACATCAAGCGCATTCCGCTGGGGCTGCTGCCGTTCGCGATGATCATCGGATTCGTCGGTTTCCTGCTGATGGCCGAGCCCGACCTCGGCACATTCGTCGCTATCGCTTCGATGGGCGTCGTGATGTTCTTCCTCGCCGGCGCGTCGATGGGTCATATGGCGGTGCTGGCCGCGGGCGGTGTTACGGTGCTGCTCGGCATCGTCTTCATCATCGGCTACGGCATGGAGCGAATTCGGGCGTTTCTTTCCGCCGAAGAGATGGCGCAGGAGGGCGGCTTCCAGATTCTCAATCTGGTCAATACGCTCGGCTCCGGAGGGCTGACCGGCGTGGGGATCGGCGCGAGCCGGCAGAAGTTTTTCTACGTGCCGTCGGCGCACACCGACGGCGTGTTCGCGATCATCGGGGAGGAGACGGGCATTTTGGGCGCGATGATCGTGCTCAGCCTCTTCGGCCTGCTGGTCTGGCGCGGCATCCGCGCGGGGATGCACGCCTCGGATCGCTTCGGGATGCTGCTCGCTTTCGGCATCATCTCCTGGTTCGCGCTCCAGACCTTCTTCAACATCGCGGGCATTACCCGCACGATCGTACTCACCGGTATTCCGCTGCCGTTCATTTCCTTCGGCAGTTCGGCGCTGATTGCGACGCTCGCGGCCAGCGGGGTGCTGGTCAGCATTTCGCGCCGCGCGCGGGCCAAAGAGGAGCCGAAAGCGTCCGGCGGCGCCGACGCGGCGACGCGCGACTACGCGCCCGCCGTGCCGGTTGATAGTCCCTTTGATGATCCACCAGCGGGAGGAACCTGATGATTCGCGTACTTCTCGCCGGCGGCGGCAGCGGCGGTCACGTGTTCCCCGCCCTGGCCGTGGCGTCGGCGCTCAAACAGATCGCCCCGCAATACTCCGACCAGATACCGGAGTTTCTTTTCGCCGGCGCGTCCGACGGCGTGGAGTCGGAGCTGGCCGCCGAGGCCGGCATTCCGTTCGCGCCAATTTCCGCGCGACCGGTGCGCGGGCGCAATCCGGCCAGCCAGTTGGTCTCGGTCGGCGCGGCGGCGGTCGGCGCGCTGGACGCGCTGGGCGCGATCCGGCGCTTTCGCCCCGATGTCGTGTTTCTGACCGGGGGCTATGTCAGCGCGCCGGTCGGCGTGGCAGCCTGGCTCGCGCGGCGGCCGATCGTACTGTTTCAGCCCGATGTGGAGCCCGGTTGGGCGCTGCGAATGCTCGCGCCGCTGGCGACCCGCGCCTGCCTGACGCACGAAAGCGCGCTGCCGCGTTACGGGCGGCGCGGGGTCGTAACCGGTTATCCTGTACGAGGCGGGTTTCTCGATCTGGACCAACCGTTGGCCAGGGCGCACTTTCAACTCAACGGCGGGCCGGCTCTGCTGGTGACCGGCGCGGTGCGCGGCGCGCAGCGGATCAACCAGGCGATCGCCGACCGCCTGCCGGAGTGGCTCGAAACCGCCCAGCTGATCCACATTTCGGGCGAGGCGGAGTACGCGCGGCTGAACAGTTTGCGTGAGCAGCTCGAGCCGCGGCTGGCCAGCCGCTACCGCCTGTATCCGTATCTGTCCGAGGAGATGCCGTTGGCGATGGCGGCGTGCGACCTGGCGATTTCGCGCGCCGGCGCGTCAGTGATCGGCGAGTATCCCGCGGCGGGATTGCCGGCGGTGCTGGCGCCGATCGGCGAGGCGGGCGGACATCAACGGTTCAATGCCGAGGCGTTGCAACGCGCGGGCGCAGCGGTCATTGTGGATAACGACAGCATCGAAGGCGAGCTGTTCGACGCCGCGGCGGCGATTCTGCGCGACGCCGAGCAGCTGCGCGCGATGCGCGACAGCGTGCTGGCGCTGCGCCGGCTCGACGGCGCGGAGGCGATCGGGCGCATACTGCTGGAGTTCGCGCCATGAGCGATGCGGAAGTACGGCTGGAACATGTCCACTTCGTCGGTATCGGCGGCATTCACATGAGCGCGCTGGCGCACATTCTGCTCGACGACGGGCTGGCCGCGAGCGGTTGCGACCGCGCGGATACGCCGATTCTCCAGCCGCTGCGCGAGCGCGGCGCGGAGATCAGCATCGGGCACGATCCGCAGCACATCGCGCAGGCGGATCGCGTTGTTCGCACCGTCGCCGTCGCTGAAACACATCCCGAAATCGCGGCGGCGGTTGACGCCGCCGTACCGGTTTCGACCCGCGCCGAGCTGCTCGCGGAGATCGCCGCCGGGCGCGAGGTGATCGCCGTCGGCGGCGCGCACGGCAAGACCACGACTACGGCGATGCTCGCGGTCGCCGCCCGCGCATCGGGGCGCGATGTGGGCTACGTGCTGGGCGGTGAAACCGCCGATTTGCCCCGCCACGCGGCGCGCGGCGCGGACCCCTGGCTGATTCTCGAAGCCGATGAGTACGGTCGCGCGTTCCACCATTACACGCCGCGAGTGGCCGTGATCACCAATGTCGAGCCCGATCATCTCGATTACTACGGCTCGGTCGAGCAGCTGGAGGCTGCGTTTCTCGACTACGCGCGCACTCTCGTCGAGGGCGGCGTACTGGTCGTGGGGGCGGACTCGCCGGCGGCGCTCCAGATAGCGGAGCGGCTTTCCGCGGAGCGCCCCGACATCACAATTACGACCACCGGGTTGAGCGAATCGGCTGACTGGCGCGCGGAGATTGCCGCATCCGGCGAGCGCGCGACCTGTTACCGCGTGCGTCCGCCCGATGGGGGCGGGTGGCCCGCGCAGCTCGGCCTCGCCGGCGAATTCAACGTCGCCAACGCAATTGCCGCGCTGGCTGCGCTCGCCGCCGCGGGCTTTGATCCTCAGGCCGCTTCGCATGCGCTTGCCCGATTTCGCGGCGTCGCGCGGCGGCTCCAGCGGCACGGCGAGGCCGGCGGCGTGCTGGTGCTCGACGATTACGCGCATCATCCGACCGAGATCGCGGCCACGATCGGGGCGCTGCGCCAGCGCTACCCCGAGCGCCGCCTGCTGTTGCTGTTTCAGCCGCACACCTATAGCCGCTCGCGCTATCTGCTGGACGGATTTCGCGGCTGTTTCGGGGGCGTCGATCGCCTTTTCATCTGCGATACCTACGCGGCGAGAGAGAGTCCCGAGGCCGGCCTGACCGCCGCCCAGCTGGCTGCTCTCCTGGCCGCCGAAATTGATCAGCCCGATACGGCATACGCGGGCTCGGTGGCGGATGCGGCGGCGACGGTCGCGGCCGCCGCGCGGCGGGGCGATGTGGTGGTCACGGTCGGCGCGGGCGATGTGGACGCGGCCGGCCCGCTGATTCTCGCGCAGCTCCGCGACGGTTTGGCAAGCGGCGCATGAGCGCGTTTCAGAACCTGCTGGAGCGCAACGGCGCGACGCGAAACGAACCGCTTGCGCCGCATACGTTCCTCAAGATCGGCGGGCCGGCCGACTGGTTTCTGCCGGTGCGCAGCGACGAGCTGCTGGAGACCGTGATTCGCGCCGCGCGCGAGGAGGATGTCCCCGTGCTGATACTGGGCGCGGGCACCAACACGCTGGTCGGCGACCGCGGCGTGCGCGGGCTGGTGATTAAACAGGAGTGCGACGATTTCGACGCGCCCGATCCGGGTGGAGACGAGTACGCCGTGATTGAGTGCGGCGCCGGGGCGCTCTTCACCGCGTTGGCCCGCCGGCTCAGCCCGCGCGGCTGGCGCGGCATCGAGTGGGCCGAGGGCATCCCTGGCTCAATGGGCGGCGCGGTCGTTTATAACGCCGGCGCATACTGCGGCTCGCTCGCCGATGTGCTGCTGGAAGTCGATTGCATCCGCCCCGACGGCTCGCCGCAAACGATCGCCGCCGCGGACCTGCGACTCGGTTATCGCAGCAGCGAGTTCACCCGCGGCCAGCTGCCGGATTGGGCGGTCGCCCGGGTCCGCATTCGGCTTGAGCGCGGCGATCCCGACGCCAGTACGGCGCAGCTGCAATCGCACGCGGAGCGGCGCAAGAGTTCCGCGCCCAGAGGGCTGAGCGGCGGCTCGACCTTCCGCAACCCGCCCGGGCATCAGGCCTGGCGGCTGATTGACGAGGTTGGTCTGCCCGGACAGCGGATCGGCGATGCGCAGATCAGCGCGGAGCACTGCAACTATTTCATGAACGTGGGGCGCGCCACGGCGGCCGACCTGGCGGCCCTGATCCGACTCGCGCAGCAGCGCGTGCGCGACCGTTTCGGCATTGAGCTCGACCCCGAGCTCACCAGCGTTGGCGAGGGATTCGAATGACCGACAGCCAAACGCTCGCCGTGATTTTCGGCGGGCCCTCCGTCGAACATACGATTAGCGTTCGCTCGGCGCGGGCCGTCATCGCGGCCGCGGATCCCGAGCGTTGGCGCGTCGTGCCGATCGCCGTTACCCGCCGCGGGCAATGGCTCGCGCCCGATGACAGCGCCGAGCTGCTCGCGCGGATTGAGGCCGGCGCAGCCGAGGAAGTGGTTACGGCGCAACCGCTCGCGCCCGTCGACGCGGCGCGGCAGCTGGCCGACTGCGACGCGGCGTTCCCGCTGGTACACGGAAGCTGGGGCGAGGACGGGGTGCTACAGGGTTTTCTGGAGACCGTCGGCGTTCCCTACGTCGGCGCGGGCGTGGCGGCATCCGCGCTGGCGATGAACAAAGCCGCAGCCAAACCGATCTTCGAGGCGGCGGGCATTCCGGTCGCGCCGTTCATGGCGGCGCCGCTGGTCAGCTGGCGGCGCGATCCGCTGGCTGTCCAGCGCGAAGCCGGCTCGCTGGGCTATCCGCTGTTCGTCAAGCCCGCTTGCGGCGGTTCGAGCATCGGGGCGACGCGCGTCGAATCGCGCGAAGAGTTGGCCGACGCCTTCCAGGCGGCGTTCGACTGCGATCGCACCGCGCTGGTCGAGACGGCGATGCTCGACGCGCGGGAGATTGAGTGCGCGATACTCGGCAACAGCCTGCCGCACGCCTCGGTGCTCGGCGAAATCCGCACGCCGCGCAGCTTCTACGACTACGTCGCCAAGTACGAAGACCCGGCGACTGAACTGATCGTCCCGGCCGATGTCGCGCCGGATATCGCCGAGCGCATCCGCGGTTACTCGATCGCGGCGTTCGAGGCGGTCGGCGCGCAGGGGATGGCGCGCGCCGATTTCCTGCTCAGCCCCGGCGGGGAGCTCTGGCTCGGCGAGCTGAATACGATCCCCGGCTTCACCAGTTCGAGCATGTATCCGCGGCTCTGGGAAGCCTGCGGGCTGACTTTCGGCGTGCTGGTGACGCGGCTGGTCGAGCTCGCGCTGGAGCGCGCGCGCTGCGGCGAGGGGCCCTGATGAGCGCCGCCGCGCCGCCGCAGGATGACCGTCCCCGCCGGCGGCGTTTGCCGCGCCCTTCCTGGCCGCGCCTGCTTGTCGCCGTGCTCGTGATCGGCCTGGCCGTACTCGCGGTGGTGGTGCTCAACTCGCCGCTGGTGGAGATCAACTCGGTTCGCGTCAGCGGCGCGGAGACGATCAGCCCGCAGTCGGTCGCCCAGCTGACCGGGCTGCAAGGGCAGAACATGCTGCTGGCGGATCTCGAGGCGGCGCGTCAACGGATCGTTAATCAGCCGATGATCCATAACGCAACCGTGTCCAGACGTTGGCCGAATCGGATCGAAGTCGTCATAGTGGAGCGCAGGCCGTGGGGCCGGTGGCGGGCGGACAACACCGTGTGGCCGATAGATGCTGAGGGCGTGATCCTCGAGGGGGTCGCCCCGCCCGCCGATGGTCCCGTTGTACGTCAGGTGTCGGCGCTGCCGGCGCTGCGGGCAGGCGCGCGGGTCGATACCACCGCCGTGCAACTGGTGGCTGAAATCCACCGCCGCGGCGCCCCGGTCGACTACCCCTCGATTGTCTCCTACGAGTGGGCGCAGAGCACGGGCCTGACCGTGGTCACGCAGCACGGGGAGATCATCTTCGGCGATGTGGAGGGGCTCGACTTCAAGTACGACGTGTGGTCTCAGCTCGAGGTTGAGGCCAAACGCCGGGGAGAGCCGCTGATGTTCGCCGACCTGCGCTTCGGCCTCCGACCGCGCGTCGAGATCGGCCTCAACGTGGGCCGCGCGGCGCGGATTGACCAGACCGAACGAACCAGCAGAGGGAGGTAGCCGGGAATGTCAGAACTGCAACCCGTCGCCGCCATCGACCTCGGCAGCAGCCGAATTACGACTGTGGTGGGCGAAGCCAACGAACACGGCGCGCTGCAAATTCTCGGCGTGGGCCTCGCGCCGTCGGCGGGCGTCGACCGCGGCCAGATCAACCATGTGGCCGACGCAACGCGCGCGATCAGCGCGTCCGTCGAGCAGGCCGAGCGCTCCTCCGGACGCCAGATTCTCTCCGCTTCGGTCGCGATCACCGGCCCGCATCTCGAATCTCGGAACAACCGCGGGGTCGTCGCGATTCCCGATATCGACATTCAGATTGCCGACGAGGATATGCAGCGGGTGATCGATGCGGGGCGCGCCGTCACGCTCGATTCCTCCCGCACCATCCTGCACGCCATCCCGCGCTTCTACGTGGTCGACGGACAGGATCGCGTGGCCGACCCGCGGGGGATGCACGGGCAGCGGCTCGATGTGGAAATGCATCTGGTCACCGCCTCGCGGGGGGCGGTGCAGAACGCCGTGCAGTGCGTCGTTTCCGCGGGCGTTGATGTGGAGCTGGTCGCGGCCCAGCCGGTGGTGGGTTCGCAGTACGTGTTGCGGCGCGAGGAAGCGATCGAGGGCGCGGCGGTGGTCGACCTCGGCGCGGGCGCGACCGATATCGCCGCCTACATCGATGGGGCGATCGCCTTCACGGCGTCGCTGCCGATTGGCGGCGCGTTCGTGACCCGCGACCTGATGGTGGGTCTGCGCGCGCCGGCGGAGGTGGCCGAGGCGGCCAAGCTCAACTTCGGGCACGCTTTGCCTGAGATGGTGGCCGATCAGCCGGTCTCGCTGGACGGCTTCAGCGAGCAGCGCGATCGCGAAATTTCGCACCGGCTGATCGCCGAGATCGTCCACGCCCGCGTGGCGGAAATCTGCGCGATGGTGCTCAAGACGCTCAAGCGGGCCAAGCTCGACGGACAGCTCAACGGCGGGATTGTGCTCTACGGCGGCGGCAGCGAGCTGCCGGGCATTGTGGAGCTCTTTGAAAGCGCCAGCCAGTCTCCTACCCGCGCGGCCGAGCCGGGCGAGCTTTACGGGCTCTCCGAGCAGGTCTCGAACAGCGCGGCCGTGTCCACGCTCGGCCTGCTCCGCTGGGCGGCCGACGCCGGCGAGTCCTCCGCGGCGCCCCGTCGCGCGCAGCAGCGTCGCGGCGGCGACGGCGGCGGGGGCGGGGGCGGCCTGGCCTCGTTGATGCGCGGCGCGCTCAACTTCGGGAGGGTCTTCCTGCCCAGCTAACCCACAGCGTCTGATCGCGCGCCGCCGCACGGCGCGCGGAGAACGGATCGACCAGCGAGGGGCGCGAGCCCCCCAGAAGCGAGAGGAACGCGATGCAGCACCGAATCTCAACCGATGGAGTGCCCCCGATCAAGGTTGTCGGCGTCGGCGGCGGCGGCTGCAACGCCGTCAACCGCATGGTCGAGGCGCAAATCCGCGGCGTCCACTTCGTCGCCGTCAACACCGACGCCCAGCAGCTGGAGCACTCCCGCGCGCCGGTCAGCATCCGGATCGGCGATATGGAGTCGGGCGGTCTGGGCGTGGGCGGCGATCCGGAGCGCGGGGCAAAGGCCGCCGACGAAAGCCGCGAGGAGCTCGTGGGGCTGTTCAAGGGCACCGACATGGTCTTCATCGCGGCCGGGATGGGCGGCGGCACCGGCACCGGCGCCGCGCCGGTCGTGGCCGAAGCGGCCAAGCGCTGCGGCGCGTTGACCATCGCGGTCGTCACCCGCCCCTTCGAGTTCGAGGGCGTCAAGCGCGCCGAAGTCGCGCAGGAGGGCATCAACCGCATCGAGCAGTTCGCCGACACGGTGATCGTCATCCCCAATCAGCGCCTGCTCGACCCCGAAGACCGCAGCGTGACTGTCGTGGACGCCTTTCACAAGGCCGACGATGTGCTGCGCCACGGCATTCAGGGCATCTCCGACGTGATCACGATGCCGGGGCAGATCAACCTGGACTTCAACGATGTGAAGAAGGTGATGGGCAGCGGCGGGCATGCGCTGATGGCGATCGGGCGTGGCAGCGGCGAGGATCGGGCCGTGCAGGCGGCGCAGCAGGCGGTGCGCAGCCCGCTGCTCGAGACCACCGTCGAGGGCGCGACCCGGGTGCTGTACAACATCACCTCGTCCGGCGACCTCGGCATGTTCGAGCTCAACGACGCCGCCGAGGTGATCCAGAGCATGGTTGACCGCGACGCGGAGATCATCATGGGCACGGCGATCGATCCCGAACTGGGCGACGACATTCAGATCACGGTGGTGGCGACCGGCTTCCCCTCCGCGGAGCAGAACGAGTTTCCCTCGATGGCGCGCAACGATTGGTCGGCCAAGCTGATCGACGATCTCGATATCGGCGTGGGCGCGGGGGACTTCTCGACGCCTGCGTTCCTGCGGCGCCGCGAGAGCGGCCCCGCCGTCGCCGCCCAGGATCGCTGGGATGTCCCCGCGCCCGCCGGTAACGGGCCGCAGAACACGCTCCAGAACGGGTGGAGTCAGGGCTGAGCGGCGGCGCGCCGGCTGGCCGACCGGGCGACTGGCTGCGACTGGGCGCGCCCGATGAGGATCGACATCCTCACGATCTTCCCTGAGCTGATCGCGGGCGCATTCGAGGCCAGCATCATCCGCCGCGCGCGCGACGCGGGGCACGTCGACCTGCGCCTGCACAATCTGCGCGACTACGCGCCCGACCGGCACCGCAGCGTCGACGCGCCGCCCTACGGCGGCGGGCCGGGCATGGTGATGCGCCCCGAGCCGTGGTTTCGCGCCGTTGAGCAGCTGCGCGAGCGGGGTCTGCCGGGGCGGGTGGTGCTGCTCACGCCGCAGGGCGAGCGGCTCGAACAGGCCGCGGTGCGCCGGCTGGCCGCCGAGGATCGCCTGATTCTGCTCTGCGCCCGCTACGAGGGCATCGACGAGCGGGTGCGCAGTCGGCTCGCCGACCAGGAAATCTCGATCGGCGACTACGTGCTGAGCGGCGGCGAGCCGGCCGCCGCGGTGCTGGTCGACGCGGTCGTGCGGCTCCAGCCCGGCGTGCTCGGCTCCGATCAGTCCGCGCTTGACGAGTCGTTCAGCGAGCCGCTGCTCGAATACCCGCACTACACGCGCCCGCCGGAGTTTCGCGGCTGGCGCGTGCCCGAAGTTCTGCTCAGCGGGGACCATGGCGCGATTGCGCGCTGGCGGCGCGAGCAGCAGTTGCGGCGCACCCGCGAGCGCCGCCCCGATCTGCTTCAGCATCGCGCGCTACGTTCGGCCGACGACTTGTCGCTCCCGTAGCTCCCGCGTAAGCGCGTCCGCGCGTACACTCGCAGCACGCGAAGGAAGCCCGCCATGGATCGCTCCGACCTCCTGACCCTTGAACGCAATCCCGAAATCGACGGATTCCAGCCCGGCGACACCGTGCGCGTCCACGCCAAAGTCGTCGAGGGCGAGCGCGAACGCACCCAGGTCTTCGAGGGCGTGGTGATCCGACGCAAGAAGCTGGGCTCGTCGAGCAACTTCACCGTGCGCCGCGTGACGCAGGGGATCGGCGTCGAGCGCACCTTTCTCTACCACTCGCCGCGGGTGGAGCGGGTTGAGGTGACGCGCCGCGGTCGGGTGCGGCGCTCCCGGCTGTACTACCTGCGCGGGCGCACCGGCCGCGCCGCGCGCATTCCCGAGCGTCCGCGCAACGCCACCCGCTCGATCCACTCGTACTGAGCGAACAGCGCGGGCGCATGCTCGAATTCATCCGCGAACACGGCATCCTCGGCTCGCTGATCATCATCATCGCGCTGATCTGGCGGCTGCTCTTTCGCATCGTGATCGGCGGCGCGGTTCTGCGCTTCGTCTGGATGATCCTCTTCGGCGACCGCTCGCGGCGGAAGCGCCGAAAGCGGCTCGAAGAGGAAGCAGGCGAGACGCCCAGCACCGAGCCCTACCGATAGCGCCGCGCGGCTGCCGCGCAGTTACCATCGGTAGGGGAGGTTTGACAGTGGCTACGGCATCCGACTCGCTTGACGCCGAGCGGCTGCGCCGAATCGTCGCCGACGCCTGGGACGCGACCTCACCCGTGGCCGACCAGGTGGACCTGGAGACGCGCCAGAGCGCCTTCCGGCTGCTGCTCGAATCGATGCTGCAGAACGGCTATGAGCCCGCGCCGCCGGAGCCGCCCGCGGTTGACGAGCCGCCGCCCGAAATCGATCAGTGGTCCGAGCCCGACGACTGGTCCATCGACCGCGCTTTCGCCACTGAGGTTCAGCGCACCGACGCTGTGGCCATGTCGTTGGGTCTCGAATACGACGAGGCGCAATCGCTCTACGACCTGAGCGGCCCCGAGCCGCGCCTGCGCGTGGATCCGGCGAAGCTGGCGGCGGATCGGCAATCCGCGCTGCGCGAGATCACGCTGCTGGTCTGCGTCGGGCGGGGCGCGGTCGGTCTGGACAGCGGCACGCGGCACGTGCGCGAGGCGGCCGCCGCGCACCAGCGACCAGTCCCCGACGGGGATTTCAATGTCTGTATGGAGAGCATCCCCGACATTGTGCTGCGGGGGCATTCGGACAGTGAGAATCGCTTCGTCGGTCTGCGCGGCAAGGGGTTTGACGCCGGGCGCGAGCTCGCGCGGCGGCTGGCGCGCGAGTGAGCCCCGACTCCGCTGACGCCGCCATTCCGCTTGCCCAACTCGCGATCAGCGACCACGCCCGCCGCCTGTACCGCGACGGCTACGCTCACGAAGCGGTGCGCCATGAGGCTCAGCGGTTGCTCAATCGTCTGCAAGCGCGCGCCGCCCTACTCAACATGGACGGCCAGCCGCTGATCGAGCGCTCTCTCTCCGAGCAGGATCCGGTTCTCGTCCTCAATTCGCGTTCGACTGCCTTGGAACGTGATGAGCAGGCCGGGTTCCGGCACCTCGTGATCGGCGTGACTCGCGGCGTGCGCAATGTCCTGACGCACGACATTGATCGCGAGGTCTCGCTTGAGGACGGCGCGATCTGGCTCGGCCTGCTCAGCCTGCTGCATCAGCAGTTGGACGCGGCGTACCTCGCTGAAGGCGAACCCGACGATCAACGCCGCTCGGAATCCGCTGGCTAGGGCCTGTTCACACTTGCCGTGCTGTCAGCCCGCCATACCCGCGCCCCTTCTCGTCGTTCCTGCCTGCGCAGGAATGACGGGGGGAGGGCGCAGGAATGACGGGAGGGGGTGGGGCGTGGACGAGCGAGGCGCGGACGAGCGGGGCGTGGACCAGCGGTGATGTTGGTTCATGGCGTCCCACCCCCCACCTAACCTCCCCCCTGGAAGGGGGAGGGATGAATTGGGGAAGGGGGCGGGTGTTGGGGGAGGGTGGGTTCCTGCCTGCGCAGGAATGACGGGAAGAACGCAGGAATGACGGGAGGGGATGCAGGAATGACGGTGGAGGGCGGGCGTTGGGGTGGGTGGGTTCCTGCCTGCGCAGGAATGACGGAAAAGGGGCGTAGGAATGACGGGAGAGGGTGCAGGAAGGACGGGAGGGGTGGGGCGCGAACGAGCGGGGCGCGGACGGGTGGGGCGTGGACCAGCGGTGGCGTTGGTTCATGGCGTCCCACCCCCCACCTAACCTCCCCCCTGGAAGGGGGGAGGGATGAATTGGGGAAGGGGGCGGGTGTTAGGGGTGGGTGGGTTCCTGCCTGCGCAGGAATGACGGAAAAGGGGCGCAGGAATGACGGGAGGGGGCGGGTGTGGGGGTGGGTGGGTTCCTGCCTGCGCAGGAATGACGGGTGAGGGGGCGGCGGGGAGAGTGGGCGCTCGGTGGGTCGCCGGGGTGGGGTGCCGTGCGTGCGCGGTTCCTGCCTGCGCAGGAATGACGGAAAAGGGGCGCAGGAATGACGGGAGAGGGCGCAGGAAAGACGGTGTTGGACGGGCCAGTTGGCGCCGGGCGTGAACGCGCTTTGGTGGGCTTAGCGGTCGATGCGGCGGCGCTCTAGGGAGCGGGCGTGGGCGGTCAGCTGCTCGGCGTGGGCGATGCGCTCGGCGTCGGCGGCGAGCGCATCGAGCGTGTCGGCGTCAACGTTGACGATGGTGGTGATCTTGCGGAACTCGCCGATGTTGAGCGCGGAGGCGTAGCGCGCCGCGCCGCCGGTCGGCATCACGTGGGAGGGACCGGCCACGTAGTCGCCCAGCGCCTCGGGCGAGGCGTCGCCGATGAAGATGCCGCCGGCGTTGCGCACCTGGTCGGCGCGGCCGGGGGCGTCGCGGGTGACCAGCGCGAGATGCTCCGGCGCGTATTCGTTGGCCAGCTGCAGCGCGTCGTCGAGGGTTTCGACGCAGGCGATGCCGCCGCGCTGCTCGAAGGCGGCCAGCGCGATGTCGCGGCGGGGCAGCGCGTCGGCCTGCTCGCGCAGCTCGCGCTCGACCGCCTGCGCCAGCGTTTCGCTGGGCGTGATCAGGATCGGCGCGGCGAAGCGGTCGTGCTCGGCCTGCGCCAGCAGGTCGGCGGCGCAGAGGGCGGGATCGGCCGAGTCGTCTGCGACGATCAGCGTCTCGGTCGGGCCGTAAACCGCATCGATGCCGACCGCGCCGAAGACCTGCCGCTTGGCCGCGGTGACCCAGCGGTTGCCCGGGCCGAAGATCTTGTCGACGGCGGGAATCGATTCCGTGCCGAAAGCGAGCGCGGCGATGGCCTGCGCGCCGCCGACCTTGTAGACGCTGCGCACGCCGGCGATTTCGGCGGCGACCAGCTTGAGCGGCGCGACGGAGGCGCGACCGTCGGCGGCAGGCACGGCGGGGCTGGCGATCGCGACATCTTCAACGCCCGCGACGATTGCTGGAATCGCGGTGTGCAGCACCGAGGACGGGTAGACCACATCCACGCCGGGGACGTAGAGGCCGACGCGGGCAAGCGGGCGCACGACCTGGCCGAGGCCGTCCTCGGAGAACGACCGCGCGGCGTGCCTGAGCTGCAGCTCGTGGTAGGAGCGGACGCGGTCGGCAGCGAGTTGCAGCGAGTTGACCAGCTCGGTCGGGACGGCGGAGCGGGCCTGGGCGAACTCGTCCTCGGAGACGCGGAATTCGGCGGGCGCCGCGCCGTCGATCGCGGCGCAGATGCGGCGCAGCGCGGCATCGCCACCCTCGCGCACCTCGCGCAGAATGCGGGCGACGGCTTCCTCAAACGAGGGCCGGTCGTCCCAGAGTCGGGCGATCGTCTCCGCTTCGGCGGCGGTCAGCGCGCCTTCGTCGGGGCGGCGGCGGGCGAGCAGCGCGGCGCGGGCCTGCTGGAAGCCGCGCCAGATCGGAATTTCGGCGCTCATGCGGCGTCGCCCAGCCATTCGCCCAGCGCGCGCGCGGTGCGCTCGGCGGTGGACTCGAAAAAGGCGTCGATTGCGGCCTGATCCACGTGATCCAGCGTCTGGTCGAGCAGCTCGGGGACGCGCTGCATGAACTCGTTCAGCCCCTGCTCGCCCTCGATGCCCGCGCGGTTTAAGTGGCGCGAGGCGATGAACGTGAAGCGCTCCCAATCGGGCGGATGCTCGGTCACGGCGGCGGTCGTGTCGCGCCACTGCTCCAGCGTCGCGCGGTCGATGAAGCCGGCGTCGATCTCCACAGCGGAGGCGAAGAGCGAGCGCCGCATTCGGCGCATCGCCTCGTCTTGCTCGCGCTCGCGGCGGTCGAACTCGTACTGCAGGATGCGATCGAGCAGGTTGGCGTGGTCGTCGCCGCCCAGCAGCGAGCGGCGTCCGAAATAGGGGCGGTAGATCGCGGTCACGTACTCCTGGTCCATAATCAGGTGGGTGAGGTAGCCGCAGACCCAGGCGCGCGTCTGGGGCGAGAGCCGCGCGGTGTCGCGCAGGCTGCGGTGCGCCTCGAAAAAGGCGGCGACGCTGTCCTGGTGGCGCTCGTCGGTGATGTCGAAGAAGTGGGTCCGCTCGCGCTCCCAGCGGGTGATCACGCGAATGTCGGGCGTGGTCGCGCCGAGCAGGAATTCGCCGTTGTCGGCGTCGAGCTGCTGCGCGGCGAGGCGCTCGCCGGCGCGGCAGGCCGCGATCATGTGAGAGACAAGGGCGGGCATGGCGGCAGTTTATCGCCCCACCGCGAATGCCGCATTTCGGCTGCGGCCGCCTATGCTTTGACTATGCGCAGAATGAGACTGACGATGTGGTCGGCGCTGATCCTGATCGGCGCGCTGCTGGCGGCGTGCGGCGGCTCGTCGCCGCCCAGCGGCGCGGTGCACATCTCGCGGCTGGCCGACGACATCGGGCCGGTCTCGGAGAACTTCATCGACCGTGCGCTGGATCGTGCGGAGGAGCACAACGCGGCGGCCTGGGTGCTGATGCTCGACACGCCGGGCGGGCTGATCACGTCCACCGACGAGATCGTGCAGCGCTTCCTGGCGGCGCAGGTGCCGGTGGTGGTGTTCGTCAGCCCGGCTGGCGCGCGGGCGGCCTCGGCGGGCACCTTCATCACGATGGCGGGGCACATCGCGGCGATGGCGCCCAACACGCAGATCGGCGCGGCGCACCCGGTCGCAGGCGGCGGCGAGGACATCGAAGGCGACCTCAACGACAAGGTGACCAACGACTCGGCGGCGGACATTCGCGGGATCGCCGAGGTGCGCGGGCGCAACGCCGAGTGGGCCGAGCAGGCGGTGCGCGAGTCGGTCTCGGTCACCGGCAGCGAGGCGGTCGAGCTGAATGTGGTCGACCTGACGGCGAACGATCTCGACGACCTGCTCGCGCAGATCGACGGGATGGTCGTGCGGCTGGCGGTCGACGGCCCGGTCAGGGTGCTGCGCGTTGCGGACGCGGAGCGGGTGGAAACGAACTATACGCTATTCGAGAGCATCCTCGACGTGATCGCCAACCCGACGGTGGCGTTCATCCTGCTCGGCCTGGGCCAGCTGGCGCTGATCATCGAGCTGTGGTCGCCGGGTCTGGTCGGTCCGGGTATCTTTGGAGTGATCATGCTGCTGGCGGGCTTCTTCGCGCTGGGACCGCTCGACACGAATCCCGCGGGGATCGCGCTGATCGTGCTGGCGGTCATCCTCTTCGCGGCGGAGATTTTCGTGGCCGGCTTCGGCGTGCTGGGCATCGGCGGGATCGTCTCGCTAATTCTCGGCGGCCTGATTCTGATGAGCGACACGTCGATCGACGCCGAAGAGGTCTCGATCTGGGCGCTGATCGGCGTCGGCGCGCTGGCCGGCCTGGTGGTGGGCGGGATCGGGCTGCTGCTGGCAATCGACCGCCGCAAGCCCAAGTGGTCGCCGTCGGGCGCCGGCGTGACGCTGGTCGGGCACGAGGGCGTAGCGCACACCACGATCACCGGCAGCGGCACGGTGGTCGTCGATTCGGAGCTGTGGTCCGCCCGCGCGGCGTCGGGCCGCATCCCGCAGAAAACGCCGGTGCGCGTCGTGGAGATGGACGGCCTGACAGCGGTGGTGGAGCCGACGGTGCCGATCGAGACGCTCGATCACGGCACAGTGGGCGACGGCGCCGTGCGGGAGCGCTAGAGGCTGTTCGCGCTTCTGTCATTCCTGAGTGTCGTAACCACGGACCTGCGAGGCAGTTGGTGGAGTGGAGCGGGTGATCGGGGCGCTCGCGGCCGGTGGCGTCCGTTCGTTGCCTCTCACCCCCCACCTAACCTCCCCCCTGGAAGGGGGGAGGGATGAATTGGGGAAGGGGTGGACGCTGGGGTGGGTGGGTTCCTGCCTGCGCAGGAATGACGGAGGGGGCGCGGGGATGGCGGAGGGTGGAGCGGTGTGGGTGATCGGGGCGCGAGCGACCGGTGGCGTCCGCTCGTTGCGTCTCACCCCCCACCTAACCTCCCCCCTGGAAGGGGGGAGGGATGAATTGGGGAAGGGGTGGGGGTGGGTGCTGGTTTGGCGAGATGCTCGCGGCGCTTACCGCATGGGTTCCTGCCTGCGCAGGAATGACGTAGAGGGCGCAGGAATGACGTAGAGGGCGTGGGGATGACGGAAGAGTGGTGCTGGGTCGCGTAGGATGGGTGGTATGCAATTTGTGCATGCCGCTTGGACGCCTGCGGGGGAGCCGCCGTTTGCGACGCTGTTTGCGCTGCATGGGCATGGGGCGCACGCGCAGGATTTGGCGCCGCTTGCGCCGCTGCTGGCTGGGGGGCGCTTGCAGGTGATTTTGCCGCAGGCGGAGTTCGCGCTGGACGACGCGCCGTTTTCCTACGGGCCGATGTTCACCTGGATGCGGCGCGGCGAGAATGACCGCCCGCTGCCGGGCGAGTTGGCGCGGGTCACGGCGGATCTGACGGCGTTTATCGAGCAGGCTTGTGAGCGCTACGCGGTTGATCGAAACCGGGCGGCGCTGATGGGCTTCAGCCAGGGCGGGTTTCTGGCCTACCGGCTGGCGCTGAGCGATCCGAGCCGCTGGCGGGGCGCGGCGATGCTCTCTACCTGGCTGTCGGACGAGGCGGCCGCGGAGGTTCACTCCGACGCCGCCCAACTGCCGCTGCTGGTGCAGCACGGGACGAACGATCCGCTGGTGGCGGTCGACAAGGGGCGCGATTCGCGCGATCGGCTCCAGGCGCTGGGGCTGAGCGTGGACTACCGCGAGTACCCGATGCAGCACGAGCTGGGCCGCGAGAGCCTGCACGACCTCTCGGCGTGGCTGGGGGAATTGCTGCCGCCGGAGTGACAGCGGCGGCGATGCGCGGCCCACCAACCCGGCGGACTGCAAAGGCGTAGGCTGGCTACATAACGGCATCAGAGGGCTGGAGGGACGCGATGGGCGGACGCTGCGGGTCTGCTCGCTGGATGAGCTGCGAGGTGATGGGGTGCGGGTCGTGTCCACGGGGGAGCGGACGGTGGCGGTGTTTTGGCACCGCGATCAGGTGTTCGCGGTGGACAACCGCTGCCCGCATATGGGCTTCCCGCTCAGCCAGGGGACGGTGGCGGACGGAATCCTGACCTGTCACTGGCACCACGCGAAGTTCGACCTGTCGGGCGGGTGCGCGTTCGACCTGTTCGCCGACGATGTGGCGGCGTTTCGCAGCGAGGTGCGCAGCGGCGAGGTCTGGATCGACCCGCAGCCGCAGGAAGAGGAAGCGGTTGGGCACTGGACGCGCAAGCTGCAGGAGGGCCTGGAGCAGAACCTGCGGCTGGTGCTCGCCAAGTCGGTGATTGGGTTGTGCGCGGCGGGGCGAGAGGACATCGTGCTGGATCGCGCGGCGCGCTTCGGGGTGCGCAACCGCGCGGCTGGCTGGTCGAGCGGGCTGTCGATTCTCACGGCGATGGCGAACGTGCTGCCGCAGCTCGAGCCGGACGACCGCGCGCGGGCGCTGTATCAGGGCGTGGTGCACGTGGCGCGCAGCGTGCAGGGGCAGCCGCCGGACTTTGATATTGCGCCGCTGGCGACGGAGGAATCGCGGCCCGCGCAGTTTCGGGCGTGGTTCCGGCGCTTCGCTGAGGTGCGCTCGCGCGACGCGGCGGAGCGCTGCCTGCGCACGGCCGCGGCGGCCGGACTGGACAACCGGCAGCTGGCGGACCTGCTCTTCGCGGCCTCCACCGATCACACCTTTATGGATGTGGGGCACACGCTCGATTTCGCCAACAAGGCCTGCGAGCTGCTGGACGCGGTCGGCTGGGATGCCGCGCCGGATCTGCTGAGCTCGGTGATCCCGACGATCACCGGCGCGCAGCGAATGGAAGAGACCTCGGCCTGGCAACATCCCGTGGATCTGCCGGCGCTGCTGCGCGAGGCGGGCGAGGCGCTGGATGAGGCGCTGGCGGTCGGCGGCCAACATAACGACGCTTGGGACCAGCATCAGCCGGTCGCGGAGTCGATTTTGGACGACCCGCCCGACGTGTCGCTGAAGCGGATTGTGGCGGCGGCCCGCGCCGGCGCGCCGCTGGGCGAGTTGAGCCTGACGGTGGCCTACGCGGCGGCGCGGCGGCCGCTGCACTTCCACATCTCCAACGAGTTCGGCGACTGGGACACGGTGCATCACACATTCACCTACACCAACGCGGTGGATCGGGCGATGCAGCGCGCGCCCTCGCGGGAGTTGGCGCGGGGGATTCTGGATGGCGCGGCGTCGGTCTACCTGGAGCGCTTCCTGAACACGCCGCGTCAGCCGCGCCCGGAGCCGAACGGCGGGGCGGCGTCGGTGGATGATCTGCTGGCGCATTTCGACCGTCAGCAGCAGGTGGACGAGACGGCGCAAGCGACGGCGGACCTGCTGGCGGGCGGGCGGCGGCAAGAGGTCATCCGCGCGCTGGGTTCGGCGCTGCTGCGGGAGGACGCGGGCTTCCACTCGTTCCAGATTTACGACGCCGCGCTGCGGCTGGCGGAGCGCTTCGGGGAGCGTCCGGAGGGGGACGATGTGCTGATCGGCGCAAGCCGCTTCCTGACGGCGCACGCGCCAACAGTGCGCTCGATGAATCAGACGTACGAGACCGCGGCGCGGCTGCACCGCGGCGAGGCGCTGCACGCCTGAAACGGGCGCGGGCAAGCGTCGGCGATCTGGACAGCGGCGGGGCTAGGGGCTATTCACGCTAGTCGCGCACTACCCACCCCGTCCCCCAAATTCATCCCTCCCCCCTCTCAGGGGGGAGGTTAGGTGGGGGGTGGGAGGCAACGAGCGACCACCAGCCGTCGTGGCACGCTCCAATCGCCCCCCCCTCCCCTCCGTCATTCCTGCGCAGGCAGGAACCCAGGCGGTCTCCAGCGCCTGTACGGGCCCGCGATACCGCGACAGCCCACCAATGCCGCTCCCGCACCGCCGGCAGCGTTCGGAACCAGTATGAGCCGCGCCTGCTGCGCGGGTTCCTGCCTGCGCAGGAATGACGGAGGAGGGGGGCAGGAATGACGGGCGGGGGGTGCGGGTGCGATGAGAGGGGGCGCGGTGATGACGGGGAGGGAGTGAGGCGGGCGATCGGGGTGCGCACGACGTGTGGCGGCGGCTCGCGGCTTCTCACCCCCCACCTAACCTCCCCCCTGGAAGGGGGGAGGGATGAATTGGGGAAGGGGTGGAGGGGGTGCGTGCGTGCGCGGGTTCCTGCCTGCGCAGGAATGACGGAGGGGGGGGCAGGAATGGCGAGAAGTGGCGCGGGTGCGATGAGAGGGGGCGCGGTGATGACGGGGAGGGAGGTGAGGTGGGTGATCGGGGCGCGCACGATCTGTGGTGGGGGCTCGCGGCTTCTCACCCCCCACCTAACCTCCCCCCTGAGAGGGGGGAGGGATGAATTGGGGAAGGGGAGGAGGGGGGGTGTGCGTGCGTGCGCGGGTTCCTGCCTGCGCAGGAATGACGGAGGGGGCGCAGGAATGACGGAGGGGGCGGTAGGAATGACGAGAAGTGGCGCAGGTGTGACGCGAGGGGGGCGCAGGTGTGACGCGAGAAGTGGCGCAGGTGTGACGCGAGGGGGGGGGGGGAATGACGGGGTTGTGGACACGCTTTAGGCTTGGGCTACGGGAGATTTGCCGATGATTGGCGCGTTGCGCTGGCTGAGCCCGAAACGGTTGATTGTTCTTGCGGCGCTGGCTGCGGCGGTGGCGGTTGCGCTGGTGCTGCTCTGGTACTTCGCGCTGCGCGGGGATCCGCCGCCGCCGGCTTCGCTGGAGGCGGCTGTGGCCTCGGTGCGCGAGCAGCAGCAGGCGGCGCAGGAAGAGCCGGACGCGCAGCAGGCGCAGGCGGGCGTCGGCGAGCTGGACAGCGGCGGCGCGCCCGACGATGCGCCCTCGCAGGCGGCTCAGCCGGGCTCGGACTACTCCGACTACTCGGACTATCAAGAGCAGGAGACGCCTGCGGAGGCGTCCAGCCAGCAGCAGGCTGAGCAAGCCGGCGGCGGCGGGGATGCCGCGGCTGACGACGGCCAGCAGGACGACGCCGAGCAGACGGTGAGCGTGGCCGCTCCGCCGCCGGCGCTGTCGGAGCTGGCCGGCGAGTGGACGCTTTCGGAGCGGGGCGAGTCCTTCGTCGGCTACCGGATCGACGAGGAGTTGGCCAACATCGGGGCGGCGACCGCGGTGGGGAGGACCGGCGATATCACGGCGTCGCTCAGCTTCGACGGGGCCGTGGTCACGGCGGTCGAGATCGTCGCCGACCTGCGCACGCTGCGCAGCGACCAGAGCTTCCGCGACGGCGCGCTGCGCGACCGCGGGCTGGAGTCGGACACCTACCCGTTCGCCACGTTCCGGCTGGCCGAGCCGATCGCGATCGAGCAGCTGCCGGTGGGCGAGGACAGCCTGGCGGTGACCGCCGCAGGCACGCTGGAGCTGCACGGCGTGACCAACGAGGTTGCGATCGCGCTGGCGGGGCAGTACGTGGACGGCCTGGTGGTGGTCTCGGGCTCGACCGAGATCGTGCTGACGGACTACGAGATTGAAGCGCCGGTCGGCTTCCGCGTGCTCTCGATTGCCGAAACCGGCCTGATGGAGTTCCAGATTGTCTTCGAGCCCGCCCCGTGAGCGCGGGCGGGCGCTGTGGCCGAAATTTTGAGGCCGCTGGAACATAACCTATATAGTGCGATCATCGGTTGGGGGCTCCAGGAGGAGCCTGATCGGCCATTTCGCCCAGGTCGAACTTGAGGTTGCCGAAGGAGTCCTGCTCGACGTTCTGGAGTTCGCCCTCGGCGGCGAGGTGGGCGATGATCTGGAAGAGGTCGAGGCGGCGCAGGTCCTCGGCGGAGTGCTCCATCAGCATCGTGACCGAGAGGCGGCGGCGGCGGCCCAGCCGGGCGGCCTCGGCGCGGACGGCGCGCCGCACCGTCTCGATGTCGGCGAGCGTGGCGGCCTCGACTTCGGGCGTAGCGCTGAGGGCGGCGAGGCGGGCGCGGAGGCCGGAGAAGATGCCCATTGTTATGTCTCCTGCTCCGCTGAAATTTGAGCTTCGGCTCGCACCGCATCGAGCAGCTCATCGAGCAGCGCGAGGCTAAGCGCGTCGGCGCCGCCCAGCGCGGCCCGGCGGCGCTCGGCGATGCCCGCCGCCGACCAGAGGCCGACCAGCAGGCGGGCGGCGGCGCGCCAGTCGGCGTCGCTCGCGGCGAGTTCGTCCACGGGGGCTTCGCCGCGCGCGAGGATTGCTGCGCGGCGCCCGCTCGCGGCGTCGGGTTCCGCGCCGAACTCCTCGATCACGGCGTCGAACTCGTGCGCCGCTTCGAGCAGCTCGTTGCGGGCCAGGCGCACATTGCCCAGCGAGAGGCGCGAGTCGACGTCGTAGGGCCGCGCCAGGGCGGCGGCGCGGGCGTGGCGCAGCGCGGCGTCCAGATTGCCGCAGAAGCAGTGCGCTGCGCCGAGGCGCAGATCAAGCTCGTCCGCCCGGTCAACGGCGGCCAGCAGGTCGAGCGCGCGCCGCGCGGGCGCGTTCGCGGCTGCGCCGCGCCCGGCTCGCACGAGGCGCTCGGCTTCGTCGAGCAGCGCGGTGGCCGCTTCGGGAACCGCGCCGTTGCGCCGCCCGAGGCCGATGCGCTCGCGTAGACGCTCCGCGATGCTCATTCCGTTGAGCGCCCTTTCTGCTGAGTGGCCGCTGAGTGGGTACGGTATCGGTATGAGCGCCGACGAACGTTCCGAGCTTGCGTCCGCGCCGTCGCGGCAGATCATCCACGCGGATATGGATGCGTTCTACGCCTCCGTGGAGCAGCACGACAATCCGGCGCTGCGCGGCAAACCGGTGCTGGTGGGCGGGTCGCCGCGGGCGCGGGGCGTGGTGGCGGCGGCCTCCTACGAGAGCCGCAAATTCGGCTGCCGCTCGGCGATGCCGATGCGCACGGCGGTGCGCTTATGTCCGCACGCCGAGATCGTGCGCCCGCGCTTCAATCGCTACCGCGAGATCTCCGACCAGATTATGGACATCTTCCGCAGCGTCAGCCCGCTGGTCGAGCCGCTCTCGCTCGATGAGGCGTTCATCGACATCACGCAGCGGGTCGAATCGGGCCAGACGCCGCGCGAGGTGGCGTCCTGGGTTAAGCAGCGCGTGCGCAAGGAGACCGGGCTGACCATCTCCTGCGGCGCGGGCACGACCAAGTCGATCGCCAAGATCGCGTCGGATCGCGAGAAGCCCGACGGGCTGACGGTCGTCCCGCCGGGCGCAGAGCGCGCCTGGCTCGCGCCGCTGGCGATCTCCGAGCTGTGGGGCGTCGGCCCCAAGACGGCCGAGCGGCTGCGGGCGGTCGGCGTGGAGACGGTCGGCGACCTCGCGGAGCAGCCGCTGGCCTGGCTGATCGACCGTTTCGGCGCGCGCGGCGAGTGGTTTCACGACCTCGCGCGGGGGATTGATCCGCGCGAGGTCAGCACCTCGCGCGAGACCAAATCGATCTCGTCGGAGACCACGTTCGCCGAGGATATCGGCGATTATGACAAGCTCGCGGCGACCGCGCGGGGGCAGGCGGAGGATGTCGCGCGGCGGCTGCGGCGCTCCGAGCTGCGCGCGCGCACCGTGCAGATCAAGCTGCGCCTCTCCGATTTCACCACCTTCACCCGCCAGCGCACGCTGCCGCGGGCGGGCGACGACCCGGACGAGATCGCGGCGGCGGCGCTCGAGCTGCTGCGCGCGCAGTGCCGCCCGCTGAGACGCTTCCGGCTGATCGGCGTGGGCGTCTCCAATCTGGAGACGGCGCAGGCCGCGGCGCAACTCTCGCTGTTCGACGCGGCGGCGGACCCGGCGGCGATGCCGCCGGGCTCGGCGGCGCGCAAGGCGCGCGCCGCCGCGCTGCGCAGCGCGGTGGACGACCTACAGCAGCGCTTCGGCGACGAGGTGGTGCAACTCGGCGCGACGCGCGATGATCGGAGGCGGCCATGACCGACGAGACGACCACTGGACGCGACATCCCCGATCCCCGCGACGCGGCGGTGATCTCGTTCGACTGCTACGGCACGTTGATCGACTGGCGGGGCGGCGTGCGCGAGGCGGTGAGCCGCATTGCCGAGCTGGCCGATGTCGATCTGCGCGCCTTCGCCGAGCGGCGCATCGAGCTCGAGCTGATCGTGGAGCACGAGCGCTACCGCGACTACGACGAGGTGCTGGCGCTGAGCGTGGCGCGCACGGCGGCCGAGTTCGGCGTCGAGCTGCCGCCTGCGCGCGGGCGCGAGTTCGCCGACTCGCTGCGCGACTGGCCGCCGTTCGAGGACGCGCCGCGCTTCCTACAGCGGCTGCGCCGGCTGGGCGTCCCGATCGCAATTCTCTCGAACGTCACGCAGGCCGGCCTGCGCGGCAGCGTGCGGCGGCTCGGCGCGCCCTTCGACCTGTTGATCACCGCCGAAGAGCTGCGCTCCTACAAGCCCTCGCCCGCCCACTGGGCGGCGCTCCAGGCGCGGCTCGGCATCTCGTCGGCGCAGCAGCTGCATGTGGGAGGCTCGATCGCCCACGACATCCGCCCCGCCGTCGCGCTGGGCGCGCCCACGGTCTGGGTCAACCGCGAGGGCGAAACCGCGCCGCCCGACGCGACACCTACGCTGATGGTGACCAGCCTCGACGAGCTGGCCGAGCGCTGGCGTCTGCCCGACGCCGACTGACGGCGCAGAGGAGGCGAACGATGCGAATCACGCGGATTTATCAGGGCGACGACGGCGTCTCGCACTTCGAGGAGCTCGAGGTGGCGCAGCATGTCAGCGATCTCGGCGGCGTGACGCGGCGGCTCTTCCCCGCGCAATGCTTCTTCCGCACCACCGAGCCGGGCCTGACGGTCGACTGGCACACGACGCCGGGCAAGCGGATGATCATCATCATCCAGGGAGCGTGCGAGGTGGAGGTGGGGCACGGCGAGAAGCGGCGCTTCGGCCCCGGCGATATCTGCTTGGCCGAGGACACCGACGGGCCGGGCCACCGCACGGTGGATGTCGAGGGCCCGCGCTTCAGCCTGATGGTGGACCTGCCCGACGACTGGGACGCCCACCGCTGGGCGCGCGAGTTTGAGCAGACTGAGCAGCAAACTGAGCAGTAGGCTGGGCGGCAAGCAGAGAGGACGCACGATGCAAATCACCCGCGTGTACACCGGCGACGACGACCAGTCGCACTTCGAGACGATCGATGTGCCGCTGGGCGAGAGCCGCTACGGCTCGCTCTCGGAGCTGTTCGAGGCAGAGGGGATAATCTTCCGCGAGACGCCGGCCGGCGGCGAGCTGGACTTCCACAACGCCCCGCGGCGGCAGTTCGTGGTGACGCTGAGCGGCGAGGTGGAGATCGAGTGCGGCGACGGCGCAACGCGGCGCCTGGGCGCCGGCGAGATCCTGCTGGCCGACGACACCACCGGCCAGGGCCACATCACGCGAGACCTCGAGGGCCCGCGGCGCAGCCTGTTCATCCCGCTGCCGGAGGATTTCGACGTAGATCGCCTACGCGGCTGAGCCGCGCCCCCTCCGTCATGCCCGCACAAACCACCTCCGTCATTCCTGCGCCCTCTCCCGTCATTCCTGCGCAGGCAGGAACCCCCGCCCGCCGCGAGTATCACGAAAGCGCAACGCTGGTGTAGAGTGACAAGCGTGAACCACGCCGCCGACCTCCCGACCGCCGCCCAACGCGCCGGCCGCGCGTTGGCGGCGCTTACCCGATCGGGGGGGGGGGGGATAAATTCCTCGCGATCGCCCTCGCGATCGCTGCGCTGCTGCTCGCCGCTCTGACCTTGGCCCAGGCCGCCACGCCCACCTCAACCAGCCGCTACCTCGCGCTCGACGCGGGCGGCGAGCACCAATGCACGCTCCGCGCCGACGGCGTGATTCGCTGCTGGGGCGGCAACTCCGCCGCGCTGCGCGACATCCCCGAAGGCCGCTACGCGGCGGTGAGCGCCGGCGACTGGCACAACTGCGCCATCCGCCAGGACAGCGGCGAAGTCGTCTGTTGGGGCGGCGACTCGAACGCGCCGTCAGGCGCGTTCAGCGATGTGGCGGTGGGCTGGCAGTTCGCCTGCGGCGTGCGCGATACGGGTCAACTCGAATGCTGGGGGACCGGAAGTTTCGGGCGCAGCGTGCTCGACTACGGCCAAGCGGAGCCGCCCGACGGCGAGTTCGTCTCTGTCAGCGCCGGCTACCTGCATGCCTGCGGGCTGCGCACATCAGGCGAAATCACCTGTTGGGGGCGCGGCAGCCTTGGACGCGCTGATGCGCCTTCGGGAGTCTTCACACAGGTGAGCTCGGGTACCACCCACTCCTGCGCGCTGCGCGAGAACGGCTCAGCCGAATGCTGGGGGCTGAACAACTTCGGGCAACTCAACGCGCCGGCGGGCGTCTTCACGCAGGTCAGCGCCGGGGCGTGGCACTCGTGCGGTTTGCGCGAGTCGGGCGCGATCGAATGCTGGGGCGACGATCGCTACGGGCAGTCCAATGCCCCATCGGGACGCTATGTCGCAGTGAGCGCGGGGATGCGCCACTCGTGCGCGCTAGGCCGCGCGAGCGCTCGCTGCTGGGGTGGGCAGGATGATCGCCTGCCTGAGCTGATTGCGGAGCTCGCGCCGACGAGCGCTACTCGAACCGTCGCGGATGCTTCGAGCGGCGACGAGAGCGGCGCAACGCCGGACCCTGTGACGCCAACGCCAACTCCCACACCGACGCCGACCACGTACACCGCTGTGAGCGGCGGCGGCTTCCACACCTGCGCCATCCGCAGCACGGGGACGATCGACTGCTGGGGGCGCGACAGCCAGCGCCAGCTCACAGACGTACCGACGGGCAGTTTCACCGCCATCAGCGCCGGCTCCTTGCACACCTGCGCGCTGCGCAGCAGCGGCGCAATCGTCTGTTGGGGCAACGACAGCAACAGGGAAGTGAGCGATACCCCAACGGGCACATTCACCGCGCTCGGCAGCGGCCCGGCTGCGTCGCATACGTGCGCGCTGGCGAGCAGCGGCGCAGTTTCCTGCTGGGGAGCCAGCGGCAACGGTCGGACCGCCGCGCAGACGGGCACGTTTACCGCTGTCAGCGCCGGGCAGCTGCACAGCTGCGGGCTGCGCAGTACAGGGGCGGTCCACTGTTGGGGTGCGAACACCGTCGGCCAGGCCGCCACGCAGACGGGCACGTTTACCGCTGTCAGCGCCGGGCAGCTGCACAGTTGCGGATTGCGCAGCACGGGGGCGGTACACTGTTGGGGCGCGAACACCAGCGGGGTAACCGACGCGCAGACCGGCACGTTTACCGCCGTCAGCGCCAGCAGTCTCCACAATTGCGGCTTGCGCTCCACCGGGGCGATCCACTGCTGGGGCGCCAGCAACGACGGACGAACGACGGTCCCGGCAGGCACATTCACCGCCCTCAGCGCGGGCCATCAACACACCTGCGGCATCAAGACCGATGGGACGATCGCCTGCTGGGGCGTCAACACCGACGGCCAGGCGCCGATGACGCGCTCGCCGTGAGCGGTTCCTGCCTGCGCAGGAATGACGGGTGGGGGCGCAGGAATGTCGGTTGAGGGGCGCGGGTTCCTGCCTGCGCAGGAATGACGGGGAAGGGCGCAGGAATGTCGGGATGGGGAGCCGCCGGCCACTCGGGCGCTGGTGGACGCTCGCAACTTCCCACCCCCCACCTAACCTCCCCCCTGGAAGGGGGGAGGGATGAATTGGGGGAGGGGGTTGGTGTGGGTGTTGGGTTCCTGCCTGCGCAGGAATGACGGGGCGAGCGCGGGTTCCTGCCTGCGCAGGAATGACGGGGCGAGCGCGGGTTCCTGCCTGCGCAGGAATGACGGTTCCTGCCTGCGCAGGAATGACGGGATGGGGGCGCGGGCTTAGGTGCTGCGCCGGCGGTTGTGGTGGTCGAAGGCGGCGATGGTGAGGGCGTGGGTGATTTCGGCGCGGGTGATCATGCCGGGGACTTCCTGTAGGGGGATCGTGCAGACCTCGATCGCCTCGGAGCTGGTGCCCACGATGTGGTCCTCGGCGACCGCCTTTTCGACGTTGCGCGCGAGGAACGACCAGCAGCGGTTTTCCTGCAGGGCCGGATTGGGATGCACCCAGCCCAGCGCGATGGCTTCGCCGTCGGCGGGGACGTAGCCGCTCTCCTCGTAGAGTTCGCGCAGGGCGGCCTGGGCGGGCGTCTCGCCGGGGTCGACGATGCCGCCGGGCACTTCCAGCGTCATTTCGCGCGTGCCCTGGCGGAACTGGCGGACGAAGACGACCTCTTCGTCGGGCGTGAGCGGGATGATGTTGACCCAGTCGGGGAACTCGAAGATGAAGAAGCGGTGGTCGCGGCCCGAGCGCGGGTGGCGGCTGATGTCCTGGCGCAGCTTGAAGAACTTGTAGTCGGCCAGCTGCTCGCTCGATTGCCGCTGCCAGATGTCGTCGCTCATCGGTCGGCCCGCCGCCCTAGATCGCGGCGTCGAGGATGCGGCGGTAGCCGTCGATCCGCAGGAAGCGATCGAGCCCGGCGTCGCGCAGCTGGACATCGAGGTTCTCGATCAGCGTGAGCTTGTAGCGGTCGACGTCGATGCCGAGCAGTTGGGCGTCGGGTTTGATCCGGCGCAGGCCGAGCGCGGTCGCGCCGGCGATCAGCAGTTGGCTCTGCCAGACGTAGGCGCGGCCGACGGGCGAGAGGTGCTCGATCAGTTCGGGCAGGATGGTGTGGAGGAAGTTCACGTGGCGCACTTCGTCGCGCAGGATCAGGCGGAAGATCTGCTTGGCGAGCGGGTCGATGTCGGGAATCTCGAGCGTCTGTTGGAGGAACAGCGCGGCGAAGTTCTCGCTGAACAGCGTGGAGGTGAGCCAGTTTTCGACGCGGTAGAAGCCCCAGGAGGCCATCGAGCCGAAGCGCTCGATCAGAAAGCGCTCCGGCGTACTCAGATAGCCGTGCCCGTCGGCCTCGGTGAGGTAGCGATCGAGCGCGTAGACGTGCCGCGCTTCGTCCTGGCACTGCGCGGCGAGGTAGAGGTTGAGGCTGGGGTTGCGCAGCTGGTGGGTGGCCTTGCTCATCATCACCTGGATCGTGTCCAGACCCATCACCTCGAGGCCGTGAAAGACGTTCATCATGCGCAGCCAGGGGTCGCGCTTGGCGGCGGGGATTTGCGCGCCGTCGCCCCACTCGACATCGCGGTCGGCGTTCCAGAGCCGCTCGCTCTGCTGCTGGAAAAGAGTGCGAAAGGCCTCGATCTGGGCATCGGGATCGCCGTCGCGCTGGACGGCGGCGGGCGAACGCCGCATCGCTTCACCTCCGTGCGCTTACTATATCCGCCGTCGTATACTGCGGGCATGGCCAACGATGAGGGATTCGATCTGGAGGACACGCTTCGCGCGCTGCGTGAGGCGGATGTTGTGGTGATCGGCTTCGGCTGGCTCTCGGAGCGGCTGCTGATCGACGGGCGCAGCAACGAGACCGACGGCCCCTACGTGCGGGTGGTCGAGCCGGTGCGCTCGCCGCAGGATCGCATCCGCCAGCTGCGCAAGCTGCGGCCGGGCTTCAACGACCCGGAGTCGTTCGTGTTCTTCCCCTGGGCGGGGCGGGTCGACGCGTTCGTCGAAGCCGGACTGTTTGAGCGCATCCTGGACCGCTGCGGCAACGACCAGGCGGCGGCCGACGACGCCCGCTCGGCGCTGCGCAAGCTCTACGAGCTGGACCGCGAGGACATCCGCCAGGCGATCGCCGGCGGCGAGAAGTACCACACGCTCTACGAGCGGATTGAGACCTGACCCGCGCGGCGGCGGCTGTCGTTACGTCAACGCGGCTGCGGCTTGGCCGCTAGCGGTGCCTTGCCAGAGGGATTGTTTCGCCTTACGCTACGCATATTCCGCGCGGCGCCCAAGCGCCGACGAGTGCTTGAGTCCGGGAGGGCGCATCGCGCGGCGAAGGGGTGGTCTCTGTGACCCAACGCAAGCCGAGGACGAGTCGCCGCAGCCAGGCCAAGACCCGCAAGCCGCCGCCGCCGCCCGTCGACCCCGAAAATTGCCAGCACAACTGGCAGATCGCGCGCCCCGACGCGCAAGTCTCGCACGGCGTCTGCTCCAAGTGCGGCAAGGAAAAAGATTTCCTCAACTACGGCGAAGAGCTGCGCATGCCCTTCGGCCGCCGCCGGCGGCGCTAAGGCGCTCCCTCTTCCGATCTCTCTCCTCCCCTTCCAGTCTCTCCCTCAATTCATCCCTCCCCTCTCTCAGGGGGGAGGTTAGGTGGGGGGTGGGCGGCAGCGAGCAAGGACAACGGCGCTGATGTTCAGAGGTGATGCGCGTGGATGATCGTTGCAGCGTAGAGGCGCTGGATGTGCGGGAGGCCGCCTAGGTTCCTGCCTGCGCAGGAATGACGGAAAGGGGCGCAGGAATGAGGGAAGAGGGACGCAGGGTGGTGAGGGAGGGGGAGCGGGAATGAGGGAGAGAGGCGCGACATGGGCGATGGAGTGGGTGGGCGATCGGGGCCGGTGGGCGATCGGGGCCAGCACGATCGGTGGTGCTGGTTCGGTGCCTCCTACCCCCCACCTAACCTCCCCCCTGAGAGGGGGGAGGGATGAATTGGGGAAGGGCGGAAGGGCGGTAGAAGTTGAAGGAGAGGGGGAGAGGGATGAATTGGGGGGAAGGGGCGTAGAAAAGAGCGGGCGGGCGTTGGCGCGGCGTCAGGGGGGTGGGGCGGCGACTTCGGCGCGGACGGCGATGATTCGCTCCGTCTCGTAGAAGCCGAGCAGCTCGAATGCGGCGGCGCTCAGTTGGATGTCCGTGTTCGAGTTCTCCGAGCCGCGAATGACGACCAGCGCCTCCGCGCCTACGACCTGCGCGGCCTGTTCCTCGTTGAGCAGCGGCGCGCCGGGCAGGCGGGTCAGGCGCAGCGTGGTGCCGACCGGCCAGAGGTTGGAGAAGGCGGCGGCGGGGTCGGTCGGGTCGTAGGGCGACTCGTCGGCGAGTTGGCGGGGGATGCCGGCGGGCAGCGCTTCGGCGGTCATGCGCTCGCCGAGCAGCGGCGCGCCGCTGACCGAGGCCGGCGTGATCGTCTCCTCCGACACGCTCGGCTCGACCCGCGCCGGATGCGTCTGCGGCTCAGCCGGCGTCTGCGGCTCGGCGGGTTGGGCCGGCTCCTCGCTCGCCGCCGGCTCGTCAGGGGCGGATTGCCGCTCGGTTGCGGCCGCCGCCGGCTCGGCCTGCTGCGCGGCTGGCGACGCCTGCGCTTCGCTCGCCACGGCCGTTTCCGCCGTCGATTCGGCGGCGGGCTCGGCCGCGGTCTCGCCCTGGGCGGCTGCCTGGGCTGTCTCGGTCGGCGCCGGCTCATCGCCGTCGTCGCGCAGCAGGTAGTAGACGCCGAAGTAGACGCCGACGCCGATCCCGGCCAGCAGGATCAGCGGCAGGAAGATCCGCAGCGCGCGGTTGAGCCGCTCGCGGCGGCGGCGCTCGCGCGGCAGCAGCAGCCGCTGCCGCGCGTGAAAGGGCGGCTGGCGGTCGCTGCGCACGCGCACTTCGGGGCTAGAGAACTCGCGCGTGCCGCGCGCTTCCGGAGCTCGTCTGGTCATTTGCGCAGCGTAGCGCGGCGCTGTCCTGCCGCCCTCGCCGCCCCGCCGCAGCGCGCGACTCGGTAGCATTTTGACTATGGAGCACGGCATCGAGACCTCGCGCATCCGCTGTCCGCAGTGCGAGCGCTCGCTGGAGGTGGGCGTGCCGCCGTCCGACGGGCGCACACGCCGCGTCGTGACCCGCTGCGAGGGCTGCGAGCACGACTTGGTCGTGTCGCGCGGGAACAAGGCGGGCGACAAGCTGCGAATCCGCGCCTGCAAGCGCTGGGCGGTCACCTGCCCCTACTGCAAGGAGCCGACCATCGCCCGCCTGCCGCCGGCCGGCCTGCTGCGGCGCAAGGAGACGACGCCTTGCCAGCACTGCCGCAAGCCGTTGATTGTGGAGCGGCGCGAGGAGGGCAAGATCGTGCTGCGCGCGCACCGCGGCATCCTTGAGGGCGCGCTGCTCTGAGGTTGCTTGCGAAGCTGTGTGTGATGCGCCTGTAACGCGCGTTGCGCGCAGCTGATCGGCGCGGGGGTGATTGACTGCGCCATCGGGGTTAGTCTGTAGCGCACTGCGGCACCGAGCCGGAAGCATCGGTCATTCCGCCGCTACAGGAGCGAGAGCATGAGCAGCGTCGACCAGGAAGCAATCGAAGCCCATCGGCAGTGGCGGGGCAAGGTGGACTACGCCTCCAAAGTCACCGTCAACAACCACGACGATCTGAGCATCGTCTACACGCCGGGTGTGGCGGCGCCCTGCCTCGAGATCGAGCGCGACCCGGAGCAGGCGCGCGAGCTGACCGGCGTGGGCAATCTGGTCGCCGTGGTGACCGACGGCTCGGCGGTGCTGGGACTGGGCGACATTGGCCCGCAGGCGGCGTTGCCCGTGATGGAGGGCAAGTGCGTGCTCTTCCGCGAGTTCGCCGGCGTCGACGCGATCCCGATCGCGCTCGCCGTGCGCGAGGTGGACGACATCGTCGCCGCGGTCGAGGCGATCTCTCCCTCGCTGGGCGGGATCAACCTCGAAGACATCTCCGCGCCGCGCTGCTTCGAGATCGAGCATCGCCTGCACGAGTCGCTCTCGATCCCGGTGATGCACGACGACCAGCACGGCACCGCGGTCGTCGCGCTGGCCGGCGTGATCAACGCGCTGAAGCTGACCAACCGCGACTTCAAAGATATCCGCACCGTGGTGCTGGGCGCCGGCGCGAGCGGCATCGCCTGCTCCAAAATCCTGCGCGACATGGGCTGCGAGGACATCTCGCTGATCGACTCGAAGGGACTGCTGACGGTCGACCGCGAGGACCTCAATCCGTGGAAGCGCGAGGCGGCGGGCTGGAGCGAGCACCGCAACAACTCCGACGGCAGCATCCCGCAGACCTCGCAGGTGATGCGCGGCGCGGACCTCTTCCTCGGCCTGGCCGGGCCGGGTCTGGTCACCGTCGCCGATGTGGCCTCGATGAACGACAACTCGATGGTCTTCGCGATGGCCAATCCGACGCCGGAGATCATGCCCGACGAGGCGGCGGAGGCCGGCGCGGCGATCGTCGCGACAGGCCGCTCCGACTTCCCCAACCAGATCAACAACGCGCTGGGCTTCCCCGGCCTCTTCCGCGGTCTGCTCGACGGCGCGATCCCCAATGTCGAAGACGAGCACAAGATCGCGGCGGCCAAGGCGATTGCCGATTTCGTCGAGGAGCCGACGCCCGACCGGATCGTGCCGAGCATCTTCGAAGAGGGCCTCGCCTACGCGGTCGCGGACGCGGTGCGGGCGGTGGGCTGAGCCGCCTCCGCGCACGCTTCCGTCATTCCTGCGTCCCTTTCCGTCATTCCTGCGCAGGCAGGAACCGAGGCGATCTCCAGCGCCTGTGCGCACTTTGATGCTGCGACGGCCTACCTGAGCCGCTCCGCGCCGAATGTTCGGTGCCAAGCTGAGCCGCGCCTACCGCGCAGGTTCCTGCCTGCGCAGGAATGACGGAAGGGGGCGGGGGTATGACGGAAAGGGTGGGTGCGATGAAGGGTGGCGTGGGAGATCGGGGCGTGGTGCGATTGTTGTGCTGGCTCGCTGCCTCTCACCCCCCACCTAGCCTCCCCCCTGGGAGGGGGGAGGGATGAATTTTCTTGGGGGAGTGGCTTGGTGCGTTGAGGTGGGCGGGTTCCTGCCTGCGCAGGAATGACGAGGGGGGGGGGGGGGCAGGAATGACGGAAAGGGTGGGTGTTGGGCGCGCGCGGGTTCCTGCGCGCAGGAATGACGGAAAGGAGCGCGGGGAAGGCGGGGCATGACGGACAGAGGGGCGGAGCGCGCGATCAGCGTGAACAGACCCTAGCCGTTTAGCGCCTGGGCTAGCGCGCCGCGTAGGCTGAGCACTGGGGTGTAGCCGACGGCTACGCGCAGGCGGCTGTCGTCGATCAGGTGCGGCTGGCCGGTGAGGGGCACGTAGGACTCGACGCCATCGGGGGCGGGCAGCGCCCAGTTGGAGAGGGAGACAGCGTCGAGCGCGCGGGCGAGCGGCAGCGGCGCGCTCCAGAATTGCGGCTTGACTCCGCGCAGGCGGCAGCCTTCTTCGGCCAGCTCGCGCCAGGTGGTGTGAGCGCTGGCGGCGTGAAAGATCTGGTCGGCCGCCTGGTCAAACTGCGCCAGCATGGCCCAGACCGCGCGGGCCAGGTCGGCGGCGGCGATCACCGAGATCGGCGTGCGCCCGCCCGCGACCAGCCCGGCGCGCGGGTGCGAGATGAAATGCCCGACCAGGCGGCGCAGCAGGCCGTCATCGGCGGCCAGGCAGGGGGCGGCGCGCAGCACGGCGAGCGGCACGCTGCGGCGGTAGGTGCGCGCGGCCTGCTCCGCCGTCGCGCGGCTTTGCAGCTGCGCGCCGATCGGGTGCGGTACCCAACTCTCGCCGACCGGCCAGGGCGGCAAGCCCCAGCCGTAGGTCTCCGTCGTCGAGACCAGCACGAAGCCCTCGAGGTCCAGTTTCATACAGGCGTCGAGCAGCGCCGTCGCGCTGGCGATGTTGGCCAGCTCGTAGTCCGCCGGGCTGTGGCCGGGCTCGGTCAGCGCGTAGGCGTGGACGACATGCGTCGCGCCCGCCAACGCCTTGGTCAACGCTGCCGTATCTTGCGCGTTGACGGTCAGCGCGTCGACGGCGTTGTCGAGCGGCGGGTCGGCGGGATCGACCAGCGCGAGCACGGCGGCGTCCTGCCGCTGCAGTTCGGCGAGAATCTGGCGGCCCGGTTCGCGCGCCGCGCCCGTCAGTACGATTCGCATGGCGCGAGCCTATCGCGGGCCGCACTCCGTTAACGTGTGAGGCGCGCGCGACGCGCGACGCGACGAAAGAGGCAACCCTATGCCGACCCTCCACCGAACGTCCTGCGAGATTTACTACGAGACGCTCGGCGACGGCCCGGCGATTGTGTTCGCGCACGGCGCGGGCGGCAACCATCTCTCCTGGTGGCAGCAGGCTCCGGTCTTCGCCGAGGCCTATCAGTGCGTGGTGTTCGACCACCGCGGCTGGGGGCGCAGCGTGGAGAAGGCGGATGGGCCGGGCCCGGCCGGATTCGTGGACGACGTGATCGCGCTGCTCGACGAGTTGGAGATTGACCAGGCGGCGCTGGTCGCGCAGTCGATGGGCGGCTGGACCTGCCTCGGCGCGGCGCTGCAGCACCCCGAGCGCGTCGCCGCGCTGGTCATGGGTGGCACCACCGGCGGGTTGATCACCGACAAGATTCCCTCGGTGGCGGGCTCGACGCGCGAGCGAATCCGCGAGGAGGGGTTGGGCAAGCTGGCCTACGACGCGCACCTGCGCGAGCGCGACCCGGCGCTGGCCTTCCTCTACGACGAGATCATGGCGCTCAACCCGCCGCTCAACCCGAACGTCACGGAGACGCTGAGCGCGCTCGCGCCCGACCCGGCCGCAGTCGCCGATCTAGTGGTGCCGCTGCTCTGGATCGTGGGCAGCAATGACCCGTTTTTCCCGCCCGCCGCGATTCGCGCGGCGCAGGCGCACGTGCCCGGCTCGTCCTATTTCGAGCTGCCGGAGACGGGCCACTCCGTCTATTTCGAGCGGGCCGCGCAGTTCAACATGCAGCTGAACAGCTTTCTGGTGGGCGCCGGCTGGGGCGGGAGCGTTTTCTAGGGCGTGTTGGCGCTGGTCGCGCGCTCCTCTGTCATTCCTGCGCAGGCAGGAACCTACGCAGCAGGCGCGGCTCGTGCTGGCTCCGAACGCTCGGCGCGGAAGCCGCTTGGGCGGGCGGTTGAGACATTGAGCTGCGCACGAAACGCAGGCGAGCGCTTGGGTTCCTGCCTGCGCAGGAATGACGGATTGGGGACGCAGGAATGACGGAGAGGGGCGCGGGTTCCTGCCTGCGCAGGAATGACGGATTGGGGCGCGGGAATGACGGGTAAGGGGCGCGGGAATGACGGGTAAGGGGCGCGGGTTCCTGCCTGCGCAGGAATGACGGAGGAGGGGCGCGGGTTCCTGCCTGCGCAGGAATGACGGGTAAGGGGTGCGGGTTCCTGCCTGCGCAGGAATGACGGGTAAGGGGCGCAGGAATGACGGGTAAGGGTGCAGGAATGGCGGCTAGCTGCCTGCGGACCAGCGGGGGGTCCAGGTGAGTTCCAGCGCGGCTTCGAGGGCGGCTTCCTGGTAGCTCAGGCGGGTGTCCCAGAGCATGAAGCCGTAGCCGCCGTTGGCGGCTGTTTCCCGCACCTGCGCCAGCACCTGCGCCGGGCCGTAGTAGACATGCCGCTCCTGGTAGTCGGTGAAATCCTGCAACCAGGGGCGCACCTCGGCGTGCGAGCCTTCGGCGAGCCGCGCCAGCGTCGCCTGCATGCTGTAGCGGATTACCGGGCCGGGCTGGCTCGGCGGGTAGCGCAGCCCGAAGGACCACTCGCCCCAGCCGCTGGGGTAGAGCATCGGCGAGAGGTAATCGAGATGCCGCGAGAGCGAGCGGATCGATTGGCCGATGCCCTGGTCGTCCTCGGAGATTGCGATCACGCCGAAGACATCGAAGGAGACGGCTGCGCCGGCCAGATGCAGCGCTTCGGCGGCCTCTTCGGCCAGCGCGTTGATCGCGGCTTCGCGCCCCATCGAGGCGTAGATCGCCCGCTCCGCCAGGCCGTCCTCGTAGGGCAGCCGCACGTAGTCGAACTGCACCTCGTCCACGTGCTCGGCGGCGGCGACGGCGATATCGATGTTGTAGCGCCGCGCCTCGGGGCTGAAGGGGCTGGACCAGCGCAGCCCCATTCCGTCGATGAAGCTGTAGCCGTTGATGTGCTTCAGGGCGTTCTGCGGATGCCAGGCGGTGTAGCGGCTGTCGAGGAAGGTGACGATCCGCCCGATTCGGTAGACGCCCAGTTCGCCCAGCTCGGCGAGGAATTCGGCCACCCCGTCGGCGGGCGAGGTCGCGCCGATCTGGTCGGTCATTTCGGTCGCGGCGAACTGGACGACGCGCCCGCTCTCTTCTTTGATGTCCATCACGATCGCGTTGATCAGGTCGCGCTCGACCAGATCGCGCAGCCAGGTTTGGATGCGGGTCTGCGGCAGCTGGTTGAACGAGACGAAGACGCCGCGCACCACGAGCTGGCGGAGCACGATCGCGACGGTGTCGCCGTAGACCTCGCGGCGCACGACGTCGAAGCCGGGTTTGACGGCCGTGATTCGGCCGCTGCGCTGGTCGGCGGAGAATTCGAAGCGTCCGCGTTCGTCGGTGCGCGCCTGCGCGAGGCCGGTCGAGACCGCCGTCTGCGGCGCGCGCTGGAGCAGGCCGTCGTTCCAGATGTAGACGGTGCCGCGCAGCGGCGCGGCGCTGGTCTGCGCGGCGGCCGGCGCGAGGGAGCCGACAAGAGAGCCGAACAGGACGGCGGCGATCGCGATCGCGGCCAGGGCCGACAGCGCCGCCGCGAGCCATCGCTTCGGAGTGTTGCGCAGCATCCCGCCTCCTGCTCCTGCGCAGCTTATCCGCGAATTGCGTGAGGGTGCTGGCGTTCGGTCAAGATTTGACACTCCGCGCGATTAGGGAGGCGGCTGATCCGCGGCTTCGAGCGTCTCTTTGAGGTTGGCCAGCCCCTGGGCGGCGGCGAGCGAGAAGGGGGTGATGCCGCGTCCCAGCATCAGGATGTTGCTCAGCGCCCAGCGGATTCCGCGCGGGGTGATCGCGACGCTGACCTGCGAGCCGCCGGTCACGGCGCGCAGCGTGTAGGCGTAGTGGACGGTCAGCCCCCAGCCGAGCTCGACATCGAGCGTCAGCGCGCGGGGGCGTTCTTCCCGCAGCAGTTCGGCGCGTCCGGCGCGCACGCCCTCGTCGGCCTCGGCCCGCAGCGCGCGCCAGATTGCGTCGGGTTCGGCTCTGATCTCGAATGCGTGCTCGGCGGTGGGCATCAGTCAGGCCTCCGCGGCTTCGGCGTTGAGCGCTGCGAGCTCGGCCGCCAGCGCGCGCATGTCGGGGTAGCGCCGGACGCCTTCGGGGAAGTCCAGGCCGCGGTTGCGCGGCCAGTCGAGCAGCGCGACGGGGACGCCGCAGCGGGCCAGCAGCGCGCAGGTGGCCGCGTCGTCGTCGGCGTGCAGGGCGACATCGCGGGCGGCCATCTGGTGCTCCTTATGTCGCGCGGAGGGGCGCGCGCCGTCGTTCATCACGAGCGCGTCGATCTGCTCGCCGAAGCCGTTGGCGTCGAGCCAGGCCTGGGTTTGGCGGCGTCCGCGCTCGCTGCGGCCGGTCAGGACGATCACCTCGTGGTGTTGGGCCGCTGCGCGCACCGCGTCGAGCGCGCCGGGGCGGACTCGCCGTCCGGCGTAGCGCAGCGCGTACCAGGTGCGGGTGAGGATGGGGTCGAGCGCGCCGTGGCGGCGGGTGATTGAGGTCGGCGCGGGCTCGCTGATCGGTTGCAGCGAGACATTGCGGTCGAGCGTGGGATTCCAGCCGAACGGCGGCGCGGCGAGCACGCCGTCGAGGTCGAAGGAGATGATTCGCCGCGCGCCGCTCATGCGGCAAACTCTACCGCCTCGGCGAACGCCGCCGGTGTTCGGGGTTTGTTTTTTTCGGGGTGTTGGGGGGTGATCATGGGGGTGGTCCTATCTGGTCGGGGCGTTCGGCGGCGTTCAGGTTTGTTCAGGTTTGTTCGGATTTGTTCAGGGTTGTTCGGGGTGTTCGCGCTTGGGGTGTGGGGTATTTCTAGCACTTTCGTTCTTCTGGGGGTATGGTAGCACGGTTAGGGGGAGTTGGGGTTCCTGCCTGCGCAGGAATGACGGAAGAGGGGCGCGCGGGAGTGACGGAAGAGGGGCGCGCGGGAGTGACGGAAGAGAGGGGCGCAGGAATGACGGAAGAGAGGGGCGCGGGAGTGATGGGAAGGGGGGCGGGAGTGATGGATGGGAGGCGGGGGTTCCTGCCTGCGCAGGAATGACGGAAGAGAGGAGCGCAGGAATGACGGGTGGGGGCGGGAGTTTTGGGTGGGTGTGAACGCCTGCTAGCTGTTGTGGTTACGACAGCTAGAGCCAGTTTTGTTGGCGGTACCAGCGCATTGTTTCGGCGATTCCTTGCTCGATGCCGACCTTTGGGCGCCAGCCTGTGGCGGCTTCCAGCGGCGCGCCGTCGGCTAGCCAGGCGGGCTGGCGCATTTCGGTGACGCGCGAGCGGTCGAGCAGCGGCTCGTTGCCGGTGGAGGCCGCCCAGGCTTCGGCGATAGCGGCCATTGCGGACCAGATGGGCGGCGGCAGGGGGATGATGCGCAGCGGTCGCTCGGCGGCCTGTTCGAGCGCTGCGAGCAGGTCGCGCCAGGTGTATGCGCCGCCGCCGTCGCTGATCTGCCAGATCGCCGGCTCGCTTGTCGGCTCACTTGTCGGCTCGCTGGGCGGCCGCTCCAGAATCGCAACGATCGCCTCTGCGAGGTCGGGGCCGTAGACGCCCGAGACGCGGTTGCTTCCGTCGCCCAGCTGCGGGGCGAAGCCGCGCTCGGCGGCCTGGAAGAAGGGCAGCAGGCCGCGGTCGGCCGGGCCGTAGATCAGCGGCGCGCGAATCATCGCCAGCGCGGCCCCGCGCCAGGTTTCCGCAAGCGCCCGCTCGCCGGCCAGCTTGGAGCGGCCGTAGTCGGAGGTTGGATGCGGCTCGACATCGGTCGGTTCTGGCGCGTTGCCCGGCGCGGGGCCTTGGGCGGCGAGCGAGGAGAGGTAGACGAAGCAACCGACGCCGGCGTCGCGCGCGGCGCTGCCCAGCGCGGCGGTGGCGTCGGCGTTGGTGCGCATGAATTCGGTCTCGCTGCGCCCGCGCAGCCGCGCGGCGATGTGGACGACCGCCTCCACTCCCTCGCACGCGGCGTCGAGTCCGGCGCGATCGCCGTCCAGATCGACCACGACGCGCTCGTAGGGAATCTGCTCAGCGTCGATGCGGGAGAGGTCGCTGCTTTCGCGCGTGAGCAGGCGCAGCTCGTGGCCGGCGCGGTGGAGCGCGGCGGCGGCGTGGCCGCCGACGAAGCCGCTCGCGCCGGTCAGCAGGACGCGCACGGGGTTAGCTGATCACGCCGGAGCGGCGGCCGGCCTCGGCGAAGATTTGCAGCGCCCGCTCCAGCTGCTCGTCGGTGTGCGTGGCAATGTAGGAGGTGCGCAGGATCGCCTGTCCGCGCGGGACGGCGGGGGCGATGACGGCGTTGGTGTAGACGCCGTGGTCGAGCAGGTCGCGCCAGAACAGCGCCGTGCGCACTTCGTCGCCCACGCGAATGGGGATGATCGGCGTCTCGCTCGAGGCGATGTCGAAGCCGAGTTCGGTCAGCCGCCGGCGCATTCGCGCGCCCAGCTCCTGGACGCGCTGCACGCGCCACGGCTCCGCGTCGATCAGGCGCAGCGCGGCCAGGGCGGCCGCGGCCGAGGCCGGCGGCAGCGCGGCGGTGAAGAGCATCGGACGGCTGAAATGCTGGATGTACTCGGTGACCACGCGCGGGCCGGCGCAGAAGCCGCCGACCGAGGCGAGCGTCTTGCTGAATGTGCCGATGATCAGGTCTTCGCCCTGTTGCAGCCCGAAATGGCTGTGCGTGCCGCGCCCGGTCGGGCCGACGGTGCCGATCGCGTGCGCGTCGTCGACCAGCAGGCGCGTGTCGCGCTGGGCGCAGACCTCGCGCAGCGCGGGCAGCGGCGCGAGGTCGCCGCCCATCGAGTAGGCGCCGTCCACGATCACCAGCCGCGGCGTCTCCCTGTCAAGATTGTCCAGCACGCGCGCCAAATGCGCCGGGTCGTTGTGCTGAAAGCGCGTGTACTTGCCCAGCGCGAGTCCGGCGGCGTCGTAAATGCTGGCGTGGACATCGCGGTCGAGCACGGAGACGCCGTGGCGGTCGACGAGCGCGGAGACGGTGCCGAGGTTGGCGAGGTAGCCGGTCGAGAAGACGATTGCGGCCTCCGCACCGAGGAAGTCGGCGAGCGCCTCTTCCAGTTCGAGATGCACGGGGCTGGTGCCGTTGAGCAGGCGCGAGCCGGTCATCGAGGGACCCCAGCGGTCCAGCGCTGTGTGGGCGGCGGCGAGCACATCGGGGTGGCGGGTGAGCCCGAGATAGTTGTTCGAGCCCAGCATGATCACGCGCCGGCCGTCGACCTCGGCCTCCGGACCGTCGTTGACCTCGACGGGCTGGAAGAACGGATACAGCCCGGCGGCGCGGGCCTGGTCGGCGAGTTGGAAGTGGGCGATGCGGGCGAAGATGTCGGCGCTGTGCGCGTCGCGCTGGCGGCCGTCCATCTCCTCCATATCGAGGCCGGCCGACTGGGCGAGCTCGGACAGGTTCGGCAGCGGCGTTGCCGGCGGGTCCTGCGTCTGCGTCATCTCGCCCTACCCCTGGAATTGTCGTCGGCTCCCGCGGCCATGCGGCAACGCTATCGGGCGAGTGTAGAAGACAACTGCGCCAATACCTAGCGCCGCCGAGCCGGGCGGCGGCTGAGCGGCAGCTGGGCGGCCGGGGCGGCAGTTAACGGAGCGCGGTTGTCAGCTGCTCGCGGCGGGTCCTACAGTCGCTTGCGGCGGCGGCGCACAGGGCAACCCGATGATGCGCCTCGAACCGAAACCCGCTGCCGCGCTGAGCGCGGCCTCCTTCACGCTTCTGCTGATTTTCGGCGCGGCCTGGCCGGGGCCCGGCCTCTGGCTGCTGGCCGCCGGGCTGATCTTCTTCGCCGCCGCCGCGTGCGCCTGGTGGCTCGACGCCGCGCCCGCGCAGCGCGGCGGCGCGGCCCAGCGCTCCACTCAGCGGATGGCGCATTCCCCCTTCGCCGCCACGATGCACCGGCCGGGCGGCGTCGCTGTCGGTGGTATGAGCGGCGGCGGCGCGGCCGACGCGCTGCTGCCGAGCCGCGCTGCCGACGGGCGCTGGCAGATGCCCGAGCGGGTGCATCTTTCGTTGGTGATGGCCGCGATCGGCTTGCTCGCGCTGATTCTCTTCATCGGCGGCGCGCTGGGCGGCGGCGGCGATGAAGCGGTGACCGCAGTCGAGCTGGAGACGAATCCAACCGTGATCGACCGCAGCCGCGAGGGCGACCCCAGCGCTCTGCCCGCCCCGGCCGCCCCCGGCGGCGCGGTTCCCGCGGCGCAAGACGCGGCAACGTCCGCGACGCCCGCCGCCGGCGGTGGTGTGACCGCCGCCGCGACCGCGCCCAGCGCGGCGGCAACGCCGAGCGTCGCCCCCGCGGCCCAGCCGCGCCCGATCGTCGTGGCGGATCCCAAGCCCGCCACGCCCGTCGAGGTGCAGGCGCGCGAGCAGGCCGCCGCGGTCGCCGCTCCCGCCCGCACGGTCGAGCATGTCGTCGCCGACGGCGACACGCTCTACGAGATCGCGCTGCACTACGACACCACAGTCGCCGCCATCGAGACGCTCAACCAAATCACGTCCCTCACGGTGATTCACCCCGGCGATGTCCTAATCATTCCGCTGCCCGAGGAGTAGCCGCGCGTTACCCCTGCGCCCCCATCGTCATTCCTGCGCAGGCAGGAACCCACGCGCCCACCCCAACAACCTCCATCCCCTTCCTCAATTCATCCCTCCCCCCTTCCAGGGGGGAGGTTAGGTGGGGGGTGGGAGGCAACGAGCGTTTGCCAACCGCTCTTCAACACCCCGATCTCCCCCACCGTCATCTCTGCTCCCTCACCCGTTATTCCTGCCCTCTCTCGTCATTCCTGCCCTCCCCCCGTCATTCCTGCGCAGGCAGGAACCAAGCGACCTCCGCCCCCAGTGTGCGCCCCAGCATCCCGACAGCCCACCAAAGCCGCTTCCGCTCCGCCGCCAATGGCGGCGGAACAGAGCCCGCCGCGGCGCGCGGTGGGTTCCTGCCTGCGCAGGAATGACGAGAGAGGGGGCGCAGGAATGATGGGGGGGGGGGGCAGGAATGTACGGAGGGGGCGTAGGAGTGTATGCGGAGGGAGCGCAGGGGTGTACGGAAGGGGCGCAGGGGTATACGGAAGCGTGGATGCGCTCTGGAGGAGTGGGGCGGGAGGGGTGCTCGATCGCTGGTGGACGCTCGCAACCTCCCACCCCCCACCTAACCTCCCCCCTGGAAGGGGGGAGGGATGAATTGGGGAAGGGGTGAGTAGTGGGCGCAGCGCCATACCCGCGGCGAGCGCGGGCATGGCGGAGGCAGGCGGTCAGGCGTGCAGCGAACCTTGGAACACCTGCGCGGCGCGGGCTTGCTGCTCGGCGTGGTAGGACGACCGCACCATTGGCCCCGATTCTACGTGCGCGAAGCCGAGCGCCAGCGCCTCTTTGCGGAGCTGCTCAAACTCCTCCGGCGGCACGTAGCGCTCAACGGGCAGGTGCTTGGCTGAGGGGCGCAGATATTGGCCTACGGTCAGCAACTCGCAATTCGCGGCGCGGAGGTCGCGGAGCAGCTGGGAGACTTCCTCGCGCCGCTCGCCCAGGCCGAGCATGAAGCCGCTCTTGGTCGGGATGCGCGGTTGATGCCGCGCGGCGCGGCGCAGCAGCTCGAGGCTGCGCTCGTAGCGCGCTTGATGGCGCACGCGCGGATAGAGCCGCTCGACCGTCTCGATGTTGTGGTTGAGCACGGCGGGCTGCGCGTCGAGCACCGTTTGCAGCGCCCGCCAGTCGCCCATCAGGTCGGGGATCAGCACTTCGACCGAGCACTCGGGCCGCAGCCGGCGCACGGCGCGGATGCAGGCGGCGAAGATCGCCGCGCCGCCGTCGGGGGCGTCGTCGCGGTTGACCGAGGTGATCACCGCGTAGTTGAGTCCGAGCCGCTCGACCGTCCGCGCCAGCCGCGCCGGCTCGCCCCAGTCCAGCGGCGCGGGACGCCCCGAGTCGACCGCGCAAAACCCGCAGGCGCGGGTGCAGGTATCGCCCAGGATCATGAATGTCGCCGTGCCGCGGTTGAAGCACTCGCCGATGTTGGGGCAGCGCGCCTCCTGGCAGACCGTGTTGAGCGACGCCTCATTGAGCAGCGCGACGATTTCGCCGTAGCGCCGCCCGCCCGGCCACTGTGCGCGAATCCAGGGCGGCTTGCGCTCGCGCGCGTTATGTCGAGCGCTGTGCCCAGCGCTCACAGCGCTCATCTGGCCGCCGCCGCTGGTGATGCTAGTCGAAGCGCGAAATTGTCCGCCAGCGCCGCCAGCAGAATGTCGCCGGCCTCGTCGATCGGCGCGGCGCAGCCGAGCTCTTCTGAGAGCGATGTCATCCGCGCGCCCGCAATCCCGCAGGGCACGATCGCTTCGAACCAGGCGAGCTCCGTCGAGACGTTGAGCGCCAGTCCGTGCGTCGCCACGCCGCGCGCGACGCGCACCCCGACGCAGCCGAGCTTGCGCTCGCCGACCCAGCAGCCCGGCTGTCCGCGCCGCCGCGCCGCCTCAACGCCGAAGGCGGCGGCCGCGTCGATCATTGTCTGCTCGAGCAGGCGGATGTGGCGCGCGACGCTCAAGCCGCGCTCGCGCAGGTTGAGGATCGGATACGCGACCAGCTGGCCCGGCCCGTGAAAGGTGATGTCGCCGCCGCGGTCGGAGTCGACGATCGGCGCGGCCAGCGCGGCCTCGGCGGCCAGCAAGTGCTCGCGTCCGCCGCGCCGCCCCATCGTGTAGACGGGCAGGTGCTGGAGCAGCAGGACGGCCTCGGAATGCGAACCATCGGCCACAGCGGCCGCCCGCTCAGCCTGCCAGCGCGCCGCGTCGCGGTAGTCGGTCATTCCCCAGCGGAGGGCGGTGACGGTGCGTTGCATGGGGCTCAAGTCTATGGCGTGCGCTCCCACGAGGCTCTGCCAAGCAGCATCCGAGCGCCGCCGGGTGTTGATTTGGAATGAGCGTTGTGGCGCGCGTGGGTTCCTGCCTGCGCAGGAATGACGGAAGAGGCGGGTATGGCGGAAGAGGCGGGTATGGTGGGGTTGGCTGCTTAGAAATAATCGGCGTACAAGCCCAGGTGGTGGCCGCCGACGATGAGGACGTGGCCGGGGCCCCACTGCTCATCGCGCTGCCGGCCGGGGAAGTTGGCCATCAGGCGGAAGCCGCCCGGGCTTTCCCGCTCGGCGAGTTCCACGATGTCCGCGCCCATTGCGCCCATCTCGCCCCACAGCTGCCACTGGCTCGCGCCTGAGCGCGGCGTTGCCAGCAGCGCGAGCGGCGGCAGCTGGCGGTGCGGGCCGGAGAAGCCCATGCGGAGCGTCACCTTCCAGATTTCGCTGCGGCCGGCCTCCAGCACCGGCAGCGCGTCGTAGAAGAGCGTCGACTCGGTTTCCGCCACGGGCGGCCCGACGCGCCGCGCCGCGTCGACCCATGGCTCGCTGGTTGGCGCGTAGCGGCTGATGTCGAGCTCCCGCCCGGCGTGTACCTGCAGGTGGGCGTGCGGCTGGGTTTGCTCGCCCCACGAGCCGAAGTTGCAGAAGATGCGGAAGCCCTGCGGGGCGGTCTCGTCGTTGCGCTCCGCCATCCTCAGATTCAACCAGCGCTGCCCGTGATCGCGCGCCGTGCGCCCCGCCGCGCCGAGATCTTGCCACAGCGCGCTCTGCTGTAGGTAGTAGCGCGGCCCGACGCGCTCCGAATGCCAGCTCGGGATCACCAGCGAGGTGAGATCGTAGAAGAGAAACTGGTTCTCGAAGACGAACACATCGGGCGTCGCGTCGCTCCAGGGCAGCGCATCTTCGCCGCGCCGCGAATAGACGGGCTTGATGCCGCCGTCGGATTGAAAGAAGAACGCCTCTTCGCGTCCGTCGGCGATGCCGCAGAAGACGCAGTTCCGCAAACCCCCGAATGCTGCTTCGCCCGGCATGTGCGCAGCGTCGCACCATCGCCCGCCCTGATCAAACGCGGCGCTTTGATAGGCTGCGCGCGTGGCTGTCATCCACCCCTTTCCCGGTCTGCGCTACGACCCCGCGCGCCTGCCCGATTGGGGCGCGGTGCTCGGTCCGCCTTACGACATCGTGGACGCCGAGCAGTCCGCGCGTCTGCGCGCCGCCAGCCCCTACCAGATTGAGCACATTGAGACGGCCGCCGACGCGGACGAAATCGCCGCGGCGGCGGAGCGCCTCGCCGCCTGGCGCGCCGAGGGCGTGTTGGTGCAGGACGCGCCGGCGCTCTATCTGCACGAGCACCGCTTCACGCTCGACGACGGGACGCCGCGCACGCGGCTGGCACTCTTCGCGGCGGTCAACCTGACGCCCTGGGAGCAGGGCGATGTGCTGCCGCACGAGTGGACGATGCCCGGCCCGCGGGCGACGCGCACCGCAGTGCGCGCGGGCGTGGGCGCGGATGTCTCGCCGCTGATGGCGTTCGTCGCCGATCGCGATCAGCGGGTCGCGTCGCTGCTTGACGAGGCGCTGGCGCTCGATCCGCTCAGCGAGGGAACCGATCCTGCCGGAGACACGCATACGTTACGTCGAATCGACGAGCCGTCCACGATCGCGTCGTTGACCGAAGCGATCGCGGGGCAGCCGATCTACATGGCCGACGGGCATCACCGCTACGAGTCGGCGCTGGCCGTGCTGGAGCGGCGCGCAGGCAAGCGGAGCGGCGGGGCAAACGAGGTTGGGCGTGTGCTGATGGGGATCGTATCCGCATCGGATCCGGGGCTGGTGGTGGGGGCGACGCACCGACTGATTCACACGGCGGTGCCGGCCGATCTGGCGTCGCGCCTGGCGCCGGAGTTCACGGCGCACACCGAACCGCCGCCGCAGCCGCATCTGACGCTGATCGCGCCCGGCGCCGCGCCGCTGCATTTGACCGCGGAAGCGGGCGCGCTCGACGCGCTGCCGAGCCGCCTGCCGGCGTCCTGGCGCGGTCTCGCGCCGGCCGTGTTGCAATACGCCATCCTGGACCGCCACTTGGGCATCGATGAGGCTGCGCTGGCGGCCGGCCAGGCGGTGACCTACACGCACGGGCGCGATGATGCCAAAACGGCCGTCGCGCGGGGCGAGGCGACGGCGGCGTTCATCGTTTCGCCGCCCTCGCTCGACCAGGTCTTCGCCGCCGCCGAAGCCGGCGACCGAATGCCGCAGAAGAGCACCTATTTCGTGCCCAAGCTCCCCACCGGCCTGGTGCTGCACCAAATCAACTAGAGGCGTGTTCACGCTAATCGCGCGCTCCGCCCCTACTGTCATACCCGCACCCGCCGCGGATAGCTCGCCGTGCCCAGCGCCTACCCAACACCCACTCCCTTCCCCAATTCATCCCTCCCCCCTCTCAGGGGGGAGGTTAGGTGGGGGGTGGGAGGTAGCGAGCCAGCGCCGGCCGCCCTCCGGTACCCCGATCGCCTGGCCCGTCATTCCTGCCTCCAACCATCACTCCTGCGCTCCCCCAACTGTCATTCCTGCGCCCCTTTTCGTCATTCCTGCGCAGGCAGGAACCACGCGGCCTCCAGCTTCGGTATGCATCGCGGCATTCCGACGGGTTGCCCAAGCGACGTTTGAGCGCTGGCGGCGATCTGGGTGGGGGCGAAGCTTCGTCGTGCGCGTAGGTTCCTGCCTGCGCAGGAATGACGATTGGGGGACGCAGGAATGACGGAGAGGGGCGGCAGAAAATGACGATTGGGGGCGTGGCGCGACTGGTGGTGCTGGCTCGCGGCGTTCCACCCCCCACCTAACCTCCCCCCTGAGAGAGGGGTCTCCTGCAAAATGGCCGATTTTGGCGGATCCGCCGATCAGGCTCTATCTGGTCGGCACTCGCGCACATGCGCCAGATCCGCTGTTTTGCAGGAGACTCCTGAGAGGGGGGAGGGATGAATTGGGGAGGGGGGTGGGTGAGGGCGGGGGGTTGGGGTGGGCGCGTGGGTTCCTGCCTGCGCAGGAATGACGGAGAGGGGGCGCAGGAATGGCGGAGGGGGGGTGCAGGAACGATGGAGAGGGGCAGCAGGAATGACGGGCGGGGGCACAGGAATGACGGATCGGGGTGCAGCGCGACTGGCGGTGCTGGCTCGCGGTATTCCACCCCCCACCTAACCTCCCCCCTGGAAGGGGGGAGGGATGAATTGGGGAGGGGAGGGTTGGGGCTTGGGTGGGGTGTTGGGGTGGGCGCTTGGTTCCTGCCTGCGCAGGAATGACGGAGAGGGGGCGCAGGAATGACGGAGAGGGGGCGCAGGAATGATGGAGGGGGGGCGCAGGAATGATGGAGAGGGGCAGCAGGAATGACGGTTGGGGGTGTAGGCGCGACTGATGCGCGGCTGGCGTGCGTGGGGTGGCGCGGCTTACTTGGGGGGCTGGGGGGGGGCTGGGTTGGCGAATTCGGGGTCTTCGGGGGGGAGGGTGATGGGGCGTGGTTCGCCGTTGGGGGCGCGGTTGGCGGTGGTTTGGAATTCGGCGGCGAGGCGGCGCGGGGGTTGGCTCCAGTCGATGCTCAGGGCGTCGGCGCGATCGGCTTCGACGCAGAGGATTGGGCGGGCCGACGCCGTGCCGTCCTCGCTGCGGAACGTCGTGTAGACATCGACGCGCACGTGCCCGGGGCGGAAGTTGGGCACGTCGTAGAAGATCATCTCGACCAGCCGCAGCGCGACGGCGTAGGCGGTGTCGAGCGAGCTGGCGATCTGCTCGCGCGCGCCGTCGACTGCGCCGAACTCCGGGTCGGCGGAGGTGCTCACGCGCACGTAGCGGGCGCTGGCGGCGAGCATGTCCATGCCTTGCACGCCGGCCCAGACGACGGCGCTGACATCCTTGGGCGGGCGCTGCGTCTTCCAGCGCTCGATTTCCTGGTCGAGGATGCCGCGGATCGCTTCGCGGTCGTCCTGCGCGACGAGTTGCCGCCAGAAGCGGTGCGTGCGGGCCTCCTTGAAGAGCAGCAGGCCGAAGCCGCCGAAGATCGCGATGATGATCGCGAAGCCGATCGTGACGCCCTCGCTCACGCGCGCGCCTCCGTCATCGCCGCGTCGGCCGCGGCCAGCATGAGCTCGGTCGGCGCGGCGCGTTCGGTCCAGAGTTCAAAGGCGGCCGCGCCCTGGTAGACGAGCATCGGCAGGCCGCCGACGGCGCGGCGGCCGGATTCGAGCGCGGCCCGCACGAGCGGCGTTTCGCGGGGGTTAGCGATCAGCTCGGCGAGGAAGGCGTCGGGGCGGAGCGCCGCGGGATCGAAGGGCAGTTGGCCCTCGGTCGCGCTGCCGCGCAGGCCGACGGAGGTGCATTGCACGACGATGTCGGCTTGCGCCAGCGCGTCGGGCGCGGCTGCGTCGTCGGCGCCCAGCGAGCGCAGCCGGACGCCGGCCGAGGCGGAGGCGAGGTCGTGGCGCAGGCGTCCGGCGCGGACGGCGGTGCGGTTGACGATCGTGAGCGCGTCGACTCCGCGCCAGATTAATGCCCAGGCGACGGCGCGGGCCGCGCCGCCCGCGCCCCAGAGCAGCGCGTGCGCGCCCGACGGATCGCAGCCCGCGCCCTCCAACGAGCGCTGAAAGCCCGCGACATCGGTGTTGTAACCCTGCAGATGGCCGTCGTTGTTGACGATCGTGTTGACCGCGCCCACGAAGCGGGCGGTCTGATGCAGGCCGTCCATATGGCGCACGACGGCCTCCTTGTAGGGGATCGTGACGTTCGCGCCGAGCGCGTCGGGCTCGCGCAGCCCTTCGACCAGCGCGGGCAGCGCGTCGGGCGCGGCGTCCCAGGCTTCGTAGCGCGCGTCGATGCCGAGCGCGTCGAAGGCGGCCTGCTGAAAGCGGGGCGAGATGCTGTGCGCGACGGGGCGCCCGATTACGCCGACGCGGGCGCTCATTGGGCGCTCCACTGCTCGATGTTGGCCTGGTGCTCTTCGTAGGTTTCGGCGAAGGCGTGGGTGCCGTCGCCGCGAGCGAAGAAGAAGAGGTAGTTGACCTCGGCCGGCGCGAGCGCGGCGCGCAGCGAGGCGAGGCCGGGCGCGGCGATCGGCGTGGGCGGCAGCTCGGGCGCGGTGTAGGTGTTCCAGGGCGAGGCGAGAGCCAGATCCTCCAACGTCAGCTCGCGCTTCCACCAGCCGTGCGCGGCGACCGAGGCGGGATCGTTGGCGGCGGCGTACTGCACGGTGGGGTCGACCTGGAGCGGCATGCCGATCTCGATTCGGTTCCAGAGTACGGCGGCGATGATCGGGCGTTCCTCGTTGACGGCGGCCTCGCGCTCGATGATCGAGGCGACGGTCAGGATCGCGTGCAGGGTACGCCCCTGTGGATCGGCGTTGAGCAGGATCGGGGCGGCCTCCGCGTCGAAACGCTGCGCCATAATGCGCACCACCTGGTCGGCCGTGACGTCGAGCGGAAACTCGTAGCCGCCGGGGAAGAGGTAGCCCTCGGGCCGCAGGCCGGGCGGGCGCGAGGCCGCGCGCGTGCCGGCGACGTTTTCGGGCCGCCGCAGCGCGGCGAGGAAGTCGGCGGCGGAGACGATCTCGGCGGCCTCCAGCCGCTCGGCGAACTGCTCGAGGCGTAGACCTTCGGGGATGATCACGCGCAGCGGCGAGTGCTCGCCGCTGTGGATGCGCCGCGCGATCTCGTAGCTGGTCAACCCCGCCTCGAAGCTGTAGGAACCGACTTCGAGACCGTCTTCCCAGCCGAGCAGCTGCACCAGCGTCGTCCAACGGCGCGGCGAGTCGATCAGGCCCGCCGCGTGGAGCCGTTGGGCGATCTGCGCCGCCGTGTCGCCGGGCTCGAGTTGGATGGAGCCGGCGGGCGCGACGCGCACCGCCGCGGGCGGCGGCGACTCGTCGCCGAAGACCACTTCGGGGCTGTTGAGGATCGCCGCGGCGGCGGCGATCAGGCAGGCGGCGACGACGCCCGAGGCGAGGATCAGCGGCAGATTCATGGCGCTTCAGACGACGGCATATCGGATTGGCCGGCGGCGGCGGGCTGGGCGTCGAGCCAGCGTTGCAGAATGCGCGCTGCTGCGCGGGCGTGGCTCTCGCGCCGCTCGCGCCGGCGCTGCGCGGGCGTGGGCCGCTGCTTGCGGCGCTGCTTGCCGCGTGCGTGCTGCGCGGGCGGAGCCGGCGGCGCAGCGTCGTCAAGCGAGCTGTGGCGCTCGCTTTGGGGGCGGCACTCCGCGCCGAGCTGGGCGGCGAGCGCTTCGCCGAAGCGGCGGAAACGAGCCGCCTGCTCATCCTCCGCGCCGTCGGCCCGCACGGGAACGCCGACGACGACGGTGGTCACCTCATCGCCGTCCAGCAGGCCGCGCACGGCGGCGGCCGGGTCGGCCGCCGCGTCCGAGAGGTCGATCGAGCCGAGCGGGAAGGCGAGCCGGTTGTCGCCGGCCGCGCGGGCGACGCCGAGCCAGCGCTCGCCGGGGTCGATGCCGAGGATGCAGCGCCGCCGCATTGTGCCTGTTTCCGAGCTACTGCTGGTCGCCAAGCTGGTCGGCGAGTTGGGCGCGCACGGCGTCGGCCACCGCGTCCAGCGCGGCGTCGATCTGCGCGGCGTCGCGCCCGCCGGCCTGCGCCATTTCGGGTTTGCCGCCGCCGCCGCCGCCCGCGATCCGCGCGATGCCGCCGATCAGCTTGCCCGCGTGCAGCCCGCGCTCGACCAGCCCGGGCGTGACCATCGCGACGAACAGGGGCCGCTCTTCCGCCACCGCGCCCAGCACGATCACCGCCTCGTCGAGACGCCGGCGCAGTTCGTCGCCCGCGCTGCGCAAGGCGGCGGCCGACTCGACCTCGACACGCCCCACCGCGACGGCGACGCCCTCGACATCGACGGGGTTGGCCGCCAGCTGCTCGGCGACCGACGCGCCGGCCTGCGCCTCGACGGCGGCGAGTCGGCGGCGCAGATCCGAAAGCTCGGCGCGCATCTGGTCGACGCGATCGGGCAGCGTGTCGGGCGTCGCGCGGAGCGCGCCGGAGACGCCGTCCAGCGTGGCGAGGCGCTGCTCGACCCAGGACTCGGCGGCTGCGCCGGTGAGCGCTTCGATCCGCCGCAGCCCGGCGCCCACGCTGCTCTCCGAGACGATCTGAAATTCGCCCACAAAGCCGGTCGCGGGCGCGTGCGTGCCGCCGCAAAGCTCCTTGCTGAAGCAGTCGTGGATGTGCGGCGCGGGGTCGCAGATTTCGACGACGCGCACCTCGGTGGCGTATTTCTCGCCGAAGATCGCCATCGCGCCGCGCTGCAGCGCCTGCTCGTAGGGCAGTTGCAGGGTTTCGACGGGCAGATCCTCGCGAATGCGGGCGCGGACGAGCCGCTGCACATCGCGCAACTGCTCGGCGCTGGGCGCCTCCGACTGCGTGTAATCGAAGCGCAGGTGATCGGGCGCGACGAGCGAGCCGGCCTGCCGCACGTGGTCGCCCAGCACCTGCCGCAGCGCGGCATGCAGCAGGTGGGTGGCGGTGTGGTTGCGCGTCGTGTCGTCGCGGCGGCCGCGCTCCACGACGGCCTCAACGCGGTCGCCGACGGCGATCTCGCCCGAGCTGATGGTGCCGACGTGCGCGATGATGTCGCCGTAGGCGCGGGTGTCGGAAACCTCGAGCTGCGCGGCGTCGGCGCGGATCAACCCGGCGTCGCCGACCTGCCCGCCGCCCTCCGGGTAGAAGGGGGTCGCGCGCAAGACGACGCTCACGCGCTCGCCTGCCGCGGCGCGGGCAACCTGCTCGCCGTCGCGGACGATCGCCGCAATCTCGCTGCTCGCGGCGGTAGATGCGTACCCCGTGAAAGAAGTGGTCACGTCGATCTCGGTGTAGACGGCAGTTTCAGCGTCGATCCCGAAATCAGCGCTCTTCCTTGACCGCTCGCGTTGCTGCTCAAGCTCGAGATCGAAGCCCTTGTCGTCGAATCCAAACCCGGCCAACTTCGCCACTTCGGCAGTGACTTCGCGGGGCAGGCCAAACGTGTCGTAGAGCAAAAACGCCTCAGCGCCCGAAATCATCGCGGACGAAGCTTTGATCGACTCGACTGCGCTCTCGGGCGACTGCACTTTCGGCGCCAGATGTGAGATCGTCGCCGGCCAGACGGCCTCCCGGTAGGTGAATTGCCAGAGGCTCGAAGTGCTTTCAGCGAGGGTGGGGTTCCGGATGAAGACATCTCGGATCGCCTTTGAGAGGCGATCACTAAGCGCCTCCATGTCCCAGTTCCTCGCGTCGCCATATGTCCGCTCGAACTCCTGGAGGATCGACTGGTAGTGACGTTTGGTCGGGATCGTCTGCTCCTCGAGCAGCAAGCGCCCCATTTGCAGCGTTCGGCGGAACCGCTCTTCTTCTTGATCGAGAATGCGGTCAACCAGCGACTTCTGCTCGGTCAGCTCGGAGTACTGCGTGGCCATCTGCGAACGCACCTCCCCCGCCAAGTCAGACAGCAGCGCTTCCCGGATCCCAAGCTTGTCGGCCATGTACAGGGCCCGTCGGATGAGCCGCCTGAGTACGTAGCCACGCCCTTCGTTGGAGGGGATCGCTCCGTCGGCGATGAGGAACGTGGCAGCGCGGCCATGCTCGGCGACAATCCGCATTGCCCGTCGGTCGTCTTCGCTCGCGGTCTGGTAGCGGAGCCGCCCCCTCTCCCCGATGTAGTCCAGCAGCGGGGCGAAGAGGTCGGTGTCGTAGAGGTTGGACTGCTCCTGCAGCATCATCGCCCAGCGCTCGAGCCCCGCCCCCGTGTCGATGTTTTGCGCCGGCAGATCGACCAGCGAGCCGTCGGGCTGGCGGTTGTACTGCATGAAGACGAGGTTCCAGATTTCGAGGAAGCGCTCTTCGTCGTCGGCCGGGCCGGCGTCGGGCGCGCGCGGGTCGGGCCGCATGTCGTAGTGCAGCTCCGAGCAGGGGCCGCACGGCCCCTCCGGGCCGGCCGCCCAGAAATTGCCCTGATCCTCGCCGTAGCGGAAGATCCGCGAGTCCGGCAGCCCAATCTTGCGCCACTGCTCGTAGGCGAAATCGTCGTCGGTGAAGACGGTCGCGACGAGCCGCTGCGGAGAAATCTGGAGCACATCGGTGACCAGCTCCCAGGCCCAGGCCTGCGCCTCCGCTTTGAAGTAGTCGCCCAGCGAGAAGTTGCCCAGCATCTCGAACATCGTCAGATGGCTGGCGTCGCCCACCTCGTCGATGTCGGTGGTGCGGAAGCACTTCTGGATCGAGGTGAGCCGGTGATGCGGCGGCTGCGCCTCGCCGGCGAAAAACGGCTTGAACGGCACCATCCCCGCAGAGGTGAAGAGCAGCGTGGGGTCGCCCGGCGCAATCAGCGGCGCGCTGGCCACGCGAAGGTGGTCGCGCCGCACAAAGAAGTCGGTGAACGTAGCCCGAATCGTCTGCGCGTCCATAGCCCTCCCGCTCCAAGCCTCAACTATATCGCGCCCCCCGTCAAAAGCGCCCCACCACGCCACACCCACACAACACTCCTCAGCCCCCTCCCACCTTCCCATCTTCCCCAATCATCCCTCCCCCCTTCCAGGGGGGAGGTTAGGTGGGGGGTGAGAGGTCGCGAGCAACCACCATCATCCCGCCAACGCCGCCAACACGCCCTGCCGGCCATCCCCGCCCTCCCATCTCCCACCCTCTCCCACGCTTCCTACGCTCTCTCCACCACCCCCGCACCTCTCCATTGTTCCTGCGCCCCTCTTCCGTCATTCCTGCGCAGGCAGGAACCCGCACAGTAGGCGCGACTCTCATCGGCTCCGAACGCTCGGCGGCTACAAGGAAGCCACTTGGCTGGGCCGTCGAGATGTTGATGTGTGTACGAAACGCAGGAGATCGCCTGGATTCCTGCCTGCGCAGGAATGACGGAAGAAGAGGGCAAGAGTGGTGGAAGAAGGGGGCGGAATGACGCAATGGACGCATGGGCGACAGGTGAGAGAGTGGGTTCGACAGCCGGGTGTTGGAGATCGGCCGTCGCACACTCGTGGCCTTTCACCCCCCACCTAACCTCCCTCCTGAGAGGGGGGAGGGATGAATTGGGGTGTTTGAGCGCTGCTTGATGCCAAGTCCAGCGGAGATACCTGCGGCAAGCGCGGGTATGACGGAAGCGCGAACACGCCCGAACCTACCCTGAACACACCCGAACAGGCAGTAAGCTGTGCGGCGTCACGCTGCGAATGAGGCGAGCGGAGGGTGCGCGTATGGCTCAACCGAACCTGCAGGACCACGACGCCGCGCGGGCGGTCGAGATGTTTGACGGCGTGACGATGCGCACGCTCAACCATGGCGAGCGCACCTCGATCCACGAAATCGCCATCGCGGCCGGGGCCGTCGTGCCGATGCACACGCATCCGCACGAGCAGATCGGCTATCTGGTCTCGGGGCGCGTGCTGTTCGAGCTGGGCGAGCTCAAGCGCGAGATTTCGGCCGGCGACTCTTGGATCATCCCCTCCGAGGTGCCCCACGAGGTGACGGCGCTTGAGGACTCCGTGGCGCTGGACATCTTTTCGCCCAAGCGCGACGAGTACATCGCCCAATGATCCCCCGCTACCAACGGCCTGAGATGGCGGCGCTCTGGAGTGACGACGCCAAGTGGCGGCGCTGGCTCGATGTGGAGATCGCCGTCGTGCAGGCCTGGGCCGACGAGGGCGTTGTGCCGCGCGAGGACGCGGAGCTGATCGCCGCCAACGCCGATTTCGTCACCGCCGACATCGACCGCTATCAGGCCGTCGTCCACCACGATACGCACGCCTTCCTGCAGTCGGTCGGCGACAGCCTCGGCCCGGAGTCGCGCTGGGTGCATCATGGGCTGACCACCAACGACGTTTGGGACACCGCGTCGGCGCTACAGATTCGCGACGCGGCGGCGCTGCTCGAAGCGGACCTGGAGCGGCTGGAAGCAGTGCTGGCGCGGCAGGCCGACCGCTACCGCCGCGCCGTCTGCGTCGGGCGCACGCACGGCATCCACGCCGAGCCGACTACCTTCGGGCTCAAGCTGGCCAGCTGGGTCGACGAGACGCGCCGCGCCCGCGCGCGCCTGGCCGACGCCAAGGCGCAGGTCGCCGTGGGCAAGATTTCCGGCGCGGTGGGCACTCACGCGACCGTGCCGCCCTCGATCGAGGAGGCTGTCTGCCGCCGGCTGGGGCTGGGCGTCGAGGCGGTCTCGACCCAGGTCGTGCAACGCGACCGACACGCCCACTTCGTCTCCGTGCTGGCGCTGATCGCCGCCTCGCTGGAACGCTTCGCGACCGAAATCCGCCACCTACAGCGCACCGAGGTGCGCGAGGTGCAGGAGCCGTTCGTCGAGGGGCAGGCCGGTTCCTCGGCGATGCCGCACAAGCGCAACCCGGAGAAGTGCGAGCGCGTCTGCGGCCTGGCCCGCACAATCCGCGCCAACGCGATGACCGCGCTGGAAAACGTCGCGCTCTGGCATGAGCGCGATATCTCGCACTCCAGCGCCGAGCGCATCCTGATCCCCGACGCCTGCCAGGCGCTCGACTACATCCTCGACCTCTTCAGCTGGGTGATGGAGCATCTGGTCGTCGACGAGGCGCGGATGCGCGAGAACCTCGACGGCTCGTTCGGGCTGGTCTACTCGCAGCGCGTGCTGCTCGCGCTGACCGAGGCTGGCATGCCGCGCGACGACGCTTTCCGCCGCGTCCAGCAGCACGCGCTTGCGGCCTGGGACAGCGAAACCCAGTTCCGCGAGCTGCTCGAGTCCGACGAAGCGATCACCGCCGCGCTGGACGCGGCCGCGCTGGACGCCCTGTTCGACCCCAACGCCTTCCTCAAGCACATTGACGCCTCGTTCGCCCGCCTCGGGCTGTAACGCCCGTGCGCCGAACGCTGCCCGCTCTCCTCGCGCTGATTGCACTGATCGCGCTGATCGCCGCCGCCTGCACCGACGCGCTGCCCGACGCCCCGCCCGCCTCACCCGCCCTGTCCGCCAGCGCCGAACCGCAGCAAGCAGCGGCGAGCGAGCCCGGCTGCGGCTGGCTGCGCTGGAGCGACGCGCGCGTCTCGCTGGTCGACTGGTTCGCCGCGAACCCGCAGACCGCGGCGCTGCACTGGTGGGACGCGCACGCGGGCGAGTTCCGCACAGTGCAGCGCGGCGCGGCGGCCTCCGCTCTCTACGACGCGCTGGCGCCCGGCACGCTCGTCTGGCAAGAGCGGGAGGGCGACGGCCCGCCGCGCGCGTTCTCGCTCGATCACACGATGGGCCTCATTCGCCTCCAGCGCGGCGTCAACCTCGTCCCCTGGCGGGCGACCCGCCCCACGGTTTCCCTCCAGGACGCGCTGCGCTGGATCGGGCCCGAGCTGATCTCCGCCGCCGCCGTCTCCGCCGACGGCTCGCCCTGCCGCGCCCTGCCGCTGCGCAACTGGTGGGGGCAGCCGCCCGCGCTGGCCGACGGCGACCTGCTCGCGCTCGAGCTGCGCCGCGACGCCGCCTGGCTCCAACCCTGGGCCCAGCCTCCCCAGCTGCTGCTCGGCGCAGGCGTCGCTCCCGACGCCCAAGACGAGCTATGGCGCGAATGGCACGCCGTGAGCGGCTACATGGCCTCGCGCTACGCCGCCGCGGTCGCGCTCCGCGCGGTCGCCCTTCAGCCCGATTATGCCTCGTTCGTCCGCGCCTTCGAACTGCTCCTCGCCGAAGAGCTCGCTCCGGGCGCCTGGCCGAGCGACGCCTGCGGCGGCGAAGTCGCAGGCTGGATCGGCCTCATCGTCGGCTGCCAACAGCCGATCGCCTTCGACCACGAATACGTCCACGCGCTGCAGCACGACGCCGCCACCGGCGGTCTCGGCGCAGCCGGCGAAATTCGCCCGTTCTGGCTGGTCGAGGGCATGGCGATGTACCTCTCCGCCCGCTACCGCGGCGACGCCGGCTACGAGGACTACCGCAGCGCGCGCCGCTGGGCCGTCCACAACGCCCGCGCATTCGGAGGCCCGCTCCCGCTCCACCTGCTCGAAACCTACCTCCAGTGGCGCCGCTCGCCGCCCGTCGCCGCCTACGCCGTGGGCTTCCTCGCCGCCGAGTGGCTCGCCGCGCAGGCCGGCGATGACGCGCTCTTCCACTTTATGCGCCGCCTCCAGCGCGGCGTCAGCCGTTGGCATGAGGCTTTTGACGTGGCGTTCGGACTGAGCCTCGATGAGTTCTACGAAGCATTCGACGCGCACGCGCTGCTCTTCAACCGCTCCCGTCCGCACCGCTTGAGCGGCGTCCTGCTCGAGCCCAACGGCGCGCCCGTCGCCGGCATGCGCGTCTACGCCTACCCCGAACACGGCGGCTGGGGGGAATACGACCTCAGCGACTCGCGCGGCCGGTTCGCCGTCCGACTGCCGGCCGGTCGCTACGTCGTCGCCGTCCAGAGCGGCAGCCGCTGCACCCTGTACGGCCGCTACCGCGACGGCGAGGGCCTTGCGTCCTCGTCCGACCCCGCCATCGTCGAAGTCGCCGCGCGCCGCGCGCCCGCCATCACCATCCGGCTGCCCGCCTCCCCGTCCGCCCTGCGCGGCTGGAGCACCTGCGATCAGCCGGAAGGCGCGGGCTGGCTGAGCGGCTCCGTGCTCGCGCCCGACGGGCGCGGCGTCCCCAACGTCGACGTGAGGGCCTGCGATGCGCGCGCCTGGCAACGCTGCGCCCATGCCGAGACCGATTCCGACGGCGCGTACGCGCTCGACGCCCCGCCCGGAGAGTATGCGCTCATTCTCGGCCCCGCCGATGATCCATGCCTCGCCTGGGGCGCGCGCAGCCCGACGGGCGGCCTGACTCAATCCCCCGATTTCGATGTCATTTCCATCAATCAGAGCCCCATCCGCGGCGTCGACATCCATCTTCCCGCCCCACCTCAGGAGCTCGCCACATACGACCACTGCTGGTAGCGGCGGCTATGACGGACACCCACCCGCCCAATGCGCGACTGTGCCGTAGAATCTGAGCAGAGGAGGGACACGATGGCTGTGATGCTCGAGTCCGACCTGCCCGCGCCTCGGCGCTCCGGCAAGGTGCGCGATATCTACGACCTCGACGACCGCCTGCTGATCGTCACCACCGACCGCGTCTCCGCGTTCGATGTGGTGCTGCCCACGGGCATTCCCGACAAGGGCTGCGTGCTCACCCAGATGTCCGCCTACTGGTTCGAGGCGACCTCGACGGTCGTGCCCAACCACATGATTCGGGTGATCGACTCGACCGAAAACCCCGACCTGCCGCTCGCGCTGGGGCCCGAATACGTGGGCCGCGCGATGCTGGTGCGCAAGGCCGAGCCGGTCAAGCTCGAAGCGGTCGTGCGCGGCTATCTGGCCGGCAGCGGCTGGGCCGAGTACCAGCGCGACTCGCGCGTCTGCGGCATCCCCCTACCGGCCGGGCTGCGCGAGTCCGACCCGCTGCCCGAGGCGATCTTCACGCCCTCGACCAAGGCCGATGTGGGCCACGACGAGAACATCACCTACGAGCAGGCGGTCGAGATTGTGGGCGCCGACATCGCCAACACGGTCAAGGTGCGCTCGATGGCGCTCTACCTGTTCGGCCTCGAACGCGCCCGCGAAGCCGGCTTCCTGCTGGCCGACACCAAGTTCGAGTTCGGCGTGGCCGAAAACGCGCAAGGCGAGGCGGAGGTGATCCTGATCGACGAGGCGCTCACGCCCGACTCGTCGCGCTACTGGGACGCGGAAATCTACCAGCCCGGCCGCTCGCAGCCCTCTTATGACAAGCAGCCGCTGCGCGACTGGCTCTCCTCAACCGACTGGAACAAGGAGCCGCCCGGCCCCGAAATCGACCCCGATGTAGCCCAGGTGCTGGCCGAGCGCTACCGCACCGCGTTCGAGCGCGTCACCGGCCGCGAGCTGCTGGTGGGCGCGTAATGCCGCAATTCAAGGCGGACGTTTATGTCACGCTCAAGCGCACGGTCAACGACCCGCAGGGCCTGACCATCCGCGGCGGCCTCCACTCGCTCGGCTTCGAGTCGGTCCAGGCCGTCCGCGCCGGCAAGTTCATCGAAGTCTGGCTCAACGCCGCCAACGAGCAGGAAGCCCAGCGCCAGGCCAACGAGATGGCCGACCAGCTGCTAGCCAACCCCGTCATCGAGGACTTCCACATCGAGCTAAGCGCCAAGGCCGAGCCGCCCCCCGGCAGCGAAAACTAACCCGCAACCGCCATTCCTGCGTAGGCAGGAACCGCCATTCCTGCGCCCCCAACCGTCATTCCTGCGCAGGCAGGAACCACCCGCCCCAACACCAACACCCACCTCTTCCCCAATTCATCCCTCCCCCCTTTTAGGGGGGAGGTTAGGTGGGGGGTGGGAGGCCACGAGCGCACCCGAAGCGGCCGCAAACACCTCGATCACCCACCCAACCGCCGGCACCCGCTCGGTCCGCCAACCCCCCTCTTAGTCTCCCCCCTGAAAGGGGGGAGAGATAGATTGAGGGCACCGCACTCACCGCCCACTCCCGCACCCCCAACCGTCACCCTCGCGCCCCCAACCGTCATTCCTGCGCCCCTCTTCGTCATTCCTGCGCAGGCAGGAACACACCACGCACCCACAGCACCCCTCTTCCCCAATTCATCCCTCCCCCCTTCCAGGGGGGAGGTTAGGTGGGGGGTGGGAGGCCGCGAGCCGCCGCCAGCGATCGCTGTACGCGCAGAAGCCCGCCCGCTCAAACCACCACCGCACCCGCTCGCTGCGTCCAACCCCCCTCTTAGTCTCCCCCCTGAAAGGGGGGAGAGATGAATTGAGGGCACCGCACCCAACCGTCATTCCTGTGCCCCCAATCGTCATTCCTGCGCAGGCAGGAACCACCCGCCCCAACACCAACACCCACCCCTTCTCCAATTCATCCCTCCCCCCTAAAAGGGGGGAGGTTAGGTGGGGGGTGGGAGGCCGCGAGCCGCCGCCAGCGATCGCTGTACGCGCAGAAGCCCGCCCGCTCAAACCACCACCCGCACCCGCTCGCTGCGCCAACCCCCCTCTTAGTCTCCCCCCTGCAAGGGGGGAGAGATAAATTGAGGGCACCGCACCCCAACCGTCACCCCCGCCCCCCATCCGTCATTCCTGTGCCTCAATCGTCATTCCCGCCCCCCCAACGTCATTCCTGCGCAGGCAGGAACCCCCGTCAGGGCGAGCGCGGCGCCGTCGGCGCCTGCCCGTACGTATTACTCCCCCAACACACAATCGTCCCGTCGGTCTTGATCGCGCACGTGTGCTGCGAACCCGCGCTGACCGCCGTGTAGCTCCCGGCCGGGACCGTCGTCTTTCCATTGGTGCCGGCGCCCCAACAAACCACCGTCCCGTTGCCGCGCAGCCCGCAGTTGTAATCCTCCCCCGCGTCGACCGCGGTGAAGGTGCCCGTCTGAGCGTCGGTCCGGCCGCTCCCGCTGTTGCCCCAGCAGGAGACCGCGCCGCCGCTGCTCAGCGCGCAGCTGTGCTCGAAGTCAACGCTGATCGCGCTGTAGCTGCCCGATGTGGGGGCGTTGTTGATTCGACCGTGGCCGCCGTCGTTGCCCCAGCAAGAGATCGCCCCCGCGCTGCTCACGGCGCAACCGTGCTGCCATCCAGCGCTCAGCGCGTTGAACGAGCCCGACGGCGCAGCCAGACGGTTACCGTCGGAGCGCCCCCAACAATGGATCGCGCCGGATGTGCGAATGCCGCAGGAGTAGTGCCAGCCGGCGCTGACCGCGCTGAACGTGCCGGTCTGCGTGGACGGCGCCTGGTTCTGGCGGTTGTCGCCCCAGCACCGAATCGCACCGGCGCTGCTCAACGCGCAAGTGTGATTCTGGCCCGTGCTGATCGCGGTGTATGTTCCCGTCGGTACGCCTGTGAGCTGGTTGTAGTTGTCGCGCCCCCAGCAGTCGATCGTGCCGGTGCTGCGCAGCGCGCAAGTGTGGGAAACTCCTGCGCTGACGGCGGTGTACGTGGTCGGCGTCGGCGTGGGAGTTGGCGTTGGCGTCACAGGGTCCGGCGTTGCCCCGCCCTCGTCGCCGCTCGAAGCATCCGCGACGGTCCGAGTAGCGCTCGTCGGCGCGAGCTCCGCAATCAGCTCAGGCAGGCGATCATCCTGCCCGCCCCAGCAGCGCGCACGCTCGTCGTTGAGCGCGCAGGAATGGCGCATTCCCGCGCTCACCGCGACGTAGCGCCCGGACGGAGCGTTGGACTGCCCGTAGCGATCATCGCCCCAACACTCGATCGCCCCCGACTCCCGCAGCCCGCACGAGTGCCACGCGCCCGCGCTAACTTGCGTGAAAACGCCCGACGGCGCGTTCAACTGCCCAAAGTTGTTCAGCCCCCAGCACTCGGCTGCGCCGTTTTCGCGCAGTGCGCAGCTGTGCGTCGTCCCCGAGCTGACCTGCGTGAAGACTCCCTCAGGCGCATCAGCGCGCCCAAGGCTGCCGCGCCCCCAACAGGCAATCTCTCCTGATGTCCGCAGCCCGCAGGCATGCAGGTAGCCGGCGCTAACCGCGCTGAATTCCCCCTCAGGCGGCTCGGCCTGTCCGTAGTCGAGCACGCTCCGCCCGAAGCTGCTGGTGCCCCAGCACTCAAGCTCGCCCGTCTCGCGCACGCCGCAGGCGAACTGCCAGCCCACGGCCACCTCAACGAACGCGCCTGACGGCGCGTTCGAGTCGCCGCCCCAGCAGACGACATCCCCACTCCCCCGCCGAATCGCGCAGTTGTGCCACGCCCCGGCGCTGATGGCGCTGTAGCGCCCCTCCGGAACATCGCGCAGCTCAGATGAATTGCCGCCCCAACAGCGAATCACACCGTCATCGCGCAGCGTGCATTGATGCTCGCCGCCCGCATCAAGCGCCAGATAGCGGCTGGTGGATCCGGGCGTAGCGGCCAGGGTCAGAGCAGCGAGCAGCAGCGCAGCGATCGCAAGGGCGATCGGGAGGAATTTATCCCCCCCCCCCCCTCGATCGGGCAAGCGCCGCCAACGCGCGGCCGGCGCGTTGGGCGGCGGTCAGAGAGTCGGCAACGCTCTTCACGCCCATCACTCTACACCAGCGCGCCCGCTCCGTCATACCCGCGCGCCCCCGCGGGTACCTCGCCGAGTCGCGCGCGACCCCAACTGTCATTCCTGCGCCCCCCAACCGTCATTCTTGCGCAGGCAGGAACCCGCCCGGCTCGCCGCCGGCCTGCTATTCGCCCAGCCAGAGGACGGCGCCGCGATGGACCAGGAAGTCCATTGAGCCGGGGATGACCAGGCCGGACCCGGTGACGCCGTAGCGGAGCCAGACGCCGTTTTCCCAGAGCAGGATTGAGCCGACGCGCTCAACCTCGCTGAGCAGTTCGGAGACGCGAATGCGCCCCTCACCGAGCCAGCTGCTGTAGCCGGACGGCTGAGTGCTGCTCAGCGAGGCGGAGACCGCCATGTGCGCGGCTGCGCCGACGGAGAGCAGCGCGATCTCCGTCGCATTGTCGGCGGTCGCCGTGACGTAGGCCGTGCCGCGTCCGATCACCAGGTAGGTGGCGCTGGCTTCGCCGTCCTTTGTGCTGGCCCCGGCCGACAGCTCGATCAGCACCGGCACGGTACCGGTGGGGCGGTCGAGCCAGCGGACGCTGGTGCCGTCGGGCACGGCCGCGCCTTCGGCGTCGGTGATGCTGGCGGTGATCGTGATTTGACTGTTGATCGGAGGGACGCCTTCGAGCGTGGTCAGGACGACGTTGGCGGGCGCGCCGCTGATGCGGAATTGCTGGCTGGCGCGCAGGCTGCCGGCGCGCAGCTCGAGTGTGTACTCGCCGTTGGCCAGCTGCGAGGTTTCGGCGGCGTTCACGTTCAGCCGCGCCTGCGGCGCGCCGTCCTTGGTGTCCAGCGGGTCGGCCGCAGTCACGTCCGAGCCGACGTCGTCGCCGTCCTTGCGCAGCGGCCAGGTGACGGCGATCGCGCTGCTCGGCACGCGCTGGCCGTCGGGCCCGATGATCCTCGGCGTGCCGTAGCCGGTGGTGGGCACGGTCGCCTGGTTGCCGCTCTTGTCCGTCGCCGTGACCTGCACGGTGAGCAGATCGCGGTCGTCGCGATCCGCCGTCGCGCGGCAGTCTTCGGGGCCGTCGGCGGCGTCGGGCGTGTCGCAGGTGTCGAAGCTGAGCAGCGTGCGGCTGGGCGCCGAAATCGCCAGCGCGCTCGCGCCGCCGGCGAAGATGATTTGGACGGGCTCCGGCGAGATCGCGACGCCGTCGGTGGCGATCACATTGACGCGCACCGTCGCCCGCCCGCTCTTGCCCGCGCCCGGGTGCGTGATCGTGAACTTGATCTTGTCCGAGTTGCCAGCGGTCAGCGCGGTCCGCGTGTTGGCCAGCTGGCAAGTGAGCGAGCCGGCGCTCAAGCAGGCTTCGCCGTCAGCGTCGCCCAGCGCGGCGCTGAGGCTGCCCTGGCTGATGGTCGCCAGCACGGAAGCGATCGAGTTCGCCGCCGAAGCGCCGCCGTTTTCGTTGAGCACCTTCAGCAGCAGGGTGGTGCTCTCGCCCGCCGCGATGGTGCTCTTGTAGGGCCGGCCCGAGGCGTCGGTCGCAAAGTCCAACTCGGCGCTCGCCACCTCGTCGACCTCGCCCACCTGCACCTCCAGCGTGTCGCGGTAGCGCTCGCCGTTGAGCATCACGTTGGCGGAGATGGTGAATGTTGTGCCGTCCGGCGTGCCGATCGGCACGTTCAGATTGACCGGAGTGCCGACCGGATCGAAGGTCTCCATGCTGGCCGGCACGGGCCGCTCGAACTCGAGATTGATCGGGCAGCTCCAGGCGGTGTCGCCCTCGCCCTGGCTGCGCGTGCAGCCGCCCGGACCGGCGATCAGGTCCAGGTCCTCGTCGAATGTCCAGAGCCGCCCCGGGCCCATCCCGGTGCGGCTGTAGGTGGAGGAGCGCTGGTCGGCGTAGGAGAGCAGGATTGCGCCGTCGAGGTCGTAGGTCACCTCGCCGAAGAAGCCGCTCCAGCGCCGGCGGGGCGATTCGAGCATCGTGGCGCTGTCGTCTTTGGTGTCGGCGTCGGCCCAGCCGCCGCTCGGCTTCTCGAAGATCCAGGCGCGGCCGTAGTAGTTGCGCATCGCGATCGTCGCGTGGTCGTGGTACTTGGTGTCCGAGATCGCCAGCTTGCCGCCGTCGGCGTTGAAGGAGACGCCGCCATAGGAGAACTCGCCGCCGTTGGTGCCGTGCGGGTTCGGGGTAGCGGTGGAGGGGCTGAGCGTGGCGGTCGGTCGGATGTCGACGGGGATTGTGACGCTGGGGCTGGTGCGCGTCTGGTTGTAGCTGGGGCTGGAGACGCTCGCGCCCCAGCCGGCGGTGGGCTTTTCCCAGATGTAGACGTAGCCCGGCGTGGTCGACACGGTGCTGGAGCCGGTGGGCAGCGCCTTGAGCGCCGGGACGGCGTAGCCGGAGGCGGTGACGGCGACGGTGTTTCCGTCGGGCGAGATGTCGACGAATTCGCCGAAGGACTGGAAGGAGTGCAACGCGGTGTCTTTGGCCGACTCGGCGCGCAGGATGCGGTCCGGGGTGCTGTCGTTGGTCCAGCCGCCGCTGGGGCGCACGAAGATCTGCGCTTCGCCGAGCACCGAGTAGCGCAGCGGGTTGCCCAACCGCCCGGCGTTCGTCGCCACGCTGACGTTCAGGTTGGTGTTGGCGTCGGTCTTGTCCTTGACGAACGAGCCGGCGATGATCGTGTCGCCGTTGGCGCTGATCGCGATCGCCTTGCCGAATTGGGCGCCCAGGTAAGACTGGTCGAGCGTGGTACCGGTGCGGGGGCTGCCGGGCACGACGTCGAGCCTGGCGGCGTCGCTGAATTCGAGGTTCTCCCAGCCGTCGTCGGGCTTGTCGAAGACGAATACGGCGCCCTTTTCCTCCATGATCGGGGCGCTGACGACAAGAGTTTGGCCGTCGGCCGAAATCTGCACGGACTGGCCGAAGCGTGAGTTTGCGCCGATGCCGGGGTTGGGCGGGCCGAGTTGGTTGATCAGTTCGGCGGCGGGCTCAGCCGCGCCCCAGTCCACCTTGAAGATGAACAGCCGGCCCGTCCACTTCTTGCTTGTTTCGCCTTGCGGGTACCACTCGCGCCCGCCGAGGAAGATGTAGCCGACCTCCTTGTCGACGCCGGCGCCGGCGTCTTCCCAGACGGCGATGCTCTTCGATTCGCCGAAGTATTTTTGCTGGTAGCCGAGGAAGACTTCGGGGCGGATTTGGGAGATTTCGCGGCGGGTTTTGAAGTCGTAGAGGTAGGCGATGCCGACGTCGCCGGTGGAGAAGTAGCAGCCGGGCGTGGAGGGGGCGCAGGAGTCGTGGCGGGCGGAGCCAACGACCAGGGTGCGTCCGTCGAGCCGCCCGGCGCCGAAGCGGTCGTCGTTGCCGGCCAGCGAGCCGACCCAGGCGCGGGTCCCGGGGAACTGGTCGACCAGGTTGATGCTGCGCCGCCCGTTGTTTTCCCATTCCTGCGCGCCCGAGACGCGCAGGGTGATGTCGCTCACTTCAGGCAGCCCCTGCCCGGCGCCGATGTAGTCGAAGCTGGCCGCTACCTTGACAACCGAGTCGGTAGGGACGATGTTGTCGGAGTCCTCAAGCAGACTGAGCGTGAGGGCGAGGTCGGGCGGCGGATCGCCGGCCAAAGCTGGGGGGGGGGGGGATACAATACGGTCGCGGCGGCGACGGCGAGCAGCGCGAGCAGGCCCAGCAGCCCCACGCGGCGGCGCGCCGCTCGTTGAGCGAGCATCAGCATCATTCGGCGCATCTCCTGACACGATAAACCAGCCGCTGCGCAAGCCGCGCAGCGGGAGCGACGGAAGGCAGCATACAAACGGGCAGGCCAATAGCCATATAAGCCCCCCCCCCCCCCACCGTGAAATTTTGCAAAGTTTTTACGCTCACCCGCGCACAGCGCCGTCCCTACGCCCCCCCAGCCGTCATTCCTGCGCAGGCAGGAACCCGCCCTCCATCCGCCATCCCTGCGCTCCCCATCCGCCATTCCTGCGCCCCTTTCCGTCATTCTTGCGCAGGCAGGAACCACCCCTCACCCGCTCAGCGTCCCCTTGGTGCTCGGCGGCCCGTCCTCGATCACCCGCACCGCGTCGCGCAGGGCGCGGGCCAGCGCTTTGAATGCGGCCTCCAGGATGTGGTGGTCGTTACGCCCGGCCAGCTGGCGCACATGGATGGCCAGCCGCCCCTCGTAGGCCAGCGTCTCGAGAAAGTGGATCGCCATGTGCGACGGCAGCTGCCCGATCATCGGGCTGGGGAAATCCAGCGCGATCGCGCTGTACGGCCGACCGCTCAGATCCAGCGCGACGTGAATCAGAGCCTCGTCGAGCGGCACGCTGCGGTCGGCAAAGCGCGCGATCCCCGCGCGCTCGCCCAGCGCCTCGTTGAGCGCGCGGCCCAGCGTGATCGCCGTGTCCTCGACCGTGTGATGCGCGTCCACGTGCAGGTCGCCCTCCGCCGCGACGCTGAGGTCCAGCCCGCCGTGCCGCGCCAGCTGGTTGAGCATGTGGTCGAGCATTCCCACGCCGGTGGCGATCTCCGCGCGGCCCTCGCCGTCGAGGTCCAGCCGCACGGAGACCTTCGTCTCCTTCGTCGCCCGCTCGATTTCGGCTTTGCGCATAGCTTCACATTGGCGCAACCGACGCCATCCGTCCAGCGCGCCGCGTGAATTAAGCTGAGTGCGTCGATTTCGCGTCACACAGCGACCACGGCGGAGGAGGCGGCATGGCCCTGAGCAAAGACGAACTGATCGCTAGGCTCAACGAGGATCTGGCCGCCGAGCTGGGCGCGATCATCTGCTACATCGCCTACGCTGCGCGGGTCGACGGCCCGCAGCGCCCGCAGCTCGCGCAGTTTTTCACCTCCGAGATCACCGGCGAGCAGATTCACGCCAACTATCTGGCCAACAAGATCGTCGCGCTGGGCGGCGAGCCGACCACCACCCCCGCGCCCGTCGCGCTGCCGCAGGGCAACCAGGCGATGCTCGAGTCCGTCCTGGCCATGGAGCGCGCCGCCGTCGCCCGCTACGAGCAGCGCATCGCCGACGCCGAGTCCTACGGCGACATCGCGCTCAAAATCACAATCGAGGATTTCATCCGCGACGAAACGTCCCACGTAGAAGAAACCGAAGCGATCCTCCGCCACTGGCCGCTCTAGCGCCCGCCCTCCCCGTCATTCCTGCGCCCCTATCCGTCATTCCTGCGCAGGCAGGAACCCGCGCGCGACCAAGTCTCACCCCCCATCCCCTTCTCCCCTTCCCCAATTCATCCCTCCCCCCCTTCCAGGGGGGAGGTTAGGTGGGGGGTGAGAGGCACCGAGCCGCCGCACCAGTCGCGCCACGCCCCTATCCGTCATTCCTGCGCAGGCAGGAACCCGCGCGCGACCAAGCTTCACCCCTCCCAGCATCCCCAACGGCGCTCGAAAGCCACTTGGTCAACCCGTCGGGATGTTGCGGCGCGTACCGACGCTGGAGGCCGCGTTCCTGCCTACGCAGGAATGACGAAAGGGGCGCGCAGGAATGACGGAGGGAGAGGAAAGGCGAGAAAGAGGAATAACGAAGGGAGAGGGATGACTGGGGAGGGCGGGAATGGTGGAGCGGAACGCGACGCGAGCGATCGGGGCGCGGCGCGACTGCGGTGCTGGCTTGCGGCGTTCCACCCCCCACCTCACCTCCCCCCTGGAAGGGGGGAGGGATGAATTGGAGAAGTGGTTGGGCGTGGGCTCGGCGGGATACCCGCGGCGAGCGCGCGTTCCTGCCTACGCAGGAATGACGAAAGGGGCGCGCAGGAATGACGGAGAAAGAGGAATGGCGAGAGAGAGGAATGGCGAGAGAGAGGAACAACGGAGGGGGAGGAACGGCGAGGGAGGGCGGGAATGGTGGAGCGGAACGCGATGTGAGCGATCGGGCGCGGCGCGACTGCGGTGCTGGCTTGCGGCGTTCCACCCCCCACCTCACCTCCCCCCTGGAAGGGGGGAGGGATGAATTGGGGAAGAGAGTTGGGCGTGGGCTCGGCGGGATACCCGCGGCGAGCGCGGGTTCCTGCCTACGCAGGAATGACGGATTTCGCTTTGCGCGGATGTGACGGAGACGTCACCCCGGCCGCACCGTGGTGCGCTCCTCGATGGCGTAGAGCTCCTCCATCCCCGCCATTTGCTGCACCTCGCGGTAGAGCGCCATCAGCTCCTCGATTGGGCGGCCGCTGGTTTGCCGCTCGGCGATTGCCTGGTAGGCGTCGCGCATTGCTCCGTAGGCGACTACCTGGCCGGTGAACGGATCGATCTGCAGGTTGAACCCGTGCGCAGTGAGCGCTTGCGGGTCGCGCCCGCCCGCCGCGCCCATGATCGCCAGCGGACCGCCCAGGCGGCGGCCCGCTTCCGCGATCTGCGCATCGTCGTTGGGGAACAACATCAGCACATCGGCGCCCGCCTCGCGGTAGGCCAGCGAGCGCTCGATGGCGCGCTCGAACGACTCGTTTCGCACCGCCCCGGTGCGCGCGATGATCAAAAAATCGGGGTCGCGCCGCGCCGCCGCCGCCTCGCGCACCTTGTCGACCATCACCTCGGTCGGCTCCAGAAACTCGACGCCCTTGTGGTGGTGCGCCCGCTTGGGCGCGACCTGATCCTCGATTTCGATTGCCGCGCCGCCGGCCGCCTCGATCTCGCGCACCGCCCGCGTCGTGTGCAGCGCGTCGCCGAAGCCCACCCCGCCGTCGACAATCAGCGGCAGATCGCAGCGCGCCGCAATCTGCCGCGTCAACCCCGCCACCTCGGTAATCGTCAGCAGCGCCTCGGAGACGGCCAGCTGAAACCCCAGCCCGCCGCCGGAGAGATACGCCGCGCCAAAGCCCAGCGACTCAATCAGCCGCCCCGCGAGCGGGTCAAGGCAAACCGGCGCAAAGACGGTCTCCCCAGAGCGAATGCGCTGCGCAAAGTCGCGTCGGTTGGTCATGAGAACGCCTCCTTGTCGGACAGGTGAAGCCCATTCTAGTTTCGGCCTACGCCCGCCTGCGCAAACGCCACCCTTTCTGGTCCCTCCCCCCTTTGCAGGGGGGAGGTTAGGTGGGGGGTGGAACGCTGCGAGCCAACGCACCAAACGCACCGCCGCGCCCCTCTCCGTCATTCCTGCGCAGGCAGGAACGCGCGCAGTGGGCGTGGCTCAGCTGGCGCTGAACGGTGGCTACGCGGAAGCGGCTTTGTTGGGCCCTCGTGGCATCGTGGTGCGCACAGACGCTGGAGATCGCCTGGGTTCCTGCCTGCGCAGGAATGACGGAGGGGGGCGCAGGAATGACGGAGGGGGGGCAAGAACGACGAGAAAGGCGATCGGGGTGCAGGAGGGCGGTCGGAGCTGGCTCGCTACCTCCCACCCCCCACCTAACCTCCCCCCTGAGAGGGGGGAGGGATGAATTGGGGTAGGGAGTGGGTGTTGAGCGCGATTAGTGTGAACCGCCTTGGAGCCGCGCAAGGGCGGGGATCGCGGCCTGCGCGACTTGCCAATATTCGCGATCGATCTCAACCCCGATGCCCGGCGCGCCCAGCGCTTCGGCGGCGGCCAATGTCGTGCCGCTGCCGGCGAACGGGTCGAGCACCACGCCGTCGCCGCCGGGCAGCGACGCGCGGATGATCTGCCGCAGGAACGCTTGCGGCTTGGCGGTCGGATGGCAGGCGACGGCGCGCTCGGCGGCCGGCGTCTTGCCGCTCTCGATCACGTCGAGGAACGGGGTGTCGTCGGACAACCGCCGTAGTCCGCCGACGCCCCAGCGGCGCAGGTTCGCCGCGACGGTCGGCTCGGAGAGCGGGCGGCGGTAGAGGCCCCAGGGCTCCCAGCAGGAGCGGGGCATCGTGCTCACGTCGGCGAATTCCTCGTGCGCGCCTTTGGGGCGGTCGCCGCCGCGCAGCGTGCGCACCAGCCGCACAATCTCGCCGCGCCGCTCAAAGCCGGCCTGTTCCATCGCGGCGGCGACCAGCGGCGACATCAGCGGGTTGCTCGCGATCAGGGCGTGCCCGCCCGGGCGCAGCACAGGCAGCAGCAGCTCCGCCCACTCGCAGAAAAAGTCGTGCAACAACCGGCGATCGCTCGTCGAGTGGACGGTGAAGCGCGGCAGCGGCTGGCGCTGCGCGCCGTCGAACGCGGGGGGCAGCCGCCAGACGCCGCCCCTCCCCCGGCGCAGCTTGGCGAGCTCCCCGGGCTGATATTCGTGAAGTCCGTAGGGCGGGTCGGTGACGACGGCGTGAATGCTCTCCCGCGCCGCATCGCGCAGCCAGTCGCGGCAGTCCCCAAGGTGCAGCGTTTGCCGCCCAAAGCAAAACGGCGCGTCGCCCGCCGCGGCGAGCAGTTGAGCCTGGCGTTCAACCTTGGGCGTAGTCACAGGAACGCTGCCTACTCTCGAGCGCGGGCGAAGTCGGGCAGCAGTTTGGCGACGATCTTGTCGATTGCTGCGAGCTCCGCGGCGCAGTCGTCAGGGTATCGGAAGTCGGGCTTGGCTGAGCGCGACTCGCGGATGCTCGCGGAGAGTTCGGCAAGGCGTTTGTGGTCGGCGTTCGCGGGGCTGTAGAGCGGGATGGGGATTTTCTCCAACGGCGTCTTGTCGAAGTGGCGCCCGCTCTTCCGCGCGAACTCGAACGCGAAAGAGAGGCAGGGCGCGTTAAGGAACGCACAGAGGTAGTCGCCCTCGGCTTGCGAGTCGACGGCAACTCGGTAGAAGGTGTGCTCGATGATCTCAGTTGCGGTAGCTGCCCGCAGCCGTTGGCCAGCTCCGTTGTACACGACATTTAGCGTCGGATGCCACTGGCTGGACAACTGCTTCCGGTAGTCCAATTTCCCAACGAGATCAGAGGGAGTTGTTGCCCCACCCCCCACGTGTCTGCGGTACGTGGTGTCCAGCTTTGCCCATGTCGAGCTGGCGCTCCGAGCCTCCTCGTCCGTGAGCAGGTACTCCCCATTGTTGGGAACGACGGCTTCAGCCAGAGGCTCTCGAATCGAGAATGGGACAAGATTCGTGGGAGCGACGTAGCCGACTCGCCATTGGTCTGGGATGTCTTCCAGCGCGAACGGCGAGTACTTGGCCCAGGGTTGCTTGGCGCGCTGGGGCTGAAGCGTCCGCTTCGGGTTATCAGGATCGACTTTCACGAGCACCGCCGGCTGGACCGTTGTGCCGTTGCGGGCGCTCGCTGCGTATTGCGACGGCGCCCACGGGAGCTGCGGCAGCGCCGCGATCCGCTTCGTTAGCCCGGCTGGTAGAGCATCGACGGACGGATCGAACTTTCGCTTGGGATCGTTGAGCACCAAGCGTTGCGCCCGCTTGTTGCGCAGTCCAATCACGCATGCGTCTGCGCCACTGAACGGACGGGGCCGAAGCACGCGCTCATCTGGGTGGCGCTCGGATACATCCAGCACGCCGCGCAAGTGCCCTTGTTCGCGGAACGACCGCCAGTTTTCCGAGGTCAGCGCGGCCGCATTCAACACGAACGCGCTGGCATCGCGGCGTGGCCGTGCCAAGAACAGATTTCGCGTCTCAACGACGAACACAGCTCCGAGGTCAAAGCTGCTGTGACTTCCCTGTGTTCCTGGCAGGATGCCTCGTTCGCGCGCCAGAGCGCGGACATTCTCCTTGCGGGGTTCTGTCTGGATCTCGTTCCAGCGCAGCCAGGGCGGGTTGGAAACGATCCGATTCACTTTCCGGCGCGCGATCGCGTGGGGAGCGAGCTGGTTGCGGATGTACCAGGCCCAAACGCCGTTGCCGTGTTCGGCGACGATCTGAGTCAAGACCTCGTGCGCGTCGGCAAGCTGTTTGGCCTCGATCTTGCTCGCCCCCAACGTCACGTCTGCCGGCAAGCTAAGCCCATCGCAGGCGGCGGCGACAAGCATGTCAAGGCGCGTCTCGAAGTTCGGCAGATTGGTGAAGCTGTAGGGCACCGCGAAGTATCGCTTGCGGTCGGGCGACCAGAATCGAGATGTGCCGGCATCGAGCATCGGTTGAGTCAGACCTGCTATCTCGACGCTCTCCATCAGAAGCGCGTCGCCTTGGTGAACGCTGGTTTCGGCCGGGGCGGGCAGCGCGCGGCGCAGCGTGGCGCGCGCCATCTCGACCGCGACAGGGTGGATGTCGATGCCATGTACCAACCGGCTGACGATTCGCGCTTTCTCCTCGTCGTTTGCGCTCGGTGCGTACTTGGGGATGGCGGCGAGGACTCGGCGAGCGGCGTGGTAGAGGAACGTACCCGACCCGCAAGCGGGATCGAGGACGCCGATCTTGTCCGGCGGCGCTGCGGCGCTGCGCGCCGCGAGAATTGCGCCCTCCAGCCACTTGTCGTCAAGCGTCTCTTCGACGATCAGATTCGCAAGCCAGTCCGGCGTGTAGTACTCGCCGTACAGCTTGCGATCTTCTTTGGGCACGATCGCCATGTACACATTGCGCAGCACATCCGCCTCCCGCGCGCCCCAGTCGTAGCGATCGATGAGTGTGAAGAGGTCGTGCGCCCACTGAGCGCCGCCGGGGGCGTCCGCAATCCAGGAGATGAAGCCGTCCGCCGGCTCCGCATAGGACGAGCCGTCCAGGATGCGGGTGACATTGCGCGCCACCATCACGAGCAGGCAGTGGTCCAGAAACAGCGGAATTCGCCGGTGTTCCGCGACTTCAATGCCGCTCCCGCGGACCAAGTCGTGCCACAGGTGGTGCTGCGTGATGGCAGCGGCGCTGGCGGCTGCGCTGTTCCAGATCTCGTCGAGATCACGCCGCAGCGCGTCGAACAGACCCGCCGGGTCCGCGGGCACCCAAGGCTTGCCTGCGGCGCGTGTGGCGAGAGCTACGGCCGCCTCGCGCAGCGCTTCCGGCGATCGGTCAAACTGCTGCTTGTGTAGTGCTTGATGCGGGGCGCAGACGTCGTCTTCCCGCCTCGCCGACCATTCCCAGGCCCACCAACGAACCCCATCGGTGAGAGCGCCGATCCACGGCGTGTTGGCGTCCCGCAAGTCGCGCCACATCGTGCGCTGCTCGTGCCCGCGAAGCGCGAGCACATAGCGCTGCAACTGCTCGAATTGCGTCTCGCCCTCCTGGCTGCCCGACGAGTCAGGGCCTGCGACGGGCGGCTTGCTCCGCGCGGGCCGCCGTTTGACCTCAATCACGATGCGGCGCCCCGGCAGGAACAGGTCGCACGGTCCGTCGCCTGTCTGGTGTTGCAGGATCGCCTCTACGCCCGGCGCGCAGCCTTCCAGCACCTCGGCCAACGCCTTCTGCACGGCGGGCTCGGTCGCAGCCGTCGCGCGTGTCAGGACCTCAAGAGGCTCGGTCTGCTTGGACTTCATGGCGTTTCCGTATTCGGCAGCGAAATCACCTCAGCCTCCGCCAGCCGCGCAATCTCCTCCTCGCTGCGCCCGATGCTGCGCAGGATTTCGGCGGTGTGCTGCGCGGGGGCGCTTGCGCCTTGGCTGAGCTTTATCGACGTGCGGCTGAGGTGGACGGGGCTGGCGCTGACTTTTAGCGTTTCTTCGCTGTCGGCGACGGGCAGTTGGGCGATCATTCCGCGCTCGGCGATGTGCGGGTCGTCGACGATGTCGGGGATCGTGTTGAGCGGCGCGCAGATGCAGACGCCCTCGAGCTCCGCCTCCCACTCGGCGGTGCTGCGCTTTTGGAAGGCGTCGAAGAGGATCGGCTCGATATCGGCGTGGTGCCGCGTGCGGTCGGCGTTGGTTTGGAAGCGCGGATCGTCGAGCAGATCGAGCCGGTCGATTTTGGCGCAGAAGAGTTGCCAGTCCTTGACGCCCGCGACGACGCAGTGGCCGTCGGCGGTGGGCAGCGCCTGAAAGGGCGTCACAAGCGGGTGGCGGGTGCCGATTGGGCCGGGCACTTCGTCGGTGTTGGCGGCGCGCACGACGGCGTTTTCGAGCAGCGCGACCTGGCTGTCGAGCATTGCCACATCGACGTGCTGGCCGAGCCCCGACGCCTGCCGCTCGTGCAGCGCGGCGAGCAGCCCGATCGCGGTGTACATCCCGCCGGCCATATCGCCGATGCTGTAGCCGGGCCGGATCGGCGGCCCGCCCGGCTCGCCGGTGATGCTCATCACGCCGCCCATGCCCTGCACGATCACGTCAACCGCCGGGCGGTTTTTGTAGGGGCCGCTATGTCCGAAGCCGGAGGTGGAAGCGTAGATCAGGCGCGGGTTGAGTTGCGCGAGATCGTCGTAGCCCAGCCCCAGCCGCTGCATCGCGCCGGGGCGAAAGTTCTCCGTGAGCACGTCAATCGCCCCGTTGGCCGGGTCGATCAGGTCGCGCACAATCTGCACCGCCTCAGGCGTCTTGAGGTCCAGCGTGAGCGACTTCTTGCCGCGGTTGACGCTGAAGAAGTAGGTCGAGACGCCGTGCACATACGGCCCCGCGCCGCGCCGCTGCTCGTCGACCCCGGCCGGCTCGACCTTGATCACGTCGGCGCCGAGGTCGGTCAGGATCATCGAGCCGTAAGGCCCGGCCAGCGCCCAGGTGAAATCGAGAATGCGCAGTCCGTGCAGCGGTCCGGGCATGGCGCGCGCCGTCCCGTCGCCTACAGCTCGAGGCCGGGCGTGCCCGGCTCGAGCTGGACGCCAAGCGTGTTCAGCGCCATCGAGACCAGGTTGTACTGCCCGGCGGCGAAGACGACGTCCATCAGCTGCTGGGTGTCGTAGCTGGCGGCGAGCGCGCTCCAGGTGTCGTCGGAGATGAAGGCGTCGGCGTGCAGCTCGTCGGTGGCGCGGAGCAGCGCGCGCTCGTGCTCGCTCCAGCCCTCGGCGTCGGGACCCTGCTTGACCCGCTCCACCTCATCCAGCGTCAGGCCCGCCTCCTGTCCGATGCGGCGGTGCTGTCCGAACTCGTAGCCGGAGCAGCAGTTCCAGCCCATCCGCAGGATGACCAGCTCGCGCTCGCGGGGCGGCAGCGAGGATTCGGAGAGCACGTGCCGCGCGAAGCGCCCCCAGGCGCGCGACAGCTCGGGGTAGTTGGCCAGGGTGCGGGTGATATTGAGCACGGGGCCGCGCTCGGCGGCGCGCTCCAACTGCTCCTTGGCCAACCCCTCGGCGGTTTCGGGATCGAGCGGCTGGACGCGCGGTTGGCTGAGACGCATTGCGGGGCTCCTCTTCGCTGGGGCGCGGGCGCGTTCAGGATAGGACGCGGGCGATGCGCTCGAGCAGCGTGTCGAGTTGGTCGGGGCGCGGCGCGGAGATGCGCACGCAGTTGCGCAGGCGGCGGTCGGAGTAGAAGCGCACGAAGACGCCTTGCCGCGCGAGCGCGTCGTGAAACTCTCGCCCCGCGCTGGAGGTCGCGCCGGCGTCCTCGCCCAGCGGCGCGACTCGCACCAGCACGAAGTTGGCCTGCGAGGGATAGGGGCGCAGCTGGGGATGCTCGGCAAGCGCGGCGATCAGCCGCTCGCGCGTCTCGACAATCCGGTCAGCCTGCGCGTTGAGCGCGTCGGCGGCGCGCAGCGCGGCCAGCCCCGCGGCTTCCGCGGCGGCGTTGATGTTGTAGGGCTGCTTGACCTTGAGCAGCGCCTCGACCAGCGCCGGATGGCCGACGGCGTAGCCCAGCCGCAGCCCCGCGATTCCCGCCCACTTGGAGAAGGTGCGGGCGACGATCAGGCGCGGATAGCGCTCAAGCAGCTCGACGGCGGAGGCGGCCTCCGGGCCGCGCGCGAACTCGATGTAGGCCTCGTCCAGCAGCACCATCGCGCCGGTGTCGAGCAGCGCTTCAAGCGCGGCGCGGGGGAAGAGATCGCCGGTCGGATTGTTGGGCGAGGTGATGATCACCAGCCCCGCGGGCGCGCCGCCGGAGCCGGCCGCGGCCGCCAGCAGCGGCTCGAGCTCGATCCGAAACTCCGACGCGCGGGGCACCTCGACGAACGGCAGCTGGTTCACGTCGGCGAGGAAGCGGTACATCCCGAAGCAGGGCGTGGAGGCGACCACCGCGCGGCCGGGCGGGACGGCGGCGCGCATCACCAGGTCGAGCGGCTCGTCCATCCCCGCGCCGGCGATCACCCACTCGCTCGGCACGCCCAAGCGCTCGCCGAGCGCCGAGCGCAGCGCCAGCTGCAACGGGTCGGGGTAGATCGGCGCCGCGCCGCCGTCGGCCAGCGACTCGCGCAGCGCCGCGCGCACCTCGGGGTGCACGCCGAAGGGATTCTCATTGGCGTCCAGCTTCAGCGCGTCGGCGAGCGCCACGCCGGCCCGTCGGCAGCGCTCAACCAGCGGCACGACCGGCTCATACCCCGGCAGCGCAGCAAGGTGCGGGTGAACGGCGGGCGGGTCGTGCGGCATCAGCGGCCAGTCCCTCGCGGCCCAGAGCATTGTGTTCAAGCTACTCGCGCACTCTACGCCCCTTTGCCCGCCACCCCTGCGCCCCTCTCGCCATTCCTGCGCTCTCTCCGTCATTCCTGCGCTCTCTCCGTCATTCCTGCGGCCTCTCCCGTCATTCCCGCGGCCTCTCCCGTCATTCCTGCGCCCCTCTCGCCATTCCTGCGGCCTCTCCCGTCATTCCTGCGCAGGCAGGAACCCACGCGCCCCACACCCACCCCTCCCCCAATCCATCCCTCCCCCCTTCCAGGGGGGAGGTTAGGTGGGGGGTGGAACGCCCCGAGCCGCCACTGCGGTTTACATGCCCCGATCGCCACGCCGCCCCCCCTCCCGTCATTCCTGCGCAGGCAGGAACCCACCGCGGCAGGCGGCGCGTGCCTTGGTTCTGAACATCCACCGGCGGCGCAACAGCGGCGCGCACCAAGCGCTGAGGTCGCCTGGGTTCCTGCCTGCGCAGGAATGACGGTGGGGCGCAGGAATGACGGAAAGAGGCGCAGGAGTGACGGGAGGGGCGATCGGGGTGTAGAAGAGAGCGGCCGGCGCATACTCGCAACCTCCCACCCCCCACCTAACCTCCCCCCTGGAAGGGGGGAGGGATGAATTGAGGGAGGAGGCGGACGCTGGGGAAGGGGAGGGCTACCCCTCGCCCAGCAGCGCGTCCACGAACCGCGCCGGCTCGAATGGCGCGATATCGCCCAGCTGCTCCCCCGTTCCGGCGAAGCGCACCGGGATGCCCAGCTGGTCGGCGATGGCGAACACGATCCCGCCCTTGCCCGAGCTGTCGAGCTTGGCCAGGCAGATCGCCGTCACGCCCGCCGCCTCTGCGAACAGCCGCGCCTGGCTCAGCCCGTTTTGGCCGCTTGTGGCGTCGAGCACCAGCAGCACCTCATGCGGCGCGCCGGGCAGCCGACGCTCGATCACCCGCCGCACCTTGCCCAGCTCGGCCATCAGATTGGCCTGCGTTTGCAGCCGCCCCGCGGTGTCCACGATCACCACATCCGCGCCGCGCGAGCCGGCCGCCTCCAGCGCGTCGTAGACGACCGCCCCGGGGTCCGCGCCCTGCTGGTGCGCGACGCAGTCGACGCCGACCCGCTCCGCCCAGCGTTGCAGCTGCTCGATCGCCGCCGCACGGAACGTGTCGGCCGCTGCCAGCAGCACGCGCTGCCCCTCGCCGCCCAGCGCGTGCGCCAGCTTCGCGATCGAGGTTGTCTTGCCCGCTCCGTTCACCCCCACCACCAGAATCACATGCGGCGTCGCCGGCGGCGCATCGGCCGGCGGCCAGAGCGCGCCGTCGGAGGTCGGGCGCTCCAGCAGGTCGATCAGCTGCCGGCGCAGCGCCGCGCGGACGCTCTCCGCGTCCGCCCCGCGGCCCGCCGCGTCGCGCAACTCCTCGACGATCCGCGCGCTGGTCGCGCCGCCCACATCGGCGAGGATCAGCGTCTCCTCAAGCTCCTCCCAGAAGTCGTCGTCGAGCGCGCCGCTGCGCAGCAGGGCGCCCAGCCGGCCGAGCACGCCGCGCCGCGCTGCGCGCGTGCCGCGCTCGTAGGCCGCGTCGAGCTCCGCCTGATCGGCGGCCGTCTCGGGCTCGCTGCGCCGACGGAACAGTCGCACCACGCGGCGCGTCCCCTAGAAGCCCTGGAAATTGGGCTCGCGCTTTTCGGCGAAGGCGCGCGGGCCTTCTTTGGCGTCCTCGGTGGAGCGCGCGATCACCATCGCGTGGTCGGCCATCTCCAGCGCCTCGTGCAGGCCGGTGACCGCCGAGCGATAGGCTAGCCGCTTGATCAGCTGCACCGAGACCGCCGGCATCCGCGCGACCTCGTTGGCGAATTCCATTGTCTGGTCGAGCAGCTCGTCGGCGGGGACGACGCGCGAGACGTAGCCCATCTGCAGCGCCTCTTCCGCGCCGAAGATGCGGCCCGTCCACATCAGCTCGAGCGCCTTGGACATCCCCACGATGCGGGGCAGGTAATAAGCGCCGCCGTCGCCGGGAATCAGCGCCATCCGCACGTAGGCCATGCCGAACTTGGCGCGGTCCGAGGCGAAGCGCAGGTCGGCCATCGAGGCCATATCCATGCCCGCGCCGACGGCCGCGCCGTTGACCGCCGCGATGTAGGGCTTCTCCATGTTGAACAGCGCGCGCGGCACGCGCTGCACCGAGTTGCGCAGGCTGTTGCGGTTGGCCGCGGGCGCGTTGGGGTCGCCGCCCAGCACGTCCGCGCCGGCCCGCTCGCGGCTCACGTCCGCGCCCGAGCAGAAGCCGCGCCCCGCGCCCGTCACGATCACCGCCCGCACGCCCTGATCCTCGCTCGCGCGGATGATGCTCCGCTGCCACAGATCCAGCATCTCGTTGCTGAACGCATTCAGCTTCTCCGGGCGGTTGAGGGTAATCGTCGCCACGTGCCCCTGTACGTCGTAGATGACCGGTTCGTCGCTCATGGTCTGCGCTCTCCTGTCTGGTCGAGTCTGTTCGGGTCCGTTGCCGTTCAGTTCATGCGGATGCCGCCGTCGACGTTCAGCGACTGCCCGGTGATGTTCCTGGCGTCGTTGGAGGCGAAGAACACCGCCGCCTTGCCGATGTCCTCGGGCGTCTGCTCGCGGCCCAGCGGGCAGTTCGAGGCGAGCATCGCCTCGAACATCTGCCGACGATCGATTCGCTCGTCCGCCTCGTCGTCGATCAGCATTCCTTCGAGCTTGCGCCACATATCGGTCCAGAGCAGGCCGGGGCAGATCGCGTTGACGTTGATGTTGTGCGGGCCGAGTTCGGTGGCCAGCGATTGGGTCAGGCTGATCGCGCCCGATTTGGAGGCCGAGTAGGAGGCGATCACGCCGCCCTGCCGCCCGGCAATCGAGGCGATGTTGACGATCTTGCCGCCGCCGTTGGCCTTGAGCTGCGGCGCGACCGCGCTGCTGACCCGCCAGATGCCCTTGAGATTCACCTCGAAGCAGCGATCCCAGTCGGCGTCGTCCTCCTGCTCGCTGAGGTGGTTGGGCGCGACGCCGGCGTTGTTGACCAGAATGTCGATCCGCCCCAGCGCCGCCAGCGCGTTCTCCAGCTCGGCCGCGATCGAGTCCTCGCTGGTCACGTCCATCGGCACGGCCAGGGTCGTGACCGAGTAGCGGTTCTGCAGCTCGCCGGCGGTGCGAGCCGCTTCGTCGATCAGCAGATCGGCGATGATCACATCGGCGCCCTCTTTGGCGAACTCGGTGGCGATCCCGCGCCCGATTCCCCGCGCGGCGCCGGTGATCAGCGCGACTTTCTCGTCAAGGCGTCCCATCGGCTCTCTCCCGGTAATCCGTCGCAACTTGTCGACCTGTCCCGCTCAGCCTAGCGCCTGCGCGCCCGCCGCCCCGCGGCGGAAGCGCGCCAGCGCGATTAGCAGCAGCAGCGTGAGCAGATTCGCCGCCGCGATCGCCGCCAGCACCGGCTGGTAATCCTGATCCAGCGCGTCGAGCAGCAACCCTGCCGCGAACGGTCCGATCGCCAGCGCGACATTGCCGATCGCGGTCTGCAGCGCCATCAGCGTGCCCAGCCGCCGCAGTCCGAACACGTCGGAGGCGATCAACCCCTGCAGCGGCATCATCTGGCCCCAGACCAGACCGGCGATTACCGCGGAGAGGTAAATCCAGAAGAGCGGCCCCGCCGCGAGCAGCGCGAGCGTGCCGAGCAGCATCACCGCGTAGGCCAGACCCAGGGCGGGGCGCAGACCCAGCAGCGAGGCCATCGGACCGATCAGCGCCCGTCCGGGGATCGAGAGGAAGCCGCGCAGCCCGGTCAGGACGCCGCTGGCGGTGAGCGAGAGGCCGGCCGCGGTCGCGGCGGGCACGAAGTGATTGAGCAGCGCGCCCAGCCCGAAGCTGGAGACGGCGATCATCGCCAGCATGACGAGCACCTCGGCCGAGCCCAGCGCGTCGCGCACGTTGCCGAAGCCCACGCGCGGCGCGTTGCTCTGCATGTTGCCTGGCGAGCTATCCGGCGCGGCGGCGGCCTCCGGGATGGGCGGCAGGGAGCGCACCGTCGCCAGCGCCGGCAGCGCCAGCGCGGCGGCGAGCGCCAGCAGGATGCGCACCGCCCAGCGCCAGCCCAGCTCGTCGGTCAGCAGGCCGGTCAAGGGCAGGAAGACGACCGACGAGAAGCCGCCCGTCGTGACCAGCACGGTCATCGCCTGCACCTGGCGCTGCGGATAGAGCCGCGCGGCGATCGGCATCGTCACGTTGTAGAACAGCCCGGCGATGGTGATCGCGCCGCCCAGCGCCCAGAGCGCGATGAACAACGCGATGCCGCCGGCGAACGACGCGGCCACGAGAAAGCCCGTCCCCGCGACCAGCCCGACCAGCATCACCGGGCGCGGCCCGATTCCGTCGAGCACCCGCCCCGAAATGATGCTCAGCGCCGCGCCGAGCAGGTACGAGGCCATAAACGCCGCGTTGGCCGGTCCCGAGGCCCAGCCTTCTTCGTCCTGGATCGGTCCCACGATGATCCCGAAGCCGTACAGCACCAGCCCATACGAGCCGACCGTCAGCACCCCCAGCAGCACCGCCGGCCGCCAGTCCAGAATCCAGCCGATCGCGCGCTCAAGCACTCAGGAAGGCTAGGGGGTGTTCGCGCTTTCCAAGATCCGTCATACCCGCGCTTGCCGCGGGTATCTCGCTGTGGTGGGCGGAAAGCCCCGTTCCCGTTTCCCTCCGCCCTGCCAGACCCTCGCGCCTCCGTCGTTCCTGCGCAGGCAAGGGGAAGGATGCCGGGCGGGCCCCGTGCAGAGCTCGGCGAGATACCCGCGGCAAGCGCGGGTATGACGGATCTTTTCGCGCGGGTATGGCGGAGCGGTTTCGCGCGGGTGTGGCGGAGGGTTTTGCGTGGGTGTGACGGAGCGGTTTTGCGCGGGTATGACGGAAGGGGGTGTGGGCGGCGGGGCTCTGTTGCGCGGGGGCAGGAGGCGGGCGCGGGGTTTGGTGCTGTGCTCGGCGAGATACCCGCGGCAAGCGCGGGTATGACGGATCTTTTCGCACAGGTGTGACGGAGCGGTTTTGCGCGGGTGTGGCGGAGGGTTTTGCGTGGGTGTGGCGGAAGGGGGAGTGGGCGGCGGGGCTCTGTTGCGCGGGGGCAGGAGGCGGGCGCGGGGCTTGGTGCTGTGCTCGGCGAGATACCCGCGGCAAGCGCGGGTATGACGGATCTTTTCGCGCGGGTGTGGCGGAGCGGTTTTGCGCGGGTGTGACGGAGTGGTTTTGGGCGGGTGTGACGGAGTGGTTTTGGGCGGGTGTGGCGGAGCGGTTTTGGGCGGGTGTGGCGGAGCGGTTTTGCGCGGGTATGGCGGAGCGGTTTTGCGTGGGGGTGGACGCGGGCGGGGCGGGAGGGGTCCTGAACGATCCTGATCTAGGGAGTAGGCTGCCCCTATGTCGCACTCGGTCAGCGTTGAACGACAGCGCCTGCGCTTCGCGGCGGGGCATTTCGCCACGTTCGCCGATGAGCTTGAGCCGATCCACGGGCACAACTACGACGTGATCGTCGAGGTGCGCGGCGGCCTCACCGACGAGTCCTGGGTGGTCGACTTCTCGCTGCTCAAGCGCCTCACCCGCGAGGTCTGCGAGCAGCTCGACCACAAGTTCCTGCTCCAGATGGAGTCGCGCGTCCTCTCGATCCGCGACTGCGGCGCGCACTTCGAGGTGCAGTACAAAGACGAACTCCCCTATCGCCTGCCCAAGCGCGATGTCGCCCAGCTGCCGATCGACAACAGCACCGCCGAGCGGCTCGCCGAATACATCGCCGGACAGCTCGCCGAGCGCCTGCGCGCCGACGGCCCCGGCGGGCTGGCAGCGCTGCGCGTCGGCGTCGAGGAGATGCCGGGCCAGGCCGGCTGGTTTGAGACGCCGCTGTGACAGCGCGCGTGCTGGTGCTCTACGACTCGCGCGGCGTCGTCGCCGAGCTGGCCGCCGCGGTGGTCGAAGGCGCGGCCTCCGTGCGCGGCGCGGAGGTGCGCGACCGCCCGGTCGACCAGGCGCGCAAGGAGGAACTGCTCGAGTGCGACGCGCTGATCCTCGGCTCGCCCAACTGGACCGGGATGACCGGCAAGCTCAAGCACTGGATGGACTACACGGGCGACCTCTGGGAGAGCGGCGAGCTGGCCGGCAAGGTCGGCGCCTGCTTCACCGCCGGCTGGTCGCGCGCCGCCGGCACCGAAGCCACCCTGCTGCAACTCTTTCACCTGCTGATCGGACACGGGCTGATCTTCGTCGGCCTGCCTTGGTCGGAGGCGATGCGCGAGTCGGGCTCGTACTATGGAGCGACGGCCTTCGGTCACGCCACCGAGCTGGACCGCGAACAGGCGCGCCGCCTCGGCGAGCGCGCCGCCCAATTCGCCGTCCGCCTCCGCCGAACCGCGCCCGAAGATTCGCCGCGCGGCGAATCCACCGCCCACGAGCGAGACGAACGATAGGAGCATCATGAGCAGCTCGGACGACCCAATCACCACCGACGAGATGGACGAGGCCGGCGAGCCGGAATCGCAGGAACAGCCGCCCCAACAACCACCAGAATGGGACCGCCTGGCGCTCTTCGTCGACTGCGCCCGCGTCTGGGCCGACGACGTCGAGGACGCCCTGGAAGACATCATCGCCCGCGCCGAGCGCGTCGAAGGGCGCGTCTACCACAGCTGGTCGCGGCAGGGCGGCGCAAACGCCGACCCCGCCTCGCGCGCCAGCAAAAACACCGAACACTGGGCCGAATTCTGCGGCGACTACGACCTCGAGCAGGTCGAAATGCCGCAAATCAGCGCCACCGGCATCCAGATCACGCTCGACGCCGTCGACCTCGAAGAAACCGTCGACGCCGTCTGCGTCCTGACCGTCTCCCATCAGATTGGGCCGCTCTTCGAGCGCCTCCGCGAGCAGGGCGTGTACGTCGTCGGGCTCTCCAACTGGCGCGCCCGCGACGAATTCCGCAACGCCTGCGACGAGTTCGCCGTGGTCGACGACCGCGCCATGTCGCAGGCCCGCCAGCAGGCCGAAAACCACCGCGCCGAAGGCTCCGGCTGGGGCGACCGCGTCTCCGACCTCTGCGACAACCTGCGCTCCGGCCCCACCGCCTGGGTGCCCCTGCCCATGCTCCAGCAGTGCCTCAACGAAATCTACCCCGAATTCGAAACGCAGCTCTACGGCGACGAAACGCTCGACGAGTGGCTGGGCGGGCAGGAAAACCTCTTCGCCCTGCGCGACTGGCGCGACCGCTACACCGGCGAAACGACCCTCCAGGTGCGTTCGCGCCGCAAGCCCCAGGCGCGCAACCGCGCCGCCCGAACCGGCGAGCCCCCCGCCCCGCGCGGCGCAGCGCCCGACGCCCCGCCCCGCAGCGGCCCCTGGGAGGAAATCGTCGCCGAAGCCCTGCGGCAGGAGCCGCGCGACGAAGGCGGCTGGATCCAAATGCCCCGACTCGGCCAGCGGCTCCACCAACTCGACCCCCATTGGTCGCCCAAACGCCACGGCGCCGAAAAACTGCTCGACCTCCTCGACCGCCGCGACGACCTCTTCGAAATCGAAGAAGAAATGGACGACGACGACCGCAAGGTGCTCAGCCACTGGGTCCGCCTCGCCCCCTCCGCCCCCGACGACGACACCGCCGACTCCAGCCCCTCCTCTTCCGATCCCGATCCTTCCCCCTTCTGATCACCCACCCACACCAACCCAAAGGAGCACCCATGACCGACTACGAAAACGTCCTCGTCGAAATCGACGGCCCCGTCGCCACGATCACCCTCAACCGCCCCGAGAAGCTCAACGCCATCTCCGGCGGACTGCGCGACGACCTCGAGGCCGCCCTGCGCGAGCTGAACCCCGGCGACGCCGTGCGCGTGATCCGACTCAAGGGCGCCGGGCGCGCCTTCTGCGCCGGCTACGACCTCACGCCCGAGCGCGGCGCGCTCCAGTGGCGGCCCAATCAGCGCAGCGGCGACCAGGCCTGGGAACTCGGCGAGTCGCGCATCGCGCTCGACCGCGAAGGGCTCCGCGCCAGCGTCGACCGCTGGCTTTGGATGTGGTCCTACCGCAAGCCGATCATCGCCCAGGTGCACGGCTGGTGCCTGGCCGGCGGCGGCGAAATGATCGGCGCCTGCGATATCGTCTTCGCCGCCGAAACCGCCCGCTTCGGCCACCCCGCCGGCCGCGCCATCGGCATCCCCCCCACGCTCGGCATGTGGCCGATCAAAATCGGCCTGCTCAAGACCAAGGAACTGCTCTTCAGCGGCGACACCGTGGACGGCCTCGAAGCCGAGCGGATTGGGATGATCAACCGCGCCATCCCCGACGACCTGCTCGACGCCGAAACGATGGACTACTGCCAGCGCATCGCGCATGTGCCGATGGACGGCCTGACCGTCCACAAGCACAGCGCCAACCGCTGGTTCGAGCTGATGGGTCTGCGCGTGGCCGCCTCCGAGGGCGCGGACTTCGACGCGATCTGGCACGACGCTCCCTCAATCGACGAGTTCGCCAAAATCTCCCGCGAAAAAGGGCTCAAGATGGCGCTCGAATGGCGCGACGACCCCTTCGGCGACGGCCGCGGCGCAATCCGCCGCCGCAGCTGACGCGATCGCACGATGACCGAGCCGCAGCCGCGCCCGCTGCCGACCGCCTCGACCGCGCAGGTGCGCGGCTTTGGCCTGCGCCTCTGGGAGTGGGCCGCGCGCGGCGATCCCGAGGCGACCGCGCTGCTCGTCCACGCGACCGGCTTCCACTCGCGCGCCTGGGACGCCGTCGCGCGCTTGCTGCCCGACTCCTGGCGCGTCTTCGCGCTCGACATGCGCGGCCACGGCGCGTCGCAGGACCCCGCCACGCCGCAGGAGTGCGCCTGGCGCGAGATGGCCAAAGATGTGAGCGAGTGGCTTGCGCAGCGCGACCTGCGCGGAGTCATCGCCGCCGGCCACTCGATGGGCGGCGCGGTGCTCGCGCTCACGGCGGCGGCCGAGCCTGAGCGGATCGGCGCGCTGGTGCTGGTCGACGCGGTGATTCCCAAGTTCGACGACCCGCTCTCGACCTCGTTGCCGCCCGGGGACCTCGCCGAAGCCGCCCGCAAGCGCCGCCGCGTCTGGCCCTCGCCCGCCGCCATGGCCGAGTCGCTGCAAGGCCGCGGCGCATTCGCCGCCTGGCCGCCCGACCTGATCGCCTCCTACGCCCGCTACGGCCTCGCCCCCACCGCCGACGGCGAGTGGCGCTTGCTCTGCGAGCCAGAGGTAGAAGCCTGGACCTTCGAGCACGCCCGCACCACCAACCCCTGGCCCGAACTGCCCCAAATCACTCAACCGACCACCGTCCTCCGCGCCGCCGCCGATGGCCACCCTTCCCCCACCTCCCGGGAGATCGCAAGCGCGATCCCGAACGCGAGGGAGGTCGTCGTAGAAGACTCCGACCACTTCATCCCCATGCGCCGCCCCGACGCCGTAGCCCACCACCTCACCGCCGCAGCCGCAAGAAGCGCTTAATCAGGCAGCGCCACCGCATTCCCCTCACCGCTCCTCTCCTTTTTTCGCCCCCTCCCCCTAAGGTCTGTTCACACTTGCAGCCAACTGCCAACCCAACCTGCCAGCCCAACCTGCCAGCCCAACACCCACCCCTTCCCCAATTCATCCCTCCCCCCTTCCAGGGGGGAGGTTAGGTGGGGGGTGGAAGGCAGCGAGTAGGCGCCACCAGTCGCGCCCGCCCCGATCCACCCACGCCGCACATCCGCCACCCCCGCCGAACCACCCACGCCCCCTCCCACCATCCCCGCACTTCCCCCGTCGCCGCGCCCACGCCCCCTCCCGTCGTTCCCGTGCCTCCGCCCCATCATTCCTGTGCCCGCGCCCGCCGCACCCTCTCCCGCCACCCCCACGCCCCTCCCGCCACTCCCACGCCCCTCCCATCATTCCTGCGCCCTCTCCCGCCATTCCCGCGCCCTCTCCCGCCATTCCCACGCCTCTCCCGCCACCCCCACGCCCCTCCCGTCATTCCTTGCGCCCCCCCTCCGTCATTCCTGCGCAGGCAGGAACCACCCGCGCACGCCCTATCAAACCGAAAGCCGGATCGCCGCGCCGTAGTAGAGTTGAAAGCTGAGCAGCCCAATGGGGCGAAAGGAGCCGCTTGCATGCGCGTCGTCTCGATTGGCTGCCCCTTGCCCAGCCCGTTGGTGGACAACCACTCCATCGCCAACGCGCCCTCGCTGTTCGACTACGACGCCTGCGTGTGGGATCCCTACGCCGTCTCCGAGCAGATCGAGGGGCTGGCGGCTGGCGGCTCCGGGCTGCGCTCTTCCGACGGGCGGCCGGTGCAGGCCGGAGCGTCGGGCGCGTTCAGCTTTGGGCTCGGCGAGCTGCTTGAGCAGCGGCGGCTGGAGTTGCAGCAGCTGATCGAGCGCGGCGGCGTGCTGCTCGTCTTGGCGCACCCCAACATCGGGCACCCGTCGGTCGCCGCCATGCCGGGGCTGGAGCGGTACACGCTGATCCCCTCGCCGGGGCCCGGCGCGTTGCGCTGGCCGACATTGCGCGCGGGCGACGGGCGGGAGATTCGCGCCAGCGCCCCGCAGCATCCGCTGGCAGACTATCTGGACGAGCTGAGCGGGCGGCTGCGCTACCGCGCGGTCTGGGAAGAGCGCTCGCCCGACTTCCCCAAGGGCGCGCAGGTGCTGGCGCGCAGCGTCGGCGGCGCGGCGATCGCGGCGGAGTTTGAGGCGGGCGCGGGGCGTCTGGTCTTCGCGCCGCCGCCGCAGGACGGGCTGACCACCGCCGACCGCAAGCGCTTCACCACCGCCGTGCTCGAACTGCTCACCCGGTTGGTCGACGAAGACGGCGCGGGGCGCGAGCCGAACTGGGTGCGACGCTACGACACCGAACCGATCGCCGCCGCGCGCGAGGCGCTGACCGCCGCAACCGTCGAGCTGCAGGAGGCGCAGCGCCGCGAGACGGAAACGCGCGCGGTGCTGGCCGAGGCGTCGCGCTTCTCGGAACTGCTCTGGCGGCCCAACGGCGCGCGGCTGGCGGCATTGACCGCAGACGCCTTCCGCCTGCTCGGTTATCAAGTCGCCGAGAGCGCATCGGGCGCGGAGCTAAAGGACGACGAGGGCGCCGCGCTGCTCGAGCTGGCGGCGTCGGAGCAGACCGTCAGCGAGCGTGTCTATCTGACGCTGCAAAGCCGTCTCGAAGAGCATTTTCTCAGTCGCCAGGAGCGGCCCAAGGGGATCATCGTGGTCAGCGGCCAGCGCGACCTCGACCCCGGCATGCGCCGCCAGGCCTGGACGCGTCCGCTGGAGAACGCCTGCGAGACATTCGGCTACGCCCTCATCCCCGTCGCCGCGCTCTACGAGCTGGTCAACTTCGCCATCGAGGACCCCGATCCCGAGGTGCTAGCCGAGCTCCGCGCCAGCATCCGCGAAACCGCCGGCGTCCTCGAGGTAGAGCAGCCCGAAGAGGGCGCCGCAGAGCCGCCCCCCGTAGCCGAAAACGGCTTGGGCGCAACGCCCATCGCAGAGCGAGCGCCGTCCGAGTCCCGCTGAGCAGTAAACCCGGCTGCTGCCACGCTCGGCCAAGGTGCCAGCCGCCCTATCTCTTAGCATTGCGTCGCTGTAAGGTTTTGCGCATGCCGATCGGACTTTACGCATGATCCATGCGCTGCCACGACTCGCAATGGCCCTGGTCGCCATGGCGCTGCTCACTACCGCAGTGCTGTCCAATGTCGGACTTGCCGGTGCAGAGGGAGACGAAGACACGCCGCCTCAGCTGGCGGAAACCCAGATCGTAGCCGACGTGCCGAACGGATTCGGCGAGCTGTTCTCACTCCAGTGGGGCGGGGGTTCGTTCTTGCATCTGAAAGGCCGGCTGGCCACGCTGGGCTGTCTGGTGGACACGATTTGGCTGAACGACGGCGGCACCTGGTACGTACACAATCAGTATCAAGTGCCGTCGACGCTCACTCGTGATTTCGTCGAACGATACGATGCGTTCGTACCACCCGGAACGCTCTGGGCAACGTGCTTTCGACTCTGCGAGTTCGAGTATCTCGAACCCGCGACGGACTACCCGTGTCGGACAGTTGATGAGATCAGGCGAGGGATCCCTCCTGGGACCAGCCCCTCTCTGTCAATCGGACGTATCGACCATGCAGTGCCCTGCACGGACGACTGGCATCCTGTCGTGGCGCGAGATGTGCTCCCAATTCTGCCGATCCATCCCGAGACCTGCATCTTGCGGGTGGCAGAGCCAGACGAGATAAGAGGCAAAATGCGCGTTCCTTTCTGGTCGTACGGTGGGGTCGTGTTGCCCAAGGCCGCTTGGATCATCGCTGTCTGGGGACCTTCCGAGTCCGTCGTGTTGGAAGCCCCACGTGGGGGAATCCGCAACCATGCGACGTACGTGAGCAAAGAAGTTCACGAGCTATGCCACGCCAATCAGTTCTGGCAAGTTGCCCAAGGACTGCGGACAGATGTCGTCGTGTTGTCAGGCATTGGGTCCAACGCACGCGTCTGGTGGGATAGCGAGCCCGGAAGGGAATTCGTCCGGCTATCCGGCTTCACAAGGTCAGATGTCGGCACATGGTCGCTCCCGTCTAACAGCGTGTATCGCGATGTCTATTCAGTGGATCCGCTCGAGCTCGCCGCGGTACTGTGCACTGAGTACATCATTGACCGGCTCGGGCTGCCAAGCAAATACCGCTGGTCTACTTATGACCCCGACACCCATCGGTTCGTGACGCGGCCGTCGTTCCCGGTGGATTTTGACACCGCCAAATACCTGACACCTGAGATCAGGGGGTGGATCGAGACTTGGATGGTTCTGCCGGATATCACCGACTGACGAACCCCGCACGGAGTGTCTGCACCGATCGCAGCGAGCGCAGGTATGACGGGTCTGATCTCGCGGGAGTACAGTAGTCGGGACGGGGCCTTGCAGGCTCCGCAAGCTGCGGAGCGGACGTGAGGAGGCCACCATGCAACGACGGATGATGCCGCTCCGGCTCCTGCTGCTGGCGCTCGCAGCCGCCGCCGTTGTTGCCGCTTGCGCCAGCGACGACGACGCGCTGACCGTCGCCGAGTACGCCGCCCAGTGCGGCGCGCGCTCGGGCTTTGACGAGGTTTGGGAGACGTGGGGGGATTTCACCGCTGAGCTCAGCGATGTCTACGACGAACTCGCCGCAGCGACGCCACCGGATGTGCTCATCGCGTTCCATGCGGCGAGCACGGAAGCGGCGCGGGTTCTCCTGGCGTTTGGCGAAGAGCAACCCGCCGACTGGCTCTTCGACCCCGTCGCGCTCAATCCACCCGCGCTACTGGCGGCAGCGGACGCCCTGGAGGCCGCGCGAAACCTGCTCCCGGAGGACATCCGCAACCAGCTGAGGGCCACAGGCTGCATCGGCGAAGAGAGCTAGGGCTGTTCACACTTGCCGCCAGCGCTAGCCCACCTCCGCCTACTTCCCCAATTCATCCCTCCCCCCTTCCAGGGGGGAGGTTAGGTGGGGGGTGAGAGGCCACGAGCACGCCCCACCAGTCGTGCCCGCCCGATCGCCCATCCCGCTCCCGCCGTCATTCCCGCCCCCGCCCCCCCTCGTCATTCCTGCGCAGGCAGGAACGACGAGGGGGGGCGGGGGCGGCGGAGATGGTCAGTCCTTGCCGATTTGGAGGACGGCCAGGAACGCTTCCTGGGGGATTTCGACATTGCCTACGCGCTTGAGGCGCTTTTTGCCTTCGGCCTGGCGCTGGAGCAGCTTGCGCTTGCGCGTGATGTCGCCGCCGTAGCACTTTGCGGTGACGTTCTTGCGCATTGCGCGGACGGTCTCGCGGGCCACGATTCTGCCGCCTACGGCGGCCTGGATTGGCACGTCGAAGAGCTGCCGCGGGATCAGCTTGCGCAGGCGGTCGGCCAGCCTCCGTCCGTCGGTGGCGGCGCGGTCGGCGTGGACGATTGCGGAGAGGGCGTCGACCGGCTCGCCGTTGATCAGCAGGTCGAGCTTGACCAGCTTGGCCGCCTGGTAGCCGGTGAAGGTGTAGTCGAGGCTCGCGTAGCCGTGCGTGCGCGATTTGAGGTCGTCGTAGAAGTCGGTCAGGATTTCGGAGAGCGGGATCGCGTATTCGAGCAGCACGCGGATTTGGTCTTCGCCGCCGCCGTTGTCGCTCACGCCGCTGCGCTGGAGGTACTCCATCCGCTCGAAGCGCCCGCGCCGGCCCGTCACCGCCTCCATCACCGTGCCCACGAACCGCTGCGGGGCGATCACGTGAATCTGCACCCATGGCTCGCGGATTTCGGCGATGCGCGGCGGCGCGGGCAGCAGCGACGGATTTTCGATCCGCTCCACGCGCCCGTCGGTGGTTTCGACCTCGTACTCGACCGACGGCGCGGTGAAGACCAGTTCGAGGCCGTACTCGCGCTCCAGCCGTTCCTGCACGATCTCCATGTGCAGCAGGCCCAAAAAGCCCATGCGGTAGCCGAAGCCGAGCGCGGCGGAGGACTCGGCCTGGTAGAGGATCGACGAATCCGAGAGGCGCAGCTTGTCCAGCGCGTCGCTGAGGTCCTGGTAGTCCGCGCTGTTGGCCGGATAGAGCCCGGCGAAGACCATCGCCTTGGGCTCGCGGTAGCCGGGCAGCGGTTCGGGCCGCTGCCGCGCGGCGGCGGTCATCGTGTCGCCCACCCGCACATCGCCGACCTCCTTGAGCCCGGTCGCCACGTAGCCGACATCGCCAGCGGTGAGGTTGGGCAGCGCCTGTAGGTCGGGCGCGAAGCTGCCCACCTCCATCGCCTCGAAGCGGCGGTCGGCGGCGTTGAGCCGCAGTTGCGCGCGACCCGCGACCTCGCCGTCCACCACCCGCACATGCGCGATCACGCCCTTGTAGGGGTCGTATTCGGAGTCGAAGATCAGCGCGCGCAGCGGCTCGTCGGGCTCGCCCTTGGGCGGCGGGATGCGCTCCACGATCGCCTCGAGCAGGCCCTCGATGCCCTCGCCCGTCTTGGCCGAGACGTAGAGCATCTCATCGAGCGAGAAGCCGACCACGTCGGCCAGCTCGGCGGCGATCGCCTGCGGCCGCGCGACGGGCAGGTCGATCTTGTTGATCACCGGCACCAGGGTGAGGTCCTGTTCGAGCGCCAGATAGACATTGGCGAGCGTCTGCGCCTGAATGCCCTCCGCGGCGTCGACGACGAGCAGCGCGCCCTCGGCCGCCGCCAGGCTGCGCGAGACTTCGTAGGAGAAATCGACGTGCCCGGGCGTGTCGATCAGATGGAGCTTGTAGGCCTGCCCGTCGCGCGCCGTGTGCTGCATGCGCACCGCGCGCGCCTTGATCGTGATGCCCTTCTCGCGCTCCAGCGCCATGCTGTCCAGCAGCTGGTCGGACATGTTGCGCGGATCGACGGTCGCCGTGGCCTCCAGCAGCCGATCGGAGAGGGTCGACTTGCCGTGGTCGATATGGGCGACGATGCAGAAGTTGCGAACGGGCGGGGGCATGTGGAGGCAGGGTAGCACCTGCGCGCCAGCTTGGGCAGCGTCTGATCGCCGCGCGGCCGCGCGGGGGGTTAGACCCGGTGGCAGCGGACGTAGTGCTCCGTGCCGATTTCGCGCCACTCGGGGTCTTCCTCGCGGCAGACGTCGATCGCGATCGGGCAGCGCGTGTGGAAGTTGCAGCCCGGCGGGGGCGCGATCGGGTTGGGCACATCGCCGGTCAGAATCAGCCGCTCGCGGCGCCGCTCCACCGCCGGGTCGGGGATCGGCACCGCCGAGATCAGCGCCTGCGTGTAGGGATGCAGCGGGTTCTCGTAGAGCTCGTCAGCGGGCGCAAGCTCGACGATCTTGCCCAGATACATCACCGCGATGCGGTGGCTGATGTGGCGCACGACCGAGAGGTCGTGGGCGATGAACAGGTAGGTCAGCCCGAAGTCCGACTGGAGGTCTTCGAGCAGGTTGATGATCTGCGCTTGGATCGACACGTCGAGCGCCGAGACGGGCTCGTCGGCCACGATGAAAGCGGGCTCCACGGCAAGAGCGCGGGCGACGCCAATCCGCTGGCGCTGGCCGCCCGAGAACTCGTGCGGGTAACGGCTGGCGAAGTAGGGGTTGAGCCCGACCGTCTCGAGCAGCTCGCGCACCCGCTCCTTGCGGCGGCCGCGCTGCAGGCCGTGGATCACCATCGGCTCGGCCACGATGCTGCCCACGCTCATGCGCGGATTCAGCGAGGCGTAGGGGTCCTGGAAGATCATCTGCATCTGCCGCCGGTAGGCGCGCAGATTGCGCCCCGAGAGCGTGGTCAGATCGACCGGCCCGCCGGCGGCGGACGCGGGCGAATCTGCATCGCCGTCCGCGTCGGCGCCGTTGTCACTGCCGTTCTGATCCGCGTGCGCCACGATGTGGCTGGTGTAGCGCGGCGGCGAGAGCAGCACATTGCCGGCCGTGGGGCGGTAGAGCTGCAGGATCGCGCGCCCGGTGGTCGACTTGCCGCAGCCGGACTCGCCGACGAGGCCGAGCGTCTCGCCCTCGCGGACGGAGAACGAGATGCCGTCCACGGCCTTGATGTCGGCGACCTTGCGCTTGAGCAGCAGGCCGGCGGTGACCGGGAAGTACATCTTGAGGTCCTGCACTTCGAGCAGGGTGTTCTCGTGCGGCTCGGTGCGCCCGCCGCCGGCGAGGTCGACGATCGCCGCCGCCGAGCGGTTCACGCTGGCCGCGGCGGCCTCGCGCATCTGCTCCGGCGTCATCGTCCCCGCGGCCGCCTCCTGGCTGCCCTCGGGACTGCTCGCGGGAGCCTCCGTCGTCGCCGCCGGGGCGTCGCCGCCGGCTTCTTCGTTGGTTTCGCCGTTGACGGTCTGTTCGTCCTCAGCCATTGGCGGTTACCTCCTCGGTTATCTGGGCGCTGGCCAGGATACGGTCGGCTTCGTCCTGCACCTCGTCGGTGTTCCAGCAGGCCACAAGGTGGCCCGGCGCGAACTCGATGAGCTCGGGGCGTTCTGCGCGGCACTGATCGGTTGCGAAGCGGCAGCGCGGCGCGAAGGAGCAGCCGTCGGGCAGGTTGGTCAGGTCGGGCGGCGTGCCCTCGATCGGGATCAGCCGCCCGGTGCGGGCGTCGAGCCGCGGCACCGATTCGAGCAGACCCAGCGTGTAGGCGTGCTTGGGGTGCGCGTAAATCTCGCCCGCGTCGCCGCTCTCCACAATCCGCCCGCCGTACATCACGTTGACCCGGTCCGCGTAGCGCGCCACCACGCCCAGGTTGTGCGTGATCACGATCACCGCGGTGCCCAGCTCGCGGCTCAGCCGCGCCATGACCTCCAGCACCTGCGCCTGAATCGTGACGTCGAGCGCGGTGGTCGGCTCGTCGGCGAGCAGCAGCTTGGGGTCGCAGGAGAGCGCCATCGCGATCATCACGCGCTGGCGCATTCCGCCGGAGAACTGGTGGGGGAAGTCGAACAGGCGCTGCTCGGCGGCGGGGATGCCGACCATGTGCAGCAGCTCGATGGCGCGCTCGTTGGCCTCGGTGCGGCGCAGCCCCATGTGCAGCTCGATCGCCTCGGTCAGCTGGCGGCCGATCGTCAGCACCGGGTTGAGCGACGTCATCGGCTCCTGGAACACCATCGCGATGTCGTTGCCGCGGATCTCGCGCATTCGCGAGTCGTCCACGCTCATCAGCTCTTCGCCGTCGAACCAGACTTCGCCCTCGACGATCTTGCCGGGCGGGTTGGGGATCAGGCGCAGCAGGGAGAGCGCGGAGACGCTCTTGCCGGAGCCGGACTCGCCGACCAGACCGAGCGTCTGGCCCGGCTGCACATCGTAGGAGACCTCGTTGACGGCCTTGACTACCCCTTCGGAGGTGAAGAAGTGGGTCGAGAGGTCCTGAACGCTCAGCAGGGGGTCGGCCATGAGGGGACTCCTTTGTGGATGCGCTGGCGGCGTCGTGCCGTGTGCGGCGCCCAACGGTCGCGCCCGGCGGGGCGGCGGGTGGTGGGGAAGAGGAGACTCGAACTCCTACGCCTTTCGGCACATGATTCTAAATCATGCTCGTCTACCAGTTCCGACACTTCCCCGCGCGCGGGCGGAGCGGGCGGTGTGCTGGTGAGCCGCCAGGGACTCGAACCCCGAACCTGCTGATTAAGAGTCAGCTGCTCTGCCAATTGAGCTAGCGGCCCATCGCTGCACGGAGCGGCGCCACGGGGTGAGACACCACAGCGCCGCAGAGCGCGCACGCGCCCTGCCAGGCAGGATACACCGCGGAACGGGGTTGGGTGGGTCAATCTGCGCTCCCTCGACGGATCGACCAAGGCGTGCGCGGAACGCTAGCCAATGGATCGCGTTTCGTCAACGTGTTAACACTGAAGCCGCCCCACCACCCCTACCCCCAAGCCCCAAAACCGCCGCATCCACGCCCTCTCCGTCATTCCTGCGCCCCCTTTCCGTCATTCCTGCGCAGGCAGGAACCACGCACCCCAGCACCCGCCCCTTCCCCAATTCATCCCTCCCCCCTGGCAGGAGGGAGGTCAGGTGGGGGGATGGCATGCAGCGAGCGAGGACAAGCCCCCGGATGTCGCCTGGGTTCCTGCCCGCGTCCCTTTCGTCATGCTCTGCGCCCCGTTCCCGTCATTCCTGCGCCCCGTTTCCGTCATTCCTGCGCAGGCAGGAACCACCCCACCCCAGCACCCGCCCCCCTTCCCCAATTCATCCCTCCCCCCTGCCAGGGGGGAGGTTAGGTGGGGGGTGGAATGCAGCGAGCGAGGACAAGGGCGCTGGATGTCGCCTGTTCCTGCCTGCGCAGGAATGACGGATCCCATCACGATCAGGTAAGATCAAACCCACGCGCCCCGGTGCGCGGGATGGGCGGTTAGCTCAGTTGGCTAGAGCGCCGCGTTGACATCGCGGAGGTCACTGGTTCAAGTCCAGTATCGCCCACCACCACACACACGACCGGACTCACGACCACAGGCTTGCGAGCGGCGGAGAGGCAGCGACGGGTGGCGCAGCAGGAGGTCGAAGAGGAATCCGCCGGCGCGCCGATCGTCGGCTCCGACGAGGTTGACGCCGAGGAGTGGCTGCGGCGCATGCGCCACTCCGCCGCGCATGTGCTCGCCCAGGTCGTCCTGCAGCTCTTCCCCGACGGCAAAATCGCGATCGGCCCGCCGATCGCGACCGGCTTCTACTACGACTTCGACCTGCCGCGCGCGCTGACGCCCGACGACCTCAAGGAGATCGAGCGTCGGATGCGCAAAGAGATGAAGCGCAACCACCGCTTCATCTGGAGCGAGACGCGCCTCGACGAGGCGCGCGAGCGGTTCGCCGACCAGCCCTACAAGCTCGAGCTGATTGAGCAGTTCAGCGCCGACGCCGACAGCGTCGGGCTCTGCGCGCACGCCGAGTTCACCGACCTCTGCCGCGGCGGGCACGTGCAGACGACCCGCCAGATCGGCCCGTTTCGGCTGACCAATGTCGCCGGCGCCTACTGGCGCGGCGACGAGAACCGCCCGCAGCTGCAGCGCGTCTACGGCGCGCTGTTCGCCAGCCAGGACGAGCTCGACGAGCACTTCGCCCGGCTCGAAGAGGCGCAGCAACGCGATCACCGCCGGCTGGGGCGCGAGCTCGGGCTGTTCACCTTCGCCGAAGAGATCGGCGCGGGCGTCCCGCTGCTGCTGCCGCACGGCGCGGTCGTGCGCAACGAGATGGAGCGCCTCATCCGCGAACTCCAGGCGGAGCGCGGCTACAGCGAGGTCTGGACCGGCCATCTGGCCCGCGGCGACCTGTTCGAGCGCTCCGGCCATCTGGAGAACTACCGCGACGTGATGTACCCGGCGATGGTCGACGGCGAGACGGAGTACTACCTCAAGCCGATGAACTGCCCCGTCCACATGACGCTCTACAACACGGGGCTGCACTCCTACCGCGAGCTGCCGCTGCGCTACTCCGAGCAGGCCACGCTCTACCGCTACGAGAAGTCGGGCCAGCTGGGCGGGCTAACCCGCGTGCGCTCGCTGACCCAGGACGACTGCCACATCTTCTGCACGCCCGAGCAGGTCTCCGACGAGGTCGGCCGCGTGCTCGAACTGGTGCGCACGCTGCTGGCGACCTACGGCCTGACCGACTTCCGCTACGAGTTCTCGCTGCCCGGCGGCGAGGGCAAGTTCGTCGACGATCCCGCCGCCTGGACGGCGGCGATCGAGGCGCTGCGCGCCGCGCTCGACGCCGCAGGCGTCGATTATGTCGAGCAGGAAGGCGAGGCCGCCTTCTACGGACCCAAAGCCGACCTCTTCGTGAGCGACGTGATGGGCCGCGAGTGGCAACTCTCGACGGTCCAACTGGATCTAATCCAGCCCGCGCGGCTGGGCTGCGTCTACGTGGGCGAAGACGGGGAGCGGCACACGCCCGTCGTGATTCATCGCGCGATTCACGGCTCGCTCGAACGCTTCCTGGGCATCCTGATCGAGCACTACGCGGGCGCTTTCCCCGCCTGGCTCGCGCCCGTTCAGGCGCGCTGTATCCCGATCGCCGACCGGCACATCGAGTGGGCGCACCAGGCTGCGGCCCAACTCAGCGCCGCCGGCCTGCGGGTGGATGTGGACGACGGCAACGAGCGGATGCAGGCCAAAATCCGCAACGGCCAGCGCGCCAAGATCCCCTACCTGCTGGTCATCGGCGACCGCGAGGCTGAGGCCGGCGCAGTGGCCGTCCGCGTGCGCGGCGGCAAAGATCTGGGCGCGCAACCGCTGGCCGAGTTCCAGGCAATGCTCACGGAGCAGGTCAGCACCCGCGCCCTTGCCCCGCATTAGGGGCTGTTCACAACTTTCACCCACTCCGCTCGGTACCATGCCCTCAGAGAGTTCGCCGATCCTGAGTCGGAAAGGCCGCTCCAATGGTCTCCGCCCCAGCCAAACGCAGCGCCGACGAGGGGTACGCCATCCGCTTCCCCCCGCAGCTGCCGCTGACCGACGACCTGCTGCTCCAATTCGGCCTGCTCAACGACCACCTTCGCCTCGAACGCAGCTCGGAAGGAGCGCTCGTCATCACTTTTCCTCCCGGAACCGAAAGTGCCTACGCCGAGAACCAAATCTCACGCCAGCTGGGCAACTGGGCCGAGCAGCGCGAGGGCGTCGCTTTCGGCCCCAGCGGGACCTATGTCAGGCCCGACGGCAGAGCCCTCGCGCCCGACGCATCCTGGATCACCCAGCAGCAGTGGGACGCGCTGAGCGCCGACGAGCGCCGCGTCTTCATGCGCACCTGCCCCGTCTTCGTCGTTGAAGTTCGCTCACCCGGCCAGACTCTCGCCAGCCAGCAGCGCAGAATGGACGACTGGATCGCGTTCGGCGTGCGATTGGGCTGGCTGGTCGACCTCCAGGGCAGCCGCGTTTGGGTCTACCGCCCCGGCCGCGAGCTTGAAGAGCTCGTTTGCCCCGCAAGCGTCAGCGGCGACCCCGATCTGCCCGGCCTCATCGTCAACCTCGCCAACATCTGGCGCTAGGGCGTGTTCGCAATTCCGTCATTCCCACCTGCGCGGGTGTGACGGCGGTAGGGCGCGGGAACGGCAGAAAGAGGCGCGGGACCCGCCGCCTGCGTACCGCATCGGGGCGGCGGCGGGTATGATTTCTGCGGGTCGGCTGGTTGAGCCGATCGTGGACCGACGGCGGGCCAGCGAAGGTGGGGCGATGCGCGGGCAGAACTCGGCGATTGGGACGTTGCTGATCGCGAATCGCGGCGAGATCGCCGTGCGCGTGATTCGCGGCGCGCGGGACCTCGGCATTCGCACCGTCGCCGTCTACTCCGAGCCCGACCGCACCGCGCGCCATGTGCGACTGTCCGACGCGGCGCAGCTGATTGGTCCCGCCGAGCCGGCGCAGAGCTATCTGGACATTGAGGCGATCCTGCGGGCGGCGCGTGAGAGCGGGGCGGATGCGATCCACCCGGGCTACGGCTTTCTCTCGGAGAACGCCGAGTTCGCCCGCGCCTGCCGCGACGCCGGCATCACCTTCGTCGGGCCCTCGCCCGAGGCGATCGAGTTGATGGGCGACAAGATCGCCTCGCGCCGCACGATGCAGGCCGCGGGCGTGCCGATCATTCCCGGCAGCATCGACCCGATCAGCGACCCGCAGGAGGCGCGCAAGATCGCCGACGAGATCGGCTATCCGGTCGTGATCAAGGCCGCCGCGGGCGGCGGCGGGCGCGGCATCCGCGCGGTCGATTCGGCCGATCAGTTCGAGCGGGCGATCGATCAGGCGCAGGACGAAGCGCGCACGGCCTTCGGCAACGACGCGGTTTTCGTCGAGAAGCTGATTCGCCCGGCGCGGCACATCGAAATTCAGGTGGTGGGCGACCAGCAGGGCAATCTGGTTGCGCTGGGCGAGCGCGAGTGCTCAATCCAGCGCCGCCGCCAGAAGCTGGTTGAAGAGGCGCCCGCGCCGGGCGTCTCGCCCGAGCTGCGCCTGCGCATGGAAGAGGCCGCCATCCAGGCCGCGGCGGCCTGCGACTACACGAGCACCGGCACCGTCGAGTTCCTCGTCTGGGGCGACGAGTTCGCCTTCCTCGAGATGAACACCCGCCTACAGGTCGAGCATCCGGTCACCGAGTTGGTGCGCGGCGTGGATCTGGTGCAGGACCAGCTGCGCATCGCGGGTGGTCTGCCGATCGGCTACACGCGCGAGGAGCGCCCGATTCGCGGCTGGGCGATGGAGTGCCGCATCACCGCCGAGGACCCCTACCGCGATTTCGCGCCATCGGTCGGCCCCATCGCCTGGTACCGCGAGCCCGGCGGCCCCGGCGTGCGGCTGGACAGCATGCTCGCGCGCGGCGTCGGCGTCAGCCCCTGGTACGACTCGCTGATTGGCAAGCTGATCACCTGGGGCGAGACGCGCGACCAATGCATCCGCCGCATGCGCCGCGCGCTTGGCGAGTACCTGATCCTGGGCGTGAGCACCTCGGTGCCGTTTCATCAGGCGCTGCTCGACGAGCCCCGCTTCCTCGAGGGCAAGGTAGACACCACCTTCCTCGAAGAGCACCAGGTGCTCGATCCGGAGGAGCGCCCCAAGACCTCAACCCGCGCGGCGATCGCCGCCGCGGTCTATTTTCACACTCAGGGCGAGCGGGCCGAAGCCGAGCGCGGCGCGCCCGCGCAGCGAAACCCGTGGGCCGTCTCCGCCCGCGGCCGCCGCTATCCAGTGGAGCAGGGATGGCGAAGAACTACCGGCTGAACGTGGGCGGCGAGCACCGCGAGGTCGCCATCGAGGACGACGGCGAAGGCCGCTTCGTCGCGCGCATCGGCGACGCCGAGTACTCCGTCGTGCTCGAGTCGCTCGACGACAACACGCTGTTTCGGCTGCGGATCGACGGTCGGCGCACGCCGGTCGCGATCAAGCGCGACGGCTACGCGCTGGACATGTTCATCGGCCCTGATCGCTACACCGCCGAAATCGAGCGCACCGCCGCCAGATCGTTCGACACGCTCGCGCCCGCCATCGCCGGCGTCGTGCGCCTGACCGCGCCCATGACCGGCCAGATTTCGGAAGTGCTGGTCGGCGTCGGCGACGAGGTGCAGGAGGGCGATCCGCTGCTGGTAATCGTGGCGATGAAGATGAACAACGAGATCCGTTCGCCGGCCGCGGGCACGATCACCGAACTCTCCGTCGCCGCCGCGGACACCGTCGACCAGGGCGATCTGCTGCTGGTGCTGCGGGCCAGCGACGGCGAAGCAGAGCCGCGTGAAGTTCGCTAGCTTGTAGCGGCAGGTTGAAGCGGCCTGCGCAAAAGCGTAGGATTGCCAGCCACACGGACGCCCGCCGAACCACCCGCGCGGGCCGCGGCAAGGAGGCCACCTCTGGCGACTCGTGAACAGCGCACCAACGATGCGATCCGCGTCCCTGAAGTGCGCGTGATCAGCGACGACGGCACCCAGCTCGGCGTGATGCCCACGCGCCAGGCCCTCGACCTCGCGAGCGCGCAGGGTTTGGACCTGGTTGAAGTCGCCCCCGACGCGCGCCCTCCCGTCGTGCGCATGCTCGACTACGGCAAGTTCAAATACGAACAGTCCAAGCGCGAGCGCGAGGGCCGCAAGCGTCAAAAGGGCGCCTCGCTGCACGAAATCAAGATGCGCCCCAACATCGGCCGCAGCGACATGGACGCCAAGCGCAAGCGCGCCTCGCGCTTCCTCGAAGCCGGCGACAAGGTCAAAATCTCCGTCCAATTCCGCGGGCGCGAAATCACCCACCGAGAAATCGGGGTTGAGCGCATCGAGGAAATGCTCAGCGCGCTCGATGAGGACGGGATGCCGATCGTGCGCGAGAAGCCGATCTCCACCGAAGGCCGTTTCATGTCCGTCATCGTCGCCGCCGACAAGCCCAAGCTCGAGGCCCGCGCCCGTCAAGCTGCCGAAGAGGCTGCTGAAGAAGCCGCTGAAGCGGCAGCCGAGCAGCCCGAGACGGCCGAGGCCGCCGAGCCCGCTGGCGCGTGAGCCGATCCCGCCATACGCTGAACGACAGCCGAACGGCTCCAACTCGAAGCGCGGTGCCCACATGCCCAAGATGAAGACGCACAAAGGCGCGGCCAAGCGCCTCCGCATCACCCGCACCGGCAAGGTGCTGAGGATGAAGAGCTACCGCGGCCACAACAAGCAGAAGAAGCGCAAGGCCACGCTGCGCCTGCAACAGCGCATGCACGAGGTCGCGCGGCGCGGCGACCGCCGCCGCGCGCGGCGACTGCTGCCCTACGGCTCGCCGTAGCCGACGCGCCCGGACGCATTGGGGAGGATCAGACCATGCCGCGAGTCAAGGGTGGACCGCGCGAGCGCCGCCGCCACAAGAAGGTGCTGCGTCAGACCAAAGGCCATCACGGCGTACGCAACCGGCTCTACCGCCGCGCCTCCGAGTCGCGCCTGCACGCGCTGAGCTACGCCTACGCGCACCGGCGCGAGCGCAAGGGCGACATGCGGCGCATCTGGATCCAGCGGATCAACGCCGCCGCCCGGCTGCACGGCGTCTCCTACAGCCGGCTGATGCACGGCCTGAAGCAGGCCGAGGTCGAGATCGACCGCAAGGTGCTGGCGGAGTTGGCATTGCACGACCCGGAGGGGTTCGCGGCGCTGGTGCGGCAGGCGCAAGCCGCGGAAGCGGCGCAGGCCGCCTGAGCGGCGTTCCGACTGGCCTTCAGTTCCGTCCAGCGCGAAATCAGGACGCGGCGGAGACCGCCAGCTGCGGCTGGCCGGTGGCGTCCGACAGCGCGTCGGCGGGATCGACGTCGGGCAGGTGGTCGAGCAGCCAGCCGGCCCCGGAGCTGTCGCGCAGCCAGGGCAGGACGCGGGACAGCTGGCGGAACTCGCGGGCGTGCAGCCCGTTGATGATCACCGAGAACTCGATCTCGCGCGAGCGCTCGCGCCAGCCTTCCGGCAGGTCGATGAAGGCGTCGTCGAAGGCGCGGGCAACGACCCGGGCCTCCTCGATTTCGAGCGCCAGCCAGGCGCGCAGACGCATCAGCGCGGCGCTGTTGCGCTCGTCGATCGCCGCCGCGCCCTCGCGCCGCGCAAGCGCGCGCATCGCGCGGCGCAGATCGACCGGCGGCAGGCTCTGCGCGTCGTAGAAGGCCGCGGCCAGCTCGAGGTGGTCGGCGGCGTCGAAGATGCGGTCCACGATCGCCGAAGCGGCGTGCTGCTGGATCGGAGTGCGGGTCATGATCGATTCCTCTCGCTCTGTCGGCCAGAATGACCGGCTGAGATGATCCTAGCACTCTCGCCGCGAGAGTGCTAGCTCACGACCGGGCGTAGGGCCGATCTGTATCCTGAACCACACTTCAATCGTGAAATCTGTCACTCTTGCCAGAAGAGTGCCAACGCCCAGTCAGCCCTATTCCTGCGTCACTTCCAGAAGTGAGGCGCGAAAGCGCGACGGAGTTGATATTCTGGCGGGCAGGGAGCACGCGACGAGTGGCGGTCACATCCCCTCTGAGGCGGCACGGCAGACAGGAGAGCGGCATGACTGATCGAACGCACGCAGCCGATGCGCATGACGCGGATGCTCCGGCGGAAGCACAAAACGACCACTCTGAGCTGCCGGACTTCCCTCCGCCTGGGCCGCCGGTGCTTGTGTCCGACACCGGCATCGGCATTGAACGAAAGCGGCGCGAAGCCCGCGAGGCGTGGGAGCGGGAATACGGGTCAGGCAACGGGCGCAAAGCCTAGATACACGGCGGCCGTCGCCCCGACCAGCACCGCTGTCAAGGCTGCCAGCCCAATCGCCCACTGAACGCGCGCCGATTTCACATCGATGAGTCGTTCGTTCTCGCGCAGCGCGCGCACGATCTCATCTGCCACCCAAGCAGTCATCGTTGAGCTGTCGTAGACGGAAAGGTGGGTTCGCAGCCGTTCGAGGTCCGGTCGTCGATACCAAGTTGCGACGGCGTAAGCGCGAGCGGCGACGAGCACGCCGACCACGAACAGAAAGATCGTTGAGTAGAAGAGGCAATCCACCGCAAGCGGCAGCGGGCCTGCGGTCAGCCGCAGCGAGGCAACGAAGACAGCGACGACGGCGACATTCAACGTGAACGTGGTGACCAGCTTCCGATTGAGCGCCGACACTCTGCGGTTTTGATCATCGCGCTGCCAACGCGCTTCCGCCAGAAACAGCGCGGTCTTCTCGGGATCTGACGTGAAGTCGGGCATGGCTGCGGGCCTCGCTGGGCGATGGGGCTTAAACTTTGCGCGAACAGGCGCTTACTGGTCGCGGAGCTGCGCCTTGAACTGCCGCTCGAGGCGGCGCACGATCCCGTTTCGGGCGCGGCCCACATCGCGCTCCTGGAGCGTGCGGTCGGGCGCGCGGTAGACGACCCGCCAGGCGAGCGATTTGCGGCCGGGCGGCACGGGATCGCCCTCGTAGACATCGAAGAGCGTGGCCGATTCGACCAGCGGCTGGTCGCTGATCGCCGCGGCGATTTCGCCGGCCGGCTGATCGGCGTCGACGATCAGCGCGAGGTCTTCCACCGCGGGCGGGAACGGCGAGAGCGTTGCCGCGGCTCGGTCTGCTTCAGCCGCGGCCTCGGCGAGCGGCGCGACGGCGAGGTCGATCAGCCAGGTGCGCGGATCGAGGTCGAACCGCTCCACCAGCGCGGGCGCGACCAGCCCCAGCCGCCCCACCGCCTGCCCGCCGACGCTCAGATCCGCGCTCTGCCCCGCGACGAAATCGGTGTCCGTTCCGTCGTGCGCCCGCACTTCGATCTGCGCCCCGATCCCCTCCGCGATCCGCTCCAGCGCTCCCTTGGCGTCGAAGAAGTCCAACGGGCGCGACGCCTCGCCATGCACCGACGCCGCTGTCGCGCCCGACATCGCCAGTGTCAGCATTACGGGCTCGTCGGGCAGCTGGCCGGGGCGCGGATGCCAGACCTTGCCCAGCTGGAAGAGCTGCACGGCGTCGCGCTGCGCCGAGCGGTTGCGCGCGAGCGTGCGCAGCAGGCCGGGCCGCAGCGTGTTGCGCAGCCGATCCTGCTCGGCGTTCATCGGATTTTCCAGCCGCAGCGCCTCGGGCGGCTGCTCCGTCGCGGCGGCCGTCGCGTAGCTGATCACCTCATGGAAGCCGAGCGCGCTGACCACATCGCGCAGCCGTTCGGCGAAAAGCCGCTGCGGATCGCGCTCGGGCTCCGGCAGCCCGCCGGCCAGCGGCGCAGCCGGCAACTCGTCGTAGCCGATGATCCGTCCGATCTCCTCGACCACGTCATCGTCGATTCGGATATCCGAGCGCCAGGGCGGGCAGCTGACGGCGTAGCGGTTTGGCGGCAGCCAGCGGTTGGGGACGCCCAGCGCGCTGAGCACGCCGCGCACTCGCTCGACGGGCGGCTCGACGCCGAGAATTTGGCGGATGCGCTCGACCGAAACGGTGATCTGCGGCGCGTGGACGCGGCCGGGATACTGATCTTCGACGCTGGCGCAGGCGGCGCCGCCCGCGGTTTCGATGATCAACCGCGCGGCGCGGCGCGCCGCCCGCAGCGCCAGCTCGGGATTGAGCGCCTTCTCGAAGCGCAGGCTGGCCTCGGTGCGCAGCTTGTGCCGCGCCGCGCTGCGCCGGATTGTGCCCGCTTCGAAGGTCGCCGTCTCCAGCAGCACCGTCGTCGTCGCCTCGCCCACCTCGCTCTCCGCCCCGCCCATGATTCCTGCCAGCGCCACCGGCCGCTCCGCGTCGGCGATCACCAGATCCGCCTCGGACAGTTCAAGCAGCGCCCCGTCGAGCAGCTGCAGCGTCTCTCCCGCGCGCGCGCGGCGCACCACGATTCGCCCCTCGCGCAGCCGCGCCTGGTCGAAGGCGTGCAGCGGCTGCCCGTATTCCATCAGCACGTAGTTGGTCACGTCCACCACGTTGTTGATCGGCCGCATCCCCGCCGAGCTCACCGCCCGCTGGAGCCATTCCGGCGACGGCCCGACATTCACCCCCCCGATCAGGATGGCCGTGTAGCGCGGGCAGCCGACCGGATCCTCGATCGTCACGCTCGTGCGCTCATTCACCGGCGGGCCCGACTCGGGGTAGTCCTCCGCCGGCTCGCGCACCGCGCCGCCCGTCAGCGCCGCGACCTCGCGGGCGATGCCCAGCACGCTGAAGTGGTCCGGACGGTTGGGCGTCGGCTTGATCTCGAGCGCCGCTTCGCCCAGCACATCGGCCAGCGCCGCGCCCGGCGGAGCGTCCGTTTCCAGCACCAGAATGCCCTCGTGCTCGTCGGAGATGCCCAGCTCGCGCTCCGAGCAGATCATCCCGCGCGACTCGACGCCGCGGATTTTGCTGCGGCGCAGCTTGCGCAACTCGCGCGTCTGCGGATCGCGCAGCTGCGCGCCGATCTGCGCGAATGCGATCGTCTGCCCCTGCGCCAGATTGGGCGCGCCGCAGACCACCGTCTGCGGCTCCGCTTCGCCGTAGTCGACCTGCGCCAGGCGCAGACGATCCGCGTTGGGGTGCGGGGCGACCTCGATCACCCGCCCCACCACGATCTGCTCCCAGTCGCCGCCGCTGCGCTCGATCGATTCGACCTCCGCGCCCGCCATCGAGAGTCGGTGCGCCAGCTGCTCCGGCGGCAGCCGCAGCTCGACGTACTCGGCGAGCCAGTCCAGCGGGACCCGCATCAGCCGCTCCCGTCCGAACCGCGGAAGCGCTCCAGAAAGCGCAGATCGTTGGCGTAGAACGAGCGGATATCGCTCACCCCGTAGCGCAGCATCGCGACCCGCTCGACCCCGATCCCGAAGGCGAATCCCGTGTAGCGATCCGAGTCCAACCCCGCCTGCTCGATGATCTCGCGGTGCACCATCCCGCAGCCCAGCACCTCGAGCCAGTCGCCCTGCCAGCGAATCGCCAACTCCGCGCCCGGCTCCACGAACGGAAAGTAGTCGCAGCGGAAGCGCGTCTCGATCGCCGAGCCGAACAGCCGCTGCACGAACGACTCGAGCGTGCCCTTCAGGTGCGCGAACGACAGCCCTTCGTCGATCACCAATCCCTCAAACTGCGAGAGCATCCATTCATGCGTCGCGTCGACCGCCTCGTAGCGGTAGCACGCGCCCGGCACGATCACCCGGATCGGCGGCTTGCGCCGCTCCAGATAGCGGATCTGCATCGGCGAGGTGTGCGTGCGCAGCAGCTTGCGCGGGCCGCCCGCCCCGCCGTCTGCCTCATCGTCCGCGATCCAGATCGTGTCCCACATCTCGCGCGCCGGGTGATCCGCGGGGATGCGCAGGCGGTCGAAGTTGTACAGCTCCAGCTCCACATCGGGGCCCTCGACGACATCGAAGCCCATATCGCGGAAGGTGCGCTCCATCAGCCGCCGCGTGATCGTGATCGGATGCAGCGTGCCCTGCGGCGGGCGCCGCCCCGGCAGCGTGACGTCGATCGCCGCCGCATCCTGCGGCTGCGCGGCGCGCAGCGCTTCGAGCCGCGCGTCGTGCGCCGTCTGCAGCGCCGCCTTGAGTTGGTTGGCGCCAGCCCCGGCTTGCGGGCGCTGATCGGCGGGCAGCTCGCGCACCCCGCGCAGCAGCGCCGTGATCCGCCCTTTGCGGCCCAGCCAGTCCACTCGCCAGCGCTCCACGGCGTCGGCGTCGCCCGCGCCGCCCAGCGCGGCCTCGGCCTCCTGCCGCAGCGCGGCGATCTCCGGTGCGTCGCTCGTGTCGCTCATGATTGCCGCAATTCAGGGTAAGCCCCGACGGCGGGTGCGTCATCCGATGCGGAAGCGCGACCGAGGGGGTGTTCGCAATTTCGTCATTCCTGCGCAGGCAGGAATGGGGCTTGGTGCTCGGCGCGGCGAGATACCCGCGGCAAGCGCGGGTATGGCGGGAGAGGGGGTGCGGGTATGCGGAAGTGTGAACAGTCTCTAGCGCCCGTGCGCGCGATGTGTGCTGATAAGCTTGAGCCAGGCGCAGAACGCATTCGGAGCGTTCCGCCCAACACTCGCCAGCGATCGGAGGCGCGAATGGCCGTCAACAGTTATGTCCTGATCGAAACCGATGTCGGCACCGCCAAGCAGGTCGCCATCGCGCTGCGCGCGCTCTCCCGCACCCATGGCGACGTCAAGTCCGTCGAGCTGGTCACCGGCCCCTTCGACGTGATCTGCCTGGTCAGCGCTGCGGACCTCGAGCAGCTCGGCAACTGCATCACCGACTCGATCCAGACCGTCCCCGGCGTCAAGCGCACCACCACCTGCCTGACCATCCAGGTCAGCGAGAGCAGCTAGCCAGGATCGCCCCGATGCCGCGTCCGACCGAGCCTCCGGTCGACATGCTGCCCGTCGAAGACGCGCTGCGGCGCATCCTCGACCTCTGCGAGCCGCTGCCCGCCGAAACCCGCCCGATCGTCGACGCCGTCGGCCAGGTGCTCGCCGAGCGCATCGTCGCCCCGTTCGACATCCCGCCGCACGACAACACCGCGATGGACGGCTACGCCGTGCAATCCGCCAGCACCGCCGGCGCGGCGCAGGACGCCCCGCTGCGGCTGCGCGTGATTGGCGAGCTCGCCGCGGGCTACCTCTACGATGGCGCGGTCGGTCCCGGCGAAGCCGTGCGGATCATGACCGGCGCGCCGATGCCCGACGGCGCGGACACGATCGTCCCCTTCGAGGAGACCGACGAGCAGGGCCTCCGCGCCCCCGGCCAGGCGCACGACGAGCGTGCCGCGATCGCCGAGGTCGGCATCCTCAAGGCCGCCGCGCCCGGCGCGAACATTCGCCGCCGCGGCGAGGATGTGCGCCAGGGCGACCGCGTGCTCGAACGCGGCGCGGTCCTGCGCGGCCCCGAAATCGCCGTGCTCGCCTCGCTCGGCGTCGCCCAGGCGCAGGTCGTCGCCCGCCCCCGCGTCGTAATCCTCTCCACCGGCGACGAGCTGCTCTCCCCCGGCCAGCCGCCCGCGCCCGGCAAAATCTACGACTCCAACTCCTACGGACTCAGCGCGCTCGTCGAGCAGTACGGCGGCATCCCCAAACGCGCCGGCATCGCAAGCGACACCATCGAAGCGCTGACCGACGCAATCAACGAAGCGCTCGCCGACGCCGACCTGCTGATCACCTCCGCCGGCGTCTCGCGCGGCGACTTCGACGTCGTCAAAGAAGTGCTCGCCCGCGAGGGCGCGATCGACTTCTGGACCGTGCGCATGAAACCCGGCAAACCGCTCGCGTTCGGACGCTTCGCCGCGCCCGACGGACGCCGCGTGCCCCACATCGGACTGCCCGGCAACCCCGTCTCCTCGCTGCTCGCCTTCGAGCTCTTCGGCCGCCTCGCGATCCAGAAGCTGATGGGCCGCGAGCCGCAGCCCCGCCCGATCGTCCGCGCCATCGCCGATGACGACATCGTCAACACCGACGCGCGCCGCGTCTACGCCCGCGCCACAATGGCGCTTGACGACCAGGGCCGCTGGCACGCCCGCCTGACCGGCCCGCAAGGCTCCGGCGTGCTCACCTCAATGGCGCTCGCCAACGGCTACGCTGTCTGTCCCGAAGACGCCGAGCGCGTCCACGCCGGGCAAGAGTGCGACGTGATCATGGTCGACTGGGAACACCCCGCCGACTGACGCGCCGCCGCGAAAGGAACCACAATGGCTGTCAAAGACATGCTCCGCACCGCAATCGCGCCCGCCTACATCCGCGCCAAGCTCGCGCAGGAATGGCTCCAGAGCGGCGTCGTCTGGTACCCGCTCGCCGACGGCTTCGTCGACGACCCCTACCCCACCTACCGCAAGCTGCGCGAAAAAGACCCCTACCACCGCAGCCCGCTGACCGGCGCGCTCGTCATCTCCCGCTACGAAGACGTCGACGAAGTCCTGCGCGACTGGAAGCGCTTCAGCAACGACCAGCGCAAGGGCGAGCAGACCGGCCTGCGCAGCGAGGACACCCGCGGCCAACTCACGCCCAGCATCCTCAGCCTCGACCCGCCCGACCACACCCGCCTGCGCGGACTGGTCAGCCGCGCCTTCACCCCGCGCCAGATCGCCAAAATGGAAGACCACATCCGCGCCACCGCGCACGCCCTGCTCGACGAAGTCGAGGGCCGGGACGAGTTCGACCTCATGTCCAACCTCGCCACCCTGCTGCCCACCGTCGTGATCGCCGAAATGATCGGCGTCCCCACCGAAGACCGCGACCGCTTCAAAATCTGGTCCGACAACTTCGCCCGCGTGCTCGAACCCAACCTCACCCCCGAAGAAGGCCGGCTCGTCATGGAAACCGCCGACATCTTCGAGGACTACTTCTCGCGCATCATCGAGCAGCGCCGCGACGACATGCGCGACGACCTCGTCTCCCGCCTGATCGAGGCCGAAGAAGAGGGCGACCACCTCAGCACCGACGAAATGCAGGTCACCCTGCGCCTGCTGCTCGTCGCCGGCAACGAAACCACCACCAACCTGATCGGCAACGGCATGCGCGCCCTGCTCCAACACCCCGAACAACTCCAACTGCTGCGCGAACAGCCCGAACTGATCCCCAACGCCATCGAAGAGCTGCTGCGCTACGACTCCCCCGTCCAGGTTGACACCCGCACCGTGCTCGAAGACGTCGAGTTCGGCAACAAGACCGCCCGCAAAGGCTCGCGCGTCATGCTGCTGATCGGCGGCGCAAACCGCGACCCCGAGGAATTCGAGCGCCCTGAGCAGCTCGACGTCACCCGCGAAGAACCCGGCAACATCTCCTTCGGACGCGGCATCCACCACTGCCTCGGCGCCCCGCTCGCACGCCTCGAAGGCAAAATCGCCTTCGAAGTCCTGCTCGAACGCTTCGACGACATCCAACTCGGCTCCAGCCGCCCCCGCTACAAGCAGAACATCGTCCTGCGCGGCCTCAAGCAACTCCCGATCAAAGTCCACCGCCGCAGCGCCGCCGCTCCGGCCGCCGCCGGCTAGCGCGCCCCCGCCGACTCGCCCCAAACCGCATTCCTACGGATGCGTGAAATGTTCACCAATTTGGCAGTGACACAACGCGCGCGCGTTGTGTACCATCACTCAAATCGCCGCGATCGCCGTTCGACCACTCGGCCGGCAAGCGCGGTACAGACAGCGGGCTAGAAGCCCAACAGGAGGAACCAGAACCATGAGCGAGACCAACTACTGGAGCCGGATGCGCCGCCGCCGCCTCTCGCGTCGCACGCTGCTCGGAGCCTCGGCCCGCGCCGGCGTCGGCGCCGCCGGGCTGGCCCTGGTCGGCTGTGGCGACGATGACGACGACGACCAGGCCGTCGCCCAGACGCAACAGCAACAGCAGCGCCAGTCCACCCCCGCGCAGACCCAGCAGCAGCAGGCCCAGGACACCGCCGACAGCGCCGCCCAGCAGGAAAGCGGCGACGACGGCCAGACCCAGACCGTTTCGGCCGCGCCGGAATCGGACCTGATCGTCGGCGGCGTCCGCACCGCCCCGTTCGTGGGCCCCTACTCCGGCGACCCGCCGACGCTCGACCCCTACGAGAACCTCACCTACCGCGCCCAGATCCCCTCGGCGTTCCACTACTCCAAGCTGATCCAGGCGATCACCGGCAACGACGGCGTCAGCCCGATCAACACCGCCGAGTACGAGAGCGACCTGGCGATCTCGCTGCCCGAGATCCCCGACGACACCACCTACATCTTCACGATCCGCGAAGACGCCAAGTGGCACGACGTCGACCCGCTCAACGGCCGCTCGGTCGAGATGGACGACATCCAGCAGACGCACGACCGCTTCAAGGAAATCTCGGCCAACGCCGCGGGCTGGGACAACGTGGTGCAGAACTTCCAGATCGGCGAGGACCGCTCGATCACCTTCACGCTGCACCGCCCCCACGCGCCGTTCCTGACGCTGGCCGGCTCCTCGCAGCACATGTGGATCATCCCGCCCGAGATCGTTGACGACGGCACCGTCGCCGAGCGCCCGGTCGGCTCCGGCCCCTGGATCTTCGAGGGCTTCGAGCCGGGCGTCGCGATCACCTGGCGCCACAACCGCGACAACTGGCACCGCAACGCCGACTTCCCCGCCATCGCCCAGAACATGCCGCTGATGGACGGCGTGGTGGCGACGATGAACGGCGACACCAACGTCCTGATTCCCTCTCTCGCGGACGGCGCGCTGGACTTCTCCCAGCTCTCGCCGGCGATCTACAAGCAGACCGTGGAGGCGGCGACGCAGATCGAGGACGAGGGCTACGTCTTCACGCCCAACACGGTGCCCGGCGGGTTCTACTTCAACTACTCGATCCCGCCCTGGAACGACCAGCGCGTGCGCCAGGCGCTCTCGCTCTCGATGGACCGCGACGGCATCCTCGCCGCGACCGACGACACCGGGCGTGGCGGCTGGCACAGCCCGCTCTCGCAGCTGCCGCCGTACTGGATGGACCCCAAGGACCTCGGCACCTTCGGCGAGACCTTCGAAGGCGAGGACTCGGGTCTGCTCTTCCACCGCGACATCGCCAAGGCGCGCCAGCTGCTTGACGCGGCCGGCTTCCCCGACGGCATCCAGGCGACGCTGCATGGCACCGCCGACTACGGCGCGACCGTGGTCAACCTCTACGAGGCCTGCGCCGCCACCGCCGCCGAGGCTGGCTTCCAGTTCGAGTTCTTCTTCAAGGAGTACGCCGCCTACATCGCCTCGATCTTCCGCGGCAACTTCCCCGACGACTGGGATGGCGAATCCAGCCACCTCGGCATCGGCCCGCTCTACGGCGGCGCAACCGACCCGGAGGACATCTTCGCCGCGGTCTACTCGCGCGCCTCGGGCCGCCACAACTGGGGCTCCGCCGGCCGCACGCCGGACAACCTGGCCAACGTGCTCAACCTCGACACCGGCGGCAACGCCGAGGCTTGGTCCCACCCCAACGCCGTCTCCGGCGGCGGGCCCGAGACCGACGAGCGCCTACAGGAGATGTTCGACACCCAGAAGGGCATCCTCGACCTCGAAGAGCGGATCGAGTACATCAACGACATCCAGCGCTACATGTCGACCAAGATGTACATGGTCCCCTACGTCGCGTCGCCCGGCGTCTACGCCTTCAACCCCTGGATGAAGCAGGTCAACGTCAACACTGGCGCGGTGATCGAGAACGCCACCCAGCGCATGTGGCCCAAGGCCACCTACGCCTGGGGCGGCGCCTCCGAGTTCACCTTCATGCTCGACCAGGACGTGAAGGACCAGTACACCTAGGCCCGCGAACCGATCCGCGAGCGGGGGGGCGCTTCGGCGTCCCCCCGTTTCGCGTACGGACCCCCGCGCCGCACAGCCCTGCGAGGCGCCAACCGTGCGTACGTACATCTTCCGTCGCGTCTTGCTGATCATCCCGACCATGATCGGGGTGACGATGCTCGTCTCCCTGCTCACCCAGCTGCTGCCCGGCGACTTCATTGATGTGATGCTCGCTGACCATGTGGCGCAAGGCGAAGATCTTGCGAAGATCCGCGCTGACTGGGAAGAGCAGCTGGGCTGGAACGATCCTTGGATCGTGCAGTACGGCAACTGGCTGTGGGACGCCCTGCGCGGCGACCTCGGCACCTCGCTGATTGGCAGCTTCAACACTGTCGTTGAAGAGCTCAGCTCCCGTATCCCGGTGACGCTCGAACTGGGACTGCTGGCACTGATCGTCGGAGTCGTGATCGCGCTGCCGGTCGGGATCATCTCCGCGGTGAGGCAAGATTCGCCGGTCGACTACCTCTTTCGCGGGACCGCCATCCTCGCCTTGTCGATCCCGGGCTTCTGGATCGCAGTGCTCACGATCCGCGTGATCTTCCCCCAACTCGGCCTGCCGGCGCTGCCGCTGATCTACCAGGACCCGACCGAGAATCTCACCGAAAACCTACGCCAGATGTACGTGCCCGCGATCATTCTCGGGATCGGCCTGGCGGGGCCGGTGATGCGCCTGACGCGCGGCGAGATGCTTGAGGTGCTGCGCCAGGACTATGTGCGCACCGCCCGCGCCAAGGGCCTGCGCGAGCAGGCGGTGATCGTCCGCCACGCGATGCGCAACGCGCTGATCCCCGTGCTCACCCTGATCGGCCTCTCCGCCTCGATCCTGATCGGCGGCTCGGTGATCATGGAATCGATCTTCACCTTGCCCGGCATGGGGCTGCGCATGATCACTGCTCTCCGCGACCGCGACATTCCGGTCGTGATGGGCATCATGGTCGTGATCGCGCTGGTCGTGATCATCGCCAACCTGCTGATCGACATCGCCTACTCGCTGGTCGATCCGCGAATCCGCTACAACTGAACGACCGCGGCGCGGAACGCCGAAGAGGGAAAGCAGTAGCTGATGGCTGAGAGTGGCGCCGCCGAATCCACGATCGAGTTTCAGGAGCGCACCGACCTCGGCGGCTGGCTGCGCGATCAGATGCAGGCGCTGATCGACCGCTCGATCTCCAGCCCGATCGGCTTCCTCATCGCCCTCGTCACGCTGGTCTTCGCCGGCTCGATCGGTTTCCTCGTCGGCGTCGTGGTGATGCCCTGGTGGATGTTCCGGCGCAAGAAGTACCTCGGCGCGTTCGGCGCGCTGATCCTGCTGATGAGCGTGATCGTGGCCGCCGTCGCTCCCCTGATCCAGACCGTTGAGCAGGACCCTGCCGCCGTGCGGGTCGCGCCCTACTCCAAAGCGTTCTTCAGCGACCGCTTTATTGCGCCCAACGCCGACCACGTGATGGGCACCGACAACCAGGGCCGCGACATCGTGACCCGGATTATCTACGGCTCCGAGGTCACCGTGCTGGTCGGCTTCGGCTCCGTGATCGCGACCGCCTTCCTCTCCACCCTGATCGGGCTGGTCTCCGGCTACTTCGCCGGCACGGGCATGTCCTGGGCGATGCGCGCCCCGCCGCCGATCCTCAACTTACGCACCGGCCCCTTCCCGCTCTGGTGGTTCCTCGCCCTGCCCTTCGCGCTGATCGTGCTGGCCGGCCAGATCCTGCTCACGCTGGCCGACATCCTCACGCTCAACCGCTTCTCCGAGCGGATCAGCGAGTTCGGCGACAACCTGTTCAGCCGCTGGCCGGCGCGCGGCGGCGCGCTGCCTGATCTTGACCTCGTGATCCAGCGCGTCGTCGACGTCTGGAACTCCTTCCCCGCGATCTTCCTGATCCTCGCCGTGCTGGCCGTGCTGGGCAGCGGCGGCGACGGCTTCTTCGGGCTCGGCTTCGGGCCCGACTTCGGCCCGCAGGCCAACATCGGCGACGAGTGGTTCTGGCAGGTCTTCCCCCGCACGACGACCGTGATTCTGGTCGTCGCGCTGGTGCTGGCCGCGGGCAACTCGCGGATCGTGCGCGGCGCGGTGCTGGCCACCCGCGCCGCCGCCTACGTCGAGGCCGCCCGCTCGCTGGGCGCCTCCAACGTGCGCATCATGGTCGCCCACATCGTGCCCAACATCATGGCCACGATCATCGTGCTGGCCTCGCTCAACCTCGGCGCCGCCGTGCTGATCGAGGCCGCCATCTCCTTCCTCGGCTTCGGCATCCCCCCGCCCTTCCCGACCTGGGGCCGCGACAGCGGCCAGATCGCGCTGGTCTACGCCACCGAGGCCTGGTGGCTGGCCTTCTTCCCCGGCCTGATGATCATGATCGCCGTCTTCGGCTTCAACATGATGGGCGACGCCCTGCGCGACATCCTAGACCCCCGCCTCCGCGGCACCCAGTAACCCCCCCCCCCCCCCAACACACACGCCTTCCCAGATTCATCCCTCCCCCCTAAAAGGAGTCTCCTGCAAAATGCCCAATTTCGGCGGATCCGCCGATCAGGCTCTATCTGGTCGACATCCGCGCACAGGCCCCAGATCTGCCCTTTTGCAGGAGACTCTTGAAAGGGGGGGAGGGATGAATTGGGGAAGGGGGCGGCTGTTGGGGTGCGTGGGTTCCTGCCTGCGCAGGAATGACGGAGGGGTGCAGGAGTGACGGGGCGGAGCGATGGGGTAAATTGGCGGGGCGGCGGAAGGGCGCGCGTGTTGGACGCGGGCGGCTGCGGGTGGGCGATGTGACGACCTCTGAATCTCCCTGGCGCGCGGCGCTGGCTCGCAGCGGGTCGGACGGAGCGGACGACTGGCTCGAAACGCACGACTGGATTGATTCGCTGCGCGATGTGGCGCTGCGGCGCGGGCCGGAGCGGGTCTCGCGGCTGCTCCAGGCGCTGCAAATCGAGGCGCAGCGCTCCGGCATCCGCCTGCCGGTCACCTCGCAGACGCCCTACGTGAACACCATCGCGGTCGAAAAACAGCCGCCCTATCCGGGCGACCTCAATCTGGAGCGGCGGATCAAGAGCATCATCCGCTGGAACGCGATGGCGATGGTCGTGGAAGCGAACATGCGCGAGCACGGGATCGGCGGGCACATCTCGACCTACGCCTCGGCGGCGACGCTCTACGAGGTCGGCTTTAACCACTTCTTCCGCGGGCAGGATCACCCCTGCGGCGGCGACATGATCTACTTCCAGGGGCACGCCGCGCCGGGCATCTACGCGCGCGCTTATGTCGAGGGGCGGCTCCCGCCGGGCCAGCTGCACCGCTTCCGGCGCGAGCTGCAGGGTGGGCTGCCCTCCTATCCGCATCCCTGGCTGATGGACGATTTCTGGCAGTTCACCACGGTCTCGATGGGGCTGGGGCCGATCCAGGCGATCTATCAGGCGCGCTTCATCCGCTATCTGGAGAACCGCGGCTTAATCCCGGTGACCGACCGCAAAATCTGGTGCTTCCTGGGCGACGGAGAGACGGACGAGCCGGAGAGTCTGGGCTCGATCGCGCTGGCCTCGCGGGAGTCGCTGGACAATCTGATCTTCGTGGTCAACTGCAACCTCCAGCGGCTGGACGGCCCGGTGCGCGGCAACGGGCAGATCATCCAGGAGTTGGAGGCGGTCTTCCGCGGGGTGGGCTGGAACGTGATCAAGGTGATCTGGGGCAGCGAGTGGGACGCGCTGCTGGCGCGCGACGAGCAGGGGCTGCTCATCCAGCGAATGGGCGAGGTGGTCGACGGGCAGTATCAGAAGTACAGCGTGGCGGGCGGGGCCTACATCCGCGAGGACTTCTGGGGCGTCGATCCGCGCCTGCGGGCGCTGGTCGAGGATCTGAGCGACGACCAGCTCTGGCAGCTGCGGCTGGGCGGGCACGACCCGGTCAAGGTGCACGCGGCGTATGCGGCGGCGGCGGCGCACAAGGGCGCGCCGACGGTGATTCTGGCGCGGACGATCAAGGGCTACGGGCTGGGCGAGGCGGGCGAGGGGCGCAACATCACGCATCAGCAGAAGGAGCTGAACGAGCGCGAGTTGATGCAGTTCCGCGATCGCTTCGACATTCCGCTCTCCGATGAGGAGGTGGTCGGCGCGCCGCTCTACCGTCCGGCGCACGACAGCCGCGAGGCGGACTACGTGGCGCAGCGCCGGGCTGCCTTGCGCGGACCGGTGCCTGAGCGCCGCGCACCGCCCAGCGACCTGACCTCGCCGCCGGATGAGACGTTCGAGGAGTTCTACGAGGGCACAGGCGAGCGCGAGGCGTCGACCACGATGGCGTTCGTGCGAATGCTGAGTCGGCTGCTGCGCGACCGCGAGCTGGGCCCGCGGATCGTGCCGATCGTGCCCGACGAGTCGCGCACCTTCGGGATGGAGGGGATGTTCCGCGAGTTCGGCATCTACGCCTCGCGCGGACAGCTCTACGAGCCCGTCGACTCCGATCGCCTGCTGTTCTACAACGAGTCGCGCGACGGGCAGATCCTCGAAGAGGGCATCACCGAGGCGGGCGCGATGTCGTCGTTCATCGCCGCGGGAACCTCCTACTCGACGCTGCAGATGCCGACCATTCCGTTCTTCATCTTCTACTCGATCTTCGGCTTGCAGCGGGTCGGCGATCTGGCCTACGCGGCGGGCGACGCGCGAACGCGCGGCTTTCTGATCGGGGCCACCGCGGGCCGCACGACACTCAACGGCGAGGGCTTGCAGCACCAGGACGGGCACAGCCACATCCTGGCCTCGACAATCCCCAATCTGGTCTCCTACGACCCGGCCTACGCCTACGAGGCGGCGGTGATCGTGCAGGAGGGCATTCGGCGGATGCACGAGCTGAATGAGGACATCTTCTACTACATGACGATCGAAAACGAGGCCTACGTGCAGCCGGCGATGCCCGAGGGCGAGTGGGTGCGTGAGGGGATCCTGCGCGGGCTGTATCGGCTGAATGAGGCGACGGGCGGCGGCGCGCCGCAGGTGCGGCTGCTCGGCAGCGGGCCGATCCTCAACGAAGTGCGCAAGGCGCGTGAGCTGCTGCGCGACGATTACGGCGTGGCGGCCGATGTCTGGTCGGTCACCTCCTGGACGGAGTTGCGGCGCGACGCGCAGCGGATCGAGCGCTGGAATCGACTGCACCCTCTCGAGGAGCCGCGCGCCTGCTTCGCGCGCGAGGCGCTGGGCGACGACCCCGCGCCGATCGTCGCGGCGACCGACTATCTGGCCGCGCTGCCCGACCAGCTGGCCAAGTGGCTGCCGGGCCCGCTCACCGCGCTGGGCACCGACGGCTTTGGGCGCAGCGGGACGCGGGAGGAGTTGCGCGACTTCTTCGAAGTCGACGCGCGGCACATCGCCTGGGCCGCGCTGTCGGCGCTGAGTCGGGCGGGCGCGATCGAGGGCGATCTGCTGCTGCGCGCGCGCGAAGCGCTGGCGATCGACGCCGATCGCGTCGATCCGATGGGCCTGTAGGAGGCGGCGATGGCGGGCAACACGATGGCAAATGGGGCGACGCTGGTCGACTTCCTGCTGCCCGATCTCGGCGAGGAGATCGAAGAGGCCGATGTGCTCCAGGTGCTGGTCGCGGTGGGCGACGAAGTGGTGCTGGAGCAGGCGATTCTGGAGATCGAGACGGAAAAGGCGACGCTGGACCTGCCGTCGTCGGTGGCGGGCGTGATCACGGCGATTCACGTGCGGGTGGGCGACACGATTCGGCCGGGCGACGCGGTGATCACGGTCGACAGCGCCGGCGCGGCGCCGGCTGCCGCGCCACCCCCGACAACGCCGTCGGAGCCGGCCGCGCCGCAAGCTGAGCCTCAGCCCCAGGCCGCGCCGCCGCCGGTTGAGCCTGCGCCAACGCCCGAACCCACACCCGCGCCGCAGGTTGAGCCTGCGCCCACGCCCCAGCCGCAGACGGCCGCCGCCGCGCCGCTTCTCGCGGGTGAGCCGGACCGCCGGCCGGTCTTCGCCTCGCCCTCGGTGCGACGCTTCGCGCGGGAGATCGGCGTCGAAATTCAGTCGGTGCCGGGCAGCGGCCCGGGCGGGCGTATCTCCGAGGACGACGTGAAGCGCCATGCGCGCAGCCGCAGCATCGCGCCGCCGGCCGTGGCGGCTGCTGCCGAGCCCGCCGCCGCGCCGCTGCCCGATTTCGCCGAGTTCGGCCCGATCGAGCGCGAGCCGCTGAGCCGCCTGCGGCGCACGATCAAGCGCAACATGGCCGCCTCCTGGCGCGAAATCCCGCATGTCACCCTGCACCACACGGCGGACATCACGGATCTCGATTCGGTGCGCCACCAGTACCGCGAGCGGGCCGAGCAGGCGGGCGGCAAGCTGACCGTGACGGCGATCATGCTGAAGATCGTGGCCGCCGCGCTGCGCGCGCACCCGCGCGCCAACAGCAGCCTCGACGCCGCCAACAACGAGCTGATCCTGAAGCGCTACGTGCATCTGGGCGTGGCGGTCGATACGCCTCGCGGGCTGGTCGTGCCCGTGATCCGCGACGTCGACCGCAAGAACATCATCCAGATCGCGGTTGAGCTCACCGACATCTCGGCGCGGGCCCGCTCGGGCGACCTCACCCTCGAAGAATTTCGCGGCAGCAGCTTCACCGTGACCAACCTGGGCGGGATCGGCACAGGGCACTTCACGCCGATCATCCACTATCCCAACACGGCGATCCTGGGCATCGGGCGCTCCGAGCGGCGGCCGGTCTGGGACGACGAGCAGGAGTTGTGGGTCTCGCGCAGCATCATGCCGCTCTCATTCGCGTTTGATCATCGGGTCATGGACGGCGCCGACGGCGCGCGCTTCATGAGCTGGATCTCCGACGCAATTCGCCAACCGCTGGTCCTGGCGCTGGAGGGGTAGCGGTGATGACGACCGCCGACGCGGAACCGAGCGACGCGCTGCGAGTAGCCGTGCTGGGCGCCGGTCCGGGCGGCTATCCGGCGGCGTTTCTGGCCGCCGAGCGCGGGTTGGATGTGACGCTGATCGACACCGCGCCCAATCCGGGCGGCGTCTGCCTCTACGACGGTTGCATCCCCTCCAAGGCGCTGTTGCATGTCGCCCGGCTGATCCGCGAGACGCAGGAGGCGGCCGACTGGGGCGTCAACTTCGGCGAGCCGCAGATCGATCTGGACGCGCTGCGCGACTGGAAGGACGCGACGATCGGCAAGCTGACCGGCGGGCTGGGCCTGCTGCGGCGTCAGCGGCGGGTGCGCTACACGCAGGGCTACGGCCGGGTGCGCACGCCGACCAGCCTCAACGTCGAGCGGGCCGGCGAGGTGACGGAGATCGCGTTTGACGCGCTGGTGCTGGCAACCGGCTCCAGCCCGATCATCCCGCCGCCGCTGCGGCTCGACTCGGAGCGAGTGATGGACTCAACCGCGGCGCTCAAGCTGCCCACAATTCCGCCCTCGCTGCTGGTCGTGGGCGGCGGCTACATCGGACTGGAGCTGGGCTCGGTCTACGCCGCGCTCGGCTCGCGGGTGACCGTCGTCGAGCTGCTGCCTGAGCTGCTCGCGGGTGTGGATCGCGAGCTGGTGGCAGTGCTGGAGCGCCGTCTGCGGCGCGACTTCGAAGCGATCCTGCTCGAAACAGCGGTGACCGAAATTGAAGAGGTCGCCGACGGCATCCGCGCGACATTGCACGGCCCCGACGGCGCGGAGCGCACCGAGACCTACAGCCGCGTGCTGGTCGCAACCGGGCGGCGCCCCAACAGCGCCGGGCTGGGCCTGGAACAAACCGGCGCGCAGCTCGACGAGCGGGGCTTCATCGAGACGGATCTGCAGCGGCGCACGGCGGAGCCGAACCTCTTCGCGATCGGCGATGTGGCGGGCGAGCCGATGCTGGCGCACAAGGCTAGCCACGAGGCGGCCGTCGCCATCGAGGCGATCTGCGACGAGCCGACCGCCTTCCAGCCGCTCGCCGTGCCGGCGGTGGTCTTCACCGATCCCGAGCTCGCCTGGTGCGGACTGAACGAGTCGGAGGCGGCCGCGCTGGACATCGACGCGGCGGCGGTCAGCTTTCCCTGGACGGCGCTGGGCCGCGCCGGAGCGAACGGCCGCAGCGACGGCCTCACGCGGCTGATTTTCGAGCGGGGCAGCGAGCGCGTGCTGGGCGTGCGCATCGTCGGACCGGGCGCGGGCGAGCTGATCGGCGAAGGCGTGCTGGCCGTCGAGCTGGGCGCGCGCGCCTCGGACCTGGCCGAGTCGATCCACGCCCACCCGACGCTCTCCGAGTCGCTGATGGAGGCGGCGCAGCTGTTCTTCGACCGCAGCCCGCACTACATCGCGCGGCGGCGCTGAACGGCGGCGGCAAGCCAATGCGGCCAACGCAGCTGCAGCTGGGCGGGCGCACGCTCGACTGCGCGCATCGCACGCAGGTGATGGGCATCCTCAACGTGGATACCGACTCGCCCGTCGGCGCGTCGGTGGTGGCGGCCGATCAGGCGGCGCGGCGCGCCGACGAGCTGCGCCGCGCGGGCGCGGCGATCATCGATGTGGGCGCGCAGTCCACCCGCACCGGCGCGGCAGAGGTCGCGCCCGAAGTCGAGGCGGCGCGGGTTGCGCCCGTCGTCGAAAAGCTGATCCGCGAGGGACATCTCGTCTCGGTCGACACCTGGACGGCGGAGGTGGCGCGGACGGCGGTCGCGGCCGGCGCGCACCTGATCAACGACATCACCGGCGGCGGCGATCCGCAGACGGTGCGCGTCGCGGCGGAGAGCGATACGCCGCTGCTGATCATGCACCTGCGCGGGCGTCCCCAGCGGCACCGCGAGCTCGCGCACGACTACGCCGATGTGGCGGCCGATGTGCGCGAATATCTGGCGCGCCGCGCGGCGGAGATCGAGGCGGCGGGCGTGCCGCAGGTCTGGGTCGATCCCGGCTTTCAGTTCGGCAAGGGACTGCCCGACAATCTGCGCATGCTGCTCGACCTGCCCAATCTGGCCGCGCTGGGGCGTCCGGTCGTGATCTCGGCCTCGCGCAAGGGCTTTCTGGCAGAGCTGCTCGGTCACGGCGAGCTGCGCTCGCGCGACGCGCAGAGTCGCGCCGGAATGCTCGAAGCGACGCTGGCCTTCAACACGCTCGCCGCCTGGCTGGGCGCGCACGTCGTGCGGGTGCATGACGTAGCCGAGGTCGCCGCCGCGCTGCGCGTCACCGACGCCGCCCGCGAGCGCCTCGCCGGCGACGGGGGGTGAGCGCACGGGTTCCTGCCTGCGCAGGAATGACGGTCTACTCTGCGCGGGCGCGGCGCGGTAGCATTGTGCCCATCGCCTGATCAACGCAGTTCGCAGGAGCAGAGAGCGATGCCGGTCTATACCTACCGCTGCGGCGAGTGCGGCAACGACTTCGAGAAGATTCGGCCGATGAGCCAGGCCGGCGAGGACCAGCCCTGCCCGGAGTGCGGCAAGGATGCGCCCCGCAGCGTCGGCTCGATCTTCGAGAACAACAGCACCCGCGCCCGCTCGGCCAACTTCCCCAAGCGCAAGCGCTACACGAACTGGTAACCGCATGAGCCAACGACCGCCCGATCCGATCCCGTTCCCCGGCAACCGGCAGAGCCAGCAGCCGGGCGCTCAAGGGGGCGCTCAACAGGGTGGCCCGCCGCCGGCCGAACAGGGCGGCGGACCGCTGATCTACTCGGCCTCCGGCCAACCGATCCGCTCGGCTCCGCCGCCGCCACCCGCGCCCGCACCGACTGCTCCGCCGCCGGCTAGCGGCGACGGGGAAGCGCCGATTGGGCTGCACGGCCACATCGCGGCGGTGATCGACAGCACCGACGCGACTTTCCAAAAGGACGTGATCGAGCGCTCGCACGAGCTGCCGGTGATCGTCGACTGCTGGGCGCCCTGGTGCGGCCCCTGCCGTGTGCTGGGGCCAATCCTCGAAAAGCTGGCCTACGAGCGCGACGGACAGGTGCAGCTGGTCAAGGTCAACACCGACGAAAACCCACAGGTCGCGCAGGCGCTCCAGGTGCAGGGCATCCCGGCCGTCTTCGCCTTCGCCGGCGGGCGCGTGATCAGTCAGTTCGTCGGCGCGCAGCCCGAAGAGCGCGTGCGCGAGTTCTTCGACTCGCTGATCCCCTCCGAAGCCGACATCAAGGCCGCCGAGGGCTACCGCATGCTCCAGCAGAACCAGGTCCCCATCGCCCGCCTGCACTTCCAGGCGGCGCTGGAGGAAGACCCAAATCACGAGATGGCCGGCGTCGGCCTCGCCGCCCTGCTGGCCGGAATCGGCGAGATCGACCAGGCCGAAGAGCTGGCCAAACGCTGGCCCGACAACCCCACCACCAAAGGCATCCTCGCTTCAATCGCGCTGCGCCAGGTGGTCGACGGCCGCTCGCCGGAGGAAATCCACGCCCGCGCCGCAGCCAACCCCGAGGACGCCGAAGCCCGCTACCTGCAAGGCTGCCTGCTAGCGCTGGAAGGCCAGTGGCAGCAGTCGATGGACGCCCTGCTGGAGTCAATCCGCATAGACCGCCACGCCAACGAAGAAGGCGCCCGCAAGCGCCTATTGGACATCTTCGCCGTGCTAGGCGACCAACCAATCGTCAGCGAATACCGCCGCCGCCTCGGCTCGCTGCTGTTTTAGCGCATGGCCCCGCCGAGAGGATCCCGCCGAATGCAAGACCCCCGCCGAACTTTGCCGCCGACGATGCTGCGAGCAGTCGGCGCTGCACTCGTCCTCGTGGTCGCCGCCATCATCGCGCTGGCGAACATCGGCATGGGCGCGGCGGAGGACGGCGACGAGCAGGAAGAATCTTCCGAGGCCCTGCAACCGACCGAGATCGTCGCGGACATCCCGGAGGGCTACGGCGAGCTGTTCCCATTCGACTGGGGCGGCGGTTCGCTCTACCACCTGAAGGGCCGTCTGGCGACGATGGGCTGCATGGCGAACACGCTCTGGTTCCACGACGGCGGCGAGTGGCGCGGCTACAACCAGTACAACGTACCCTCCACTCTCACTCAGGAGTTCCGCGACCGATACGCCGAGTTCGTGCCGCCCGGCAGGCTGTACGCGACCTGCTTCCGAATCTGCGAGTTCAGCTATGCAGAGTACGGGTCGAAGCCCTGTTACACGCTGGATCTCCTGCATCAGCTTGGTGTGTTTGCGACGGACAGAATTCCGATCGACTACACGCCCCGATGCACACGCAACTTCGCACCGCTTGTCGCAGGGGCTGTCTTGCCCATGCTTCCGCTGTTGCCGGAAACATGCGTCATGCGCGTAACGAGCGACATGACGACGGTGAGAGGAGCGGCCGGCGGGTTTTTCAGCTTGTTTGTCGGGTGGAGCGGTGCCTTCTATCCGATCAGCGTGCCGATCGTCGCGATCTATTCGGAGAGCGATTATCTCACGCGGAAGTGGAGCTCGGCCAGAGAGAAGTATCCCGAGGTCAAGCTGCTCGCTACCGAAATCCACGAGCTCTGTCACGCCAACCAGGCTTGGCACATCACGCAGGGTATGCACACTGATGTCGTACTGGAACCTCGTGAACATTCAGCTGCCCAACTCGCCCCCCTGTGGGCCGCGGACACAGATGCAGGAAGCGAGTTCACTCAGCTCACCGGTTTCGCCATAGGCGCAGACGGGGAGTGGGTATTGCCCTCCGATAGCGTCTACCGGACGATCTATTCGAAGAACCCAAACGAATTGGCGGCGGAGCTCTGCATGATTCGCATTGTCGAGATACTCGGCGGTGAAAACAAGTATCGATACGTCTACTGGTCAGCGGATGACGCTGCCTACAAGTGGCAGGCAGAACCAATCGCGTTTGACGCGGATGTCTATCTGACGCCCGAAATCAGGCGCTGGCTCGAAACCTGGGTGCTCCTGCCCGATCTGGCCGGACAATCCGACGACTGAGGGTGTGTTCGCGTTTCCGTCGTTCCTGCGCCTCAACCGTCATTCCTGCGCAGGCAGGAATCCAGGCGATCTCAGCGTTTGGTACGCGCCGCAATACCCCGACGGCTTCGCTCAAGCTGCTTCTGCGCCGTCGCCGAGCGTTTGAGGTAGGGAGATCTTGCGCACACTGTGCGGGTTCCTGCCGTGCCTGCTACTCAACCAATACCCACCCCTTCCTCAATTCATCCCTCCCCCCTTCCAGGGGGGAGGTTAGGTGGGGGGTGAGAGGCAACGAGTATCCACTGTCGCCGTCTCACACCTCGTCTCTTTTCACACGCCCCCGTCATTCCTGCGCAGGCAGGAATCCAGGCGATCTCCAGCCTTTGGTACGCACCGCAACATCCCGGACGGCTTCGCCCAATCCGCTTCTGCGCCGCCGCCGAGCGTTCGAGGTGGGGACACCCTGCACGCGCTGCGTGGGTTCCTGCCTGCGCAGGAATGACGGAAGAAAGGGGCGCGAGAATGAGGGAAGAAGGGGGCGCGGGAGAAGCGGGGCGGGACGACGGGTGGAGCCGGCTCGTTGCCTCTCACCCCCCACCTAACCTCCCCCCTGGAAGGGGGGAGGGACCAGAATGGGGACGGAAGGAAGGACGGGCGGGATGTGAGGCGTTGGGCTATTCGGTGAAGATGGCGGATACGGGGCAGCTGAATTCGGGGAGGATGTCTTCGCCGCTGAGCTGGTCGGACTCGGTGAGTGTGGTGGGGGTGGCGCCGGGCTGGTGGATGTCGATTGTGCGCGAGGCGGGATGGACGATCCAGACCAGGTGGGCACCGTGGTCAAGCCACATTGCGGCGCGGTCTGCGGCGTCTTGCGCCGTGTCGCGGGGGGAGACGACTTCAACGACCAGGTCGGGCACAACCTCGGCGTAGCCTCGGCTGGGCGGGCCGGGCGGCAGGCGCTCGGCGCGGGTGAAGGCGATGTCGGGCTCGCGCACCGTGTCGGGATAGCGTTCCAGCCAGACGCCGGCGTCGGAGGCGATTAGTCTGCCCAGCCGACGCGGCTTGATGAACGGGCCGATTTCGCCAACAAGGTTTACGACGATCCAGCCGTGCTCTTCCCCCGACGGCATCGCCTCGTGCAACAGCCCCCGAACGAGTTCGCCGCGCACGCCCTCGCTGTAGAGACGCAGCAGGTCATCGGCGGTCAGCAGATCCGCGTTGAGCGTGGTCATGAGCGGATGATACCGCGCGACTGAGGCGCTACGCCTCTTCGTCCTCGGCGCCTCGGGTGTACCACTCGTGGGTGCGCCACCAGGGCATCGGCTCTTCTTCCTCCTGGCGGCGGGCGCGGTTGCGGATTGCCCAGATGAAGACGGCCAGCGTGGCGCCGATGAAGCAGAAGGGGATGAAGATCGAGGTCGCCAGCGTTTCGTCGGAGGTGATGATCTCTTCGCCCGACTCCTGCGGCGCGATGGCGGTCGGCTCGGCCGGCGCGGTCTGTTCGGCGGCCAGCGCAGCCGAGGGCAGCGCCGCGGCGAGCAGCAGGAAAATGAGCAGCAGCTTGATCAGTCGCACGTTCCGTCGCCTTCCCCGGCTGTCTCGCCGTCGCGGGTGAATTGTCGCACCTGCGGCGGCGGTGGTCAATGCGCAAGAGGCGCGAGGGGTGCAAGCGCGGCGGCGGGCTTGCTAGCCTGTGCGTATGCGCGCGCCGACCAGCTTCGCCCTGCCCGACGCCGAGGGCGGCCTCCGCCAGTTTCCGCCGGCGGGGCCGGTGCTGCTCGCGCTGGTCAAGGAAGACTGCGACACCTGCAACCTCACGCTGCCGCTGCTCGAGTCGCTGCACCGCGCCTCCGGCGATGGCCTGGATGTCTGGGTCGCAGTGCAGAAGCGCGAAGACATCGATGTGCTGCGCGAGCGGCACGATCTGACCATGCCGCTGCTCGACGACGACGACCTCGACCTCTCCTACGACGCCGACATCGACACCGTGCCGACGCTGTTTCTCTACGACCGCGCGAATCGCTGCGAGATTGAGACGTACGGCTTCGACAAGCACGAGTGGCGCGAGATCAGCGCCGAGGCGATGACGCTGGCGGGGCGCGAGGGCGAGTCGATCGGAGTGGACTGGGACGCGCTGCCGGCGCAGCGGCCGGGCTGCGGCGCGCGCAACTACGAGCCGGGCGTCTACGAGCGGCTCGCCGCGCGGCGCAGCGGCGACCTGCTCTCGCGGATCGTCGAAGTCGGCGGCGGCGAGGACCTCTACGAGTTCGCCTACGCGCAGGGCTACACCGACGGCTTCCCCGTCGTGCCGCCGACGCGCGAGCGGGTCTGGCGCATGCTGCAGGGCACGACGCGCGATCCGCAGGAAGAGATCGCGGTGGTGCCGCCCAATCTTGCGCCGATCACGGTCGAGAAGGCGGCGATCAACGCGGTCCTGGCGGGCGCGAAGCCGGAGTATCTGCCCGCCATCCTGACGCTGGTCGAGATCGCCTGCACGGAGAGCTTCAACATTCACGGCGTGCTGGCGACGACGATGGGCGCGACGCCGGTGGGCATCTTCAACGGTCCGATCCGCGACCGGATCGGGATGAACTACGCGCACAACGCGCTGGGCCAGGGCAACCGCGCGAACGCGACGATCGGCCGCGCGCTGCGGCTCTGCGCGCGCAACGTGGGCGGCTCGCAGCCGGGCGGCACCGATCGCGCCACGCAGGGCGGCCCGCATCGCATGACCAGCAACTTCGCCGAAAACGAGGCGGCCAGCCCCTGGGAGTCGCTCGCCGTCGAGCGCGGCTTCGAGCCGGATCAGGATGTGGCGACGCTGATCGCGCTGTCGGGCGGGCCGAACACATTCGTCGATCAGACCAGCCGCACGGCGCGCCAGCTGGCGGGCAGCTTCGCGCTCGCGCTGGCCGGGCTGCAGGACCCGAAGTCGCCCACCAGCGACACGCTGATCGTCGTCTCGCCCGACCACGCCGGCATCTTCGGACGCGACGGCTGGAGCAAGGCCGATGTGCGCGAGTGCATCATGGAGGACACCTCGGTACCGCTGCGCGAGCGCATCCGCAACGAGCGCAGCGGCGCCGGCCTGCCGCCCAACATCATCGAGCGCTTCGGCGGCGAAGCCGCGCTGGACCGCCCGGTCGCCAAGTTCCAGAAGCCCGAAAACATCATCCTGGTAGTGGCCGGCAGCGCAGCGGCGAAGTTTTCGACCATCCTGGGCGGCTGGGCGGGCGGCGTCTATTCAACGCCGACCAGTGCGGTGGTTGGGGAGTAGTCTTCGCGCGAAAGAAGATCCGTCATACCCGCGCTCGCCGCGGGTATCTCGCCGCGCACAGCACCCAACCCTCTTCACCGCCCCTGCACTCCCCCCGTCATTCCTGCGCCCTCTCCGTCATTCCTGCGCAGGCAGGAATCCAGGCGACCTCCAATGCCTGTACGCGCTGCGATGCCGCGACGGCCTACCAAAGCCGCTTCCGCGTCGCCGCCGAACATCCAGCGCTAGGACTGAACCGCGCCTACTGCGTGGATTCCTGCCTGCGCAGGAATGACGGAAAGGGAGCGTGCGGGGTGGGGAGGCGGGAACGGGCTGGTTGCGCAGCGCGGCGAGATGCCCGCGGCGAGCGCGGGTATGACGGATCTAATTTTGCGCGACGGTGGCGAGATCGAACTGCGACTGGAGATTGATCCAGAACTGCGGGCTCGTCCCGAACCAGTGGCCGAGGCGCAGCGCGGTGTCGCCGCTGATCGAACGCTTGCCGGCGATGATCTGGCTGATCCGATTCGGCGGCACGCGCAGCTGCCGCGCTAGCTCGGTCGGCGTCACGTCCAGCTCGGCGATCTCCTCGCCCAGAATCTCGCCGGGGTGTACTGCGATCTTGAGCATCTGCCGGATCTGCCTCTCCAGTGGTCAAGGGTAGCCGACTCCCTCAACAATGGGCGGCGCGAAACGTTTAGAATGTGACAAACGCGCCCGCTGCCGCGGGCGCAGCAGCGAGGGAGGCTTGCGATGGTTCAGATTCTCGATCCGACCGACGAACGGGTGCCGGTGAAGCGCCAGCTGACGCCGCGCCCGGAGGCGCTGCATGGCACGGTGGCGCTGCTCGACATCTCCAAGCCGCGCGGCGATGTCTTCCTCGACCGCCTCGAGCAGCTGCTGCACGAGCGCGCGCCGGGCATCGAGACGCGCCGCTACATGAAGCCGACCGTGGCCAAGCCCGTGCCGGAGGACACCAAGCAGGCGATCCTGGAGGAGGCCGACTTCGTCATCGAAGCCCTGGCCGATTGAGGCTCCTGCACGACGTGCAGTGTGCACGACGCAGTGAACTTCGAAATCCAGGGCAAGCCGGCGGTGTTCGTGGCGACCACGGAGTTCGTCAACGCGGCGCAGCATCAGGCGGAGCGGCTGGGGCTGCCCGAGGTGCGGCGGGTGTTCATCCCGCATCCGATGCAGGACCGCACGGACGCCGAAATGCAGGCCCACGCGGAGCGCTACATCGACGAAATCCTCGATGTGCTAATGCAGCCGGTCGGCTGACGGGCGCGCGGCTGTGAGCCAGAGCGCGGCCGACAGCCTGCCCGCGCGGCTGATCGAGATCGCCGACCACATCGACGTCCACGAGTTCCTCTTCGAGCAGGGGCTGACCGACGGCCTGCCCGTCGTGCCGCCCACGCCCGAACGGGTGCGGGCGATGCTGGCCGCGGTGGATCGCGATCCGCAGGAAACAATCGCGCCCGTCCCGCCCAACTACGCCGACGGCACGGTCGGCAAGATCGCGATCAACGCGGTGATGGCCGGCTGCGCGCCGGAGCACTTCCCGCTCGTGCTGGCCGCCGTGGAAGCGGCGCTGGATCCGCGCCAGGGCGTGCGCTACCCGTTCCATGGGCTGGTCGCCACGACGGCCGGCGCGGCGGCGATGATGGTGATCAACGGCCCGGTGCGCGAGCGTCTGGGAATCAACTCGGGGCTGAACGCGCTGGGCCAGGCGAACCGTCCGAGCAACACGACGGGGCGAGCCTTTCGGCTGCTGCTGCGCAATGTGGGCGGCGCGCGGCCGGGCGAGATCGAGCAGGCAATTCAGGGCGGCGGGCACAAATGGACGCTGACCTTCGCCGAATACGAGGAGGCCAGCCCCTGGGAGCCGTGGCACGTCGAATACGGCTACGAGCGCGATCAGGATGTGCTGACGCTAATGCCGGTGATGGGCGGGCCGCGGGTCTGCATCGACCAGACCAGCCGCACGGCGCGCCAGCTGGCGGGCTCGCTGGCGCTCGCGCTGCAATCGATCGGCGACCCCAAGAGCCCGAGCGCGCCGACGATGCTCGTGGTGGCGCCGGAGCACGCCGACGTATTCCGCGCCGACGGCTGGTCGAAGGACGACATCCGCGAGTGCATCATTGAGGACACGGCCAGGCCGCTGCGCGAGCGGTTGGAGAACGATCAGTCCGGTTCGGGTTACCCGCGCTATCTGCTGGGCCAGCCGGGCTACACCGAGGAAGACTTGGATCGCCCGATCGCCAAGTTCCTCGATCCGTCATTCATTCAGATCACCGTGGCAGGCAGCCACGCGGGAAAGTGGACGAGCATCTACACGGGGATGGGTTGGGGGCACGAGATCGGCGCGTCGAAGTTCGCGCCGCCGTCGGCCCTGATCCGCGGATGAGCGACGCGACGGGCGCTCCGGAAGCGGGCAAGCGGCGCGGCGATACTCGCGGCGATCCGCTCGCCGAGCTGCGCCGCTCGCTGGCGCGCCAGCCGGTCGTGACGCTCGACGCCGGCGGGCGGACGTTGACATTGGAGACGCGCCACGGGCTGTTTTCAGCCCGCTCGATCGACGGCGGCACCGCGCTGCTGCTGCGCGAGCTGGAGGCGGTCCCGCCGCAGGCGCGGGTGCTCGATCTGGGCTGCGGCTACGGGGCGATCGGGCTGGCGCTGGCCGCCCGCTGGCCCGAGGCGCGGGTGACGCTGGTCGACAGCGACATCCGCGCGGTGGAGTCGGCCTGCGCGAACATCGCGGCCAACGGTCTGGCCAACGCGCGGGCGCTGCTCAGTCCCGGCCTGCGCGAGCTCGGCGACGAGACCTACGACCTGATCGCCGCCAACCTGCCGGCGCAGGCGGGCAACGACGCGCTGGACGAAATTCTGCTGGAGGCGCGCGATCATCTGGCCGAGGGCGGCGCGCTGGTGGTGGTGGTCGTGAACGGCTTGCGGCGTTATGTTGCCCGGCGGCTCGAGTTGATCTTCGGCGACGCGCACAAGGCGCACCAGGGCCCGCGCCACACGGTGCTCGAAGCGCGACTCGATCCAAGCCCCACGGCGGATACCGATCCGCAGCAAGATATGCAGCAAGACGCGCCGGAAGGCGAGCCCGCATGAGCGCCGCGCCGCCGACCTCGCGCCCTGGGATGCTGGAGCCGCTGCGGCTGCGCGAGTTCCGCCTGCTGCTGGGCGGCTTCATCGTCGGTCAGAGCATGATGCCGCTCCAATTCGTCACCGCGATCGCCTGGATCCAGCTGATCGCCGACGAAAACGAGACGGTGATGGTCGCCGCGATCAGCACGATTCGCGGTCTCGGAATGGTCGGCTTCGGGTTGTTCGGCGGCGCGCTGGCCGATCGCTTCGACCGCCGCCGGCTGCTGATGGCGACGCAGGCGCTGGCCTTCATCGCCAACCTGGCGATCGCCGTGATGATGTGGCTGGGCGCGTCGGATATCTACGCGGTGGCGCTGTTCTTCGGCTTCACCGCGCTCGCCTCCGCGGCGCACGCAATCGACGGCCCGACGCGCAACGCGATCGCTCCGGAAATCCTCGGGCCGCGGCTGACGCCGGCCGGGATCGCGCTCAACTCGGCCGCGATGTCGCTGGCCATGCCAATCGCGATCATCGCCTCCGGACTGCTGATCGACTATCTCGGACACGGCACGGTCTACGCGATCTCCTCCTTCGGGCACTTTGGCGAGATCCTGATTCTGGCGATGATGTCCTACCGCACGGTCTTCTCGGCGGCGCATCGCGCGTCGCAGCGCGGCGGCGCGGGGCAGGCCTTCCGCGACATCGCCGCCGGGCTGCGCTACACCGCCTCGCAGCCGGTGATCCTCTGGACCGTCGCGGCGGTGATCCTGATGATGACGCTGATCATGCCGCCGACCGGCTCGCTCGGCCCGCACTGGGTGACGACGGTGGTCGGCGCGACCTGGTCGCAGTTCAGCTTCATCGCCGTGTTCTGGGGTCTGGGCGCGATGCTCGCCTCGGCGGTGCTGGTGCGCTTCTCCTGGATCGAGCGCAAGGGGCTGCTCACCGCGTCGGGCGTGATCGTGATGGCGCTGGGCTTCGTTGTCTTCACGCTGATGCCCACCGCGCTCAACGCGATCCTGGGCAACTATCTGCTCGGCACCGGGATGTCGATGGCGATGGTCTCCTCAGCGGCGATCATCGCCTACGTGGCGCCCAACGAGATGCGCGGGCGAGTGATGGGGCTGGTCTTCCTGGGCATGGGCATGGCGCAGCTGGTCGCGCTGCCGCTGGGCATGGTGGCGGAGTGGCTGACGATGGAGACGCTCTTCCCGCCGATGTCCTGGGTCGTGCTGGCGGTCCTGGCGGGGCTGATTCTGCTGCGCCCGGTGATCCTGCGCGCGCGCGTGCCGCAGCACCCGCCCACGCCCGTCGAACCCGCGCTGCCGCCCGAAGCGCCCAGCCGGGCCGCCGCCGCGCCCAACGGACTCACCAACGGACTCAACGGCGCGGTCGTGTCGTACATTGCGCGTGTCGCGCCGAACAAGCCGGGGCCCGCCTGAGCACGGGCCAATCCGATGGAGCGGAACAATGGAATACCACTTCAGCGAGCAGGCTCTCGCCTTCGAGGCGGAAGTCAAAGACTTTCTCAACGCCGAATGGACGCCCGAGCTGCGGGCCAGGATCGGCGATCCGCAGACCGAGACGTTCGAGGATGAGCGGGCCTTCCGTCAGCTGCTCGCGAAGCGCGGCTGGCTGACGATGTCCTGGCCGGCCGAGTACGGCGGACAGGAACGCTCGCTTGAGGAGCAGTACCTCTTCTGGGAGGCGATGAACTACGTCGGCGCGCCCCAGGCGACCGTCGCCACGCAGCAGGTCGGCCCGACGCTGATGCGTTTCGGCACCGACGAGCAGCGCGATCGCTTCCTGCCGCCGATCGCCCGCGGCGAGGTCGAGTTCGCGCTGGGCTACACCGAGCCCGACGCGGGCAGCGACCTGGCCTCGCTCCAGCTGCGCGCGGCCAAGGACGGCGACGACTACATCCTCAACGGCACGAAGCGGTTCACCTCGGGCGCCCACCGCTCGGAGTACGTCTGGCTCGCGACGCGGACGGATCCCGACGCGCCCAAGCACCGCGGCGTCTCGATGATGCTGGTCGACCTGAAGTCGAGCGGAATCACCGTCAAGCCGATCTGGACGATGCCCGGCTACCGCACCAACGAGGTCTACTTCGAGGATGTGCGGGTGCCGACCGAAGCGCTGGTCGGCGAGGAGAACCGCGGTTGGTACTACGCGGCGCACGCGCTGGACCGCGAGCGGATCTCGATCTTCACGGTGTCCGGCGTGCGCGCGGTCTACGACCAGCTGATCGGGTGGGCGCGCACGGCCGGCCCGGCGGGCCGGGCGATCGAGGACGAGGGCATCCGCAATGGGCTGGCCAACTACCGGATCGAAATTGAGGTGTTGCAGCACCTCTCCTACCGCATCCTGGACATGCTGAAGCGCGACGAAAGCCCCAACTACGAGGCGAGTCAGGTCAAAGTGTTCAGCACCGAGATGATGCAGCGTCTGCAAAACTTCTCGCTGCACGCGATGGGCCTCTACGGCCAGCTCGAACCCGGCGACCCGCGCGCGCCGATCGACGGCAGCGCCTCAAACGGCTACATGGCCGCCGTAATGCCCACCTTCGGCGCAGGCGCAAACGAGCTGCAGCGCAACATCATGGCCCAGCGCGGCCTGGGCCTGCCGCGCATCTAACGCGCGCGCCTCAGAGCGTCTCCAGCGCCGCCTCGCGGCGCTCGCCGCAGAACAGTTCGAAGCGGAAGTACCGCAGAAAATCGCGCCCCAGCAGGCTGGGCAGCCGCCAATTGCCGTGATCGCCCGGCTCCGCCGGCGTCGGCCGCGCAATCAGAATCGGCATCTCCACCGCGTAAGGTTCGCCGTCCACCGAGCGCAGCGTGAGCGTCGCGTCGCGAACCACCCGATCAACGCCGCCGCCGACGCCTAACCCGGCGACGCGGTAGGGATCGCGCCCAAAATCGATCTTGTGCAGATCGTCGCCGAGGATGCGATATGCATCGCGCGGGTGTAAGACTGTCGCGTCTGCGCCCGTGTCGATCAGAAAACGGATGTCGCTGTTGTGGTTTTGCAACGTCAGCGTGATCCGAATCCGGGCGGCGCCGCCGCTGACGACCGAGTGCGGAAGGGTGCGGATCGGATGAACGTAGCCGCGAAACCGCACGGCGCTACTCGGGCTCGCCGCAGTGCCGGATCCACCACTCCGTAATCAGCTGCAGCGTCGCCGTTTCCCTCTCCTCTTCGGTCAGCGACTGCTCCATCACATAGTCGTCGTCGCCGATCAGAAGCTGACGATCGCCGTAGACCAGCGCGATGCGGCCACGATGCTCTTTGAGCAGATCATCGAAGATTTCGTCGAGATACTCCATGTTGTCGTATGCCTGCAGAAGCGCACGGCCCGCTCGCGCCCGTTCCTCCGGCGTCTCGGTCGGGCGCGGCGTGGGCTTCGCCCACGGATCACCCGCGAACGTTGCGGATTCCGTCGTCATCGCGCGCCTCCTCGCTGCGGCTGGATATCTTCAGGATACTCGCTCTGACGCACGCCGTTCAGAGTGACTCCAGCGCCGCCTCGCGACGCTGGCCGCAGAGCAGCTCGAAGCGGAAGTGCCGCAAGAAATCGCGCCCCAGCAGGCTGGGCAACCGCCAGTTGCCGTGATCGCCCGGCTCCGCCGGCATCGGGCGCGCAACCAGAATCGGCATCTCCGTCGGGTAGGTTTCGCCGTCCACCGAGCGCAGCGTGAGCGTCGCGTCGCGAACCACCCGATCAGCGGCGCCGCCAACGCCCATGCCCGCGATGCGACGCGGGTCGCGCTCAAAGTCAATCCTCTGTAGATCATCGCCGAGGAGGAATTGCGCATCGGTGGGGTGCAGAATCGTCGCGTCGGAACCGCTGTCAATGAGAAACCGGACCTCATCGCTGCGGCCTTGCAGCGCCAGCCTGACCTTGATCAGCGGCGCGCCGCCGCTGATGACCGAATGCGGAAGGGCGCGGGTCGGATGAACGTAGCCGCGAAACCGCACAGCGTTACTCAGGCTCGCCGCAGTGCCTGATCCACCACTTCGTGATTCGCTGGAGCGTTGCCGTCGGTCGCTCTTCTTGGGTCAGCGATTGCTTCATCGCGTAGCCGTCGTCGCCGATCAGGAGCTGACGATCGCCGTAGACCAGCGCGAGCCGGCCGGGATGTTCTCGCAGTAGGTCGTCGAAGATTTCGTCGAGATACTCCAGGTTGTCGTACGCCTGCCGATGCGCGCGCACAGCCGCCGCCCGCTCCTCGGGCGTTTCGGGCGGGGGCGGCACGGGCTTGGCCCACGGATCGCTTGTGAACGTTGAGGACTCCGTCGTCACTGCGCGTCTCCTCGCTGCGGCTGAGCACCTTCAGGATACCCGACCGATCAGACCACCGCTCCCACCCTAGAGCGTCTCGATGGTGGCCTCGCGGCGCTCGCCGCAGAACAGCTCAAAGCGGAAGTGCCGCAGGAAATCACGCCCCAGCAGGCTGGGCAAGCGCCAGTTGCCGTGGTCGCCCGGCTCCGCCGGCGTTGGCCGCGCAATCAGAATCGGCATCTCCACCGAGTAGAGTTCGCCGACTACCGAGCCAGCGTGAGCGTCGCGTCGCGAGCTACCCGCTCCGCCCCGCCACCGACGCCCAGCCCTACGACGCGGCGCGAATCGGCGGCAAAGTCGATCGTGTACAAGCTGCGCGCCAGAATGCGCCGTGCGTCGCGAGGGTGCAGGACCGTTGCATCCGCGCCAGTGTCGATCAGAAACGAGACCTCGCTGCTGCTGCCCTCCACCGCGACAACAATTTGAATCAAAGGTGAGCCGCCGCTCGCCATCGAGTGTTGGAGGGGCTTTACTGCGCCAACATCGCCGGCGAACCGCACGCCTTACTCCGCGCCGTACCGGATCCACCAGGCGGTGATCGGCAAGCACACGAGCCCCTTGCGCTCGTCTTCGGTGAGTGATTGCTCCATCTCGTAGCCGTCGTCGCCGATCAGCACCTGGCAATCGCCGTAGACGATGACCAACTTCCCGCGATGCTGCTCAAGCAGGTCGTCGAAGATTTCGTTGAGGTGCGCCATGTTCTTTCGCGCTCGGCGTGCGATGCGCGCGGTCTCCTCCCGCGTCTCTGGCGGGGTTGACGCTGGCTTCGCCTGCGGATCGCTGGCGACGGTGGAGTGCTGGGTCGTCATCGGCGCGTCTCCTTGCGGGCTCGCTCGACTCCAATGTAGTCAATTTAGCGCGGCTGATTGAGCCAGGCGCGCGTGTTGGGCGCGATCGCTTCGGGGAGCTCGGGCAGCACGGCCTCCAGGAGATCCAAGTCGGCGGGCGTATCGACATCGTATGCCCAGACATCGATCCGCGCCTCGCGGAAGGGCACGCCGGCTTCGCCCGCGGCGGCGGCGGCCTGGGCGTGCGCGCGCGCCGACGATGGGCCGAACGCGGGGCGAATGACGCCCGGCGGGCGCAGGAACAGACCGTTGGTGCCGCCGTTGTGGGCCGGCGCGACCACCACCGCCGCGCCATCTGGCGCGGAAGCGATCAGCAGATCAACCGCGTCGGGCGTGATCAGCGGCACATCGGCGGGCGCGACGAGCAGCGCGGCGGCGTCCGCCAGGTCCGCCTGCGCGCGCGCCACCGCCCCGTTATAGCCCGGCCGCTGATCGGCCTGGTCGAGAAAGTCGACGCCGAGCCGGTCGGCCTCCTCGTGCGCGGCCGCGTCGCGGCTGCAAATCGCGACCCGGTCGACCAGCTCGGCCTGCAAGAGCGCGGCGACGACATCATCAAGCATCGCGCGGACCAGCGAGTTGCGCTGCTCGACGCTGAGCGCGGCGGCGAGTCGCCGCTTGCCCGCGGGCAGACCGCGCACCGGCACCAGCGCGACGATTTCGCCCTCAACCGCGAGCGTCATCGCGCGTCCCGCCGGGCGGCATCTTGCGCGGCCTGCAGGGCGGCGCGGGCCAGCGCCCGCTTTTCGGCGGGACCGCTCATCAGCGTGGGCACCGCGACGCAGCGCAGCGAGGTCTCCGCTTCAATTCGGCCGGCGAGCGCGGCGTCCTGCTCGTCGATAATGAACACATCGGCCAGCTCCGCATAGAGCCGCGCGACGCCGATCGCCGACACATCGTGCCCCAGACTGGCCAAAATCTCGGCCGCCGGCCCCTTAACCGCCACGCCGCCGATGATCGGGCTGATCGCGACGACTGGCGCATCGGACTCGACCACCGCCTCGCGCACGCCGCGGACGGCGAGCAGCGGGTCAATCGAAAGAAACGGATTGCTGGGCGCGATGATGATCGCGTCGACAGACCGGAGCACATCGATTACACCGGGCGCCGGCCCGGCAGTCTCCGCGCCGTCAAAGCGCAGACCCTCTACCGCGTCGGCGGCGCGGCGGCGCACGAAATAGTCCTGGAAGGCGAGCTCGCCCTCGGGTGTCTGCACGACGGTGCGCAGCCGATCGTCGGTGACCGGCAGGATGCGGCACGCAATGTCGAGCCGCTCGCAGAGTTCGGCGGTGACGGTCGAGAGCGGCGCGCCCTCGCGCAGCCGGTGGGTGCGGAAAAGGTGCGTGGCGAGATCGTCGTCGCCGATGCCGAACCAGGCGGGACCGCCCAGCGAGCGCAGCCGCTCGAGCACGCGGCGTCCGTCGCCGGCCACACCCCAGCCCATCTCGGGGTTGACCAGCCCCGCCAGCGTGTACGTCACGGTGTCCAGGTCGGGCGCGATGTGCAGTCCCGCCCACTCCATGTCGTCGCCCACATTGACGATCGCCGTCACGTCCTGCGGCGGCATCACCTGGATCAGCCCGTCGAGGAAGCGCGCGGCGCCGACGCCGCCGGCCAGCACGGCGACGCTCTTCGCGGCGCTCACGGCGCGTCGCTCCTTTCGAGCCGCACATCGAAGTCGCCGTCCTCGCGCTGGTCAATCACGATCTCGGTTTCGCGCTCGTCGAATTCGGCGCTGAGCACGATCTGGAGCGGCTCAAGTTCGTCGGCGGCAGCGCCCGGATCGACGACAGCCGACTCGTCCACGCCGCCTTGTGTGAGGATGATCTCCCCTTCCTGGGTGATGCCCTCGCGATCGATCACGAGGCGCAAGGCGAGCGCCACCGAGTCGCCCTCAGTTTCGCCGGCGTCGTCGGCCTCCTCAGACTCCGCGACCAGCTCGAGGTGCCACGCGCCGTCGAGCTGGCGCTCGTCCTGCACGGCGGAAGCGATGAACACGGCGCGGTCAATCCACACGCGCGCAGCGTACACGCGGGCGGCTGGCGAGGTGGACTTGCGGTCGCCCCACGCTTGACCGGGAGGCGGTCCGCGCGGGACAGTGCGCAGGATGCGCATCGACCTGCACTCGCACACGGCGGTCTTCTCGACCGACAGCAATCTGCTGCCGCACGACCTGATCACGGCCTCCGTCGAGCGCGGACTGGACGGCGTCGTGCTCACCGAGCACGATGTGGTCTGGCCGGCCGAGCGCGTCGCCGCGCTCAACGCGAGCTCCGACATTCTCGTGCTGAGCGGCGTCGAAGTGACGACTGAGTTGGGCCACGTGCTGGTCTACGGCCTCTCCGAGTTGATCCCGCGCATCACCGAGGCGCGCCGGCTGCGCAAGCTGTGCGACGCGCAGGGCGCCCTGATGTTCCTCGCGCACCCCGCGCGCGACCCCGGCCTGCGCGTGCCGCCCGACGCCTTTCGCGAGCTGTTTGACGGCGTAGAGGGTCTGAACGGCTGCGACGGCCCGCTGCAAAACCAGTCGGCGTCGTCGCGCGGCCGCAACTGCCCGCTCGCCCCAGTCGGCGGCAGCGACTGCCACGCGCTCCACGAAGTCGGCACCGCCGCCACAGAGTTCGAGCAGGAAATCCGCACGATGGCGGACTTGGTGGCCGCCCTCCGCGAAGGCGCGCATCGCCCGATAGCCCTCCCTTACTAGCGTCGCGCCCCGCCAGATTCAGCCCTCTGCGCCCGATTCATCACCCCGGCAAGGGGAGGTGAAGGCGGGACGCGGCGAGTGGGCGACGACGGTGTTCAGATTTTGTTTTTTCGCGTGTTCGGAGGTGATTCGAGGGGCGGTCCTATCTGGTCGAGGGGCTTGGCGATGTTCAGGTTTGTTCGGATTTGTTCGGGTTTGTTCGGAGGTGATTCGGGGGTGAACCGGCGTGGAGAGTCGCGCCTGGGGTGTGGGGCTGGGTGGGCATTGCTCGCACTTTCGTTCTGCTAGGGTATGGTAGCACGGTTGGGGGGAAGTGGGGGTTTGAGGGCGCGTCGGTTCCTGCCTGCGCAGGAATGACGGAAGTGCGAACAGGCCCGAAGTGCGAACAGGCCCGAAGCGCGAACAGGCCCGAAGCGCGAACAGGCCCGAAGTGTGAACAGGCCCGAAGTGCGAACAGGCCCGAAGCGCGAACAAGCCCGAAGTGCGAACAGGCCCTAGGAGGGGGAGGGGATGCCGGGCTCCTCGTGGGTGAGGGTGAGGTGGATGGCGGCGCTGTTGGTTTCGGGGTCGCGGTTGAGCTGGAACTCGCAGATCGTGCGGTCGGCGAGCTCCTTGAACTGGCGGTAGACCAGATCGGCGAACTCCTGCGAGACGGCGGAGTCGGCGACGATGTTGAGGATGCTTTCGGCGGTGGCCGATGAGGCGGAGCTCCAGGCCCAGGCGGTGATGTCGGCGAAGGCGCGGAGCATCTCCTGGAGCTGGTCCTCGCTGATCGTGAAGTGCTCTTCGTCCTCGTCCCAGGCGATCGTGAACTGCGCATCCGGCGCGCCGCCGGTTGCCGGCTGGGCGGGATCGTCGGCCATCGGCTCAGCCCCGCGCTACAGCTCGGGGGCGAGTTCGGCGAGGAAGGCGCGGGTGCGGGACTGCTCTTCCTCGCTGCCGAAGGCGGCGGCGCCGAAATCGGTCGCGCCGGCGTCGATCAAGCGGCGCAGCGACGCTTCCAGGCCCTCCTCGGTGCCGATCAGCGCGACATCGGCGGGATGCGCCGCGCCCTCGATGTCGAGCATCCCGCGGTAGGAGGGCAGGTTGCCGTAGTTGGCGAACTGGGCGGCTGCGGCCTCGCGGGCGGCGTCGGCGTCGTTGGTGAGCATGATCGGCAGGCCGACCACGATGCGCGGATCGGGCCGGCCGGCCTCGCGCGCGGCGGCGTTGATCGCCGGCGCGATGTGCGTCTCGACCGCTTTGGCGGCGGTCATCCAGAGGATCGTGCCCTCGGTGCGCGCGCCGGCCAGCCGCAGCATCGCCGGGCCCATCGCCGCCAGCATGCAGTCGACCGGCTCCGCGTCCGCAATCTCCAGGAAGAGGTTGCCCTTGTACTGTTCGCCCTGATACTGCACGCGCTCGCCCGCGAGCAGCGGCAGCAGCACATCGAGATACTCCTTCATATGCCGCGCGGGGCGGTCAAACGACATCCCGAACATGCCCTCGATCACGACCGCGTGGGAGAGCCCGATGCCCAGCACGAAGCGGCGCCCGCCGCCTGCGGCCTGCACCGTCTTGGCCTGCTGCGCCATCGCGTGCGGGTGGCGCGGGTAGGTCGGCACGACCGCGGTCATCAGCTCGATCCGCTCCGTCTGCGCCGCGGCCAGCGTCAGCGCGCCCATCGCGTCGTGCGAGAAGATGTTGGCCATCGCAAACGTGGCGAAGCCCTCGGCTTCCGCCGCGCGGGCGTCGGCCACCACATCGGTGACTTTGGCCGCGGGGCCGGTCGATCCGGTGAAGATGCCGATTTTCATTGCTGTGCTCCCGTCGTTTTGGGTCTGTGTGGTCGTGCCGGCGCGCTCAGGCGGGGCGGACGAGGATGCGTCCGCGCACGCCGCCGGCGAGGATCTTGTTCGCGGCCTCGGGCACTGCTTCGAGCGAAATCCGCTCCTCAATCAGGTCCAGCAGCTTGCCGCTCGCGAAATCGTCCGCCATCCGCTGCCAGAGCGCGGCGCGGCGCTCCTGCGGGTAGTAGACGGACTCGATGCCAATCAGGCTGACGCCGCGCAGGATGAACGGCATCACATTGGTCGCGACGGGCACGCCGCCGGTCAGCCCGGAGAGCGCCACCGCGCCGCCGTACTTGGTCTGCCGCAGGATCGACGCGGCGGTGCTGCCGCCGACCGGATCGACGGCGGCCGCCCAGCGCTCGGACTCCAGCGGGCGGCGGCTCTCTTCGGCCAGCTCGGCGCGATCCAGGATTTCCGACGCGCCCAGCTCGCGCAGGAAGTCGTGCGCGTCGGCCTTGCCCGTGCTGGCCGCGACGGTGTAGCCGCGCGCGGCCAGCATCGCCACGGCGGTCGAGCCGACCCCGCCCGTCGCGCCGCTGACGATCACGGGGCCGCTTTCGGGCGCGATCCCCGCGGCCTCGATCGCTTCAAGCGAGATCGCCGCGGTGAGCCCGGCGGTGCCCAACACCATCGCCTCTTCCGCGCTCAGGCCCTCGGGCGCGGGCACGAGCCAGTCGGCGGGCACGCGCACGCGCTCGGCGTAGCCGCCTGCGTGCCCCGTGCCCAGCTCGTAGCCGGTCGCGATCACCGCGTCGCCGGCGCTGAAGCGGGCGTCGGACGATTCGACGACCGTGCCCGCGAAATCAATCCCCGGCACCATCGGGTAGGCGGTCACGACGCGCCCGTTGGGCGTGCAGGCGAGGCCATCCTTGTAGTTGAGGCCGGACCACTCGACGGCGACGGTCACCTCGCCGTCGGGCAGTTGGGCGTCGTCCCACTGCTCAACGCCGAGGCTGAAATCGTCGTCGCTCTTGTTGACCACGAAGGCGCGAAAGGCCACGGGCGCACTCCCCTCAGGATCGCTCAGGCTGGCACAGGTCGGTACAGGTGGTTTGGGCGCATCAGACGGGCCCAATCGGCGCGGGATGATGGGTGTGCGCCTCGTGCCCCGCGTGCAACTCGTGGCGCACGGCGACGCCCTCGGCGCTGAACTCGACGATCGTCGCCCCGCCGGAGTGGCGCGGCGCGCCGGGGTAGTAGGCCGGCACCGACCCGTCGCCCACGCCCTCATGCACGTCGATGTGCCCCAGCGCCACGTAGTCGGCGTCGAGCCCCGCGATGTCGGCGGCGCGTATCTGGTAGGAGTAGCGCGACTCGCCTGTGCCGACGTAGTAGCCGTGGGCGATCGCGACGCGCCACAGATGCCGGTCGGGGTAGTGCCGCCAGGCGGGGCAGACCGCGGCCGGCGCGAAATCGTTGTAGCTCTCGTGCGCCTGCCCCCAGAACTGCACGCCGTGCTCATCCAGCACGACCAGCTCGCCCTCGGCGGAAGAGATGATGTGGACATTGGCCGGGAAGGCGTCGGGGAACTTGTCGTAGACGCCGTCGGGCATCGCCGGATCATGGTTGCCGGGCAGAATCACGACGGGCCGCCCGACGCCCGCCAGCAGCTCGCCGGTCGCCTCGACGTAGGGCCGCTTGACCCGCACGTGGTCGAAGAAGTCGCCCGCGATCACCACCACATCGACCTCGGCCTCTTTGCCCAGGTCCAGCACATGCTCAAAGGCGCGCAGCGCCGGCTCGAGCTCGCCGCTCTCGCGCCATGGCTCGGAGGTGTACGCGCCCAGATGCACATCGGAGGTGTGCAGCAGCCGCAGCGAATGCGCCGCCGCGCCGCCCCCAATGCGCTGGTGCGCCGGATACAAAGTGGTGGACATGCAGGCTCGCGCTCCCCAGTCGCTCACGGCGTGCCGCGTGGGCTGCCCGCAGAGTAGCGGAGGGCCGTGTTTGGCGCGCGGGCGCTCCTTAATCGCGGTCGTTGCGGCGCTGGCTCTTTTCTCCGTCGTCGGTGAAGACGACGCGGGATTTCTTGCCGCCGTGGATTTGGGGTTCCCGGGCGAGCTTGCGGCGGAGCAGGTCAATGGGGCCGTCGGGCTCGCAGAGGGAGGCGGGCCGGCCGAGGACGTCGACGAGCAGGCGGCGGTCCAGCTCTGCGCGGGCCGGGCCTTCGTCGATCTGGTCGAACGGGAGGAAGCGGAACTCGCGCATCGCCTCGCACGCCTTGCGGGCGGCGGCGTGCTGCTCGTCGGTGAGCGCACGGGTGTCGAGCGTGGGAATGTTGGGAATTGAGGTGACGGTCACCGTACCGCGTCCGCTTTGCGACTTGTTCGACGACCACCAGTACAAGAGCAGGCCGAGGGTGGAGTTGCACCAGAGCGAGAACGCGTACTCGTCGTCGCGGCGGGCGAAGACGACGGACGGCCAGGCGCGTCCGCCGATGCATGGACGGTCCGTCATCGCCACGACGAGCGAGTTGGCGTTGAACTGTAGGTCGCGGTTGACATGCGCGCGTGTGGCCGTCGCCCAGACCTGCTCCGCTTTCTGGTCGACTTCGGATTGCCGCTGCGGGAACGCCTTGACCTGCCCTTCTGAATCGCTCCCCACAGTGAGCGTCCGTTGCGCAGGGGAGTTGTGCGACCAGAGCATCGGGTAGGTTGGCACGGCGTTGTACGCCGGCTGCACAAGCTGAAACGGTCCGCGCGGCGAGCCGTCTTTCTGATCGCCGCGGATATCCAGGTCGTAAGGTCCTCGCCCTGCAATTTCCCCGATCGGAACAATCGGCAGGGTCATGGATTCCGCAGCCGGCTCGGCCGGCAAGCGCAACAGCCCCTCCTCCAGAGCGCTCGCAGCGACGGCGAGGTCGAAATCACGGATTCCGGCGATCGGCCATGGTCCTCGTTCGGGCAACCTCGCGGCGATCATCTGGCCAATGGCGTCGCCGCCGACGGCAAGCATCGGCTCTTGGATCGCCGCGGCATCGTCGACGGGCGCGGCGCGATCGTCAGCGACGGCGCGCGCGCGATCAATCGCCCGACCGACCTCAGAAGCCCACGCTTCACTGCGCGGGCGGTTTCGGAGCGCTACGAATGTCCCGCGCGGACGATCGGTCTCCGGCTTTCCCTTTCGCGCGATCAGCAGACATTCCGCGATTCCGGTATCCGCAGAGAAGGATCGATCGCCAGATCCGGCGGCGGCGATGGTTACGACGACGATGTCGTGGCACAGGTCGGCGATAGCGCTCCGCGCTTTCTGCCATGCGCTGCCGCTCAACGCGCTGAGCGGCAGCACCATAGCAAGCGCGCCGTTCTCGCGGAGTTTGCGGAGCGCGAGGTCTGTGAAGTGGGAAGCCAGGCCGGCGTTGCCGTTGCCCAACCGTTGCTCGCCTGCGACGGCGAGCAGCCGGGCTTGCATGAGGTCGCGCACGTCGGGGGGCGTGTCGAACGCCGCAAAAGCGGGGTTCGCTACGCCGCGCAGCTCCGCTTCCTGGCCGCCTTGCCGAGTGAACGGCGGGTTCATAATCACGACATCGAAACGGCCGTGTCCGATCCGCGACATGAGGTCGGTCACGTCTTCCGGGGCGTACCCACCGGACGTGACCGCGGTTGCGCGACGCAGCAGCCCGGCCTGAATGCCGTCGGCGAACAGGTCGAGCGAGCCGATGGCCACTCGCTCGCCGTCGAGCTCGTCGCTGAGCGCGCCGTAAGGCATCGTGAGCAAGCTGTCGCCGTTGAACGGCGTCTCGGGGTGCGTGCTGGCGAGCATGGATGCGGTCAGGTGGACGGCGATGTTCAGGACATCGACGCCGACCAGGCCGGTCTGCATCATCGCGCCGTGCAACGCGGCAGGATCGCCTCCGTGCAGCTCGTGGAGTATTGACGTTCGTTGGTAGGCAGCGGCGAGCAGCGTGCCGGTTCCGCAGGCGAAGTCGGCGATCTGCACTTCGCGCAGAGAATCCAGGTCGCCCCACTCAGCGCCGCGCGGGGCTCCCCGCGGCGGCAGGGCGAGGCTGGCGAGCAACACCGCCGCCTCCGGCCGGGTGTAGAATGTCGCCAGGAACTCGCGATCGGCGATCAGGCGCTGAAAAATCACTCCCGTGAGGTCGTGCGAGCGGGTCACGCCGCCCTGTACCAGCTCCGTCGCCGCATCCCAGAGCGGACCGAGCACCTGTCCGGCTGTCGCGGCGGGCAAGCGCCGCAGAATCGCCCTGGCGGCTGCGAAGATCGGCCAGTAGTTGACGTTCAGAATGCGCTGCCATTCATCGCTCAGCTCACCCAGGTGGAAGCGGTCGGCGTCCGCACGGAAATCGGAGAGCGGCGCGACGCCGCGCGATGCGCCGTCCGCGCCGCGCAGTGATTGGACGACCTGGAACGATGAGTCGGAGAGCGCGGCGTGAAAGATCAAGGCGTTGATCAGCACCGTCATCGCCATCCGTCTGGTCTGTCCCGCCTCGTCGTCCGTCTGGCCGAGCAGTGCGGCGATCTCGGCTCCGACCAACCCGGGCGACCGCGATGGCAGACGCAGCATGAAGCGATTCGCTGCCGTTCTGATGCCCTGCTCGAGAATCTCGCTCAGACGTTGCACGTGTTGAGCCGGGACTGAGGCGCGATGAATGAGCATCGCCAGGTCGCGCGCTGAACCGCGCAGCCAGCCCGAACTCGGAAGCCGCTCAACTGTCCCGCCCGCCGCATCCGTGTAGAGCGCGTATTCGAGCGCGTCGCTGGCTGCCAGGGCGGCGCGGATTTGGGGGCCGCCGGTCTGCTCGCGCGCATCGGGCGGGTAGACGAGCGCCACGGCGCTCTCGATTGGGCGGCCGGTCTGGTGGACAATTTCGCCGAGGCGGGCGAGCGCGTCGGTTTCCGCAGCGGCGTGGTTCTCGCGCTCGGCTTCGATCACGACCGGCCAGCCGGCGGGTTCCTCGATCAGGATGTCGGGCCGGGCGGTCGTGTTGCGCAGGGTGCGCTGGTGCTCGGCGAGCACACGCCAGCTGGTCGGGCGGAGCTCCTGGAGGACCTCGCCGAGCTGGACATTGGTGGTGTCTTCGCGGGCCCGCATGGGGGACAGTGTAGCGGGTTTGGGGCGGTGCGGGAACGGACGTTCGGAGTCGCTGCTCAGATGCGCGCGAGTCGTAGACTGTTCGGCATGACCACAGACACCGCAACCACCGCCGCCGCTGACTGGGAAACCGTGATTGGGCTTGAGGTCCACGCCCAGCTGCGCACTGAGAGCAAGATGTTCTGCCGCTGCCCGGCCGACTACGCCGCGGCCGCGCCCAACACCTACGTCTGCCCGCTCTGCCTGGGCATGCCCGGCACTTTGCCCGTGATCAACCGCACCGCCGTCGAGTGGACGATCCGCACCGCGCTCGCGCTCAACATGCGCATCCCCGAACTCTCCAAGTTCGACCGCAAAAACTACCCCTACCCCGACCTGATGAAGGGCTACCAGATTTCGCAATACGACATGCCGCTCTCCGAGGGCGGCTGGATGGATGTCGAGACCGACGACCTGGGCCGCCAACGGATCGGCATCACGCGCGTCCACCTCGAGGAGGACACCGCGCGGCTGCTGCACCGCGAGAGCGAGGCCGGCGAGCGCTTCTCGCTGGTCGACGTCAACCGCTCCGGCACGCCGCTGATGGAAATCGTCTCCGAGCCCGACATGCGCTCGCCCCAGCAGGCGCGCCAGTATCTGGTGCAGCTGCGCCAGATGCTGCGCTACCTGGGCGTCTCGACCGCGGATATGGAGAAGGGCTCGTTCCGCTGTGACGCCAACGTCTCGCTGCGACGCCCCGGCGCGGCGGAGTTGGGCGCAAAGGTCGAGATCAAGAACATGAACTCGTTCCGCAGCGTGCAGCGCGCGCTGGAGTTCGAGCAGTCGCGCCAGGCCGCCGCGCTCGAGGCGGGCGAGCTGATCGCGCAGGAGACGCGCGGCTGGGACGAAGAGGCGCAGATCACCGTCTCGCAGCGCTCCAAGGAGGAGGCGCACGACTACCGCTACTTCCCCGAGCCGGACCTGCCGCCGCTGCAGACCAGCCGCGCGACGGTCGAGGCGATTCGCGCCGCGCTGCCCGAGCTGCCCGCCGCCCGCCGCGCCCGCTTCGAGGCCGACTACGGGCTGCAACCGTTCGAGGCGGGGCTGCTCACCGAAGAGCCCGCGCCCTCGGAGTGGTTTGAAGCGTCGGTCGCCTCCTTGGGTGGCAAACAGGGGGACGGGAGCGCGGACGGGCTGCCGCGCATGATCGCGACCTGGTTCGTCGGCGAGCTGACCCGGCTGATGCACGAGGCCAAGCCGCCCGACACGCTGGACACGATCCGCGTGCAGCCCGCGCAGCTGGCCGGGCTGGTGCGGCTGATCGACGACGGAAGCATCAGCAACACCCAGGCCAAGGAGGTTTTCGCCGAGATGTACGCCTCGGGCGAGGACGCGGCTGCCGTCGTCGAGCGGCTCGGCGTCGCGCAGATTTCGGGCGAGGACGCGCTCGCGCCGATCATCCGCCAGGTGCTCGAGGAGCAGCCGCAGGCCGCGGCCGACTACCGCGGCGGCAAGCCGGAGGCGCTGAAGTTTCTGGTCGGCCAGACAATGCGGCTGAGCCGCGGCCAGGCCAACCCCGCGCAGGCCTCCGAACTGCTCCGCGCCGCGCTCGAGGAGTAGAGCGAGTATGGCCGCGCAGCCGACCCAGACGACGATGACGATCGAGCCGTCGATGAGCGTCGACGAGTTCGTTGCCAAGTGGCGCAACGCGGCGCCGCGCGAGCGGGCCAACTCGCAAACTCACTTCAACGATCTCTGCGCCGTGCTCGACGTCGCCACGCCCGTCGAGGAAGACCCCAGCGGCGAGAGCTACACATTCGAGAAGCACGTCGATCTGCCCGGCGGCGGCAGCGGCGACGCCGATGTCTGGAAGCGCGGGCACTTCGGCTGGGAGTACAAGTCGGGCGGCAAGAGCCTCAGCGTCGCCTACGAGCAACTGCTGGGCTACCGCGAGGGGCTGGAGAACCCGCCGCTGCTCGTGGTCTGCGACATGAACCGCTTTGAAATCCATACCAACTTCACCAACACCGAGCCGCGCGTGATCGAGTTCACGCTCAAGCACCTGGAAGAAAATCCCACCCACTACATTCGGCTGCTGCGCGAGGTGTTTCTCGATCCCGAAGCGCTGCACCCGAATCGCGACCCGCGCTATATCACCGAAACCGCCGCAGCAAAGTTCGGCGAGGTGGCCGAGGCGCTGCGCGAGCGCGACGGGCACGACCCGGCGCTTGTCGCCCGCTTCCTCAACCGAATCATCTTCTGCTTCTTCGCCGAAAGCGTCGGCCTGTACCGCAATCTGCGCGGGGCAATCGAGAAGCCGGTCACCGATGTGTTCGACAACATGTCGGCCGACGCGACGCTGTCCAAACGGATCGTGGGGCAACTCTTCGAGGCGATGGCGGAACGCGACGTGCGCAACTTCGGCGCCTACTACATCCGCTGGTTCAACGGCGGCCTGTTCGACGAAACGGCGGTGCCCGAGACGTTGCAGCTGACGGGCGATCTGGCGCAGATCATCAACGAGACGGCGGAGTTGAACTGGTCGCGGGTGGATCCGGCGATCTTCGGGACGCTGTTCGAGCGCGGGCTGGATCCCAAGCGCCGCTCGCAGCTGGGCGCGCACTACACCGATCCGGACAACATCATGCGCGTGGTCGAGCCGGTCGCGCTGCGCCCCCTGCGCCGCGAATTCGACGCGCTGCGCGCCGAACTCGCGCCCGAACACAGGCTCGAAGACGCGCCGCCGCCCGGTTACGGCGAGAACAGCGCGCTGGCTTTCGAAGCGCCCGACCCCGACTCCCCCGCCGGGCGCATCCACGCCTTCCACCAACGCCTCGCGGCGGTGCGCGTGCTCGACCCCGCCTGCGGCTCCGGCAACTTCCTCTACATCGCAATGCGCGAGCTGAAAAACCTCGAACAGGAACTGATCGAGTGGGCGCAGCGCCTGGGCGTCAACGGCTTGCAGCGCCGCATCGGCCCCCAAAACATGCTCGGCATCGATATCGACCCGTTCGCCGCCGACCTCACCCGTATGTCGCTCTGGATCGGCTACATCCAGTGGAACATCGAGCGAAACATCGACACCACCCGCGACCCCGTCCTCGGCCGCGCCGAGCAAATCGAATGCCGCGACGCCATCCTCGCCGAGGATGAGGAGGGCAACCCCATCCCCGCAGAGTGGCCCGAAGCGGAGTTCGTCGTGGGGAATCCGCCGTTTCTGGGCGGAAACCGATTACGCCGCGAGAGCGGCAATGCGTACGTTGACCGTCTTCAATCTGCCTACGCCAACGCCGTAGGCGGACAAGCCGACCTTTGCGTCTATTGGCACGAGAGCGCTCGACGACAGATCGAGCAGCGCGCCACCCGCGCTGCTGGCCTCCTTGCCACGAACAGCATAGGCCAACCGTACAACCGCAAGGTCCTCGAGAACATCGCATCATCGGGAGGCATGTTCTTCGCGTGGCGTGATGAGCAGTGGTTCGACGACGGTACTGCCGTCCGCATTGCCATCGTCGGCCAAGACGACGGCAGCGAATCGGAACTCGAGCTCGACGGATCGCCAGTCGCCAAGATCAACCTCGATCTGACCGCAGGCGTCCCGGTTGCGTCAGCTGTGGAACTGGCTGAAAATTCCTCTATCGCGTTTCGGGGTGTTGGGCCTGCTGGACCATTTGACATCTCCTGGACCATTGCCGGGCGCATGCTGGCGCGTCCCGTCAACGTGAATGGACGCCCGAATTCCGATGTGGTGATCCCGTTCGTCAACGCTCAAGACCTGGCGCAGACACGGCGGGGACAGCACGTCATCGACTTCGGTCAGAGTACATCTATCGAAGACGCGGCTGACTATGAGGAGCCGTTCGAGTACGTGAGGCGACACGTTCTGCCGCGCCGCAAGCGCAGCAGGAACGACCAACTGCGCAACCAATGGTGGCTCCACGAGGCTTGGCGTCCCGGGATGCGCAAGGCGATCCAGCCGCTCAGTCGCTTCATTGCCACGCCAGTGACTTCCAAGCACCGCTTCTACGTGTGGCTGGATGCTGGCACACTGCCTGCCAGCTCAGTCAACGTCATAGCTCGTGACGACGACTACATATTCGGGGTTCTGCACTCGCGAATCCACCACGTTTGGGCTCTTGCGCAGGCAACACGCCTCGGTGTCGGGCCAGCAGACTCCCGCTACATCCACACTCGGTGCTTCAACACATTTCCGTTCCCTTGGCCACTGACGGCGTCCAACGATGATCTTACGGCCACTCAGCGACGGCAGCACAAAGCGATCTCCGCCGCGGCTGCATCGTTGGACGCAGCACGCACCCAATGGCTTAACCCCAGTGATGCGCCAGCGGAGCTCGTGCAAGAGCGCACGATGACCGACCTCTACAACGACACCGAAAAAGATCCTCGCCCAAAGTGGCTGACCAACAGGCACCAGGCGATCGACAAAGCAGTGGCAGCCGCCTACGGCTGGCCCGCCGACCTGCCGGATGATGAAATCCTGTCCCGCCTGCTAGCCCTGAATCTGGAGCGCGCCTGACGATCCAGGACCCATGTGTTCCGCCAGCCACACTGTCTCACTTTGACGATCAGGCAGGCTGCCGCTGATCTCTAATCGTCCAGCTCTCCACATAGGCGCGGGTGTCCGATTCCAAATGGACGACAAGTTCGCCATTATCGTTGAGGTAGCACCCACCATCCAGATCACGGTGTACTCGCCCGCCTACCAGGCTGCCATCGTGGCATTCGCTGGCGGCTTGCAAGACATGTTGCTCGTATCCGGTGAGCCAGCCAGAGTCCTTAGTTCTGTGGGCCGCAGCAAAGCGGGTCGCGATAGCCCAGCAACCTGGCGTTTCGTAGTTGAAGGGATGGAAGGGCCGTTCGCGAATCTTGCCGAATCCAGGAGATTCGCCAATCTCGCGTAGGTCGACTGCCCAAGCTGGAACGACATCAGTAGGGTGCTCTAGGCTGGGAAATGAGAGCGAGTAAGAAGAGCGCTTCGCCGCCACCAAGATGAACATGTCCGGGATACAGTCAAACTGCTCCAAGCGTGCATCGACGGGGTTCGAGTTAACAGCAAGGTCGCGGAACTGACCGTCCGCACTAAGCTTGATGGGGTTGAAGCGGTGGGTCTTGCGAAGCCTCCCGTGCCCACAAAAGAGCGCAAGCTCTTCTTGAGTACGGTTCCAAAACAGGTACTCTGCTGGTTCCGTGGCCCAGTCAAGCAAGTTCTCGTCGAGATTCATGTCGTCGTCGTCGTCCTTTGACATGAATACGTGCGGCCTATTCGGAGACCGATCCAGACGTGGCTCGCTGTGGCGATTGTCACCGAGTACCACTCGATAGTCCGTCGCCAGATGCGTTTCCGGCGCAGGGCTAGAATGGCGATACTCGTTCACTGCCCGAACGGTCACCACAACCTCAGCAGGATCAACATCCGGTACTCGTACGACTACCGCGTGGTAGGTGTATCCCCAATGCACACGCTCGTTCGGAACGTCACACCAGTCGTCCTGTACTCCGTTGACGCGAAGGCGGATGCTGTACCCGAGTAAGCGACCGCCGACTGGCTTGTTCCAGAACACGAGCTGGTGCTTTCCATCAATCGCGCGAGCGCGCAGATTGCGGATAACCGGGCGAACCTTCGTGATATCCACCTATCCGCCCTTTTCGGTTGAAGACTCAGAGTCGAGGCAGGCGGGTGTCGTATCGGCTACCGACGCGCGCAGCCCCGGCATCATCTCCTCCGGCGTCTTCCCCGTCAGGTCGAAATACACCCGGTCGGGGCAGATATCGAGCTCGTCGCTCCAGCCGATCGCGCGAAACGGTGTGATGTGAACCCGCTCGAAGAACGCTCGGTCCTCCCAGACTTTGAAGACGCCCCGGCCCGCCACATCGCTCAGGTCGACCTCGCCGGAAGCGCCGTCGTCGTACTCGACGTAGATGCGGTAGCCCTCGCGCGGCTCGACCTTGAGCAGTTTCGGCATCGCCATAGTGTCCCCAGTCTAGCGCGCCGCTGCCAAAGCGGCAGAGTTCAGGCATCGACAGGCTGCGCGCGCAGCCCCGGCATCATCTCCTCGGGCGTCTTGCCGGTCAGCCGGAAGTAGACGGCGTCCGGGCAGATATCGAGCTCGTTGCCCCACCCAATCGCACCGTCCTCCGTGATGTGGACTCGCTCGAAGACGCCCGGTTCATCCCAGACTTTGAAGACGCCTTTGCCGGCGTTGTGGCTCAGGTCGACCTCGCCGCAGGCGCCGTCGTCGTATTCGACGTAGATGCGGTAGCCCTCGCGGGGCTCCACGCGGATTGGTTCGGGCATCGGAGCGTCTATGTCCATGGTGCTGCCAGTGTAGCGCGTCAGCTGCGGGAGCGGCCGGTGGCGCGGGCGACGTGAATCACCTGCGGGGTGTTCTGGAACGTTTCGACGCCGACCTCGGCGAAGATTTGGTTGACGCCGTTGCGGATCTCGTCGGTCAGCTTCCAGTCGGTCGCGGCGACGTTTTCCTCGAGTTCCTGCTCGTTGCGCATGCCGACCAGGGCGCAGCTGACGGCGGGGTGGTCGAGCACCCAGGCGATGGCGAGTTGGGCGACGGTTTTGCCGTAGCCGTCGGCGAGTTCGGCGAGTCGGTTGGCGACTTCGACCTCTTTGACGAACTGCTCGCGCTCGAACAGCGGCAGTTCAAAGGCCATCCCGGAGCGGCTGCGCCAGTCGCCCTCGTCGAACGTGGTGTCGGGCGTGAACGCGCCGGTCAACAGCCCGAAGGCGAGCGAGCCGTAGGCCATGTAGCCGATGCCGTTGGCCTGGCACCAGGGCAGCACGCGCGATTCCATGCGCCGGTCGAACATGTGGTAGCCGACCTGGTTGGCGGCGATGTGCCCGTACTGCTCGCACTCCTGCATCATGTCGATGTTGAAGTTGGAGACGCCGTAGTGGCGGATTTTGCCGTCCTGCTTGAGCTGCTCGAGCGCGCCGATCGACTCTTCGAAGGGCGTGTCGTGATCGGGCCAGTGGATCAGCATCAGGTCGATCACGTCGGTCTTGAGCCGGCGCAGGCAGCCTTCGGTGCGCTCGATGATGTAGTCGCGGGTCGCGTTGAGCCCGGCCACCGCGCCGCCCTCGTCGTATTGGAAGCCGACTTTGGTGACGAGCACGATTTCGTTGCGGCGCGAGCCGAGCGCGTCGGCGAGCAGCTCTTCGGAGTGGAAGGGGCCGTAGATCTCGGCGGTGTCGAAGAGGGTGATGCCGCGGTCGATGGCGGCGTTGACCGCGCGGGCGGCCTCGCCGACGTCGATGTGGCCGTACATCGTGGTGCTCATCTCCCAGGTGCCGAAGCCGACCGCTGAGGCCGTGAGGTCGGTGTCGCCGAATTGCCGCTGCTCCATCGTGTCCCTCGCAAATCCAGACTGCGTGCCGCCCGCGCGCCGTTCGCCGGGCAAGTACGCCAGTCTAGCCGCTCGGCCGAGCTTGCGTGAGGCTTGAGCTCGCTCGCCGCGGGCGCTACCGTGTTGTGTGGCGGGCGCATATAGTGTCGCAGATGTCTCATTTGCCGGATCGCAGCATTCGCAAGTGGCTGGTCCCCGGGCTCGGCGTGAAGCGCTGGTTCCTGCTGCTGTTCGTCGGCACGGGGCTGCTCGGCTTGGGCGTGGCGTTCCTGCTGCGCGAGCTGTACGTGTCGGCGACGCTGCCGGACGCCTTCTACTACATCACCCTCCAGTTTCTGCCCTACGCGGCGCGCGGCGCGGTGCTGATCGGCGTGGCGCTGCTCTGCGTCGGCGTCGGCGTCTGGAAGTTCACCTCGCACGCGGTGGCGGCCGCCCGCAGCTCGGGCAACGGCGACCGCGACGAGCCGCTGGTCGAGCTGATCCACCGCTACCGCTTCTCCGGACGCGGCCCGCGAATCGTCTGCCTGGGCGGCGGCACCGGGCTCTCCGTGCTGCTGCGCGGGCTCAAGGAGTACAGCGACAACATCACGGCGATCGTGACGGTGGCGGACGACGGCGGCTCGTCGGGCCGGCTGCGGCGCGATCTGGGCGTGATCGCGCCGGGCGACCTGCGCAACTGCATCGCCGCGCTGGCCGACGCCGAGCCGCTCATGACGCGGCTGTTCCAGTACCGCTTCCCGGAAGGCTCCGGCGAGGGACTCGAGGGGCACTCGTTCGGCAACCTGTTCATCGTCGCGATGTCGGGCGTCGCCGGGGGGATGGAGGAGGCGATCCGCGAGACCGGCCGCGTCCTGGCGGTGCGCGGGCGCATTTTGCCCTCAACGCTGGAGAACATCCGCCTGGCGGCGCTGACCAACGACGGCGAGGTGATTCGCGGCGAGTCGAAGATCACCTCGGCCAAGCAGCAGATCCAGCAGCTCAGCCTGGAGCCGCAGCAGCCGCCCGCCTACCCGGACACGGTCAACGCGATCCGCAACGCCGACGTGATCGTGGTCGGGCCCGGCAGCCTCTACACCAGCGTGCTGCCCAACCTGCTCGTGCCGCAGCTGCGGATCGCCTTCCAGGAGTCGCAGGCGATGAAGATCTACGTCTCGAACGTGGCCACGCAGCCGGGCGAGACGGACGATTTCAGCGTGCAGGATCACGTGCGGACGATCGCCGAGCACATCGGCGGCACGCCGTTTGACCTGGTGCTGGCCAACAGCAACGCGTCGGCCCGCCTGCCGCGCCGCTGGCGCTCGGAGCCCGTCCAGCTCGACGCCGGCGAGGAGCTCGACGAGTTCGACGGCGCGGCGATCATCGAGGCCGACATCGTCGACACCGGCAACCGCTATCGCCACGACTCGGAGAAACTCGCGGCAGCGATTCTGACCGCGTACCATGAGCAGGGCGAGGCCGGCCTTCGCCCGCGCCGCGCGCAGCGGCTGGTCGCGGCCAAGTAGCGCCGGCCGGTATGCTGGCGAGTATGCCGGCAACGCGCCGACAAGCAGGGGCGGGAGTGCGATGAGCAGCTCGGAAATCCTCAACGTGTTTCAGATCTTCGTCGCGCTGCTCGTGATCGCGGCGGTGGTGATGCAGGCCAAGGGCGCCGGCCTGGGCAACATCTTCGGCGGCGCGGGCGGCGACGGCTACCGCACCCGACGCGGCATCGAGCGCACCCTGTTTCGCGGCACGATCGCGCTGATGCTGGTCTTCGTCGGACTCTCGATCGCGGCGGTGCGGCTCTGAATCTGGTCTTCTTCGGTTCGCCCGATTTCGCAGTACCCACCCTGCGGGCGCTGATCGACAGCCCGTGGCGGCCGGTCGCGGTCGTCGCGCAGCCTGATCGCGGCGCGGGGCGCGGGCGCAAGCTGCGCCGCCCGCCCGCCGCCGAGCTCGCGGCGGATGCGGGCATCGCGGTCCTACAGCCGCCGCGCCTGCGCGACGCCGAAGCGCTGGTGGCGATCGCCGAGTTCGCGCCCGACCTCCAAATCGTCGCCGCCTACGGCCAGCTGCTGCCGCCCGCCCTGCTCGACGCGCCACAGCACGGTACGCTCAATGTTCACGCCTCGCTGCTGCCCCGCTGGCGCGGGGCGGCGCCCGTCTCCGCCGCCATCGCCGCCGGCGACGCCGAAACGGGCGCGACGATCATGCTGGTCGACGAAACGGAGGACACCGGCCCAATCCTGGCGCAGCGCGCGACGCCAATCGGGCAACAGGAGACGGCCGGCGAGCTGAGCGATCGGCTGGCGGAGCTGGGCGCGGCGCTGCTGATCGAAACGATCCCCCGCTGGCTGGCTGGCGAGATCGCGCCGCGTCCGCAAGACGACAGCCAGGCCACGCGAGCGCGGCGGGTGCGCAAGGAGGCAGGGCGAATCGACTGGAGCGATTCGGCACAGCAGATCGCGCGAAACGTGCGCGCCTACACCCCTTGGCCGGGCGCGTTCACCGAGCTCGAGGGTCAGCGCGTGCGACTGGCCTCGGTGACGGCGGAGCCGTCAGCCGCGCCCACCACGGCTGGTGCGCCGGGCGAGATTATGTCACTGGACGAGCAGGCGATCCGCGTGGCCGCAGGCGACGGGATCGCGGTAATCCAACGCCTACAACGCGCAGGCAAGCGCGAGCTGTCGGCGGCCGAATTCGCGCGGGGCGCAGGCAACCTGCTCGGCAAGCGATTCGGAGCGGACGATGGCTGACGCGACAGAGCCAACGCTGCTCGACCTGGACCTGCCGCAACTCACCGCGCTGATGGCCGAGCTCGACCAGCCGCCTTGGCGCGCGCGCCAGGTCTGGCGGCAAGTCTGGCAGCGCGGCGTCCTCGATCCGCTGGAGATGAGCGATCTGCCCCGCTCGCTGCGCGAGCAGCTGGCGCAGCGCAGCGCCGACGCGCCCACGCCGCTGCAAACGCAAACCAGCGAGGACGGCTCAACCACCAAGGCGCTGTTGCCGCTGGGCGACGGCGAGCTGATCGAGACGGTGCTAATCCGCCACGACCCGCACGCGCAGACCAGCCCCACCCCGCGCCGCACCGTCTGCCTTTCGACCCAGGCCGGCTGCGCGATGGGCTGCACCTTCTGCGCCACCGGCGCGCAGGGCTTCCGCCGCCAGCTGTCGGTCGGCGAGGTGCTCGCGCAGGCTCTGCTGGCCCGCGGCTGGGCCCGCGAGGAGGGCGGCGAGCTGTCCCACGTCGTCTTCATGGGCATGGGCGAGCCGCTGGCCAACTACGAAACGGTCAGCGCGGCGCTGGAGCGGCTCTCCGACGCCGACGCCTTCGCGCTCTCGCCGCGCCGTATCACGGTCTCAACGGTCGGCCTGCCGGCGCAGATACGCCGCCTGGCCGACGACCACCCGCAGGTCAATCTGGCCGTGAGCCTGCACGCTGCCGACGAGGCTCTGCGGCGCGAACTGGTGCCCGTGCCCCCCGCGTCGCCCGCCGAGATCATCGCCGCCGCCCGCGAGCACTCCCAGCGCACCGGCCGCCGCGTCACATTCGAATACGTGCTGCTGGCGGGCGCAAACGACTCCCGCGCCCAGGCCCGCGCGCTGGCCGACCAAATCGCCGGCATCCGCTGCCAGGTCAACCTGATCCCATTCAACCCGTCGCCCGAGGTAGTCGGCCAACGCCCAACCCGCCGCGCCACGCTGGGCTTCCAACAAGCGCTCGCCGAGCGGGGCATCGCAGCGAACGTGCGAGTGGAGAAGGGCCAGGACATCGCCGCCGCCTGCGGCCAACTCCGCGGCGACCGCCTAACTGTCGCGCCCTGATCCATCCACGCCACACCCTCCGTCGCCACTGTGTCTTCCCACCGTCAATTCCTACACCGCCTCCGTTCTCAATTCCTGCCTCTCTTCCGCCATCAATTCCTGCACCGCCTCCGCCACCAAATTCTGCCCCTCTTCCGCCATCAATTCCTGCACCCCCTCCGCCATTCCTGCCCCTTCCCGTCATTCCTGCGACCCTTCCGTCATTCCTGCGCAGGCAGGAACCACCCCACACCCCCACTTCCCCCAAATCCTGCTATGCTCACAACAGAACAGGAGTGCCGAACCATGCCTCTCTCCCCACAACAACGCCGCCGCGCCCCTCTTCCGTCATTCCTGCGCAGGCAGGAACCCAGCCCCACCTCACCCTCTCCCTTCCCCAATTCATCCCTCCCCCCTTTTAGGGGGAGGTTAGGTGGGGGGTGGGAACTTGCGAGCGCGTAAGAGGGTGCTGCGGCAGAGGCGCTCGCTCGGCCGCCAGCGCCGGCTCGGTGCGCCGACCCCCTCTTAGTCTCTCCCCTGGAAGGGGGGAGAGATGAATTGGGGCGCTTGCGCTCCTGCCGTCGTTCCTGCCTGCGCAGGAATGACGGAAGAGAGGGGCGTAGGAATCGGAAGTGGCGGGGCGCAGGAATGACGGATAACGGGGCGGGAATAACGGAAGTAGCGTTCGAGGCGTAGAACAGCGGTCGCTGCCTCATCGTTACTTCCCACCCCCCACCTAACCTCCCCCCTAAAAGGGGGGAGGGATGAATTTTTCTTGGGGTAGGTGTTTTGGTGTTTGGTTTGCGTGTTTGCGCGTCCGCGTGCGTCCGCGTGTGCGCACTCCTTTTCCTGGATCTTCCTCCATTCCGGTCCCTCCCCCCTTTTAGGGGGGAGGTTAGGTGGGGGGTGGGATGCACCGAGCGCGCACAGCGATCGCCCCCCCCCCCTCACGGCTGCGCGCCTAGGTCGAACCAGGCGTGGGTGGCGCCCAGGTCGTAGCCTCTGAGCCAGCCTTCTTGGCGGGCGTGCTCGATCAGCGGAGCGAGGCCGCGGATGAGGTCGCGGCGGCCGGCCAGCGCGCCGGCGATTAGGCCGGAGGGATTGGGCAGATAGTCGAGCGTGGGCGCGGCGCTGGTCGCCAGCAGGCCGCGCGCGTAGCCCTGCTGCTCGCGCTCGTCGGCTTCGAGCCGCATGCGCTGCTCGGCGGCCTCCGCGCCGGCGGACCAGCCCGACTCGCGGGCGGCGTTGAGGTCGGCCTGGGTGGGGCCGCGCTCGAATGCGCCGCTCAGCCCGCCGATTAAGGCGGCGGCGGCCGCGCCCAGGATGAAGGCGGCGAGCAGCAGCGCGGCGCGGCTCATCTCGCGCCCGCTTCCGCGTCGCCCGACGGCGCTGCGGGCGAGCTTGCGGGCGCTCTTGAGGGCGCTCTTGAGGGCGATCTTGAGGGTGGGGCGGCGCCGATCCGCTGCCAGGCGGCGCGGTAGCCCTCGCGCCAGCCCTGATCCCAGGCTTCGGCCAGCTCGCGCTCGGCGAGGGCCTGCGCCGCGTCGTAGGCCGCTTCGTAGGTGAAGCCGTGGCGGAAGCGATCCATCGCTTCGGGCGTGACCTGCGAGGCGACGCTGCGCCCATGCGCGAAGCCGACCAGCTCGCGCCGCTCGAGCTCGGCCTGCCACTCCGCCTCGGTCGCGGCTGCGCCGTCTTCCACGCCGCGCCGGAAGGCGGCGTCGACATCGGCCTGAGTCGGGCCGTCGTCGAACCAGTCGGTGCCAAAGCCGAGCGTGAGGGCGAGGGCCGCGCCGGCCAGGCAGGCGGCGGCGAGCCAACGGCGGGGCGTCGGCGGGCGCGCCTCGGGCTCGCGCTCCAGCTCGCGCCAGCCGGCCCCCTGCGCCACCGGTCAAGCTCCCGAGGCGGCCAGCGCCGGGTTGGGCCGCGTCCAACCCCTCATCCGACCGAAGAGCAGCGAAACGAGCGCGAAGACGGAGAACACGGCGGCCGCCCAGAAGACCATCTCGACCGAGAGCAGCGCGCCGACGACGGCGAAGATCGGCCCGGCGACGAAGCCGCCGATGTCCCAGGCGAGCTGGAAGGTGGCGGTCGCGCCGCCGCGCTGGTTGGCGGCGACGCGGTCGACCGCCAGCGCGAGCAGCCCGGTGTGCGCCGCGCCCATGCCGATGCCGGTCAGCGCGCCGGCCGGCATCAGGGTCAGGGGCGAGTCGGCCTGGGTCAGCAGCACCAGCCCGGCGACCGTCGCAATCAGCCCGGGGATGATCACCGGCACGCGCCCGACGATGTCGGAGACGCGCCCGGCGATCGGGCGGGTGACCATCGCGCCCGCGCCGCTGAACAGGAAGAAGAAGATGCCGATGCCCTCGACGCCGCCGAAATTGCGGTCCGGGTCGGCGTTCTCCAGCGAGGGCAGGAAAGCCGCGGCGACGCTGAAGGTGAGCGTGATGCTGAGGAAGACGAACATGGGGAAGACGGCCGGCGGCGGCACCAGCGAGCGCAGCGAGAGCGGCGGCGGTGGGCGCCCCGAGCCGGCCGGCTCGCGCTTGAAGAAGGTCAGCCCGAAGGACGCGGCGGCGGTGGCGACGGCGAGGATCAGCACGGCGTCGAAGCCGCCCAGATAGGCGAAGACGACCCCGCCGAGCATCGGCAGCAGCGTCTGCGCCGCCGAGGTCGAGAGCCCGAAGAAGCCCAGCCCCTCGCCGCGGCGGGGAATGGGCACGATCTCCGCGACGAACGATCCGGCCGCGGTGGGGTAGGCGGCCATGCTGATCCCATGCACGCAGCGCAGCGCGAAGAGGATCCAGATGTCCTCGACGAAGATCATCAGCGCGAAGGATGCGGCGAAGGAGAGCAGCCCGATGCGCATCAGGCGGATGCGCCGCCCGGCGTCGCTCCAGCGCCCGACGAAGGGCCGCAGGAAAATCGGGATCAGGTTGTAGCCGCCGACGATCAGCCCGATTTCGAGCACGGTCGCGCCGCGCTCGACCAGCTCGCCGGGCAGCGTCGCGGTCAGGTAGAAGAAGCAGGCGAAGAAGGAGAAGGTGCCGAGCAGGGCTAGCAGGTACTGGTTGGTCCAGAGTTTGGGCCGCTGGCCGCGCAGCCGCACGGCGGTGTTGCGGGCGGCATTGTTGGCCGCGAGCGCGAGGCCGTTGGCGATGGAGGCACGCTGCGGCGCGGCGCGCGCCGTCCAGCCGGCGTGTGAGAGCGGCGCGCGCGGGGAAACGATCAGAACTCCGGCGGGCCGATGCCCGCGAGGGCGCCGTCGCCGTGTCCGTTGGTCTGGGGGCAGAGGTGCTCGTCTTCTTCCAGCGGCTGTTTGCAGAGCGGGCAGGTCGGCCGCCCGCCGGCCACGGCCGTCTCCGCCTGCACCGTGAAGCGCCGCGCGATTTCGCGGCTGAAATCGACCCGCAGCGTGGGCGTGTCGGCGTCGGTCTCGATGTCGGTGGCGAAGAGCGAGAGCGTGCGGGCGTCTTCGTCGTAGCCCAGCGCGAGCCGCCCGGCCTGGAATTCGTGGGTCGGGTTGAGCGGGAAGTCGCCCAGCTCGGGCGAGGCCGGCCGGCGGCCTTCTCCCTCGCGCCGGAAGCGCGCGAGGATTTGCTGCACGGCGGTGGCCAGCGAGTTGACCTGCTCCTTCTCGCACCAGATCGAGGCGGTCACATCGCCGGCGCTGACGCGCAGCCGAAAGCGCCGCTGCCCGGCCGGGCCGATCGCTTCAGCCTCAAGCGCGGTGGCGGAGCCCAGGTCCCATTCGGCGGCGGCGCTCATAGGGAGAGTGTATAGGCAGCGGGCGGGTTTGCGATCGCTGGGGGAGTGAGCGGCTGCGAGGCTGTAGCATCAGGGGGTGTTGGAGAGCGCGATTGGAGGATCGCCGTGGGTCTGCGAACGCCGGCGGAGTACATCGAGTCGCTGCGCGACGAGCGCGAGGTCTGGTACCGCGGTCAGCGCGTCGACGACGTGACGACCCACCCGACGATCGGCAAGGCCGTGCGCCACGCCGCGATCGACTATGAGATGGCCGAGTCGGAGCAGTACCGCGAGCTGGCCCGCTACGAGGAAGACGGCGCGGAGCACAGCCGCTACTACAAGATTCCGCGCTCGCAGGCGGACCTGCTCGATCGCTCGCGGCTGATCGAGGCGGCCACCGCCGAAGGCGACACGCTGGTCGTGCTGATCAAGGAAATCGGCACCGACGCGCTCTTCGCGCTGCTCGCCGTCACCGCCGAGTTTGACGACCCCGTCTACCACGAGCGCGCGCGCGACTACTACGAATACTGCCGTGACAACGATCTGGCGCTGGCCGTCGCGCAGACCGACGTCAAGGGCGACCGCGTGAAGCGCCCCAGCCAGCAGGCGGATCCCGACATGTACCTGCGGGTGGTCGAGCGGCGGCCCGACGGCGTGGTGGTGCGCGGCGCAAAGGCGCACACCTCGGTGGTGACCAACACCAACGAGGTGATCGTGCTGCCGACGCGGGCGATGGGCGCGGACGAGCAGGACTGGAGCATCGCCTTCGCGCTGCCCGTCGCCAGCGCCGGGCTGCGCTTCATCGCCAGCCCGTTCGGCGACGGCGCGAACCACAGCGGCGAGCGCCCGATCTCCGCCGTGCGCAAGATGATGGAGACGATCACGATCTTCGACGACGTGTTCGTGCCCAACGAGCGGATCTTCCTCGACGGCGATGTGGATGCCGCGGGGCAGCTGGCGCTCACGTTCGTCGAGTACCACCGCTTCACCGCGGTCTCCTACAAGCTGCCGCTGGTCGACGCGCTGGGCGGGGCGGCGGCGCTGGCGGCGGACTACAACGGGATCATCGGCGCGGGCCACGTGCGCGAGAAGTTCGTCGACCTGATCGCCTACGCCGAGACCACCCGGGCGTTGCTGGAAAAGTCGGCCGAGCGCTGCATTGGCAAGCCCAACGGCCAGGTCGCGCCCGACCCGATGACGGTCAATCTGGCCAAGAGCCACTTCGCGCACGGCTATCACGAGGCGGTGCAGCACGTGCAGGAGATCGCCGGCGGCATCCTCGTCACCGGCCCGGGCGATGAAGACTGGGAGCAGGAGGAGCTGCGCCCGTTCCTGCAGAAGTACCTGGCGGGGCGCGAGGGCGTGGGCGGCGAGCAGCGCATGCGGCTGCTCAACTTCGTGCGCGACCTGACCTCGTCCGACTACGGCGCGTATCAGGAGGTGCTGGCGATTCACGCCGAAGGCTCGCTGCAGGCCGAGCGCTTGCAGGTCTTCCGCGCGTTCAACGAGAACGGCGGCGCGCGCCGCGTCACGCGCCTGGTCGGGCGCATGGCTGGGCTGCGCGGCTAGGCGGCGGGCGAGCATGGTTCGGCTGCCGCTCTTCCCGCTGCAAATCGTCGTCTTCCCCGGCGAAGAGGTGCCGCTGCACATCTTCGAGCCGCGCTACCGACAGCTGGTGCAGGACATGACCGAGTCGGGCGAGCCGTTCGGCATCGCGCTGCTGCGGCGCGGCGGGCGCGCCGAAGAGACGCACGAGATCGGTTGCACCGTGCGCATCGAGGCGACCGAGCCGTTCCCCGACGGGCGCTTCAACATCATCTGCCGCGGCGTGCAACGCTTTCGGATCATCGATCGGCTCGACGCCGCGCCCTACTGGATTGCCGAGGTCGAGCTGCTCGACGAGCCGCACGACGCGGAGAGCGACAACGCCTACGCAGCGCACAGCGAGACGAGCGATCTGTTCCGCGAGCACCTGGAGTTGGCGCTGGCGCTGCAAAACTCCTGGCAGCGGCGCTTTCGCATTCCCGAGCGGCCGATCGCGCTGGTCAACCACATCGGCGCGCAGGTCGAAGCGCCGCCCTCGGTCAAGCAGGAAGTGCTCAAGGCGGAGACGGCGGTCGAGCAGCTGCGCCTCATCGCCCGCCTGCTGCGCGCGACCAACCGCCAGCTGGCCGATCGTGTAAGCCTGCACCAACGCCAGCGCTGGTCCGGCCTGGGCGCCGCCAACTGACGAACGATGCCCCCGTCATTCCTGCGCAGGCAGGAACCTGCGCCCTTCTCCGTCATTCCTGCGCAGGCAGGAACGCGCAGGCAGGAATGACGGAATGGAGCAGGGGCGGCCACTCGGCCGCTGGTAGATGCTCGGTGCGTCGCACCCCCCACCTAGCCTCCCCCCTAAAAGGGGGGAGGGATGAATTGGGGAAGGGGGAGAGGGGGTGCGTGCGTGCGCGGGAATGACGGCTTGCGCGGTTCCTGCCTGCGCAGGAATGACGGAAAGGGTGGGCAGGAATGACGGAATGGAGCAGGGGCGGCCGCTCGGCCGCTGGTAGACGCTCGGTACGTCGCACCCCCCACCTAGCCCCCCCCTAAAAGGGGGGAGGGATGAATTGGGGAAGGGGGAGAGGGGGTGCGTGCGTGCGCAGGAATGACGAGAGGGGCGCGGGTTCCTGCCTGCGCAGGAATGGCGGGAGCGCGGACGGGCGCTAGGCGTTGGAAGCCTCGGGCTCGGCGTCGGTGGGGGTTTCGGCGGTGGGCGCGGCTTCTTCGGCGGCCTCGGCTGCGGCTTCGGCCTCTTCCTCTTCGTCCTCGGCGGCGAGGCGCGGGGCGAGCACGGTGGCGATGCCGACCGCCTCATCGGCGAGCACGCGGACGCCCTCGGGCAGCGTGAGGTCGCGGACCAGCACGCTGGAGCCGAACTCGGCGAGACCGCTGATGTCGACCTCAAGCTCGGAGGGCATCTCGAGCGGCAGCGCTTCGAGCAGGATGTATTCGACCGACTGGACAAGCGTGCCGCCCAGCGCCACCGCTTCGGGGTCGCCGACCAGCACGAGGCGCGCCTCGCTGTGAATCGCGCGCGTCAGGTCCACCTGGTAGAAGTCGACGTGCAGCAGCTCGCCGCTGACCGGGTGGCGTTGCACCTCGCGGAGGACGACGGGCACGGTGCCGTCGCGTCCGTCAATCGCCATCTGCACCACGGCGTTGCGGTCGACGGAGCGAAAGACGCGGCGCAGCTCGGCGAGCGGAGTTTGGATCGCGATGGAGTCGATGCCGCGCCCGTAGACGTTGCAAGGCAGCACGCCGTCGCGCCGCAGTCGCTTGACGGCGCTGCCGGTAACGCTGCGGGGCTGCGTGCGCAAGGTGGCCTGGTCGGGCATGGCGGTCGCTCCAAGAGCGAGATTATGAGCCAAACGGCAAGTGGTCAAGCCCGCGCGCCACAAAGCCGCGGGAGCTTGCCGGCTCACCCCAAGCCTCCACTCGCCCCTTCCCCAATTCATCCCTCCCCCCTTTTAGGAGTCTCCTGCAAAATGCCCAATTTCGGCGGATCCGCCGATCAGGCTCTATCTGGTCGGCACCCGCGTGCAGGCCCCAGATCTGCCTTTTGCAGGAGACTCCTTTTAGGGGGGAGGTTAGGTGGGGGGTGGGAGGTAGCGAGTGGGCGCACCGATCGTGTCCGCTCCTCCGACCCCCAAGGGTTTCGCAATTCCGTCATTCCTGCGCAGGCAGGAACGCGCGCTAGGTGCGGCCTCGTCCTGCGATGGGCGTTCGGCGGGCCGTCGCGGGATGCGCAGCGCATGCAGGCGCTAGCGGCCGCCCCCATTCCTGCCTGCGCAGGAATGACGGGATGGGGGGGCGCAGGAATGACGGAGGGGGAGGAGAGGGGGTAGGAATGCTGGAGGTGGGGTGGCGTGGTTCCTGCCTGCGCAGGAAATGACGGCTTGCGCGGTTCCTGCCTGCGCAGGAATGACGGGAGGGGGGACGCAGGAATGACGGGAGTGTGGATGCGCTCTGGAGGGGTGCGGGGAGGAGAGCGTGGGCGGCCACTCGATCGCTGGTGGCGGCTCGGTGCTTCCCACCCCCCACCTAGCCTCCCCCCTAAAAGGGGGGAGGGATGAATTGGGGAAGGGGGGAGAGGGGTGGGGGTGGTTCCTGCCTGCGCAGGAATGACGGGTGGCGCGGTTCCTGCCTGCGCAGGAATGACGGAAAGGGGGGGGGGGGGGGCGCGGGAATGACGAGTGAAGGGGGGCGAGGGATGTACGGATGGTGGCCGCTCGGTGCCTCCCACCCCCCACCTAACCTCCCCCCTTTTAGGGGGGAGGGATGAATTGGGGAAGGGGGAGGGTGGGTGGTTCCTGCCTGCGCAGGAATGACGGTTTGCGCGGTTCCTGCCTGCGCAGGAATGACGGAAGGGGGCGCGCAGGAATGACGGAAAGGGGGGCGCAGGAATGACGGGAGTGTGGATGCGCTCTGGAGGAGTGGGGGGAGGAGTGTGGGCGGCCACTCGATCGGTGGTGGCGGCTCGGTGCTTCCCACCCCCCACCTAGCCTCCCCCCTAAAAGGGGGGAGGGATGAATTGGGGAAGGGGGGGTTCCTGCCTGCGCAGGAATGACGGGCGCGCCGCCGCGCCCACTCCTGCGCTTGCGCGGTTCCTGCCTGCGCAGGAATGACGGGAAGAGGGGCGCACGAATGACGGGCGCGCCGCCGCGCCCCCCACTCGCGGGCTAGTTGCCTAGCACGATTACGGAGCCGGGGGCGATTTGGAAGTTGGTGGCGCCGGGGATGGGGATGCCGGCGATCACGTTGTAGCGCAGCCAGACGCCGTCGGAGCGCCAGAAGAGCACCGAGTTGATGCCCAGCAGCTCCGCGACCAGCTCCGCCGCGCTGATTGGCTCGGCGCCCAGCCAGGTGTTGAAGCCGACGATTGCGCGGTTGCCCAAGTCGCCCGCGACGCCCGGCAGGGGCGGCGGCGGGGCCGTTGCGCCGTTGGGCAGGGGCACCGTGAGCAGCTGCACGTCGCTCACCGCGCACTGCGAGGTGCGCGCTTCCGCCGCGCCCGGCGCGTCTTCGGCGGCCGTGTCAGCGGCCGCCTGCGCGCCGCAGTTTGCGCCCGCCGTGACCACCACGCTGCCCGGCGTCACGACCAGATAGCTCGCCGTCGCCTGGCCGTCGGTGGTTGTGCGCTGGCGGGTCAGCTCGACGAGCACGACCGCGGCGCCCGTGGGCGTGCTGGACCACTCAACCGGCGTGCCGTTGGGCACCCGCGCGTCGTTCGCGTCGGTCAGCGTCGCGGTGACCGTCAGCTGGTCGCCCACGCTGGGCGCGCCGTCGGGCGCGCTGAGCGCGACCGCCGCGGGCGGCCCGGCGACCATGAAGGTCTGCCGCCCGGTCAGCGAGCCGGCGCGCAACTCGATGGTGTACTCGCCGTTGGCCAGCGGCTGGGTCGACGCGCGGTTGACGTTGATTCGCACCTGCTCGTTGCGGTTGCCGTCGAGCGTCGGGCTGTCCGCCCCGCCCAGCGGCCACTCCACCGTCACGCCGCTGCTGACCAGCTTGCCGTCGGGATCGAGCACCCGCGCCAGCGAGCGGCCCGAGGGCAGCGCGACTTTCATCCCGTTCTCGTCGGCTGCGGTGACCGCCAGCGTCAGCTGGTCGCGGTGGTCGGTGTCGGTGCCGGCTTCTTCCGCACCTTCCGTCGATTCGGCGTTGATGTTGAGCACGCCGCTCTTGGGCGCGGCGATGCCGACTGAATCGGCGCTGCCCAGGAACATCACGGTGATCGGGCCGGCGGTGAGCGCTTCGCCGTTGTCCTTGGTCAGCCGCACGCGCAGCTCGGCGCTGCTCGCCGTCGAGCCGCCGGGGTGGGTGATGGTGACGTCGATCTTGTCCGAGTTGGCGCTGGTCAGCGACGCGACGGGAATTTGGCAGATCAGCCCGCCGCTGTTGCGGCAGCCGCTGCCGATGGTGGTGCCGAGCGAGCCGGCGCTGGTGGTGACGAAGATGGTGTTGATGGTGGCGGGGGCGGAGGCGGTGCCGCCCTCGTTGAGCACCTTCAGCCGCAGCCGGGTGCTCTGGCCGGTGGCGATGCTGGACGGATACGGCTGGCCGCGCCGCGCCACGACCGTCTGCTCGGCGAAGCCGAACTGCAGCGCCGCGACCTCCTCGAACGTGGCCGGATCGATCACCTGCACGGCGTAGGCTTCCGACTTGACTTCGGCGCCGTTGATGTTGAGCGTGCCGGAGATGGCGAAGTCGCCCAGCTCCGCGCCGGCGGGGATCACGATGTCGGCGTTGCCCAGGTCGATCGAGCAGGTCCACAGCGTGATGCCGGTATCGCCGGAGCCGCGGCACTCAGCGCCGCCGGTCGTCCAGTCGCTCGCGCTGGAGCCCACGAAGCCCTGGCCAAGCGGCATCTGCTCGCGGAGCAGCGCGGCGCGCGAGCGCGCCGTCACGCCCGGTATGCCCGTGTAGGTGTTGCGCCCCGTCGCCTCCCACTCGAGGTCGCCGGCGATCCGCAGCGTGCCGCCCGTCACATGCAGCGCCGAATCCAGGCCGTCGCCCGGACCGCTGAAGGTCAGCACGCCGCGCAGCCGCGCGGTCGAGCCGACCGCCGCCATGTTGTCCGAATCGTCGGCCAGCCGCAGGCTGAACGCCAGATCCTCGGGCAGCGCGGCATACTCCTCGCCGACGTTGAACCACGCGATGTCGATCGGGTGATCATGGCGAGTCCGGATCGTTTGGTCGAACGTCTGCTGGAAGATGCCGCTCCCTACGGTCACGGTCCTGGTGTACGAGCTGCCGCGACGGGCAATCACGTAGCCCTGGCCTGCGGCGTCGACGTCAAAGGTGTACTCCGCTTTGCCGGCGGGATCGTCGCCGCCCAGCGTCGGCGTTGTCGAGTATGTGATGGTGCCGTCGCCGTACTTCGAGAGCACCGTCTGGCCGGCCGTCGCCGGAACGCCGCCCTCGTCCCAGAACACGTGGCTGCCATCCGGCACCGGCTCGCCCTCGGCGTCGGTCAGCGCGGCGGTCAGCTTGATGGTGGAGGTGTCGTCCGGATCCAGGAGCTGCCAGCGCTCCTGCCCCGTCGCTCGCTCCAATTCGAGGCCGACCGTCGCTCCATCGCCGGTCGCGGCGGTCTGGTCCGTCTCGAAGTAGACGGAGGCGCTGGCGTCGCCGGCGCTGGCGATCACCAGCACTTTGTTGTTGCTGGCCTGCGTTGGGACGCGCGCGAACGTGGCCTCGGCGACGCCGCCGGTGGTGGTCTGGTCGGCCGCGCTGGCCCGCCACAACTCCGCATCCAGCTCTGCCGCTCCGCTGAAGCCGATCGCCCGCCAGGCGACGGGCGTGCTGTCGGGCATGGCGCCGCCGTTGGCGTCGGTCACCAGCGCCTGGACGGTGAAGCGGCCCGAGGTGCGGCGCTGCTCGAGGGGCGCGACGACCCAGACGCGGCCCGGCTCGGACAGCACCGCGGAGGCGGTTTGGCCGGTCTCGACATCGAGGCTGTCGCTTGCCGGATCGCGCGTTCCGGCGACGGCCGTGGCCGTGATCGTGACGCTGCCTTCGGAGAGCACGCGGAAGACGCCCCAGGCGCGTCCGTTGCTGTCGGTGCGGGTGGTCTGGAAATTGCCCCTCGCCTCGACGATGCAGGGCTGGACGGGGCACGTGACGGGATCACCCGACTCACCCGTGGCGGCCACCTGCCAGGTCACCGTTGCGCCGTCGGCGTAGTCGGGGACGAGCACTCCCTCGTCCTCGCGGCCGGCCTTACAGACGCGGAAACCGCCTGGTTCTGCAGCGTCGCCGCTGCATTCTAAGGTCGAGCCGGTCTGCACCCGCGCTTCGACGTAGAAGTAGCTCCAGAGGGCGAGCGAGCCGACCGGCTCGCTAAGTGTGACTGTCGCCGGGGCGACTCGAATCTGCTGCGCGCCCGCGCCGGGCGAGAGGGCGAGCAGGGCGGCGGCGGCCAACAGCGCGAGCAGCGCCGCCGACACCCAACGCGCTCCCCCCCCCGCCACGGCGGAACCGGCTCGTTTGACAGGCAGCATCAACCACGCTCCTCACACCGGCCGGCGCCGCATCGGGGCAACGCCGGCTGTACGGCAGACTCAGGCAGGATACAGCATCCCCGCCAGGCAGGCGCAACGCGCCAACTCCACTATGTCCGCAGGCTACAGCCCCAATCGGCAGCCCCCCCCCCCCCCGGCGAGATTTGACACTCTCTTTACACCGTTCCGCCACTCCCTACTTCCCGCTCTCCCCTCCCCCAATTCATCCCTCCCCCCTTTTAGGGGGGAGGTTAGGTGGGGGGTGGGAAGCCCCGAGCCGGCGCTGGCGGCCCTCTTGCACCGCGATCGCCTCGCCCGCGTTCCTGCCTGCGCAGGAATGACGAGTGGGGGGCGCAGGAATGACGGGCGGGCGCGGTTCCTGCCTGCGCAGGAATGACGGAGGAGGGGCGTGGGCGGCCACTCGATCGCTGGTGGACGCTCGGTGCCTCCCACCCCCCACCTAACCTCCCCCCTAAAAGGGGGGAGGGATGAATTTTCTTGGGGTAGGTGTTTTGGGGTGGGGAGGTGCTTGGTGTGCTGCGTGTGCGGTTCCTGCCTGCGCAGGAATGACGGAGGGGGCGCAGGAATGACGGAAGTGTGGAGCGCAGGAATGACGGGCGGGCGCGGCGGGTTCCTGCCTGCGCAGGAATGACGGAGGAGGGGCGCAGGAATGACGGGAGTTTGGACAGGCGCTAGCCGGCGGATGCTTCGGCCTCCTGCTCGCGGCGGTCGGCGCAGCGTCGGGCGGCGCGGCGGTAAGGCTGGTTGTCGGGCGGAGCGAGGTCGAGCGGCAGCGTGCGGTGGGCGTCGTCGAGCATTGCGCAGAAAGACTGGATGGTCGGCACCCAGAAGCGAATGTCATCCGGGTACTGAAGGTCGTCGTAGAAGTTCAGGTGCAGCCGTTCGGCGGCGGCGAAGCTGCGGCTGAGCTCGGGCGAGTCTGTGCCGAGCGCCTCGTCGATGCGCCGCACCAGCTGGTGGGCGATGCCGTGCTCGCAGTAGTACCACTCGCGGGCGTCCGCGAACACTCTGAGCCGGCGAGTGACTGCGCCCCACAATTTCTCGCACACTTGGGCGCGGAGTTCGCCGTCAATCTCTACATCCGGCCGCGCGAGGATCTCTTCTGCGGCGGCGAGCAGTCCGTCGCTGGTGCGGAGGTGCGGCTCAATCGGTGGCTGGGGCGGGCGGTAGGGGATTGGTTCGGGGGTGGGCATTACTGCGCCTCCTGCGCGCGCCGGTCGGCGCAGCGTCGGGCGGCGTTGCGGTAACGCCGGCTGCTGGGTGGGGCCAGGTCGAGCGGCAGCCTGCGGTGGGCATCGTCAAGCATCGCGCAGAGGATCTGAACGATTGACATCTGGCGACGGATCGCCGCCGGCTCCAGAAGGTCGTCATAGAAATTTCTATGCAGCTGTTCGGCGACGGCAAAGCCGCGGGTGAGTTCGGGCGGATCGGGCTCAAGCGCCTCGTCAATGCGATCCACCAGATCGGCCGCGACGCCGTGTTCGCAGTAGTACCACTCCCGCGCATCCGCGAAGACCCGCAGGCGGCGAGTGACGGTGCCCCACAGTTTTTCGCAGGCTTGGGCGCGGAGTTCGCCGTCGATCTCGTCGTCGGGGCGGGCGAGGATCGCCTGCGCGGCGGCGAGCAGGCCGTCGCTGGTGCGGAGGTGCGGCTCGATGGGCGGCTGGGGCGGGCGGTAGGGGATTGGTTCGGGGGTGGGCATCACGTCGCCTCCTGCGCGCGCTGGGCCTCCTCTTGCGCGCGCCGGTCGGCGCAGCGGCGGGCGGCGCGGCGGTAAGGCTGGTTATCGGGCGGGGCGAGGTCGAGCGGCAAGGTGCGGTGGGCGTCGTCGAGCATCGCGCAGAGGGTTTGGACATTCGGCATCCGGAGGCGAATGTCATCCGGGTGCTGAAGGTCGTCGTAGAAATTCACGTGCAGTCGTTCGACGGCTTCGAATCGGAAGAGGAGTTGAGGCGGATCGACGCCGAGCGCCTCATCGATGCGATTCACCAGTTGATGCGCGATGCTGTGTTCGCAGTAGTACCACTCGCGGGCGTCGGCGAACACCCGCAGGCGGCGGGTGACGGCGCCCCAGAGCTTTTCGCAGGCCTGGGCGCGGAGTTCGCCGTCGATTTCGTCGTCGGGGCGGGCGAGGATTGCTTGGGCTGCCGAGAGCAGGCCGTCGCTGGTGCGGAGGTGCGGCTCGATCGGTGGCTGGGGCGGGTGGTAGGGGATTGGTTCGGGGGTGGGCATCATCGCGCCTCCTGTGCGCGCCGCTCGGCGCAGCGGCGGGCGGCGCTCTTGTAGCGGCTGTTGTCGGGCGGGGCGAGGTCGAGCGGCAATGTGCGGTGGGCGTCGTCGAGCATCGCGCAGAAGGACAGCACGCTCCGCATCCGGAAGCGAATGTCATCCAGGTCCATGAGGTCCTCGTAGAACCCCTCGCGGTGCAGCCGTTCGGCGCTGTCGAATCTTTCGACGAGTTCGGGCGGATCGAGATCAAGCGCCTGGTTGATGCGATTCACCAGCTGGCGTGCGATGCTGTGTTCGCAGTAGTACCAGCGGCGCGCGTCGGCAAACACCCTGAGGCGGCGGGTCGCCGCGCCCCACAATTTCTCGCACACTTGGGCGCGGAGCTCGCCGTCGATTTCGTCGTCGGGGCGGGCGAGGATTGCCTCGGCGGCGGCGAGCAGGCCGTCGCTGGTGCGCAGGTGTGGCTCGATGGGCGGGCGGGGCGGGTGGTAGGGGATTGGTTCGGGGGTGGGCATCGCTGCTCCTGTTCGGCAGGGCGCATGGGCAGCGTATCACCGCGCGTTCCTGCCTGCGCAGGAATGACGGGGAGGAGGGGCAGGAATGACGATTGGGGGGCGCGGGTTCCTGCCTGCGCAGGAATGACGGGGAGGGGCGCGCGGTTCCTGCCGGCGCAGGAACCAACGGAGGCGTCCCTAGCCCCCGCCGCGCGCAATCAGCCAGCCGAGCATGGCGAGGTTGGACCCTGCCAGCAGACCAACCGCCCAAGTCAGCATCGTGAAGCGGCGGTCGGTGCTCTCTTTGAAGTCGTCGAAGCGTTGGTTGACGTTTTCCTTGAAGTCGCTGAAGCGTTGCCCCAGAGCTTTCTGCTCCTGCTCGAGGACGATCAGGTGCTGCTCAACACCGTTGAGGCCCTGCTCAAGGTCCTTCTGGCCCTGGCGCAGATCGCGCAGGCCGTCGTCAAGGTGCGTGAAGCGCCGGTCGAACTCCGCCGAGCGGCGCTCGAATTCGTCGCGGTGGACGAAGGGGGGTTGCTCTTCTGCGGTGACCATGAGCGAAGCATAGCAGGGCTGGGGGTTCCTGCCTGCGCAGGAATGACGGGGAGGGGGCGCGGGAATGACGGGGAGGGGGCGCAGGAATGACGGGTGGGGCGCGCGGTGGCCACTCGATCTCTGGTGGACGCTCGGTGCCTCCCACCCCCCACCTAACCTCCCCCCTAAAAGGGGGGAGGGATGAATTGGGGAAGGGGTGGGGAGGGGGTGGGTGGGTGCGCGGTTCCTGCCTGCGCAGGAATGACGAAGTGGGGCGCAGGAATGACGGAGGGGGGGCGCGGTTCCTGCCTGCGCAGGAATGACGGGAGGGGGGCGCGGTTCCTGCCTGCGCGGTTCCTGCCTGCGCAGGAATGACGAAGTGCGGGGATGACGGGTGGGGGTGGGTTATAGTAAACTGGCTGGCAGATTTCGCTCTGCGCGTGTAGGGAGGCATTGCCGTGAAGCTGATCCACACCGTTCTCGGGGGGGGGGGGGATACCGCCCGCCTGCTCGCGCTGGCTTCGCTGCTGGCGCTGCTCGCCGCGGCGCTGCTGCCGCTCGCGCCCGCCGCCGCCGACGGGCACCCCGACAGCCTCGGGCTGGAACTGGCGCTCAGCCTCGACGACGACTCCGACAACATCGTCCAGGCCGGCAGCGAAATTACGGTCAAGGCCGAGCTGCGCTTTCCCTGGCAACGCGCCACCGCGCCGCCCGCCGAGCTGCCCAGCTACACCGCCTATTCGCTCGATGTGCCGGCCGCCTCCGTGGCCGCTTCCAATCTGCGCATCAGCGGCAATCTGGAGTGGGACAGCGCCGGCCGCCGCCGGTTCGACATCCCCGCCCACTCGCCGCTGAACTCCGACCTGCCCTGGCCGCCCGTCACCAACCAACTCATGATCAAGGGGCTCGACGGGCGCACCCTCATCGCACGCGACAACCGCACCAGGATCCACATCTACGACTCCTACACGCTCGAGTACAAGACGACGCTCGCCCCGCCGCCCGGCGCGGACACCCACCACAACAGCGGCTTCGGCGCTTCCGTCGCCTACAACTCCCGCAGCTTCGGCGCATGGTTCGGCAAGGCGATCGCCGTCTGGCACGAAACCGAGGACCGCGCCTGGCTGTTCGTCGGCTCCTGGGGCGACACCGTGGAATCGCACGGCGGGATGGGCCGGCTTTACATCTACCGGCTGGACTGGGACGGTGACAGCGTGACGGCGACGCAGGAAGCCGCCCTGGCGCCGACGCTGGCCGAGGCCAATAACCGCCACGGCACCGCCGTCGCCCACTACGGCGCAGCCGTCGATCTCTCGCGCGACGGCGGCACGCTGGCGGTCAGCGCCACCCGAATGAACGTGATGGGCGCGGTCTACGTCTACACCCGTCCCGACGGCGCGGGCGAAGACTGGGGCGACATCACCTACGCCGACGGGGTCAAGGTGACCGTCGGCGCGGTGCCGTCCTTTGGCACCACCCAGTCGAACATGCCGTTCCTGCCCAACACGGCCTACAGCGCGAGCAACCCGCGCTCCTGCGGCGACTGGTGCGCGATGGTCTGGTCCAGCGTGGCGACGAGCGGCTACGACGGCGTCGACCTCGGCGCGCAGCGGGTGTCGCTCTCGGCCGACGGGAGCGTGCTGCTGGTCGGCGCGGGCGAAAAGGAGCACCCGGTAACCAGGCCGTACTCCAGCGGCAACCGGAAGGACAACGCGGGCGAGGCGTTCGTCTGGGTCGCGCCCGAGGGCGGCTGGGCGAACGCGCCGCGGGCGGACCTTGACGCCAACGGCAACGCCAAGACGCTGATCGCGGCCAAGACCGACGCGACCGCCTTCCGCCGCGCGACGCACTACTCGCCCGGCCCGCTGCGCCGGGTGACCGAGCCCGCCGCCGTGCTGGTCGCCGCCGACTGGCCCAACCCGGGCAACGGCTACTTCGGCCTCGACGCCGTGATCTCGCCCGACGGCTCCACCGCCGTTGTGGCGGGCGATCTCGTTCACGTCTTCCAGCGCGACTCGGCGAGCGATTGGGCCAGCGCCAACGGCGGCTACCGCGGCTACCTGGCGCCCAGCGCCACGCTCGGCAACACCGGGGAGGCGGCTTCCGCGACGATGCAGTTCAGCTTCGACGGGAGCGAGCTGGCGATCGGCCTGGTCGCGCATTCGAGTCCGTCATGGAGAGTCGGTGCGATCCGGGTCTTCTCCCGGCCGGAAGACGGGACCTGGGCCAGCACCAGCGCATCGAGGCTGTTGCAGGAGCGGGATGGCGTGAGGAGCGGCAGCGCGAGGTACGGCAATGTCGTCCCGGAGCTCACCGGCCGGCGCGTGGCGATCGGCACTCAAGCGGCGGGGCGCAACTATCTGAACACGCTGACCGCGCGCCGCTGCACGCTGCGCACGCTCGACGGCATCACCACCGCCACTTGCCCGATCTATTTGCCCAACTCCACGATCATCATCCCCGAGGGCACGCCCGACGGGCCCGTCAGCATTCAGGCAACCGTCGCCCTGCGGCTGGCCGCGACCACCCGGGAGATGCCGACGACCGTGACGCTGAGCGACACGCTGGAGTTGACGGTCGGCGAGGTCGATGAGTTGACCGAGGTGGAGTTTGATTTCGCCACGGACACGCGGGGCGACAGCGATTCATCGAATGATCGTCCCTATCCGGGCGCGATCGCGGCGGGGGAGAGCACGACGCTGCTGCTGAAGCTGCTGAACGAGAACGGCAAGGCGGCGGCGAAGGGCGCGGCGGCGTCGGTGCTGTTCACCACCAGTTTGGGCAAGCTGAGCGCGAAGCTGGGCGGCGCCGACGCGGAGGCCTGCACCGCAGGCGGCGGGCAGACCTGCCGCATCGCCACCCCGGCGACGGCGCTGACGGCGAGCAATTCGGATCAGATTCGGCTGACGGTGGAGCATCCGGGGGCGGGCCGGAGCGGCGCGGTGCTGGTGCGGGCGAATGTGCTCGCGAGCGACGGGGAGAGTTTCGCGGCGGAGCCGATTCGGCTGATTTTCAGCGGTTCGGCCAGCGCGATCGCGCTCTCCGCGCCGACCCGCGGGGTGCTCAGCCACGACACCTGCGACGCGCCGGCGTCGGACGGCCCGGACGGCTGCAAGGTGGCGGGCGATCGGGATGATCGCGATGTGCTCACGCTGGAGGTCACGGCGACGGACGCGGCGGGCAACAAGGTGGCGGTGCCGAGCAGCGGCTACGGGGCGACGAAGATCACGGGGCCGGACGGCAAGCGTGTGCCCGACAGCGCGATCGCGGTGACCTGGCCGCTGCGCAAGGACGGCGACGACGCCGGCGCGGAGATCGGCAATAACGATCCGCTGGACACCAGTCTCGGCGGGGCGCCGCAGGCGCAGCTCAACGTCAACGCCGCGCAGTCCGCGCAGCTGCCGGCGGGCGAATACACGCTCGAGTTGGGCGTGGGCGCGTTGAAGGCGAGCCAGACGTTCAGCGTGAGCGGCGCGCCGGCCAGCGTGACGCTGATCACGACGCTGGCCGAGCTGTCGGTGCGGGACTCGTTCACGGTGCGCGCGCGGATTCTCGACGCGGGCGGGGCGGCGGTGCCGGACGGCACGCCGGTCAGCTGGAGCGCGACGCCGATCGGCGCGGCGTCGACGCTGGTCGAGACGGCCAGCGAGCGTCGGACGACGGGCGGGCATGCGGAGGCGAGCTATCTGGTGGTGGCGCCGGGCCGCACTTCGCTGCGGGTCGCCGCGGGGGCGGCGGCGGAGCTGGCGCTGATCGAGGTGGCCGGCCCGCCCGCGCCGCCGATCCGCCTGGCGGATTTGCTGGCCAGCCCCAACCCGCTGGGCAGCAACATCTGGTTCGGCGACTTCTTCATCCGCGCCTCCGCGCTGCTGCGCGAGCTGCCCGACGCGGACGTGGTCCACGTCTGGCAGGGCAACCGCTGGTACCGCTACAGCGAGGTGGAGGGCGAGCAGGGCGAGGAGTCGATCGATTTCACGATTCCGCCGAACGCCATCCTCTGGTTCGGGGATGATGATTAAGGGGGGGTCATTCCTGCGCCTCTCTCCGTCATTCCTGCGTAGGCAGGAACCCCCCGATCGCCCCCGCACCCGTCATTCCTGCCTACGCAGGAATGACGGGCGATTTCCCCAATTCATCCCTCCCCCCTTTTAGGGGGAGGTTAGGTGGGGGGTGGGAGGCCGCGAGCGAGCGCCGGCCGCCCGTTCGCGCCGCGCTCGCTTCCCCCCGTTCCGTACATTCCTGCCCCTTCTCCCCGTCATTCCTGCGCAGGCAGGAACCCGCGCGACCCCACCGTCGTACTCCTCCCCCCTCCGTCATTCTGCGCCCCTCCCCCGTTCCGTACATTCCTGCCCCCCTCTCCGTCATTCCTGTGTAGGCAGGAACGCGCGGTGGGTGCGGCCTCGTCCTGCGGTGGGCGTTCGGCGGGCCGCCGCGGGATGTGCGGCGCATACGGGCGCTAGCGGCCGCCCCCCATTCCTGCCTACGCAGGAATGACGGAATAGGCGATCGGGGTACAGAAGAGCGGCCGGCAAACGCTCGCACCTCCCACCCCCCACCTAACCTCCCCCCTTTTAGGGGGGAGGGATGAATTGGAGAAGTCAACCGTCATTCCTGCGTAGGCAAGGAGCCAGGGGAGGGGTCGCGCGGTTCCTGCCTGCGCAGGAATGACGGTGGGGTCGCGCAGGTTCCTGCCTGCGCAGGAATGACGGTGGGATCGCGCAGGTTCCTGCCTGCGCAGGAATGACGGGAGTCTGGACACGCCCTAGCCGGGGGAGGCCATCACTGCGCCTCCCGTGCGCGACGCGCGGCGCGGCGGTAACGCTGGCTGTCGGGCGGAGCCAGGTCCAGCGGCAAGGTGCGATGGGCCTCATCGAGCATCGCGCACAGAGCTTGAACATTCGGCATCTGACGACGGATCCTTGCCGGCCTCAGAAGGTCGTCGTAGAAATTCACGTGCAGCCGTTCGGCGGCGGCGAACCTGACGCTGAGCTCGGGCGGGTCGGGCTCAAGCGCCTCGTCGATGCGATCCACCAGCTCGCCCGCGACGCCGTGCTCGCAGTAGTACCACTCGCGGGCGTGGGCGAAGACTTTGAGCCGGCGCGTCACCGCGCCCCACAGCTTCTCGCACACTTGAGCGCGGAGTTCGCCGTCGATCTCCGCGTCCGAGCGGGCGAGGATTGCGGCGGCTGCCGCCAGCAGGGCGTCGCTGGTGCGGAGGTGCGGCTCGAGGGGCGGCTCTGGGGGGAGGTAGGGGATTGGCTGGGGGCTGGCCATCACATCGCCTCCTGTGTATGGCGCATGGGCAGCGTATCACCGCCTGGGGGGCTGTTCGTCGCTTCTGCGCCCCTCTCCGTCATTCCTGCGCAGGCAGGAATGACGGGCGCCTTCCCCAATTCATCCCTCCCCCCTTTTAGGGGGGAGGTTAGGTGGGGGGTGGGAGGCTGCGAGCGAGCGCCGACCGCCCGTTCGCGCCGCGCGCTCAAAATCGTCATTCCTGCGCAGGCAGGAACCGCGCGACCCCACCGTCGTACCCCTCCCCCCACCGTCATTCCTGCGCCCTCTTTCCGTCATTCCTGCGCAGGCAGGAACGCGCGGTGGGCGCGGCCTCGTCCTGCGATGGGCGTTCGGCGGGCCGCCGCGGGATGTGCGGCGCATACGGGCGCTAGCGGCCGCCCCCCATTCCTGCCTGCGCAGGAATGACGGAAAATGGCGCAGGAGTGACGGAGAGAGGGGGTAGGAGTGACGGGGAGAGAGGGGGTAGGAGTGACGGAAGAAGCAGGAGTGACGGGGAGAGAGGGGGTAGGAGTGACGGAATTGTGAAGCCCTTTGGGGGTTGGGGGAGTGGACACGATCGGTGCGCCCGCTCGGTACGTCCCACCCCCCACCTAACCTCCCCCCTAAAAGGGGGGAGGGATGAATTGGGGAATTCAACCGTCATTCCTGCGTAGGCAGGAAGCCAGGTGTGTGCGCGCGCGGGTTCCTGCCTGCGCAGGAATGACGGAATTGCGAAGCCCTTGGGGGTCGGGGGAGTGGACACGATCGGTGCGCCCGCTCGGTACGTCCCACCCCCCACCTAGCCTCCCCCCTAAAAGCAGACCTTCGCGTAACCCCCAAATTCGGCGATGCAGGCCGATCGCCTCTATCTGGTCGGGTTGTCCACCACACAGCGAAATTCGGGGTTGCGCGAAAGTCTGCTAAAAGGGGGGAGGGATGAATTGGGGAAGTCGCCCGTCATTCCTGCGGAGGCAGGAAGCAGGGGTGTGAGTGCGCAGGTTCCTGCCTGCGCAGGAATGACGGAATAGGCGCGTGGATGCCGATGGTTGCGTGCTTAGCTGGCGTCTTGGACGCGCTTGCCGGAGTCTACCAGGTTGGCGAAGCGGGTGCGGCTGAGGGGGTCGTTGCGGGCGGCTTTTTCCCAGGCGGCGTCTACCATCTTGGCGTACTTGGGGTGCATCTCGCGCATTTTGGTCTTTTCGTCCTTGATGAAGGCGCTGCTCGCGATCAGGCGCTCGACCTGGGCGGTCTCGCCGCAGGACTCGCAGGGCGGGGCGTCGGCCCCGATTTTGCGCTGGAACTTCTCGAACTCCACGCCGCAGGCGCGGCAGGCGTATTCGTAGATCGGCATCGTCGGCCTCCATCCGCCACGCGCGCGTCGGGCATGCGCCGCGCGGCTGCTGCGATGGTACGCTCATTGGCGTTCCCGCGTGAACAGAGAGGTGCTGCGATGGGCGGCTACGGGGTGCGGACGGTCTTCCTGATGGTGCTGATGGCGGGTCTGCTGATGGTGATCGGCTACGCCTTCGGCGGCACGACCTGGCTGATCATCTTCGGGGTGATCGCGATCGCGATGAACTTCTTCTCCTATTGGAAGTCGGATTCGATCATCCGCACGGCGATGGGGGCGCAGGAGGTGACGGCGCAGCAGCAGCCGATGCTGCACCGGATCGTGGAGCGCGCGGCGGTCGACGCCGAGTTGCCCAAGCCGAAGATCTACGTGGTCGACACGCCGGTGCCCAACGCTTTCGCGACGGGTCGCAGCCCGAAGCACGCGGCGGTGGCGGCCACGACGGGGATCATGAGCATCCTGACCGAGCGAGAGTTGGCCGGGGTGATGGCGCACGAGATGGCGCACGTGAAGAACCGCGACACGCTCTGGAGCACGATGGTGGCGATGATGGCCTCGGTCATCATGCTGGTCGCAATGCTGGCCAAGTGGTCGCTGATGCTGGCCTTTCTGTTCGGCGGGATGGGCGGCAACAACGAGCAGGGCGGCGGCGTGGGTCATCTGGCGGCGATGCTGGTGCTGGCGTTCGTCGCGCCGGTGATCGCGGGGATGATTCAGATGGCGGTGAGCCGTCAGCGGGAGTACGGGGCGGACGAGGCGGGGGCGCGCAACTCGCGCGATCCGCACGCGCTGGCGAGCGCGCTGACCAAGCTGCAGGCGGCCAGCCAGTCGCCGCAGGCGCGCCACGCGGCGGAGGAGATGGCGACGGCGGAGGTGGCGAATCATCTGTTCATCGTCAATCCGCTGGCGGGCGGCGCGGGCAAGTGGTTCAGCAGTCACCCGCCGACGAAGGATCGCGTGGAGCGGCTGCGCCAGTTGGGCCGCGAAATCGGGCAGATTTTCTAGCGGGGCGACGCGGTCGTGCGCGCGCTGCCGCTGGCGGTTCTGATTCTGGGCGGGATCGTCGCGATCGGCGGCGGCGAGCGTATCGCCATCTTTCGCGCTTCAACGTTATTGCCCAACGCTGCTGTGCTCGGCGATGGGCGGATCGTACTCAACGACGGGCTGCTGCAAACGCTCAACGAAGCGGAGCTTGAGGCGGTGCTGCGGCATCTGCAAGAGCGGTCCGACGGGCGCAGCGGCGCGGCTGTCGCGGTGTTACTGTTACCGATCGTGTTCGCGGCTGCGCTGCTCAAATCTCTGCTAACAATTTTTGCCGCCTTCGCGCAATCCGAAGTGGAAGGCGGCTCCGTCGGCGAAGCGCAAAGCATCGGTCCGGTGAGCGCTGGCGTTATCGTCGGTCCGTTTGCGCGGCTCCTGCTCTGGTTCGGCGCGAGCCGTGGCTCAGTCTGGACGGCTGACGACGCTACAGCGCCACTCGCGCTACAGCGCGAGGCGCTGATCCGCGTGCTTGAGAAAGCCGACCGCGTATCGCGGCCGCCAATCGTGTTCCGAACCGCTCGGTACAGTCTGATCTCGTTGTTCTGGAATCACCTCTTCTTCTCCAGCCCACTCGATTACACCCCGCTCCAACGCTTCGCCCACCTCCCTACCAGTCGCGCCCGGCTTGCGCGGCTCGGCGATCCGCACAATCGCGCATCCTGACCCCGCTCTGCACACCAAGGATTCACAGCAGGCGCTAGCGTAGGGATGACGCGAACCCGTCAAGGGCTTTCAGGAGCGCATATGCCAAGCCACGACCTGGGCGACCTGCCGCGCAAGATGCTCCTCTATCTGGACGACGCTCGCTGGCGGCGGGACGACCAGATTGAGCGGATCGCCAGTCTCGACCGGAAGCTGGCGACGATGTTCGCGCTCAACGCAGCGGTGATCGCATTCTTCGCCGCGCTGCTGTCGTTCGCGATCGGGACAGAGCGCTACCCGTTGCCGGTCCTGGCGCTGCTTTCGGCCGCGCTTGCCGTCTTTCTCGTGAACATCGCGCTGTCATCCCGTGCCTACCGCGTGTCCAAGTGGATTAGGTACCCCACTCCGCAGACGCTCAAGCGCTACACCCTGCTCTACAGCGAAGCCGGGATGATCCTTTGGGTCGCCGACGAGATCAACCGGCAGGTGGACCTCAACGAAGATCAGGTGCAGAGAAAGGCGCGGCTGGTGACCTGGTCGGTGGTGCTGTCCGTGCTGACCATCGTGCTGGTCGTCGCAGCCGCCACTGCGGCCCTCTGGCTGCGCTGACTTAGTCCTCGACGTCAACGGGATCTTCGTCGAGCCGCCGCCAGTTCTTCGGATCCGTCTCGCGGTGCGGGTAGCCGTCGGTCACGTAGTAGCCGGGCCCCGGCGGCGGGACCTCAATTTCGTCAAGCGGCGCTTGCTCGCGCGCGGGGCGGTCGTCCAGTTCTTGGGCTGTTCGGCGTTCAGGCATGATGCACTCCTGTTCTGAGTGTAGCACAGCTGCGAGCTTACGCATGCGACGCTGCCCCAGCCGCCGGGCAAGGTCGTCAGTCAACACGATCACCGGCTTCGGCGCAGCCATCATCCGCTCCTGTCCCACTCCCTGCCGCCAGCGTAGCAACTCCGCCAGCCCCTCGTTCACCACGGTTTCGGCTTGATTCGCAGCAAGCGGTCGATCCACTTGGTGAACAGCACGCCTTCTTTGGTCCGCGGGAAGCCGCCGAGAATCTCCCAGCCGCCTTTGGCTGGCGGCGGCAGATCGGGGCGCTCTTCGGGACTCGGCCAGCCCGGCGGCGCGTCCTCACCACGCTCCGGCACGGCCTGCTCTTGTGCTGCCATCGTTCGCTCCTTGCCGCCAGAGTACCAACTCCGTCGCGCTGTTGCGGCCTTACTCTGTGCGCAGGCTGGCTCGCATTTGCTCCCAGGCGGCGCGGGCTTCCTCTACGGAGCCTTCGTCCTCGATTGTGGAGATATCGCCCGGATCCGTGTCCAGCGTGACCGCCTTCAGTACTCGGCGCATGATCTTGCCCGAGCGCGTCTTGGGCAGCGCGTCTACGAAGTTCAGCTCGCCGATCACCGCGACCGGGCCCAACTCGCTGCGCACCGTTCGCAGTACCTCGCCGCGCAGATCATCCGACGGCTCGTTGCCCGTCTTCAGCACCACGAACGCCGAGATCACCTCGCCGCGCAACTCGTCCGGACGCCCCGTCACGCCCGCCTCGGCCACCGCGCTGTGGCGCAGAATCGCGCTCTCCACTTCGATCGTGCCGATCCGGTGCGCCGCAATCTTGATGATCTCGTCCGCCCGCCCGCTGAACCAGACGTAGCCGTCCTCATCAACCGATGTCGCATCGCCCGTGAAATAGACGCGCCGGCCCGGCACTTTGTCCCAATAGTCCGCGTTGTAGCGTTCGGGTTCGCCCCAGAGTTGCGCGGTCAGGCCGGGGAAGGGGCGGGTGATCGCGAAGATGCCCGGCTCGCCCGCTGCCAACTCCTCGCCCTCCGGGCTGAGCACCGCCCCTTCGATGCCCGGCAGCGGCACGCCCGCCGAACCCGGTTTGATCGGCAGCATCTGGATGCCCCACGGATTGCCGATGATCGGCCCGCCCGTCTCCGTCTGCCACATGTGATCGAGCACCGGAATCTGATCCTCGAAAATCTCCCGCTGGAACCACTCCCAGGCCGGCGGATTGAGCACCTCGCCGGCCGAGAAGACCCGCGTCAGCGAGCTCAGATCGATCCCCTCTGCGGCCTCCGGGCCCGAGCGCATCAGCAGCCGAATCGCGGTCGGCGAGGTGAACATCCCCGTCACGCCGTGATCCTCGACGATCCGGTAGAACGTGCTTACATCGGGATGATCCAGCGCGCCCTCGAACGAGATCGTCGTGCAGCCCATCAGCAGCGGCGCGTAGACGATGTACGAGTGCCCCACCACCCAACCGATGTCCGATGTCGCCCACCAGACATCCTCCGACTCGAGCGCGAACATCCAGTCTGCCATCGAGGCGATCCAGACGCCGTAGCCGCCGTGCGTGTGCACGGCCAGCTTGGGCCGCGCGGTCGTGCCCGAGGTGGCCAGGATGAAGGCCGGCTCGTTGGCCTCCATCGGCTCCCACGATCCGTCGCCGCCCTCGCCCGCCGCGAGAAACTCCTCCCAGCTGATCTCCTTGCCGGGCGCGACCTCCGGCGAGTCGGCGCGCCGCCGCTCGACGATCACCTGCTCGACCACTTCGCCCGCGCCCTCGTTCTCCAGCGCGCCGCGCACGAAGCCGTCCAGCGGCGCGTCGCGCCCGCGCCGGTAGGTGACATCGGTCATGAAGAGGAAGCGCGCGTTGGCCATCTTGACCCGGTCGGCGATCGCGCCCGCGCCGAAGCCGGCGAAAATCACCAGGTGAATCGCGCCGATTCGCGCGCAGGCCAGCATCAGCGCGATCGCCTCGAAGTTGGTCGGCATGTAGATCGCCACGCGGTCGCCGCGTCGCACGCCGATCGCCCGCAGCGACGCCGCGATCCGCTCTACCCGACGCAGCAGCTGCGCGTAGGTGAAGACGCGCTGGCCGCCCAGCTCGTCGAGCGCGATCAGCGCCGCCCGCCCGCCGTTGCCCTGCTCGACTTGCGTATCGAGGCAGCCCCAGGCGAGGTTCGTCTCGCCGCCGCGAAACCAGCGAAAGGCCGGCGTCTCATCGGGCGTCCACTCGAACACGCGATCCCACTGCGACGCCCAGGGAATGCGCTGCGCCGCCTCCCCCCAGAAACCGTCCGGATCGTCCAGCGCTTGCCGCTGAATCCGCCGCACCACGGGGCCCACGAGGTCCATATGCGCCTCCCAACCCGAATCGGGCAATAGCGTATGCGCAGGGTACCAGCAGCCGGGCGGCGCCCGGCACAGCAGCAGGGCGCAACGGCAAGGAACAGCAGCAGGGAGTGGGGCAGATGGACGACGAACTGATCCAGGAGGTGCTCGATGCGCGCGCGGCGGCGATGGACGACGCGCGCCCCGAAGCCGCGGCCAAGGTCCACGCGCGGGACAAGTTCACCGCTCGCGAGCGAATTGCGATGCTGCTCGACCCGGACTCATTCGTCGAATATGGCGTGCTCGCCGTGCCCGGCAACCCGCAGATCGAAGGGCCCGCCGACGGACTCGTGCAGGGCGTCGGTGCGATCGACGGCTCGCCCGTGGCCATCGCCTCCTACGACTACACCGTGCAGGGCGGCACGCAATCCTCGCTGAATCACGGCAAGTTCGATCGCCTCGTCGAGCTGTGCTACGACCGCGGCTGGCCGCTGGTCACGTTCGCCGACGGGGGCGGCGCGCGCGCCAACGACCTCGGCGGCGGCTCACTGACGGGCGGCGCGAGCGCCCTGAGCGGACGCTGGGGCACCTGGGACGGCATGGCCGCCCTCTCCGGCTGGGTGCCCACCGTCTCGGTCGTCTCCGGGCGCTCCTTCGCCGGCAACGCCAGCATCGCGGGTATCTCCGATGTCGTGATCGCGACCAGAGACTCGGCGATCGGCATGGGCGGCCCGCCGCTCGTCGAAGCCGCCCTGGGGATCAAAATGACGCCCGACGAGCTCGGCCCCGCCGAGCTGCACGAGAGCGTCGGCGGCGTCGATCTGATGGTCGAAACGGAAGCCGAGGCGATCGAGGCCGCCGGCCGCTACCTGCGCTACTTCCTCGGCGATCTCGAGCAATACGAGGAATCGCCCCAGGCCGCGCGAATCCGCTCAATCGTGCCCTCCAACCGACGCCGCGCCTACGACATGCGCAAGGTGCTGCGCGCGGTGATGGATCACGACTCGGTGATGGAGCTGCGCCCGGTCTGGGCGCCCCAGGCGATCACCGCGCTGGCGCGGCTTGGCGGCCGCGCCGTGGGCGTGATCGCCAATCAGCCGCTCAGCGCCATCGCCGGCGCGATTGACTCCGACGCCTCCGACAAGCTGGCCCGCTTCATCCAGCTCTGCGACGCCTACGACCTGCCGATGGTCTCGTTCATCGACAACCCGGGCTACATGGTCGGGCGGCCCGCGGAAGCGTCGGGCATCGCGCGGCATCACGCCCGCCCGATCATCGCCCATCACCACCGCACCGTGCCGCTCTACACAATCCAGCTGCGCAAGGCCTACGGGCTCGGCCCGGCGGCGATGGGCAACAGCTACGCGCAGCGCGATCTGCGCCTCGCCTGGCCCACGGCCGAGTCGGGCGCGATGGGCCTGGAGGGCGCGGCGCTGCTCGTCCGCCGCGACGAAATCGCCGAGACCGACGACCCGGCCGAAGCCCGCCGCATCCGCGACGAGTTCGCCGAAAACCTGCGCCAACAGGGCTCCGCGCTCAACGCCGGCCGCCGCTACGAATTCGACGACGTGATCGCCCCCGAGGAGACGCGAGAGCGTCTAATCGCGCTGCTCCGCCTCACCCCAAAACCCCCGCCGCGCACAAAAAAGAAGCACCCCATCGACGCCTGGTAGCAGCCGGAGCCCTCTCTCCATCGCACCCTTTCCCTCCGCCATACCCGCACCCTTTCCCTCCGTCATTCCTGCGCAGGCAGGAACCCACCCACCCCCGCCCCTTCCTCAATTTATCCCTCCCCCCTTCCAGGGGGGAGGTTAGGTGGGGGGTGGAAGGCAGCGAGCCGACACCCCAGTCGCACCGCGCCCCGATCGCCCCCGCCGCCCTCTCCGTCGCACCCCCCCTCCGTCGCACCCGCCCCCTTCGTCATACCTGCGCCCTCTCCGTCGCACCCGTCCCCTTTCCGTCATACCCGCACCCCTCTCCGCCATTCCTGCGCCCCTTTCCGTCATTCCTGCGCAGGCAGGAACGGCGGAAATGACGCGCCAGCGGCGATACGCTGCGGGCGAGGACCAAATGCCGCACCGCCGCGCCCTGACCGCCCTGGCCGCGATCGCTCTCTGCGCCCTGCTGGCGGCGGCCGTCGGCTGCGCCCGCGACAGCGCCGTCGCGCCGGGCCCGCTGGGCGCAGTCGAACTGACGGCGGAAGAACCGATCCAAATCGGCGCGCTCCTGGCCTTCTCCGAGCTGCCCGAACTCAGCCAGACAGTGGCCGACGGCGTGCGGCTGGCGATCGCCGACTACGGCGAGATCGCCGGGCGGGCGGTGCGCCTGACCGATCCGCTCGACAGCGGCTGCTCGCCGGAAGCGGGCCAGGACGCCGCGCGCGAAGCGATCGCCGACTCCGACCTGATCGGCGTGATCGGCACGATCTGTTCCAGCGCGGCCATCGAGGCCGCGCCGCTGATCAGCGATGCCGGAATGGTCATGATCTCCCCCTCCAACACTGCGGCCTCGCTCACCTCGGACCTGCGCGGCGCGCGCGGCGCAAATCACCACAACGGCTACCTGCGCGTGATCAATAACGACCTCAACGAAGGACTCGCGCTGGCCGACTTCGTCTACTACGAACTCGGTCTGCTGCGCGCCGCGGCGATCCACGACCGCGACACCTACCACGCCGAGCTGACGGCGGCCTTCGGCGACGCATTCGAGACGTTGGGCGGCGAACTGTCGCTGGTCGAAACGATCACGCGCGGCGCGACCGACATCTCCGCGGCCCTGCAGGCGCTCGCCGAGACCGCGCCGGAGGTCGTCTTCTTCCCACTCCAGCCCGACGACGCGCTGCGTTTCATGCGCCAAGCGCGGCAAAACGCCGCCTTCGACCAAACGGTGTTCGTGACCGGCGACCTGACATTCTCCGAAGCGTTTCTCGCGGTGCCCGAGACGGACGGCGTCTACGCCGCCGGGCCGGCGTTTGAGCTGGGCGGCAATGTCAACGAGGCGACGGGCAAGAGCATCGAACAGGCTCTGGCCGAATACCGCGAGCGGTTCGGCGAGCCGGAGTCCGACCTGTGGGCCTACGGCTACGACGCGGCGACGCTGCTGCTATCGGCGATCGAGGCGGTCGCGGTTGAGGACGGCGGCGCGCTGCGCATCGACCGCGCGGCGCTGCGCGAGGCGCTCTACGGCCGCCAGCGCTTCCACGGCCTGACCGGCGCGCTCGGCTGCGACGAGTTCGGCGACTGCGGCCACGGCGAGGTCGTCATCTATCGCCACGACGCAGGCGTCACCGACTTCAACCAGCTGCCAATCATCTTCCGCTACGAGCCCTGGCGGCCCTGAGGCCCGTTCACACTTCCGCCAGCCCGCGCTCGCCACAGCCATCTCGCCGAGCCCAGCGCCCAGCCAACACCCACACCTTCCCCAATTCATCCCTCCCCAATTCATCCCTCCCCAATTCCAGGGGGGAGGGATGAATTGGAGGTGAGAGCGGTCGTTGGGGTGGGTGGGTTCCTGCCTGCGCAGGAATGACGGAGGGGGCGCAGGAATGACGGAGGGGGCGCAGGAATGACGGAGGGGGCGCAGGAATGACGGAGGGGGCGCAGGAATGACGGGAGTGTGAACACGCCCCGGGCGGGCGCACTTATTCGCCGAGGCGGCCGATGCCGTCTACCTTCCACTCGCCGTTGACCTCCAGCCAGTCGGTGTAGATGCCGCCCCCGCCTTCGTCGCCCTGGAACCAGATTTCGTAGCGGTTGCCCTCCTGGGGGCGCAGCTCGAAGGAGTCGGAGCCTTCGGCGCTTTGCTCGCCGCTTTGCAGGGCGAGCGCTTGCATCAGGCCTTGCGGGGTGAACATCGGCATCAGCAGCGCGATGTTGTTGGCGACCAGCGCCTCGGCCAGCTGCTCGACGGTCTCTCGGAGGTCTGCCATTGGATCGGTTTCCTTACCTGGCGCTGTCGCGCGGCTTACGCCGCGTAGTTCGGATTTCGCATACGCTCGCAGGATACGCGCAGGCGCGCCGCAGGTCTGCGGGCGCGTTCGCCCGCAGTGGGGAGCGGAGACCGCATGGCCGACAATCTGCCCGACATTTCGCCCGATCATTCGCCCAATACGACGCCCGCCGAGATGGCCGGTGGCGGGCCGATCATCGTCGCCTCGAACGTCCACAAGACCTACGCCGCCGAGGGGCAGCCGGTGCATGCGCTGCGCGGCGTCTCGCTCTCGGTCGACCGCGGCGAGATGGTCTCGATCATGGGTCCTTCGGGCTGCGGCAAGACCACGCTGCTCAACTGCCTTTCGGGGCTTGAGGTGATCGATGAGGGCGAGATCACGATCGAGGGCTCGCCGATTCAGACGATGCCCGACAACGTGCGCACCGACTACCGCGCGCGGCGGATGGGCTTCGTCTTTCAGTTCTACAACCTGCTGCCGGTGCTGACCGCGGTCGAGAATGTGGAGATGCCGCTGCTGCTCAGCGGGGTGCGTCCGGGCGAGGCGCGGCGGCGGGCGATGGAGGCGCTGGAGACGCTCTCGCTGGGCGACTGGGCGCGGCACCGCCCGGCGCAGCTGTCGGGCGGGCAGCGGCAGCGCGTCACGATCGCCCGCGCGCTGGTCAACAATCCAACCATCGTCTGGGGCGACGAGCCAACCGGCGACCTCGACTCGACCACCGCGGACCAGATTATGAGGCTGATGGAGCAGCTCAACGAGGAGCGCGGGCAGACATTCATCATCGTCACGCACGATCAGGGCGTGGGCGCGCGCGCGCACCGCACGATCCACATGCGCGACGGCGAGATCGAGGACGAAACCGTACACCGCCCGTTCGCGCGGCGCGGCGCGGCGGGGCCGAGCGCCGCCGATCCGGAGGCGGTCTGGGCGGGGCAGCACGACGCCGGCGAGCAGCAGGATGAGCGCGGGATGGCGGCCGCCGCGGAGCCGCGGCGATGAACAACATCTTCGGCGCGGACATCAACGACATCGCGCTGGGCGTCGGCATCGCCGTCGCCGTCGTGATGGCGGTGCTGGTCTTCTTCACGCTGCGCCGCCCGCTGGTGGTCAAGATGGGGCTGCGCAACATCCCGCGTCGGCGGGCGCAGACCGTGTTGATCGTCTTCGGCCTGACCCTGGCCACGATCATCGTGGCGATGTCGTTTGTGACGGGCGACACGCTGGCGATCTCGGTGCGCGAGGCGGCGCTCGACAACCAGCGGCGGATCGATCACGCGATCAGCGTGGCCGACGACGCCGAGACCGCGCCGGGCGCGAATCGGCTCGTCTCCGATCAGGTGATCGACGACCTGCGCCGACAGTTCGACGGCGATCCGCGGGTGGACGGCGTTTTCGGCATCCGCTTCGTGCCGGCCTCGGTGCGCAATCTCGATACGCGGCTCTCCGAGCCGACCTTCTGGCTGGTCGGCGTCGATCCGTCCGATGTGGACCGGGTTGGCGCGGTGCCGGACGAGCGCGGGGGCGATTTCGCGATGTCGGGCGTCGGCGCGAACGAGATCGTGATCAACGAAACGACCGCGCAGCAGATTGCGGCCGAGGTGGGGCACACGCTGGAGCTGCGGATCGGCCCGCGTGCCTACGAACTGCGCGTTGCGGCGGTCGCCCAGGACTCACTGATCACCGGCCAGGTTGACGATTCCGACAGTTCGACCGGGGGCGTCGTGCCGATTGACACGCTGCGCGACGCGCTGCGCGGCGTAGATGCGGTCGAGGGCTGGACGCTCGTCGCGGTCGCCTCGGGCGGGAGCATTCGCGGCGGGCTGGATCTGTCGGATGATCTCGACGGCGTGCTGGAGGAGTACCTGACTCACCGCACGCAGGAAGAGCAGCAGCAGCGCACGGCGGGGCGGCTGGGCGAGGCGGACCAGTCGATCTACTACGACCCGCTGAATTTGACCGAGCGGCTACAGACCGATCCCTCGAAGAAGGACGCGGTGGACGGCGCGGAGCTGCTGGGCGCGGTGCTGGTGCTGCTCTTCCTCTTCATGGGTTCGTTCTCGGTTGCCGCGGGCGTGCTGCTGATTTTCCTGATCTTCGCGATGCTGGCGGAAGAGCGGCGCTCGGAGATGGGGATGTCGCGGGCGATCGGGATGCAGCGCGACCACCTCATTCAGATGTTCATGTCGGAGGGGATGGTCTACAACCTCGGCGCGTCGGTGGTCGGCGTGGCGCTCGGCCTGGTGATCACGCTGGGGATGGTCTCGTTCCTCAACTCGGCGCTGGACGCCTTCGGCTTCACCTTCACCTGGAGCGTAACCTGGCAGGCGCTGGTGATCTCCGGCGGGATCGGGCTGGTGATCACGTTCATCACGATGACGGTCTCCTCATTCCGCGCCAGCGTGCTGAACATCGTCGCGGCGATTCGCGACTTGCCCGATACGTCGTTGAGCCGGCGAAAGAAATTGTCGCTGGTGGGCATCGTGACGACTCCGCTCGGTGTCGGGTTGCTGCCTACCACGCTGATCACTTTCCCGGCCGGTTCAGTACTTCTTCTGCTGCTGGGCCGAACTGGCAATCGCCGCCCGCCGACAACCTCTTGGTGGTTGATGCCTGCCTGGCGACTGATGCTGTGGCGCGCCGAGTGGGGTATGTACACCACGCCCATCGGCCTCGTTCTGTTGCCGACCCTCCCGCTCACGCTCCTGCTTGGCGCGCTGGCATTGGTGTTCATAGGCATGCTCGGTGGGCTGCGGGCCTCAGCCGTGCCGTGGCTGCTAGTGCCAGCGTGGAAAATCTTGACCTGGCGCCCTGAGTGGTGGGTTCCCTTGTTCGCCGGCGGCGTGGGGCTGATCCTCTACGGGCTCGACCGCGAGACGCTGTTCTACTACTCGATCGGCGGCTCGATCGCCCCGCTGGGACTGGTGATGCTGCTGACCCGCGTGGGGCTGCCCGGGCGCCCGCTGTGGACGCTGGCCTCCGCGTTCGTGCTCTTCTTCTGGCTCTCGCCCCGCGCCTGGCACAACGATCTGTTCAACATCGACCTCGACGGCGGCCCCGAGCTGTTCGTCGTCAGCGGGATGATGATGACCGCGGCCGGCGCGCTGCTGCTGGTCTTCAACCTGGAAACGCTGGTGCGCATCTTCAGCGTGGGGATGGCGCGGGCGGGCAAGTACGCGCCGGTGCTGCGCGCCGCGGCGGCCTACCCGGCGGCGTCGCGCTATCGCACGGGGATGACGATCGCGATGATCGCGCTGATCATGTTCGCGCTGGTCAACTTCACCGTGGTCAACTCATCGTTCAACCGCTCGACGGGCACTGACGATCAGCTGGCGGGCTACGCGATTCAGGCCGAATCGACGCGGCTCGAAGCGATTGACGACCTCCGCGCGGCGCTTTCGGAGGCCGGCGCGAGCGATACGCTGGCGCGAATTCGCAGCAGCGGTGCGCTGACCGCGGGCCCGCTGACCGGCACGCCGGTGCAGACGCTGCGCAGCGAGCGCTGGGATCCCAGCCTCAACGCGGCGATTGAGGGCGCGGGCGGCGCGCCGATCGTCGATGATCTGAGCGGCGATGAGGAGAATCACGCCGGCGAGGTGGTGCTGCTCGCGGGCGACGACGGCTTCTACGACGGCAACGAGATTTTGCTGCAGGCGCGCACCGCCGACTACGCCTCCGACGGCGAGGTTTGGGCCGCGCTGAAGCGCGGCGAGCCTGTGGCAATAATCAGCCGCGCGACCGTCGAGGGCGGCGCCTTCGCCGGCGGCGACAACTGGCGGATGCCCTCCGATGTCGATCAGCGCGCCTCCGCGCTGCCGCGCACCACGCTGCAAATCGGCCACTCCGCCGGCGCGAAGGTCGAGGTGGAGGTGATCGCGCTGACGCCCACGCTGGCCTTCGACGCGTTCGAGCCGCCGGGCGAGGCGGGCGCCCGGCCGGCTGTGATCGTGCCGCGCGCGGTCTGGGATCAGCTGATCGGCGAGGCGAGCCTGGTGCGGCATCTGGTCGCGGTGCGCGGCGGCGAGGACTCGCTGGAGGTCGCGCAGGAGATCGAGTCGACGCTGCTGATCGAGGCCAACGACCTGGCCGGCGAACAGGAGCGCAACGCGCGGCTGACCAACTCGTTCCTGCGTGCATTCCAGGCGTTTATCGGCATCGGCCTGGCAGCAGGTCTGGCGGCGCTGGGCGTGATCGCAGTGCGCGCAGTGGTGGAGCGGCGCGGGCAGATCGGCGTGCTGCGCTCGCTCGGCTTCCGCTCGCGGATGGTCGGCCTCGAAATGCTGCTGGAAATGGGCTTCATCGCCTTCCTCGGCGTCGCGCTGGGCACCACGCTGGCGCTCGCGCTCGCCTGGCGGCTGTTCGATGAGCAGACTTTCGGCCCCGGCATCTCGCTCTACATTCCCGTCGGCACGATCGCGATCTTCGTCGTGGGCGCGCTGGCCGCGTCGCTGGTGCTGACCTATCTGCCCGCGCGGCAGGCGGCGCGCACGACCATCGCCGAAGCGCTGCGCTACGAGTAGCATCTACATATGCCCGATACCGACGCGCTGTTCGAGCTGGCCTTCGGCTACGACCGCGACCTGCCGCTTGAGGTTGAGCGGCGCACGGTGCGCGAGGCGGACTCGCTCAAGCTTGAGCGGTTCGAGCTGAGCTCGCGCAACGAGCAGCGCGTGCCCGGCCTGCTGCTCTCCGACCCTACCGTCGCGGGCCCGCGCCCGCTGGTGCTGGTGGGGCATCCCGGCACGCTCGACAAGGCGGCCGACTACGTGCTCTGGCCGGCGCAGCAGTGGGTCGCGCGGGGCGCGATCTGCGCCACGATCGATCAGGCCGGCCACGGCGAGCGGGCGCAGCGCCCGGTGACGATGGACGACTTCCGCAACTGGCCGATGCGCCGCCTCGACCAGTCGCTGCAAACGGCGGTGGATTGGATGCGCGCGCTCGACTGGCTCTCCACGCTGCCCGAGATTGACGCCGAGCGGGTCGGGTTCGTCGGCTTCAGTATGGGCGGAATGCGCGGGGCGCCGTTCGTCGGTCTGGATCAGCGGGTGCGCGCCGCGGCGTTCTGCATCAGCGGCGCGACCACGTTGGGAGGTTCAGACTCGCCGGCCGCGCAGCTCGCGTCGCGGCTGACCGACCCCGGCGTCTACGCGCCGATGACTGAGGGGCGGCCGATCCTGGTGGTCGCCGGCGAGCGCGATGATCTGGTCACGCCCGAAGCGACGCAGCGCTTCTACGACCTGCTGCCCGAACCCAGGGAGATCGTCTGGCTGCCCTGCGGGCACTGGGATTTCATGCCGCAGGGCATTGAGCCGGTCGGCCCGTTCCTGGAGCGCGCGCTCGCCTACGGCGATGCGAGCTAGTCGTTCCAGATACGCGCGAGATCGACGGTCAGGCCAACCAGCACGTCCTCGCCGCTCAGCGAGTCGGGTTTGTCCAACTCCTCCGGCTCGTCCTGCCCCTCGCGGTAGACCCAGACCTTCTCGCTGTAGGCGTCGACCAGCCAGCCGAGGCGAGCGCCGTAGGCCATCCACTGCTCCATCTTTTCCTGCTGGCGCGAGACGGAGTCGCTGCGCGAACGGATTTCGACTACGAAGTCGGGGCAGACCGGGATCAGTACCCCTTCGTAGTCCTGCGGGCGCTGCGCCATTCGCTCGTCGCTGGTCCAGGAGACATCGGGCGCGCGCAGCACGCCGCCGGGCAGGTGGGCCATGCCCGCCTCTCCGCCGATCCGCCCGCCTCCGCCGGCGCGCCGCCAGTTGCCGACGTCAATCAGAAACTCGGCGGCTCGTTCGCTGTTGTCCAATCCGGTGCCGGGCATGATCACCAACTCTCCGGCGGCAGTGGTCTCGAACTCCCAGCCTTCGTTGAGCTCGCACAGCTCGAGGAAGCATTCCTCAGTCAGCCGCCACTCGGGCGGCAGGCGCAGGTGGATGCACTCGAAGCCCCACTCGTTGGGCAGCGGCGCGCTGAGATCGGGTTTCGCCTCTGCTTCGGCAGTGACCATCTCGCACTCCTCTCGGTCGGCTCAACCAGCATAGAAGCGCAGCGCTGCGCTTCAGCTAGTTGTTCCAGATGCGCGCCAGATTGACGACCAGACCGACCAGCACATCCTCGCCGCTGAGCGAGTCGGGTTTGTCCAGTTCCTCCGGCTCATCCTGCCCCTCGCGGTAGACCCAGACCTTTTCGCTGTAGGCGTCGATCAGCCAGCCCAAGCGCGCGCCGTAGGACACCCACTGCTCCATTTTCTCCTGCTGGCGCGAGACGGAGTCGCTGCGCGAGCGGATTTCGACCACGAAGTCGGGGCAGACCGGGATCAGCACGCCGTCGTAACCTTCCTGACGCTGGCCAATCCGCTCAGGGCTGATCCAGGCAACATCAGGCGACCGCATTATCCCGTCGGGATGCCGCACCATTCCGTCGCCGGGGTGGTATTCGCCGTCGCCGCCCGAGCGGCTCCAGTTGCCAACGTCGACCAGAATTTCGGCGGCTCGCTTGCTGTTCTCGCGTCCGGTGCCGGGCATGATCACCAACTCTCCGGCGGCAGTGGTCTCGAACTCCCAGCCCTCGTTGAGCTCGCACAACTCGAGGAAGCACTCTTCCGTCAGCTGCCACTCCGGCGGCAGCCGCAGGCAGATGTATTCGAAGCCCCACTCGTTGGGCAATGGTGCGCTGAGATCGGGTTTCGCCTCTGCTTCGGCGGTGACCATCTTGGCCTCCTCTCGGTCGGCTCAACCAGCATAGAAGCGCCGTGCGGCGGCGCGGGTCAGTCGGTCCAGATACGCGCGAGATCGACGACCAGGTCGACCAGCACATCCTCGCCGCTGAGCGAATCCGGCTTGTCCAACTCCTCCGGCTCGTCCACGCCCTCGCGGTAGACCCAGACCTTCTCGCTGTAAGCGTCGACCAGCCAGCCCAGGCGAGCGCCGTAGGACATCCACTGCTCCATCTTCTCCTGCTGGCGTGAGACGGAGTCGCTGCGCGAGCGGATTTCGACTACGAAGTCGGGGCAGACCGGGATCAGTACCCCTTCGTAGTCCTCGGGGCGCTGCGCCATCCGCTCGTCGCTGGTCCAGGAGACATCGGGCGCGCGCAGCACGCCGCCGGGCAGATGCGCCATACCCGCTTCGCCGCCGATCCGTCCGCTACCGCCGGCGCGCCGCCAAATCACGACATCGGCCCCAATAAGCACCGCGCGCTCGCTGTTGTCTAATCCGGTGCCGGGCATGATCACCAACTCTCCGGCGGCAGTGGTCTCGAACTCCCAGCCCTCGTTGAGCTCGCACAACTCGAGGAAGCGCTCTTCCGTCAGCTGCCACTCCGGCGGCAGCCGCAGGCGGATGCACTCAAAGCCCCACTCGTTGGGCAATGGCGCGCTGAGATCGGGTTTTACTTGCGCTTCGGCAGTGACCATCTTGGCCTCCTCTCGTAATCGTGTTACGCCAGCACGCCGGCGGCGGTGAGTTCCGCTACTTCTTCGGCGCTGTAACCGAGAATTTCGGTGGCGACGCGGTAGGTGTGCTCGCCGAACAGCGGCGCGGGCGCGGCCAGCTCGCCGGGCGTCTCGTGCAGCTTCACGATCGGGCCGTCGTACAGCGAGACGCCCGTTTCGGGGTGGTCGAGATACTCGTAGTAGCCGCGCTGGCGCAGGTGGCGATCATGCTCGCAGACATCCTCGGCGTCCTGCACGACGCCCGCGGGGACGCCCGCCGCCTGCAACGTTTCCACCAGCTCGGCCGCGTCCCAGAGGGCGGTCCATTCGCCGATTTGTTCGTTCAGCTCGTCCTCATGCTCGCGGCGGCCGAGCAGCGTAGCGAAGCGCTCATCGGCAGCGAACGCCGCGTCCGCGGCTACGACGCAGAGCGTGTTCCACTCCGTATCGCTGCGCGCTGCGATCGCGGCCCAGCGCTCGCGCGTGGTCGAGCCGTCGGGATGCGGCGCGCCGCGATCAGCGTCGCGGCAGCGGTAGATCGCGTGCGGTGCCATCCACGACGAGCGGTTGCCCTTGCGCGTCTGATTGCGCCCGTTGGCCGTGTAATCGAGCAGCGCCGGGCCCATCGCCGCGGCGACCGACTCCAGCTGCGCCAGCTCGATCCGCTGTCCTTCGCCCGTGCGGCGGCGGTGGCGCAACGCCGCCAGGATCGCGATGACGGTATGGCCCGGATTGATCGCGTAATCCGGGTAGTTGGTGCCCACTCCGACCGGCTTGCGCTGTGGGTCGCCGGACAGATGCGAGATGCCTGTTACAGGCGTAAGCACCGCGCCGAAACCGAGGAAATCGCGGTGCGGTCCGAACGTGCCCTGCATCGGCTGGTACGCCGCGATGATCGCCGGGTTCGCCTCGCGCAACTCTTCGTAGGTCAGCTCCCAACGCTCGATCACGCGCGGCGTGAGATTGGACAGAAACACATCCGAGCGCTCGATCAGCCGCAGCGCCACCTCCCGCGCGCTCTCCGCGCCCATGTTGAGCAGCAGCGACGCCTTGCCCGCGTTGAAGTTATTGAAGTAGGCGCAGACGTTATAGCCCGACATGCCCGGCTTCTGCGGCTGGCCGAGCCGCAGGCCGTCGACCCGCGCCTCGCTCTCGACGCGAATCACCTCCGCGCCGAAGTCGGCCAGCGTGCGCCCGGCGATCGGCCCCGCGCCGAACCAGGAGAAGTCCGCCACTCGGATACCGTCCAGCGGTTGTGTCATATCGCGCCCTCCCCCGCGTAGACCGGCAGATCCTCGAACGGGATGCCGACCTCTTCGACCCAGATTTCGCGGTTATGCTCGCCGATGCGCGGCGCGCCGCGGCGAATCTGCGCCGGCGTCTCCGACAGTCGATACGGCGCGCCGGGCATCCGCAGCTGCGCCGGCTCCGCGCCCGGACCGCGCGGCTGCTCAAGTTCGACCCACCACTCGCGCGTGGCCAGATGATGGTTCTCGGCGATATCGGCGGGCGCCGCCACCATCCCGATCAAGAGCCGCCGCGCCTGGCCCTGCTCGTAGGCCTCCATCGACGTCTTGCCGGCGTAGAACGCGGTCAGCACTTCCTGCGCGCGGTTGAGCGTCGGCGCGAGCGCGGCCAGCTTTTCGGGATCGCCGAGCGTGCGCATGTCGAAGGCGGCGAATGTCTCGGCGAATTGCGGCTCGGTCAGGTCTTCCGCCTGGCCCTCCTCGGCCATCCACGCGATCAGCGTGGGCCAGGGCGCGCCGAAGCCGGGGATGCCCACCGCGCTGTAGATGTAGCCGTCGCGCGTGCGATAGGTGCCGATGCCGGGCATGCGGTGCTGCTCGCCGATCCGCTCGCGCGACCAGCGCTGGAAATCCCAGCCCAGATGGGCCGTCTCCTGGCAGATCGAGAGCGCCTCCTGCAGCGAGGTTTCGACCATCTGCCCCTGCCCCGTCGCCTCGGCGTGGAGCAGCGCGAGCAGCGCGCCCTGCGCCGCCGAGATGCCCGCCACGATGTAGGCCTGGTTGCCCGCGATCCGCTGCGGCGGCCCGTCGGGGTAGCCCGCCAGCACCGCCACGCCCGAAACGGCCTGCGCGATGAGGTCGGTCACCTCCCAGCCCGCGTGCGGGCCGTCCAGCCCGAAGCCGGTGATCGAGGCCCAGACCAGCGCCGGGTTGCGCTCGCGCAGCGCCGCGATGTCCAGCCCCAACGCCTCGAGCTCGCCGGGGCGAAACGACTCGAGCACGATGTCGGCGGTGTCCGCGAGCAGCCCGAACAGATGCCGCCCGTCGTGCTGCGCGAGGTCGAGCGTGACCGAGCGCTTGTTGGCGTTGAAATACCAGAAGCGCAGCGAGGTCTCGCGCCCCGGCTGGTCGGCGTGAAAGGGCGGCAGCCCGCGCCCCGGATCGCCGCCCGGCTGCTCGACCTTGATCACGTCCGCGCCCAGGTCCGCGAGCAGCTTGCCGGCGTACCAGCCCAGCTCGGAGGTGAGGTCGAGCACCCGAACGCCGTCCAGCGCAGCAGTCATACCCATAGAGTAGAGCGTGCGGTGGCTAATCGCTCACGGTGGGGCGCGGATGAGCCGGCGAAGAGCGGCGATCTCCTGCTCGTCGAAGCTGAGTTGCCACTTGCGCTTGATTTGGATCCAGTGGACGGCGTACTGCTGCCAGACGTCGGCGCGCGCGGGGCGCCAGCCGGCGGGGTCGTAGGCCCATTTTTCGCGATTGGCGGCGGCGGGCAGGCGGAAGATGTTCTCCGCGTCGAGCGCGAACTCGACCTTGCGGCTCGGCTGCCAGTATGCGCCGCCGCTCTGGTGCGCCTCGGCGAGCGCCACGAGGTGGTCGCGCTGCCGCGCGCCGTCGTAGAGAGATTCCGGCGTCGGCGCGTAGAACGCCCAGGCGTACTCAGCCTCGTAGTAGCGCTCCAGCGGAAAGCTCTCCCAGTCGGAGCGCTCGTAGAACGGATGCGGCGCGTCCCAGAGTTCCGCCGTCGGCTGGATGCTGTTCAGATACGCGAGCGCCTCGGCGGCGTCCGCCGACTGCCGCTGCCAGCGCTCGCCGAGCCAGATCCAGAAATCGCCGTCGTCCCCAACCGCAATCCAGGAGGCGTCTCCGCTGTCCTCAACGCAGCCCGTCAGCCGCCACTCGCCGCGCTCAAGCTCGACGCAGCCCGCGCCGCCCGCCGACGCCATCAAGACAGCCGCCAGCGCCGCAATCAGCGCCACCGCGCCGCCCAGCCCGAACCAGAGCCGATACCGGATCGCCCAACGTGCAGTCATCCGCATCTCCCATCGCCCGCCGACGGGAGCATCATAGCACGTTTGTACGCATTGTGGTCAAGCGTGTTTCGCCAGAACGGAGGCGCACGCCGCCCTCGCCGGCCGTCCACCTTATTCACGTGTCCCACACCTCTGTGGTTACGACGCGCGAACTGGCCTTAATCGAGCGGGGCGATCTTGCCCGGGAGCTGGTTGCGCGAGGCGCGCTCCCAGGCGGCGCGCAACTCTGCTTGCCGCTCGGACGCCCACTTGAGCACTTGCGCTTGAACGCGCGGCGGCAGCCGGCCGTGCAGCACTTCCGGATTTGCGATGCTGACCCGCGCTTCGGCCTCGGCGTAGCGCACATGAATATGCGGCGGCGCATGGTCGCCGCAGAGCATCGTGATCACGATGCCGTTGAAGCGGCAGAGCTCAGGCATCTACGACGGAAGCAGCCAGCTTCGGCCAGAGCTCCTCGACCGACTTGCCGGTCAGCTCGAGGTAGAGCGCGTCGGAGCAGAGCTGCGCGTCGTCGGACCAGGCGATGGCGTAGTCCTCGGTGATGCGGACCGACTCGAACACGCCCGGCTCAGCCCAGACCTGGAAGACGCCCTGGCCCACTCGGTCGGAGAGATCGACGAGGCCCGATGCGCCATCGTCGTATTGGAGCCAGATACGGAAGCCGTCGCGCGGTTCGACGCGGATTGGTCGGATGAACATTGGCCGTCTCCAGTGCCCAAGCATAGCGCGAACACTCGGGGGCGGGTAGTGACCGGAAAAATTCATCCCTCCCCCCTTTTAGGGGGGAGGTTAGGTGGGGGGTGGGATGTACCGATTGGGCGACGACCGCTGTTCTACGCCTCATTCGCTCTGCGCCCCACCACTTCCGTTATTCCCGCCCCTTTATCCGTCATTCCTGCGCTCTCTTCCGTCATTCCTGCGCAGGCAGGAACCTGCCGCGCGCACCCAGATATCGGCGGCATCGAACATCGCTTGGGCGGGCCGTCGGGCTGGTGCGCCGCATACCGACGCCGGAGGCCCCGCCGTTCCTGCCTGCGCAGGAATGACGGGGTGGTGGGGGGCGGGAATGACGGGTGGGGAGAGCGGGAATGACGGGGGGGGGGAGGGCGGGAATGACGGGGTGGTGGTTCCTGCCTGCGCAGGAATGACGGAATTGAGCGCGGGCATGGCGGGGGACAAGAATGACGCAGGTGGAGGGAAGTGGTGTGGGGAGGGCGGGGGCGAGAGACGATCGCTGTGCGCGCTCGCAAGCTCCCACCCCCCACCTAACCTCCCCCCTAAAAGGGGGGAGGGATGAATTGTCTTGGGGTAGGTGTTTGGGTAGGTGCTTGGGGTAGGTGCTTGGGGTAGGTGCTTGGGGTAGGTGCTTGGGGTAGGTGCTTGGGGTAGGTGCTTGGGGTAGGTGCTTGGGGTAGGTGCTTGGGAAGATGTTTGGTGTGCGCGTATGTGCGCATGCGTCCGTGTCCGCGCGCGCCCTTTACCTGTCCCTTCTCCCTTCCCCAATTCATCCCTCCCCCCTTTTAGGGGGGAGGTTAGGTGGGGGGTGGGAGGTACCGAGCGTCTCCCTCACGCCTGTTAACGCCTCATCCGCTCTGCGCCCCGTCACTTCCGTCATTCCTGCGCCCTCCCCCGTCATTCCTGCGTAGGCAGGAACCTGCCGCGCGCGCACCCAGATATCGGCGGCATCGAACATCGCTTGGGCGGGCCGTCGGGCTGGTGCGCCGCATACCGACGCCGGAGGCCCCGCCGTTCCTGCCTGCGCAGGAATGACGGGGTGGTGGGGGGCGGGAATGACGGGTGGGGAGAGCGGGAATGACGGGGGGGGGGAGGGCGGGAATGACGGGGTGGTGGTTCCTGCCTGCGCAGGAATGACGGAATTGAGCGCGGGCATGGCGGGGGACAAGAATGACGCAGGTGGAGGGAAGTGGTGTGGGGAGGGCGGGGGCGAGAGACGATCGCTGTGCGCGCTCGCAAGCTCCCACCCCCCACCTAACCTCCCCCCTAAAAGGGGGGAGGGATGAATTGTCTTGGGGTAGGTGTTTGGGTAGGTGCTTGGGGTAGGTGCTTGGGGTAGGTGCTTGGGGTAGGTGCTTGGGGTAGGTGCTTGGGGTAGGTGTTTTGGAAGATGTTTGGTGTGCGCGTATGTGCGCATGCGTCCGTGTCCGCGCGCGCCCTTTGCCTGCCCCTTCCCCCATTCCGGTCCCTCCCCCCTTTTAGGGGGGAGGTTAGGTGGGGGGTGGGAGGTACCGAACCACTACCAGCGACCGAGGGGCGCCTGCGCTTCATTCCGTCATTCCTGCGTAGGCAGGAACCTGCCGCGCGCGCACCCAGATATCGGCGGCGGCGAACATCGCTTGGGCGGGCCGTCGGGCTGGTGCGCCGCATACCGACGCCGGAGGCCCAGCCGTTCCTGCCTGCGCAGGAATGACGGAGGGGGAGGGCAGGAATGACGGGGGGAGGGGGCGCGGGGATGGCGGGGCGGTGGTTCCTGCCTGCGCAGGAATGACGGAAGGGAGCGCAGGAATGACGGGTGGGGAGGGTGGGAATGACGGGGGGGGGAGTGGTGTGGGGAGGGCGGGGCGAGAGACGATCGCTGTGCGCGCTCGCAAGCTCCCACCCCCCACCTAACCTCCCCCCTGGAAGGGGGGAGGGATGAATTTTCTTGGGGGAGGTGTTTTTGGGTAGGTGCTTGGGGAAGATGTTTGGTGTGCGCGTATGTGCGCATGCGTCCGTGTCCGCGCACGCCCTTTGCCTGTCCCTTCCCCCATTCGTCCCTCCCCCCTTTTAGGGGGGAGGTTAGGTGGGGGGTGGGATGTACCGAGCGAGCGCCGACCGCTGTTCTACACCCCGATCGCCTCCCCCGCCGTTCCTGCCTGCGCAGGAATGACGGATGGAGGGCGGGAATGACGGGGGGAGGGGGCGCGGGGATGGCGGAGGGGAGTGGGTGCGAGAGACGATCGCTGTGCGCGCTCGCAAGCTCCCACCCCCCACCTAACCTCCCCCCTAAAAGGGGGGAGGGATGAATTGGGGAGGGGGGGAGTGGGGTGGAGGGCGACCCCTACTCCCCGTTGCCTAGCCAGAGGACGGCGCCTAGCTCGATTAGGTAGTCCGTCGAGCCGGGGATTACGCGGCCGTCTTCGGTTTGGCCGTAGCGCAGCCAGATCTCGTTGGTGCCCTCCCAGAGCAGCAGGGCGCTCACGCCGTCGAGCGCCGGTAGCAGCGTCGAGGCCAGCACGCGGGTGCGCGCCAGCCAGGTGCTGAAATCGTTCGGCGTTGCGCTGCTCAGCGACTCGGCCAGCGACGCTCGCGGCGCCGTCGCGGCGCTGACCCGCAGCAACTCCGCGTCGGCCACCGTGCCCGACTCGGCCATCACGTAGGCGCTGCCCGGCGCGACGACCAGGAAGTTCGCGCTCGCCTCGCCGCCCCTGGTCACGCGCTGCGCGTCCAGACGCACCAGCACCGTCGTCGCGCCCACCGGGCGATCCTGCCACGTCACCGCCGTGCCGTCCGGCACCGCGTTGCCGTCCTCGTCGGTCACCATCACCGTCAGCCGCACCTGGCTGTTCAGCTGCGGCGCGCTCTCCGGCGGCGAGAGGTCAATCGAGGCCGGGCCGCCGCTGATGCGGAACGTCTGCGTCGTGCGCAGCGTCCCCGCGCGCAGCTCGAGCGTGTACTCGCCCGCCGCCAGCTTGGCCGTCTCCTCGACGTTCACGTCCAGCCGCGCCTGCGGCGCCCCGTTTCGGGTGACCAGCGGGTCAGTCGACGTCACCTCATCGCCGTCGTCGTCGCCGTCGCGGCGCAGCGGCCAGTCGACCGCGATCTTGTCCGTGCCCACGGCTCGACCGTCCGGCCCGGTGATGCGCGCCAGCCCGAAGCTGCTCGGCACCGCGGTCGGGTTGCCCCCGCGGTCCTCAGCCGTCACCGCCAGCGTGAGCACGTCGCGGTTGTCGATCGAGATGCAGCCCTCGTCGCTGGCCGAGTCGCACGTGTTGAAATTGAGCAGGCTGACGCTCGGCTTGGCGATCGCCAGCTCCGTCGCCATCCCCGCGAACGTCACCGTGAGCGGCTCCGGCGCGTAGCTCTCGCCGTCGCTCGCCAGCACATTGACCCGCACCGTCGCCGTGCCCGTCTGGTCCCCGCCCGGATGCGTCAGCGTCAGCCGGATCTTGTCCGCGTTGCCCGCGTTCAGCGCCGTGGCCGGCGTATTGATCTGGCAGGTCAGGCTGCCCGTCGTGCGGCACGCCCCGGCGCTGCCCGCCAGCGAGGCGCTCAACCGACCCTGCGTCGTCGTGAACAGCACCGACGAAATTGTGCCACGCGCCGACGCCCCGCCGTTCTCGTTGAGGATCTTCAGCAGCATCCGCGTGCTGGTCACGCCCGTGCGCGCCACGCTCGACGGATACGACGAGCCGTCCGCCTGCGTGTCGAAGCCGAACTCCACGTTCGTCACCTCGTCGACCGCGCCGATCCGCACCTGCAGCTGGTCGGTCACCGTCTGCCCGTCCACCGTCACGTTGCCCGAAATCGTGAACGTGCCGTCGGGCGCGCCCGGCGGAATCTCGATCACCGCGTTGCCCAGCGCCAGCTCGCAGGCGACCGTGTCGTCGCCGTTGAACGCCACGCCGTCGACCGGGTCGAAGCGGCAGGGGCCGCCGTTGTCCGGGTCGCCCGGCAGCAGATTGAGGTCCTTGTCGTAGACCCAGAGGTGCTGTCGGCCGCGGCCCACCATCAGCCGGTTGTCGGCGTTGGCGTCGCCGCCGCCCAGCTCGTAGGTGGCCCAGCCGAAGCCCGCGCCGCCCTGGGCCAGCGGCGAGTAGAGCCCCGTCGCGCTCGACGTCGTGGCGTCGCGCCAGGCCCCGCTGGTTCCCGTGAAGATCCAGGCGCGGCCGCCCTCGACGCCGGTGCTGTCGCTGATCGCCAGCCGCCGACTGTCGGGGCTGAAATCGACATTGTGCGAGCCGAAGTTCTGCGAGTCGATGTCCGAGGCCAGCTGGAACGTCGCGTCGGGCGAGTTGTCCAGCCCGCCGTTCGGCCAGGCGCTGCCCGGGCGGTTGAACACGTAGACCTTGCCCACCCGCTCCGGTGTCTTCTTCACGTAGTAGTCGACGCTTGGGTCGACGCCCTGGCCGGGCGCGCCGGGCGCGGTCACCGCCACGCTCCGACCGTCGTTCGAGACGTCGATCCGCGCGCCGAAGTTCTGCACGCCCGGACCCTCGCCGAACGGCTGCGCCTGCAGCTTGTGCGAGAGCACTCCGCCGGTCGTCGGCGTCCAGCGGAAATCGATGTGCCGAGTTCCCGCCTGATTGTTGGTGGCTCGCCAGAAGCCCTCCGCGCGCTCCGCAGGGCCCGGCGTGAAGACGTAGGCCTCGCCGTTGCGGAAGTTCCCCTCCCAGTTCTGGCCGATGGCGAAGCTGGCGATCGTGCAGGGGGCGGTGCGGCAAGGCGGCCAGTAGTAGCCGAGTCGGCCCGGCGTCCAGGCATCAGGCAGATTCTTCTGCTCCGCGCCGACCACGATCGTCAGCCCGTCCTCCGAGATCGCCAGCGCGTCCTTGCCGAAATCGCTGTAGGCGTGGGACCAGATCCGCTGGCAGGTCGCGTCGCAGGCCGCATTCCAGTGGATCAGATTGGTGGGCACTCGCGACAATGTCGAGGTGCCCGCCGTCGTGGTGTAGACGCCGCCAGCGCCGTCCCAGTCCGGCACCGCGATCGTGGTCAACTTGAGCGCCGCGGACTGCACCAGGTCGCCCCAGTCCGCCCAGTCGCCGCCGGTGTCCGTCGTGGTGCCGCTGGGGCCATGGGTGGGGGTGCGCAGGCCGGGGCGCTCGTAGACGTAAACCGCGCCGATCTCGTTGATCTCGGCGGCGGCCACGGCGAGGAACTTGCCGTTGGCGGAGATCGCCACGCTCGAGCCGAACAACGCTTTCACTCCGTGCGCGTCAGTGGTGGGGCCACCGTTGAATGCGCGCGAGAAGTCGTTCATGTAGTCGCTTTCCAGCGGCTCGATCACGCGCTCCAGCGAGAGCGTCGGCCTGGAGTCGCCGGAGTACGTGACCTTGTAGATATAGACCCGCCCGATGAACGCGTGCCCGTTGACCGTGTCATCCTTGGAGCCCACGAACACCCAGGCGATGTCGTCGGTCTCGTGCCAGACGGCCACGGAGCGCCCGAACGAGGCCCTCGACTGAACCGTTGCGTTCGCGGAACCATCGTCGCCGCCGTGATACATGCCGGTGATCGTGTCGCGCTTCTGGTTGATCTGGCTGGCGCTGACCGCGACTACCGAGTGGTGTCGGTTCTGCGGGTTTTGGAGGTCCACGACGACGATTCCGGTGCCGCCGATCACCATGGTGCGGCCGTCCATGGCGACGAATTTGCCGCCGTCGGGCGCGCTGGTGTAGGGCCCGAACGCGCCGCCGACCAGGCTCTGATTGGTCACGGCGAGCCGGTTGCGCCCGATCGATTCCCATTCCTGGTCGCCGGAGACGAACAGCGAGGTGGCGGTGATCGGCAGCGGCGTCAAACCGCGCGGCGAGCCGGTGTATTTGAGCGTGGCGCGGACGGTCAGCGAGGAGCCGGGCGGGACGACGTTGTCGGAGTCGTCGACCAGGCTGAGTTCGAGTTCGATGTCGTCGGGCGGCGCGGCGTTGAGTTGGGCGGGCAGCAGGGCGGCGGCGGCGGCCAGCGCCAGCAGCGCGGCCAGCGCCAGCAGCCAGAAGCGGGAGTTGCGCAGCCCGGCCGACAGGCCGGCGAGACAGCCGCCGGCGCAGGAGTCCAAATCGGTCATTACGAGCCTCTCTCACAGCGCGGCAAAGACCGCGCCAAAGCGGGCAGTCCCCCAAACAATACCAGCTCCCCCCAAAGCAGTGATGTCCCCCCCCCCCCCCCGCATTTTACAAAAAAGTTACCCAAACTCGTCATTCCTGCGCAGGCAGGAACCGCTCAGGCAGGAACCCCCCACCATCCGTCATTCCTGCGCTCTTCTCCGTCATTCCTGCGCAGGCAGGAACCGCGCACGCACCGACCCACCCACCCATACCACCCCACCTCTCCTCACCTCACTTCTCCTCACCTCACTTCACCCTCACCCCCCTTCCCCAATTCATCCCTCCCCCCTTTTAGGGGAGAGGTTAGGTGGGGGGTGGGAGGCACCGAGCGTCCACCAACCGCCCTCTTACACCCCGATCGCCTCCCCTCGCCGTTCCTGCCTGCGCAGGAATGACGGAGGGGGGCGCAGGAATGACGGAATGGCGGGCAGGCGCGCCGCGATTCCTGCCTGCGCAGGAATGACGGAATGGCGGGCAGGCGCGCCGCCGTTCCTGCCTGCGCAGGAATGACGAGTGGGGGGCGCAGGAATGACGGAATGGCGAGCAGGCGCGCCGCGATTCCTGCCTGCGCAGGAATGACGAGTGGGGGGCGCAGGAATGCCAGAAAGGGTGCGGGCGACCACTCGATCGCTGGTGGACGCTCGGTACATCCCACCCCCCACCTAGCCTCCCCCCTAAAAGGGGGGAGGGATGAATTTTTCTTGGGGTAAGCGCGTGGTGCGCGTGTGCTCGGTGCGCAGGTGCTCGGTGGCAGGCGCGCGCCCCCACACGCGGTGATACGCTGCCCATTGCGCCCTGCTGAACAGGAGCGATGATGCCCACCCCCCAACCAATCTACCACCCCCCTCAGCCCCCCATCGACCCCCACCTCCGCACCAGCGACGCCCTGCTGGCCGCCGCGGCCGCAATCCTTGCCCGCCCCGACGCGGAAATTGATGGCGAGCTCCGCGCCCAAGCCTGCGAGAAGTTGTGGGGCGCCGTGACGCGGCGCCTCAAAGTCTTCGCGGATGCCCGCAGCTGGTACTACTGCGAACACGGCATCGCGCACCAATTGGTGAATCGCATTGCTGAGGCGCTCAACGACGACGCGCTCGAACTCACCGGCAGATTCGATGTCGCTGAACGACTGCACCACGAGGGGTTTTACGAGGACATTCTGGAGCCGGCCGGGATTCGCCGCCGAATGACGACCATTCAAGCCCTGTGCGCAACGCTCGACGACGCCCATCGCAGGTTGCCGCTCGATCTGGCCCCGCCCGACAACCAGCACTACCTCCGCGCCGCGCGCCGCTGCGCCGAACGCCGCCAGCAGCGGGCACGGGAGCAACAGGAGGCGACGTGATGCCCACCCCCCAACCAATCATCCCCTACCACCCCCCTCAGCCACCGATCGACCCCCACCTCCGCACCAGCGAAGAACTGCTGGCCGCCGCCGAGGCAATCCTCGCCCGCCCCGACAACGAAATCGGCGGCGAGCTCCGCGCCCAAGCCTGCGAAAAACTCTGGGGCGCGGTAACGCGGCGGCTGCGGGTCTTCGCGGACGCCCGCGAGTGGTACTACTGCGAGCACGGCGTCGCGGGCGAGCTGGTGGATCGCATCGACGAGGCGCTTGAGCCCGATCCGCCCGAATTCGCCGCCAGATTCGACGCCGCCGAACGGCTGCACAGGAATTTCTATGACGACCTTCTGGAGCCGGCGGCGATCCGTCGCCGGATGCCGAACGTTCAGATCCTCTGCGCGATGCTCGACGATGCCCACCGCAGGCTGCCGCTCGACCTGGCCCCACCCAGCAGCCGGCGCTACCTCCGCGCGGCGCGGCGTTGCGCCGAGCGCCGCGAGCAGGAGGCGCGATGATGGCCACCCCCGAACCAATCATCCCCTACCACCCCCCTCAGCCCCCCCTCGACCCCCACCCCCGCACCAGCGACGAGCTGCTCGCCGCGGCAGAAGCGATCCTTGCGCGGCCGGATGTAGAGATTGACGAGCAGATCCTCGATCAAGCGTGCCAAAATATCTGGGGCGCCGTCGCTCGCCGGCTCAGTGTCTTCGCCGACGCGCGACGCTGGTACTTCTGCGAAAACGGCGTCGCGGGCCAGCTGGTGAATCGCATCGACGATGCGCTCGGCGTTGATTCGCATCAACTCCTCGGCGGATTCGCCACCGCGGAGCATCTGTTTTACGGAGGGTTTTACGAGGACGCTCTGGAGCCGGATGATGTTCGCTTCCGGATGCCGATCATTCGGGCTCTTTGCGCAGCGCTTGACGACGCCCACCGCACGCTGCCCCTCGATCTGGCCCCGCCCAACAGCCAGCGCTACCGCGACGCAGCACGGCGCTGCGCCGAGCGCCGCCAGCGGCGGGCACGGGAGCAACAGGAGGCGCAATGATGGCTTCCCCCGACTAGGGCGTGTCCAGACTCCCATCATTCCACCCCTCTCCGTCATTCCTGCGCAGGCAGGAACCGCCCCCCACCGTCATTCCTGCTCTTTTCCGTCATTCCTGCCCCCACCGCCATCCTGCTCTTTTCCGTCATTCCTGCGCAGGCAGGAACCCGCGCACGCACGCACCCCCCTTCCCCAATTCATCCCTCCCCCCTTCCAGGGGGGAGGTTAGGTGGGGGGTGGGACGCCACGAACAGCCTCCACCACCAGCCCTACAGCGCCGCCGCAATCTCCAGCGCCGCCGCGGAGTAATTCATCGTATAAATATGCAGCCCCGGCGCCCCCGCGCGCTGCAACTGCTGCGCCAGACCCACCGCCACCTCCACGCCCACCCGACGCCGCGGCGCGGCGTCTTCCCCCGCACGCTCCAACCGCTCGCGGATTGCGCTCGGAAACTCGGTGCCGTTGAGCGACGCCATTCGCTCGATGGCGGCGATAGTGGTCGGCGGCATGATACCGGGAATGACCGGCGTATCGACGCCACGCGCCTGCAAATCGTCGAGGAATCGTTCGTAGTGCGCCGCATCGAAAAAGAATTGCGTGATAGCAAAATCCGCCGCGCCGATTTTGGCGGCTTGATGCTCGCGATCGGCAGCTTTCGATGCCGCCAGCGGGTGGCCTTCGGGGTGGGCGGCGACGCCGATCGCCATCGCCGCCCGCTCGCGCACGAAGCCGGCCAGCTCGAGCGCGGTGCGGAACGCGCCGCTGGGCAACTCGTTTGAGCCCTGCGGCAGATCGCCGCGCAGCGCGAGCAGATTGTCGATCCCGTCGGCGGCGTACTGATCGATGATCGCGCCCACCTCGCCGCGCGTGTGCGCGACGCAGGTCAGGTGCGGCATCGCCTCGATTTGGTGCTCTTCGCGGATTCTGCGCACCCACTCGCGGGTCGGGCCGCGCGTCGCGCCGCCCGCGCCGTAGGTGACCGACATGAACGAGGGATTGAGCGGCGCAAGCCGCTCCAGCGCGCGCTCCAGACGCCGCGCGCCCGCGTCGTCGCGCGGCGCGGAGAACTCAAACGAGAGCGTCGGCCCCGCCGCGAGCAGCTCGGGAATGCGGACCACGCACCCGCTCAGCGGCCTAGATGCAGGAGCGCGCCTGCGACGCGCCGGCCTTCTCCGCGGTGTCGAACGACGAGCCGCAGGCGCAGGAGTGCGAGGCGTTGGGGTTGGAGATGCTGAAGCCCTGCTTCATCACGTCGTCGATGTAGTCCACCCGCGAGCCCATCAGCAGCGGGCCGCTCTCGTCGTCGACCAGGAAGCGCACGCCGGCCTTCTCGATCACCGTGTCGCCGTCTTCCGCCTCGGTCGCCAGCGCCATCCCGTACTGGTAGCCGGAGCAGCCGCCGCCGACCACGAACACGCGCAGCGCGCCGTCCGCAAAGCCCTTCTCCTCCAGCAGCGACTTGGCCTTCTGCGCCGCCAGGTCCGTCACCTCGAGCATCTCGGTCATCTGGAAGGTCGTCACGGGGCTCTCCTCTCGCGTCACTCTCGCGTCGGTCGCGTGCGCCAATCATAGCCCATCCGCGCCCAACTGTCGCGCCGACCCGCCGCGTCGGTCGCTAAACTGATCCGATGCAGCGCGCCTACTTCGACCACGCCGCGACCACCCCGCTCGACCCGCGCGTGCTCGAAGCGATGCTCGCCGCCCTGCGCAACGGCTGGGGCAACCCCTCGGGCGTCTACCGCGAGGCGCAATCGGCCCGCGCGATGCTCGACGACGCGCGCGACCGGCTGGCCGACACGCTGGAGTGCAGCCCGCGCGAGATCATCCTCACCTCGGGCGGCACCGAATCGGACAATCTCGCCGTGCGCGGCGCCGCGCTCGCCCGCGCCCATGCCGGACGCCACCTGATCACCTCGGCGATCGAGCACCACGCCGTGCTGCATCCGATGGAAGCGCTCGCGCAGGAGGGCTTCGAGCTGACGATCCTGCCGGTCGACGGCGAAGGGCTGCTCGACCCCGCCGCGGTCGCCGCCGCCGTGCGCGACGACACGATCCTCGTCTCGCTGATGGCCGCCAACAACGAAATCGGGACGATCCAGCCGATCGCCGAAATCGCCCGCGCGGTCAAAGAGCGCAACCCCAAGACGATCGTCCACAGCGACGCCGTGCAGGCGGCCGGCGCGGTCGACATCCGCCCCGACGCTCTCGGCGTCGACCTGCTCTCGCTGACCGCGCACAAGCTCTACGGGCCCAAGGGCGCGGGGCTGCTCTATCAGCGCCGCCGCACGGCGCTCGAACCGCTGCTGCTCGGCGGCGGGCAGGAGGAGGAGCGCCGCGCGGGCACGGAGAATGTCGCCGGCGCGGTGGGGCTGGCCCGCGCGCTGCAGCTGGCCGTCGAGGAGCGCCAGGCGCGCGCCGAGCACGCCCGCAGTCTGCGCGACGAACTCTGGCGGCAGCTGCGCGAGCGCGTCCACCCGCTGCGGCTCAACGGCCCGGCCGATTTCGCGCGCCGCCTGCCCAACAACCTGCACCTCTGCTTCCCCGGCGTCGAGGGCGAGAGCATCCTGCTGCAACTCGATATGGAGGGCATCGCCGCCAGCAGCGGCTCGGCCTGCTCGACCGGCAGCACCGAGCCCAGCCACGTGCTGACCGCAATCGGCGTAGACGCCGACACCGCCCACTCCGCCCTGCGCCTCAGCCTCGGCCAGAGCACCACAGCCACAGATGTCGACCACGCCGCCCAGACCATCCCCGAAATCATCGCCCGCCTCCGCGCCCTCGCGCCCGTCTGACCGCAATGCCGGTCAGCTGCGGTTTGACGCATCTACCGCAATGGGGTATCACACCCAATAGGTCAACGAGGTAGGCTCCCGAGGCGAACGGAGCTCAGACACAGGAAACAGGACACAAGACGATGGCAACCTGCACCTTCGAACAGGACAACCTGCACTTCCGCCTCACGGTTCGAATCGAAAGCGCCACGGCGTGCCCGACCTCTCCGGGCGAAGAGGCAAACTACGAGGTCCCGTACCACCTCAAACTCGCGGTCTACGAGCGCAACCCCGAACAAACGGGCGACTGGCGCGCTCTGTACGTCGGCACCGGTGAGCAGGGCACATTCCGCGATGACGGCGACGAAGACAAGCTCATCGAACAGCTCAACGCTGTGCGCAGCAAGCTGGTCCGCGAAGCTCAGCTGCAGGCCCACTGCCTCAGATCAATTCGCGAGCGCGAGGCGCGCGCATTGGCGTGCCTCACCGATGTCCTGAGCAAGACCGGCCCCTAGCGCCGATCGCGCTCACGACCCGATGATCAGATCCAACGGCCAACACTCGTTGGCTCCGCTTATGCCGTTTCAAAAGGCGTTCGACGCTGCGACGGCTACCGGGGCCGAGCTCCACCTGTTGACCGGCAACGGCGCATCACTCGCCCTTTGGCCGGGATTCGCATACCAGTCGCTCATCGCCAAAATGATCGATCTCGGTCTGGACCCTCAACTCATCTCCGACTTGGCCGCAAGCGGCATCACGGATCTCGAATCAATCCTGCGCGAGCTGACACCCCAGAATTGGCGCTCGATCGAGGATACTCTGGAGCTGGGCAGCGCGAACCCACTCGCCTTCTTCGCCAACGTAATCGCCGATGTTCACCCACACAGCCCTTCCGAAATCTGTCAGCACGCCCTCACGGCCGGCGGCCACTTCTTCCATCGTTTCTCGTCCGTTTCCACGACGAACTACGATCTCCTCTTGTACTGGGCGCAGATGGAAACAATCGGTGATTATGATCGCAACAACCGTCTCGGCGACGGCTTCCAGCCGTATCGCGGCGGCAACCCCCTACTCACTGATCGGCTGATATTCAATCGTCGCACCGCTCGTCGCCCCATCGTCCGATACCTCCACGGGGCATTTCACTTGTCGACAGCCGACGGCAACACCATCAAGTATCAGCACACGTCAAAGCGCGGCACTATTATGCAACAGGCGAGAGTCGCCATTCTCAGCGGTTATCTTCCGCTGATCGTTTCCGGCGGCGATTCCGCAGCGAAGACCCGGTTGATCGACCGCGATGAGTACCTCCATTGGGCGTATCTCGGTTTCAGCCAGATCTCCGGCGCGCTCTTTATCCATGGTTTCGGCTTCAACGAGACGGACCGTCACATTGTTGACGCGATCAGCAACAACCTGGAACTCTCACATCTGTACGTCGGGGTCTTCAGTGGAGCTTCGGACTCCGAACGCGACACCTTGCGGCGCGTCGTCAGTCAGCTGCGAGATGAACGCGCTTCAACCACCAGCCCCTTGAGCGTCTCGTTCTATCGGAGCGAAACCGCCCCGCTCTGGGATCCTGGACGCGATGCCGCCGTGGCAGAACGCGACGATCCCACCTGTGATCGATGCCAAGAAGCAGGCTGTGTCTTGGACGCACACGGCTTGCGGTAGCGGCCCTTAGCTGAGTCAGGCGGCACTCCTCTGCTGGGCCCTCGCCCCACCGCATCCACCCGGAGCCCACACACATCGCGCCGGCGGCGGCCTGGGCGGGAGCCGCGGTGGAGGGGGGTTGCCTTGGGGCGGTGGGGGGCTTGGCTGGCGGGGGGGGTGGAGCGTTGGGCTGGTTTTTTTGGGGTGCGGTTGGGCTGGTGGTTGACGTTGGTCGCCGCTTTTGGGGGCGGCTGGGAATTGTCGCTGGCCGGGCTCGACGCAGCGCTCAGGCGGGGAGCATCGCGCCGCCCGCCCTTGCGGTCGCACTCCGGGTTCGACGTGTAGAGCGCCACGCGGCGCGGCGCGGCGATCTGCGCCTTGATCCGCGCGGGAATGGGCTTCCCGATCGGCGGCTGCTGCTCGCCGCGCAGCTCGACAGCGGCAATCCGCCCCTGCTCCGTGATCCGCTGGATGCTGAACTCGCGCGCCAACGGCCCATCGCCGCGGCGCCAACTCCCGCCGTTGCCGAGCTTGAGCCGCGGATCGAGTCGACGCAGCGTCTAGTCTGTCGGGGCAGATGCGAGCGCTACGTTGGCGACGACAGCCCCGGTTGGCTGGTTGGCACCGAGAACGGCTGCAAGCCCGTGTCCAATCAGCGTGTCCTGGCCGATCAGACCGAGCAGCTGTCCGTATGCGATCACCCACAGCACATACTCACCCGGTGCCGTTGAGTGTATCTCTGCCCCCGGGTGCCATTCGGCATCACCTTCGAGGCCGTGGAACTCGTCGAGCGCCGCGCGACAAGTCGCCAATGCAAGCACCACCCGCTTCACGTCCGGTGTGGCCGCGGCCGCTGCCGCTCGGAGCTCTTCGGTGGAGACCATCGTATCTTCGGGCATCTGACTCTCCGATCTTCTGGTGGCATTGTGCCACCGTGGCTAACCTGCGCTCATTATAGGCATCCGTCTGGTAGATGTGCGGAATCAATACCCTCCCTCGAGACAGCGGTGTGTCTCAGTTTGCGCACAGCACCGTAGTTGTGACGGAGTTAATGCTGTGATGCAGATCCGCTGGCAGATCCACTATTCAGTGCGACCGTCTGGGACCTCCAGATCAATCAGCCGTCTGCGGGCGGCCCGTCTCACGCTCTCTGACCTAGCGCGAGCGGCAATTTGCCTGAGAACGGTTCGATCCTCGAAGTAGTCGAGGTTGACCAGTCGACCTCGTATCCATTCTTCGCCGGCATCGAAGGCGGCGTGCTGATCAATGACGTGGACCATAGGAACGTACTCATACGGTCCCCGATTCTGCATTTGCCCCTTGATGTCAGTGAGTGTGCTGTGAATCCGGTCGGCGATTCGCTCATAAGACGGCTTTTCAGTCAGGCTGTACTCCCAACCCGCACTGTCCAGCATCCGGATCCAAGAGTTGAACAGTCGCCCTCGTCGAGAAGATCCCGTGCCCGTACGGAACCCCATCAGCGGCATCACAACGTACGATGCGAATACGGCCCGGAAGAGGGCAAGAGGGAGGCGAATAAGGAGAAACCCTGTGAAAACCAGCGCCGTCAAAGCGACCGCACGTATCTCCACCTCCTTAACGTCGTCCAGAGCGAACGCGTAGACAAGAGCGATCGCTGTTATGATGGCAGCCGTCCACAACAGGGCGACCGCAAGGATCGTGAGAACGTGCCACCTGTTCATGAGTCTCTCCCGTTCGGGTTGTGGTGCTGCGTACGCAGCGTGCTTTACCCATCGTCCATCCGCGCAGCCTAGCGTCCCATCTCGTAGACGGTGCTGTCCAGCGCCAGATTCGTGCTCGCGGAGAGGCAGATGTCCATCGTCGCGCTGATCACTTCCCGCTCCGCATCGGCGAAGTCTGCGCCCGAAGGGTTGAGCGCGTCAAGCCGCGCCCGCACGCCAGATACGCCCTGCACGCATCGCCCAACGGTTGAATCACCTCCAGCTCCGGGTAGTTCCACTCCCCGACGCTCAGCAGCGAAAGCTTGCCGTCTGCCATCATTCCCCCTCCATCACCGCGCGCGCGACCGCACGCCCCATCTCGTAGGGCGTGATGTCCATCGCCAGCTCCGCCGCCGAGGCCACGTTGAGGTTCACGATGCACTCCAGAATCCGACGGTCCGCCTCCGGCGCGCGCGGGTCGCCTCCCGCCAGCCCGTTGCTGAACTCCACCGCCGTCAGATATTCCCGGCACGCCTGCCCCAGCGTGAGAGCCTCCCGCACCTGCGGATACCACGTTCGCGGATCCACCGAGTCATAGGGCGGCGAGGTCGAGTCGTTGGCCATTGGTCTCCCCCAATCGAGCTGGCGCGCTTGCCGCGCCCGCCCGCACAGGATATCATGCATACGTTCTACTCAGGGCGGCAAGGGCAGCCGCCCCCAAACCCCCCCCAGGGTGGGGAAAGTGCCGCACAGCGACGGAGAGGAGCGCCGTGCTCAGAGCCGACCAATCACTCCGAATCGAGGTCGGCGAGCTTGGTCGCGTTCCCGTCGCGCCACTCCTCTGGGCCGCTCGCCGCCCTGGCGAGAATCACGCTGGCCGCGAGCGACGGCGAGTGAAATACGTAGTCGCGCAGGAACAGGTAGACCGAGTCACGCCGCACGAGCGTCCCGTCCTCGATCAGCGAGTCGCGCAGCTCCCGCGCGCCCCGATCTTCAGGGCGCTCAAACGCCGGTGCAGGCTCCACGAACGCCGTCGAGCCGCGCAGCACCAGAAACTCAGGCTCCAGGTAGAAGCCAGCCGCGATCACGGCGACATCTGTCCCCTGCCGCACCGAGACGATCTGCAACCGCACCAGCGGGTACCCCAACTCCCCCGACGGCGGCAACCGCCTGAACTTGATCTCCACGATCATCCTCCGATCTCCACGCCCCACGAAGGCGTGCGCAGAGGCTACATGCGCGCCCATGCCACGCCCAACCCCCTGATCAGAGGGTTGACAGAGGCTGACAAGGGTTCCCAAAACTTGCCAAACCGAACCACCCCCGAACACAGCCCGGCAGGGCTGAACAAACCTGAACAAACCCGAACAAATCCGAACGCCGCCAACCCCTCCGACCAGATAGGGGACGCCCCCAAAATTGCCCCGAACAGCCGAATCTTTCAGATCCCCGAACACGGCCCGACGGAGCCGAACAAACCTGAACAAATCCGAACAACCCCGAACACCGGCCGACACCCTGTACACTGTCAGCCGATGAGAGGAGCGCGCGTGGTTCAGCCCACCATTGACACCGGCGGAGCGCCGATTCCGCTGCTTGAGCCGATGACGGACATCGAAGACGAGCTGCGCTCGCAGCTGCTCGTCTCGACCGTCGACAAGGTCTTCGGCTGGGCGCGGCGCTCCTCGCTCTGGCCGGCGATGTTCGGCCTGGCCTGCTGCGCGATCGAGATGATCGCGACGGCCAACGCGCGCTACGACCTGGCGCGCTTCGGGGCGGAGGTCTTCCGCGCCTCGCCGCGCCAGGCGGACCTGATGATCGTGGCGGGCACGGTGACCTGGAAGATGGCCCCGCCGGTGCGCCGCATCTACCTGCAGATGGCCGAGCCCAAGTGGGTGATCTCGATGGGCTCCTGCTCGAACATCGGCGGCCCCTTCGCGCACGGCTACTCGACGCTGCCCGGCGTCAACAACGTGGTGCCCGTCGATGTCTACGTGCCCGGCTGCCCGCCGCGCCCCGAGTCGCTGCTGGCCGGCTTAATGCTGCTGCAGCAGGTGATCGAGGAGGAGCACGCCAACGGGCACCGCAAGCGGCGCCCGGAGCCGAGCGGCGACTTTTCGAAGATGCTGCCCGAGGGCGACCCGATCCGCGCCGAGCTGGAGTCGCTCTTCCCGCCCTACCTCTCGGCCGACGGGCAGCCGCGCCACCGCAGCGGCGCGCTGACGCACGACGAGAACTTCTTCTCCAGCCGCTAAACCGCTAGAGGGAGAGCCGCTGATGGTCTTCGGACAGGGCATCGCCAAGGGACTGCTGACGGTGGTCAAGCATGTGCGCCGCGCGCCGGTCACGGTTGAGTTTCCCGAGCAGGAGCGCGACATTCCGCCGCGCGCGCGCACCAACCTGGTCTGGTTCGTCGAGCGCTGCACGGGCTGCTCGACCTGCGCGCAATCCTGCCCCGACGGCTGCATCCTGGTCGAGACCGAGCCGCGCGAGGACGGCTCGTTCCTGGTCAACCGCTACGAGATCGATTTCCGCCTCTGCATGTACTGCGGCCTCTGCACCGAGGCCTGCCCCTACGAGGCGATCCAGGTCGGCGGCTCCTACACCAACGTGGTGACCAACCCCAACCACCTCTACAAGGACAAGGAGGCGCTGATCGATCTGGCCAACGAGTACCTCGATCAGCACGACTGGACCTACCCAAACGGCCAAAAGGCGGTCGAGCAGACGGTCCATCCCAGCGACCGCCGCCAGCACCGCTAGCGCGGGCGACCGCCGTCATTCCTGCGCAGGAATGACGGAGCTTGGGCGCGAGATGTGGTGCTGGTGTCGTTGCCTTTGGGGTTGCTCGTTGCCTCCCACCCCCCACCTAACCTCCCCCCTGGAAGGGGGGAGGGACCAGAACGGGGAGTGTCGCGCCAGATCTCCCAATTCAGCTCCACTCTCCACCTTTCCCCAATTCATCCCTCCCCCCTTTTAGGGGGGAGGTTAGGTGGGGGGTGGGAGGCAACGAGTAAGCAACAGCGCCTCTCGCCTGCCACTCCAGCACCCCCTACCGCTCGCCCTCCTCCAGATCATCCGCCCAATCCCAGATTTGGTCCATCTCCAGCGTGAAGCCGGGCATTACGTCCTCGCCGGAGAGCTGGCGCGGGTTGACCAGCTCCTCTGGTGGGCGCGACTCGCGGTAGACCCAGACCGTCTTAGTGTCCGGATCGAGCAGCCAGCCCAGTTGGACGCCGTGGTAGATCCAGCGCAGCATTTTGTTCTTCAGCGCTTCGAGCGGTTGCGAGCCGGAGCGAATCTCCGCTACGAAGTTGGGCACTGCGTCGATCGTGCCCGCCGCGTTGGAGCGGTCGGCGCCTTTCAGCCGCTCGTCGGACACCCAGGACGCCGCGGCGCTCAGGATCGTCGGCGCGCGCGGGGCGTCGGGATTCATCAGCGTGTCGCTGGTCGCCAGCCGCTCGGATTCCGGCTCGTTGGGATCGTTGATCTGCAAGCCGCCGTCGAGCCCCATATCGAATGTCCACTGCGGGTTGCGCTCGTTGAGCTGCGCCAGCGCGGCGGCGTCGAGCGGCCAGTCGTCGGGCAGCCAGAGGTCGAGCAGCGGCAGCGGCCCCGCGCGCGCCGTGCGCAGGGCCGGATCCGATCCGCCCGGGCGATAGCTCGGATCGACCGCGCCGCGAATCTCCTCGTTGGCCCGCCAGTCGATCAGCGGCTCGTTGGAGCGCGAGGGTTCGCCGCGCTTGAGCAGCTCGGCCCAGATCGGGCGGCAGTCGAAGCGCAGCCCGCGCAGCAGCTGCTCGCCGCGCAGCGTGGCCGGCTTGGAGAGCCGCTGCGGCGACCGCCCCGCGCGGTAAATCCACACGTCGAGATTGTCCGCGTCGAGCAGCCAGCCCAGCTGCGCGCCGAAGTGCATCCAGATGCGCATTTTGTCGCGGCACTCGCGCAGCGACTGATAGGGCGAGCGGATTTCGAGCACGAAGGCGGGCGCGAAGGCCGGGAAGGGATGCTGCGGGTCGTAATCGGGCGCCTGCACTTTCGCCTGTTCGGGGGACGACCAGGCGGTCGCCGCGGCCAGGCCCGGATTGCGCCCCTCGGCGTCGAACGGCGCGAAGCCCGAGTTGAACCCGTGCAGCACGCCCTCGTCCTGCTGCTCGTGCCAGGCGCGCAGCTGCATCGTCACCTCGACGCTCACGGCCGAGTTGCGCTGCCCCGGCAGCGGCGTCAGCGCCAGCGAGCCGAAGTGCCCGCGCTGAAATGTCCAGGCCGGATTGGGATACTCAATCGCCTCAAGCGCGCGATCGGAGGCCGCCCAATGGTCGGGCAGCGTCAGCGTCAAGCAGCCAGGCACCTCAGGCACCGCCATACCGCGCAGCTTAGCGGCCTTTCAGCCGCTCCTCTGCGAGCAGATAACCCGCCACTCCGCATCTTCGGCGTCCGCTTGCACGACCAGCCTGATTTCCCGCAGGCCATCGCCGCCGGCGGGCAATGTCGCCTCTCCCCTCCACGATGGTCCCTCCACCTCAACCGTTTGCTCTGGCACGCCTTCGCCTGAGAACGTCACCGAGAAGCTCCCCGCCGCTTCGTCGGTGCGATGCTGCGTCACCGCAATCTCGCAGCGATGCTCCTGCGGACCCAGTCGCAGCGGCAGCGCGGCCAAACTTGTATCGCGGAATACCGCCACAGCACAGTCCTGCGCCTGCGCGAAACCGCCAACGCCGTACGTTGAGACATATGGCGGCCCCACCACCGCATTAGGACTGGTGTTAAGTGCCACGACAGAGCGAACGGGGGTAGATGAAACGGTAAAGGCCTCGCCACTCTCGCATGCCTCCAGGATCTCCGCCGCCCGATCCGGGCTTTCCTCCGCCAGACACCGACACACCTCCAGCCCTTCTTCCCGGCCAACCTGCGCCGCCCGCAGCCAGCTCGACTCCAATGCCGCCTCTGCATCGTTGTCCGGAGCGCGATCCACCCCTGCATCCCCTGCCGCAGACGGCGCGGCCTCAGCCAACCGTTCCGCCGGAGCTGGCTGCGGCGCAGCTCTCTCCGTAGTCGGCGCATCCCCGCCGCCGCACCCAGCCAACAGCCCCGCTGCCAGACCAAGCGCCGCAACCAACGCCGCGAGCCGCATCAGCCACTCCTCTGCGAGCAGATAACCCGCCACTCCGCATCCTCGGCGTCGGCCTGCACGACCAGCCTGATCTCCCGCAGGCCATCGCCGCCGGCCGGCAAGGTCGCCTCTCCCCTCCACGATGGTCCCTCCACCTCAACCGTCTGCTCCGGCACGCCGTCGCCGGAGAATGTCACCGAGAAGCTCCCCGCCGCCTCATCGGTCCGGTACTGAGTCACCTTAATCGTGCAGTGGTGCTCCTGCGGACCCAGCCGCATCGGCAGCGGGCTAAAAGCGCCAGCGCCGTACATTGTGACATACGGCGGCCCCACCCCATGAGGGCTGCCGCCAAGCGCCACAACACGTCTGACAAAAGGAAAAGTTGGGCGAGCCGCAGTCGTGCCATCGTCGCAAGCCTCCAGGATCGCCGCAGCTTCATCCGGGTTTTCCTCTGCCAGGCGCCGACACGCCTCTCGCGTCACCGCCCGATCACTCTGCGCCGATCCCAATGCCGCCGCCGCATCATCCCCCTCATCGCGATCCGCCGTTTCAACCGACCGCTCTGCCGCCGACTGCGGCGCAGCTCTCTCTGTAGTCGGCGCATTCTCGCCGCCGCACGCGGCCAACAGCCCCGCCGCGAGACCAAGCGCCGTAACCAACGCCGCGAGCCGCATCACCCGCTCCCTTGAGAGCACGCGACCCGCCACTCTGCATCCTCGGCGTCCGCCTGCACGACCAGCTTGATCTCCCGCAGGCCATCACCGCCGGCCGGCAAGGTCGCCTCGCCCGACCACGATGGTCCCTCTACCCCAACTGCTTGCGCCGGCAGGCCGTCGCCTGAGAATATCGCCGAGAAGCCTCCTGCCGCCTCATCGGTTCGGTGCTGTGTCACTACGATGTCGCAGCGGTATTCCTGCGGCCCCAGCCGCAGCGGCAGCGGGCCATCGTTGCCAACGCCGTTCAGTGAAACGGACACCGCCCCCACCGCGTACGGGTTAATCACCACAACACTAGCCGTAGAGGAAGAAGCCGTCAGCTCGCCGCTCTCGCAGGCTTCGAGGATCTCCGCCGCCTGGTCCGGGTTTTCCTCCGCCAGACGCCGGCACGCCTCCAGCTTCGTCTCCTGATCGACCTCCACCGACCGCTGCCGACTCGCCTGTAGCGCCGACGCTGCGTCATTGGCCGGAGCGCGATCCGCCCCCGCATCCGCCGGAGCAGGCCGCGCCGCCTCAGTCGATCGCTCGGTCGGAGCGGACTGCTCGGCCGCGGACTGCGGCGTCGATCCGACGGCGCCCGGCGCATCCCCGCCGCCGCACGCCGCGGCAAGCGCCGCCGCGAGCCCAAGCGCCGCCACCAGCGCCCAACGCCTCAGCCCTCGAACGCCTCGACCGATGCCGCGCAGCGCCATCGCGCCCTCCGATCCGCCCCGCAGTCTAGCGAATCGCCAGCGCCTCCGGCGGCGCCGTCGGGCTGGGCGGCCAGCAGTAGACGCGGCGCTCGACCGTGATGGCGCAGGCGTGTTCGTGGCCTACGTCCAGGTCAACGAAGCCCCGCGCCTGCAGCTCTTCCGGCGGATCGTCCAGCGCGCCCCAGCAGCGAATTCGAGCCTCAGCCGTCAGCGCGCAGCCGTGATCCTCTCCAGCGCTCAGCGCCAGAAAGCGCCCCGCCGGCGCCGCGGCCTTGCCGAACTCCCGCGACCCCCAGCACAACAGTACTCCCTCAAGATCGATCCCGCAAGTGTGCGTGTCCCCCGCGCTGATCGACGCAAAGGTGCGGTCGGGCGCATTCAGCTACCCCTCCCCATTCGCGCCCCAGCACCAAATCCGGCCATCGACATCGAGCGCGCAAGAGTGGGAGCCGCCCGCGCTCACCGCGGCAACCGCCACTTGAGCCGCAGCGTCCGAAGGCGGGGAAGGAGGTGGTTCCTGCATCCGCGCGGCCAACGCCAGCGCGAGCCTGACCATCAACGCCAGCATCCAGAAATGCACAACCGAGCCCTCGTACCCGCCTCGCCATCCTATCCGACGCACCTGGCGCGGAGCTCAGCCCGACCGCTGGTAGACTGTGGCCGCCTGGACGCGGAGCGCAACGGGAGGCTTGCGATGGCTCGCATCATGATTAATGGGGTCGGAGTGGATGCGCCGGAGCGCGCGCCGCTGGTTGAGGTGATCAAGGACGCCGGCTTTCCGATCTCGAACCTCTGCTACCTGGACGGGCTGCCGGCGTATGCGGGCTGCCGCACCTGCGCGGTGGAGATTGAGGGGATGCGCGGGCTGCCGCTGTCCTGCACGACGCAGGTGACGGACGGGATGGTGGTGCGCACGGACACGCCGGCGGTGACGGAGATGCGCCAGGAGGTGCTGGCGGTGATTCTGGCCAACCACTCGGACCGCTGCCTGACCTGCCACCGCGTCGAGCACTGCCGCACGGGGGAGATTTGCCTGCGCGACAACGAGGTGACGCACCGCTGCGTGACCTGCTCGAAGAACTACCGCTGCGAGTTGCAGACGACCTGCGACGCGGCGGATGTGGGGCGGGCGAATGTGGAGCCGTACATCGACGAGGCGCGCACCTACTACCGACACGGGCAGCCCGAGCCGGATCGCGCCAACCCGTTCTTCGAGTTCGACCCGCAGATGTGCATCATCTGCACGCGCTGCGTGCGGGCCTGCGACGACCTGCGCCACACCACCGCGATCACGCTCGCCGGGCGCGGCTTCACGACGCGCATCGCGTTCGGCGCGGGCGGGCAGATCGACGAGTCCAACTGCGACTTCTGCGGCGCGTGCGTCGATGTCTGCCCCACGGCGACGCTGATGGAGGCGCCCAACAAGTGGGTCGCGCGGCCCGACAAGTGGGTCACGACGACCTGCACGGAGTGCTCGATGGGCTGCACGATTCAGCTGGGCGTGCGCGACGGTCGCGGCGTGCAGGTGCGGCCGGGCAACGGCAACGATGTCTCGCGCAGCCAGATTTGCGTGCGGGGACGCTTCGGCTACGACCAGACGCGGGACAAGGATCGGCTTCGCGCGGCCTCGATCGGGCGGGGCGAGGACGCCTTCGAGCAGGAGGGCGGCGCGGTCGCGGCCGACGCCGCGGCCAAGCTCGGCGCGATCCTCGCCGAGCACGGCCCCGCGGCGGTCGGCGTGCTCGGCTCCGGGCAGTCGACCACGGAAGAGCTGTACGCGCTGCGCACGCTCGCGCAGCGGATCGGCGTGGCCAACCTCGACTCCTCGCTGGGGCCCGTGACCGCGGCGATCGGCGACGCGCTGCGCGACGCCTTCGGCTCGGAGCACCTGCCCTCGCGCCTGACCTCGGTCGAGACCGCCGATCTGATCGTGGCGATCGGCGACGACATCTCGGCGTCCAACAACGTGCTGGGCGTGCGGATCAAGGATGCGGTGGCCAACAACGGCGCGTCGCTGGTGAGCATCTCGGCGCGGCGCAACCCGCTGGCCGACTACGCGGTGGATGAGGCGCACGCGATTCATCCGTCGGACGGCGATCTGGCGGGCGCGGCGCAGGCGATCTGCGCGGGGCTGCTGCGCGACATGGACTTGCGCGCCTCGCTTTCGGAGGTTGAGGGATTGTCCGACATCAGCGCCGCGCCGCGCGAGGGGCTCGATGCCGCGGTCGCCACGCTCTTGCGTCGGCGCGGGGGTTCGGCGGCGATCGTCGTCGCGCCCTCGCGGAGCAGCGCGGCGCAGGCCGGCGCGCAGGCGCGCGCCGCGGCCAACCTCGCGGTCGCGCTGGCCGGCCCCGAGGCCGCGCCCGCCGCGCTGCACGTGCTGCCGCCCGAGGCCAACAGCGTCGGGCTGCGCGATGTCGGCGTCGCGCCGGGCGAGGGCGGTCTGGGCGTGGGCGAAATGCTGGCGGCGGCCCGCGCTGGCAGCCTCAAGGCGCTGCTGGTCGCGCGCGACAATCCGATGCTGCTGCATCCCGAGCAGGACGCGACCCGCGCGGCGCTGGAGGCGCTGGACCTGCTGATCGTGATCGACGAGGTGCGCTCGGAGACGGTCGAGCTGGCGACGCACGCGCTGCCCGATGTCTCGGCTTTCGGCAAGGACGGCCATGTGACCAACGCGGATCGGCAGATCCTGCGGCTGCGCGGGGCGACCGAGGCGCAGCGCAACGGGCGCGGCCTCTCGGACTGGCTCGCGCTGCTGGCGGCCGGGCTGCCCTCGATGGACATCACCATCGCCGCCGAGGACGACGAGGCGGAGCCGACGGTGATCCCGGCGCCGGCGATGCCGCAGAGCGCGGCCGAGGCCGCGGCGGCGATCGCCGCGGCCGACGCGCGCTATTCGGCGCTGGCCGGCGGCGCGACGCAGGCGCGGCAGCCGAGCAACGGCGCGGCCAGCCAACGGCTGCTCGCGGTCGATCCGGCGGGCGCGGAGGGTGAGGGGTTGACGCTGCTGAGCGGGCGCGACCTCTACACGGACCGTCTCTCGGCCGCGCGGGGCGACGGCGACGCCGACCTGCTGCACCGCGGGGAGACGCTGCAGCTGCATCCCGCCGACGCGGCGGAGCGGGGCATCGAGCATGGCGCGGAGGTCCGCGTCGCCAAGGGCGATGCCGAGCTGGTCGTCCGCGCTGAGATCAGCGAGGACATTCCGCAGGGCGCGGCGTGGCTGCCGATTCTGCATGGGAGGGGCGCGGTCCAGCGGCTGCTGGGGGGTGGCGGTGTGAGGGTGTTGGTGCGTGAGCGGGGCAGTTGACAGACCGGCTAGCTGATAGGTACCCTTGGCGCAGAGCCGGTGCTGAGGACGCATTCGGCTAAACGAGGGCCATCGGTCGAGAACACGGAGTAGAACCATGACCGAACGGGCGGCCCCTGCTGTTTTTCTGAACAACGTCGCCGACATCACGCGCGACGGTAAATTTAACGCTTCTAAAACCATGTGCTCTTCCTTCTTGTCCGCCGTCCACCACCGCACCCTGCGGGTACCGCCGCTCCCCTGCGGAGAGACCGCACCGGGAAGCTGAGAGGCCAGACGGCCGCGGAAGACGCGCAGAAGCGTCGCCAGAGAACAGCCGGACCGCCGATACGACCCGAAGCGGGCGTGGCCGCGGGCTTGCGCTGTGCGCGCAAGCTGCCGTGGCCGAAATCGCCGACCGCATCGCGGTCGGCATCGCTGCCACCGCGCAGCGGCACCCCCCTGCGACTGGGGCGAAAGAGCCCCATGCACCCCCATCCCGGCTCCAAGGAGGGCCGAACACATGCCTACGACACTCCGCACCACAACGACCCGGCAGAAGCTCCACTGCGCACCTACGACCCGCGGCCTCACCCTGATCGTCGACGGCGACACCATCGCCGTCGCCTTGAGCATGTCAGCGCAGTACCCGGAGCACAACGCTCTTAACCCAGACCAGCAAGTACGCCGGGACCCGCGACCGCTCTACAAGGGCTTTCTCTCAATGGCGAAAGCCTTCGCGGGGACCCACGACGACAAGACCGATCCACCTGTGTCCGCCTACCTCGTTCGCTCGGAGACGCCGCGGGGAGAATACGGCACCATAGACCACCCGCTGACAGACGAAGACCTTGCGGCGCTGGGCTTCCAGATCTGCGTGGTCCCGCGCGCGAGGCGCGTGGGCGAGAGTTACCGAGACTATCGACACCGCGCGCCCGGGCCCAGTTACTTGCCACAGACAATCCCCGAGGGCATCCTCCTGTTGGTCGCGGCCCAAGCCGGCAGCGACGATCTGCTGATCGTCAGCCAGAACGACCCGGACGGCTGGCTCAGCGCCAAACTGCTCGAGCGCCAAACTCTCTCAGACGGAACGCGGCGGCGCATCACGGCCGCTTGCTTCACCCGACTTGAAGAGGGGTTTGGTCTCGGCCCCCGGCGCGGTAGCGACCGCGAGCTCGTTCATTGGGGCGCGGCATCGCCAAAAGGCCGGCTTCCCTTGGAATTGCGCGACCATGAGTTCGCGCGAGAGCGCCAGCCAGACGGTACGCGCTTCTGGGGGTACGACTTCCGGCATCGAGAGCCGTACTTTCCGTTTGAGGGCCTTGCAAGCGAGGCAAGCGAGCGCATCGACCTGATCACTGACGGTGGATTCCAGTTCCTCTATACAGAGGACATCCCATTCATCGTCGATGAGGACGATGAGTGGGGATACCCGCACCCCGACTACTCCCAGATCGAAAATCTGCAGGAAGCTCGACTACGATCCTGTGCGCCGTTCGTCGCGCGGATCAAGAGTCGCGCGACGGGAGCAGGCGGGTCCGGAGACAAGTCCGCCACGCCCGCTGAGCGCGCCACCCGCCCTGTAGTGGCCCTCATCGACCATCCCAGCATCGACTGGGCGAATGGCGAAATCGTCGGGCGCGAGAACCTAGGGCGCGGCACCCGCCCGGACTGGTCCATCGTGCGCAGCTTTCTCGAGGAACGATCGGGAGCCGAGAAGCTCGCGGTACGCTCATTCCTGAAGATCGGGGTACCACGGGACTTCGTCACGGAACTCGAAGAGCTCGGATTCGCACCTCTGCGCTTGACGCCGCCTGAAGACGGTGCCGAGCAGGCCGGCGGGCTAACAGCCTCAGCGATCGCCAAAGCGCTCGACGAGATCCGCGGCCGCGACGTCGACATCGTCCTGGTGTCGAACAACCCCTGGCTTATCTCACAGTTCCAGCAATTGCGGGACTTCGCTGAGAGCGGTGCCCCGGGCAGCGAGCGACGCCTAACCCTCGTCTGGCTCGACATAGGCAAGGGCACAGGCCCCCTTGGCCCTGGGATCGAAGCCCTCGACCTCGAACATGATGTCGGGGCGTTCAATGCGAAGCTTCCGAACCGGTGGCTGCCAGGCCGGATCGACGACTTCAACGCCGCGGATACACTCGGCGACTTCGGCCTCAAGCCGATCGCCGGCGATCGGCTGGCAGTCGCGCCGGATGCCGCTGAGCTGGAGAGCGAGGCCGACGACGAGTAGTGCGCGGGGCCAAGCCGCGGCGCGGTTGCGCCGCGGCTGGCCTGCGCGAAAGTGTCTGTGCGCAGCGGGTAGATGCTACCGGCGTTCGTGGGGCGGCAAGGGCGTGGGGATGGTGGAATTTTGCGCCGGGAGAGGTTAGGCGAGGGTGGAGGACAGCGAGCCAGCGCACCAAATCGCGCTGCGCCCTGATCGCCCATGCCGCACTGCCGTCGCACCCGCACTCTCCGTGATACCTGCGCCTTCCCGCCGTTCCTGCGCAGGGATGGGGGGATGGGGGCGGGTGATGGCGGGAGGGGGGGAGGGGGGATCGGGGTGTGGGGCGTGGCGAGGGTGGTGGCTCGGTGCCTCCCACCCCCCACCTAACCTCCCCCCTGGAACACGAGTTTGCGCAGGTTGAAGGCGAGGCATTTGAGGTAGAACTCGAAGCGGTTGCGCTCCAGGCTGTAGTAGCGCGTGGTGCGGTAGCCGTAGCTGCGTTTGAACGTGCCGAAGACCGGCTCGACCTTGCGTCTGGTTCGCTCCCAGAGCGCGTTCAGTTCGCGCTCCGCCTCCGTCAGCGGGTGGTAGCGGTCGGCCCGTCTGAGGATGCGGCAGTCGATCCGCATCGCCTCCAGCAGTGCGCGCCGCTCGGCCTTGTCGTAGGCGCGGTCGGCGTGCACCGCCGCCTCGTCGCCGGTCAGCAGCGCCTCGGCGACCTGCGACTCGTTGACGTTGGCCGGGGTGAAGACGCCGCGGCGGATCAACTGGGTGTCGGCGTCGACCCCGACGTGGCCCTTGTAGCCGTAGCAGGCGTTCCCGCGGGCGCCGCCCCAGGCGGCGTCCGGGTCGGTCGGCCCCTGGGCCGACTTGGAGCGGCGCCGCGAGGCCTGCGCCTCGATCAGCGTGGCGTCCATCAGCGTCGCGCGGCCCGGCTCGATGAACAGCCCCTGCGCCTCCAACTGCTCGTCCAACTCGCGCAGCAGCGCCTCGCCCAGCCCGCGCTGCGCGAACAGCGCGCGGTAGCGGCTGATCGTGGAGTGATCGGGAATCTCCTCGCAGAGGCTCAGCCCCGCGAAGCGGCAGAACGAGGCGCGCTCCCAGAGCATGTCCTCCATCGCCGGATCGGACAGGTCGTGCCACTGCTGCAGCAGACAGATTTTGAGCATGACCAGCGCCGGGTAGGCCTTGCGGCCCATCCGCGAGCCGTGCAGCCCGGCCAGCAGCCGCGCGAAGCGCGTCCAATCAATCGCCGCGTGGATCGCCTCCAACTGCGCGTTGCGCCCGCGACGCTCCGGTATCTGCGCCTCGCCGAACGACCCCTGCCTGCGCTCACGCTCCATGCCGCACCCCTTTCGCGTCCAACCCACCGCGTTCCCCACAAGAATCGCCGATCCCCCAGAGTTGTGCAAAGGTCTCTGGAAGGGGGGAGGGATGAATTGGGGAAGGGGGGGATTGGGGGGTGTGAGGGGGGATGCGTGTGTGGGGTTGGGGTGGGTGGGTTCCTGCCTGCGCAGGAATGACGGAATAGGGGGCAGGAGTGACGGTTGGGGGTAGCGGGTTCCTGCCTGCGCAGGAATGACGGAGAGAGGGGGCAGGAATGACGGAGGGGGCGCGGGTTCCTGCCTGCGCAGGAATGACGGAGGGGGGCGCAGGGATGACGGGAAGAGGGGGCAGGAATGGGGGATGGGGTGCGGGTTCCTGCCTGCGCAGGAATGACGGTTGGGGTGAGGGTTAGCGCCAGACGTGGGAGAGGTCGATGCGCAGGTTGGGGAGGATGTCGCCGCAGTCTAGGTGGGTTGGGCGCTCTCGGCGCTCTGGATCGGGGGCGGTTTCGCGGTAGACCCAGACGGCGTCCTCGAAGGGGTCGATGAGCCAGCCGAGGCGCGCGCCGTTGGACATCCACTGGCGCATCTTGGCCTGTTGGCGGGAGAGTCGATCGGACGGGGAGCGGATTTCGACTACGAAATCCGGGCAGACGGGCCACGCGCCTTCGTGGTCGACCTCGATGCCGGCGAGGCGCTCGCGGCTGACCCAGGCGACATCGGGGGCGCGGATCGAGGAGTCGGCCAGGCGGAAGCCGCCGCTGGACTCGAACGCCGAACCCAGGTCGTCGCCGCCCAGCAGCACTTGCGCGTAGATCCGTCCGCCCCGATCGCTGCTGCGTGGTCCAGGTGGAGGCATGATTTCCAGCGCTCCTTCCGCGCTGCGCTCGAAGCGCCAGGGGTCGTTGAGGCTGGCGAGCTCGAGCAGGCATTGCTCCGTCAAGTCCCAGTGCGGCGGAAGCCGCAGCACGATCGGCGCGTAGGGCTTCGCTGCGGCTGCGACCGCCGCCTCTTTCGGCCTCTGTTGCGTTTGAACCATGGGCTGCTCCGCTCCGGATCATTGTAGGGCCGAATCGCGCTGCGGAGGCGGGCGGGTTCCTGCCTGCGCAGGAATGACGGGGTGGGGGGCGGCGGCGGCCGCTTCTTTGAGTTGGGGTTTTTCCTGCGTCTGGACCTGCGGCGCTCTCTCTGGGCGCCCTCCGTGGGCGCGCTCGGTGTTACTACAGTGTAGAGTGAAGGCGCGTGGCCGGCGGGCGCGGAATTGAACCATCGTTACCGCAACAACAGTTGAACTCGAACGGTCCGATCTGGAGACGCTTGAGGCGTACCTCGAGCGCCTGCGGGTGAGCCGCGGGCTTTCCAGCCACACGCTGCGCAACTACCGCAGCGATCTCTCGCACTTTCTGAGTTGGCTGGCTGCGCGCGGGGTCGGGCTGGCGACGCTGGCGCGGCGGGACTACCGCGGCTATCTGGCGGAGCTGCGCGCGGAGGGACTGGCGGAGGCGAGCATTCGGCGGCGGGCGAGCACGATCAAGTCATTCGCGCGGCGGCTGCATCAGCGCGGCGAGCTGCCCTCCAACCCGCTGGAGCTGGCGGCGACGCCCAAGGCGCCGCTGCAGCTGCCCAAGTCGCTTTCGACGGAGCAGGTCGCGGCGCTGCTCGACGCGCCCGATCGCGCGACGCCCGGCGGGCTGCGCGACCGCGCGATCCTGGATGTGCTCTACAGCTGCGGGCTGCGGGTCAGCGAGCTGGTCGATATGCGGCTGGGCGATTACGACTCCGACGCGATGCTGTTCGTGGTGCGGGGCAAGGGGGGCAAGGAGCGCGCGGCGCTGCTGGGCGGCCCGGCGGAGCGCTCGCTGCGGGAGTGGCTTGCGGCGGGGCGGCCCGGGTTGCTGAGCGAGCGGAGCGCCGACTGGCTTTGGCTGAACCGCCACGGGGGGCGGCTGTCGGCGCGGGCGGTGCAGCTGCGGGTGCAGCGCTACGCGGCGCAGGCGGGGCTGGGGCAGCAGGTGCATCCGCATCTGTTGCGGCATTCGTTTGCGACTCATATGCTCAACGGCGGCGCAGACCTGCGCGTCGTTCAGGAGTTGTTGGGGCACGCCAGCGTTGCGACCACGCAGCTCTACACGCACGTCAGCGAGACCGGCAAACGGGCCGCGATCGAGGACGCGCTGGACGGCATTTCGGAGGTGCTGCGCGAGCGGCGTCGGCGGCGCAGCCAACGCGGCGAAGCGGATTGAGCGCGGCGACTGAGGGACGAGGCGGACCAGATGAAAGTGCTGCTGATCGCCGGTCCGAACCTGAACATTCTGGGGCAGCGTCAGCCGGAGATTTACGGCACGCAGACGCTCTCGGACATTGAGGAGTTGGTGCGCAAGCGCGCCGAGGAGTGGGGCGTCTCGATCCGCCCGTATCACTCGAATCACGAGGGCGCGATCATCGATTTCATTCAGGAGGAGCGCAACGCGGAGGGGCTGATCATCAATCCCGGGGCGCTCTCGCACTACGGCTACGCGCTGCGCGACGCGCTGGAGGCGTTTCCGGGGGGCAAGATGGAGGTGCATCTGAGCAACGTGCATGCGCGGGAGGCGTTTCGGCAGAATCTGGTCACCGCGCCGGTGATGGACGGGGTGGTTTGCGGGCTGGGCTGGCGGGGCTATCTGGCGGCGCTGGACGCGCTGGTGCCGATGCTGCAGGAGCGGAAGCAGAAGCAGGACAAGCAGCAGGAGAGGTCGTGAGGGCGGAGCGGGACCGATGAGCAGCCGACTTGGGCGGATACGCGGCGCGCTGGAGCAGGCGGAGGTGGAGGCGCTGCTGGTGGGCAGCGGGCACAACCGCCGCTACGCGAGCGGCTTCACGGGCTCCAACGGCTGGCTGTTGATCAGCGCGGACTACGCCGGGCTGGCGACGGACTTCCGTTACGTCGAACAGGCGGAGTCGGAAGCGCCTGAGTTCGAGGTCTTTCAGCTGCAGGGCAAGCTGGCCGAGTGGTGGCCGGAGTTCGTCAAGCCGATTGGCCGCTGCAAGCTGGGTTTCGAGGCGGAGCAGCTGAGCGTGGCGGGGCACAAAGCGCTGCGCGAGGCGAACGTCAAAGCGCCGGCCGCGCGGCGCCCCTCGCTGGTGCAGACCAACGGGGTGGTGGAGCGCGCGCGCGCCGTCAAGGATGAGCAAGAGCTCGAGCTGCTGCGCCGCGCAGCGCAGCTGACCGATGAGACGTTCGCCGAAGTTCAGGGCCGAATTGAGCCGGACTGGACGGAGCGGCGCGTGGCCTGGGAGATCGAGCAGTACGCGCGGACGCACGGCGCGGAGGCGCTGGCGTTCGAGACGATCGTGGCGTCGGGTACGTGGGGGGCAAGGCCGCACGCGAGGCCGCGCGACACGGCCGTTGGCGAGGGGCGATCGATCATCATCGATATGGGGGTGAGGATCGACGGCTACTGCGCCGACATGACGCGCACGTTCGTGATCGGGGAGCCGGACGGCCGCTTCGCGGAGATTTACGACATTGTGCTGGCGGCGCACGAGGCGGCGGCGCAGCTGGTGGAGCCGGGCATGCGGGCGCAGGACGCGCACGCGATTGCGTTCGACGTGATCGACGGGGCGGGCTACGGCGAGCGCTTCGGGCATGGTCTGGGGCACGGCGTGGGGCTGCAGATCCATGAGTCGCCCTACATCGGGAAGACGTCGGAGGAGACGCTGGAAGCGGGCGCGGTGATCACGATTGAGCCGGGCATCTATCTGCCGGAGTGGGGCGGGGTGAGGATCGAGGATATGGGGGTGCTGACGGGGGAGGGTTTTCAGACGTTTAGCGGTAGTCCGAAGGTGCGGTTGGTTTGAGCTGGGGGTTGGGTTCCTGCCTGCGTGGGGGTGACGGGAGTGTGGATGCGTTTTGGGGGAGTGGGGGTGGTTGCTCGGTTGCTGGTGGACGCTCGGTGCCTCGCACCCCCCACCTAACCTCCCCCCTAAAAGGGGGGAGGGATGAATTGGGGAAGGGGGGGTGGGTGTGGGGTGGCGGGGTGAGTAGGGATGTGGGGGTTGCGCGGTTCCTGCCTGCGCTGGTTCCTGCCTGCGCAGGAATGACGGAGGGGGGCGCAGGAATGACGGGGTGGGGGTGGGTGGTTCCTGCCTGCGCAGGGGTGGCGGGAGTGTGGATGCGTTTTGGGGGAGTGGGGGTGGTGGCTCGGTTGCTCGGTCGCTGGTGGACGCTCGGTGCTTCCCACCCCCCACCTAGCCTCCCCCCTAAAAGGGGGGAGGGATGAATTGGGGAAGGGGGGGTGGGTGTGGGGTGGCGGGGTGAGTAGGGATGTGGGGGTTGCGCGGTTCCTGCCTGCGCAGGAATGACGGTGGGGGCGCAGGAATGACGGGGTGGGGGGTGGGTGGTTCCTGCCTGCGTGGGGGTAGCGGGAGTGTGGATGCGTTTGGGGGGAGTGGGGGTGGTTGCTCGGTTGCTGGTGGACGCTCGGTGCTTCCCACCCCCCACCTAACCTCCCCCCTAAAAGAGTCTCCTGCAAAATGGCGGATCCGGCGCATGCACGCAGGTGCCGACCAGATAGAGCCTGATCGGCGGATCCGCCGAAATTGGGCATTTTGCAGGAGACCCCTAAAAGGGGGGAGGGATGAATTGGGGAAGGAGGGGGTGTGGGGGGTGGCGGGGTGGGGTGGCGCGTGGGTTCCTGCCTGCGCGGGTTCCTGCCTGCGCAGGAATGACGGTTGGGCGCGGGTTCCTGCCTGCGCAGGAATGACGGGTGGGGGGCGCAGGAATGACGGAATTTTTTGGGGGTTAGAGGGTGAAGGGGAGGGCGGCGCCGATGGCGTAGGTGATGGCGGCGAAGGTTAGGCCGACCAGGACGAAGCGGGCGGAGGCGTAGAGGGGGTTGCGGCTGGTGATGACGGAGGTGAGCAGTCCGGCGAAGGCGAGGGCGGCGGCGCAGGCGAGCGCGGAGGCGAAGAGCGTCCAGCGGTTTTGGCTCCAGTCGGCGGCCCAGACGATGAGGAAGGGGAGGAGGGGGATGAGTGCGCCGAGGGAGAAGGCGGCGAAGGAGCCGATTGCGGCGCGCAGGGGTGAGCCGAGTTCGCCGGGGTCGAGGCCGAGTTCTTCGCGAGCGAGGGTGTCGAGCGCGGTCTGGGGGTTTTGCATGAGTTCGCCGGCGACTTGCTCGGCGAGTTCGCGGGAGAGTCCTTTGCGGCGGTAGATGCGCTCGAGTTCGCGGCGTTCTTCTTCGGGGTCGAGCAGCAGTTCTTCGAGTTCGAGTCCGATTTGGCGTTCGTGGAGTTCGCGTTGGCTGCGCATGGAGATGTATTCGCCGCCGGCCATGGAGAATGCGCCGGCGAGCCAGCCGGCGATGCCGGCCATGATGACGGCGTCGGAGTGGAGGGCGACGCCGGCGACGCCGGCCATGAGTGCGAGGTTGGAGACGATGCCGTCGTTGAAGCCGAAGAGGGAGGCGCGGAAGGTGCCGGAAGCGCCGACGGATGCGCCGTGCCCGCTGACGAGCTCGTCGTGGTCGTCGAGTTCGGCCAGGGCGGCGCGGTGCTCGCGCTCTTCTGCGGCGAGGTCGCCCGAGTCGGGGTCGGATTCGTAGAGGTAGATGTCGGTCAGTTCTTCTCTGCGAAGCTGGGAGATGACGACGCCGAGGCCGCCGAAGCGGGCTTGCCAGGCGAGGATGCGGCGGCGCAGGGAGGGGGAGACGGGTTGGGCGAGCGGGGAGTCGTCGCCGAGGATGCCGCACCAGTGGGCGGCGTGTTGGCGCTCGGTGGCGGCCATGGCGCGGAGGGAGTCGGCGAGGTCGCCGTCGCTCTGTTTGGCGAGGGCGTCGTAGAGCCAGGCGGTTTCGAGTTCGTCGCGGATCATTTCGCGGACGCGCTCGCGGCGGGCTTCGGTGAGGGGCACTCTTGGGGCGGCGGCCATGGGGGCAGTGTATCGCCGCCGGTCGCGCCGGCGGTTGGGCCGGCCTGCGCGCCGGGTGGGGGTTTGGGCGGGTGTTGTGGCCTGCGCGACACGGGGCGGCGGGGTTGTGTTGGGGGGGCGCTACACGCAAGGCGGCGAAGGCGCGATGATCGGGGGGCGCAACTGAATGGCAGCGGGAGGAGCGGCGCATGCTGAAGCTGGGTTTGCCGAAGGGTTCGCTGGAAGCGCCGACGCTGGAGTTGTTTCGGCGGGCGGGCTTCCGGATTTCGACCGACAGCCGCTCGTATTTCCCGCAGATCGACGATGCGGAGATCAGTTGCACGATGTTTCGGGCGCAGGAGATGGCGCGGTACGTGGAGGACGGGGTGGTGGACTGCGGGATTACGGGGCATGACTGGGTGCGGGAGACGGGTGCGGATGTGGTGGAGGTGGCGGAGTTGCAGTACAGCCGGGCGACGGATCGTCCGGCGCGGTGGGTGCTGGCGGTGCCGGCGGAGAGCGGGATTGAGGCGGTGGAGCAGTTGGCCGGGGGGGTGGTGGCGACGGAGTTGGTGCGGACGACGCGGGAGTTTTTCGAGGCGCGGGGGGTGGATGTGCGGGTGGAGTTTTCCTGGGGGGCGACGGAGGTGAAGGCGCGGATCATCGACGCGATTGTGGACATTACGGAGACGGGCTCGAGTCTGCGGGCGAACAATTTGCGGGTGATTGCGGATGTGCTGGAGAGCACGACGCGGTTGATTGCGAATCGGCGGGCGTGGGGGGACGCGGCGCGGCGGGAGAAGATCGAGGCGATCGACACGCTGCTGCAGGGGGCGATTGCGGCGAGCAGCAAGGTGGGGCTGAAGCTGAATACGCCGCGTTCGCGGCTGGACGAGGTGCTGGCGGTGATCGGTCGCTTCGGGGAGCACGCGCCGACGGTGAGCCCGCTGATCGACGCTGAGTGGGTGGCGCTGGAGATCATTCTGGACGAGCGTCAGGAGCGGGAGATTATTCCGGAGTTGCGGCGGGCGGGGGCGAGCGGGCTGGTGTCGTATCCGCTGAATAAGGTGATTTCGTGAGGCGGTGTTCGGGGTGTTCGGGGATTCTTTTTTTGGGGGGGTTCTTGGGGGGTTTCTATCTGGTCGAGGGGGGTTTGGGTGTTCGGGTTTGTTCGGATTTGTTCAGGTTTGTTCGGGGTTGTTCAGGGTTTGTTCGGGGGTTGTTCAGGGTGTGTTCGGGGTGGGTTGGCTCGGCTAGCGGCGAATGTGGACGGTGAGGTTGGGGCGGAGGCGGAGGTCGTAGTCGGGGCCGTATTCGCGTTCGAGTTCGCGGCGGCGCTGGCGCTGGCGGATGCGTTGGATGATGTGGGGCGGGAGGGGGTGTTGGTTGTGGAGGAGGGAGAGGTCGGGGGGGTTGGGTTGGGGCGGGCGGGTTCCTGCCTGCGCAGGAATGACGGAGGGGGGCGCAGGGGTGACGGGAGGGGGCGCGGGGGTGGCGGGGTCGTCAATGAAGGGATCGTCAGTGAAGGGATCGGGGGTGATGTCTTCGTCGGTGGGGTGGGTGTTGAGGGCGGGGTCGCCGGGGAGGGGGCGGAGCGGGGGGAGGTAGCCGGGGGGGTTGTAGGAGGGTTGGTTGTCGGGGTGGTCGAACGGGGGGTTGGTGGTGTGCTCGGTGCTTTCCACCCCCCACCTAACCTCCCCCCTGGAAGGGGGGAGGGATGAATTGGGGAAGGGGGGTGCGGGGGTGGTGGGATCGCCGGTGGCGTAGTCGTGGGTGGGGTAGTCGTCGTCGGTTCCTGGCTGCGTGGGAATGACGTCGTCGTTTTCGGGGATGGCGTAGTCGGGGTTGACGGGGAGGCCGTCGGGGTAGCGCTCGGCGAGTTCTGGGGGGAGGGGCATGCTTTTGGGGTAGGCGCGGCCGGCGTATTCGGGGTCGCGGTCGCGCTCGGCCTGGCGTTGGGCGAGGCGGTCGTAGACGGTGCCGTGGGGGGCGTTGTAGTCGTCGGGGGTTTCGTTGAGCGCTTCCCAGAAGTGGAGGGTGGTGATGATTTGGCGGGCGGGTTCTGGAGCGGGGGGTTGGTGGGCGCCGAGGCCGCGGGCGGCGCTGTTGAGGGCGGCGGTGCGGGTGGGTTCGGAGGCGGTTTGGAAGGCGAGTTGGAGCAGCAGTTCGGCGGTGTGCTGGGGGCCGATCAGGCGGCCGAGGCCGCGGATGGCGCGGAGCCGCTGGGGGTCGCTGCGCAGGCTGAGGGCGTCGATGGCGGTTTGGCCGAGGATGGTGTCGAGGTATTCGGCGCGGGGGGGCGGTTCGGGGTAGTCGTCGTCGGTGGTGGGTGATGGGGTGGTGGTGTGCTCGGTGCCTCCCACCCCCCACCTAGCCTCCCCCCTGGAAGGGGGGAGGGATGAATTGGGGAAGGGGGGAGATGTGGTTTCTGCTTGCGCGGGGACGGGGAAGGGTTCGCCGGGGGTGCCGGCTTGGGCGGGGATGGCGTGGTCGAGTTGGGCGAGGTGTTGGCTGGTGAGGTGGACTTCGATGTGGTGGTTGCGCAGTTGTTCTTGGATCCAGCGGAGGGTCTGGAGGTGGCTGGGTGTTTCGTCGTCGTAGTGCAGCGGGGGGTGGGCGAGCCGGTCGACGGGGTAGATGGTGGGCGCGTCTTCGTCTTCGGGTTGGGGGAGGCGGGCGTGGGAGCCGGGTTCGCCGGGCGGCGGGTCTTGGGTGAGGTAGCGCATTTTGCCGCTGAGGTCGAGGTAGGAGATGAGGTGTGCGTAGTGGCGCGGGTCGGCCCAGCGGACGGGCAGGTTTTCGCGGTCGATCAGGATGGGCGGGTTGCGGCGGATGAAGACGAAGGGTGGTTTGTCGTGCTCGGTTTTGGGGCGGGCGATGGCGGAGCCGATGATGCGCGCGGCGAGGCGGCGCTGTTGGGGGGTTTGGGCGGCTTGCCAGTTGCGCAGGTGCTGGGGGTTCATCATGGGGCGATTGTATACGGACGGGTGTTCTGGTGGGTGTGTTGGGGTTTACTTGGGGGAGTTTTCCTGGGCGTGGTCGGCGGCGGCCTGGAAGTCTTTGGCGCGGTCGGGGGAGGCGTGGGTGAGGGCGATGCCGAGGATGGGGATGTTGTTGGGCAGTTGGGCGGCGAGCTGGGCGATTTGGTTGGGGGTGGGTTTGTAGTCGTCGCGGGCGGTGAGTGCGATGCGGTCGGCGAGGGTTCCTGCCTGCGCAGGAATGACGGAGGGGGGGCGCAGGGTTCCTGCCTGCGCAGGAATGACGGTGGGGGGCGCGGTTCCTGCCTGCGCAGGAATGACGGAATCGGGTGCAGGAATGACGGGGGGGAGGAGGAGGAGGATGGCGTCGAAGCGGGGTTTGTTGTTGGCGATTAGGGTGCGGAGTTGTTCGGGTTTGGGGGGGATGGGGAGGCCTTGGAGCCAGGTTGGGATGGGGGCGTTGGGGTCGATGGGTTGGAAGGGGGTGGGCGGGTTGAGGAGGTTGTTGGGGAGGGTGAGGAGGGTGGGAGTTGGGGGGCGGGCGTCGAGCCAGAGGATGTTGCGTCCGCGGCCGGCGAGCGCGCGGGCGGCCTGGCGGGCGGGGATTTCGGGGTCTGCGTCGTGGTGGAGGGGGAGGAAGGCGGTGACGGGGCCGTGGTTGGGGGCGGCTTCGATTTCGTCGGCGAGTTGTTGGGCGGATGGGGGTGGGGTGGTGGTGGCAGGGATGGTGGTGTGCTCGGTGCGTCCCACCCCCCACCTAGCCTCCCCCCTAGAAGGGGGGAGGGATGAATTGGGGAAGGGGGTGGGGGGGGTGGGGGGGGATGCGTGCGCGGGGTGGGTTCCTGCCTGCGCAGGAATGACGGTGGGGGGCGCAGGGGTGGTGGGAGCGGGCGCGGGGGTGGTTCCTGCCTGCGCAGGAATGACGGTGGGGGGCGCGGGGGTGGCGGGAGCGGGTGTGGGGGTGACGGGGACAGGCGCTGTGGTGTGCTCGGTGCCTCCCACCCCCCACCTAGCCTCCCCCCTAGAAGAGGGGAGGGATGAATTGGGGAAGGGGGTGGTTCCTGCCTGCGCAGGAATGACGGAATCGGGCGCGGGGGGGGTTCCTGCCTGCGCAGGAATGACGGTTGGGGGCGCAGGAATGACGGAATCGGGCGCGGGGATGATGGCGAGGGGGCGCCAGCCTTGGCGGGCTAGTAGGGCTAGCGTGGAGGGGGGTGAGGGGGGGCGGGTGCGGCCCAGGGCGGCGGCCAGGGCGAGGCCGCCTAGCAGGCCGCCTAGGCCGGCGAGGGCGGCGGCGCCGCTGGGGGAGGGGGCGACGCGCTGCGCGCCGGGCCAGGTGACGCCGAGGGTTTCGGGGTGGGCGGGTCCGGGGTTGCGCTCGTAGCACTTGTCGACGACGATTTCGGCGAGGGAAGCGGCCATTTGCTCGGCGAGGGCGGGGTTGTGGGTCTCGACGCGCAGGGTGATCAGGGTGCCTTCGACGTCCATGCTGGTGGCGGCGGCGAGGTCGGCGGCGCTCTGCTCCCAGAGGGTGAGTTCCATGGCGTCTGCGAAGGTTTGAGGTTCGTCAAGGATGGCCTGGACGTGTTGGGCGGGGAGTCGTTCGTCGGGCACCCAGACGCGGGAGTCGGCGGCCCAGACGGGGTCGGCGGAGTTGATGATCAGGGCGGTGATGGCGGCGGCGGCGGCGGCGCTGAGGAGGGGCAGCCACCAGGGGAAGCCGCGGAAGGGTCGGGGGAGGCGCACAGAGCGAGCTTACGCCAGAATGGGGTTGGTTGGGGCAAATTGGGGTGGGGGCGGGCGGCGATGGGCGGGGTGAGAGTGAGCTTCGATACCTTTGGGGGCATGGGGAAGCGATTTCGAGGCGATGCGGGTGTGGGCGCGCGGCTGCTGCTGCTGATTGCGCTGGCGGCTCTGGGGGCGCTGGCGGCGATCGCGTCGGGGGGCTGGTCGATGGGGGCGGTTCGGGCGGAAGCGCCGGCGGGCGGCGGTGGGCGGGCGCATGTCGAGCTGCGGCTCGCCGAGGGGCAGGCGGACCTCTCGGAGTTGGCGGCGCTGGGTTTCGAGCTGGAGTTGGCGCTGCCGGATTTGGGGCGGGCGCAGGGCTGGATTGAGGCGTCGCGGCTGGCTGATTTGCGGTCGGCGGCGGGGGTGCGCGAGGTGTCGACGCCGCGCTACGCGGTGTACGCGCGGGGCTCAGCGATTTCGGAGGGGGATGAGGCGCTGGGGGCGGCGGCGGCGCGGGAGCGCTTCGGGGTGGATGGCACGGGGGTGCGGGTGGCGATCATTTCGGACGGGATTCGGGGGTTGGGCGCGGCGCAGGAGCGGGGCGACGCGCCGCAGTTGGCGGAGGCGCTGGGTTTCGGCTCGGGCTGGCTGGAGCGGGGGGCGGAGGGCACGGCGATGATCGAGTTGGTGCATGATCTCGCGCCGGGGGCGGCGCTGTCGTTCGGGGCGGTGGCGACGGATTTGGACATGATTGCGGCGGTGCGGCATTTTGCGCAGCGGGTGGATGTGATTGTGGACGATGTGGGGTTTCTGTATCCGGACGATCAGCAGAGCGATGTTTCGCGGAACACGGCGGCGGCGCTGTCGAATCCGGAGTGGCCGCTGCGGGCGTACATCACGGCGGCGGGGAATTGGGCGCAGACGCACTGGTCGGGTCGGTTCGCGCGGGGGCGCGAGGGTCGGGCGCTGGGTTTGGCGAATCCGGGTCCGCTGCACGAGTGGCGGGCGGGCGATCCGATCAACGAGTTCCGCCTGCCGAGTGGTTCGCGGGTGGTGATTGCGCTGCACTGGGCGGAGCCGTGGGGTCGGGCGGAGCATGATTTTGATCTGTATTTGCTCGATTCGTCGGGGCGAGTGGCGGCGTCGAGCGCGCAGCGGCAGGCTGTGGAGACGCTGAATCCGCAGGAGGTGCTGACGTACACGAACGAGGGGGGCGCGGGGCGTTTCGGGGTGGTGGTGCAGAACTGGCGTGGGGCGGCGGCGGCGCTGGAGCTGGAGTTGTTTGTGCTGGGCAGCGCGGATCGCAACTCGATGGAGACGCTGGAGGTGGCGACGGGGGCGAGCAGTCTGCTGGCGCAGGCGGACGCGGGCGGGGGTGTGATCACGGTGGCGGCGATTACGCCGGGGGAGACGGGGCTGGATCGGACGGCGGCGTACAGCAGTCAGGGGCCGACGAACAACGGGGCGGCGAAGCCGGACATCGCGGCGATTGACGGGGTGCGGATCTCGGGAGCGACGGAGTTCGGCTCGCGCTTTTTCGGGACTTCGGCAGCGGCGCCGCATGTGGCGGGGGTGGCGGCGCTGCTGCTGGAGGCGCAGCCGTCGCTGCTGGCGCGGGACGGGGGGACGGCGTCGGTGGAGCGGGGGATTTTTCGCGAGGTGCTGCTGGAGACGGCGATCGACATCGGAGCGGCGGGTCGGGATGCGCAGTCGGGCGCGGGGCGGATCGATGCGGTGGATTCGATTGCGGCGGCGCGGGAGCGGATCGCGCTGGTGACGTCGGCGGCGGATCGCGGCGCGGGGACGCTGCGCGCGGCGATTGAGGCGGTGAACGCGGGGGAGGCGCGGTACATCGCGTTCGACGGTCTTGGGTCGGGCGACGCGGCGGCGCAGGGGGTGATCACGCTGGAGTCGGCGCTGCCGGCGCTGGAGCGCGACGGCGCGGTGCTGGACGGGGCGGGCTGGCGGCTCGACGCGCGCAACGCGGCGGTGGGGCTGATTATCGCCGGAGCGGGCGCGACGCTGGCGGGGATCGAGGTGGTGGGCGCGTCGGACGCGGGGGTGGTCGTGCGCGGGGCCGGAGCGCGGCTGGTGGGGGTGCGGGCGGAGCGGAACGGTCGCGGGGTGGTGATCGGCGCGGCGGGGGCGTCGCTGGAGGGGGTGGTGGCGGCGGGCAACCGGGGGCCGGGGGTGGTGGCGGCGGCGGGCGGCTCGGGGCGGATTTCTGGGAGCTGGATTGGTCTGGAGCGGGACGGTCGGGCGAACGGGAACGCGGGCGCGGGGGTGCAGGTCGAGGCGGGCGCGGGACTGGTGGTGGTGGGCGCGGCGGAGGCCGCGCAGCTGACAGTGGGGGCGGGGAACGGCGCGGCGCCGATTGCGCCGTTGGGTCTGGCGGCGCTCGAACCGCGCTCGGGGGGCGTGCATTTGCTGCGGGGGACGCTGTTGATCGACGGGCTGCCGGCGCCGGCGGGGACGGTGCTGGATTTGTGGCTGGATCGCCGCTCGGCGGGCAGCGCGACGGTGGGGGCGGCGGGCTGGTTTGAGGCGGCGGCGGCCGGGCCGGGCAAGCGGATCCGGTTTTCGGTCGACGGGGCGGCGCTGGAGGAGCAGCTGGATTTCGCGCCGGAGGGGTCGTCGCAGCTGCTGCTGCGGGCGCGGGCGATGTCGGGCGCGGCGGCGGATTGGGGCGGCGGGAACCGGATCGCGTACAACGCCGGGGCGGCGCTGGCGGCGTCGGGCAATGCGTCGGGCGGCACATCGGGCGGGATGTCGGGCAGCACATCAGGCAGTGTCGGGGCGACGCTGCGGGGGAACGAGATTTGGTCGAACGGGGGCGGCTGGATCGGGCGTGAGGATGAAGCGGCGGCGCCGCGGATTGCGCAGTTGAGCTTCGCGCGGGGGGCGGCGACGCTGCGGGGCGCGGCGCCGGGCGCGGCGACGGTGGATTTGTACGGGGCGCGTGGCGCGGCGGCGGCGCGCTATCTGGGCAGCGCGGCGGCGCACTATCTGGGCAGCGCGCCAGTGCGCGACGGCGCGTTTCGCTTCGCGCGGATCGATGTGGGGGAGCTGGATCGATTCTGGGTGGTCGCGCACGACGCGCGAGGGGCGGCGCTGGGCGCGAGCGCGGGCTGGGCGTTCGCGCCCGCGCCGCGGATTGCGGGCGTTTCGCCCGAGGCGGGGGGCTACGGCGGTGGGGAGTTGATCACGATTTCGGGCAGCCGCTTCCGCGTGGGGGAGGGCGCGCCGCGGGTGTTCGTGGGCGGGGCCGAGGCGTCGGTGCTGTCGGCGGACGGCGAGACGATTGTCGCGTCCGCACCGGCGACGGAGTGGCGGGGGGCGACGGATGTGGCGGTGCTGCGGTCGGACGGGCGTGCGGCGCGGGCGGCGGAGGCGTACCGCTACGACGAGATGCGTCGGGTGAGGCTGCGGGCGGGTTGGAATGCGGTGTCGTGGCTGGGTCCGCCGACGCGGATCACGGCGGCGCTGGCGCCGATTGCGCAGGAGGCGCTGCGGGCGTACGCCTGGGACGCGGCGGAGCAGCGCTGGCTGGCGTTTTCGCCGGATGCGCCGGCGGCGGTGAATACGCTGCGGCGTCTGGAGACGGGCGCGATTGTGTGGTTGCTGGTTGCGGGAGAGGTGGTGTGGGGGCAGCCGTTGGGTGGTGGGTGAGGCTTTTCGTCGTTCTTGCGCTTCTTTCCGTCATTCCTGCGCCTCCCCCTCCGTCATTCCTGCGCAGGCAGGAAGCCACCCGCGCCACCACCCACCCCCACCTCACCTCCTCTTTCCCCAATTCATCCCTCCCCCCTTGCAGGGGGGAGGTTAGGTGGGGGGTGGGACGCACCGAGCGTCTACCTGCGGCCGGGTGGCCGCTTGCGCTCTTCGAGAGCGGATCCAAGCTTCCGTCGTTCCGCCCTCTCTCCGTCATTCCTGCCTCTCTCCGTCATTCCTGCCTCTCTCCGTCATTCCTGCGCAGGCAGGAACCTGCCGCACCCCCAACTCCCCCCGACCGTGCTACCATATTCGGAAGAACGAAGGTGCGAGACAATGCCCACCGCCCCACCCACCACCCAGCCCCGCGCCGCAGGCTCGGCCATCCACCCCGATCACACCCTGAACAACCCTGAACAAATCCGAACAAACCTGAACAAACCCGAACGCCGTCGAACGTTCCGACCAGATAGGGACACGCCTCCGGATCACCCAGAATCCGCCCGATCAAAAAAAACCGAACAAGCCCGCGCCCCATTCCCAAGCGTCGTTCCTGCGCAGGAATGACGGCGGGGTGGATGCGCTCCGGAGGGTGCGGGCGGCGGCTCGGTCGCTGGTGGACGCTCGGTGCGTCGCACCCCCCACCTAGCCTCCCCCCTGGAAGGGGGGAGGGATGAATTGGGGATGGGGGGAGCGACGATGGAGGTAGCGCGCGGTTCCTGCCTGCGCAGGAATGACGGGTGGGGGGGCGCGGGGATGACGGTGGGGGGAGGCGCAGGAATGGCGGCTGGGGAGAAGGTGGGGTGCTGGGGTGGTTCCTGCCTGCGCAGGAATGACGATGAGGGGCGCGGGAATGACGGGTGGGGGGAGGCGCGGGGTGACGGTGGGGTGGATGCGCTCTGGAGAGGTGCGGGCGGCGGCTCGGCCGTGGTGGACGCTCGCGGCGTTCCACCCCCCACCTAGCCTCCCCCCTGGAAGGGGGGAGGGATGAATTGGGGAAGGGGGGAGCGACGATGGAGGTAGCGCGCGGTTCCTGCCTGCGCAGGAATGACGGGTGGGGGGGCGCGGGGATGACGGTGGGGGGAGGCGCAGGAATGGCGGCTGGGGAGAAGGTGGGGTGCTGGGGTGGTTCCTGCCTGCGCAGGAATGACGATGAGGGGCGCGGGAATGACGGGTGGGGGGAGGCGCGGGGTGACGGTGGGGTGGATGCGCTCTGGAGAGGTGCGGGCGGCGGCTCGGCCGCTGGTGGACGCTCGCGGCGTTCCACCCCCCACCTAGCCTCCCCCCTGGTAGGGGGGAGGGATGAATTTTCTTGAGGGAGTGGTTTTGGTGCGTTGAGGGGGGTGGTTCCTGCCTGCGCAGGAATGACGGAACAGGAATGACGGAAAAGGGGCGCGGGAATGATGGGTGAGGGGCGCGGGGGTGGCGGGTGGTTCCTGCCTGCGCAGGAACGACGGGGAAGGGGCGCAGGAATGACGGCGGGGGGGCGCAGGGGTGGCGGGTGAGAGGGTGCGGGGGTGACGAGTGGTGGGTTCCTGCCTGCGCAGGAATGACGGATAAGAGGGCGCGGGAATGATGGGTGAGGGGCGCGGGGGTGGCGGGTGGTTCCTGCCTGCGCAGGAATGACGGGGAGGGGGCGCAGGAATGACGGGGGAGGGGCGTGGGGATGACGGGTGGGGGTTGGGGAGGGGTATTATTGGGGGGACGGGGCTGCGCCGCCTCGGTGTGGCTTTTTGGGGTCGGTGGACTCTGGAATGGAGGGCTGAGATGGTGGAGATCGTCACGTATGAGGAGCCGCGGGCGGGGGTGGATTTGGGCAGCGCGGAGGTTTTGATTGACGAGGGGGCGCTGCGGGACTACTACGAGGGGCTGGAGCTGCCGCGTCCGGCGGGGGTTGCGGCGGCGCCTTCGATGGTGGCGGCGAATGCGGACCTGTCGACGCGGATGCATTTCGCGAACGATTTCGGGAATCTGTGGCTGCGGCAGGAGTGGGAGTTCCGCGCGCCGCTGACGGTGGGCGGGCGCTACGTGGCGAGCGCGCGGTCGCTCGATGTGTACCCGCGGCGGGATCGCACGGTGATCCTGACGGAGACGGAGCTGCGCGACCCGGCCGGCGAGGTGGTGGTGGTGCAGCGGCATCATCAGTCGTTCGTGCTGGATCAGAGCGAGGGGCGGGTGACGCTGCGCGATCCGGCCAAGAAGGAGGGGGCGCGGGCGTTCGATGTGCCGGCGGGGGAGGCGTTCGGTCCGCTGGAGCGGACGATCACGCTGGAGATGTGCGGGGCGTTTTTTCACGGCAACCGCAACTACCACACGGACAAGGAGGCTTCGGCGGAGCTGGGCTTCAGCGATGTGGTGGTGGGCGGGAAGATGACGATGTCGCTGCTGGGGGAGTTGCTGGATCAGCGTTTCGGGGCGGCCTGGGCGTCGAGCGGCAAGCTGCTGGTGAAGTTCGCGAACATCGTCTGGCCGAACGAGACGGTTCGGGCGCGGGGGGTGCTGCAGGGCGCGAGCGCGGAGGATCCCGACCGGCGGGAGTTGTTCTGCTGGGTGGAGAAGGGCGACGGGGTGGTGGCGGTGGTCGCGGAAGGGAGCGTCGCGCTCTGACGGCGCGGGGAGCAGCAGCGGGGCGAACGGAGCGGGCGATGGCCGGCGACGCGCAGGCCAGCGTGGGCGATGCGGGCGATGTGCATGATGATGTGATCGTCTACATTCCGCCGGCGATGCGCAGTCTGAGCGGGGGGGCGCGCTCGCTGCCGGCTTCGGGGCGCACGGTGCGCGAAGTGGTCGACGATCTCGAGAGCCGCTGGCCGGGTTTTCGGGAGACGCTGATCGAGGATGATCGATTGCGTCGCGGCCTGTGGGTCGCGGTGAACAGCGAGCAGCAGCCTTTGGGTCTGTTGGCCGGCGTGCCGCCGGGCGCGGAGCTGCACATACTGCCCGCGATGAGCGGGGGAGCAGGGAGCAGGCGATGACTACCGAGCAGATCACCGGGCAGGACGAGCAGGCTGGGCAGGCGGAACGCAAGTACGCGGTCGTGGGGACGCGGCCGGTTCGGCCGGACGGGGTGGAGAAGGTGACGGGGCGGGCGCGCTACGGGGCGGACATCAATCTGCCGGGGATGCTCTACGGGCGGATCAAGCGGAGTCCTCACGCGCACGCGCGGATTCTGCGGATCGACACGTCGAAGGCGGAGGCGCTGGCGGGGGTGCGCTGCGTGGTGACGCACGCGGATTTGCCGGGCGCGGTGGACGAGATTGTGGATTTGGGCGAGACGGTGTCGCCCTACAAGTGGGTGCTGGACAACACGCTGGCGTCGGACAAGGCGCTCTACCAGGGGCATGCGGTGGCGGCGGTCTGCGCGACGGATCCGCACATCGCGGAGGATGCGCTGGAGCTGATCGAGGTGGAATACGAGCCGCTGCCGCCGGTGCTGAACGTTCACGACGCGATGGCGGAGGGGGCGCCGCTGCTGCACGAGGGGATGCGGACGGTGGAGATGGTGGCGCGGTTTGTGCCGGGCGAGGGTCGCGGCGAGCGACTGACCAACATCGCCAGCCAGCTGGAGTTTGAGCAGGGCGATCCGGCGGCGGGCTTCGAGCAGGCGGACGTGATCGTGGAGGGGGAGTTTGAGACGGCCGCGGCGCACCAGGGCTACATCGAGCCGCAGAACGGCACGGCGCAGTGGAACGCGGACGGCACGCTGACGGTCTGGGTGTCGACGCAGGGCCCGTTCGTGGCGCGGGCGACGCTGTCGCGGATGCTGGACATTCCGCTGTCGCAGGTGAAGGTGGTGCCGATGGAGATCGGCGGTGGTTTCGGTGGGAAGCTGCCGGCCTACATGGAGCCGCTGGCGGCGCTGATGTCGCGGATGACGGGCCGCGCGGTGAAGATGTACATGAACCGCGAGGAGGTGCTGATTGGCACGGGGCCGACCTCGTCGACCTACGTGCGCTGCAAGCTGGGGGCGAAGTCGGACGGGACGCTGGTGGCGGCGGAGGCGACGCTGGCGTATGAGGCGGGGGCCTACCCGGGCTCGCCGGTGGGCGCGGGGGCGACCTGCATGTTCTCGTCCTACGACATTCCGAACCTCTACACCAACGCGCTGGATGTGGTGACGAACAAGCCGAAGTGCCAGGCCTACCGGGCGCCGGGCTCGCCGCAGGGGACGTTCGCGGTGGAGAGTCTGATCGACGAGTTGGCGGAGCGTCTGGGGCGGGAGCCGATGGAGTTGCGGGCGCAGAACGCGGCGCGGGAGGGGACGCGGCGGGCGGACGGCGTGGTGCTGCCGCAGGTCGGCGCGGAGGAGACGATGCAGGCGGCGATCGAGAGTCCGCACTACCGCTCGGAGCTGGAGGGCGAATACGTGGGGCGGGGCGTTTCGATGGGTTACTGGGGCAACGCGGGGATGGAGTCGGCGGCGTACGCCTCGCTGAACTCGGACGGCAGCGTGAACCTCTCGGTGGGCTCGGTCGATATCGGCGGGCAGCGCGCGGGGCTGGCGATGCAGTTCGCGGAGACGCTGGGAATCGGTTACGAGCAGGTGCGCCCGCAGGTGGTGGATACGGACTCGATCGGTTACACGCACGTGACGGGCGGCAGTCGGGTGTCCTACGCGACGGGGATTGCGGTACACGAGGCGGCGCTGGATGTGCGGCGGCAGATGGAGCAGCGGGCGGCGCTGATCTGGGAGACGGACGCGGCGCAGGTCGCGTACGGCGACGACGGTATCATTCGCGGTCCGGAGGGGAAAGAGCTGAGCTTCAACGAGTTGTGCGGGCAGATGCAGCGCACGGGGGGGATGATTCAGGGGCAGGCCGACGTACTGCCGAATCGGCCGGGGCCGGCCTACGGCTGCCATATCGTCGATGTGGCGGTGGATCGCGATACGGGCAAGGTGGATGTGCTGCGTTACACCGCGGTGCAGGATGTGGGCACGGCGATTCACCCGTCGTATGTGGAGGGGCAGGTGCAGGGCGGGGCGGCGCAGGGCGCGGGGATGGCGCTGACGGAGGAGTATCTCTACGACGATGAGGGTCGGATGAAGAACGCGAGTCTGCTCGACTACCGGATGCCGACGGCGCTGGATTTGCCGGATATCGAGACGATTCTGGTGGAGGTGCCGAATCCGGGCCACCCGTATGGTGTGCGGGGGGTGGGGGAGGTGCCGATCGTGCCGCCGCTGGCGGCGATCGCGAATGCGATCTATAACGCGACGGGGATTCGGATGCGCCGCCTGCCGGCGTCGCCGACGCGGGTGCTGGAGGCGATATTGGATGGGGAGGGGTAGCCGCTACCGCCGCGCGGGAGGCTAACTGAAAGGCAGACAGCGAGTGCCGCAATTCACCGCCGCTCAGCAGAAAGCCATCCGCCACGCGAAGGGCAATCTGCAGCTGATCGCGTGCGCCGGCTCGGGGAAGACGGAGGTGGTCGCGCGCCACATTGCCTACCTACTTGACCCCGGCACGCCCAAGAAGGTCAAGGTCGATCCGAAGAACATCGTCGCCTTCACGTTCACCGAGAAGGCCGCCGCCGAGCTGAAGCACCGGATCATCACGCGCGCGGAAGAGCAATTCGGCGGGCGGACCGGCATGTCCGAGCTCTACGTGGGCACGATTCACGGCTTCTGCCTTCAGTTGCTCCGCGACTACGTGCCCGAGTACCTCAAGTTCGATGTGCTGAACGAGATGCAGCAGCGCCTGTTTGTCGATCGTTACAGCGTTCAGTCTGGCCTCAGGCAGACCACGACTCACAACGGCCGGCAGCTCAAGCGATTCGTCGACACAAAGCGGTACATCGACGCGCTCAACGTTCTGCGAGAAGACACTGTCGCCGACGACGCGCTCGACGGGTGGTCAATCGCAGACGGCCTAGAGGCCTATCGGCAGTTGCTGGATGGGCAGGGGTACTTCGACTACTCCGCAATTCTCGAGGCGGCGGTCGATGAGGTGGAGCGGAACGAGCAATTGCGGCAGGCGCTCGGCGCCCGCATCCGGCACCTCATCGTCGACGAGTATCAGGATGTCAACCCTGTGCAGGAGCGGCTGATTGAACAGCTGCACGATCTGGGCGCGGCTCTCTGCGTTGTCGGCGACGACGACCAGACCATCTACCAGTGGCGGGGATCGTCGATCAAGCAGATCGTCATGTTCGCGGACCGTTACTCCGACGTGAAGCAGGTCCGGTTGTCGGACAACTTTCGCTCAAGCGAAGGCGTCGTGGATACCGCGCGGGCATTTATCGCCCAGAACAGCGGGCGCCTCGAAAAGAAAATGCGCGCCGCTGATGCGCAGCCGTATGAGGACGGGGACATTACGGCCCTCGCATTCGAATCGCCCGAAGAGGAGGCGGACTGGATCGCCCGCACTTGCAAGGAGCTGCGCGGCGTCAGGTTCGACGAGGGCGAGGAGGCGCGGGGCCTGTCGTGGTCCGATATGGCGATTCTCCTGCGGAGCGTTCGCAACAACGGCGACGCCATCACCAACGCATTGAGCGCTGCCAAAATCCCGTACATCGTTCGAGGGCTGCCCGGGTTGTTCGATGCGCATGAATCCAAAGCCGCGCGGCTGCTGTTTCACTTCATCGCGGAGGAGTCGGTCAACCTCGATGGTCTTGAGCACGAACCGCCGACCAAGCAGACGCTTCGGCGCGCGTGGCTGGATGCCGAGCTCGGCATTCAGCCGCGCGATCTGGCCAAGGCGATTCGGTATGCGGAACGGATACGGCGCAGTGTGCAGGATTCGGGCCGCCTGCCCGGACGATCCCTGCAAGCCGTGCTCCTTCAGTTCCTCCAGCTGTCCGGCGTGCGCGAAGAGCGCGTGCCCGACCGCCGCGGCGAAGTCGTGATGTTCAACTTCGGCAAGTTTTCGCAGCTGATCACGGACTACGAGACGATTCACTATCACTCCGATTCGGATGATCTGCTGCGGGGATTCACGCAGTTTCTCTACCGAGAAGCCGCGAGCGGTTACGCGGCCGGGATCGACGATGATCCGTATGCGGCGCCGGATGCGGTGCAGGTCATGACGGTGCATCAGGCGAAGGGCATGCAGTGGCCTGTGGTTTTCGTGCCGGCCCTGCTGCGCAACCGCTTTCCGGCGAAAAAGCAAGGCGGAGCGAGCGCCTGGGACTTGATCCCGCAAGACGTGATCGAAGACGCAGAGCGCTACCGCGGCAGTCTCGAAGACGAGCGGCGACTGTTCTACGTCGCGGCCACCAGAAGCCAGAAATTCCTGCACATGACCTGGGCGCCGATCGAGGAGAATCGCCTGTATCGCCGCAAGTCGAAGTTCTGGGACGATGTGCTGGCATCCAAGGCGGTCAAGCGGCGTCGGCCCAATTATCGCAAGCGGGGGCGGGCGAAGCCTCGGGCGCGCTCGGGCGTGGAGAACGTCGAGTTCTCGTTCTCCGACATCAAGTACTTCTTCCAGTGCCCATACGAATTCAAGCTGCGGGTGCTGTACGGCTTCAACAGCCCCATCGCGGCTCCGCTTGGGTACGGGAAAGGGCTGCATGACGCTCTGTCCGAGGTTCATCGGCGCGCAATGCGCGGCGATGCCCCAGGTGTGGATGAGGTTCCAGCGCTCGTCCAACGCCACTTGCGCACCCCGTTCGCCCACTCTGAACTGCGCGAGACGTTGGAGGCTTCCGCGAGCAGCGTCATCGCCGACTACCTGGAGGACAACGCAGACGAACTGCCGAACATCGAGTTCGCGGAGCAAGATGTGGAGGTCCATCTGGACGGCGGCGTCAGCATCAAGGGACGGATTGACCTGGTGCGGCGCATCGATACAGGGGCGACGACAATCGTCGATCTGAAGTCCAACGAGCGCAGCCAGGGCGAAGAAGTGACGGAACAGCAGCTGCATACGTACGCTCTCGGCTACCAGGAGTTGACCGGCGACCGCCCCAACTTCGTCGAGATTTACGAACTCGAAGAGCGGAAGGCCAAGCCGCGCACAGTCGATCAGGAGTTTATTGAGGACGTCGTCGCTCAAGCCCAACGGGCGGCCCAGTCGCTGCGCAACAGGAAACTGCCCGCCAAACCCGGAGCGCGGAAGTGCGGCGGCTGCGACTTTGTCGGCCTGTGCTCAAAAGGAGAGAGAGCGACCGCCAGGTGACGACCTACGCTCGCATTGCTATATTGCGGTGGAGGAGGGTTAGGCGATGGAGTACCGGATTCCGGATGGTGGGGGTTGGCCTGCTCGCTTTGTGGACCGGGTTTTGCGGGGGGATGCGTTGGGGCGGTTGCGGGAGTTGCCGGATGCGTGCGTGGCGCTGGCGGTGACCAGCCCGCCGTATTGGAATGTGGTTGATTATGGGGTGGCCGGGCAGATTGGGCAGACTTCGTACGAGGAGTACATCGACGATCTGGTCGAGGTGTGGCGCGAGACTGCGCGGGTGCTGATTCCCAACGGGAAGCTGGCGATCGTGACGCCGGTGATGCCGATTCCGAAAGCGGAGATTGATGATCAGCACACGCGGCATCTGAAGAACATCGCGGCCGATATCGAGATGTCGATCCTGGGCCGCGTTCCCGGTCTGCACCGGTTCAGCCTGTTCGTGTGGAAGAAGCAGGCCACGACGAAGATGTTCGGCAGCTATCCGTTTCCGCCGAACATCTACGAGGACAATACGATCGAGTTCATCAACGTCTATGTGAAAGACGGCGCGCCGCCGCGCATTTCGAAGGCGGCCAAGGAGCCGAGTCGGCTTTCGCAGGCGGAGTGGGTGGATCTGTCGAAGCAGATTTGGCCGATGTATCCGCAGGATGTGAAGCGGGCGGGCGGGCATCCTGCGCCGTTTCCGACGGTGCTGCCGCAGCGGTTGATTATGATGTATACGTTCCGCGCCAACGCCGAGGCGGGGTTCGCGGGCGATATCGTACTGGATATGTTCAACGGTTCGGGGGCGACGACGCTGGCGGCGAAGGCGACGGGGCGGCGTTGGATCGGCATCGACTTGCACGCCGAGTACTGCGAGTACGCGGAGCGTCGGCTGCGCGAGGAGCGGGTCGGGGCGCACAGCATCATCCTCGACGACGATCGCGTGCGGGCGGCGGCGGACAGCCGGCAGCTGGATTTGTTTGGGGGCGAGGTGACAGAAGCGACAGGGGCGCTGACGGATGCCGTCTCCTCGGCTGGATCAGCGCGGTATCCTATGGGCGGCCTCGGGGCAATGCAGGCGAAGCAGCCACTAGTGGGTGAGGAGTTCTGATGGCGCGCAAACGACGGCCCACGAACGTGTTCAAGACCAGGCGTGGCAAGATCACGTGTGGCGATTCGCTGGAGGTGCTGGGCGGGTATGGGGACGCTTCGGTGGACTGCATTATGACTAGCCCGCCGTTTGGGCTGGTGCGCAAGAAGGAGTATGGGAATGTCGACGCGGGCGAGTATCTCGACTGGTTTGGGGCGTTCGCGGCTGAGTTTCACCGCGTGCTGAAGGACAGCGGGAGTCTGGTGATCGATATCGGCGGGGCGTGGAACCGCGGTGCGCCGACGCGCTCGCTGTATCACTTCAAGCTGGTCGTGATGCTCTGCGAGCAGTTCGGATTTCACCTGGCGCAGGAGTTGTACTGGTGGAATCCGTCGAAGCTGCCCAGCCCGGCGGAGTGGGTGACGGTGCGGCGGATTCGGGTGAAGGATGCGGTGAACACGGTCTGGTGGTTGTCGAAGACGCCGTGGCCGAAGGCGAGCAACCGGCGCGTGCTGCAACCGTACAGCGACAGTATGCAGAGTCTGCTGGAGAACGGTTACCGTCCGATGCGCCGGCCGTCGGGGCATGACATCAGCGAGAATTTTTCGGCGGATAACGGGGCGGCGATTCCGCCCAATCTGATTGCGCTGCCCAACACGGAGAGCAACGGGGCGTATCAGCGTTACTGCAAGGAGCGGGGGCTGACGCCGCATCCGGCCAGGTTTCCGGCGCGGCTGCCGGAGTACTTTATTCGGATGCTGACGGACCGCGGCGATCTGGTGGTCGATCCGTTCGCGGGCAGTTGCGTGACGGGCGAGGTGGCGGAGCGTCTGGGTCGTCGCTGGCACTGCATTGAGTTGGATCGGGGTTACTGCGAGGGCGCGGTGGGGCGCTTTGAGGGGCAGTCTGCGCCGTTGGGCATCGCGGCGGGCAAGAGTAAGGCGGGCGGTTCGCACTATCAGATTCCGAGCCCGGGTTTGTTGTGGTCGGAGTTCGACGCGGAGCCGCTGCCGCCGGACGGTGGGCGGGAGCGGCCTGGGCGGGGGTGATCGGGGGCGGCGCGAGCGGTCGGGTGGATCGTGGCGTCTCACCCCCCACCTAGCCTCCCCCCTAAAAGGGGGGAGGGATGAATTGGGGAAGGGGGGAGTGGGGTGGGGTAACGAGTGGGTGGGTTCCTGCCTGCGCAGGAATGACGGATGGGGGCTGCGCAGGAATGACGGAGAGGGGGGGCGCAGGAATGACGATGGGCACGCGGGTTCCTGCCTGCGCAGGAATGACGGATCTTATTTTGCGCGCGAGTGACTGAGTTTGAGAGATAGGGAAGTGTGAACACGCCCTAGGCGGCGTATTCGCGGGCTAGGTTGTCTAGCAGGTCGATGAGGAGTTGGGGGTTGCTGAAGAAGGGGGAGTGGTCGGTGGGCCATTCGGCGATGCGGTCGGCGTTACGGGCGAGTTGGCGTTGGCCGGGGGCGAGGAGGGCCTGGTCTTCGGTGCAGACTACGTAGGTGGTGGGGATGGTTTTCCAGGCGGCCTCGCGCACGGCGTCGAAGGTGATTGCGGCTTCGTTGGGCGACAGTTCGCGCAATGCGCGCGCTACGTCGGCGTCGGGGCATTGGTGGTAGAAGATTTGGCGGATTTTGCCTTCCTCGACCGTTGTGGAGCCGTCGTCGGCTTCCTGGATGGCGGCGACCAGCTCGGGGTTGGCGAAGTTGTCGGGGATTGCGCCGTCGGTGTCGGGCATCATGGCGGTGAGGTAGACGAGGTGTTTGACGTTGCGGTTGCCGAGCGGTGCGGTGGTGATGGCGACGCCGCCGAAGGAGTGTCCGAGCAGGACGACGGGGCCGCTGATTTGGTCGAGGGCGGCGCGGACGATGCGCTCGTTTTCGTCGGAGTCGGTGACGGCGCGGAGTTGCCCGTCGGGGGCTGGTCGGCGGCGTTCGACGGCGAGGGCGGGGACGCCGCGCGCGTCGAGGCCGTCGACGACGCGGTCGAAGCACCAGGGGCCGTGCCAAGCGCCGTGGACGAGGACGACGGTGGCGGGAGCGGCGGTGGTGGTCATGTCGGTTCCTTGGGCGGGAGAGTGGTCGGAGCGGCCGGATTTGAACCGGCGACCTCTTGACCCCCAGTCAAGTGCGCTACCAAGCTGCGCCACGCTCCGAGGCGGTCGGGGCTGTGGGTAGGGTATCAGCTGTTGGGGGGTGGCGGGGGTGTGGATGCGTTCTGGGGGAGTGGGTGGGCGGGTGGGCGCTGGTGGTGGCTCGGCGCCTCCCACCCCCCACCTAGCCTCCCCCCTAAAAGGGGGGAGGGATGAATTGGGGAAGGGGGGTGGGGGTGGGGGTGGGAGGTGGTGGGGTTCCTGCCTGCGCAGGAATGACGGATGGGGGAGCGCGGGTTCCTGCCTGCGCAGGAATGACGGAGGAGGGCGCGCAGGAATGACGGATGGGGGCGCGCAGGAATGACGGATGGGGGCGCGCGGGTTCCTGCCTGCGCAGGAATGACGGTGGGGGGGCGCAGGAATGACGGAGAGGGCGCGCGCGGGTTCCTGCCTGCGCAGGAATGACGGTGGGGGGGCGCAGGAATGACGGATGGGGGCGCGCGGGTTCCTGCCTGCGCAGGAATGACGGTGGGGGGGCGCAGGAATGACGGATGGGGGCGCGCGGGTTCCTGCCTGCGCAGGAATGACGGTGGAGGGCGCGCAGGAATGACGGATGGGGGCGCGCGGGTTCCTGCCTGCGCAGGAATGACGGTGGGGGGGCGCAGGAATGACGGAGAGGGCGCGCGGGTTCCTGCCTGCGCAGGAATGACGGGTGGGGCGCAGGAATGACGGTTGGGGGGGCGCGGGAATGACGGATGGGGGGGCGATGGTGTAGAGTGGTGGGCGTGACGCATGGTGTTGACTTCATGACCGCCGCCCAGCGCGCCCGTCGCGCGTTGGCGGCGCTTGCCCGATCGGGGGGGGGGGGGGGATAAATTCCTCCCGATCGCCCTTGCGATCGCCGCGCTTCTGCTCGCTGCTCTGACCCTCGCACAGGCCGCTACGCCCGGATCCGCTGGTCGCTATCTGGCGCTTGATGCGGGCGGCGAGCATCAATGCACCCTCCGCGATGACGGGGTGATTCGCTGCTGGGGCGGCAATTCATCTGAGCTGCGCGATGTTCCGGAGGGGCGCTACAGCGCCATCAGCGCCGGGGCGTGGCACAACTGCGCGATCCGCGAGGGCAGCGGGGCGGTCGTCTGTTGGGGCGGCGACTCGAACGCGCCTGACGGCGCGTTCGTTGGGGTGGCGGTGGGCTGGCAGTTCGCTTGTGGCGTGCGCCAGAGCGACAGCGCGGTTGAGTGCTGGGGGACCAACAGCTTCGGGCGTAGCGTGCTTGATTATGGGCAGGCCGAGCCGCCGGAGGGCGAGTTCAGGGCGGTCAGCGCCGGCTACCTGCACGCTTGCGGACTGCGAACGACGGGCGAAGTCGCCTGTTGGGGGCGCGGCAGCCTTGGGCGCGCTGATGCGCCTGAGGGAGTCTTCACGCAGGTGAGCTCGGGGACGACGCACTCCTGCGCACTGCGCGAGAACGGCTCGGTGGCGTGCTGGGGGCTGAACAACTTCGGGCAACTCAACGCGCCGTCGGGAGTCTTCACGCAGGTGAGCGCTGGAGCGTGGCACTCGTGCGGACTGCGGGAGTCGGGTGCGGTGGAGTGTTGGGGGGATGACCGCTACGGACAGTCCAACGCCCCATCCGGGCGCTATCTCGCTGTGAGCGCGGGGATGAGGCACTCGTGCGCACTCAACGACGCGAGGGCGAGGTGCTGGGGCGGGCAGGATGATCGCCTGCCTGAGCTGATTGCGGAGCTCGCGCCGACAACGGCTACTCGGACCGTCGCGGATCGTTCGAGCGACGGCGAGGGTGATACAACGCCGGATCCTGCGACGCCGACGCCGACTCCCACGCCAACTCCCACACCCACGACCACGTACACCGCCGTCAGCGCGGGCGGATCGCACACCTGCGCATTGCGCAGCACGGGCACGATCGACTGCTGGGGGCGCGACAACCACAACCAACTCACAGACGTACCGACGGGAACGTACACCGCGATCAGCGCGGGCGACCAATACACCTGCGCACTGAGCAGCGCCGGGGCGGTCCGGTGTTGGGGCGACAACAGCCAGAGCCAGGCGCCGTCCACGCAGACCGGCACATTTACGGCGGTCAGCGCCGGCTGGCACCATTCCTGCGGCATTCGCTCATCCGGCGCGATCCATTGCTGGGGGCGCTCCGACGGCAATCGCCATGCAGTGCCGTCGGGGACGTTCAGCGCGCTGAGCGTGGATTGGCAGCACGGTTGCGCGTTGAGCAGCGCGGGCGCGATCTCCTGCTGGGGTAACGATGGCGGCCACGGTCGAATCAACAACGCCCCGACATCGGGCAGCTACAGCGCGGTCAGTGTCGGCTTTGAGCACAGCTGCGCGCTGAGCAGCGGCAGCGCGATCTCCTGCTGGGGTAACAGCGCGAACGACCGCACCGCCGCGCAGACGGGTACATTCACCGCCGTCAGCGCAAGCAGCAGCCATAGCTGCGGGCTGCGCAGCAACGGCACAGTTGTCTGTTGGGGATGGGCCGGCGCAGGCCGGACGACGGTCCCGGCCGGGAGCTACACGGCGGTCAGCGCGGGTTCGCAGCACACGTGCGCGATCAAGACCGACGGGACGATTGTGTGTTGGGGGAGTAATACGTACGGGCAGGCGCCGACGGCGCCGCGCTCGCCCTGACGCGGTTCCTGCCTGCGCAGGAATGACGATTGAGGCGCAGGAATGACGGATGAGGGGGGCGGGAATGACGGGGGGTGCGGGGGGGCGGGCGCTGGTGGTGGCTCGGTGCTTTCCACCCCCCACCTAGCCTCCCCCCTAAAAGGGGGGAGGGATGAATTGGGGAAGGGGGGGTGTGGGGTGGGAGGTCGTGGGGGTTCCTGCCTGCGCAGGAATGACGGGTGGGGGCGCGGGAATGACGGGTGGGGGTGCGGGGGGGCGGGCGCTGGTGGTGGCTCGGTGCTTTCCACCCCCCACCTAGCCTCCCCCCTAAAAGGGGGGAGGGATGAATTGGGGAAGGGGGGTGTGGGGTTGGGAGGTGGTGGGGGTTCCTGCCTGCGCAGGAATGACGGTTTGGGGCGCAGGAATGACGGGTTGGGGGCGCGGGTTCCTGCCTGCGCAGGAATGACGGATGGGTGGGGGGTGCGGGAATGACGGGTGGGGGGTGCGGGAGTGGGCGGGCGGGCGCTGGTGGAGGCTCGGTGTCTCCCACCCCCCACCTAGCCTCCCCCCTAAAAGGGGGGAGGGATGAATTGGGGAAGGGGTGGGAGTGGGGGGGGGGGGTGGGGGTTCCTGCCTGCGCAGGAATGACGGGTGGTGGCGTGGGGGTTCCTGCCTGCGCAGGGGTGGCGGGTGGGGTTCCTGCCTGCGCAGGAATGACGGGTGGGGGCGCAGGAATGACGGTTACTTGGTGGGGGGGCGGCGTTGCATTAGGGCGGGGCGTTGGGCGCGGCAGACTAGTTGGCCGTGTTGGTTGTGGGCGCGGTGCTCGAAGGTGATGATGCCTTGGTTGGGGTTGGATTTGCTGGCGCGGGCGGCGATGACCTCTGTTTCGGCGGTGAGGGTGTCGCCGATGAAGACGGGGGCGGGGAAGACGGTTTCGTTGAAGCCGAGGTTGCCGATGGTGGTGCCGAGGGTGGTGTCGGCGACGGAGAGGCCGACGACGAGGGCGAGGGTGTAGAGGCTGTTGACGATGATTTTGCCGTGCTGGGTTGTGGCGGCGAATTCGGCGTCGAGGTGGAGCGGCTGGGTGTTGTGGGTGAGGGTGGTGAAGAGCAGGTTGTCGGTTTCGGTGACGGTGCGGGATGGCTGGTGTTGGAAGACTGCGCCGACTTCCAGCTCTTCGAAGTATTTGCCGGGCATTTGGGTGCTCCGATTACTCGAAGCGGGCCATGTCGTCGGCGGCGTAGCGTGCGACGGCGTTGTCGGCGGCGGCGGTGGCGGCGAGGCGGTCGAGCAGGTCGGGGAGTTGGTCGGCGGGGATGGCGCAGGTCATTTCGGCGTTGGGCATGCCGGTGCGGACGCGGCTGAGTTGGCAGCCGACGGAGGCGGCCATTTGGCCTTGCTCTTTGGCGATGGCGACGATGTGGCACTGGGGTTTGCCCTCGATGCGCAGGGCGGGGAAGGCGTCGTGCAGGACCATCAGTTGGCGGCCGGTGATGCGGAGGAGGATGACGTCGGGGTCGCGGGCGGTGTCGGCGAGGGGGCCGTAGAGGACGGCGGCGGGGGTCTGGCTGACGACGGGGATTTGCATAGCGGTTTCGGCGTCGACCCAGCCGGATTCGAGCAGCGCGCCGACGTCGCCGTTTTCGAGCACGTCGCCGAGTTGGAGGAAGCCGTGGGTGACGCTGCCGACGCTGCAGTTGGCGTGGTCGGCGGCGACGGTGGAGAAGCTGCGGTCGGCGGCTTTGACCCAGAAGACGCAGCCGGCGGGGACGCGGCCGGTGCGTCCGTCGGCGGCGGGCGCGGGCATGGGGTCGTCGAAGGCGGGCAGGTCGTCGGGGGCGTCGGCGGCGAAGCTGATGGCGAGCGGGGCGTTGGCGAGGCCCAGGGCTTGCTGAAGTTGGGTGGAGAGATCGGTCCAGTCAGTCGCGGTGGTCATCGGGCGCAGGGGCTCCCCTCGGATGGCTTCCGTTCGCGGTCGGTTCGCGAAATCGGAGTGCTTCACGCAGTGTAGGCGGGATGCTACGCCAGTGTTGGGCGAGCATCAATGCGGTGATGGCGAGGTAGATGACGCCGAAGACGATTCGGGGGGTGTTGTCGTCCTGGAAGAAGAATTGGGTGAGGAGTTGGGCGAGGAAGAGTCCGAGCAGGGCGAAGCCGGCGCGGGCGGTGAGGCGGCGGTCGATGATCAGCATGACGCCGAAGGCGGATTGAGCGGCGGTGATGAAGACTTCGGCTTGCTGGACGTCGTCGGAGATGATGCCGCTGAGTGCGCCGCCGCCGGCGAGGTAGGCGACGGGGATGGAGCCGATCAGGAGTGTCCACTGGTTGACTTTGCTGGAGATGAGCATGTTGACGCCGAGTCCGGCGGAGCCGCGCCAGACGAGGTAGAGGGCGGCGAGGAATTCGGGGGATTCGGAGGCGAGCGGGGCGATCCATTGGATGACGAAGAATTCGCCGATGCCGATGTCGCGGCCGACTTGTTCGAGGCCGTGGACGAAGGGTTCGGCGGAGAGGCCGATGACGATGGCGGAGTAGGCGATGATGCAGCCGACGACGATGCGGCGGGAGAGGGTGGGCAGGCGTCCGATGGCGGCGGCGGGGCCTTCGAGTTCGGGTTCGTGGACGGGCGAGCGGGTGAGGCGGATGACGTACCAGAGGAAGAGCAGGCCGAGGATGATGGTGTCTTCGATGGCGATGCGGCCTTTGACGACGATCAGGAAGGAGTAGAGGGTGGCGATGGCGAGGATGCCGATGTCGAGTCCGATGCCGCCGGGGAGGGTGAGTTCGGGCTCGTTGGGGTCGGCGGGTTGTCGGCGCAGGTTGCGCCATGCGCCGCGTGCGGCGCTGGCGATCAGTTGGCGGGGGCCGGCGGCTTTCCAGGCGAAGAGGAAGATGACGGTGGCCCAGCCGACGCCGAGCAGGAGGCGGTTAGCGCCGGTCATGTTGGCGAGTGCGAGGCCGCTTTTGCAGGCTTGGCCGATTTCGTCGCCGCAGTTGACGCCGGGGATGTCGGAGGCGGCCTGGTAGGCGAGGAGGAGGTCGACGGCGTATTCGGGGAGGACGGCGATGAAGGCGACGACGGCGACGGAGAGCGCGGCGGGGATGTCGTGCTGTGCGGCTTCCGCGCCGGTGGAGATGAGGAAGGCGGCGGAGAGGATGCCGAGTCCGAAGACGGCGACTTCGGCTTCGGTGCCGAGTTGGATGCCGCCGAGGCGGAAGATGAGGGCGGGGAGGCCGACGGCGGCGGCGGCGAGGATGAGTGTCCAGGAGGAACGGAGTTTCATTGGGGTCAGGGTAGGCGTGGGCGGGCTAATGGTCGCGGGGTTCCTGCCTGCGTGGGGGTGACGGGTGGGGGGCGCGGGTTCCTGCCTGCGCAGGAATGACGGAGGGGGCGCGGGGATGGCGGGTGGGGGGGCGGGTTCCTGCCTGCGCAGGAATGACGGGTGGGGCGCGGGTTCCTGCCTGCGCAGGAATGACGGTTTGGGGCGCGGGGATGACGGGTGGGGGTGCGGGTTCCTGCCTGCGCAGGAATGACGGTGGGGGGCGCGGGGATGACAGGTGGGGGGATCGGGGTGGTGGCGGGCGGGGATGACGGAAGTGGCGTTCGGGGCGTGGAACAGCGGTCGTCGCGCGCTCGTGGCGTCGCACCCCCCACCTAACCTCCCCCCTAAAAGGGGGGAGGGATGAATTGGGGAGGAGGGGTGGGGGGTAATTGGTAGGCGAGGGGTGAATTGGGGGGAGGAGGTTGGGGGTGCGCGGGGTTCCTGCCTGCGCAGGAATGACGGGTGGGGGTGCGCGGGAATGACGAAAGTAGCGTTCGGGGCGTGGAACAGCGGTCGTCGCGCGCTCGTGGACTCCCACCCCCCACCTAACCTCCCCCCTGGAAGGGGGGAGGGATGAATTGGGGAAGGGGGGTGTGGGAGTATTGGCAGGAGTAGGGATGAATTTGGGGGGTTGGGGCGTGGGGGTGTGGTTGGAGGGGAGGGATGAATTGGGGAAGGGGGAGTGTGGGGGTATTGGCAGGAGTAGGGATGAATTTGGGGGGTTGGGGCGTGGGGGTGCGGTTGGCGGGGAGGGATGAACTGGGGAGGGGCTACGCCTGAAGAGGCTCCAAGTAGTGTGAACAGGCGCTAGTCGTCCGCGCGCGGCTCGCCGCTGGCGTTGTTGGGGGATTCGGGGGAGGCGATCTGAGCGGCGCGATCGAGTTGCTGGTTCAGGTATTGGAGCGTGCTGAGCCACATTGCCGCTTCGGCCGGGTTGACGGGCGTCTTGACGTCATGCGTGTAGAGGTTTCGCGCGCCGCGCAGGGCGGCCAGGGCGAGGAAGAACACGCCTGCGTGTCGGTCGCGCTCGATGCGGTTGGAGCGGGGTGTGATGGAGAGGATCGGGTTCTGCTCGTTCAGCGCGCGGGCGATCAGCGGCTGGCCGTAGAGATCGGGCAGCTCGGCCAGTTCGGCAATACGGATCAGTAGGAGTTCGCCTTCGCGGCGGACGGCTTCGCCCAAGTGGCCGTCGCGCCAGAGCCGTTCGGTCTGGGCGTCGAGTCGTGAGATGTCGAGCTGAACCTGGATGGTCATGAGGACGGCGGCGCGGCGACGGCGATCCGCGCGGCGAGGGCGCGGACGGCTTCGACGCCGATGCCGCGCAAGCGGACCAGGCGGTTCGGGCTTTGGGGGTCGCCGCGCACTACGAGATCGTCCATTGCTTCCAGGACGGAGAGGAGGCCGCAGGCGGCGGGGGGATCCAGGGTGTCGACGACGGCGCGGATGTGCTGGGTGCCGGTGTCGAGGCCGACTGCGGAGCGTCCGGCGGCGACCAGCAGGGCGATTTCGCGGACTGCGGCCTGGCAGTCGTCGGGCAGGCTCGTTAGCGGGGGGCGCAGAAGCGGATCGCGGTCGTCGACGCTGTAGAGGCAGAGCGCTTGATCGACATCGATCCGCAGGTAGTCGGCGATGGCCCAGGCGCGCTGCTCGGGCGTGGCGAGGGAGACATCAATGGAGCCGGGTTCGGGTTCGCTGTCCTGCTCGTCGGCATCGTTCAGATTGAGTTCGAGTTCGCTTTCGGCGGGGGGTGCGGAGCCGTTGCGGAGCATGGCTTCGAGGACGAGTTTGAAGGCGGCTTCGCGGGTGGCGGGTTCTACCTGGTCGGCGACGACGTCGGTGGCGGCCCAGGCTTCGGAGATGAGGGCGCGTAGATTTTGCTGGGTGGTCATGGGAGTTTCCTGTGGTTGTGAATGTACTACGGGTGGGGGTGCTGGTGGTGGTTCCTGCCTGCGCAGGAATGACGGAGGAGGGGCGCGGGAATGACGGGTGGGGGTGCGCGGTTCCTGCCTGCGCAGGAATGACGGAGGAGGGGCGCGGGAATGACGGAAGTGGCGTTCGGGGCGTGGAACAGCGGTCGTCGCCCGCTCGTGGACTCCCACCCCCCACCTACCCTCCCCCCTAAAAGGGGGGAGGGATGAATTGGGGAAGGGGGTGTGGGGGTATTGGTAGGCGAGAGATGAATTGGGGGGGTGGGGGTTAGGTGGTGGTGGCGAGGGTTTTTAGGGCTTGTTTTAGGGGGGTGGTGGATTGGGGGTGGCGGAGGGTTTGGGCCAGGGGTTGGGAGCGGGGGCCGGGGGGGTGGTAGCGGAGTAGGCGTTGGCCCAGTTCGATCTCTTTGGGGAGGTTGGCGGCGTGTTGGGCTTTGGTGAAGGTGAGGCCGTCGGCGAGGCGGACTACGATGGCGTTGTCTTCGTGTTGGATGGAGACTGCGCCGAGTTGGGCGGCGAGGCAGCGCAGGCGGACGCTGTCGAGCAGGTTTTCGGCGGCGGGCGGTGGCGGGCCGAAGCGGTCGCGCAGTTCTTCGGCGAGTGCTTCGACCTGCTCGATTTCCTCGGCTTCGGAGAGGCGCTGGTAGAGGCCGACGCGGGCGGGCATGTCTTCGATGTAGGCGTTGGGGAGGAAGCGGGGGATGGGCAGGTCGACGCTGACGATGGGGCCGCGGCGGGGTGGCGGTGGGCGCTCGCCGCGCTGCTCGGCGCGGAGGCGCTGGACTTCGCCGGCGAGCAGTTGGGTGAAGAGGGTGAAGCCGACTGCGCCGATGTGTCCGCTCTGTTCGGCGCCGAGCAGGTTGCCGGCGCCGCGGATTTCGAGGTCGCGCATGGCGACCTGGAAGCCTGCGCCGAGCTCGGTGGCGTCGAGGATGGTCGAGAGGCGTTTCTGGGCGACTTCGGAGAGGCTGCGCCAGGGGTCGTAGAGGAGGTAGGCGTAGGCGCGGACGGCGGCGCGCCCGACGCGGCCGCGGAGTTGGTAGAGCTGGGCGAGGCCGAGTCGCTCGGCGCGGTTGATGATGATGGTGTTGACGCGGGGGATGTCGAGGCCAGACTCGATGATGGTGCTGCAGACCAGCACGTCGGCTTCGTGGGCGACGAAGCGTCGCATTGCGGCGGCGAGCGCGCCGCCGGGCATTTGGCCGTGCGCGGAGAGGAAGCGCGCTTCGGGGACGAGGCGGCGGAGTTCGGCGGTTTCGCGCTCGATGCTGCGGACCTCGTTATGTAGGAAGTAGACCTGTCCCTCGCGCTCGAGTTCGCGCAGGATGGCTTCGCGGATCACGCTGTCGTCGCGTTCGAGCAGGTGGGTGGTGATGGGCAGGCGCTCTTCGGGCGGGGTGGTGATTGAGGACATGTCGCGGATGCCGGTGAGCGCCTGGTGGAGGCTGCGGGGGATGGGTGTTGCGGAGAGGGTGAGGACGTCGACTTCGCGGCGGAGGGACTTGAGGCGCTCCTTGTGTTCGACGCCGAAGCGCTGCTCCTCGTCGATCACGACCAGGCCAAGGTTGTGGAAGGCGATGTCGTCCTGGAGCAGGCGGTGGGTGCCGATCACGATGTCGACCTGCCCGCTCCTGAGCTGTTCGGCGACTTCGCGCTGCTCGGCGGGGCCGCGCAGGCGGGAGAGCATTTCGATGCGGACGGGCATTGCGGCGAGTCGCTCGGCGAAGGTGTCGGCGTGCTGCTGCGCGAGCACGGTGGTGGGGACGAGCACGGCGGCCTGGTAGCCGTGGGCGACGGCTTTGAAGGCGGCGCGGACGGCGACCTCGGTTTTGCCGTAGCCGACATCGCCGATCACGATGCGGTCCATAGGCTCGGAGGCTTCCTGGTCGCGGCGGACCTGCTCGATGGCGGCGTGCTGTTCGGGGGTTTCGATGTAGGGGAAGCTGGCTTCGAGTTCGATTTGCCAGGGGGTGTCGGGGCCCATGGCGATGCCGGGCAGGGTGTCGCGCTGCGCGTGGAGGGCGAGCAGTTGCTCGGCGATTTCGCGGGCGGCGCGCTGCACGCGGCGCTTGGCGCGGGTCCACTGCTGGGTGCCGAGGCGGGTTAAGGCGGGGCGGTGGTCGGACGCGCCGATGTAGGGCTGCACGCGGTGGAGTTGGTCAGAGGGCACGAGCAGGCGGTCATCGTGGGCGTAGCGCAGGTCGAGGTACTCGCCCTCGCGGTCGCCGACGGTCTCGCGCACCAGGCCGTGGAATCGGGCGATGCCGTGCTCGATGTGGACGACGTAGTCGCCGGGGGCGATGCGGTCGAGCAGGTGCTCGTCGTGTTCGTCGGTTGCGGCGCGTCGCTGTGGGCGGCTGGGGCGCTGTTTGGCGAAGCCGAAGATTTCGGTGTCGGAGATGATGGTGAGGAGTGGGGCGTCGTCGATTGCGGCGCGCAGTTGCCAGCCTTCGGCGAGGGAGGCGCGGGCGAGGGCGATGATTCGCTCGTCCTGCGGCAGGTTGTCGCCCTGCTCAAGCGTTTGGACGGGCAGGCCGTGGTCGGCGATCAGTTCGGCGAGGCGGGCGGCCTGGAGGCTGACGATCAGGCGTCGGCCCGGGCCGGGGGTTTGGAGTCGCTCGATCAGTTGGGACAGCTTGCCGGCGAGGCGGTCGACGGGTCGGAAGGGGAGGCGGATGTGTCGTGGCGGGCCGGCCAGGCGGGAGAGTTCGATGCGCTGCGGCGCGGCGTCGAGCGCGTCGGCCAGTTGTTCGGCGCAGCGCCAGGGCGGCGGCATACCGCGGGGGATGCGGCCGGCCTGTTCGAGTTCGATGCGGGCGTCGCGGGCGCGGTCGTCGCGCTGGCGGCTGCGTTCGAGCAGGTCGGCGCGCTCGTCGACGATGACGAGGGCGTCGCTGGGGAGATGGTCGAAGAAGTTGCCGCGGGCGATGAAGGGGGTCCAGAAGTCGGCGCGCTCGGGGTGATGTCCGTCGGCGATTTCGTTGAGCGCGTCGAGCAGTTCGGCGGCTTCGCTCCTGGAGTCGGCGACGCTGAGGTCGGGCAGCAGGTCGGCGGCGAGTTGGCGCGATTCGGGGGTGATTTCGCGGGCCGGTCGGAGGGCCAGTTCGCTGAGGTCGTCGAGCGAGCGCTGGGTTGCGGGGTCGAAGCGGCGCAGGCTGTCGACTTCGTCGCCGAACAGTTCGACGCGGACGGGGGCGTCGGCGCCGGGTGGCCAGAGGTCGACGATGCCGCCGCGGACGGCGTAGTCGGCGGGCTGGACGACGAGGGAGCGCCGCTCGTAGCCGCTGGATTCGAGGGCGGCGACCAGCCGTTGGCGGGGGACGCGCTCGGCGACGGCGACGCGCACGGGCTGGAGGGAGACGGGCAGGGCGGCCTGTGCGACGGCGTCGGCGTCGGTGATCAGGATGGGCGCGAGTCGCGCGAGGGCGTCGAAGGCGGCGAGGCGTGCTTCGCGCACGTCGGCGTCGGGCGCCTGGCGCTCGTAGGGGACGGTTTCGCGTGCGGGGAGCGGCGTGACGCGCCCGATGTGGGTCTGGGGCAGCCAGACGGGCAGCGCTTCGAGCAGGTCGGCGGCGTGTCGGGGGCTGGCGGTGATGACGACAAGCGGGCCGTCGTGGCGGTCGGCGATGGCGGCGATGGCGGCGGGCTTGGCGGGGTCGGGCACGCCGAGCGTCCCGGTCTCGCCGAGCCGGGGCATTTGGCTGGCGACCGCCGGGAGCAGCGGCGCGAGTAGCGAGTCGTTCGTCGCCATAGACGTGGCACTGATTGTAGGCGGTTGTGCGGCGCGAGCTGGTTCAGGAATGACGATTTGGGGTGGGCGGTTCCTGCCTGCGCAGGAATGACGATTTGGGGTGGGCGGTTCCTGCCTGCGCAGGAATGACGATTTGGGGTGGGCGGTTCCTGCCTGCGCAGGAATGTTCCTGCCTGCGCAGGAATGACGGAGAGAGGGCGTAGGCTCAGGGGATGATCAGTCCTGAGGAAGTGCTGCAGGCGGCCCGCGCGGGGCTTACGGACGGCGCGGCCGATGCGGCCGGCGCGGCTGATGCGGGGGCCGGAGATTGCGCGGCGCGGGTGTCGCTGTGGTCGGCGGGGCGATGCCTGGCGCGGGCGGAGGCGTCGGCGGGCGACACGGCGGGGGCGGTTCGGGCGGCGGCGGCGAGGTTGTCGGGGGAGGAGCGGGCGGGCGCGGCGCTGTTTGTCGAGGCGGCGGTGGACGAGCGTCCGCTGGAGGTGGAGGGTCTGGGGGGGCTGTTGGCGCTGGAGCCGGACGGGGCGGGGCTGACGCTGCGCGACGGCGGGAATGAGGCGCGTGGCTGGCCGTTCGACGCGCTGCGCGCGGAGGGTCGGCGGGCGGGCTGGGTTAAGCAGTTGAATCGCGCGGCGCGGCCGCCGGGGGCGCGGCTGGCGTCTTCGACGGCGGTCTCGCGTTTTGCGACGGTCGAGGCGGTGGGGCTGGTCGAAGCGGCAAGCGGCGGGGGCGAGGAGGGCTACGTGGCGCGGCGCTCGGGCGGCTTTCGGGTGGCGCAGGCGGAGGAGGTGCTGCCCGATCGGTTGTTGGGGGCGGCGTTTCAGGCGGCCGCGTGGCTGCTGCGGCATCAGCGGGGCGACGGGTTGTTCGCGTATGAGTTTTCGCCGGCGAAGCGGGAGTGGTCGGGGCTGGATTCGATCGTGCGGCAGGCGGGTTGCGCGTGGGCGATCGGGGCGGTGGGGCGGGCGCGGGGGGATCGGGCGGTTTCGCGGGCGGCGGGCGCGGCGATCGGCGGGTTGTTACAGGCGACGCTGCGGCGCGACGGGCCGGGGCGGCTGTACTATTTGGCGGCGGCTGGGGAGCCGCCGCGCCTCGGGGCGATTCCGTTGCTGTTACTGGCGATGCTCGAAACGCCCAACGCGACCGGCGTGACGCGGGAGACGATTGAGCGGCTGGCGGCGACGCTGTTGGCGCTCCAGCGGCAGGACGGGCGGATTGGGGTTACGGCGCGGGGGCTGGAGCTGGAAGGGTCGGAGACGTATTACGCGGGACAGGTGGTGCTGGCGCTGGCGCGTCTGCACGGGGCGCGGCGGCGCGATCGGTATGGGCGGGCGATTCGGCGGGCGCTGGAGCATTACCGCGAGCGCTGGTCGGACGAAGCGGAACGCGATCTGTCGTTCACCACGTGGATGTTGCAGGCGTGCGATGCCTGGCACCAGCTGGAGGGCGGCGAGAGCGGCGAGGATGCTGCGCAGTACGGTTTTGCGATGGCGGACTGGGCGCTGGAGTCGCAACACGGAGCGGATCATCCGCATCCGCTCTGGCCGGGGGCGTTTCAGGACACGCCGGGGATCGGCACGGCGGCGTATTCGGAGGGGATTGCGGCGGCGCTGGCGTTGGCGCAGCGGGCGGGGGATGCGGATCGGGCCGCGCGTTACCGAGAGGCGCTGATCGGCGCGATGCGCTTTTTGCTGCAGCTGACGGTTGAGGCGTCGGACGCGCCGTTGGTGGCGGGCGCGGAGCATGTGGGGGCGGTGCGGAGCGCGCTGCATCGTCCGGGTTTGCGCTGCGACAACGCGCAGCATTTGATTATGTCGGCGCTGCGAACACGGGCGCTGGTTTTTGCGGAGGATTCGTAACAGATGGCGCGGCGGATGAGGTTGCCGAAGCTGCGGCGCGGAGGGCTGGTTCCGCTCAAAGGGGCGCGGCTGATCGTGGGTTTGGGCAATCCGGGCGGGGAGTACGCGCAGCATCGGCATAACGCCGGTCTGCGGGCGGCGGAGCAGGCGCGGCAAATGTTAGGTTTGCCGCAGCCGCAGCGGGAGCGGTTGTTTCGGATTTCGCAGGGGGAGACGGAGTACGGACCGGTGGCGGTGGCGCTGCCGCGCACCTGGATGAATGAGAGCGGGCGGGCGGTTCAGGCGTTGCTGGCGCTGTATCGGGCGCAGCCGGAGCGTTTGATTTTGTTGGTGGACGAGCTGGATCTTGCGCCGGGGCGAATTCGGGTGCGAGGGAGCGGCTCGGACGCGGGGCAGCGGGGGATGCGGTCGATTCGGGAGACGATCGGGGCGCTCGATTTTGCGCGGGTGCGGATTGGCGTGGGGCGTCCGCTGGTGGGCGGGGGCGGGTCGCATGATCCGGAGGATGTGGCGTCGCATTTGCTGGCGGAGCCGAGTCGGGCGGAGCGGGAGATGTTGCAGGCGGCGGAGCGGCGGGCGGCGGAGGCGGCGATTCATCTGCTGCGGCATACGGCGGAGGAGACGATGAATGCGTTTAACTGAATGGGCTATGATCGCGGTATGACGTTGCCCAGTCGTAGGCGAGCGGCAAAGGGGTATGCTTGAGAGCCGAGATTCGCTGGGCTCGCAGGATCTGAGGGGCAGCGAGCACGTTGACGGCTCGGAGAGGTGCGGCGGGAAGTTGTCGCTGCTGTCAGTGAAGGGGCGAGGCCGGTTGACCTGAGCACGTGACGGTCGAACGCTGGTACACTTGTCCTGCAATGGAGGTGAGGCATGGCGACAAGTACGGAAGACCTACAGGGGTTGATCAGGCAGGCGCGCGACGCGGCGGCCGAGCTGCTCAGTGAGGACTCTGCGCTGGGACAGATCGCGTTCCGCGAGATTCTCGGCCACCTGCTGAGCGAACGCCAGTCGGCGGCTACGAGTGAAGACGCGGCGCCAGCTGTGTCCCTCGCAGCCGCCAGGAGCAACATCGACGATGCTTTCGCGACTGAGGAGCAGCGCGTTTGGGCCGTTGCGCAATTCTTCCAGATCGGGATCGACGAGGTCCGCGACCTTTTTGACTTGGGCGACGCAGAACCGTTCCTGCAAGTCGGCAACAAGCAGCTGAACAAGCAGAAGTCGGCGGCGACGCGAGAGATCGTGTTGCTCGTCGGCGGCGCGCGGACGGCGCTAGGGCTCGACACCGGTACAGAGTACATTCGCGAAGCCGCCGAGCGGCATAGCCGACTCGATCTGCCGAACTTCATGAGGACACTGGGGGCGATGGAGCAGATCGCGCTGCGCGGTTCTCCGGGATCGGGCAACAGACTCGTTCGGCTGAAGGCGATCGGCGTGGAGGCATCTCGCGAGCTGGCGTCGAAGCTGACCAGCTGATGGCCCACCGGCCCGGCTTCAGCTTGATCTCACCGCGCTGCACGACGACACGCACGTGGCGCATGATCTGATACGCGACGGCTAGTCGGCGTCGCTGGCGGGAAGCGGCTGAGACGGCCATCCACGTGGTGCACACGGCCGGGGGAAGCGATGAGCGTGCCCAGCTGAGGGGAGAGATCGAACGCGACAGCCGCGCGATCTGATAGGCTTTCTGCGAGGAGAATTTCGGATGAGTGTGCGCAGCGACGAACTGAAGGCGATGGTTGACGATGCGTGGGCGGCGACCGTGACGCTGGGTGATTGTGCGCCGGATGTGCGCCAGGTCGCGTTCGAGAGACTGCTGACGCATTTGCTCTCGGGCGATCGGGGCGGCGCGTCGTCCACTGGCGGTGACAGCGCCTCGAATGGGACGGCAGCCGCGGCTGTAGAGCCACTGGATGCGTCCTATGAAACAGAGGAGCAGCGAGCGGAGGCCGTCGGGCGGTATCTCGACATTGCGCCCGAAGAAGCGCGCGATCTGTTTGATTTGAGACAAACGGAGCCTGCCCTGCGGGTCACGACGAAGAAGCTGCCCAAGTCACGCGCTGAGGCCGTGCGCACAATCGCGCTGCTCGTTTGTGGAGCGCGAACCGCACTGGGGCTGGAAACGGGCTCTGCCAATATTCGCGCAGCTGCAGACGAATACCAGAAGTCTGACAGCAACTTCATGGTGCATCTCACAGAAACAGCCGGCCTCGCTGTGCGCGGGAAGGCTCGCTCGAAAAACCGACTAGTCCGAATGCGTGTCATCGGCATGGAGGAAGCGCGAAGCCTCGCCGCGTCGCTGGTCGGTTGATGGCGACGGCGAATCGGCGTCCAGCGCTGCTGCTCGCTGTCAGCGAACTGCATCCGGAGACTGAGTGCGCGCACGATCTCATCCGCGACGGTCATTACGGGAATGCGATTCGAGAGGCGGCTGAGCAGTTCCTGATTCGCTTGCAACGGCTAGCCGAAGCATCCGAACGAGCCGATGTACAGAACGAGCAGGGTCGCCGTTTGGTTAACCGGCTGTTCGCCGCGCCGGAGGACCGCGAACCCGTGCTCGTGTTCAATCCGCTCTCGACTCGTGTAGAGCGGGATGAGCACAACGGCTACAGGGAGCTCGCGCTGGGAATGACACAGGCGCTGCGCAACGTGCTTACGCATGACCCCGAGCGCCGGGAAATGGAAGCGGCGGAAGCGTTGGAATGGTTGGGATTTATCAGCGCCATGCACCGCCGGCTTGATCTAGCGACACTTGCGCCGCCTCACGAACCAAGGGCCTAGGGCGCGTTCGCGCTACCGTCATTCCTGCGCAGGCAGGAATCTGGGCGATCTCCAGCGCCTGTGTGCCACGGTGCTGCGACGGCCTAACTGGGCTGCGCTGCGCCGCCGAATGTTCGGCGTCGGATGAGCCGCGCCTGCGTCGTGGGTTCCTGCCTGCGCAGGAATGACGGGTGGGGGCGGGAATGACGGTGGGGGCGCGGGTTCCTGCCGCGCAGGAATGACGGGTTGGGGGGCGGGAATGGCGGAAGTGGCGTTTGGGGCGTAGAACAGCGGTCGTCGCGCGCTCGTGGCTTTCCACCCCCCACCTAGCCTCCCCCCTAAAAGGGGGGAGGGATGAATTGGGGGAGGAGGGGTGGGGGGGTGCGGGAATGGTGGTGGGGGCGCGGGGGTTCCTGCCTGCGCAGGAATGACGGGTTGGGGCGCGGGTTCCTGCCTGCGCAGGAATGACGGAGATCGTTTTGCGCGGGGGTGGGCGCGGGGGTTAGTAGGGGGTGGTGTGGTTGAAGAGGGTTTTGGGGTTTTCTACTAGCATGGTTTCGATTTGGGCTTCGGTGACGCCTTGTTGTTTTAGGGCGGGGACTACGTCGTCGGGGATGTGGTTGAAGTGCCAGTTGGGGGACAGTTCCTGGACCAGGTTCATGTCGGGGATCCAGTCGAGGCAGCAGCTGGCGTCGTGGGCGAGCAGGATGCGCTCGGTGTAGCCGTCCTTGCAGAGGGCGGCGACGGTGCCGACGCGCTTTTCGAAGGGGAGGATTTGGTCGAGGCCGAAGCGGTCCATACCGACGTAGGAGCCGGCGTCCATCAGGGATTTGAGGTAGTCGGTATCGTCGGTGTCGCCGACATGGCCGATTACGATGCGGTTGAGGTCGCAGCCTTCCTCGGTGAAGACGCGCTGTTGTTCTGCGCCGAGCGTGGGCGGGCCGTTGTGGGTGGCGATTGGGACGCCGGTTTCGCGGTGTGCGCGGGCGCCGGCGCGGAGGCATTTTTCGTTATAGGCGTCGACGCCGCCGCCCTGTTCGTCGGAGGCGAGCTTGATGATGCCGGCTTTGATTTCGGTGCCGGCGATGCCCTCGGTGATGTCCTTGACGAAGACGCGGGTGAGTTCTTCCCGGGGGCGCCCGCGCCAGTACATGGAGCGGATCCAGTAGATGCCGGTGCAGAGGACGACGTTGATGTTGGTGACGGCGGCGACCTTTTGGAGGTAGCCCATGTCGCGTCCGAGGTCGGCGGTGGAGAGGTCGACGACGGTGCGCACGCCGCGCTGTTCGAGGGCGGTGAGCTTTTCTTCGGCGGTCTGGACGCAGGCTGCTTCGTCCCAGAGTTCGGGCCAGTTTTCGGCGATGCCGGGGGAGCGGATGCCGATGTGTTCGTGGATCAGGGTGCGGCCGAGCTCGGCGGTGTCGAGCGGTCCGCGCAGCGTGTTGATGACGGCCATGGCGGCCTCCCTACTAGTGGTGCGAGCTTGCGTGTCGGGATAATGCTAGCGCGGCGAACGCGGCTGTGCGCAGGTTGGGCGCGCGGGCTGGGCACGCAGGTGGGCACGCAAGGGTTGGGCGCGGTAATGTCAGGGGCGAGGAGGGCGCCATGACTGAGTTGACGGACGCCGAACGGACGCTGATCGAGCAGGCGCGGGAGTTGGCGCGGGGGCCGTTCCGCGAGCGCGCGCCGGAGTCGGACGCGACGGGGCGGTTTGGCCATGCGAACGCGGAGGCGCTGCGGGAGTTGGGCGTGCCGGGGATGCTGGTTGCGGAGTCGTCGGGCGGGCTCGGCGCGAGCGGGGCGGCGGCGGTGCGGGTGATTGAGCAGATTGCGTGGGGCGACGCTTCGACGGCGGTCGCGGTGAACATGCATTTGCTGGTGACGGCGCTGCTGGGAGTCGTGCCGCCGTTCGAGCGGCGCAACGCGGTGCTGAAGGCGGTGGCGGAGGAGGGGGCGTGGTGCTGCGCGCCGGGCTCGATTCCGCTGCGCGAGCTGGACAATCGCAGGGCGGGCTACGAGGCGGTGGAGGAGGGCGCGGAGCTGGTCTGGAATGGGCGCGCGGGCTTTGCCTCGATGAGCGACGCGGCGCGGTTCGCGCTGCTGGGCGGGCGGATCGACCGGGGGGCGGATCGGGATCCGGATGTGGCGATTGCGCTGGCGGATTTGGACGCGGAGGGTCTGACCAATCACGGCAACTGGGACGGGATGGGTTTGCGTGCGACGGCGTCGCACGACATTTCGCTGGAGAATCTGCGGATGGCGCGTGGGGATGCGCTGATCGTGCCGTTGCCGCTGCTGCGCGCGGCGGAGCAGATGCAGCCGCAGCAGCAGTGGCAGCGTCGGGCGTATCCGGCGTTGGGCATTCTGGCGATCTGGCTGGGCAACGCGCAGGCGTTGTTCGACGAGGTGGTGGAGTACGTGCAGAAGCGTTACGGGTATCTGGCGGCGGATGGGGCGGTCGGGGCGCCGACGGGTCTGCGCGCGGAGCAGCCGTGGGCGCAGCTGGCGCTGGGCAATATGGAGCACTGGCTGGGCACGGGGCGATCGCTGCTATACGATGCGCTGCGTCAGGTGGAGGAGCCGTTTGCGGATCGGCAGTCGTTCGTGCGCTTTCAGGTGCGGACGACGTATCATCTGCGGCGGATGGCGGAGGAGGTGGCGCAAGGGGCGATATCGGTGGCGGGCGCGCACGGGTATGTGCGGGGCAGCGCGATTGATCGGCTGTATCGGGATTTGACGGGGGGGATCGTGATGGCGTGGAAGACGGAGGAGTTGCGGCACTCGCTGGGTCTGTCGGCGCTGGGGCGGGAGATTACGATTGTGGGGCCGGCGGGGACGTAGGGGGTGGCGCTTTTGATGTTGGTGTGGGGGGGGGTTGGGTGGGTGATTGGGGGTGTAACGACTGCTTCTTGCGCGCTTGTGGGCTCTCACCCCCCACCTAGCCTCCCCCCTAAAAGGGGGGAGGGATGAATTGGAGGAGAGGAGAGAGTGGGTGATTGGGGGTGTAGCGACTGCTTCTTGCGCGCTCGTGGGCTCCCACCCCCCACCTAGCCTCCCCCCTAAAAGGGGGGAGGGATGAATTGGGGGAGGGGAGTGGGGGGTTGTTGGGGCGCGGGTTCCTGCCTGCGCAGGAATGACGGTTAGAGGGGTGGGGGCTAGTTGCTGGGGGGTTTTGGGGGTGTTTGCGGGGGGTTGGGTTGCTGTTGGAGGCGCTGGTTGATTGCGGATTTGGGCCAGGGGCTGAACCAGAAGAATAGCTTGGTCCACTCGACGCCGCGGCGGGGGATGGGGCCGTATTCGTTGGGGGCGGCGCTGGGGAAGAAGGCGGGCGGGATGAGCGCCGCGGCCCAGAGGCCGGCCACCAGGGCGAGGGTGCGCCACTCGGCTTCGGTTATCGCCCAGACGCGGAGCGTTTCGGCGGCGGCGATCAGGACGATTGCGAAGATGAATACGCTTGCGCCGGATTCGGCGTCGCGAAGCCGCGGCGTGAGCAGGCGGGCGGCGAGAACCAGGTTGAAGACGGCGAGGCAGATGTGGGCGGGGATGAATTCGCCGCCGCGGCCCAGCCAGAGGTAGGCGAGGCCGGTGAAGAGGCTGGCAAACGCGAGCGTGCGCAATATCTCTGCGGCATAGGTCGGGCGGTTGGCGCGCCAGGGCAGCCATTCGAGGCGGGGCTGGGGTTTGGGCGCGTAGCGGTTATCGCCCGTTCCCGGCCACAGGAGTAATGCGATGAGCGAAGCTGCGAACAGGGCGGCGGGCGCGATCCAGATCCAGGACAACGGTGCGGTGAGCGAGCCGTCGGTGTCGTACGCCTCCCGAACCTCGATCGATAACACCAACCCGGCCGCGAGCCAGGCGATGAGCGGGAGGACGGACCAGCGCGCGGGGCGATCCAGGTCGCGGAGACGCGCGACCATCGCCCAGCGAAGTGTGCAGAGGCTTCCCCCGAGCGCGCCGCCGAAGCCGATGACCAGCAGGTGCTTTCCGTACGGCGCGCTTTGCTGATACGCGACGACGACTATCACCGCGAAACCGATATAGGCGATCAGCAGTTCGCTGATTTCGGCGGCGAAGGTGCGGCGGTTGATGCGGCGCTGGGGCGATCGGCTCGCGGGGTCGGCGGCGGTGTCCGACATGCTGGCGGCGTAGGCGGGGGCGTCAGTCAACGGGGGCGGTCCAGATTTGGGCGAGGTCGACGGTGAGGCCGGGCATTACCTCTTCGCCGGAGAGGGTTTGGGGGCGGTTGAGTTGCTCGTGGGAGCCGTCTTCGCGGTAGATGTCGGCGAGGCCGGCGAAGGGGTCGATGAGCCAGGCGAGGCGGACGCCGTGCTCGATCCAGATGCGCATTTTGGCTTGCTGTTGGCTGCGGCGGTCGGAGGGGGAGACCATTTCGACGATGAAGTCGGGGCAGAAGGGGAGCGGTTCTTCGTGGTCGGGCGGGAGTTGGGCGAGGCGTTCGGGGGAGAGCCAGGCGATGTCGGGCATTCGGCGGCCGAGGTTTCCGGTGCGGATTTCGGCGTCTGTGCCGACGGTTTCGCCGCCGGCGGCGGCGATCCAGTTGCCGATCTGGGTGATGATCGCGGCGGCGCGCGCGCTGCTCAGAAATCCGCCGCTGCCCATGATGAGGAGCCTTCCCTGTTCATCGATTTCCATTTGCAGGTGGTCGTTCAGCGAGAGCAGCTCGCAGAACGATGCGTCGGTGATTGGCCAGGTTGGGGGCAAGGTGATGATCAGGACGGGGTCCTTGGCGGCCGGCGGGGCGACGGTTTGCGGTTTGGTGGCGGTGACCATGGTGGGGGAAGTGTAGCGGGGGGTGGGGGTTCCTGCCTGCGCAGGAATGACGGTGGGGGGCGCAGGAATGACGGTGGGGCGTAGGAATGACGGGGGAGCGATCGGGGTGGCGCGGTGGGTTCCTGCCTGCGCAGGAATGACGGTGAGGGGGCGCAGGAGTGACGGATGGGGGCGTGGCGGCCACGCAAACGCTGGTAGACGCTCGCGGCGTTCCACCCCCCGCCTAGCCTCCCCCCTGGAAGGGGGGAGGGATGAATTGGGGAAGGGGAGTGGGTGTTGCTTGGGTGGGCGCTGGGAGGTCGCGCGGTTCCTGCCTGCGCAGGAATGACGGGTTGGGCGTAGGAATGACGGTGGGGGCGTAGGAATGATGGCAGGGGCGTGGCGGCCACACAAACGCTGGTAGAGGCTCGCGGCGTCCCACCCCCCACCTAGCCTCCCCCCTGGTAGGGGGGAGGGATGAATTGGGGTGAGGGGAGTGGGTGTTGCTTGGGTGGGCGCTGGGAGGTCGCGCGGTTCCTGCCTGCGCAGGAATGACGGTGGGGGGGCAGGAATGACGGTGAGGGGGGCAGGAATGACGGGGGAGCGATCGGGGTGGCGCGGTGGGTTCCTGCCTGCGCAGGAATGACGGTGGGGGCGTAGGAATGACGGATGGGGGCGTGGCGGCCACGCAAACGCTGGTAGAGGCTCGCGGCGTCCCACCCCCCACCTAGCCTCCCCCCTGGAAGGGGGGAGGGATGAATTGGGGAAGGGGAGTGGGGGCTTGTGGGTAGGTGGCGGGGTTGGGTGGGTGGTTCCTGCCTGCGCGGGTTCCTGCCTGCGCAGGAATGACGGATGGGGTGGGGTGGCTGTAGGATGGGGGCGGCGGCGTTTTGCGGCTGTGCGACGAAAGGGATGCTCCGATGGCTTCTGGGCTGAAGACCGAACTGTGCGAGATGCTGGGGATCGAGTTGCCGATCATGCTGGCGGGGATGGGCGGGGCGGCGGGGCCGACGCTGGCGGCGGCGGTTTCGGAGGCGGGCGGGCTGGGGGTGGTGGGGGCGACGGGCTACACGCCCGACGAGCTGGCGGGGATGATCGCGAAGGTGCGCTCGCTGACGGACAAGCCGTTCGGCGTGGATTTGCTGCTGCCGTCGTCGATTGCGGATTCGGGCAACCGCGAGGATCTGGAGATCGAGATCACGGCGGAGCACCGGATGTACGTGGACAATCTGAAGCGGGAGTTCGAGATTCCGGAGCCGTCGAAGCTGCCGGATCGTCCGCCGCTGACGCAGGAGTATTTCCGCAAGCAGGTGGAGGTGATTCTGGACGAGCGGGTGCCGGTGTTCGCGTCGGGTCTGGGCAATCCGGGCTGGATGGTGCCGGACGCGCACGCGCAGGGGATGAAGGTGATTGGTCTGGTGGGGAACACGCGGAATGCGCGGCGGGTGGCGGCGGCGAATGTGGACGCGGTGGTGGCGCAGGGGACGGAGGCGGGCGGTCACACGGGTCGGATCGGCACGCTGGCGCTGGTGCCGCAGGTGGCGGACGCGATCGCGCCGACGAAGACGATTGCGGCGGGAGGGATTGTGGACGGTCGCGGTCTGGTGGCGGCGCTGGCGCTGGGCGCGGAGGCGATTTGGTGCGGGACGGCGTTTTTGGCGACGCCGGAGGCGTATCTGGACGCGGAGGAGCGGGGCGAGACGGATGCCTGGACGCGCAAGGTGCAGCACGACAAGCTGGTCGCGGCGGTGGATGAGGACACGCGCATCGGGCGGATGTATTCGGGCAAGACGATGCGGCACATGTACAACGCCTGGACGGAGGCGTGGGAGCGTCCGGAGGCGCCGCCGACGCTGCCGATGCCGCTGCAGGGTCTGCTGGTGGGGGAGGCGCTGCGTGGCGCGCGGGAGGCGCACATTGAGGAGTTGATCGGGGGGCCGGCGGGCAACGGCGCGGGGCTGATCAAGGCGATTCGGCCGGCGACGGAGGTGGTCGGCTCGATGGTTTCGGTGGCGGAGGAGTTGCTGGAGCGCTTTGGTCTGGAGCCGGTCGAGGCGTAGCGGCGGGCGAGGCGAGAGGCGGGGATGACGCAGGCAGCGACGCAGCGGGCCATGCCGCATGAAGATTTGCGCAGCCTGCCACCGCGAGACGTTTGACGGCCGGGCGGCCTGCCATCATTGCGGGGCGGATGTGGCGGAGACGCCGCCGATTGCGCTGCCCAGCCGCGACGCGGCGACGTGGGTGCGGCCGGGGCCGTTTACGTCGCGGATCGGCGATTTGGCGCTGAGCATTCACGGGCTGGTGTTTTACGCGGAGGATGGTCGTCCGCTGTTGGAGGTGCCGGCGCGGGAGATTCGGCGGGTGCGGGGGGCGCAGGGGCGGGACATGATTGTGGAGTGGGAGGATGAGCGGGGGCGTCGGCGGAGCGCGCGGATGCGGGTGCGCTGGGCGCCGCAGGCGGATCGCACGCTGCGGCCGGATTATCTGCTGAGCGTGCGCGGCGGGGGGATGCGGGCGGACCGGGCGCGGGTGGGGGCGGCCTACGGGATGCGCAATCCGCATCGGCGGGGGCGGCGCACGCGGCGCGACTACGCGGCGGTGCGGGATCGCTGGTTGTCGGGTCTGGAGATGCTGCTGGCGGCGGATCGGTATGCGGTGGATCGGCGTCCGCCGGAGGAGGAAGAGGCGGGCTGGCGGGGACGGTTGCGGGCGCGGCTGTCGCGGCAGGCGGGCTGAGCGGGATGCCGCGGCGCAACCGCAAGGGTCGGCGGCGGAATTCGCGTCCGCGGCTGTTTCACCCGGAGAGTCGGCGGGAGGCGCGGCGGAATCAGCGGGAGTTGGAGCGGTTTTTGGCCAATCCGCCCGCTGATTCGTCGGCGGAGTCTGCGCCCGTGGAGCGTGCGCGGGAGTGCGGGAATTGCGTGGAGTGGGTCGCGCCGGCGGATCCGTTGTCGGTGCGTGGGCGGTGCATTCACCCGGCGTCGGGGGTGGTGGCTCCGCCGTCGGATATGGCGGGGTGTCCCCACTTCACGGCGCGGCGGTGAGGGTTGGGGGGTTAGGCATCGCCCTCTTCGGTGTGGTACAATACAGACCTAGTGTTCGCTAGATGACAGAGGGGAACGGGCACCGATCCGAATTCTCACCATCGCGGTACTCTAGGCAGAGGCGCACGACCACCTTGCGCCAGAGAGCCCGGCTGGCGCGCACATCTCGAGGGAGAACAATGACTGACGTCACACAAACTCACGAGTTCACGGTGAACGGCGTGCCGATCACATTGAACGATCCGTCGCCGACCGTGACGACGATCCTGGAGGAAGCGAAGGTAAAGGGGGCGATACCGCGGGAGCCGAAAGACTACGGCATCAGGACCGACGGAGAGGACTACGAGGGCGACGCCCGAGTCAATGTCGTTGAGCATCCGAATCTCATCACCGTGCTTACCGGTCCCGCTCCCGTATCGTGAACGAGATCGACACGGCCATGACGCCCAGCCTTCAACGGATCGCAGCTGAGCTTGAGTCGCTCGAGTACACGACCGATGTGTTCGAGCACGAGCGAGGCCCGGTGGTTCGGTTCGACTATCGCGTTGAGACAGGCACACACGAGGGCGAGACCTTCAAGATGGGCGTGTGCATGTGGGATGTCGCAGGAGAATATCCGGAGTTCGCGCCACATTGGCTACACGTGAGCCCACCAGTCGATGACAACCTCGGGGGCGCGGCCGAGAGATACCAAGACCGCCAAGGGCGCGAGTGGATCGCGATGAGTCGCCCTGTGGGCCCACTGTGGGACGATCTTCCGGAAAAGAACATGGCTCACTACCTGACTGAGCACATACGACGCTTCTGGGCGGGCACATGACCTTCGACGTTGCTTTCACGGCAGACGCGGTCGCGCAAGCTGCTGAGCACTTGCTGGCCCACTACGATCACGACAACGATCAGGAGGACCTCTGCTTCGGTCTTTGGCGTCCGTCATCCGGTGCGACCAGACAAACCGCGCTGATCAGCGAGATCATTCTCCCGGAACCCGGTGACCGGAATCTTCACGGCAATGTGAGCTTCGAGCCCGCATACCATGGTCGGGCAATCGAGCTCGCTCTAGAACGACAAACTGGGCTCGCGTTTATGCACAGCCATCCAACTCCCGGATGGCAAGGCCTCAGTCACGTTGATGAGCTCACCGAGCGAGACGTACTAGCTTATCCCGCGATGGCGACGGGTCTGCCATTGCTTGGTCTGACCGTGGGTTCGGATGGATACTGGAGCGCCAGGCTTTGGGAAAAGCAAGGGCGCAAGATGGTACGCCATGACTGCTCGAAAGTACGAGTGCCGACTCCGAGCAGGTACCGGCTCTACTACAACGACCGCCTCATGCCGCCACCACGCCGTCGCGACATTCTCCGCCGGACGTACGATACTTGGGGGCCCGAACTACAAAACGACATTGCCCGACTACGCGTCGGCATCGTCGGTTTGGGAAGCGTTGGCTCCATCGTCGCCGAAGCGATCGCGAGGGTGGGAGTTGCTCGCATCACGCTGATCGATCACGACAACGTCGAGTTGCACAATCTCGATCGTCTCCTCCACGCTTCGCAGTGCGATATCGGTCGAAAGAAGGTTGATGTCGCTGCGCAGAGTGTTCAGCGACATGCGACTGCTGAGGCTAGCGATCTGGACATCGCAGTCCATCCGGCACGCATTCAGCAAGAGGCTGCTTATCGGGCGGCCTTGGATTGCGATGTATTGTTCAGCTGTGTCGACAATGCGATCGCCCGCGATGCGCTGAACTACGCGGCGTTGGCGCATCTGATTCCTGTGATCGATGGAGGCGTCTTCGCAGAACTGTTGGGCGACCGTTTCCACGCTGCACAATGGAAGGCCCACCTCGTAACGCCGGGCACTCGCTGCCTTCGCTGCGTTGGCCAAGTCGACACGAGCAGGCTTTCGGCTGAACGCGCTGGGCTGTTCGAGGACGAAACATACATCGGGGGACTACCACCCGACGCACGCGAAGCCCACCTGAACGTCTTTCCGTTCTGCTTGAGTGTCGCGAGCATGGAAGTCAACCTGATGCTCCGCTACTGCATCGCGCTCGATTGGTGGCCTCGTGGACAGGAGCAAGGGTACCAATTCGTGGATGGCACGCTCACGCGGAGCGAAGGCACGTGCCGTCCTCAATGCGAGTTCAACCAACGGATCGCCCTCGGCGACAGTGAACTTCCGCCGGACCTGCAACGAGGAGACGGACAAACCTGCCAAGTTCGTCAACTGGGCTTGGTGAGGTACCCTCTGCAAGCGCGGGTGTGGCGGAGTTGTCTACGCGGGTGTGGTGGAGTTGCCGCGTGGGGTCGCAGAGTCGCCGTGCGGGGATGGCGGGCCTTGGAGCAAGTGCGAGCGCGGGCTACTCGCGCCAGGTGATGTGGGAGTTGATGCCGTGGGCGTCGTAGGTGCGGAGCACGTCGACGAGGAATGCGGCCAGATCGTCGTCGCCTGATGCTTGCGCTGCTTCTAGGAGGTGGATGAACATCTTCTTGCCGGTCTCGGTTTGGCCGAGGTTCTTCTTGCGCATGTTGTGCATTGAGCAGAGGGTTTGGCCGTTTTCGACTGTTGACTCGCCGCCGCGATCGACGGGTTTGACGTGATCGGCGTGGAGTTCGTAGCCCTCGTTCTGGCCAGCGCCGCAGATTACGCAGCGGTAGTCGTCGCGGGCGAAGATCGCATCTCTCTGAGCAGCGCTGAAAGGAATCAGTTTGCGGCCTGTCTCCAGTCCTGGCTCGTAGCGATACCGACCTTTTCCGTCCTTGATGAGACGGCCTTCCTGGTAGAGCGCTCGTATCATGCGGTCCGGATCGCGGAAGACTTTTCCGGTCAGCGATAGCCACTCTTGCACCGCCCAATCGACGACTTCCGCGTGCGGGATGGTGCGGCCAGGGTGCCTACGGTAGTAGGAGTGGATCAACTCTTGCTGCGATGGTCGTCGTTGCGCTGTCATAGCAACGGCGCCTGCGAGGTTTCCGCCGCGATTCGGTCATAGGCGATTGAGACGTAGTTGGGGTCGAGTTCGACGCCCCAGGCGTCGCGGTCGTTTTGGAGGGCGGCGATGAGGGTGGAGCCGCTGCCGGCGAAGGGGTCGAAGACTTTGTCGCCACGGTAGGAGAGGAGGCGGATGCAGCGGCGGGGGAGCTCGACGGGGAAGGGGGCGGGGTGTCCGACGCGCTTGGCGCTTTCGCCGTTGAATTGCCAGATCTGGGAAAGCCATTCGGCGGCTTCTGCTTCGCTCAGGTCGGACAGCGGAGTGGAGCCGTCGTCGGGAATGTTGGGCAGGTCGCGTAGTTGGTCGAGCACTTCACGGACGGTGAGCGGCGTTGCGCCGCGTTCGGAGACCAGCTTGAGAGCCCAGGCCAGCAGCGCTGCCGGCGCGACAGCAGGTTCGTCGGCTGAGACGGAAGCAGGTTGGGTAGATGCGTCCGATTCGAGTTGAGGCGGATCTGTAGCATCGATCCAGGTGCCGGAAGTCCACGTCATGAACTCATCGCGCTCGATGGTGACCTTGTCGTCGCCGAGGTGTTGGCGTTTCCAGTCGCCTTTGTGGAGGACTACGATGGTTTCTACGGGGGCGATGATGTGCGGGGCGCTGGGGCGCATCCAGGAGCCCCAGGCGGTGCGGCGGGAGATGTTGCCTTCGTTCCAGATGATGGTGGCGTGGTAGCGCCAGCCGACCTGGCGGGCGATGGTGGTGAGGTCGGCGGTGACGGGCTGTTTGCCGCCGCTGTTTTTGTCGAGCGGGATGTTCATGCAGAGGCGGCCGTGGTCGGCGCTCCAGTTGAAGCAGTTGGCGAGCCAGCGGCGGCTGAATTCGAGGTAGTCGTCGTAGGAGCCGGCGTCGTCGACGTTTGCACCGTATTGCAGGCCGACGTTGTATGGGGGCGAGGTGACGGTGAGGTTGAAGCGGCCGGCGGGGAAGAGGGAGGGGTCGGTGGCGTCGGCGCAGACGAGTTGGGCGGGGATGAATGCGGCGGCCATCAGGCGGCGTCCGCGCGGGAGGGCGATTCTGGGTTATGTGCTACCTGGAATCGCGGGGGGGGGGGGGGATACGATGCGGCGCGGGCGGCGGTTTCGAGGTAGAGTCGGGCGATTGTGGCGCGGTCGGCCTGGACGGCGCGACAGGCGAGTGCGTGGGGGAGGGCGTCGGCGTTGTGCATTGCGCCGGCCGGTATAGAGTGCCGGGGGGCCGGTTGCAAGCCGGTTCCTGCCTGCGCAGGAATGACGGAGTAGGGGGCAGGAATGACGGGTGGGGGGTGCGGGGGTGACGGGCTTTGCGCGGGAGCGACGGTTGGCGGTGCGGGTTCCTGCCTGCGCGGGAATGACGGGGTGGGGCAGGAATGACGGGTTTTGCGTGGGTTCCTGCCTGCGCAGGAATGACGGATCTTGCGCGGGAGTGTGGGTGGGGGGCTAGGAGGTGCGGGTGTTGGGGACCAGGCGGTGGGGGCCGATGAAGCCGATGTGGACTTTGCCGGTTGCGCCTTTGGCGTCGTCGTGGAAGTAGATGCGGGGGATGTTTTCGCCGCCCTGGCCGACGATTTTGAGGTGGGCGAACATTGGCATTCGCCCGGTGTCTTTGACTTGGGCTGAGACGTCGAACTCTCGGAGTGAGCGCAGGGAGCGCTGTTCCATGACGGTGCGGGACTCTTTCATGGCGAGCTTTTTCTGGGAGGCGGGCCAGCGGTGCTCGGCTTGGCCGTGTTCGCACCATTCCCAGAAGCCGCCGTGAAAGTCGGGGGCGTTGCGGGCGTATTCGTCGAGCGCACGCAGTCCGAGCCAGGCGTCCTGGGCCCAGACTTTGGCTTCCTGGGCGGCGTCGAGCGCGTCCAGATCGCGCTCGGCCGACTGGGGCAGTTCGAGCTGTTCGAGGTGTTCGCGGGCGGCGGCGATCAGTTCGGCGAAGGTTTCGACGGTCTCGGGGGCGGCTGAGTCGTCGTCTGCGCCGGGTTTGGGGGAGGCGGTGAATTGGAGGAGTTGTTCGGCGCTCTGCGCTTTGAGGTTTTCTTCGGCGATCAGGCGGGCGGCCTCGGCCTCGCGCGCGTGTTTTTGCGCCTCGTCGCGCTCGCGGCGCAGGTTTTTGACTTGCGTCAGACGGCGCTCGGCCTGCTCGATGGCGTCGTTGCGCTCGGTTTCCAGGCGCCGGATGTCGTCTTGCAGGTTGGCGGCGTGTGCTTCGAGTTCGGCTTCGCGCGGGGCGGTCTGGTCGAGGCGGCGCTTGAGCGCGGCGTTGCCGAAGCGGAGGTCGGCGAGCTCGCGTTCGAGTTCGGACTCGCGGCGTTCGAGTCGATCGATGGCGCGTTGGCGGGCGAGCTCGCGTTCGGCTGCGCCGGCGAGTTGCTGGTTGATGCGGGCGAGGGCGGAGATTTCGCGGGCGAGCGGCTCGACCTGCGCTTCCTGGCGCGCTTGCCGCGTTTGGCGCATGTCGCGCAGGCGGTGTCGGAGCAGCCATGCGGCGGCGGCGAGGGCGGAAGTGGCGAGCAGGGCGAGGGCGGCGCGGATGTTCATGGGCCCTGCTCCTCATGTCGGCCATCTGGTCGGCCATCGGGGCGGCCGGCGAGGCGGCCTTCGAGCCAGGTGAGGCAGCGGGCGTAGTCGGCTTCGGTGATCAGCTTGCGGCTGAGCAGGTAATTGAGCAGTCGGTCGAGGGTGAGCAGGCTGTGGACGTTGACGCCCTCGCGGCGGAGGGCGGCCGCGCCGCCGGCGCCGCGGTCGATGAGGACGAAGGCGTCGCGGACGAGCAGTCCGGCGGAGCGGAGTTGGTCGGCGGCGTCGCGCAGGCTCGCGCCGCCGGTCATCAGGTCGTCGACGAGCAGGACGGTCTGGCCGGGCACGTAGGAGCCTTCGATTTCCTCTTCGATGTGGCGCGGCTGGCTGTGTGGGTGAACGTAGATCAGGGGGAGGTTGGCGGTGAGGGAGAAGGCGGTGGCGAGGTGCAGGCCGCCCATGGGGACGCCGGCGATCAGTTCGAAGGGGGCGATGTGGGGGCGGAGCATGCCGCCGAGGGTGCGGGTTTCGTCGGTGAGCAGCTCGCCGATGCGGCGGAGCGCCCAGGGGTTGCCGATCAGGCGGCGGACGTTGATGTAGACGGGGGAGTCGCGGGTTGCGCCGAGGTCGAAGCGCCCGAAGGAGATTGCGCCGGAGTCCCACAGGGCGTGGGCGAGCCAGAGGTTGCCCGGCTCGGGCTGCTGCGGTGTCCAGGCGGGGCGGCGCTCGTGGGGTTGGGTCATCGCTCAGTTCACTCGATGGGGCATCGGCTGGTCGGCGAGGGCGGCGCGGAGGTTGGCGACGGCGATGTCGGCCATTTTGGCGCGGGTGGCGAGGCTGGCGGAGCCGATATGGGGCAGCACGACGACGTTGTTCATCGTGAGCAGCGGGCTGGCGGGGTCGATCGGTTCGACTTCGGTGACGTCGAGTCCCGCGCCGGCGATGCGGCCATCGCGCAGGGCGTCGGCGAGGGCGGCTTCGTCGACGATGGGTCCGCGGGCGGTGTTGATCAGGATCGCGCCGGGCTGCATTGTGGCGAGGGCGGCGGCGTCGATCAGGTGGTGGGTGTCGTCGGTCAGGGCGACGTTGAGCGAGACGAAGTCGGATTCGGCGAGCAGTTGGTCGAGGCTGCGCAGTTGCGCGCCGAGTTGGGCGGCCTGCTCCGGACGCGGGGTGCGGTTCCAATAGAGGGTGCGCATGCCGAAGCCCTGGGCGCGGCGGGCGACGGCCTGGCCGATTTGCCCGAAGCCGACGACGCCGAGAGTGCGGTCGTGGACGTCGACGCCGGCCATCAGCAGGGGGCCCCAGGTTTTCCAGTCGCCGCGCTTGACGAATTCGGCGGACTCGACGACGCGTCGGGCGGCGGCGAGGATCAGAGCCCAGGCGATGTCGGCGGTGGTCTCGGTGAGCACGCCGGGGGTGTTGCCGACGGGGATGCCGCGGGCTGTGCAGGCGTCGACATCGACGTTGTCGACGCCGACGGCCATCTGGGAGACGACGCGCAGTTGAGCGCCGGCGGCGGCGAGCACGGCGTTGTCGATGCGGTCGGTGATCAGGCAGAGGATGCCGTCGGCGCCGCGGACGCGGTCGAGCAGGTCTTCGCGTGGGGGCGGGAAGTCGCCGGGCCAGATGTCGAGCTGGAATTGAGGGTCGCTGCGGAGAGCGGCGAATTGGTCGCCGGGCAGTTCGCGGGTGACGAAGACGCGAGGCATGGGCAGCTCCCCCGAGGTTGTCGCGGCGGCTGGGCGACGGGTTGAGGATAGAGCGGGCGGGGGCGGGGGCGGGTATCGGAGGTTACGCGGGGGGTGTGGGTTCCTGCCTGCGCAGGAATGACGGGTGGGGGCGCAGGGGTGACGGGTGGGGGTGTGGGTTCCTGCCTGCGCAGGAATGACGGGTGGGGGGCGCAGGGGTGACGGGTTGGGGGTGTGGGTTCCTGCCTGCGCAGGAATGACGGTTGGGGGTGCGGGTTCCTGCCTGCGCGGGGGTGACGGGTGGGGGGTGTGGGTTCCTGCCTGCGCAGGAATGACGGGTGGGGGGCGCGGGTTCCTGCCTGCGCAGGAATGACGGGTGGGGGGCGCAGGGGTGACGGGTGGGGGGCGCGCGAGTACGGCGGAGGTGTGGATGCGCTCTAGAGGAGTGCGGGTGGGCGCTCGGCTGGTGGTGGTGGCTCGTTACATCCCACCCCCCACCTAGCCTCCCCCCTAAAAGGGGGGAGGGATGAATTGGGGAAGAGGGGGAGAGTGGGGGGGTGATGGCAAGGGTGGGGGTGGGACTGGGTGCTGAGCGCGGGTAGGGCGGTTGGGGTGGTGGTGGGTGGAAGACGGCTGGGGTGGTGGGTGGAAGACGGTTGGCGGTGGCTCACTGCGCCCCAACCGTCATTCCTGCGTAGGCAGGAAACCAGGCAGGCTGCTCAGCCTCCTATGCGCCTCGCCATTCCGACGGTCTGCCAACGCCGCGTTACCTGCGGTCAGCCTCCCGCTCACGCCACCGTTTCCCCATGTATCCGAGCAATTCACGGAACTCGTCTCCGTGACGGTCCCAATCTGCTTTCGTCATCGAGAACGAGTACCCTTTCGTCTTCCCGGGGATTCCGTCGCGCCGATGCTCGAGACCTTTGAGGAACGCCTTTGTCTTCCGCGGCGCGAAGTTCACGAGCTCGTCGAACACGAACATCCAGACCTGGTCGGGGCGGTTCCCCCAGACGCGAATGACTATGCATTCGCGATGCCTGGTTTTCCCGTCAGGAGACCGACTGCTGAGCGAGCGGCACAGGCCGAGCGAATCAGAGTCTTCGCGCGGAACCCAGCTACCGTACGGCTGTAGGCATTCGCCGATCACTTCGTAGAGTTGCTGGTAGACCGGCCATATGGCGAGACGCTGCGCCTCTTCGAGAATCCACTCGGTGCGTTCTCCTCGCTTGAGATCTGGCGGCGCATACCAGCGCGTGGGCAGGGTGAGGCTTGGATTCCGGTTAACCCATATCGCCGGACCCTTAGGGCCGTCCACCGCATCGATCACGAAGAAGTCGAGCGGCACTCCCGAAGCCCTGAGGTAAGTAATGGATCTCGCGGCGTATTCGTCGATTTGAGTGCTCACCAGAGCAGGTCGAACTGGCACTCCCGACGAGGGGACGGCTCCGAATCGTTCGCGGTACTCCGACGCGAAGTCAGCGCTGGGTTCGAATTCCGGCGATGCCGATTGCGATGACAGGTGCCGAACCAGCTTCGCGAACGGCAGGTGGCTCAGGAAGCCTGCGTATTCGATCACTTGCGCCAAGGCTTCGCGATCAGGCGAGCCACGCTTCAATTCGACAACCACGAGCGCACCACGCCCATCGATTCCCACCAGATCCGCCTTTTTCGCTCCGACAGACAGCTGTCGGCCGACGAGCCAGAAGTCGTCGTACAGTTGATCCGGATTTTTCGTCAGATGCTCTTCAAGCGCCCGCTCGTCGCTGAAGATGGCTTCCGGCTCGACGAAACTCAACCCTTTTAGAGGGCCATCAGGTGTTTGGTTGAGCTCGTCGCCTATGAACACGGCTTCAGATCGTGGGTAGCTGGATGCTGTCGGCGTCGCCAGAGTGAAAGAGGCCTCAGCCCAGTTGCACAGAATGCGAAAAGCATCTGCGACATCTGTCCCGAACGCCGGCCCGTCCAAGTCTGTCTCTTCATCGCCCATCCGATGAACATCCACGAACACAGACCACCCGTTGAGGGCCTGGCTGGCGCAGGTTAGTCCGGCGAATACCTGCCGCACGTCAGTGTTGACGGACAACGGTAGATCGGGCAGCCGCTCAGGAAACCTTGATGTCAGAGGCGGCGCTGGACCTGCAAACTCGAGCTCCAGGCAAGCGAGAGCCATCTCGTGGAAGAGCCAAGCGAACGCTTCGCTGAACGTAGTGAAGTCAACCGTCGATTCTCGCTCGAGTTTGGTCTCTGTATCGTCTTCGGCTTGGGTAAAGACGATACGCGGACGCCACATCCTTTCTGAGATCGGCAGGTCATCGCCGTCTTCGTCGAGGTGAACGAGATCGACAAAGATCAGAACGTGGCGAAAGCCCAGAGAGTCGTCGTCTGTTGACATGCGCTCCCTAGTAGCGGCCGCCTAGCTTTTCGTGGTCCCAGCTGTAGATGCGGCTGGGGGTGATGCGGACTACGGCGCGCTTGGCGGCTTGGGCGCGGCGTTGGTCGTCGGTCATGGGGGTGGCGGCCTGGGCGCCGGCGTTGGGGCTGCGCTTGCGGCCGGTGGCGTCCTGGACGGCGATTACCAGATCGGGGTCGTTTTCGACGACCTCGGCCTCGCCCTCGATGACGAGGCCCTTGATCTTCGAGTATTCCGTGCCGCTCTCCAGCATCACAGTGATGCGCGGGTCGCGCTTCAGGTTGAGCACCTTCTGGGCCTTGGCGTAGGTGGTGAAGTGGATTTTGTCGTCGATCACGCCGTACCACATGGCGACCAGGTGCGGCCAGCCGTTGTGGCCGACTGAGGCGACCTGGAGCGTCCAGCCGGTCTCGATGAAGTCTTTGGCTTCGTCGTCGGTCATTGCGATGGCGTTGCGTCGGCTGGGCATTGTGCGGTCTCCTTTGCAGTGGGTGCGGGGGTAGGGTAGCGGGCGCGGCGCTCTACGGGCCTGGGGCCGGCTCAGGGGCGGGTCATTTCCTCGGGGCGCACCCAGTCGGCGAACTGGGCTTCGTCGAGCAGGCCGAGCGCGAGGCCGGCCTCGAGCAGCGTGCCGTTGTCCTCGTGGGCCTTTTTGGCGATTTTGGCCGCGTTGTCGTAGCCGATGTGGGGGTTGAGCGCGGTGACGAGCATCAGGGAGGAGCGCATCAGTTCCTCGATGCGCTGCTCGTTGGGCTCGGCGCCGGCGATGCAGTTGTCGGTGAACGAGACTGCGGCGTCGCCGAGCAGACGGATGCTCTGGAGGTTGTTGAAGGCCATCACGGGCTTGAAGACATTCAGCTCAAAGTGTCCGTTGGAGCCGCCGACGGAGACGGCGACGGCGTTGCCCATGACCTGCGCGCAGACCATCGTCAGGGCTTCGGACTGGGTGGGGTTGACTTTGCCGGGCATGATGCTGCTGCCCGGCTCGTTGGCGGGCAGGTTGAGTTCGCCGAGGCCGGCGCGGGGGCCGGAGCCGAGCATGCGCACATCGTTGGCGATTTTCATCAGCGAGACGGCGAGCGTGTTGAGCACGCCGGCCAGTTCGACCTGCGCGTCGTGCGCCGCGAGCGCCTCGAATTTGTTCGGGGCGGAGACGAACGGCAGCCCGGTGATTCGCGCGATCTCGGCGGCGACCCGCTCGGCGTATTCGGGGTGCGAGTTGAGTCCGGTGCCGACGGCGGTGCCGCCCAGCGCCAGTTCGTAGAGGCGCGGCAGCGCGCCGCGCGCGCGCTCGATTCCGTAGCGCACCTGCTGGCAGTAGCCGGAGAACTCCTGGCCGAGCGTGAGCGGCACCGCGTCCATGAAATGGGTCCGCCCGATCTTGACGATTCCGTTCCAGGCCGCCGCCTTGGCTTCCAGCGCCGCGAGCAGGTGCTCGAGCGCGGGGATCAGCAGGTGCTGCGTCTGTTCGGCCGTGGCGATCGCCATCGCGCCGGGGAAGACATCGTTGGACGACTGAGACATATTCACGTGGTCGTTGGGATGCACCGGGGTTTTGGAGCCGCGCTCGCCGCCGAGGATTTCGATCGCGCGGTTGGAGATCACCTCGTTGGCGTTCATGTTGGACTGGGTGCCGGAGCCGGTCTGCCAGACGACCAGGGGGAAGTGGTCGTCCAGTTCGCCGTCGATCACCTGCTGCCCGGCCTGGCGGATTGCGTCGGCCAGCTCCGCGTCGAGCTTGCCGAGCTGCTGGTTGGCGCTGGCGGAGGCGTGCTTGATGATGCCCATCGCGCGCAGGATGGGACGCGGCATTTGCTCGCCGCCGATTTTGAAGTTGTCCAGCGAGCGCTGGGTCTGCGCGCCCCAGTAGCGATCGGCGGGCACCTCGATCTGGCCCATCGTGTCCGATTCGATTCGCATCTCGGTCATCGTTCGCCCTCCGGCTTTCGCTCTTCCGCTCGCGTTTTGCGCCGACTCTGCCGATTATTCGGCCAGCCGCGCCATATCGTCGACCAGCTCCTGCACGGCGTCGGCCGAGTGCTTGAGCATCGCCTGTTCGTCGTCGGTCAGCGAGATTTCGAGCACGCGCTCGATTCCGCCGCCGCCCAGGATGACGGGGACGCCGATGAACAGCCCGTTGATTCCGTATTGGCCTTCGAGCAGTGCGGCGCAGGGCAAAATGCGGCGCTTGTCCAGCGCGATGCTGTCGATCATCTGCGCGACGGCCGCGGAGGGCGCGTAGAAGGCGCTGCCGGTCTTGAGCAGGTTGACGATTTCCGCGCCGCCGTCGCGGGTGCGTTGGATGATCGCATCGATCTGATCCTGCGGCAGCAGTTCACCGATCGGGATGCCCGCGGCGGTGGTGTAGGAGGCGAGCGGCACCATCGTGTCGCCGTGGCCGCCCAGCACGTAGGCCTGCACATCCTCGACGCTGACATTGAGCGCCTCGGCGACGAATGAGCGGTAGCGGGCGGTGTCGAGGATGCCGGCCATGCCGACTACGCGGCCGGCCGGCACATCGGCGGTCTCGACCGCGGCGTCGTAGGCGACGTGGCACATTGCGTCGAGCGGGTTGCTGACCACGATGATCACTGCGTCGGGGGAGGCGGCGATCGCCTTGCGGGTCACCTCATCGACGATCTTCATGTTGATGCTGAGCAGGTCGTCGCGGCTCATGCCGGGCTTGCGCGCCACGCCGGAGGTGATCACCACGATTTCGGAGCCAGCGGTCGCTTCGTAGTCGGTCGCGCCGCGGATGGCCGAGTCCACGCCGACGACGGGGCTGGCCTCGTACATATCGAGCGCCTTGCCCTCGGCCAGGCCCTCGACGATGTCGACCAGGACGACATCGGCGTAGCCGCGTTCGGCCAGCCGTTGGGCGGTCGTCGCGCCCACATTGCCCGCCCCAACGATGGTCACCTTGGTGCGCATTCAGCAGCCTCCTTCTTGAGCATGTTTCGTATGTTCGCCGGGCACGTCCCGGCCCTCCTCCCAGAGAAGGAGAGGTGAATGGGGCGCGCGCCGCGCCCTCAGCGGCACTAGACGCGCCCTGAGATCATGTTCAGCGCGCTGCCGGCGCGGAACCACTCGATCTGTTGCTCGGTGTAGGTGTGATTCACGCTGACGGTGTCGGAACTGCCGTCGGCGTGATCGATGCGCAGTTCGAGCGGGCGATCCGGCGCGAGCTCGGCCAGGCCCAGCACGGAGAGCTTGTCCGTCTCGCCGATCAGCTCGTAGTGCGCGGGGTCGCTGAATGTGAGGGCGAGCAGTCCCTGCTTTTTCAGGTTGGTTTCGGCGATTCGGGCGAAGGAGCGGGCGATCACGACCAGGCCGCCGAGATGGCGCAGTTCCATCGCCGCGTGTTCGCGGCTCGAACCTTCGCCGTAGTTCTCGTCGCCTACCGCGGCCCAGCGCACGCCGGCTTCCTTGTAGGCGCGCGCGACCTCGTTGACCGGCTGGCGCGCCTCGCCGCTGAGCTGGTTGAGAGTCTGGCCGGTCGCGCCGCCGAAGGCGTTTACGCCGCCCGCGAACAGGTTGCCCGAAATGTTGCCCAGGTGCCCGCGGAAGCGCAGCCAGGCTCCAGCCGGCGAGATGTGGTCGGTGGTCGTCTTGCCCTGCGTCTTGAGCAGCAGCGTCAGCTGCGTCAGGTCGCGCCCGTCCCACTGGGGGAACGGGGTCAGCCGTTCCAGGCGGTTGCTCTCGGGGACGATGATCACTTCCACGTTCGAGCCGTCTTCGGGCGGCGCGATGTAGCCCGATTCGCCGCTGTCGAAGCCGTTCTGCGGCAGTTCGTCGCCGCTCGGCGCGCGGAAGCGGAATTCGCCGCCGTCGTCCTGCGCGATCGCGTCGCTGCGCGGGTCGAAGTCGATTCGCCCGGCGAAGGCCGAGGCCACGACCAGTTCGGGGCTGCCGATGAAGGCCAGCGTGTTGCGGTTGGCGTCGTTGCGGCCCGGGAAGTTGCGGTTGAAGGAGGTCACGATCGTGTTCTGCTCGTCGCCCTCGACATCGCTGCGCTTCCACTGGCCGATGCAGGGGCCGCAGGCGTTGGCCAGCACGGTCGCGCCGGCCTGCTCGAACGCAGCCAACTGTCCGTCGCGCTCGGTCGTCGCGCGGATCTGCTCGGAGCCGGGTGTGACCAGCAGCGGCGCGCGCAGTTCCAGCCCTGCCTCCGCGGCCTGGCGCGCGACATCGGCCGCGCGGCTGATGTCCTCGTAGGACGAGTTGGTGCAGGAGCCGATCAGGGCGTTGGCCACCTCGGCGGGGTAGGACTGCTCGGCCATGAACGCGCCGATCGCGCTGACGGTGTTGCGCAGGTCCGGCGTGTGCGGGCCGACCCAGGCCGGCTCGAGCTCGCTCAGGTTGATCTCGATTACCCGGTCGAAGATTTGCTCCCGCGCGGCTTCCACCTCGTCGTCCGCGCGCAGATGCTCGGCGTGCTCCCGCGCCAGGGCGGCGATCGCCGCCCGCTCGGTGCTCTCCAGATAGGCCGCGGTTCGCTCGTCGAAGGGGAACAGCGAGGTGGTCGCGCCGATCTCGGCGCCCATGTTGGTGATTGTGCCGCGCCCCGTCGCGCTCAGGGAGGCCACGCCGGGGCCGAAGTACTCGACGATCGCCCCGGTGCCGCCCTTCACGGTCAGTTCGGCCGCCACGCGGATGATCACATCCTTGGGGGCGGTCCAGCCGTCCAGCGCGCCGGTCAGGTGGACGCCGATCAGCCGCGGCATCGTGACGCCCCAGCCGATTCCGGCCATCACATCGACCGCGTCCGCGCCGCCCACGCCGATCGCGACCATCCCCAGCCCGCCGGCGTTGGGCGTGTGGCTGTCGGTGCCGATCATCATCCCGCCGGGGAAGGCGTAGTTTTCCAGCACGACCTGGTGGATGATTCCGCTGCCGGGCTTCCAGAAGCCCGCGCCGTAGCGCGCCGCGGCGCTGCGCAGGAAGGTGTAGACCTCTTCGTTCTCGTCCACCGCCCGCGCCAGGTCGGCGTCGGCCCCGATCTGCGCCTGGATCAGGTGGTCGCAGTGGACGGTGGTCGGGACCATCACCCGTTCGAGGCCGGCCAGCTCGAACTGCAGCAGCGCCATCTGGGCGGTCGCGTCCTGCAGCGCGACCCGGTCCGGCTCCAGTTCGGCGTGATCTTCGCCGCGCCCCAGCGGCTGGCTGCGCGGATCGACGAAATGCCCGAAGAAGATCTTCTCCGCCAGCGTCAGCGGGCGATCCAGCCGCTGGCGCGCCACCGCTACGCCGTCTCGCAGGCGCGCGTAGGCCGCGCCGACCCGCTCGAGCATGTCCGCTTCGTGCATTGTTCCGTCCAGACTCCGGAGCGGGGCGCTCGGATCAATCCGGACGCCCGCGCCTGCTCCCCTGCTTCAATATGTACACCACTAGAGCGGAATGTTCCCGTGCTTCTTTGGGGGGGATGTGTCGACTTTGGTGCTGAGCATCACCAGCGAGCGGATGATCGCCGCCCGCGTGTCGCGCGGATCAATCACGTCGTCCACGAAGCCCAGCTCGGCCGCCTGATACGGGCGGTAGAACTCCGCCTCGTATTCCGCGATCAGCTTGGCCCGCTCGGCGTCGGGATCGTCCGCCGCGGCGATCCGCCGCCGGTGGATGATGTTCACCGCGCCGTCCGAGCCGGTCACCGCGATCTGCGCGGTGGGCCAGGCCAGATTCACATCGGAGCGCAGGTGCTTCGAGCTCATCACGACGTAGGCGCCGCCGATCGACTTGCGCAGCGTGACCGCCACCTTGGGCGCCGTCGCTTCCGCGTAGGCGTAGAGCAGCTTCGCGCCGTGCGCGATGATCCCGCCGTATTCCTGCTGCGTGCCCGGCAGGAAGCCCGGCACATCGACCAGCGTGACGATCGGGATGTTGAAGCAGTCGCAGAAGCGCACGAAGCGCGCGGCCTTGCGCGAGGCGTCGATGTCCAGCACCCCCGCCAGCGTGTCCGGGTCGTTGGCCACCACGCCCACGCCGAAGCCGCCCATGTGGGCGAAGCCGACCACGATGTTGCGCGCCCACTGCGCCTGCACCTCGAGGAATTGCTCGTTGTCGACCACCTCGCGGATCACCTCGCGCATGCTGTAGGGCGCGCTCGAGTCGGCCGGCACCATCTCCAGCAGCGCGTCGGTGCGGCGCTCCGGCGAGTCACCGGTGTCGGTCCAGCGCGGGTCCTCCATGTTGTTCTGCGGCAGGAAGACCAGCAGCTCGCGCACCGTGTTCAGCGTCGCCTCCTCGCCGGGGATGCAGAAGTGGGCCACGCCGGTGCGCGTCGCGTGGGTCAGCGCGCCGCCCAGCTCCTCGTGCGTCACCTCTTCGCCGCTCACCGCCCGAATCACGTCCGGCCCAGTGATGTACATCTGCCCCGTGCCCTGCACCATGAAGATGAAGTCCATGATCGCCGGCGAGTAGACGCCGCCGCCTGCGGCCGGGCCGGCGCAGACGGCGATCTGCGGCACCAGCCCCGAGCTGAGCGTGTTGCGCAGAAAGATCTCGCCGTAGCCGCGCAGCGAGGTCACGCCCTCCTGGATTCGCGCACCGCCGCCGTCGTTGATCGCCACGATCGGCGCGCCCACCTTCATCGCCAGGTCCTGCACCTTGGCGATCTTCTCCGCCGCCGCCTCCGAGACCGAACCGCCGTAGAGCGTGAAATCCTGCGCGTAGGCGAACACCGTGCGGCCGTCGACCGTGCCGTGCCCGACCACCACCGCGTCGCCCTCGGGGCGGTTGTTCTCCAGCCCGAAGCCGCTGCCGCGATGCTTGACGAACGGGTCGATCTCGCTAAACGAGCCGGCGTCGAAGAGGATGTCGAGCCGCTCGCGCGCTGTCAGCTTGCCCCGCTCATGCTGCCGCTCGACCGCCCCCGCGCGCGCGTCGGCCCCGCCCAGCCGACGCTCCGCCATCTCCTCGAGCAGCAGCTCCATCCCCCCGCGCGCAGTGTCCGTAACCATGGCCGCCCCATCCCCCAAGTAGTCCCAGAGCGCAGCGCAGCAAGTCGCCCCGCGCCCAAACAGCCTCCCCATCCTATCGCACAGCCCCACGTTCCCTTCGCCCCATTCGCCCCCTTCCTCAATTCATCCCTCTCCCTATGAGGTAGTGGGACCGGAGCGGGAGAGAGAGGCTCGGATGGGAGGAGGCGATGGCGGCTGGCCTGGGCGGTGCGTAGGCTGAGGGTTCCGGGCGCGAAACGGTCTGCGCGGGCGAGGAGACGGCGATGCGGGAGCGGTTGCGGGGGCGGAGTTGGGGCTGGTGGCTCCGTTGGGCGGTGTTCGGGGTGCTCGTGGGCGGGGGGATTTGGGCGTTTACCAGCGAGAAGCCGAATCAGGACATGCAGGTGCAGGTCGCGCACCGCGGTGCGGGCGAGGGGCGGATCGAGGTGGCGCTGCAGTCGACCGATTACCTCGGCGAACAGCGGCGGCACGCGCCGGCGGACGGGGTGGTCGATCTCACAGCGAAGCGCGAGCGGTACACGTACACGCAGCCGGTCGAGCTGCCCGGCTTCGGGCCGCTGGCGCGGGTGACGCTGGTCAGCGACGAGCCGGGCGAGGCGGTGCTGGGCTTTCGCGTGAATCGTCCGAACGGTTCGTGGAGTTCGACGCGCTTCCCCAGCCGCGAGGCGCTGACGCTTGCGGAGCGGGAGAGCGCGGAGTGGCTGCTGAGCAGTCCGCTGACGGTGCGGGTGAACGTGAATCAGCCGCTGCTGGCGGGGGTGCGGCTGGTCTACTACGCGCTCATCGCGTTGGCGTTCATGTTCGGCGTCACGCTCTACATCTGGCGGCGCTGGCTCAACTGATGGGTGGCGGGCAGGCGGTGCCATCAAAGTCGCGCCGAGAGGCGGCGAACGGAGTAGAATGAGCTCGCGAGCAGAGAGAGGCCGAGACGATGGCAGAACTGACGAACCGAGATGAACGGTCGGCGAAGTTCGCTCAGGCCAAGGAGACGTACAGGCGGACGGGCGAGCTGCCGCCGGGCAAGCTGGACGTGATCTACATCGGCGGCATCCCCCCGCTGCGGCAGGTGTGGCGGGACATGAAGGCGATCATCAAAGAGCGACGCGACGAATCGCGGAACGGGGCGGCGGACGGGATAGAACGGGGCGGCGAGCGCAGAGAGGCCGAGACGATGACTGAGCCGGTGGGCCGCGAAGAGTGGGCCGCGAAACCGGATCAGGCTGAGCGTCCCGAGAAGTCGGGCGAGCTGCCGCCGGGCAAACTGGACGTGATCTACATCGGCGGCTTTCCTCCTGTCTGGAAGATCTGGAGGAAGAAAGGCATGGTGACTATCCAGCCACGCGAATCGCGGCGAGAGCGATAGTCACAGCAGTCGCGGCGGTCAACGCGATCGCGAGAGCGACGAGCAGTCCTTTCAGCCAGAGCCAGCGCTCGTTACTCGCGATCGCCTCTTCCAGCGAGGCTATAGCCCACCGAAGCACCTTGGCCTCGTCGGAGACTTGGGCGTAGCGGCGCAGTTCGGCAAGGTTGGGCGCGAGCGTCCAGCGTCCGACGATGGCCGCAAACGCGGAGATGATCACATTAGCGATGAAGAGGCCGGCGGCGATTTGGACGGTGTTGCCAATCTCCGCCAGGTCGGCGCTGCTGGCGAGCAGGACGGCGGAGCCGAAGACGGCGATCATTGCGGCGTTGAGGCCGAGCGTCTGGCCCAGCTTGCCGTCGAGCGCGCGGGCGCGATCGACCTGCTCCTGCTGACGCCAGAGGGCGATGTTGAAGGCGAGGCGCAGCTGCGGCTGGGCGTCGGCTCGGAGCTCGTCGGGCGGGTCGCTGAGTGGATTGGCCATCGGGATCAGCCTGCGCCGGCGGCGTGTTCGCCGCCTTCGGGGCCGTAGAAGACCACCCAGACGGCGAGCGCGTCGTCGAATTCTTCGAAGCGGTGCGGCACGCCCGCGCCGACGAAGAAGGTATCGCCGGCGCCGCACTCGAAGCGCCGGTCGCCGAGCGCGAAGACGCCGCGCCCGCTGGCGACGATGTAGACCTCGTCCTGCGTGTGCGGCTGCTGGCGGTCGATGCCGCGGGGGGCGTAGAGGCCGACGGACATCGTGCCGTGGCGCAGCAGCTCGCGGTACTCGTCCGACTGGTCGGGCTGGTCCGATCGGTCCGATTGGCTTGCGCGCTCGGCATCGGCCATCGGCGGCTCCTCGGCGACTGCTGGTTGGCGGTCGCCGCCAGCCTACGCCCGCCGCCCGTTAGCATCCCCATATGAGCGATGTGCCGGGCGATCCGGGCGATGTGGGCTATGTGAGTGGGGGGCTGCTCGCGGGGACGCGGATTCTCGATCTGACCGACGAACCGCTGGCGCAGGCCGGGCGGCTGCTGGCGGATTTGGGCGCGGATGTGGTTCGCGTGGAGTCCGCCGCGGGCGACGCTCTGCGGCGGCGCGCGCCGTTCGTGGACGACGCGGAGGGCGACCTCGAGGCGGGCTGGGCGCACCTGCTCTACAACGCGGGCAAGCGCAGCCTGGCGGTGGACACGGAAGATGAGGCGGTTTGGGCGGCGCTGACGCCGCTGATCGCGCATTGCGACGCGCTGCTCGCGCCGCTTGCGCCGGGCGCGGCGCTGGCTGCCTGGCTCGCCGATCGCGGCGCATGGCCGCGGCGGATTCCAGTGGTGGAGTGCGTCTTTCGGCGCGGCGGCGCGGCGGATGAGCCGGTCAGCGACCTGACCGCGATGGCGGCGGGCGGGCACCTCGCGCTGAACGGGTTTCCCGAAGATCCGCCGCTCTGGCCGGCGGGGAATCTGGCCTACAAGCAGGTCTCGCTGGCGGCGGCCGAGGCGGCGGCGGCGCTGATCTTCGAGCAGCGGCGCGGCGGCGGACCGAGCGATGTGGTGATTTCGATGCAGGAGGCGGTGGCGTTCACGACGCTGCAGACGGCAAACGTGAACTACTACCACTGGCACGGGCAGTCGCCCGATCGGCACACGCCGATTGGCTCGGGCGCGACCTATCTCAGCGCAGATGAGCATTGGCTCTCATTCACGATCCACCCACCGCACTGGCCGCGCTTCGTGGAGTGGGCCGACCGGGTGTTGGGCGCGGCGCAGCTGCACGACGAGCGGTTCGACGACGAAGGCTATCGCGGCGAGCGCTTTCAGGAGGAGATTCGGCCGGTTGTGGAGCGCCTCTGCGCCAGTCTGACGCTGGACGAGTTGACCACAGAGGGACAGCGCCTGGGGCTGTTGGTGCTGCCGTTCAACACGCCGCAGGAGGTGGCGGCCGACGCGCATCTGCGCTCGCGGGAGTTCTTCCAGAGCGTGGCGCATCCGCAGCTGGGGCGGGAGTTGCAGTTGGGCCGCTCCAGCGTTCGCTGGCGGGGGCATCAGCCGCAGGCGCGGCGCGCGCCGTCGCTGGGCGAGCACAGCGAAGCAATCGTGCGCGAGTTGGCCGGCTGGAGCGATGCTGAGGTTGAGGCGGCGCGGGCGCGCGGCGCGCTGGTCGGGCCCGCGCCGTCGGAGGCGGTCGCGCCTGCCGCGCCGAAGCCGCAAATCCGTTACGTCGAGTCCGCGCCGCCGCCGCCGCGCAAACCGCTCGACGGCGTGCGGATCCTCGATTTCTGCTGGGCGATCGCCGGGCCGCTGGGCACGCGGCTGCTGGCCGATCTGGGCGCGGAGGTGATCAAGATCGAGTCGGAGCAGCGGCTGGATCCGATCCGCTACATCGGCGTGCAGCCGCCGGAGCGCTTCTCGCTCAACACCAACGGGGTGTTCAACGATTGCAGCGCGGGCAAACGCTCGGTCACGCTCAATATGAGCACGCCGGAAGGCGTGGCGCTGATCCGCGAGCTGGCGGCGTCGGCCGATGTAGTGACATCCAACTACACGCCCTACGTGCTGGATCGCTGGGGCGTGGGCTACGACGAGCTGCGCAAGATTCGCCCGGACATCATCGTCTGCAACGTGGCGGTGATGGGCATCGAGGGCGAGCGCGCCGAGTGGCGCTCCTACGGCAACGGGATCGTGGCGATGTGCGGCCTGGCGCAGCGCAGCGGCTTCGCCCAGCGCCCGCCGATCTGCTTCGGATCGCTGCACACCGATTTCACCGTGCCCTACTACCTGGCGATGTCGGTGATCGCGGCGCTCGACGCGCGCAACCGGACGGGCGAAGGGCGCTATCTGGAGCTGGCGCAGTATGAGACGGCGACGCAGCTGCTCGACACCGAGCTGATCGAAGCGCTGAACGGCGCGGCCGAACAGCCGCGGCTGGGCAACCGCTCGCCGCGCCATGCGCCGCACGGCATATTTCCGACGGCAGAAGAGGATCGCTGGGTCGCAGTGGCTTGCCGCGACGACGTCGACTGGCGGGCGCTCTGCGGCGCGATCGGGCGGTCCGATCTGGCGGCGCGGGATGATCTCGCAACGCTGCCCGGCCGGCAGGCGGCGGTCGAGGAGCTGGAGTCGGCGCTGGCGGCGTGGACGCGGCAGTACGACCAGTGGGAGGCGTCGCGGCTGCTGCTCGATGCGGGCGTGCCGGCCAGCCCGGTGGAGCGGCTGGCGGATTTCTTCGAGCGCGACGAGCGAATGCGCGGGGCCTACGCGCGGGTGGAGTCGCCCGAAGCGGCGACGCTGCATGTGCAGCGCGAACCGATCCTGTGGAACGGCGAGCGCCTGGAAATGACGCGCGCCCCGTTGTGGGGTGAACATACCGAGGCGCTGCTCAAAGGTCTGCTGGGCAAGACCGACGCGGAGATCGCGGAGTTGGCCGCGGCCAACGTGCTGCACTAGCGACGGATAGTTCGAAGGAGGCTGAGGCATGAGTTGGACGAGTTGGCCGGCGACATTGCAGCCCTGCGCCACGTGCGGCGATCAGCCGCGCACGCACGGGCCGCTGTGCGGTTGGTGCAACGCGATCTCGGAGGAGAGTGCGCAGCAGGCGGCGAACGAGCTGAGCGAAGCGGAAGTGCATGAGCACTTCCGCTTCCATGCGCGGCGGATTTGCCATGCGGAGTCGCGCTATCCGGACGGCACCACGCGCGAGTGGGCGGCGGATGAGCCGATGCCGGCGCAGCCGGACACGGAGGCGACGGCGCAGTGGGCGAATCTGGCGGCGTTTGAGCATCTGTGCGGGCTGGATGCGTCGTTCAACGCACTTCAGCGGGAGCTCTGCCCGTCGTGCGAGCAATGGCCGCGGGAATTCGGCGAGCTGTGCGGGCAGTGCAACAACAAGTTGAGCGCAGCCGAGCAGCGGCCGCCGATTCGGCCGGCGCTGTCCAGCGCAATCGCGCATTACTACATCTACAGCGACATGCTGCTACAAGCCTACGACCGCCTGGAGGAGACTGCGCGTCGCTACGAGGCCGGCGAGATCAGCGAGCGGAAGCAGGTTGAGGAATCCGAAGCGGCGGCCCTGCTCTGGGCGTGGGGCGAGGAGGGGTTGATCGAAGTCCGCGACGTAAATATCAAAGTGGGGCGGACAGAGGCGGAACCGATCGAGTCGGTGGAGCCCGGCTGGTTTACGGCTCCGTATCGCTGCACCAAGTGCGACATGACGTATTTCATAGAGGAGGCGTTCTACGCGCTATTGGCGCCGGAAGGCGGAATGCCGCCGGTGGAGCGTCTGGCGATGCTGGAGTTGTGCCCGCCATGCTGCGCGAATGAGGCGGGGCGCGATCTCTCGGTGGCGCTGACCTAGGGTTTGTTCGCGCCTACGTCGCGCCTGCCGCCCCCACCGTCGTTCCTGCCTGCGCAGGAATGACGGGGGGGGGGGGCAGGAATGACGGTTTGGGGGTGGCGTGGTGGAGAGGAGGATCGGGGTGTGGGACGCGGCGATGGTGGTGGCTCGGGGCCTCCCACCCCCCACCTAGCCTCCCCCCTGGAAGGGGGAAGGGATGAATTGGGGTAGGGGGTGGGGGATGCGTGGATGCGTGGGTGCGTGGGTTCGTGCCTGCGCAGGAATGACGGGTGGGGGGGGGCAGGAATGACGGAAGGAGCGCTCACTCGGGCGCTGGTGGTGGTTCGGTGCCTCCCACCCCCCACCTAACCTCCCCCCTGAGAGGGGGGAGGGATGAATTGGGGGAGGGGGTGGGGGATGGGGGGGTGCGTGGGTGCGGGGATGCGTGGGGTTCCTGCCTGCGCAGGAATGACGGTTGGGGGGCGCGGGTTCCTGCCTGCGCAGGAATGACGATTGGGGGGTGCAGGAATGACGGGATAGGGGGGTTAGAGGGGGGCCAGGGCGGCGTTGTGGATTTGGTGGTGGGCGGTTGGGGGGGGGAGGGCGTTGGGCAGGGTTTCGGGGCGGGCGGTGGTGAGGATGACCTGGGCGGCGCTGTGGAGGAATTGCGCGGCGCGCTCGCGGCGGTTGGCGTCGAGCTCGCTGAAGAGGTCGTCGAGCAGCAGGATCGGCGCTTCGCCGCTGCGTTGGGCGATCAGGTCGGCCTGGGCGGCGCGGAGCGCGAGCGCCGCGTCGCGCTGCTGGGCGCGCGAGCCGTAGGCGGCGGCGGAGCGCTCGTTCAGCGTGATCGCGAGGTCGTCGCGGTGCGGCCCGACGGTGGTCACGGCGCGGCGCAGGTCGTCGGGGCGCGCGCGTTCGAGCGCGTCCAGCATGCGCTCGCGCCACTCATGCTCCGACTCGCGCTCGGCGACGGCCGACGAGACCTCGCGCCATTCGCGCTCCGACTCAGGCTCCGACTCGCGCTCGGCGATGGCCAGCGAATCCTCGCCCAGCGCGGGCTCGTAGCGCAGCGCCAGGCGCTCCCCGGCGGCGCCCTCGCCGTGCAGTTGGGCGTGGCGCGTCTGCGCCTGTTCGACCAGGTAATCGGCGGCGTCGGCGCGGGCCTGCCAGATGCGCCCCGCCTCCGCGCTGAGCAGCTCGTCCCACTCGGTCAGTTCGGCGGGCGCGGCCTGGCGGGCGGCGATGCGCCGCAGCAGGGCGTTGCGCTGTTGGACGGCCTGGCGGTAGCGCGAGAGGGCGAGGGCGTGCGCGCCATGCACCTGGCTGATCGTGAGGTCGAGGAAGGTGCGGCGGCGGGCGGCCTCGCCGGTCAGCAGGTCGGCGTCGAGTCCGCTGAAGGCAACGGCGCGGATCGCGCCCAGGGCCTGGCTGGCGGAGCGCGGCAGGCCGTCGACGCGGATGCGCTTCTGGGTGGGCGGCGCGGCGGGCGAGTTTGCGCTTGCGCCGCTTCGCGTGGCGAGCGCGATTTCGACCCGCACGGAGGATTGGGCGGTCTGCGCTTCGCCTTCGATTCGCGCGACGGCGGGCGGCTCGGCGCTCCAGGCGATCAGTTCGCCCTCGCGCGAGGCGCGTGGCGAGCGCAGCGCGGCGAGCATTGCGGCGGCCTCGATCAGGTTGGTTTTGCCGGAGGCGTTGGCTCCGCTGACGATGGTGAGGCCGGGCTGGAGTGGCAGGTCGAGGTCGGGCCAGGAGCGGAAGTGTTGCAGGCGCAGGCGGGTCAGGTGCATGGGGGTGAGTGTATGGGGGTTCCTGTCTGCGCCCACTGCGTCATTCCTGCGTAGGCAGGAACGGTGGATGGGGGGCGCGGGTTCCTGCCTGCGCCCACTCCGTCATTCCTGCGTAGGCAGGAACGGTGGATGGGGGCGCGGGTTCCTGCCTGCGCCCACTCCGTCATTCCTGCGTAGGCAGGAACGGTGGATGGGGGGGCGCGGGTTCCTGGCTGCGCCCACTGCGTCATTCCTGCGTAGGCAGGAACGGTGGAGGGGGGGCGCGGGTTCCTGCCTGCGCCCACTCCGTCATTCCTGCGTAGGCAGGAACGGTGGATGGGGGGCGCGGGTTCCTGCCTGCGCAGGAATGACGGGGGTGGGCGCAGGAATGACGGAGGGTGGGGGCGCAGGAATGACGGGGGAGTGGGGGATCGGGGTGTTGGAGGGCGGTTGGTGGTGGCTCGGTGCCTCCCACCCCCCACCTAGCCTCCCCCCTAAAAGGGGGGAGGGATGAATTTTCTTGGGGGAGTTTGCTTGGTGCGTGGTTGCTTGGTGCGTTGGGGTGGTTGGTTCCTGCCTGCGCGGGTTCCTGCCTGCGCAGGAATGACGGTTCCTGCCTGCGCAGGAATGACGGTTCCTGCCTGCGCAGGAATGACGGTTCCTGCCTGCGCAGGAATGACGGTCGGCGCGGGTTCCTGCCTGCGCAGGAATGACGAGAGGGGCGCAGGAATGACGAGAGGGGCGCAGGAATGACGAGAGGGGCGCAGGAATGACGGTTCCTGCCTGCGCAGGAATGACGGGTGGCGGCTTAGTTGGTGGGCCAGAGGATGTCGCCGGGGTTTACGGGGAAGTCGAATGAGCCGGGGATTAGGCGGCCGTCTACTACGCTGTAGCGGAGCCATTGGCCGTTGCGGAGGGTGCGGATTGAGGTGGCGTGGGGGATGCCGGCGAGGAGGGCGGAGGCGGTGGTTTGGCCTTCGCCGAGCCAGACGGAGACGCCGCCGGGGGCGCGGCGGGTGAGGTCTTCGGCGGGGCTGGGCGGGGGCGCGGCGGGGGCCGGGGCGTTGAAGAGTTGCACGTCGGTGCCGGCGCCGGCGGTGGCGCGCAGGTAGGTGGAGCCGAAACCGACGACCTGGTAGGAGGCGGAGGCGGTACCGCCGGTGGTGACGCGGTCGATCGCGACTTGCACGAGCACGGGGGACTCGCCGACCATGCGCGGCTCGGCCCAGGCGACGGGGGTGCCGTCGGTGACGGGGTTGCCGTTGGCGTCGGTGACGGTTGCGGTGAGGCTGATGACGCCGCCCTGCGCGGCCATGCCATCGCCCTGGGGCGCGCTGAGCGAGACGGCGGCGGGGGCGCCGCTGACGATGAAGCGCTGGGTCGCGCTGAGGCCGCCGGCGGAGAGCTTGAGCGTGTACTCGCCGGCGGTCAGTTTGGCGGCGGCTTCGGCGTCGATATCGATTTCGACCTGCAGGTTGCCGTCGGGGTCGAGCAGCGGCCTGGTTTGGACGCCCGGCGTGGTTTGTTCGGTATCGACCAGTTCGCCGGCGCTGTCGCGCCAGCGCAGCGGCCAGTCGATCCGCAGGCCGTTCTGCAGCGTGCCGACGGAGCCGGTCCAGACGACTTCGTCGGCGGGATTGCGCAGTTCGGCGAGGCGCACATCGGCGGGCACGGGCACGGTGTTGCCGGCGGAGTCGGCGGCTGTAACGGACAGTGTGAGCAGGTCGAGGTCGTCGCGGTCCATACCGGAGTCGGGCGTGCCGACGTTGAGCATGGGCGATTGTGGCGCGCTGATCGCGAGGGTTTTCGGGGGGCCGAGGAAGATCACGCTGAGCGGCTCGGGGGTGAATTCTTCGCCGTCTTTGGCGATTACGGTGGCGCGGACGGTGGCGGCGCCGGGCTCGCCGGGGTGGGCCAGTTCGATGCGGATGTTATCGGAGTTGGTCGCGTTGAGCAGGTTGACGGGGAGTTGGCAGCTGCGCCCGTCGTCGCCGACGCAGACGCCGTTGGGGTTGAGCAGGCTGAGCGAGCCGGCGTTGGTGGTCAGTACGATCGAGTCGATTTCGCCGGCCGCCGACGCGGCGTCGTTCTCGTTCAGCACGGCCAGTTGGAAGGTCGTGCGCTGGCCCAGGTTGAGGCTGGACGGGTAGGGGCGGTCGTCGCCGGTCCAGTTGTTGGTCGGCGTATCGGTCGAGTCGCCGGGCGCGATGTCGGTGGCGAAATCGAGCGTCGCGGAGGTCACCTCGTCGACGTCGCCGACTGTTACGTCGAGCGAGCCGCGGTAGGTGAGGCCGTCGATATTGACCGCGCCGTGGATGGTGAAGACGCCGTCGGGCGTGCCGATGGGCACGACGATCGTACTGTCTTCGGTGTCGAGCTCGCAGGTCCAGGTGGTCGGTCCGTCGATCGTCACGCTGCGGCAGGGCGCCGCGCCGCCGAGGTTATGCAGGTTTTGCATGGGGATGCCGATCCGGTTCCGTCCGTTGGATTCCCAGTGCACGGCGCCGGTCGCGCTGAGTCTGCCGGGCTCGTCGATGTCCAGCATGCGGTAGAAGTCGATGTAGACGAGCTTGGCCTCAACGGCCAGGCTGTCGCCCGCCTGGACGACATTGTCGGAGTCGTCGGCCAGGCTGAGCACCAGTTCGAGGAAGCAGGGCGGGCCGGCTTCTGCTTGGGCGTCGGTGATTCGTATCAGCCGCCAATTGCCGACATAACCGTTGAGCCCCGGACGGGTGGTCTCCAGGCGAAAACGGAGCTGGACATTGTTGTCCACCGCATCGGCGTCAGGGGGCAGAGTGAGGGCGATCGGGGTTCGTTCCTCCCAGTCGTCGGGATGTGTGCCGTATGCTCTGAGCAGGAACGATGTGGGTTCGAGCAAGGCGCGGGCGGGGTCGGCGCTGGAGAGGTGTACGGTGACGTCATGATTGTTGAACAGTACGGCTGTTGTCCTCCGGAACGAGAACGTGAGCGGATATGGACTCTGGGCGCCTTCCCGGTAGCCGGTCAGAACGGTCCGGAACTGCTTGTACCTCGGCCTGCTGAGCTCGATTCCCGCAGCATTCTGAATGCTGAAGCCCTGCGGGACCCTCATGTACGGCGCGAAGATGCCGTAGAACGTCCCCACATCGTCTTCAGCCGTAACGACGTATTGGAAGGTGAGCCGCGTGGTGCCGCTGCCGCCGACGTAGACTGCGCGACGGTATATCACCACTTCTTCGTTCGTACTAATTTGCACGACGAAGTGGGCCAGCTCCGCGCCGGGCTCGCGGCTGACGACGACCGGCTCGCTGAAGACCGCATCGAAGGTGTGCGCGTCACCCACGGCGGCCTCAGGTGTGGGAAAGCCGGTGCCGGGCCCCGGGCGGAGCCTTTCGAGTGTTTCGAACACGGGCGGGAGGACGAGCTCGGCGGGGTTGCCGTCGGAGTCGGCGATCATCGCGCCCGCCGGCAGCGTGATCGCGTTCGATTCGATCGTTGTGCGGCCGCTCGAGTACCCGCCCGCGGGCACCGTGTGGCGGAAGACGAGCATGGAGGTGCCGCTGCCGTTGCGTATCTCGATCCGGCTGGGGTAGTTGGGGGGGGGGTATGTGTTCAGGACATGGTGGTAGGCGGCGTCGACGACTCCGCCCGGGGTGCGCAGCTGCACGGTCGGCAAGCCGCTGACGGTGACCTGCTCGCTGAAGATCACGGCGAAATCCATGATGTCGCCGGCGGACCGGGATCTGGTCGGGGAGATCGCGCGGTCGTCGACCGAAACCAGGTCGGCCCAGATCGCTCTGGGCGGGCCCAGTTGGGCGGTCAGCGTGATCGAGGCTGCGGCGTTGCGCTGGGCCTGATACGGCGGGGCGGCCTGCAGCTGCCCGGCCGGCAGGCTCACCGTGACCGGGCCGTCCGCCGTCGGCGTGACATCGACATCCCAGATGTTGTAGTACTCCGTTACGCCGATCGGTGCTGGTCGTAGGGCGCTCCGCAGGTTGGACAGCGTGCCGTTGCTCACCGTGAAATTGGAAAGCGTCGGCAGCGCCGGGTAGGCGCGTAGGGAGGAGAATCGGAGCGTCGTCTTGCCGCTGATGATCAGATCGTTGACCCGCGTGACCCCGTCCTGATCCAACATCGCCCTGGGCCAATGAATGAAATTGTCGTGCCAAATCCGCGTGTCGATGGCGAGGCGGCTGACTGTGACGCGGATAGAGTTGGTTTGGGCGTTGGCGCTGGAGTGCAGCAGCGCGGCGGCGGCGAGTGCGGCGGCGAGCAGTGCGAGGGCGAGGATGGCGCGCTGTGCGGCGCGGCGCGGTATCCCCCCCCCCCCCGAGTCGGCGAGGTGGAAGGGTCGGCGGGCGTTGTGCAGGCTCACGCGAAGCTCCTCGCATGGGGCGCCCGCGTCTGCGCGGGCACACGGGGAGAGGGTATCAGTCATAAGGGGTTGACGGAAGTGGGGGGTGGTTGGGGTTCCTGGCTGCGCCCACTCCGTCATTCCTGCGTAGGCAGGAACGGTGGATGGGGGGCGCGGGTTCTTGGCTGCGCCCCCTCCGTCATTCCTGCGTAGGCAGGAACGGCGGATGGGGGCGCGGTTCCTGCCTACGCAGGAATGACGGAAGGGGGACGCAGGAATGACGGAGGGGGGACGCGGTTCCTGCCTGCGCAGGAATGACGGATGGGGGGGCGCGGTTCCTGCCTGCGCAGGAATGACGAGAGGGGGGACGCAGGAATGACGGGGGAGGGGCGCAGGAATGACGGAAGGGGGAACGGAGGTGGCGGGTGGGTTCCTGCCTGCGCAGGAATGACGGAAAGAGCGTGGCGGCCACTCACCCGCCGGTAGACGCTCGCGGCTTCCCACCCCCCACCTAGCCTCCCCCCTGGAAGGGGGGAGGGATGAATTTTCTTGGGGGAGTTGGTTGGTGGGTGTTGGTTTGGTGCGTTGGGGTGGGTAGGTGCGTTTGGGGTGGGTAGGTTCTTGCCTGCGCCCACTCCGTCATTCCTGCGTAGGCAGGAACGGTGGATGGGGGGCGCGGGTTCCTGCCTGCGCCCACTCCGTCATTCCTGCGTAGGCAGGAACGGCGGATGGGGCGCGGGTTCCTGCCTGCGCGGGAATGACGGAAAGAGCGTGGCGGCCACTCACCCGCCGGTAGACGCTCGCGGCGTCCCACCCCCCACCTAGCCTCCCCCCTAAAAGGGGGGAGGGATGAATTTTCTTGGGGGAGTTGGTTGGTGCGTGTTGGTTTGGTGCGTTGGGGTGGGTGGGTGCGTTTGGGGTGGGTGGGTTCTTGCCTGCGCCCACTCCGTCATTCCTGCGTAGGCAGGAACGGTGGGTGGGGGGGCGGGTTCCTGCCTGCGCTCACTCCGTCATTCCTGCGTAGGCAGGAACGGCGGATGGGGCGCGGGTTCCTGCCTGCGCAGGAATGACGGAAGAGAGGGCGCAGGAATGACGGATGAGGGGGCGCGGTTCCTGCCTGCGCAGGAATGACGGATGAGGGGCGCAGGAATGACGGTGGGGGGTTAGGGGGTGTTGGGGAGGTGGATGCGTTGCCAGGTTTTGCAGCGTCGGCAGCGGGTGCGGACGGCGATGGGGGTTTTGGGCGGGGCTTCGATGATGCAGATCAGGGCGGGGCGGCCGTAGCGGGCGCTGGGGCAGTCGGGGTTGCCGCAGCGCGCCTCTCGCGTCGTGGTCGGCGGCGTCATGCGGCATCTCGCGTCGGCGGCAGCGTCATGGGGGCGTCTCGCGTTGTCGTTGGCGGGGGCATGCGCGCCTCTCGCGTTGTGGGCGGCGGGGTCATGCGGGCTGCTCTGGGGGGAAGGCGGCGTCGGCCAGGGGCTCGAGGGGGGCTAGGTTGGCGTGCATTTGTTGGACGCGGGGCGGGGGGGATTTGCGGTCGCGGCGGCTTTTGGAGTCGTTGTCGGAGGCGTGGCGGCGGCGGGCTGCGGGGGCGTCTTCCACGGGGTCGGAGGGGTGCTGCGCGGCGGGGGCATTTTCCACGGGGTCGGAGGGGTGCTGCGCTGCGGATGCTTCGGCGAGGCGGCGGCGGTGGCGGGCCTGGTTGAGTTGCCATTGGTTGTAGCGGTTGAGGGCGGCGTCGGGGTGTTCGTCGCCGATGTATTGCTCGAGGTAGGCGCGCTGGTCGAGAGGGTCGAGGGGGTCGTTGAGGCGGGCGCGGCCGTGCTCCTGGATGGCGATGCGCTGGCTCTGGGACCAGGGGTCGATGCGGACTTCGATGTCGAGCGAGGGGATTTCGGCGGGGTCGACGCCGACGATGGTGCGCTTGAGCAGGCGTCCGCCGCGGGATTTGGCGAAGACCCAGACGGGTTCGCCGAAGCCGCCTTCTTCGAGGGGTTTGGACATGACGAGGGCCATGTTGCGGAGCATGGCGCGGAGGGCGGCGGCCTGGCGTTGCTTGAGTTGGAGCACCTGGGCGTTGCGCGCGCCGAGCAGGATGTTGAGGGTGTGGGGCTGGGTGTTGGGTCCGGCTTCGCCGGGGGCGAGGGCGCCGGTGTCGGGCGCGGCGGCCTGGAGCTCTTGGGCGGACATGCGGAGGAATTCGACGAAGGCGGGGTCGAGTTCGAAGTCGGCTTTGTGGAGGCTCGCGCCTTCGGGGAGGGTGCGCGCGGCCGCCGCGTCGGCCGTCAGCTCCAGGCGGGCGCCGCTCGTATCGAGCTCCCAGGCGCCGCTCGCCAACTGCACCCAGAACAGTGGGATGGCGGCCTGCTCCGCCAGGAAGCCGCCGAGCGAGCGCTCGCGGTCGAAGAGTGGTTTGAGGCGGTAGACGCCTTCGAGGGCGGGTTCCCAGCGGCGGAGGGGGTCGGGGTGGTCGTTGAGGTCGGCGGCGGCGATGGCGAAGGGGGGCATTTCGTAGGGGTGTTGGGCGGTCTTGATCAGGGTCCATTGCGCGCCGGCGGAGGTGGTTGCGGCGAGTTCGTAGTATTCGCCGCTGGTCCAGATTTGGGCGACGCGGATGCGGTCGCCCCAGCCGGGGCCGGAGGGTTCGTCGGGCTGCGGCGCTTCGCTTTGGAAGGCGATGCGCAGGCGCGGTTGGTCGGTCTGTGCGGGCTGGGCGTCGGGCTGGGCGGCGGGCTGGGCGGAGAGGCGCAGGCCGTCCTGCCGGCTGAGCGCGCTGCGGTAGGGGCCGAGGGCGATTTCGCGGACGACGACGGCGAGGCCGAGTCCGTTTTCGGCGCTGCGGTCTTCGATGAAGGCGAATTGGTCGGGTCGGACGACTTCGATGCGCCAGGGGAAGCCGGCGAGCGCTTTGGCGCGGCGGTCGCGTTCGCGGCGCTGTCGGCGGTTTTCGTTTTCGCGTGCGGGGGGGAAGGGCGGGAGGCGGTCGTCGGCGCGCTGCCAGTGGAGGACGCCGTAGCAGAGGCAGACCTGGGCGTAGGCGAGGTCGTTCTGGATGCTGAGGCCGGCGCGCTCCTGGGCGAGTTGGAGTCCGTGCTCGAAGACGCGCTCGAGGTCGTTGGCGGCGCGGATTTGGCGTGGGGCGTCGCCGGGCGGCTCGACGTGGACGCGGAAGGGATGCTCGGTGAGGCGGTTGCGGAGTTGGGACCAGGTGCGACGGGCGAGGTCGGACTGCCAGGGCTTGGCGTCTTGCCAGGGCGGGCCGAAGCGTGGGTCGGCCTCGGCGCTGTTGTAGAGGTGTGCTTCGCGGGTTCGGATACGCTGGTAGAGCGCGTCGAAGCGCGAGAGCGGTCCGTGGTCGGCGGCGCGTCCTGCGCCGAGTTGGTCGAGGATGCGCTGCAGGTCGTCGAGGGTGAGGTGAGGCATGAGGCGGTTCCAGCGCCTGAGCCCCTGTGGCGCGCCGGGCCTGCGTGCCGCGCGGCGGGCCGTCGGATGGGCCGCCGCGTGGGGTCAGTCTGCCATGCGTCGGCGTGGAAGTCAAACGTGCGTGCTGTTGGCGGCGGTCGCGTTGCTGGCGGCGGCGTGCTCGGGCGGGGATGCGCCGAGCGCGACGGGGACGCCGTCGGGCGAGCGGGAGCAGCGGGCGGCGGCGGCAGTGGAGCAGGTTGAGGCGCAGGCGGAGCCTGTGGCTGCGCAGGCGCAAGCCGAACCCGCGCAACAGGCCGTCGAGCAAACCGCGCAGCAGGCAGCGCCGGTCGCGCAGGCGGAGGAGGTCGTTGAGGCGGAGTTTGAGGATGAGTCGGAGCAGACGATTACGTTCGACGAGCAGGCGGTGGAGCGGGCGGTCGCGGCGCTGGCGGCGCATCGGGCGGGACTGGAGGTAACAAGGAATGTGCTGGGCGATCCGGCTGCGCCGGTGCTGATTGTGGAGTACGGCGACTTTCAGTGACCGGGCTGCCAACAGTTCGCCCGTGGGGCGGCGTCGCTGTTACTGGATGAGTTGGTGCGGACCGGTCTGGCGCGGTTTGAGTACCGCCATTTCATCGTGTTCGATGATGGGGCGAGTCTGTACGGCGCCGAAGTAACGGAGTGCGCGGCGGATCAGGGGGCGTTCTGGGAGTTTCACGATCGGTTTCTGGCGCCTGATCGGGGGATGTACGAGTGGGAGAATGTGTTAGCGTTCGCGGAGTCGCTGGGGCTGGATTTGGGGCGGCTGCAGGGGTGCGTGGCGGGGCGCGAGCATCGGGCGGCGCTGGAGGCGGGTCAGCGGGCGGCGTGGGAGTTGGGCGTGCGGCGCACGCCGTCGGTCGCGGTGAACGGTGTGTTGGTGGAGGAGCCGTCGCCGGCGAATGTAATCGCGGCGGTGGAGGCGGCGGTTGGGGGGTAGGGGTTACCGGGCGTTGGGCAGCGCGGTGATCGCTTCGATTTCCGGTATCGAGCTCAAGGCGCGATCGTGAGTGACGAGCGGGACTTCGAGGCGAAACGCTGTTGCGGCGATCCAGCCATCGGCGGCGCTTAGCCGAGGCGTACGGAAACGGCGATTGCGAATGTAGGCCCGCGCCCTGAGCTCGACGTAGATATCGACGAGCTCTTCAGACCAGGGGATGATCTCGTATTGTTCGAGCAGGTCGTCCACCTCAGACGAGCTCCAACCTCGGAGTTCCGCGCCGAGGCGCAGCTCCGCCCAGGTCTGAAACGCGATCGCCAGTTGCTGATTGGCCAAGTGCGGCCGATACAAATCGGCGAGAGCCTGATCGCTCGAATCGGGCGGTGCGAGATAGGACGCGACATTGGTGTCGACGAGTCGCGTCACGTGCTCAAACGGCGGCGGCATTATTCCCACCAATGCTTTCCGTCAACGCGAGCTTCGGCAACTTCACGGTTGAACTGCTCGACGTCGAGATCCAGGCGACGATCGGCGGGCAGCGGGGTGTACGGCCGAGGGCGGGGCCAAGGCTTCCCGTCGACCTCTTGGACCAGCTCAACTTCGGTCCCCCAGATGTCGTAGGACATGCTGTTGCGCGCCAGGGCGCGAGCGTTTCCGCAGACGAGCTCGAGCGCGTCGATGCGGCGCGGCAGCAGGGTCCCCAACCACAGTCCATCAGGGCCGGCGGCTTGGGCGTTCACCAGATCGAGCAGCGGATGCTCGGGCGCGGGGTCGTTGAGCAAAGGGCGATCCATCGTCAGGCGGAAGGCGCGACCGTCTTCGTCGATGCGCACGATGGCCAAGCGCGGAACGGCGACGGCGGGCGTCGCGGCCTGAATCGCGCGTTCAAGCGTCCTGAGCACCAACGCGAGATCGACGGCATGCACGCAACCGCCGGCGCTCTCGGCAAGGTGAATCTTGACCTCAAGGATGTCGTTCATCTGGGTTCTCTCCCGCGGTCAGTCTACCTGATCTCGGGGCGCAGCGTACTTCTCCCCAAGCGCCGTTTCCCAGCGGAGGTAGTGCTGCATGTCGGCGTAGTTGCGGTCGGGGCCGAAGGGGAGTACGTCGTTGGGCGGGGCGAGGACGCCGCTGAGGCCGCGCTCGAGGGGGAGGGCGGCGCGCCAGGCGTCGAGGCCGCCGTCGAGCGCGCGGGCATCGCGGTAACCGAGGCTGCGCAGAGTCGCCGCGGCGAGCAGCGATTCGCGCCCGTCGGGGCAAACTGTTACGACCGTCTCGCGCTGATCCGGCGCGAGCTCCTCGGCGCGCCATTCGAGCCAGCCGCGCGGAGCCCAGCGCGCGCCGGGCGGATGGCCCTGGGCGAACTCCTGGCTGTTACCGACGTAGAGGATGGCGGCGTCCTGGAGATCGTTGAGCGCGGTTGGAGAGATCGTCGGTATCGAGTCGCGCGCCTGCGCGAGCAGCGGCGGTTCGGGAGCGGCGGCCTGTGTGAGTTGGCGGCCGGCGACGGTCCAGGCGGTTGCGCCGCCGTCGAGCGCGTAAATTTCGCGGTGTCCCATTTGCCGGTACCAGGATGCGGCGAGCGCGGCGCGGGCGACGCCGTCGCAGGCGAAGATGATCGGCGCGCCGTGGACGACGGCGACATCGTCGCTGCGCTGGACGGCTTGCCCGCCGGGAAACCAGCGGAAGCCGGGGATGCGCCCGGCGGCGTACTCTTCGGCGCTGCGCACGTCGATGAAGTAGACACTTTCCGTTTCCGCGCGGGCGCGCAGGGCGTCGAGTTGGTTGATATCGATCAGTTCGACGCCGTCCTCGGCGGCGCAGCGGCGGGCGTAACGCTCGGCGGTTGCGCGGCCTTGTTCGGAGACATCGGACATCGCGCTGCGGGCGGCGCCTTGCTCGAGGTCATAACCGGCGAGCAGCCAGCCGGATGTGCCGTTTTTCAGGCCGACGATTTCGCGCTCAAGGCCCATGCGCTGGAGCACGCGCGTGCCGATGATGCTGCGGGTGCGGCCGGCGCAGTTGATGACGACGGCGGCGTCGGGCGGGGCGGCGGCGAGCGCGTCGGTGATTCGCAGGGCGAGTTCGCCGCCGGGCAGGCTGCGTCCGCCGGGAATGCAGAATCGCCGGTACTCTTCGGGCGTGCGGGTGTCGAGTATGACGAGGTCGTCGCCGCGCTCGATCCGGGCGCGCAGCTGGTCGGCGGTGATTTCCGGTACTTGATGCACGACCTCGACGCGCTCGCCGAAGTCTTTGGAGGGGACGTTGACGCCCCACTCGGTGGGCAGGTCGAGGCTGGCCCAGCGGTTGACGCCGCCCTGCAGCCAGGCGACGTTTTGGTAACCGATGATTTCGGCGGTCTCGGCGGCGCGGGCGACGCGGCGGCAGTCGTCGTCGCAGAGGATGAGCGGCGTCGCGAAATGCGGGACGGCGTTGGGCAGGTCGAATTCGAGCCGGCCGCGCGGGATCAGCGAGGCGCCGGGGATGTGGCTGGCGTTGTATTCGCCGATGTCGCGCACGTCGATCAGGGCGTAGGGCGCGTCGGCGCTCATGCGCTCGCGCAGTTGGTCGGGGGTGATGGGAGAGGGCATGGGTCTTCCTTCGCGCGCGTCGGTGGTGTAGGATGCGGGCATGGTACTGAGCACGCTGCGGGTGCATAATGAGCTGGTCGCCGCGGGGATGCCCGAGGCGCAAGCGCGGGCGGTCGTGCGCGTGATCGAGCGGCAGCAGGAGGATGCGGCGACAAAGACCGACCTGGCCAATCTGGAGACGCGCTTGTTCGCTCGACTCGAGAGCCTGATCTGGCGCGCCACAGCCGTAACCTGTGGGGTGATGGTGGTCATGGGCGGCATCATCATCGGCGTGATCGCGGCGTTGGACTAGAGGCTAACGACTCTCGCTCTATGACCTGCTGCGCGGCAGCGCGCGTGCGCCGCCGTCCGTATGGAAGTGCAAGTCAACCAGCTGAGATACCGCGAGCGGCGCGGAGTAATCTCCGCGCGAGCCGATCATCTGCTTCAGGATGATCGCTTCGCTCTGGTCGTTGCGCGGGCGGCGATGCCCGCGGCCAGACTGTGCAGGTCGGGAATCGCGGTTGTCGCCAGCGTCGCGAATGTCGTTTGGTTGGACGGATCGGTCGTCACGATCGCCGGCGCGGGATGGTGCGGGAGGGTTGGTTCGCTCCGAGCGCGCTGAGGTCCGGTAGGACCGTCGCTGCGAGCGCGCCGAAGACGGCGCGGTTGTTCGGGCTGGTAACGAGGATCGTACCCCCCCCCCCCCGTTGGACTAACGTTCTGTTCGCGCGGGAACAGCGCCGAGACGGTCTTGACCGAAGAGAGGATGCGGTCGTCTTCGTAGAGCCAGAGCTTCGTGAATGGTCGGTACATGACCTCACGGATGCGGGCGGGATCAAAGACGATCTCGTCGCCCCGCCTCAGCGAATCTTGGAGCCGTCCGGTCCACTTGATCTCCGAAAGATCGACTTCCTCAGCGATCCGGTCAATCGCCGCGTCGCGGTCTCGCTTGTTCGCAATGCCGGCGATCTGGCGGCGCGCGTTGTCGTAGGCACTCACAAGGCTCTTCACCTTTTCGACCAGCCGGTCGTAGGAGAACGAGTAGACGTATTCGTCAAGATTCGTCTTCACACCCGACGCATGGGCCCTTGCCGCGGCAAGTTCTATCTTCGCCTGCGGGCCTGTCAGGATGACAGGCATCATCTCACTGAACGTCCCGTCGGTGAGATTCACCCAGTCGTGGGTTTCGTTCACGGGAACAGCTGTAAAGCCGATCCCGTTGCGCTCGCTGCTCAAATCGCGCAGCCAAGCTTGTTTCTGCTCCAGATTCTGTCCACTCGGAACCTCCGCGTAGTGCAGCGTCGCAGGCTCGGTCGCGACCTTGTCGGGATTGCGAACGAGCATGGTGATCTGGACTCCGTTACGCGAGCCAGCGCCGAAGATCTTGTCGCCCTCGGACTTGAACTCCTCACCGCCGGTGTAAGCGTTGCCACGCAGATTCGCGACGTAGATGTCGGTAAACTCGTCGCGCAGCGCCTCGCGCACTCCCGCAAGCGACACTGCGTTGGAGAGAGAATTCGGATGCACAAACGCAACGATGCCGGCTGCGCCGGCGTCGCGATGATTGTCCAGCCTGTCACTCATCCAGCGCAGTGCCTGGATGTAGAGGTTCCCTCGTGCGTTCCCTCCACCTCCTCGGCCGTATGTTGCTTGGACGCGCTCTTCAACCGCCGAGTACTTGGCCTTAGCAGTCGAATCGTTGGCGGCCTTTCGCCCAGCTGACCAAGGTGGATTACAGACGATCACCTGAATCGGCATTTGTGCCTGCTGGTCCGCGCGGGCAGCATTGTCCGGCTTGCCGACAATCTCTGGCATCGTCTGGGCCGCCGTTCGACTCTCCATGCGCAGACTGTCAGCGAGCACGATGTGATCGAACTCTTCGTACTCGCTGTCGTTGAACCCTCCCCGCTCTTCCATGCCCGCTTCGATCTTGAGCGCAGCGATGTAGTAAGCCAGCAGCACAACTTCGTTGGCGTGAAGCTCGCCGCGGTACTTGCGAGCCAGGTCGGCGTCGTCGATCAGGTGGCGTCCATCCGCATCCTGCAAGGTCAGGAGCTGATGGAGGAATGTGCCGGTGCCAGCGAACGGATCGAGAATGTGGACATTCTCGTCGGTAAGGCCGTAGCCGAACTCTCGGCGGCAGGCGGCGTCGGCGGAGCGCAGGATGAAGTCGACGATCCAGACCGGCGTGTAGACGATGCCGAGTTGTTTGACCGTGTCTTTCATCGCGGCGGAGAAGAAGCCGTCGTAGATCTGGCGCAGGATGTCGACCTTGTCGGCGCTGGTGTGGGCACCGGCGAACGCCTTCTCCATCTGGCTGTAGGCGCGCGCCAGCGGCGCACGCTCTTTGTCGAAACGGATGCCGTGCTCATTGAGGCGATCGAGCACAACGCTGATCGCGGCGGAGACGGGGTTGCGCTCAACGAAGCGCGATTCTGCGAACATGTACTCGAAGATGGGGATGGTGACGATGTGCTGGGCGACCATCTCAGCGGCACTCTTGCGGTCGATTTGCGGGCCGACAGTCTTACGGAGATCAACGACGAACTCATCCAGCGCGTCCGAGAGGGCGGTGTTGGATTCCAGCGCATCGTTGAGTTTCGCCTCGACTGTCTCGCATACCTTGGCGGCTCGCACGCCCCAAGTGGGCCAGAAGCGGTGGTCGCCAACCATCTCAACGATTTTGGAGGCGACCTTGTCGTCGAGTCGGAGAGCGAGCTCCAGTTGCTCGGCTTCTTCGCTGTCCTTGCCCTCGGGATCGGTGCGGCCGGTGCGGTCAAGGAGGCGAATGCGGCCGTTGGCGGCGGCGGCCTTGACGTCGTTGACCCAGTAGTCGATTCGCTCGTCGTGCGCGCGCAATGCGCGGACGACGTCCCAAACGACTTTGAAGTCGGAGCCGTTCAGCACTTCGTCATCGGTGGCTCGCGCGTCCTGCGGCACAACGACGGGCAGGATGATGTAGCCGGTCTGCTTGCCGGCGGCGCGGCGCATGACGCGCCCGACGGCCTGGGTGATGTCGATCTTGGACTTGCGGCTTTCGAGGAAGGTGATGGCGTCGAGCGCAGGAACGTCGACGCCCTCGGTCAGAACGCGGGCGTTGGAGAGCACGCGGCAGGCGTTGTCGTCTGCTTCGCGTTGCTCGCGGAGCTTGCTGATTTGCTGCGCACGGATCATTGCGGGAGTACCGCCGTCGATGTGCTCGACATCCAGCTTGAGTCGGCTTGCGCCGTAGGGGGCGGCGGTTGCGTGATCTTCGACGACTTGGTCCCACCATTCAGCAACAGCCTTGGATGTTTTGACGGTGTTGGTGAAGGCGATTGCGGTTTGCAGGTGGTCGACGCCGGGATCGATCACGCCGGCTGCGCGCTGGGCGATTTCGGGCCCCATCGTGGTTGGGTCGGCGAACGCGTCCCAGACGCCAACGAGCTTGACGGCTTCATCAATCTGAAAGGAGTCGTCGTCGCCGACTTTCGCTTTCAGTTCGGCGGAAAGGCTGCTTTCGTCCTTGGCGACGATCAGGACTTGGTAGTCGGTGAGCAGCTCGCGTTCGACAGCTTCGGCGAAGGACATTTCGTGGAACACCGGTCCATACCAGCGTTCGTTGTCCATTGAGTACGAGTCGACGTCCCAGCCGACGCGCTCAGACAGTGTTTCGACCTTTTCTTTCGCGCGCTCGGTGAAGACGCGCGGGGTGGCGGTCATGAAGAGGCGGCGCTTGGACGGCAAGCGGTCGTCGTCGTGAACGAGCAGGAAGCCGCTAAGTTCGTTTTCGTCTTTGAGGTCTTTGTCGGTGCGCTGAACGCCGGTGGTGCGATGCGCTTCGTCGCAGATGATCAAGTCGAAGCGGAAGTCGGTTGCCTCGATGGCGTCGGCGACGACGGCTGAGGACTGGTAGGTGCAGAAGACGACGCGCATTTGGCCGGCGGGAACGGCGCGGCGCAATTGGGCGCGGACGGCGTCTGGGTTGGTCGAGACGGGCATCGCCAGCTCGTAGATGTCGCCGCCGTAGGGATCTTCGCCGTGCTTGCCGACTGTGGCGTCGGAGCAGACGCCGAGGTAGGAGTGTTCGATGGTGCGGTGGCGGGCCCACTCACGCATGGTTTGGCCCATCAGGGCGATCGAGGGGACGAGGTAGAGGACATTGCCGCCGACGCCGACTTCGCGCTCGGCGGCCCAGAGTGCGACGACGGACTTGCCGGTGCCGCAGGGCAAGATCAGCTTCCCGCGGTCGCTTTCGGCGAAGCCCTGCGAGATGGCGTCGAGCGCCTCTTCCTGGTCGGGGCGCGGCGTGTGCTTGGGCAGCGCGAGCTCGATGTCCCCAGGGCGTTGGGCGTACTTGCGCCAGTCATCAACCCAATCGTCCATGTCCGCGACGTTCAGGATTTCGCAACGAGGCTCTGCCCGCTCGATCACGCGCAGCCCTTCTTTGGCGATCGGCGCTGTCGTGACGAAGAGGCGTCCGCTGAATTGGCCTGTGGCGGAGGCCGACACGAATTTGTCGACGTCGACTTTGGAGACGGTGCCGGAGGGATCGAAGAACTTGCACTGGATGGCGAGGTCGCCGCCGCCGAACGCCTCGGTCTGGCGGGCGACGAGATCGATTCCGGTGTCGTGCCCCCACTTGTCCGGGTAGTCGTCCCAGCGCCAGACGTGCTCGAAGCGCTGTTGGCCGTACTCGCCGGGATGCCGCTCCATCACGGCCTGCATCAGGCGTTCGAGAAATGTGCCTTTTTCGACCGTGCTGGCGGCGTACTCAGCGCCCTTGCGCAAGGTTTCGGCGAGATAGGCCATTGGCGCACCCCCGGATCTCGACCCACAGGTTGACTTGGGTATGATAGGGCAGAGGCGGCGATCGAACGAGAAGCGCAATGTTTGACGAGCTGAGCGGCGACGGCGACAATGTGACGGACTGGTGCCTCGACCAGTTTCGCGCAGCGTATCCGGACCTGGAGATCAGCAAGGACGACATCTGGGAGTACCTCTACGGGGTGATGCACGCGCGGGACTGGCGGGAGCGCTACAGATTCGATCTGCGGCGGAATCTGCCGCGGGTTCCGTTCGCGCCGGACTTCGAGGCGTTCCGCGCGGCGGGGCGAGAGCTGATGGACCTGCACATCGGCTACGAGACCTGCCCGGAATTGGAACTATCGTGCCTCGTGGACGGAGAGCCGGATGAGGGGCGAGCGGAGGCCGCCGCGTACCGCATCGGGAAGCAGATGAAATGGGCGTCGAAAGACGACCGAAGCGTGTTGCTGGTCAACGGGCGATGCCAGCTGATCGGCATCCCTACGGAAGCGCACGAGTACGAGGTGTCGGGGCGTTCGCCGTTGGAGTGGGCGGTGGACAGTCTCCGCAAGAAGAACGCGGAGAGCAAGTCTCTCGCCGATGACCCGAACGGCTGGCACATCTGGGCGGCGGACGAGGATGCGTTTGAGTTGATCCGCCACCTGCGCCGACTCGCTTACGTCGGGGTGAAATCCGCCGAGATCATCGGGGGTCTGCCTGATGCGCTGGCGGATCAGTAACAGATCAGGCGGTTTCGCGGATCAGCTGGGCCAGGCCCATGGGGCCTCGCTCCAGTGTTGTTTGGTGGAATGTTTTGAGGTCGAACGCGGCGCCTTGGGCGGCTTTGGTTGACTCTCTGGCGTTGAGCCATTGGCGCTCGCCTACTTTGTAGGAGATGGCCTGGCCGGGCCAGCCCAGGTAGCGGTCTACCTCGCTGGCCAGCATGTTTTTGGGGAAGAAGCTGCGCTGCTCGAGGAAGGGGAGGGCGAGTTCTGGGCGCCAGGTTTGGCCGCTGTGGTACTGCTCTTGTTGGGGGATTGGCAGTTCGAGGTGCATGCCGATGTCGACGACGACGCGGGCGGCGCGGAGGGCCTGGCTGCTGAGCAGGCCCATGTAGTAGGCGGGGTCTTCGAGGTAGCCGAGTTCGTGCATTAGGCGTTCGGCGTAGAGCGCCCAGCCTTCGACGTAGCCGGAGGTGCCGGCGAGCAGGCGCTGGTAGCGGTTGAGTTTGTCTCCGAGCCAGCGCGTAGTGCCGATTTGCAGGTGGTGTCCGGGCACGCCTTCGTGGTAACAGACGGAGAGTTCGCGCCAGAGGGGGAAGCGGGTTGCGCCGCCGGTGGGGTACCAGGTGCGTCCGGGGCGCGCGAAGTCTTCGCTGGGGCCGGTGTAGTACATGGCGAGCGCGCCGCCGGGCGGGGCGATCATGGCTTCGATGCGGCGGATGGGTTCGGCGATATCGAAGTGGACGCCGTGCATGGATGCGATGGTGTCATCCTGGGTGGTTTGCATCCACTGGCGGAAGGTGTCTTCGCCTTCGATGGCGCGGTCGTCGTCGGCTTCGAGTATTTCGATGGCCTGGGCGACGCTCGCGCCGGGCCGGATGCGCTCGGCGGTTTGCCGCATTTCGGTTTGGATGCGCCAGAGTTCTTCCCAGCCCCATTGGTAGGTTTCTTCGAGGTCGAGGACGAGTCCGTTGAAGTCGCGGGCGGCGCGTCGGTAGCGGTCGGGGCCGACAGGGTCGCGCTCGGTCGCGCGGGGCAGATAGGTGTTATTGAGCCAGTCGGCGAGTTGGCCGTAGGCGCTGGCGGCGTCGCGCGCGCCGGCGTCGAGGTCGTTTTGCAGCGCCGGATATTGCTCCGCGCCTTCTGCGGCGAGGTTGTGAAAGAAGCCGTCGGAGGCGGTCCAGACGCGGGATTGTTCGACCAGGCCGCGCACCTGGCGCTGGGCGGCGCTGAGGTCGGCGTCGAGTCCAGCGGCGAGCGATGCGCGGTATTGGTCAAGCGCCTGCGGGACGGCGCGCATGCGGGCGGCGATTTGGGACCAGTGTTGGTCGGTATCGCGGGGCATGAGGTCGAAGACGCTGCGGGTGTTTTGGAAGGGCGAGGCGATGATGTTGAGCGCGCGCAGGTGGTCGTCGGATTCGTGGCTTTCGCGCTCGGCGTCGAAGCGCTCGAGCATCACATCGCGGGCGACGCGGTCGCGGTCGTGTTCGGGCTGGGCGCGCTCAAGGTCGCGGCGGGTGGCCTCGCGCAGCGCGGCGCGGGCGTCGCAGCCGTCGGGCGAGAAGTCGGTCAGGCGGGTCTCTGCGCCGGGGATGCCCAGGCTGGTGGCGAGGTTGGGGTGCAGCGCGGCAAGCGCGCTGACATAGGCGTCGGCGATGTCGGCGATTTGGGTCATGCGGGCATGATAGCCGATAGCCTGCCTGTCGTCGCCGCTCAGCCAGCGTCACTCGCGGCGTCAACCCGGCGGATGATGTAGCTGCCGTCGTCTTGCCGCTCTGCGTGCAGCGCCAGGTCGAGGTCGGGCTGGTCGACTCGCAGGTCTTCCCGCGAAACGGTGTCGTCGAAAAACACGACCTCGTCAAAGACGTAGAGCTCGGGCAGGCCCGCGCGCGGGCGGCATCTCTGTCCGGGTTGGACCGTTGCGCCGATGTTGCAGGCGCCGATCGATCTCGACGCATCGTCGCCGACTGCGATCAAGATGTGGCGTTTCTCAGCCAGCGGGCGGTGCAGAATGTAGCCCGAGCCGCGGCCCCAAGAGTTGAAGTGGAGTCCGTCATCAGAATCGCGAGATCCGATTGCACCGAATGCGGCGCTGCCATCGTCGCGGACGAGGAACAGATCGCCATAGTCCGGGTAGCGGCAAGCGTCTCCTGAACCGAGAACCAAACCCGGCCGGCAATCGCCGAGTTCGCGTTGCACTTGCCGTTCGAGATCCAGGCGACGTTGCCGCATGTGGACAATTCGGAACCCGCCGTCGTCCTGCCGCTCTGCGGTGAAGTCGTAGCTGTTGATGACGTCGTTGTCATCGCTGATTCGAGAACCAGTCTCGTGTACGCGGTTTCTGCCTGTGACATTCCCGTACCAGGCCAGCCCGTTTGGGAACACTTGGAACCGCGAAACGCCGTGGCAGTATTCTCCGGGGTAGACGACATGGTCGACGCGGCAGGCACCGGTCAGCTTGGGATCGGCGCCTGTGTTAGCCATAAACGACACGATCCAGTGTCCATTGGGCAACGAGTCAAATCCGTGCGAGTGACCATTCGGATGGTTGGTCACCGTAAGGCCGCCGGGGAGAGGATTGGTCGGGCCTTCATCCCATCCCCAGTGCCCGTAGGCATCAACCCAGAACGTTGCCGGCGAGGCCGGATCGGAGCAGCTTTGTTCGGGTCCGACGACCAAGCCCAGGTGGCACCCGCCGAGATCGATCGGGGCGATTGGCAACAGCGGATAACCGGGAGCGCTGAGCGTTGTGATCCGCCAGCCTTCGGCCTCACGAACGGCGTGAACTATGTGACGCCCGATATTGCGATAGGGGACAACCTCAGCCTGTAGGTCAGTCGCGCTGATCCAGCTCCGCTCGAGGTTCGGCGCGGTGAGATGGGCGGGACCTTCGGGGTAGACGATGAACCAGACATATCCGGTCGGCATGCCGCAGTAGTGACCGAATCGGACCAGCAATCCAACTGCGCAATCCGCGCCATTGGCGGGGAGCAACCTGTCGCGGCCTATGCGCAGAATGATGAACTCGCCGCCTTCGAGAGATTCGATGTGAACGCCTTTGGTAGACTCCCCGAGCGTGATGCCATGCATGAACGGTACGACGAAGTATGTACGCCACGCAGAACTAGTCAACGTGTCCTCGGTATCGTCGATGTTGCGTGCCTCGTACGGATCAACCGGATAGCGCGCGACGCCGTCGGCCTGGATGATGAGCAGCTCGCGCGTGTCGGGGAAGCGGCAACGGTCGCCTGGCGCGAGGATTAGGCCAAGTCGGCAGCGAGTGGGACCATCGTCGACGAGATCGACGGATGAGGTGGCGAAGCGGATGGGGCCGAAGCGGGGTGAATCGAGTTGCCGCGCGTAGGGCAAGAGCAGGTCTCCCCAGCCTGCGCCGAGGTCGCGCTGCAAGGCGAGCTCGATATGGCCGTGGGGGATGCGGCGAGCGGCGATGCGCAGGCGGCCCGGCACGCTTTCGATCGGCTGTAGCGGCTCGGTGTACAGCCACATATCAACCGGGGGGTCAACGGGCACGTAGCGGCGGCGCGGCTGGATTCGCTCGTCCCAGCCTACGTCGCTGCGCCGTAGTTCAAGCGCGACTTTTACCCGACCGTCATCCTGCCGTTCGGCCGCTATTCGAGCTTCGATCAGGCGATAGTCGCTCTGTGCTGTGGTCGACTGCGCAGCTCCGTTCGAGACGGCCAGCGCCAGCAGGAGGGCGGCGGCAAGCGCGTAGGCGATCCGTGGAATTCGGAGCGGCATGGTGCAAAGCTAGCAGGAGCGGCTTGGGGGAGCCGTCGCGGCATCGCGGCGTGTATGGGCGCGGAGGTCGCCTGGGTTCCTGCCTGCGCAGGAATGACGGAGCTCTTCGCGCGGGTGTGACGGACTTTTGGCGGCGCGGGCTCAGCCGGCGGCGGGGGCTTGGGCGTCCTGGCGGACTTTCTGCGCCACATGCTCCGGAACGGGATCGTAACGCACAAATTCGGCCGCGAAAGTGCCCCGCCCGCCGGTCATCGAGCGCAGATCGGTCGCGTAGTGCAGAAACTCCGCCATCGGCCCCTCCGCGAGCACGAAGGAGTGCCCCGGCGGGTCGTCAGCCTGCTCCATACCCAGCACCCGCGCGCGCCGCGCGTTCAGATCGCTGATCACGTCCCCGGTCGACTGGTCGGGCACGAAGATGCGGTAGGACTGAATCGGTTCGAGCAGAATCGGTCGCGCCGAGCCGGTCGCCTCCCGCAGCGCCTGGCTGGCCGCCAGCTTGAACGCCATCTCACTCGAATCGACATCGTGGTGCTTGCCGTCGTAGAGCACCACCCGCACATCGGTCAGCGGGTACGACGCCACGGCGCCCGACGGCAGCGACTCGACAACGCCCTTTTCGACGGCGGGAATGTAGTTGCGCGGCACCGCGCCGCCGACGATGCTGTCGCTGAACTCAAAGCCCGCCCCGCGCTCGAGCGGCTCGACGCGCAGGGCGACGCGGGCGTACTGCCCGTGCCCGCCGGTCTGCTTCTTGTGCAGGTATTCCGCCTGGCCGACCGCGGTCACCGTCTCGCGGTACGGCACGCGCCGGTCGCGGATGTCGACCTCGACCTTGAACTTGCGCAGCAACTGGTCGGCGGCGAGTTGGACATGGGACTCGCCGAGGCCGGAGAGGATCGTCTCGCCGCTGTCGCGGTCGCGCTCGATGCGCAGGGTGGGGTCTTCCTCGACGAGGCGGGTGAGGCTGGGGCCGAGCTTGTCGACATCGGCCTTGGAGCGGGGCTCGACGGCGGCGGCGAAGATCGGCGCGGGCATTTCGGGCGGGGTGATCAGCAGGTCGGAGTCGGGCGTGCGGAGGGTGTCGAAGGTGGTGGTGTTGGAGAGTTTGGTGACGACGCCGAGGTCGCCGGCGGCCATCTCCGCTGCGACCTGCATCTCTTTGCCCTGCGCGTGCGAAAGGCCGGAGAGGCGCTCGTCGTCGCCCGCGCGGGCGTTTTGCAGATGGGAGTCGCCGCGCAAGGTGCCGGCGGCGACTCGCAGGTAGGAGAGCCGCCCGACGAATTCGTCGGCGGTGGTTTTGAAGACGAACGCGGCGGGGTCTGCGCCGGAGTCGGCGTCGAGGCCCTCGTCGAGCGGGGGCGCTTCGAGCGGGTTGGGGAAGGCGGAGGCGATCAGGCGGAGGATCGGGGCGATGCCGATGTTGGCGGAGGCGCAGGCGGGCAGGACGGGCGCGAGCGCGCCGGCGAGCAGGGCGGGCTTGAGTCCGGCCGCGAGGTCGTCCTCGGCCAGCTCTTCGTCTTCGAGGTAGGCCAGCATCAGCTCTTCGTCGGCTTCGACGATCCGCTCGACCAGCGCGTCGCGGCCGGCCGCGGCAGCGGCGGCGACATCGGGCGCGGCTTCGGAGGCGTTTGCGCCGTCGCCCTCGTAGGCGCGGCCGCTGAGCACCTCGACTGCGCCGCCGAACTCCGACTCCGCGCCGATCGGCAGGAAGAGCGGCTGGCACTCGGGGCCGAGCACGCGCTGGATGCTTTCCAGCGCGTCGTCCCAGCTGGAGTTTTCGCGGTCCAGGCGGGTGATCACGACGGCGCGGGGAATGCCGCGGCGGCGCGCCATGCGCCAGACGGTCTCGGTGCCGACCTGCACGCCGGAGGAAGCATCGACGACGAGGATGGCGGCGTCGGCGACGGCGACGGCGGAGACGACTTCGCCGATGAAGTCGGCGTAGCCGGGAGTGTCGAGCAGGTTGATGCGGAGGTCGCCGTGGGTGAGCGAGACGAGCGAGGTGCTGATCGACATGCCGCGGTCGCGTTCTTCGGGGTGGAAGTCGGAGACGGTGTTGCCGTCTTCAACGCGCCCGATGCGGGAAACCGCCCCGGCCGCAAACGCGAGCGCCTCAACGAGCGTCGTCTTGCCCGCGCCCTGGTGCCCCACGACGGCGATGTTGCGGATGTTCTGAGTGGCAGTGGTCATATCTCGCTCCGCGCCCGCGCGTCGAACGGGGGTCGACAGCTTCGCGGTGTGATTCGCAATGCTAGCCGATGGTGTGGCTGGGGTAGTGGGGGGCGGATCTCACGCTGCCGGCATCCGTCATTCTTGCGCGGGTTCCTGCCTGCGCAGGAATGACGGGGAGGGGTGCGGGAGCGATGGGTGGGTGGTGGTGCGGGAGATCGGGGCGTGGGACGGGGGGAGTGTGGTGCGTGGTGTGGGTGATCGGGGCGTGAAACGACCAGTGGTGGTTTGTGGCGTCCCACCCCCCACCTAACCTCCCCCCTAAAAGGGGGGAGGGATGAATTGGGGAAAGGGGAAGTGGGTGCTGGGGTGGGTTGGTTCCTGCCTGCGCAGGAATGACGGGGAGGGGCGCAGGAATGACGGTTCCTGCCTACGCAGGAATGACGGTGGGGGCACGGGAATGACGGTTCCTGCCTGCGCAGGAATGACGAGGGGGGGGGGGGGGATGACGGTTCCTGCCTACGCCTTCCTCGTCATTCCTGCGCAGGCAGGAACGGCGGAGGAGGGCGCGGGGATGGCGGTGTGGGGAGCGCTATTGGGGCGGGCCGTGGGTGTGGGTTTGGAGTTGGGCGACGCCGCGCTCCAGGGCTTCGATGCGCTGCTCGATGCTGGACGGCTTGAGGCGCTGCTCGATGTTGGAGGGCTTCAGTTGGGCGGCGATGGCGGCGAGTAGGTCGTCCCAGGGGAAGTCTGGGCCGGGGTCGCCTTTGGTGGTGCAGAGTTCGCTGTGGCCGAGGTGGTGGGCGCGGTCGAGGGGGATGTCGTACTTGCGGCACTGGTAGGCGGACCAGGCGGCGACGGCCTGGAATTGGCGCGAGCCTGGGGTGAAGCTGCGCCCGATGCTGCGCGCCCAGCCCTCGATCTCGATCGAGAGCATGCAGGTGTTGTAGGAGACCAGCAGCGGCTTCCACCAGGCGGGGCGGGGGAAGCGGGTGTTGGGGCGCTTGCGGGTGCGGGTGCCCTGGGCCCAGGCGAAATCGGCGTCGCGCACCATCTGGTAGAGGTCGCCGTCGGAGTCGGCGTAGTAGCCGGTCGAGGCGTTGGCGGCGGGGTCCTGGAACCAGGCGGGGGTGGTCTCAATGTCGTCGGGCTGCTCTTCGGGGGTGTGGTAGCAGATCGCGATTTGGCGTCGGGGGACGCCGCCGTAGGGTCGGTCGGCGGCGGTGTAGTAGTTGCTGCGGTGGGCGGGCGCCCAGATGGTGCGGGCGCCGGCGGGCAGGCCGACGAGGCCGTCGAGGTCGGGGGCGCGATCGGGGGCGGGAGTGAGCTGCGTGGTCATCGGGAGTCTCCGTTCGTGTTGCGGTTGCGGGTGCGGAAGAAGCCGTAGGCGGCGGCGACGGCGAGGGCCATGGTGCGGACGGATTCGCCGGCGTGGCCGGGGCCGATTGCGCCGGTTTCGAGCAGGGCCCAGACGCCGATCACGCTGAGGGCGATCACGGCGCGGACGCTGCCGCGGGGGAGCCAGAGGGGCTCGCGCGGGTCGGGTGGTTGGGGGGTGGTCATTTCGTTCTCCGTTCGGTCGGTCAGGCGCCGCGGGCGATGAAGCCGGCGGCGAGGCCGATTGCGGCGAGCAGGACGGTGCCGCCGCCGACGGCGATGTAGAGCCGATCGATGCGGGCCTCGACATGCTGCATGCCGCGCTCGAGTCGCTCGAGGAATTGCCGGATAGGGGTTTCGTCGGAGCGGCCGCAGGGCGGCGAGGGGCAAGCTCGCCGCCCTGCGGCGGGGCAAGGCTGAGTGGGCTGGCTGGGCTCGGTCGGCGGTGCGTTGGTCATCGGCTGGTCTCCTGTCGTGCGTTGGGGGTCGGGTTAGAGGAAGAAGCTGGCGCGGAGGGTGGCGGCGGCGCCGACGGCGATGAAGCGGGCGCGCTGCACCTGGTCGCGGTGCTCGAGTTCGAGCGTGGCGCCGGCGGCGAGCAGGTGGCCGACGGCGGCGGTGGGGTCGACGCCGTCGAGGCGGTAGCGGAGGCTGCCGGTCTCGACGCTGAGCCAGGCGCGGTTGGCGCGCCCGGCGCGCTGGTGAGAGAAGCCCTTGGCGGAGGCGGCCAGGGCGAGGGTCTCGAAGTCGATGGCGACGCCGTGGGTCATGCCGCGCCTCCTTGCGGCTGGTCGGCGGCGAGGGCGGCGTCGAGCGCCGCGGCCCGCTCGTGGTACTCCGGGGGCAGATCTTCGATCCGCTCGGCCTCGCGCCATTCGAGCGCGCGGTGCTTGAGGTATTTGGCCGCGGGGACGGGCAGCCAGGCGCCCTGCCGGGCACCCTCCTGGTCGCCATCCTGGTCGTGCTCGGGCGCGGGCGGGCGGTACATCAGGATGTGGTAGTCGGCGGGCGACTCGCCGGCGGCGCGCAGGGCGCGCAGGTGGCGGTGGAAGAAGAGCAGCGGGCGCTGCGCGGACTCCAACGCCTCGGGGTAGTTGATCGGGGGAAGCTGTGCGGTCATGGGACGGTCCTTTCGTGGGTCGTCGTTCTGTGCGGTCAGGGGTGGGCGGTCAGGAGGGGCCGAGGCCGGCGTTGATCTCGGTTTCGAGCCAGTGGCGGGCGTCCAGCTCGACCGCCTTGTGGTCGAGTCCGAGTTGGTCGGCGGCGTCGAGCAGGAGGCGTTCGGCCTCGCGGCTGTCGTGGAAGCCCTGTCCGAGCAGGTGCTGGTCGCGCCCGATGTAGGGCCGGCCGTGCTTGTCGGTCTTGGCCACCCGCAGGTTGGCGCGGACGGCGCGGACGCCGGTGTTGATTGCGGGCGGGGCGTAGCGCCGCGAGCGCAGCCGGTCGAGGTCGTGCTGGCTCATGGCTAGGCTCCGTCCGCGGTGATCTGGCAGCCGTGGTGGGGGTAGCCGGCGATGCCCGCGTCGTAATCGGCCAGCGAGCGGAGGATGACGCCGGGCCAGTTGGCCTCGGAGAAGACCTGGATCGTCCAGTCGAGCGAGCAGGCCCAGGCGAGGGCGTCGCGGCCGAACATCGAGCAGATGTAGTCGCCCGAGCCGTCCTGGGCCATGTAGCCGTCGACGAAGACGGAGGCGCCCATGAGGGGGATTTCGCTGATCATGAAGCGTTTGATCAGTTGCTCGGAGAGGCCGTGGGGGATCCAGGGGCTGCCGGAGGCGGCGACGCCGCGCGCGCCGAGGTCGGTCACCACGTCCTCGGCGGGGATGGGCGCGAGCACGGCGACGATGTCGCCGCGGGGCGGGCCGCCCTTGGCGCGGGCGACGGATTGGAGCGTGCGCCGCGCGGTGCGCAGGGCGGCGATCGTCAGGTCGGTGTTGGTGGCTCCGATGTCGTTGTCGGTGTGCCAGTTGCCGAACTCGCCGGTCAGGTCGGTGTCGATGTCCTGGCCCTGGGAGAGGGCGATTTCGCTGGAGATCAGGCGGACGAGGTCTTCGCGGGCGTAGTTTTGGGCGCGGATGTGGACGCGCACCTGGATGGCGCGGAAGCTGGGGGTGATGGTGGCGCTGGTGAGGGTGAAGCGCGAGAAGGTGCTCAGCTCGGCGCCTTCGCTGGGCGTCTGCACGGTGCTGACGCTGGAGATGCGCGGGATCTCGGCCTCGTGGTGGCCCTTGGGGATGGTCACCTTGCGGGCGAGGGAGAGCATCGGCGCGGACTGAGGCATCTGCGCAAGCGTCCGCTCGATGATCTCCGAGTAGGAGGCCTCGACGTTGGTGGAGAGGGTGTCGGCCATGGTGGGGTCCTTTCAGTTGCGCGTCGGTCGCGCGCCGGTTGCGCTCTGGGAGCTGGGTTGGGGTCGGTCAGGCGTCGGGGTGTTCGGCGAGCCAGGCGGCGAAGCGGCGGCGGCGCTGGGCCGCCTGCGGCTCCTGCTGGGCGTCGCGGATGTAGCTGGTCCACTCGGCGGTGGAGGTCGGCTCGCGCGGGGGCGCGCCGCCCTGCAGGCCGCGGGTGGGGTTGACGCGGCTGCGGCGCAGGTCGTCGCGGCGCTGCTGCTCGCGGGTGTCCAGCTCGTCGAGCACGCCCTCGATCAGTTCCGACTGGCGCTCGCGGACGGCCTGATCGGCGATCAGTTCGCGCCAGACGCGGACGGTTTCTTCGGGTGCGTCGGCGGCGACGAGCCGCTCGCGCTCTTCGTCGCTCAGCGCGCCGATGGCGTCGAGCATCGCGTTGCGCAGGGAGGTGGACGGGGGCGTGCCGGAATCGGGCTGGTCTGCGCCGCTCTCGGTCGTCGGGGGGGTTTCGGTCTGCGTTTCGGTCTGCATTGCGCCTCCAAAGCAGAAAGCGCCGAAGGGGAGTGCTCCCGTTCGGCGCTCGGAGGCGCGCTCGGCGCGGTGGTGATGCGAACAAACGTACCCATAACCGCCCAGGCGCGCAAACTGTCGCGCCGCCCGATGTGTCGCGCGGGCTACACAGCCGCCGGGCGGCGGCGCAGCTGCTATGCTCGCAGCAGGATGTCGTACAGATGTCCGATTGCAGGAACGAGGGACGGCATGCTTCAGATCATCGAAATCGAGCGCAAGGGGAGCATCTGGACGCTGCGCTTCGAGCACGCGCCGCCGCTGCGCTGCTCGCGCGCGTTCGCCCGCCGCCTGAACATCCAGGCGGGGCAGCAGATTGATCCGGTCGTGCTCGAGCGCATGCGGCAGACCGCCGCGGCCGATCTCGCCGAGCAGCTCGCCGAACGCCTGCTGCGGCGTCCGCGCAGCCGGCGCGAGATCGCCGCGCGGCTGCGCCAGGAAGGCGTTCCGGACGAGGCCGCGCGGGCGGCGCTGGAGCAGCTCGAAGCGCAGGGCGAGCACGACGAACTGGAGGATGCGCTGATTCTGGCGCGGCAGTGCGCCTCGCGCGGCGACACGGACTGGAGCGCGGTGCGTCAGCGCTGCGGGACGCGGCTGCGGCGGCGCGGCTTCAGCGCGGCGACCGCGATGCGCGCCGTGCAACTCGCCTGGCAGGAGACTCAGCGGGAGGCCCGGCAGGACCGCGCCGAGCCTCTTCCGCGCGACCTGAGCAGCTTGAGCGACTTGAGCGACCTGAGCGACTTGGGCGACCCGCAGGCCGGGCCGATCGCTAGCGCGAAATTTCGATCCCCCGTACCATGAGCAGACAGCAGACCACCGCCCGCGCCGCGCGCGCGGACGAACAGATCACCGGCGCGTGAAACATGCCGATGAGTACGACAACGCGAGGACACCATGCTGGGAGCCCTGCTGCGGCTCCTGCGCGGCGGGCCCGATCCGAGGATCGCGGCCCGCGAGGAAGCCGACCGGATCGTTCAGCAGGCCGAGCAGGAGGCCCGTGAACGGCTGGTCGCCGCGCAGGAACAGTCGCTGACCCAACGCGAGGAGATGGAGACCGAGGTTCGCAACCTGCGGGCCGAGGTGCAGCGCGCCGAAGACCGGCTGATTCGACGCGAGGAATCGCTCGAAACCCGCGTCCAGGAACTTGACCGCCGCGACGGGCAACTGAAGCAGCGGCAAAGTCGGCTGGACCACCGCGAGCGCGAAATCGAAGAGCTCGCCGACGAGGAGCAGGCGCGGCTTGAGCAGGTCGGCAACCTCACCGCCGACGAAGCGCGCGCCCGCCTGCTCGAACAGGTCGAGCTGGAGATCGGCGACGAGGCCGACCGGCTCGTCCGGCAGGCCGAGCAGCGGCTCAAAGAGGAATCCGAAGAGCGCGCGCGCAGCATCCTCGCCACCGCGATCCAGCGCGTCGCCTCCGACGCCACCACCGAATCCACCGTCTCCGTGGTCCAGCTGCCCAGCGAGGATCTCAAGGGGCGGATCATCGGGCGCGAGGGGCGCAACATCCGCGCGCTGGAGAGCGCGACCGGCTGCGATCTGATCATCGACGACACGCCGGATGTGGTGACGATCTCCGGCTTCGACCCGGTGCGCCGCGAGGTCGGGCGGCTCTCGCTCAGCCGGCTGGTCGCCGACGGGCGAATTCACCCCACGCGGATCGAGGAGCAGGTCGCCAAGGCGCAGCGCGATGTCGACGCGATCATCCGCGAGTCGGGCGAGGAAGCGGCGATCGAGGCGCACTGCTCGGGGCTGCCGCGCGGCTTGCTCGACATCTTCGGGCGACTGCGCTTCCGCACCTCCTACGGCCAAAACCAGCTGCGCCACGCGGTCGAGACGGCGCACATCGCGGCGATGATCGCCGAAGAAATCAAGGCGGACATCGAGATTGCGCGGCGCGGCGCGCTGCTGCACGACGTGGGCAAGTCGATTGACCACGAAACCGAGGGCACGCACGCGATCATCGGCGGCAATCTGGCGCGGCGCTTCAAGATGCCCGAGCCGATCGCGCACTGCATCGAGGCGCACCACGACGAGGTCGAAATCGAGTCGGTCGAGGCGATCATTGTGCAGATCTCCGACGCGATTTCCGGCGGGCGCCCCGGCGCGCGGCGCGAGTCCGTCGATCGCTACATCGAGCGGCTGCGCGCGCTGGAAGACATCGCGACCTCCTTCGAGGGCGTGGAGCAGGCCTTCGCGATCCAGGCCGGGCGCGAGGTGCGCGTCGTCGTCGACCCGCAGGAGGTCGACGATCTCGGCGCGATGCGGCTGGCGCGCGATGTCAGCAAGCAGATCGAAGACAGCCTGCAGTACCCCGGCCAAATTCGCGTCACCGTGCTGCGCGAGACGCGCGCCGCCGAGTACGCCCGCTAGCGCCGCCCGCACCGTGCGCCTCGATCTGCACACCCACAGCCGCCACTCCGACGGCACGCGCGCGCCCGCGTGGGTGGTTCGCCGCGCGGCGCAGAACGGCGCGGAGCTGATCGCGCTGACCGATCACGACACGCTGAGCGGCGTCGCCGAAGCGCTGCGCGCCGCCCGCGAGCCCTCATCGCAGACAGACTCGCAGGCAGGCTTGCGCGTCGTCCCCGGAGTCGAGCTGAGCGCGCGCGACGCCGCGATCGGCGAGGTGCATGTGCTGGGCTGGTTTCCCGCGATCAGGGAGCCGCACGATCCGGCGATTGACGCGATCGAAGGCGCGATTCGCAGCTATCGGGATGATCGCCTCATACGCGGCAAGGCAATCGTCGAGCGGCTCCGGGCGCTCGGCATCGCGATCGCCTGGGAGGATGTGACGCACATCGCCGAGGGCGCGCCCGTCGGCCGCCCGCACATCGCGCGGGCGCTGCAACGCGCCGGCGCTGTCGATTCGGTGCAGGAGGCGTTCGACCGCTATCTACGCGATGACGGGCCTGCTTATGTCGCCCGCGCGCTGCTGGACATCGAGGGCGCGGTGCGCCTGGTCCACGCGCACGGCGGGATCGCCGGGCTGGCGCATCCCACGCGCACGCGCGATCCGCAAACAGCCATTGAGCGCTTTGCGGCCGCCGGCGGCGAGGCGGTCGAGGTCTGGTACCGCCGAGACGGCGCGGAGCAGATCGCGCAGACCCGCGAGCTGGCCCGCCGGGCCGGCCTGGCGCCCACCGCCGGCTCCGACTGGCACGGGCTGCACCCAAGCGAAGTCGAGCCGGGCGCGGTCGAACAGCCGCCCGACGCCGCCCGCGCGTTCGTCGCGATCTGCGGCGCGGCGCTGAACGGAGCGCGGGCATGACCTTCGAGCCGCCGCTGGACGCGCGGGCGATCGAGCGCATCATTCCGCACCGCTACCCGATGCTGCTGATCGACCGCGTGATCGAGCTTGAGCCGGGCAAGCGCGCGGTGGCGATCAAAAACGTCACCCGCAACGAGTGGTTCTTCGAGGGGCATTTCCCGCAGCAGCCGATCATGCCCGGCGTGCTGATCATCGAAGCGCTGGCGCAAACCGGCGCGGTCGCCGCGCTGAGCGCGGAGCAGTTCCAGGGCAAGCTCGGCCTCTTCGCGGGGATCGACGGCGTGCGCTTCCGCCGCCAGGTCGCGCCCGGCGACCAGCTGCGCCTGGAGGTCACGCTTGAACGCATCCGCGGCCCCATCGGCAAAGCCGCCGCATCGGCGACGGTAGACGGCGAGCCCGCCGCCTCGGGCACCCTCACGTTCGCAATGGTCGACGCCCCGCCGGGATAGCGCGCGCCCATAACCTCAAAGCCCGTCGCGCCCGCGCGCCACCGTCTGCACCAAGACAATTCATCCCTCCCCCCTTCCAGGAGGCTGCGAGCGCTCATCAGGTCGTTGCGCTGGGCGCCGATCGCCCACTCAAACCGCTGGCGCAAGCACGCTGCGCCGACCCCCCTCTTAGTCTCCCCCCTGGAAGGGGGGAGAGATGAATTGGGTGGAGCGGTACCTTGACGTCATTCCTTGGCCAGCAGCGCGAGGCTGAGGACTGAGGGAGAGCACGATGACCGAGCACGAGGCGTTGACCGACGAACAGCTGATCGGGCAGATGTTGCGCGTGGCCAATGAGCGCGACCGTCATTCGCCCCTCAGTCTAGAGGCCGCGCGATTGACCGAGCAGCTGGTCGAGCTGAGCGAGCAGGCCGCCGCACGCGGGTTGGTCGACGCTGAAGCGGTCGAGCAATGGACGCGCGGAGTTTGACCCGCAATTACGGACACACGGGCAGGCCGCAAAGGGTGCGCAGGAATGACGGGGGAGGCGCGGAAATGATGGAGGGAAGAGGTGTGGACGATCGGGGCTCGGCGCGACTAGTGGTGTTGGCTCGTTGCTTCTCACCCCCCACCTAACCTCCCCCCTGGAAGGGGGGAGGGATGAATTAGGCACCTGCCCGCTGGTTGGGGGGAGGGATGAGCTTGGGTGCCTGCACGCTGGTTGAGGGAGGGGTGATTGGGGAAGTCGGGAGTGGGAGGTTGGCGTGAGCGGGGCCTACAGCCGCGTCGCGGCCCAGAGGGCCAGCACCAGGGCGACGCTGACTACTGTCGTCAGCGCGATCCAGCGCAGGTCTGCGCCGATGTAGCGGAAGTCGTGCATCGCGGCCGCCACGCGGGCGCGGCGATCGGAGCGCGGCCGATCGCGCGGGCCGCCCCGGGCGCGCTCGCTCGGCAGCCTCGGCTGAGGCACGGCGATGTTGCCCGAGCCGAACGACGCCCCGCGCGGCGCGGACGCGGCGCCCGGCGCGGCCGTGGGAAGCTCGCCCCCCCGCCCTCGCTGGCGGCCGCCCCGACCGGGGCGCGCGTGCTGCCCGCCCCGGTTGCCGCGGTTGTCCCGCCCGCCCCTGCCGCGTCCGCCTCGCGCCATGATCCGCTCCTCCAGACTGCCAGACTGTCAGGCTGCCCTCTGTGCGTGAGATTACGTTAGCGCATGCGCGCGTCAGACGCGCCGGACTTACTCCGTTTGCCGAACGGCGGATTGGCGCGTAGAATGGACGCACGGCCCCGTGGTGTAGCGGCCTAACACGCCACCCTGTCAAGGTGGAGATCGGCGGTTCGAATCCGCTCGGGGTCGCCACCCTCCCTCTGCTCGACCAACCTTTGACGCCCCCGTTTCGCGCCGACCGTGCTAGATTTGTCGCACGGCCTCGTGGTGCAGCGGTTAGCACGCCACCCTGTCAAGGTGGAGATCGGCGGTTCGAATCCGCTCGGGGTCGCCACTTCCCCCATTCGCCCGCCCTACTGATCGCCAGCAGTCTGCGTCTGCGCCGCCGGCTGTTGTTGCTGCTGCTGCTGCACGAAGCGCTGGTAGACCTCTTCCTCGGAGAGCGGCTCGGAGTGAAACCAGGCCTGCTCGACGGTGCTGTGCGCCTCGTCCATGATCGCCAGCATTCGCCGCAGCAAATCCGCCGCCTCCGCGAGCGTCGCCGGCTGCGCCTCTTCCGCTTCAAACAGCGCGATCGCGTCGGCGAGGTTCTGGATCAGCTCGACGGGCGCGACGAACGTGGCGTTGTAGCGCGCCGATTCGAGGCAGGCGCGCACCGACGCGCCGTTGCGCTCGCTGAGCAGCGCGGCCAGGGGCGTCGAGCCCTCGTCGACCGACATTCCCCGCGCGCCCGCGGCCGAGCCGAGCAGCGCCGCCGCATCCAGCGCCGCGCTCTCGTCGGCCTCCTGCTGCGCCAGCCAGAGCAGCTCGCGGCAGATTTCGTAGGCGCGCTCCAGCCAGCGGCCCAGCCAGAGCAGGTTGTACGCCCGCGCGTCCGTCAGCCAGCGATCCACGCCCAGCTCGACCGACCGCGGGTCTGCATCCGTCGTTGTCATTGACTCATGCTCCTGTCCGCTGCCGCCGCTTTTGCGGCCGGCGCTATCGACTGTCCTTCTCCGACCCGGCGCGCGCGCGGAACGACCAATGCGTCGTCGAGCAGCGCCAGCGCGTCCGCCATGCTCCAGTCGCGCTCGCCGAAGCGCACCTCGGCGATTGCCGCCAGATGCATCGCCGCGCCCTTTGAGATAAAGGTGCCGCTAATCGGCCTCACATCCGAGTAGTCCAAGCCTACCGCCAGCTTCACGTAGTCGCTGGCCGGCGGCAGCATTGTGCCGCGCGTCGGGTCGGCCGCCAGCCAGCCGGCCTGCGGGTGCAGAAACTCGAGCCACGCATGCGTCTCCCCCACCTGATCGGTCAGCAGCCCCGACACGTAGCGGCAGGGCGCGCCCGCCGCGCGCAGCAGACCCAGCGAGAGATGCGCCATATCCTGGCAGACTCCCTCGCCCGCGTTCAGCACCGCCTCCGCCGTCGTCGTAACATCGGTTGTCCCGCGCAGATAGCGAATATTGCCGTGCACCCAATCCGTCACCGACCGCACCGCCTCGATCAGCCCCGCCTGATCCCCGATGACCTCTCCCGCCAGGCCCGTCAACTGCGCCGGATTGACCAACTCCGTCGCGCCCGTGTACTCCAGATGTTCCAGCGAATCCTGCATCGAATCGATGCTTGTCTCCGCCGCCTGGGGCGCGACTGTCGACAGTTGCACCCGCCCCGCCGTGGCCGCCACGAACCGCGTATGGTGCTCCACCACCCGCACGCGATTTACCTGATTGCCGAAGCGATCCGTGAACGGCAGCGCGCGGCAATTCGGCTCCGTCCAGAGCTCGTGCTCCAGCGCCGCCTGGCCCTCGCCGTCGCGCGGGAACACCCGCACCTGATTGTCGTTCTGTAGCACCGCCTGGCTGTACTCGTAGCGAGCCGCATACAGGTACGACGCCGCGACGACCGGCTCACTTACGCCAGTACCCATGTCGGTTTGCACAGCCCCCCCGATGAGTTGTTCGTTACCCGACCGCCGGCCCGCGCGACCCGCGTCAGACCGCCGGGGAATACCGTCACTCGCCCCTCTCCGTCTTGCACGGCGAACACCCGCAGATCGATGTAGCGCGGCTCCAGCTCGGCGGCCGCTTCGTCGTAGACCACGTGCGTGGAGAAGTCAAGCGTCTCCTGCGCGATGAACTCGTCCGGGCGGCTTAAGATCAGCGCCCGCACCTGCGCGTGCGTTTCGTCGCCCAGATCCGGCATGACGTAGACGCCGATCCCGCCGTAGCCGCGCCGCGACTTGATCACCAGCTGTTCGAGATGCTCGTGGGCGTAGCGCCGTTCCTCCGCATCGAGCAGATTGTGGCTCGGCGCCTGCTCCAGAATCGGCTCTTCGCCCAGATAGCGCCGAATCATCTCCGGCACCCAGAGAAACACCAATTTGTCGTCGGCCACCCCGGTGCCGATACCGTTGATCAGCGCCACCTTGCCCGCCAGATAGGCGTCCCGCAGGCCGGGTACGAAGACCTCCAGATCCTGCACCCGGCGATAGACCACATCCACCGCGTAGTCGCCGTCGGTCGTGCGCGCGTACACTCGGCCGTCCGCCCCGACGTACAGATCCGAGCCTTCGACCAGCGGCGCGCCCAGCAGGTCCGACAGATAGCGGTGCTCGAAGAACGCCGAGCCGAACTTGCCGTCGGTCAGAATCACCGCGACCGGCCCGTCGGGTCCCGCCTCCGGCGCCAGCGAGCGGAACAAATCCAGGTACGTCTGCCGCACGTCGTACGGCACAATGTCGTACCCCTCGACGAACTCCGGCATCTGCTGCGCGGTGATCTCCGCCGTCTTCATCTGGTACGCCACTCCGGACGGAATGCGCAGGTTGTCCTCCAGAATCGAATAACGGCCATCGCCCAGATGCACCAGGTCGATCCCGTAGATGTGCACCCAGACATCGCGCGGCGGGCGAAACCCCTCGACCTCGGGCAGGTAGTAGTCGCAGCTGTAGACCACGTCGTTGGGCACCACATCCTGGCCGTCGCCGTAGAGCTCGCCGACGAAGCGGTTGATGGCCCGCAGCCGCTGCGCCACGCCGGCGCTGATCTGCGCCCAGTGCTCCGCCGGAATCACCCGCGGCAGCATGTCCAGCGGCGTCGTGCGGTACTCGCGCGGATCGAGGTAGAAGGTGAATGCGTCGCGCTCGGCCTGCCGCCGCGACGCCTGCCAGCGCTCGGCCAGCACCTCCGGCCCGAGCTGCTCCAGGGCCGAGGCGATCCCGGCGTAGTGCGGCAGCAGCCGCCCGTGATCGTCGCGCCACTCGCTCAAGCCAGCCTCGCCGACCGTCCGCATGACCATCGCGCCGCCTCCCTCATTTCGCGGAACCTCATCCTACCACCCCCTCCCCTCACGCCCAACGCCGCCGCGCCGCATCCGGCATCGTGCGCTATTCGATCAGATCCTCAGGTCGACACTCGTAGACGGTGCCTGAATAGACGACGCCCCAGCCAATCGAGTTCTCGTCCTCCAGGTAGTGCAGCTCGTAGACCGAGCCGAGCTCCGCGCCGTATCCCTCGCCGAGATCTATGGATGTGGGATCCCACGAGATCAGCAGCAGCCGGTGAGTGTCGAAGTGCCGCTGCTCGTGATCATCAACAACGGAGTAGTGCGCCTCAATCGCCTCGACCACTTCTTCCGGCACTTCCGACGTCGAATCGAGCCCGTGCGGCACCGACCGTATCGCCTCGATGTCGGAAATCGTGCTCGCACCGCAGATTTCGAGATCCCCGTCGCTCTGTTGCTGCATGATCAAGTCATGCACTTCCTCACCGCTGAGGGTGTCGAGCACAATCGCCGACGGGGACCTGCGATCCACCCAGACCACGATGGCCGCGATGACCACTGCGATCAGCAGGCCAGCGGCGAGGAGTCGCCGTGGGGTGAAGCGCGACGATAGCGAGGTCATGGCGCGACTCTAGCGCCACTGGCGAAGGTTCGGGCTCCGCCCTCCCAACCGGCGCTACCAGCACTCTGTGATCGATGCCGACTGGGTAATCGCCCAACGCGGTTCGCCAACCGAGCCGCCGGTGAGCTGCATCAGCTCGGTCAGCGTCGAGAACAACCGCGCTCCGCCGACATCGTCGTCCAAGTCGTGCGCGAGTATCAGCACTCGCGCTCCCTGGATGCGCCACTCGTCGACATGCTCCATTGAGTGCCGCCGCCGTTCAAACAGCTCGACGAGCTCAGCCGGCAGCGGGTCGTCTTCGGTGAAATCAGGAAGCAGATGGCCGCTTGCGTCGTGGGTTATGAACGACGTTTCCGTCCCCGCGCAGCCATGTTTGTCCGCCATGTCGGCCTCCATCGCCAGTGCGAGCTCCTCAAACTCCAGCTCGCCCAGCACGATAGCCGGCTCAGCCGCCGAGCGGCAGCCCGCAACCGCGGCGGCCACCGCCAGCGCAAGCAGAGCGAGGTGAACCCCTTGCGAACGGAGCGCCTTGGTCGTCAGAGCTTTCATGACCAGCACTCGGTGATAGCAGCCACCTGCGTGACCACCCAGCGCGCCTCGCCTGCGGAGCCCCCGGTCAGCTGCACAATTTCAGTCAGTGTCGAGAACAGCCCCTCTTCGGCGAGGTCATCGTCGAGATCGTGCGCGAGCAGGACGACCGCCGCTCCCTGAATGCGCCACTCGTCAACGTGTTCGATGGCGTGGATTTCGCGCTCATATAGATCGATCAGCTCCGCCGGCAACGAGTCGCCTTCGGCGAAATCCGGGAACACGTACCCGCTTGCGTCAGGAGTCGAGATCGACGTTTCCGTCCCCGCGCAGCCGTGCTTGTCATCCATGTCGGCCTCCATCGCCAGCGCGAGCTCCTCGAATTCCAGCTCGCCTAGCGCGATAACCGGCTCAGCCGCCGAGCGGCAGCCCGCAACCGCGGCGGCCACCGCCAGCGCAAGCAGAGCCAGCTGAAACACTCGGGAGCTGATCATTCTGCTCGACAGGTCTTTCATGATCTGCTCCTCTGTCCGCAGGCGCCCGCGCGTTGCCAGTGCGCCTCGTCTACGCCATCCCTCCGCCTACTCGTCGCAGAGAGACCAACCGCCGGCAAACTCGACGCCCCAGATCGGCACTCTATCCGCATTGAAGCCGAGCCACACCACCTGCGCAACCTGCCCTACTTCCGTCGAGTGCTGCTCCCGATCGTCCAGCGATGCGAACAGCGCGCGCCTCGCGTTCACATACCAGAGTTCGAACTCGTCCGGGTCCTGCCCCGCGCCGCGAAGCGCATCGAGAATCGCCGGCGTCGGATCGGCGCCGGCCGCCAGCCCGCTGAATTCAGGTGCGTTTCGGTCGAGTCCGGTTACGTCGAGCGCCGCCTCCATGCTTTCTCCGCACAGCACCTCACCCGGCTGACGGACCCGAACGCTGACCTCGTCGAGCGCAGAGTGGCCGTCCAGCGTTGACAGGTCCAACCGTGGCAGCGCCGCCCGGTCGAAGTTCGCCAACTCCTTGCCATCCGCGTCGTAGCAGTACCAGATATCGACCAAGGCGGTGCGCCTCCAGTCAACCTCGGGACCATCCGCTACACCGTCGACCTCCGGAACGAACTCCGCGGCGATCACCGCGGCATCGCGTGGCGGCTCTGGCCGCAGCCAAAGCAGCACAACTCGCTGCTCGTCGATGTAGGTACGATCCGGATCGCCGTACAGACCGAAGTAAAACGACGCGTCGATATCCGACGGCAAGGGCGAACTGCTGTCGAGTCCTTCAACGACGCCCAGCTCGGCGCGCGAGTAGGACGACTGCCCCTCCCCGTCAACCGACGCGCAGTCGGGATGCGCAGTTAACGCCGCATCCGCAGCGATCACCCAGATGTCGCGCCCCGCGATTGCAATGTTCGCTGGGTCCGATGTCGCTTCGGCAGCCTCCAACACCCGCGCCAACTCCGCTTCCGACTGCTCCCACGGCACTTCGCGCGGCTCCCAGTCGCCGGTCCCGCAACCGCCAGCCGCGATCGCGAGCGCAATCAGCGCTATCGCCAGCATTCGTGCGACCACGGCAACCTCCTACCAGGTGTCGATGTAGGGGCGCTTCTTGCCGGTGCGATGGGGCGTGGGCGGGAGGCGGTGCAGGGCGTTGGCGATCCAGGTGCGGGTTTCGGCGGGGTCGATCACGTCGTCGAGGCCGCCGCCGGCGGCGGCGTTGACCGCCTTGGCGTTGTCGTAGGCGCGCTCAACGCGGCGCTCGTAATCGGCCTTGCGCTCGTCGACATCCTCGATCGCGGCCAACTCCTTGCGGTAGCCGAGCTTGACCGAGCCTTCGATGTTCATACCGGCGAATTCGGCCGTGGGCCAGGCGACGGTGAAGAAGCCGACCAGCGCGCTCGCGCCGCACATCGCCTGCACGCCCAGACCGTAGGCCTTGCGCACCACCACGCCGAACAGCGGCACCGACAAATTCGCGCCGGTGTTAAACATTCGCGCGCAGTGGCGCACCAGCGCGGTCGCCTCCACATCGGGGCCGACCATCATTCCCGGGCAGTCCATCAGGCTCAGCACGGGGATATCGAATGCGTCGCAGAGCTGTAGGAAGCGCGCGCCCTTGTCGGAGCCCGGCGAGTCGATCGCTCCCGCCAGATGATGCGGGTTATTGGCGATTACCCCGAGCGGCTTGCCCTCGACGCGGATAAACGCGGTGATGATTCCGATGCCGAACTGCTCGCGGATCTCCAGCACCGATCCGACATCGGCGATTGTCTCGATGATTTCGCGCATGTCGTAGAGCCGCAGGCGGTTTTCCGGCACGATGTGGCGCAGCCGCCGCTGATCCGGCGCTTCCCACTCGTCGATCGGGCCCTGGAAGTAACTCAGGTACTTCTTCGCCACCTCCGTCGCCTCTTCTTCGTCCTTGACCAGGATGTCGACGACGCCGTTGGGTACCTGGAACGACATCGGCCCGACCTCTTCGGGGGTATAGACGCCCAGTCCGCCGCCCTCGATCATCGCCGGGCCGCCCATCGCCACGGTCGAGCCTTCCGTGGCGATGATCACGTCGCAGCAGGCCAGCAGCGCGGTGTTGCCCGCGAAACAGCGCCCGTTGGTGATACCGACCAGCGGCACCAGTCCGCTGAGCTTGGAGAACTGCGTGAACGTGTAGGTGTCGAACGCCACGCCGGGGCCGATCCGGTCGTCGCCCGGCCGCCCGCCGCCGCCTTCGGTATAGAAGACAATCGGGAAGCGGAAGCGGTTCGCCATCTCGAACATGCGATCCTGCTTGTAGTGGTTGCGCCCGCCCTGCGTGCCCGCCAGCACGGTGTAGTCGTAATGGACGACGATCGCCCGCGCGCGCTCCTCGCCGACCAGTTTCGCGTTGATCGTCGCGGTGCCCGCCAGCAGCCCGTCGGCGGGCGTGTTGATCCGCAGCGACTCGTCGCTGTGCCGCTGGTGCTGGCGGGCCACGATCAGCGGCCAGTACTCCTGAAACGAGCCGCGATCGACCAGCTGCTCGATGTTTTCGCGCGGCATTCGGTAGCCGCGTCCGCGCCGCTTGGCGACCGCCTCTGCGCGGTTTTCGTCCAGCGTGTAGGCGCGCCGCTCGATCAGTTCCTGCAGGTCGCCGCGGATGAAATCGGGATCGAAGACCTCGCCGCGCTCCAGCGCCGCCACGCTGACCTCGGCCTCTTTGATGTAGACCAGCGGAAAGCCCTCGCGCATCACATCGCCGACCGCGCAGGCGACCGCCTGGATTAACCCGTCGCGGTCCGCCCGAATTACGTGCTCCATCTTCATCGCTTCGAGCACGACCAGATCCTGCCCTTGCCGCACCTCGTCGCCCTCTTCGACCAGCACCGCGACGATCGTGCCCTGGATCGGCGCGGGCAGGCCGACCGAGCCGTCGGGGCCGGCCAGATCCGGCGGTTCCTCTGTGCCGACCGCCGGCGCTTGCGCCGCCTTAACCGCCTGATCGTGCGCGAACAGCGCCAACGGATCGCTGTTATCGACCCGCGCGCCGGCGAAACCCGCCGACGGATCGACCGTCTCCGTGACCAGATAGCGCCGCCGATGCCCGTCCGACCCGGCCCGATCGGCCAGCTCCGCCATCCGCTCGTCCACCCAGCGCGTGTGAACGCCGCCGTTACTGAAATCGGGGTGCGCCAGCACGCTCTGCAGGAAGGGGATGTTCGTTTCGACGCCCTCAATCCGAAACTCGCTCAGCGCCCGCGCGGCGCGTGTTACCGCGTCCTCGAAGCGCGGCGTCGGCGAGTGGCTGATCACCTTCGCCAGCAGCGAGTCGAACGCCGCGCTGGTCTGGTAACCGACGTAGCCGAAGCCGTCCGTGCGCACGCCCGGCCCGGAGGGCGCTTCGTAGGCGCTCAGCGTCCCGCCCGCCGGGCGCACCGCGCCGTCCTCGCCGAGAGTCTCCATGTTCACCCGCGCCTGGATTGCGTAGCCGCGCGGCTGCGCCAGCGCGTGGCCGCTCAGCCCCAGGTCGCTCAGCGTTTCGCCGCCCGCGACGCGCAGCTGCGACTGCACCAGGTCCGCCCCCGTTACCTGCTCGGTCACGGTGTGCTCGACCTGCAGCCGCGCGTTGGCCTCGAGGAACGCGAACGGCGGCTCGCTCGGATTGTCGGAGGCGTCGACCAGAAACTCAAACGTGCCCAGCGAGGAGTAACCCGCCGAGCGGCTGATTTCCAGCGCGGCGTTGATGATCCGCTCGCGCAGTTCGCCGTCGAGTTGCGGCGCGGGCGCGATCTCGACGATCTTCTGGAAGCGCCGCTGCACGCTGCATTCGCGCTCGCCGAGATGCGCGATATCGCCGCTCAGATCGCCGATAATCTGCACTTCGATGTGCCGCGCGCGGGGGATCAGCTGTTCGACGTAGAGCGCGCCGTTGCCGAAGGCGGCTTCCGCCTCCGAGCGGCAGCGCTCCCAGGCGGCCTCGATCTCCGCGTCGCTGAACACCGCGCGCGAGCCGCGCCCGCCGCCGCCCGCGACCGCCTTGATCATCATCGCCCCACTGTTGTTGTTACTGTTGTTACCGCTGTTGTTACCGCCGCCGCCCAGCGAGGCGAAAAACGCCCGCGCTTCGTCCAGCGTGATCGCGTGATCCGTCCCCGCCAGCACGGGCGCGCCGGCTTGCGCCGCCACCGCCCGCGCGCGCACCTTGTTACCGAACAGCTCGAGCAGCTCCGGCGTGGGTCCGACGAAATTGATCCCCGCGTCGCGGCAGCGGCGGGCGAACTCGCCGCTCTCGGCCAGAAAGCCGTAGCAGGGGTGGATCGCGTCGCAGCCGCGCTCCTGCGCCGCCTCGATCAGCGCGTCCATATCCAGATAGCCCGCCACGCCGCGCCCGGGCAGCGCCGCGCTCTCGTCGGCGACCCGCAAATGCAGGCTGTTGGCGTCGTCGGGCGTGGCGACCGCGACGGTGCGAATGCCGAGGTCGGCGGCGGCGCGGGCGACGCGAATCGCGATCTCGCCGCGATTGGCGATCAACAGACTCTGGACGCGCTCGGATGCTGGCATTGGGGTTCCTTCTCTCGGTTATGTCGCTTCGTAGAGCGTGCCGGTCACGCCGGCCGCGACCAATTCGGCGTACTCGGACGCCGTCACGCCGAGTTCCTCGGCGAGCACTTGTTGGGTGTGTTCGCCCAGGCAGGGCGAGGCTTGCAGCGCGAGCGGGGTCGAGCCGCTCAACCGCCACGGCGCGCCGGCCAGCCAACTCGGGCCGACCTCCGGATGATCCACGCGCTGCACAAAGCCCGAATCGGCGAAGCCGCGCTGCGGCTGCGAGTAGAGCTCGTAGATCGGCGCGACGCGCGCGCCGACCAGGTTCGCGGCGAGCAGTTGGCGCTCGATCTCGTCCGCCTCCCGCTCGCGCGTCCAGCTCGCCATGATCTCGTCCAGCGCATCCTCGTTCGCCTTGCGCGCGGTTTCGGCGGCGAAGCGCGAATCGTCGGCCAGCTCCGGCCGCCCGATCAGCGCCGCGATCGCCCGCCAGTCCGCGTCGCTCTCGGCGACGATCGCGACGAACTCTCCGCCCGCCGCCGGGTAGATGTTGTGCGGCGCGCGGCGCCGATCGCGGTTGCCCAGCGGACGCGGGACGCGGCCTGTTGCGTCGTACTCGACGATCGCGTCGCCGCAGACCGCGGCGGTCGATTCGATCATCGAGATGTCAATCCACTGCGCGCCGCCGACCCGCTCGCGTCGGTGCAGCGCCGCCAGCAGCGCGCCCGCCAGCGTGTAGCCCGAAATCGGATCGGGGTACAGGCCGGCCGAGTTCATTCCCTCGTCGCCTTCGTAGCCGTGCAGCGAGGAAAAGCCCGACATCGGCTCGGTGGTCGCGCCGTTGGCCGGGTAGGACGAATACGGCCCGCTGTTGCCGTAGCCCGAGATGGCCGCGAAGATCACGCGCGGGTTGACCGCTGCGAGCGTCTCCAGCGTGATGCCCCACTTGGCCAGCACGCCGGGCCGGAAATTCTCCGCCACCACATCGAATTTGGGCGCGAGCCGCCAGAAGAGCTCGCGCCCGGCCTCGCTGTTGAGGTCGAGCGTGAGGCCGCGCTTGTTCAGGTTGACCGCGTTGAACAGCCCCTGCGTGTTGAGCGGATGCTGGCGGCGCGCGTCGTCCGCGATGCCCGGCGGCACGCGCGGGCCCACGGTGCGCCAGATGTCGGGACGCTGGAGCGCCTCGATCTGCACCACATCCGCGCCCAGCAGCGCCAGCAGCTGCGTCGCCAGCGTGCCCGACCAGGCCTGCGTGAAGGTCAGCACGCGCACGCCGTCGAGCGGCCCGCTCGCGGCGTGCGCGTGCGACGCCGGCGGCGTGGATGCCGACGCCGCCAGCTCGCGCGGCTGTGCGAGCTCGCGCCGAAACTCGGCGCTGTGCTCGCCCAAACGCGGGGCGGGGCATGGCGTAGCCCAGAGCGGCGGCTCGGCAATGCCCGGCGCGCCCGCGGCGCGAACGGAGCGCCCGTCCACGCTCGTCTCGACGATGAAGCCCCGATCGAGCAGCTGCTCGTTCTCCGCCAGCTCGTCGATTGTCTGCAGGCAGCCCGCGATGCAGCGCAGCTTGGCCAGCGCGTGGAAGAGCGGCCAGCGCTCGATCGCGGGCAACTCCCGCGCCGCGCCGGCGCGCACCGCCGACATATCCCGCGCGTAGCGCCCGCCGTGCGGGATCAGATCCTCGCGCGCGCCCTGGTCGGGCAGCTTGAGCAGCGCCATCGCCTCCGGCCAGTGGTGCCAGTCGCCGAAGCCCAGATTGATCTTCCCGCCGCGCGCCTGAAACAGCGGCCCCGGCTCGCCGCGCTGCCGACCGCCGGCCGGACCGCGCGAGTCGCCGCGCGCGTAGTAGATGTCCGAGATCGCCCACGGCTCGCAGGTGACCGCCAGCGCCTCCAGCTCCGAGACATCGACCAACTCGGCTTCGTCACGCTCGCCGCGCCGCAGCAGCGCAGCCGCCGCCGCCAGAAAGCCCGCCAGCCCGCCCACGTAGCCCGCCTGGCGCGAGGGCAGCGCCAGCGGCGGCTCCTCCGCGTTGGCGTTGATGTACGCCCAGCCGCTCCGCGCCGAGGCGGTCAGATTGCCGCCGCGGGCGCCCGACAGCTCGGTCGCCAGCCCATGCGGCGTAATCGAAAGATGCGCCGCGTCGGGCCGCAGCGCGCCGCAATCGGGCGGCGGCGATGCGGTCGTGATCAGCAGATCCGCCCAGCCGATCGCCCGCGCCAGCTGCCCCGAATCCTCCGCGCGGAAGGAGCGCTTGCCCCAATTCGCGTAGGCGTGCAGCGCCGAGCGCTCTGGCCCCGCCTGATCATCGAGAAACGGCGGCTCCGCCCGCAGCGGATGGCCCGTCGGCGGCTCAACCAGCACCACATCGGCCCCATAGTCCGCGAACAGCCGCGCCGCCCAGGCCCCGGAAAGCCGCTCCGAGAGGTCCACAACCCGCAGTCCGTCAAACGCCGCTTGCATTTCGCCGCTCTCTCGCCGCCCACTCGCAGCGTTGCCCCCGCGCAGTACGCCACAGGCTAGGGCATGCTCACGCTAATCACGCGCGCCGCGCTCCATCCTCGTCATTCCTGCGCAGGCAGGAACCCGCGCTTGCCGCGGCTATCTCGCCCGCCCAGCACCGAACTCGCTCTCGCCTTTCTGCCGTCGCTCCCGCGCCCCACCTTCCGTCATTCCTGCGCAGGCAGGAACCCGCGCTCGCCGCCGGTATCTCGCCGAGCCCAGCAGCCAACTCGCCCTCGCCTTTCTGCCGTCACTCCCGCGCCCCATCCTCGTCATTCCTGCGCCCCCTTCCGTCATTCCTGCGCCCCATCCTCGTCATTCCTGCGCAGGCAGGAACCCGCGCTCGCCGCGGCTATCTCGCCCGCCCAGCACCGAACTCGCTCTCGCCTTTCTGCCGTCGCTCCCGCCACCCCAATTCATCCCTCCCCCCTTCAGGGGGGAGACTAAGAGGGGGGTCGGCGGACCGAGTGTGCGCTGGCGCTGGTTTGAGCGGGCGGGCTGCTGCGCGTACAGCGATCGCCGGCGGCGGCTCGCGGCGTCCCACCCCCCACCTAACCTCCCCCCTGAAGGGGGGAGGGATGAATTGGGGAAGAGGGGGCGCTGTAAGTGGGTGGCGGGTTCCTGCCTGCGCAGGAATGACGGAGAGGGGCGCAGGAATGACCGTAGTGGGGCGCTGGTGTAGAGTGCGGGGCATGAAGCACGGTGCCGACTTCATGACCGCTGGCCAACGCGCCCGCCGCGCGTTGGCGGCGCTTGCCCGATCGGGGGGGGGGGGGGGATAAATTCCTCCCGATCGCCCTCGCGATCGCTGTGCTCCTGCTCGCCGCTCTGACTCTTGCCCAAGCCGCTACGCCCGGATCCACCAGCCGCTATCTGGCGCTTGATGCGGGCGGTGAGCATCAATGCACGCTCCGCGCCGACGGCGTGATTCGCTGCTGGGGCGGCAACTCCTCTGAGCTGCGCGATGTTCCGGATGGGCGCTACAGCGCCATCAGCGCCGGCGACTGGCACAACTGCGCGATCCGCGAGGGGAGCGGGGAAGTCGTCTGTTGGGGCGGAGACTCGAACGCGCCTGACGGCGCGTTCAATGATGTGGCCGTCGGCTGGCAGTTCGCCTGCGGCGTGCGCGATACGGGTGAGCTCGAATGCTGGGGGACCAGCAGCTTCGGGCGTAGCGTGCTCGATTATGGGCAGGCGGAGCCGCCCGTCGGCGAGTTCAGCGCCGTGAGCGCGGGCTACCTGCATGCTTGCGGGCTGCGAACGACGGGCGAGGTCATCTGCTGGGGGCGCGGCAGCCTTGGACGCGCTGATGCGCCCGAGGGCGTCTTCACTCAAGTCAGTGCCGGCACGACGCACTCCTGCGCGCTGCGCGAGAACGGCTCAGTCGAGTGCTGGGGGCTGAACAACTTCGGGCAACTCAACGCGCCGGCGGGCGTCTTTACTCAGGTGAGCGCCGGAGCCTGGCACTCCTGCGGGTTGCGAGAGTCGGGGGCTGTCGAATGTTGGGGCGACGATCGCTACGGGCAGTCCAACACCCCGTCGGGACGCTATGTCGCTGTGAGCGCGGGGATGCGCCATTCGTGCGCGCTCAGCAGCGAGCGCGCTCGCTGCTGGGGCGGGCAGGATGATCGTTTGCCTGAGCTGATTGCGGAGCTCAGGCCGACAACGGCTACTCGGATAGTCGCGGATACTTCGAGCGGCGGCGAGGGTGATACGACGCCCGACCCGCCCACGCCGACACCGACGCCCACTCCGACGCCAACCACATTCACCGCGCTGAGCTCCAGCTGGAACCACACCTGCGCGCTGCGCAGCACGGGCACGATCGACTGCTGGGGCCAGAACACCAACGGCGAGAGCGCCGATCCATCCGGCAGCAGCTTTCGCAGCGTGGACGCCGGCCACTCGCACAGTTGCGCGCTGACCAGCGCCGGCGCGCTCTCCTGCTGGGGATTGAGCACCGCCCGACCGACCATGGCGCAGGCGCAATCGAGCACGTTTACCGCCGTCGCCGCCGGCGGCGGGCATACCTGCGCCGTGCGCAGCGCGGGCACGCTCGTCTGTTGGGGTTCGGACGCGAACGGCAAGGCGTCGCCCGTGTCGGGCAGCGGCTTCACAGCCGTGGATCTGGGCGAGGAACACAGCTGCGCGTTGAACAGCGCCGGAACGATCTCTTGCTGGGGGCAAAACAGCCTCGCCCAGACAAGTGTCACAGCAGGCACCTACACCGCCCTGAGCGCAGGCGCGTTCCACACTTGCGGATTAACCAGCGCGGGGGCGATCGTGTGCTGGGGAACAAACGGCGCTGGTCAGAGGAACGTAGTGGCAGGGACGTACACGGCGGTCAGCGCGGGCCGGGCGCATACCTGCGGACTGACCGGCGCAGGCGCGATCGTGTGCTGGGGTTGGAACGGCAACGGCCAGACCACGGTCCCCGCGGGCACCTACACGGCGGTCGCAGCGGGGCGCGATCACACCTGCGGTCTGAAGACCGACGGCACGATTGCCTGTTGGGGCAGCAATACAAGCGGGCAAGCGCCGCCGACGGGCGTGTCGCCCTGAGCGGGCGCACCTCAGATCAGGCAGGCGTTCAATCCGGCCAATCAGCGAGCTGAGCTTCAGGATGCGAGCGGACCCAGCAATTCGACGAGGCGCTCGACCTGTTCCAGATCATATTTGATCGTCGCTGCCGGCAGGAAGTCGTCGTAGAAGTTCATGTCCAGCACGATCGCCGCGTTGAAGTAGCTGCGCAACTCATCCCGCCCCGTCTCCTCAACCAGCTCGCTGATCGCCCGGTACAGCTCGCGAAGATCCCTGTGTTCCCACCCCCGCGCCGCGGCAACCGCTCTGACCATCTGCGCCGCGGTTTCCCAACCCTTCTTCGACGCCTGCGGCAGATCGCCGTCGGCCAGGCAAGCATGCGCCCGGACCAGAAGCTCGGTCGCCGTCTCAGTGTGGTGGTCGGTGCGAGTCGTCATGGCATCCACTATATCCGAGTCGTTGGCAGGCGGGGAAAGGAGGCGGGGATTCAGGACGCGAGCGGACCCAGCAATTCGACGAGGCGCTCAACGGCTTCCAGATTAGAACGCACCTCTCTAGCTTCGAGGAAGCCGTCGTAGAAGTTCCGGTGAAGCGTGTTCGCCCCGCTGAAGTGGCTTTGCAACTCGGGCTGGCCGGTCTCCTCAACGAGGCGACGGATCGCCTGGTGCAGCTGGCGATGACCGCTGTGATCCCAGCCTCTGGCCTCGGCGACCGCCTTCACAATCTGCGCGGCCGCTCCCCAACCCTTCTCCGAGGCTTGCAGGAGGTCGCCGTCGGCCAGATAGGCTTGCGCGCGGGCCAGAAACACAGCGGCCGTCTCAACGTGGTAATCGGTGCGAGTCGTCACAGCGTCCACCATAGATGAGAGTCAGGGCGCGAGCGGACCCAGCAGTTCAACGAGGCACTCCACGGCTTCAAGGTAGGCGCGCACATCTTCGGCTTCGAGGAAGTCGTCGTAGAAGTTCGCGCGCAGCGTGTTCGCTGCGCTGAAGTGGCTGCGCAACTCGGGCTGCCCTGTCTCCACCACCAGCCATTCGACTGCCTGATGCAGCTCGCGCCGGCCGCTGCGTTCCCAACCCCGCGCCTCGGCAACCACATTGATCATCTGCGCCGCCGCTTCCCAACCCTTCTCCGACGCCTGCGGCAGATCGCCGTCGGCCAGGCAGGCATGCGCCTGGATCAAAAGCTCGGTCGCCGTCTCAGTGTGGTGGTCGGTGCGAGTCGTCATGGCGCCAGCATAGACAAGAGTCAGGACGCGAGCGGACCCAGCAATTCGACGAGGCGCTCAACGGCTTCCAGATTAGAACGCACCTCTCTAGCTTCGAGGAAGCCGTCGTAGAAGTTCTGGTGAAGCGCGTTCGCGGCGCTGAAATGATCGCGCAACTCACCCTGCCCCGTCTGCTCAACGAGGCGGCGGATCGCTTGGTACAGCTGGCGATGACCGCTGTGATCCCAGCCTCGGGCCTCGGCGACCGCCTTGACCATCTGCGCGGCCGCTCCCCAGCCCTTCTCCGAGGCTTGCAGCAGGTCGCCGTCGGCCAGATAGGCTTGCGCGCGGGCCAGAAACACAGCCGCTGTCTCAACGTGGTAATCGGTGCGGGTTGTCACAGCATCCACCATAGACGAGAGTCAGGGCGCGAGCGGACCCAGCAATTCGACGAGGCGCTCGACACGTTCGAGATAGGCGCTCACGTCTTCGGCTTCGAGAAAGTCGTCGTAGAAGTTCGTGCGCAGCGTGTTCGCCGCGTTGAAGTAGGTACGCAACTTGGGTTGCCCCGTCTCCTCAACCAGCTCGCTGATCGCCTGATGCAGCTCGCGCCGGCCGCCGTGATCCCAGCCTCGGGCCTCGGCTACCGCTCTGACCATCTGCGCCGCCGCTTCCCAACCCTTCTCCGACGCCTGTAGGAGGTCGCCGTCGGCCAGGCAAGCCTGCGCCTGGACCAGAAGCTCGGTCGCCGCTTCGGTGTGGTGGTCGGTGCGAGTCGTCATGGCGCCAGCATACCTGTGGGCGGCTTGAGCGTCCGACGGTCGTATCCTGTGCCTGCGACGCGACAGGCCGACGAGTGGGGGAGGCAAGCGTGAGTTACGACGACATCGTGGTGGGGGCGGGCTCGGCGGGCGCGGTGATCGCGGCGCGGCTCTCCGAGGACCCGCAGCGGCGCGTGCTGCTGATCGAAGCCGGGCCCGACTACCGCTCGCTCGCCGAAATGCCGCGCGACCTGCTCAAGCCCTGGGTCTCCTGGCGCGACCACGACTGGGGCTTCCACGCCGAGGCGCGGCCCGGACGCGAAATCCGCCTGCACCGCGGCAAGGTGATGGGCGGCTCCTCTGCGGTCAACGGCACCATCGCCCTGCGCGGCGTGCCCGACGATTTCGCATCCTGGGTTGCGCTGGGCTGCGACGACTGGGACTTTGAATCGGTTCTGCCCTGGTACCGCAAGCTCGAAACCGACCCCGAAGGCGGCGACTTTCACGGCTCCTCCGGACCCGTGCCGATCGAGCGCCCGGCGCAGGACGGCTGGCAGCCGCTCCAGCGCGCCTTTTACGACGCCTGCCGCGCCGCGGGCTTCAACGACGTGCGCGACCACAATTTGCCCGACGCCAGCGGCGTCGGCGCTTGGCCGCGCAACCGGCGCGACGGCGACCGCGTCTCCACCAACATCGCCTACCTGCTCGAGATCCGCGACCGCCCCAACCTCGAAATCCGCCACGACACGCTGGTCGACCGCGTCGCGATCGCGGACGGACGCGCCCGCGGCGTCGTGCTGGCCGACGGCGAGGAAATCGCCGCGCGGCGCGTCGTGCTCTCCGCCGGCGCGGCGGTCTCGCCCGCGATCCTGCTCCGCTCCGGCGTCGGCCCGCGCGAAAAGCTGGACCCGCACGGCATTGCGCAGCAGGTCCCGCTCGCCGGTGTCGGCGAAAACCTGATCGACCACTTCGGCACGGGCATCCAGGCCTTCCCCGTCGAGGGCGTCGAGCACGATCCCGACATCGTGACCGAGGTCGGGCTGCGCTACACGGCGCCCGGCTCGGAGCAGTTCAACGACATGCAGCTCGCGATCTCGACGATCTGGGACGAAGAGCAGGTGCGCGGCCTGACCGACGCGCCGCGCCGCCATCCCAGCTTCGGCGTCGGCGCGGTGATCCAGCGGCCCAACACGAGAGGGCGGCTCACCCTGCGCAGCGCCGACCCGACCGAGCAGCCGCAACTCGATCTGCAGTATGCCTCCGACCCCGAGGACCTGCGCCGGCTGATGCTCGGCGCGCGGCTCTGCTGGGAGATCATCCACTCCGACGCGATCGCCCCCTTCGTCGAGCGCGTCATCACGCCCAGCGCCGAAATCATCGAGTCCGACGGACTGCTGGCCGACTACATCCGCCGCACGACCAGCACCACCTGGCACATCTGCGGCACGGCGCGGATGGGCCGCGCCGACGACCCGCTGGCCGTCGTCGATCAGCGCGGCAACCTCCACGGCGTCGACAATCTGACCGTCGCCGACGCCTCGATCATGCCCGACATCGTTTCCTGCAACACCAACCTGACCACGATCATGATCGGCGAGCGCATCGCCGCCGCGCTGGCCCGCTGATCAGATGCGGTGCCCAAGCCAGGAAACAGCCCGAACCGCCTCCAGCAGGGCATACGTGCGCTCGCCGAGCGTCTCTTCGTTGGCCTCGACCTGGAGCTCGTTGTCGACGATGTCGACGCTGAATACTCGAGCGATCAGCTCAATGCCGTCAGTCGGCTCAAGCTCCGGGATCACGGCGGTCGTCCAGAGGTAGGCGATCGAGTTGACCGCGTCGCCGATGCAGAAGCGACCATCGCCGAGCGCTCTCACCACCAGTTCGATGCACTCGCCGTCAGGGCGGATGTGCGGGGTGACGACCCGATGAGGCAGTTCCTCGGACATGTCGGCGATCTCGTCGCAGAGGTACTTCGCGTAAGCGGTGGTGACATCGGGGAGAGTTGCGGTGGCCATGAGACTCACTCCTTCCTGCCTGCCATCCTACGCCCCATTCCCCCACTCCTGCCCCTCCAGCATCCCCGCGCCCCTCTCGTCATTCCTGCGCCCCATCCCGTCATTCCTGCGCAGGCAGGAACCACCACACCCCCCACTTCCCCCAACTCATGCTACGCTCGCACCAGAACAGGAGTGCCGAACCATGCCCCTCTCCCCGCAACACCGCCGCCCCGCGCCCCTCTCGTCATTCCTGCGCCCCTTTCCGTCATTCCTGCGCAGGCAGGAACCCACCCTCCCCAACACTTCTTTCCCGCCCCCTCCCCAAATTCATCCCTCCCCCCTTCCAGGGGGGAGGTTAGGTGGGGGGTGCGAGGCAACGAGCCGCCACCGCCAGTTCTGCACGCCCCGATCGCCCACGCCGCTCCCCCTCCGTCATCCCCACGCCCCCTCCGTCACACCTGCGCCCCCTCCGTCATTCCTGCGCAGGCAGGAACCACCACACACCCCCCACTTCCCTCAACTCCTGCTACGCTTACACCAGAACAGGAGTGCCGAACCATGCCCCTCTCCCCGCAACACCGCCGCCCCGCCCCCCTCCCGTCACTCCTGCGTCCCCTTCCGTCATTCCTGCGCAGGCAGGAACCCAACGCCAACGCTGACCAAACCTTGCCAGAGGTTGACACCAGGTTGACAGCGGTTGACGCCAGGTTGACAAAAGTTGACAAGGGTTGCCAAAAGTTGACACCGTCAACCCCCGCCCAACCCCAAACCCCAGCAAAACACAGCAAAACCGCAACCGCGCCCACCACCCCGTCAACCCCGTTGTCAACCCGCGCTGTCAACCCCTCCGGCGCACCCCGAACAACCCTGAACAAATCCGAACAAACCTGAACAAACCCGAACACCGACGAACGCCCCGACCAGATAGGGAGGCCGCCCGAATCACCCCCGAACACCCCGAAAAAAAGAATCCCGAACGCCGCCGCCGCCCACTCGCAGCGTCCCACCCCCCACCTAACCTCCCCCCTGAAAGGGGGGAGGGATGAATTGGGAAAAGGGCGGGTGTTGGGGTGGGTGGGTTCACACTTCCGTCATTCCTGCGCAGGCAGGAACCCAGGCGACCTCGCAGTGTGGGTACGCGCCACTACATCCCGACGGGTTGCCGAATTGGCGTTTGAGCACCGCCGGATACCTGAGGGGGCGTGCGCGAGCGGATTCCTGCCTGCGCAGGAATGACGGATTTAGCAGGAACGACGGATTTAGCAGGAACGACGGATTTAGCAGGAACAACGGATTTAGCAGGAATGACGGATCTATGTTGCGCGGGTACGACGAGGGCGTGGGCGCAGCGGAAGTGTGAACAGTCTCTAGCGGTTAGCGGCAAGTGTGAGCAGGCCCTGGCCGCACCACGCCCGATCGCCCACACCACTCCCCTGCCGCCGCCGTCAATCCAAGACAGTCTCCACCCCTCGCTTTTGCGGACGCGCCAGCGCGATCTCTACCACCGACACCGTCGGCGGAATCACTGCCGCTGCCCGCAGCGCCGCGCCGTTGCGCGACGCAGCGGCCGCGATCTCCGCCGCCTCGTCGGCCGTCGGACCGCTCAGCGATGTCACCTGCGCCGCTCGCTGGCGGCGCGGCACCAGCACCCAGCCCACGATGCCCGAGAGCACCGCGAACGCAATCCCCAGCCGCATCGTGCTGGTGACCGAATCGGCGAACGCCTCCGAAACCGCCGCGAGCGCGCCGGCCGCGACCGTTGGGTCCAGCCCTCCGATCGCCTGCAGCGCCGGCCCGATCCCGCTGACCGCCGCTTCGAGCACGCCCGGATCGAGCGGCGCCCCCGCCAGCCCCTCGCGCGCGCCGGCCGCGTAGAACGCCGCCTGCGCGCTGCCCAGAATCGCGATGCCTAGCGTCCCGCCCAGCTGCCGCCCCGCGTTGTTCACCGCCGACGCCTTGCCCGCCAGATCGACCGGCACAGCCGCCATCGCCGTGTCCGTCGTGGCCGGCATGTGCATCGCCCCGCCCATGCCCAGGAAGGCCAGCCCCAGCGCGATCATCCAGTAGGGCGTGTCGACCTGCATGAAGCTGAAGAACAGCAGCGCGCCGCCGCCGTGAACGGCGGGCGCCCAGAAGAGCATCAGCCGCGGCCCCACCTTGGGCAGCAGCTTCGCCGCGACCGGCGCGAAGAACGCCATCATCAGCGCCAGCGGCATCATCCGCAGACCCGATGTCGTCGCGCTCACGCCCTGCGCGCTCTGGAAGAACTGCGGCATGTAGAACATCACGCCCATCAGCGCGAACATGATGAAGAACATTCCGACCATCGAGCCGGTGAAATCGCGCTGGCGGAAGAACGCCATCGGCAGCAGCGGCTGCGCCGTGCGCCGCTCGATCACCACGAACAGCAGCCAGGCGACGGCGGCGACGATGAACGAGCCGATGATCACCGGCGAGTCCCAGCCGCGCACCAGCCCTTCGATGATCGCGAAGACCAGCGCGATCATCCCGATCGTCCCGGTGATCGCGCCCGGCACATCGAGCTTGGTGTGCAGCTGCGAGCGCGATTCCGGCACCGCAACGCAGCCGATGATCGCCAGCAGGGCGATCGGCGCGGGCACCCAGAAGACGCCGGCCCAGCCCACCGTGTCGATCAGCACGCCGCCGGCGAACGGCCCGACCGCCATCCCGAAACCCATCGCCGCCGCCCAGATGCCGAACGCCCGGGTGCGCTCCTCGCGCGGGAACACCGCGGTCAGAATCGAGAGCGTCTGCGGCACCACCAGCGCACCGCCCAGCCCCTGCAGGCCGCGCCCGATGATTAGCCAGTTCGCGTTGGGCGAGAAGGCGACCCCGACCGAGGCGATCGCAAACAGCGCCATCCCGATCACCAGAATCTTGCGCCGCCCGAAGCGGTCGCCCAGCGCGCCCGCCAGCAGCAGCAGCCCGCCGAAAATCACGAAATAGGCGTCGGCCACCCAGAGCGCCTGCGACTCCGACATCTCGAAGGCGCGCTTGATCGACGGCAGCGCCGTGTTGATGATCGTGGCGTCGAGCTGCACCAGCATCTGCGCGCCGGCCAGCACGATCAGAATCGCCCAGCGCCGTCTCGAGCTCAGCCCTCCGCCGGCGGCAGTCATGCCGGCGGCGCTCATGCAAGCCGCCAGCGCGGCTGCGCCAAATCCTCGGCCGTGCGCTCGAACACCACCCGCACCCGATCGCCGATCCGCAGCGTCGCCGCGTCGGCGTCCACCACCGCGCCCATCAGCTTGATCTCCGGCAGGTCATCAAGCTCGATCAGCGCGACGACATACGGGCCGAACTCGCGCAGCGCCGGATGCGCCGGATGCGCCACGCCAACCCAGGACCAGACCGAACCCGTCCCTTCCACCTCGCGCCAGCCCAGCTCGAAGCCGTAGCAGGCGTGGCAGTTCAACTCCGGTGGATACTGCGTCTGCCCGCAGGCCTCACACTGCTGCACGACCAGCCGCCCCTCGGCGGCGGCCGCCCAAAAGCCGCCGCTGATCGGATCCTCAGGATCCGGCTCGCTCATCCCCTCCGGAAAGAAGGGACGGTCGAGAAACTCGGCGGCGCTCGCCCCACCTGCTGTGTCTGTTGGGTCTGCTGTGTCAGTCATGCGTAAATCGCGGGTAGGGTAGCATCGTCGCGCGGGCTACGATCGAATTCCGATGCTGCTTCGCTCTTCAAGGCCGCTTCTGGAGCGCGGGCTGGCCGTGGCCGCCCTCTGCGCGATCCTCTGCGCTGCGCTCGCGGCGCACTCGACCAGCGCCGACGCCGCCCAATTTCCGCTCGCCGCGATGCCCGAAATCGAGCCGCCCCCCCCGCCGCCGCCCGACTACCCCGAGCCGCGCGCCTGGACCCCGCGCCCGCTCTGCGAACTCTCCAACAGCGCCCAGGCGCTGCTCTACCGCACCCCGGGACGCACCGGCGTCGCCGTCGCCGACCTCGCCGACGGCCGGCTCTGGGTCGGCGGCGACGACCAGCCCTTCGCGCTGCACAGCGTCGCCAAAGCGCCGATCGCCTGGCTGGCGATGGCCGCCGCCGAGTCGCGCGGCGAGCCGCTCTCCCGCAACCTCGCCGAGCAGATGCGGCAGATGATCGCCTGGAGCAACAACGACGCCGTCGCAATCCTGCTCAACTACGCCGGCGGACTGCCCGCGCTGCGCGACTTCTACGCCGCGCTCAACCTCGACGGGCTGGTCGCCAACTTCCACGAGTTCTCCTGGGGACGCACCCGCGGCAGCGCGGTCGACGTCGCCGCCGCCTACGCGCAGCTGGCCACCTCCGACGCGCTCTCGCCCGCAATCCGCGAGCGCGGCCTCGCGCTGCTCGACGCCGTCGTGCCCGAGCAGCGCTGGGGCGCGGCCTTCCCGCCCGCCCAGCTGCGCGGCTGGTCGGCGCTGGTCAAGACCGGCCAGTTCGCCGAGCCCGGCGAAGGTCTGCGGCTCAACAGCGCCGCAATTTGGCTCGACCAGTGGCGCAGACCGCGCTACGTCGTCGCCATCATGGGCGCCGAGCAGCGCCACTGGGGTCTCTCCATCGAGCGCCAAAACCTCATCGGCGCCGCCCTCAGCGCCGCCATCGCCGCCCGCGAGCGCAACTCCCAAAACCCCAACGCCACCTGCGCCCCAACCATCGCCGCCCCACCCTCCGCCATCTTCCGCAACTAAGCCCCCTCCGTCATTCCTACGCCCCTTTCCCGTCATTCCTGCGCCCCCTCCGTCATTCCTGCGCAGGCAGGAACGACGGGAAAGGGGGCGGCCGCTCAACCGCCCGTGGTCGCTCAACCACCGGTGGTTGCTCGCGGCGTTCCACCCCCCACCTAACCTCCCCCCTGCCAGGGGGGAGGGATGAATTGGGGAGGGCAGGGGAGCGCCCAGTCTCTACGATGCAAAATGCCGCTGCGCGAAATCAACCTCTGCGCGGGCGACCGCTTCGCCGGCCTCGCTCATCGCCAGCAGGTGCCAACCTTTTTCTACCCGATGCAGCTCCGCGCCGGGAATGCCTTGCGCGGAGTTTTCGGCGTGGCTGAATGGCACATCGCCGTCGTGGCTGCCGTGGACTACCAGCGTGGGGCAGCGGACGGCCTCCAGCGGAAGCCGCTCGATCGCGGCGAACTGCTTGAGGTCGTTCTCGAAGCCGCCGCGCAGCAGGTCGAAGGGCGGGGCGTCGGCGATCACGCGGCGCAGGACGGCCAATTTTTCCGGGTCGGCCAGGATCTCGTCGGCGACCCGCGCGCGATCCGCCGCGTTGAGCGTGCTTTCGATCTTCAACACCTGCCCGATCGCCAGCCGCGGCAGATAGTCCATCACCCGCGCCTGCAACCAGTTGGCGATCGGGTTGGTCAAGAGCGCCATCCCCAGCCCGGAGACCGGCGCGCGGTAGTTCTGCGAGATGGCGACCTCGAGGATCAGCGCCCGCACCCGTTCGGGCTGCCGCGCCGCGAACTGGATGCCGCTCGGCCCGCCGCCCGATACGGCGTAGACGGCCACGGTGTCGATCGCGAGCGCGTCGAGCAGCGCCGCGAAGGCGTCGGCCTGCTGCTCGAATGTCCGCCCGCTGCTGAGCGGCGTGCGCAGGTAGCCCGGCCGCGAGGGCGTGATCGTCCCGAAGCCCGCCGCCTCGAAGGGCGCGCCCATGAAGCTCGCGTTGTGCCCCTGCGGCGTGCCGTGGACGATCAGCACGTAGGGCGCATCGCCGCGCCGCGCGAATTCGACGGGGCCGCAGGCGGTCTCGACCACTTCCGAGGCGGCGTTGAGCCGCTCAATGATCCGCGCGCGACGCTGCCCGCCAGGCAGATCGAGATCGAATGCCATTCGCAGATCCTCGACATTCCGCCGGCGGGCTGGCGCCGCTCTTGGGCGTCCAATCTACACCAACGCGGCGGGCTGTGCCGGCGCGGGACAATGATGCTGCCGGCGATGCTATCCTGCCAGCGCTGATACTGCTGAAACGGATCGGAATCTACCGTGCGCGTCGTTGATCTGCGTTACCACATCGTCCATCCCACGCCGCCCGACAGCGGGCAGCCGGATCGCTACATCGCGGGCAAGAACCTGCTGTTCGTGCGGCTGGAGACGGAAGACGGCCTGCACGGCTGGGGCGAGTGCTACACCCAATCGGATCGCGACGCGCAGATTGCCAGCCATCTCGACCAGCTGAGGCGCTACGTGATCGGCTGGGACGCGCGCAAAATCAAGCCGTTCACCGACGCGATCTACAACGATTTCGGCAACCGCCGCGGGGCGATGGACCTCTACAGCGCGGTCAGCGGGATCGAGCAGGCGCTCTGGGATCTGGCCGGCAAGCGGGCGGGCGCGCCGGTGTACGAGCTGCTCGGCGGCGCGCTGCGCGAGCGCCTGCGCGTCTACGCCAACGGCTGGGCGAAAATGGACTTGCTCGACGAACTGGCGGCCCGCGCCCGCGCGATGGCCGAGCGCGGCTTCACCGCGATCAAGTTCGACCCCGTGCCGGGCCGCTGGCGCAGCTGGATTTCGCGCGAGCAGGAAGAGCTGGCGGTCGAGCGCGTGCGCGCGGTGCGCGAAGCGGTCGGGCCGGATGTGGATGTGCTGCTCGAAATTCATCGGCGGCTCGCGCCGATGCACGCCGTGCGGTTGGCCCGCGCGGTCGAACAGTACCGCCCATTCTGGTTCGAGGAGCCCGTCTGGGCGGAGAACGTCACGGCGTTGACGCAGGCGACGCGCCAGATCGACATCCCCACAGTAACGGGCGAGGAGCTCTATACCAAGTTCGAATTCCGCGAGGTCTTCGAGCAGGGCGCGGTCGATATCATCAATCCCGACGTGGCGAACGTGGGCGGCATTCGCGAACTGTCGGAGATCGCCGCGATGGCGGAAATCTATTTCGTCGCCGTCGCGCCGCACAACTACAACAGCACCACCGTCGCCCTGGCGTCGACGTTGCAAGCGGCATCGACGATGCCCAACTTCCTAATCACCGAGTACTTCGTCAATTTCGAGCAGTGGGGCCGCGAGGTCGCCAACCCCCCAATCGAGCTCGAAAACGGCTACGCGCAAGTCCCCACAGCGCCGGGCTTGGGCATCGACCTGGACGAGGACGCCCTCAAAGCCCACCCAGCCGCCGACTTCCCCAAGCGCGCCATCGGGGAATAACAGAAACAGAAAGGGCGATCCAATGCGAGACGTGCGAGCGCTGCTGCCGCAGGATGCAACGCGGTATCGCGGGGATCGCTGGGTCCCGTACTTCCACCTCGCGATCTCGCTGGTGATTACGGCGCGGAGCCTGATTCATGTGTTTCGCTCGGACGGCGGTGCGAATTCGATTGCGGGGATCGATCTGGAGGTCGAGGGCGGCGAGAATGTCGTGGCGATATTCGCGCAGTGGGGCCTGGAGCAACTGCTGCTGGCCGGCGTCGCCTGGCTCGCGCTGCTGCGCTACCGCGGGCTGATCCCGCTCATACTGCTGATTAACCTGCTCGACAGCGTCGGGCGGATCGCAGTCGGCCGCTCCAAGCCGCTGCGCGTCGACAAACCGCCGCCCGGCGCCTACGGATCGTGGATCGCCCTGCCGCTGCTGGCGGCGGCGCTATGGCATTCGCTGCCGCCGACGCGGGAGCGCGATCAGACCAGTGCCTCGTAAGTCTGCTTCTGGAAGCGCTCCGCCAGGTCGGCCTCGGGGTTGAACTGGAACATGAAGACGTGGGTGAAGAACAGCCCCACCAGGTCCTCGACCGGGTCCACGAAGAACCACGTTCCCGCCGCGCCGCCCCAGCCGTAGGTGCCCGGCGAGCCGGGCAGCGCGCCGCGGCCGACCGTCTTCAGCGTGCAGTAGCCCAGCCCGAAACCGTAACCGGGACCGACCGCGAGGTCGATATCCCAGTCGCCGATATGATTGGCCGTCATCAGATCGATCGTCTTGCGCCCCAAAATACGCGCGCCGTCCAGCTCGCCGCCGTTGAGCAGCATCTGCGCGAAGCGCGTATAGGCCGCGGGCGTCATCAGCACGCCGCCGAAAAGCCCGTTGCCCGACACCTGTTTGCCCAGCGACTCGCGCACCTTCTCGCTCTCCTCGGGCCGCTCGCGCGGGATCAGCGCGCCGTCTTCGCCCCAGTGGTGGTTCGTCACCAGCCGCTCGGCGTCGGCGGGCGGGCAGTAGAAACCGCAGTCAGTAACACCCAACGGGCCGAAGATGCGCTCCTGCAAGAGCGTGTCCAGCGATTGCCCGGTGGCCCGTTCGAGCAGCACCGTGAGCACGTCGAAATCGAAGCCGTATTCCCAGCCCGCGCCCGGCTGGCGCGCGTTGGGCAGCTGCGCGGCGGCGAGCACCATCTCCTCGTGGACGCGCTCCGGGTCCGCCTGCCCCAGGTCGTTGGCCGAGAAGCCCGAGCCGTCCCACACCTGATTGAGCAGCGGCGCGAGCGTGGCCGGCATATTGCCCATCGAGGGCAGCCCCGACGTCATCGTCATCAGGTCGCGAATCGTGATCTGCCGCGTCATCGGCTGCGTCGCGCCGAGCGCCAGCGGCTGCCCCCGCACGTACTGCGTCGAGCTGAGCGGCGCCAGCACCTCCCGCCCCGCAAACTCCGGCAGCCAGTTGGTAATCGGATGGTCGAGGAAGAACAGCCCCTCCTCCTGCAGCTGCATCGTCAGCGCCGCCACGACCGGCTTGGTCTGCGAGTACATCCGAAAGAGCGCGTCGATCGGCAGCGGCGTCTTCCGCTCGCTGTCCAGGTGCCCGTAGACGCCCGTGTGCGCAATCTTGCCCTGCCGCGCGACGACGGTCACGACGCCCGGCACCGCGCCGCGCTCAACCCCCGCCGCCATCGTGGCGTCAATCCGCGCCAGCCGCTCCGAATCGAAACCCACCTCCTCAGGGCGAACCACGGGCAATCCTGCAAACTCAGCCATCATCGTCTCCTCTCCTGCGCCGCGCCGTCGCGCACAGAATAAGCCGATCCCCACCCCCGCGCTCGCCTTCTCCGTCACACCCGCGCAAGTTAGATCCGTCATACCCGCGCTTGCCGCGGGTATCTCGCCGCCCCGCCCCCCAAGCCCCGCCCCCGCCACCCGCTACCCTGCAAACCAACGCCGGAGGCCCAAATGACCAACCCCCACCCCGACCACAGCATCCGCGACCGCGTCTGCGTGATCGGCGTCGGCGAAACCGAATACACCAAGCACGGCCAAATCGGCCGCCCCGAATTCCGCCTCGCGCTCGAAGCCATCCTCGCCGCCTGCGCCGACGCCGGCCTCGACCCACGCCAAATCGACGGCTTCTCCTCCTACTCCGCCGACCGCAACGACCCCAACCGCCTCTCGACCGCCCTCGACCTGCCCCACTACGGCTTCGCCAGCATGGTCTACGGCGGCGGTGGAGGCGGCGTCTGCGCCGCCATCGGCAACGCCGCCGCCGGCATCCACGCCGGCTACGCGCGCTTTGTGGTCGTCTACCGCGCGTTGGCCCAGGGCGAGTTCGGACGCTTCGGCCTCAGCCGCCGCTCCGGCCGCATGCGCGGCCCCTACGCCTTCAACGTGCCCCAGGGCCTCATGTCCCCCGCCCAATTCCTGGCAATGCGCTTCCGCCGCCACATGCACGAATACGGCACCACCTCCGAGCAACTCGGCCAGATCGCCGTCGCCGCCAACAAGCACGCCCAGCGCAACCCGCGCGCCGTCATGAACGGACGCCCGATCACCCTCGAAGACCACCAGAACTCCCGCATGATCGCCGACCCCTACCGCCTCTACGACTGCTGCTTGGAGACCGACGGCGCCGCCGCCATGATCGTCGCCCCCGCCGAGGTCGCCCGCGACTTCCCCCACCGCCCCGTCTACCTCGCCGCCTCCGTGCAGGGTTCGGGCCGACGCCAGCTCAATGTCGTCGACGGCTTCTGGCACCCCGACTTCCTCGGCTCCAACTACGGCACGATGGTCGACCGCCTCTACGCCGCCGCGGGAATGGGCCCCGACGAGATCGACTGCGCCCAGCTCTACGAAAACTTCACCGGCCAGGTCCTGACCACCATCGAGGACCACAAGTTCTGCGAGCGAGGCGAGTGCGGCCCATTCGTCGAAGGCGGCCGCCTCGAGCACCCCGACGTAGCCGACCCCGACGCCCCCCACGCCGGCCAATTCCCCATCAACACCTCCGGCGGCAACCTGGCCGAGGCCTACACCCACGGCTTCAACCTGGCCGTAGAAGCCGTCCGCCAACTCCGCGGCGACTCGCCGAATCCGATTGAGGACGCCCACACCTGCCTGGTAGCCGCCGGCCCCGCCTCCGCCCCCATTTCCTCCGCCATCTTCCGCAACTAACCCACCCCCCTCTCCGTCATTCCTGCGCAGGCAGGAACCTGCGGAGGCAGGAACCCACCCCACCCCAACCCTTCCCCAATTCATCCCTCCCCCCTTCCAGGGGGGAGGTTAGGTGGGGGGTGAAAGCCCGCGAGCGCGCACAAGGCGATCGTTATACACCCCCGATCACCCACCCAGACCGCCAGCGTAGGTACGCTGCGCCGCCCCCCTCCGTCATTCCTGCGCAGGCAGGAACCAGGGCGACCTCGCAAACTGGTGAGCGGCGCGGCATTCAGACGATCTGCCGGCGTTGCGCGGGAGCGCCGCCACCGGATGTTCGGAGCCAAGACACGCGCCGCCTACCGCGTGCGTTCCTGCCTGCGCAGGAATGACGGAGGGGGCAGGGCGTGGACGAGCGGTGGTATTGGCTCGGTGCGTCCCACCCCCCACCTAACCTCCCCCCTAAAAGGAGTCTCCTGCAAAATGGCAGATCTGAGGCCTGCACGCGGATGTCGACCAGATAGGGCCTGATCGGCGGATCCGTCGAAATTGGGCATTTTGCAGGAGACTCCTAAAAGGGGGGAGGGATGAATTGGGGGTGGATGGGACTAACATGCTCTCCAAGAAAATTCATCTCTCCCCCATTCCAAGGGGAGACTAAGAGGGGGTCGGCGCAACGATCCTGCGCCAGCGACCGCGTGGGCGACCGAAGCGTACCTCAACAACCGCATACACAGCGCAACTTCCCACCCCCATTAATCTTCCCGCTGGAAGGGGGGAGGGATGAATTTGGGAAAGGGCGGATACTGGGCAGCGGTTATTGGCGGTAAGTGTGAACAGACTCTAGCGCTCGGCGGGCTTGCGGGTGGCGCTGCGCACGCAGCTGACGCAGAGGCCCAGATGCTTGGCGATGCGGTCTTCGATGGCGATGGGCTGCGCGGCGCAGTTAGTGCACAACTGCTCCTGCAGCGCGGCGCGGCTGATCCGACGGCGGTTCCCTACGCGGCGCGGCATCGTTCGGCTCTTTCAGCTGGCGGGGCGTTGTGCGCAACGCTAGTACCGCGGCGGGGATTGCGCAAGCAGGGGCAGGCGGCCTGCCCCTGCTTGCTGGCCCCCGGCCCCAGGCGCGCTAGCGGCTGTAGCCGCTGCGCGACTCTGTCGGGAGGGCGTCGCGGAGGTGATTGAGCAGGAAGCGGAAGTCGCGGTAGGCGTCGAGGTCGCCGAGTTGGTTGGACTGCCAGTCGAGCGCTTCGGCGGCGGTGTCCAGCTCGCGGCGCACCAGGGCGGCGTCGCTGCCGACCAGGGCTGAGAGTCGGCTGTAGCGGTCCGAGCTCAGCGCCACCAGCGCGCCCAGATCGAGCAGCGCGATTTGCTCGTCGCTCCAGCCCGGGCTGTCGTTGACCAGGACTTCGTGGAGTTGGCTGCGCGCGTCGCCGTCGAGCGGGGTGCGCCAGCGCAGTTCCACGCTGCCCAGGTGCAGCGGCTCGCCGCGCGGCCGCTCGGTCAGCTCGATCTCGAAGAACACCGTCGTCGCCGCGCCGACCGGAATTTCGGCGAATTCGCGGCGATCCTGGTCGAACGAGGCGTCGGACGCGGCGCGGTTTTCGTAGCCGATCATCCGCCACGAGCCGACGGTGTTGGGGTTCCAGACCACCTGGGCGCGCGTCGCGTCGGCGAACGGGCGGGAGAGGGCGAGCCAGTTTTCGCGGCTGAATGTGCTGCGCGCTTCCTCCGGCGTGCTGAGATAGCGGTACCAGCCGTTGCCGTACTGCGCCAGCTGTTCGAGCAGGTAGTCGTTGTAGTTCTCGATCCCCACGCCGACGGTGATCAGGCGGAGGGGGTTGCGGTCGTCGCGATCGCCGACGCGGTTGAGGATGGCGAACGGATCGGTGGCGTCGACGTTGGCCACGCCGTCGGACATGAGGATGATGTAGTTGTAGGCGTCGGGCCGCTCGCGGCGCATTTCGTCGGCCAATTCCACGCCGAGGTCGAGACCGGCCTGCACGTTGGTGCTGCTGCGCGGACGCAGCTGATTGATTGAGCGACGCGCCGCCGCCGCATCGGGCCGGGTCGGATCCACGACCTGCTCCCAGATCACGCTGTCGCTGAACTGCACGACGGCGATCCGGTCGCGGTCGCTCAGGCCGCGGCGGATGCTGTCCGCCGCCGCGCGCGCGATCTCCACTCGGTCGCCCTGGTCCATCGAGCCGGAGGCGTCGAGCACCAGCGTCACGTTGAGCGGCGTGTCGTCGGGCAGCTCGGGGGCCTGGAATGCCAGCCGCACCAGCGAGAGGTCGTTGTCGAAGGGGTGACTCATCCAGTCGCTGGTGATTGCGAAGAAGCGCTCGCTCGCCGGCAGCGCGTAGCCGTAGTCGAAGGCGTTGACCCACTCTTCGGCGCGCACCGAGTCCGGGTCGATCGTGTAGCCCTGATGCGCCCAGTTGAGCGCCAGGCGGTAGCTGGTGCGATCGACATCCAGGCCGAATGTGGCGGTGTCGTCTTCGACCGTGCGGACGAATCCCAGCTGCTCATAGTCGCGGAACGTCGTCGCTCCCGGCGTGGGGCGCCTCGCCTCGGAGCTGCGCTGCTCGGAGGAGCGGGATCGCTGCGGCTGCGAGTAGGACGACGAATCCGCCGATTCCTCGGCCTCCTCCTGATACTGCGCCTGCGCGGCGGCCTGCTGCTGCGGGGCGGACCAGGACTGCTGCTCCGCTTCCTGTTCGGACACGTACTGCTGCGCCGCCTGGTCGGACTGCTCGCTCTGCTCGCCCGGCTCGACGCGCGCGGGCGCCGCGGTCGGCTGCTCCTGCTGCTGCTCCGCCGCGACCGTGGCCTGTCCGTCGTCGGACGGCGACGACGGCGCTTCGTCATCCGCGCAGGCGGCCACTCCGATCAGCAGCGCCAGCGCCGCGAGCAGCGGCGCCAAGCGGCGCGCGTGCCGCCTCCAACGCGATCGGTTCTCGTGCTCAAACATCGCTCCGCCTCCTGTCGGAGCCTGCGCCGCCCGCTCCTGTTCGGGCGTGCGCGCGGCTCGCTGAAGGCCAAACGCCAGCGGCGGCGAGTTTGTTCCCCTATGATCGGCGCATCGCAGCAGCTCGCCAGCTGGGCAGCAGAAGGAGCACATCATGGCCGCATCCGCACCGACCCGCGTTCACGTCGTCACCGGCGGCTTCCCGCCCGGCTCGCACGGCGGGCACGACATGGACTACGCGCGGCTCAAGCTGCTCGAAATGCTGCACGACGACGGCAACGTGCGCGCCACCACCGGCAACGACTTCACGGACATGTGGAAGTGGCTGCCCGTCACCGACATTCTGATCACCTACACCGCGGGGCCCGTCGCCGACGACCCGCAGAACGAGATCCTCAAGGACTGGATCGGCAACGGCGGGCACTGGCTGGGGTTGCACGGCACCTCGGGCGGCAAGGCCGCGCGAATCGGCGACGGCAAGCGCCAGATGGTCAAGATGAACCACCACCACACGCTGGGCGGGTTCTTCATCAACCACCCCCCGATCAAGCGCTTCACGGTCGATGTCAAGCAGGTCGACTCGCCGATCCTCGAGGGGCTGCCCGACCAGTTCGACGTGATCGACGAGCCCTACATGATCGAGATCACCGACCGGCCGAACACCGACATCCTGCTGACCGCGCCGATCGGCCCGGACGCCTACCCCGATTTCGGCTTCGACTACGAGGAAGACACGGCGATCGAGGCGGACGGGGTGACCCGCGTCTTCGGCTTCACGCGGGGCATCGGCGAGGGCGGAGTCTGCTACATCGCGCTGGGCCACTGCCACTCGCCGCTGACCAACTCGCAGCCGTTCGTCGAGGAGAACGCCCGCGAAAACGGCGAGATGCCCACAACGCTGCGTTTCACCTGGGAGACGGCGGAGTACCGCCAGCTGCTGCAAAACTCGCTGGCCTGGGCGCGGGGCTGATTTGGGGTGGCTGCCCGCTGAAGCGGAGGGCGCGCCGCTATACCCGCCCCTCCGTTATTCCTGCACCCCTTTCGTCATTCCTGCGCAGGCAGGAACCCGGGCGGCCCTACCCCGCCATACCCGCGCTCGCCGCGGGTATCTCGCTGTGACCGACGCCAAGCCCCGCGCGCGCGAACACGCCCTACCCGCACAACTCCTCAATCGTGCCCGGCAGCCGCAGCTCCACACCGACCACATCGGCACCGCTCACCCGCACCGTGCCCTTCTGACTGCTGAGCGTTTGCCCTTCGAAGTAGTTGTAGTAGGAGCAGGCCGGTATCCTCCGTAGCAGAATACTGTCGAAGTAGTATTTGCCGTCAGATGGCACGTGGATCTCATAGCGACCATTCGCATCTGTTGAAACACGGCGCCAGCCCAGGATACCGGTACCGGGTTGATCGAACTTGAAGCTCTGCCAGCTGATCCATTTATCGGTCAGCGGCGCGCCGTTTACATCGACAGCGTAGCCAGATATCCTGTGCGGACATATGTCGGTGGGAACACGAATCTGCAGATCAAGACCGCCAGTCTCTGTGGCATCGATCAGCGTGCTGGACTTGGGAGTGAATGATGTGATGACGCCGCCCTCGCTGTAGTAAGCGAGGCAGCCGCTTGCGAGTTCGAGGGACAACGTGTGCAAAGTGGCACACTCATCCCGGACTGCGAACGAGCCGTCAAGTTGGGTAAGTCCGGTAAGTACTGGATTGTGGCCGAACCGGGTAGGCCAGGTAAAGCCTGCTGCCCAATGGCTGCAAGTGTGGTTGCCGTGCCGGCGAACGACGACAGTGACGCCTGGCAAGGGCTGACCGGCGTCGTCGACGACCCGGCCGCGGATGAACCAGTCACCGCAGATGCTTGGTGGTAGTTGAATGTCCACGCTCTGCTCATCTGATTCGGCAACGGTAACAAGTTGTGCATCGCCGCGCTTGTTGACCAGTCCGCCGTCGCTGTAGTAGTAGCGAGTGCAGTCGGCGGCGATGTCGACTGAGATGCGGTAGTCGCCGTCTTCAGGCGCGCGAACCGCGAACCCGCCACCGGCGTCGGTTTCGGCCCGTTGATTCCGACCAACGCTGGTCTCGCCTTCGACTCGGATCGCGTTCACGAACACGCCGGCGACGGGAGCGCCACCCTCGTCGGTTATCCGACCTCGAATCCAGCGTGCGTCATCGTCGCCGGAGCTTGCCGATGCCTCGTTCGCTGCTGCCTGCTCTCGCTGCCAGGCGTCGAAGTCGGCGTAAAAGCTCGACACAGGGACACCGAATGTCTCCTGAAACGCCGTGCGCCAGTCAGGCGTGGATGTCCAGCGGTGATGCGAGCCGATCTCCGTGGGTGCCAGCCGACGCCAGAACTCAATGTACGATCCACCGCCGGCAGTTGCGGTGAGCCGATCAATCGCCAGCCAACCAAGCGTGTATTCCCATTGAGCGTTTTCCTGTTCGGCGCTGCGAAGCGTGGGGGTGCGAGGCGAGAGTTCCGACAGCTCTCGCTCCCGTAGAGCCTCCAATGTCTGCTCTCCGTCCAACACTCGATGCCCGCCCTCGACCCAGTCCGCGGTGCCTTCAACCAGCCACTGGCTGGCCCAGGCGTCCGACAGCTGCCACTGGAGGATGTGGAAATACTCGTGAGTCAGCGTGTAGCGAGATCGGGCGATTTCGCTGGTTGACAGGTCTTCCGGCCACGAAGTCTGCTTGACGACGATTTCTCCACCGCCCCAGCCACCCGCCCTGTTCCACAGGGCGCGTAGATACGCCGCCCGCACATCTTCGTCGACCTCTTCACCGTCGCCGCTGTCGCCTCTTTCGTCTCTTTGCATCTGTATCAACGCCTCGACATCCTTGGCGACGTAGACGGTGAACCCGGGGTCCGCCTGGATGCCGTATTGCTGGCCATAGAAAGCCAGCACGGACTCCAGGTCCTCGCGGACACGCGCTTGCAACTCATCGGACGCGCCGCCGGGGAAGACCAGGCGGGGGAGGATGTCGGTGGGCTGTAGCCAGTTGACGGAGCGGGCGACGTTGACCCACAGCGCTTCCCCGCGCCGCACGGTGGCGGGCTCGGACTCTTCGTCTGTTGCGCCCTGATCGGTTGCGCTGGCTGCGATTAGTTGAGGGGAGCGTTCGGGCGATGTCCAAGTGGCCCATTGCTGGCTGGCGGCGTCCCAGCGGCGCAACTCGCGCAGGGACCAGCCGATGCCTTTGGCGACCTGCTCAAGCGGCGCATCGTCAGCGCCGCTCCAGGCGACGAGGTTCCAGCCGGTGCGCAGCTCGACCAGGCCGCGCGTCGGCTCGGTGGAGCGTTGCCAGAGGAACGGCTCCTCGCCGCCCAGCACGAGCCGCAACCCTGTTCCGGCCCATACTCGCCCCAGCCCGCCCAGCCATTCGGGCGCGCCGCGGCCGGCGACGATCCAGTCGTCGAGCTCGGCGTCCCAGGACCAGATCGACTCGAGTTGGGGGATTTCGCGGAAGAGTTGCGAGGTGGAGGTTGGCTCGCCGACCCAGCCGACCAGGTTGATGCCGGGTTCGAGGCGGGTGGCGGTTTGGGACTCGGGCGGCTCTTGAGCGTTGGTCAGCGCGATGGTGAGCAGGAGGGCCGCGAGCGCGGCGGCGAGGGTGAGGAGGCGCATTGGCGGAGCATAGCGGCGGGCGGCCGTATGGGCCTTGGTGCTGGTCACGGCGAGATACCCGCGGCGGGGCGCGGGTTCCTGCCTGCGCAGGAATGACGGATACGGGGGCGCGGTCGCGCGGGTTCCTGCCTACGCAGGAATGACGGATCTGGGGGCGCGGCCGCGCGGGTTCCTGCCTGCGCAGGAATGACGGAAGGGGGCGCAGGAATGACGGAAGGGGGCGCGGGGGCGTCAGGCGGGGTCGTGTTGGGGGGCTTCGTTGAGCGCTTCGAGGGGGGCGAGCGGGGCTTCTTCGGGGCGGCGTAGGGCATCCGCCGCTACGGCGGCGCTGGGGGCGGCGCGCTCGGGCCAGAGATCAGCGAAGATGGCGTCGCCGTAGAGGATGAAGCCGAGCGCGCCGGCGCCTTCGGCGAAGACGGCGCGGCAGTAGGGCAACTCGGCGGCGATTGCGCGGCCCATGTGCAGCGGGTGGCTTTCGTCGAGCGTGCCCTGCCAGAGGTAGACCTCGCTCTGCACATCCGCAATCTCGAAGTCCCAGGGCTCGAGGTGCATCCGCGCCTCCTCGCCCGCCGCGATTGGGCCCTGGCGGAACGCCTGGCGCAGATCGTCGATCCGGTTGGCCGACACATCGGGGCGCGCCAGCACCTCGCCGTCGATCTCGTGCATCCGCTTGATCTGCTGCGCGACGACCCGCTCGGGGCGACGCAGGGCGGCGCGTCCGTAGCCGCGCATCCAGAGGCTGGCCAGCCGGCGCGACTTGAGGAAGAGCGAGTAGATCAGCCGCCACTCGTAGCTCATCCCCTCAAGTGTCTCCGGCGTGTCGATCCGCCCCAGGCCCGAAATCAGCGCGATCTTCTCCAGTCGCTCGGGCATTTGCAGACCGCAGGCCAGCACGTAAGGCAAGCCGGCGGAGATGCTGGCGATTGAGAATGTCTCCAGCTCCAGATGGTCGGCCAGCTGCGAGAGGTCGCGCGGCCAGTCGAGGATCACGCGGTCGTCGAGCGGGTCGGAGTAGCCGAAGCCGGGGCGGTCGGGCGCGATCAGGCGCACCGCGTTGCGCGCCGCCGCGCCGCCCAATACCGCAGCCGCCATCCGCGAGGAGGGAATGCCGTGGTGGAAGATCAGCGGCGCGCCCTTGGGATCGCCGTATTCCGCCCACGCCAAGGCTCGCCCATCGGCCAGACGCATCGTGCGCACAGTGCGCGGGGTGAGGGAATCGCTCGGCGCGGGGTCTGCGTCCATTACTGCTCACGGTATCGCGCCGACGCCCAATGCGCACACCGCGCAAGCCGGCAGAAGGGAGGGGGCGAAGCGGGATTGCGCTGCGGCGGCTACACCTTGATTAGACCTTGCTCGGCTCGTCGACCAGCAGCTCGGCGTCGACGTCGTCCGCGAGCGACTCGGCGATGTCCGCCTCGCCCAGCGCGCCCTGTTCGAGCGGCGTGCCGAAGGCGTCGGCGTAGAGCCGGTAGGGCACGTACTGGTCGCCGTACTTCATGTGGCCCGCGGTGTGGTGGGCGGCGGCGAGCAGCAGCGTCTCGCGCTGGCTCGACGTCGTCCGCGCGTAGTCCTCGAGCATGCAGAGGCCGATCTCCTGGTTGTGCGGATCGTTGCCCTGCTTGGCGATCCCGCCGGCCAGCGTCTCGACCAGCGGCCCGCGCTCGTAGTCCTGATCGAGGTAGCGCTGGGTCCAGACCACGCTCTGCTCCGCGTCGAGCTGGATCATCGCGTCGGAGAGGTTGTCGAGCAGCCGCGCCTGGGGCAGCGCTTCGGCCTCTTCGGCCCGCGCGTAGCCGGCCATGTAGGTGGCCGAGCCGCGCGTGCGGTTGCCCTTCGAGTTGGCCACCCAGTGCGCGCACTGGTTGATGAAGTTGGCCGCGACGAAGAGCAGCTTGGTGCGGTGGGGGTGCTCGAAATTCTGGTAGAACCAGCCGAGCGTGTTGCAGTATTCGTAGCCGTGCTGGGGCATCGAGAAGTTGGCCGGCTCGCCGCACTCCAGCACGACCCGCGCCGCCGCGACCTGAATTGCGTCGAGGATCGACTTGGGCGAGCGCCCCGCCTTGAGCAGCGCGATCAGGTCCTCGATGTAGGCCTCTTCGGAGTCGCGGATGATCGAGCGGATCAGCGCCTCCGCCTCCGGCTCCGAGAGCGGAATCTCGTTGGCGAAGAGCTCGGGGTCGCGCCCGCTCAGGCTTGTCGCCGCCAGCGACGAATCGGGCGCCTTCTCCTCGAGGTGGTACATCATGATCTGGCAGGCGGACTCGTAGAGCGAGTACCAGCGCGGCCCGACGGCGATGTCGGGCACGCCCGCGTAGAGCACGTGATGCGCGTCTTCCCAGCCGATCGCCCGGCCCAGCTCGATCGTGGCCCGCGCGCGGAACGACTTATGTCCAGTTGTGTAGGAGCGGTTCCAGAACATCCGATCCTGCACATCGATCAGCCCGGCGAAGATCAGCTGCGCGAGCAGCTCCGAGCGGCGCTCGCGGTTCTGCCACAGACCGAGGAAGAGCGCGTACTCGTCGTCCACCTGCCCGCGCTGCACCAGCGTCAGCCACTCGTTCAGCCCCTCCTCGAACGTCCCTTTCCACTCGGCCGGCTCCTGGTCGGCCCAGTGCGCCGTGGGCGGCGCGGGGCCGTCGGGGTACTTGGCCGGGTCGTAGGTGCGCCGCGAGTAGTGCCCCGGCATCTTGCCCAGCAGCTGATTCCAGATGTCCAGCCCGGTCGGCACGTACCAGACCGTCTGCGTGAGCGGCAGCCGGCGCAGCTCTTCGGGCACCAGATTTTGCAGGTGCAGCGTCGCCCGCGAGCTGAGCAGGCAGTGGTCGTTGTTGACGAATCGCACGACGCCCGCGTCGATCCGCTGGTGATAGGGCACGTGGGTGTAGGGCGCGTGGGCGCGGATCGTCTCGGACAGAATCTCGGTCGCGCCGCGGCCCTGCTTCATCAGGTCGAACGCGATCTCGGTCGCCGCCCGGTTGTCGCGCCCGACCACCGTCTCGCGGTAGCGGTCGTAGGTCGCAGCGGTCTCGCGGTCCATCGTCGCCGTCGCAGCCATCATGCCTCCCTCGCCGCCCGCCGAGCTCGAAGCGGGCGGCTGCGACGCCAGTATAGCCGCGCCTTGCCCTTGTCACACCCGCGCGAGCAGGCTCGCCGCGCCCTCTTGCGCGCCCCCCTACAATTTGCCCCGCCAATGTCGTATATTCGCGTCAGTCGAAGCAGTTGAAGCAGGCGCAGCCGCCTGCGCAGCGAAGGCGAGACAGAGCAATGGCAACCGACGAACGACGCAGCCTGGCAGCGCACCTGATGCGCCGCGCCGGCGTGGGCGTGACGCCCGACGAGCTCGACCAGCTGGCCGAGCGCCCCTACGAGGAGCTGGTCGAAGAGCTGATCCAGCCCGCCGCCCAGCCGGAGGCGGACGACGACCTCGTCTTCCGCTACTTCCCCGCGCTGGCCAACTCGGACACGCCCTGGCCCTGGAGCGCGCGCTGGATCTACTGGATGGTCAACAGCCGCCACCCGCTGCGCGAGAAGATGGCGCTCTTCTGGCACCACATCTTCGCCACCGCCTACTTCAAGTCCGAGCACGGCCCCTCGATGCCCAACCAGATCGAGATGTTCCGCCGCTGCGGGCTGGGCGACATGCGCGACCTGCTGCTCGAGCTCTCGCGCGACCCGGCGATGATCCACTGGCTCGACAACTGCGAGAACCTCAGCGACCGGCCCAACGAAAACTACGGCCGCGAACTGCTCGAGCTGTTCTCGATGGGCGTGGGCAACTACACCGAGGACGACATCAAGTCCGCGGCCTACGCCTTCACCGGCTGGACCTTCGAGCAGCCGCTGCCGCTCTACCCGCACGGCGGCTACCCCTCGCGCTTCGTCTACCGCGAAGAGCTGCACGACGACTCGGAGAAGACCTTCCTCGGCCACACCGGGCGCTTCAACGGCGAGGACATCATCGACATCATCGTGCAGCAGCCCGCCACCGGGCGCTTCATCGGGCGGCACCTCTACAACTTCTTCGTCGCCGACGAGCCCGGCGTCTCGGCCTGGAGCGTGCAGGAGCCGCGCGACCCCGACGCCGTGGGGCGGCTGCAGAGCATGTTCCTCGAGTCCAACGGCAACATTCAGTCCGTGATGCGCGAGCTGTTCAACTCCGACTTCTTCAAGGCCGCGCGCTACGAGCGGGTCAAGTGCCCCGCCGAATGGGTCGCGGGCGCGTACCGCCTCTCCGGCAAGCTGGGCCTGCCCGAGCCGGAGATGTGGAGCCTGCACATGCAGATGGGCGCGATGGGGCAGTCGCTGATGGACCCGCCCAGCGTCGAAGGCTGGCACACCGGCAAAGAGTGGATCGACGGCGGCACGCTGATGGAGCGGATCAACTTCGCCTCCAAGCTCGTCTCCGATCCCGCCGCGCCGGGCGTGCAGGCGCTGACCAGCCGCATCGCCGCCGACGGCGGCTCCGCCTCGCCGACCGACCTCGTGGAAGCGGCGCTCGACTACGCCGGCCCGCTGACGGTCAGCGAGGCCACCCGCGACGCGCTGCTCGACGCGGCGCGCGCCGACGGCGATCTCGCTTTCGACAGCGACGAGTCGCGCGAGGCCAGCGCGAAGCGCGTCGCGCAAACCCTGCGCCTCGTGATCGCCTCGCCCGAGTACCAGTTCGCCTAACCCAAGGCGCGCCCTACGGACCCCGCAGAACAGCACGAACGGAACCAGACGGAACAGCGAAGGGAAACGGAACATGAGCAGCAACGGCGGCAACGGCAAAGACCCGGTCCTGGTCGTGGTGCAGCTTTCGGGCGGCAACGACTTCATGAACACGCTGGTGCCCTACAACGAGGGGCACTATTACGACGCGCGCCCGCTGGTCAACATCCCCCAGGATGAGGTGCTGCCGATCTCCGACACGCTCGGCTTCAACCCGGCCGGCAGCCGGCTCAAGGAGCTCTTCGACAACGGCGACGTCGCGGTGATCCAGGGCGTCGGCTACCCCAACTCGTCCCGCTCGCACTTCCGCGGGATGGACATCATGCACACCTGCGAGCCGGACCGCATCTCGACCGAGGGCTGGGTGGCCAAGCTCACCCAGCGGCTCGACCCCAACTCCGAGCAGCCGCTCACCGCGGTCAACATCGGCCGCGGACTGCCTCGCGCGATGGTCGCGCCGGGCGTCACCGCCACCTCGGTCGGCGACCTCGACAGCTACGGGCTGATGACCGACATCGAGCTCGAAGAGGAGCGCAACCGCGACCTGGAAATCTTCAAGCGCATGTACACCCCCGCGGTCGGCGCCGGGCTGGTGATGGACTACCTGCGCCAGACCGGGATCGACTCGCTGGCCGGCGCGGACATCCTCGCCACCGTGCCGGGGGCGTACGAGTCGTCGGTCGAGTACGGCTCCAACCCCATCGCCAAGGCGCTGCGCGATGTCGCGCGGATTCACACCGCCGGGGTGGGCACGCGCATCTTCTACACCAACCACATCGGCTGGGACACGCACTCGCACCAGCCGCAGCAGCACCCCACGCTGCTGCGCGACGTGACCAGCGCGCTGGCCGATTTCATGACCGACCTGCGCGAGCACGACGCGGCCGAAGAGGTCGCGATCCTCGTCTTCACCGAGTTCGGCCGGCGGATGAAGGACAACGGCTCGGGCACCGACCACGGCTCGGGCGGCGGCGCGTTCATCATCGGCGAGCACGTCAACGGCGGGCTCTACGCCGAGTACCCCTCGGTCGCGCCCACCGACTGGCTCAACGGCGAGGACCTCAAGCACACGATCGACTTCCGCGGCGTCTACGGCACGATGATCGAGCAGTGGATGGGTCAGGATCCGCAGGACATCGTGGTCGGCGATTTCGAGCAGGTGCAGCCCTTCGAGCGCACGCTGGTCGCCAACTAGCGAGCGGGCGCTCACCGCCAACCAGCGAGGTCACACCAACAGGAGGCCGTCAATGCCCTTCCCCCACGCGCTGCTCCGCGCCGGATACCCCTACGTCCGCGTGCTCGGCATGCGCCGCGTCACCACCTTCCCCGTCGGCGTCGCCGTCGGCGACGACCGCATCTACGTGATCGGCCGCTCCGAGCTCGGCGTCGGCGGCAACATCCGCATGGTCTCCCTGGACGACGAGGACCTGGGCACGATGGCCGATACCGGCCTCGTCTGGCCCGTCGCCCTGCTGCGCGACCACGGCAACGGCGACCTCTACGTGCTCGACGAAGCCACGCACAAGGTCACCGTCTACTCCGCCGAGGGCGAGCAGCTCAAGCAGTGGGGCGAGCACGGCTCCGAGCCCGGCCAGCTGGACCGCCCCGCCGGGATGGAGTTCGACGCCGAGGGCAATCTCTGGATCGTCGACACGATGAACAACCGCCTGCAACGCTTCAACCGCGACGGCGAGCTGCTCGGCGGTTTCGGCGAAGCGGGCGTCGGGGCCGGCCAGTTCGACCTGCCCTGGGGCGTCGCGATCGACGCCGCAGGCGACCTCTACGTCTCCGACTGGCGCAACGACCGCGTACAGAAGCTCAGCCCCAGCGGCGAGCAGCTGATGACGATCGACGGCGCGCGCACGATCGGCGTCGAGTTCACCCACCCCACCGGGATCAGCGTGGACGAGCACGGCGATATCTACGTCGCCGACCGCGATCGCAACCGCGTGCTGCTCTTCGACAAGACGGGCCGCTACGTGCAGCAGTTCACCGGCGAAGCGACGCTCTCGAAGATGGGCCGCACCTACATCCTGGCCAACCAGAAGACGCTGCGGCTGCGCGAGATGACCTCGATCGACCCGGTCAAACGGCTGCGCTTCCCGCAGGGGCTGCGCGTGGAGGGCGACAAGCTCTACATCTGCGACTTCGGCTCGCACCGCGTTCAGATCTTCCAGAAGGAGGCCTACCCGCTCAACGAAGATCAGATCATGCCCGAACCGGCCGCGCCCACGCTGATGACCACCTGACCGCCGCCTGAGCGAAACGGTCTGAGACTGTCTGAGAGGGCTGGCCCGCCGTGCCGATGCTCTTCGGCTTCGCCAAACACCGCCGCGAACTGCTCGAGGCCGAGTTTCTGCGCATCGCCGGCGAGATGCGGCTGCTCGGCGCGGAGCGCTTCTGGCTGACCGGCGATCTCGCCGCTGACTCCGTCACTGCGGAATCCGAGCTCGAGCTGCTGATCATCAAGCAGATGGACGAGCCGTACCACCGCCGCGCCGACTTCTTCGCCACCCACCTGCGCCCCCGCGTGGGGACGCGCTTCCTCGTCTACACGCCCGATGAATTCGAGCGCTGCGCCGAAACCGACCCGCACATCCGCCGCGCCGCCGCGCTCAGCGACCCGGTGAACGTCTGACCATGCCTGAGAGCGCCGCGCCCAGCCCCGCAGCGGCGGCCGACGCGCGGCGCTGGCTGCGCCAGGCCGAGCTCGATCTTGAGACCGGCGAGCACTCGCGCGGCGGCGGCTTTCACGCCGCCGCCTGCTTCCTCGCGCAGCAGGCCGCCGAAAAATCCGTCGCCGCCTACCTGATCGCGCGCGGCGCGGAGCGCGTCTGGGGCCACGCGCTCGCCGACCTCTGCGAAGACGCCATGGCGCTCGACCCCACCTTCGACGTGATTAAGTCCGTCGCGATCCTGCTCGACAAACACTTCCTCGGCGCGCGCTATCCCTCGGCGCTGCCCGGCGGCGTGCCCGGCGAGGCCTACGATGAGCTCGATTCGCAGCGCGCGCTGGAGATCGCCCGCGATGTGCGCGAGTTCGTCCTGCGCCGCCTGTCCGAGCTCGCCGGCGAAACCAGCAGCGAGGCCGGGTGCCGATGATCCAGTTCCGCCACGCCCGGCTCAACGAGTATCACTGCGCGATGCTCAGCGACCTGCTGCAGCTGCAGGACGACCCCGCCCAGCCGCGCGTGTTGGTCGAGGACGCCCTGGACGACGCGGGGCTGGCGTTTCGCCCGCTGCTGCGTCGGCGCGGCTATCACCCCGACATCCTGGCGGCGCTGGCGCAGCACGGACTGGTCGACCTGACCCGCGCCGGCGACGGCCTCTTTCGCGTCTACGTCACCCCCGTCGGACGCGATTACTACGACGACATGTGCGCGCTGACTTGAAGTCTTGAGCTGAGCGGATCACAGTATGTCGGACTCGCCGGACACACGATGTCGGACTCATTGACGCCTCAGCGGGTCGGCGCAATTCGGCGGCGGCTGCTGCGCTGGTACGGCGCGCACCAGCAACCTTTTCCCTGGCGCACCTCCCAAAATCCCTGGGCCGCGCTGGTCGCCGCCGTCTGCGCGCAGCAAACGCAAATGCCGCGCGTGCTGCAACTCTGGGAGCGCTGGATGCGGCATTTCCCCACGCTCGCGGAAGCGGCGCGCGCCTCCGAAGCCGACGCGCTGCGCGTCTGGGGCCGCGGCGGTTACCCCAAACGCGCGCTCTATCTGCGCCGCGCCGCAATCGAATGCGTCGACCGCTACGGCGGGCAAATCCCCAACAACGAAGCGGAACTGCTGCAACTGCCCGGCGTGGGCCCGTTTACCGCCGCAATCGTACTCGCGTTCGGATTCGGTATCGATTCCGCCGCCGTCGATACCAATGTGATCCGCCTGCTCGGCCGCCTCGTACTCGGCGACCTGCAACCCGCCCGCGAATCCAGCCCCGCGGAAATTGTACGGATCGCCGAACGACTGATGCCGCGCGGCGAAGCGCTGCGCTGGAATCCCGCCGTAATGGACTTCGGCTCCGCCGTCTGCGCGCCCCGCCCGCGCTGCGCCGATTGCCCGCTTTCGCGGCTCTGCGCGGCGCAACCGCGTTTCGCCGGCGGCGAACGCGCCGAACCGCTGCGCGCCCAACCCGCCTTCGAGGGTTCGCAGCGCCAGCTGCGCGGAATCCTGATGCGCGCGCTCCGCGAGCGCGGCCAGCCGATCGCAAAATCCTCGCTAACGGCGCATGCCGCCGCCCAAAGCGGACGCGCCAGGCGAGACGTCGACGCCGCGCTGGAGGCCCTGATTCGGGACGGGCTGGCGCATAGCGAACACAATCGCATACGCTTGGGCGGAGCCGGGCGCTAGCTATATGCTATGCTCCCGTCAGCGTGGTAACACGAAGGAGGTCCCCCATGGCAAACGTCGGAGCAGTCGATCAGGTACGCGCGGATCTCGAAGCCGCGCGCAACGAGAAACAGGCGCAAATCGCAGCGCTGCAGGGCGAGGTCGCGCAGATCGACGGCGCGCTGACCGCTCTGGCGGGCCTGCCGTCCGGCAACAGCGCGCCGGCCCCGGCCGCCGCTGCGGCCGCGCCGCCGCCGGCGGCGAGCGCGCCGGCCAAGCCCAAACCGGCCAACGGACGCCGACGCCGCGCCAAAGCGGCGACGGCCGCCGCCGCCGCCCCGGCGGCAAAGGCGGCCAAGCCCAAGGCGGGCAACGGGCGCCGACGCCGCGCGACCAAGAGTCGCCCGGGCACGATCAGCGCCGCCGTCGAGGACTTCCTCGACACGAAACACCCCAACGCGGTGCACGCCTCGGAGGTGTTGGATCACCTCGCGTCCTCCGACAGCACGCCCGGCGGCAACGCCCGCAATGTGCTGCAATCGACGCTCAACCGCCTGCAGGAGCGCGGCACCGTGCGCAACGTCGGCAAAAACCGCTGGCGCCGCATCCGCCCGCGTGGCCGCCAGGCCGCGAGCTAACGCGCTTCGCCGCGCCCGCCCCGCCATCCGCATCGCCGCCGCCGGCCGGCGGCGACCGCAGATCTCCTGAAGGAGCAACGCCATGCTGTTTGAGCTGCGCCAGTACACCATCCAGCCCGGCCAGCGCGAGCGCTTCGTGCAGCTGATGGAAGAGAAGATCATCCCCTTCCAAACCTCGAAAGGGATGGTCATCCTCGGCTCGTTCGTCGCTGAGGAAGACGACCAGACCTACGTCTGGATTCGCCGCTTCCGCTCGGAAGAGGAGCGCGAGCAGCTCTACGACGCCGTGTATAACAGCGACTACTGGCGCGACGAAATCGCGCCCTCGGTGGGCGAGATGATGAACCGCGAGACGATCAACGTCACCCGCCTCAACGCCACCCCGCGCTCGCCAATCCAGTAGCCGCGGCGGATTGCCAGCGGCCCGTCTCGCGCGGCGCGCCCCATGAGCGGCACGGCGATATGAGCGACGCGCTGTTTCGCCTGCAGGACGACGGGCGCTACTTCCCGACCGACCGCTCGCGCGGTCCCTGGTCGCCCGACGCGCTGCACGGCTCGCCCGTCGCCGCCCTGCTCGCGCACATCGTTGAACAGCGCCGGCCGCCCGATCTGCAGCTGGCGCGGCTAACCGTCGATCTCTGCCGCCCTGTGCCCTACGCCGCGCTCGGCGTGGCCGTAGAACCGCTGCGCGAAGGCCGCCGCGTCGCGCTCTACCAACTGACGATTACGGCCGACGACCGACCGCTCACCTACGCGACCGCGCTCTGCTTGCGGCATAACCCGCCCCAATCCGGCGGCGGTCCGCAGTACGACCCGCTGCCCGCGCCGCCCGATCCGCAATCGCTGCCCTCAAGTCTGCTCGACCGACGCGGGAACCCCTGGACCTCCTACCCAAGCACGCTCGATATGCGCTTTCACCGCCCGCCCGGCGGCTCGGAGCCGCCGGAGGTTTGGATCCGCGCCGACGCCCCGGTGCTTGAGGGCCTGGAGCCCGCCCCCGCCGTCCGCGCCGCCTCCATCGCCGATTTCGTCAGCCCCTTCGCCAACATGGGTGACGGCCTCTCGCCCTACGTCAACGCCGATATCACGCTCCAACTCCAGCGCGAGCCGCAGGGCGAATGGCTCTGCCTCAGCGTGCTCGCGCGCCACGCCGCCGAGGGCGTCGCCAGCGCCCAGGCTGTCCTGCGCGACCAGGCAAGCCCATTCGGCGCCGCCGCCGCCACCTCCCTCCACAACGCCTGACCGCGCCAAGCCCCACGCTCTCCCTCCCTACTCCCTTTCTGCCCCCATTCCGGTCCCTCTCCTGCGCCTAATTCCGTCATTCCTGCGCAGGCAGGAACCCAGGCGACCCCGAAACTACCTGTACGCCTCAACGTACCGCCGGCCCGCCCAAGCCGCTTCCAAGCCGCCGCCAACTGTCGGTAACCAATGCGAACCGTCGCCACCCGCGTAGGTTCCTGCCTGCGCAGGAATGACGGAATTAGGCGCAGGAGTGTGACGGAAGTAGGCGTAGGAGTGACGGTTGGGGCGTAGAAACGACGAAAAAGGGAGCAAACGACAGCAAGGCGCGTCGAATAAGTACAGCGATCGCCCGCGCGAACGCCAGGAAAACTCGCAACCTCCCACCCCCCACCTAACCTCCCCCCTAAAAGGGGGGAGGGACCAGAAAAGAGCAGGGAACGGAACCGGAGCAGGACCGCAAAGGCAGCGCGGGACTGGGGCATATGGGGCGGCAGGCCGCTTACAGGCTCAGCTCGGATTCCAGGCGGCCGATGGCGCGGGAGATGCGGTTGACCAGCTCATCCGCTTCTTCGAGGTTGATCGTGAGCGGCGGGGCGTAGGGGACGCTTGCGCCGCCGCGGGCCAGCACGCCCTCGTCGCGCAGGTACTGGTTCATCCGCTGCGATACCTGGTCCGACTCCTCGAAATCCTCGCCCGTCGACGGATCGCGCTTCAGCTCGATCACCTGCATCAGGCCGGTGCCGCGCGTCTTGTCGATTGTGCGGTGCTCCTCGCGCAGCGCGACCAGCCGGCTGCGCACGTGCTCGCCGATCCGCGCGCTGTTTTCGACCAACTCCTCGCGCTCGATGATCTCCAGGTTGCCCAGCGCCACCGCGCAGGCGACCGGGTTCGCGCCCCAGGTGATCCCGCCGATCGAGCCCTCCGGGCCCGCCTCCTCAAAGGTCCGCGCGATCTCGTCCGAGACCATCGTCGCGGCGATCGGCGAGTAGCCCGAGGACAGCTGCTTGGCGAAGGTCATGATGTCCGGCTCGACATCGAAGTGGTTCATCCCGAACCACTTGCCGGTGCGGCCGAAGCCGTTGATCACCTCGTCGGCGATCAGCACGATGTCGTACTTGTCGCACAGCTCGCGCAGCGTGCGCCAGTAGCCCGCGGGCGGCACGTAGGAGCCGTTGGCGGTCGAAATCGGCTCGGCGATCATCGCGGCGATCGTGTCCGGGCCCGCCGCCCGAATCTGATCCTCGATCGTCCGCGCGCAGAACACATCGCACTCCGGGTAGGTCTTCTCGTAGGGGCAGCGGTCGCAGTTCACGTTGGGCACGTGCATCGCGCCCGGCACCAACGGTTCGTAGGGCGTGCGGTTGGCGTAGTACGAGGCGTTCACGCTCAGCGCGCCCGCGGTCATCCCGTGGTAGGAGCCGATCCGCGAGATCGTCTTGAACTTCTTCTTGTTGCCGCGCAGGTACTGGTAGTGCTTGGCGATGCGCAGCGCGGTATCGACCGCCTCCGAGCCGCCGTTGACGAACACCGCCTTGCGCAGCCGCGAGGGCGTCAGCTGGGCCAGCTTGGTCGCCAGCTCGACGGCCGGCTCGTTCGCGTAGGCGAACGTGTTCTGGTAGGCCAACTCCGACATCTGCCGGTGCGCGATGTCGGCCAGCTCTTCGCGCCCGTGGCCGACCGCGACCAGCCAGAGGCCCGACATCGCGTCGATGTACTCGCGCCCCTGATCGTCCTCCAGGAAGATGCCGTTGCCCTTGCGAATCACCAGCAGCCCGTCGTCCGCCGCCAGATCGGCGTAGGACTGCGTCGGAATCCAGAGGTGTTCAAGGCTGCGCTGGTGCAGCTCGGCCTGGGCGTCGGTCAGCGTCGTCATCTGAAACATCCTGTCGTGGGCCTGTCATGGGCGACGCCCGCTCCCCTGCGCGCGCCGTCGTTACAGGATAGTGCCCACAGTCGCCGGCGTGTGTGCTCAGCGTTGCGCCGGAGCGGGCGCGCCGCGCGAGCGCAGGTCGTAGGCCATCACGATCAGGTCGCGCATGTGCCCTTCGCGATCCATCACCCAGCCGGGCAGCGTGGCCACGATGTGAAAGCCGAGGCTGCCGAAGACGGCCTGCGCGCCGTGCTGGTCGAACGCCATCCGCGCCGAGAGCCGCTCCAGGCCCAGGCGGTCGGCGATCTTGTAGATCTCCTCGGCCAGGAAGCGGCCCAGCCCCTGGCCGCGCACGCGGCTGCTCACCGTCACGCGGATTTCGCCGATGTGCTCCGACCAGCCCGCCTCGTTGTGTACCAGCGAGGCCTCGCCCAGCACGTGATCGCCGTCCACCGCCAGCACCGTCGTCGTGCGGTGCGCCGCGATGTTTTCCAGCCAGCGGTCGACCACGCCCTCGTCGGTGATGTCCCAGGGCAGATACATCAGGTCGTCGTGCGAGAGGCCGCGCGCGAAGGCCAGGAAGCGCGGCTTGTCGGCGACGGACATCAGCCGCACCTCGATCTCCTTGCCGCCGCGCAGGGTGGCGGCGTGAGGGTAGTAGCGGGCGATCATCTGCGCCTGTCGGGCCCGTGCGTCGGCTGCCATGCGGCTCTCCCATTCTCGTCTACGCGATCCGCAACGCCCGCAACACGGGCGAACGCCGTAACTCTATCACCAGCTCGCGCCGCCGCCGTTACTCCGCCGACGGCGGGCGCCAGCGCAGCGTGCGCGGCTGCACTCGGGCGGCGCGATCGCCGGCGTCGTCCGCTTCCAGCAGCACCCGATCGCCCGGACGCATGACGCCCTCGCGCGCGACCCGCGCGTAGACGCGGCTGCGACCCGGCGCGACCTGCTGGTTGACCCGATTGAAATCGCCGTCGCTGAAGCAGTGCGCGATGGTTTTGCAGGGCGCGGCGTAGGAGGTGACCTCGACGATCACCTGATCGCCCAGCCGCAGGCGCGCGCCGGGCACGACCTTGCGCCAGTCGATCCCGCGCACCGTCACGTTCTCGCCCGCCGCGCCCGCGCGAATTGCATCGCCCCGCGCGCGCAGGCTGTCGATGATCTCGGCCGACCAGAGGCAGACGGCCCGCTCGCGTCCGCCGTGGTGCCGACGGTCGCGCTGCCTGTCGCGCGTCAGCCCGAAGGCGTTGACGACGGCCTCTTGCACGGCGCGCTTGGGCACCCCGCCCGGCGAGACGCTTACCTGCTCGATACGTCCTTCCGCGGCTTCCATCGCGCGCTCCTCACTTGTCCTGCGCCCACAGTCTAGAGAACGCGAGAAGCGCGCTCAGGCGCTGCGAAACTCCGCAATCATCCCGTCCACGTAGAGCACTCGGAGCGCTGTGAGCAGGCCCGGCAGCAGTTGGGCGCGCTGCTCCGGCGGTACGCCATCAAGCATCGTCTCGATCACCTCGCGCGCGCTGCTCTGCCCGTCGATGCCCTGCACCAGACGCGCCACGACCAAGCTGACCGGCGCGCCCTGCGGGCGGCTCGGCGAGCTGACCACCGCGCCCCACTCGAACTCGCCCTCGCCGACGACCGGCTTGCGCTCCAACTCCACCCCGTCCGCCAGTAGCGGGGTCAGATCGAGCAGCGGGCTGCGCTCGGGCCACTGGCGGTCGATTCGCTCCGCCGCCCAGCGCTCCCGCTCGGCGCGTTCCTGCTCGACCGCGGCCACGCCCTGCACGAAATCGAGCGGCGCTTCGCCGCGCTCCAGCACGACCCGCTCGTAGCCCTGCGGCGGCTGCCCCGCCACCGCGGCGATGAACGCTTCCCGCGCCGTCGCCCCGCCGTCGGCTCCGCCGCTCTGGCCAATCAGCCGCCGCGCCTCCCAGAAATACGAGTCAGCCGTCCGATTGCTGGCGTAGAACAGCGCGGCCATCTCGCGGAACTGGCGGTACTGCTGCATGTAGAGCTGGGTGTAGACCTCGGCCGCAGGCCCGCGCAGTTCGGGCGTGCGCAGCGCGCTCGTCACATACGCCGCCGCCAGCACCGCCGACGACAGCGCCAGGTGCACGCCCGAGGAAAACAGCGGATCGATGAAGCAGGCCGCGTCGCCGACCAGGATGTAGCCGTCGCCGACCAGTTGCCGCGAGACGTAGGACCAGTCGCGTATCACCCGCGCCGGCTCGATCCGCTGCGCCGACGCCAGCATCCCGCGCGTGTGCGCCGCCGACGACAGCTGCGCTTCGAGGAACGCCTCGGCCGACTGCTCGGCCAGCCGCTCCGCGCCCCACGCGGCGTCGACCACGACGCCCACCGACATCACATCGTCGGGCAGCGGGATCGCCCACGACCAGCCATGCTCGAACGCCTCGATGAAGATGTTGCCTGCATCGATTCCATCCAACCGCCGCGCGCCGCGCATGTATGAGTAGACGGCGAGATTGCGAAAGAACTCGTCGGACTCGCGCAGCCCCAGCCGCCGACCGATCAGCCCCGCCTGGCCCGTCGCGTCCACCACCCACGACGCCTCGATCGTCTGCTCCGCGCCGCCGTCCTCGGGGCGGCAGACCACCGCCGCCGCCCCCTTGCCCTCGAAGCGCACATCCAGCGCCCGCCAGCCCTCGCGCACATCCACGCCCGCGCGGCGGCTGTTCTCCAGCAAAATCTGGTCGAAGCGCGGGCGCCAGACCTGGTAGGCGTGCGGATAGCGCTCGTTGGTCTCGCGGAAGTGCCACGACCAGGGCGCGGCGTCGCGCCCCCAAACCATCGTCGCACCGTACTTGGGTGTGAAGCCGGCCGCCTGCACCTCGTCGATTACGCCAAGCGTCTCAAGGATCGGGATCGACGCCGGCAGCAGCGACTCGCCGACATGCTCGCGCGGGAACCGTTCGCGCTCGAGCAGCACTACCTCCCAGCCCTGTCGAGCCAAGAGCGTCGCCGTCGCCGCGCCGCCGGGGCCGCCGCCCAGAACGATGATCGGCTCCGTCATCGCCGCCGCCGTCGCCGCTGCGCGCCGTTGGCCGGCAGCGGAGCGATCATCGCCTCGTACATCCCCAACAGGTGCTCCGCCCGCTCGCGATCCGATGTGAACCGCCTGCGCCGGTAGAGGCGGTCGACGGCGCGATCCAGTTGGCGGTGCGCGTCGCGAAGGTCGGCGGGCATCAGATCAGGATCGTACAGATTCGCCAGGCTCTCATCCGCAAAACGCGCGCGGGCCTCGAGCACACCATCCCCAGCAGCCGACAGCGTTTGGAGTCTGGCGTCGCTCAGTTCCGGCGCCGGAAATGTGTTGTAGACGAGGCTGGTCGAAAACCGGTAGTCGCTCTTAAGCCGGCCGCCGATCTGCGCGAGCCAGGCATTGTGCATCGCGGAGCAGAGCAGGGCGAACACGGGCTTCGACGCGCCTTCAATGACGCGCAGCGCGTTGCTTGGCACTGCCGGCGGCTCCAGCCAACCGATCGGTACGTACATCCGCCGGGACGAGCTCGTTTCCGGAATCACCAGGAACGGCTCTTCCGGCACGCAGGTCTGGGCAAATTCATTCGGGCGTTTCGAGAGTTCGCGGGCTCCGGGACTCCGGCTCTCACGCCTGAACGCTCGGACTTCCTGAATGATCCCGCGCAGCTGCTCGCAATCCGCGAGCAGCGCTGGCTCCGCGTCCCGCAGGTGGAGAATCCAACGCTCTTCGCGGTTGATGAACTCGCGCGCGCCGACGTACGGGCGAACGAACGGGGCCGCCGCAGGGCATTCCGTCAGCAACGCCTCTCGTTCCTCGCGGTCGAGAATGAAATGCCCGCCGTCGATCGGCTGCGTGCCGTAGGTGAGCGGCGGAAGGCCGTTCAGCGGCGCCCTGGAGGTCCGTACCGCGATGTTCGGATCCGCGAGCGCGCCTCCGTCGAGCAGATACGGGGCGAGCACCGCGTGCTCCGTCCGCTCAGGCGGTCCGCGCAGATCAGCGTAGGAATAGAGCGCGCGTCGGCTCGGCGCAACCGCGCGGGGCGCGAGGCCGATCACAACCACATGCACATGGGCTTTGCCGCGCGCCTCCGACGACCATTCAAACGTGCGATGCGCGAACGTGATTTCCAGGCCGTACCGCTCCAGCAGCACCGGCCACAGCGTCGCGACCTGTTCGCCCTGGGTGATCGAGTTCGTCGCAACGAAAGCGATCTTCGCACTGCCCGTCTGCACGTATTTGCCGGCCTGGAAAAACCACGCGGTCACGTAGTCCAGATGGCCGGTGCCGCCGTTCAATCCGGCGATGCGCCGCAGCTGCCGGCCTTGCGCGGCGGACCTCAGCTGCGATCCCATGAACGGCGGATTGCCGAACACGTAGGAGCACTCGCCCGCCGGCAGCACTTCGTTCCAGTCGATCTCGAGCGCGTCTTCATGGTGAATGTGCGGCGCGGCCGTCAATGGGATCCGCGCGAAGGTGCGGCCGAGCTCTTCGCTCATCCGCCGGTTCATGAGGTGGTCCATCATCCACAACGCCGCCTCTGCGATGAGGCAGGCGAAATCGTTCAGCTCGATCCCATAGAACTGGTCCACATCGATCATCGAGAGCTGCGAGACATCCAGGGCGCCGGTGCTCGCCCCGCTCGGGTGCAGACGCTTGAGGATCGCGATCTCCAGTTCGCGCAACTCCCGATAGGCGACGATCAGGAAGTTGCCGCAACCGCAGGCCGGATCGAACAGTTTGAGCGATCCGAGCTTCTTCTGGAGATCGCGCAGCGCCGCCTCGCGCACCGCGGGCGAGCGTCTGCGGCGGGCCCGGTTGAACTCCGCCCTCAGCTCGTCGAGGAACAACGGCTCAATCACCTTGAGAATCGCCTGTTCCGATGTGTAGTGAGCGCCGGAGGCGCGGCGTTCGCCCGGATCCATGATCGACTGAAAGAGCGAGCCGAAGATCGCGGGCGAGATGCCGTCCCAGTTGAACCAGGCAGCGTCGAGCACCGACTCCCGCAACTCGGAATTGAACGACGGCATCGGCAGCGCGCCTTCGAATAGATCCCCGTCCACGTACGGAAACGCATTCAGATCATCGTCCAGATATGCCTGCCGCTCCCCTTCCTGCGTGTCCAGCACTTCAAACAGGTTGGTCAGCCATTGACCGAGCGTCGCGCCGTCAGCCGAAGCGCGCCGCTCGATCAGGTTCAGAAACGCATCCCGCGGAAAGATGCCGGTGTCTTCCGCGAAGAAGCAGAAGACGAGCCGAACCATGAACCGCTGCAATGCCTCGCCGCCGTAGCCGGATGACAGCAGCGCGTCGTGGATCGCCCCCACCAGCTCGGACGCGCGGACATTGACCGGATCCTGCTCCTTGAACCGCTGCTGCTGGACGCCCATGATGAACGCGAATTTATGGATGTGCTTCGCCAAATCGGCGAGGCGGAAGCGCGTGACCTCGCGCTCGTCCAGGTCCTCCAGCTCGAATTCCTGGAAGTTGCACAGCAGCAGATAGCGCGGCTGAGCCACACGATCGAGCGCGTCAAAGTACCGCAGCGCCTGTTCCCGCGCGTCCGCCAGGCTCCGACCCGCGCTCTTCTGCTCGACCAGCAGCGTTCCCGGCCAGTGCAGATCGATGTAGCCGCGCGTGTTGTCGAGCAGCGTCACCCGCTCTTCGTAGCGGGCGACGGCGCGGCGTTCAACATCGAAGATTCGGAAGAACGCCTCGTAGAACGCTTGTGTCTCCCCCTTCTCGTAGACCGCGTCCTTCCAATCGCGCGAGAACTGGCGGGCGCGGACTCGCAATTCGTTCGTCGCGACCACCATTGGCCAACGCCTCTATGCGAAGCGGGCGCGCTCCAGGGAGCGCGCCCGCTTGGAATCGCCTCGCGAGGCTGCCGGCCTCTACAGCGCCTCGTTCGTCTTCGTGTCCACCTCGAACGGGCCCTTGAGGTCGAGCTCTTTGCCCATCTCGCGGACGGCGGGGATGACCTCCTCGCCGAACAGGCGGAGCGAGCGCATCGAGTCCTCGTGGTTCATCGCGCCGTCGCCGTCCCAGAAGAAGATCGAGCCGGGGCGCAGCGTCTCCAGCACGTGCTTGATCTTCGGCAGCACCGTCTTGGGGGTGCCGGAGATGATCGAGTACTTGTTGACCTGCTCCTCGTAGGTGCCCAGGAAGTCGGCCTGGTCCTGCGAGTCGGCGCTGGGCGCGGAGGCCGTCGCGGGGGCGTCTTCGGCCTGCTGCTGGCGCCCGCGGGCGGCGGCGGCGAAAGTCGAGACAGTAGGCAGCAGCGAGGTGCGGCTGGTCAGGCCGGGCAGGTTCTGCAGGTTCGCGCGCACCTGCCCCTGGTTGCCCTCGAGGAACGGGTTGGCCGGGCCCGCGATGTACTTGCGGCCCGCCTCTTCCGCCAGCTCTTCGGTCTCGTCCACATGCACCTTGAACAGGTAGCCGTGGTGCTGCGTGCCGGCCTCGTAGCCCTGCTCCTGCGCGACCTCGTCGTAGTAGTCGAACGACTTCTTGGTCGGCTCGAGCTCGGTCGCCAGCATGATGTAGGGGTAGCGCTGCTTGGCGCACCAGGCGACGGTGTTGCGGCTCATCACGCCCGGAATCCAGATCTGCGGGTGCGGCTCCTGGTAGGGGCGCGCCCAGGGGTTCACGTAGCGGTACTGGTAGTGCTCGCCCTCCCAGCGGAACGGGCCGGGCGTGCTCCAGGCCTTGACCACGAAGTCGTGCGCCTCCTGGAAGCGCTCCCAGTTGAAGGGCGCCTGCGAGTTGTGCGCGACGCTCTCGCGGCCCGTGCCGCGCACCCAGCCGGTGACCAACCGCCCGCGCGAGATCATGTCGATCTCGGCCAGCTCCTCGGCCAGCCAGAGCGGGTCCTCCCAGATCGGCAGCACGTTGCCGAGCAGCACGATCTTGGCGCGCTTGGTGATCCGCGCGAGGATCGCCGCCTCGACATTCATCACGCCGCCCATGCAGAACGGCGTCGAGTGGTGCTCGTTGAGCATCAGCCCGTCGAAGCCCATCTCCTCGGCGTAGACCTTCTCATCCAGGTAGCGGTTGTAGAGGTCCGCTCCGATCTTCGGGTTGTAGTCCCCGTTGGTCATGCCCAGGTCTTCGATCTCGCGGCCGGTCGAGCCGACCCAACCCGATTCGAAGTCCTGATAGGGGCGCTCGGTGAAGTAGCCAATGAACATTGCGGTTCCTCTCCGGTCTGCCCGCCGTCGGGCGGGAGCGTTGTGCGCAGGATAGCGTCTGCCGCGAGCGGGCGTCGGCCCTGCGCAAGTGCGTAATTTAGCCGCCCGCGATGTGCGCCGCGACAGCCGCCGCCGCGCCTGCGGCATCCTCCAGCTCGACCAAGTGGCCCAGGCCGGGCATCACCTGCAGCGTGGCATTGGGCATCGCCGCCTCGTAGGCCTGCGCCACCCCGATCGGCACCACCCGATCCTCCTCGCTCCAGAGCAGCAGCGTGCGCACCTGCGTCTCGCTCAGCAGGTGCGGCAGCTGGCGGTTGAACATCCACGGCTTCCAGGTCAGCCGCGCGGTCATCTCGCGGCTGAAGTCCCACAGCTCCTTCAGCTCGGGCGCGGCTTCGTCGCCGAAGACCTCGGCGTAGGCGTCGTCCGAGGAGAAGCCCAGCTTCACGTACTCCTCGAACTCGTAGAAGATCACGTCGGCGATTTCGCCCTCTTCGGGCTGGATACCGGCCGCGCCGATCAGCGTCAGCGAGGCGAGGTCGTGGTCGCTCATGCTGGCCAGCTCGGCCGCGACCCAGCCGCCGAAGCCCAGCCCGACCAGGTGCACCTCGCCCAGACCCAGCGCCTCGATCGTGCGCCGAATCAGAATCGCCACATCGCGCGCCGAGCGGGCCCATTCGGGGCGCTCCGACTGCCCGTAGCCGGGCATGTCGGGCACGCTCACCGCGTGCCTCGCAGCCAGCTGCTCGTAGAACGGGATCCAGCCCGGGCTGCCGGTCGAGTGGTGCAGCACCACGACCGGCGCGCCCTGGCCGTCCTGCAGCACGCGCACATTGCCGCCCGCGACCTGCACGGTGGTTTCGGAGTGAGTTTCGGTTTGAGTCGTCACGCAGACTGCTTTCCCTTGCTCGAGTTGTTCGACGCCTAGCATAACTTGTGCCGCGCAAAGAGATCAGCCGTGGGCGATCTCGGCGCGCGGCGGGGGAGAGCGGCGGATGCTGGGACTGGTCAGGCTGGCGGCGCTGCGAGAGTTGCGGGGCGGCTGGCGTCTGCTGCTGGTCGCCTCGGCGGTGCTGATCTTCGCCTCCTCACTGACCGCGCTGCCGCTCGTCTACCGCGCGACCAGCGCCGACCTCGCGCTGCGCGAACTGATCGCGCAAAGCCCCGACGCGGTGCACTTCGCCGATCACACCCGCGCCGGCCGTCCAGTGATCCGCAACGATATCGCCGCCGTCGACCAAGCCGCACAGCAGGCGCGCGACCAACACCTCGCGCAGTTCGAGGGACTCGTCGGCGAGACCCGGCGGATGAGTGAGACGTCGCAAACTCTGGTCCGCTGGACCCGCACCGACAACCAGCTCTTTGAAGCTCTCCCCGCCTACTTCCAAACCGCCGAGCAGCTGCGCGAACATGCCCGCCTCGTTGAAGGCCGCTGGCCCCCACAAAGCGCCGACGAGATCGACTTCGACGCGCCGATTCCCACCGTGATCGGCGCGGAACTGGCCGGCCAGATTGGTCTCAGCGTCGGTTCCGTGATCGGCTGGTTCGGGTGGGAAGACGAAGAGGGGGAGTGGCACTTCCTGCTCCAATCCGAGGTCGTCGGGATCATCGAGCCGTTGGCCGACGACTTGCTCGTCTTCCACGAGACCGATGTCTGGTTCGATCTACAGGCCAACATCGGCCCGGCCGGCCAGGAGCTGCCCTACTTCGCCGTGTTCATCGAAGAGGATGTGCTGGTCAGAGCGCTCGTCAGGGACAGGGGGATCCCTAGCGTCACGCTCACCCACCGGCTGCGCACTCAGCTGCATCCGACCGTCTTGACCAGCGACGATGTGGACGCCGCGGTCGAGAGCATTGCGGCCTACAGCCAGCAGCTCAGCCGACTGGAGGGCGGCTCCGTCGCGACGCTGCTGGAGCGTGCGCTCCAGACCTACCAGCGCCGCGCCTCGTTCAGCGGCGGGCAATCGCTGCTCGCGGGCTTGCAGCTAGTCGCGGTCGCGCTGTTCGCCGTGGCGCTGGTGGGGCGTCGCGTGGCGGCGCGCACCGCCGTGGACCGCGAGCGGCTCGCCGCGCGGGGCGCGAGAGCCTGGCAGCAGGCCGCCGCGCAGGCGATGCTCGGTCTCTGGATTGCGGCGCCCGCAGCCGCGCTGGGCGCGCCGCTGGCGGCCTTCGCGCTGCACTACGCCGGCTTACTGGGAGCGATCGCCCGCGTCAGCGGTGGCGAGCTGCTCGACACGCGCATCACCGGCGAGGCCTGGCTGCTCGCGGTGGGTGGGGCGCTGGCGGCCTGGCTCGCTTTCGCCGCGCCCGCCTGGCTTGAGGCGCGCCGCCGCGTCGACCTGCGCGAGCGGGGACGCCCCCAGCGGCAGGGCTTAATCCAGCGCGCCTGGCTCGATGTCGCGCTCTTAATCCTCGCCGCCGTGCTCTTCCTGCAGTTCCGCTCACAGGCGACCGGCGGGGCGCTGGCGGCCTTCGAGGGCGGCGGGATTAATCCCGTGCTGATGCTCAGCCCCGGGTTGCTGCTGCTGGGCGCCGCGCTGGTGCTGATTCGGATCGCCCCGCGCGCGCTCAACCTGCTCGCCCGCGCGCTGGGCCGCACCCGCGCGCCCACCTGGAGCCTGCTCGCGCTGCAAACCGCCGCGCGGCGGCCGGCCGCCGCGATGTCGATGATCGCCCTGGTCGCCTTCATCACCGCCGTCGGGCTGATCTCCGCCACCTACGCGGCGACGATCCGCGACACCGAAGCGCAGCGCATCCGCTACACCGTCGGCTCGCAGTTGCGCGGCGTTTCGATCGGCTCGAATCTGGCCAACTCCAGCGCGGCGCGGGTGACCGAGCCGCTCGACTCGCGCGCCGGCGTCGAAGCCGCCTCCGCCGCCTACCGCGGGATCGGCAACATCGGCGGCGACCAGACGGGCAGCCGCGTAATCCTGCTGGGCGTGCAAACGGACCGACTTGACGATCTGGTGCAGCTCGACGACGACCAGCTGGGCATGCCCGCCGCCGACTTGCTGGCGGCGATCGCGCGCGAGCCCGGCCGGCCCGGCCAACCGCTCCCCGAAGACGCAGCGGCGCTGCGCGTCTGGGCGCGCACCGAACCGGACAAGACCAACCTCGATCTGTTCGCCCGCGTGCTGGACCGCTACGGGCGGGTCACCGAGCGCAAGTTCATCGCCGAACAAAGCAGCGGGGCGGGCAACGACCTAGGCGGCGAGTGGCGCGAGCTGCGGGCCTCGTTGGGCGCGACCGCCGGCCGCCCGCTCGACGGCCCGCTGCGCATCGCGGCGATCATCCTGCGCCCGGCCGCCCGCGTCGTCCGCGCGCCCACCGGCTCAATCTGGCTGGACGACCTCCGCGCCGAGACGCCGAACGGCGAGGCGTCGGTCGAGCCGTTCGAGCGCGACGCGCCCTGGCGCTCCGCGATCGGCGTGGCCGGCGGCGACCGGATCGAATTCAACAGCGGCGGCGCGCGCCAGGGCGCGGCGGCGCTGCGCTACGCCTGGTCGGGCCTTGGCGCGAACGACGAGCTGCTAATCGTGCGCGAGTCGCCCAATCTGCCCGTCCGCGCGGCGATTGACCGCGAATCGCTCGACGCCGCCGGACTCGCGCTGGGCGATATCGCCCCGGTGCTGGTCGGCGGCGCGGCGATCCCCGTGCGCATTGGCGCGGTCGTCGACTACTTCCCCACGCTCAATCCGGCGCAGGGCGGCTTCGTGATCGCCGATCTGGCCGCGCTGCGCGCCGCCGCGCTGGTCGCCGCCAGCCGCGCCGTGCTGCCTGTCACCGAAGTCTGGGCCGCCGCCGCGGGCGACTCCGTCCGCGCCGTCGTCGGGCAACTGCTCGACGATGTCTACCTCTCCAGCGTCGTGCTCGACGCCCAGCTGTTGCTCGACGACGCCCGCTCCGACCCGTTCCGCTCCGGCGGCATCGCCGCGCTGTTCGTGGTCGGCTTCCTCGGACTGCTGCTGATGGGCGCGACGACCCTCTTCCTGTCGCTGGCCGCTGAAGGCCGCGAGCGGGCGCGGGAGTTCGCGCTGCTGCAAACGATCGGCTACGGGCACGCCGCGATGCGCCTGCAGGCCGCGGTAGAAGTGCTGCTCGTGCTGCTGATCGGCGTCGCCGCCGGGATCGGGCTGGGCCGCGCAGTCGCCGGCGCGCTGCTCGGCTTCCTCGAAGTCACCGCCGAGGGCGTCCGCGCCGCGCCGCCTGTGACCATCTCGATCGACTGGCTGGTCGCCTCGCTGGGCGTCGCCGCGCTGGCGCTTTGCGCGCTCGCCGGGGTGGCGCTTGTCGCTCGCTGGGTTTCGGCGCGCGACGCGGCGGCGATGCTGCGCGAGGGGGAGGACTGAAGTGGGCGGCGGACTCACAGCCGAAATCGTCAGGCTCGGCCTGCGCCGCGTGCTCTCCGCGCCGCGCCTCTCGGCGGTGCTGTTGATCGGTTCGCTGCTCGCCGTCGCGCTGGCCGCCTCCGCGCCGATCTTCATCGAGGCCGTGCGCGATCTCGGCCTGCGCCAAATCCTGCGCGACGCCGAGCCGGCCGATCTCGACCTGCGCTTCCTGCAAAACGGCCTCGCCGCCGACCGCACGGCCATCGAAGATGTGCGCGATGTGCTGGCCAGCGAAGCGACCGACGCCGCGAGCGGCCTGATCGTCGGCGATACGTTCGCGCTGCGCAGCGGCGGCTACATCATCAGCGCCGCCGACCAGTCCGACGACACCCGCCTGCACGCGACGTTCGCCTCGCAGAGCGACCTTGAGCGCGTCGCCCAAGTCAGCGACGGGCGTCTGCCGCAGCCGGCCCGCGCCGACGGGGCGATCGAGATCGCGCTCGAACGCGCCCAGGCCGACGCTTTCGGCCTGCGCGTGGGCGACCAGCTCAGCGCGCAGCCGTTCTGGCTCGGCGCGCCCGCCCCAAGCCGCGCGGTCGTGGTCGGCATCTTCGAGCCGCCCGCCGAGCTGCGCGACTGGTCCACACTCGATGTCGGCTTCCTGCCGCTCTCGGCGCGGGACACGGAGCTGCGCTTCTGGACGACGCAGGACGCCCTGCTCGGACGGCTCGCCAATCAGTCGCCCACGCTGCGCGTCGCGCTGCTCCAGCGCTTCCAACTCGACACCTCCGACCTGGTCGCCGAGACCGCCGAAGCGGCCGGCCAGCGCCTGGAGATTATGGAAACCAGACTCGCCCAGCAGCTGCCCGGCGTCGACCAGACCTCCCAACTCACCGACCTGCTCACCCGCTTCCGCGAGCGCTTCCGCTTCGCCCAGGGCTCGCTGATGATGGTCGTGCTGCAACTGGTCGGCGCGGTGCTGGTCTACTCGGTGATCGCCGCGGCGATGCTCGCGGAGCAGCGCACCGAGGACACCGCTTGGCTGCGTAGCCGCGGCGCGCGGCGGCGCGACATTGCCCTGCTGCACATCGTCGAAGCGGCCGTGCTCACCTTGCCCGCGGTCGCGCTCGGTCCGCTGATCGGCATGGGGCTCGTCTCGCTGCTCGGCTTCGTCCCGCCCTTCGACGAGACATTGGGCGGCGGACTCCTCCCCGCGCGGCTGCCGCCGCTGGCCTGGTACGTCGCGCTGGGCGCGGGCGGACTCGCCCTGCTCGCGCAGGCGATCCCCGCCTACCGCGCCACCGGACAGACGATCGTCACCACCCGCCGCGCCCGCGGACGCCCGCCCGAGTCCTGGCGGCAGCGCGCGCTGACCGATGTGGCCATCGTCGCGCTTGGCGCGCTGCTGATCTTCGAGCTGCAGTTCGCCGGTGGCCCCGTGGACACGCCGCTGGTCGGCGAGACGCGGATCGAGTGGCTGGCGGTGATCACGCCGACCGTGCTGATGGCGGTGGTCGGGCTGGCCGTGCTGCGGCTCTTCCCGCCGATCATGCGCGCGCTGGCGCGGCTGGCGACCGCCTGGCGCTGGCTGACCCCGCTGCTCGGCGCCTGGTACCTGGGCCGCACGCCGACGCACTACGCCCGCACGGTGCTGCTGCTGGCCATCGCCGGCGCGCTGGCCGTCTTCGCCGGCTCCTTCCGCGGCACGCTCGAATCCTCCTACGACGCCCGCGCGCTGCACGCGGCCGGCTCGCAAACCCGCCTGCTCGAACCCGTCTCCGAGCAGCTCGCCAAGGAGGAGCTCGTCGCCCAGACCGGCGGCGCAGTGGCGCAGGTCAGCCGGATCGGCGCGGTCTTCGACGGCGACGAGCAGTCCGGCGGGCTGGAGCTCGCGGCGCTGGACGCCGAAACCGTGGCCGCGCAGATGTCCGACGGCGGCGCGGGCTGGGCGGTCTCGCCCGATCAGCTGCGCGCGCTCGCGCCGCCGCCCGACGATGTCGACCGCGCCACCATCGAGCGTCTCACCGGGCGGCTCTCGCTGCGCATCCGCAACTTCGAGCTCGAGAGCGAGTTCATGGCCAGCACCGTCTGGATCACGGCGCGCTTCCAGGACGCCAACGGGCGCTACTGGGGCTACGTGCTGGGCACGATCGATACTGAACCCGCCGAGGAGCCGGACAGCGACGGCAGCTTCCTCGCCGAGTTCGTGCTGCGCGGCGGCCAGGGCTTCATCGCCGCGCGCGGCGAGGAGCTGGCGGAGTGGCAAGAAATCAGCGTCCTGCTAGGAAGCAACCCGACCTTCCTGCTCGCGCCCGAAGGCCTCCAGCCGGTCCAGCGGCGCGGACGCTTCGGCGCGGATGTCGCGCTGCGTCCGAGCGCCCCGCTCACGCTGATCTCGATCGACCTGGCCGGCCCGCGCGCGCCCGGCAGAGTCGAGCTCGACGAGATCCGCTACAGCGCCGGCAACGAAGACCGCCTGATCGAGAGCTTCGACGCCGGCCACACCTGGCAGGCCACGCCGCTGCAGGTCGGCGTTGAGGCGGTGGATCGCCTCACTACGTTGCCCGACGGCGCGGTGCGCTTCAGCTGGACCAACGAGGTCGCCTCGCTGCGCGGCATCCGCTACGCCGCGCCGCAGGAACCGCTGCCGCTCCTGATCAGCCGCCCCGCGCTCGAACAGGGCCGCGCCCAAATCGGCGACGAGCTGCGCATCCGCGTCGGCACGATGCCCATGGCCTTCCGCGTCGCCGCCGTCTTCGACCACTTCCCGACCTGGGACCCGGGCGTCGATCCGCCGCTGCTGATCGCCGATCGCGGCGCGCTCTTCGAGCGCATCTTCTCCAGCGCCGCCGCCGGCACCTCGCTCGCCGTGCTGGACGAGCTCTGGCTCGCCGCGCCGCTCAGCGCCATCGCTCCGCTGCTCGAAGCCGAAGAGATTCCGCTGAACGCCGCTGAGATCATCACCGCGTCGTCGGCCCGCGCCGAGCTGCAGGCCGACCCGCTGCTCGTCGCCGCCTGGAACGGCGTCTTCATCGGCGCGCTGGCCGCCGTCGCCGTGGCCGCCTCGTTCGGGCTGGTCGTGCTGATGTCGGTCACCGCGCAGGCGCGCCGCGTCGAGTTCGCCGTCTGCCAGAGCGTCGGGATGAGTGTGCGCCAGATCCTCGGACTGATCGCGATCGAGCAAATCGCCGTGATCGCCGTCGGTCTGGGCGCCGGGCTGCTGGTCGGCACGCAGGCCGGCGCGGTGCTGCTCGACTTCTTCTCACTCACCCCCGAAGGGCGCGATGTGGTGCCGCCGCTCCAATTCCTGGTCGACTGGCGGGCGGTGGCAATTCAGTTCGGCGCTTTGGGCGCGCTCTTCACGCTCAACCTCGCCGCGTTCCTGTTCTTCCTGCGCCGCATCGAGCTGCACGGCGCGCTGCGCCTCGCCGCCTGAGGAACGGCATGACGCTCGCGGCCTCTAGCCCCCGAGGCTGAACGGCGGGTAGCGATCGGTCAGCATCAGGAAGGCGTAGGCGTTCACCCGCAGGCTGTAGCGCTGCACGCTCACGACGAAGTTGAACAGCGGGCGCGGATACTTCTCCGTCGCCAGGATTGCCAGCCAGGCGACGATCTCCGCCAGCAGCGAGGCGACCATCAACAGCGCCAGCACGATGTAGTGGGGCAGCGCGAGCAGCCACTTGATCAGCGGCAGAAAGCGGTTCAGGTTGGCCGTGTCCGGGTAGTCCAGCTCGATGCGCACCGACTGGTGCTCGTCGAGCGACGGGTAGCGATCGGTCAGCAGCGCGCCGTAGGCGTTGACCCGCCCCATGAAGCGGGTGTATTCGAGGTTGAACTCGAACCACCAGCGCGGGTACTTGCGCCGAACCAGCAGGGTCACGAGGGTCGGCAGGACGACCACGTTGTTGCCGACATAGCTCATCAGCGACACCAGCAGGACCACCGGGATGATCAGGATCAGCCGCAGCAGCGTGGTGATCCGGTCCAGCCGCTCCGGGTAGTCAACCTCCAGGTGCGCCGGATAGGCGTCGGCGGACATCGCGCTCATCGTGCTCTCCCTCGCATGCGGGCGAAGCGCCCGATGCCTAAAGCGTAGCCGCCGGGCGGCCCAGCGTCCGCTCAATCTGACGTAAGTGAAACAGTTGGTGGTCCGCCACCGTCAGCGCCATCGTGCGCAGCGACAGATCGATCACCTCGCCGTCGACCGAGATGTTGGCCGGCTCGCGCAGCTGGCGGCGCTCCAGGCCGTCGAGCAGGCGCAGCGTGTCCTCCCGCACGGCCGCGCCCGCCCAGCGCAACTCCGCCACGCTCAGCTTCGACTCCGTATCGGGCAGCGTCACCCCGCCGATCCCGGGCACCGCCAAGGCCGGCGCGACGGCCCGCCGCAGCTCCAACAGCTGCGGCTGCAACCAGCGCTCGGCGTGAACGAGGTGCAGCAGAATTTCGGCGACCGACCACTCGCCCGGCGCAAGCCGCCGCGCCAGATCGTCCTCGCCCAACTGGTCCAGCAGCCCCCCCAGCGCCTCAAAATTCGCCCGCAACTCCGCCGCCAAACCAACCGCCAGCGCATCGCCGCCGACTTCATGCGCCGCGAGCGCATCCCCGACTTCCTCCGCCGCCAGCGCATCCCCGACTTCATCGCTGGGCATTGACTCTCCCCCATCCTCACCAGACCATCTTCACACTAACCGCCCACTACAACACCCACTCGCCCCCTCCCCCAATTCATCCCTCCCCCCTTCCAGGGGGGAGGTTAGGTGGGGGGTGAAACGCCGCGAGCACGCCCGCCCCCGTCTCGCGCCCCGATCGTCCACCCACCCCAACTCCCTCCAACCGTGCTACCATACCATAGAAGAACGAAAGTGCGACCAATGCCCACCTCCCCACCCACCAACCAACCCCGCACCCCAACCACGACCACTCTCGCTGGATCACCCCCGAACAACCCTGAACAAATCCGAACAAACCTGAACAAACCCGAACACCGCCGAACGCCCCGACCAGATAGGACCACCCCCCAGATCACCCCCGAACACCCCGAAAAAAAACAAACCCCGAACACCGAACACCATTGGGGGAGAGAGCGCAGGACCGAGGGTGCGGGTGAGTAGCGTTGGCGCTGCACTAGCCTGCAAGCGCCTGTGGGCGTGGTGCGCAGGATGCGGAGGCTTAGCGGCGTGGCACGTGTCCGAACGATCCCCAGCCGAGCCGAGCAGCTCGCGCTCGAACCGACCGTGCCGGCGCAGCACCGCCTGCTGCTCGCGCGGGGCGCCGCGCAGTGGGACGCCGCAGACTTCTTCGACGCGCACGAAACCTGGGAGGAGATCTGGCAAGAAGAGCAGCGCCCAATCCGCGGCTTCTGGCAGGGCATCATCCTGCTCGCGGCGGGACTGCATCACTGGCGCGGCAAGCACAACCCGAAGGGGCTGCAAATCAAGCTCGCCAGCGGAATCGAGCGGCTCGCGCCCTACGCCCCGGCCTGGCTCGGCGTCGACGTCGCCGCCGCGATCGCCGACGCCGCCCGCCTGCAGCGCGAGGCGCTCGGCCTCGACCCCGCGCAGCTGGCCGCGACGCCGACCGAGGCGTTCCCGCCCTTCCGCTGGCTCGGGACGGCATCCGACGACCGACCGCCGCTGCTGGTCCAGCGCCTGCGCCCCACGGCGACGCTGCCCAGCCGCGCCACCGAGCGCAGCTCCGGGCTCGACCTCTACGCCGACCTTGGCGGCGCGGGCGAATCGCTGCTGCTCAGCCCCACGCCGACGCTGGTCCCGACCGGCATCGCGATCCAGCCCCCGCCCGGCGCGGAAGCCCAGATCCGCCCGCGTTCGAGCTTCTCGCGGCGCGGAATCGAGACCGCCTTCGGCACGATCGACGCCGACTACCGCGGCGAACTGCTCGTCGCCCTCTCGCTGCGCGGCGCGCCCGGCCGCCAAATCCGCATCCGCCACGGCGAGCGCATCGCCCAGCTGGTCATCGCCCCGCTGCTGCTGCCCGAGGCGCTCGAGGTCGAGTCGCTCGACTCCACCGAGCGCGGCGCGGGCGGCTTCGGCTCGACCGGGCGCTGAGCGTGACGATCCTCGCCATCGCCCTGGGCGGCGCGGCCGGCGCGGTGCTCCGCTATCTGCTCGCCGACGCGATCGGGCGGCTCGATCAGTTCCCGCTCGGCACGCTGATCGTCAACGCCAGCGGCGCGCTGCTGCTCGGCCTGCTCGCCACGCTCTTACTCGAACGGGTCGGCGTCTCCGACGCGCTGCGGCTGGGCCTCACCGTCGGGCTGCTCGGCGGCTACACCACTTTCTCCACAATCCAGCTCGAGGTGCTCCAGCTGCTCGACGACGGCCGTTGGCCGCTGGCCATCGCCTACGCGCTGATCACGCCGGCGGCGGGGCTCGCCGCCGTCTGGGCCGGCCAGCAGCTCGCGCGCCTCTAAATCACCGCGCTCGCCGCATTAAGCGCTACAGTGAAATCGGCGGGGCGCGGACAGGCCGCACATGATCCGCTCCCATCTCAACGCATTGCTCAGCCGCATCGGCGCGCGGCGCATCGCCGCCGTCGCGATGCTCGCCCTGCTCATCGCCACTGTGCTGGCCTTCGCCGCCTGCGGCGGCGACGACGCCCCCGCCGCCGCGCCCGAACCCCCGCCCGCCTCCGCAGATCCCCAGCCGACGCCCGAACCCGCCGCCGCCGCGCAGCCCGCCGCCGCGCAACCGCCCCAGCCCGTCAACACCGCCGGCCAGGACGCGCAGACCGACGGCCAACAGGCCCAGCCCGCCGGCGCGGCTGAGCAGACTGCGCCGCCCGTCGCGACCAACGAGTACATCGTCCAGTCCGGCGACACGCTCGCCGCCATCGCCAACGCGCACGACGTCCGCCTCGACGACCTGATCCGCATCAACAACATCCAAAACCCCAACATGCTCCGCGTCGGCCAAACCTTGCTGATCCCCAGCGACGAGCCCGAACCGCCGCCCAGCGTCGCGCCCGCCGAAGAGACCGAACCGGAAACGCAGGACGAACCCGAGCAGGAAGCGCCCGTCGCCACGCCCACCGTCACCCTGCCCAACACCGCGCTGCCGCTCGGCGCGCCCACCAGCACCTCCTCCGCCCAATTCCCTCAGTCGCGGCCCGACGCCGCCACCGACCGCATCCCCCAGCCGCCTGAGACATTCATCCAATACGGCGCCGACGCCCTGCCCTGGCTGCAGGGCCGCAGCGGCATCGACGAAATCCTGCCCATCTTCGACGCCTGGCCGATGCCCCCGCTGATCATCGGCAACGACCGCATCAACCTCGTCGACACCACCGGCGACGGGCTCTTCGCCGCCGCCATCGTCTTCACCGACCCCACCTCGTTCGGCGCGCGCGTGCCCTTCTCCAACCTCGTCGTCTACGACGCCATCCCCGGCCCGGGCTCCCGCTACCGCATCGGCTACGACCACCGCCTCGCCTACGGGCGCGAGGTGCAGGGACTCCAGGTGCTCAGCGACCTCGACCTGACCGGCGACGGCATCCGCGACATCACCTTCCGCGAGGTCTCCTGCTCCGCCGACACCTGCGCCAACGCCTTCTACATCCTCCGCAGCGTCGGCGACGGCTACCGCGTGATCACCGGCCCCGACGCGCTGATCGACAACGTCAGCCAGGTCGAAATCGGCGACGGCACCGCCGACGGCGTGCTCGACCTCCGAGTCACCGGCCAGGCCCAGGACGACGGCCAAACCTACAGCTTCATCCTCTCCGCCCAAAACAACGCCCTCACCGAAATCTCCCGCATCCCCCAATCCGAATAGCGCCGAACAGGGCGGGCGCTCCCCACGCACGCCCACATCCGTCATCCCTGCGCCCCCCTCCGTCATTCCTGCGCAGGCAGGAACCACCCGCGCCTCGCCCCCCCACTCCCCCTCCGTCATCCCTGCGCCCCCCTCCGTCATTCCTGCGCAGGCAGGAACCCACACCGCCCACCTCCCTCCCCCAATCCATCCCTACTCAGTTCACCACCCCCTCTACCTGCCAGGGGAGACCCAATTCATCCCTCCCCCCTTCCAGGGGGGAGGTTAGGTGGGGGGTGAGAAGCCACGAGCCGCCACCACCAGCCCGCGCCGCGCCCCAATCGCCCCCGCCCCACCCCGATCACCCGCACCACACCCTCTCATCATTCCCGCTCCCCCTCCGTCATTCCCACTCCCCCTCTCGTCATCCCTGCGCCCCCCTCCGTCATTCCTGCGCAGGCAGGAACCCACGCACGCCCACATCCTCCCCAATTCACCCCTCCAAAAAATTCATCCCTCCCCCCGCCAGAAAGGGCCCAATTCATCCCTCCCCCCTTCCAGGGGGGAGGTTAGGTGGGGGGTGAGCGGCCACGAGCCACCACCACCAACCCGCGCCCCACCCAAATCGCCCGCGCCGCGCCCCAATCGCCCTCGCCCCGCCCCGATCACCCGCACCACACCCTCTCATCATTCCCACTCCCCCTCCGTCATTCCTGTGCCCCCCTCCGCCACTCCTGCGCCCCCCTCTCGTCATTCCTGCGCAGGCAGGAACCGCCCGGCACCCCCCTCACACCCGCTCAGACATCTGGCGACGGTAGGCGCGCGTAGCGCGATACTGAACAACGCCCATGTCCCGCGTCTACCGACCCGCCCGCCGCCTTGGCGCCCGCCCGATCTACATCCCCTGGCTGCCCCGACGGCTCGGCGCGCTCCGCCTGCCCCGCAACCTCCAGCCGCTCATCCTCGCGGTCGCCGTCGGCCTCGCCGCCGGACTTGGCGCCGTCGCGCTCGAGTTCGCCGTCGACCAACTCACCATCGCCTTCAACGAGCTCCGCGCGCTGCTGGCCGACGCCGCCGGCGGCTGGACGCTGATCCTCGTCCTCGCCATCGCCGCGCTGCCCGTCGCCCTGATCGTCGGACGCCTCTCGCCCGATTCGCGCGGCGCGGGCGTGCCGCAGACGATGATGGCGGTCGAGACCACCGGCGGCTACGTCAGCGCGCTCGTCGCTCCGTTCAAGCTGATCGCGACCGCCTTCACAATCGGCGGCGGCGGCTCGGCCGGACGCGAGGGCCCGATCGTCCTGATCGCCGCCTCGCTCTCCTCCACGCTCGGACGACTCACCCGCCAGCCCTCCGACATGCTCGTCCTGATGGTCGCGGCCGGCGCCGCCGGCGGGATCGCCGCCACCTTCAACACGCCCATCGCCGGCACCTTCTTCGCCCTCGAAGTCGTCCTGCGACGCTTCAACGTGCGCAACTTCACCGTCGTCGTCGTCTCCGCCGTCGTCGCCAACTTCATCGCGATCCTCTTCTACGGCGACCAGACCGAGCTCGAGCTCCCGCCGTATGTCGTCGAAAGCGGCCTCGAATTCGCGCTCCTCGCGCTGGTCGGACTCGGCGCTTCGATCCTCGGCGTCTTCTTCGTCCGCTCCCGCTTCTTCGCCGAAGACCTCTTCGACTTCCTCGCCTTCCCCCGCTTCGTCCGACCGATCCTCGCGCTGATCGTGGTCGGCGCGCTGGCGCTGATCGACGACCGCATCCTCGGCTCCGGGCTTGATCAGGTGCGCACCTTCGCCGCCGGCGACTTCACCGCCGCCTCGCTCGGCGTCCTGCTGGTGCTCAAGCTCGTCGCCTCTTCGCTCACGATCGGCTCCGGCGCGTCGGGCGGCGCGTTCGCCCCGCTGCTCTTCATCGGCGCGGCCGGCGGCGCGCTGCTCGGCCTCGCCTTCCAGAACACCATCCCCGGCGACACCGGGCCGCTCGGCGCCTACGCCGTCGTCGGCATGGCGGCGGTCTTCGCCGCCGCCGCCCGCGCGCCGATGACCTCGCTCTTCATCGTCTTCGAGCTGACCGGCTACGACGGCTTCATCCCACTGCTCGCCGCCGTCGCGCTCGCCGCCGCCGGCGCACAGCTGCTCACCCGCGACACCATCTACAACGTCCGCCTGCGCCGCGCCGGCGTGGGCGTCTACGAAGAGCCGCGCCGCTCGCAACTCGACGAACTGCGCGTCGACACCACCATGCGCACCGACACCCCAATCGTCGACGGCGCGGCCAGCATCCAGGTGCTCGCCAACGCGATGAACCAGTCGCGCGGCAATGTCGTCGCCGTCGCCGACAGCCGCAACCGCTTCGTCGGACTGATCTCCGCCACCGATGTCGCCGCCGCCGTCGAACGCAACGATGTCGATGTCACCGCCGCGCAACTCGCCGAAGCCGCGCCCCTCTCCGTGTATCCCGACGACACGCTCCGCCACGCGCTCGAGCTGCTCGTCGAGCGCGATGTGCATCAGCTGCCGGTGGTCGCGCGCGAGGACTCCACGCGCCTGCTGGGGATGCTGATTCAGCGCGACATTCTACGCGAGATCGCGACGCCCGACGAGCGCAGCGCCGACATCCGCAACGCCGCCCTCACCGCGCCCGTGCGGCGGCTCAGCGGCGCAGTGCAAATCGAGGCCAACGTCGAGCCCGGCTCCGCCGCCGACAGCCAGACCGTGCAGGACCTCGCGCTGCCCGAAGCGGCCGTCGTCACCGCGATTCACCGCCGCGGCACCGTCGTGATCCCGCGCGGGCCGGTCGAGCTCGCCGCCAACGACCTCGTCATCGTGCTCACCGATCCCGAAGGCGAAGCCGCCGTGCGCGCCTGCTTCGCCGCGCCCAGAGGCGCAGGCCGCTCCCAATGGTGGTTCCTGCCCCATCCGCCGGAGCCGCCGCCGAAGTCGTGAGCTGGCGGGTTGGCGGGGCGCTTCGATCGTCCACCTGGAGCGCTCTGCGCTTACAATCTCTCGCATGCCGGAGCAGATCTTCACCCTTGCCGAAGCGCGGCGCTCGCTGCCGCATGTCGCCGCCGCCGTGATCGTGCTGCAGCGCCGCGTGCTCCGCCTCGACCAACTCAACGCGCTCTGCGAATCGATCCGCCGCAGCGCCGGCGGCGATGGCAATCCGCTCACCGCCGACGACCGGCAACTGCGCGCCGAAATCGCCAAACTTGAAGAGCAGGCCCGGGACATGATCGACTACATCGCCGGCCTCGGCGTTGAACTCAAAGACCCCCGTCGCGGACTGATCGACTGGGTCGCCGAGCGTGACGGACGCCGCGTCTACCTCTGCTGGCAAGCCGGCGAGCGCGGGATCGGCTGGTGGCATGAAATCGCCGACGGCTTCGCCGGCCGCCAACCGATCACCGCCGAAGACTGGGCCTGAGCTTGCCGCACCACCGCTCGCTCGTCTCCCCCAGCGGCCGCGACGCCGCGCCTTACCCCGAGTTGCGCGCGCACTACGACGAGCTCTACGACCTGCTGCTGGGCGAGCGCCCGCCGCGCGAAGCCTCCCCGCTGCTCGACATCGGCGCGGGCGACGGCGCAGCCCTGCAGGCGATCGCCGCCGGCACGCCGCTCCGCCTCGTCGCCTTCGACCGCCCGCCCGCCGCGCGCTGGACCGGCGCAAACGACGCCGCCCGCGCGCTCGGCGACGCCCACCGCCTGCCCTTCGCCGACGATTCCTTCGGCGCGGCGCTGCTGGTCGACACCTTCGAGTGGCTGCGCCAGCCCGCCGCCGTGCTCACCGAAGCCGCCCGCGTCGTCCGCGGCCGAATCGTCATCGCCCAAACCGACTGGCCCGCCCTCTGGTTCGACAGCGACGATCCCGACACCGCCCGAGATTTGGTGCGCCGCTGGTCCCAGGGCGCGCCCGAGCCGCTCCGCCCGCGCCTGCGCGACGCCGCCCAAGAGGCCGCCGAGCTGAGCGGCCTCCAGATCGAGCAGCTGCGCCCCGTCACGATTCGCGCCGAGTCGCTCGCCCCCGGCGCGCTCGCCTACGACCAACTCCGCGCCATCCGCCGCTGGCTCGTCGTCGATCGCCCCAAAACCCGCGCCAGCCGCTTCGACAAGTGGCGCAAGCAGCTGGACCGCCAGGCAGCCAACGGCCACTTCGAAATGCTCCTGCGCCGCTACATCTGCGTCCTAGCCCCCGCCCCCTAACCGTCATTCCTGCGCAGGCAGGAACCCGCCTGCACCCCCTCCTTCCCCAATTCATCCCTCCCCCCTTCCAGGGGGGAGGTTAGGTGGGGTGTGGGAAGCAACGAGCGAGCGCAGAAGCAACGAGCGGGCGCAGAAGCAACTACGCACCCCCAACTGCCGCATCACCCACCCTCTCCCACTGTTATCCCTGCGCCCCTCCTCCGTCATTCCTGCGCAGGCAGGAACCCGCATACGCAACGACAACTCGAACTACATCCGACACACGGCGCATTCCGCCCCCTCAGATCCGCGGCGCGCTCAAGCTAGGCGGCTCATCGCAGACCACGCGCTCCTGCTTTAGCGCCGCCAGCTGCTCCGCGCCCAGCCCCGCAATCCCCCCCAGCACCTCGTCGTTGTGCTCTCCCAACAGCGGCGGCGCAAGCCTGTAAGTCGCGGGCGTGCGGCTCAGCCGCACGGGACAGCCGGGATAGGGCAGCAACCCCGCGTCCGCGTGATCCAGCAGCGCCCAGAACTCGCGCAGCGCGAGATGCTCGTTCTCCAACAAATCCCGCGCGTCGCAGACCACGCCGGCGATCACGCCCGCCGCCTGCAAGCGCCGCGCCGCGCTCCAGGGCGTCTCGCTGCGCGTCCAACCGTCAATCGCCGCGTCGATTTCGTCCTGCCGCGCCTCGCGTTCGGCAAGCGAGAGGCCATGCCACTCGGCGTCCAGGCCCGCCGCGTCGCAGAGCGCCCGCCATTCCTCTTCGCTCGTGATCGAGATCGCGACCCAGCGGTCGTTGCCCGCGCAGCGGTAGACGCCCTGCGGCGCGACGCCGGGCTCGCGGTTGCCGCGGCGCGGCGGCGGGCCGCCCGCAACCTGCGCCGAGAGCAGCTCGTCGCCCGCGAACGCGCCCATCGACTCGATCATCGCGCTCTCAACCTGCCGCCCGGCTCCTCCCGACGCGGCGCGCCGCCAGAGCGCGACCAGCGTGCCCGCCGCGGCGCTCATCCCGGAAACCGGATCGGGCCAGGCCACGCCTGAGCGGTACGGCCCGGTATCGGCGTAGCCCGACATCATCGTCATCCCCGTCGCGGCCTCGATCACCGGCCCCAGCGCGACGCGGTTCGCGCCCGGCCCCGCCGCGCCGTAGCCGGGCATCGCGGTGTGGACGATCGCGGGGTTGAGCTCGAGCAGCGACTCGAAATCGAGCCCCCACTGCGGCAGCACGCGCGGACTGAAGTTTTCCAGCAGCACATCAGACTGCGCGATCAGCCGCCTGAGCAGCTCCAGCGCGCGCGCGTCGGACAGGTCGAGCGAGACGCCGCGCTTGTTCCGCGCCAGCTTGTTGAAGCCGCCGTTGCGATTCCAGTGGCGCTCGCCGAGCTCGTTGTCGGGGAACAGGTGCGTAATCTCCGCCAGCCCCGGCGGCGCTTCCTTCGGGCCGCGATTCCAGGGCGACTCGATGTGAATCACGTCCGCTCCGAGATCGCCCAGCAGCCGCCCGGCGATCGGTCCCGCCCACACCCGCGTCAAGTCCAGCACGCGCACGCCCTGCAGCGGTCCGTCGCGCAGCTGCTCCGCGTCTGCCGACGGCTCCGACGAGGGCTGCCAGGCCGGTTCCTCTACAAACGCCGCGAAGCCGGCCTCATCAAGCAGCTGGGGCGGGCGCGGCGACGCCTCCGCGCCGCCGATGCGAAACGGACCGCGCGGCACGACGAACTCGCCGCGCTCGCCATCGAGCGGGCGCAGGTAGTCGCGCGCCTCAAGGTGCGGATCGGCCAGAAACTGATGCGTATCCCAGACCGGCCCCATCGGCGAAAACGTCGCCACACCCAGCTCGCAAATCTGCTCGACCGTGCGCGACATCAGCCAGGGGCGCAGCGCCGCGTCGAACTCCTGCTTGTGCGCGCCGCGCGAAACATCGTCGGCGAAGCGCGGATCATCCAGCAGCTCGCCCAGCCCCGCGGCGTGCAGAAACGGCTCCAGCTTCGCCCCGCTCGCGTGGCAGAGAAAGACGTAGCCGTCCCCGCACTCATAGACACCCGCCGGATGCCACATACCCGGCTGCGAGTTGCCCTCGCGCCGCAGCACATGCCCCGCATGCGTCCACATCGTGGTGGTGTGCTGGTGCATCGCCACCATGCACTCCACATGCGCGATCTCGACCGTCTGCCCCAGCCCAATCCGCTCCCGCGCCAGCAGACCCGCCATCGCGCCGATGAAGCCGTACATGCCCGCCGAATACTCCGTGTGCCGCCCGTGCCGCGAAACGGCTCGCGGTCGGGCTCGCCGTTCAGATAGAGATGCCCGCCCATCGCGTCGTCGGTGAAGACATTCGAGCGCCACTCAGCCTGCGCCCCACTCAGCCCAAAGGGCGAGATGTAGACCTTGACCGCCCGCTCGTCGGAGCGTTGCGCGGTGAACGGCGCGAGCGGATCGGGCGCGTTGCTCTCGATGATCACGTCCGCGGCGTCGAGCAGTCGATTCAGATCAGCGCCCGGCCCCAACTCCGCAACCTGCTTGCCGCTGTTGCAGTATGCCCAGATCGAGCCGATCGCGCCGTCGCCCAGCGCATGGCGGGGCAGAATCGCCCCCGATCCGCGCAGCGGATCCCCGCCGGGCGGCTCAACCTTGACCACGCGCGCCCCGTTATCGGCGAACATCTTGCCCGCGAACGCGCCCGCATGCGAGCCCGCCAGCTCGACCACGCGCAGGGATTCAAAGGTCTGCGTCATGAGCCGCAGGCTACAGCCACGCCGCCGGTGCGCGGCACCGCGAATGGCGCCACACCGCGATCACCTGCACTGGTTGGCGGCGCTCGCGTTGGCGAAGCGGGGGACATCGAGGCACGCCCGGTACTTTTCCTCAGCAGCCTGAAGAGCCTGCGCGTACGCGGAGGCCAGATTTGTCCACCGCTCGTGGTCGATCTCGTCTTGCAGATCGATGAGGTCGCGGTACAGCTCACGCAGCGCGTGGACGCAATCGTGCATGGGCACGTTCTCGCCGCAGGCACCCCGTAGCCTCTGCTCAAATAGATGCGCCTTCCATTTCGGCCAGGTGAAGAAGACGACCATGTTGAGGGTGGGCCGGTCCGCCGAGTCAGCGACCAGGGCAGAGACGATGGAGCCACCGGCATCGGCGTCGGCGTCGAACTGACGGACTTGCGCCAGCCCGGGCGTCGGATCGGCGGCCACCGGGGCCGAGCTTTGGAAATCGACGGACTGCTCCGTAGCGGTGAGGGGGACGGACCGTTCGCCTTCGGTCGCGCCCGCCAGCGGCATCGCGGCTGCGAATGCGATGAACAGCCCACCGAGGGCCGCAGCGATCTTCTGTCGGGGGTTCAGGGTCGTCATCAGGAGCTCCTTCTTTTGTGGCGCACACTGTTGGTCAGCGTGGCCCGTGGGGTCTGTCGTTTCGTGGGTGATCTTAGTGATCGACATGTTGGCTCCTTTCAGAGCTCCAGAATTGTCATTTGCCGGCCAGCTTGTCCTGAGCTGGTGTTGGGTTTTCGCCCATATCCCTCCTTTTCAGCAGGCGACTCACGTCGTCTTGGTGTGGGAGATCAGCTGAGCGGCCATCAGCCGCCCGGCCCATACGGCGGAATCCAGAGTCGCAAGAGCGGCCCATAGCGGGTCCAGCGGATCAGGTCCACTCTGCTGTTAGAGGGCGACGAGGCCAGGACGCGAGAAGATTCAGCGCTCAGCCAATCCGTGTAGAGCAGCCCGGCGCCACCGTGCTGCGAGCATGCCCGGAAAAGCCCCGAATCCCCGGCGATGTGGAATGCCTTTACTGCCCGTGTGGGAGATTCGTCGCTGCCGGTAAACAGGCCCAGCACTCCGACCTTGGCCAACATCTCTCCGACGGAGCCAGCGAAACCTCGCAGGAGCGTGACACCAAACCCGCTGGGCCATGGAGCGGCATCGAGCGAACCCGCTTCATAGACCAGGAAGACGGCGGAACGTTCATCCCGGCAGATGTGCCACGACGCCTGCTCGATGAACGGCGATGATGGGGAGTCGCTGAACGGCTCGTTGGCTCCCGCAGGAACGGGTGAGCAGAGCGCAAGAGTACCGCTCGCGAGCGCGAGGGCAGCCACCACCCCGGCAGCGCGTCGTCTCCAGAGCCGCGGCCGCGGGACGCGCGACCCGAGAGAGCCGACGACGCGCGAGGCCAAACCTGCGACAGCCACAAGAAGGGTGCCTGCAGTGGCAAGGCCGTCCGCCACCGCTGACACGGGCCCAACTGCTAGGAGATTGCTGAGAATCATCTTCTGTGCTCCTTTAGAGCTACACCTGTGCTCTCAAACGATCACAGGTGTGGCCATTGTAGACAGGCGGATTCTCGATTGTCAAGTTCGTGAGCCCACTGATGGGACAGGCTCTGCCGTGGCGACTGTAAAGGCGTAAACACAGGAGCGAGGGAAAGGCTGGCGAGAGCGGTGTGCAGCCATCGTCCGGGTAGTTCGCTGGCCTTCCGTCGGGGGCTGAGGAATGGAGGCTGGGCACAGCGGCAGTGAGACGCAGCTCGCTGCGCCGGACGCGTTGCTGCTGCAGATCTTTTGGGGTGGCGCTGTGGTGGATGGCGATGTCGCTTATCAAGTGCGCTCTGGGCAGTGAGAACGTCGCAGGCGTCGCACTGGAGGGTGGGTGGCCACTGGCTGCTCAAGGGCGCGGAGGTAGCTGTAGACAGTGGAGGGGAGATGCTGATCTGTTGGGCGATGTCGAGGATGTTGACGCGACGCTGGCGGAGTCGATGCGCGTGGAGGATGCGGCATCGAAGCGAGAGGGCTGGTGAGCAGGCAGGGGGCTTACGTCTGGTTGATGAGACCTCTGCCAAACAGCGGATCCAGCGCACGCGCACGGGTATCGACCAGATAGAGACCGACCGGCCGAATCTGCCGAAATTGGGCATTTTGCAGGGTTCTCTAGGTGCTGGCGGCAGGAGGCGAAGTGTGAACAGGCCCTAAGCTCTTGCAATTCTCGAATGAATCACTAGAATAGTCTCCCTGTGTGTCGTTGGTGACACACACGTAGCGCGAGAGGAAGCACACATGCGTCGGAGTATGCGCCAGCAGAGATGTTGCGTCGCCGGGTCTGGCAATCGCATGGTCTGTTGAGTCCTCCACGAACAGCCGACTGTGTGCGGCCGTTCGTGGAGGACTTCACTCAGAACCTGCACAGGTATGTGTCGCATCACAATCAGCGTCACTTTGCCCATTCCTCGCGGGCTTCTCTTGAGCTTGACGCGCAACGAAGCACATGAGCGTATGGCGGTTTAGTCGCGATCGCGATGCGACACAAGGAGGCTCGATCCTCATGGCATCGCAGAACGCGAAGTATTACCCGAAAACTGTCCGCGTACGGGTACCGGACAGTTGGGGCAAACGAATAGAGGCCGCAGCACAGCAGGCTGAAACGACGCCCGCGGAATGGCACCGGAACCTCATTCGAGAAGGCCTACGGCAGGCCGAACGGGAAGAGGGGCAGTCGCGCCACTCGGCGACATCAAATCAAGACAGCACGTAGCCCTGCGTGTCAAGCAACGGCATGCCTGCATGCGAGCCCGCTAGCTTGACCACGCGCAGGGATTCGAAGGTCTGCGTCATGAGCCGCAGGCTACAGCCACGCCGCGCGCTCGGCGCGCGGCGCTCGCGTCGTTGCGCTAGACTGGGCGCGCAATCGCAAGCGAGAGGCCGAAAGGCATCGCAGCAGGAGAGAGGGAACCGCAGCGTATGGCGACCGAGCATTTCCCGATCGAGGCCGGGCACATCATGCTGTTCGCGCGCTCGATCGGCGACGCCAACCCGATCTACCACGACGCGGATGCCGCCGCGCAGAGCGAGCCCGGGCATGTCATCCCGCCGCCCACCTTCGTCCAGGCCAGCGCGCAGTTCACCGAGGGTTATGTCCTGCGCCCCGAAATCGGCCAGCCCTGGTTCGGCTCCGGCAAGGAGCCGACCGGCGTCCAGCGCCAGCCCGGCGGCGAAGGCGGCGACAGCGGCGGCACCGGCTTCCACGCCGAGCAGCACTACGAGTACCACGCCCCGATCGCGCCCGGCGATGTGCTCCACACCGTCGAGAAGCCCGGCAAATCCTGGGAGCGCGAAGGCCGCCGCGGCGGCACGCTCAAATTCAGCGAGAGCATCACCGAGTACTACAACCAGGACGATGTGCTGGTCGTCACCGCCCGCTCCGTGGGCGTCCAGACCTCGCGAGTCGTGGAGTAAAGGAGGCCGTCATGGCGCTGTCCAAAAACGAACTGAGCGTGGGCGACACGCGCGAAGAGCTGGTCGTCGAAAACCTCACCCGCACCCAGATCATCCAGTACGCCGGCGCATCGGGCGACTACAACCCGCTGCACACCGACGAAATCTTCACCACCAAGGTCGCGGGCTACCCGACCGTCTTCGCACACGGCATGCTCTCGATGGGCGTGACCGGCAAGATGCTGACCAACTGGGTCGGCGACGGCCGCCTGACCAAGTACGGCGTCCGCTTCGTCGCCCAGGTCTGGCCCGGCGACTCGCTCACCGCCAAAGCCACGGTCGAAGCCATCCGCGAGGAAGACGGCGTCTCCCTGGCGGACCTCTCCGTCAGCACCACCAACCAGGACGGCGCAGAGGTAATCAAAGGCACCGCCACCGCCCGCCTCGACAGCTAGCGCACCGCCGGACCTGCGCAAAACCCGCAGCGCCGCTCGCGCGGAGCCGGCTAAGACATCGCGCTCCCCCACCCGTCATTCCTGCGCCCCACCCGTCATTCCTGCGCAGGCAGGAACCCGCGCCACCTTCCGCCATCCCCGCGCCCCCATCCGTCATTCCTGCGCCCCATCCGTCATTCCTGCGCAGGCAGGAACCCGTGCCCCCCATCCGCCATCCCCGCGCCACCCATCCGTCATTCCTGCGCAGACAGGAACCCACCCACCCCCACGCACCAAACCACTCCCCCAAGAAAAATTCATCCCTCCCCCCTTCCAGGGGGGAGGTTAGGTGGGGGGTGGGAGGTTGCGAGCGTTTGCCGGCTATCCTCCTGCACCCCGATCGCCTCTCCCGTCATTCCCGACCTACCCTCCGTCATTCCTGCGCAGGCAGGAACCGAGGCGACCCCCAACCCCCCCTACACCCCAACATCCCGACGGCTCACCAAAGCCGCTTCCGCGCCGCCGACCACCGGTGGTGGAGCAGAGCCACCGCGACACGCACGGTTCCTGCCTACGCAGGAATGACGATGGAGGGGCAGGAATGACGATGGAGGGGCAGGAATGACGGGAGAGGGCGCAGGAACGACGGTTGGGGCGCGGGTGAAAACTAGTCCCGCAGCATCTGGTAGCGCTTGCCCTCCGTCTTGATCGCGGGGGCGACCACCATCTCCGTCTGGTGCAGGTCGCGGATCACCTCTGCGCCGACGCTGCCCATGCAGGTGCGCAGCGCGCCGATCAGATTTTCCGTGCCGTCGGTGCGCGAGGTGGGGCCGAAGAGCAGCCGGTCAAGCGTCGTGTGCTGCCCGACGTGGACGCGCACGCCGCGCGGCAGCTCGGCGTGCGGCGTGGCCATGCCCCAGTGGAAGCCGCGCCCGGGCGCCTCCAGCGTGCCGGCGAAGGGCGAACCGATCATCACCGCGTCCGCGCCCGCCACGAACGACTTGCAGAAATCGCCGCCGGTGCGGATACCGCCGTCGGTGATGATCGGCACGTAGCGCCCGCTGCGGCGCAGGTATTCGTCGCGCGCGTAGGCGCACTCGATGGTCGCCGAAACCTGCGGCACGCCGATGCCCAGCACCTCGCGGCTGGTGCAGGCCGCCCCGGGACCCACGCCGACCAGCAGCGCGGCAATGCCCTCATCCATCAATTCGAGCGAAGCCTCGAAGCCGACCGTGTTGCCGACGATGGTGGGGATCCCAATCTGCCGAATCAGCTCGTGCAGGATCAACCCGTGCTCGGAGCGGGAGAGATGGCGCGCGGTGGTCACGGTGGACTGCACGACGAAGACATCGGCCTGCGCCTCGCGCACGGTGCTCGCAAAGCGCTTCGCGTTGGGCGGCGTGACCGAGACGGCCGCCGCGACGCCGCCGGCCTTAATTTCGGCGATCCGCCGACCAATCAGCTCGTCGCGGATCGGCGCGGTGTAGGCGCGCTGAAGAATTTCCGTTGCCCCGTCGGTGTCGGAAGCGGCCACTTCGGCGAGCACCTCCGCGGGATTCTCGAAGCGGCACTGCAAGCCCTCAAGGTTGAGCACCGCCAGCCCGCCGCGCTGCCCGACATCGATCGCGAACCGCTGATCCACCACGGCGTCCATCGCCGCGGCGAGAATCGGGATGTCAAGCGTCTGCCCGGCGATCTCGCTGCGCACATCGGTCAGCTCGGGATTGATCGTGAGCGCGCCGGGCACGATCGCCACATCGTCGAAGCCGTAGGCCTCGCGCAGATCCTTGCGCATCGGCGGCGGCGCGGAGCGCTCGGCGTGGCGCTGCCGCTCGCCGGCGAGCGTGTCGATGGCGGTCTCGGTTCGCGTCTCGGTCAGCGTAGTCACGGCTCCTCCTCGCATTAACGCAACAGCGCGGCATGACGCCGCGCTGCAAATCGCCGCCCGATGCTGGGGCGCGGAAGCAGGATGAAGACGGGGATGAGCCTGGTCACTCTCGCCTCCTGATTGCGCGAAATGATAGCGGGCGCGGATCCAGCGCAACACAGCCCGCGTCGCGCAGGCAACAGAGCGGCGACGGAGCGGTAAAAGAGTGGGCCGCGAGCCTATGCTGGCGGGGTGTCTGGCGTGCTGTTCATCGTCGCCACCCCGATCGGCAACCTGGAGGACATCACGCTCCGAGCGCTGCGCGTGCTGGGCGAGGTGGACCTGATCGCGGCGGAAAACACCCGCGTGGCGGAAAAGCTGCTGCGCGCATACGAGATCGAGACGCCCACGACGCTCTACAACGACCGCAACAGCGAGCGCACCGCGCCGGCGCTGCTGGCCCGCCTGCAGCGCGGCGAGTCGATCGCGCTGATCAGCGACGCGGGGACGCCGGGCGTCTCCGATCCAGGCCGCCAGCTGGTCGCCGCGGCGGTTGAAGTGGGCGCGCGGGTGACGCCGATCCCGGGCCCGGCCGCGCCGATCGCGCTGTGGTCGGCCTCGGGCACGCGCGGCGCGGAGGTGCAGTTGAGCGGCTTTCTGCCGCGCCGCAGCGCCGCCCGCCGGCGGGCGCTGATCGAGTTCGCGCGCTCGGGCAAGCCCACCCTGCTGCTCGAGTCGCGCCATCGAGTCGCCGCAATGCTGCGGGACCTGGCCGAGGTCGCCCCCCAGGTCGAGCTGGTGATCGGCCGCGAGCTGACCAAGCTGCACGAGCAAATCTGGCGCGGCTCGCCCGCTGAGGCGGCAACGGAGTTCGCCGAGCCGCGCGGCGAGTTCACAATCCTGCTCATCCCCCCAGAGCCGGCCGAGGAAGAGTGGAGCGACGACGCGGTTCGAGAAGCGCTGGCGGCAGCGGCGGCGCAAGGAGCGTCGCGCGCCGTCGCCGCCCGCGATATCGCCGCCCGCTCAGGCCGCGCCCGCCGCGAGGTCTACGCCCTCTGGCAGCGCGAGTGAGGCGGTCGTCGGCTCAGGCGTGTTCGCACCAATCGCGCCCAACACCCATTCCTTTCCCCACTTCATCCCTCCCCCTTACAGAGACCTTTGAAAAAGTCCTTTCTGGCGGCAGCCGGCCTCGTGCTGACCAGATAGGGCGGCGCTCATCGTCGCGGCAACTCCCGGACTTTTTCAAAGGTCTCTTACAGGGAGGGTTGGGTGGGGAGTGGGAGCTAGCGAGCCGGCACCGACCGCCCTCCTGCACCCCGATCGTCTTTCCCGTCATTCCTGCGCCCTTCCGTCATTCCTGCGCCCCTCCGTCATTCCTGCGCAGGCAGGAATCCACGAGCGCGCTTGGCGGCGGCTAGTTGGAGTCGACAGTGTCCTGGCGATCGATTTGGAGGGTCAGGCCGGGCGGCAGGTCGTCGCGCTGGTTGGTCTGGACTTGCCAGTTGGGGCGGGCGCTGTCGAGCAGGGCCGCCACCTGGTGGACGGCTTCGGCGGTGCGCACGCCCCACCAGGTGAGCAGTTGGCCGTCGCAGAGCTCGATGCGGCCCTCGTGGGCGGCGGGGATGGCGCGCTGCGCCAGCAGCTCCTCGCGGTGGCGCTTGCCGAAGCGGTAGGGCTCGGAGGGGAGCAGGATCACGTCGGGCGCAGCCTCCGCCAGCTCGGCCAGCGTCACGCGCGGATAGCGGGCGTCGCCGCGATGCCGCTCGAACACGTTGATTCCGCCGGCCGAGCGAAGCAGGTCGCCGATGTAGGTCTCGCCGCCGGCGGCCATATAGGGGTTGCGCCAGATCAGGCAGGCGGCGCGGACGAGCGGGCGCACGTGATTGAGGTGCGCGTGCTCGTCGAGTGCTTCATCGATGGCGCGGGTTTGCTGGATTGCCACGGCGCCGAGCAGCGCGGCGACGCGCTGAATCTCTTCGCCGACCTGCGCGACGCTGCGGATGTCGCCGACGTAGACGGCCAGCCCGGCGGCGCGCAGGGCGGCCACATCCTCCTCGCGGTTCTCCTCGCGGTTGGCGAGCACGATGTCGGGCGCGAGGCCGATGATTCGCTCGATGTCGGGGTTCTTGGTGCCGCCGACTTTGCGCACGGGCGCGACGACCTCCGGCGGGTCGGTGCAGAAGCGGGTGACGCCGACGAGCCGCTTGCCGAGCCGCAGGGCGGCGGTGAGTTCGGTGAAGGAGGGGACGAGCGAAACGATTCGGCGCGGCGCGCTTTCGAGCGTAATCTCAGTGCCCAGCGCATCGGTGGCGGACGGCATGCAGCGAGCCTAGCAGCGCGCGCAGGGTGCGCAGGGTGTCGGTGTGCGATGATGGGGAGGTGAGAAGCTGGAAAGCAACACCGTGAGCAATACCCTGAGTAACAGCGCCTCGTCCCTCGCCCAGCGGGGCGGGGCGGAGGTGCGGCTGGCCGGGGTGACGGTGGGCTACGGCGGCCCGCCAGTGCTGGAGGGCCTGGATCTGGAGATTCCGCGCGGCGCGTTCACCGCGCTGGTCGGCGGTAACGGCTCCGGCAAGAGCACGCTGCTCAAGACGATCCTGGGCATGCTGCGACCCTCGCAGGGCGAGGTGCGGATCGACGGCGAGCCGCCGGGCGGGCTGCGCGGGCGGATCGGCTACATGCCGCAATCAAGCGCGGTCGACTGGCACTTCCCGATCACCGTGCGCGAGGTCGTCGAGATGGGCCGCTACCGGTTCGACTGGAAGCGGCGCTTTCGACGCGGTCCGCTGGCGGATCCGAACGGAGCGATCGAGCGGGCCATGGAGACGATGGCGATCACGGATCTGGCGCGGCGGGAGATTGCGGAGCTTTCGGGCGGGCAGCAGAAGCGGGTGCTGATCGCGCGCGCGCTGGCGCGCGAGCCGGATTTGCTGCTGCTGGACGAGCCGGCGGCGTCGCTGGACGCAGTGGCGGACGACGACCTGGTCGAGACGCTCTGCAATGTGGCGGCGAGCGGAGCGACGGTGGTGATCGCGACGCACGATCTGGCGTCGGTGGTGGATCACTACGCCTACGTGGTCTGCCTGCGGCAGTCGATCATCGCGGTGGGGCGTCCGAGCGAGGTGTTGAGCGAGGATGTGCTGCGGCGGACATTCGGTCGAGAGCTGGCGATCGTCTCGCGGGTCGCCAACGGACCAACCGGACCGGGCGGAGCGCCGACGGCGGCGCTGGCAGGAGAGTTGCGCTTCCACTTCGGCGAGGACCACGATCACGCCCAAGGCCATCCGCACGGCGAGGAGCACGAAGCTCCAGCAGCCCCGCCCACAAAGTAAGCGCCTCACCGCCGCCCAATCAACGCCGCTACCCCCTGCAACTCACCGCCCCTGCGACTACTGCTACCCCTGCGCACCCCGGCAACCCCCACTCCCTCCCCAATTCATCCCTCCCCCCTTCCAGGGGAGAGGCTAGGTGGGGGGCGAAGAGCCACGCTCCAACGCACCAACCACGCCCGCGCCCCGATCCGTCATTCCTGCGCAGGCAGGAACCCGCGCCGCTCTCCCCCGCCATGCCCCTACCCCTCACGAGTATCTCGCCGAGCACGGCACCCAGCCAACACCCACTCCCTCCCCAATTCATCCCTCCCCCCATCTAGCAGACCTTCGCACAACCCCGAATTTCGCTGCGAGTCGATAACCCGACCAGATAGGGACGATCGGCCTACATCGCCGAATCAGGGGGTTACGCGAAGGTCTGCATCTAGGGGGGAGGTTAGGTGGGGGGTAAGAGGTTGCGAGTGCGCACGAAGCGGCCGTGCGCGCTCCGATCGCCCACTCAGCCGTCAGCGCACGCTCGGTCCGCCGACCCCCCTCTTAGTCTCCCCCCTGGAAGGGGGGAGAGATGAATCGTTCGCGCCGCCCGGTTTCGATGGACGCAAGTCTGGTCGGGGTGGGCGGATTCGAACCGCCGACCTCGCGGCCCCAAACCGCGTGCTCTAGCCAGACTGAGCTACACCCCGTTCAGCTCCACGCTACACGCCCGCGCACTCAATCCACCTGCAGCTGACCCACAATCTCCGACAGCTCGCGCACGCCTTCGCGGGCGCACCATGCTTCGATCTCGTCTGCCGCGCGGACGGCCGCCCACGGATCGCGGAACATTGCCGTGCCGATCTGCACCGCCGACGCGCCGGCGAGCAGGAACTCCAGCGCGTCGCGCCCGTCCACTATGCCGCCGCAGCCGATCACCGGGATCTCGACCGTCCGCGCGGCCTCCCAGGTGAGGCGCAGCGCGAGCGGCTTGATCGCGGGGCCGGTCAGACCCGCCACCGCGCGATTGGTGCGCGGGCGGCGTTTTTGGACGTCGATCGCCATCCCCACGAACGAGTTGGCGACGCATAGCGCGTCTGCGCCGGCCTGCTCGACGGCGCAGGCGATGGCGGCGATGTCGGTCACGCCCGGGGTGAGCTTGACGATGACGGGCAGGCTGGTCGAGCCGCGCACGGCTTCGGTGACGGCGGCGGCAGCGGCCGGGTCGCGCCCGAACTCGATCCCGCCCACATCGAGGTTGGGGCAGGAGATGTTGACCTCCACGCCGGCCACGCCCGGCGCGCCGTCGAGCGCCTCGGCCAGCCGCGCGAACTCGCCCACCGTGTCGCCCAGCATGTTGACGACCACCGGGGTGTCCCAGGTTTCCCAAACGGGCGCGACATCGTGCAGCAGCCGCGAGACCCCAATGTTCTGGAAGCCGATGCTGTTCAGCATCCCGGCGGGGGTCTCGACAATGCGCGGGTTGGGGTTGCCGCGGCGCGGCTTGAGCGTGACGCCCTTGGAGACGATCGCGCCCAGCCGCGAGTAGTCGAGGATCCGCGCGAACTCCAGGCCGTTGCTGAACGTGCCCGAGGCCGTCATCACCGGATTGCGCAGGATCAGCTCCCGCTTCGCGCGCGGGGCGAGATCGACGGAGAGGTCGGCGGTGGGAGCCATCCAGGGCAGGGTAGAGCGTGCCCGGCGCGTTCCGTCCGAGCCTGCGCAGCCGAAGCCGCTGCCGATGGCGCGGTGCGGAGCAGCCGCCGGGACGCTAGTTGGCGTCCTCGGACGGGCGGCGGCGGCGCGAGATGCCCATGTCGTTCCAGCGCGAGCGGCCCTCGGTGCGATCCCAGATCGAGTCCTCCGAGGAGTTGCGGAACTCGCGGGTCTCGCCGCAGGCGCAGGCGCCGATGCTGAGCGGGCCGTTGGGCGCCTCGATCAGCCAGTGGTGGATGTGGGCGGCCTCGGCGGCGGCGGGCTTCCGCTCTCGCTTCTTGGTGGCGGTCTTGCTGGTCATTTGCTCTGTCCTCCAAAGGGATGCAGCGCGGCTGTTGACGCAGCCTTGGCTCTTGATCCCCGTGCACGCGCAACGCTACGCAGCGAATCGGCAGCGGACAACACATCGGTTAACCTCCGCGTGAGCATCGTGTAAACCCTGTTACGCGCCGCGATCACCCCCGATCCGCCCCAATTCAACGCGCTTGGCCGCCAAAAGGTTCCCCGCCCGCCCGTGTAAGCGCCCGTTCGCCGCCCGCACAGCCGCCCGACGCGCTACCATCGATCGCGTGCACCAGAGACGCCGCATGCCGACCGCCCCGAACGCAACCGCTCCCGGCATTCCGCGTCCCCGCCTTTCGCCCCTCCGATTGACGCGGGAGCCGAACTGAGGTGGTCTGGCGGCGCATCACCGGCAGGCGGCGGCAAGACGGCCGGCAACACGACGAGAGAGACGGCGACGTGACGCTCAGCAACGAGACGGTCTACGAAGCGCTGCGCGGCGTGCGCGACCCGCAACTCCAGCGCGACCTGATCAGCCTGCGCATGCTCGCCGCCACCACTGTCGACGCCGACGCCGCCTCCGTCTCGCTCCAACTCGCCGCCCCCTATCACGCCTACGACGCGCAAGCCGCCCTCGAAGAGCGGCTCAGCGACGCCCTCCGCGCCGTCGGCGCAGCCGATGTCGCCTTCGAGTGGTCCGTCTCCGTCCCCGCCTGGGAGGGCGACGGACAGCAGCCGGCCATCGCGGGCGTGAAGAACATCATCGCGGTCGCCTCCAACAAGGGCGGCGTGGGCAAATCCACCATCGCCTCCAACCTCGCCGTCGCGCTCGCCGCCGCCGGCGCGAATGTCGGACTGGTCGACGCCGACGCGACCGGCCCCAACCTGCCCACGATGTTCGGCCTGCCCGCCGGCTTCCAGGCGCAGAGCGAGCAGGGCCTGCACCCCGTTGAGCGGCACGGCGTGCGCGTGATCTCGCTCGGCTTCCTGCTGCCGGCCGGCGCGCCCGTCGTCTGGCGCGGACCGATGATCGGCTCCGCGGTGCGCCAGCTGCTGCACGATGTCGACTGGGGCGAGACGGACTACCTGCTGATCGACCTCCCGCCCGGCACCAGCGACGCCTCGATGTCGATGGCCCAGGAAGCCCCGATCGCCGGCGCCGTGATCGTCTCCACGCCGCAGCAGGTCGCGCTCGAAGACGCCAGCAAGGCGGTCACGATGTTCGAGAAGCTCAACATCCCCGTCTTCGGCATCGTCGAGAACATGTCCTGGTTCGTCACGCCCGACACCGGGCAGAGGGTCGAGATCTTCGGTCACGGCGGCGCGCGCGACGCGGCGGACGACCTGGAGATCGACTTCCTGGGCGAAGTCCCGCTCGCCACCGAAGTCCGCGCCGGCGGCGACGAGGGACGCCCGATCGTGGCTTTCGAGCCCGACAACGCCGCCGCGCAGGCCTTCACCGCGATCGCCGTGGCGGTGGCCCGCAAGGCGGCCGCCTCGGCGCTGCTGCAAGCGCCGAAAATTCCCGCGACGGCTGACCCGTTGCCTGTGTCGCCGTCGCAGGCGCCGCCCACGTCGTCGCCCAAGTCCATCATCTGACCCACACTCCCAAGGAGAACTCACCTCATGACACGACTACTCGGACGCTCCCTCTCGCTGAGGAAGGACAACCCGCCCGCGCCCGAAGCGCCGACGCCGACGCGCAAGCCGGCCCAGCGCCGCCCGCGCCGCTCCGGCGCAATTGCGGCCACCAACGGCTCGGCGCCGCCGCCGCAGGACGAACCGCGCGAGCCCAAGCCGCCCTCCCGCCGCCGCTCCGGTGGACGCCGCAACGCGCCCCAACCCACCGACCAGTCGACTCCCGACGACCCCGTCCTCGCCGCGATGCAGCGCCAGACCGCGCTGCTCGAGCGCCAGGCGCAGCTGATCGAGCAGCAGCAGGCCGCGCTCACCCGCCTGACCGACGCGATGCTCTCCAGCCAGCCCGGCGGACAGCGCGGCGCTCCCGCCCACGCCCAGGTCGAGGTCCAGCCCCGCCTCGCCATCTTCGTCGACGTGCCCAACATCCTCTACGCCGCCGAAGCCACCAATGTCGAGCTCAACTGGGGCAAAGTCGCCGACTTCCTCTCGCAGGGGCGCACTCTTGTCCGCGCCATCGCCTACTCGCCGATCTCCGACGACCCCAACGAGCGCACCGAAAACGAGCGCTTCGTCGTGCCCTTCCTCGAGCACGGCTACCGCATCGCCACCAAACCGCTCAAGCGCTTCCGCGGCGGCAGCGTCAAGGCCAACTTCGATGTCGAGCTGGCCATCGATGTCCTTACCATGGCCGACCGCGTGGACGTGATCGTGCTGGTCTCCGGCGACGGCGATTTCCGCCGCCTGGTCGAAATCGTCGGCAGCCGCGGCGTGCGCATCGAGGTGATGGCCTTCGGCCAAAGCACTTCGCAGGACCTGCGCCAGGTCGCCGACCGCTACATCGACATCGCCGGCTACGTCCCCGAGCTCTCGGGCCGCTAGGTGCCTGTTCGCTTTACTTGGAGCCTGGAGCCTCCTCAGGTGCCGTCGCTCTCCCAATTCATCCCTCCCCCCTTTTAGGGGGGAGGTTAGGTGGGGGGTGGGAGGTAACGAGCCACTACGACCGCCCGTACCGCACCTCCGGTCGCCCACACCGCCGCATCCCCCTCAAATCGGCCGGCCGCTGTCGAACATCAGCGCATGGCCGGCGATCTCTCCCGCCAGCACTGCCGCCGTCGTCAGATACAGCAGCCCCGTCGCGGCCATCATGGAGCGCATCCGCGACGTGGTCCAGGCCATCCAGCCGAAGGCCAGCGGCAGCGCGAAGCCGACCACGATGCGCAGCCAGAATGTGACATCCTCGGTGAGCGCCCGGTCGCGGCCGCCCAGCGGGGTTTCGACTGAGACCGCCAGCGCGATCCCGAACAGGATCAGCTGCGCGACGACGATCGCCAGAAACGCGCCCGTCACCTCGTTGAGCGGGCGCGCCGGGAGGCGCGGCGTGACCAGGTACCAGTGGCCGAGCGTCAGGCCGACGGCGGCCAGACCCACGGCCAGGCTGCCGGCCAGCAGGCTGAGCGCCGCCAGGCCGCGCGGCGAGCCTTCCAGCATCGCCGCCGCCGCGCCGATCGCGGCCAGCGCGATGCCGCTGAGCAACCAGCCCAGCCGGCGGCCCAGCTCCTCCCGGTCGGTGTAGAGCGCGGCGTTATGTAGGATGCTCAGCGCCGTCGCGGCAGCGAGCAGCCAGACCAGCGCCTCGCGCGGGCCGGCGGCCACTGCGAAGCCCTCGACTACGTCCCCGCCCAGCGTGAACGCCAGCCAGAACGCCAGCCCCAGGATCAGCGGGAGCATGATCGTCGTCGCGCGGATGAAGCCGCGCGTGGCGTGGCCGCGGGCGTCGACGATCTGCATCACCAGCGCGCCGCCCAGACCGAGCTCGAGCAGAATCAGCAGCAGCGTGTAGGGCAGAGCCGAAGAGGCGCTCACCGCAGCCCGCCCCGATCCGCGCTAGTCCGACAGCTTGAGTAGCAGGATTTCGCGCCGCAGCCCTTCGTCGCCCACCTCGACCTGCACGCGCAGCACGCGGTAGCGATCGTTGCGCCCGCCGCGCCGGAAGCGCAGCACATCGCCCTTCGACCACGGATAATCCGTCTCCAGCGTGTCCAACAGCGCGTCTTTGCGCTCCGTGAAGGAGTCGGATTCCCAGAGTTCGGTCAGCATCTCAGTCGTTCCCCTCCGCGGCGGACGGCGCGCCCGCGCTGCCGATCCTACCTGCGCCGGCCCGCACAGCGGCCCGCGTCTGTCACAATCTCCACACAGGGCCTCCACACAGGGCGCGGCAGACAGAGAGCGCGGCGATGAGCGACGGCGAGCGCTGGATTGTGAAAGCCCTGCACGAGGCGGCCGGGGAGCTGCGCGAGCTGCTCGTCAACGGCCTGCTCGAAGACGACCCAGAGGCCGCGCAGCGCATCCGCGACGCCTGGCAGCGCGAAACCATCGCCGGCTGGCAACTCGCGCACCTGCTGTTCCAGGAGCTCGACGAAGTCGAGCCGCTGCCGCTGCACAACCTCGAATGGCTCGAACAGCGCCCCGAGCAAATCCCCGACGCCTACGAGCAGGTGCGCCAGTTCAACCACCTGCGCAGCCAGATCGTCGGCGTGCTCTCGATGATCGGCCCCGACGAGTGGGAGCAAGGCGCGGAGCACCGCTTCCGCGGCCACCTCACGGTCCGCGGCATCTCCCGCAACCTGCACCAGGGCGACCTCGAGCTGCTGGCGGCCCTGCGCCAGCCCACCACCGCTTGATGCTCACCGCCGCTTGATGCTTCGGCGCACCCTCACGCAACAACGCCGTCATTCCTGCGCCCTTTCCGTCATTCCTGTGCCCTTTCCGTCATTCCTGCGCCCTTTCCGTCATTCCTGCGCAGGCAGGAACCACCGCACGCCCCCACTTCCTCCAACTCCTGCTACACTCACTCTAGAACAGGAGTGCCGAATCATGCCTCTCTCCCCACCACACCGCCGCTCCGCCCCTCTTCCGTCATTCCCACGTCCCCTCCCGTCATTCCTGCGTCCCCTTCCGTCATTCCTGCGCAGGCAGGAACCCAGTCTCGCCATCGCTGACCAAAACTTGACAGAGGTTGACACCAGGTTGACAGCGCTTGACGCCAGGTGGACAAAAGTTGACAAGGGTTGCCAAAAGTTGACACCGTCAACCCCCGCCCCAACCCCAAACCCCAGCAAAACACAGCAAAACCGCAACCGCCCCCACCACTCCAACACCTCCAGCGTCAACCCTCGCTGTCAACCCCGCCGGCGCACCCCGAACAACCCTGAACAAATCCGAACAAACCTGAACAAACCCGAACACCGCCGAACGCCCCGACCAGATAGGGAGGCCTCCGGATCACCCCCGATCACCCCGAAAAAAAAGAAAACCCGAACACCGTCGTCGCCCACTCGCAACCTGGAAGGGGGGGAGAGATGAATTGGGGAAAAGAGCGGGTGCTGGGCGCGCGGATTCCTGCCTGCGCAGGAATGACGGGAGGGGGCGCAGGAATGACGGGAGGGGTACGGGGGTGACGGAAGGGGCGCAGGAATGACGGATCTAGGTTGCGTGGGTACGACGAGGGCGTGGCGCAGTGGCAAGCGCGAACGCGCCCTAGCCGCTGAGTTGCTGGCGCAGGAAGGCTGAGATCGCCTCCACTGCCCGCTGCGGATGTTGGACGTGCGGCCAGTGGCCCGCGTCGGGCCAGATCTGGATGTCGGCGGTCGGGAACGCGCGCCGCTGGGCGGAGGCGTAGTGCGCCGCCACGTAGGGATCCTTCTGCCCCCAGATCACCAGCGCGGGCCGCTCGTAGGCCTCCAGCGCCTCGCTGAGCGTGCTGCTGCCGGGGTCGTCGGTCGCCCGATAGAGCGCCAGCGTCGCCTGGCGCGTGGCCTCGTCGTCCTCGCGAATCAGCTGATCCAGCCACTCGCGATCCAGCCCGCCGCCGTTGCCGCGCCGCATCCAGAGGCGGAACATGCGCGGCGATGTCCGCCGCTGCACAAACTCGCCCACGCGCCGCTTACGCCAGAGGCGTCCGAGCAGATGCCAGCGATAGCCGGTCAGGATGCCCGTCGCGAGCAGCGTCGCGGAGGCGAACTGCTCCGGGTGCATCGCCGCCCAGAGCAGGCCGATCGGCCCGCCGAAGTCGTGCAGCACGAGATGCGCGCGCTCGATCCCCAGCTCGCGCAGCGCCGGCTCGAGCCAGGTCTGGTAGCCCTCGACCGAGTAGGGGAAGTCGGCCGGTTTGTCCGCCTGACCGAAGCCCGGCAGATCGATCGCCACCGCGCGGCCCAGCTTGCCCAGCGAGGGCAGCAGCCACTGAAAGTCGCGCGCCGAGCCCGGCACGCCGTGCAGGCAGACGATCGCCTCCGCCGTCGAGCGATCGCCGACTTCGGTGACCAGACCCGCCACGCCGTTGATTGTGAGCCGTCGAGCTGAAGTCGCCATGGGTGAATGCTAGCCGTCCAATGCCGCAGCTGCGGCCGGCGCCGGCTCGGCCTCCACTTCGACCTCGGTTTCGGGCTCGGGTTCGGGCGCCTCCGCCTCCTCTACAGCCGCATCGCGCTCCACCCGCCGCCCGCACCAGGGGCAGGCGTTCCAGCCAACCTCCAGCGGCCGCTGACAGTCGGCGCACGGCCGGCGCAGCAGGGCGGCGCAGAGCGGGCAAGCGAGGAAGTCGTCGCGCACCCGCGCGCCGCAGTGCGGGCAGAGCTGCGCCGAGCGGAGATCGTAGAGCAGCGCCTCCTCCTCGATGCGGCGCTCGTGCAGCTGCTCCAGCGTGTGCGTCGGGCGCAGCACGCGGTAGAGCACCCAGCCGGGCAGGTTCAGCACCAGCACGATCAGCACCGCGACGCCCTGCGTGAACGGATCGTCGCTGCGCTGCCGGATGTCGCGGCTGGTCCAGACCAGCCCCGCCACCCAGAACGCCAGCAGGTAGGCGCCGATCACCACCGCGACGATCAGCCCGGTGTTCTCCGGGCTGCCGCCCGGCCAGGAAAAGCCGACAAGGTCCAGTAAGCCCGCCATCGATTACCTTCGCAAGACCCCCGCCGCCGCCACTATAGCCCTACTGCCGAATCCGCGCCGCGCCGCGAGCCTTGCGGCTACGCTTGAGCGGTGACTGGCGGCGCGACGCTTGACCTTGCTCGGCTCAACCCTGCCCAGCGGGAGGCGGTTACGCACCCTGGGGGGGCGCTGCTGATTGTGGCGGGGCCGGGCAGCGGCAAGACGCGCGTGATCACGCAGCGGATCGCCTGGCTGGTGCGCGAGCGCGGCTTTGCGCCGTGGCGGATCCTCGCCGTGACTTTCACCAACAAGGCGGCGCGGGAGATGGGCGAGCGGCTGACCACGCTGCTCGGCGGCGACGCCGCAACGCTCTGGGTGGGCACCTTTCACCGCATCTGCGTGCGGATGCTGCGCGCGCACGGCGAGAAGATCGGCGTGCCGCCGAGCTTCGCGATCTTCGACGACGACGATCAGATGCGGCTGACGCTGCGCTCGATCAAGGAGCTGAACCTCGACCCGCGCAACTTTCCGAGCCGGCGCGTGCTGAGCAGCATCTCGCGGCGCAAGAGCGAGGGCGTCTCGCTGGCCGACGCGGCCGCGGCGGGCTCGGACAACTACTACGACGAGGTCGTGCTGCGCGTCTGGGAGCTCTACGAGCAGGGCATGCGCAGCGCGGCGGCGCTGGATTTCGACGATCTGCTCACACGCACGCTCAAGCTGTTCGAGAACGAGCAGGTCGCGGAAACCTATCGGGAGCGCTTCCGCCACACGCTGGTCGACGAGTTTCAGGACACGAGCATCGTGCAGTACCAACTGGCGCGCGCCTGGTCGTCGGGGACGGGCAACCTGACCGTGGTGGGCGATCCGGACCAGTCGATCTACTCCTGGCGGGCGGCGGATGTGCGCAATCTGCGCAGCTTCATCGAGCACCACCCCGATGCGACGGAGGTGCAGCTGAACCAGAACTACCGCTCGAGCCAGCAGATTCTGGATGTGGCGAACGCGGTGATCGCGCCGGCGCGCGGCCGCATCCAACGCACGCTGCGCAGCGAACAAAGCGACGGCGCACTGCCGCGTCTGCGCGAGCTCTACAGCGAGGGCGACGAGGCCAAATACGTCGCGCAGACCATCGAGGAGGGCGTGCGCGACGGACGCCTGCGGCCCGGCGACGCCGCCGTGCTCTACCGCACCAACGCGCAGTCGCGGGTGATCGAAGATGAGCTGGTGCGTCGCGGCATTCCCTACCGCCTGATCGGCGGGGCGCGCTTCTACGACCGGCGCGAAGTCCGCGACCTGATCGCCTACCTGCGGCTGGCGCGCAATCCCTACGACCGGCTGGCCTTCGAGCGAATTGCGAACGTGCCCAAGCGCGGAGTGGGCGACAAAACGCTCGCCATGCTGACGGACTGGGCGGCGCTGCACGCGCGATCGTTGCTCGAGGCCGCGGCGGCGGCCGGCGGAATTATTGATCTCGGCATCGCGCCGCCGCCCGTCTCGCGGGCCGCCGCGCGGGGGCTGGCGCGCTTTGCGCAGACCGTGCAGCGCGCGCAGGCCGCCGCGGCCGACGGACCGCTGATCGACGCGCTGCGGCTGATCCTGCTGGAAACCGACTACCGCGAATGGCTGCTGCGGCAGTCGGAAGAGGACGCCGAAGATCGCTGGGCCAACGTGCAGGAGTTGCTCACGGTCACCGACAGCTATACCGAAATTGCGCCCGGCGCCGCGCTGGACGCCTTCCTTGAGGATGTCGCGCTCGTCTCCGATGTCGACGACCTGCCCGACGGCGCGCCCGACGCAGTGACGCTGATCACGCTGCACCAGGCCAAGGGGCTGGAGTTCCCGGTGGTCTTCATCGCGGGGATGGAGGAGAACCTGCTGCCGCACCAGTTTTCGCTCGACGATCCGGCCAGCCTCGCAGAGGAGCGGCGGCTCTGTTATGTCGGCATCACCCGCGCCGAGCGCGAGCTGCATCTGCTGCACACCTTCCGCCGCGCCTACCAGGGGCGCAACGGGCACAACCCGCCCTCGCGTTTTTTCAACGACATCGACCCCGAGCTGCTCCAGATGGAGCGCGCCGCGGCGCCCGTCGGCGACGACGTGCGCCCGGCCAGCAACCGCTGGCCGTCGTGGAACGAGTTCGACGAATCGCAGCCCGAGCCGTTCCAACTCAACCTGGCCGTCGGCGATTGGGTGGTTCACCCCGACTTTGGCAGCGGCGAGGTTCTGGCGATCCAGCCGATTCGGGGCGATGCCGAGGTCACTATCCAGTTCAGCGAGAGCGGGATAAAGAAGCTGGTGGCCTCAATGGCGCAACTGAGCAAGCTTTAGGGCCTCTTGCCGTCGTTCCTGCCTGCGCAGGAATGACGGAGGGGGCACAGGAATGACGGAGAGGGCGCAGGAATGACAGCTAGTCCTGCTCGAACCAGCGGCGGCTGACCTCGTCCGAGTCCAGCTCGGCCAAACTTTGGCCGTCTTTGCGCAGGCTCGCTTCGAAATTGCGGACACGCTGCTCGAAAGCATTGAGGGCGTCGCGGGCTTCGTCTTCCGCGGAGACGCCGGCTTCCCGCGCGGCCACGACCAGATCGAGGATGCGCTCCCCAATCTGCGTGTTTATCCGGCGGCCGGCCTGGAAGCGGGGCAGGCCGTTTCGTTCGGCGCGGCCCAGGATGCTCTGGGCGCGGGCCAGCGCGGGCTGGGCGCGCGGCACGCCGTCGAGCACCGACTTGCGGGCCGGGCGCTCGCGCGCCTTGAGCTGCTCCCAGGCCTGCTCCATCGCCGGGGCCGACTCGACGACCTCGGCGTCGGCGAAGATGTGCGGGTGGCGGCGCACCAGCTTGGCGCGAATGCCCTCGCTGACCTCGCCCAGATCGAACGCCCGCTCCTGCTCCGCCATTCGCGCGTGCAGCACGACCTGCATGAGCAAATCGCCGAGCTCCTCGCAGAGCGCCGCGGGGTCGCCCGCGGCAATCGCGTCGAGCGTTTCGTAGGTCTCCTCCAGCAGATGCGGGCGCAGGCTTTGGTGCGTTTGGGCGTTGTCCCAGGGGCAACCGTCGTCCGGATTGCGCAAGCGTTGGATTACGCCGCGCAGCCCCTCGGCGTGGTTGCGGACATCGTGCAGGGCAACCGCGGGCAGCGCGGCGGCGAGCGCCGGTGGCGGCGGATCGTAGAGCTCGGCGAGCGCCGCCTCTTGGGTGCGCAAGCCGTCTCCGTCCTGCACAATCAGCTTCAGGCGGTGATCGGGCGGGTAGCAGCGGAGCGCCGCCGATTGCGGGTCGAGCGGGGCGTCGAGCAGCAGCAGGCAGGGCCGCCATGCGTCGAGTGGGGCGTCAACGGAGGCGCTGAGGCGCGAGGCGCGGGCGATCAGCACGGCGGGATCATCGCCCAGCTCGGCGGCGGTCAGCAGCGCATCCAGCATCGGTCGATACCCCTCGCTGCGAGACGCGGATAAGCTCGCCAGACGGAATCATGCAGACTCATGGAGCGTAACCGAGCAATCCGCATCTCCCTCCAGGCAGCGGCCGTCGCGCTGCTGGCGCTGGCGCTGTTCACGCTGGCGACGGCGGCGAGCGTGCGCTTCGCGGCGACCTCGACCTGGTGGTGGGAGCGAGGCTTCGAGCGTTATGACGCGCCGCGCCGCACGGGAATGACGCCGGAGGAGGTCTCGCGGGTCGGCGCGGAGGTGCGCGACTACCTGCGCAACGACGCCGAGCGCCTTACGGTACAGCGCGCGCTGGCGGACGGGCAGCGGGCACCCGTGTTCAGCGAGCGCGAGGTCGTCCACATGATCGACGTCAAGCGGCTGATGGCGCGCACCTGGGACGCGGGCTGGGCCGCGTTCGGCCTGATCATCGCGCTCGCGGCCGGCGCGTTCTGGCGCGGACGGCGGGCTGGCCTGGCTTGGCTGTTGCGCGCCGCGGCGGCCGCGGGCGGACTAATCGTGGCGCTGGTCGTCGTGCTGGCCGTCGTCGCCATGGTCGGCTTCGACGAGGCGTTTCGGCAGTTTCATCTGCTCTTCTTCACCAACGACCTCTGGCAGCTGACGAGCGCGGACGCCTTGATTCAGCTGTTCCCGCAGCGCTTCTTTTTCGACACGACGCTGCTGATCGGCGGGGCGATCGTGATCCCGTCGGCGCTGATCGGCGTCTTGGGGCGGGCGCTAGGGCGACGGATTGCGCCAGCTTGAGCCGATCACGACATCGCCGCGACGCACGACGAGCACGCGGTACGCGCCGGCTGAGTCGTCGGTAGCGGACAGCTCGACCCAAGCGCCGTCGCGGGTGGCGGCGTCTGCGGCGGCGGCCAGATCGAAGCCGCGATTCTCCGCCGTGTCGGCGAGCACTGCGCCCTCCGCGTCGATGATGAAGACCGCCCAGTGGCCGCTGGCGCTGTCGGCGCGGCGGTAGCGCTCGATCGTCGCCTCGCGCCCGAAGGCGTCGTAGCGCTGCACGGCGGCCTCGACCACGACGCGGGTGAATGCATCGGGGTCGAACTGCACCTCGGCGTCGGTCTCGTACCAGCCGGAGGCGAAGAGCAGGTCGTCGTAGCGCTGTATCCAGGTATGCTTCTGTTGGTACTGGTAGTCGGCGTCGGGGTTGCGGAAGACGTAGTTGACCCAGCCGCCCGCTGCGGTGGCGGCGAGGAAGTCGGGGCCGTAGTCGCGTCCGGTCGCGTCGACGCGCGAGCCGGGCGGGCGGGGAACGCCGACCTGCTCCGGCGCGGCGGGATTGGCCAGCGTTACGCCGTCCGAGTCGAGTACGAACACGTACCACGGCCCGTCGAGCGCCGCAGCGGAGTTGTAATAGGCCAGCGCCGCCTCGCGTCCGTCGCTTTGGTAGCGCTCGATCGCATTTTGCACCAGCACTCGCGCGTATGCGGCCAGGTCGGCGGTCTTGAGGTCGTAGTTGCGGTCGTACCAGCCGGAGCCGAACAGCAGGTCGCCGCTGCGCACCATCCAGCTGTGCTTCTGCTGGTAGCGGTAATTTTGGGAGGGGTTGACGAACACGTAGCTGACCCACGCGCCGTTCTCGTCGACGGCGAGCATTTCCGCGCCGTAGTCGCGGCCCGTAACGTCGATCGCGGTATCGCGGATGTTGGTGCCCAGCCGCTCGGGCACGAACGGGTTGGCCACGCGGGTGCCGTCCACATCGTGAATGAAGACGTACCACTCGCCATCGGCGCTGTCGGGGTTGTTGTAGTAGTCGATCGCCGCTTCGCGTCCGAGCGCGCGATGCAGCTGCGCCGCCCGCTTGATGAAAGATTGCGTGTAGAGGCCGGGCTCGTGGATCCGCGAGGGGCCGTCTTCGTACCAGCCGGAGCCGAAGATCATCCGGTCGCGGCTGACGACCCAGCCGTGCTTGAGCTGGGTACTGTCCGTCGCGGGGTTGGCGAAGGTGTAATCAACCCAGGCGCCCTGCGCCGTCGCCAGCGCTTCGATTACGCGCCCGCTGGGATAGCCGTTGGCGTCGCGGATTTCGCTCGCGCGGGTGCCGCGCAAGGCGGGGTTCGCCGCGTGGGCGACGATCCGATCGTTCGGATCGATCACGTAGACGTACCACTGCCCGTCGATGCTTTCGGGGGAGTTGTAGTACTCGATCGCCGCGTCGCGCCCCAGCGCGCCGTACAGTTGGATTGCGCGCTGCACGACGGCCTGGGTGTACGCGCCCGGCTGCGATTGCGGCGACGGGCCATCGGAGTACCAGCCCGCGCCGAACAGCATTCCGTCGTGGCGCACCAGCCAGGAACGCTTGAACTGGGTCGCGCCGCTGCTGGGGTTGATGTGGAGGTAGTCCATCCAGGCGCCGTCGGGCGTTGCCAGGGCGGCGATGACGCTGCCGACCGGATAGCCGTCGGGGCCGAGCACTTCGGCGGCCGGCGTGCCGGGCCGTGAACGGTTTGTCCCGTGCGCGACGAATACGTCGTTCTCGTCGACCATAAACAGGTACCACTGGCCGTCGAGGCTTTCGGGCGAATTGTAATACTCGATCGCCGCGTCGCGGCCGTCGCGCTGATAGCGGGCGATCGCTCGCTCGACGTAGGCGCGGGTATAGGCGGCGGCGTCTGCGGGCGAGGGCTGGGCGATGTTGGCCAGGCGGCCCATGCGCTCGGAGAGCACGGCGATATCGCCGCGCAGTTCACGCAAGTCGCCGCGGGCGAGGCCGACCTCGGAGCGCACGCCGCCGACGTCGGCGCGCACCCTCGCGAGGCCGTCTTCGACATCATCCAGGCGGTCGTAGACATCGGGCGGTTGGGCGATGGTGGGCGCGTTGCCGGGCAGGATGAGCAGGACGATCAGTGCGGCGGCGAGCGCTGCGGCGGCAAGCGCGGCGAGTCGGGCGCGGTTGCGCATGGGAGTGCCTTTCGCGGCTGGGCGCGGAGTGGGCGCGTGTCAGTTGAGGCCGTGGCCGCCCGCGCCGCAGCCGCAGGAGCCGCGTCCGCAGGCGCAGCCGCCGCCCGTGGGCATCGCTTCGGCGGCCTCTTCGGCCGCGTACTCGCCGGCCACGGAGACCAGCGCCGCGGTGAGCACCTTGGTCGCGGCGTGGCCTGCGGCGCACTCGCTGTCCTCGGAGGCCGCGGTCATCGGGCGCCGCTGGGTGAACTTTTCGTTGCAGGTGCGGCAGTAGTACTCATACATCGGCATCGGTCGCTCCTCGCATTCCTTCGCGCCCGGTTCGGCGCGCTGAGCGCAGGCTAGCCAACTGCCGGCGGATCGTCTATCGCCTGTCGCACGCCACGCCCGCGTGTACATTGGAGACGACCCCCCGTAGCTCAGCGGACAGAGCGGCGGTTTCCTAAACCGTGCGCGGAGGTTCGATTCCTCCCGGGGGGACCAGATGGAAGGAGCGTTGGGATGGCGGAACAGGCGGGCCGAGGCGAGCGCATCTACACGCTCAGCATGAGCGGCGAGCTGGAGTCGATGACCGAGCAGCGATTCGACACGGAGGCCGCGCTCCAGAGGTTGATCGCGCAGCACCCCGAGCTGCTGGCGGGCGAGCAGATCAACCCGCACGATCCGCCCCGCTGGATCCTCGTCCGCCGCGAGAAGGGCATCGCCGACTCGCCCGACGCCGCCCTCGCCCGCTGGGCGGTCGATCACCTGCTGATCGACCAAAACGCGGTGCCGACGCTGGTGGAGGTCAAGCGCGGCGACAACCGTGAGCTGCGCCGCACCGTCGTCGGGCAGATGCTTGAATACGCCGCCCATGCCTCGCGCACCTGGACCACGGATGAGCTGCGCAGCCTCGTTGAGCGGCAGACCGAGGAACAAGAAACGAGCGCTTCGGAGCTGCTCGCAGAACTCCTGGATGAGGAAGAGCCGGATGAGGACGCCTTCTGGGACGATGTCGCAACGCACCTCGCGGCGAAGCGCCTGCGGCTGCTGTTCGTGGCCGACGAAATCCCCGACGAACTGGCGCGGGTGGTCGAATTTCTCAACGAGCAAATGCCCAACATCGAGGTACTCGCGGTCGAGATCAAGCAGTTTCGGGGTGAGTCCGGGCAGATTCTCGTCCCGCGGGTGATCGGGGCGCTCGCCGCCGGTCCCAAGCCGACGGCCGGGCGCGGGCGCGTCAATCTCACGCGCGAATCGTTTCTCGACGCGTTCGCGGATGAGCGGACGCGCGCTGCCGCGGCCAGATTGCTTCAAGTCGCCGACAGCCGCGGCGCGACGGTAGCGCCCGGAGTCAAGGGTGTGAGCATCCGCGTGTCGTGCAGCCTGTGGCCGAGCCGGCAGCCGTTGACGCTCGCCTGGCTGTACGTTGAGCCCGATGTTGAGCACTGGTACGTGACGCGCGATTTCAGCTTCGGGACCGCCGCGGGGCAGTACACCCGCTACGAGCTTGACGAACAGTTGCGAACGCGAATCGATGCGTGGGAGAGCGCATTCGCCGACGAGCCGTTCGCCGAGCCGATCGAGGGGCGGGGCATCCGCGGCTGCGCGATCAAGCACGCCGACGCCGCGGCGAACATCGAGAGCATCGCGTCGCGGCTTGGCGCGGTGATTGACGATTTGCGCGGGCTTTAGGGCGCATTCGCGCTTCAGAGATTCGTCACGCCCCCAACCGTCCGGCGGCGCTCGGATGCTGCCTGCGCGGGAGTGGCTAGCGAGGGTGTGGGAGGCGGGGGCGGTGCTTGGCGCTCAGCGCGGCGAGATACCCGCGGCGAGCGCGGGTATGACGGATCTTTTTTGCGCGGGTATGACGGGGCTCTCTTGCGCGGGTGTGAAGGAGCTCTTTTGCGTGGGGGTGGCGGAGCTCTCTTTGCGTGGGTGCGGCGGAGCTCTTTTTGCGTGGGGGTGGCGAGCGAGGGTGTGGGAGGCGGGGACGGTGCTTGGTGCTCAGCGCGGCGAGATACCCGCGGCGAGCGCGGGTATGACGGATCTTTTTTGCGCGGGTGTGACGGGTCTCCGGCTAGTCGCCGGGCGGCAGCGGTTTTTCCATGCGGTGGACGATTTCGGAGTCGGTGGCGAGGCGCACCCAGAAGCCGCGCTGGGTGCGGGTGATGCGGTAGCCGAGCCGCTCGTAGAGGCGGATTGCGCCCTCGTTTTCGCCGATCACCCCCAGCGACAGCTGCCGCTTGCTCATCGTGCGGGCGCGCGCTTCCGCGCGCTCCATCAGCAACGTGCCCAGCCCCAACCCGCGCGCCGCCGGCGACACCGCAATCGACTCCACGATCAACTCATCCGCCGCAGGAGTGTCAAGCAGCAGCACGCTGTTGAACAGAATGCGCAGCGCCCGCCAAGGCGAAAAGCGCGTCACAAGCGCTCGGGCCGAAAACTGATAGAACTCCCGCCCGCGCGTCGACCAGGTCAGCACTCCCAGACAGCGCCCGTCCACAATCGCCGAATAGCAGCTCGTGCGATCCACCGAATCGTGGAACAACCGCACCATGTCGTCGGCGTCGCGGAAGCCGTGGCGCAGCTTTTTGGCGAACGCCTCGTGGAGGATGCGCAGCGCGTCTTCGACATGCTGCGGCTCGATGCCCTCTGCGATCTCGACATTCGGTTCCGGCACCAGCTCTACCTCTCCTACGCGGATTCAATCCGCCAGCGCCGACTCCACCTGCACGGCCTGGCCGAGCAGCGCCTCGTCGCGGCCGAAGCGCCCGACCAGCTGGAGGCCGAGCGGCAGTCCGTCCATATCGCCGTAGGGCAGCGAGATGGCCGGCATGCCGGCGTGCGTCCAGGGCAGGTTCATGGCAGGGTCGCCGGTCGAGGCGAGTCCGCGCGGCGCGGCGCCGACTGCGGCCGGGCAGAGCCACAGATCGATTCCCGCCCGATCCATTCGCTCGTGCAGCTGCTGGCGCAGCTGGATGCGCCCGGCGCGCCCCTGCTCGGCGGCGGCGCGATCGATCTTGCGGCCCCGCTCGTAGAATGCGGCGCTCTCGTGGCGGAACATCGCGCCGTAGCGGCCGTAGCGCTCTTCGTGCTCGGCGGCGAACTCGTAGGCGGTGAGGCGGTTGTGGCGCTGGTTGATCTCGGCGATGTCGCCCAGCGTGGGGGCGAGTTGCAGATCGAATCCGCGCTCGCCGAGCCGCGCGGCGGCGCGATCCAGCGCTTCCAGCATCGCGTTGTCGGCCTGCTCGAGATACGGGCCGCGCGGGATGCCGATGCGCGGGCGGGCGGCCTCCGCGTCCTCGCCGGCGCGCCAGCCGATCAGCAGCGCGGAGGCGGCCAGCAGCGCGTCGGACGCCGTCGCGGTGAAGAACCCGACATGGTCGACGGAGCGCGAGAAGTAGAGCATCCCGCCCGTGGGGATGCGGTCGAACGACGGCTTGTAGCCGACGACGCCGCAGAACGAGGCGGGGCGGATGACCGAGCCGACGGTTTGCGAGCCCAGCGCGAGCGTCCCGACGCCCGCCGCCACGGCGGCGGCGGAGCCGCTGCTTGAGCCGCCCGGCGTGTGCTCGCGGTTGTGCGGGTTGGCCGTCGCGCCCGGCGCGAAAAAGGCGAACTCGGTGGTGACGGTCTTGCCCAGGATCAGCGCGCCGGCGCGTCGCAGCCGCTCAACCGCGTCGGCCTCGCGCCCGCTGAATGACTCGGGCGGCACGGCGGAGCCGGCGCGAGTCGGCATGCGATCGACGTTGAAGATGTCCTTGACCAGGGCGAGCGCGCCGAAGAGCGGCGGTCGGTCGGCGGGCTCCGGCCAGCGTTCGCGCAGCGCGCGGGCCTCTGCCGCGAGCCGCTCGCGCTGCCGCGGGTCCGGCAGGACGGCGCGGATGTGAGGGTTGACCTCCGCGAGCCGCTCAAGGGCGCGCTCGAGCTCCGCCTCAAGCGAGACCTGGCCGCCGCGCACGCGGCCGACCTGCTCGGTCAACGAAACGGGGGCGGCCAGGCTCGGCATTGCGGTTAGAAGCCGAGGCCGTCTTTGCCCTGCATCGTGCGGCCCACGTTGATCTGCCCGAGGTGGTTGTTGCTGTGGTTGATGATCACCTGGCCGATGATCTCCCACTTGGGCAGCTCGCCCTGCGGGACGATCCGCGTGATCGAGTTGAGGTAGTCGTCGTCCATCTCGCGGATGCGGGGCACGATGATGTCAGCTACGTCGTTGAGGTAGCCGGCGATCTGCTTGCCGTCGGGGAAGACCCAGGCGGAGACCTCCTCGAAGGAGGTGCCGGTGCCCTGGTCGACCTTGGGCAGCCCCCAGGCCTCGTGCATGTTCCGCTGCAGCCAGATCGGCTGCTCGCGCTCGAACGCGAAGTGAATCAGGTTGTCCGCGGTGCGGGCGATGTGCCAGGCCTCGAAGCCGATGCAGTTCTGGTCGGGGTGGGTGCGGAAATGCACCTCCTCCTGGCTGAGGTCCTCCATTCCCTGCGCGGTCCAGCGCAGCACGCGGTCGGTGAACTTGGCCAGCACTTCGGCGGCGCTCAGGTCGGCCATGGCAGTCTCCTTTTCGGTCGGGTCCGGGTGGACATCATTGCGGTGGTTCCCGCTCGCCCAATCGCGCGCGGGCTTCTGAATAGTAGTCCAGCGCGCGCTGATAGGCCTCCGGCAGCGGAATCAGATCGTCGAGGCTGTCTACCAGCAACTCGCCGGCCGCTGCGATCTCCTCGCGGTACTCGCGCAGCCCGATCAGGCGCGCGCCTTTGCGCAGGTTGTGGGTTGGGCAGAGCGGGGCCCGGTTGGTGATCTGGTTCGAGCACTCTTTTGAACGCGGATCGATGTGATCCAGGTGGAAGTTGTTCGTCGTCCGCACGATGCTGCCGTCCGGGCGGCGGTTGGCGAAGCCGCAGCACCAGGCCTGGTAGCCCGACATTTCCAGCAGCGCCTCCAGCATCTCCCGCGCGGGGATGATGCTGGCCTGGACTTTGAATTTGCGCTCCGGCATGACCAGCCGCTGGGGTGCCGGTGTTTCCGGCGATGTGCGCGTGGGCAGCTCGCCGGGGCCGTGAATCGTGACGACCGGCTCCGTGCCCAGCACCTGCTGGCCGGTGGTTTCGTCGTTGCAGCGCAGGGTTAGCTCCGGACGGCTGAATTGGCGTTTGAAGACGGTCCAGGCGCGCAGGTTGAAATCGCAGGCGACCCAGCGGCGATTTAGCTTCTCCGCAGCCAGCGCCGCCGTGGCGCAGCCCGCGAAACAGTCCAGTACGATGTCGCCCTCGTTCGATGATGCGCGGATGATCCGCTCCAGCAGCGAGACCGGCTTCTGGGTAGGGTAGCCAGTCCGCTCCGGGGACCAGGTTTGAAGGGCATTGAGATCGGTCCACCAGTCGGGCATCGCCGCGCCGCGTTCCAGGTCTCGTTCGCGGTCGTCGATCGAACGCCCGCCGCGACTGCTGACCAGCGCCGTGGACGCTTCCGAATACGGAACGTACTGGCGGTGGAAGGTGTTTCGCCGCGAGCCGGCGTAGCAGAGGATCGTGTCGTGCTTTCGTCCGAATGCGTTACCGGGCACGCCGCCGCCGCGGTAACACCACACGATCTCGTTTCGGAACGCATCCGTACCGAATACCGCATCCAGCAGCCCTTTGAGATAATGCCCTGCCGTCGAATCGCAGTGCAGATAGACGCTGCCGGTTGGCTTCAGCACCCGCTTGAGCTCGATTAGCCGGATCGCCATGTAGCAGAGATACGCCGCCATGCTCTCACTGTGCGTTATCTCCGCCGCTTCGACCAACTCTTTGATCGCCGGGTGGCTCTCCTCCAGCGACAGCAGCCACTCCTCATGGACGCTTTGCTCCCACGTCCAGATGTCGGTGAATTGCGTGCCCTCGCCGGGCCACTCGATGCCCGCGGTGCGCGCCCGCGCCTCGCTGCGGATTCCCCAGCTGTGCAACAGGCGGCGCTCGATCGCTCGCTCTTCCCGCGTCAACGGCGGGCGGAGCCGATTCGCAGACCAAGTCTGGTTCTTCGCGAACGGCGGGTCGATGTAGACGAGATCAACCGTCGCGCTGTTCAGGGAGCGCAGAAAGTCCAGGTTGTCCGCGATGTAGACGCCGCGGTTGACCGCGTTGAAATCGTCGCTCGGTTGCTCTGCCATGCGATCCCTCTCGGGCGGCGCTCAGTCGGCGGACGGCTGAGCCGCTTGCGTCGCGCGGGCTTCTGAATAGTAGTCCAGCGCGCGCTGATAGGCCTCTGGCAGCGGAATCAGGTCGTCGAGGCTGTCTACGAGCAGCTCGCCGGCGGCGGCGATCGCCTCGCGGTATTCGCGCAGCCCGATTGGACGCGCGCCTTTGCGCAGGTTGTGGGTCGGACAGAGCGGCGCGCGGTTGGTGATCTGGTTCGAGCACTCTTTCGAGCGCGGATCGATGTGATCCAGATGGAAGTTGTTCGTCGTGCGCACGATGGCGCCGTCCGGGCGGCGGTTAGCGAAGCCGCAGCACCAGGCCTGGTAGCCCGACATCTCCAGCAATGCTTCCAGCATTTCCCGCGCGGGGATGATGCTGGCCGGGACCTTGAACTTGCGCTCCGGCAGCGCCAGCCGCGCCGGCGCAGACACCTCCGGCGAGGTGCGCGTGGGCAGTTCGCCGGGGCCGTGGATGGTGACGACCGGCTCCGTGCCCAGCACCTGCTGGCCGGTCGTCTCGTCGTTGCAGCGCAGGGTTAGTTCCGGGCGGCTGAACTGACGCTTGAAGACGGTCCAGGCGCGCAGGTTGAAATCGCACGCCACCCAGCGGCGCTGTAGCTTCTCCGCGGCCAGCGCCGCCGTCGCGCAGCCCGCGAAACAGTCCAGTACGGTGTCGCCTTCGTTCGACGAGGCGCGGATGATCCGCTCCAGCAGCGAAACCGGCTTCTGGGTGGGGTAGCCGGTTTTCTCAGTCGAGAAGCTCTTGATCATGATCGAATCGAGAATGTCGCTCGCTGAGCTGTTCCACGTATCCTCGATGGGAATGCCGCGGCCGGTCGGCGGCTTGCCGTCGCGCCGCACATACCCTTCGGGATAAGGGAGATACTCTTTGTTGAATTGGCGCGCGGCGGCGCTCGAACCCAGGTAGTACAGGATCGTGTCGTGGTTGCGGATCCAGCCGCGCCGCTGCGTCTTGAACCCTGAGACCCATCCGATCCGCCAGACGATCTCGTTGCGGAAGTTTTGCTCACCGAAGATCGCGTCCATCAGCCCTTTGAGATAGTGCCCCGCCGTCGGATCGCAGTGGAGGTAGATGCTGCCGGTCGACTTCAGCACCCGCTTCAACTCGATCAGCCGGATCGCCATGTAGCAGAGATAGGCCGCCATGCTCTCGCTGTGCGTTACCTCTGCGGCTTCGCATAGCTCTTTGATCGCCGGGTGGCTTTCCTCCAGCGAGAGCAGCCACTCCTCGTGGACGCTCCGTTCCCAGGTCCAGATGTCGGAAAAGCGCGTGCTCTCATCCGGCCATTCGATGCCCGCCTCCCGCGCCCGCGCCTCGCTGCGGATGCCCCAACTGCGCAGCAGGCGGCGCTCGATCGCCCGCTCCGAGCGCGTCAATGGCGGGCGGAGCTTGTCCGCCTCCCATGTCTCGTTTTTTGCGAACGGCGGGTCGATGTAGACCAGATCGATCGTCGCGCTGTTCAGGGAGCGCAGAAAGTCCAGGTTGTCCGCGATGTAGACGCCGCGGTTGACTGCGTTGAAGTCGTCCGTTGGTTGCTCGACCATGATCGCCCCCGGCGCAGATTATCCGACGCTCAGTCGAGCAGCCGGGCGAGCAGATCGGCCCACTGCTGATCGTCGTCCGTTGCGGCTGCGACCTGGTGCAAGTCGACGCCAGCCGCGGCCTGCATTGCGAGCTGGGCGGCGCAGTCTTCGACGCCGCTGCGGCAGCCGAAGCGCAGCGAGGTGTCTGCGCCGACCTCAGCGGCCGCGGCCGGGCCGCCGTCGTTCCAGGCGTCGCGCATCGCCTCGACCTCCGCGCCCAAGCCTTGGCGTTGGAACTGATTCCAGTACATGGGGCCGCTGCGCACGGAGAAGAAGGCCATGCCCTGGGCGTGTTCGCGCTCGGCCTGCGCCGCCCGCTCCGCGTCGGCCGCGATTGTTGTGGCCGAGGGCGAGCGAATTTCGACCGCCGACGGATCGCGTCCGGCGGCCGCGGCGAGCTCGCGCACTTTGGCTACCTCGTCGGCGAGGCGGTCGTTGGGGATCCAGGCGGGCAGCCAGCCGTCGGCCTGCTCCGCGGTCAGGCGCACGGCGGTCGGGTGCAGCGTGGCGAGGTGAATTGGCGGCGCCGGCTGCACCGGCTCGACTCCCGTGACCAGCGAGCGCTCGATCTTGCTCCACTCGCCGTCGTAGTCGAATCGTTCGCGCCGCCAGGTCAGGCGGAGCACATCCATCGTCTCGCGGATGCGGGCGAAGGGGCGCTCGAATGGGACGCCGTGAAAGCGCTCGATTGCACCCGGGCCGCTTGCGCCCAGCCCCACCACGACGCGCCCGCCGGAGAGCTGGTCGATCGTCCCGAAGTGCATCGCGAGCGCGGCCGGGGTGCGCGAGAAGACATTGACGACCGCCGTGGCCAGACGCACGCGGCGCGTCTCGCGCGCCAGCAGCGCCAGACCGGAGAATGCGTCGTGGCCGTAGCCCTCGATCACCGAGATTGTGTCGATCCCGAGCTCGTCGGCCAGCCGCGCGCGGTTGAGAAAGGTCTCGACATGATCCGGGTTCCAGGGCAGGTTGACGGAGAGTCGGCGCATCGGTTACTCCTCTTCGTTGCGCGCGCCGGTCACGGTCGCCGAGAGCAACCAGACCTTCAGCGCATTGCGGACTTTGCCGTCGGGATCGACGACTCGCGTGTCTTCCGACATCTGCTCGCGGATGCCCCTCAGCTGATCGCGTCCGCCCGGCGGGAGCAGCGCAAACACCGCCAGCGTGTCCCACCACTCGTCGAATGTGTCCCACCAGACCTCGCGCTCAAACTCCTCCACCGTCACATCGGCGAGCTCGGCGCGAAAGGCGAGCTGCGCGAGCCGCTGCGGCTCATAGCGCCCCTCGACATCGGCCGCCGGAATGCCGCGCCGCTCGGTCAAGTCCCAGAGGCGCTCGCCGGCGGCGCCGAAGAAGGGGCTGCCCCAGACGGTGGCGGCGACGCGGCCGCCGCGGCGGCCGATGCGGGCGGCCTCGCGCAGGATGCGTTCGGGGGCGTCGGTGTAGGGCAGGACGAAGCCGAGCGCGACGGCGTCGGCGCAGCCGTTCGGCAGCGTGGTCGCGGCGGCGCTCTCGTGGATGAAGCGGGGGCGCAGGGGCGAGCGTCGGAAGCGCTCGCGGGCGAGAGCCAGCTGGACGCGGGAGAGGTCGACGCCGATGGCGGAGCCGAGCTGTACGTCGCGTTGGGCGAGCGTGATCAGGGCGCCGGGGCCGCAGCCGAGGTCGACGAGATCCGCGCCGGGCTGGAGCGCGAGGCGTTCGAGCAGCTGCGCGCCGTAGAGACCGAGGAAGCCGGCGCCGAGCCGTCCGTAGTCGGCGGCGGCGGCGTCGAAGGCCTGGGCGATGTCCGCTTCCTGCACGCGCGCCTCCCGCAGCCAGCGTATGCTCCGCGCATGGCCGCGCCAGCGCACGATACGCCCACCGCACGCCCACTCGCGATCGCGCACCGCACGGCAATGGGGCACGCGCCCGAAAACACGCTGCTGGGCATTCGCCGCGCGCTCGAACTCGGCGCGGACGGCGTCGAAATTGATGTGCAACTGTGCGCCGACGGCGTGCCCGTGCTGCTGCACGACGCGCTGCTCGAGCGCACCACCAGCGGCGCGGGGCCGGTCGGCGCGGCGACGGTTGCGCAGCTGCGCGCGCTGGATGCGGGCGAGGGCGAGTGCGTGCCCACGCTGCCCGAAGCGCTGGCGGCGGTGGGCGGGCGGGCGCTGCTGGTCGTCGAGCTGAAGACTTCACCCGGCGACGATGCGGCGGCGCTCAGCGAGGCGGTGCTGCGCGAGATTGACGAGGCCGACGCGCTGCACTGGTGCTGGCTCTGGTCGTTCGACCCCGCTGTCGTCGCGGCGCTTGCCGAGCGGGCGCCGCATGGGGCGCGGATTGCGCAGCTTTGCCTCGCGCCGGACGCCGAGGTGTATCAGCGTTGCGCCGAGCTTGGCTTGCAGGGCATTTCAATGCACTACAGCGCGTGTACCGAAGAGCAAGCGGCGGCCTGCCGCGCGCACGGGCTGGCGTCGTTCGTGTGGACGGCGAATGAGCCGGCGGAGATCGGGCGTCTGGCCGCTCTCAACCTCACCGGCATCGTTGGGGATTACCCGGAGCGGATCCAGGCTGCGCTTTAGTCGCGGTCGTGGCGCTTTTCCGTCTTCTCTCCCTCGTCGGTGAAGACTACGCGCGACTTTTTGCCACCGTGGATTTGGGGCTCCCGGGCCAGCTTGCGGCGGAGTAGGTCGATGGGGCCGTCGGGCTCGCAGAGCGAGGCGGGCAGGCCCAGTACGTCTACGAGCAGGCGTCGATCCAGCTCGGCGCGGGCTGGGTCTTCATCAATCTGGTCGAACGGGAGAAAGCGGAGGTCGCGCATTGTGTCGAACGCCTCTTGCGCCGCCGTGTGCTGCTCTTTGGTCAGCGCGCGCGTGTCGAGCGAGGGGATTCCGGGAACACCAGTGACAGTAACCCGGCCGCGTCCAGATTGAGTTTTGTTGGACACCCACCAGCGGAGAAGGAGTCCGAGAGTAGAGTTGGACCAAAGCACGAATGCGTATTCGTGGTCCAGCTCGTTGAAGATCACTGATGGCCAGGCTACACCGCCGATGCACTTGCGCTCGGTCATGGCGACGATGAGCGATTGCGAGTTAAAGCGAAGATCAAGGTTGTAGTGCGCACGGCTGGCAGTCGCCTCGATCCTCGAAGCTTTTCGGTTGATCTCCTCTTGGCGGTCCGCCACTTCCCTGATCAGGCCTTCAGAGTCAGGCTCGACGATGAGCGCCCTCTCGCGCTGCGCATTATGGTGCCACAGCAGCGGGTGTGTAGGGATCGGGTTAACAGGCGGGGAGACACGCTCGAAGGGACCTCGGATCGTTCCGTCGCGCTCCACTCCGGTGATATCGCGATGGACGGGCCCGCGCCTGGCGATCTGAGCAATTTTCGCAATAGGAAGCGGAACAGGTTGTTCATCTAGGCTGGTCACTGAGATGAAGCGCCCTTGTTCCAGGTGATACGCCGTAAACGCAAGCGAAGCGTCGACGATCCCAGCCACCGGCCAAGGCCCCTCGTCGGGCAACGGACAGTCCCAGATATGCCCGACGCCCTCTTCGCCGATCGTCAGCGGCGTCATTGCCGGCGCGCCACCGTTAAGACGGCGTATGGTGTTAGAGCGGATCGCGTAAGCGATCTGGTCCGCCAGGAGCGCCGAATGCGATACCGTCATCGGTTGACGATCCAGGATCACGAACGTAGCTCGCGGTTCAACCTCTGCTCTGCCGTTCTGTCGAGCGATGATCAGGCACTCGGCCATCCCAGTATCAGCAGAAAACGAGCTGCTGTATGAACTCGCCTCAGAGATCGTGATCACGATCAGGTCCGCATAGGAAGAGCGCAATTCGCGCCGCGTCGCGTCCCACGACTTTCCGCTGAGTACGCTCAGCGGAAGCACTAGGGCGAGCGTTCCGCCCGGTCGCAGCTTGCGATGCGCCAGCTCGACGAAATACGACGGCAGCCCAGCGTTACCATCCGACGCCGCCCCTCTTGCGAGCGACTTCACTCGTTCAGAGAGACGCTCCTGGATCTCGGGCGGGTTGTCAAACGCAGCGTAGGCGGGAATCGGCACATCGGCGTGCTCTCCCTCGTGATTGGTGGGGCGAGTGAATGGTGGGTTCATGATCACCAAGTCAAATTTGTCATGTGCCACACGGTCCACGAGGTTGGCGACTTCTTCCGGCTCCCGGCCGCCTGCGGTGATCGCTGCGGCTTGGCCGATCAGCCCCGGCTGGACCTGCTCGGCGAGAAGATCCAACGACCCCACCGCCACAGAGCCATCAGACTGTTCGCCGTAGGGCATCGTGAGCAGACACTCCCCATCAAATGGGACATCGGGGTGCGATCCGGCAAGCATCGCAGCAGTCAGGTGGACGGCGATGTTCAGCACATCCAGCCCGTGCAGGCCATGCTTCATCATTGGCGGATGCAGCGCTTTCGGGTCCCCGCCATGCAGCTCGTGTAAGGCCGAAAGGCGCGAATAGGCAGCGGCGAGCAACGTACCTGTCCCGCACGCGAAATCGCCGATCTGGAGTGCGGCGATCGTGTCCGCATCGCCCCAATCGGCTCCACCCAGTGGTCGGTCGACGGGCAGCGCCAGCGCCGCCAGCAAGGCTGCCGCGGCCGGACGGGTGTAGTAGGTCGCCAGAAACTTTCGATCGGCGATCAGGCGCTGAAAGATCACTCCGGTCAGATCGTGCGAGCGCGTCACACCGCCGCGAATTAAATCCTGCGCAGCCTCCCAGAGCGGCTGCAACACAGCGTTGGCGGTCGCGGTCGGCAGGCGTTCGAGAATCGCACCCGCAGTGGCGAAGATCGGCCAGTAGTTGACCTGTAGAATGGCGCGCCATTCCTCAATGATCGCCTGTTGGTCGAAGCCAGAAAGCGTTGAGTTGAACTGACGCACCAGAGCGACGGGACGATCGTTGTCGATGATGAACGCGGCCTCTGCAAGTGAATCATGGAAGATCAGCGCGTTGATCAGCACGGTCATCGCCATTAGCCGCGTCTGGCCGGCCGGATCGTCGCTTTGGCCCAGAATTTCGGCGATCTGCGGTCCGATTCCCTGGCCAGCCCGCGAGCCGTGTCTGCGCTCTAACACGCCATACGCAGAACTGACGCCATGCTCGAGCGTGTCAACGAGCCGCTGGACACGCGTCTCGGGCGTTGACGCGCGATGGGCGAGCATCGCCAGGTCGCGGATGTTGCCGCGCAGCCAGCCTGAGCTGGGCAGCCGATCGACTGCGTCGCCTGACGTGGCTGTGTAGAGCGCGTACTCCAGGCCGTCCGTCTCGCGCAGGGCTGCGCGGAGCGCTTTGCCGCCCGTCCGCTCGCGCACGTCGGGCGGGTAGACCAGCGCGATGGCGCTCTCGATCTCGCGGCCGCTTGATTCAACGACTGCGCCAAGGCGCGCGAGCGCATCTCTCTCCGCGCTCGTGTGGTTCTCACGCTCGGCCTCGATCACGACGGGCCAGCCGGCCGGCTCTTCGATCAGCACATCGGGACGTTTGGCGCTGCCGAGCAGCGTGCGCTGCTCTTCTGCGAGCACGCGCCAGCTGGTCGGGCGCAGCGCTTGCAGCACCTCGCCGAGCGCCGTGTTGATCGTGTCTTCTCGCGCAGGCATGGGCAGAGCGTAGCGGATCCAACGCGGACACGCGAACACTCGTGCTTCCTGCCGAACTCCCGCCGCCACTCTGTAGCCCGCGCTATGCAAGCTGCGGCTTGACGGTGTACACTTGGGCTTGCGGAGGAGTGTAGCTCAGTTTGGCAGAGCAACGGTCTCCAAAACCGTAGGTCGGGGGTTCGAGTCCCTCCACTCCTGCCAGAGGCAGCCTCCGTGCCGAGGTGGTGGAATTGGTAGACACGCAGCGTTGAGGGCGCTGTGCTCATTGCGAGCGTAGGAGTTCGAGTCTCCTCCTCGGCACCAACCTCGGGCTTCGCGAGCGGAAGTGGCGCAGTGGTAGCGCGTCTCCTTGCCAAGGAGAAGGTCGCGGGTTCAAATCCCGTCTTCCGCTCCACCTGATCAACCCAACATCCCCACGATCCGTCTGGGGCGACGTAGCCAAGTGGCAAGGCACGGGTCTGCAAAACCCTGATCACCGGTTCGAATCCGGTCGTCGCCTCCACCCTCTCTGCCCTATTCTGCCCGCGTGACCCGCTTTGATGCCCGCTCCGCGCTGATCGTCGTCGATCTGCAGAACGATTTCGCCGACCCGCGCGGGTCGCTGGCCGTGTCCGGCGCGGATCGGGTGATCGCGGCGGTCAACGAGCTGATCGCGGCCGCCGAGGCGGCGGGCGGGCCGATCGTCTACACGCAGGACTGGCACCCGGAGCGCACACCGCATTTCGTGACCGACGGCGGGCTCTGGCCCGTCCACTGCGTGGCCGACAGCTGGGGCGCGCAGCTGCACCCCGAGCTGCGCGGAGCAGCGGGGGGCGCCGGGCCGGTCGTGCGCAAGGGAGCGAACGGGGAAGACGGCTACTCGGGCTTCACGATGCGCGACCCGCAGAGCGGCGAGCAGCGGGCTACCGAGCTCGAGTCGCTGCTGCGCGAACGGGGCGTTGAGCGGGTTGTGGTGGTGGGTCTGGCGACGGACTACTGCGTGAAGGCGACGGCGCTGGACGCGCTGGCGCTGGGCTTCGAGACGACGGTGGTCACGAGGGCGGTGGCGGCGGTGAACCTGGCGGCGGGCGACGGGGAGGCGGCGCTGGCGGAGTTGGCGGCGGCGGGCGCGGCCATCGAGCGCGGCGCGTCGGCGTGACTCCCGCGTCGGGGCTGTTCACCGACCTCTATGAGCTGGTGATGGCGCAGCTCTACTACGAGCGCGGCATCGTCGCGCCGGCCGTCTTCGAGCTCAGCGCGCGCAGCCTGCCGCGCGGCTGGGGCTTCCTGCTGGCCGCCGGGCTGGAACAGACGCTGGAGCGGATTGAGGCGCTGCGTTTCGACGACGACGAGCTCGCCTGGCTGGCCGGGCTGCCGCAGTTCGACGATGCGTTCATCGAGCGCCTGCGCGGCTTCCGCTTCACGGGGGAGATCTGGGCGCCGCCGGAGGGGACGGCGGTTTTTCCGCATGAGCCGCTGCTGCAGGTGATCGCGCCGCTGCCGCAGGCGCAGCTGCTCGAAACGCTGGTGATCAACCAGATCGGCGCGGCGACGCTGGTCGCGAGCAAGGCGGCGCGGGCGACAAGCGCGGCGGCGGGCGCGCCGTTGCTGGAGTTCGGCGGCCGCCGCGCGCACGGCGTGGACGCCGCGCTCAGCGCCGCGCGCTCCGCCTACCTGGCGGGATTCGCCGCCACATCGTCGGTCGAGGCGGGCAAGCGCTTCGGCATTCCCGTCGTGGGCACGATGGCGCACTCCTACGTGCTCGCCGCCGAGGACGAGTTGTCCGCATTCCGCGCGTTCGCGGAGCGCTACACGGAGGCGACGCTGCTGGTCGACACCTATGACACCGCGCAGGGCGTGGAGCGGGCGATCGCGGTCGCCAAGGAGCTTGGGGCAGGGCGCATCGCGGCGATTCGGATTGACTCGGGCGATCTGAGCGCGGAGACGACGCGCGCGCGTCGGATGCTCGACGATGCCGGCCTGCCCGATGTGCGAATCATCGTCAGCGGCGGGCTGGACGAGCACCAGATCGGCGAGCTGGTCGAGCAGGGCGCGCCGATCGATGCGTTTGCGGCGGGCACTGCGGTTGTCGTTTCGCAGGACGCGCCGTCGCTCGACGCCGTCTACAAGCTGGTGGAGTACGACGGGCAGCCGCGCGCCAAGCGCTCGCCGGGCAAGCCGAGTCTGCCGACGCGCAAGCAGGTCTGGCGGCGCAGCGCGGATGGGCAGATCGTCGAGGATCGCATCGCGCGATTCGACGCGCCGCCGCCTAACGGCCCAGATGACGGTTGGCAGCCGTTGCTGCGGCGGGTGATGGTCGACGGGCGGCGCGCGGAGGAGTCGCGCGAGACGCTGGCGGCGCTCCGCGAGCGCGCGGCGGCGCAGATCGCCGCGCTGCCGGATGAGCTGCGGGGTCTGCGTGTGGAGTCGGCGCTTTCCGTTGTGATCGAGGAGTCGCTCCAGCTTTGATAATCTGTCCGCAACACAGCGCCGTTCCCGCGCCCCCAGCAGGCGTGGTGCGGGACCGGTCAGGCGGGAGGCGCGGGCATGGTTTCCAAGGCGGCACAGGACGAGCCGGGCGTGGTGATCCCGATCCTGGACGACGAGCTGGGCGATTTCGAGACGGAGGCCACGGCGTTCCGCGAGCAACAGCGGGAAGAGGTGGAGTTCATGCTCTACCGCCTGCGGCAGGGCGTCTACGGCCAGCGACAGCCCGATGTGCATATGAACCGGGTCAAGCTGCCGATGGGCGGGGTGAGCGCCGATCAGCTGGACGCCTTCGGCGAGGCGGCGGAGAGCTTCGCGCCGCTCCAGAAGGGGCACATCACCACGCGGCAGAACATCCAGCTGCACTTCGTGCCGCTGGATCAGATGCCGGACATGCTCCGCGTGCTGGGCCGCGCCGGGCTCTCCTCGCGCGAGGCCTGCGGCAACACCGTGCGCAATGTCACCGCCGACCCCTGGGCGGGCATTCTGCCCGGCGAGGTTTTCGACCCGACGCCCTACGCCGGCGCGTTCGTGCGCTACTGGGTGCGCAACGCGATCACCCAGCTGCTGCCGCGCAAGTTCAAGGTCTACTTCACCGGGCGCAAGACGGACTCGGCAATCGCCGCGATCCACGACCTGGCGTTCTTCGCGGAAGTGCGCGAGATCGATGGGGAGGAAGTGCGCGGCTTTCGGGTGATGGTCGGCGGCGGCCTCTCGACGATGGCCAAGGAGGCGCTGCTGCTGACCGAGTTCGTGCCGGTCGACGACTTCCTGCGGCTCTCGGAGGCCGTAATTCGCATCTTCAACGCGGCCGACGAGCTGCGCAAGAACATCCTCAAGGCGCGGCTCAAGTTCCTCGTCCACCGCGTCGGCGAAGACAACTTCCGCGAGCTGGTCGAGGCCGAGCTGCGCAAGCCCTGGGCGCAGGAGGACCAGTTCCACGCGCCGCTCGAAGAGCTGCTCTATCTCGATGAGGAAGAGTCGGAGCAGTCGGCGGCGCCCGCGATCACCGTCGAACCCAACGGCGATCGCGCCGCATTCGAGCGCTTTGCCGCGGCCAATGTCGTGCCGCAGCGGCAGTCGGGCTATTCGGCGGTCGAGGTCAGCGTGCCGCAGGGCGACCTGACGCCTGCGCAGTTCCGCGGGCTGGCCGAGATCCTGCGCGCTTACGGGCGCCGCCGCGCGCGCACCACGCCGCAGCAAAACCTCGTGCTGCGCTGGATCCCCAACGAGAGCGTCTACGCCGTCTGGAAAGCGCTCGGCGAGCTCGGTCTGGGCGACGCCGACGCGCAGGAGATCGAAGATGTCGTTTCCTGCCCGGGCACGGACTCCTGCAAGCTGGGCATCACTTCCTCGATGGGGCTCAACCGCGCCGTGCAGCAGCGCCTGCGCGAGCTGGCGATCGACGACCCCGTGACGCGCAAGATGCGCGTCCACATGAGCGGCTGCCCCAACTCCTGCGGGCAGCACCACATCGCCGATCTGGGCTTTCACGGGGCGGCGATCAAGGTCGGCAACCGCCAGATTCCCGCCTATCACATGTTCGTGGGCGGCAACTACCGCAACGACGAAATCCGGCTGGGCACGCTGGTACCGAAGGTGCGCATCCCCGCCAAGCGCGTGCCCGACGCCGTTGAGCGCGTGCTCGCGCTCTATCACGGCGACCGCGCCGACGGCGCAGAGGAGTTCGCCGCCTGGATTGACCGCGTCGGGATGCAGCCCGTGCAAAGCGCCGTCGAGGACCTGATGCTGCCCGTCGAGTTCGCGCCCGAGACGCTGCCGATGTTCGTCGACTGGGACCGCGAGGACATCTACGTCCTGCAGCGCGGCGAGGGCGAGTGCGCCGTCTAGCCGCCCGCTCCCATGCGTCCTGCGGCAGTGTGGTGATCGCGCGATGACCACCGAGCGCCGGCGACGGCGGATGCGCGAGGTGCTCGCGCGCCGACAGGACGACCTCGTCATCGTCCTCGAAAACATCCACGACGCGCATAACGCCTCGGCCGTGCTGCGCAGCTGCGACGCCTTCGGCGTCGGCGCGGTCGCGCTTTGCTACACCGATCAGGTCTTTCCGAAAATCTCGTCCGGCGCGGCGGCCAATGTTCAGAAGTGGCTCCAAATCGAGCGTTACGACTCGGTCGCCGAGTGCGTCGCCGCGCTGCGCGAGCGCTCGCTGCGCATCTACGCGACCGAGCTGGCCGGCGAGCCGCTCGACTACCTCGCGGTCGACTGGCGCGGGCCGTCGGCGATCGTGCTAGGCAACGAGCACCGCGGCTGCTCGGAGGAGATGCTGGCGGCGGCCGACGCGCGCGTCCGCATCCCGATGCAGGGCTTCGTGGGGAGCCTCAATGTCTCCGTAGCCGCCGCGGTGCTGCTCGCCGAAGCCAACCGCCAGCGCCGCAGCCAGCCGCCGCCGGCGTGGAGCGCGGTCAAGCAAGCGGTGTTCGAGGAGTGGATCGAGCGGGAGCAGCGAGCGCCAGCGAGCGGACGGATGGATGAGGCGAGCCAATGATTCGAAGCTTTCGCCACCGCGGCTTGCGCCTGTTGTTCGAGCAGGATTCGAGGCGCGGCATCGGCGCCGGCGAAGTTGAGAAGGTGCGGCGTATTCTGCATCGGCTGGACGAAGCGGCGTCGATCCAGGATCTGAGGAGCCCAGGGTGGCAGCTGCACGAGTTGAAGGGTCCGCGCGCCGGCACGTGGTCGATCCGCGTGACTCGCACGTGGCGCATTACGTTCCGGTTCGAGGACGGCGATGTGTACGATGTCAACTACGAGGACTATCACTAGGAGGCGCGCCATGCCGATGAGAAACCCACCACACCCCGGCGAGTCTGTGCGCGAGGACTGCATCGCGGCCTGCAACCTCACGATTGCCGAAGCGGCGGCGCATATGGGCGTGGACAAACGCGAACTGACCGAGGTTTGCCATGGGCGCGCGCCGATCACGGCCGATCTGGCGATTCGCCTGGACATGGCGTTCGGCGGCGGCGATCGCATCTGGCTTGCGCTCCAGGCCAGCTACGACCTCGCGCAGGCTCGCAAACGCGCGGCCGCTCTGCGGATTGAGCGGCTCCCTGTCCCCGACCTCGAGCCCGCCGCCGCCGACTAGGAGCGACGACAGGCTGGCCTCGTGATTCGAAGCTTTCGCCACCGCGGCCTGCGCCTCTACCACGAAACGGGCAACCCGCGGCTGTTGCCCCAAGCCTACGTTCGCCGGATCACTCGCATTCTTTTGCTGCTGGACCGGGCGAGCGGCCCGCAGCAAATGGCCATTTCCGGCTTTCGACTGCACCCTCTCAAAGGCGATCTCGAAGGATTCTGGTCGGTCACCGTCTCTGCCAACCTCCGAATCATCTTTCGGTTTGAAGACCGCGATGTGGTGGATGTCGACCTCGTCGACTACCATTAGGAGGGAGGCCGTCTCATGTCCGCGCTTGAACCGCTCCATCCGGGCGAGACCATCCGCTACGACTGCATCGAGGGCTGCGGCCTGACGATCGCCGAGGCCGCGGCTCACATGGGAGTTGCGGAGCGCGACCTGCGCGAGGTCTGCCACTGTCGGGCGCCCATCACCCCAGATCTGGCCGTTCGGATCGAAATGGCCTTCGGCGGCGATTCGGAAGTCTGGCTCGCTCTCCAGGCGGCGCACGACCTCGCCAACGCGCGCAAGCGCGCGGCCGAGCTCAATGTCCGGATCGAGCGGATCCCCGAACCCGACCTCGAGCCCGCCGCCGCTGACTAGGGACTGTTCACGCATGCCGACACACAATCGCCTCCCCTTCCCGCTCTCCGTCCCCCCCCCCCCCCCGCGCCATTCCCGGACTCACGATCGGCGCGCTGATTGCGGTGGCCATCGCAGCTGCGGCGTGCGGCGGAGGCGGCGATGCTCCGTTGCTTCGCGCGCCCGGCGGCGAGGTGCGGCCCACCGTAGCCGTCGATAACCGCGCCGAAGTCGTGGTCGCCCTCGAAGCCCGCAACGCTGACGGCGAGTGGGGTCCGCCCGCTCATCCTCAGGATCGCGAAGTTGAAGAGCGCGCGGACGGAGACGATTGGTGGTACAGCTCCGAAATAGTGCTGGAGGTGGGCGCTGCGATAACGCTGAGCGTTGCGGATGAGGCGTTTCTCTTCGAGCCGCCGGTGGCCGGGCTCAGCGACGACTGCGGCATTCTGTTCGTAGGTCCGTCGGAGGCTGACGACCAGCGCTCGCTGCGCGTCAGTCCGGTCGGCGGGGCAGCGTGCGCGGAATGGCTGGCGCCGCTGACGGTCACGGCGCCGGATGAGTCTTTCAGCGTTACAACGCGAATTGGCGCGCGGTGGTCCGGCGATTGCGCGGCGGTACGAGTCGAGGTACGCGACCGCATTGATCGCTGGCGCTCTCTGCCGGCCTCCCGCATTTGCGGTCTTGCGGAGCGAACACGGGCCGCAGCCGCCGACGGCGAAGGATTTCCCCCACGATCGGGCGCGGCGGTGATCGCGCCGCTCTCTGAGGATTCCCGCGCGATCGAGCTGCGTTCCATCGCCAGCGGTGTGAGCGCCGGGATCGACGGGCGCAAGCTCTCGACCGAGTGCGGTTTGCATCTGGAGCGGGGCTTCCTCACGATCTGGCAGCACCGATACGACACTGAAACCTGCCAATGGGCGTTCCTGGAGCGCATCGCGGAGCTCGACGACGGCCCGGTCCCGGACGATCTCCTGGACGAGCAGCAGTACAAGGTCTACGACTGGGAACGTGATGTCACTGCCAACCTCCTCTCCGGGGAGTGGCGGCGCCCGATCTCGCTCGATCAGGCGCAGGGCATCGTAAACGCGATCTACAACGACTTCTTGGGCTCAACGGCGCAGCCGCCCGCCGTAACCGCCGCGCCGCCCGGCGCCGAGTTCGCCGGCGCATACGACACAGATGCGCACGCAATTCAGCTGCGCCCCGACGGACGCGCCGCATCCGTCGTCCTGCACGAAACAGCCCATGCCCTGCTGCGGCTGTCGCTTCCCGGAGAGGCCGGATACTATTTGGCTCCGCGTCATGGCGCGGAGTTCGCCGCGCTGCTGATCGCCTTGTGGGAGCGCTACGCGAACGATTTCGACGTCGAGGGCGCCACGCTGCTCGCCGACGCCTACGGCGTCCACATCTTCCCCGCGCCCCCAATCCACCCCACCGGCGATGCCGCGACACGGCAGGCTGCGCGAGAGGCGATCGGGGTTCGCTGACCACGTACGACGGGGTGCCGTTGATGGCGGCACGGAGGCAATGCGGTAGCCTGCGAGGGCGCAGTCTTGGGACTGAGCGTCCGACTACGCGAATGCGCGCGCTTGGCGGCGCCGACCAGCCGTGACGACAGGCCAGCCCGATGATTCGCAGCTTCCGCCACCGTGGGCTTCGACGCTTCCACGAGCGGGACGACCGCAGCGGTCTGCCGCAAGCGCACGTAGCGCGGATCAAACGAATCCTCGACCAGCTGCACGACGCGGAACGACCCGAGCAGATGAACAGGCCGGGCCTGCGCCTCCACCCGTTGCGCGGTGATCTCGACGGCTTTTGGTCCGTCCGCGTCTCCGGTAATCAGCGAATCATTTTCCGTTTCGATGGCCCAGACGCGGTAGATGTCGACTTGATCGACTATCATTAACCGAGGTGGTGAACTATGACCCTTTCCAACCCGACGCATCCCGGCGAAGTCATCCTCTACGACTGCATTGAGCCGTGCGGCCTGACCGTTGCCGAAGCTGCGGCGCATCTGGGCGTTGAGCAGCGCGGCTTGGCCGAGGTCTGCGCCACGCGGGCGCCTGTCACCGCCGACCTGGCGATCCGCGTCGACATGGCCTTCGGCGGCGGCGCGCAGGTACTGCTCAAGATGCAGGCCCGCTACGACCTCGCCCAAGCCCAGAAGCGCGCCAGCGACCTCCAGATCGAGCGCGTCCCGGTCCCCGACCTTGAGCCCGCCGCCGCCGACTGAGCGCCCCCGCCGCCCCCGCATTGCCCTCCAGCGCCCTCTCGCCTAGCATTCTGGGACAGCGTGCGCGCGACAGCGCGCAAACGAGGAGACAATCGCATGGCCGACTACACCGGCGCGCTGCCGCAGCCGACGCCCGAATCGCAGCCCTACTGGGACGGGCTCAAGCAGCACAAGCTGATCCTGCCCTACTGCCCGCCCTGCAGCGCCTTCCACTTCTACCCGCGCCCCTTCTGCCCCAGGCCCGACTGCTTCAACTGGGAGATCGACTGGCGGGAGGTCTCCGGCAAGGGCAAGGTGCACACCTACGTGATCAGCCACCTGCCGATCCCGCCGATGCAGGACGCCGCGCCTTATGTCATCGCCGTCGTCGAGCTCGACGAGGGGCCGCGGCTGATGTCCAACCTGATCGTCGACGACCCCTACGACGGCAAAGACCTGCGCGAGCACGGCTCGCACTGGGTCGACGCGCCCGTCGAAATCGTCTTCGACGACGTGACCGACGAGGTCACCCTGCCCAAATTCCGGCTGGTCTAGCGACCGCCGCCGCAACCGCCCGAACGACCGCCCGGCGCCGCTCAGCGAGCGACGGGCAACGAGGAGAGACGAACGATGGATCAGATCCGCCACAAAGTCGCCATCGTGGGCGCAGCCGAAACCGACGACCTGGGGAACCTGCCCGGCATGTCCCGCCTCGCGCTCCACGCGCAATCCGCGCGCAACGCGCTCGACGACGCCGGACTCAAGCTCTCCGACGTCGACGGCCTGCTCTGCGCCGGCGCGATCCCCAACGAGGTCGCCGAGTACCTCGGCATCCAGCCGCGCTACATCGACGGCACCTCGGTGGGCGGCTGCTCGTTCATGATCCACGTGCGCCACGCCGTGGCCGCGATCATGGCCGGCTACTGCGATGTCGCGCTGATCACGCATGGCGAGAGCGGGCGCTCCGGCGTCGACATGGGGCGCGGCGGCTCGCGCCAGTCGCCCGGCGCGCAGTATGAGGCGCCCTTCGCGATCGGCGGCGCGCCGACCACCTTCTCGATCCCCGTGCTGCGCCACTTCCACCAGTACGGCACCACCAAAGAGCACCTCGCGCACATTGCGGCGGCGACGCGCGCCTGGGCCAACCTCAACCCGATGGCGATGATGGGCTCGCACCGCCGCTCGCCCGACCGCGGCGGCGGGCCGATCACCCCCGAAGACGTGCTCAACTCGCGCATGATCTGCTACCCCTTCAACCTGCTCGACTGCTGCGTCGTGGCCGACGGCGGCGGCGCGCTGGTGCTCGTCTCGGAAGAGCGCGCGCGCGACTTCGCCAAGCCGCCCGTCTACGTGCTGGGCGCCGGCGAGGCCAACGCCCACTGGATGGTTTCGCAGATGCGCGACCACACCACCGCCGACGCCTACCGCATCTCCGGCGAGGCCGCCTACAAGAGCGCCGGCCTGGGGCCGCAGGACATCGAACACTGCATGTTCTACGACGCCTTCACCTTCACCCCGCTGATGGCCGCCGAAGACCTCGGCTTCGTGCCCAAGGGCGAGGGCGGGCCCTTCTTCGCCGAAACCAAGACCGGCCCCGACGGCGAGACGATCTACAAGTCGGGCCCCGGCGGCGACTTCCCGATGAACACCAACGGCGGCGGCCTCAGCTACTGCCACACGGGGATGTACGGGATGTTCGCGATCATCGAGTCGGTCCGCCAACTGCGCGGCGAATGCGGCGAGCGCCAGGTAGAGGGCATCAACACCAGCATGGCCCACGGCCCCGGCGGCATGTTCGCCTCAGCGGGGACGCTGATCCTCTCGAACGAGTAGGCGCCCCCGATGCCGAAACCCCGCTGGGTGTGGGAGCCGTTTAGCTCTGACACTACGAGTCTGTCAGGCGACATTGGCAAGCTCTTTCGCAACGACCCGGTCAAAACACCGGGCGTGCTGGAGCGAGACGCGCCGTCCCCGAATGCCGCCGTGATGGCACGGGAGGTGATTCAGAATTCCTGGGATGCCGCGGGGGAGGCACAGGAGGCTGACGAGGCGACCCCGGATTTTCAGATCGAGTTCTCGTTCCTATCCGCCAGCGGGAACGACAAGTCAAAGCTGGTGGCAGCATTGGCGCTGACCGATCTGACCGACCGCCTGCGCGAATGCGAGGCGGCTCCAGAGCCTGTGAACTTGGGGCTCCGCGAGCGAACGTGCCTCAATGGCGTACATGACGACGCTGAACCGTTGACCTACCTCATGATCACGGAATCAGGCACAACCGGCATGTATGGGACTTGGAGCAACGGGCAATCACGAATGTACCTCGCGCTGGCGACACTCGGCTACACGCCGAAACCCGGCGGAGGCGGATCTTACGGATACGGAAAAGCCGGGATGATCCGTGGTTCCGCTACGCACACGATCGTCGCCTACAGTTGCTTTCGCGAAGGCTCCGCGGAGTCGGGAGTCACTAGACGGCTGCTCGGCATGACCTACTGGGGTCAGCATGCGCTGAACGGCAAGAGCTACCCCGGCTTCGCGAGACTCGGAAGACGAAAGGGGCGAGCAGTTTCGCCTTTTGAGAACGAAGAGGCCGACGCGGTTGCTCACTCGTTGGGGATGAGCATCCGCGATCCAAGCACCGGCCAAGACTTCGGGACAACCTTCCTTGTCGTAGAGCCGACGGTAGAGCCAGACGACCTCCAGCGCGCGATCGAGCGCTATTGGTGGCCGCCACTGGAGGACTCGTCGATTCGCTTCGGGGTGTCCATCCGAACGGAAAGCGAAGTCCGGCACCCGCGCCCGAAACGGGACCCGGTGCTGAGGTCTTTCGTTGACGCCTATGAAGCAGCAACGGTGCCCCAGGACAACCCACACCCGCATAAGCAGCGAGGGGTTCTCGGCAAAATTGGCCGATTCTCAGCAGCCGGTGTCCTCGGCCTGGTCGCCGCTCCGGATGATTGGTCATACCCCCAGCAAACGGAGGTTGACCCTTCAGTTCCGGTCGATCATCGCAGCTTGGTCGCCATAATGCGCAATCCGCGCATGGTCGTTGAGTACTACGAGGCAGGGCAGGCTCCACCGTTCGTTCGGGGCGCGTTCATCGCCGATCCCGGAGTTGACGGCACCTTGCGCAAAACCGAGCCGAAAGGCCACGACGCGTGGCAGACGAAACCAGACGACGAAGGCGGTGACGCTGAAGCCGCAAAGATCGCGGAACTGGTGCTGAAACGCATCAAGGACCACGTCGGCAAATTTCGCCGGGAACTGAAGCCTCCAAAGGCGCGCCGAGAGGGCCTGCGCTTGCGAGAGTTTGAGCGGCTCGTATCAAAGCTCTTGAGCGGCGAAGGTCCTCATCACCCCCCACTACCTTCGGATCCCCGCGATGTGTCGATCAACCTTGACCCTCGGGTTGAGGAAACTGGCAGCGACTCCATCCGAGTGCGGGGCAATGTCCGGTTCGGCCTCACGGATGAGTTTGATGGGGACATCGCGACGGTGGCCGTGCGCCTTCGCTATGTCTTCGTGGAGGACGACCGCGTCGGTGACGCGGTCTCACTTGAGATCGATCCCCCGTGGGGATTCGCACTGAACGGAGCCCCTGAGCTATATACGGGGCAAATCCACCGTGGCAGCCCTGTGCAGTTCAGCTTCGCGAGCGAGTCTCATGACGCTCTGTGGACAGGCCGCGTCATTGCCGAAGCCAACGTGGTCAAGGAGGGCGGGGCATGAGTAAAGAAACCCGAACGCTCCGCCCATTTCACGCCCCCGCCGAGTTCAGCAACGCACTTCGGTTAGCCCAGTTCCACATGGGCGAGCAGGTTTGCGACGCGGACTCACAGATTACGATTGGGTCGCCTGAGGACTTTCTCCGTGCGCAACCAGCCGTGTCTTGGGCACGTGACGATGCCTGCATGGTTCAGTTCCGCGCGCTCTTGGGAGCAGGCACGGAGAAGTGCGGAATTCCGCCGTCGGACCTTGGCCTTGTGATCGTGGCATCGTCCAACTACCTCAAGATTGCGGACACCTGCTACCTACGTCCACTCAGCGAGTGCGCTTCGGAGGCGCGTCTGGTTCGACTCGCAAACCCGCGGCCGCGTGCATTGCAAGCGAGCACCCACGGCGCGAAGGTGACTACCTACGTCGCTCTGCTCAGCGAGCAAGAACAGCGACCGCTACGTCCGTGGCGGCTGGGAACCTGGTTGGCGCGTGCGGAATTTCGGATTACGGTAGGCGAGTCCGCAATGGGCCTCTTCCGTCCAACGGCGTTGGACGACGAAAAACGCTCAGAGCTCCAACTCCCGAAGCAAACGGTGAGGTACTTCACGCTCGGCGACCACGACCCGTTCCGGCCTTTCGGGGAGACCGAGCCGCCTGAGTTCTTCGTGGACGAGGATCTGCTGTCGCGCATTAGCGCGACAGGGGAATCGCCCTTGAGTAAAGCGATTCAGTCGCAACTCGTCTGCGATTTCGTCGCCAGCGTTGTTGTCGCTTGTGCCACCAGCGACACCAAGGACCACGAATGGAGCGACTTGAAAGACTCCTTGGTCGGCCGTATCGTGCGGCTGGTGGCCGGAAGCAAGGCACCCGATCACGAGTGCATGAGGGCACTTGAACTGATCGACAGGGACCCGGCTAAGTTCGTCGCTCTCGCCGAAGGTGCGCTGAACGTGAAGAGCGCGATGGTCACCCCGTTCGCGGAGTCGCCATGAGATACCCAACGGTCTCACTCACCCGTTGCGCCGAGGTCGCTCAGTTGCGAATCGACGGCGAAGATCCGCCGCTTGGCGAGCAGTGGGAAGGTGACGGCGACGACGTTGATCTGTCACGGATCGAAGCTGCGGCCCGCAAAATTGACGACCTCCTCAAAGAGCCGCGACGCGATCAAGACAAGGATTACGTTGAGGGGATCGCGTCCGCCCACCTGTACGCGGCGCTCAATCCCTCGGACCCACACGTCACGGGTGTCCCAGACATATCCGTCCTCGACGACGAGGGCTTCTGGCGCTACCTTGCGTTGAAGTTCTTCTGGAGCTTCATCCAATGGCGGCAACCGGAAGCCTTTGCAGGGGGCAAGCACATGCATTTTCTCAATGCGCAAAGCTCTCGCGACACGGTGCTCACTCGAATGTACCTGCGAGTCGCTGCCGTTGGCGGCCTTGCTCACGCCGAACACGCAATGCGACTGAGCCGATCGGCTGACTTCTGGCAGAGTCACATACTGCAAGTTCGCACGGCGTCGGCGCCTCCGTTGACGCGAGCGATGGTTGATAAACAGAGCGCTGACCGGCTAAACACCCAGCCTCTGCGAGAGACCGCCAAACGCGTCAACCGTGCCTGGACTAACGTCCTGCTGAACGACTACGGGGACGAGGCCGCGGCGACCTTGATCGGAGACCTGTGGAGAGACGAAGCGTGAGCACCGAACAGATGGCGCTTGAGGCAATCGGCGTGCCTGCCCAAGAATTCAACGTGCGGGGGACATTGCTCAATCGCCGCTTGCCTCTCGGGGATCACGCCGTCGAGTCCCACATTGAGCTCAACCCAACTGAGGTAGAAGACGCACACCGCGATCCTCTGGGCGCTTGGTGGCGCGCCTTTCTAACGGGTAGCAGCCCGATCTCGTCAACTGCCAACCGGCAACCGATAAGAACCGTCGATCTGTTCTGCGGCGCTGGCGGGCTATCGGTCGGGGCGCGACAGGCCATATCTGAGATGGGCCGAGAAGTCGTGGCAGAGGTTGCGATCGATTCTGACGCCGACGCCCTTGCAACATTCGCGGCGAATCATGATGTGCGCGTGCAACGCGCAGAATCGATCTCGTCCTTGGTGGACTTCCGGGTGCAGAACTGGTCAGAGAACGCAACCTTCAGCTACGAGCCTGAAATCATCAACGAAGATGTTGCTGCCGCGGCTGCGCGCGCGCAGATGTTGATCGCTGGCCCGCCTTGCCAGGGTCACTCCAACTTGAACAATCACTCGCGGCGAGTCGACCTGCGAAATCACCTGATCCTCACTGTCCCTGCTTTCGCAGTGGCCGCGAAAGTTCCCCATGTGGTAATCGAAAACGTGCCTGAAGTAGTTCACGATCGTCGTGGCGTAGAGGCCGCAACCCTCGCACTCCTGCGCAACAGCGGCTACGAGGTTGTACACGGCGTGTTGCGGGCGGACGAGATGGGCTGGCCGCAAACGCGGCGGCGCTACTTCATCGTCGCTTCCCGCGGGCGCGCCCCGATCCCGCTCGAAAGCATCAGAGCATGCCTGCGCAGCGAAGGCGTGCGGTCCGTCAGCTGGCTCCTTGAGCGACTGTCGCAGTTCAACGTGGATCAAGATGATCCGCTGAACACAGCGACAGAGCACAATGAGACCACGCAAGCTCGGATCGACTGGCTGTTCGACAACGACGCTTACGAGTTGGCGAACACCGAGCGCCCCGACTCTCACAAGAATGGAACGACCTACGGATCAGTCTATGGGCGGATGCGGCCCGACGCGCCGGCTCCGACGATCACGACCGGCTTCACGACGCCTGGGCGCGGGCGCTTTGTACACCCATACGAGCGCCGAACCCTGACGCCGCGCGAAGCGGCGACGATCCAGGGCTTTCCTTTGGACTACCGATTCACGACCGGGTCCGGCCGAACGCCCCACCGAGGGCAACTCGCCAAATGGATCGGCGACGCCGTGCCAATGCCGCTCGGCTACGCCGCGGTCATGTCAGCTCTGGCGCCGGAACTCGCGGCTTCGGCGCGGCCAGGATGCTGAGGGCGGCTAGTAGGAGTAGGGCTACGAATGCGACGTAGAGCGCGTCGTAGGAGCCTTGCCAGTCGAAGATGAATCCCGCCACCAGCGGGCCGAAGGCGTTTAGGGCGAATTGGACGGGAGCGGTCACGCCGCGGATTGCGCCTACGGAGTAGCGCCCGAAATAGTCGGGGAACGAGATGCGATTGAGCGGCAGCTGGGCGCCAAAGCTGAGGCCGTGCCAGACCGCGAAGACCAGGCCCATCCAGACCGAGTCGGCCAGCACGAACCAGACCAGCGAGGCGGCGGTGACGCAGATCACGCCCGGCAGCGCGAAGCGCACCGAGAGCCGCTGGCGCAGCTCGCCGCCCGCGATCCCGCCGATGATGCCCATCCCCGCCCAGAGCGACAGCGCGAACACCGCCGTGCTGTCGCCGACGCCGTTCGAGGTGAGGTGCGAGACGAACGTGAAGTTGACCGATCCTCCCACCACCATCAGCACCGAGGTGCCCAGCAGCAGCAGCCAGAAGGCGCGCGTGCGCAGCGCCTGGCGCACCGTCCAGACCGGGTCGGCGTCGGACGGCTCGTCGGCGCCCGCCGGCGCGCGGGGCAGCCGCAGGCCGACATCCTCGGGGCGGCGGCGGATGATCAGCGGCGGCAGAAAAGCCAGCACCGCGACCAACACCGCCAGCCCGAGGAAGCCGGCGCGCAGCCCGCCGAAGCCGAGCGTCCAGGCCAACAGCAGCGGCATCAGCGACATCCCCGCGCGCGTCCCGATCATCGTCAGCCCCATCGCCCGCCCGCGGTCGCGCACGAACCAGTTGGCGATCGCCACCACCACCGCCAGATCGACGATGCCCACGCCGATCGCGCGCCCCAACCCGTAGAGCAGCCAGAGTTGCCAGAGCTCGTTGATGAACGCCAGCAGCGCCAGGAGCGCCACCATCAGCGCGACCGAGCCGACCAGCATCCAGCGCGCGCCGTAGCGGTCGGCGAGCGGGCCGATGATCGGCGCGATCACCGCGGCGGCGACGGTGCCGATCGTCATCGCCGCGGCGATGGCGGCGACGCTCCAGCCGAACTGCTCCTGCAGCGCGGGCACCAGCGCGCCGAGCACCGGATTGAAGAACGCGACGCCGGCGAACGAGACGAGCGAGGCGGCGACGGCCATCCACCAGCCCGCGTAGATGCGGGAAAAGGGGCGCATGCGCAGGATCGCGGGCAGCGCGGCGGGGGCAGCGGAAGGTGGGGAAGGCGTCATCGGCCGCTCCGTACCGTAGCATCGCGGCAACGGAGCGCTCCATGCCAACCGACGCCGCCGCCATTCCGGTCCGACTCGGCGTGAGCCGGCTGATCGCCGACGACTGGCGCGAGCGGCTGCTCGAGGCCGCGCCGCGCGCCGAACTGATCGTGCTCGAGCCCGACGGCGCGTGGGCGGGCGAGCCCGCCGGCCTCGACGCCTTCTTCCTCTCCGAAGACCTCTACGAACAGCCCGAAGCGCTGCAGGGGCTGGTTGCGGTGCTGCGCGACGCGCCGCCGCGCTGGATGCAAACCGCCAGCACCGGCGTCGATCACGTCGTCTACACGCTGGTGCTCCAGGCGGGCGGGACGCTGACCAACCTGCCCGGCGTCCACGCCGGCCCGATCGCCGAGTACGTCTTTGCGCACATTCTCAGCCGCGCCAAGCGTCTGCCCGAGCACGCCGCGCAGGCGCAACAATCGGTCTGGCGCGGCCTGACCTCGGTCGAGCTGGCCGGTCAAACAATCGGCATCGTCGGCTACGGCGGGATCGGCGCGGCGATCGCGCAGCGGGCGCGGGCGTTCGGGATGCGCACGATCGCGACCAAGCGGCGGCCGCCCGACGACCCGAATCTCGACCTGCATCTCACGCCCGACCGCCTGCCCGAGCTGCTCGCGGCCAGCGATTATGTCGTGCTCTGCGTCCCGCTGACCGATGAGACGGTCAATCTGATCGGCGCGGACGAGCTGGCCGCAATGCAGCCGCACGCGCTGCTGATCAATGTCGCGCGCGGGCGCGTGCTGGATCTCGACGCACTGCGTGAGGCGCTGGAGGCGGAGCGGATTGGCGGCGCGGTGCTCGATGTCGCGCCCTATGAACCGCCCGACGCGGACTCGCCGATCTGGAGTCTGCCGCGCACCGCGGTCACGCCGCACGACTCCGGCCATGTGCCCTCGGCGTTCAAGCGCACCACCGAACTGTTCCTCGAAAATCTGGCCCGCTTCAGCCGCGGCGAGCCGCTGGAGTGGGTCGTCGAGGACACCGAATTGTCCGTCGCCACCGAAGGACTCGTCTGACCCGCATCTCGCCTCGCAGCGAAAGGAGTTCGCAATGCCACCACCGCCCGGCCCGCTCGACGGCCTGCGCGTGCTCGACCTGACCTGGGTGCTGGCCGGCCCCTACGCGGCGATGCTGCTCTGCGACCTCGGCGCGGAGGTGGTCAAGGTCGAGCGCCCGCCGCACGGCGATGTGGCCCGCACGACCGGGCCGTTCGTGGCCAACGAGAGTATGTACTTCCAGAGCGTCAACCGCGGCAAACGCAGCATCTCGATCGACCTGCGCTCGGAGCGCGGGCGCGAGCTGTTTCTGCGGCTCGTCGATCAGGCCGATGTGGTAATGGAAAACTTCACGCCGGGCAAGATGGCGGCGTTGGGGCTGGGCGCGGACGAGCTGCTCGCGCGCAACCCGCGGCTGATCTACGCCTCGACCTCCGGCTTCGGCCAGACCGGCCCGCTGCGCGACCGCCCGGCGCTGGACATCATCGTGCAGGGCATGGGCGGCGTGATGAGCATCACTGGTTACCCCGATCAGCCGCCGGCGCGGCCCGGCACCTCGATCGGCGATATCACCGCCGGGCTGTATACCGCGGTGGGCATTCTGGCGGCGCTGCGCGAGCGCGAGGTCAGCGGACGCGGGCAATCGCTCGATATCTCGATGCTCGACTGCCAGATCGCGATTCTGGAGAACGCGGTAGCGCGCTGGTTCACCACCGGCAAGGAGCCCGAACGGCTCGGCACGCGGCATCCCTCGGCGACGCCGTTTCAGGCCTTCCCCACCGCCGACGGCTGGATGGTGCTCGCGCTCGCCTGGGGCGTCGAGTCGCAATGGGAGTTGTTCTGCGCCGAGCTCGGTCTCACCGAGCTGATCGGCGACCAACGTTTCGATACGTCGCTCAAGCGCACCGAGAACCACGCCGCGCTGGAGCCGCTGCTGTTCGAGGCGACGCACCAGCGCAGCACCGAGCACTGGGTGGAAACGCTGAGTGCCTACGGCATTCCGATCGGGCCGCTCAACACGATCGGCCAGGCCGTCGCGCAGCCGCAGATTGCGCACCGCGAGATGATCGCCGAGGTCGAGCATCCCGCCGCCGGCGCGATCAAGATGGCGGCCTCGCCGCTCAAGCTGTCGCGCACGCCGGGCCAGGTGCGCGGCCCCGGCCCGGCCTTCGGCGCGGACACGGCGGCGGTGCTGGCCGAGTGGCTCGGCCTGGAGCAGGCGAACATCGAGCAGCTGGCGGCGGACGGCGTGGCGCTGACCGAGGGCGGGCCGGACATCGCCGCCTATCTCAATGCCTGAGCTACGGGATTAAGCGATGCGCGTCAAGGCTGCGCTGCGGGACCGTCTGGCGCGCTTGAAGCGTCGCTTGCGCCCCGAGCCGATTCGGATCGAGCTCGACGTCGTCGAACAGCTGCTTGTGCAGCATCTGCTGCTGGTCGAGCAGGCCTCATTCGAGGAGTTGGTCGAAGCGGTGCTCGCCGCGCGCTCCACCGCCAACGCGCAGCAGGTGCGGCTCAGCCTGATTCGCTTCGAGTCCCTGCGCCTCGCAACGCGCCTGCTGCACCCCGAGCTGGAGCGTGGCAAGCAAATGTCGTTCGTGCTCACCGAGGACGGCAAGCGCCTCCACAAAGTAATCCCGCCCCAACCCCGCTCCAGCCTGCAAACCTACCTCTGAGCGGAACGCCCCCTTCCCGTCATCCCCGCGCCCCCCTCCGTCATTCCTGCGCAGGCAGGAACCACGCGCCCTACGGCGCGGGCGCCGTCAGGCGGTTATTGGCGCTGTTGCCCCAGCAGGCGATGGTGCCGTCGGTCTTCAGACCGCAAGTGAAATCGCGACCCGCGCTGACAGCCGTGTAGGTACCCGTGGTGACGGTGGTCTGGTCGTGGTTGTTTTGGCCCCAGCAGGTGATTGCGCCGGCGCTGTTGAGCGCGCAGGTATGTAGATAGCCCGCGCTGATCGCCGTAAACGTGCCCGATGAGGGCGCGTCGCTCCTTTGATTGTGCGTATTCTGTCCCCAGCAGGTGATCGCGCCCGCGCTGTTGAGCGCGCAGCCATGCGCGCCGCCCGCGCTCACCGCGCTAAAGGAGCCCGACGGCGGCGCGGTGCGACTGTTGGTGCTATCGCCGAGTCCCCAGCACGAGATCGCGCCGCTGCTGAGCAGGCCGCAGTTATGGTATTCGCCGGCGCTGATCGCCGTAAAGCTGCCCGTCGGATCGCCGCTCTGGCCGCTCACATTGTTGCCCCAGCATTCAACCACTCCACTGCTGCGCAGTCCGCAGCTGTGGGTGTAGCCGGCCTCGACCGCCGTAAAGCTGCCCGCCTGGTCGGCGGCCTGTCCGTCGAGGTTCCAGCCCCAACAGTCGATCGCGCCGGCGTTGGTGATGGCGCAGGTATGCCAGTCGCCCGCGCTGACGGCGGTGAACGTGCCTGAGGGTGCATCGCTGACTTGGTTGTAGGTGTCGTCTCCCCAGCAGGCGAGCGTGCCGGTGTTGCGCAGCGCGCAGGAATGCGACCTGCCCGCGCTGAGCGCGGTGAATGTGGTCGGCGTGGGTGTGGGTGTGGGTGTGGGCGTCGGAGTGGACGGGTCGGGCGTTGCGCCGCCCTCGCCGCTGCTCGAAGTATCCGCGACGGTCCGGGTGGCGCTTGTCGGCGCGAGCTCCGCAATCAGCTCAGGCAGGCGATCATCCTGTCCGCCCCAACAGCGAGCGCTCGCGCGGCCCAGGGCGCAAGAATGGCGCATCCCCGCGCTCACGGCGACGTAGCGCCCGGACGGGGCGTTGGACTGCCCGTAGCGGTCATCCCCCCAGCACTCAATCGCGCCCGATTCCCGCAGCCCGCACGAGTGCCACGCGCCGGCGCTGATTTGGCTGAAGACACCTGATGGCGCATCCAACTGCCCGAAGTTGTTCAGCCCCCAACACTCCACCGCGCCGCCCTCGCGGAGTCCGCAGGAGTGGGTAGTGCCCGAGCTCACTTGCGTGAAAACGCCCGATGGCGCGTCGGCGCGCCCAAGGTTGGCGCGCCCCCAACAGGCGATCTCGCCCATCGTCCTCAGTCCGCAAGCGTGCAGGTAGCCGGCACTGACGGAGGCGAACTCGCCCTCCGGCGGATCTGCCTGCCCATAGTCGAGCACACTGCGCCCGAAGCTCCCGGTGCCCCAGCATTCGAGTTGGCCCATTTCGCGCACGGCGCAGGCGAACTGCCAGCCGACGGCGACATCGCTGAACGCGCCGTCAGGCGCGTTCCCATCCGCGCCCCAGCAGACGACCGCCCCGCTGCCCTCGCGGATCGCGCAGTTGTGCCACGCCCCGGCGCTCACATCGCTGTAGCGCCCCTCCGGAACATCGCGCAGCTCGGCGGAGTTGCCGCCCCAGCAGCGAATCACCCCGTCATCGCGCAGCGTGCATTGATGCTCGCCGCCGGCGTCGAGCGCCAAATAGCGGCTGGTGTATCCGGGCGTAGCGGCTTGGGCGAGAGTCAGAGCGGCGAGCAGCAGCGCGGCGGCCGCAAGCCCGATCAGGAGCGGTTTGTGCCCCCCCCCCCCCCGATCGCGCAAGCGCCGCCAATGCGCGGCAAGCGCGTTGGGCGACGGTCAGCTGGCTGGCAGCGTGCTTCACGCTGCCACTCTACACCAGCCCCCACTGCACGCGCCATCGCCGCCGCTCCCCCTTCCGGCCCCTCCCCCCTCCCAGGTCCGTGGTTACGACAGCGTGGCTTGGCACGCACCACGGCGACCTGCCCGCGTAAGCCCGGCTGCATCTATCTTCACGCCAGCGCTTCATACGGCAGGAGGAGCTGGATGGCGAAGTTCAAGGTCTACCACGTCGACTCGCGGCCGGAGCGGCAGCCGCACACGGCGGAAGCTGAGCAACTGGCCAAAGCCGACGCCGAGCTGATTCCGCTCACGCTCGAGCAGCAGGAGAACATCCCGGCCCATGTGGCCGACGCCGACGGGATCATCTGCGGCTACCGCCAGGTGGGCCAGCCGATCTTCGAGGCCGCGCCCGGGCTCAAGGTGGTCGTGCGCTACGGAATCGGCTTCGACAACATCGACTGGCAGGCGGCGACCGACTACGGCATCGTCGTCTGCAACATCACCGACTACTGCATCAATGAGGTGGCGACGCACGCGATGTCGCTGCTGCTGGCGCTGAACCGCAAGCTGGTCGCGCACAACGACGCGGCGCGGGCGGGAACACGGGTGCCGCTCGGCCCGTCGGGCGCGCTCTACGGCGAGACGCTGGGTCTGGTCGCCTTCGGGCACATCGCGCAACAGGCGGCGATCCGCGCGCAGGCGTTCGGGCTGAACGTGATCGCCTACGACCCCTACATGGATCCGGCGGTCGCCGAGGCGGCCGGCGTGCGGCTGACGACGCTGGAAGAGGTGATGGGCGCAGACTACGTCTCGGTGCATCCGCCGCTCAGCGCCGAGACGCGCGGATTGGTCGGCGCAGCACAGCTGGCGCTGATGAAACCGACGGCCTACCTGATCACGACCTGCCGCGGCGGGGTGGTCGACGAGCAGGCGCTCTACGACGCGCTGAAGGCCGGCCAGCTGGCCGGCGCAGGCGTCGATGTGTGGGACCCCGAGCCGGTGCATAAGGACCACCCACTGCTCGAGTTCGACAACGTGATCGCGACCCCGCACTCGGCCTACTACTCCGACGCCTCAGCCCCGCTGCTACTGGAGCGCGTAGGCGAGGCGGCCGCCGACGTGCTGCAGGGCTACCTGCCGCGCTCCGTAGTGAACCGGGCAGTGCTGGAGCAAGTCTCACTGTCGGCGCACCCGGAACGGGGGTAGGGAGGGCAAAATGACAACCGACGACGACATCGTTGAGGCCCACGACGATTCCGATGAGGAGGGCTCGCGCGAGCCGTGGCGGTTTGACCCCCGGAAGGCGGTCTACGGCAAAGTGCCCCAGAACGAAGTCGAGCTGCGACCGCTGGCGATCGCCAATTCGATCGCGATGCTGCTCTCGGCGACGACGACACAGAGCGAGCACGTCAGCGATCTTGAGTGGGACCGCGACGCTGTCTACTCCGCAGCGCTCGTTGAGCGCTGGACCCGCGATTTCCAAACCGGCCGGATGGTCCAGACGGTGGATGAGTGGGAAGAGCTCGCAAGCGAATCGCGCAGCCGAGGCCGCGATCGGCTGCCCAGCCTCCAAGAAGGCGAGTACGTCGGTGAATGGGTGGTCGGCGAGTTCACCATCAACGAAGACGAACCCTTCGTCGCGGTAGGCGTCCTACAGCAAAACGGGTTGGTGCGTCTTCTCGGTCCCGATGAGCTCCACGACTTCAACGCTGAAGCAGGCAGTCCGGCCCACTACCGAGAGCTGAAGGCGGAGGACGAAGCCGACGAGCGGGCTGAGCGAGCCGCAGATCGCTTTGCGGCGCTGCGCGACTTGGGGCCTGGGTTCGTTCAGAGGTTCATCGATCTGGACCAGCAGAAATTTGATGCACTGAATGAACTCCGCGAACAGGGAGAGAAACCGCCCGAGGGGTAGCTGGCGGGCGGGGATGGCGGGGGCGTGGGTTCCTGCCTGCGCAGGAATGACGGAGGGGTTCAGGGGTGACGGCGCGGGCTCAGGCGATGAGGTCGGCCAAGCGGCCGGCGAACTCTTCGACTTCGTCCAGGTACTGCTCGACGGCGTCTTCGGGCATCCAGCCCTCGTAGAAGTTCTGGTGCAGCGCGTTGGCTGAAGCGAACAGTGTCCGGATGCGCTTGTCCGACAATTCTTCGCTGATACGGCTCACGGCTCGATACAGGTCGCCGTGCGAACCGTGTCGCCAGCCCCGTTCCTCCGCAACTGCCTTCACTATTCGCGCCGCCGCCCCCCAGCCCTTCTCGGAGGCTTGCAGCAAGTCTCCCGCGCCGAGGTAGGAGCGGGCTTTGACCAGAAACTCTGTGGCCGTGTCGGTGTGGTAGCGGGTGCGGGTGGTCACCAGGAAGCGCTGTCCCTCTTCGAAGCTCCGGCGACGCAAGGCGCGCCAGCCCCGATTTTAGCACTGGGGCAGGTTCGGGTATCCTCTGCGCAGCGCCGCGCGGAACAGCGGCGCACTTCCGGCACTTCGGAAAGGTGAGGCGCAAATGCGACCGAACACGGTGAAGCGGCTGTGGGCTGAGGATCAGCCCGCCTTCGGGGCCTGGCTGGGCACCGCCAGCACGATCGCGGCGGAGTCCATGGCCCACTCCGGCTGGGACTGGCTGGTCGTCGACGGCGAGCACTCGCCCGTCGACCTGCTCACGATGGTGCAAATGTTTCAGGCGATCTCGACGACCGATACGATCCCGATGGCGCGGGTGCATTGGAACGACGCCGTCGAGATCAAGCGGATTCTCGACGGCGGCGCGTACGGCGTGGTGATCCCCTGGGTCAACAACCAGGCGGAAGCGGAGCAGGCGGTGAGCGCATGCCGCTACCCGCCGGTGGGAATGCGCGGCTTCGGCGCGTACCGCGGAGCGCTCTACGGCGGCTCGGATTACGCCGCGCACGCCAACGACGAAATCGTCTGCTCGATCCAGATCGAGACGATCGGCGCGGTCGAGCGGATCGACGAAATCCTCTCGGTGCCGGGGATCGACTCGACGATGCTCGGCCCGGCCGACCTGGCGATGTCGATGGGCATTCCGGTCAAGCCGGACAATCCGCACCCGGATCACGTGGCGGCCTGCGCCGAGGTGCTGCGCTCCGCGCGGGCGCACGGCGTCGCGCCGGGCATCTTCACCAGTGGACCGCAAGAAGCCAAGCGCCGCGCCGAGGAGGGCTGGCGCTTCATCGCGTCGGGCTCCGACGGGCAGTTCATGGCGCAGGGCTCGGCCGCGGGCGTGAAACTCGTCAAAAGCTGGGGCAGCTAGTCGTGGCCTGGACCGGCCGCGAAGGCCCGGACCTGCGGACACGCTTCGACGCCGCTCAGCTGCGCGGCTTCACCGCCGCGGTGCTCGAGCACTACGGAATGCCGCCCGAGGACGCGGCGATCGGCGCGGAGGTGCTGGTCGACGCGGACCTCTGCGGAATCGACTCGCACGGCATCGCGCACCTGCCCTGGCACATCGGCTACGCGCCTGGTTTCGAGTCGGGCGCGGTCAATCCGACGCCCGAGGTCAAAGTGCTGCGCGAGACGCCGGTTTCGGCGGCCTGGGATGCCGACGGCGGCTTCGGCGTGATGGTCTCAAAGAAGGCGATGCTGACGGCGATTGAGAAAGCGCAGGCTTCGGGCATCGGGATGCTGACCGTGGCCAACGGGCGTCACTTCGGCGCGGCCGGCTACTACGCGGAAATGGCGGTCGAGCACGATCTGATCGGGATGGCGATGTGCAACGCGCCGCCGATCGGCCTGGCCTCGGGCGGGCGCGAGAAGGTCTACGGCACCAATCCGATCGCGATGGCCGCGCCGATTGAAGGCGGCGCCCCGTTTCGGCTTGACGTCGCGACAACCGCAGTGGCGGGCGGCAAGCTGGAGATCGCCGGGCGGCAGGGCAAGCCGCTGCCGCGCGGCTGGGCGCTCGACGAGGCGGGCGAGCACACGGACGACCCGTTCATCCTGCGCAAGGGCGGCGGGCTGCTGCCGCTCGGCTCCTCGATCGCGACCAGCTCGCACAAGGGCTACGGGTTGGGGCTGATGGTGGACATTTTCACGGGCGTGCTTTCGGGCGAGGGCTCGGGGATGTTCACGCCGCGCGGGCAGAATCTGGTGCAGGGGCAGTGGTTCGCCGCCTGGCGAATCGATCTGTTCTGCGACCCGGCCGATTTCAAGGCGGAGCTGCGCAAGCTCGCCGACGCCGTGCGCGCCGTGCCGCCCGTCGCGGAAGTCGAGCGCGTCGTGATCCCCGGCGACCCTGAGACGATGGCGCGGGCCGACCGCAGCGCCAACGGCGTGCCGCTGGACTCGGAGACGATCGACCAGCTGATCGCGCTGGGCGAGAAGACAGGCGTGCCGTTTCCCGCGGCTCTCGGAGACGGCGGTGGATCATGACCGTGGATGTGCAACCTGAGCAGGCACAGGCGCAGCAGGAGGAGCCGCAAAACCAGCTGATCGAGCGAATCATCGACCACTACGGGCGCGCGGCCGGGATGTTCGACCCCAACCGGCTCGAAGTCTGGGATGAGCTGGGACTGACGATGTCTCAGCTGCGCGTGCTGTTCATGCTGATCGCGATTCCCGGCGCGCCGGCGGGGCTGGTCGCGGAAACGCTCAAGGTGCGGCCGTCGACGGCGACGGGCGTGGTGGATCGGCTGATCAAGCAGCATCTGGTCGTGCGGCGCCGCGACGCGGATGACCGCCGCAAGGTGCGGGTCTACCTGACCGAGCGAGGGCGTGAAGTCACCCTCGAAATCGAGGCGCGGCGCAATCGCCAGATTATGCGCCGGCTGTTCGGCAATTTCTCCGTTGACGAGTTGCAGAGTATCGGCGAGGCGTTCGAGATGGTCACCCGCGAGGCAGAGCGGCAGGGGCTGCTCTCGCCCTGGCCGCTCGATCCGGAGGTGATGTAAATGGAGCGCCGCCCCGAGCTGGCGCCGAGCGGTGCAAACGGCGCAGCGCCGCCGGGTGCGATGGGCGGCGCGCCGCCGGGAACGCCGCCGGGCGGCGGACCACCGGGCATGCTCGGCGAGGTGCCGCCGGGGTTGACGCTGCCCACCCGCCGCAAGGTGATCATCATGCTCAGCGTGATGGTCTCGCTCTTCCTGGCGGCGCTCGACATGACCATCTGGTCGGTCGCCGCCCCGCAGGCGGTGGGCGATCTGGGGCGGTTGGACCTGCTCGCCTGGCCGCAGACCTCCTACCTGCTCGGCTCGACCGTGCTGGTGCCGATCATCGGCAAACTGTCCGACATCTACGGGCGCAAGCCCTTCCTGATCAGCGGCGTGGTGCTGTTCCTGGTCGGATCGCTGCTCTGCGGGATGGCCGGCAGCATGTGGGAACTGATCGGCTTCCGCCTGGTGCAGGGCTGCGGCGCGGCCTTCATTCTGGCCAACGCCTTCACGGTGATGGGCGACTATTTCGCGCCGGCCGAGCGCCCGCGCTGGGCGGGAATCGTGGCCGGCGTGTTCGCCCTGGCCAGCATCATCGGCCCGCTGGTCGGCGGCGTGCTGACCGACGAGCTGTCCTGGCGCTGGGTCTTCTACATCAACATTCCGATCGGCGGGCTCGCGCTCCTGCTGTCAATCATCGTGGTGCCCTGGTACCGCGGGCGGCACCGCGAGCCGATCGACTGGTCGGGCGCGACGCTGCTCGTGCTCGGCGCGACGCCGCTGCTGCTCGCCTTCTCGCTGGGCGGGACCCAGTTCGGCTGGGCCGACTCGCCGGTCGTGACCTGCTTCATCGTCGCGTTCGCCGCGACCGCGCTGTTCCTGCTGGTCGGGCGGCGCAAGGGCGTGAGCGGCATCATGCCCTTGCCGATGTTCAAGAATCGCATCTACCTACTGGCGACGGTGGTGATGTTCGCCGTGGGGATCGGGATGATGGGCACGATGTTCTCGCTGCCCTTCTTCCTGCAGGGCGCGCAGGGAATCACCGCGACAAACTCGGGGCTGGTCACGATTCCCAGCAGCGTGGGCATCGTGGTCGCGTCGCTCGTCTGCGGGCAGATCATGGCCCGGACAGGCTCCTACAAGCCGCTCGCGGTGATCGGCGGCTGCGGAACAATCGCCGCCCTGTTCCTGCTCTCGCGGCTGACGATCGACACGGACCTCAACTGGACCCGCCTCTACATGCTGCTGATGGGCGCGTCGATGGGCACGCTGATGCCGCTCTACACGCTGCTCATTCAGAACTCGCTGCCGTTCCAGCTGCTCGGCGCGGGCACCGCGGCCAACCAGTTCTTCCGCCAGATCGGGGCAGCGGTAGGCACCGCGATCTTCGGCACGCTGATCGTAAGCGGCTTCAGCAGCCGTCTGACCGACACCTTCCCGACGGGCTTCGAGCAGCTCAAGGAGCAGCCGGGCGCGCTGCTCGAGGCGGAGAGCCTGGCGGTGCTGGCGGCGGGCATCGAGCGCGAATCGCCGGGCGCGTCGGAGATGGTGATCAGCGCGGCGCGCGAGGCGCTGGCGACGCCCGTCACCGATGTCTTCTTCTACGCGAGCATGGTGATGATCACCGCGGTGGTGGTCGGCCTGCTGCTGCCCAGGGTGCGCTTCCGCACGCAGGAGGAAATGCTGGCCGAAATGCGGCGAATGCGCGCCGCCGCGCCCGCGCCCGCAGGCGCGGCCCCGCCCGGAGCGCCGCCGCCAGGCGTCTCCCGTCCGCTCGGCGCATCGCCGGCCCCGTCGCCGGCCAGCGCACCAGTCGGCTCAACGCCGATCGCGTCAACGCCGGTCGCCGCAGCGCCGCCGAACGGCGGAATAGGCAGCGCCGCGCCGTCAAACGGCGGAGCGGGCGCGACAATGGCGCTGGTCGCCTCGTGGGCGAGACAAGCGCCGTCGCGCGGCGCAAGCGGCTACCGTGCGGGAGCGAGGTAGAGCCGTGCCGACACACGCAACCAACGGGCACGCCGGACCGGGTGCCGCCAACGGCGACGAGCTCGCCGTCGCCGCGGAGCGCGCGCCCGACGCATCGGAACGCGCGACAAGTTCCGTGCTGGCGCTGGACGGCTGGGGGCGGATCGAGCCAGAACCGCACATCAACGGCGCTGCGCCCGTCCCAACGCAAGCCGAGCCCGCGGAAGCCCAGCTTGCCGCGGAGCCTCCGCCAACGCCACTCACCCAGCAAAATTTTGAGCAGCATCTGGAGCCGCTGCCCAACAGTCCGCCGGGGCGAGACCAGTCCGCAGAAGCGGGCGCGCCGCCAGGCGAGCAAGTAAGCGAGCAGGCGGGCGCTCAAGTGGGCGAACAGACGGGCGCTCAAGCGGGCGAGCAGATGCGGGTCGCCGCCCAGCCGGGCGAGCAGGCGGGCGCTCAAGTGCTGCGGCTGGGACGCTTGGAGATCGAAGCTGGGCCGGGAATGCGGCTCTTCGCGTCGGCGCTGGTCTTCGGCCTGGCCGCCGGCGCGCTGGTCGGAGCCGCGCTGCGCTGGCTCGAGCTGCGCAACACGCCGCCACCCCCACCGCCGCCGCCCGATGACCTGCTCAGCCGCCTCCGCCGCGCCCGGGAGGCATTCTCGACGCCAAATACGCCCTCCAACAACCGCGCCCGCCACAGGCAGCGATCGCAGTAGCGCCAGCGCCTATCCACGCTAACCCCACACGCCAACACCCACACACACCGCCATCCCCGCTCCCCTTCCCCCATTCCTGCCCTCCTTCCCCTCGCTCCCGCCCTCCTTCCCGTTATTCCTGCCCCCCCTCCGTCATTCCTGCGCAGGCAGGAACACACGCGCACAACGAACCCACCACCACCCCAAACACCCAGCGGCACCCAAACGCCACTTCCCCCACCTCCTTCCCCAATTCATCCCTCCCCCCTTCCAGGGGGGAGGTTAGGTGGGGGGTGAGAGGCCACAAACCAGCACCACAGATCGCGCCCCCTTGCCCAAGGAAAGAAATGAATCAAAAGCTCAAACACCGCTTGGCCACGCAGCGCTACTCGGTGCCGGCGACGGCGCGGGCCTCGGCTTCGGCGCGCTCGCGGAGCACGCGCTTGTATTCGCGCGGCACGACCTTGACGAACTGGGGCAGCACAACATCCCAACGCGAGAGCAGGTCGGCCGCGTGCGGGCTGCCGGTGCGCTCATGGTGCGTCTCGACCAGCTCGTGCAGCTGCGCCTGATCGCGGCGCGCGTCGACCGGTTCGAGATCAACCATCGAGTGGTTGACCCGCGAGGCGAACGAGCCGTCTTCGTCGAGCACGAACGCGCTGCCGCCGCTCATCCCCGCGGCGAAGTTGCGCCCGGTCGAGCCCAGCACGACGACGGTGCCGCCGGTCATGTACTCGCAGCCGTGGTCGCCGACGCCCTCAACAACCGCGCGCGCGCCGGAGTTGCGCACCGCGAAGCGCTCGCCCGCGCGGCCCGCCACCCAGAGCGTCCCGCCCGTCGCGCCGTAGAGCACCGTGTTGCCGACCAGCACCGCATCCTTGCCGTCGAAGCCCGCGTTCTCGGCAGGCGAGACGGCGATCATCCCGCCGCCCATGCCCTTGCCGACGTAGTCGTTGGCCTCGCCCCGCAGGTAGAGCCGCAGCCCGCGCACCAGAAACGCGCCGAACGACTGCCCCGCCGAGCCGTTGAAATAGAGCTCAATCGTGCCGCGCGGCAGGCCGAAATCGCCGTAGCGCTCCGCGATCTTGCCCGAGACGCGCGCGCCGACCGCGCGGTGCTCGTTGTCGATTCGATAGGTGCCGGAGAAGTACTCGCCCGATTCGATGTTGTCCTCAACCTGTTCGAGGATGGCGTCGTCGAGACGATCGTCGTGCAGGCGATCGTTGCGCTGCTGCGCGCGCATGCGCGGGTAGGCGGGATCGGCCTCGATCGGCGCGAGCAGGCGGCTGAGATCGACCGAGCGGGCCCGCTCGCCGCTGCGCGGCGGAACCTGCGTCAGCAAGTCAGTGCGCCCGATGATCTCCTCCAGCCGCTCGTAGCCCAGTTCGGCGAGAATGTGGCGAACCTCCTCGCTGACATGCAGCAGGAAGTCGATCAGCATCTCCGGCTTGCCGAAGTACTTGGAGCGCAGGTCTTCGCGCTGCGTGGCCACGCCGACCGGGCAGGTGTTGAGGTGGCACTGGCGCGCCATCTTGCAGCCCAGCGCGACCAGCGCCGAGGTGCCGAAGCCGTAGCCTTCCGCGCCCAGCAGCGCGGCCACCACCACATCGCGCCCCGTGTGGAATCCCCCGTCGGTGCGCAGCAGCACGCGCCCGCGCAGACCGTTGACGACCAACGCCTCGTGCGCCTCCTTGACACCCAGCTCCCAGGGCGCGCCGGCGTACTTGACCGAGGACAGCGGCGACGCGCCGGTGCCGCCGTCGGCGCCGGAAATATGCACGATGTCGGCGTAAGCCTTGGCCACGCCCGTGGCGATCGTGCCAACGCCCTCGCAAGCGACCAGCTTCACGCAGATCAGCGCCTTGGGGTTGGCGATCTTCAGGTCGTAGATCAGCTGCGAGAGGTCCTCGATCGAGTAGATGTCGTGGTGCGGCGGGGGCGAAATCAGCTCGACCCCGGGCGTCGAGTGGCGCAGCATCGCGATGTAATTGGTCACCTTGTGTCCGGGCAGCTGGCCGCCCTCGCCGGGCTTGGAGCCCTGCGCGATCTTGATCTCAATTTCGCCGGCGCTGTTGAGGTAGGCGGGGGTCACGCCGAAGCGGCCGGAGGCGATCTGCTTGATCTGCGAGTTGGCCTCGTGCCGGTCGCCGTCGGACAGGAAGCGGCGCGGGTCTTCCCCGCCTTCGCCGGTGTTCGAGCGCCCGCCGAGCCGATTCATCGCCACCGCAATGTCCTCGTGCGCCTCCGGGCTGAGCGCGCCGAGCGACATCGCGCCGGTGCTGAAGCGGTTGGTGATCGAATCGTTCGATTCGACCCGCTCGAGCTCAAGCGGCGCGCGGTCGGAGCGGAAGTCGAGCAGGTCGCGCAGCGCAGTGGGGCGGCGATCGTTGACCATCGCCGCGAACTTCGTATACGCCTCGCCGTCCTCGTGCTGTTGCACCGCGTTGTGCAGCGAGCGCCAGATCGGCGGCTCGTTGGCGTGGTAATCGCCGTCGCGCCGATAGCGGTACCAACCGCCCGCGTCGAGCCCGTCCACGGGGTAGGCGTGCAGGTGCCGCTCCAGCGCGTCGGCGGCAATTTCGCGGTAGCCGATCCCGCCGATCCGCGAAGTCGTGCCGTGGAACGAGCGGGCGACGACCTGCTCGTCGATCCCCAGCGCCTCGTAAATCTGCCCGCCGAGATAGGACGCGACGGAGGCGATGCCCATCTTGGACATGATCTTGAGCACCCCGGCGTCGAGCGCGGAGAGGTAGTGATTGATCACCTCGTCCAGCGTCATCTCATCGAGCTCGCCCTCGGCGTGCAGCCCGGCCAGGCTGCGGAACGCCAGCCAGGGATGCACGGCGTTCGCGCCGAAGCCGATCAGGCAGGAAACCTGATGCACATCACGCGCGTCGCCGCAGCTGGCGATGATGCTCGCGTCGAGCCGCCGCCCGTTCTGGATCAGGTGATGGTGAACGGTGGCGACGGCCAGCAGCATCGGGATCGGCGCGCGTTCCGGGCTGACCGCTTCGTCGGACAGAATCAGCGCGCTGTAGCCGTCGTTGATTGCGTTGTCGACATGGTCGCAGAGCGCGTCCAGCGCCGGTTCCAGGCCGGCCTCGCCGTCGCCGACGGCGAATGTCGCGTCGAGCGTGGCCGCGGAGAAGCCGGGCAGGCGGAACTCGCGGATCGCGGCGAGGTCGTCGTCGAGCAGGATCGGCGAGGAGAGGTGTACCAGCTGCGCGGCCTCCGGCGCCTCTTCGAGCAGCGAGTGGCGCCGCCCCAGCCAGGTGTCCAGCGACATCACGTTGCGCTCGCGGATCGAGTCGATCGGCGGGTTGGTCACCTGCGCGAACTTCTGCTTGAAGTAGGTGTAGAGCAGCCGCGGCGTGTCGGTCAGCACCGAGAGCGGCGTGTCGTCGCCCATCGAGCCGACCGGCTCTTTGCCGTAGCGCGCCATCGGCTTCAGCACGTACTCGATCTCTTCTTTGCTGTAGCCGTGCAGGATTTGGCGTTCGAGCAGCTCGCCTTCGCCGAGCGGCTGCTGGCGGCCCGCCTCGAATTGGACGCTGCGCTGAATTCGCCCCATGCGCTGGCGCACCCAGCGCGAATAGGGCCGCTGGTTGGCGATGCGCCGCTTGATCTCGTCGTTGTGCAGCAGCTCGCGGCGCTCGACGTCGACGGCCACCATCTGGCCCGGTCCGAGCCGCCCGGATTCGACGATCTCGGCCGGATCGAGGTCGATCAGCCCGACCTCCGAAGCCATCACGACCAGCCCGTCGCGGGTGACCTGGTAGCGCGCCGGGCGCAGGCCGTTGCGATCCATCGTCGCGCCGATCACCCGACCGTCCGTAAAGGCGATCGCGGCGGGCCCATCCCACGGCTCGGTCAGGCAGGCGTGGTACTCGTAGAAGCCGCGCAGGCGCGGATCAATGTCCGCCATCTGCTCCCAGGCCTCAGGCACGAGCATCATCATCGCGTGCAGCGCGCCCCGCCCGGAGGCGATCAGCAGGTCCAGCGCCTCATCGAAGGCCAGCGAGTCGGAGCCGCCCTCGCTGATCACCGGGTGCAGCTCGGCGACCGACTCGCCCCACACATCGGACTGCAGCGAGGGGCCGCGCGCGAACATCCAGTTGCGGTTGCCCAACAGCGTGTTGATCTCACCGTTATGTGCGATCGCCCGGAACGGCTGCGCGATCCGCCAGTTGGGCAGCGTGTTGGTCGCGTAGCGCTGGTGAAAGAGCGCCAGCGAGGAGGTGGTGCGCGGATCGGTCAGATCCGGGTAGAAGCGGCTCAGCTGCGGCGCCACCATCAGCCCCTTGTAGACGACCGTGCGCGAGGAGAGCGAGACAACATAGGTCTCGCCGACAGGATCGGCGGGGTCGCGCTCAACGATGGCGCGGATTTCGGCCTCGGCGCGGCGCCGCGCGAGATAGAGCAGACGCTCGAAATCGGTCTCCGCGAGCTGCTCGGGGCGCCGCACGACGACTTGCTCAATTTGGGGCAAACCACGCAGCGCCGCCTCGCCGAGCACATCGGGATCGCAGGGAACGCTGCGCCAGCCGAGCACCTCGAGGTTGGTGCGCTGCAACGCCGCGTCGATGATCGCGCGGGCTTGGTCCGCCCGATCGTCGGGCAGGAAGATCATCCCCAGCGCGAGGCGCCCGGCCTCGCCGTCGTCGGGCGAGCAGCCCAGCCGCTCAAGATCGGCGAAGTAGGTGTCCCAGGGGATTTCAATCGTCACCCCCGCGCCGTCGCCGGTGTTCGGGTCGGCGTTGACCGCCCCACGGTGGGTGAGGCTGACCACGCCCGCGACGGCCTGCTGCACCAGCTCGTGGGAGCGCACGCCGTCAACGCGCGCCACAAAGCCCGTCCCGCAGGCGTCGCGGAAGCTCTGCGGATCATGCAGGCCGGGGAACGGAGAGGGAAGCTGTCTGGTCATCCTGCTCCCAGCGGTGAGGCTGCGATCGCGCGGTTGCGGGCCGGTGGTTGGCCTGAGCGCGGAGTGAGGTCAACGGCGGCGCAGCGGAAGCCTGCATCAAGCGGCGGCGCCGCCCGCCAGCACTATGTGAAAGTTCGCACACGCCGTCGCAACAGAGTAGCACCTGCGCCGCAGCCGCGCAGCGGCGAGGCAAACGGCGCGCGCGCCTAGGCCGCAGCCGCCGTCCACTACCGACGCCCCAACTCCCTCCAATCGTGCTACCATACCCTTAGCAGAACGAAAGTGCGAGACAATGCCTACCTCCCCCGACACAACCACCCACGCCGGACCACCCCCGAACAAACCTGAACAAATCCGAACAAACCCGAACACCGCCGAACACCCCGACCAGATAGGACCACCCCCCGAATCACCCAAAAATGCCCCGAAAAAAAACAACCCCGAACACCGCCGTCGCCCGCCGCGCCCACCACTGACCCCACGCCGCAATCGTCCACCCACACCGGATCACCCCTGAACAAACCTGAACAAATCCGAACAAACCCGAACACCGCCGAACGCCCCGACCAGATAGGACCACCCCCCGAATCACCCCCAAATGCCCCGAAAAAAAACAACCCCGAACACCGCCGTCGCCCGCCCCAGCCAGCGCCAAACCCGCAAGAACGCAGGCGTGCCAGAGTCGGGGCGCGAGTGTGAATTGGGCTCAGAGCAGGTCTTCGCGGCGAAGATCGGCCAACGAGGCGGCGAAGGCATCGATCGTGGCGTCGATCTCGGCGTCGCTGTGGACGCACGAGACCAGCGCGCCCATGCCCATCAGGTCGACGCCGTGATTGGCCATCGCGCGGCGGAACGGCCAGGCGATCTCGGGCGGCGTGGGCTCAAGCGTCGGCTGCGGCCCGCCCAACGACTCCCAACTCCAGCTGACGCCGTCGTCGGGGCGCGGCAGATCGACGCCCAGCGCGAAATGCGCCATCGACATGTCGGCGAAGGCGGCGCCCGGAACCTCTGCGCTGCGCAGCGCGTCGTTGAAGCCGCGCGTGAGCCGCCGAGCCTGCTCAGCGGCGACGCCGACCGGATCTTCCTCCGCGACCGCCGTGAGCATCCGCACGCCCGCCGCGGCGCTGAGCGGGTTGGCGTTGAAGGTGCCGGGATGGGCGACGCGCTCCGCGCCGGCCTCGAACGCGATCTGGTCGATCAGATCGCGCCGCCCGACCACCGCGCCGCCGGGCAGCCCGCCGGCGGCGACCTTGGCGAGCGTGGTCAGATCCGGGCGCACTCCCAGCCGCTCCTGCGCGCCGCCCGCGTTGATCCGAAAGCCCGTCACCACCTCGTCGAAGATCAGCACCGTCCCAGTCTGCTCGGTCAGCCCGCGCAACTGCTGCGGGATTTCGGCCGGCAGCGGACAGGTGCCCCACGAATAGCCGGTCGGCTCGAGAATCATGGCGGCGAACTCGCGCGTCTCCAGCGCCTCCGCGATGCCCGCCAGATCGGTCTGGTCGAAGACGCTGATCGTCCCCCCGATCGCCCGCGACAACCCGTTGTCGCCGATCGCGCCCGCCGAGGTGCGCCCGCCCACCATCACGCTGTCGTTCCAGCCGTGGAAGTGATGCCGCAGCCGCAGCAGGCGGTCCCGCCCGGTCTGCGCCCGGGCCAGGCGCACGGCCATCATCGTCGCCTCGGTGCCCGAAGAGGTGAAGCGCACCTTCTCCGCGCTGGGCAGCAGCCGCTGGATTGCCCGCGCCCACTGCGCCTCATAGTCATTCGAGCCGCCCAGATGCGTGCCTCGCGCGACCTGCTCCCGCACCGCCTCGACCAGATACGGATGGCTGTGCCCGAAGAGCAGCGCGCCATGCCCCATCACGTAGTCGATCAGCTCGTTGCCGTCGACATCCCACTTGCGCGGCCCCACCGCGCGGTCGATGAACAGCCCGAACGGGTCGAAGTAGCGCACATCGTGGGTGACCCCGCTGGCGAAAATCTGGCGGGCCTCGGCCGCGTGCTCGGCCGAACCGGCATGGCGCTCGAAAAACTCGCGATCGATGCTCGTGGTCATGGCGGAACAGTCCAATCTCAGAGCGGGGCGTCAGCACCTGACATTAGCGCATGCGCGGGCGGCGCGTACCATCAGATGCGTGCAATTGACCCGCAACCGCATCATCCTGCTGGCCGCCGCGGCGCTGATCGTCCTCGCCGCGATCGCCGTGCCCTACATCCTCTTCCGCGACGAACTCCAGCAGTGGATCGAGACCGATGTCGCCGACTGGATCGAGCAGCTGGGCCCCTGGGGGCCGATCGCCTACATCGCGTTCTTCGCCGGCTCGATGCTGTTCGCGCCGGTGCCGACCGCGCCCGCGCCGATCATCGCCGCGACGGTCTTCGGCGGCGCGCTGGGCTTCCTCTACACACTGATCGGCACCGCAATCGGCTCCGCAATCTGCTTCTGGCTGGCGCGCAAGCTGGGCCGCCCCGCGCTGCGCCGACTGATGTCGCAGGCGGCGGTCGACAAGGTGGACGAGCTCGGCGAGCGGCTCGGTCTGCGCCTGCTGATCGTGCTGCGCCTCTTCCCCATCGCCGGCGTCGACTACGTCTCCTACGCAGCCGGGCTGACGCAGATGCGCTTCGGCATCTACATCATCGTCTCGATCCTCGCCAGCGCGCCGATCCTGGGCATCGCCGCAGTGCTGGGCGAGGGCGTAGTGGGCGACTGGCGGCTGCTAGCCGCCGCAGCCGGCGGGCTGCTGCTCTTCTTCGCCGCCCCCCTGGCCTGGGTAGCCTGGCGCCGCCGCCGCACAGAGCGCCGCCCCTAGGACCCGTTCACGCCAATCACCCACGCCACACCTCCGCCGCACCCGCTCCCTCCGTCATCCCTACACCCTCTCCGTCATTCCTGCGCAGGCAGGAATGACAAATGTGCGAACACGCCCTACTCTGTAAGAACAATGCCGCTACAGGACGCCCCATCGCTGCTAACCCTCCTCTGGTCGCCGCTGACGGTGGTCACAGCCAACGACGGCGAGCGGCGCGGCGGGCAGATTGCGGTGGGCGCGTTCGCCGCCTCGATCGTGCCCGCGCAGCCGCGCCTGCTGGTGCAAATCCAGAAGCGCAATCACACCAACGCGCTGATCGAGGCCTCCGGGCGGTTCGTCATACACGTGATCAGCCGCGAGCAGTGGCAATGGGTGCGCCACTGGGGCTTTCGCTCGCAGGCGGAGCTGGACAAGTTCGAGGGCGTCGGCTGGCGCGAGGGCCCGCAGGGACTGCCGATTCTGGACGGCGTGGTGGGCTGGCTGGCCTGCCGGGTGGTCAACCAGATGGACGGCGGCGATATGGCGATCTGGCTGGCCGATGTGTTCGAGGCGGAGCGTTGCAGCGGCGGGCAGCCGATTCGCTGGCACGAGGCGCAGCAACTGCTCCCGCCCGAGTGGGCCGAGGAATACAGCCGCAAGCTGAGCAGCGATGTGCCCGATTCAGCGCGGCTGATGGCGGAGCTGTCAGGCGACCCGCCCTGGAAGCCGGAGGAGTAGGGGATGGTGGAAGGGGGCGACGGGCGGCCACTCAAACGCTGTGGTGCGCTAGCAGCTAGCGGCAAACGTGAGCAGGCTTGGGGACTGTTCACACTTCCCGTCCTCCTTTCCCCAATTCATCCCTCCCCCCTTCCAGGGGGGAGGTTAGGTGGGGGGTGGGAGGTTGCGAGCGCGCATGAGGTTGTTGCGCAGGACGCCGGACGCCCACTCAGCCGCCAGTGCCGGCTCGGTGCGCCGACCCCCCTCGTAGCCCCCCCCCCCCCGGAAGGGGGAAGAGATGAATTGGAGCGGTGGCGCTCCAACGTCATCCCTGCGCTCCCCTTCCGTCATTCCTGCGTAGGCAGGAATCGAGGCGGTCTCCAGCGCCTGTGCGCACCGCGATGCCGCGCCGACGACGTCCGGTGTCAGCTGAGCCGCACCCACTGCGTAGGTTCCTGCCTGCGCAGGAATGACGGGAAGGGGCGCCGAGGCGGGTATGACGGCCGAGTGGCGCTTAGCGCCCCTTCCAATTCGGAGTGCGCTTCTCGGCGAAGGCGCGCGGGCCTTCGATCAGGTCCTCGGACTGCGACATCAGGCGCTGCTGGTGAAAGCTGTGGGTGAGCGCGGCGGGCAGCGGCAGTTCGAGGCCGCTGTAGGCGGCCTCCTTGCTGGCGCGGATCGAGATCGGCGCGCAGAGCAGGATTTCCTCGGCCCAGCGGCGGGCGGCCGCCATCAGCTCGTCGGCCGGGACGACCTCGTTGACCAGCCCCCAGCGGTGCGCTTCGGCCGCGGGCACGTGCTTGCCGGTGAGCATGAAGCCCATCGCGATCTTGAGCGGGATGTGGCGCGGCAGGCGGTGGACGCCGCCCGCGCCGGCCATCAGACCGACTTTGGGCTCGGGCAGGCCGAGCACGGCGTGCTCGGCGGCGACGATGATGTCGCAGGCCATCGCCATCTCGCAGCCGCCGCCCAGCGCGAAGCCGTTGACCGCCGCGATCATCGGCTTGGGGCAGTCGAAATCGGCCGTGATGCCACCGAAGCCGCCGGCGACCGGCGCGAAGCGCGGCGGGTTGGCCTCGCGCGACATCTCGGCGGTGTACTTGAGGTCGTTGCCCGCCGAGAAGGCGCGCTCGCCCGCGCCGGTCAGAATCGCGATCCACGCCTCGTCGTCGTTGGCGAACCGGTTCCAGGCGTCGGCCAGCTCGGCCGTGGTCGGCGGGTGAATCGAGTTCATCCGCTCCGGGCGGTTGATCGTGATCGTCACGATCCGCTCGTCCTGCTCGTACTTGATGAATTCGTATGCCACGCGCGTCTCTCCCTCGTTGCGTCGTTCTGCGCTGCGTGCCGCGGCTAGTGCTGCACGCAGGTGCCGCCGTCCACATTGTAGGACTGTCCGGTAATCCACTCGCCCTGCTCGGAGCAGAGGAAGGTGGTGATGTGCGCGATGTCGCCGCCCTCGCCGGCGCGGCCCATCGGAATGCGCGCGCGAATCAGTCCCTCCCAGGTCTCGCTGCGGCCCAGGTCGTCCATCCGCGAGGTGTCGATGATGCCCGGGCAGATCGCGTTGACGCGCACGCCGTGGCCGCCCACCTCCTGCGCCATCGAGGCAGTCAGCGCCTGCAGGCCGGCCTTGGAGGCCGCGTAGGCGGCGGTGTTGGGACCCAGCATCTTGCCGGCGATCGAGGAGATGTTGATAATCGCGCCGCCCTCGCCCTGCTCAATCAGGCGGCGCCCGAAGACCTGGCTCATGTAGAACGCGCCGGTCAGATTGACGTCGATCACGACGCGCCAGAGTTCGGGGGCGATTTCGACGACGGGCACGCGGTCCGCGCCGCGCGCGGCGCCGGCGTTGTTGATCACGAAGTCGACCCGCCCGAAGGCGTCGATGGTCTGCGCGAGCAGCGCTTCGACGGCGGCGTAGTCCGCGACATCGCTGACGACGGCGAGCGCGCGGCGGCCGGCCGCTTCGACCTCTTCCGCGACGGAGTGGATGTCGCGCCAGCCGGCGGCCTTCTCATCGTCGGGGTAGTGCTCGGGCGCGCGGCCGGTGCCGGTCAGGACGATGTCGCAGCCGGCCTCGGCGAGTTCGACGGCGATCGGGCGTCCGATGCTGCGCATCCGCCCCGCGCCGGTCACGACGGCGACCTTGTTTTCGAGTCCCGTGAGTTGCATCGGCGTCTCCCGCTGTCTGCTTGTGGCTGCCACTGTCTGTTTGCGTCTGCGCGGCTGAGGCTAGCACGCGGCCTGCGGCGGCTCGGCTTCATCCTCATCATCCGCGTCGTCATCATCCTCATCGTCGCTGTAGAACTCTTCGGACTCGGCGAGTTGTTGGATGTCGCTGAGGATGCGTTCGAGGTGCGGGCCGTTGCCGGGGCCGCGCAGCAGGCCGATCAGGCCGCCCATCACGCCGGAGAATTGCAGCTCGACCTCGACGCGGGTGAGCGTCGCGCCAAGCCGCGCAAAGCGGAAGTCGTAGCGCGAGCCGCTCAGCCGCGTCTGCCAGCCGATCGCGTAGCGGTGCGCCTCCTCATCGAGCAGCACGCGAAACGCGCCGCGCGTAGTCGCGTCTTCGAGCACTTCGCAGGCCGCCTCGTAGGCGTCGATCGGCTCAGCGTTGATCTCGATCTCGCGGAGGGTCACAGGGCGATCTCGTCTTGCTGCTCAAGCTCGGCGAGGTCGTTGAGCGAGCGGCCGTTGATGTCTTTCCAGTTTTCGCGGCCGTTGCTGGCGGTACCGCGAATCACGCCGGCGGCGCGGCTGGGCGAGCTGCATGCGTGATCGCGCGTGAAGCGGTAGGCGTTCGGCAGCCCTTCGTCCTCAACGAGGATGCCTTGCTCCAAAAGCTGCTTCCGATACGCCGACTCATGAGGAAAGCGATGCGGGAATGCGTCGGCCTCTTCGCGGACTGCAAGCGAGCCGGCGACAATGACGAACTCGTCGCCATCTTCGTAGCCGCGCGCGACGACGCCCTGGAGTCGTTCTGCCCTAGCGTTGGAGAAGTCAATGGTCATCATGCCCGGCTCAGAGCCAGCATCGTCGGTAGACGCAGACAGGGCGCGAGCCTCGAAGAACCGAACGCCGATGATCGGCAGGCAGAGCAGGATGTCTTCGAGAAAGCGCTCGGTGTCGGCTGCGCGCGCCTCCAGCAGCGAGGGGTGCCTGGGAACGACGGCGTTCTCAAGCGTGCAGCGGCCGGCTGCGTTGGCCAGCTCGACCAGCCGCGCTTCCAGATGCTGGACCGAAGCTTTATCGAGCGAATTGTCTTTGGTCGTGAACGCGACCGCGTTGGTCCAGAAGTCCTTGTTCCGAGCGTGATCGTAGAGCCGCGAGCTGACCTGCTCCGCCTCGCCGATGTAGGCGGGCGGCAGCGCATCGGCGTCGTCGCGCGTCCACAGAATGTAGACGCCCGTGCGCTGAAGCTCCGGGCGGCTCAGCGCTTCTTTGCTGTGCGACCTGGAGAACGCGACGCCTTGCCCCGTCCAATTCGCTCGGTCAATGATGCGCACGCCCTGCGGATCGCCCGACGGCAGGAAGATCTGCAACGAGAACGCTTTGGGGTGAACCAGCGGCTGCGTCATCGCCAACTCCTCCGTCGCAGGATAGCCGTGCGATGCTTTAGGGATGGCGACCGACCTTGATCCCCGGCCTCTCAGCCACCGAGGGCCACGCAGCAGCGGGCGATGACGCTGCTGCCGTGCCTGGATCCGGAGGAGGTCTGCCGCCAGCTGGAGCGGGCGCTGGATGGCGCGGAGCAGCCGTCGCGGCGGGCGGACTGAGTCGCGCTGGTGGCGCTCGGCTCGGCGTTGATCTCAATGCGCACTGCGAACGTGTGTGGCATTCTCGCACATCGCCACGCGGCGTACTCGTAGGGTCGGTCGATCTGCCGTGTGTTCGTCATCGCGATGCTCCTATCCGCGATTGCGCAGCCTGCGCAGCGCCCATCGCGCTGTGGGGATGGCGGCGGCTGTGAAGAGCGCGAGCGACACGATCGCCATCAGCGCGTTGCCCTCGATGCATTGCGATACGAACGCGGCGCTCCACCACATCAGCCAGAAGCCGACTACGCAGCGCCACACGAATTCGCCGGCTTGCCGATCCGTCATAGAGCCATCCAATCCGAGATACGCACTTGTGCGCACGTGGCAGCGTATCAGATTGCTTAAGGCAACGCTGATTAAATCGCAACGTTACGCGCACATTAGCCGCTATCGATAAACGCGCGCTCGCGGAGTGTCACTGAGCGCCATCCTCGTCGAGCTCGGCCAAGTCGATCAGCGTACGGCCGTGCTCGTCTGCCCACGCCCTGCGTCCAAATGCCGCCTGACCCTTGATTACCGTTTCCGCGGCGGTCGGCGAGGAGAACTCGTAATCGCGTGTGAACTCGTAGGCGTCCGGCAAGGTTGTCGACTTCACGAGTACGCCCTCTTCCACGAGTCGTTGCCGCGCAGCTGCGTAGCCGGGAAAGAACTTCGGCAGCTTCGGCGCTTGGTTCACGCTGGCGTAAGAGCCTTTGCGGACCACGAACCCGCTGGCGGTTTGATAAGCGCGGGCGGTCAGGCCCTTGTTGCCTTTGAAGAACAGCTCAATCCCGTCGTCGGGCACCCCGCTTTCACCGGCCGTCGCGCTCGTCGCCTCGAAGAAACGGACGCCGATGATCGGCAGGCAATCGAGCAGATCGTCGAGATACCGCTCCGTGTCCGCAGTTGCCGCCTGTCCGATGTTGGGGAGCGTGGGCGTGTTTCCGTTCTCCAGCGCGCAACGCCCCGCCCCGGCTGCGATCTGCACGAGCCGCGACTCGAGATAGAGCACGTGCGCGCGATTGAGCGAGTCATCCTTGGTCGTGAACGCGACGGCGTCGGTCCAAAAGTCTTTCTCGCGTTCGTGGCTGCGAATGCGTTCGCCAACCCGCTCACCCTGCCCGATGTACGCCTGCGGCGCCGGCAGCGCTTCGTCGCGGTTCCAGAGGATGTACACGCCGGTGCGCTCGAGCTCTTCGGCTGCCAGGGCCTGCTTCACTCGACCGCGCGGAAACGCGATGCCCTGCCCCGTCCAGTTGGCGCGGTCGATGATGCGGAGTCCCGCAGGCTCGCCGAAGGGGAGGAAGATCTGTAGGGAGAATGGCTTCGCCATTCGGCTTCCTTTCGCCGTCGCAGGATAGCCGTGCGATGCTTTAGGAATGGCGACCGAACTTGACAGCACCCCCGACCTCTCCGCCGAAGACGCCGAAGCCTACGCGCTCGGCTTGGCCGTGCGCTCCGCGGCTGAGACGCGCGACGACGGCTGGGTGCGCATGGCGGCTGAGGTCGCCTTGACCGCCTCACACGGCTTCCCGCGCGGGGAGGCGCGGATTGCGTTGCAACTCGCGCCGGCCGATCAGGCGGTGGCGGCGCTGCTGCCTGCCCTGCTCTCGGAGCATCGGCGCACGCGGCGGCGCGCGATGACCCTGCTGCCGCGTCTGGATCCGGACGAGGTCCACCGCCAGCTGGAGCCCGCGCTGGATGGCGCGGGGCAGCCGTCGCGGCGGGCGGCCTGCGTCGCGCTGGCGGCGCTGGGCTCGGCCGGCGAGCCGCTCCTACGGCGGCTGGCGGCGGACGAGGATTCGGCGGTGCGGCGGCGGGCGGAGCGCGCGCTGGCGACGCTCGCCGAGCGCGGCCCGGAGGCGGGCGACCGCGCGCTGTCCTCGGTGCGCCCGTTCGGGCTCGCGCCGCCGCCCAACGGCGAGCGCCCGCCGCGCCCGCGCTCGTTCGCCGTGGCCGCGTTCAACTTCTCCTACGGCGTCAATCTGGGCTCGCTGATCCGCAGCGCGGAGGCGGCCGGCGCGGAGGCGGTCTGGATCGTCGGACGCGATTTCTACTACCGCCCTTCGACCAAGGGCACGGACTGGTGGCTGCCGGTCGAGCTGCTGGCGACGCCGGGCGAGTGCGTCGCGCGGGCGACGGCGGAGGGTTACCAAATCGTGGCGCTGCAGCAGGGCGGCGCGGCGCAGCCCGTCTGGTCGGCCGACTGGCCGGAGCGTCCGCTGATCGTGGCGGGCAACGAGGGCGACGGCCTGCCGGCAGCGCTGCTCGAGGCGGCCGCGCTACAGGTCGAGCTGCCCGTCTACGGGCAAATCGACAGCCTCAATGTGGCGGTCGCGGCGTCGGTCGCCATGTACGCCTGGCTGGGCCGGCAGAGCGCGCCATCGGAGCGCGGCCAATGAGGCGGCGGCTGACGCGGCGGGCGTTGTTGGGCGGCATGCTGCGAGCCGCGGGCGGGGCGGCGGCGCTGCTGGCTCTGGGCGCGGCGGGATCGGAGCCGCTCGCCGCACGGGAGACGCGCGAGATTGAACTGCTCGCGGGCTGGAACGCCGCCACCTGGTGCGGCCCGGACATGCCGACCGGCGACGCGCTGGCCGGTCTGCCGCTGGAGGCCGCCTGGGGCTGGGATGTGGCCGAGCAGCGCTGGTTGGCTTGGGCCAATAATGCAGCCGGCGGCGCGGCTGGCGCGACGCTGACCGAGCTGCGCCACGGCCAGCCGCTCTGGTTCGAGCTCTCCCGCGCGGCGGCCTGGCGGCAGCCCGCGGCCGCCGGCGCATTCCCGCCGCCGGTCGAGCTGCCCGTCGGCTGGTCGTTCCTGGGCTGGGCCGGGTTGCACGAGCCGGTCTGGACCGCCTTCGGCGAAGATCCGTGGGGACCGGTCGAGGCGGTCTACCGCTGGAACGCCGAGGAGCAGCGCTGGTACGACTACGTGCCGGGCGAGAGCGCGCAACAGCTGTTCGCGGTGCTGCATCCGGGCGATGCGGTCTGGGTGCGCACGCGGGTCGCGGGCGCGAGCTGGAATCCGGCGCTGGGCCTGCGCCCCGGCGACCTCGCCTCGCGGGTCGTGCCCGGCGAGATCACCTACTACCACCCCTCGCTCGCCGGCGGGCCGATGTACTGCCCGCCCTGGAACCCCTACGACCCGCAGGACCCGCAAATCGCCGCGGCGGTGACCTGGCCCTGCGGCACGCGCCTGCGGCTCTGGCGCGGCGAGCGCTCGGTCGACGTGATCGTGCAGGACACCGGGAAGCTCGGCGTAAACCACGTCGATCTGTCGGAGGCGGCGTTCCAGCGGCTGGCGACGCTGCCCGAAGGGCGGGTGCCGGTGCTAATCGAGGTGCTGGCGGGCCCTGAGTAGCGCGTAAGAACTCCGCAATGAGTCGGTAAGGAGTTGGCGCGCGGCTGCGCCTCAGCAGGGACAAAGAGCGGGAATGGGCGTACGCTCAGGGCAGGCGCCGCACTCCATGAGTTGGCGCAGCGCAGAGAGGGTCAACGATGCGAACGTTTCTGATTGCTCTGGTCAGCGGCGGCGTGATGTCGGCGATCACCGCTGCCGCAATCCTGCTCACAAGCGCGACGGGCGCGGAGCCCGCGCCCGCCGCTCTCCCGGAGGCTGCGACGCAACCCGTGCTGGCGACGGCGGCCGAGCTGCGCGCCGATCCCACCCCGCTGCCGACGCCCGCGGTGGACGACGCGCAGCCGGCCGCGTTCGACCCCGCCGCGATCTACGAGCGCGTCGCGCCGGCGGTGGTGACGATCTCCAACGAGCTGGGCATAGGCGGCTCGGGCTTCTTCGTCGATCGCGACGGACACATCCTGACCAACTATCACGTGGTCGAGGGCGCGCAGCGCCTCCAGGTGCGCACCTGGCAGGGCGAGCTCGTCCGCGCCGAGCTGATCGGCAGCGATCGGGCCAACGATCTGGCCGTAATTCGGGTGGACGCGGACGAGGCGACGGTCACGCTGCTCGATTTCAGCGATCCGAGCGCGGTGCGGGTCGGCGATCCGGTCGCGGCGATCGGCACGCCGCGCGGCTACAACCACTCGCTGAGCACCGGCATCGTGTCGGGACTGGGCCGAAGGGCCGATCCGATCACGCCCGGCGGGCGCAGCCATTACGGGATCATCCAGACCGACGCAGCCCTAAACCCCGGCAACTCGGGCGGCGTGCTGGTGGATGCGTCGGGCGCGCTGCTGGGCGTGCCGTTTCGGATCGAAGGTCCGATCCGCGCCTTCACCGGCATCGCGCTGGCGATCCCGGCCGACACGATCCAGCGAGTGCTGCCGCGGATGATCGCGGGCGAGCAGATTCGCCACCCACTCCTGGGCGTAACGCTGGCGGAGGGGCGTCTGGAGCTCGCCAGCGTGTCGGAAGGCAGCACGGCCGACCGCGCCGGCCTGCGCAGCGGCGATGTGCTCCACTCAATCGGCGGCATCGCGCTGACCGACTTCAACGATCTGATCGCCGCGCTGGAGACGCTCCGCGTAGGCCAGACGGCGCGGGTGGAAATCCAGCGCAACGGCACTCTCCAAGCGCGCCAAATCGAGCTCGAACCATGGCCGGAGCCCGAACCGCGCGAAGACAGCGCCCAAAGCTGGTCCTGGTGCTGGCCGCCCGGCGCCTGCGAAGACGAGTAGGGCGCGCCCAAATCGTCATTCCTGCGCAGACCCGTCATTCCTGCGCGGGCAGGAACCTGCGCAGACCCGTCATTCCTGCGCAGGCAGGAACCCGCGCAGGCCCGTCATTCCTGCGCAGGCAGGAACACGCGCAAGCCCGTCATTCCTGCACAGGCAGGAACCTGCGCAAGCCCGTCATTCCTGCACAGGCAGGAACCTGCGCAAGCCCGTCATTCCTGCGCAGGCAGGAACCCGCGCAGACCCGTCATTCCTGCGCAGGCAGGAACCCGCGCAGACCCGTCATTCCTGCGCAGGCAGGAACCAACACAACCGCCGCCGGGCACGCGCCTTTGACATCCCGACGCCCCACCCGAGCCGCTTCCGCGCCGCCGCCGAACGGTGGGAGCCAGCTGAGCCGCGCCTGGTGCGTGGGTTCCTGCCTGCGCAGGAATGACGGAAAGAGGCACGGGTGTAGCGAGTGAAGGTCTCGTCCGTCTAAGCGAGAGAGACCCTTTACTGTCGCATCTTGCAAAGTTACGCGCAAATCTGTAATCCTCGCCCCATCGGTCCTCATCTCGCGCCACCCCGTGGCGGAACAGGGGTCAACTGTGGTCCAGCTCCAGCCCGAAGTCGTTCAGCATCACCCCCACATTTTCAGCGCAGCGGCCAGCATCTTCGTCGCCTTGGTCCTGGTCATCGCCGGGCTGGCCATCTACACCGATCTGCGTCCCGGCTCCTCCTCCGTCGCCCCGCCCGCTCTGGATTCGGCCGGCTCCCGCTGGTACGCCGGCGTCGGCGAGCCAAACGGCGCGGCGCTGCCCGCGCTCAGCAACCAGGTCCAACCCGGCGATCTCTACCTCAACACCGAGAGCGGCGATGTCTACCTGCGCAGCGCCGACGGCTGGAGCGTCGAACCAATCGGCGTCATCTCGAACTTCGCTGCACCCGCCGAGCCCGGGCCCACAGGCGCTGTCGGCCCGCCCGGCGCGACTGGCGCGGCTGGCGGGCAGGGGCCGGCGGGACCGGAGGGTCCGCCCGGCGCTGACGGTGCGATCGGCCCACCAGGTCCACAGGGCGAGTCGGGCGAACCCGGAGCGCAGGGCCCGCCGGGAGCAGACGGCGCAACCGGCCCCGCGGGTCCGCGCGGCTCGACTGGTCTGACCGGCCCTGCAGGACCATCCGGTCCGCAAGGTCCGCGCGGCGCGATCGGTCCGCCAGGTCCGCAGGGCGAGCCGGGCGCGACTGGCGCACAGGGCGCGACTGGCCTGACCGGCCCCGCCGGACCGCGCGGCCTGCAAGGCCCACCCGGCAAGGTTGGTCCGCAGGGACCCCAAGGCGAGCCGGGCGCACAAGGTGCGGCGGGCGCAACAGGCCCGCCCGGCGCGCAAGGCGCTGTCGGCCCGCAGGGACCGATTGGACCGCAGGGCGCCGCCGGACTACAAGGTCCGCAAGGCGAGCGCGGCCCCGCCGGCGGTCCGCCGGGCCCACAGGGCGCGACCGGCGCTCAGGGACCGCAAGGCAGCGCCGGACCGCCGGGGCCGCAGGGCGAGCGCGGTCCTCAGGGTCCGCCCGGTCCGCAAGGCGCGCAGGGCCTCCAAGGGCCGGCCGGACCGGCCGGCGGCCCGGTCGGACCTCAGGGTGCGACCGGACTACAGGGACCGCCGGGCGATCAAGGTCCGCCCGGCCAGCGCGGCCTCACCGGCGATGCCGGACCCCAGGGTCCGACCGGCGCGACGGGCGCCAAAGGCGATCCCGGCAACCGCATCTACCACCACAACGCCGCGCCGCCCGCCTCGGGCGACGCCTACTGGACCACCTACGGCAACCCCACCCTCCAGCGCGGCGACATCTTGATCAACACCAGCAACGGCGACCTCCACTGGTACAGCGGCAGCGCCTGGACGCTGCTCGTCAACCTGCGCCAGGGACCGCAGGGACCGGCCGGTCCGACCGGGCCGCAGGGCATTCAAGGCGCTCGGGGCGAGACCGGACCCCAAGGCGCGCGCGGGCTCGGCTGGTTCTTCGGCACCGACGACGTGCCCACGCCGCAGGACGCGAATGTCGGCGACCTCTACTTCAACTACCAGAGCTACGACGTCTACGCCTACCAGAACAATCCGGGCACCGGCCTGACCTGGAACCGCGTCACCTCGGTGCGTGGTCCTGCCGGCCCAGCCGGACCGCAGGGCGCGCAAGGCGAGCAGGGACCGGCCGGCGCCCGCGGCAGCCGCTGGTTCACCTACGCCGGCGGGCACGCCGCCAACGACTGGACGGGCGTCACGCTGCAAAGCGGCGACATGTTCATGGACACCACCACCTCGCAGATCTACAACTACGACGGCAGCGCCTGGACCTTGCAGGGCGCGCTGACCGGCATCCAGGGCGCAACAGGCGCGGCCGGAGCCGCCGGCACGCCCGGCAACCAGTGGTACCAGGGCAGCGGCACGCCCGTCGCAAGCCCGCCCACGCCGCGCGGCTCGCTGCGCAACGGCGACTTCTACTTCGACACCAACGCCTTCGGCATCTGGCACTACAACGGCTCCGCCTGGTCCCAAATCGCCAGCCTCGTCGTGCAGGCCCAGTCTTAGCCAGATCCGTCATACCCGCGCTTGCCGCGGGTACGACGAGAGAGAGCACAGGAGTGACGGAGTCTGAGAAAGGGAAAGCGCGAACGAACCCTACTCGTCGATCGAGATCGCCGCGCGCGGGCAGGTGCGCACGGCGCGGGTGACGCGCTCGCGCTCCGATTCGGGAATCTCCTCGACCAGCAGGTGCGACAGATCGTCGTCGCGCACCTCAAAGACCGCCGGCGCGGCCTCCATGCACTTCGCGTGGCCTTCGCAGAGCGTCGTGTCGATCCTGGCTTTCATGGCGCGCCTCCTCGCCGATTGCGGAACATTCTACCGCCTGCGCCGAGCGGCGCGGCGGCGCCTAGCGGAACAGCGGGATCACCTCGTTGGCGAAGCGCTCCATCGAGGTGCAGGCGAACTCGCGCTCCGCGCCGGGCGGCGCGGCCATCGAGATCACGTGCTGCGCCGGAATCCATTCCAGCGTGCGGGCGATCGCCTCCGCGACCTGATCCGGCGGCCCCGCCACGAAACGCTCGCGCAGATCCTCGTCGGTCTGGCCCAGCATCCGCCCCAGCGGATCATCCTCGCCCAGATCGGCCGCCTCGCTGTACCACTTGCCGTAGGTGTCGCGCAGGTAGCGCTGGTGCGGACGCAGCCGCTCCCAGAGCGCGTCGGGATCGTCGGTCACAAAGCCGCCCGCCGAGAGCAGCACCTCGAAATCGGCGGGATCGTCGCCCTGCGCCGCGAGCTGCTCCGCCCACGCCTCGTAGACCGGCCGGTCGGCCACGATCATCAGGTTCGCCCGGAAGCGCGCCGCCCGCCGCGCCGCCGGCACGCTGCGCGCGCCGACCCACAACGGAAACGGGCGCTGCACCGGCGGCGGCGTCACCGTCACATTTTTCACCCGGTAGTGCTCGCCTTCCAGCGAGACGGTCTCGCCGTTCAGCGTGCGGCTCAGGATTTCCAGCGACTCATCCATGATCCGTCCGCGCTTGCGCCGGTCCACGCCGAAGCCTTCGAACTCCTCAATGCGGTAGCCGAGCCCCACGCCGAGGTCGAGCCGCCCGTTGCTGAGGATGTCGACGGTGGCAGCGTCCTCGGCGACGCGGATCGCGTTGTGCAGCGGCAGCAGCAACACCCAGGTGCCAATCCGCACGCGCGAGGTGAGCCGCGCCACAGCCGCCGCAATCGGCAGCACCGACGGCGTGTAGCCGTCCTCGATGAAATGGTGCTCGGTAATCCACACGTGGTCGTAGCCCAGCCGCTCGGCCAGCTGCACCTCATCGAGCATCTCGTCGTAGAACTCCGCCCAAGGCCGCCGCCACTGCGGCGGATTGCGGAAGTCGTAGATCAGGCCGAACTGCGGATTAGCGGTCATGCAAACTCCCTCACAGTCCCCGCAACGAGCGGGCTTTCGATGGTAGCGCCGCGCGGGCGGAGTCCCGCTATGCTTAGCGTCAGTGCGACACTAAGAGCGGAGGACGCTGTGGAACTGCCGGAACGCGCGCGGGGAATGATGGTCGGAATCGGCGCGGGCAACCTGCTCGGAATTCGCTTCGAGGGCTGGTCCACCGCCGAGCAGCTGCGCGAAACGCACCCCGACGGCGTGCGCGAGATCGAGGCGCGCCCCGGCTATCCGGACGACGACGACCTGGCGCAGGCGATCCTGCTGGCCGAGGCCTGCGCCGAGTTCGACGCGCTCGATCCGGACGACCTGATGCGCCGCCTCTGGCACTGGGCCGAAATCAACGGCGCGGGGATGGGGAACCTGACAGGGGATGTGCTGACGCGCTACGGCGGCGACTACCCGCGCCGCGAGCTGCGCAATGCGCGGCGCTATGGGGAAGAACCGTCGGGCAAACCACCGCGCGAGCCCGTCGGCGGGAAGGGCGGCGACCCATTCGAGCCGTCGCGCAGCGTCTGGGAAGAATCCGGCCGCAACGCGGCGGGCAACGGCTCGGTCATGCGCTGCGGCCCCGTCGCGCTGCGCTGGTTCGACGACGACGCCACGCTCGCCCGCAACAGCGTCGTCTCGGCGGCCGTCACCCACTGGGACCCGCGCTGCATCTGGTCCACGCTACTCGCCGATTTCGCAATCGGCGCCTGCCTGCGCGGCGAGCCGATCACAGCCGACCCACTGCTCAACCAGGCAAGCACCGCCCTGCGCGCCGCAGGAGACGAACTCGCGCAGTTCGAACTGCCCGAGACGCCGCCGCCCGATGTGCTCGACGCCGTGGCGACCGCGCTTGCGCCAGGCGCGCAAGTCGCAGACCTCCTGCTCGATTCCGGCGGCATCGGCTACGCGCCCAAGGCGCTCGGCGCGACGCTCTGGGCAGCGCACCACGCAGAAAACGTCGAGGAAGGGCTGGTCGCAATCGTCAGCGCTGGCGGCGATACCGATACCAACGCCGCCCCAGCCGGCGCCGCCCTCGGCGCACGCTTCGGCCTCGAAGGCATCCCCCCGCGCTGGCACAAGCGAATCAACGAGCTGCGCGAGGACCGCGAACCGCTGGAGTCCCACGCCGACCTTCTGCTTGCGCGGTTGCGCTGAGCAGGCGGGCAACCCTCTGCTAGCGTCGCAGCATCATGCCGCCCAGCCACGACCAGGAAGAACTGCTCAACGGCAAGCTCGCCGAGCTGCTGGCGGCGCAGGGGCTGGATGCCCGCCCCGAACGCCGCGAAAGCGGCAAGCGGATGGACATCGTCGTCGATGTCGGCGGCGCCCGTGTCGTCCTTGAAGCCGAAGCCGGCTTCAGCGCCGCCAAGAAACGCGAAGCGGTGAAGGACGCCGACGCGCGGCTCAGGCAAGGCCTCACCACCGTCGTCTTCGCGGTCTGCTACCCCGACGGCGCGACGACCGACACGCTCGCGGAGGCGAAGCCGATCTGGGCGGCGCGCACCCGCTCCGAGCTCAGCGGCGGCGCAACCGCCCGCTGGTCCGAACCCGGCGGCATCCCCGAGCTCGCCGAAGCCGTCCGCCAGGCCGGCGGCGCGGTCGGCGACGCCGACGGCGCGGCCCAAATCCTCTCCGAGGCGCTGGACGCCGCCGTGCAACGCCTCTCGACGCCGACGCGGGCGATCATCGCCCAGGCGCTCGACCTGCCGGCCGAGCGAACCAAGGATCGCCGCCTGCTCGAACTGCACCAGCGCGAAACCGACGGCTACTTCATCGCCACCAAACGCGGCATGCTGGTCGTCGCCACGGCGATGCTTTTTCATCACCGCCTGCAGGAGCATCTGCCGCGCGAAGCTCCGCCCGACTTCGGCGGCGCCTGGCCGCCGGCCAATCCGACCCAGTGCGCGGCCCGACCTGAAACAACGATCGGCGCGCTGCTCGAGGCCTGGCGGGCGATCATCGAGGTCGATTACCGCCCCGTGTTCGAGGTCGCCTGCGTGGTCCTCGAAACGCTGCCGGTTTCGCCCGATACGGCGCAAGCGCTATACGTGTTGGCGGGCGACGTAGCGAAGATCGCCGGACTGATCCACGGGCTGCGGCACGACCTGTTGGGCCGCATCTTTCACCGCGTGCTCGATACCGCGCGTTACGACGGTTCGTTTTACACCTCCACCGCCGCCGCCGTGCTGCTCGCCGCGCTGGCGATCCGCGAGGAGGACTGCGACTGGTCCGATCCCAGCGCCGTCAGCGACTTGCGCATCTGCGATCCGGCCTGCGGCACGGGCACGCTGCTGATGGCGGCGGCGGAGCGCATCCGCGATCTGCGCCAGCGGGCCGGCGCGGTCGACGAAGAAGACGAGCGGCGGTTGTCCCTCGCGCTGGTCGAGAACGTGTTATGGGGCTACGACACGAACCTCACCGCCACGCATATGGCGGCGTCGACGCTGGGCATGCTCTCGCCCAGCACGCAGTTCAACAAGATCAACATTCACCGCACGCTGCTGGGCGTGCACGACGGCGTCGCGTATGTCGGATCGCCGGAGTTGTTGCAGGGACAGCTGCGTCTGCGGCCCTGGCCGTCGGTCAGTCAACAGATCGACGAGAGTCCCAACGGTAACGAGGTGAACGGCGCGAAAGCCCCGCCGCCGATGGACCTCGTGGTGATGAACCCGCCATTCACCCGCGACAGCCTGCGGCACGACCAGTTCTCGCAGAGCGACGAGGCGGCGATCAAACGCCAGGAAAAGGATCTGCTCAAGGATCAGCCGCATCGCGGCGCGGCCCGGCTGCACTCCTCAGGCGGCATGTTCACCGTGCTCAGCGAGAAGATGCTGAAGCCCGAGCACGGCGTGATCGCGCTGGTGCTGCCGGCCGTGGTGCCGACCGCGCCGGGCAATCAGGCGCTGCGCGAGCATCTGGCCTCGCGGCTGCACATCGACACGATCGTCAGTTCGCATGATCCCGAGCGCATCAACATGTCCGAGAACACAAACATCGGCGAGGTGCTGATCGTCGGGCGGCGTTGGACCGGCACCGAACCGAAGCCGCCGACCCGCTTCGTTAAGCTGATCGAGAACCCGGCGACGCCGCTCGAGGCGCTGTCCACCGCCACCCAGATCGAGCGGGGCAGCGGACGCTTCGTGATCCAGCACGTTGACGCGGAGCGGATCGCCGAAGGCGACTGGCAAGCTACCAACTTTCTCGCTCCATATCTGGTGACCGAAGCGCAGGCGTTGCGGGACAGCGCCGCGCAAGCCGATTCAAAGTTCGTGAATATGTCGCGGATTGCCGATGTTGGTCCTGAGGGACGCCGCGCCCGCGATGCAACACACGCTCCGACGTGCCAACGACGTCGGGCCGTCGAGCGTTGTGGCACCACAAGACGGACGTGACTCAGTCGATGAGCGCCCGCACTGACTCATACATCGAGCCGAAGCAGGAAAAGCGAGGCCTCGCCGACAAGTACTGGAGTCAGCGAAGCCGGTTGCTGCTCTCGCATCGCCTCTGGCTCCCACAGGCTCGCGTGGCCGCGGTGATCGTAGGACAGCCGGCTCTGGGCTCGATCTGGACGCCCTGCCGGCCACACGACGACAACTCTGCGACGCAAGCCGCGCTTTGCGCCTGGCTCAACTCGTCGCCCGGCCTGCTCGTCATCCTCGGGAACCGCGATAACCGCAAACCGTCGTATCCGCAGTTCTCTCTCAAAACCCTCCGCGTAATCCCCGTCCCCAACTTCCCCGAACTCGGCGATGATGTGCGCGACGCGCTTGCGGCGGCGTATGAGGAGCTCAAGGACGAGGTCCTGCTCCCCTTCCCCCAGATGGACGAGGACCCCGTCCGCAAACGGCTCGACGCCGCCGTCGCCGACGCGCTCGAGCTCGACCCCGAATGGGTCGCCCAAATCCGCCGCGCCCTCTCGGAGGAGCCGTCGGTCACCAACAGGCGCTACAGCCCCGTCGGCGACTAGCACCTGTACGCACTTCCCGCCCCCAAACTCCGCTGTACCCGCGCAAAAGAGATCCGCCATACCCGCACGCCCCCATCCGTCATTCCTGCCTGCGCAGGAATGACGGAAGCATGAACACGCCCTACCGCACGACCGTGATTTCGCGCCCCTCCAGAATCACCGTTGCCGCAGCGTCGATCAGACCCGGGAACGGATCCGGCGGACCCTCTTGCTCGCGCGGCGGCAGGCTGGCGCGGGCGGCGTCCGCGTCGCGGTACCACAGCGACGCAATGCCGTCCCAGCGGCTCTCGCGCCCCTGATTCGCGTGCGAGGTCGTGTACTTGAAGCATGCCCCGTTGGTCAGCGCGATCGACAGCTTCACGCGCGGCGAATGCTCGTCGCTCCACGCGGCGAACAGATCCTCCCGCGAAACCCCGTCCTTCTTCTGCACGAAGGCCGCCCACTTCACGTGTTCCTCCGGCGTCGGCCCGTCGACGATCACGTTCTCCGTCGTGAAGAAAGCGTCGCTGATCGGCTCGATCCACTGGCTGAAGCCGTCGACATCGTTGAGCGCGCGCGCGCGCTCCGATTCGGTCGCGTCGCGGAAGTGCTCCCAGTCGCGGAACCACAGCTCGGCCATCCCGTCGTAGACCAGCCCGTGCGGCGACTCCACGCCGCCCAGCGAGCCGGGCGCGTCGAAATAGGTGACGCAGTAGCGCTCGGGGCGCATCACGTTCACGACATGCGGCGCGTGGACGGCGCGCCAGAACTCGCGGAAGGCGTCGCGGTCGGTCTCGGGACGGCGGTTGAGCGGGAAGATCGCTTTGAGCATTGCGGGGCTCCTTTGTCGGTTCGGCGGGACAGGCGCATTCTACCGATTTGCGGCGATGGCCGATGCGGTTTCGCGGGCGCGCGCGGCCTGCTCCCGCGCCATCGCCGCGCAGGCCCCGGTGTACGAGGCCGGATCGAGCAGTTCGTCCAGCTCCTGCGGTGTGAGCTGTTGCGCGACTTCGGCGTCGGCCAGCAACAGCTCGCGGAAGGGGACGCCGGCGACCGCCGACTGCTGGGCGTGTTCGTAGACGATGTCGTGCGCGCGCTGTCGTCCGAGCCGCTCGCCCAGCGCGAGCATCACCCGTTCGCTCATAATCAGGCCCCCGGAGAGGTCGAGGTTCTGCCGCATCCGCTCGGGGAAGACGCGCAGCCCGGCGAAAATCACCTCCAGCCGCGCGAGAATATCGCCGACCAGCTCGACCGAACCGAACAGCGCCCGCTCGATCATCTGGCTCGTCGAGCCGTCCGCTTCGTGCTCCGTGCGCATCGCGTCCAGCGCCAGAGGCAGCAGCGCTTGCGCCTGCGCCGCCGCGGCGCGGATGTCCTGCGCGAGCTTGGGGTTGCGCTTCTGCGGCATCGTGCTGCTGCCGACCGTGCCGGGCGGGACGGGCTCCTCAACCTCGCCGAACTCCGGCTTCATCAGCGTGTAGAGCTCGTCCGCGATCTTGCGCGCGCTCGTCGCCAGCAGCGCGAGCAGCGCGACGTATTCCGCGTTGTGATCGTGGATCGTGCGGCCCGGCACGGGCATCGGCGCAAGGCTCAGTTCCGCCGCCAGCGCTTGTTGTACCGCCAGGCCCTGATCGTCGAACGATGCCGCAGTGCCCGCCGCGCCGCCCAGCATGGCGACGAAGACGCGCGGCTCGGCCTGCTGCAGCCGCTCAACGTGGCGGCGCAACTCATCAATCCAGACCGCAGCCTTCAGCCCGAACGTAGCCGGCACCGCGTGCTGCCCGTGCGTGCGCCCCGCAATCGGATCATCGGCCGTGCGCTCCGCCAGATCAGCCAACTCGCTGAGCAACCGGCCGAGCAAGTCGAGCAGCGCGCGGTGCGCGCGGCGCAGCTGGAGCACATCGCCGGTCTGCGTGATGTTCTGCGTCGTCGCGCCCCAGTGCGCGTAGCCCCCCGCGTCGCCCGCGCAAATCCGATCCAACTCCCAGATCAGCGGCACCAGCGGATGTCCGGTCACGGCCAGCCCGTCCTCCACGCGCTCCAGGTCGAACAGTTCGAGTTGGCAGTTGCGCTCGATTTCGTCTGCCGCCGCCGCCGGGATCATGCCCAGCTTGGCTTCAGCGCGGGCCAGCGCCGCCTCCACATCGAGCCAGGCCTGCCAGCGCGCCTCGCGCGTGAAAAGCGCGCGAATGCCCGGCTCCGCCACCCGCGCGGCTGTCGGTCGTTCCTGCATCGGTCGCCTCCGATCCTTGCGCCTGCGCGTCCTAGGATCGCCGATGGCGGGCGCAGATGCGAATGCGCGCCCGTAAGCAGCGAGAGTTCAAGCACACAGGAGGCAACGATGAGCGCAGTGAGCGTGGGGCCGCTGGACGGAATCCGCGTGGTTGAGGCGGCGAACTGGCTGGCCGCCCCCTCGGCGGCGGCGCTGATGGCCGATCTCGGCGCGGACGTGATCAAAGTCGAGCACCCCGCGGGCGACGCCTGGCGCGCGACCCTGATGCGCGGCGCGCAGCCGGATTGGGATCCGCAGCGCGATGTGGACGCGCCGTTCGAGCTGGACAACCGCGGCAAGCGCGGCGTCGCGCTCTCCCTGGAGCGCCCCGAAGGCGCGGCCGCGCTGCGCCGGCTGGTTGCGCAGGCGGACATCTTCATCACCAACCTCACCGCGCCGCGCATCGCCCGCTACGGCCTCTCGGTCGAACGGCTGCAAGAAATCAAGCCGGATCTGATCTACGTCGTGCTGACGGGCTACGGAACGCGCGGACCCGACGCGGCGATGACCGCGTTCGACTATTCCGCATTCTGGTCGCGCTCAGGTATCATGAGTCTGATCGGCGAGCCGGACGGTCCGCCGATGCCCTGCCGCCCCGGGCAGGGCGACCACGCGACCTCGCTCAACCTGCTCGCCGCGACGCTGGCCGCGCTGCGCCTGCGCGACCGCACCGGCGAGGGGCAGCGAGTCGAAGTGACGCTGCAACGAACCGGCGCGTGGACGATCGGCGCGGATGTGTCGGCGGCGCTGATCACGCGGCGGCAGCCGGCCCGGATTAACCGCGTCGCCCCGGGCAATCCGCTGTTCAACTCCTACGAAACATCGGACGGGCGCTGGCTGATGTTGGTGATGCCGACCTCCGATCGTTACTGGGCGCCGGCCTGCCGCGCGCTGGGGCGAGCGGAGTGGATCGACGATCCGCGCTACGGCTCGCTGGAAGCCCGCGCCGAGCAAACAACGGAGTTGACCGCGTCAATCGCGGCAATCATCGCGGCCAGCCCGCTCGCCGAGTGGCGCAAGCGGTTCGACGCGGAAGCGCTGACTTGGGCGCCGGTCGCGGAGTTGCCCGAAGTAATCGCAGATCCGCAACTGGCGGAAATGGAGGCCTGGGCCACAGTCGAAGGCCGCCAGGGATCGTTCGAGACGCTGAACACGCCATTCTCAATCGCAGGCGCAGCCATCGGCCCACGCGGCCCCGCCCCGTCAACAGGCGAGCACACCGAGCAGGTCCTCCGCGAAGCAGGCTTCACCGACGAGGAAATCGCAAATCTCGCCGCATCAGGCGCCCTCGGCTGAGCTAGCGGCCTGAGGGGAGGCGGCGAAGCGGGCCGGTCCAAGCCAGGATCTGGCGGTCGGCGGTGGCGAGTTCGTGATTGCCGTGCAGCGCAGTCGCGACGATGATCCGATCAATGGGATCACCGTGCATGTCGGGCAGCAGGCCGGCCTGGGTAGCGATCCAGCCGGTGACAGGCAGATCTCTCAGACCGTCGGCGAACAAGCTTTGACGCCATTCTTCAATGCCCGGGATGAATGTCAGATCACCCTTGCGAATGAGCGTCGCGATTTCGAGAAAAGTGACGGTCGAGACCGCTACATCGTTCGCCGCGAACGCCTGTTGAATTTCGTGCGCCACCTTCGGATGCAAGCGACGGTCGCCCTGGTCAAACCAGATCAGCGCATGCGAGTCGAGCAGCATCACGGCGCAGCTTCCTTCGTCTCGTCGGGAACGTCGAGCCAGTCAGCTCGCATCGGCCCAACAATGTCGCCGTGGATCTCGATCCGCCCTTTCATGAGCCCCGCCGGACGCCCACGCGGACCCATCACCGAGACCAGACGCGCGATCGGTAGGTCGTCCTGAGTGACAACCACCTCACCGGCGCCGTCGGCGATCATTTGGACCATCTCGACGCATTGCTCGGCGAACTCCGAGACGCTGAGGAATCGCGCCTCAAACTCACGCTCCGCGGCTTTCCCCATGATGCGCTCCTGCCCTGGTTAGCGTGCTTCCAGCATAGCCGCGCGGAGCGGCGGCGGCGCTTTAGGCTGGCGGGATGGAGCAGCTGCGCGACGCGGAGTTGGCATTGGTCCTGCAAGGCGTGCGACGCTTTGTGCGGCGAGAGATTTGGTTGCACGAGAAGCGGCTCGATCCCAATGCGACGCGGCTGCCGGACGATTTGTTCGCCGAGCTGCACGTGCGGATCGGGGAGATGGGGCTCGATCATTTGCTCGCGCCGTCCGGCAGCGGGTGGGGTCCGCAACTGCCCGACGCGGCGCGGGCGCGGATCGTTGAAGAAACTAGTCAGCACCGCGCGGGCACCATCTATGCGGGCTACGGGCTGTTTGATCCCGATCCGCCGCCGCAGCTCTACGCGGCGACGGCAGAGCAGCGCGCGGCGTTTCTCGAACCGCTGCTGGAGCGCCGCGCGCGCTGCTTTCGCGGCTTCGGCGATCCCGACCTCGACGGGCTGCCGACCGACACGGTGCGCGCGCGCGCCCTGCGGCGTGGCAGTCGGCGCGGCGACGGCTGGATGCTCGACGGCACGAAAATCTTCATTGCCGATGCGGCGGATGCCGACTTCGGCATCGTCTACGCGCACACCGAGTATGAGCGGGGCGAGCGCGGCGGCGTCTCGGCGTTCGTGGTCGAGACGAACCGCACGGGATTTCAGCGCTGGCGCGACTGGCCGACGATCAGCGCCGGGCGCGACACGAGCGAACTCAATCTGTCGGCGGTGAAGCTGCCTGACGCCAACCTGCTGGGCGAGCCGGGCGCCGCGCCGGCGTTCGCCAATGATCTCGCGCTGCGCCGCCGCGTCTTCTCCGCGGCGCAGCTGACCGGCGTCGCCTCGGCGGCGCAGGATATGGCGCGCGGACAGGTCTGGGCGCGGCGCGAACACGGGCGCCCAATCGCGCAGGGCGAACGCGCCCGGCTGGCGCTTGCCGACAGCGAAATTGCGCTGCGCGCGAGCCGTCAGCTGTACCTGTCCGCCGCAGCCGACTGCGACAAGCATGACAGCGGCGGCGCTGTAGTCGAGTCGGCGCTGGCTGCGCTCGCGTTCGCCTCGGACGCCGCACTGGACATCGTCGAGCGGACGCTCGAGCTGCACGGCCCGCTCGCGGCGTCGGCTGATTTGCCGCTCGAACGCTGGCTGCGCGACCTCCGCGCCCGCCGGCTGGCCGAGGGCGGCCCGACCCAACAGCGGCTGGCGATCGCGCAGCGGCTGACCACGACGTTCAAGAAGTAAGCGGATCGTCCAGCGCGGCGGCCGCGATCAGTTCGAGTCCGCGCGGCGCGATCGGCGGATTGTGCAGCGGCCCGCGCACATCGCGGTAGTAACGCTCGAGCGGCTCGCTGCGCTGTAGCGACAGGCCGCCGACCAGCCGCATGCAACGATCGACCACGTCGACCGCCGCGTCGCCCACATGCAGTTTGGTCGCCGCCACGCGCGGACCGAGCGGCGCGCGCGCGTCGGCCGCCTCATCCCAGGCCGCCGCGGTTTCGTGCAGCACTGCGCGAGCCGTGATCAGCCGCAGGTCGATCTCGCCGACGCCGGCGCGCACCGTGGGGATCGAAGCGATCGGCGCGGGCGCGCCACTCGGCTGCCGCGTGCGGCAAAACTCCACCGTGTAATCGCGCGCCGCTTCCGCCGCGCCCAGCGACGCCGCCGAGACGAGCAGCGCGAACCAGGCGAAATCGCCGTGCCGCTGCCCCGCCCGCGACGGCTCCTGGCGAACCAGGAAATCGTCCTCGCTCACCGCCACGTTCTCGAACCAGACATCGTGCGAGCCGGTTGAGCGCAGCCCGACCACATCCCACGTTTCCTCCACGCGCAGACCGGGCGAGTCGCGGTGTACGGCGACGCGCGCCAGCAGGCCGCTGCCGTCTTCTACTGCCGCGTAAGTCAGGAACCAGGTCAGCGCCGGCGCGAGCGTCGTATAGGTTTTGCGTCCGTTGAGCAGCCAGCCGCCCGCGCCGTTGGGCGTCAGCGCCGTCTGCGGGCGACCGCCGCCCTGCGGCGAACCCAGCTCCGGCTCGGTCGCCACCTGGTTGCAGAGCGCGCCGTCCTCAACGACCGAGCGGAAGATGCGCTCGCGCAGGGCTTCGGGCCAGACGCGGTTGGCGCGTTCCGCGCCGACGCTCATCAGATGCATGCCGACCGCGAAAGCCAGCGCCATATCGGCCTTGGCGAGCGTGGTCTGCGCCGCGACGAGGTCGGCCAGCGCGCATTCGCCGCCGCCGTACTCGCGCGGAACGGGCGCGCTCAGCCAACCGGCGGCGCGGAGATCGTCCAGCGATGCGAACGGAAACGAGGCGTCGCGGTCGTGCAGACGCGCACGCTCTGCGATGCGCGGCAACGCATCGTCAATCCGCGCGATCAGATCCTGCCCCGCGTCGTTGGCGGGCGGGAGTGGCGGCATGACGCGGCAGCGCCGCTTGGCCTAGAGGATGTCCCGCAGCGTCTTCAGCGCGCGCACGCGCACCTTGCCGCGCTTCTTGGCCGGCCGCGCCGCGATCTCGATCTCCTCGCCGGTGGCCGGGTTGCGCCCCATGCGCTTGCCCCGGGCCTTCTGTTCGGCGATGTCGATCTTGACCAACCCGGCGACGGTGACCGAGCCGGCGCGCTTGCTGCGGCCGCGGCTCGGCGCGAGGTCGTGCAGGATGATCTCCTGTAGCGCGTCCATCATGCGGCCGACATCCTTGGCCGGCAGCTCGGTGACCGCCGCGATGTCCTTGACCATCTGCGCCTTCGTGCGCGGCTTCTCAGCCTTCGGAATCTCAGCCATTTTCCACCCCTTTGAGCACGGGAGCGGCGATCCCTTTGATTCGCCAGCGTTTATGGTAGGGCGAATGCGCGAGAGCGCAAGACCTGGAACGGCCTGGAGCGAGCAATATGGCGTCAATTCGCACAATTTCCGTAGATCCGGCGTTGGCCGAATACATCAGAGAGACCTACGCCGCCGAAGATGAGGTCTGGCGGCGGCTGCGCGCGGAGACCGCCAGGCTGCCTATGGCCGGAATGGAGATCGGCCCGGACCAGGCAAGGCTGCTCGCCTGGCTGGTGCGCTTGACCGGCGCGCGGCGCTGCCTCGAGATCGGCACCTTCACCGGCGCCTCCGCGCTGGCCGTCGCCCGCGCGCTGCCCGACGACGGGCGGCTGATCTGCTGCGACGTGAGCGTGGAATGGACCACGATCGCCCGCAAATTCTGGGCTGAAGCGGGGATCGCGCACAAAATCGAGCTGCGCCTCGCGCCCGCCCTGGAGACGCTCGCCGAACTGCGCCGTTCCGGCGCGCCGCGCTTCGACTTCGCGTTCATCGACGCCGACAAGGAGTCGATGTCTGCCTACTTCGAGGCGGCGCTCGAACTGCTTCAGCCCAACGGACTGATCGCGGTCGACAACACGCTCTGGGGCGGTGCCGTCGCCAATCCCGAGCGGAATGACGCGGGAACGCAAGCGATTCGCAGGTTCAACGAGTCGGTCGCCCAGGATCCGCGCGTCGATGTCGCGCTGCTTACAGTCGGCGACGGCGTAACGCTGGCGCGCAAGCTGCCCTAGCCGCCCCTGGCCGGCCAAACGCGCGTCAAGTCCACCGTGAGGCCGACTATCACATCCTCGCCCGACAGCGTGTCGGGGCGCTCCAGCAGTTCCGGCTCGTCCTGCCTCTCGCGATAAATCCAGACCTCGCCCTCAAACGCATCGAGCAGCCAGCCGAGCCGCACGCCGTTGGCCATCCAGCGCTCCAGCTTGTCTTTTTGGTCCGCAATGTCCTGAGAGCGGGAACGGACCTCCAGCACGAAGTCGGGGACGACGGACCAGACGCCCTCGTCGTCGACGTCGATCTCAGAGAGGCGCTTGTTCGATACCCATGATGCGTCCGGGATCAGCACGCTCGAGTCGGGGAGCTCAAACGCGCCATCGGCGGGAAGTGTTGCACCGTCGTCATCGTCGGCGAGCTGCCAATTGAAAATTTGGCCGAAGATGTGTCCACCGCGGTGGCTGTTCAGGAACGAGGGTGGAGGGCTGATTAGCAATGCTCCTTCTGCGGTGCGTTCGAACCACAGCGCCTCGTTGAGTGCGCTCAGTTCGAGCAGGCGCTGGCTATCAAGCGTCCATCGAGCAGGCAGCCGCAGCGTGATCGGCGGCGCGCCTATGAGGTTCGGGCTGAGCGTGAAATCGCCTGGTGGCGCGGGCGCGGGTTTGACTGGCGCTTGAACCATCAGTCACCCCTGTCTTCGTTCGCTCGCCAGAGGCGCGTCAAGTCGACCACTAGACCGACCATCACATCCTCGCCCGACAGTGTGTCGGGGCGCTCCAGCAGTTCCGGCTTGTCCTGCCCCTCGCGGTAGATCCAGACCAGCGCGTCGTATGGGTCGATCAGCCAACCCAACCGCACGCCGTTGGCCATCCAGCGCTCCATCTTCTCCTGCTGATCGCGAATGCTCTGCGAGAGCGAGCGCACCTCCAGCACGAAGTCGGGCACCGCCGGCATCGGCTGCGTGTCCTCGATCTCGATGCCTGCGAGGCCGGCAAGGCGCTCATCGGAGATCCAGGCTGCGTCGGGCACAAGCAGCGCGCCGTCCGGCAGGCTGTAGCCAGCGGTGGCGCCGGTCGCTTCTCCGAGATCGCGCTCGAATCGCCAGTTGACGATCTGAGCGCCTACGCTCACCTCGTTTCGTCCAGTTCCGAATCCGGATGGGAAACCGATTTTCAGCACTCCTTCCGCGGTGCGCTCGAAGCTCAACATCTCGTTGCTCTCGCCGAGCTCGACGACCCGCTCGTCGGTGAGCTCCCACTGCGGGGGCAACCGCAGCGTGATCGGCGGCGCTTCTACGAGGTCCGCGTTGAGCGTGACATCGCCCGGCGGCGCGGGCGCGGATTTGACTGGCGCTTGCACCATCAGTCACCGCCTTTGTTCGCTCGCCAGAGGCGCGTCAGATCCACTACCAGACCGATCATCACATCTTCGCCCGACAGCGTGTCAGGCCGCTCCAGCAGCTCAGGCTCGTCCTGCCCCTCGCGGTAGATCCAGACCAGCGCGTCGTACGGGTCGATCAACCAGCCCAACCGCACGCCGTTCGCCATCCAGCGTTCCATCTTCTCCTGCTGGTCGCGGATGTTCTGCGAGAGCGAGCGCACCTCCAGCACGAAATCGGGCGCGGCGGGCAAAGGATTCGTGGGCTCGATCTCGATGCCCGCAAGGCGCTCATCGGAAATCCAGGCTGCATCGGGGACGAGCAGCGCGCCGTCCGGCAGGCTACAGCCGCCGGTGGCGCCGGTCGCCTCTCCGAGATCGCGCTCGAATCGCCAGGTGACGATCTGAGCCCCCACACTTATTGCGTTTTCCCCGGTTTTGAATCCGAGTGGGAAGCTGATTTGCAGCACTCCTTCCGCGGTGCGCTCGAAGCCCAACAGCTCGTTGGTTTCGCCCAGCTCGACCATCCGCTCATCGGTGAGTTTCCACTGCGGGGGCAGCCGCAGCGTGATCGGCGGCGCTTCCACGAGGTCCGCGTTGAGCGTGGCAGCGCCCGGCGGCGCGGGCGCGGGCTTGACTGGCGCTTGAACCATTATCGGCCTCACTCACTTGGCTGATGCCAGTGTAGCGAGGAGGCTAAGGAGCGATCCCTGCCGCGGCGGCGAGCTCAACGGCGGTTTGCAGCTTGCGCGCGCCGCTGAACTGGTCCGCGCCGTAGAGCGGGCCGACGGCGTTGATCACCTCGGGCGTCGTCAGGCCGGTGACGATCAGCGCGAACGATTCCCGCTCGGCGCGCTGCGCGACGTAGGGCAGCGTCGGAGCGCCGCCGGCGAGCACCAGACAGAGCGGCTCGTAATCCAGCGCGCCCAGCGCGATGTCCACGCGGTCGTGGCGCGAGATGACGGTCTTGTCGGGGTACTTGCGGAAGTAATCCATTCCCTCGTGCGCGCTGACCGGGCCCACCACGAGGTCGCGTGAGGCTTCGCCGAACAGTTCCTCGTCGCCGCTCAGTTCGCCATCGACTGCCGCGGCGATGCTGCGCACGGTCGGCGCGGCGAGGTGGCGGTCCTGAGGCAGCGCGGCCAGCACGCGGCCGCCCGCCGCGTCGACGCGAGCGCGGGCTGCGGGTTCGCCGTGTTCGGGCACGGCGTTGAGCACCACACCGTCGGGCTGCAGATCGGCGATGGCGCGCTGCAGCGTTGCGTCGTCCGCTTCGCCGACGCGCACGACCAGCAGCACCTGATCGCCCTCCGCGCGGCTGGCGGCGGTCGTCTCGGGCGACGCCTCGATGACCAGCTCGTCCGTGTCAGCGCTGAGCTCCGCGATCTTGGCCGCTGCTCCGCTGGAGCGGACACCGCCGAGCCGCGCCAGCTGCGCCGCATCGCGGGCTGCGCTTTCGCCGTCGTCGGCGCGGGCGATGCGCACGGTGGAGCCGCCCGCGCGGAGCGCGGCGGCCAGGCCGGCCGCGACGACCGACTTGCCGTCGCCGGGCAGGGTCGAGGTCACGAATCTGCGGGCCACGCGCACTCCTCCCGATCTGTCGTCGTGCAGACGCAGGCTACCCTGCGCGCCCGCGATGCGCACGGGCTAGACTGCGGCGCATGTCGGACACGCCCAACAACTGGCCCCCGCCGCCGCAGGACGACGGCTCCCGACGGCGCTTTCGCCCGCCGCAGCGGCACGCGCACTGGATCGACCACGAGCACGCCGAAGATGAGCCGCGCGAGGATTCGCCGCGCCTGCTCTGGTGGATTCTGGCTGGCCTGCTCGCGTTCGCGGTGCTCTCCGTGATGATTCGCATGTTCCTGGCCAGCTGAGCACCTGCTCAGCTTCCGGGCGCTACGGCTTCGCGCAACCCTTCGCTATCTTCTTCTGGAGGATCGCTGCGGGGCATTCGGCGCGATCCGGGGGAGGGCTGCGATGACCACCCACGACGGCGACACTCTGCTGCAGGGCGTCCGTGTTCTTGATCTCGCCGGGCTGCGCGGAGAGATGGCCGGCCGGGTGCTGGCCGATATGGGCGCGGAGGTGATCAAGATCGAGCAGCCCGGCGGAGTTGCGGCGCGGCGCCTGCCTCCGTTCTCCGAGACCGAGCCGAGCCGCTCGCTCTACTGGGCCGCGATGGGCTTCGGCAAGCGCAGCGTGGTGATCGATCTGGACGACGACGCGGGCCGCGCCGACTTTCTGGCGCTGCTGGCGACGGCGGATGTGCTGATCGAAACGGGCGATCCGGGCGAGATGTCGGCGCGTGGCCTGAGCTACGACGAGCTCAAGGATCAGCATCCCGCGCTGATCTACGTCTCGATCACGCCCTACGGCGCGGACGGTCCTTGGGCGCAGCGCGCCGCCACCGATCTCACCATCGAGGCGGCCGGCGGGCTGGTCGGACTGCAAGGCGACGGCGACCGCCCGCCGGTGCCGGTCGGCTTCCCGCAGGCCGCGATTCACGCGAGCGTGCAGGCCGCCGCGGACACGGCGATCGCGCTGCGCGAGCGCGAGCGCTCGGGCCTGGGTCAGCACCTCGATGTCTCCCAGCAGGCCGCGGTGGTCTGGACGCTGATGCACGCGACGGGCTTCCCGCCCAACACCGGCGACGACCCGCCCGGCACCAGCGCGGGACGCGCCGGACCGCCCAACCCGCTCGTCTTCCCCGTCCACACCTGCACGGATGGCTACGCCACCTTCTCCGTCGTGCCCGGCGGCTTGGGGCTGCGCCACAGCGCCACCTTCCTGCGCTGGATCGCCGAAGAAGGCGAACTGAGCGGCGAAATGGCCGGGCTCAACGTCGACGAGTGGGCGGCCGAGGTCGGCCGGCTGGCGATGGAGAATCCGCAGGAGGCGATGCGTCAGACGGTGCTCGCCGGCCAGCAGGTACACGAGTTCATCGCCAAGCGCACGATGGCCGAGCTGTACGAACGCGCCGTCGGCGACGGCTTCATGCTCGCGCCGCTCTACACCGTCGAGGACATCGCCAACGACGTACACCTCGAGGCGCGGGACTTCTGGATCGAGGTGGAAGGCCACCGCTACCCGGGCGCGTTCGCCAAGCTGTCTGAGACGCCGCTGCAGCTGGACCGCGCCGCGCCGGCGCTGGGCCAGGATCAGTCGCTGCTGGCGGAACTGGATCGCGCCGCCGCGCCGCGTGACGTGACGCCCGCCGCGCGCCGCGACGGACCGCGCGCCGACGGCGCTTACGCCGGGCTGAAAGTCGCCGACTTCGCCTGGGTCGGCGTCGGACCGCTGATCAGCAAGTCGCTGGCCGACCACGGCGCGACCGTGGTTCACGTCGAAACCGCCACGCGGCCCGATGTGCTGCGTCTCGCGCCGCCCTTCAAGGACAACGTGCCGGGGATCGACAACGGGCAGTTCATGGCCAACTTCAACTCCTCCAAACTGGGGCTGGCGCTGCAGATGAACACGCCCGAGGGCCTGGCCTTCGCCCGCGAGCTGGTCGAGTGGGCCGATGTGGTCGTCGAATCGTTCACGCCCGGCACGCTGGCGCGCTGGGGGCTGGACTACGCGACGCTCAGCAAAGAGCGCCCCGAGCTGATCATGCTCAGCACCTGCCTGCGCGGTCAGTGGGGCCCCGAATGCAGCTACGCCGGCTTCGGCCTGCAGGGCTCCTGCCTGGCGGGGCTGCACACGATCACCGGCTGGCCCGACCGCGCGCCGGCCGGCACCTGGGGCGCCTACACCGACTTCATCAACCCGCGCTTCGGCTCCGGCGTGCTCGCCGCCGCGATCCGCTACCGCGACCTGACGGGCCGCGGCCAGCACATCGATCTGGCGCAGACCGAAGCGGCGATGCATTTCTCCGCGCCGCTGCTGCTCGACTATTTCGAGAACGGCAGGATCGCGCGCGCGCCGGGGCACGACTCGCTCTACGCCTGTCCGCACGGTGTCTTCGCCGTGCAGGGCGTCGAGCGCTACGTCGCGATCGCGACCGAGAGCGCCGAGCAGTGGCGGGCGCTCGCCGCAGAGCTGGAGCTCGACCAATGGTCGGGCGCCGAATACGACGCGCTCGTGGCACGGATCGCGGAGAAGCAGGCCATCGAGGAGCAGATCGCGGCCTGGTGCGCGGTGCGCACGCACGACGAAGTTGTCGACCGCCTGGCGGCGATCGGTGTGCCCGCCGCGCTGGTCGAGCGCCCCTCGGACCTCTACAGCGATCCGCAGCTCGGGCACCGCGGCTTCTTCGTCACGCTCGAGCACGGCGTAATGGGCCCGACGCCCTACGACGGCCTGGTGACGCGCTTCTCCAGCGGCTCCGGCCGCCTGCGCAAGGCCGCCCCCGCGCTGGGCGAGGACACCCACTACGTGCTCAGCGAAATTCTCAACGCCGACGGCGAGTCCATCGCCGCCGCCGTAGCCGCCGGCGCCCTGCAATAGCGCCTCCGTCGGTCCCTCGCCTTGTCCTTGTTCCGGTTCCTCCTTTCTCTGAGGGGGAGAGATGAATTGGCGGCGTTGGATTTCGGCGAGATACCTGTGGCAGGCGAGGGCTTGTTCGGGTTTTTTTTGATCGGGCGGATTCTGGGTGATCAGGGGAGTGGTCCTATCTGGTCGGGGCGTTCGGCGGCGTTCGGGTTTGTTCAGGTTTGTTCGGATTTGTTCAGGTTTGTTCGGGGGTGAGCCGGCGTGGATAGCTGTGCCTAGGGTTCGGAACTGGTTGGGGGGAGTTGGGGGACGCGTGGGTTCCTGCCTGCGCAGGAATGACGATGGGGGCGCAGGAATGACAATGGGGGGCGCAGGAATGACGATGGGGGCGCGGGCTTGTTCGGGTTTTTTGATCGGGCGGATTCTGGGTGATCCGATGGGGTGTTCCTATCTGGTCGGAGTGTTCGGCGGCGTTCGGGTTTGTTCAGGTTTGTTCGGATTTGTTCAGGGGTGCTCGGGGTGTGATCGGGGTGGATGGTTGTGCCTGCGGCGCGGGGCTGGTTGGTGGGTGGGGAGGTGGGCATTGTTTCGCACTTTCGTTCTTCTGGGTATGGTAGCACGGTTGGGGGGAGTTGGGGGGCGCTGGTTCCTGCCTGCGCAGGAATGACGATGAGGGTGGATGGGCTCTGGAGAGTGCGGGCGACGGCTCGGCCGCTGGTGGCCGCGCGGGGCTTCCACCCCCCACCTAACCCCCCCCTGAGAGGGGGGAGTTAGAGGAGCACTGCGGGCCACTCTCCGCTGCACCCCCGCGCAAGCGTTTTGGTCAGGCGCACGCTCCTGCGCGCGCCCACTCGATAGGAATGCCGATCGAAGCTTCAGCCAACGGCGGCGGGAGCGTCAGCGTAACGAGCGATTGCGTAAAGCAGCGGTGCATAACCCGCCGGGAGAGCGTGTCTGCCGGCCAGGCTGTCTGAGGCGGGAATCGCCGTCGCGGCTGCGCGAACGCTTTCAGCGGCCGCCCTAATCGGTTGGGATCGAATGCAGAGCGGTCGTCAAGGGGCGGGCGCGATCATGCTGTAGACGATCCGGCGCGCCGTCTCTTCCAGTTCATAGAACACCAGATAGGACGGAGGCGTTCCGAGCGTCGCGTACCAGAGCGTGCCAGTGAGGTGTCTTCCGTTCGGCAAGCCTACCGGGTCTGCGAGCAACGCCCACGAGAGACCCTCAAGCATCTCCTCCAACCGCGGATCGTCGCCGACGTACTCGTCGACTTTCGCCCAGAACTCCGCCGAGGACTCGTCGAGCTCCCAGCCGCTCCCGTATGCCATCGGGACCCCGCTATCGCCGACTCTCGAGCAGCTCCGACCCGATCCGCGCCGCCGTCTCTTCCGTCTCCTGGTCGATTGGCTCGGCGCTCAGCCAGGCCGACTCGTAGGGGATGTCGGCGCGATCCTCGGCCAGAATCCAGCCGGGCTCGCGGTGCGAGTAGTCGGAGACTTCGCGGGCCGTCTTGCCCCAGAAGAAGTCAACGATCTCGTCGACCAGCGCCCGCTCCTCAGGGCGCAGAAACTCCGAGTCGGGCTCGCAGCCTTCGCTCAACACCGGCCGCTTCTGCACGTACGAGAACAGGGTCCGCTGCTCGATCCGCAGCCGCCCTTCGCTGATCAGCTCGTCGCGGGCGGTGAGCAGCTGCCGCGGAGCGGGGCCTTCCTGCAGCTTGAAGTAGGCCGCGCCCGTGATCGGGCGACCGAGCCGCCGGTAGGCGGTGAAATCCGCGTAGTAGAGCACCTTGTTGAGCTTGATCGCGCCGAATGTCGGGTCGTCGCGCGATTTCGCCGCGATGTACACGATCAGCTCCTTGAACTTCGCCCAGTCGAGCTCGAACTGCTTGAGCGCCTGCTGTTTCTTCATTTCGCCGGCCTCCCTTTCCGCTTTTGCGGTCTCGCGCCTAGCGGGGGCGGTGGCGGACCAGCTGGCGCTTGATGCCGCCTACGTGGAGGAAGCCGATGACGTATTCGGGGTCGGCGGCGAGCTGGAGGTTGGGGAGGATGGGGAGCAGGGCGTGGAAGATGGAGCGCATTTCCCAGCGGGCGAGGTTTGCGCCGAGGCAGAAGTGCTCGCCGTAGCCGCCGAAGGCGAAGTGGTCGTTGGGCTCGCGGCGGATGTCGAACTTGTAGGGGTCGTCGAAGATGTCCTCGTCTCGGTTCGCGGAGGGGTACCAGAGCACGACGGACTCGCCCTTGCAGATGGTCTGGCCGCGCAGCTCTACGTCCTCGACGGCGGTGCGCTGGAATTGGATCACGATGGAGGTCCAGCGCAGGATTTCCTCGACGGCGGAGGGCACCAGCTCGGGGTGCGCGACGAGGTCTTCGAGCTGATCGGGGTGGTCGAGCAGCGCCTTGACGCCGCCGGAGATCGAGTTGCGGGTCGTCTCGTTGCCCGCGGCCAGCAGCAGCACGAAGTAGCCGTGGACTTCGGCGGGGCTCAGCTTCCGACCGTCCACCTCGGCGCGGAGCAGGTCCGAGAGCAGGTCGTCGCCCAGGCCGTCGCGTTGCCGCTGCGCGATCAGCTCGGCGTTGTAGTGGAACCACTCGGTGCTGATTCGGCGGCTGGCCTGGCTGGGGGTTTCGCCCGGCAGGCGGAACTCGGGATCGTCCGCGCCGACCAGCACCTCGGTCCACTCGAAGATCTTGTCCCAGTCCTCCTCGGGGACGCCGCCCATGTCGCAGATTGCGGCGACGGGCAGCTTGGCCGACAGTTCGTGCACCAGGTCGACGGCGGATCGCTCGCCGCGCTCGGTGAAGCCGGCGATGATGCGGTCGGCGAAAGTGCTGACGTAGTTCTCGGCCATTTCGGCGAAGTGGTCCTCGAGCATCTTCATCATGCGCGGGGTGAAGTGGCGCGCGACCAGCCCGCGGTGCTGGCGGTGCTCGGGCGGGTCCATGTAGATGAAGTCGGGCGGGTCGGCGGGGTCGCCGCCGGTGAAGTTGGAAGAGTCGGTGCGCTGCTTCTGGGCGTTGCCCAGCTTGCGCGCGGTGTTCAGGCGCAGCATCTGGGTATTGGAGAACAGCTCGGGATGGGCGGAGATGTAGCGGATGTCGGCGTGTTTGGTGATGGCCCAGAAGGGCTCGAAGCCGGGCCGCTGGTACCAGTAGACGGGTGCCTCGCGGCGCAGCAGATCCCACTCGGCCCAAGGGTAGCCGTAGTCGCGGTAGCGATCGGCGTCGGTGATGTCCAGCGTGTCGACGCTCAGATTCAGGCTGGGGGCTTCTGCGGTCACCATTGCTGCGGCTCCATTCTTCGCTTGGGGCAAGCATAGCGAGATCGGGCAAGCCGCTGCACGCCATTCGGCGAGCGTCGCCTGCGCCACAGAGCGAAACATATCCGTCACATGCTGGATACGCTGGCGCAACACGGCGCGTTCCCGCCCGCGCGACAATGCCTCCGCGGGGCGCGGCGAGGCAGACGCGCGCCGCAGGGGGAGCCGCCATGGCCAACCAGATCGAGCTCTACAAGCAGGCCAAGGACGGGCTGGATGTGCTGCCCGACCTGCACCGCTACGCGCAGATGGACGAGCCGGTCTACGAGGACGGGGACCTTGAGCGGCTCAAGTGGTACGGGCTGTTCCACCGCAAGGCGACGCCGGGCTTCTTCATGCTGCGGATGCGCATCCCCAACGGCATCCTGACGACGGAGCAGTTGGCGGCGATCGGGGACATCGCCAACGAGTTCGGGCGGGGCAAGGCGGATCTGACGACGCGGCAGAACATCCAGCTGCGCTGGATTCGCATTCAGGACGCGCCGCGCGTGCTGCAGCGGCTCAGCGCGGTCAATCTGACTTCGCAGCAGTCGGGCATGGACAACGTGCGCAACATCGTGGGCTGCCCGCTGGCGGGCATTCACGCGGAGGAGTTGATCGACGCCTCGCCGCTGACCCGGCGCCTGCAACAGATGATCATCGGGCGGCGCGGCTTCAGCAATCTGCCGCGCAAGTTCAACCTGGGCATTAGCGGCTGTCCGGACGACTGCACGCACGCGCAGACGCACGATCTGTCGTTTACGCCGGCGCGGCGCGACGGGGCGATCGGCTTTAACGCGCTGGTCGGGGGCGCGATGGGCGGCAAAGAGCCGTTTCTGGCGATTCCGCTCGACGCCTTCGCCGCGCCGGAGGATGTGGTCGATCTGGCCCGCGCGGTGCTGGCCGTGTTTCGGGACAACGGTCCGCGCGAGAGCCGCAAGCAGTCGCGGCTCAAGGTGCTGCTGCGCGAGTGGGGCGTGGAGCGCTTTCGCGCCGCCGTCGAGGCCGAACTGGGGCGCGCGTTGCCGCGCGCCGGCACGGACGCGACGGCGCTGGACGGCGGCGATCATCTGGGCGTGACCGAGCAGCGCGAGGACGGGCTGGTCGCGGTGGGGATGCTCGTCCCCGTCGGGCGGATTGTGGGCGACGATCTGATCGAGTTGAGCCGCCTGGCGCGGGTCTACGGGCAGGCGGAGGTTCGGCTCACGGTGCAGCAGAACGTGGTGATCCCGCATGTCGATCCGTCGCGCCTGCCGGAGCTGCTGGCGGAGCCGTTGCTGGCCAGGTACTCGCCCGATCCGTCCGGCTTCCTGCGCGGGCTGGTCGCCTGCACGGGGATGGACTACTGCCATTTCAGCCTGATCGACACCAAGGAGGAGGCGTTGACGCTGGCGCGCGCGCTGGACGAGCGCTACGAGGCGCGGCAGCGGATTCGGATGCACTGGTCCGGCTGCCCACACTCCTGCGGACAGCAGAAGATCGCCGACATCGGGCTGGAGGGCGCGCGGGTGCGGCTGGACGATGAGATTGTCGCCGCCGCGTCGGTGGTGCAAGGCGGGCGGCTGGGCGCGGAGGCGCGGCTGGCGGAGCCCTGCCTGACCAAGACACCCACGCCGGAGCTGCCCGAGCTGGTCGCCGCGCAGATCATCGAGACGCTGGGCCCTGACGCGATCCGCCCGCGCAACGCGGCGCCGGCTGAGCGGGCTGAGCCGACAGTTGAGCCGATCGGGCCTGTGGCCGCCCGATGAGCTCGCGCCTCCCACTCCTGTCCGGCTTCACTCCCTGGCGGCGGCGGCGCGCCGAATGGAAGCGCTCGATCTGCCCCTACTGCGGGACCGGCTGCGGCGTGCTGGCGCGGGCGCAGGACGGCGCGATCCGCGAAGTGCGCGGCGATCCGGAGCATCCCGTGAACCGGGGCAAGCTCTGCGCCAAGGGCGCGCTGCTCGCGCCGGTGGTGCGCACGCCCGACCGGCTGCTCTACCCGCTGCTCCGCGAGCGGCGCGTCGGCGACTTTCAGCGCGTCTCCTGGCATGGCGCCGTTCAGCGCTTCGCCGGCGCGATTCGCAAGGCGCAAATCGAGTCGGGGCCGCACTCGGTGATGCTCTACGGCTCCGGGCAGTTGGTCACCGAGGACTACTACCTCTTCGGCAAGATCGCCAAGGGCTACCTGCGCACCAACAATCAGGACACCAACTCGCGGCTCTGCATGGCGAGCGCGGTGGTGGCGTACAACCTGGCGCTCGGCTCGGACTCGCCGCCCTGCGCTTATGACGACATCGAGGCGGCGAACACTTTTCTGATCGTCGGCGCGAACCCTGAAGCCTGCCATCCGATTCTCTTCAACCGGATCAAGGCGCGGCGGCGGTCGGACAAGGATGCGCGGGTGATCGTGGTCGATCCGCGCCGCACGCGGACGGCGGAGATTGCGGACATTCATCTGCGCCCGCGCCCGGGCACGGATGCGGCGCTGCTCAACTCGCTGCTCTACGAGGCGCTGCTGGCGGGCGGCGGCGATCAGGAATTCATCGCAGCCCACACCAGCGGCTGGGAGGAACTCTCACGGGCGCTGGCGGATTACCCGGCGGAGCGCGGCTACGAACTGACCGGCGTGCCGGCGCAGGACATTCTCGACGCCGCGCGCGTCTACGCGGGCAACGGTCCCGCGCTCTCGCTGTGGGCGATGGGGCTGAACCAGAGCACGCGCGGCGTCGACAACAATCTGGCGATCATCAATCTGGCGCTGGCGACGGGCAACATCGGCAAGCCGGGCGCGGGGCCCTTCTCGCTGACGGGCCAGCCCAACGCGATGGGTGGGCGCGAGGCGGGCGGTCTCGCCACTGCGCTGCCCGGCCACCGCCAGGTCGCCAACGAGACGCACCGGCGCGAAGTGGAAGATGCCTGGGGGATTGAGGCGGGCGCGATTTCGGAGCGGCCCGGGCTGACGGCGATCGAGATGGTTGAAGCGCTTGAGGAGGGCGCGATCAAGGTGCTCTGGGTGGCGGGCACCAACCCGCTCGCGTCGCTGCCCAACACCGAGCGCGTGCGCCGCGCGCTGACCAAGGCCGATTTCGTCGCGGTGCAGGACGCCTATCACCCGACCGAAACCACCGCCGCGGCCAATCTCGTGCTACCCGCGGCGCAATGGTCCGAGCGCGGCGGGACGATGACCAACAGCGAGCGCCGCGTCTGTCTGCTGGAGCAAATCGGCGATCCGCCCGGCGAGGCGCTGGCGGACTGGGAGATCATCTGCCGAGTCGCGCAGGCGCTCGGCTTCGGGCGGCACTTCAGCTACTCCGACGAAGAGGCGATCTTCAGCGAGTACCGCGAACTGACCCGGGGGCGCGACCTAGACCTGACCGGGCTCAGCTACGAGCGCCTGCGCGGGTCGTCGGAGGGCGTCCAGTGGCCCGCGCCCGAGCATGGCGCGGCCTCGACCGCCCGGCTTTTCGCCGATGGGCGGTTCGCGACGCCCGACGGCAAGGCGCGCTTTCATGTGGTGCGCCATGAGCAGCCCGCCGAGCAGCTCGACGACGCCTACCCGCTGGCGCTGCTCACCGGCCGGGTCAAAGACCAGTGGCACACGCGCACGCGCACCGGCAAGGTGTCAAAGCTGAACAAGAGCGAGCCGCGCCCGTTCGTCGAGGTGCATCCGCAGGACGCCCGTCGGCTCGCCATCCGCGACGGCCAGGAGGTGCGGGTGGTTTCACGCCGCGGCGCATTCGCCGCTCCCGCGCGGGTGACCGACGCGGTCGCGCCCGGCGCGCTTTTCGCTCCGTTTCACTGGGGTCCCGCCTGGGCGCCCGACAGCAGCCCCAACCTCGCCGCCAGCGAAGCGTTTGATGCGCGCTCGAAAGAGCCTGAGCTGAAATTTGCCGCGGTGCGGCTGGAGGCTGTTTCCGATCCGTAGGGCGTGTTGATGCTTCCGTCGTTCCTGCCTACGCAGGAATGACGGAAGGGGGCGCAGGGGTGACGGGGGTGTGTGTCGGAGGGGCGGGGATGCGTGCTGGCGAGGCGGAGATGTGTGCTGGCGAGGCGGGGATGTGTGCTGGAGGGGCGGAGATGCGTGCTGGCGAGGTGGGGATGTGTGCTGGAGGGGCGGAGATGTGTGCTGGAGGGGCGGGGATGCGTGCTGGCGAGGTGGGGATGTGTGCTGGAGGGGCGGGCAGACTGGCGCTGTGCCCGCGCGGTGCATCCCACCCCCCACCTAACCTCCCCCCTGAGAGGGGGGAGGGATTGAATTTTCTTGGGCAGATGTTGGTGCGTGAGTGCGGCGCGTACTGACGCTGGAGGTTGCGCGGGTTCCTGCCTGCGCAGGAATGACGGGGAGGGGCGCAGGGGCGACGGGAGAGGGAGCAGGGGCGACGGGAGAGGGAGCAGGGGCAACGGGAGAGGGAGCAGGGGCAACGGGAGAGGGGTGGGCGGTGTGGGTGATCAGGGGGCGGCGCGATTTGGTGCGCTTGCTCGTGGCTTCGCACCCCCCACCTAACCTCCCCCCTGGGAGGGGGGAGGGATTGAATCGGACTGCCTCTGAGAGGGGAGATGGATGAATTGGGCTGCCTCTGGGAGGGGGGAGGGATTGCATTTTCTTGGGGGAGGCGTTGGTGTGGGGGTGTGGGGCGATTTTGCGCACGGTTTTGTTAGCGAGCTGACTTTGTAACACGGTCGTCATATCTGCGACACGCATTCGCAACCTACGGCGCGGCGGGGCTGCATAGGTTTTTAGCTGTCGAACGCGGGCGCGCGATGTTCTGGCCCGTGCAGCGTCGGGAGGTTGCGGGTGAACACCAACGAACTGGTCGGCAAAGCGACGGCGATTCGGCTGTTCAGCATCAAGCCGCCGCACATGCGCACCTTCCACCTGACCTGGCTGGCGTTCTTTCTCTGCTTCTTCGGCTGGTTCGGCATCGCGCCGCTGCTGCCCGCCGTGCGCGAGGACCTTGGGCTCAGCACCGAGCAGCTGCTCACCTCCGTGATCGCCTCGGTGGCGATCACGATCGTCGCGCGGATCGCGATCGGCTGGGTGCTCGACCGGGTCGGCCCGCGGCGCGCCTACACCGCGCTGCTGCTGCTCGGCTCGATCCCCGTGATGCTGATCGGCCTCTCGCAGAACTACGAGACGTTCCTGATTTTCCGCCTGCTGATCGGGGTGATCGGCGCGTCTTTCGTGATCACGCAGTACCACACCTCGATCATGTTCGCGCCCAACGTGGTCGGCACGGCCAACGCGACCACTGCGGGCTGGGGCAATCTCGGCGGCGGCGTCACGCAGCTGGTCATGCCGCTGGTCATGACCGCCGTGCTGTTCTTCGTGGCCAACGAAGAGCTCGGCTGGCGCATCGCGATGGTGATCCCCGGGGCGGCGCTCTTGCTCACCGGCATCGCCTACTACCGCTTCACGCAGGACGCTCCTGAAGGCGATTTCAAAGAGCTGCGCGCGCAGGGGCGCGTGACGCGGCAGAACGAGCCGGGCGCGTTCATGAAGGCGGTGCGCGACCGCCGCGTCTGGGCGCTCTTCGTGATTTACGGCGGCTGCTTCGGCATCGAGCTGACCATGAACGGCGTCCTCGCCGTCTACTTCCACGACCAGTTCGGGCTTTCGGTCGTGCTCGCGGGGATCGCCGCCTCCGCGTTCGGGCTGATGAACCTGTTCGCCCGCTCGCTCGGCGGGATGTTTTCCGACAAATTCGGCATCCGCTGGGGACTGCGCGGGCGCACGTGGTTTATGGGCGCGGTGCTCTGTCTTGAAGGCCTTGCGCTGATCGCCTTCTCCCGCCTCGACGTGCTGTTGCTCGCCATGCCGATGCTGATCATCTTCAGCATCTGCGTGCAGATGACCGAGGGCGCGACCTACGGCGTGGTGCCGTTCATCAACAAGAAAGCGCTGGGCGCGGTGGCGGGCATCGTGGGCGCGGGCGGCAACGCGGGGGCGGTCGCGGCCGGCTTCCTGCTGCGCGACGCCGGACTCAACCTGGCCGACACCTTCTTCTGGCTCGGCGTGGCGGTCACCTGCATGACGCCGCTCGTGCTCGCCGTCCGCTTCTCCAACGCCGCGGAGGCGGACGAGCGCGAGCGGCTCCAGGCCGCGCTGGCCGAACAGCGCAGCCCGCGCGCCGTCGCCGCGCCTGTCGCGCCTGTCGCACCTGCCGCCGGCGGCTCCGGCGACTGAGCGGATGCCGCCGCCGGACAGCGGGCGGTACACTCTGCGCACGCGCAGAAGGGAGCCGACGATGCCCGATGTGATGCGCCCCGACGGAACCACCATCCACTACGAAGTCTTCGGCGACGGCTTTCCGCTGCTGCTGCTCGCGCCCGGCGGGGTCAACTCGCAGATCGAATTCTGGCAGCGCAGCATCATCAACCCGATCGAGGCCTTCGCCGACGAGTTCATGGTGATCGGGATGGATCAGCGCCACTGCGGGCGCAGCAAGACGGGGCTCACGCCTTTTTCCTACGACGAGGCGATGCAGGATCAGATTGCGGTGCTCAACGATCTCGGGCTGGCGCGCGCGCACGTGATGGGCGGCTGCATCGGCTGCGCCTACGCGCTGCGGCTCGCGGACCAGGCGCCGGCGCGGATCGCCGGGGCGGTGATGCAGGATCCGGTCGGGCTGGACGAGACCAACTCGCTGGAGACCTTCTACGCGATGTTCAACCCGACGATTCGGCTGGCGCGCGCGGAGGGACTGGAGGCGGTGATCGAGTCCGCGCAGCGCGATCCGATCTTCATGCAGAACAATGAGGCCGGGCCTTTCGCGCAGCGCATTCACGACGACCCGCTGTTCGCCGACGCGCTGCGCGCGATCCGCCGCGAGGGCTACATCGCGCTGGTGGTCGAGTTCCGCGACGGGATGTGGCCGCAGCAGCCGCCGTATTTCGCGGTCAACGAGGTCGCCGTGCAGCGCTCGCATGCGCCGATGCTGGTGCTGCCCGGCGCGGATCCGTTTCATCCCACCGGCATCGGCGAGCGCATCTGCAACGAGGCGCCCAACGCGCGCTGCCTAGCCGTGGACGCTCGCGCGGAAGGCAACCTGCCCGCTACGCTGGAGTCGATTCGCGCGTTCCTGCGCGAACACGCCGGCTAACCTCGACAACCAGGCGCACACACGGAAACGAGCCCCCCGCAATGCAGCACGAAATTCTCCACCGCCCCTCCTACGCGCTTGCGCGAATCATTCTGGCTTCCGGCGAGAAGCTTCAGGCGGAAGCGGGCGCGATGGTCAGCATGTCCGACTCGATTCACCTGGACACGGGCGTGCGCGGGGGGCTGCTGAGCGGCCTCAAGCGCTCGGTGCTGGGCGGCGAGAGCTTCTTCATCAATACCTTCACCGCCGAGCAGTCGGGCGAAGTCACTGTCGCGCCGGGCCTGCCGGGCGACATTGAAGCGCTCGATCTGGCGGGCCAAACGCTGCTGATCCAGTCGGGCTCGTTCCTCGCCGCGACGCCGGAGATCGAGATCGACACCAAGTGGGGCGGCGGGCGCAGCTTCTTCTCGAGCGAGGGGCTGTTCCTGCTCAAGGCCAGCGGCCACGGCACGATCTTCGTTTCCTCCTACGGCGCGATCCACGCCATCAGCCTCGCCGCCGGCGAGCAGTACACGGTCGACACGGGGCACATGGTTGCTTTCGACGAGACGGTGCAGTACGACGTCGGGCGATCGGGCGGCTGGAAGACCACGCTGCTGAGCGGCGAGGGGCTGGTCTGCAAGCTGACCGGCCCGGGCCGCTTCTACATGCAAACGCGCAGCCAGGACGCGCTGCTGGACTGGCTGCTGCCGCGGATTCCGAAGCAGGGGTAGGGACTGTTCACGCTTCGGTTATTCCTGCGCGCGCGGGGATATCCAGGCGACCTCCAGCGCCTGTGTGCGTCGCGATGCTGCGTGGTTCCTGCCTGCGCAGGAATGACGGAACGGGGCGCAGGAATGACGGAGGGCGGCTGGGGTGGCGGAGAGAGCTGGGGAGACGGAGAGGGCGGGGGGGGGGTGGAGGGGGTGGAGTGGACGATTGGAGCGTGGCGCGACGGCTGGTGGTCGCTCGTTGCCTTCCACCCCCCACCTAACCTCCCCCCTGGAAGGGGGGAGGGATGAATTGGGGAAGGGCGAAGGGCCAGGGGAGGGGCGAAGAGCCGGGGGAAGAGCGTATGGTGCCCGCTACTTGCCGTCGTTGTCGCGCCAGGCGTTGGGGTCGGGGATGAGGCGGTCGACGATGGCCATCATGCCCAGGAAGGGGAGGAAGGCCAGCGCTGTGCCCAGCGCCCACCACCATTCTGCGCCTACCAGGGCCAGCACGCAGCCGCTGACGGTCAGGCCCATGCCCAGGATGGCGATCACGCGCAGCACTACAGCGATTGGGGGGATGCGCGGCTGTTGCAGGCTCATCGCGGCGCTCCTGATCAGCTCTCGCTGATCGTGATCGTCTTCATCGCCGGCCCCGGCTCGCGGGCGCGCTCCGGGTCGCGGGCGGGCAGCCCGTGGACCACGTCCATCCCGCTCGTTACGCGCCCGAAGACCGTGTAATCGTCGTCGAGGAACGGGGTCGGCTCGAAGGTGATGTAGAACTGGCTGCCGGCGGAGTCGGGCGCGGCGGTCTTGGCCATCGCGACGGTGCCCTCGGTGCTGTGCTTGTTGGCGTTGACCTCGTCGGGGATGTTGTAGCCCGGCCCGCCAGTGCCGCGCCCGGTCGGGTCGCCGCCTTGCGCCATGAAGCCCTTGATGATGCGGTGGAAGGTCACCCCGTCGTAGTAGCCCTCGCGGGCGAGGAAGACGAACGAGTTGACCGTCTCGGGCGCGTCGGCGGCGTAGAGCTCGAGGTCGATCTTGCCGCCGCTCTCGAGCTCGATCGTCGCCGCGTAGTTCACGCCGTCCTGGAGCGCCATTTCGGGGCGCCGGCTGTACTTGGCCATGTCCGCTACTCCTCCGTGTTGGCAGCGGGCGAGGCCCGCTCGATGCTGATGCTGACGATCGTGGGTCCGGCCGGATCGGGCGGCTGCGCGGCGGGATCGCGCTCCACGAAGGCGTCGAGCAGTTCCATGCCCGACGTGACCTCTCCGAACGCGGTGAAGCTCTGCTCGTCGAGGAAGCCCGACGGCGAGAGGGTGATGAAGAACTGCGAGGAGGAAGCGCCGGCGCCGCTACGCGCCATCGAGATCACGCCGCGCGCGTCCAGCGTCAGCCGCGCCGCCGCCTCGTCGGCCACCAGCTCGTCGGGCAGGGTGTAGCCCGCGCCGCCGGTGCCGATCGCGGTCGGATCGCCGCCCTGCGCGACGAAGCCGGGCACCACGCGGTGGAAGGTCAGGCCGTCGTAGAATTCCCGCTCGACGAGGAAGACGAAGTTGTTCACGTGGATCGGCGCGTCGTCTTCGAACAGGTCGAGCTCGATCACGCCGTTCTCGAGCTCAATCACCGCGCGGTAGTCCACGCCGTCTTCGAGCGCCAGGGTGGGCGCGGCGTCGAACTGCGGCTTGCCTTCGACTGCGCCGGTCTCGACCGGCTCGGTCGCGGTGCGGCGCACCGGCGGCGGCGTGTTGGGATTGACCGTGGGGCCGCTGCCGACGGTGGCGACGAGGCCGCCGACCAGCGCGATGATGGCGACGACGCCGAAGCCGATCAGCAGCCAGCGATTGCGGAAGATCGAGCGTCCGCCGCCGCCGCCGCGGTCGAAGCCGCGCGTTTCGGCGCGGCGGCGCGCCAGCCGCTGCGGTCGTGTGCGCTCGCTGCGTCCTCCCCGTGATGACACTCGCGCTCCCTGCCCGCCGCCTGCCCTTTTCGGCAAGCAGCCGTCCAGACAGATTATCACCGCTGCGCGTAGACTCAGCCCGCGAAACGTGGCGAACGCCACACGGGGGAGGAATCCAGGGGTGCAGTTTCGGGTTCGCGATCAGCCGCGCATCGCGGCGGGCGAGATGAGCGTGAGCTTTCGGCGCTGGCGCAGCCCGCAGGCGCGCGTCGGCGGGCGCTACCGCGTGGGCGATGGGGCGGTCGAGGTGGACGAGGTGCGCCGCGTTGCGCCGTCGCAGATTTCGAGCGCCGACGCGCGGCAGGCAGGGTATGCGAACGCTGAAGAGGTGCTGGCGGCGATTGAGCGCCAGCGGCGGCGCGGCGCGGATTCGGACGCGCCGCTTTATCGAGTCGCGTTTCACTACGTGGGCGCGCACGTCGATCCGCGCAAGCAGCTGGCGGCGGACGACGCGCTGAGCGAGGCGGAGTTGGATGATCTGCTGACTCGGCTGGCGCGGATGGACGACCGCTCTGCGCGCGGCGCGTGGACGCGGCAGACGCTGGAGGCGATCGCGGCGCAGCCGGGGCGGCGCGCCGGCGATCTGGCTGCGGCGTGCGGGTGCGAGACTGCGCGCTACAAGGCTGATGTGCGCAAGCTCAAGGCGCTGGGGCTGACGATCAGCCTCGAAGTGGGCTACCGACTCTCGCCGCGCGGCGAGGTTGCGCTGGTCGCTCTGGGCGCATCGGGCGAACAGGAGGGGCGCGAATGACTCCGACGCAGCGATACGCCGAAATGGTCCACGCCCGCGAGCGGCAGAAGGCGGAGCTGGCGACGCCGCTGACCGAGCAGCGTTGGGCGAAATACGCGCCCAGCTACCGCTTCGACCCGCGCCGCGAGCCGGAGCCGCTGCTGGCGGCGACGCTGGAGTTGGTGGAGCCCGGCGACGAGATCATCGAGGTGGGCGGCGGGGCGGGGCGGATCGGGCTGCCGCTCGCGCTGCGCGCCCGCTCGCTGATCAATGTGGAGCCGTCGGCGGGGATGCGCGAGCAGTTTGAGATCTGCGTCGCCGAGCATGGCATCGCCAACGCCAGGGCCCGGGCGGCGTTGTGGCCGCCCGCCGAACCGCTTGAAGCGGATCTCGCCGTCAGTGCCGATGTGACCTATTTCATCGCGGAGATCGAGCCGTTTCTGCTGGCGATGGATCGCGCCGCGCGGCGGCGCGCGGCGCTGCTGACCTGGACCGTGCCGCCGCCCAACGTCAACGCCGCGCTGTTTCGGCGGGCATTCGGCGTCGAGGAAGCGCCCGCGCCCAGCTTCCGCGAGCTGCTGCCTGTCCTCTGGGAGGCGGGCATCGCGCCTGATGTGCGCGTGCTCGACGAGTGGTTCAGCTGGCCGGAGCAGCTGCCGACCGACGAGCCATCGGCGATCGAGTTCGCGCTGGGAGAGTTGGAGCCGCGCGATGTAGAGCGGGCGCAGGAACGAATCGCGGCGGCGCTGGGCGAGCTGTATGAGCGGGGCGGCGAGGTCTGGCGCCCGCGCTGGCGCACGCCCTCGCAGGCGATGCTGATCAGCTGGCGGACCGAGGGGCGCGGCGGCTAGGGCGAGCGCGTCGCGGGGGCCTGGTCGTAGAAGTCCCACCCCCAGCAGACGATCGTGCCGGTGCTCGTGATCGCGCAGGTATGCGCGTCGCCGGCGCTCACCGCCGTGTATGTGCCCGCCGTGACCATGGCCCGGTTCTCGCCGTTCCAGCCCCAGCAGACGACCGCGCCGCTCGACCGGCGCCCGCAGGTGTGCGCTGCGCCCGCATCCAGCGCGGTGAATGTCCCCGTCTGCGTCGCTAGGCGATTGCTGTCGCTGCGTCCCCAGCAGTCGCTTGCGCCGGCGCTGGTCAGCCCGCAGGTGTGGTCGCCGCCCGCGCTGATGGCGGTGTAGGCACCCGTTCGCGTCGTTGGAGCCTGGTTGTGGTTGTTGCGCCCCCAGCACGAGACCGCGCCTGCGCTGTTCAATGCGCAGGCATGGTTGGTACCGCTGCTGATCGCCGTAAACGTGCCTGAGGGCGCGTTGTTGACCTGGTTGTAGGTGTTGTCTCCCCAGCAGGAGATCGCGCCGGTACTGGTCAGCCCGCAGGTGTGGGACTCGCCCGCGCTGACGGCGGTGTAGGCGCCGGTTCGCGTGGTCGGAGCCTGACCGGAGGCATTGTTGCCCCAGCAGGAGACCGCGCCGGCGCTGTTCAATGCGCAGGCGTGCGCGCCGCCGACGCTGAGAGACGTGAAGCTGCCCGAGGGCGCGCTGAGGCGGTTGTCGGCGCTGCGTCCCCAGCAGTCGAGCGTGCCTGTGCTGCGCAGCGCGCAGGTGTGGGAGCCGCCCGCGCTGACGGCGGTGAAGGTGGTTGGCGTGGGGGTGGGGGTTGGCGTCGGAGTTGGCGTGGGTGGGTCCGGCGTCGTCTCGCCCTCGTCGCCGCTTGAGGTATCCGCGACGGTCCGGGTGGCCACGGGCGGGGCGAGCTCCGCGATCAGCTCAGGCAGGCGATCATCCTGCCCGCCCCAGCAGCGGGCGCCCGTGCGGCTTAGGGCGCACGAATGGCGCATCCCCGCGCTCACCGCGAGATAGCGTCCGGATGGGGCGTTGGACTGGTCGTAGCGGTCATCGCCCCAGCACTCGATTGCGCCTGATTCGCGCAGTCCGCAGCTGTGCCATGCGCCGGCGCTGATTTGCGTGAAGACTCCTGATGGGGCGTTGAGTTGGCTGAAGTTGTTCAGGCCCCAGCACTCGGCTGCGCCGTTTTCGTGGAGGGCGCAGGAGTGCGTCGTTCCTGAGCTCACCTGCGTGAAGACGCCCGAAGGCGCGTCGGTGCGTCCGAGGTTGTCGCGGCCCCAGCAGGTGATTTCTCCTGATGTGCGCAGTCCGCAGGCGTGGAGATAGCCGGCGCTGACGGCGGCGAACTCGCCGTCGGGCGGGTTGGTCTGGCCGTAGTCGAGCACGCTGCGGCCGAAGCTGTTGGTTCCCCAGCATTCGAGCTCGCTGTCGCTCGCGCGGACTGCGCAGGTGAACTGCCAGCCGACGGCGATGTCGAGGAACGCGCCTTGCGGCGCGTTCTGATCTGCGCCCCAGCAGGCGATTTCGCCGTTCTCTTGGCGAATCGCGCAGTTGTGCCATGCGCCGGCGCTCACCGCCGTGTAGCGGCCTTCGGGGACGTCGCGCAGATCTGCCTGATTGCCGCCCCAGCAGCGGATTAGGCCGTCGGCGCGGAGCGTGCATTGGTGCTCGCCGCCGGCGTCTAGCGCGAGATAGCGGCTGGTGGAGGTGGGCGTGGCGGCTTGGGCGAGGGTTAGGAATGCGAGCAGGAGCGCGGCGATCGCGAGGGCGATCGAGAGTGGTTTACGTCCCCCCCCCCCCCCCGAATCGGGTAAGCGCCGCCGCGGTGCGGCGGGCGCGTTGGGCGGTGGTCGGGAGGTTGGCGGTGTGGTTCACGGTTGTCACTTTACACCAGTGGGGCGCTTTCGTGATAGCTGCGGCGGGCGGGGGTGTGGAGAGTTGCTTTGTGCGTGGTTCCTGCCTGCGCAGGAATGACGGTGGGGAGGTGGGGGATGACGGGATGGGGGCGCGGGAGTGAGGGAGGGAGGCGTGAGGATGGCGAGAGAGGGGGCGGGGATGGCGGAGAGGGGTGCGGGGGTGACGGGAGTGTGGATGCGCCTTGGGGGGTGCGGGCTGCCGCTCGGCCGCTGGTGGACGCTCGGGGCTTCCCACCCCCCCACCTAACCTCCCCCTAAAAGGGGGGAGGGATGAATTGGGGGAGGATTGGGGGGTGTGTGTGAGGGGAGAGGGGTGGATTGGAGGGGTGGGTTCCTGCCTGCGCAGGAATGACGGAAAGGGGGGCGCAGGGGTGGCGGAAGGGGGGCGCGGGGATCGGGACGGGGTACGACTGTTGGAGTTGGCTCGCGGCCTCTCACCCCCCACCTAACCTCCCCCCTAAAAGCAGACCTTCGCACAACCCCGAATTTCGCTGCGAGTCGATAACCCGACCAGATAGGGACGATCGGCCTACATCGCCGAATCAGGGGGTTACGCGAAGGTCTGCTAAAAGGGGGGAGGGATGAATTGGGGGAGGATTGGGTGTGTGTGAGAGGTGGGTGTGCGTGGGGGGAGATGGGTGGATTGGAGGGGTGGGAGGGGCGATCGGGGTGAGAAATCCTGACAGGCCGCTCCAGATGACAGGCTGGCTGACTGACTGGCCGGGCTGGTTTGATTGACGCACTTGCTTTGGGGCGCTTAGGCTGGGCTTGGTCGTGCTAGGCGGGGAGCTAGCGGTGCCCTGTACCTGCAATCCGCTCCAGCGGGGCTGAATTCCCGCCTGAGGGTCTCGTCATGGTTCCTACCGACGTCAAGTGGTGTTGAGGCCTGGGTCCCGCGCGGCGAGCCACCGTGAACCCCGTCAGGTCCGAGAGGAAGCAGCGGTAAGCGGGCGGTTTCGGGTGACGCGGGAGCGCCTGGGCGGAGCCGGCTAGCGGCGGCAAGCTCATGGCGGCGTTCGAGGGCGGGTGCGCGGCCACCTCTTCACCCACTCCCGGCGCGTCGGGATCGGCGTGCGAACTCCATGAGCCGCTCCAAACGACGCCGCCTCGGACAGCATCTGCTGCGCGATGAGCGCGCGCTCGAGCGGATCATCGACGCGCTGCCCGCGCGACCCGCGCCGCTGCTTGAGATCGGCCCCGGCGACGGCGCGCTGACGGCGCGTCTGGCGGCGCTTGGCCGCCCGCTGGCAGCGGTCGAGCTCGATCCCGCGATGGCCTGGCAGGCGCGGCGGCGGCTCTCGCAGCTGCAACCGGCTTCAAGCGCGATCGTGCTTGAAGGGGACATTCTCGATGTCGAGCCGGCCGAGGCGCTGGCCGTCGCGGGCGCGTCCGCGCCCTATGGGCTGGTCGGCAACCTGCCCTACGCGATCACCGCGCCGATCCTGCGGCGCTTCCTGTCGGAGGTTGAGCCGACGCCGGACTGGCTGTTGATCATGGTGCAGCACGAGGTGGCGCGACGGATCGTTGCGCCGGCGGGGAAGCTCTCGCTGCTTGGGGTGTCGGTGCAGTTCTACGCGGGGGTGGAGTACCTCTTCGCGGTGGAGCGGGAGAGCTTTCGCCCGCCGCCGGAGGTGCGCTCGGCGGTGGTGCGGATTACGCGGCGGCCCGCGCCGGCGGTGGAGGCGCCCAGCGAGGCGCGCTTCTTCGAGGTGGTGCGGGCGGGCTTTCGGCACCCGCGCAAGCAGCTGCACAATGCGCTGGCGCAGGGCATCTGGCTGGAAGAGGGCGAGGCGCAGCGCTGGCTGGCAGAGTGCGAGATCGATCCCGCCCGCCGCCCGCAGACGCTGACGCTGGAAGAGTGGGCGCGGTTGGCCTGGTGGCGGGAACGCAGCGGGGCGCCCCTCCCATGAGCGGCGCGCGCGCGGTCGCGCCGGCCAAGCTCAACCTCACGCTTGAGGTGCTGGGGCGGCGCACCGACGGCTATCACGAGCTCGACTCGGTCGTCGTGCAGCTCGATCTGGCCGACGAGCTGGCGCTCAGGCCGGCGGCGGAGCGCGAGATCGTCTACCGCGGCGATGATGGCCGACCGGTTTCGATTCTCGGTCCGGACATTGTGGAGCGGGCCTGGGATCGGCTGCTGGAGCTGGATTGCGAGCGGGGTTGGGGGGCGGTTCCGGCGACAGGGCGCATTGAGGTGCGGAAGCGGATTCCGGTCGCGGGCGGACTGGGCGGCGGCTCGGCCGACGCCGCGGCGTTTCTGCGGCTGGCCCGGGTTGTGTGGTCGCTGCCGCTCGACGACGAGGCGCTGCGCGAATTTGGAGCGGAGCTCGGCTCCGATCTGCCCGCTTGCATTGTCGGCGGGCCGCTGCGGATGTCGGGGCGCGGCGAGCGGATTGGACTGATCGCTGCGCCGTCCGGTGCGCTCGACGGCTGGGTGGCGTTGGTTGCGACGCCGGAAATTCCTGTTCCCGCCGACAAGACGGCGACGATGTACCGCAGTCTGCGGCCCGTCCATTTCAGCGCCGGCGGCGCGACCAGCGCGACGGCGATGCTCGCGCGGCGTCTGGCCGCGGGGCTGCCGCCTGCGCATGAGCACTGTGTCAACAGTTTCGACGCGGTGGCCGACGAGACGCTGCAAGGGCTGCGCCCGGCCCGCCGCGCGTTGGCCGCGGCGCTGGCGCGCGCCGCGGCCGAGCACGATCTTGCGCTGCCCGCGCCGCTGCTTGCGGGGGCTGGGCCGTCGCTGTTCGCGATCCTGCCGCCTGCCGCCGCCGAGAGCGCCGCGGCGCTGCTGCGCGGCAGCGCTGCCTGGCGGGGCGCGCTGCATGTTGCCTGCCCTCTTTCGCGGGCCGACGCGACGCGGGTCGATCGGCTGGGCGGTTGAGATGCCCGCCGCGCAGGCGCTGCTGGCGGGGGTGATCAGCGGGGCGTCGGTCGCGGTCTTCGGCTACCTGATCTTTGGGCCGCTGCTGGCGACCGTGCCGGTGACCAACCGCATTCGCCGGCAGTTCAACGATCCTTCCAACTGGGTGATGATCGGCCTGGCGATCTCGTTTTCCGCGCAGATCGCCTGCGTCGTGGTCGGTCTGCTGCTTGGGCTGGTTCTCTGGTCGGCGAGCGGGGACCTCGCGGCCGGGCTGGGCAGTCCGTCGTGGGTCTACACCGCCTCGGTGGTGATCGTGCTCGCCGCGCTCGCGTTCAGCGCCGCGCTCGTGCTGCCCAAGCGCCGCCGCAGGATTGCGCTGCTGGCGCTGCTCGCGGCCGGCTGCCTGGGCTGGATGCTGCCGCACCTCGCCGCCGCCTGACCGGTCGCCTGGCTGGGGCGTGACCTGACGGCGTGAACCTTAGCGGCCCGTGCGTATAATCATTGCGGGCGGCCGGCTTGCCGCCCCTGGCGAGAGACATCACGTGGACCCAAGCTCCCTCAACGGCACGATCCTCGACGCGCATTTGCACACCGTGCGAGGGGCGGCCGACAGCGCCTTACAGCCCGACGACCTGCTCGCCGAGGCGCGGCGGATTGGTTTGACCGGGCTCAACATCTCCGAGCACGACCGCGTCTGGGAACGCTACGACTGGAACGCCTTCCGCGAGCAGTGCGACGGCATCTATCTCAATCAGGGCATGGAGGTCTCGACCGACCTGGGGCACATCGTCGTCTTCGGGATCGACCAGTACTACAGCGGCATTCGCTCCGCCGAGCGGCTGCGCGAGGTGTGCGACGAGATCGGCGCGTTCATGTCGGTGGCGCATCCGTTTCGGCACTTTTTCGACCCGGTCACGTTCCGTCGCAAGGGCGAGGAGCCGTTTTCGATGTCGCCCGAAGAGGCGGCGGAGAAGATGCGCGTCTTCCAGGTGGTGCATGGGATTGAGGTCGGCAACGGGGGCAACACGCGGCGGGAGAACATTTTCGCGCTGGAGGTGGCGCAGATTCTGGGGAAGCCGGTGACGGGCGGCTCGGACGCGCACTCGACCAGCGGGATCGGGACGTACACGACGGTGTTCCCGGAGAAGCTGACCTGCCATGAGCAGACGGTGCAGCTGCTGCACGATGGGGCGACGGTTTGCTATGAGGGGTTGAACCTCGGCGAATTTCGCCCATTCCAAAAGCGCGACGGCGACTAGAGCCTGTCCACGCGAATCGCGCACTCCATCCCTCCCCCCTCTCCTCTTAGGGGAGGGTTGCGAGTAGGCGACGACGGTGTTCGGGGTTTGTTTTTTCCGGGCTGATCGGGGGTGATTCGGGGGGTGTCCCTATCTGGTCGGGGGGCTTGGCGGTGTTCGGGTTTGTTCAGGTTTGTTCGGATTTGTTCAGGTTTGTTCGGGGTGCGCTGGAGGGGTTGACGGCGAGGGTTGACGCTGGGGGTGTCGGGGTGGAGGGCGCGGCTGCGGTTTTGCTGTGTTTTGCTGGGGTATGGGGTTGGAGCGGGGGTTGACGGTGTCAAGTTTTGGCAACTCTTGTCAACTTTTGTCAACCTGGCGTCAAGCGCTGTCAACCTGGTGTCAACCTCTGTCAAGGTTTGGTCAGCGTTGGCGAGTGCGTGATTGCCGGCGGTGGCGTGGGGTCGGAGGGGGCGGCTTTGCGGGGAGAGGGGCATGGTTTGGCACTTCTGTTCTGGTGCGAGTGTAGCAGGATTTGGGGGAAGTGGGGGGTGTGGGGTGGTTCCTGCCTGCGCAGGAATGACGGGGGAGGGCGCAGGAATGACGGGGGAGGGCGCAGGAATGGCGGTAGGGGCGTGGGGGTGGCGGAGTGGGGCGCGGGGGTGATGGAAGGGGTGGGCGATTGGGGCGCGGTGCGGGTGGTGTGGCGGCTCGCGGCGTTCCACCCCCCCTAACCTCCCCCCTGGAAGGGGGGAGGGATGAATTGGGGATGGGGGAAGTTGGATGGTGGTGGCGGGTTCCTGCCTGCGCAGGAATGACGGGGATGGGCGCGCGGGGGTGATGGAAGGGGTGGGCGATTGGGGCGCGGTGCGGGTGGTGCGGCGGCTCGCGGCGTTCCACCCCCCACCTAACCTCCCCCCTGGAAGGGGGGAGGGATGAATTGGGGATGGGGGGAAGTTGGATGGTGGTGGTGGGTTCCTGCCTGCGCAGGTTCCTGCCTGAGCAGGAATGACGGTGGGGGGCGCAGGAATGACGGTTGGGGGCGCGGGGGTGGCGGAGTGGGGCGCGGGGGTTGATGGAAGGGGTGGGCGATTGGGGCGCGGTGCGGGTGGTGCGGCGGCTCGCGGCGTTCCACCCCCCACCTAACCTCCCCCCTGGAAGGGGGGAGGGATGAATTGGGGATGGGGGAAGTTGGATGGTGGTGGTGGGTTCCTGCCGGCGCGGGTTCCTGCCTGCGCAGGAATGACGGTGGGGGGTGCAGGAATGACGGGATGGGCGTGGGGGTGGCGGGAGGGGGTGTGGAGGTGGCGGGTGGGTGGGTTTCCTGCCTGCGCAGGAATGACGGTGGGGGGTGCAGGAATGACGGTGGGGGGGCGCAGGAATGACGGGGGTGGGGATGAGAGGAGTGGGGCGCTGGTAGGCTGTGGGGGAGCGGGGAGCGCTTGTTGGGAGGGTCGGCGTGGCGCGGATCGCGATTTTGGGGCTGGGGTACATCGGCGGCTCGGTTGGGCTTGGGCTGAAACAGGCCAAGCTGAAGAAGACGGAGATCGTCGGCTACGACGACTGGCGGCGCGCGCGCAAGGCGGCCGAGAAGGCGAACGCGGTCGACGACGCCGTGGGCAGCGTGCGCGAGGCGGTCGAGGGCGCGGGGCTGGTGATCGTGGCGACGCCGCCGGCGGCGATCGAGGAGCTGTTCGAGCAGATGGCGCCGCATCTGGGGCGCGGCGCGGCGGTGACCGATGTGGCCGCCTCCAAACGCGTGATCCACGCCGCCGCGGCCGACCACCTGCCCAACGGCGTCTCGTTCGTGGGCGGGCACCCGATGGCCGGCAACGCGGCGACCTTCGGCATCGAGCACGCCAAGGCCGACCTCTTCCAGGGCACGCGCTGGTTCGTCTGCACCACGCCCACGGCGACGGAGGCCGCGGTGCGCTCGGTGCTGGGGATGATCCGCGAGCTCGGCGCGGAGCCGCACTTCCTCAACGACGACGAGCACGATTACCTGATGGCGGCGGTGAGCCACCTGCCGCTGGTGGTTTCGACGGGGCTGTTCACGATGCTGCGGGGCAGCGAGGGCTGGATGGATTTCGGGCGCGGCGCGGGCGACACGTTCCGCACGATGGCCGGCTTCAACGCGGGCGATCCGAGCCTGACGACCGAGATCGCGATCACCAACCGCGAGCAGCTGCAGCACTGGCTCGACCGGTTGATCGTCGAGCTGCACCGTCTGCGCGATGTGCTCGACGGCGACGAGGAGGCCGTCTTCGAGGAGTTCGCCAACGCGCAGATGAACTACGCGCGCTTCCTGCACGGGGACGATCTGGATCGGGGCGAGGATCGGCCGGACATTCCCGACAGCCGCGCGCAGATCGCCTCGCTGCTGGTTTCGCACCGGCTCTACGAGCGGGTGCGGGAGATGAGCAAGCGTCAGGAGGAGCGCGAGCGGCGCTTCGGCGGGCGCTCGCGGTCGTAATGGCGGCGCTCGCGTCCGACTCGCTGCGCCTGGCTCCCGTGGGCGCGCTGCGCGGAAGTTTGAGCGTGCCCGGCGACAAATCGATTTCACACCGCGCGCTGATCTGCAACGCGCTGGCGCGCGGCGAGGCGCGCGTCACCAACCTGCTGGAGAGCGCCGACTGCCTGAGCACGATCGCCTGCCTGGAGCGCTGGGGCGTCGAATTCGAGCGCCGCACTGAGGCCGGAGGGGATGTCGTGATCGTGCGCAGCCCGGGGCTGGCCGGCTTCGTCGCGCCGACGGGAACGCTCGACTGCGGCAACAGCGGCACCACGATGCGGCTGCTGGCCGGCATCGCCGCAACGCTGCCGTTCCGCTCGACGCTGGACGGCGACGAGTCGCTGCGGCGGCGTCCGATGGATCGCGTGCTCGAACCGCTGGCGGCGATGGGCGCGGAGACGTCGGGCGTGGGCGGCGGCGTTTACGCGCCGATCAGCGTCGGCGGCGGGAACGGTCTGCGACCGTTCCGCGGGCGGCTCTCGGTCGCCAGCGGGCAGCTGAAGAGCGCGCTGATCTTCGCCGCGCTGGGCGCGGACGGGGAGAGCGAGCTCGAGGAGATCGGCCCCGGGCGCGATCACACCGAGCGGATGCTGGGGGCGATGGGCGCGGCGATCGAGACGCGCGGCGCGGCGATCCGGGTGCGCCCCGGCGCGCCGCTGCGGCCGCGCGATGTGGAGGTGCCGGGCGATATCAGCGCGGCGGCGTTCTGGATCGTCGCGGCGGCGATCACGCCCGACTCGGACCTGACGCTGCCGGCGGTCGGGATCAACCCGACGCGGGCGGGCATCATCGAGGCGCTGCGGGCGATGGGCGCGCCGATCACGCTGGCCAACGAGCGCGAAGTGTCGGGCGAGCCGGTCGCGGACATCCGCGTGCGGCATACGCCTCACGCGCCGCTGCGCGGCTTCGAGGCGTCGGGCGAGCTGGTGGTGCGCGCACTGGATGAGTGGCCGGTGATCGCGGTCGCGGCGGCGATCGCGGAGGGTCCGACGCTGATTCGGGACGCGGAGGAGCTGCGCGTGAAGGAGTCGGATCGGATCGCCTCAACCGCGGCGCTGCTGCGGGCGCTGGGCGCGGAGGTGGAAGAGCGGCCCGACGGGATGCGGATTGCGGGCGGCGCGTCGCTGCGCGGCGGCCTGGTCGAATCGCGCGGCGACCATCGGATCGCGATGGCGGCCGCGGTCGCCGCGCTGATCGCCGAGGGCGAAACCGAGTTGCGCGGCAGCGGGGCGGTCGAGATCTCCTACCCCGAGTTCTGGCGCGATCTGGAGCGGCTGCGCGATGGCATCGGCTGACACGACATCGCCTGAGGGCGCGCCGATCGTGGTGGTGATTTCCGGGCCGTCGGGCGCGGGCAAGGACACGGTGCTGCATCTGGCGCTGAGCCTGGACGACTCGCTGACCACCGTGGCCACGGCCAAGACGCGCGCGCCGCGGCGCGGCGAGCAGGACGGCGTGCATCACGTCTTTCTCAGCGAGGCGGAGTTCGACCGCTGGCTGGCGGAGGACGCATTCCTGGAGCACGCGACGGTCTACGGGCATCGCAGCGGCGTGCCGCGCCGCGCCGTCGAGGAGCAGCTGGCCGCGGGCAAGTCGGTCATTCTGCGCACGGATATCCAGGGCGCGCGCAGCCTGCGCGCGCGGCTGCCCGGCTGCCTGCTGGTTTTCGTCACCGTGCGCGACCGCGCCGAGCTGCGCCGTCGAATGCAGTCGCGCGGCACCGACAGCGAGCCGGATATGGGGCGTCGGCTCAGCGAGGCCGCCGCGGAGATGTCGGAGTCGGGCTGGTTCGACCACGTGATTGTTAATGAGACCGGCGGCGCGGCGGCGGCGGCGGAGGCGTTGCTGGGGCATATTCAGGCGGCGCGGCGGGGCGTCAACTCTCTTTCGTCCACTACTCCACCCTCTTCCCTTTCTGGTCCCTCCCCCCTTTCAGGGGGGGGTTAGGTGGGGGGTGAAGCGCCGCGAGCCTCAGCGGCCTTGGCTAGAATCACCATTCGCTCGTCGTGGTTAATGTCGGGATGGAGATGCAGCGCATTGCGGCGTCCCTGGGGATATGACAGATCGACTTGATGGAAGAACCAGATCGCCGCACAGCGGGTGTACGTTTCTCGCGGACGTCCGTCAGATGTCCTCCATACGCCGCCAGTGCCGTTGTCGGCGTTGCCGTATAGGACTTCCAACTCCTTTTCCTCGTAGGGCCGCATGCGGTTGTTGACGTTGACGGCCAGAACGAACGGCGTCGAGGTCACCGCCTGTTTCTTCGTTTTGATCTTTGTCTTAATCTTCTCCTGCGTGTCGGCGACTCTCGTGTCGTACCCGAAAATGTTCGCGGACGTCGCCGGCATACCGAGGCAGCTCTGCGGCGTGCGCGCATCAGGCGGCCGCACCAGTAGCCGTGCATCGATTTGGCATTCGTTGAGTACGAGCGGCTCAATTGAGATGAGGCGCTCAGGGTTGCCTCGTACTAGGCGATCTGCTTCTTCCCAACTGAACGCCTGGAGCACACGCCGCGTCCAATCTTCCACAGGTTTTCGCGGCGGCGTATGGGACAACTCGCCCTGCACATCGCCGAACCAGATGGAAAAGTCCGACGACAGTATGTTGCTTACGTACTGATTCACTCGCTTGAGATTCTCGCCTGAAGAATCCAAGGGCCATAGCAGCGAAAGTGCCTCGACGTGGATCTCACCGTAGTCGCCGAGACGTAGGACGAAGTCAGCGTGCTTTCCCGAATCCGGTATCAGCCCTTCGATCTCGATCTGGTCGGTAACTGACCGAAGCAGATTGTGTAGGAACAGCTCGAAAAACGCAGCCTCGTGGACTTGCGAGTCGTTGCCTTGGAATCGGCGGAGGAATTCGCGTAGGTGCTCTTCCGGGTAGTGCGACAGCCACTCCTCTGTCAGACGCCGATACTCGACGACTTCGGGGTGACCGGAGTGGCTGTAGTACTTGTACGTGCTCTCGCTGCTCACGATCCCGCGCTCGTGCATCTCCGGCTCTTCGGGAAACGCTCGCTCGCGCATTGCGCTACCTCGTCGCCATTCGGCCGCGCTTCTTGTTCTCTGCGCGCAGCCCGCTCAAGGTTAGCTTGTTGGACTTGATTCGGTTGCAGGGGCCGCAGAGGAGTAGGCGGTTTGAGATGTGGTTTACGCCGCCGTCGGATCTTGGGGTGTTGTGATCGAGCTCGAGGTAGAGCGGGTCGTCGAACTCTCGCTTGCAGCCCTCACAGACCAGGCCGCTCTCCTCGATCAGGATTGCGAACATCTCGGCGCGGGTTTGCCTGGGGCCCTCCGGCTCCTGCTTGCGCTTCTTTCTCGTCTTGAGCACTGGCGCAGCGGTGTCGCCCTCGTCAGAGCGAATCGGCGCCGCGGTGCTGTAGCCGATCTGGCCGAATGTCAGCAGTCGCCCCCCAGTGTCGCCGTCGGGCGCAGCCAGAGCTTCCTGTTGCAGGCGGTTGATCACCGTGTCGTACGCCTTGTCCCAGATGTCCATGCCGACCCACTGGCGATTCAGCCGTTCGGCCGCGATCGGAGTAGTTGCGCAGCCGCAGAATGGATCGAGCACGAAATCGCCTTCGCTGCTCGATGCCGTGATGATGCGCTCGTAGAGCTCAAGCGGCTTCTGGGTCGGGTAGCCCGTTCGCTCTTTGGATGCGGTGCGGACGCCAAAGCCCGGAATGTCATTCCAGATGCTCCCGATTGTCGCGCGGGCCTCATCGAGGTAGTACTTCTTGTATTGCCGCCCGGTCGACGAGGTGTGGATCAGGCCGTCGGCTGCCAGGCGAGCGATGGAGTCGGCGGTGTAGTCGCCCAGCTGTACGGCCTTGTACCTGCGCCCGTCCGGATCCTGGTATCGGTACGCCTTGCGCTGATCTTCGGAGAGCTCGGTGTACGGCTGTGTGAACTTCGCGCCTTCACGCGCGTAGTACAGAATCGTATCCGATTCTCGCGGAAATTGTTTGGAGATTCGCTTTGCGCCTTTGCCCGGCGCGTCGCGCTTCCAGATGAGTTCGTTGCGGAAGCCCTTGCGCCCGAAGATGGCATCCAGAACGGTCTTGAGCCAGTGACTCGCCGTTGAGTCGCAGTGCAGATAGAGGCTGCCGTCTTCGCGGAGGATGCGGTGCATTTCGAGCAGGCGCACGCCGAGCCAGCAGAGGAAGGCGGCCATGTCTTCGCCGGCGGCGACTCTGGCGGCTTCGATTACCTGCCAGACGGCGGGCCAGTCGTCCTGGATGGCGTCGACCCACTCCTGATGGACGTCGACTTCCCAGCGCCAGCGGTCTTCGAATTTTGCGCCGGCGGCGAGGCTGTCGGGAGTGGCGTGGAAGTCGCGGCCCTTGTTGAAGGGCGGGTCGGTGGCGATCAGATGGACGGTCTCGGAGTTCATCCCGCGCAGGAAGGGGAGGTTGTCGCCGTGGTAGAGGGTGCGGTTGGCGAAGTTGGGGGCGCCCATGGGGTTTCCTCGTCGGCGTTTCGGGTGTTTTGGCAGCATACACGTTCGGGGGTGGTTCCTGCCTGCGCAGGAATGACGGAAAGGGGGGCGCGGGAATGACGGGAGGGGGAGTGGGTGTGGTGGAGAGAAGGTGGGTGCGACGGAGGGGGAGTGGTGTCGCGCCGGTGGGTTCCTGCCTGCGCAGGAATGACGAGAAGGGGCGCGGGTGTGACGGGAGGGGGAGTGGGTGTGGCGGGTGGGGGAGTTGGATGTGGCGGAGAGGGGGTGGTGCATACGGGCGGCGGCGCACGCTCGGGGCCTCCCACCCCCCACCTAACCTCCCCCCTGGAAGGGGGGAGGGATGAATTGGGGAAGGGGGTGGTTGTTGGGTGGGCGGCGTGGTTCCTGCCTGCGCAGGAATGACGGAGGGAGGGCGCAGGAATGGCGGGAGGGGGATGGGTGTGGCGGGTGGGTTCCTGCCTGCGCAGGAATGACGGAAGGGGAGTGGGTGTGGCGGAGAGGGGGAGTGGGTGTGGCGGGAGGAGGTGGTGCATACGGACGGCGGCGCACGCTCGGGGCCTCCCACCCCCCACCTAACCTCCCCCCTGGAAGGGGGGAGGGATGAATTGGGGAAGGGGGTGGTTGTTGGGTGGGTGGCGTGGTTCCTGCCTGCGCAGGAATGACGGGTGGGGCGCAGGAATGGCGGGAGGGGGGCGCGGGAATGACGGAGGGGGGCGCAGGTGTGACGGGAGGGAGATGGGTGTGGTGGAGAGGGGGTGGTGTCGCGCGGGTGGGTTCCTGCCTGCGCAGGAATGACGAGGGAGGGCGCAGGAATGACGGACCTGCTTTGCGCAGGAGCGGCGGGAGGGGGAGTGGGTGTGATGCGGGGTTGATTGACTGTGGGGGTGGGATGGGTAGGCTTTGGGGGAGGAGTGCGGTGATGCGCGTCGAGCTGGCCAACGCGGGCTTTGAGCTGGGGCGGCGGCTGCTGGCGCGGCATCGCACCTCTGGGGGTGAAGGGGGTTGGCGGCGCGTCCGACCGTAGACGCCGACGCTTGCGGCGCGTTGCGCGCCGCCGAAATCCTCTGGAGCGCTCTTATGCCCCCCTCCGGCGATCATCGCCCTTCGCTTGACGAATTCAAGGCCATCGCAGCCCGTGGCGCGGGCAATTTCGCGCCGATCTACCGCGAAGTGCTGGCCGACCTGGAAACGCCCGTCTCGGCCTTTCTCAAGGTCAAGCGCGGGCGCTACTCGTTCCTGCTCGAATCGGTCGAGGGCGGGGAGCGGCCGGGGCGCTACTCGTTTATCGGCACGGAGCCGTACCGCGTGCTGCGCGCGCCGGCGGGCGGGGGCGAGGATCCGCTGCGGCTGGTCGAGCAGGAGCTGGACCGCTTTGCGCTCGTCGCCAGCCCCGATCTGCCGCCGTTCTGCGGCGGCGCGGTGGGTTACCTGGCGTACGAGGCGATTCGGCATTTCGAGCCGCGCGTGCGGCCCGCCGAGCATGACCCGCACGGGCTGCCCGAGGCGCTGTTTCAGTTCGTCGATACGGTGCTGGTCTTCGACCACCTCAAGCACGTAATCCGCGTGGTCAGCCACGCGCGGCTGGACGGCGACATCGAGTCGGCCTACCGGCAGGCGCAGTTTCGGATCGACGAGCTGGTCGAGCGGCTGCAGGACGGGCAGCCGGCGCCGCCGGTCGACGCGGCCGAGCCGCCCGATCACCGCGCGGCGGTGCGCTCCAATATGGAGCGCGAGGCGTATTTCTCCGACGTGAAGCGGATCGTCGACTACATCATCGAGGGCGACATCATCCAGTGCGTCTACTCGCAGCGCTTTTCGCGCGAGACGTTTGTGCATCCGTTCAACGTCTACCGCACGCTGCGCACGGTCAATCCGTCGCCGTACACGTATTACCTGGAGATGGACGACCACCAGATCGTGGGCACCTCGCCGGAGTTGCTGGTGATCGTGGAGGAGGGCAAGGTGGCGACGCACCCGATTGCGGGCACGCGGCGGCGGGGGCAGAGCGAGGCGGAGGATCGGGCGCTGGAGGAGGAGTTGCGCACCGACGAGAAGGAGATCGCGGAGCACGTGATGCTGCTCGATCTGGGGCGCAACGATGTGGGGCGCGTGGCCAAACCGGGCACGGTGCGGGTGACGCAGGAGCTTGATGTGGAGCGCTACAGCCACGTGATGCACCTGGTCTCGCATGTCGAGGCGGAGCTGCGCGAGGATCGCACGGCGTTCGACGCGGTGCGGGCGACCTTCCCGGCGGGCACCGTCTCGGGCGCGCCGAAGATTCGCGCGATGGAGATCATCGCGGAGTTGGAGCAGGATCAGCGCGGCCCCTACGCCGGGGCGCTGGGCTATTTCGGCTTCGGCGGCAATATGGAGACGGCGATCACGATTCGCACGATCCTGATGCAGGACGGCGTGGCGTCGGTGCAGGCCGGCGGGGGGATCGTCTTCGACAGCACGCCGCAGTTCGAGTTCGAGGAGACGGTGAACAAGGCGATGGGGATGTTCACGGCGCTGGATTTGGCCGAGCAGCGCAGCCGCAGCGGAGCCGCGGGCGGCGGCTCGCGCGGCTACTGACGGCGCGGCGAGGTAGGCGCAAAATGGCCGACGCGCTGATCATCGGCTACGGCGTGCAGTTCGACGCGGAGGGGCGGGTGCTGCTGCTGCACCGCCGAGCGGATCGCCCGCCCTGGGCGGACTTGTGGTGGCTGCCGGGCGATGTCACGCCGCTCAGCGAGGAGCCGGACGCGACCGTGCCGCGCCTCTTCGCGCACCTGCTGCGGCAGGAGGTCGAGATCGGATTCGTGGAGACGGTCTTCGGCGAGGAGCCGCAGAGCGGTCGGCATACGGTTCACAACGGCTATCTCGTCACGCTGCGGGGCGCGCTGGATCCGCAGCCGGACGATGAGTCGAATCCGTTCGACGCGATGCAGTGGTTCGGGCGCGAAGCGGCGCTGGCGGAGTTGCCGTCGGAGCAGGCGGCGCTGCTGCGCGGGGCGATCGCGCTGGACGAGCAGGGCGCCGCGCCCGAGCCGCCCGCCGATCTGGACGCGCTCTTCGGCGAGCCGCCCGCTCAGCCTGCTCAACCCGGCATGCCCGCCGCCGAAGCGCGCCGGCCGCGCGAGCGGCGGCGCGAACTGGGGCGGGAAATTCTCGCTGAGATTGCGGGCGATCCGGATTTCGCTCAGCTGGGCGCGTTGGGCGACTGGCTGGTTGAGCATGTCTGGGGCGAGGTCTGGCAGACGGAGCAGCCCTCGCGGCGCGAGCGCAGCATCGCCGCGGTGGCGCTCTGCGCGGCGCTGCGGCTGCATGACGCGCTGCGCTTTAACGCGCGGATTGCCGAGGCCAACGGGCTCTCGCGCGAGGCGATCGGCGAGGTCTGCCTACAGCTGGCGGCCGACGCGGGCTTTCCCTACGCCAACGAGTCGCTGGCGCTGCTGGGGCAACTCTGGCAGCTCGAATTTGGCCGCTTCGCGCCCGCGCCGTTCGACGCTCCGGCGGCGAACGCGCCGGCCGGCCGCGGCGAACTGGAGCGCACCTCGCTCGCCTGGGCGCGGGAAGAGGTCTGGTCGCGCCCGCAGCTGACGCCGCGCGAGCGGGCGATCGTTTCGCTGATGGCGGTGCTGGCGCTCGGACCGTCGGAGCGGATTGAGGCGCGGCTGCTTGAGGCGTTGCGCGGCGGCGTCTCGGCGGCGGAGCTGGACGGCCTGATGCCGCTGGTCGCCGTCTTCGCCGGCGTACACCGCGCCCAAGTCGGCGCGGAGAGGCTCGCCCGACTCGTAGAATGACGCAGGATTGAGAGGTTCCCATGACCACCCACGCAGAACGACGCGCCGCGGGCATCCAAACGCTGAGCGAGATGACGGGCAACCCCGCGCAGGCATTCGAGGGCATCGAGGCGCGCACGGGCGCGTTCGGCAGCTATGTGCTGGACTACGTCTTCGGCCAAATCTGGCAGGGCGAAGAGCTGAGTCGGCGCGACCGCACGCTGGCCTCGCTGGCGATGCTGGGCGCGCTGGAGCGGCTCGACGCGGTGCGCTTCCACGCCAGCTTCGGCCCGGCCAACGGGCTACAGCGCGAGGAGATGGCGGAGGTCGCGCTGCAGATCGCGGGCTACTCCGGCTTCCCCGCGGGCAACGCGATGATCGATGTGCTGCAGCAGAGCTGGAGCGAGGCCGACGGCGAGCCGTACGTGATTCCGCCTGCCGAGCACAAGGACGACGAGCAGCGCCACCGCGACGCGGTCGACGTGATGCGCACGCTCAACGCGCTGCCCGAAGCGCAGGATCCGGCTGAGGCGCTGGCGGGGATGGCGCGGATCGGCGCGGTCGGCAAGCTGGCGTTCGAGTTCGCCTTCGGCGATCTCTGGTCGCGCGGGCAGCTGTCGCGGCGCGACCGTTCGCTGGTCGTGGTCAGCATCCTGGTCGCGCTGAACAAGGTTGAAGAGCTGCGCTTCCACATCCCCGGCGCGCTCAATCACGGCGTGACGGCGAGCGAGCTCGAGGGCGTAATGGCGACCGCGGCCTACACCTGCGGCTTCCCCCGCGCGGTCGAGGGCATTCGCGCGTTGCAGCGGGCGCTGCGCGAACGGGAGGAGAGCGGTGACTGACGTTCTGCTGATCGACAACTACGACTCGTTCACCTACAACCTCTACCAGTACCTCTGCGAGTTGGGCGCGGAGGTGGAGGTGCATCGCAACGACAAGATCACGCTGGGCGAGATCGAGGCGCTCAACCCGCAGCGGATCGTGATCTCGCCCGGCCCCAAGACGCCCAAAGAGGCGGGCGTTTCCGTGCCCGCAATCCAATCCTTCGCCGGGCGGCGGCCGATTTTGGGCGTCTGCCTGGGGCACCAGTGCATCGGCGCGGCCTACGGCGCGACGGTCGGTCCGGCGGGCGAGATTCGGCACGGCAAGATGTCCGCGATCGCGCACGACGGGCGGGGCGTCTTCGCGGGCGTCGAGCAGGGCTTCGAGGCGACCCGCTACCACTCGCTGATCGTGGAGCCGGCGACGATGCCCGACGAGCTCGAAGCGACGGCCTGGGCGCAGCGCGCCGACGGGCAGGGCCGCGTGTTGATGGGGCTGCGCCACCGCGAGTTCGCGGTCGAGGGCGTGCAGTTTCACCCTGAGTCGATCATGACCAAGGCGGGCCACGACCTGCTGCGCAACTTTCTCAAGCAAACCGAGGCGGTCCGTGCCGGCTGAGGGAGACCTGACGGCGGCGCTGAGCGCCCTGGTCGACGATGGGCGCGATCTGTCCGACGCCGAAGCCGGCGCGGCGATGGACGCGCTGATGTCGGGCGGCGCCGATCCGCTGCAGGCGGCGGCGCTGCTCGCCGCGCTGCGGGTCAAGGGCGAAACGGTGGATGAGGTGGTCGGGTTGGCGCGGGCGATGCGCGGGCACGCGCTGGCAGTCGAGCTCAGCGACTTGCCGCGCATCGCGGACACCGCCGGCACCGGCGGCGACGGGCGGCAGACATTCAACGCCAGCACCGCGGCCGCGTTCGTGCTGGCCGGCTGCGGCGTGCCCGTCGCCAAGCACGGCAACCGCGCGATGTCGTCCAGCTGCGGCAGCGCCGATGTGCTCGAAGCGCTGGGCGGCTCCATCACGCTCGACCCCGCGCAGGCGGCGGCCTGCATCCGCGAGGTCGGCTTCGGCTTCCTCTTCGCGCAGAGCTACCACCCGGCCATGCGCCATGTCGCGCCGATCCGCCGCGGGATCGGCATCCGCACCGTCTTCAACATCCTCGGTCCGCTGACCAACCCCGCCCGCGCGACGCACCAGCTGATCGGCGTCGCCCGCCCCGAGCTGGGTCCGCTGATGGCGGAGGCGCTGCTGCGCCTCGGCGCGCGGCGCGGCCTCGTCGTATACGGCGTTGAGGGGTTGGACGAAGTCTCGCCTGCGGGCGAGACGCGCGTCTGGCAAGTTGACGGCGGCGGCGCGGTCTCCGAGTTCAGCGTGCAGCCCGGCGATTTCCAGATTCGTCCCGTGCCGCTTGACGCGGTGCGCGGCGGCGACGCCGCAGAGGCGGCCTCGCGCATGCGCGAGGTGCTGGGCGGCAAGACTTCGGCGCTGACCGGCTTCGTCACGCTCAATGCCGCCGCTGCGCTGTTCGCCGCCGACGAAGTGCCCACGTTCGCCGAGGGCGTGAGCCGCGCGGCGGAATGCCTCGACGATCAGCGCGCGCTGCGCAAACTCGAGCTGTGGGTCGAGCGCTCGCAAGCGCTGGCGGCGGAGACGGACTAATGCCGCAGACGCAAACAGGCTCGGTGCTGGAGCGGATCGTCGCCGATACGCGGGCGCGCGTCGCAGAGCGCGAGCGCGCCGTCCCGATCGGGGCGCTAATCGAGCAGGCGCGGCAGCGTCCGCCGGCGCGCGATTTCGCCGCGGCGCTGCGCGCGCCCGGCGTCGGCGTGATCGCGGAGATCAAGCGCGGCTCGCCATCCAAAGGGCTGTTCGCGCCCGAGCTCGATCCGGCCGCGCTGGCCCGCACCTTCAACGCGATCGGCGCGGCGGCGATCTCGGTGCTGACCGCGCCCGACTTCTTCGCCTCCGACGACGATCTGCGGGCCGCCTGCGCCGCGCTGGCGGGCGCCCCGACGCCGATCCTGCGCAAGGAATTTCACCTTGACCGCTACCAGGTCGCGGAGGCGCGGGCGCTGGGCGCGGACGCTTTCCTGATTATCGCCAAGTCGTCCGACGCTGAGGAGATGCGCGGCCTGATCGAGGCGGGGCGGGAGTTCGGCGTCGCCGCGTTCGTCGAGGTGACCGACGAAGCCGAGCTGGAGGCGGCGCTCGCGGTCGGCGCGCCGGCGATTGGGATCAACAACCGCGACCTGCATACCTTCGAAGAGGACCTCTCGACCAGCGAACGGCTGCGCCCGCTCACGCCGCGCGGCATTCCCGTGGTCGCCGCCAGCGGCGTGCGCACGCGCGAGGATATGCGGCGAATGGAAGCCTGCGAGGTGGACGCGGTGCTGATCGGCGAAGCGCTCTCCAGCGCCGCGGATCCCGCCGCCAAACTGCGAGAGCTGACCGGACGATGAGCAATCAAGCGACAACCGCGGCCCCGCTGGTCAAGATTTGCGGCGTGCGCGAGGTGGCGCACGCGGCCGCGGCGCGCGAGGCGGGCGCGGACCTGATCGGGATGATCTTCGCCGACACGCGGCGACGCGTCGACATCCGCGCGGCGCGCGCGATCCGCCGCGAGCTCGGACCGCGCACGGAGATCACCGACTCGACCGCCGAAGCGGCGCAGGCCGCCCAAGCGCAGTCGGGCCGCCCGCTGCTCGTGGGGGTGTTCGCGCGGCAGACGCCTGACGAAATCCTGCGCGTGCTGGAGCGCGTGGAGCTGGACCTCGTGCAGCTGAGCGGCGGCGAGCACCCCGCGCTGGCGGGGCGCATTCCCCGCGCCGCAATTCGCGCGACGCATGTCGCCGCGAACGCGACCGCCGAGTCGCTGCTGCGCGACGCGGAGCGCCGCCCGCCCACGATCACGCTGCTCGACACCGCCTCGCAGCAGGGCGGCGGCAGCGGTCAACGCTTCGACTGGTCGCTGGCGCGGGCCGTCGCCGCGCGGCGGCCGATCATCCTGGCCGGCGGGCTGACCCCGGAGAATGTCGCCGAAGCGATCGCGGCGGCGCGTCCCTGGGCGGTGGATGTGTCCTCGGGCGTCGAAGAGGACGGCGTGAAATCGGCAGAGAAAATCCGCGCCTTCATCAGCGCGGCCAAGTCCACAGCAGAACAGGCAGCGGAGGCGCGAGCATGAGCGACGAGACGGGCGCGTTCGGACCGTTCGGCGGGCAGTTCGTGCCCGAAACGCTGATGCCGGCGCTGGCCGAGCTGGAAGCGGCCTGGAACGCGGCGCAGGCCGACGACGCCTTCCGCGCCGAGCTGGCCCAAATGCTGCGCGATTACGTGGGGCGCGAGACGCCCGTCACCCACGCCGAGCGGCTCTCGGAGCGGCTGGGCGGCGCGCAGATTTACCTCAAGCGCGAGGATCTGGCGCACACCGGCGCGCACAAGATCAACAACGCGCTGGGCCAGGCGCTGCTCGCGCTGCGGATGGGCAAGCGGCGCATCATCGCCGAAACCGGCGCCGGCCAGCACGGCGTCGCGACCGCCACCGCCTGCGCCAAATTCGGCGTCGAATGCGTCGTCTACATGGGTTCCGAAGATGTGCGCCGCCAGGCGCTCAATGTCTTCCGCATGCGCCTGCTCGGCGCGGAGGTGATCCCCGTCGACTCCGGCTCGCGCACGCTGAAGGACGCGATCAACGAAGCGATCCGCGACTGGGTGACCAACGTGCGCAGCACGCACTACCTGATCGGCAGCGCAATCGGCCCGCACCCCTATCCGCTGATCGTGCGCGAGCTGCAAGCGGTGATCGGGCGCGAATCGCGCGAGCAGCTGCGCGCCGCGAGCGGCCGGCTGCCCGACGCCGCGATCGCTTGCGTCGGCGGCGGCAGCAACGCGATCGGCCTGTTCCACCCGCTGCTCAACGACCCGGTGCGGCTGATCGGTGTGGAAGCGGCAGGAGAGGGGCTGAATCGCCGCCACGCCGCCACGCTGAGCGGCGGTTCGCCGGGCGTGCTGCACGGCACGCGCAGCTACGTCTTGCAGGACGAGCACGGCCAGATTACGGAGGCGCACAGCATCTCCGCCGGGCTCGACTACCCCGGCGTCGGTCCCGAGCACGCCTGGCTGATGCTTAGCGAGCGCGCCGAATATGTCTCGGTGACCGACGACGAAGCGCTCGACGCGCTGCGGCTGCTCTCTGAAACGGAGGGCATCATCCCCGCGCTGGAGACCGCGCACGCCATCGCTTGGGCCGCCAAACTCGCGCCCGAAATGCGCCCGGACCAGTCGATCCTGATCGGCCTCTCCGGCCGCGGCGACAAGGATGTGGAGATCGTGCGCGACGCGCTCCGCGCGCGCGGCGCGGAACTCTGACGCTCCGATGAGCCGCACTGCGGCGGGCGCGCCGCCGCCCGCGATCGCCGTCTTCGCCGGGCAGAAAGTGCCCGCGTTTCTCGCGCCTCCGCGCCGCCCGTTCGGGCTGCGCTGGTTGTTCTTCATGACGCTGCTCGCGCTGGCGGCCGGCCTCGCGATCCTGCTTCCCGCCGCCATAGTCGACGGGCTGATCGAGAACGAGTCGGTCGACTGGCAAATCAGCGAGCGGTGGATGAGCCGCATCTGGTTCGCCACTGCCGTAATCCTCTCCGTCGTCGCGTTCCTGGCGCTGCCCTGGTGGCTGCTGCGCCGCCGCCGCTCGCAGCGTCTGATCAGCTGGCGCAAACCGCGCCGCGCGGATTTCGGCTGGGCGCTGATCGCGGTCGGCGCCGGCTGGGGAACACTGCTGCTTTACGAGCTGATCGTGGGCGAGTTCGGTCCCGAAATCCTGAGGCCGGATCCGATCATCGGGCTCGACGCGCTCGAGGTCGATTTCAACCCCGGCAACGAGTGGCTCGCGCTCTACGCCTTTACGGCGATCATCGCCGCGCCGCTAGCCGAGGAGGGCTTTTTCCGCGGCTTCCTGCTGGGCGGGCTGCGCCGCGCGCGCGACGGCGTCTGGGGGCGGCGGATCGCGCTGCTTGTCAGCGCGATCCTCTTCGCGGGCGCGCATGTCTATGTTCCGCTGCTGATTCCGTTCACCATCGGCGGGCTGATCTTCGGGCTGCTCTACGTGCGCACGGGCAGCTTGACCGCGCCCACCCTGGCCCACTGCGCCCACAATGTCATCGCCTTCGTCGTCACGCTTTGGTTCTGGGGGCTGTTCTGAGCGCTTCCATCCGTCATTCCTGCGCAGGCAGGAAGGTGGGGTCAAGCTCCCGGGGGCAGCCTGAGTGAGGCTCGGAGCGCCGCCGAAAGTCTGGGGTGGAGCGGAGCTTCGGCGTGCGCGCGTTCCTGCCTGCGCAGGAATGACGGGGAGGGGGCGCGGGAATGGCGGGAGGGGGTGCGGGGGTCGCGGGAGGGTGCGGGTTTGGCGGAGGATAGCGCGGGAGTGGGGGGGAGGGGGTGCGGGAATGGCGGAGGGGGGCGGGTATGGCGGGAGGGGGGCACGGCGGGGCGATCGTGGCGCGGGGCGATCGGTGGTGATGGCTCGTGGCTTCCCACCCCCCACCTAACCTCCCCCCTGGAAGGGGGGAGGGATGAATTGGGGGAGGGGGCTTTGGGGAGGGAAGGAGTGCGGCGAGCGTGAACAGGGGTTAGCTTTCGAAGATGGCGCTGACGGCGCAGCTGAAGCCGGGCAGCACATCGTTGCCGCTTAGCGTTGCGGCTTCGTCGAGCATTTCGACGGCTGCGCCTGAGCGATGGACCTCGATGGCGCGGCTGGCGGGCCGCACGACCCAGACCAGGCGCACTCCGTGGCTCAGCCACATCGCGACCTTGTCGGCGAGGTCGCGCGGGCGATCACCGGGCGAGACGATTTCGACGACGAGGTCGGGAACGACCTCTGCGTAGCCATCGAGAACGGCGTCCGCGGGGAGTCGGGCGATCGACGTGAACGCGATGTCCGGCTCGCGCACTGTGTCGGGGTCGCGTTCGAGCAAGACGCCCGAATCGGAGGCGACCAGCGTGCCCAACCGCCGGGGTTCGACGAACATGCCCAAGAGGATGAGCAGCCTGGCGACGATTTTTCCGTGTCGTTGTCCTGATGGCATGGTTTCGCGCAGCACTCCCCGAATCAGCTCGCCGCGCACGCCCTCGCCGTACAGGCGCAGCAAGTCCTCGGCGGTCAGCAGATCGGTCTTGACAGTCGTCATCTCTGGTTCCTCTGCGCACAGCCTAGCGCGATCGGCAGACTACGCAGCACAGTGCCCGATTCGTTCCTGCCTGCGCAGGAATGACGAGAGGGGGGCGCAGGAATGACGAGAGGGGGGCGCAGGAGTGGCGGGGAGGGGCGCGGGTTCCTGCCTGCGCAGGAATGACGGGGAGGGGGGCGCAGGAATGACGGGGAGGGCGGGGGTTCCTGCCTGCGCAGGAATGACGGGGAGGGGGACTAGGGCGACGGGGCTGTGAGGCGGTTGTTGGCGCTGTTGCCCCAGCAGGCGATAGTGCCGTCGGTCTTGATGCCGCAGGTGTGTTCATTGCCGGCGCTGACGGCGGTGTAGGTGCCTGCGGTGACGGTGGTTTGGTCCTGGTTGTTGCGGCCCCAACAGGTGATTGCGCCGGCGCTGCTGAGCGCGCAGGTGTGATTTCTGCCGGCGCTGATCGCGGTGAACGTGCCCGAGGAGGGCGCGTCGCTCCTTTGGTTGTAAGCATTCCGGCCCCAGCAGGAGATCGCGCCGGCGCTGCTCAGCGCGCAGGTATGGCCCCCGCCGGCGCTCAACGCAGTGAATGCGCCTGTCGGCGCGGCGGTCCGATCCTCAATGCTTTCGCCCCAGCAGTGGATCGCCCCGGTGCTGCGCAGCCCGCAGGTGTAGGTGTCGCCGGCGCTGACTGCGCTGAACGTGCCCGTCTGCGCGTCGATCCGGCCTAACGTGCTGGCTCCCCAGCAGGAGACCGCTCCGCCGCTCGCCAGTGCGCAGGTGTGCGACGCATCGGAGCCGCTGCCCAGCGCGGTGAAGCTGCCCGAGGGCGCGTTGAGGCGGTTGTTACTGCTCGCTCCCCAGCACTCAATTGCGCCGCTGCTGCGCAGCGCGCAGGTGTGGTGCGCGCCGACCGCCAGCGCGGTAAATGAGCCCGTCGGAGCGTTGAGGCGGTTGTCGGCGTTGTTGCCCCAGCAGACGATCGTGCCCGTGCTGCGCAGGGCGCAGGTGTGCGACCTGCCCGCGCTGAGCGCGGTGAACGTGGTTGGGGTTGGAGTCGGTGTAGGGGTTGGCGTAGGCGTAGCAGGGTCCGGCGTTGCGCCGCCCTCGTCGTTGCTTGAGGTGTCCGCGACGGTCCGAGTAGCCGTTGTCGGGGTGAGCTCCGCAATCAGCTCAGGCAAGCGATCATCCTGCCCGCCCCAGCAGCGAGCGCGCTCGTCGTTGAGCGCGCAGGAGTGGCGCATTCCCGCGCTCACGGCGATGTAGCGCCCCGACGGGGCGTTGGACTGGTCGTAGCGATCGTCGCCCCAGCACTCGATTGCGCCTGATTCGCGCAGCCCGCACGAGTGCCAGGCTCCGGCGCTGATTTGGGTGAAGACTCCCGTTGGGGCGTTGAGTTGGCTGAAGTTGTTGAGTCCCCAGCATTCGGCTGCGCCGTTTTCGCGCAGAGCGCAGCTATGCGTCGTGCCCGCGCTCACTTGCGTGAAGACGCCATCGGGGGCGTCGGTGCGTCCGAGGTTGGCGCGGCCCCAGCAGGCGATTTCGCCTGTTGTGCGCAGTCCGCAGGCGTGCAGATAGCCCGCGCTAACCGCGCTGAACTCCCCCTCCGGCGGATTCGCTTGTCCGTAGTCGAGCACGCTGCGGCCATAGCTGCTCGTTCCCCAGCACTCGATCGCGCTGTCGCTCTTGCGGACGGCGCAGGCGAACTGCCAGCCCACGGCGATGTCGCTGAACGCGCCTTGCGGCGCGTTCTGATCTGCGCCCCAGCAGGCGATTTCGCCGCCGCCCTGTCGGATGGCGCAGTTGTGCCAGTCGCCGGCGCTCACGGCCGTGTAGCGGCCTTCGGGGATGTCGCGCAGGTCTGCCTGGTTGCCGCCCCAGCAGCGGATCACGCCGTCGGCGCGGAGGGTGCATTGGTGCTCGCCGCCGGCGTCGAGCGCGAGGTAGCGGCTGGTTGAGGTGGGCATGGCGGCCTGGGCGAGGGTCAGGAATGCGAGCAGGAGCGCGGCGATCGCGAGGGCGATCGGGAGGAATTTATCCCCCCCCCCCCCCCCGATCGGGCAAGCGCCGCCAACGCGCGGCCGGCGCGTTGGGCGGCGGTCATGAGGTCGGCACCGTGCTTCACGTCTGCCACTCTACACCAGCGCGGCTGGTTGCGCGATCTTGGGTTGACGAGGGTTCTGTGTGAAGATGAGAGGCGACGGGGCGGGCAGCTGGGCTACACTGCCCGAACGGATGGGCGAGGATGAGGATGGCGAACCCCAACAGCGTGGCAGAGGCGGTGGCTCTGCTGGGCGTCGCGCCGGGAGCGGACGCGGCGGCGGTGCGCAAGCGCTACCGCGAGCTGGCCAAGCAGCTTCACCCCGACCGCAACCCCGATGATCCGCTGGCGGACCAGCGGATGGCGGAGCTGAATCGCGCCCGCGACCTGCTGGTCGACGGGGTGCCGCGCGACTTGCAGCGCGGGGCGCCGGCGAGTCCCCCGCCGCAGCCGAAGCCGGAACCGCAGCGCCGGCCGCAGTCGCGCGCCGAGCGTGCGGAGACGCATCAGGCGTTTCGCGACGAGATGGAGCGGGCGCGGCGCACGGATACGGAGCGCGAGCGTCGGCGTCGGGCGGCGCGGCGTCGAGCGCGGCAAGAGGCGGAGGAGCGCGCGCGGCGCGCCGCTGAGGCCGCCCGCGAGGCGGCGGACCAGCCGCCGTCGACCGAGCCGGCTACGGAACGCCGCCGCCGCCGACCGAGCGGGCAAGCGCGAACGGGCGCGAGCAAGACTGCCGCCCCGAAGCGACGCGGCGGCACCCGCGCGCGCAACGCGCCGCCCAAACGCGACGCATTCACCTCTCCGATCGGTCGAATCTGCGATCTGCTCTCCGCGCAGGGCTGGGAGGATGCGGTGGCCGCGGTTCGACAGCGCTACCGCGAGGCGGGGGCGTCTGCGCCGCCCAGCGCGGAGTTCGTGCTGTCGGTGGAGCTTGACGGCGAGGCGCGGGTCGCGGCGGTGGTGGTGGCCGCTCCCGGCGTGCTCGACGGCGCGGCGCTGGACTACGCGATCGGGCGGGCGGCGGAGGTCGGCGCGCCGTTCGCGTTCGCCGCGAACGAGCGGATGTTCCGTCGGGCCGGCGTCCGCAGCCGAGCACGCACGAATCCGAAAGCGCTCTCGAAATTCCCGAGCCCCGCTGAGCTGAGCGAGGCGCTGGCGCAGCAGATCGCGGAGGCTGAGGCGGGGGACGGATCGTCGAAGCGCGAGCGCGGGCCGGCGAATTTTGGGCGTCTGTTCCGTCGCTGAGACGGGCGGTTAGGCTCTCGGCAGGAGCAGCGATGATCGAACTTAATGAGGCGCAGGAACTGATTCGGCGCACGGTGCGCGGCTTCGCGGAGGCGGAGATCGAGCCGATCGCGGACGAGATCGACCGCGAGGACAAGTGGCCGGGGCATTTGTGGCCGATGCTCGGCGAGTTGGGGCTGTTGGGCGTGACGATCGACGAGCGCTACGGCGGCTCCGACGCGGGGCTGCTGGCGGGCGTGATTGCGACGGAGGAGATCGCGCGGGCGTCGGCGTCGGTCGCGCTGTCCTACGGCGCGCACGCGAATCTGTGCGCGAACAACATCGCGACCAACGGCAGCGAGGCGCAGAAGCGGCGCTATCTGCCGGGATTGTGCAGCGGGGCGGAGGTGGGCGCGCTGGCGCTGACCGAGCCGGAGGCGGGCTCCGACGCGGTGGGCATCCGCAGCACGGCGGCGCGCGAGGGCGATGTCTACCGGCTCAACGGGAGCAAGATGTTCATCACCAACGGGTCGGTCGCGGACACGCTGGTGCTCTACGCCAAGACCGATCCTGAGGCGGGCTCGCGCGGGATCACGGCGTTCATCGTGGAGTCCTCGTTCGAGGGCTTCTCGGTGGGGCAGAAGTTGGACAAGGTGGGTCACCGCGGCTCGCCTACCGCCGAGCTGCTGCTGGAGGATTGCCTGGTGCCGGCCGACAATGTGCTGGGGCGGGAGGGCGGCGGCGCGGCGGTGATGATGCAGGGGCTGGCGGTCGAGCGGGCGTTTCTGGCGGGCGAGCCGCTGGGGATTGCGCAAGCGGCGCTGGATGCGGCGGTCGGCTACGCCCGCGAGCGGCGGCAGTTCGGACAGCGGATCGGCGATTTCCAGCTGATTCAGGCGATGCTGGCGGACATGTACACGGAGTTGGAGGCGGCGCGCTGGCTGGTCTACCGCACGGCGTCGCTGGTCGAGCAGCGGGCGGCGCGGGGAGAGCGGGCGAACAAAGAGGCGGCAGCGGCGATTCTGTATTCGGCGGAGATGTCGAGTCGGGTGGCGGACAAGGCGGTGCAGATTCACGGTGGCTACGGCTACATGAGCGAGAGTCGGGTGGCGCGCTACGCGCGCGACGCGAAGCTGCTGGAGATCGGGGCGGGGACGAGCGAGATTCGGCGCTTGCTGATTGGTCGGGAGTTGGTGGGGCCGGAGTAGGGGCGGTTGACAAGGCGGGGCGGGGCGGTCAATCTTGCTTGCGAGGGCCGGCAACTGCGTAGCGGAAGACGGTCCCGCCGACGGCGTCACCAGGCCCCCGGCAGGCGCTGTCAATGGCTCAAGGGGGTCGGAGGGCTGGTCGCTGCCATTGCGGGGGCCGGCCCTCACTCGTTTCTGCGCCGCTGGTTCGGCCTTGTCATGGATTCAGTGCAGCTAGAGGCGATCTGTAGGCGCGCTTGACATTTCTCAGCGAAGCGGCCAACCTTGTTCCTGAGGGCCAGCCACTGAGTATTCGGCCGCTGGTCCCGCCGACGGCGTCGCCAGGCCCCCGGCAGGCGCTGTCAATGGCTTCAGGGGGTCGGAGGGCCAGCCACCGCCACTGCGGTCGCTGGCCCCATTCGTCTGGCCCACTCCCCAAACGCGGCTGGAGCTTGGCGTCGGGGGCTTGACAATCCGCTTGGCGGTGTGCATCATTGCTCATGAGGACTGTACCGACCCGTGGGGGACGGGCGGCCCCGCCGGAGACGTTGCCAGCCCCCGGTTGCGTCGCCATTGGCTGTTTGGGGGTGCGAAGGTCGGCCCCTGCCATCGCGGGCGCCGGCCTTCATCCTTGCTGATCTGCTGCCTCAATCGCGTCCTGGCTCCGCGCCGACAGAGACGATCTACAGGCGCGCTTGACATTTCGGGGCTGCGCAGTGCATCATTGCGGTGAGGGCCGGCAACTGCGTAGCGGAAGACGGTCCCGCCGACGGCGTCACCAGGCCCCCGGCAGGCGCTGTCAATGGCTCAAGGGGGTCGGAGGGCTGGTCGCTGCGTAGCGGGGGCCGGCCCTCACTCGTTGGCCGGCATGACCTCGATCGCAGCCTCGCTGCTCCCGTGCAGCTTCTCGCGCACGATTTCCCAATCGGGCCGTTCCGGGTAACCGACGATGTGCCGGCCAATCGGCGTGACAACCAGGTCCGCCAGCTCCAGATCAACGAGTCGCTCCGATTTGTCATGGAATGACAACGAGGCAATGCGGCGACGGATCGAGCGCCCGGTGAAATCGCCTGCCCCAACCTCTCGCAGCGTTCGCCACTGCCTGAGAGTGCGGCGGTCCAACGCCGGCTGCCGCTGTTCGGCGCGAATTCGCCCGCCGCGGTGCTGGTTGCCGACGATCTCACAGAACCGAATGACCAACCGTTCGAGCGCGTAGTGGTACGGGTCGCCGACGGCCGGAGCCGACTCCGCATCAAGGCGATCTTTGCGCACCGCACACGCCACAACGCTGAATTCAAGGCCGCGCAGCACGGCGCTGAGTTCGCGAAAGAATGCGTTGCGAAAGTCGCGGTCCTGTAGAACAGAGAACACACCAGCGTTCCGGGTGATCTCCACGGTGTGCAAGACGAAGTCCGTTTGCCCGAACAGATCCCGCTTGAAGGCCCGAATTGCCTCGTCGGCTCGGATCCTCGCGTAGTCATCTTCGAAGATCACTCCGCCGAGGACGAAGACGGGGTAGCCCGGGTCAATCTGCTTGAGGTTGTGATCCCCCGACTCGTCCAGACTCATCGTCTTCATGGTTGCGCGCCGCTGAGCAGAATCTCCACGCCCTGGGCGTAGGCCTCGGCGGCGCGGGCAGCTAGCTCTGGCTGGCTGGCGCTGCCGATGGGGTGGTCTACCAGGGCGAAGGGGAAGTTGGGGAGGCCGAGGGTGCGGGCGATCATTTTGCTCGTGGGCTCGAACGGATGCGTGCAGATCGCCAGCGCGGGCTTGCTCAGCTGCTCGAAAGTGATCGCGTCGTGCACACTGCACGTCGAGCAGGAGCCTCAATCGCCGACGGCGGTGATCAGGAAGTCCACGTTGTGGCTGAGATCGCGGAGCAGCTGCGGGTCGGCGACGCGGGAGGCGTTGGGCTTGGCCGTCTCGCGCGCGATGCGGCAGCCGTGCCGCTCGGCGAAGCGCTCGGCGGTCAGCCGCAGCAGGCGGTCGGCGTTGACCTTGCCGTTGGAGAGCAGGCCGATTTTGAGGCCGTCGAGCGCGGACAGCCGCGCCGCCGCCGCGTAGCCGGTCTGCGGGGTTTGCCCGGTCGGGTCGAGGAGTTCGAGCGCCATGATGCCTGCCTTTGCTGGTTGCGCCTGGTTGGTTGGCTCGGCGTCAGCAGTCGAGGCAGACGCCGATCGGCCTGGTTTGGTAGAGCGAGTTGCGCCCGCGGCTCCAGGAGGGCAGGAAGGCGGAATGCCCGCCGGCTTCGCCGCCCGCGACCACGATCAGGATGTCCCCGGGCTCGCGCCCGCGGTGGAACGCGCCCGCGCCTCGCTCGTCAACGCCCGGGGCCAGGCCGTCGGCAGTGCGCTCGGCCGGCCACTTGCCGTGCGCGAGCAGTTCGGCGGCGGGGCGCCGGGCGCGCTCGAACAGATAGCGCTGCACATCCTCGCGGGCGTAGCCCGCCGAGGCGGCGATCTGCGCGTGTTCGGGCGACATCACGACCAGCGATTGGCCGTCGGTCAGCGCGCCCAGCGCGGCCATCGTGTCGGCGAAGGTGTCGAGCAGCGTGTCGGGATCGGCCGTGTAGTGGTTCTCGATGTTGTAGAAGCCGGACGCGGCGAAGGTCGTGACGGTGCTGACTTCGGGCGGGAAGCCGAGGCCGATGTGCAGCGGCTCCCAGGGGCTGTGCGCGGCGTTCTCGCCGATGCAGCAGCTGTACTTGCCCGGCCAGCCGGTGGTGGAGCGGTCGGCGATGCCGGGGGTCATGCGGAAGATGTTGAGGATGACGAGTCGGATTGCGCGGCCGATGGTGGCGTTGGCGCGGGCGCCGGGGCCGAACACGTTGACGCCGGTGTTGAGCCCGATCTCTTCGCCGATTTCGCCAGAGACGATCAGCACCGGCGCGGAGCCGCCGGTCGAGGCCGTCGATCCGTGGAAGTTGTAGGCGTCTTCGTTGAGCGCTTCCAGCGCGGCGAGCACGGTGGGGAAGTACTGCGGGAGGCAGCCGGCCATCACGGCGTTGATCGCGGCGTCCTGCACGCTGCACTCGCGGCCGGTGGCGGGGTGGCGGGCGACGACCTCTTCGGGCGGGCGTCCGGCGGCGGCGAGAAAGCGCTCGACCCGCTCGCGGGCGGGCGGCACGACGGGCAAGCCGTCGGTCCAGCCCTGCTCGTAGCACCAGTCGATCGCGGAGAGTTCGTCTTCAAGGTGGTGTGAGGTGGTCATGCCTCAATTCTAAGGCGTGTTCGCACATGGCCGGCCGCCCTCCCATCGCACCCCGCTCAGGGCGAGCGCGTCGCGGGCGCCTGGTCTTCAACGTTGCGGCCCCAGCAGGCGATCGTGCCATCGGTCTTGATGCCGCAGGTATGCGCATAGCCTGCGCTGACTGCGCTGTAGGTTCCCGCCGCGACCGCCGTCTGGCTGCTGGCATTGGAGCCCCAGCAAACGACCGCTCCCGCGCCGGTCACCCCGCAGGTGTGCGCATTCCCCGCGCTGACCGCGCTGTAGGTTCCCGCCGTGACGTCCGTCTGGCTGTTGGTGTTCAGACCCCAACAGACGATCGTCCCCGTGCTGCGCAGCCCGCAGTTGTGGCTGCCGCCCGCGCTGACGGCGGTGAACGTGCCTGTCTGCGCAGCGGTCCGATCGTTGCCGCTGTTTCCCCAGCAGTGAACCGCTCCCGTGCTGCGCAGTCCGCAGCTGTGACTGCCGCCCGCGCTGACGGCGGTGAATGTGCCCGTCAGCGTGGAGGTATCGGTCCGACCGTTGCCGCTGGCTCCCCAGCAGGAAACTCCACCACTGCTCGCCACCGCGCAGGTATGCCCCGCCTCGGAGCTGCTGCCGAGCGCGGTGAAGCTGCCTGAGGGCGCGGTCGTGCGGCTGTGGCCGTTGAATCCCCAGCAGACGATTGCGCCGCTGCTGCGCAGCGCGCAGGTGTGCGAGTTGCCGGCTGCCAGCGCGGTGAAGTCGGAACCCGTCGGCGGGGTGGCGCGGTTGTTGGCGTTGTTGCCCCAGCAGTCGAGCGTGCCCGTGCTGCGGATGGCGCAGGTGTGGAAGCCGCCTGCGCTGACGGCGGTGTACGTGGTCGTCGGAGTTGGCGTCGGCGTCGGTGTGGGAGTTGGCGTGGGCGGGTCCGGCGTCGTCTCGCTCTCGTCGCCGCTTGATGTATCCGCGACGGTTCGGGTAACAGTGGTCGGCGTGAGCTCCGCAATCAGCTCAGGCAGGCGATCATCCTGCCCGCCCCAGCAGCGCGTGCCCGTGCGGCTTAGCGCGCAGGAATGGCGCATTCCTGCGCTGATGGCGAGATAGCGCCCCGACGGGGCGTTGGATTGGTCGTAGCGGTCGTCGCCCCAGCACTCGATTGCGCCTGATTCGCGCAAGCCGCAGCTGTGCCATGCTCCGGCGCTGATTTGGGTGAAGGCTCCTGATGGGGTGTCCAACTGGCCGAAGTTGTTCAGCCCCCAGCACTCGGCTTCGCCGTTTTCGTGGAGGGCGCAGGAGTGGGTCGTGCCGGCGCTGATTTGGGTGAAAGTGCCTGATGGCGCGTCGGTGCGTCCGAGGTTGGCGCGGCCCCAACAGGTGATTTCTCCCGTCGTTTGCAGTCCGCAGGCGTGGAGGTAGCCAGCGCTCACGGCACGGAACTCGCCCTCCGGTGGATCCGCCTGGCCGTAGTCGAGCACGCTGCGGCCATAGCTGCTGGTTCCCCAGCACTCAAGCTCGCTGTCGCTTTCGCGGACGGCGCAGGCGAACTGCCAGCCTGCGGCGATGTCGCTGAACGCGCCTTGCGGCGCGTTCTGATCTGCGCCCCAGCAGGCGATTTCGTCGTTCTCCTGGCGGATCGCGCAGTTGTGCCATGCGCCGGCGCTCACCGCGCTGTAGCGGCCTTCGGGGGTGTTGCGCAGATCTGCCTGGTTGCCGCCCCAGCAGCGGATTAGGCCGTCGGCGCGGAGCGTGCATTGGTGTTCGCCGCCGGCGTCGAGGGCGAGGTGGCGGCTGGTGGATGTGGGGGTGGCGGCTTGGGCGAGGGTCAGGGCGGCGAGCAGGAGCGCGGCGATCGCGAGGGCGATCGAGAGCGGTTTACGTCCCCCCCCCCCCCCCGAATCGGGTAAGCGCCGCCGCCGCGCGGCGGGCGCGTTGGGCGGCGGTCGGGAGGTTGGCGGTGTGGTTCACGGTTGTCACTTTACACCAGTGGGGCGTCTTCGTGATAGCTGCGGGGATGGGGGTGTGGAGAGTTGCTTTGCGCGCGGTTCCTGCCTGCGCAGGAATGACGGTGGGGGGGCGCAGGAATGACGGTGGGGAGGTGGGGGATGACGAGAGGGGGTGCGGGGGTGACGGGAGAGGGGCGCGCAGGAATGACGGAATGGGGTAGGTGTGACGGGAGGGAGGCGTGGGAGTGAGGGAGGGAGGCGTGAGGATGGCGAGAGAGGGGGCGGGGATGGCGGGAGTGTGGATGCCGCCTTGGAGGGTGTGGGCTGCCGCTCGGCCGCTGGTGGACGCTCGGGGCCTCCCACCCCCCACCTAACCTCCCCCCTGGAAGGGGGGAGGGATGAATTGGGGAAGGGGCGAGGAAAGTGGGGTTGGGAGCGGGTGGGTTCCTGCCTGCGCAGGAATGACGGTGGGGGGCGCGGGAATGACGGGATGGGGGCGCAGGGGTGGCGAGAGGGGGGCGCGGGAATGGCGGGAGGGGCGCGCGGGTTCCTGCCTGCGCAGGAATGACGGAGGGGCGCGCGGGGGTGACGGAATGGGGTAGGTGTGACGGGAGGGAGGCGTGGGGGTGAGGGGAGGGAGGCGTGGGGGTGAGGGGAGTGTGGATGCGCTTTGGAGGGTGTGGGCTGCCGCTCGGCCGCTGGTGGACGCTCGGGGCCTCCCACCCCCCACCTAACCTCCCCCCTGGAAGGGGGGAGGGATGAATTGGGGAAGGGGTGGGTGTGTGTGAGGGGGGAGAGGGGTGGATTGGCGGGGTAGGTTCCTGCCTGCGCAGGAATGACGGAGAGGGGGCGCGGGAATGGCGGGAGGGGCGCGCGGGGGTGGCGGGAGGGGCGCGCGGGTTCCTGCCTGCGCAGGAATGACGGAGGGGGGCGCGGGGGTGACGGAATGGGGTAGGTGTGACGAGAGGGAGGCGTGGGGATGAGGGGAGTGTGGATGCGCTTTGGAGGGTGTGGGCTGCCGCTCGGCCGCTGGTGGACGCTCGGGGCCTCTCACCCCCCACCTAACCTCCCCCCTGGAAGGAGGGAGGGATGAATTGGGGAAGGAGGGGGTTGGGGGGGTGTGAGGGGGGATGCGTGTGTGGGGTGGATTTTGGGTGGGTTGCTGGCTGTGCGGGGGTGACGGGGTGGCGCGCGGGTTCCTGCCTACGCAGGAATGACGGAATAAGGGCAGGAATGACGGAGGGAGGCGCGGGAATGGCGGGAGGGGCGCGCGGGGGTGGCGGAGGGGGTGCGCGCGGGTTCCTGCCTGCGCAGGAATGACGGAATGGGGGGGCGCGGGAATGGCGGGAGGGGCGCGCGGGGGTGACGGAGGGGGTGCGCGTGGGTTCCTGCCTGCGCAGGAATGGCGGAGGGGGGAGGCAGGGATGGCGGGAGGGGGGCGCGGGGGTGTGGCGGAGGGGGTGAGGGGGCGTGGGCGATCGGGGTGGGGTGGGGGCGGTTAGGGGGTGAAGTTGATGTGCTGTGGGTGGGTGGAGGCGAGGCGGCGGGCGGCGATTTGGGTGGCTTTGGGGTTGTTGTCGATTAGTAGGTAGGGGCGGTTGTTGCGGGCGGCGGCTTCGCCGGTGGTGCCGGAGCCGGCGAAGCAGTCGAGCACGAGGTCGCCGGGGTTAGAGTGGACGCGGACGATGCGTTCGAGGATGGCGAGCGGCTTTTGGGTGGGGTAGCCGGTGCGCTCGCGGCTGTTGGTGGGGACGATTGTCTGCCACCAGACATCGGTCGGGGTCTTGCCGCGCTCGGCCTTGGCCTTGCCGACGAGGTCGGGGGCGAGGTAGGGGATGCGATCGATGGCGTCGTAGTTGAAGGTGTAGCGCTGTGGGTCTTTGGCGTACCAAAAGATGGCGTCGTGCTTGGCGGGCCACTTGCGTTTGGAGCGGCCGCCGAAGTCGTAGGCCCAGATGATTTCGTTGAGGAAGCTCTCGCGTCCGAAGATGGCGTCGAGGAGCAGCTTGCAGTAGTGGGCTTCGCGGTAGTCGATGTGGAAGAAGAGCGAGCCGTGGGGGGCGAGGATGCGGTGCAGCTCGAGCAGGCGCGGCTCGATGAAGGCGAGGAAGTCGTCGAAGAGGTCGGCGAAGGAGTGGGAGCCGAGCGCGATGCTGCGGTAGCGTCGCCCGCCGAAGCCGACGCGGTCGCCGGCGGTGTCGTCGCGCTGGGTGCGGAGGCGCGTGCGGCGCTGCTCGCGGCCGGTGTTGAAGGGCGGGTCGAGGTAGATCAGCGGGACGGAGCCGCTCTCGAGGCCGGGGAGGATGTCGAGGTTGTCGGCGAGGATGATCCGGTTTTCGCTGCCGCCGCTCATTGGGCCAGTCTAAGCCCAGCGCCCGGCTTGGCGGTGTTCGGGGCGGTGTTCGGGGCGGTGTTCGGGGCGGTGTTCGGGTTTTGTTTTTTTCAGGGTGATCGGGGGTGATTTTGGGGGCGCCCCTATCTGGTCGGGGCGGTTGGGGGCGTTCGGATTTGTTCAGGTTTGTTCGGGTTTGTTCAGGTTTGTTCGGGGCGGCGCCGGGTTGGTTGGGGCGCGGGATGTGTTGCGGGGGTTGGGGAGAGACAGGCATGGTCGCGCACCTTTGTTCTTCTGTGAGGGTAAGGGTAGCACGGTTGCGGGGAGTTGGCGGCGCCGGGTGGTTCCTGCCTGCGCAGGAATGACGGAGGAAGTGCAGGATGGGGACGGAGGAGGTCGTAGGATTGGGGGATGGCGGGGCGCGACGGACCTTTTCGGGAGTGGGGGCTGGGCGCGTGAGCGCGCTGAGGGGGCGTGGCGCGTCGGGGGATGATCAGCCGCTTGTGAGCGGGCCCAGCCTTGGGCCGATTCCGTATCGGTGGGTGGCGGCGGGGATCGTCTGCATCGGCATCTTTCTCGGCGTGCTGGACAACTCGATCACGAATGTGGCGCTGCCGACGCTGGCGGACGAGTTCGGGCGGCCGGAAGAGGATGTGATCTGGGTCGCGCTGGCCTTCATCGTGGTCAGCACCGGGTTGTCGCTGACGATGGGGCGGCTGGGCGACCTCTACGGGCGCAAGCTGCTCTACACGGTCGGCTTCGCGATCTTCACGGTGGCGACGCTGCTCTCGGCGCTCTCCGGCTCGCTCGAAGAGCTGATCGGCACCCGCGTGCTGCAGGCGATCGGCTCTGCGATGACGATGGCCAACGGGGCGGCGATCATCACGGCGTCGTTTCCGCCGTCGCGGCGGGGAACGGGGCTGGGGATCATGGTGTCGACGGTGGGGGCGGGCTTTGCGGCGGGGCCGGTGCTGGGTGGGGTGCTGGTGGAGTGGCTCGACTGGCGGGCGATTTTCTGGACGCGCGCGCCGCTGGGGCTGGTCGGGGCGTTCCTGGCCTGGCGGCTGCTGGCCGACGCGCCCGCCGAGCAGCGGCCCAAGGGCCTCGACGTGCCCGGCGCGTTTCTGCTGTTCGGCGTGCTGGGCGCGCTGACGCTGGGCATCAACCGAGGGCGCGAGGTCGGCTGGGAAAGCCCGATCATTCTGGGGATGTTCGCCGCCTGCGCGCTCTTCCTGATCGCCTTCATCGCAGTCGAGCGGCGGGTGGCCAGCCCGGTGGTGGATCTGGGGCTGTTCAAAGGGCGCGGATTTTCGGCGGGCGTGCTCGCCGCGATTCTCCAATTCATGGGCATGTCGGCGGCGATCTCGCTGGGGCCGTTCTTTCTGATTGACGGAAGCGGCTACAGCACGTTCGAGGCGGGGCTGATGATCATGCCGATGCCGGTGGCGATGCTGCTGATCTCGCCGGTCTCGGGGATGCTGTCGGATCGGCTCGGTTCGCGGCCGCTGACGACGCTGGGCTTAATTTTGGTCAGCGGCGCGCTGCTCTCGCTGGCGATGCTGGACAGCGGCGCGCAGCCGATCGAGTTCATGTGGCGGATGCTGGTGCTGGGCATCGGCACTTCGATCTTCAGCTCACCCAACACCTCGGTGATCATGTCGGCGGTGCCGCCCGACCGATTGGGCACGGCGTCGGCCTCGCAGACCACGGCGCGGACGATTGGCACGGCGATCGGCTACGCGATCTGGTTCGCGCTGTATTCCAACGCGGCGATCGCGTTCGGTCTGGAGAACGGCGTGGAGCGGGAAACGCCGGCGGCGATTGTGAGCGGGTACCGGGCGGCGCTGCTGGTGGCTGGGCTGGTTACGATTCCGGCGATCGGGCTGGCGTTAATCGGCGGGCAGCGGGGCGTGCGGCGCGCGGCGGCGACCGTGCAGCGGCTGGTCGGCGCGCCGATCGCCACGGGGTTAATCGCCGCGCCGCGCCCGCAGAAGGCGGCCGCGATCGCCGATGAAGGAGTACTGGACTAATGCCCGAACAGCGCGGAACGGTCGTGGTGGTCGGCGCGGGCAACGCGGCGCTGTGCGCGGCGATCAGCGCGCGCGAGCAGGGCGCCGAGGTGCTGGTGCTCGAAAAGGCTCCCGAGGCGGAGCGCGGCGGTAACACCTATTTCACCGGCGGCGGCTTTCGCTTTCCGTATGAGGGAATTGACGAAATCCGCGAGTTGATCCCCGATCTGAGCGAGGCCGAGCTCGCGCGGGTGGATGTGGGCGCGTATCCGGCGGCGCAATTCCGCGCGGATCTGGCGCGGGTGACGGAGGGGTTGATCGACGACGGCCTGGCCACGACGCTGGTGCGCGAGGCGCGGCCCACGATGCGATGGCTGGCCGAGCGCGGCGTGCGCTTCACGCTGATGACCGGGCGGCAGGCGAATGAGGTGGATGGGGTACTCGTTTTCTACGGCGGTTTGACCGTCGAGGCGGTTGGGGCGGGCAAGGGGCTGTCCGATCAGGAGTTCGCCGCGGCGGAGCGGCTCGGCGTCGAGCTGCGCTACGGCGCGAAGGTTGTGGGGCTGCTGCGCGACGGCGCGCGGGTGCGCGGCGTGCGCGTCCGGCTGGACGGCGCGGAAGAAGAGATCGCGGCCGACGCGGTGGTGCTGGCGGCGGGCGGCTTCGAGGCGAACACGGAGATGCGCACGCGCTACCTGGGGCAGGGCTGGGACCTGGCCAAGGTGCGCGGCTCGCGGTTCAATACCGGCGACGCGATCCGCGCGGCGCTGGAGATCGGCGCGCAGTCGTTCGGTCACTGGTCCGGCGCGCACGCCGTCGCCTGGGATCTGAATGCGCCGCCGACGGGGAATCGGGTGGTCGCGGATCTGTACCAGAAACACTCGTACCCGTACGGGATCATCGTCAATCTCGACGGCGAGCGGTTCGTGGACGAGGGCGCGGATCTGCGCAACTACACGTATGCCAAGTACGGACGCGAAATCCTGCGCCAGCCGGGGCGGGTCGCGTTTCAGGTTTTCGACCAGCAGACGGTCGGTCTGCTGCGCGACGAGTACCGCGTGAGGCAGGCGACGATGGCGCAGGCAGAGACGATCGGCGAACTGGCGGAGGCGTTGGGCGTTTCCGTTACGGGGTTGGAGCGCACGGTCGCCGAATTCAACGCGGCCTGCGGCGGGGGGGAATTTCACCCGTCCGTGTTGGACGGGCTGCGCACGGAGGGGGTTGAGCCGCCCAAATCGAATTGGGCGCTGCCGCTGACGGAGCCGCCCTTCCTCGGCTACGCGGTGACCTGCGGGATTACGTTCACCTTCGGCGGGCTGCGGATTGATCCGCGCTCGGCGCAGGTGCTGGATACGGAGGAGCAGCCGATCGAGGGCCTGTACGCGGCCGGCGAGTTGATCGGCGGACTGTTCTACGACAACTACGCGGGCGGCTCCGGCCTGATGGCGGGCGCGGTGTTCGGCCGCATCGCGGGACGATCGGCGGCGCAGCGATGATTACCGCCAACGAGGTCGAGCGCCGCCTGGCGAATGCGCCGCAGCCGATGCGCACGCCGCAGATGCGGGCGATCGCCCGTCAGCTGGCGGGCGATCTGAAACAGACCGACGCGGAATCGGTGTTACTGTTGTGCGCCGCATTGACGCAGCGCGGCGGCTGGCAGCGCAGCGTCGCGTTCGAGCTGGCCGCGCGGCATCGCGGCGCGGCGGCGCTGCTCAACTGGCGCTGGCTGGAGCGTCTGAGCGCGACGCTGGACGGCTGGGCGAGCGTGGATCATTTCGCGCGGCTGCTCAGCGGTCCGGCCTGGCAGCGCGGCCAGATTTCGGATGCGCGGGTGATGCGCTGGGCGCGCTCGCCGAACGAGCATTGGCGGCGGACGGCGATCGTATCGACGATCGCGCTCAACGAGCGGCAGCTAGGCAAGGGCGACGCGGCGCGCACGCTGGCGGTGTGCGATCTGTTTGTCGACGCGCGGGAGGATTTGATCGTGAAGGCGCTTTCGTGGGCGCTGCGGGAGCTGGGCATCCGCGACGAGCAGCCGGTGCGGGAGTGGTTGGGGCGGTATGAGCCGCGGCTCGCGCCGCGAGTGCTGCGGGAGGTGCGCGCGAAGCTCGATACGGGGTCAAAGGTGGGCAAACCGTCGGAGCGGATGCGGGAGCGCTGGTCGCAGCGGGATTAGGGGTTTCGTCTGGGAGAGCGAAATGTTGGTGGAAGCTCGTGGCTTCGCACCCCCCACCTAACCTCCCCCCTGGAAGGGGGGAGGGATGAATTGGGGAATGGATGAGTGTTCGGGAGGTGGGGGGTTGGATGATGGGGATGTGGGTGTTGCTGGTGTTAGATGTCGATTGCTTCGTCGCGGCGGCGGCGGCGGGTGAAGGAGATGCGGTTGCCGATTGGGCCGGGGCCGGCGATGAGGATGGTGAGCGGGGCGGCGACGGAGGCGATGCTGAGGACGATCAGGAAGAATGCGGCGCCGCCGGCCACGATGATTGCGAAGAGGACGCAGATCAGCGTTGCGGCGAGGGCGAAGACGATGCGGCGGAAGAGGTTGTTTAGCAGGTTCATGGCAGGTTCCTTCGCTGCTGGGCGGCGTGGGTGTAACAGAGCGCGGTGGTCAGACGCAGGTGGGCCAGGAGGCGAGGGTTTTGGTTTGGCCGCGCGGGGGCGGGGCGGCGGGGAAGCGCTGAACGGCTTCGAGCAGCCAGCGGCGGGTGTCGGCGGGGTCGATGATTTCGTCGAGGTTCATTATCCCGGCTGCGCCGTAGGGCTCGTGGCCGAGCGTCCAGTCGTCGATCAGGCGTTGGCGCTCGGCTTCGGGGTTGGGGGCGTTTTCGATGTCGCGGGCGTGAACGACGTTGACGCCGACTCCGGGGTCCATGAAGGAGATTTCGGCGCCGGGCCAGGCGGTGACGAGGGCGTTATCGAGGCTGTTGCCGGAGAGGGAGAAGTAGGCGAGGCCGAAGGCCTTGCGGAGTACGACGGTGAAGCGCGGCACGGTGGTGAGAGCGAGCGCCTCGAGGAACATGATCGCCTTGTGCAGGAGGCGGTTGTGTTCGGGCTGGCTGCCGACGATGAAGCCGGGCACATCCTGTAGGAAGACGAGCGGGATGTTGAAGGCCTCGCAGAGGCAGAGGAATTGAGTTGCTTTATCGCAGGTTTCGGGAGTGAGCGCGCCGGCGTTGAACATGGGATTGCTGGCGAGGATGCCGACACTGTTACCGCCGATGCGGGCGAGGGCGGTGATCAGGGAACGCCCGAAGCGCGGTTTGAGTTCCAGCATTTGTCCGTCGTCGACGATCCGCGCGATTATGCGGTGCATGTCGTAGGCGCGCTGGCGGCGGGTGGGGACGAGTTCGGCGAGTTGGGGATCGGGTTCGGCGCGGTCGTTACCGGGGAGTATGGGCGGGGTCTGCCAGCAGTTGTCGGGCATGTAGGAGAGGAAGGTTTTGATCAGGGCGATTGCCGCGTCCTCGTCGTCGGCCACCTGATCGATCTGGCCCGTGCGATCGAGGTGGACGTCGACGCCGCCCAGGTCTTCGAGGGAGATGCGCTCGCCGGTGGCGATTTCGATGACGCGGGGGCTGGAGACGGCCATCGAGCTGCCGCGCACCTGCACGACGAAATCGGAGAACGCGCCGTGAAAGGAGGAACCGCCGAAAGATTCGCCGAGGATGGCGGTGGCGAGGGGGATGCGTCGGCGTCGGCGACCCATTTCGAGTCCGGGCGGGATTTTGCTGAAGCCTTCGGAGCCGAGGGCGTCGGGCAGGCGCGCACCGCCGGTCTCGCCGAAGTAGACGTAGGGGACGCCCTGGGTAAGAGCCTGTTCGTAGATGCGCTTCATGCGCTTGCCGCCGACGACCGAGGAGGAGCCGTGGAGGACGGTGATGTCGTCGCCGCAGGCGGCGGCGGGGCGTCCGTCGATTTTGCCCCAGCCGCCGATTTTGCCGTCGCCGGGCGTGCGGTCGCGGACGTCGGGGTGCTCCGAAACGGCGAATGTGCCGATTTCGCGGAAGCTGCCGGGGTCGAAGAGGCGGTCGAGGCGCTCGCGGATGGTGAGGCGTCCGCGGGCGTGCTGGCGGGCGATGCGGTCGGCGGAGCCCATCTGCTCGACGATGCGCTCGCGGCGGGCGTGCAGGTCGTCGCGGATTTGTTGCGGGGTGCGGACAGCGTCGGTCATTGGGCAGTCTCCGGTTGGGGTTGGGCGAGCGACGCCTGTTCGGCGGCGCCGGTGTGGGTGTAGAGCAGCCAGGCCTCTTTGACGGTCTGGCCGGCGGCAGTGAGCATTGCGGCGTAGGTTCGCACCTGCTCCTTGTAACGTCGATCTCGTTCGCGATCGCGGGAACGGTCGCTTTTGAAGTCGACGACGATCCAGCCGCCGGGCTCGTGAAAGACGAGGTCGGCGACGCCTTCGATGATGGTGATTTGGGCGGCGTCGGCGCCGTTGGAGCTGTTTGCGGCCTGGACGAGGGGGAGCTCGAAGTGGCGCTGGTCGGCTTGGGCGGCGCGGCGGAGCAGGTCGGTGTTGAGGGCGCGGTGGATTTCGGCCGCAAAGTCGGTGAGATCGAGCTTGTACTCCTCGGCGACGCGTCGGGCGATGTTGGCGGTTCGGGCGGGGTCGTTGAGGTCGGCGAGGGCGAGGGCGCGGTGGATGGCGATGCCGCGCTTGAGCGCCTGCGCGCGGGAGGATGCGGGAGGAACGTATTCGGGAGGAGTAGTGTCGTCGTCGTCATCGGCGGCGGCGGTACCGGCTTCGCGCTCGGCTTTTTCTGCGTCGCCGCCGTGCTGCGAGGGGGCGCGGGTGATGATATTGACGCGGCCGGTTTCGAGCGTTGCGGCGCGGCGGGATTGCCAGGCGTCGGTGATCGCCTGGTGGGCGACGGGCGCGGGTTGGGGGGTAGGCGGTTCGAAGGCGTCGAACTGGTCGGGGGAGAGCTCGATAACGTGATCGGGGTCGGCGGTTTGGAGGGGTTCTTCGAGGAAGGCGGCGAAGGTGGATTCGGCGCGGCTCTGGGCGAGGAAATGGGGGAGGATGAGCCAGTCTTCGGCGCGGGTGGCGGCGACGTAGAGGAGGCGTCGGAATTCTGCTTCGGCGTGGGTGCGTTCGCGATCAGGGTCGAAGCCGGGAGTGTGGAAGCCGGCGTTGCTGGGGCCGACCTGGATTTCGAAGGTATCGTTTTCGCGGTCGACCATCAGCTGGGTGGTGTCGCGGCGTCCGTCGCCGAGTTTGGGGACGATCACGATGGGGAATTCGAGGCCTTTGGCCTGGTGGATGGTGAGGATGCGGACGACCTGCTCGACGGCTTCGGAGGTGGCGGACTCGGCTTCGGAGAGGTCCTGATCGCGGCGCTGGGCGATCCATTGGACGAAGGGGCGCAGGGAGTCTTCGGCGGCGGCGGCGAATTCGGCGGCGCGGTGGACGAGCATCTGCAGGTTGGCGGCGCGCTCTGCGCCGTGAATGCCATGCGCGAACTGCGCCTCGAGCAGGCCGGATTTGTGCAGTACGAAGTCGATGAACTGGGGCAGGGAGCGGTCGCGCAGGCCATCGCGCAGGCTGCGCAGCTGGGCGAAGCCGTCGCGGAGCGGGCCGTCGTACTCGTCGGGCACGGCGTGTTCGTCAAGCGTGAAGCGGGCGCGGCGGTTGGGGTCGTTGCGGGCGTAGACGTAGTCGAAGAGTTCCTGGTCGGAGGCGGAGGCGAGCGGGGTTTTGAGGGCGGACATGACGGCGACTTCGTCGGTGGGATCGTCGACGGCCATGAGGATGTTGGCGAAGTCGTGGATTTCGGGGCGGGTGAAGAAGCCGCGTCCGCTGTCGAGGTGGTAGGGGATGGCGTGTTGGTCGAAGGCTTTGGTGTAGGTGTCGATTGCGGTGCGGGTGCGGACCAGGACGGCGATGTCGCCCATCCTGGGCGGGCGCGGGGCAGGGCAGGCTTGCTTTCGCTGGCAGGCGTCGCAGTTTTCGCAGGGCAGCTGGCCGAAGCCGGCGCGGTTTTCGGTGAGGTCGTGGATCAGGCGAACGAGCAGATCGGCTTCGGCTTCACGGGCCAGGGCGACCCGCTCGAACACATCGCCGCCGTTGATGACGACGACGCCCGGGCCGTCGCCCTCGCGGTGTGCGGCGATTGGCTTGCCGTAATCGGCTTGCGCGCCTTGGTGCTCGGGATCGGTGTGCAGGATTTGGGGGAAGGCGTCGTTGGCCCAGCCGACGAGGTCGGGGCGTGAGCGGAAGTTGACGCCGAGCCGCTCGACGGCTGCGCCGGCGTCGTCCTCGGCGGTCTGCTCGAAGATGCGCTGAACCTGCTGGTAGATGCGGATATCGGCGCGTCGGAAGCGGTAGATGGACTGTTTGGGGTCGCCGACGACGAAGAGTTTGCCGGGGGCGGGCTGCGCGGCGCGCCAGTCGTCGGTGTCTTCGGCGGCGGCGAGCAGCAGGACGAGTTCGGACTGGAGCGGGTCGGTGTCCTGGAATTCGTCGATCAGCAGGGTTTTGAAGCGCCGGCGGAAGTGCTGGCGGGCGCGGGGGTGGTCGCGGATCAGGTTGCGGGCGTAGAGCAGGAGGTCGTCGAAGGAGAGTTTGCCGGCGGCGCGGCGACGGTCGGCGTGCCAGGTGACGAAGTCGGTCAGCGCTCGCAGCAGGCGATGGAGCGCGGTGCTGCGCACGGCGTCGGCGAACTCGTTGCGGTCGTCGGCCGCGTCGTCCCAGAGTTCGCGGGCTTCGGCGTTGCGCTTGTACTTGCGGGGCGGGCGGATTGTCGGATCGGCGGCGAACAGGGCCATGCGTCGGGCGAGGGCGTCGGCGTCTTCGCCGTCTCGCTCGCCGCCGCGCAGGTCGTCGAGTCCCTGTAGCAGCGCGGCAATGCGGTTGTGGGCTTCCGGGCTGTCCTCGACCCGCAGATAGGCGTCGGCGGTCCGCTGCGCGTCGATAATCCACTGGTCCAGCGTCGCGGCCGGGTCGGGGACTTCCGCGCCGAAGCCGGGAGGATTGAGGTCGCGGTAGCGGCCGACGAGTTCGGCGGCGTCCTGGATGTGCGAAACCTGTAGGCCATGGCTCAGCATCTCTTCCAGCGCGCTGGTGTGGCTCTGGTCGCGCCCGGACCAGATCCATTCGTCCCAGGCGTCCCGGAAATCAAGCGTCTGGCCGAGTTGATCGAGGACGCTGAAGTAGGGGGCGAGCTTGGCCTCGAAGGGTCGCTCGCGGAGCAGGCTGGAGGCGAAGGCGTGGATGGTGCCGATCTGCGCGACATCCACCTGTTCCTGCGCTGTGCGCAGGCGATCGCGCTCTGCCGGATTGGGGGCGTCTTTCAGCTCGTCGGCCAGGCCGCGGCGGATTCGGGCGCGGAGTTCGCCAGCGGCCTTTTCGGTGAAGGTGATGGCGACGATTTCGCGTAGTTCGGCTTTGCCCTGGCGGACGGTTTCGATCACGCGCTCGACCATCACGCGGGTTTTGCCCGCGCCGGCGCCGGCTTCGAGGAAGAAGGAGGTATCGAGTTCGTGGACGACGCGCTCGCGGGTTTGTTGGTCCTGGTCGGCGATTTGGCGACGGGCGCGCTTGCGTTCCTCGGCGGCTTCAGCTTCGCGACGGGCGCGCTCAAGCTCGGCTGCTTCCCGCGCTGCAGCTGCTTCAGCTTCGCGGCGCACTCGCTCGCGTTCGGCGGCTTCCCGCGCTGCGGCGGCCTCAGCTTCGCGGCGCACCCGCTCACGCTCGGCAGCTTCGGCTTCTCGGCGCACTCGCTCGCGTCTGGCAGCTTCGGCTTCGCGGCGCGCTCGCTCGCGTTCGGCGGTTTCGGCTTCGCGGCGGGCTTGCTTGCGTTCTGCCTCGGCTGTGGCCTCGCGCCAGGCGCGTTCGCGTTCTGCCGCTGCTTCGGCTTCGCGACGTGCTTGTTCGCGTTCTCGGGCTCGTTCGTGTTCGGCCGCGGCTGTAGCCTCGCGCCAGGCGCGTTCGCGTTCTGCCGCTGCTTCAGCTTCGCGGCGCGCTCGTTCCGCCTGCTGCTGAGTCTGTCGGTTGCTCCCGCCAGCGCGGCGTGGAGCCTGCTCAGATCCGGTGCGACGGCGATCGCCCTGCTGCCTTCCAGGAGTTGGCTTCGGGTCGTCGGACAGGATGGGCTCCACGAGCTCCCAAGCTACGTTGATCTCCGCCGTGCGCTGGTCAGCGTCGGTGGCGGCGTTGCGATCAGAGTGATGAAGTTTCACCAGTTTGCGGTAAGCTGCCAAGCCAGCTTTCTTCGTCGTGCTGGCCGAGATGCCCAACACCTTGAGCGCTTCTTTCGGGGTTTTCGGAATTGCCATTGTGGTTTGCGCGGTTCCTTTAGCAGGTGGGTGGTGTGAGGTCGCGTGTGTTGCTGATCAGCGGATGCGCTTTGCGACTAGCTGCTCGAAGTCGGCGGTGAGGGACTGGTTGCGGCGCTGCTTGGTTATGTAGCGGGGGGCGACCTGCGAGTTGCAGGCGGGCTGGAAATCGCACCATTTGCAGTGAGTGTCGTCGGGCTTCTTCTGCGCTGAGCGGAAGGGAAAGGGGAAGAATGCGCCGTTGACGATGCCCTCGGAGATGGTTTCCAGGACATGCTCCAGCTCGTCGGCCGGCGTGAGGGCGTCGGGCGTTCCGTGGGGAGCGAGCTCGCTGCCATCGAGCGGTTCGCGCTGGAAGCCGCCTTTGGCGGAGACGTAGAAGAATTCGGCGGTGGATGCGGCGAGCTCGCCGCGGTCGTCCTGCTCCATGGCGTGGAGGTAGAGGGGGAGTTGCATGAGGTAGCCGGAGCGGAAGGCTTCGGCGGCGTCGCGGCGGTGTTTGCCGGTCTTGTAGTCGATTGCGCGGCGGCGTCCGCCGGGCGCTTCGTCGACCCGGTCGATTCGGCCATTGACGATCAGGGTGCGGTCGTTGCCGGCGTCCAGCTGGACGTTCTCGAATTTGCGCTCGACGGAGCGGGGGCGCCAGTGGGGCTCGGCGGCGGCGCGTTTCGCTTCGGCCTGGCGGGCTTGTTCAAGGTCGTCGAGCACCTGGCGTCGGAGGCCGTCGGCGATGCCGGGGGGACCGAGTTGGCGCTTCTGCTCGGCCTCGTCGAGCTTTGCGTTGGCGACTTCGAGCAGCGGAGCGGGGTCGAGGGCGTACTCGGGCCAATCCGGGCGTTTCTGGTTGAGCCAGTTTTGCACCCAGGCTTCGAGGATCTCGTGCATGAGGCTGCCACGATCGAGCACGGAGAGTTCGCCGCCTTCTTCGGGCTCTTCGACGGCGTGGACGCCGAGGATGTTGGCGAGGAAGAAGCGGTAGGGGCAGGCGGCGTAGCGCTCGAGGGCGGTGGCGGAGAGGGTGCGCTGGCCGTCGAAGGGATTCCAGAGGTCGCCGGGGGGGCGGATGAGGCCGTCGAATTCGGTGAATTGGAGGCTGTTGCGTCCGCGTCGGGCGATGTCGGCGCGCTCGGCGGGGAGGCCGCCGATCTCGAGCAGCAGCTGGTGGCCGACGACGCCGGGGGCGCTGAGCATGGCGATGCGCAGGTCCGATTCGTCGAGCGCGCGTTGTTCTGCGCCCCAAATCGGCGCGCCGTCCTCGTCGGGGCGGGGCGCGGCTTCGGAAACGGCGGCGGGGAGGCGTTGGAAGCGCTCGCTCTTGTTGAGGGCTTCTTCATCGAGCGGAGCGGTACCGGAGCCGTTGACGCGGCCGATGGCCTGGGTGAGTAGGACGGAGGGGTGTGAGGGGCCGCCGACGGCGGAGGCGCGGCGGGCGTAAGAGAGGGTGAGTCGTTTGCGGGCGGCCTGCTCGATCAGGGTGAAGGCGAGACGGTCCAGGCGGGTGCGGGTTTGGCCGAGGCGCAGGGCTTCGGCTCCGATTTGGGCGTTGAGGTCGCGGCGGGCGCTGTCGGGCAGGAGCGGGTCCTGGCGGGGGACGGCGGGAAAGCTGCGCTCGGCCATGCCGGGGACGAAGACGGCGTCGAAGCGGAGGGTTCGGGCTGCGCCGGCGGCGTTGCCGATCAGGACGCCCTGGAGGGCGCGGCGTGGCCGGAGGCGGGACTTGTTGAGCGCGCCGCGGGCGGCGTGGAGCAGGCGGGCGGAGGTGTAGCGGGCTTCGATTCGGTCGATGCCGCCGAGCTCGGAGAGCGCGGCGCGGATGGCGTCGATTAAGCGGGGGTAGTCGTCGGGCGCGTCTTCAGCTGCGTCGGAGTCCGGCCTGCCTCGGCCGTCGTTGATGTAGTCGTCGAGCGCCTTGAGCACGACTTTGACGGCGTCGGACCAGTTGCCGGCGTGCGCAATCTGGTCGGCGCGCGATTGCAGGTCGTCGCAGACCGCCAGCAGTTCGCGGGTGGCTTGCTGCTCGTAGGGGCGTTCGGCGTCGTTGCGCTTGAGTGAGTCGAGGTGCTGTTCGAGGTGGGAGTGGAACTCGGCCCAATCGCTGGTCAGGCGGGCGCTGCGGGAGATGCGCTCCCACTGGAGCGGCTTGGGGCGCGGACCGACGGGGAGGGGCGCGCGGAGGGTGGGATTGCCGAGGAATTCGAGCAGTTGGGGGCGCTGGGGTTTGTCGCAGAGCAGTTCGAGCAGGCGCAGGGCGGCGCGCCCGGGGTTGGTGTGGAGGACGGGCTGTCCGCCGGCGACGAAGGCGGGGATGTCGGCGCGCCGGAGCGCGTCGGCGAGGCTGGCGTCGCCTGCGGCACCGGCGCGGTGGAGGATCGCCATTTCGTGGAATTTGACGCCGCCTGCGGCGGCGTCGAGGACGCGGCGGGCGGTTTCGGCGGCTTCGGCGCGGGGATCGGAGGTGGAGAAGCCGCCCGCGGCGGCCGGGCTCGATTGGGCGGGCGCGGGCGGGAGCGACTCGGCGTCGGTTTCGGCTTGGAGAGTGTCGGCAAGAGCGGCGGCGTGTTCGTCGCCGTCGGGGGCGGGGATGAGCACGTGGACGGGAACCTGCGCGGCGCAGCTGGCGAGCAGTTGACGCTGGACGCGGGTGAAGTCGTACATGCCGGTGACGATCAGCCGCGCGCCGCCGAGTGCGGCGGCGATGTCGTGGGGCTGGACGGCCTGGGCGAGCGCGTCTTCGTAGAAGGAGGGGCGGTCGCGGAGTTCGGCGGCGCGGTCGCGCCAGGCGGTGTAGAGCGCGGCGAGGTCGGCGATGATGCGGCGGTCGTCGGCGTTGGCGGGGCGGTCGTGGGCGAAGCGGGCGAATGTTTCGGCGTCGACGCCGCCCTCGCGGAGGTCGGTGAAGGTGACGTGCAGCGCTTCGGCGAGGCCGGGGGAGTTGGGGTCGAGTTCGCGGAGCTGACCGGCGGCGGCGAGGTTGTGGATGATGTCGTCAAGCAGGAGCGGGGCGGCGCCGGGCGGGAGCAGGATGCGCTTGGGCAGGTCGGCGCGGTCGGCGATTTCGCGGGCGAGGTCGGCGGGGGTGAAGAAGTAGATGGCGGCGAGCGGGCCGACTTGTTGTGCGAGGCGGCGCTGGTGGTAGAGGCGCTGGAGGCCGGAGCCGACGAGGATGTTGACGCGGGCAAGGGGTTGGTCGGCGCGCCGCTCGCCGAGCGCCGCCTGAAGGCGGCGCTCGGCGGCGGCGATGTCGCGGCAGCGCTCGATGGTGAGGGGCATAGGGAGAGGGTAGCCCGCGAGCGCGTTTGCGTGGGTGGGTAGAGAACGCCGGCCGCGGGTTAGACGGCGGAGGGGCCGCGCTCGCGGGTGCGCACGCGGACGGCGTCTTCGACGGGGAGGACGAAGATTTTGCCGTCGCCGATCTGGCCGGTGCCGGCGTTTTCGAGGATCGCGTCGATCACGGAGTCGAGCGGGGTGGTGTTGATCACGATCTCGATGCGGATTTTGGGCAGGTAGTCGACCTGCACCTGCTGTCCGCGGTACTCCTGGACCATGCCGCGCTGCGCGCCGCGGCCGCGGACTTCGGTGATCGTCATGCTGACGATGCCGATCTGTTCGAGCGCGTGGCGGACGATCGAGAGTCGTTCGGGTCGGATGATGGCGATGACCATCTTCATGGGATGAGCCTTTCTGTAGCGGGGGCGGCCGGGTGGGCCGCCCCCGCGCTGTGGTTGCCGCGGGGCGAGGCTAGTCGCCGCCGGCAGCGGGTGCGGGAGCGGGCGACTCCTCGAGTGCGGAGACTTCGGTCGCGGTGCCCGGCGCGACGGTGGGGAACTCGGGGTAAGCGCCGATGCCGTGCTCCTGGACATCGAGGCCGGCGAGCTCTTCGGCTTCGCTGACGCGCAGGCCGATGGTGTTCTTGATCACGAAGAACAGGATGCCGGCGGTGGCGAGCGTCCAGCCGAGGACGGCGAGGATGCCGACGATCTGCACCCAGAGGACGCCGAAGCCGCCGCCCATCAGCAGGCCGTACGGACCGGTCCACTCTTCGATCGGGATGTCGGTGCCACTCCAGAAGTGAGCGCCGCCTTTGATGGCGAAGAGACCGACAGCCAGAGTGCCCCAGATGCCGCACACGCCGTGGACGGAGATTGCGCCCACAGGGTCGTCGATTTTGATCCGGTCGAAGAACGCGACGGCGAAGACGACCAGAACTCCGCCAACAGCGCCGATGAGCAGCGCGGCCCAGGGCTCGACGAAGCCGCAGCCGGCGGTGATCGAGACGAGTCCGGCGAGCGCGCCGTTCATCGTCAGGCCGAGGTCAGCCTTGCCGTAGCGGAGCTTGGCGACGCCCATGGCGACGATCGCGCCTGCGCCGGCGGAGAGGGTGGTGTTGATCGCGACCCAAGCGGCTTCGGTGGCGAGCCCGTCGGTGAGGCCGAGGGTGGAGCCGGGGTTGAAGCCGTACCAGCCGAACCAGAGGATGAACATGCCGAGCGCGGCCATGCTCATGTTGTGTCCAGGAATGGCGGTGGGGGTGCCATCAGAGGCGTACTTGCCGATGCGGGGTCCGAGCAGGAAGGCTCCGGCGAGTCCGGCCCAGGCGCCGACGCTGTGGACGATCGTCGAGCCGGCGTAGTCCATGAAGCCCGTCTCGCCGAGCTCGCTCAGCCAGCCGCCGCCCCAGGTCCAGTTGACGACGATCGGGTAGATCAGGCCGGTGATGAAGACGGTGTAGAAGAGGTAGGCGGAGAATTTGGTGCGCTCGGCGAGCGCGCCGGAGACGATGGTGGCGGCGGTGGCGGCGAAGGCCCATTGGAAGAAGAAGAGGGCGGCCTCGGAGACGCCGTCGGTCTCGGTCAGCCCGCCCAGGGCGGGGAAGAACGAGTGGCCGCCGATGAAGCCGCCTTGACTGGTGCCGAAGGCGAAGCCGAACCCGACGGCCCACCAGACGACGCCGCCGAGCGAGGCGTCGAGCACGTTCTTCATCAGGATGTTGGCGGTGTTTTTGACGCGGACGAAGCCGGCCTCGAGCATCCCAAATCCCGCCTGCATGAAGAAGACGAGGATGCCGGCGATGACGTACCAGATGGTGTCGACGGCGAGGATCAGGTCGGCGACGGCTTCGGCGTCCTGCGCGGCGGCGATGCCGAGAGTGGCGAGCAGGGCGGTGGCGAGGCCGGCGGCGAGGCCGATGCCCGCTCGTTTGGCTCCGCGGGGGAGCCTGCCCCGTAAGGGGCGACTGCGAATTCCGGGGTGAATCATGCATTCCTCCGTTCCCGGGTGGGTGGTGTCATTGAGTAAGCTATGCAGCGTTGGCGGCAGCTTGGTTTCGCGCGGTTTACGCGCTTGTGTCGTTTGGATGTCGCCGTGTTTCGGGGATGTTTCGGGGACTGATCGTGAGTGGGGTAAATCGGGCAGGTGAGCGGAGCGGGACGATGAACTATCGGCTGATGCGGGCGGTGACGCGAATTCAGGATGCGCAGTTTTCGCTGTTTGGGGGGCGCTGGATGGGTCCGCCGACGCTGCGGTTGACGACGACGGGTCGGCGGAGCGGTCGGGCGCGGCGGGTGCTGCTGCTGTATCTGGAGGATGGGGAGCGGCTGGTCGTGATCGCGTCGGCGGGCGGGGCGGCGGCGGATCCGGACTGGTGCAAAAATCTGCGGGCAAATCCGCGGGCGGTGGTGGAGCGCGGCAGGCGGGCGACGGCGGAGTATGAGGCGGTGGAGTTGGAGGGTGAGGAGCGGGAGGCGATGTTCGGGAAGATGTGCGGGCTGTTTTCGCATTTCGAGGGGTATCAGCGGAAGGCGGGGCGTTTGATTCCGGTGGTGGCGTTGGAGCGGGTGGGGTTCCTGCCTGCGCAGGAATGACGGTGAAGGGCGCGGGAGTGACGGTTGGGGATGACGAGTGGGGGGTGGGAGTGGCGAGCGGGGGGGGGGGGGCGGGAGTGACTAGCGGGAGCGCAGGAGTGGCGAGCGGGGGCGCAGGAATGACGGCGCGGGGATGACGAGTGGTGGGGCGGGAATGGGGTTGGGGGAGAGGGGTGGTGCGCTTGGGGGGTGGTGGGTGTTCGCGGCCGCTCACCCCCCACCTAACCTCCCCCCTGGTAGGGGGGAGGGACCTGAAAGGGAGGGGGATTGTTGTGAGGGAGAGCGGGCGGAATGGATGGGGTGGGTTCCTGCCTGCGCAGGAATGACGGTTGAGGGCGCAGGAGGAATGGATGGGCGGCGGGTGGGTTCGCTAAGTTGGCGCTTGGGGTGCAACGGATGTTGGAGGTGGAGCGATGGCCCGAACGCACACGCAGCTCAGCCGCGAGGAGCGCTGGCGGCTGGCCCGACTACACGCCGAGGGCCGCTCCGCGCGGCAAATCGCGGCAACTCTGGATCGCGCGCCATCGACGATTACTCGAGAGTTGAAGCGCAACGCGCGCGCCGACGGCGGTTACGACCCGGACTACGCCCAGCAGCAGACCCGCGCCCACTGCATGACTGGGCTTCCGCGGCTTGCGGCTGGAGCGCGACGCCGAACTGCGCGAGCAGGTGCTGAACATGCTCGCCGCCGGCCGCTCGCCCCAGCAGGTCGCCGGGCGGCTCAAGCGCGAAGCCGGGCGGCACGTGATCTCGCCCGAGAGCATCTACCGCTTCATCCACGCCCAGATCGCCCGCACCAAGGACTACCGCTTCGCCCGCTATCTGCCCCGCGGGCGGGTCAAGCGCGGTTACAGCCGCACGCGCGGCGCGCGCGGCTCGACCGATTACCTGCAGGAGCGCCGTCCGCTCAGCGAGCGCCCGCCCGAGGCCGACCAGCGCCTGGTCTACGGCCACTGGGAGGTGGACCTGATGAGCTTCGGCCAGGGGCGCCCGCCGCTGCTCGTGCTGCAGGAACGCCGCTCCCGCGCGCTGCTCGCCGCGGCCCTGCCGAGCAAGGCCGCCGAGCCGCTCAGCCGCGTCCTGCGCGGGCTGTTCCGGCGCCTCCCGCCGGCCCTCCGGCGCAGCGCCACCTTCGACAACGGCTCCGAGTTCGTCCGCCATCACCGGCTCCACGACCTGGGCGTCGAGACGTTCTTCTGCGACCCGCATTCGCCCTGGCAGAAGGGCGGCGTGGAGAACGCAATCGGCCGGCTGCGCCGCAACACCGACCTCAACGCGCTCTCCGCCGCCGCGCTCCACGCCGTCATCCGCGCCGCCAACAACACCCCCCGCAAGTGCCTCGACTACCAAACCCCCGCCGAAGTGCTCCACAACCAACTGTTGCATTTGCAAGCTGACTCCACATTCCTGCCTGCGCAGGAATGACGGTTGAGGGCGCGAGAATGATGAGTGGGGGCGGGAGCGGCGAGCGGGGGGCGGGAATGGGGTTGGGGGAGAGAGGTGGTGCGCTTGGGGGGTGGTGGATGTTCGCGGCCGCTCACCCCCCACCTAACCTCCCCCCTGGTAGGGGGGAGGGACCAGAAAAGGGCGGGGGATTGTTGTGAGGGAGAGCGGGCGGGATGGGGCGGGAATGTGTGCGTGGGAGGAATAGATGGGGTGGCGGGTGGGTTCCTGCCTGCGCAGGAATGACGGTTGGGGGCGCGGGAAATGAGGGGGAGGGGGCGCGGGAAATGAGGGGAGGAGGGGAATTGGGGATGGACGACGGAGAGCCGAGCTTTGGGGCTCGGCTCTCTGAGTGGTGTCGTGGTAGCGGGAGTGGGATTCGAACCCACGACCTTCGGGTTATGAGCCCGACGAGCTACCGCTGCTCCATCCCGCACCGTGGACTGAGGGAGCAGGCTGCGAAAGCGTGTTGAGCGTGCGGCGTGTGCGGCGCGGATGCGCGCCGCTGCGCTGCGCAGTGGGTAGGGCAGATCAAGCCCTCGGCCATTAGTACGACTCAGCTGCACCCGTTACCGGGCTTCCACCTGTCGCCTATCAAACGGGTCGTCTTCCCGTGGCCTTACCCGCTCTATGGCGGTGGGAGCGCTCATCTTGAGGTTGGTTTCGCGCTTAGATGCTTTCAGCGCTTCTCCTGTCCGGACATGGCTACCCGGCGGTGGGGGTCGGCCCCCCAACCGGCACACCAGCGGTCCGTCCACCCCGGTCCTCTCGTACTAGGGGCAGTTCCCCGCAACGCTCCAGCGCCCGCAGAGGATAGAGACCGAACTGTCTCACGACGTTCTGAACCCAGCTCGCGTGCCGCTTTAATGGGCGAACAGCCCAACCCTTGGGACCGACTCCAGCCCCAGGATGCGACGAGCCGACATCGAGGTGCCAAACCTTGCCGGCGATGTGAACTCTCGGGCAAGATAAGCCTGTTATCCCCGGGGTAACTTTTATCCGATAAGCCACGGCCCTACCACACGGAACCGTAGGATCACTTTGGCCGGCTTTCGCCCCTGCTCGACGCGTCAGTCTCGCAGTCAAGCCCCCTTATGCCAATGCACGTGACAGGTGATTTCCATCCACCCTAAGGGGACCGTTGCGCGCCTCCGTTACGATTTAGGAGGCGACCGCCCCAGTCAAACTGCCCACCAGACATGGTCCGCGCGCTTGCTCGCGCGTTAGAAGGCCACGATAGGAAGAGTGGTATTTCACCGATGCCTCGGCGGCGCCCGGAAGCGCCGTTTCGCCGGCTCCCACCTATGCTACGCATCGTATAGCGACCTTCAGTGTCAAGTTGCAGTAAAGCTCCACGGGGTCTTTTTGTCCATCTGCGGGGAGGCCGCATCTTCACGGCCACTTCAATTTCGCCGAGCTCCTCGCCGAGACAGTGCCCAGATCGTTACGCCATTCGTGCGGGTCGGAACTTACCCGACAAGGAATTTCGCTACCTTAGGACCGTTATAGTTACGGCCGCCGTTCACTGGGGCTTCGGTTCAAGCCGTGAAGCCTTCCCCTTAACCTTCCAGCACTGGGCAGGCGTCAGCCCCTATACGTCCGCTTTCGCGTTGGCAGAGACCTGTGTTTTTGTTAAACAGTCGCCTGGGCCTGCTCACTGCGGCCTGCGCCGCCTTCGCCGGGCGAGCCGGCGGGACGGCGGAGGCGCTCCTTCTCCCGAAGTTACGGAGCTATTTTGCCGAGTTCCTTAGCGAGGAATCACTCGTCCACCTGGAGGTACTTACCCTCACCTACCTGTGTCGGATTGCGGTACGGGCGCTGAGCGCATTCGCGGCCGAGGTTTTTCTTGCCGGGACAGGATCACCGGAGTCGCATTGACTGACGTCGCCGCTTCCGCGACCCCCTCCGCTTGATCAGGCGGTCTTTGAACCCCGCCTGCCGCCTCTGAGGTCGCGACGGACCATGTCCAGTAGGCCCGCTCGGGCTGCCAACCCGGGTCGCCCCTTGCCGCTCAAACACGCGCCCAGCGGGGCCGGAATATGAACCGGCTGTCCATCGCCTACGCCTTTCGGCCTCGGCTTAGGCCCGCCTAACCCTACGCGGATTGCCCTACCGTAGGAACCCTGAGGTATTCGGTGGGCATGGTTCTCACATGCCTTGCGCTACTCATACCGGCATTCTCACTTCCGTCCGCTCCAGCGGCCCTCGCGGGTCCGCCTTCACAGCTGAACGGAACGCTCCCCTACCGATCCGCCTTGCGGCGGATCCCGCGGCTTCGGTACTCCGCTTGAGCCCCGTTGAATTGTCGGCGCTCGGCCACTCGACCAGTGAGCTATTACGCACTCTTTCAAGGGTGGCTGCTTCTAAGCCAACCTCCTGGTTGTCTCTGCGACCGAACTTCCTTTCCCACTGAGCGGAGATTTCGGGACCTTAGCCGGCGGTCTGGGCTGTTTCCCTTTCGACAATGGAGCTTATCCCCCACTGTCTCACTGCCGGCGCGTCGGCCGTGGCATTCGCGGTTTGATAGGGGTTGGTAGGCTTTTCGCCCCCGTACCCAGTCAGAGCCCTACCTCCACGGTCGTTTGCGCCAACGCTGCCCCTAAAGGCATTTCGGGGAGAACCAGCTATCGCCAGGTTCGCTTGGCATTTCACCTCTACCCACAGGTCATCCAATCCATTTGCAACTGGAGAAGGTTCGGGCCTCCACGGGGCTTTACTCCCGCTTCACCCTGCCCATGGGTAGCTCACCTGGTTTCGGGTCTACGCCTCGCGACTTTCGCCGCCCTGTTCAGACTCGCTTTCGCTCCGGCTGCGCCAGAGACTGGCTTAGCCTCGCCACGAAGCGTAACTCACCGGTTCATTCTTCAATAGGCACGCCGTCAGCCCGGCTGGGGCCTTCGACTGCTTGCGAGCACACGGTTTCAGGAACTGTTTCACTCCCCTCAACGGGGTACTTTTCACCTTTCCCTCACGGTACTGGTCCGCTATCGGTCACTTCGAGTATTTAGCCTTGGGAAGTGGGCTCCCCAGGTTCCCACGCGCTTTCGCCGTGCCGCGTGGTACTCAGGTGCGCCGCCGGCAGTTGCGTCGGGTGTCGGCTACGGGGCTGTCACCCGCTTTGGCGGCCCTTTCCAGAGCCTTCGCCTACCCGCGCAATTTGTCACTGCCGCCGCTATTCGTCGTTCGCGGTCGCGTCGACCTACAACACCAAACGCACAGAGGGCGACGACCCGTTAGGTGCGTAAGGTTTGGGCTGTTCCCGGTTCGCTCGCCGCTACTACGGGAATTGTTTCTTTTCCTCGGGGTACTTAGATGTTTCATTTCCCCCGGTTGCCTCCATCGGACCTATGTGTTCAGTCCGCGGTGACGGCGTATGACCGCCGTCGGGTTGCCCCATTCGGGAATCCACGGATCAGCCTGCTTGACGGCTCCCCGTGGCTTATCGCAGTCACGCCACGCCCTTCATCGGCTCGAAGTGCCAAGGCATCCACCGTGCGCCTGTTTCGCTTGATCTGCGCTACACGCTGCGCATGCGCATGAACCACACGCTCTGCCTCCGGACGCGCTGCGCCTGGCCGCCGCGGTCCTTTCGGGCCGGGGCGGGCGCTGCGCACCGAAGGCGTTTCCCGCTGCTCCCTGCGTCGCATGCAGGGAGCGCTGTGGACGCTTTCGCAACCTGTCCCTTGTCAAGGCGCTCCCCGCAGGCGGGCGGCGCTCCGCCGGAGCGGCGCGGGCTCGCTGAGGGGTGCAAGACGCAATCCTACCCCCCTGATCGCGCTGGCGTCAACCGCCCCGTGAGGGAGGCTGTGCAGGGGCGGGGCCGGGGGCGGCTCAGAAGCGGTCCTGGTAGGAGCGGGCGAGCGATTCGGAGGGGTCGGCCTGGATGCCGAGCGGGGGGATGGGGTAGCGCAGCCCGTTGCGCGAGAGGGCTTCAAGCCCGGCGATGAGCTTGGGCAGGTAGCGGGGCGGGATGGCCATGAGCAGTTCGTCGTCCTGCACGCCGCCGAAGCGGCGCTCGGCGTAGCAGGGGATGGAGAGGGAGGGCTCGCCGGTGCGGAGGGCGCGGCCCCAGCTGTCGGCGCAGGCGGATTCGCCGACGACGGTGAAGTCGAATTTCTTGTAGCCGCTGAACTGGAGGCCGTTGATCAGGATGATCATCTGCCCCGGAGTGCCGTAGAGCAGGACGAGGTCGGGCGGGTCGAGGCGGCCGGCGGCGAGGGGGGAGACGGCGAGGGCGGCGTAGCGTCCGCTGGGGAGGACATCCATGGCCTGCTGGTGGGCGATGGAGTCTTCGTCGGTCTCGAACCAGACATTGGTCATGGTGGTGCGGCCGCGCCACTCGCCGCCGTCTTCGTTGGGGTGGAGTCCGACGGGCGCGCCGCACTGCGCACCGATCAGGTCGTCCATGGTGATGCCGAGGGTGAAGTTGAGCCAGCGGGCCTGGGCGACGATCTGGTCGAGGGCGAATTTGGTCTGGGGGCGGCGGATGCGGGGGACCGCCTCCATTTGCTCGACGGTCTCGAACAACTTCATGCCGACGGGGGTGGGCGTGAGTCGGAGCAGGCGGGCGAGGTCGGCGACGATTTGGGGCCAGTCGTAGACGTCGGGCTCGGGCGGTGCGTCGGCGGCGACGCCGATAGCGGTGGTGGTCATGGTGCGTCCTCCCTTGCCTGCGATGGTAGGCGAGAGGCGACCGCGACGCTCTATCCTCAGTCGCCAACCCGGACCCGTGATGGACTCGGAAAGGTCGGCGCGCCATGAGAATTCCCAAGGTCCTCTTCTTCGCCCTGATCGCTGCGGCGGTCGCCGGCGGGATGCTGATCAGCCAGTTTGCGTTGGGCGGCGCGTCGGCTCAGAGCGAGGGGGGTACGCATGCGCGGGAGGTGCGGATTGCGGCGCTCACGCACGAGAACGGGCGGGTGGAGGTGGCGCTGCAGCAACGAGAAGCGAACGGTGAATGGGGAGCGCGGCAGCGGCCTGCGCTGCGCTTTGTGGCGGACGACGCGCCGGCCGGCCGCTGGCTGCACAGTTCGCCGCTGGCGCTGACGCCGCCCGACGATCACTTCTACTGCCTGATTGGGCACGGTCGCGCGGACGACTACTTCTGGGCGCAGCTGGAGCGGTATTCGAAGCTGGCCGCGCAGCGGCTGGGGCTGAATGTGCGCTTCGGCAACTACCTGGACCACAGCGAGCAGGTGGCGGCGATCCGCGAGTGCATCGCCGACGGCGCGGCGGCGATCGCCTCGTCGATTCCGCAGCCGAGCGAGATCGTCGGGGCGCTGCAGGAGGCGCGCGAGGCGGGTATTCGGGTGCTGACCTACAACTCGGGCTCGGAGTTCGCAACGGAGGCCGGTTCGTCGGTCCATTTCCAGCTCGATGAACGGGCGGCGGGGCGCAAGGCGGCGGAGCGGCTGAACCTGGAGCAGGTGACGGGGCGAGCGCTGTGCGTGATTCACGAGGAGCGCAACGTGGGCTTGCCGCCGCGCTGCGCGGCGCTGACCGAGACCTACACGGGCGGGCCGGTCGAGGTCTTACAGCTGCGCGATGCGGACGGCTTCGACTCGATCAGCCGCCGCCTGCGGGCGCGTTTTGAGGACGAGTCGCAGCCGGCGCTGGCGGTGATCGTGAGTCTGAGCGGGGACACGATGATCGCGGCGATGGCGGCGGTCGAGGGTTCGGAGCTCTGCCCGGAGTCGGAGCGTTGCCCGCGCGTGGCGGCGGTCGGCGCGACGCCGCGGATTGCGACGTTCCCGCCGTGGGTGCGCGAGCGGAATCTGACGACGGTCGACGACGCCGGCTCGTTCCAAGGTTATCTGATCACGGCGTCGTTCCACATGTGGCAGAACTACCACCGCCCGGACTTTCTGATTCTGGGGACGCCGATTCTGTCGATCGATCCGTACGTGAACAACGCGGCGGGCTACCGGACACAGGCGGCGGCGGAGACGCTCGATTCGAATCTGGATCTGATCGGGGATGACCCGGAGAGTCGCACGGAGCAGAGCGAGTAAGGGCGGTTGAGCCGGCAGCCTCTCTTCTTCCATCGAGAGGAGAGGCCGTCGGCGGGGGGGCGTCGGGTTTGCCGGGATGGCGCTTGCCTGGCCAGCGGGCCCGATTGAGGTCGTTGCGACGCTTGAGCGCGGCATCGTCCGGGCTCTGTAGGGCGTCACTTGTGGGCGTCTGTTCGTTCTCTAGCAGGTGGCGCGGGTGGGCAGACGGCTGAGTGGAAGTTTTGCGACGGTCTCCGCGAGGGGGAGCGATAGAGCATTGGCGTTTACACCGTCGCGCTGCTGCGGTCTTGGCTAGGATGCGCCCAACTGTGCAGGGCAGCGGGATCGCGCGCGGGACCGCGGCCGACGGATCGAGGAGGGTTGAGATGCCGGCGTTGGACGGGATGCGGGTGCTGGACATGACGCAATACGAGGCGGGCACGTCGTGCACGCAGGCGCTGGCCTGGCTGGGCGCGGATGTGGTCAAGGTGGAGCAGCCCGGGCGGGGCGATCCGGGCCGCGGCGTGCGCGGGACGGAGTTCGACTCGCCGTATTTCGTGGCGTGGAACTCGAACAAGCGCTCGGTGGCGCTGGATTTGCAGTCGGAGCGGGGGCGGGCGCTGCTGCTGGAGATGGCTCCGCACTACGACGTGTTCGTGGAGAACTACGGGCCGGGCGTGATGGAGCGTCTGGGGCTGACCTACGCGGCGTTTGAGGCGGTCAACCCGGCGATCATCTACGCGCGGCTGAAGGGGTTCGGGCTGTCGGGGCCGTTCGCGGAGTACAAGTGCTTCGACCCGATTGCGCAGAACGCGGCGGGGGCGTTTTCGACGACGGGCGAGGCGGACGGCCCGCCGACGCTGCCGGGCGCGGCGGTGGGCGACTCGGGGACGGGGATGCAGCTGGCGTTCGCGATCACGGCGGCGTATGTGCAGAAGCTGCGCACGGGCGAGGGGCAGGAGATCGAGATTTCGATGCAGGAGGCGATGACCTACTACATGCGGACGTACGTGGCGCAGACGGACGACTGGGGGGAGACGGTGGTGCCGCGCAGCGGGAACGGTTTCGGGCGGGGGCCGACGAATCTGTACCCGTGCAAGCCGGTCGAGGGCTCGGACGGGTCGAACGACTACGTGTACCTGATCGTGATGACCTCGCGGATGTGGGACACGATGTGCGCGGCGATGGAGCGGACGGATCTGCTGGTGGATCCGCGCTTCGCGGATGAGGAGGCGCGGGTGGAGCACGTGGCGGAGCTGCAGGCGGAGATTCGCAATTGGACGATGCAGCGGACGAAGTGGGAGGCGATGGAGATTCTGGGCAAGGCGGGGGTGCCGTGCTCGGCGACGCACGACACCTACGACCTGTTCCACAACCCGCACTTCGAGGCGCGGGGCTTCATTGCGCATCTGGAACACCCGCAGTGGGGCGAAATTCGGCAGTTGGGCTGGGCGCCGCGGCTGTCGCGCTCGGCGGTGCCGATGCGGGCCGCGCCGCTGCTGGGCGAGCACACGCGCGAGGTGCTGGCGGACGACCTCGGGGTCTGCGCGGAGGATCTGGCGGCGTTGGCTCGGGAGGGCGTGGTCGGGGGCGTCGGCGAGGGCGCGGCGGGAACTCTATGATGAGTGCGATGATCAGAGCGCCTGCGAGCCGCCGCCGGCTCGCGCCGCGGAGGAGGACTGACGATGCCCGCACTTGACGGAATGCGGATCCTGGACATGACGCAGTACGAGGCGGGCACGTCGTGCACGCAGGCGCTGGCCTGGCTGGGCGCAGATGTGGTGAAGATCGAGCAGCCGGGCGTGGGCGATCCGGGCCGCGGCGTGCGCACGGGGGCGCTGAACTCGCCGTATTTCGTGAACTGGAACTCGAACAAGCGGAGCGTGACGCTGAACCTGCGCGAGGCGCGGGGGCGGGAGCTGCTCCTGGAGATGGCGCCGCACTACGATGTGTTCGTGGAGAACTACGGGCCGGGCGTGATCGAGAATCTGGAGCTGGGCTACGAGGTGATGAAGGAAGCGAATCCGGGGATCATCTACGCGCGGCTGAAGGGGTTCGGGCTGTCGGGCCCGTGGGCGGACTACAAGTGCTTCGACATGATCGCGCAGGCGGCGGCCGGGGCGTTTTCGGTGACGGGCGAGGAGGACGGGCCGCCGATGCTGCCGGGCGCGACAGTGGGAGACTCGGGGACGGGGGTGGAGCTGGCGCTGGCGATCACGGCGGCCTATGTGCAGAAGCAGCGGACGGGCGAGGGGCAGTTCATCGAGATCACGATGCAGGAGGCGATGACCTACTTCATGCGGACGCGGATCGCGTACTCGGAGTGGGGCGAGAAGGTGGCGCCGCGGCGGGGCAACTCGGCGGGCGCGCCGACGGACCTGTACCCCTGCAAGCCGGCGCACGGCGGCGACGGGGCGAACGATTATGTCTACGTGATGGTCGTGACCTCGCGGATGTGGGACACGCTCTGCGCCACCATCGGGCGGCCGGAGCTGATCGTGGACCCGCGCTTCGAGGACATGTGGAAGCGGAACGAGAACGGCAAGGATCTCTACGCGGAGATCGCGAAGTGGACGCGGCAGCGGACCAAGTGGGAGGCGATGGAGGAGCTGGGGGCGGCGGGCGTGCCGGCGTCGGCGGTGCTGGACACCTACGACCTGTTCCACAATCCGCACTTCGAGGAGCGCGGCTTCGTGCATGATCTGGAGCATCCGGACTACGGGCCAATTCGGCTGCTGGGCTGGGCGCCGCGAATGTCGGCGAGCGAGGTGCCGCTGCGCCGCGCGCCGCTGCTGGGCGAGCACACGCTGGATGTGCTGAGCGACGATCTGGGGCTCGGCTCGGGCGAGATGCAGGAGCTGGAGGCGGCGGGGGTGATCGGCGGCGCGCCGGTGATCGCGGGGAAGTAGGGGCGCCGACGTCGGCCGAAGAGTCGCCGCTGCTGCGTGGGTTGCCGCCGATTCTGCCGGATGGCAGGTTGCGGGCGCTGGTGCTGGGCTCGTTTCCGAGCGTGGCGTCGCTGGAAGCGGGGCAGTACTACGCGCATCCGCAAAACTGGTTCTGGCGGGTGCTGGAGCGCTGCGGGGTAATCGCGGATGCGAACGCGCCGTATGAGCGGCGGGTGGCGGAGCTGCGGCGGGTCGGCCTGGGCGTGTGGGATTTGTACGCGCGGGTGCGGCGGGAAGGTTCGGGGGACGATCGGATTCGCGACCAGGCGGTCAACCGGGTCGATCTGCTGCTGCGGGAGCGGGGGCCGTTTCCGATTTTGCTGAACGGCCGCCGGGAGCGGGAGTGGCGGCGTCATTTCGGGGGTCTGGATGCGGAGACGGCGGCGCTGCCAAGCACAAGCCCGCGTCCGCTGCATTGGAATACGGAGGAGTCGCGGGCGGCGGCGATCGGGGAGTGGTGTGAGGCGCTGTCGGTGCTCAATCGGGATACACTTGATCAGTGATCATCAGGATTCGCCGCCGAGGATTGTGAACATGCCGATGCTCAACCCACCTCATCCCGGGCGCATGCTGCTGCGCGACTGCATTGAGGCGCTGGGGCTGACGGTCGCTGAGGCGGCGGAGCATCTGCGGGTGAACGAAGAGGCGCTGGCCGCGATCTGTCGGCGCGAGGCGCCGATCACGGCGGATATCGCCGTGCGCGTCGACAAGGCGTTCGGCGGCAGCGCGGAGGCCTGGCTGCGGATGCAGGTTGCGCACGACCTTGCGCAGGCGCGGCGGGATGTTGAGCAGGTCTCGATCAAGCGGATCGAGCGGGCGGCGTAGAGATGCCGCGTCGGATATCGCACCATCCGGGGGAGACGCTGCGCGAAGATTGCATCGAGGCGCTGGGGCTGACGATCGCTGAGGCGGCGGAGCATCTACAGGTTGACGAGCAGGCGCTCGCAGCCATCTGCGAGTGCAAGGCTCCGATCACGGCTGATCTGGCGATTCGCTTTGAGCAGGCGTTTGGGAGCACGGCGGAGCATTGGCTGCGGATGCAGGTTGCGCACGACCTGGGACGGGCGCGTGCGGTCGGCCAACGCCCGCCGATTGCGCGGATTGCGCGCCCCGCCTGACGGCCCACGATCGTTTTGGGCGGCGCCCGCGCGTCACTGGGGGCGATTGCAGGCTTTGCCGCGCCAGACGAGTGGTTTGGCGGTTTCGGCGTCTATGAGGCCGTCGATCAGCGGCGGGCAATCCGGGTCGGCGCAGGCCGAGTCGAGCTGGCGTTGCGTCAGACCGCAAGACTTGGATTGCACGCCTCCGCCGATGAAGTCGGCTCCCGAGAGATTTGCGCCCATCAGGTCCGCATTGGTCAAGTTTGCGTTTTGCAGCTTCGCGCCCGTCAGGTCGGCGTCGGTCAATGTCGTATCACCGAGGTCTGCGTACCTCAGATCGGCGTCGATCAGCACCGCTTCGCGCAGCGCCGCTTCCTGTAGGTTGGCGCCAACCAGGTTCGTCCGCGCCAGGTTGGTGTGTACGAGTCGGGCCTGCGAAAGATTGGCTTTGCCCAGCCAGCCGTCCGAGAGATCGGCATAGGAGAGCCGCGCGTCGACCAGATGCCCCTCGATCGCCTCGAGGCCGCGCATTCGCGCGCCGCGCCAGTCGATTCGCCGCACTTTGCGCTGCGCGGCCTGCTCAGGGTCCGTCCGAAAGGCGATCATGCCCTGCTGGTCGGGCGGCAGCCGGGGCGGGATGTCGGGCTCGTACATTGAGCGTTCAATCGCGGTCATGGTCGTCCTCGACTGGAAACTGGCGGAGCGCATCAAAGAGCTCCTCGACTCGGCCGCCGTAGGAGTCAGGATACTCGGCTGCGAGCCGACGCAGGGCGTTCAGGCCGGTGACGCGGATCGCCGGCACGGAGCTGCCGAGCATCTGGATGGCGTGCTGGAACCTGCCGTCGAGCAGATCGCGGTGGGCGGTATCGGCTTGCCGTTCGGCGACTCTGCTGCGCCAGATCGCGACGGGCAGAGCGATCACTGCAGCGACGACCAGGCCGACGTTGCGGATGTCTTCCGTCTCGTCCCAGAAGAAGACCGAGACGACGATCACAGCGGCCAGTGCGAGGATGGCCAGAGGCGCCATGCCGGCCTCGGCGAGCAGCGCGGCGCGCTTGCTGAGTTCGTTGATCCGGTGGATGAGCGGCATTGGCGTCTCCGAGCCGAGTTTAGGGCGTGCTCACACTTCCGTCATACCCGCGCCCCGCCTCCGCCATACCCGCGCTCGCCGCGGGTATCTCGCCGTGACGAGCATGTACGCCCGCTATCTGGTAGGCTGAGTTCACTGCTCAGAGTAAGGGCGACTGGAGAGGACGCATGACTAGCTGCGCAGAGGGTCACCACACAGCGTTCGTGATCATGCCTTTTGGCGTTGAGTTTGACGCGATCTACAAGGAGTTCATCGTCGCAGTTCTCTCAGAGGTCGGATTCACAGTCACGCGAGCTGACGAGGCGATCAGCTCCGCCAGCATCATGGCGAACATCATTCGCGGCATCAAGGAGAGCTGCATTGTCGTCGCTGACCTGACTGGCGGGAATGCGAATGTCCTCTACGAGCTGGGCTTGGCCCACGCTCTCCACAAGCCTGTCATCCACCTCACTCAAGACGTAAAGGGCCTACCTTTCGACATCAGCGGCTACCAGGCCATTCCCTACGACCGAGACTTCGTCGCGATGGGCGTGGCTCAGCGCACCCTCGCCGAAGTCGCTGCGGGTGTGCTCGGTGGCAAAACAGCCTTCGGCAATCCCTACTCCGACCACGTCGGCAAGGGGATCATTCCGTCATGCTCCACCGGGCGTTCCGCTGAGGCTGAGCAACGCCAAGAACAACAGCGGAATGGCGAAAGCGGGCCGCTCGGATTTCTTGATCACCAAACGGCGATGGAGGAGGGCTTCGAAACGATCCGAGATTCGACTGAGGAGATCGCCATCAAGACCGCTCAAGTCGACGAGAGCATGCGGAGGCTCACGACTGAGCTTAACGCCACTCAAAGTGTTCGCGGCTCTCGCCAGACACAACAGCGGCTGAAACTCATCCGGGGTCTCGCCCAGGAAATGGACGGCTACGCGGATTTTCTGTCCACAGCGAACGGCGAGTACAGTGACGCTGTTGACCGAAGCCGACCCGCGCTCGAAGCCATGCTTGCCGCGAGCCAAGATGACCCAAACGACATCCAGGACCTCTTGGGTACTCTCGACACGGTTGAGCAGCAGGTCGTCACCTTTCATGAGACGACTAACACTGTCGCAACCGTGATCAGCGAGCTGCCGGATGTTGAGAGCTCGTTTATGAGGGCCCGAGATCGAGTGGTCGACCAGTTGCGGCAACTGGCGGGCAACATCGCCCGTATCGTCGCGATGATCGCCCGGACGAGAGAGCTTGCTCGGCTGAAACTTGCTGAGCAAACTGAGTGACCCGTAGCAGCCGCGCGGGGCTTGTGCTGGGCGCGGCGAGATACCCGCGGTGAGCGCGGGTATGACGGATCTCGGAGTCGAAATTTCAGTCGCTTTGGCTGACCGCCTCCAGGATGGCGGCGATGCGACGGGTTGCCTCCGAGAACCAGCTTACCTCATCCAGCGTCAGCGCGCGGCCTAGGACTTTGTGGTCGCGGTAGGAGAGGTATTTTTTTAGGACTTGGTAGCCGCCCAGGCGGTATTGCCAGACGGGTTTGGGGATGTTTGACCAGTAGGTTTGGTCGTTGAGGTGGATGTTTACGGTGTCGCCGTGGTCTTCGATGCGGCCCTGGCCGGGCATTACGGCTTTGTTTGCGCCGTAGTGGCCCCAGCCGGCGGTGAGTTTGAAGTCGTCGTCTTTCATGTTGGAGCCGTCGGTTTTGGTTGGGACGGCGATATTGTGGTCGAGGAGGTCGGCGGCGTCGGACTCGGTGTCGAGCAGGCGGGCCAGGGCGCGTCCGCGCTCGGCGGAGGCGATCAGGGCGTCTCGGTCGTCGGGGAGGGGGATTCGGGGCCAGCCCATACGCAGGCCGCCGGCGTTGTCGCGCAGGTAGGAGGGATCGTGCAGGGTTGCGATGACGTGGTGGAAGAGGTCAACGGGATCGATGCGCATTGCGCCAAGGTATTGGCGAGCATCGTCGCTGAGGTTAGCGATCCGTCGTTCGCCTTCTACTTCGACGTGGAATTGGTCGCCCTCCAATGCCAGCGGGTCTTCACGCAGGTAGAGCGGAAACATGTTGGCGCCACGCTCGATCAGGTGCAGGCAGGCTATCTGGCCCGTGACACAGGCTTGCGGTTCGTCCTCGCCTTTTCGAAGATGCGGCGCAGCGGACAGCCAAACGTTTCCGGCGAAGACATGCGGCCGGTAGTCGGGCCGCTTCTCGTTTAGGAGCTTGGTGTCAGCTTCCCAGTACAACCATCGAACGTCGAACGGCCGATAGGCGTAGCGGATAAAGCCAGACTCTGTCGGGCCGCCGCGTTGAAGCAGCGCTCTACGCACTTTGTGAGGATCGAACCGCGCTCGGCGACCCATTGCGACAGAGTAGCGGCGTGCGATTTCGTCGTCGGGCTGGTCCGCGTCGAAGTAATCGTCGATGCGCTGCTTCAGCGGGGCAAGATCGATGTCCACGACGAAGCCATCTCGATTGGTGTTGACGCCAGAGAACTGCCGCGGAAACAGGTCGGGCAAAGCCGGCCAGCTGGACCAATCGCCGCCCGTCTTGGTCGGCGTGAACGGCAAGCCCAACGACGGCGAGGGGCTAAGGGCGTCATAGATCGAATCCGGATCGGCGTCAGCCGTGGCCAAGAGTTCGTCGCGCTTACCGACGCCCCAGAGATTCCTGAACTGCACGACATCAGTCGAGGCGTGTTCGGTTTTGCGGATCAGCGTTGCGATCGCCGTTCCGACCTGAATGCCGACTGACTGATCATCCACGGTGAAGATGCTCGGATCCGGTGCTCCGCTAGGCGTCCGTCCGCCTTTCCGCACATCGCCGTTGAGGTGGTCGATGCGGACGTGATCAAACTCGCGGAGGTATCGCTCTCTCATTCCCGCGAACGATCGTCCATCGAGCCACGACTGGTTCGAAATGAAACAGACGACGCCCTCGGTGGTCCTCTCAGTGATTCGCCGTTCGGCGATGCGAAAGAACCTTACGTACAGATCGTGGAGCGCCCGTGTATCCGGTAGGTCGACATCCTGTGATGTTCGGTATGCCTCAAGCATCTCGTCTTCTTCCTCGACGGCGACGCCGGCAAAGCCGTTGTAGGGCGGGTTGCCGAGCACTACGAGGATGGGGCGCTCGCGCTTGACCTCGTTGGCGCGCTCGCGTTCCTCTTCCAGCTCCGGGAACGGCAAGTCCTTGGTAACGGCTTCTTCCCAGCCGGTGAGGGCGTTGGTGAGGAAGACGGCGGCGCGCTGGTCGTCGCCGAGGGGGGCGTTCAGCTGTTCGAGGGCGAGGCCGATTTGGAGGTGTGCGACGACGAGCGGTGCGGGCATGATTTCGAAGCCGAAGACGCGGGTTTGGGCGGCCTGGCGCAGTGCTTCGCCGGCGGCGGCGCCCGAGCCCTGCAAGGACTCGGCGATGCAGCGCAGGGTTTCGACGAGGAACGCGCCGGTGCCGCAGCAGGGGTCGAGCACGACGACGCGCTGATCGGCGAGTCCGTCGGCGAGGCCGAGGTCGTCGCGCAGGGTGCGGTCGACGCGGGCGACCATGTACTGGACGATTTCGCGCGGGGTGTACCAGACGCCGAGTTGTTTGCGCAGTTCGGGGTCGAAGGCTTCGAGGAAGGGCTCGTAGAAGTACTGGACGGCTTCGCCCTGCTTGAAGCGGTCGAGGAATGTTTCGTGGTCGACGCGCGAGAGGACGGCGTCGGACCAGTCCAGCACTTCGACCAGGTCGAGGCGGCGCAGGCGGCGGCGATCGGTCAGTTGGTGGAACAGGACGCTCAATACCGGCATTTGCAGGTAGTCGACCGCGTCCTTCCAGCGGAACCGCCCGGTGTTTCCCTCTCGCACCCATAGCACCCAGGCGGCGAAGACGCCGTAGAAGAGGGTTTGCACGAGAGTTGAGCGGAAGAGTTGCGCGCCGCGCTGGTCGTCGAAGCGCATGCCCAGCGCCTGGTCGAGGGCGCGGCGGACCTGCGAGAGCGATTTTTCGTCGCTGGCGGCGTTGACGCGCTCGAGCGCGTCTCTCGCGCAGAGGGCGAGCAGTCGAGCCAGGTCGCGCGGGTCGCGAATTGGCGCGGTGTGCTGCATTACGCGCGCGAGGTACTCGCCGAGCCGCACGCCGTGGCGGTTAGCCGCCGCTTGCGGATGCCGCAGCTGTTGCTCGAATTCCTCGATGTCCGCCGCCAGGGAATAGCGTTCGAGCACGGTTTTCGCGCCGTCGCTGTCTTCCCCAATCAGGGCGAATTGACGCAGGTTGGTTACGAGTACGAGTCGGTGCGCGCGCCAGTATCTGCCGACCTGCTCGGAGGCGATGAGCTGATCCAGGTCTGCGTCCGCGCTCTTCACTTCGACGACGCCGCGGTCGGCGGTGTCGGCGGTGAACAATGTCTGCTTGCCGGCGTCGGAGAAGAAACCGATGTCGGGCTGATCGGAGCCGGGTTCGCTGGGGTGGACAACGGCGCGAACGCGCGGTTTGAGTTGCGCGCCGACAGCGTCGAAGAGGTTATCGAGCGCGGTGTAGTGGGAGAGTTCGGGGGTGCCGACGCTGCGGACTGCGGCGATCGCTTTGAGGTAGTCGCGGACGGCCTGTTTGTACTCGTTCATTGTTCGCGGGGCTGCGCGTTGGGCGGCGCGCTGGGCCAAGCGAGCGGGGCGCCGGTTTGGGCGTCGGCGGCGTTGCCGAGGATGGGGGGTTCGTCGGGTTCGGCGCGTGCGCGGTCGAGTTGGGCCTGGGTGAGGCCGACGGCGGCGGCCTGGTCGTCGGCGAAGATTGCGCCGCTGATGTCCGCGCCGTCGAGGGTGGCGTCGGTGAGGTCGGCGCCCTGGAGTTGGGCGTGCGCGAGGTCTGCGTTGGTCAGGTCGGCGGTGGTCAGGTCGGCGCGGCGGAGGTCGACGGCGGCGAGGACGGCGTCGCGGAAGGTGGCGCCGGCGAGCTTGGATTTGTGGAGGCTGCCGCCGGCGAGGTCGGCTTCGGAGAAGTCGGCGTGGTTCATGCGCCCGTGTGAGAGGTCGGTTTTCCAGAGCTTGGCGCGGACGAAGTTGCCGTAGTCGGCGTCGATGCCGAGCAGCCGGCTGCCGCGCCAGTCGATCGGGACGTGATGGAGGCTGGCGGCGCGCTTGGGGTCGGTTCGGACTCTGACGATCGTCCTCCCGACGGGGCGAAGCCAGCGGCGCGAAACGAGATCCTGCACCCGTTCAGAGGTTGTCATCGGTGTCTCCAATGTGTTGGCTGGTCAGGTGGCGGTCTATCAGCTCGACGATCTGCGAACCGTAGGCGTCAGGATACTCGGCCAGGAGCCGCTCCAAGATCGAGAGGCCGTCGAGCTGGATTGCTTCCCGCTCGTCCTGGAGCATGCGCAAGCCGAGCTCGAAGCGAGCGTCGAGGCGGGTGGCTTCGGCGGTGTCGGCCTGGCGCTCGGCGACTCTGCTGCGCCAGATTGCGAGGGCGACGGCGACGACTCCGCCGGCGAGCAGGCCGAAGTTGCGCACTTCGTCGGACGATTGCCACCACAGGATGGCGACGATGACGATCGCGGCGAGCAGCGCGAGGGCGGCGATGGCGAGGCGCTGTTCGAGCGCCCAGAGGATCGCGCGGAGTATCCGCTCCAGCCAGTCGGCCACGGTTCGCAGGCGGCTCATGGGCGGTGGTCCAGCTGGCGGACGAGGGCGGCGAGGGTGTTGATGTTGGGTGTGGGGACGCCGAGTTGAGCGGCGCGGCGGGCGGGGGTCTCGAACATGGCCTCGACCTCCATGGGGCGTCCGTCGATGAAATCGAGCACGGTGCTGGGGCGGTAGGGGCCCATGCCGGCGGTCATCGTGAGGTAGCGGTCGCAGAGGGCGTCGCTGTCGATGCGGGCGGGTTGACCGCGCGCGGCGAGGTCGGCGTTGCCTGCGGCGGCGACTTCGCGCATGGCGCGGTGGGCGGCGTCGCGCAGGGCGGAGTCGGACATGATGGTTTCGGTGGACGCGCCGCCGGCGACGACGCAGAGGCCGTTGAAGGGGATGTTCCAGCCGAGCTTTTCCCAGCGGGCTTTGAGCAGGGAGGGTTCGGGGCGGATTTCGACTTTGGAGTCTTGCCAGAGGGCGATTGCGTCGGCGAGTTGGGCGGGGGCGTCGCCGTGGTGGCCGAGGTTGAGCGCGCCGAACTCGAGGTGGAGGATTTGGCCGGGCTCGCCGCGGTGGACGCCGATGAAGGCCATGCCGCCGAAGATTTGGCGGTCGGGCAGCAGGGCGGCGATTTCGCTTTCGATGGTGAGGCCGTTCATCAGAGCGATGACGCGGGTTTCTGGGGAGAGGAGCGGGCCGGCGAGGGCGGGGAGGGCGTCGAGCCCGGTGGCTTTGAGGCCGACGAGCAGCCAGTCGACTGGGCCGTGCGCGGCGAGCTCGTCGGGCGTGCGGGCGATGCCTGGGCTGGGCAGGTGGAGGTCGCCGAGCGGGCTGACAAGTCGGAGTCCGTCGGCGGCGACGGCGTCGTAGTCGCGGCGGAGCAGGAAGCGGACATCGCAGCCGGCCTCGGCGAGGCGCATGCCGTAGTAGCCGCCCACCGCGCCCGCGCCGACGACCGCGACCCGTTGAGGCGGCATTGCTCAGGAACCGGCGGCCGATGCGGCGTCGGCACCGAGCAGACGCTCGAAGCGGAAGAGGTGCAGGTCGTGGCGGGAGCGGCGGTCGATGGCGAGGTCGGCGATCGCTTCGCCGATGGCGGGAGCGAATTTGAAGCCGTGCCCGGAGCAGGGGCAGGCGGCGACGATGTTGGGGCGCTTGGGGTGGAGGTCAAGCAGGAAGTGGGCGTCGGGGGTGTTGGTGTAGAGGCAGGTTTCGGCGCGGAGGATTTGGCCGGAGGCGTCGGGCAGGGTGTCGCCGAGCCAGGCGCGGATGGTGGCTTCGTCGCGGGGGTGGATGTTGCGGTCGTAGTCGGAGGGTTCGACGGCTTCGTCGGGGAAGTGGTGGCCGACTTTGACGCCGTTGCCGAAGTCGGGCAGGCCGTAGCCGAAGTCCTGGCGGCCGCGCTCCCACATCCAGATCGGCAGGTTGCCGGCCTGGAAGCGGTCGGCGTCGCCTTTGGGGCGCAGCCAGAACATCACCTGGCGGGAGACGAGCAACGGCAGCGCGAGCTTGCGCAGCAGCGAGGCGGTCCAAGCGCCGGCGGTGAGGATCAGGCGGTCGGCGGTAACTGCGCCGTCGGGGGTTTGGATTTCGATGGGGGATTCGAGGTCGTTGAGGTCGGTGGGCGTCCAGCGTTCGATTGGGGTGTCGAAGCGGAGCTCCGCGCCGTTGCGGGCGGCGAGCTCGAGCTGGGCGCCAATGCAGCCTTCGATGTCGAGCGCGCCGGCGCGGTGCTCGAAGAGGCCGATCAGCGACTCGCGCGGGGCCATCACGGGGAAGCGGCGGCGAATTTCGGCGGCGCTGAGCGGCTCGTGGGGGATGTTGTGTTCGCGGGCGCTGGCGAGCGCGCCGGGGACGAGCAGGCCGTCGGCTTCGCTGACCATCAGCGCGCCGGTCCGGCGGAGCAGTTGGCGGTCGGTCGCGGCGGCGAGTTCGCCCCACAGTTCGTAGGCGCGTTGGACCAGCGGGACGTAGGAGGGGTCTTCGTAGTAGGCCTCGCGGATGACACGGGTGTCGCCGTGCGAGGAGCCGAGGTTGTGGGGCGGGTGGAAGCGGTCGAAGCCAACGACGCTGAGGCCGCGCCGGGCGAGCATCCAGGCGGCGGCGGAGCCCATTGCGCCGAGTCCGATGATGGCAGCGTCGTAGCGTGGCATGGGTGGAGTCTAGAGTTAGTCAGGGCGGCTCGAACAGGACCACCGACGCTCGGCGCATGCCACGTAAACCATGCGTAAAGCCGTCGGAAGCGCAAGACGGGCAGCACGCCGGCTGTCGAGCGTTGCACCGCTGGCCGGCGAAAAGGTACATTGCACTACAGGACAGAGGAGAGAAAGGGGCCGCAAATGAGTCAAGCGACTCCGCCGGAAGCGGGCAACCCTGCGGAACGATGCGTCAGCGAGGATGTGCGCGATGCGATGTGGGACGAGCATCAGCGGAACCTGGATTACTTCCTCAAGCATGGGCTGGCGCTCTTTGAGCAGCATCCGGATCAGTGGCTGCTGATCCACAGCGGCAGCGAAGTTGAGGGCTTCGACAATCTCGCGGACCTGTTTGACCGCTGCGACACGTTCGGGAGTGTGCAGCGCGGTGCGGCGATGATCGAGCGACGCAAGACTGGCGCGTGGATTCTGTGACGCGACGAGTCCGCGGCGCGCTCTGGCCAGTTCCGCCGGCGCATCAGCTTCTTCCCGCATCTCCACCCGCCGTCGTCGCCGTCGATGTTGAGATCGGCGGCCAGTCCAAGACGGTCGACTTCATGATCGACAGCGGAGCAGATTTCACAACTCTCGGACCTGTGGAGGCGAATGAGTTGCTCGGTGAAGAACGCTACGAAAGCCTGGACTTTAACGACCCGCAACGCTCACTGGCGATGCACGGCGTTGGGCAACTCGCCGCTCGAGTTTTTCTCCTGGATGCTCAGATCATGTTCCGGGATGATCAAGGTCAGCGAATTCCGATACCGCTTGTGGCAGCTGTCGCCCAGCCGCTCCCCTCTCCTTCAGCGCACCGCCGCAGGGAGCGACGACGCCGTCTGGCGCGACGGCAGGGGTCGATACCGGACCTGCAAGAAGTCGAAGAGCCAGACAATTGGTGGATGCCAAACCTCTTGGGACGCGACATTCTCCACCACTTTGACCTCCATGTCAGCTACGGCGCAGATTCGGTGTCTCTGATAGAGAGGCCTTCCGGCGGCTGAGGCGCCGGGGCTCCCCATGCGGCCATCGCGCGGGTGCGGTATGCTGTATGCGCAAGGAGCGTTCTGATGACCCAGCCGACGACCGTGGCGGCCGATCCGGCGCAGCGCAGCCCAGCCGTGGACGATCTGATCCGCGGCATGCACGCGGAGCGCGAGCGCAACCGCGCGTTCTTCGAGGCGCATTGCGACGATCTGTTTGCGGAGCACTCGGAAGACTGGCTGCTGATTCACAGCGGCGGCGAAGTGATTGCGTCGGACAACCTCTTCGAGTTGGCAGGCCGGCGCGAGGCGCTTGACACGGTGCCCCGTGGCGGAGCGCTGATCAAGGGACGCCCGCGACGGCTCGCTGATAAGCGCAAGCCGAACGCTGGCGGCTCCGAGTCGCTTGACTCGCTGCCGAAGCCGCGGCTGGTGCGCAGCGGCCCGCTGAGCGACCGGGCGCGCGCCAGCGCTGAGGAACACCAGCGCAATCTCGATTTCTTCCTGGCTCACCAGGAAGAGCTGTTCGCCAAGTACCCGAAGATGTGGCTGTTGATCCACAGCGGCGGTGAAGTGGTCGCGTCCAAGGACCTGTTCGAACTCAACGATCTGCGTGAGACGTTCGACAGTGTGACGCGGAGCGCCGCCCTGTTCGAGATCAAGCGCCCGTGGCCGATGATCCCCACGCTGTTTTTCGTCCGATGACTCGGCATATCAGAGGCGTATTTCGTCGCCACGGCCAGTACCAGCATCCCGCTGCCCCACTGGCCGCCTACGTCAATGTCGTGGTGGGCGAAAACGACCCGCCGCGCAGTGTGGATTTCATGATCGACACCGGCGCTGATTTTACGACGCTGGCGCCGCGCGACACTCTCAGACTGCTTGGGCGGGCTTATGGGAACATTGACTTTGGGGACCCAGCAAGCAGTATCGAGTCGATCGGCGTTGGCCACGCTGGAGCGCGCCTGATTAGGATCTCGACGCAGCTGCAATTCACAGACGACGCAGGTGGGCATCTCACCATCGAAATTCCTGTCGCAGTCGCCGAGCCTGTCCCTCCGCAACCCGGCGCGCATGGCAACTGGTTAATGCCGAGCTTGTTGGGGCGGGATGTGCTTCAGTATTTCGACTTGCAGCTGGGCTATCACCCGCCTTCGGTGGTGCTGGAGGAGGCGTCGGCGGGCGGCTGAGCGGCGAGGTGGTCGGCGTTGCGGTCGGCGGCGGCGGAGGGTATGCTGCCTCTACAAGACGACACTCATGAGAGGAGGCCTCATGAGCCACATGACCAAGTCCGAGATGCACGATCCGAGTGCGGATCTGCGCATTGATGGCGCGCGCCGGGCGATGTGGGACGAGCATCGGCGAAACTTCGACTACTTCACCGAGCATTCCACGGCGCTCTTCGCGGAGCATCCCGACGAGTGGCTGCTCATTCACAGCGGCGGCGCGGTCGAGACCTTTGACAATCTGGGGAAGCTCTTCGAGCGTCGCAGTCAGCTTGCCAGCGTGCAACGCAAGGCCGCGATGATCGAGCGGCGCAAGGTGGCCGCGTGGATCCTGTGACCCGGCGAATTCCCGCGCATGTCGAGGAACACCAACTCGATGCGACCCCACCGCATCCCAGCCTCCGCTCGACTGCGGCGGCGATTGTGCGCGCAGAGGTTGAGATCGACGGCGCGTTGGGCATGGTTGACTTCCGACTCGACACCGGCGCCGACTTCACGACTCTCAGCCCAAGAGACGCATACTCCGTACTCGAAGAACGCTATCTCGAAATGGTCTTCGATCCGGAGGAGGAGGTCATTGAGATGGTCGGCGCCGGCGGCGGCGCATCCACCATCGTTCGACAAGCGCGAATCGCACTCTTCGACGAAGATGACCGACCGGTTCCCATCACACTCGGCGTCGCCCTGATAAGGCCAAGCCCGCGACAGCCTGGCGCTCACGGACTCTGGGACAACTGGGATATGCCAAGCTTGCTCGGCCTAGACATTCTGCACTACTTCGACTTGCGCCTGAGCTATCACCCGCCATCGGTGGTGCTGGAGGAGGCGTCGGCGAGCGGCTGAGCGGCGAGGTGGTCGGCGTTGCGGCTGGCGGCCTCGTCGCTCTCGGCGAGCCGGGCGCGGATGCGCTAAGATGGCGGAGCGCGACGACGAACGGAGGTGTGCGCGTGAGCTCTGAGAACCGACCCTTCACCCCGCTGCTCGCTCGTCATGGAATGGACGAGCGCGATTACAGCGTCCGCTCCAAAGATGTCGAACCGCACCTGAAAGACTTGCTCTGGGATTGGTGCCGCTCATACGTCGTCTCCTGGGATCCAAACGTGCTCAACCCGCGCGGTGCCCGCATGTGCCTCGTACTGAGACTGACTGCGAGATCAGAATCAGCGCTGAGGAGTATCATAAGCAGGAAGCCCAACATGCTGCTCAACATGGCAGACTGGTTGCTGCAAACTGGCGAGTCCTACGGCTACGGCTACGAACCTCTCCAGGTCGAGCACCTGGAGCAGATGCTTGACGCAGGCGGCTCCGGCTGGCGGGTTGCGCCCGATGGCAAGAGCCTGATCGAGCGAACGCTCGATGCTGAGCACGCTGCTGTCGAGCTGGCTGCGCAAGGTGGTGATCAGGTCGCAGCCGACATCAACATGGCATGGAGCGCCGCGTGGCGCCGCGAAGAGCCGTCGGCGATTGAGGCGTACGCAGCCGCCGTCAAGGCCGTTGAGGGCGTGCTGGCCCCAATCGTCACGCCCGATGATCCCAAGCCGTCTTTGGGCAAGATGATCCCCGCACTGCGCGACAAGCCGGAGAAATGGGATACTCGCTTTCGCAGCGTTGAGACTGTCGAAGCGCTGGCCGGCATGCTTGATGAGGTGTGGCGGTCGCAACATCGTCACGGCGGCGGGGCCGAGTTGCCCAACACACTGGATGAGGCGCGCGACGCCGTCTCGATCGCCGTCGCCGTCGTTGGTCTATGCCGCCGCAGCTTTCTCGAACGGCTTGATGAGATCACGCCCGACGAGGAAACGGCGGATCGCGAGTGGGCGGCCGAACTGCGCCGCGAGCTCGACGAAGACGGCGCAGGCGACACGATCCCGATTGAGGAGCTATTCGCCGATCAGCGGGCGAGCGGCGAGTGACGTCAACGCCGCGCGGCCCCTATCGAGTCAGCTTCACGCCCCGCGCCGCGCGGCATCTCCGCCGCGTCGATACTGCGTACCGGGGTCGAATCACGCGGCGCATATCCGCGCTCGCCGATGCGCCGCGACCCCGCGGGGCGATCAAACTCGATCAGGAATCGTGGCGGTTTCGCGTAGGTCCCTGGCGCATCTTCTATGAGATCCGCGACACGGAACTGTCGGTGATCGTTACGGATGTCCTGCGCCGCGAAAAAGATACGTACAGCAGGCGTTGATCGGCCTACTTGAGCAGCTGGGCGACGAGGCGCTCGACCTGCTGGCCTTCGGCGCTTTGGGCTAGCCAGTTGCGGATTTCGCGGCGGGCGATGGTGGCGGTGGTGGGTTTGCCCTGGACGGCGCGGATGGTTTGGACTTCCTGTAACAGCGCTGTTGCGCCTGCGGTTGCTTCGACTGCGGCGGCGGCGATGTCTCGGTGGAGGGGATTGTGGTCGTCGTACTCGGGGATGGGGAGGCGCCAAGGATGTTTCAGCACGTGGCGGGCACCAAACTGTCCTTTGGGCATCAGCGGCGCCAGCTTGACTTCAAGCGCTGTGCTGTTCAGCACGGCCACTAGAAAATTCGCCTCGGCGATAGACACTGTGTCAACCCAGTAAAGCGTTTTGTCGAAAACGGCGTCACGATCTCCGACTATCGCTGCCGTCGGGCGACCTGACGAACCGTAGACGACGCGATGCGTGTCTCCCCGTTGTCTGAGCTCGGTATCCTGCGCGGTCAGCTTACCCATGTAGTCGAGCTGGCCAAGCAGATCGAGCTTGTTGTTCACGCTCTTGTGCTGATCCCAGAGTCGATTGACGACACGCCAGCGACGACGCATCCGATCGCCGAGATGAGTTGGATCGAGCCCTAGCAGCCCACTCTCCTTTCTGACGAGGCCGCCTGTTCGGTGGGAAAGCGGCAGCACCGCGTAGAGCGGCTCCAGCAAGACGTATGGAGCTAACGTCTCACCCAGATAAACGGCCCGGACATGCGCGGTCTCGATCGGTCGACTTGAGAGATCGAGCAGGTCGAGCGTCTTCCACGGGGCCTTCTCTTGGCTCGATCGCCGGTGAGAGACCGTAATGATGTCGGCAGCGCGGACAGCTACTCCTGACGCCTCCTTGTTCACGAAGAAAAGCGACCGCGGGTAGATGGTCGCTCCTTCTCGCGCACGATCCCCATATGGTGACGCAAACTCACCTGACGTATCGACCAACGGGACATCCTCGTGCGTGAATGGTCCACCAGGCTCGCCGCGCCAGCGGTCAGCCGTTTTAGCTAACGGTGTTGCTGATCCGTCTGTGCGGCGGAGGAAGCCCACACAGGAGGGCACCGGAAAGAATGTGTTGGGCTTGACCCGCTCAAGATCCCACGGCTGGCGCAACGAGAAATCGACGCGCGTGGACCCCCAGTCTCCCCCGCGCCACTTGCGATATTGGCCGCTCTGTAGCGCGCTGTGGGGGAGTACCATCGCCGCGACGCCGCCCGGCTTGAGATAGAGATCGACGCAGCGTGTGAAAAACAGTCCCGCCACATCTTGATTAGAGGCGTAGCGTCCGCCGGTCCAAATCTCATAGGTCGACTTGCTTTGTTGCTCCAGCTCTGAGCGCAAGACCGCCGCAGTGCGGTTGTAGGTGAGCCAGGGCGGGTTGCCGACGACTACGTCTACGGGGTCGGCGCGGAGGGCGATGGGGCGGACGAGGTTGCGGGCGTAGTAGGCCCAGATGTGGTCGCGTCCGTCGGCGTGGAGGCGAGCGAGAGTGTCGGCGGTGCGTTCGAGCATCGGGCGGTCGGCGTCGTCGGGGATGCCGACGTCGTCGAGCGCCTGGCGCGGGTCGCCGCCCTGTTCGAGTTCTTCGGCGAAGCGGGTCATAAGGCTATCGAACCAGTCGCCCTGCTCGACGAGAGCGCGGGGAAATTCGAGGCTGAGGTTGCGCTCGAGATCGCCGTCGTCGTTTTCGATCTCGATCGTTACGGTGCTGCTGGCGAAGAGGCCGGAGGTCTCGGTGCGCAGCTGAAGCGAGTCGCCCAGGTAGATGGGGACGGTGACGTCGTCCGCGCCGGCGCCGCGGGCGCGTTCGAGTGCTTCGCGGGCGGCGAAGGTCCAGGTGGCGCGGGCGAGGTGGACGGCGGCGGGGTGTACGTCGATGCCTGTGACGTGGGTGAGCAGTCCGTCGAGCACGCGGGCGGGTTTGCGGCGCGCGGCGCGGGCGGCGGCGAGATACTTGCGCACGGCGGCGAAGATGAATGAGCCGGAGCCGCAGGCGGGGTCGAGCACGCGCTGGTTGAGCGGGTCGGTGACGACGGCGTCGACGATTTCGCGGGCGAGCCAGTCGGGGGTGTAATACTCGCCGAGTCGGCGGCGGTCGTCGGCGGGGATGACGGTTTCGTAGAGGATGCGGGCGACATCGGACTCGGCGCGGGTCCAATCAAAGCGGTCGACGCGGCGGGCGAGACCGCGCAGCCATGCGCCGCCCTCGACTTCGGCGGGCCAGGTGAAGAAGTCGGACTCGACGACGCCGCGCACGCCGGTTTCGTTAACGAATAGCTGGCCGTTGAGCAGTTCGGCGGGGTCGCGCTGCGCGTATTGGACGATATTGATGCCGAAGGCGGATTGCAGGGCGAGCGCGACGACGGCGGAGAGGTAGGTGTGGCGGAGGAACAGGTCGTCGAGGTTATCCTCGTGCTCGATCACTTCGCCCAGCGCGGCGGCGAGCAGTTGCCGCCAGAGGCGGCGCTTAATCGCGATGGTGGGCTCGTCGCGGCGCTGCTCGTACAGCTCGCGGAGCGACTGGAGGTGCTGCTCGAAGCGCGGGCCGGGACCGAGCCGTTTACGCACCTCCCCATCAGTGGGAGTCAGTTCGCTGCGCTCCAGTGCCTGCGATTCGTCGCGCAGCCATTCGTAGAGGTTGTAACCGCGGTTGGCGTCTTCAAGCGTGAAGGCGTAGGGCGGCGCGGCGCTCCAGGCGGCGGCGCCAGGGCGGCGCAGCAGCCAGTACTTGCCGTCGGTGAGGATGCCGAGACGGGGCGGTTTGCCATCGCGGGCGAGCGCGCGGAGGTAGTGGTCGAGTTGCTGTTTGTTATCGTCGGTGGCGTCGAGTCGAGTGCCGATTCGGCGCTTAACCTCGATCACGAGGTCGTCGGATTCCAGGTCGATTCTGCCGCCGCCGGCCTTGCTTTCCATCTGGATATCGGCGCGGCGGGCGAGTTTGGCGGCGACCAGAAAGTCGCGCAGCGCGCCGCGAATATCGGCTTCCGAGGTGTTGTCGGCGTGGCGGTCGAGCAGCGTCTGGGCGCTGCGGCGGAGCGCCGGGCTTTCCGGGGTGATCTCGCGCGTCATTGGGCGTCGGCGAGTTCGGCTGCGGCCTGGGTCATCGAGTTGTTTTCCCAGTAGAGGGTGTGTTCGACGTGCTCGCGGATTGACCAGTCGTCGTTGGGCGCTTTGGCGTCGAGCAGCTCGTCGGGCATCTGGAGGAGTTGTCCGACCAGTTCGGCGCGCTCGCGGATCAGTTCGCGGGTGAGGCGGCCGAGGTCGGATTCCTGCATTCGCCTGGCGGTGTAGCGGGCGGTGGAGACGGCGCCGGCGTGCATGCGGTCGTGTTCGGCGTTATGGATGAGCAGGCGTCGGATGCCGCCGTCCATCGCGCAACCGTGCGCGGTGGGGAAGGCGAGGTCGTCTTCCTCCATCGCGAGCAGGGTTTCGACGGTTTGGGTGAGCTGGCGGAGCAGTTGCAGGGCGAGTTCGCCGCTCTCTCGGTGCGTCATTCGATCCTCCGTTTCGCGGGCGTGTCGGCGAGAAACTTGAGTAGTACGCGGTTGGTGTGGTCGGGCGCTTCTTCGGGGAAGAAATGCCCAGCGCCGGGCGCGGGCTCGGCGCGAAGGTCGGGGAAGTACATGGGGAACTGGTCGAAGAAGGGGTTGCCGGCGGGGGTTACGCCGGGGCGCGAGCGCTTGGACGGGTCGCCGTACATCCAGAGGGTTGGGCCGGGGAATTGTTTGCCGCGGTCTTCGGGGCCGTAGTCCATGTACTCGCGGCCGTAGAGGTGCTGGTCGAGTCCTGTGCGCCAGACATGGCCGACTTCGGTCGCGGAGAGGCGATCGAAGCGCAGGCCGCCGCGGCGGCGTTTGTCGGCGATGATGCGGTGGAAGGGCAGCGCGTGGCGGTAGTAGGAGATGGCGGCGCGTTGGGTGTCGGGATCGCGGAAGGCGCGCTGGTAGGCGCGAATGTCGGCGTCGGTCGCCCAGCGGTTGGGCGCGAGTTGCCGCGAGGCGTAGCCCCACGGCGATTGCGGCGGGCCGGGCAGATCGACGCCGGGGTCGCCGCCGAAGATTTGTGCTATGAATTCCTTGTGGTAGCGGGCGAAGAAACGCTCGGGCAGCGGGCGCGCCTTGAACCAGAAACCGTGGATGGCCTGGGGCAGCCAGACGGTGCAGAGGGTGTCCATGAGCGCGGCGCGGGAGACGCGCTCGGGGTGGTCGATGATCAGTTTGAAGCCGATGATGCCGCCCCAGTCGTGGCCGACGACGGCGGCCTGCTCGATGTCGAGTTGGTCGAGCAGGCCGAGCATGTCGTCGGCGAGGAGCTTGCGGGAGTAGCGCCCGTGGGGCTTGTCGGATTTGCCGAAGCCGCGCGTGTCGGGGGCGATGACGCGGTAGCCGGCGTCGGCCAGCGCGGGGATTTGGTTGCGCCATTCGTAGCTGGTCTCGGGGAAGCCGTGGATAAGCAGGACGGGGTCGCCGTTGCGCGGTCCGGCGGTGAGGGCGTGCAGTCGGATGCCGTTGCTGTGGATGTAGCGGCTGGCCATGGCGTGCTCCGTTGGCTGGTTGCGGGGTGCTCGCAGGGTAGCAGGTTGGGTCAGTCGCAGTAGGCGTAGTCTTCGATGACCGGCCCGCCCTGATCGGCGCTGATGGCTGCCGTGACTTCGATTTCGGCGCGCAGATCCGCATCCAACGCGGCGGGTATGTCGACGAATACGGCCTGCTCAAGGTCGTTGCCCTGCGGTTCATAGACTTTCCACCAACTGATGCCGTCGGCGCGGAGGGTGACGGCGTAATTGGTCGCTTCGGCGATTGAGGGCCAGGAGACGATGATGTCGGAATCTCGGCGTTGCAGCGTGGGGTGGATTGCGTCGGGCAGGGTTCGGGCGATGTGGGATTCGGTCCAGTCGAGCTGGTTGGGTTGGGCGAGGTCGTCGGCGCCGAAATAGGTTGCAAGCTGGACCTCGTACTCGGTGTTCGGAGCGAGACCGTCCAAGGTCCACTTGGATGAGCCGCCTGTGCAGTTGATCGGTCTTATGCCGTCTGTGGTGCGATAGCGCCATACCTGTGTGCCGATTTCGCGCCAGCGGACAACGAACGAGCGCAAGTGGCGGCTTTGCTCCCACCGAAAATCTCCGTTGTAGCGATTCCAGCGCAGCAGAAGCGAGTTGCTCTGAACGTAGAAGCGACTCAGCGCCAATGGAGGCCATCGTCGATGCCAGCTCTCCGCGCGGCTGATCGGTTCACCGTTATCGTCGCGGAAGTCGAGGATGGTGTAGCGAATTCCATCCCGATCCGTACGCCCGCGTGCGTCGGTGACCGTCACCACGGCACGGACTTCGGTCCGGATCTCGCGTTGCATGTCCCCGGTTTCGCAGTGGACCTCCAGTAGCCCTTCATGATCGCTCGTCACGGTCGCTAGACCACCGTCGACCTGAATGGTGTATGGCGCAGCGCCGCCCTGGATGCGCCAAGAAACAAGCGCGGGAACGCCGCCGACCCGGTCACAGGTCAACATATCGTGGTGAACTGGATCGTCATATGTGCTGCTCACGTATATGATCGGGCCAGCGGATTGCGAGAAAGTCTGGGAGGTCGCGCGGCCCTCGCCGAGCGAATCACTGTATGAGGCGACTTGGATTTCGTATTCGCCGCTGTCAGCGGGAATCGGAAACTCGGCGCTGGTCGCCATCCCAACATCGAGCATTCGAACCTGCTCGCCGGTTCGATGCAGGTACACTCGGAAGCCGTCGATCAGGCCGCGAAGGAGATCGTGAGCATCGGAGAAGTACCCCGGCGGACTTGCCGGCGGCAGCGGCCAGGATGCGATTAACACTCCTTGCTGCTCCCGCACGTAGAGCGACTCGGGCGGTGGCGGCTTCGCGGATACTCGCAACGCCGACGACCACCGCGACCAGGGACCAAGTTCGCCACGGCGGAGGCGCAATTGGAACGGGTAAGGACCGGGATCGGCGGTCCAAATCACGATCGGCGGTTGTTCAGCTGATTGCGTCATCGCGTGGCCATCGCGCAGCCAGCGGACCTGGACGATTTTGCCTCTGTGCTCAGTGTCCCAGGTGACGACGAACTTGTAGCCGCGACTACGCTCGCCGTAGTCTGGGTAGCGATGCTCCACATGCCAGTCGGGCAGCGTCATGTACTCGTCGATGCTCTCGGACTCGGTTGATCGCGGCTCCACGATCACTCGCGTCTCTTCGTCCTCGATGCCGAGATGGCGCACGAACACCTCGTAGGTGGTGTCCCGCGGCAGTCTCACCACATAGCTTGGCCCTCCACCGCCCCCCACCGGCGTGATCGGATCGGGGCGAGGCGTGCCATACTCGTGCGCGATCACCTCGTACGCTCGTTCTTCGCCTTCGAGTGGCGGGTCCCAGGCCACGACGAATCCGACGCCGCCTGGATGCGCGGTCGCCCGAACGTTTTGGGGACGGCGAGGTTCCCTCGACCAGCCCGGCGGCGCGGGTGCGGTGCGCACCGAAAGGCGTCGCGTCGAAGCGCACAACTCATCATCCCAGCCGTAGCTATCGCAGTTGTCATCGAGCGCGACTCGGACGCTGTAGAGGGTATCGGGCAACAGTCCGTCGTAGCTCACCTCATAGGGCAGCGCAGGTCCGGCAGTCTTCTGTGACCACTCCGACCGATCCCAGGCTCCATGGCGCCGGTCGTAGTCTCGATCCCGGCGACCCACGGGGCTCACACTAGCCTTCCAGGCCAATCCCTCGGTGGTTGGGCCCCATGAGACAGTAATGGTATCGTGCGTCGCACGAGCGGTCAGATCGGTTGGCGGCGAGGCTGTCGTCGCGTACGCCGTTTCGCTCCAATTGAGTAGATTAAGCGTCGCAGATTCGGCCAAAGATCGCACCTGGGCGACCTCGACGGCCACGCGCGCGCCGATCATTTCGGTCTCGTGGTACAGCAAATAATCGGGCCCACTCGAGCCGGGCAGCGCGGTGTCGGTATGGTAGTTCCAGACTGTGCTTCCCTGCGCACGCCAGCGAATGAGATAACGGCGAACCTGGTTCACACCGACGCCGTGTGCATGTGCGGTGATCAGCGTGCGGTAGGTCCACCCGGGGATCGGCCCTGCATCCACTGTAGGCGCCGGGAGCGGCGGGGCGCGGTTGAGAGTGAGAGCGTGAGCCGCTTCGGATCCGGCGGCGTCGAGGATGGTCAGATCGATGTTGAGCGGCGGCGGCTGGACAATGCCGCGCAGCCAGGCGGGAATGTCGTAGGCGGGGCCGCAGGGGGCTGGGGCGCTGTTGGACGATGCGTCTACGGGCTCGCCGTTGAGCGTTGCCTGGTAGGGTTCGGCGCCGCCGCTGATTTGCCAGTGGACTTGCATCATTGAGCCGGCGGTGCAGACTGACGCATCGGCGTGGAACGTTACTTCCAATGGGGTGGGCGGGCTTTCGGCGGCGTCGGGTTCGTCGGCATGCGCGACGGTCCAGCCGGCCGCAAGGGCGGCGAACAGCGCGCAGCACAGGCCGAGCGCGAGTGGAAGTCTCATCGCTGCGCCTCCGTTTCGAGCGTCTCGCCTGCAAGACGCCGGAGCGGCGCTGATTGTTCCCTCGGCGCGCGCGGCTAGAGGAGGGCGGGCAGGACTTCCTCGGTGACGCGGCGGTACTGGCCCTGCTGGTCGGCGCTGCAGAGGCGGAGGGTGATGGTGGTCGCGCCGGCGGCGATGTATTCGCGGATGTCGGCGGCGCACTGCTCAGGCGAGCCCATGGCGGCCCAGAGATTGAGCTGCGCCTCGCTGTAGTCGGTGGTGTAGTAGGCGTCGAGGTAGCGCTTGGTTTCGGCCAGCGCGGCGCTGCGATCCTCGTTGACGTTGATGTTGTAGTAGACGGCGGTTTCGAAGTTGTCGGGCAGTTCGCGGCCCGCTTCGGCGGCGTAGCGGCCGATCTCGGCGCGGTACTCGCGGACGATTTCGGGCGGCTGGAAGGTGGTCATCCAGCCGTCGCCGAGGCGGGCGACGCGGCTGAGTCCGTTGCGACGGTTGCGGCTGAGGTGCGGCGCGGGGTTGGAGGTGATCCAGATGGGGATGGGGCGCTGCACGGAGCGGGGCTCGATCGTAACACCTTCGAAGTCGTTGTGCTCGCCGTGGTAGGAGACATCGTCTTCGCTGGTGAGCAGGCGCAGGATTTCGACGGCCTCCTCCATTCGCTTCATGCGCGACTCGGTGGGGACGCAGAAGGCGGCGAATTCGTCGTCCATATCGCCGCCGCCGGCGCCGGGCGCGCCCATGCAGGCGACGAAGATGGAGCGGCCGCCGCTGAGCAGGTCGAGCGAGGCCCACTGGTAGGCGAGCAGCAGGGCGGGGCGCAGCGGGGTGCTGGCGAAGCAGGCGGGGCCGATGCGCACGCGGTCGGTCTGCACGGCCAGCGCGGACATCAGGCCGAGCGCGTCGAGGCGCGGCTTGGCGAGCAGCGAGTCGCCGACCCAGATGCTGTCCCAGGCCTGGTCGGCGTCGGCCAGCCGGGCGAGGGTGAGCATGTCCTCGATGGTGCTCGAGCCGGTCACAACGCCGCGGTTGGAGAGGGTGAGTCCGAATTTGGTCGCCATTGCGCGCCTCCGATCGTGTGCAGTGCAGGATAGCGGTTGTCAGCCGCCGATGCAGCGGTGTGAGCTATGGTCAATGTCATTCGCCGAACGGCCCGGCGAATGCGAAGCCCGGCGTGAGTATCTCTTCACCGTTGGAGAGCGGGGGAGTGATGATCTCGACGTCGTATTCGACATCCGCGGGCAAGCCTCTGAAGAGCGCTCGCTCAAACACATCGCCGCTCGGTTCGCGCCAGGTCCACCACGACGCGCCCGCGGCGCGCAGGACGATCTGGTACGCCCATGCGTCGGGTTGCGAACGCCAGGAGACGGCCACGCCGCCATCTTCGGCGGCGAGGCGAACATCGGTCGATGGCCCAAGCGTCGTCACAGTCTCGGTGGGAGTCCATTCAAGCGTCTCGGGAGATTCGAGCTGCGCGGGGTGGGCATAGACGGCGAGCTGAAACTCATAGCGCGTCGACGGCTCGAGGTCCGGCCACCGGCCGCGGCATACCCAATCAGGGTCGCTGCGCCACGGCACGAACTTCTCTTGTGCCATATAGCGCCACTCCTCCTCCGCGCGAGCACGCCAGCGGATGGCGGTCTTCTGGTTCCAGCGAGTGCAATCCCAGCTGAGCCAGATGTGGAAGCGGTGAACGCTGCGCAGATACAAGCCGCCCCACGGCTGGCCGGGCATCCGGTCAAGCCGATCGTCGCCGGCGTACACGATCCTCGTAGCGCCGGCGGCTGTGCGGCCGTAGTAGTCTGCCAGCTCCGCGCGTACTACGTGCGTATCGGGCTGGGACGGAACGACATCGGGCCGGCATCTGATCTCCGTCGTCCCGCGCCGCTCAATCGTTTCGAAAGCAGCGTCGCCATCGATGGCGAGCAGAAACGGCGCGGCGCCCCCCGTGATCTCCCAGGACACGCTTGTTTTAATTCCTGCTTGGGGCAGGCAGCGGGGATGCCAGTACGTCGTGTGTGCGAGTTCGAGGATTGGCGGCTCGCCTTGGCGATATTCGGCGGTGTACGAGCGCGGACCTTCACCGCCCTCGCGACTCCAGGCGGTTACCGAGACCGAGTACTCTGTTTCGCCCGGATCGATCGGATGCAAGATCGATGTTGCCTTCCCTGCGTCGATCACTTCTTCGACGCCGTTCGGGCAGCAGATGTACACGCGATAGCCGTCAACTGGGAGTGTAATCCACGGTGAGAGCCAGTTGACAACCAGGTGGCCGCTTCGCTCGTCGAGTCTCACAGCAGCAGGCCAACCCGGTACGAGGGATATCCGAACCGCTTCCGACCACGGCGACCAAACGCCTTCGTTCAGATAGCGGACGCGAAATGAGGGAGACTCTTCCGTTTTGATCCCGACGAATTGGGAATGCACTTCGTCCGCCGCCACTTGCCAGCGCATTGTCCGGTCTCGCACAGTCCATTCGAGCTCGGCGCGCTGCGCCTCGACGGTTTCGTCCCAAACGAGACTGAAGAACTCCAATCCTTCGTGGTCGGATGATTCTGGAAACCCTGGCGGTATCCCGGGCCTGCCGCTGTGCCGGACATCGGGCGGAGGCGGAGGAGCGCCGGCGGTCGCTCCCCCGTCGGCGGGATAGGGGACGTAGACGACGCGCTCAACGACCGCCGGCGGAATTGATCTGTGAGCGACGCGAATCCGATAGGTGCCTCCCGCGGGCGACTGCATCGAGAAGATGGCTTGGCGCTCTCTTGCGGCGACGGAATGGCAGGTGTAGGGATAGAGCGGCCTGTCATCAGGCCTCTGGCAGACCGAGTAGCCCAGCTCGGGACCCACGAGGGGCGGCTCCCACATGATCCGCAAGCCCTCGTCCACCGAAACCGCGTTCACGCTCTGCGGAAGCCGTGGCTTTGGTGTCCAATCCGGCGGCGCCGGTTCCGTACGCACCTCGAACCACCGCGGCGGTGCTACTTTCCCTTCAGCGAATCCGACATGAACTCGATACCAGGTGTCGGGCAGCAGGCCGTCGAAGTGCGCCGCGCAAGGACACGTTGCTGCGGCATCGATGCTCCAAGAATCCCACGCGTGGTAGTCGGAGCCGCCGGCCGACAGCGCGGCGATGTAATGCGTTCCCGGCGAATTTGGCCCCCAGGAGAGCGTGATCGTATCGTGCGTCGTTTTCGCGACGATGCTGCGCGGCGGCGGCGCGGCGGAGATCAGCTGCGGCGGCGACCAGCTGAGCGCGTGCGGCGACTCGCGCTCGATGCCGCGGCGCAGATGCGCGAGTTGGATTTCGAGCACGCGGTCGATCAGCGATTTATCGACCGACCACTTGTGGAGCTGCTCGGACTCGAAGCGCTCGACCGGCGCCGGCGCCTCGTAGGCCCAACGGTCGGCGCCCTGCACGCGCCAGCGCAGCAGCATGTAGCGAGCAGCGGGTTGCCATGGCGGCGTTCCGGCGCGCCAGCGCGTCCTGATCTGTGGATCGCCGAACTCGAACTGCACCGGTACCGGTGTGTGGAGCCAGACCAGAAAGCTCCGCGATTGCGCGTCGGTGGGCGGGTCGAGCGCGGCGGCGAGTGTCAGCCGCGCCGATGCCGTGGCCGCCGCGCCCAGCGAGTCGGTCGCCACGGCGGTGACGTGGCGCTGGCGACCGATGCCCAGCAGCCATTCGAGGCCGTCGTCGACCATTGCACCGCAGGGCGCGAGCGCGTGCGGCGCGGCGGCGGCAACCTCTTCGCCGTTGATCGTGAGGGCGTAGGGCGGCGTCCCTCCGCTGATGATCCAGGAAACCTGAGTCAGCGTGCCGGCGGTGCAGAGTTGCCGCGAGGATGCGAGCTTGAGCGTGAGCGGCTCGGCGGTCTGCTGCGCATACGCAACGGCGGCGCAGGCGAAAAGTGCGATGAGACCGAGCGCGACGCAGCGCAGCATCCGAAGCCTCCGCCCCTCTGATGCCAGCCTGACGCTGCGGGGCGGCGATCGGTTCCGCCGGCAGCCCGGCTACGCGGTTGCGCCCTGGAGGGCGAAGCTGGCGATCAGCTCGGCGAGCTCGGCGGGGGCTTCGAGGTCGGCGAGATGGCCCGATTGGGCGATCTCGCGCTGCTGGGCGCCGGGGATGCCGGCGCGCCAGATGTCGCCCACGGGCAGGCTGACGATGTTGTCCTTGCCGCTGGTGACGACCAGCGTGCGGCAGTCGATGCGCTGGAGGCGCTTTTCGACGCCGGTGTCGGGGATCGGCCAGAGGAATTTGGCGGAGGCGCGCAGGTCGAGCAGTTCTTCAACGTAGGCGTCGAGCTGGTCGCGCCCCTCGAGCAACAGCTTGGCGCGCAGCTCGGGGTCGCTGAACAGCACGGCGGTCGGCCAGCCGGGGTGCTGCGCGAAGGGGTCTTCGCCGGGGTGCTGCTCGGACCAGATGCCGAGCGGGTTGACGAGGGTGAGCGACTGCACGACATCGGGACGGATGGCGGCGATTTCCGCGCCGATCCATGCGCCGATGCTGACGCCCGCGACATGCGCGCGCTCCGCGCCGAGCGTGTTGAGCAGGTCGACGTTGAACAGCACGAGGTCGAGGTTGTTATCGACATCGGGCAGGTCGTCTTTGGCCGGACCCCAGCCGGGCTGGAAGGGGGCGATGACGCGGAAGCGCGCGCTGAGCGTCTCGTGCAGCTCGCCCCAGCGCGGAATGCCGGTGACGGGGTGGAGCAGCAGCAGGGGCGGGCCGTCGCCCGCTTCGTAGAGGTGCGCCGTCTGGCCCGTCGGCGACAGCGTGATGGTTTGCAGTTCGGCCATCGGTTAAATCGCTCCCACCGGCTGAGGCGTGGACTGGCGGCTCTGCGGGATGGGCTGCGGCGACCAGTGGTCCTCGTAGTCGTCCCAGATGTGCCGCAGGCGGGGGATGACCTGCTCGGCCATCAGCTTGGTACTGGCGCGCGCCTTGTCGTCGGGCATGTCGCCGCAGTGCAGCAGGCAGACGAGGTGGCCGACCTGGAGCTTGTTGGCGAGGCTCTCGAGCTGCTCGGTGACGCTGTCGGGCGAACCGGCGACGATGTAGCCCTCGCGCACCCAGTCCTGCCAGCTGAGCGTGTGCGCGATGCCCAGCCCCTGCGAGCCGCCCGCGCGCAGGCCGGCGCGAATCGTGTTCTCCGTGCGGTAGCCGGGCGCGTCGGCGAAGCCGGGGTGGACGTGCAGGCACTTGTCGAAAAAGTACTGCAGGTGCTCTTCGTAGAGCTGCTGCGCCTGGTCGTCGGTTTCGGCGACCACGATCTGCTGCGCGAACGCGCCCTGGTAGGGGTTGAACTCGACGCCCATCTCGCCCATGCGGTTCCAGAACCCCTGCATCAGCGCCTCGCCGCGCACGTAGCCGTTGAACGAGAGGTAGGAGTAGTTGTAGCCGTTGTCGGCGCAGAAGTCCCAGGTTTCGACCGAGCCGCCGCCGGGGATCCAGATCGGCGGGTGCGGCTTCTGGATCGGGCGCGGCCAGAGGTTGACGTAGCGGATCTTGTTGTACTTGCCGTTCCAGGCGAACACATCGGGGTCGGCCCAGGCGCGCAGGATCAGGTCGTGGTTCTCCTGGTACTTGTCGCGCAGCGTGGCCGGGTTGGAGCCGAAGCAGAAGTTGTCGTCCATCGAGGTGCCGACGGGGAAGCCGGCGACGAGCCGCCCGCCCGACATCACGTCGAGCATCGCCATCTCCTCGGCCACGCGGGTGGGCGGGTTGTAGAGCGCGATCGACTGGCCGAGCAGCAGCAGCGTCACGTCCCTGGTGCGGCGCGAGAGCGTCGCCGCCATGATCTGCGGCGAGGGCATCATCCCGTAGGCGTTCTGGTGGTGCTCGTTGACGCCGATCCCGTCGAAGCCCAGCTGCGCCGCGTACTCGAGCTGGTCGAGGTACTCGTGGTAGACGCGGTGGCCCTCGACGGGGTCGTAGAGCCGCGAGTCGACATCCACCCAGACGGAGCGGTTGGTCTCGCGGAAGTCGTCGGGCAGATGCGGCCAGGGCATCAGGTTGAACCAGTGGAACTTCATGTGGCGTCTCCTCCCATTCAGCGGTCAGGCGCAGGATACACGCTCGGCGCGGCGGAAGCGGCGATGGCGTCGAGCAGGGCGGGGAGGCCTGTGGCGTCGGCGGGGGCGTGGCGCTCGAGTTCCGCGCCGTCGGTGGGTTTGAGCGCGATCCAGCCGCCGCTGGTGAGATCGAGGAAGAGGAATGCGCCGGCTGAGCTGCCGGTGTAGCTGGCTGGGGCGAACGCGAACCAGTCGCGGTCCGAGGCGAGGCTGACGTTGAGCGTGTACTCGCCGCGCGAGACCTGCACTGCGCCGCCGCCGCGCACGATCACGCATGAGAAACCACTGACGTCAATTGCCATCGCGCCCGTCTCGGGCTTCACGGCCTCGGCGCAGTTCACTGCGTCGGCGTCGGCTGAGCCGGAAACACCGCCGCCGGCATCGCACACCGCCGTGGTTAACGCGAGGATGGCGCCGAAAGAGATCGAAAAGTCCGGCCAGCCGCTCTGATACTTCGGCCAAGGCTCGTTCTTGCTGCCCACACGTTGAATGCAGCCAATCTGGATGCCATCGTTTCGGAAAGCGGTCCAGAGCGCAGACGCGGTGGTAGAGCCACAGTGGCTGGCTCGCCCGATCCATGAGGCGAAATCGTTGATCACCTTGGCGCTCAGGCAGTCAAGCAGCGATGGCGGCGCGGTCACAGTCACGTAGACAGTGTCCGACTCGGACGAACCGTTGCTGTCCCGCACTTCCACGGTGATCGACTGGCGGCCCGCCGTTGATTGGCAGGTGAAAGATGTCGGACTGGTCGAGGCTGACCTGCCGTCGACTGTCACGGTGTAGGACCCGCTGGCGCCACTGACACTCCACCTGACGTTGACGGTCCCGCCGGTAGTGCAACTCGTCGGGCTGGCGGATGCACTTACTGAGAGTGTCGGCGGCGGTGGTGGCGGGGGAGGATTCGTGACTGTCAGGCTGACGCTGGCGGAACCGCTGCGCTGTGGGGTTGAGGCGTCTGTTGCCGTTACGGAAACGGTTTGCGTGCCGGCGGTGCTCTGGCAAGTGACCGTCTTGCGGCTGCCGCTGGCGTTGACGCCGTTCACTCTTACCGCGTACGGTGCCGTGCCGTTGGAGATCGCCCAACTGATCGAGACGCTCCCGCCCGTGTAGCAACTCACCGACCGCGGCGAGACACTCACCGTCAGCCTCGGCAGCGGTGGGGTGGTGACCGTCACGGTGCGCCAGGCGGAGGGGCCCTGGTTGTTCTTCAGGCGGAAGTAGAAGGTGTACTCCTCGTTGGCGGTGAGGTCCTTGAAGGTGTGGTATGTCGTGCTATCCGCGGTCTTCCTGGTGCCGGTTGCGCCGATCTTGACCTCCGCGCTGGTCGCGCTGCCGGTGGGGTTGCCGTCGGTCCAGGTGTACTTGACGGAGCTGTAGGCGGTTGTGCTCTGTTCGATGTCGCTGGGCGGCTTGAGCAGCGTCAGCGTGGCGAACGCCGACAGCTGATCGCCGTGCTTCGCCGCCACGCCAAGCTGGTAGGCGGTGTCGGCGCTCCGCAGCGTGAATTCGTAGCTGGTCGCATTCTTGCCCAGTGTCGTCTCGACGTCCGCGCCGTCGAGCTGCACCTCGTAGCCGTCTGCGCCGGTCGCCTTGTTCCAGTGCAATATGGCCTTGCTGTCCGTCACGTCACGCACCGTGAGGCTGGTCGGCAGCGGCAGCGCCGCCGTCGTACCCATCGCCTCTACCCAGCCAGACTCGATCTCGAAGCCGGGCGCCGTCTCTCGGATGGAGCGGACGCAGAGCCGATATGTCGTTGATGGATCGAGGCTGCTGAATTCGTACGTTATTGCCGCACCGGTAGTGTCGGTCGCGCCCTGCGCGGCATCAGCTGAGCTTGGCGCGAACCACGACACCGCGTCGGCCGCGTCGCAGTTGTCGGCAACCGTGTACGCCAGCTTGTACAACGACGTGTTCGCCGGCGCGATCCAAGACAGCGTCAACGTGGTTGCTGTCGGACTCGTGGCGCGCGCATCGGTCGGGGCGGGCAATGGCGCAGGCCGCACGAGGACGCGGACTTCAGAGCTGGTCGCTCCATGCACATGGCCGTGCGGTGTACAGCCGAGCAGGACTTCTTGCTCCGGCGGACAGTCGGGCAGCGCGTGCGTCCGGGCGACGATCCGATACCGCTGCAACCCGGCCGGTTGGTTCTCAACAGCAGCCGCCAGGGCATTCGCTCCGGTCGACGCGGTGCTGGTCCATCCTGATGCGGTCCCGTTCCAGCGTTGAACTTCAAATCCTGATTCGACGAAGACGTCATCTTGCGTCCAGGTCAGCCAGAATGCGTTGTACAGCGGCTCGGCCCGAGCTGCTGAGTCGGGGTTGGTGACGGTCGCGGGTGTGTAGACCGTCGTATAGTCCCGCAAGTCGCGAGCCGTCGGCGCATCGTCCAGGGAGTTGCATTCGCGGTTTACGGTCCAGCTGTTCATCAGCGACCTGTTCTCGGGTTCGCCATCACGCTCGAGACCGTCATTGCCGCCTCCGCCGCAATAGTAGTCGGCCAACCCGAGCGCGTGTCCCATCTCGTGTGCGATGTCGCGGATGAGTTCGGCACTCTTAGAATCGGTGCCATCGTTGGCCCTCGGATGATGCCGCGGGTGCAGGAAGATTTCGGCCCTGCCGTAGTAGGTCTGCAATTCCCTGTTGTCAAGCCAGTCATCGTCATGAAAGCCTTGGTGGTCAAACATTATGCAACCGAGGGCGGCACGGTCCATCGACTGTTTCACTTTACCCATCTCATCCTCTTCATCTCTGTAGAGCTCACAGCCTATGGGCTGGCCATAACCCCTGGGACCGTCGTACGAATCTGGGTACACGCCAGCGAAGGAGCCTCGGTACTTCATGCAAGGTACTATCGTTTCGCCCGCCGGGCATGTCGACTTGCGTGGGTCAGTGCCCTGAGACACCACAAGGCGAACGACACCTTTTTGAGGATCCCATCCATCTTCAGGGATCTCGATGTCATAGCAACCCACGCCGGCTTGCAGCATCCTGAACGCAGTGATGCCCAGTGCAGCGTTCCAGCGGTCGGCCGCCATTCTCGTGGCTTTCGGATAGTGTTCGCTACAGACTGGGATCGGAGTTCCCTCCACCAGGTTCCGTGTGATCCATTCGACCGAATCCGGGAAGAACCCGAGGCGGTCTGAATCACCGATGTCGGCGTTGGCTCGGTTGACACCAAGAGCCAGCAGAACCGCGACAGTGATACACACAGCGCTGTAAGTCAGGCGCACCGGCAGTGACGAGAGCGTTCCCTTGACAGGCATGTCGGCGATCATGGTAGAGGCACCTCGCGGATAGAGTCCACCAGGGCTTCGAACTGAGCGACTACTTCGGCTGGGGGTTCGGTCTCGCCTTCTGGTATCTCCACGTAGTACCAGATGTCCTGCCCGGTGTACGGGTCCAGGCCAAACTCTCCGCCGCTAACCTCATCGAAATACCCTGCAGAGGCCGTACCGCGGGAAGTCAGCGCACCTGACCCGAAGCGGAGCCGCAGGCCGGCTGGCACATCGATCACGATCGGACCCTGTTCAATCAGCCGGTAGGTGTGGCCGCCTTCGGCCGCGTATCGACCTGACATAATGCGAATGCCGTCTGCGCCCACGTACAGCGCATTCGGTGGATCGCCCCAGCGGAACCACGCGGTGTTGTCGCGAGACTCGTCGAAGTAGCTCTTCGCATTGCCGGCCCGGGCCGCCGCAACGCCGCACGGTTCCTCGGCTTCGAGCGCGATGCGGAACAGCCTGCGCCCGGGCGCGGTTGTGGTGGGCACCGGCAGGACTTCGGTCACGCGGTAATGGTACCAGCAGCCGCTGTATGGATGCCACGTGAAGCGGTCGCCCACTCGCACGCTGGTGAGCACTGCGCCGTAGTAGCGGCGCGCGTAGCCGCTGGCGTTGAGCAGCAGCGCCTCGGCGCCGCTCACTTCCGCAAAGGTCACCGCGCCGCTGGTCAGATCGTCGGCGTCCGTCAGGAATGCGTAGGAGCCAGGCCGCGTCGCGCCGCCGGCCGAGTCGAGATCGTCGTAGCGGAGCGACTGGCGCTCGCTCGGCGCGGTCGGGGTCAGTCCAGCGATGGCGACGGCTGTTGCTGAAGCAGGGCTTGCGCCGCCAGCGGTGCGAGCGCGCAGCTGGAAGTGGTAGCGGACATCTTCGGTGAGGCCGCCGACAGTGTGCTCGGTGGTTGAGGCGTCGGAGTCAGCGATCGCGGTCCAAGCGCTCCAACTGCCGTCCACAGGTCGGCTGCGGTACTCCCAGCGCATTGCGCCGGTGGGTCTGGCGCTCCAGCTGAGCGCGACGGAGCCGGAAGCGGCGGTCTGCGCCGCGATCACGGGTGCGCCGGGACGCGCACCGGCCTCTGGGAAGGCCGGGGACCAGTAGCTCGCCCCAAGGTTGTTTTTTGCCCGCAGTTGGTAGCGGTAGCGGCGGTTTGGATCGAGATTGCGATGTAGATGCTCGGTCACGCCGGCGGCGATGGTGTCGCTGATCGCGGTCCACGAGCCGGGCCAGCTGGTCGCGTCCCAGGTCGTCGCCTGGTATTGCAACTCGTATGTGCAGACGGGCGGGACGGCCGTGTGGGCCGTCCAGCTCAACCGCAGCCCCACGCCCGCTGATGCGTCCTGCCGGACCGCGCCGGGCTCGGCTGGTGGCGGCGGCTCGCCAAGCGCGACCCGCACCTCGTCCTTGGCGCTAACGCCGCGACTGTCCGTCGCAGTGGCTCGGACCGTCCGGTGTGAACTGCGGAGAGGATCGCACGGCGGCAAGCTGGTCTCGAGTGGACGGCAGCTAACAGGTATGCGCCCTGTGCTCCCGTCGACTTGTTGCCCGTTGACGGTGACGGTATGGGGTGGAACGCCACCCGAGATGCGCCAGAAAAGCCACGCGCGATCGGTCTCTACACAAAGGTCACCCCCTGTCAACAGCTCCAGCGCGAGGCGCGCGGGTTGGTTCGAGAGGGTCAGCGGGTAGAGCGGCGACCAGACGCCGCGCGGGCCGGCGCGCACGCGCACATTCCAGGTTCCGTCCTCGAAGCCGCCCGCGCGCCCGATCTGGCCCGGCACCTGAGGGCGCGATCCGCCGCTCGTCGCCGTGCCCACCCGCACCCGCGCCGTCTCCGTCGGGTCGGCCGCGTTGATCCAGCTCAACTCGTACCACTCCGCGCCGCGCTTGCGGGAACCAGAGCGCGTAAATCTGCCCGATCCGACCCACGTAGGCCGCGCCCGGGCGGCCGCCCCGCCAGCCGGTCGGCGTGAAGACCGCCGTCGGCGAGTAGCCGCTGCGGCCCGCCCCGTCGCGCGCGCGGACGCGGAACTCGTAGGTCTTGCCCCCCTCCAGCGGGCCCAACTCCAGCGTGGGGCTGCGCCCGTCGCGGCGGGCGAACTGCTTGGCTTTGCCCCGCTCGCCCCACTCCAGCTCGTAGCTCGCGCCCACCCCGGTCCAGTTGAGCCGCGCGTACTCGCCGTCGAAGCGCTCCACCTCGAGCCGCGGCGGCGCGTCGTAGACCCGCACAATGCGCGGGCGCGACCACGCGCCGCGCACGGCGCTCGGACCCGAGCCGATCCGCGCGCGCACTTCGACCCGCCAGCGGCCCGCCCAGAGCGCGGAGACCTCCGCCGGCGAGCCGTCCACCGCGCGCTCCGCGCTGACTGTGAGATGCCGCCGCCGCTGCTCTTCGGGCGTCCAGCGCAGGTCGTAGCCCGTCGCGCGCGCGACCGGATTCCACTCGGCGCGGATCGTCAATCCGCTCCAGCTCAGCCTGCTGATGCGCGGCGCCGCGGGTGGGTCGCCCGCCGCGTCGCCGCGCTCCTGCGCCTGCGCGCCCACCGCGAGCAGCGCAAGAGCCAGCGCAATCAGCAGCAACAGCGCGCAACGCCGCATCGCATGCACCCTCCATCTGCGATGCTAGCAAACGACGGCAGGCGGCCTTCAGTTCCCGCGCGGCGCAGCGGTGAGGGGCTAGTAGGCTGATTGGATGAGCACGCGCGATGCGGTTTGTTTTCGGCATGACGACCGCTGGGCGGGCGTGCTCTGCCAGCGCTGCCTGCGGCCGATTTGCACGCAGTGCATGGTCGAAGCGCCCGTCGGCTATCAGTGCGTGGAGTGCGTGCGGGAGGCGTCGCGCGGGCAGCGGCGGGCGGTGCTGACGAGCGATCCGGTGCGGGTGACGCAGGCGCTGATCGCGGCCAATCTGATCGTGTTCGTGATTGTGCTGGCGCTGACCGGCTCGTTCGAGGTTTGGGGCGGCGGCGCGACGTCGGTACACCGCGATTTCGCGCTGAACGGCTTCGCCGTGGCGGAGTGGGGCGAGTGGTGGCGGATTGCGAGCAGCGCGTTTCTGCACTACGGGCTAATCCACGTGGGCATGAACATGCTGATTCTGATGTGGGTGGGGCGGATGCTGGAGCCTGCCATTGGGCCGTGGCGGTTCGCGCTGCTCTACGCGGCCTGCCTGTTCGGCGGGGCGCTGGGCGCGCTGCTGGCCTCGCCCGGCGGGCTGACGGCGGGCGCCTCGGGCGCGGTCTTCGGGGTCGCGGGCGCGGTGGTGGTGGCCGAGCGGGCGGGCGGCGTGCGCTGGCAGGACTCAGGGATTTTCATCTTCCTCGTGATCAACATCGTGCTTTCGCTGCTGATTCCGCGCATCTCGATCGGCGGGCATTTCGGCGGGCTGATCATGGGCGTGCTCTGCGGCCTGCTGCTCTGGCGGCTGCCGACGCTGGGCGGCCTGGGGCGCATCCGCTGGCTGCCCGAGTTGGGCGTCGCCGCGCTGGGGCTGGGCGCGGGCGCGGCGGCGTGGCTCTGGGCCGCGCCGCTCTGGTCTGATCCACTGTTCTGACCCGTCCCACTCACGTCCGACTCGCACGGAGCTCAACGGCTATCTTGAGCAGCGAAAGGCGGTGCATGATGAGCGACCGATTTGCGGGCAAGGCGGCGATCGTGACGGGGGCGGCGGGCGGCATCGGACGGGCAACCTGCGTGCGCTTCGCGGAGGACGGCGCGCAGGTCGTGGCGGTCGATCTGGCGGGCTCGGCGCTGGACGAGACAGTCGCCGCGGTGACCAACGCGGGCGGCGAGGTACTGGCGGTCGAGGCCGATGTGATGCAGGAGCGGCAGGTCGCGGACTACGTGCGGCAGGCAGTGGAGCGCTTCGGGCGGGTCGACGCGTTCTTCAACAACGCCGGCATCGAGGGGGTGCGGGCGAACCTCTGGGAACTCGACGAGGACGATTTCGACCGCGTGATCGCGGTTAACCTCAAAGGCGTCTTCCTGGGGCTCAAGCATGTCGGGCCGGCGATGCGCGAGAGCGGCGGCGGGGCGATCGTCAACACGGCCTCGATCGCCGGGCTGACCGCGACGCCGGGCATCATCGCCTACGGCGCGAGCAAGCACGCGGTGGTGGGGATGACCAAGTCGGCGGCGGCCGAGCTCGCGCCTGAAATCCGCGTCAACGCGGTCTGCCCGGGGCCGATCGAGACGCGTATGATGCGCTCGCTGGAGCGGCAGTTCGACCCCGACAACCCGGAGGCGGTGCACGACATGTTCGCGTCGAGCATCCCCTTGGGCCGCTACGGCGAGCCGGAGGAGGTGGCGGCGCTGGTGACCTGGCTGTGCAGCGAAGATTCGCGCTACATCAGCGGCTCAATGCACACAATCGACGGCGGAGGCGGCGGTGGGCGGCGGGGCTGAGGCCAGCGATCAAAGGAATGCCGTGTTCAGCGGTGCTCCGCACTTGATCGGGACAACGTCGTAGTCCACGTGACGAAAGCGGATGCGGTTTCGTTTCCTTTTCCGCCTCTCGTGTTTCTCCTTCCCACTGCCAGCGCGCACAAGCACGGGCCGAAAGACGAGCGTCGCGCCTTTGGGCAAGAGTCGTTCGTCAGCGATGTCGGCGCCCCCTTGCAGTTGATCAACCACGCTCTCTACATCCACTGACCCTTTCTTGATTTCGATCACGGCGACGCTCCCATCGTTCGCGACATACACGTAGTCTGCGCACTTCGCACCATCAACCTGCTTAGAGGTGGCGCAGTCAAGGTCTACCACTACGTGTTCGGAAGGCATTCCTTTCAGCGAGACTCCGCATTTGTTGGCTCGGATTTTGCCGCCGACACACGCAGCCGAAACACGCCCTTTCACGGCATCAACGAGCAACGTCATTCGCGGCCTTGACGAATGTCTGCCCGACGATTGCCGATCGTCGCCCACTCGTTGTACATCGCGTCGGCCACTTCGTCGTACCCACTGGCGATGCCGCCCTCGTCCTCGTCGAAGGCCAATTCTCGCACTACGGTCCCTCGCGGCCGTTTCTTTGGCTCGAAAAACCACGCGCCGAAATGCGCGGGATCGAGCGCTGCCTCACCGCCAGGTAGTCCCTCACGGTGCTTCGCAGGCAGGTTTGACATGCGCAGCTGATTGTCGAACTGGTCAAGCATCCACTCGCTGTGGGTCGTCACGATGATGCGGACGCCAGCGTTGACGAGTCGAACGAGCTGAATCGCAAGCGCCGACTGCGCCGCCGGATGGAGATGCGATTCGGGCTCTTCGATAATGAGGGTGTCGCCGGGTTCGAGCAGGTTCTTGATGTACAGGACGATCGGCGCAAGTTCGGAGACCATCGAAGATGATTGAGAGAGGGGAATAGCGTGGTCGTCTTCTGACGACCGGTATGAGAGCTCTGGGTAGCCGGCCTCGGTGCGTTCCTCCAGGATCGTACCGGCCAGCACCGTTCGTTCGATCTGAGCGCCGATCGCGCGAATGGACTGGCGAGGCGGATCATCGGCCGAGTGCTTCATCTCGACCAACTGTCGTATGAAGTCCGCGTGGATGCCTGAAAGGCTGGGACTCGACGTTGTTTCACGCATTCCGGCGTAAGACGATGCGATTGCGAGCGTTCCCAGCACGAATCGATGCGCGTCCATTACCCCGGTCCTGGCAGCCGGCAGAAAAAATGCAGGGGCGGCCAGCGGGCCAACCAAGCCAGGCAACGCAGCATCGGCCAGGCCATTGAGCGTCCAGACGATCGCGCTCGTGCGGCGATCGGCATTATCAGTCCAGTCGTCATCGAGCTTCTGGCTGGGATCGCCTCCGTAGAAGAGCGACAACGCCGAAATGGGGAAACGCGTCAGTGGCGGATCCGCCAACAGCAAGGGTTTGTCCGAGTGTACCTCGGAATGAAGAAACACTCTTCTTTTCCCGAGAGAGTAGGCGTATTTGGCGAGCGGTTGCTCGTCACCTGGCGAGTCGGTCATTCTGCTTCGGAGCACTACCTGAGCAGGACGCTGAGCCTTTTGCCGCACCAAGCCGGCAACGTTATGGCTCGCGCCGAAACACCGCTCGATGATCGCTTCGAAGGATGCGCCGGTTCGTCCGGGACTTCCTGCCAACATCACTCGCACGATCTGCTCCGCATCCGCGGGTAAAGCACGAGGCACCTTGGTTGACTCATCCGCAGTCCGAGAAGGGCCAGAATCGACTGACGCCCACCTACCCAGCGATCGCAAGGTGTCGTGCGAGATCGAGACTGGCGGGCCGGAAGCAACGAAGCGAGACTCGATGGGTATCGAGTCTCGCTGTCGCTCACCAAGAACCTCTAATGTCCTCTCCGTGTACATCAGGTGCAGTGCGTAGATCAGCGTCGCCAGATACGACTTACCGGTGTTGCTGGGGCCGATAAAGACCGTAAGCGGGCGCAGATCGATCTTGGCCTGGGCTATCGGCCCAAAGTCGGACACTTCCAGCTCGACTCTTGGGAGGGCTACCTCAAGCGCCATCATCTAGCCTCCGATGAGCAGCAAGACAGGGCGGGACAGCGGCGGCTACTCGACCAGCCAGGTGTTGTTGCCTTTGACCAGGGCCATGAGGTCGCCTTCGCCTTGGGTGTTGCGGGCGTGGGCGATTTGCTCTTCCAGCAGGGAGCCGTAGGAGGGGGACTGGACCTGGCGGATGATGCCCATGGGGACGGGCATTTCGGGGTAGGCGAGGCGGGAGAGCAGCTGCTGGATGTCGGCGCTGGGTCGGTGCGCGTCGTGGGTGAGGACGAGTTGGTGGTCGGGGCCGTCGGTGTCGACGACGCGCAGGCCGGTGGCGGTGAGAGCGAGGCCCTGTTCGTGGTCTTTGCCGAAGGTCATCGGCTTGTCGTGTTCGAGGTAGACGAGGCGGTCGTCGCGCACGCCCTTGTCGGTGAATTCGCGGAATGCGCCGTCGTTGAAGATGTTGCAGTTTTGCAGGATTTCGACGAAGGCGGAGCCTTCGTGTCGGGCGGCGGCTTCGATGGTGGAGGTGAGGTGCTGCGGGTCGGTGTCGAAGGTGCGGGCGACGAAGGTGGCTTCGGCGGCGAGGGCGATGCTGATTGGGTTGAGCGGGCGCTCGGTGGTGCCCATCGGCGAGGTTTTGGTGGTTTTGCCGAGTTCGGAGGTGGGGGAGTACTGGCCTTTGGTGAGGCCGTAGATCTGGTTGTTGAAGAGCAGGATTTTGAGGTCCATGTTGCGGCGCAGGGCGTGGAGCAGGTGGTTGCCGCCGATCGAGAGCGCGTCGCCGTCGCCGGTGATCACGAAGACGAGCAGGTCGGGTCGGCTGAGCTTGAGCCCGGTGGCGATGGTCGGCGCGCGGCCGTGGATCGAGTGCATCCCGTAGGTCTCCATGTAGTACGGGAAGCGCGAGGAGCAGCCGATGCCGGAGACGAAGACCATCTTCTCGGGGGCGACATTGAGGTTGGAGAGCGCGCGCTGGGTTTGCGCCAGAATCGAGTAATCGCCGCAGCCGGGGCACCAGCGGGTGTCGACCTCGGAGGCGTAGTCCTTGCGGGAGAGTTCCTGTTCGGCGATCGGGATGATCGCGCCGTTTTCGGACGGGGCGGCGGGGCTGGAGATGGCCATGATGCGAGACTCCCTTGTGGGCTGTTTGGAGGCTGTCAGCGGCTCTGCGCGCTGAGGATCGCTTCGGTGACGGTTCTAGCGGAGAGGGGCTGTCCGGTGACCTCGTTGCAGCCCTGGGCGTCGACGAGGTACTTGGCGCGCACGAGCAGCTGCAGCTGGCCCATGTTCGACTCCGGGATCAGCACCTGGCGGTAGTTGCTCAGCACGTGGCCGAGGTTCTTGGGGAAGGGGTTGAGGTATTGCAGGTGGGCGTGGGCGACATCGGCGCCTTGGCCGCGGGCGTCGTGTACGGCGGTGAAGGCGGCGCCGTAGGCGCTGCCCCAGGTGAGCACGAGCAGTTCGCCGGTGGGCGGGCCGTCGACTTCGAGTTCGGGGATGAAATCGGCGATGCGGTCGACTTTGGCCTGGCGCAGGTCGGTCATGCGCTGGTGGTTTTCGGGGGTGTAGGAGACGTCGCCGCTGACGTCGGCTTTTTCGAGGCCGCCGATGCGGTGGGTCATGCCGGGCTCGCCGGGCGGCTGGAAGTGCCGCGCGAGGGTCTCGGGGTCGCGGCGGTAGGGCTGGAAGTCGTCGCGCTCGACGCGGCTGAACCCGGTGTCGATGCGCGGCAGCTGGTGGACATCGGGCACGGGCCAGGGCTCGGCGGTGTTGGCCAGGTAGGTGTCGGACATCAGGATGACGGGGGTGACGAACTGGTAGGCGATGCGCACGGCTTCGAGCACCATGTAGAAGCAGTCGCCGGGGCTTTTGGCGGCGAGCACGCAGAGCGGGCTTTCGCCGTTGCGGCCGAACATGACCTGGAGCAGGTCGGTCTGCTCGGTCTTGGTCGGCATGCCGGTGGAGGGGCCGGAGCGCTGGATGTCGAGCACGATCAGCGGCAGCTCGGTCATCACGGCGAGGCCGATGGCTTCGGACTTGAGCGCGATGCCCGGTCCGCTGGTGCCGGTCACGCCCAGCGCGCCGCCGTAGGCCGCGCCGATGGCGGAGCCGACGGCGGAGATTTCGTCTTCGGCCTGGAAGGTACGCACGCCGAAGTTGCGCAGGGCGGCGAGCTCGACGAGCACATCGGAGGCGGGCGTGATCGGGTAGGAGCCGTAGAAGAGGTCGAGGCCGGAGAGTTGCGAGGCGGCGACAAGGCCGAGTCCCAGCGCCTGGTTGCCGGTGATGGTGCGGTATTCGCCGGGTTGCAGCTGGGCGGGCGGGACGCGCACATGGGCGTCGGCGACCTCGGTGGTCTCGCCGTAGGCGTGGCCGGCGTGGAGCGCGCGGCGGTTGGCCTCGGCGAGGTTGGGCGCGCGTCCGAAGCGCTCCTCGATCCAGTCCAGAGTGGGCTGCAGGTCGCGGTCGTAGAGCCAGTAGATCAGGCCGAGGGCGAAGAAGTTTTTGGTTCGCTCGGCGTGCTGGGTGGAGAGGCCGAGGTCGCCCACCGCGGCGACGGCGGCGGTGGTGATCGGCGCGCGGATGATGCGGAAGTCGTCGAGCGAGCCGTCTTCGAGCGGGTTCTGGGGGTAGCCGGCCTTCTTGAGGTTGGCGCTGGTGAAGGCGTCGTTGTTGACGACCAGCAAGCCGCCGCGGATCAGCGCGTTGAGATGGGACTTGAGCGCGGCGGGGTTCATCGCGACGAGCGTGTCGGGCTCGTCGCCGGGGGTGAAGATCTGATGCTGCGAGAAGGAAATCTGGAAGGAGCTGACGCCGGCGAGCGATCCGGCGGGGGCGCGGATTTCGGCGGGGAAGTCGGGCAGAGTGCTGAAGTCGTTGCCGAAGAGAGCGGTGGCGTCGGCGAAGCGGTTGCCCGCCAGCTGCATGCCGTCCCCCGAGTCGCCTGCGAAGCGAACGGTGACGCGCTCGCGTTCAAGTGCCGGGGATGCGGTTTCGGACGACGACTCAGGCATGAGCGAGCGACCTCCTGTGGGCGATGATCGGCGCGATGATCGGGCGCTGTGGGAACGACTGACGAGGCATCAGAGCCTCCGCACCCCGCTCTCGGGCGGCGGCGTTGTTCACGCGGAACCTAGCCAATTGATCATACTCCTGCAAGCGCTCAGACGCAGTGATCAGTGACATGGAGGAGTCAAATCGCTGGCGCAGAGCCGCGGGCGCGGAGGCGGCGTGTCTGCCTCCTCCACGCCCACAGCGGCTTAGCGGGCCGGCTGGAGCAGCTCGCGGAAGATCCGGTCGAGGTCGTCGCGGTAGAAGATCTGCGGCTCGATGGTCAGCCGCGCGCCGCCGAACCAGCCGGCGGGATCGATGACCATGTGCTCGGCGAGGACCATCGCGGCGGTGACGAGATAGCCCTGCAGCTCCGGCTGGTCCCAGATGATGAAGTCGATCGGCCCCCTGACGCTCTTCTCGTAAGCGAAGCCGCTCAAGCCGACGGCGCCGAACGCCACATCTGCGCCCAGGCTTTCGACGACGCGGATGACGGGCGCGGCGGCATCCGCGCCGAGCGTGAAGATGGCGCCGACGCCGCCCTGGCCGAGGCGCTGCGCGATGAGTCGGGCCTGGCCTTGCGCGTCCTCGGCTGTGTAGATCGGGAACTGCTCGACGGAGCCGCCGTCGTAGGCGGCGTCGAGGCTGTCGCAGCGCTCGCCGAGGGCGACATTGTCGGGCTCGTGGATGACGCAGAGGATGTCGCCGCTGACGCCGTCGGCGGTGAAGGCCTCGCCGGCTTTGCGGCCGATGCCCGCTTCATCAACGGCGATGTGGAGCGCGGAGTTGAATTCGGCGGCGAAGGCGGCACCGGAGTTGTACGAGACGATGTTCACGCCGGCGTCGCTGGCTTCGGCGAGAGCGTCGCGCACGCCTTCGGGGTCGCCAAGCGTCGTCGCGATGGCGACTGCGTCGCGGTTGATGCATTCGCGGATCGCTCCGCTGAGCTGTTCGCCGTCGGCGAAGTAGTTGTAGAGGCCGAGCGACTCGATGCCGAGGTGCAGGTTGGCAGCGTACGCGGCTTCGTCGACGGCGTTCCAGAAGATGCCCCGCTCGCCGTGGTGCAGGATGCAGTAGGTGGACTCGCGGTCGGGCATCAGGGGCGGAATGACGAAGCCGAAGTAGAAGAGCGGGACGTCCAAGCCGGCCTCGGTGCCCACCTGCCCGCCGACGATGGTGCCGGGGTAGCTGGAGGCGATGATCCCGCCGGCGGCGTCGCCGGCGGCGACGCGGGCGCGGAGCTCGGCGCGCACCGCGTCGGAGTCGGTTCCCTCGACGACGGTGACCTTGCCGTTGTAGTCGGCTTCGAGGCCGTCGCAGAGGAGGCGGCGGCCTTCGTTGCGCGGATCGATGTTGATGCAGATGATCGGGCCGTCGCCCTGCGTGTTCAGGAACGCGGCGCCGCGCCGGGCCCAGTCGCCCATCAGGGTGAGCAGATCCTGCCGCGCAACTTCGGCGCCGTCATCGACGTTGAGCTCGATTGGGGAGCTGTGCAGGCGGCGGCCGGTCTCCGCGTCGGGGGGAATGAACCGGCGGTTGGGCTCGTAGACGCGCCCCCAAGTTCCGTCGAGTTCGCGCTGTTGGACGCCGACTTCAACGCGGCCGTCGGCCAGGCGCTCGGCGTAGACGCGGATGGCGGACGTCGCGCCGGGCTCGTGGTTGTCGGCGCGGCTGAAGCCGACCGCGAGCATGCCGAGCAGGCTGCCCAGGGCGATCAGCGCGAACGCAATGAGGCCGAGCGACCTCCAGCCCAGCGTCACTGTGCGGTGCATCATGAGTGTTCCTCTCCGGTTCTTTTCGCCTCCGCCCGATCAAGTCAGACGGCGACTGTCCCGTAGGACAGACTACACGCTGCGCGGCAGCGCGGCGTAGTGCGTATCCTATAGCGCGCGAGCAGCGCACAGGGAGTGTGCGGAGGCGCAGCGAAGGGACGGCTCAGATGGGCGATCAACTGGCGGGCAAGACGGCGGTGATTACGGGCGGGGCGAGCGGGATCGGGGCGGCGTGCGCAATTCGCTTTGCGGAGGAGGGCGCCGATGTGTTGCTCGCCGATCTGCTGCCGGATCGCGCGGCGGAGACCGTCGCAGCCGTCGAAGCGCTGGGGCGGCGCGCGGTGGTGATGGGCTGCGACACGTCGGCGGAGGCGGACAACGAGGCGCTTGCGGAGCGCGCCGTCGCGGAGTTCGGGCGGCTGGATGTGGTGGTGGCGGCGGCCGGCGTTTCCAACGCGGAGTACGTCAGCGGCGAATCGCAGGAGCTGGGCGAGGATCGCACGGCGTCGTACATCGCCAACCAGGAGATCGAGCACTGGGAGAAGGTGATGGCGATCAACCTGACCGGGGTGATGCTGACTGATCGGGCCTGCGCGCGGCAGATGATCGAGCTGGGCAACGGCGGGGCGATCATCAACATCGCCTCGATCATGGCGAAGTTCCCGATGGCCGGGGCGGCGAACTACTGCGTCTCGAAGGCGGGCGTCTGGATGCTGACGAAGGTGCTCGCGCAGGAGTTGGTGCAGGACGGCATTCGGGTCAACGCGATCGGGCCGGGCTTCATCGAGACGCCGATGACGGCGGCGATTTCGGGCGATGAAACGCTCAATCAGTGGGTGCTCTCGCTGACGCCGATGCGGCGCTTCGGGCAGCCGCGCGAGATCGCGAACACGGCGCTGTGGCTGGCGAGCGGGGAATCGTCGTACGTGACGGGGGAGATCATCCACCCCGACGGCGGCTGGTTCACCGAGTAGGTCACCCAGTAAGCGAGCGCACCGACGTGAGCACCGCCGCCGCCGAACGAGCTGCCATCGAGGCGATCGAGGACGCCTCGGCCGCGCTGCGCGCGCTGAGCCTGGACATTCACGCGCATCCGGAGGAGAACTACGAGGAGCATCACGCGCACGCGGCGCTGACCGAGTTCTTCGAGGCGCGCGGCTTCGCGGTGCGGCGCGGCGCCTACGGAATGGAGACGGCGTTCGAGGCGGAGCGCGGCGGCGGCGGAGCGCGGATCGGGATCCTCTGCGAGTACGACGCGCTGCCGGAGATCGGCCATGCCTGTGGACACAATCTGATCGCGATCGCCGGGGCGGCGGCGGGGCTGGGCGCGGCGGCGGCGCTTGACGCGGCCGGACTCGAAGGCAGCGTGCGAGTGCTCGGCTCGCCGGCGGAAGAGGGCGGCGGGGGCAAGATTCGGCTGATCGAGGCGGGCGCGTTTGAGGATGTCGGCGCGGCGCTGATGGTTCACCCGGGCACAGGGAACCTGCTCCGCCCACCGGTGCTGGCGATCGATACCTGCACGGTGGAGTTCACAGGCCGCAATGCGCACGCGGCGGCGGCGCCCTGGGAAGGGCGCAACGCGCTCGACGCGCTGGTGCTGGCCTATCAGGCGATCGGCCTGCTTCGCCAGCAGTCGCAGCCCGATGTGCGAATCCACGGAGTAATTCAGCACGGCGGCGAGAAGCCGAACATCATCCCCGACCGGGCTGTGGCTGAGTTTTATGTGCGGGCCTCGCGGGAGGGCCTGCTCGACGCGATGTGCGAGCGCGTGGCGGCCTGCTTCCGCGGCGCGGCGGAGGCGACGGAGACGGCGATGACGCTGTCGTGGAACGGGCCGCGCTACAGCGACCTAGCGTCCAACGCCGCGCTGGCGGAGGTCTTCGGGCGGCGCTGGGCGGAGGACGAGGGCGTCCGCGCGCTCGATCTGGAGGGTCCGCCGCGCGGTGGCTTCGGCAGCACGGACATGGGCGATGTGTCGCATGTGGTGCCGAGCCTGCATCCGATTTACGCGATCGAGGCCGAGGCGGGCAATCACACGCCGCAGTTCACCACCGCGGCCGCGACGGACGAAGCGCACGCGGCGACGCTGCGCGCGGCGCGGGCGATGACGATGACCGCGCTGGAATGGCTCACGAACAGCGAATTGCGCGCGAGGGCGCAGGCGGCGTTCGACGCCGCGCACGGAAAGGCGGCGCTCGAATGATCGATCACATCGTGTTGGCGGCTCAGGATGTACAGGCGTCGGTCGCCGAAATCGAGGCGGCGACGGGCGTCCGCGCCGAGCTGGGCGGGCGCTTCGAGGGGCGCGGGGTGTACAACCACCTGCTCGCGCTACAGGACGGCGCGTATCTCGAAATCATCGGTCCCGACCCGCAGCAGCCGGACCATGAGGGACCGCTTCCGTTTGGGCTGCATCTGAGCGAGCAGACGCGGGTGCCGCACTGGTGCGCCAAGGCGGGCGCGGAGCTCGAGCAGCGGGTGGCGGATGCGCGCGCCGCCGGCTACGACCTCGGCGAGGTGCGGCCGCTGGGCCGAGTGCTGGCGGATGGGACGCGGCTGGACTGGCGGCTCAGCGTGGGCGGTTGGCCGCCGCTGTTCGACGGGCTGGCGCCGTTTCTGATCGACTGGGGCGACGCGCTGCACCCGAGCGAGACTGCGGTCAAAGGTTGCACACTGGTCGAGTTTCGCGCCGAGCACCCGGATCCGGCGTCGGTGCAGGCCGCGCTGGACGCGATCGGCGTGTCGCTGCGCGTCGACGAGGCGGCGCAGGCGGCGCTGTTCGCGACGATTGAGGGGTCGCGGGGGCGGATCACGCTGACCTGACGTACGCTGGCGGCGGGAGACGCGCTGTGTTCATTACCCGCATTCGTCTCGAAAACTGGCGGAATTTCCGCGAAGTGGATGTGCCGCTCCAGCAGCGCACATTCATCGTCGGGCCCAACGCATCCGGCAAATCCAATCTGCTCGACGCGGTCCGCTTTCTCCGCGATGTGGCGAACGTTGGGTTGCAGCAAGCGCTGGATCTGCGCGGCGGCATTTCCAAAGTGCGCGCGCTCGCGGGTCGTCAGGAACCGGGGCTGACTCTTGATGTGAGCATCGGCGAAGCCGCGGACGACCTTCCGACCTGGCGGTACCGCTTGGCGATCCGGCGCGAACCGAGAGGGCGCCACCGCACACTGATTACCGAAGAGCGGGTCTGGGACAGCGATGGGGCCTGCATTCTGGCGCGCCCGAACGAGGACGACAGAGAAGACAGTGAGTTGCTGACTCAGACCGCGCTCGAGCAGGTGGTCACGAATCGGGCGTTCCGCGATGTGGCTACCTTTTTGCAGTCGGTTGAGTATCTGCACCTCGTACCGCAGATGATCCGGCACGGCGAAGAAACCCGAGCAGCCGGGCCGAACGGCGACCCGTTCGGTCGCGGATTCCTCGAACTGATCGCGGATACGCCGAAGAAGACACAACAGAGCCGGCTCAAGAAGATCGGAAAACAGCTGCACAGCGTGCTGCCCCAGTTCGATGAGACGCTGACTATTGAGCGGGACAACCGGGGGCAGCCGCACCTCGAAGCCAGATTCCAGCATTGGCGGCCAAGCGCCGCTCGACAGCGGGAAGACCAATTCTCCGACGGCACGCTGCGCTTAATCGGGCTGTTGTGGGCACTGATGGATGCAAAGGGTCCTCTCTTGCTCGAGGAGCCCGAGCTTTCGCTGCAAACCGATGTCGTCGGACAGCTCGCGGGGATGTTCGCGCGCGTCACGACCGCACGCATGCGGCAAGTCCTCATCACAACGCATTCCCACGATCTGCTGCAGGACGAAGGCATCGCTCCCGAAGAGATCATCACCGTGGAGCCGTCCCCGGAGGGATCGATGGTCCGCACCGGCACCGAGGATCCTTCCGCAGTCGCGATCGCCGAGGCGGGCGGATCGGCCGGCGAGATGCTGCTCGCCAGCGCGATCAGCCGCGGCGGCGCGCAGCTGCGGCTCAACTTATGACGCACATTCGAGTCGCCACCGAGGGCGATCTCGATTACGCCGTCGCTGCGCGCTTGCTGGGCGATGCCGGCTTGGCCGCCGTCCGGACCGGGCGAGCGATGGGGCGCGACCACCTGCTTCGCAAGCTGGCCGGGTACAACAACGCCGCCCAACGCGAGCGGTGGCTCGTCCTGATCGATCTTGACCGCGACGAGTGCGCCCCAACGTTGCTTCGTGCGTGGATTGCCGATCCGGCGGATGGTCTCGTCGTCCGCGTCGCCGTGCGAGAGATCGAGTCCTGGCTGCTCGCCGATCCCGGTTTGGCGAGTCGGCTGCGCATTCCCGCCAACACGCTGCCGAACGCGCCGGATGAGCTCAATGCTCCGAAACGCCAACTGGTCGACATCGTTCGCGCACACTGCAAGTCGCGGAACATACGCAACGAGATTCTCCCTCTGTCTGGAGCTGCAGGCGTCGGGCCCAGCTACAACGACCTCCTCATAGAGTTCGTCCGCGAGCGTTGGGAGCCGCGGCGGGCGGCGGAGCGGTCGCCTTCGTTGGGGCGGGCGATTGGGGCGGTGGAGCGGCTGGCCAGCGCCTAGACTTGGGGGGCACGGAAAGGAACTGCCGAGATGCCTACGCCCGAAGAAGTCGTCACCGCGTTCATGAACGAGTTCGACGCCGAGCACCCCGACGCTGAGGCGCTGATCGCCTACTTCACCGAGGACGCGGTCTACCACAACATGCCGATGGAGCCGGCCGTGGGGATTGAGGCGGTCGGCGAGGCGCTCAAGGGCGTCTCGCAGATGACCTCGCGCGGCTGGGAGGTCGTCCACCAGGCGGCCAACGGCGACGTCGTGCTGAACGAGCGCGTCGACCGCTTCCTGATGGGCGACAAGGAGGTCGCCGTGCTGGTCTGCGGCGTCTTCGAGCTGCGCGAGGGGAAGATCGCGCGCTGGCGCGACTATTTCGACCTGGCCTCATTCCAGGCGCAGATGTAGCGCCGATGCGGCGCGGGGGGCGCTCAGCTCAGCGTCCGCCCAAGGAAGTCCGCGATCTTGCCAACCGCGTCGCGGCCTTCGGGGAACGCCGCGAACTGGCCGACGAAGCCGTGGATCACGCCGTCGTAGCGGATCAGCTCGGCCGGCACGCCTGAGCGCTCCAGTCTCACGGCGTAGGCCTCGCCTTCGTCGCGCAGCGGGTCGTATTCGGCGGTGATCACCAGCGCGGGCGGGAGGTTGAGCAGCGTGTCGGCGCGCAGCGGCGAGGCGTAGGGCTCGGCGGCCTGGGCCGGCGTGCGCGTGTAGCAGCGCCAGAACCAGCGCATGCCCTCCTCCGAGAGGCCGACCGAGCCGTCGCCGTTGACGCGGTAGGACTCGACATCGAAGTCGCAGTTGGTCACGGGGTAGATCAGGACTTGCGCGCGCAGCGGCGGAGCGCCGCGATCGCGGGCGATCAGCGAGGCGACCGCGGCGAGATTGCCGCCGGCGCTGTCGCCGGCCAGGGCGATCCGCGTCGGATCGATGCCCTGGTCGGCGCCGTGTTCGGCCAGCCAAAGCGCGGCGGCGTAGGCGTCTTCGGCGGCGGCCGGGTACTTGTGCTCGGGCGCGAGGCGGTAGTCGACCGAGACCACGGCGGCCTCGGCGCGGTTGGCGAGCGCGCGGCAGAGCGGATCGTGCGAGTCGAGATCGCCGAGCACCCAGCCGCCGCCGTGGAAGTAGACGATCGCCGGCAGCGGGTCGTCGGGGCGCGGCGAGTAGAGCCGCGCCGGAATGCCGCCGGCCGGACCGGGGATGCTCAGGTCTTCGATGCGCGCGACCGGCTCGGGGCTCGCGGGTTTCGCCCGCGCGGCGGCGGAGGCGGCGCGGGCATCGGCGACGGGCAGGGTGTGGAGCGGCGGCGCGCCCGCGCGCAGCGCCAGCGCCGCTTTCGCCTCTTCGGTCAGCGGCATTGCCCGCCCCGATCGCATCGCCGCCGCGCGGCGGCCGGCTGCTCCACGGCTGCGCGTTACCAGCGCGCGGTGATGAAGGCCGCCGCCTCCTTCAGCGCTTCGATGCCGGCGGGGTTGACGGCGAACATCATGAACGGGTCGTGAATGTTGCCGTCGTAGCGGTGAACCTGCACCTCGACCCCGGCCTCGCGCATCCGCTCGCCGTAGGCCTCGCCCTCGTCGCGCAAGGGGTCGTATTCGGCGGTTTGGACCAAGGCCGGCGGCAGGTTCGAGACATCGTCCGCCTGATGCGGCGAGGCGTAGGCCTCCTGCCCGGCCGCGGCGTTGGGCAGGTAGTGGTCCCAGAACCAGACCATGCTCGCGCGGGTCAGCAGATAGCCCTCGGCGTTCTCGCTGTAGGATGGCCAGTCGTAGTTGTGGTCGGTGACCGGCACGTGCAGCACCTGCGCGGCGATCGCCGGGCCGCCGCGGTCGCGCGCCATCTGCGAGACCACGGCGGAGAGGTTGCCGCCGGCGCTGTCGCCGCAGACGGCCAGGCGCGAGCCGTCGCCGCCGAACTGATCGGCGTTCTCGGCGACCCAGGCCGCGGCCGCGTAGCAATCCTCGGCGGCGGCGGGGTACTTGTGCTCCGGGGCCAGCCGATAGTCGACCGAGACCACGATCGCCTCGCCCAGTTCGGCCAGCAACTGCTTGCAGGTACCGTCGTGCGACTCGATGTCGCCGACGACCCAGCCGCCGCCGTGGAAGAAGACCACCACCGGCAGGTCGTCGCCCTCGGCGGCGTAGACGCGGACGGGGATCTCGCCCGCCGGCCCGGGCACGGCGCGGTCGAAGACGACGGCCGGCTCGGGCGCGCCGGCCTGCATCAGCGCGAAGCCCTGGATCATTTCGCGCGCTTGCTGCGGCGTCTGCTCGGAGATGTCCGGCCCTCCGGCCTCTTCGAGCTGGTCCAACAGCACCTGGACGGCGGGATCGACTGGCATGATGCGCTCCTTTGGAGATTGTGCGGCGCGCGGCCGCTCCGCGCCCGACAAGGATAGGGGCAACGGAGCCGTTTGGGGGTTGTTCGCGCTTCGCTCGCGCGGGTGCGGCGGAGCGGGGACTACGGCGACGGGGCGGCGAGGCGGTTGCTGGTGCTGTTACCCCAGCAGGCGATCGTGCCGTCGGTCTTGATGCCGCAGGTGAAGTCAAAGCCCGCGCTGACGGCGGTGTACGTCCCCGCGGTGACGGTGGTCTGGTCGTGGTTGTTGCGGCCCCAGCAAGTGATCGCGCCGGCGCTGTTCAGCGCGCAGCCGTGGCTTTCGCCGGCGCTAAGCACTGTAAAGGTGCCCGACGAGGGCGCGTCAGTCCTTTGATTGTGCGTATTCTGGCCCCAACAGGAGATCGCGCCGGCGCTGTTCAGCGCGCAGCCGTGCGAACCGCCCAGCGCGATCGCGCTGAAGGAGCCCGAGGGCGGCGCGGTGCGGCTGTTGGTGCTGTCGCCGAAGCCCCAGCAGGAAATCGCGCCGCTGCTGTTGAGCGCGCAGCCGTGATAGTCGCCCAGCGCGATGGCGGTGAACGTGCCCGTGGGTGGCGAACTCTGGTTGAAGCTGTTGCTCCCCCAGCAGGAGATTGCGCCGGTGCTGCTGAGCGCACACGAATTGTCCGTTCCCGCGGCGATCGCGCTGAAGCTGCCGCTGGTCGGCGGCGTGGCGCGGTTGTTGGCGTTGGAGCCCCAGCAGGAGAGCGCGCCCGTGCTGCGCAGCGCGCAACTGTGGCTGCCCCCCGCCGCCACGGCGGTGAAGTCGGAGCCGGTCGGCGGCGTGGCGCGGTTGCCGGAGTTGTCGCCCCAGCAGGCGAGCGTGCCGGTGCTGCGCAGCGCGCAGGCGTGCGCCTGGCCGACGCTGACCGCGGTGAAGGTGGTCGGGGTCGGTGTGGGAGTGGGGGTGGGCGTCGGAGTGGGCGGGTCGGGATTCACAGGATCCGACATTGCGCCGCCCTCATCGCCGCTTGAGGCATCCGCGACGGTCCGAGTAGCCGTTGTCGGCGTGAGCCCGTCGATCAGCCGAAGCAGGCGATCATCCTGCCCGCCCCAGCACCTCGCGCCCGCACGGCCCAGCGCGCACGAATGGCGCATCCCCGCGCTGACGGCGACATAGCGTCCGGATGGGGCATTGGACTGCCCGTAGCGATCGTCGCCCCAGCATTCGATCGCCCCCGACTCCCGCAGCCCGCACGAGTGCCAGGCTCCGGCGCTCACTTGAGTAAAGACACCCGACGGCACGTCCAACTGCCCGAAGTTGTTGAGTCCCCAGCACTCCACCGAGCCACCCTCGCGCAGGCCGCAGGAGTGGGTGGTGCCCGAGCTCACCTGTGTGAAGACGCCCGATGGCGCGTCGGTGCGTCCAAGGTTGGCGCGCCCCCAACAGGCGATTTCGCCCGTCGTCCTCAGTCCGCAAGCGTGCAGGTAGCCCGCGCTAACGGCGCTGAATTCCCCCTCCGGCGGATCCGCCTGTCCGTAGTCGAGCACGCTGCGGCCGAAGCTGCTCGTTCCCCAGCACTCAAGCTGGCCCGTATCGCGCACGGCGCAGGCGAACTGCCAGCCGACGGCCACATCAACGAACGCGCCTGACGGCGCGTTCGTGTCGCTGCCCCAACAGACGACCGCCCCGCTCCCCCGCCGAATCGCGCAGTTGTGCCATGCGCCGGCGCTGATGTCGGCATAGCGACCCTCAGGAACATCGCGCAGCTCAGAGGAGTTGCCGCCCCAGCATCGGATTACGCCGTCGGCGCGGAGCGTGCATTGGTGCTCGCCGCCGGCGTCGAGGGCGAGGTAGCGGCTGGGGGATGTGGGCGTAGCGGCCTGGGCGAGGGTCAGAAAAGCGAGCAGCAGCGCAGCGATCGCAAGGGCGATCGGGAGGAATTTATCCCCCCCCCCCCCCCGATCGGGCAAGCGCCGCCAACGCGCGGCCGGCGCGTTGGGCGGCGGTCATGAAGTCGGCACCGTGCGTCACGCCCATCACTCTACACCAGCGCCGCCCCTTCCGTCATTCCTGCGCCTCTTTCCGTCATTCCTGCGCAGGCAGGAACCCACCCGCACCGCATTACCCACCCACACCACCACCCTTCCCCAATTCATCCCTCCCCCCTTCCAGGGGGGAGGTTAGGTGGGGGGTGGAAGCTCGCGAGCGCGCATGAGGTCGTTGCGCCAAGCGCCGATCTCCCACTCAACCGCCGCCGCAGGCTCGCTGCGTCCAACCCCCCTCTCCCGTCATTCCTGCGCCCCCTCCGTCATTCCTGCGCCCCCCTCCGTCATTCCTGCGCAGGCAGGAACCCACACGCACCGCATTACCCACCCACCTCCTCCCCAATTCATCTCTCCCCCCTGGAAGGGGGGAGAGATGAATTGGGGTGAGCACCGGTTCCTGCCTGCGCAGGAATGACGTTGGAGCGCGCCGGTTCCTGCCTGCGCAGGAATGACGTTGGAGCGCGCCAGTTCCTGCCTGCGCAGGAATGACGGCTGGAGCGCGCCGGTTCCTGCCTGCGCAGGAATGACGGCTGGAGCGCGCCGGTTCCTGCCTGCGCAGGAATGACGGAAAGGGGCGCAGGAATGACGGAATGGCGTGGGTCTGGGCGCGGCGGGATACCTGTGGCGAGCACGGTAGGGCGAAGGTGGGCGAGGGCTTGTTCGGGGTTGTTTTGATCGGGCGGATTCTGGGCGATCCGGAGGGCGCCCCTATCTGGTCGGGGCGCTTGGCGGCGTTCAGGTTTGTTCAGGTTTGTTCGGATTTGTTCAGGGTTGTTCAGGGCTGATCCGGAGGGTGGTCCTACCTGGGTCGGGGCGTCGGCGATGTTCAGGTTTGTTCGGATTTGTTCAGGGTTGTTCAGGGGTGATCCGGCGTGGATGACCATGCCTGGGGTGTGGGGCTGGCTGGTGGACAGGGAGGTGGGCATTGATCGCACTTTCGTTCTTCTGAGGGTATGGTAGCACGGTTGACGGAAAGGGGCGCCGGTTCCTGCCTGCGCAGGAATGACGGGCGGGGACGGGCCTAGCGGACGCGGTAGGCGCGTTTTAGGGCGAGGATGCGGGTGGCGGACTTGTAGATTTGGGCTTTGGGGATTTCGCCTGAGGCTACGGCGTTGAGGATTGCGTCGCGGACGCGGTAGACATTGGCGAGCGCGTAATCGCCGGCCTGGTTGGCCAGGACGATGATGTCTACGCCGGCCCGGATTGCTTCGATTGCGGCCTGCGTGAGGCTGTATTGCTCGACGATTGCGCCCATTTGCATGTCGTCGGAGACGATCACGCCGTCGAAGCCGAGTTCGCCGCGCAGCAGGTCGGTCATGATCGGGCGCGACAGGGTGGCGGGGCGGCCGCTGGCGTCGAGCTGGCGATTGACGATGTGGGCGGTCATCACCGCGCCGTCGTAGCCGGCGTCGATCAGCGCGCGGTAGGGGGCAAGCTCCGCTTCCCGCTGGTAGGTCTCCGTCACGTCGGTCACGCCGAGGTGGGTGTCGCCGGAGGCGCTGCCGTGGCCGGGGAAGTGCTTGAGCGTGGGGGCGATGTCGCCGTCCTGCAGGGCGGCGAGAAACGCCTCGGCGTGGGCGGCGACCACCGACGGATCGCCGCTGAACGAGCGCTCCCAGCGGCCGATGGCGGGGCTTTCGGGGTCGATGTTGACGTCCACGACCGGAGCGAGGTCCCAGTTGATGCCGGCTGCGGCCAGCTCGGCGGCGAGCGCCGCGGCGACTGAGGCGGTTTCCGCGACGGTTCCCGCGCCGAGCGTCTGGGCGGTCGGGACGAGCACGGTGAAGCCGTACTTCTCCTTGAGCCGGTTGACGTACCCGCCTTCGGCGTCGATCGCGATCAGCAGCGGAATTTCGGCGAATTCCTGCAGCTGCGTGGTCAGCGCGCGCAGCTGATCGGGCGACTCGATGTTGCGCGGCAGTTCGCCGCTGCTCGGCCCGTCGTAGTCGAACAGGACCACGCCGCCGGGCTGCACTTCGCGCAGCAGCGCGCGGACTTCGCTTTCGAGTTCGAGGCCGCGGAAGCCGATCAGCAGCATCTGTCCGACGGCCTGCTCGAGGGTGAGCGACTCGGCTTCGGAGCGGCAGCTGATTAGCGGGGCGGCGGCGAGCAGCAGGAGCAGCGCCGGCAAGACGGCGCGCAGGACGCGGCGGGCGCCGATCGCGCCGATTATGTCGGCCGCGCTGGACGCTCGCGGCACTTACGCGCCTTGAGCGTCGAGCAGCTGGCGGGTCAGTTCGGCCTGGCCGACGTGCTCGGCGGTGTGCGCCAGCGCGGAGCAGACCACTGCCCAGCCGGTGATCTCGCGCTGCTGGAAGATGTGCATCCGCTCGCGGTCCCACTCGTCCTGATCGAGCGAGGCGAGCGCGTCGTGGATTGCAGCCTGCGCCGCGGCCCAGCGTTCGCGCAGCATCGCGGACGGATCCTCGAAGTCGGCCGCTTTGGCGTCGAATTCGACTTGGCGGGTGCGATCGACCGGCCGGCCAGCCAGCACCTCGACGAAGTTCCACTCGGTCGCGGAGATCGCGTGCGTGGCGAGGATGAAGAGCGAGCTGGTGTCGTCCAGCGGGCGGGCGTCGAGCTGCTCGGCGGTCAGGCCGTCGGTCGCGGCCAGCAGGCGGAACAGCAGCCCTTCCGCGGTCTCCTCGATTGACTCGATCAGTGTCATGGGCGTTCCTTTCTCGGTGATCCGCTGAGCGCCTAGATGATTCGCTGTTGGGCGAAGATGGTCGGTTCGATTGGCCGGCCGGTGTAGGGGTCGGACAACGCGGGCAGGTTGGGCCGCGCGCCGTCAAAATACTCCTCGATCGACCAGAGTTGGGCGCGGGGGTGGCGGTTCGCGCCGACGGCGATTTCGCCCAGCTGGGCGGCCTCGGTGCGCGCGGCTCGCGAGCGGACGCGATCGACGGTGATGAACACGCCGCAGGCCGCGTCGTCGCGCTCGATCACGCGCAGGAAGTCGCGCAGCTCGCTGAGTCTGAAGGAGCCGCCGCCCTTGACCTGCGCCAGCACGAGCCGCGCGTCGCGCCCCTCGGGGGCGACGAGCAGCATGCCGCGTCCGTCGATCCCGGCGTCGGCGCCCGGGCGCTGGTTGGCGGCCATGCCGGGGATCAGCATGACGGACCAAGCCTGGAAGTCGAGCCAGCGCTCGGAGGCGAGGCGGCGGGCGCTGACCAGGTCGCGGGGGATGCCCTGGATGTCGGCCTGGATGCCGAGCGCTTCGAGGCGGCGCTCCTGCACGATGTCGATCGCCATTGAGGAGATGTCGATGCCGACCCAGCGCCGGCCCAGTTGGTGGGCGGCGACGACGGCGCTGCCGCAGCCGCAGAAGGGGTCGAGGACGAGATCGCCGGGGCGCGACGAGACTTTGATCAGCCGCTCAAGCAGGGCAAGAGGCTTCTGGGTCGGGTAGCCGAGCGCTTCGCCGCGTCGGGCGCTGAAGTTGGTGAAGCCGGTCGGCGTCCAGATGATGTTCTGGGGCAGCCTGCCGCGGTCGGCTTCCGCGTAGCGCTTCAGGCCCGGCCAGCGTCCGGTCGTGGGGTGATGGATGAGCCCAACCGCGTCGAGCGCGTCCAGCCGCTCGTGAATGTCGGCGATATCGCGGTAGCCGGGGATGAACTCGCGCTCGATGTAGGCGGCGTAGTCGCCGCTCTTGGGCACGGACCAGACTCGGCCCATTTCGTAGACGTCGTATCCGCGCCAGGGCTGCGTGCTGGGGCTGCCGCGCCGCGCGCGGTGGCGCGGGCCGGTGAGGTCGGCGTTGCGGAAGCGGCCCCGCTCGTCTTCGGATGGGTAGGCGGTTTTGACATCTTCCAGGGCGCGCTGCTCGCGCACGGCGTCGCCGTCCCAGAAGCGCTCGCTGCTTTTGCCGTAGAAGAGCAGATTGTCGCTGATCCGTCCGAAGCGGCGCGAGTCGCTGTGCGCCGTGGCGCGGCGCCAGTGAATGTCGTTGCAGAAGTTGCGCGCGCCGAAGATGGAGTCCATCACGATCTTCAGATAGTGCGCTGCGGTGTCGTCGCAGTGCAGGTAGATGCTGCCGGTGGGTTTGAGCAGCCGCCGAATCTCCGCCAGCCGCTCGCCCATGTAGGTGAGGTAGGCGAGCATCCCCGAGGGGCCGAGCAGGGTCCGCAGCGCGGTCGCGGCCTGGTGCATCGGATGCGCCACGGCGGATTCGAGCTGCATTGAGCGCTGCGCGGCCGCCTCGTCCCAGCGCCAGGTGTCTTCGAAGCCGCGCACCTGCGCCGGGGTGCCGTTCTCCTGGCCGAAGATGATGTTGTAGTCGGCGTTGCTGTTGAACGGCGGGTCCAGGTAGACCAGATCGACGCACTCGTCGGGCCAGCCCTGCATCCAGTCGAGGCAGTCGCCGTAGTAGAGCGTCTGGTTGGTCGGGCCTGCGGGATCGTCAGCCATGATGCGCGCAGCTTACAGCGCCGCCGTCGTACGGGCGTTCGCGCGGCGGCGGCGCTATACTCTCGCGGAGGTTGCAGCCGGATCGCGGCTGGCGGACAGCTGGACAGCCGGCTGGTGAGAGGAACGTCTGATGCGCGCAGACCCGCAGACCGTGGCGCTGAACGAGATGATCGAGACGATGACGGCTCAGGGCAAGCCGTGGCATGAGATGGAGCCGCAGGAGCTGCGCGACGCGCTCGCGCAGGGCGGGCCGCTCGGTCCGCCGCCGGCGCGGCTGGACGACATCGCGCAGGAGCGCTCGATTCCCGGGCCGGCGGGGGAGATTCCGATTCGGGTGTTCACGCCCGAGACGGTGCGCGGCGTCTACCTGCACATCCACGGCGGCGGCTGGGTGATTGGCTCGCACGACGGCGCGGATGAGCGGCTCTGGGCGCGGGCGCAGGCGACGCAGCAGGCGGTGGTTTCGGTGGGCTATCGGCTGTCGCCGGAGCACCGCTGGCCGGCGCCCAACGACGACTGCGAAGCGGCGGCGGCCTGGCTGATCCAGCACGGGCAGTCCGAGTTCGGCAGCGATGTCTTCACGATCGGCGGGGAGTCGGCGGGCGGCCACCTCTCGGCGGCGACGCTGCTGCGGATGCGCGACCGACACGGCTACACGGGCTTCCGCGGCGCGGCGCTGATTTACGGCGTGTTCGACCTGCGGCACTCGCCCTCGGCGCGGCTCTGGGGCGAGCGCAATCTGATCCTCTCCAGCCCAATTATGGAGTGGTTCATCGACCATTATGTGGACCCGGAGGATCGCGACGACCCGGATGTGACGCCGCTGCTGGCGCGCCTGCACGACATGCCGCCGGCGATCTTCGTGGTCGGGACGCTGGATCCGCTGCTGGACGACTCGCTGTTCATGGCCGCGCGCTGGCAAGCGGCGGGGCACGAGACGGAGCTGCACGTCTTCCCGGAGGCTCCGCACGGGTTCGACAGCTTCCCAACGCCGGCGGGGACAGACGCGACGAACCGGGTGAACAACTTCCTGAGCGGGGTGCTGGGGTAGGGGCGGGGCAGCGAGGAGGCACCAGGGTCTGTTCGCATTTCTCTCTCCTGCCGCCCCACGCAAAACCGCCCTGCCGCACCCGCGCAAAATTAGATCCGCCATACCCGCGCTTGCCGCCGATATTTTGCCGTGGTGAGCATCAAGCCTGGCTGCTGCCACTCAAACTCCGCGCCCCCATTCCGTCATTCCTGCGCAGGCAGGAACCCACGCAGTCGGCGCGGCCCAGCTTGGCGCTGAACGTTCGGCCGCGACGCGGAAGCGGCCTGGGCGGGCCGTCGGGATGCCAAGGCGCGTGCCGACGCTGGAGGTCGCCTGGGTTCTTGCCTGCGCAGGAATGACGGAAAAGGGGGCACGGTGGCAACGGAGGCAGACGCGGGGCTCCGCGCTGGGCTCGGCGAGATACCCGCGGCAAGCGCGGGTATGACGGAGGTTGGGCGGTGGATATGACGGAAGCGGGGGTGCGGGACGATCGATGACAGCGGTCTCTCACCTCGCAGCGGCCACAGCGTTTGTGCATTCATTGTGGGCATGCGCTAAGATGAATGAGCAATTTATTGCGCAGCCTGTCCCAGCGAAGCAGGTGAGCTGGAAGCGGAACGTGCCAATGTCAGAGTGGCGTCTGCCCCCTCAGCATGTCGATTTCATCGTCAATCAGTGGATCGGACACGATGGGCACGAGCTTGAGGGCTTCTCGCACCGAACACTTGATGATCTCTTCACCCGATATTGCGGCCTATCCCCGCAACATCCGGGCGTCCTTAGGGTCTCCGGATTCTCAAAGCGTGATCGGATCACAATGGCGCTGGAGAACGCCAGCACACAAGAACTCACATGCCTGATCGAGTCGATCTTGCTAATGCTTCCGAGAGGAAGCGCTGAATGGCGGACCGCGACTCACGAAGCTCAGATCAGGGAGTGGCTCGCTCAGTTCTCCCGTCACGCGCCAGTCGACCGACCATCGTGGCCCGCAGCTCCGAGTGAGGCAGTGGCGCCTGACCTGCGATCCTTGCCCGAGGAATTCCTGGCCCCACACGCTCAGGAACCACTGCTGGATCAGCGGCAATACGCCGTTGAAGACTGGTTCGCTTCGCCAACGGAACCGATCGCCGACTCGACGCCAGATCTTGAGCACAACTTCTTCGGCGATCCCTTCGCAAGTGTCAAGGCCGATCGAGGAAAGCGGGACTTCTTCATATCTCACGCCAGCGAGGACAAGAGCTTCGTGCGTCAATTGGTGCTTGAACTTCAAGCACGTGGAGCGACCGTTTGGTTTGACGAACGCGAGCTCATGGTCGGCGACAGCCTCAGCGAATCGATTGCGGAAGGGCTGCGGAACTCGCGGTTCGGCGTCGTCGTCCTTTCCAAGAGCTTCTTTGCGAAGCAATGGCCCCGACACGAACTGAAGGGCCTCATCGCTCGTGAGATAAGAGGCGATGGAGGTGTTCTGCCGGTTTGGCATCAGGTGACTGAGGACGAGATAAAGCAATTCGACCCGACGCTTGCGGACAAGATCGCTCTGGATTCGCACACGATGACGGTCGATCAGATCGCCGAATCGCTATGTCAGCGCCTCCGACGCTCAAGGCACCAGATGTAAGTGCCGGGGATCAGCAAGCCACGATCGAAGAATATCGCGTGGCACAGACTGGCTGCCCGGAATGGGCCTAGCAGCGCTCTCGTTCGGGGGCGCATTTGGGCGGCGCGGGGGCGCTAGTTGACGCGCTTTTCGATGCCTTGCCAGTAGGTTTCGCGCAGCTCGAACTTTTTGAGCTTGCCGGTGGCGGTGCGGGGGAGGGCTTCGACGAACTCGATGCGGCGCGGGGCTTTGAAGTGCGCCATCTGCTCGCGGCAGTGCGCGACGATCTCCTCGACGGTCGGGGCGAAGCCCTCGCGCGGGACGATCAACGCGAGCGGGGTCTCGCCCCATTGCTCGGAGGGCACCCCGATCACTGCGGCCTCCAGCACGGAGGGGTGCTGGTAGAGGACATCCTCGACTTCGATCGAGGAGATGTTCTCGCCGCCGGAGATGATTACGTCCTTGGCGCGATCGACGATGTTGATGTAGCCCTCGGCGTTGACGGTCGCCATGTCGCCGGTGTGGAACCAGCCGTCGACGATCACCTTGTCGGTCTCTTCCTGCTGCCGCCAGTAGCCCTTCAGCACGACATTGGAGCGGGCCACGATCTCGCCGATCGTCTCGTCGTCCCAGTCGACTTCGGCGCCGTCTTCGTCGATCACCTTGACCTCGACGCCGATCACGTCGTGGCCGGCGCGCACCTTGTTGCGGAACCAGGCGGGGCTGCCGGGCTCGATCTGCGGCTTGGGCTGGGCCAGGGTGAGGATCGGCGAGGTCTCGGTCAGGCCGTAGATCTGGATGAACTCCCAGCCCAGCTCGTTTTCGAGGCGCTCGATGAAGGCCTGCGGCGGCGGCGCGCCGGCGACGGTGAAGCGCGGGCGGGTGGTGATCTCGAACTCGTCCTTGCGCTCGAATTCGAGGATGCGGGCGAGCACGGCCGGGGCCATGCAGGCGAAAGTGCAGCGCTCGTCCTGCAGCAGGCGGTAGATGTCGTCCGCCTCGGGCGCGCGCAAGACGACGTGCTTGCCGCCCATCGCGGTGATCGCGTAGACGCCGCCCCAGCCGTTGGCGTGGAACATGGGCAGCGTCCAGAGTTCGGCGTCGCTGGGCTGGATTCGCAGGTGCGCGATGAAGTTGTAGGCGTTGATGTAGGCGTTGCGGTGGGTGATCATCACGCCCTTGGGGCGGGCGGTGGTGCCGGAGGTGTAGTTGATGCTGAGCAGGTCGGTCTCGTCCAGCTGCGGATCGGCGGGCGCGGAGGTCGGGTGGCTGCCGATCCAGCCCTCGTAGTCGGTCCAGCCGGGCGCGATCTGCGCGTCGCCGTAAGGAATGGCGAGGTAGTGCTCGACGGAGGGAATTGAGGCGCGGATTGGGTCGACGAGGTGAGTGAACTCGGCGTCGACCATCACAACGCGGGCCTCGGAGTGCTGGAGGATGTACTCGAAGTCGGAGGGGATCAGGCGGTAGTTGATCGGGACGATCACGGCGCCGATCGCGGCGGTGGCGTAGAAGGTCTCGAGGAACTGGTGGCTGTTGGGCGCGATAATCGCCACGCGGTCGCCCTTGCCGACGCCCATCGCGGCGAGCGCGTTGGCCTGCTGGTTGACCCGCTCGCCGAACTGCCGCCAGGTGAAGCGCCGGTCGCCGTCGACGACGGCTTCGGACTCGGCGAACAGCTTGGTCGAGCGGCGCAGAAAATCGTTGACGAGCAGCGGGACTTCCATCTCAGACCTCCTCCTTGAGCCTCCTCGGGGCGCCGCCATTATCGCACGGCGATCACCTCGATATCGCTTTCGGCGGGCGCGCCGCGGGTCAGCACTGTATGCGCGGTGTCGTTGGTGTAGAGCAGTTGGTCGCCGAGGTCGACGCTGGCGGAGAGGGTGTACTCGGAGCGCTCGTCGATCTTGGTCGGGTCGTATTCGAGGCGGAAGGCGGCGGGCAGCTGCGTTGCGTCCTCGATGACCTGTTGGGAGATCACGGTCCAGGCGGCGTCGGCGATGCTGGTGTCGGCGAGCGTCACGGTGAGCACTGCGCCGTCGGGCAGCTGCGCAGCGCCGCCCTGCCAGACGACGCGGCCGGTCATCACGGTCGTCGCGCCGCCGTCCGGCTGCTCCGCTTGCCCGGCTTGCTCTGCGCCCGTCTGTTCGGCGGGCGAAACGCTGGCCGGCGCACAGGCCATGGCGAGCAGCGCCGCCGCGATCAGTCGCGCGAGCATGCTTTGCGCCCCTCGCCGCATCGGCGCCTCCTTTCGCCCGCGCCATCATCGCATAGCCTGAGCGGGGAGCGTCATCATGGAAATTGCCGTCATCATTCTCGCCTTGCTGGCCGCCGCGGTCTTTCTCGGCTGGCTTCGCGCGCAGCGCAGCGCCGGGCTGGCGCGCGAACAGGCCGACGATCTGCGCCGCGAGCACGCGGCGGCGTTGGGCAAGGCCGAAGTGGAATTGGCCACCGCGCGGACGACGCTCGAAGAGCGGGAGCGGGAGTGGTCGGCGAAGTCGGAGGAGCATGAGCAGGCGCGGGTGTCGCTGCGCCAGGCGCAGACCGCAAGCGAGACGGCGGCGGCGGAGTTGGCCAAGGCGAAAGCGGAGCTGGGCGAGCGCAGCGCGGCGCTCGGCACGGTCACCAACGAGCGGAACGAGGCGCGGGAACTTCACGATCAGACACGGCGCGAGCTGGCTGCGACAAAGGCCGAGTTGGCCAAGGTGCGGGCGGATCACGAGGCGCGGCAGCAGGAGATCGACAAGGCGCGCGAGGAGCTGGACAAGCGCTTCAAGGGCATTGCCGCGGAGGTCGCCAAGGCGAGCAATGAGGAGTTTCGCAAGCAGGCGGCGCAGCAGTTTGAGCAGCACGCGGAGTTGGCCAACGCCGAGCTGGAGAAGCGCGAGCAGGCGGTGGGCAATCTGGTCAAGCCGGTCGGCGAGACGCTGGAGAAGTTGCAGAAGCGGGTCGGCGAGATTGAGAAGGCGCGCGAGAATGCGTACGGGAAGGTCGAGGAGCTGATCGGCACGACGCGCGTTCAGCTGGGCGAGTTGCGGGACACCACCAGCGGGCTGCGCAACGCGCTCAGTTCGCCGCAGCAGCGCGGGCGCTGGGGGGAGCTCACGCTGGAGCGGGTGCTGGAGGCGGCGGGGATGCGGGAGCATGTCGATTACTCGCGCCAGGCGCAGGCCGCGACCGACGAGGGCGCGGTGCGCCCGGACGCAGTGATTCGCCTGCCGCGCGGGTTGACGGTGCCAGTTGATGCGAAGACTCCGCTGGAGGCGTACCTGCGGTCGCACGAGACGGACAACGAGGCCGAGCAGCGCGACGCGCTGCACCAGCACGCCAGCTCGCTGATGAACCATGCGCGCTCGCTGAGCGCGAAGAACTACACCGAGGCGATCGACGGCAAATCGCCCGAGTTCGTCGTGCTGTTCGTGCCCACGGAGACGATCCTCGACGCCGCGATGCACGCCCAACCGAGCATCTGGGAGGATGCCTGGAGTCAGCACCGCGTGTTGATCGCCAGTCCGGGGCTGCTGATCGCGCTGCTGCGCACGGTCGGCGTCGCCTGGCAGCAGGAGGACATCCAGCGCAACGCGCAAGAGATTGCGGATGAAGCGCGGTTGCTCTACGAACGGCTCGCGACGTACGCGGGGCACGTGAGCGGCGTCGGCAAGTCGCTCGACTCGGCGGTCAAGGCGTACAACCGCAGCGTCGGCTCGTTCCAGACGCGGGTGCTGGTGCAGGCGCGGAAGATGGAGGAGTTGGGCGCGATCGACGAGGCGCGGCGAATTGCTGATCCGGATCCGATCGAGACCGAGGTTCGGGAGCTGCAAGCGCCGGAACTCTCAGAGGGGAGCGAGTGATGCTGCCGGACGGCTTCAGCGACTACATCGCCTACGCGGATGAGAGCGGGAATTCGAGCCTCAAATCGATCGACCCTGCGTTTCCGGTGTTCGCGCTCGTCTTTTGCATTTTTCGCAAAGACACGTACGTCTCGTCTATCGTACCGGAGGTTCAGCAGTTCAAGTTTGAGCAGTTCGGCCACGACGCCGTGATCCTGCATGAGCACGAAATCTACCGACAACGTCCGCCGTTTCAGTTTCTCAAGGACCCGGAGCGGCGCAGGGTTTTTCTGGCGGGCCTTGAGCGGATCGTCCGGTCGTCTGACTTTGTCGTGGTTTCTGCGGTCATCGACAAAGCGAAACTCGCTCGCAAGCATGGACGCCGGAGCCTTGACCCAAGCGAGTTGGCTCTTCGATTCTGTCTGGAACGCGCACATGGCTTTCTGGAAGACGCCGGACAGCTCGGCCGGCGCACTCATGTCATCGTTGAGCAGCGCGGCGGCGGCGATGATGCTCGACTCATCCGCGCATTCCACAGCATCAGAAGCGGCGACAGCCGACGGGGACCGATGCCGGAATTCGAGCTCATGATGGCGGCGAAGAAGACCAATTCGACAGGGTTGCAGCTGGCGGATCTGCTGGCGCGTCCGATCGCGCGACACGTGGTGAATCCGGAACAACCGAACAGGGCCTATGACGCAATTTCGACGAAACTGCGACGCGGTCCGAGCGGCCAAACGGCGGGCTGGGGATTGAAAGTCTATCCCGGATAAACGAAAGGCCTCGTGCTACGCCGAGGCCCAACGCCGACCGCGATGCTGCGATCTAGAGCGGACGCCACGGCCGCGACGGCCACCCACCAGGCTGAATTCCCGGTTGACCTCAGGGTAGCGAGCTTCCTGCTCACTCGTCAAACGACTTCTAAGGCGCGGGGGCAGACGGTGGCGCACAGAGTGTCCAGAGCGCAGACAAGCGAGAGGCCCCGACGCTTGTCGGGGCCTCGCCGACTGGGAACAAGGCCCAGCCCGAAGCTCGGGCTGCTCTCGCGACCCGCGCCGACCGGGAACAACCCCCGGCCCACTTGCTTGCAAGCGTAGCCCCTCAACCGAACGATTTCAAGGGGCGGAAGCAGATGGAGCCGTATCAGGGCGCGCCAGAGCGTGGGCAAGCGAAAGGCCCCGTTTCTCAACGGGGCCCTCGCCGATCGGGGACTCCCCCCAATCCGAAGCTCGCACCGCGAATCGCGACGCGCGCCGGCCGGGAACAACCCCCGGCCCACTTGCGAGCATTGTAGCCCGTCAGTCGAACGACTTCAGGGTGCGCGGGCGGACGGCGCCGTATTTGCGTAGGTCGGCGATGGTCACGATCTTGCCGGTCCAGTCCGGGCCCTGGGCGACCATCCAGAGGCAGGCGTCGGACATGATGATGGGGTCTTCGAACTCCATCTGCTTGACCTGTTCGCCGAGCGTGAAGGCGTAGCCCTCGGAGTAGACGGACAGCTCGAGGCGCAGGCAGTTGACGGAGACACCGCTGCCGGACAGGTCGTGGGCAAGCGACTCGGTCATGGCCTCGAGCGCGCGCTTGGTGGTGGTGTAGGAGACGCGCCCGAACTCGGGCGAGACGGCGGCGCCGGAGCCGATGTTGATCACCGCGCCGCCGCCCGCCTCGGCCATCCGCGGGCAGATCGCGTGCATCAGGTAGAAGGGCGCGTTGACGTTGATGTCGACGGCCAGCCGCCAGCGGTTGCGGGAGCCTTCGAGCGCCTTGCCCGGCGGAGCGACCGCGGCGTTGTTGATCAGCACATCAACCTGGCCCAGCTCGCTGTAGGTCGTGTCCACGATGCGGTCGATCGCGTCGGCGTCCTGCAGGTCCGCGCCGATCGTCACGCAGCGTTGGCCCGCCTCGCGCACCAGCTCGGCCGTCTCGTCCACCGTGCCGGGCAGCTTGGTCGGCGACTCGGCGGTGGAGCGGGCGACGGCGGCGATGTCGTAGCCGGCCAGCGCGAAGTCGATTGCGAGTTGTTTGCCGATCCCGCGGCTCGCGCCGGTGATCAGCGCCACCTTGTTCGCCATTTTGCCGCCCCTCTCATGCGCGCGTCGTTCGGTCGTCGTTCAGGGCAGCATATACGGGGGCGTTAGACTGCCGCGCGTAGGCCGCCGCGGGACTGTCGAGCGGCTCGCGGACAGGCCGGCGGGCGAACGAGAGAGGAGGGCTGCGATGCGTCGACCGGGTGGGCGCGGCGCGCTGGGGCGTCTGCGCATCTGCGATTTCACCGGGCAACTGGCCGGGGCGGGCGCGACCAAGTTCATGGCCGCCTTCGGCGCGGAGGTGATTCGGATTGAGGACCCCTCGAATCATGGGCGCTGGGACATCCTGCGCGGGATGCCGCCCTATGTGGACAACCGGCGCGGTCCCGAACTGGGCGGGCCGTTCAACAACCACAACGTCGAGAAGCTGGGCGTCTCGCTCAACATCAAGACCGAGCAGGGGCGCGAACTGTTCGAGCGGCTGGTCGCCATCTCGGATGCGGTCACGGAGAATTTCTCGGCGGGCGTGATGGCGCGCTGGGGCTACACCTACGAGCGGCTCAAGGAGCTGCGCGAGGACATCATCTACGTCTCCAACTGCGGCTTCGGGCACTCTGGGCCGTACAGCATGTACAAGACGTGGGGGCCGATCGTGCAGGCGACCTCAGGGCTGACGATGAGCTCGGCGATCCCCGACCAGCCGCCGGCGGGCTGGGGCTACTCCTACATGGATCACACCGGGGCGTATTTCATGGCGATGGCGATCATGCTGGCGCTCCACCACCGCAACGTGACGGGGGAGGGGCAATACGTGGATGTGGCGGCGACGGAGGCGGCGCTGGCGCTGAACGGTCCGGTGCTGCTGGATTACACCGTCAACGGCCGCCCGCTGCGGCGCGAGAGCTACCCCGACGCGAACCACAGCCTGCACCCCGCGATGGCGCCGCACAACATCTACGCCGCTGCGCCGATCCCGGGCTCGTTCGACGAAGCGTGGGTGGCGATCGCCTGCCGCAGCGACGACGACTGGGAGGCGCTGTCGCGGGTGATCGACGAGGACTGGGCGCGCGAGGATCGCTGGCGCGCGCTTGACGGTCGGCTCGCCGGGCAGGAAGAGCTGGACGGTCTGCTGGCGGCGTGGTGCCTGCCGCGCGATCCCTTCGAGATCGCCGAGCTGCTCCAATCGGTCGGCGTGCCGGCCAACGCGGTGCAGACGCCGGAGCAGCGGATCGACCAGGATCCCAACTCGGCGGAAGCCGGGCTGTGGCCGACGATCCGGCAGAAAGAGATGGGCCGGGTGCGGGTGGACGGCATCCCGGTGCGAATGAGCGAGACCGACTGGGAGATGCGGCGCGGCGCGGCGGTGCTGGGCGAAGACAACGACTACGTCTACGGCGAGCTGCTGGGGCTGAGCGAGCGGGAGATCGCCGAGCTGGCGGCGGAGGGAGTGATCTGATGACGGCGCTTTCCGATCTGCGGGTGGTGGAACTCGCCGACCAGCGCGGCGCGTGGTGCGGCAAGCTGATGGCGGACATGGGCGCGGACGTGATCAAGGTCGAGCCGCCCGAAGGCGACCCGACCCGCAAGTGGGGTCCGTTCGTCGACGACCAGCCGGACTCCGAGCGGAGCCTGTGGTTCTGGTACTACAACACATCCAAGCGCAGCGTTGCGCTCGACCTCGAGAGCGAGGACGGGCGGCGCAGCTTCGCCGAGCTGGTGCGCGGCGCTGACGTGGTGATCGAAACGGACGGCGGGGAGCGGCTGGCCGAATTGGGCATCGACTACGACGATCTGTCTGCGGACAACGCTGGTCTAATCTGGGCCTCGATCACCAATTTCGGACGCGGTTCGACGCGCAGCGGGGAGCAGCACAGCGACATCACGCTGGCGGCCAACGGCGGCTTCGCCTGGATGAACGGCTACGACGACCACAGCCTGCCGCCGGTGCGCGGGGGCGGTCCGCAGGCCTGGCACAGCGGTTCGCACTACGCCTTCATGTCGATCCTGACGGCGCTGCTCTACCGCGATCACAGCGGCGTGGGGCAGTTCATCGATGTGAACATCAACGCGGCGGTGAATGTTACGACGGAGGCCGGCTCGTATTCGTGGCTGGTCGCGCACCAGACGGTGCAACGGCAGACCGGGCGCCACGCGGGCGTATCCCCGTCGATGCCGTCGCAGATTCGCTGCAAGGACGGGCGCTACGTGAACACGGGCATCCCGCCGCGGCGGCCGGCGGAGTTCGGCCTGGCGCACGACTGGTTGGAAGAGGAAGGGTTGGTCGATCAGCTGCCGGAAGCGCCGCTGCTGCTGGCGGGGCGCGAGATGGCGAGCTTCTCACTGGCCGACATCATGAACAACGAGGAGGCGCAGGCGGTGTTCGGCGCGGGCCGCGCAGCGTTCGACCTGCTCGCCTCGAACCTGACCGCCTACGATTTCTTCACCAAGGCACAGGGCTACGGCTTTCAGGTGGGCATCATCCACAGCCCGGAGGAGGCGCTGGAGGATCCGCATTTCGTAGCGCGCGGAATGCAGGTTGAGGTTGAGCATCCCGAACTCGGCCGAACAGTCACCTACCCAGGCGCGCCGTACCAGCTGACAAAGAGCCCGTGGCGAATCTCGCGCCGCCCCCCGCTGCTCGGGGAGCATACCGAGGAAGTGCTGGCGGAGCTCGGGAAAGCGTAAGGAACGACGATGCGAAAACCACCTGCGAAGACCGCGGAGGTGCTGGAGCTGCTCAAGCAGCGCGCGGATGAGATGCGCACGATCACATACGGCGAAATCGCTGAGCAATGCGGCTTGGCCGCGCCAGGTGTCGGATATCCGGTCGGCTACATTCGCGATCAAATCTGCCGAGCGCAGGGGCGGCCATGGTTGAGTGTGCTCGCCGTCAGCACCAAGAACATGCGCCCCAGCGGCAGCTTCCTACCGGACGCGATGATTGTTCCGGACGACGAGACCGAGGTCTGGTGGCGCGGTATGGTCTTGCAGGTCTACGCCTACGACTGGTCGAACGTGACGCTGGATGAGTGAACACGCGCTAACGGCCGCGGGTTTCTGTCTCGGCGAGCGTCGCCCTATCCCGCTCGTAGTCTGCCTCAATGTCCGGCAACAGCGTGTAGACCACGAGGCCCATCGCTTTGGCCACACGCGCCGCGTTGCGATCGTGGGTCACGAACGAGAAATCGTGTTGGGCCGTCTGTGCGATCATCCACAGGTCCTCGCCGACGCCGTGTTGGAGACCGAGTCTGCGGCCCAGCCGGTTCGAGTCCACATAATGCCGCAGCATCGCTTCGTCCGGCGCGGGCAATATCTGGGCTCCCTCAAGGAACGCCGCCAGCCGACGCTCACGCATCCGTCCGCGTTTGCCCGCGCGCAACTCGCCCTGCACGAAGTAGGTCAGCGCGGCTGCACGCGATCCAATCAGCTCCTGGTAGCGACCTCCGAGGCGGGTTAGTCCGATCGCTTCGCGTACGACGTTCGTGTCGTACGAGACGATCTCCAACTCATTCGCCATCGTCGTCTGCCGGGAACAAATCCTTCAGATCGTCAACGTACGCCTGGCGCTCCTCGTCGCTGTCGAACACTGCACGCAGCCGCTCGGCGAACTCGTAGCCGGTCATCGGCTTGGCACCCGTTTTTTTCCAGTACTCCTCGAGGTTTCGACGCACCTCGGCCGGGTCCCGTACCAGCTCCGGGTCCACATCGCGCAGCGCGAAGATTGTGCGGTCCACAATCTCGCCTTCCAGCGCGGTCTCGTCGAAGTGAACCGCTGCGGCCTCGCCGTCGAGATCGCGGGCGTCGTTCAGATTGAGCCAGGGCAGGCGCATCAGGTACTCCTGCTGATCACCGGTGCGCAGGCAGACGCGCAAGTCGGACGGGTCGTAGAGCAGCGTCAGATAGCCGTAGAGCACGCGCGAGCGAATCGTGCAGCGGTGCGGCCCCGCTCCGTTGCGCGCAGCGTCCCAGACGCGCACCGGCGTGGGGATTTCGGGTCGTTCTTCGGTGGCCATTGGTCGATCCTAGCGCGCTTGCAGCCGCTGCGCGGCGACGGGGCGCGCCGCTGCGCTAAGAGCGGCGAAGCGTCCTCAGCCGGCGAGCGTCCTGTCGATACAGTTCATCCATCCGCGCCGGGTCGAGCGTCGTGATCGTCAAAATCTGCAACTGCTTCGCAACGCGCAAGGCATTCGCGTCGTCTGAGGCAACTGTCAGTTCATACGCTTGCGACTGCGCGAGCATCCAGAGGTCCTCGCGCTGCACGCCTTGTTCCAGATCCAAGTCAACGGACACCCGTTTCGCGTCAATGTAGTTGAGCAGCGCGACTTCGTCGGGTGGCGGCAGGCGGTAGCAGGTGCGCATCAGCGACTCGACGCCCGGCCGCAGCCAGTCCTCCCACCGCGCAGCGCGCACTTCTGCCCGGACGAAGTACGTGACTGCGAGCCGCCAACCTGAAAACCGTGCGGAGTACTCAGTTGCCTTTGGACTGTCACCCAAGAGCAGGCTGAACACATTCGCATCAAGTGAGACCGTTGGCTCGTCACTCAGCAGCACCATGCCGCCGTCCTCGCGCTAGTTCTTCCGCAGCGCGTTGGCGCTGCTCGTCCGTCTCGAACAATGCGCGGAACCGCCTGATGAACTCGTCGCCCATGATCGGCGGTTCGCCCGTCTCGGCGATGTGCTGCGCGATCATCTCCTGGCTGGTCATCAGAGGCCTGCGGTCGAGCGTCGCCAGTTCGTGGTCGGATTCCCAAATGCCGAACACGAGCTCGCCAACAACCTCTCCGTCCAGCACGGTCTTGTCATAGTGAACTCGCGCCGGCTTGCCGTTCAATTCTTCCGCTCGCCAGCGGGCGTCGTCCGCGAGGTCCATCGTTCGCTCGGCGCCCGAACCCTCTAGCACCCGTAGGCGCCCGTCGTCGGTCAGGTGAATGTAGCCCCAGGTCGTCTGCACCATCACGTAGCAGCGATGCTTCAGGTAGTCGCTGTTCTCTCCCCACACGCGCACGGGGGTCGGGATCTCGGGCTGCTCTTGAGTAGTCATGCCCCTAGCCTAGCGCGCTTGCAACCAGTTCGCGAGGACAGCCTGCGCATCTGCGTCCCAAATCAGGCCGTGGGCTTTGCCTTTGAGCGCGACCCACTCTGCGCGTGGGATGGCGTCTGCGAGGGACTGGCCGAACTCGATTGGGACGGTGGTGTCGGCGTCGCCGTGGATGATCAGCGTGGGGGCTTGGATGGCGCTGAGTTCGGCGGTCAGGTCGACGCCGCGCTGGGCGCGCATGTTGCGCAGGGCGCCGGCGGCCAGGCGAATCAGCTCGGCTTGCGGCAGGCGCGCCAGGGCGGTCGCGCGATGCCGCCGCGCGGCGGCGACCGCCGGCTCCTCCTGCTCGAACCCCGCCGCAGGCGGGGTTCGCCACTCTTCTTCATAGGCCAGCACTGCAGCGCGGACACCTTCGCGCTCGGCGAGATCGAGCATCGCCAGACGCTGGTTCACGGTGGCGAGGCGGTCCAGCACGCCTGCGGTGTGTGCGACGCCGGGGCTGAGGTGCATTAGGGCCGCGCCGGTGTTGAGCAGCGCGAGCGCCGATATGCGGGAGGGGGCGTCAAGCGCCAGGCGCAGGCCGATGGGGCCGCCGGCGGAGGTCGCGATGACGGCGGCGCGCTCGATTCTCAGATGGTCGAGCAGCTCTACCGCGTCCCGGGCCAGATCGGCGAGCGCGAAATCGGACTCGACATACTCGGACCAGCCGGCGCAGCGGCGGTCGTACCAGATCAGCCGCAGACCTTCGGTCGGCGCATGCCAGCGGAGGCGCGGTCCGGTCCAGAGCGTGGAGGCGGGGCCGCCCCACGCGCCGTGGATGATCAGGACGGGCCGCCCGCGCGGATCGCCGTATTCCTGATACGCGACCCGGCGACCGCCGATCAGCGCCTGTCGCACCTAGGCGTAGCTCGGCTGATCCTCGATGCCGGGCATGATCCAGGGCTCGATGGGAGCGGTCGGCGGCGGCGCGAAGGTCAGGCCTTCCATCTGCGGTTGGACACCGGAGAGGGTCAGTTTGAACGGCGCGATGTATTCCGGCGCGCCGTCGACCATCCGAAACGGTCGGTCATGGCCGGGGTAGAGCAGGTCGGAGCGCGAGATCACCTTGGCGATACTCTCGTTGGCCTGCGCCTCGTTGTAGAAGACCAGCGGGCTGCGCCCGGCGACGGCGACCGCGGCGGTGTGCATCGCGTCGCCGGTCAGACCCGCGACGCCCGCTTCGGTCTCGACCAGCAGGCCGATGCTGCCCGGCGAGTGGCCCGGCAGGTCGATCACCCGCACGCCTTTGGCGAGCTCGTCGCCGTCGGACACCTCTTGCAGGCGGTGCGTCTCGATCGCCGCGCCGGTCCACTGCGGCGTCGCCCAGTCGTTGACGTGCGGAGCGCTGGCGTACTGGCGCTCGTGCGGATGGATCGCCATCGGCGTATTGGGGAAGGCGTCGAAGTTCTGCACGTGATCCCAGTGCGCGTGGGTCATCAGGATGACGTCGATGTCGTCCGCGCTGAGGCCGCGCGCGGCCAACGCTTCCTGCAGCTGGACGCGGCGCCCGACGTGGGCGGTGTCGACCAACACGCGCCGACCCTCGGACTCGACGAGGATCACGCTGCAAAACGCGGGCGTGCCCGAGTCGGTGCCGAAGGAGTATCCGTGCAGCAGAATGTCGATTGTGGCCATGCCCTCCGCTCCTAGCTTCCCGCCGCCGCGCCGGCGGCGACCCGCGCGCTGGCGTCGGCGTCGTAGTTGATGCTGACCGGCGGGTTCGAGTCGAACGGGCCGTCCAGGTCCAGTTCCGCGCCGATCTCGCGCACCGCGGGCATCACCTCGGTGCCCAGCAGCTCGATGCAGCGCATCGAGTCCTCGTGCGTCACGCGGCCGTCGTTGCCCCAGAGCGCGAGAATGCCGGGGCGGGTCTCTTCGAGAATCACGCGCAGCCTGGCGACGCACTCGTCGGGCGTGCCGGCGATGATCTGCATGTTCTCGACCTGGTTTTCGAATGTGCTGGCGCGCGGCGGCGGGCGGCGGCCGTTCATCACTTCGACCAGCGCTTCGCGGTTGCGCGGCGAGGCGTAGCCGGCCGGATTGCTCCAGACGGGGTGCGCCAGGCCGGTGAATTCGCCCTGCATCCACATGAACTGCGAGGCGTTCTCCAGCGCCTTCTCGGTCGTGTCGGCGCAGTGCACGCGCAGCAGGTAGCCGCGGTTTTCGGGGCCGGGGTCGTAGCCAACCTCGTGCGCCGCGTCGTCGTAGGTCTGCCAGATGCGCTTGGTCGCCTCGATCGTGGTGTTCAGCGCGATGTAGGGATAGCGGTGCTTGGCCGCCCAGACGACGGTCTCGCGCGAGAGGACGCCGGGGATCCAGACGCGCGGGTGCGGCTGCTGCAGCGGCGTCGCCCAGGGATTGACCACGCGGTGCTGGTAGTGGTTGCCCTCCCAGCGGAAGGGGCCGGGCCGCGTCCAGGCCTCGACGATCAGGTCGTGGGCCTCCTCGAAGCGCTCGCGGTTGAAGGCGGGGTTGACGCCGGTCGCGAGCTGCTCGGTGCCGCCGCCGCGCACGAAGCCGGAGACCAGGCGGCCCTGCGAGATCATGTCGATCATCGCCAGCTCTTCGGCCAGTCGGATGGGGTTGTCGGCCAGCGGCAGCGGGTTGCCGAGCAGGACAATCTTGACCCGCTCGGTCGCGCCGGCCAGCACGGAGGCCCAGATGTTGCACTTGGCCTGCATGCAGAAGGGCGCGTTGTGGTGCTCGTTGAGCATGATTCCGTCGACGCCGACCTCCTCGGCGAACTGGTACTCGGTCAGCCGGTCGCGGTAGAGCCGCGCGCCGGCCTCGGAGTCGAAGTGCTCGTTGGAGAAGAGCAGGGCGGTGACCCCCTCATCCGCGGCGTGCTCGTCGTAGGCCGACATGGGTTGCTCGGTGAAGTACATCAGGTGCATGGCTGGCCTCCTATCCGCCCTAGGGTAGCGCAGACGGGCGGGTGTTTGGAACAGCGAAGGGCTCGGCAGCAGCCGAGCCCTCGCCAACCGGCGACATCCGCTAGCCCGATTCCGAGTTTAGCGAACTTCAATGGAGCCATCCGCGGCGGAGACGGTCCGCGTGCGCAGAGCCGGCGAAGGCCACTGCACTATCCTGGTAGCAGGACTGAGAGGTCACGATGAGCGATGGTGGCGCAGACACAGTGCCCGAGTGGGTGCTGGACCGCATCACAGACGACGAGCTGGATCTGAGCGGCGAGGACCTCGGCGGCGAGATTCCGGCTTGGGTCTGCCAGCTCACCGACCTGCGCGGCTTGTATCTCGCCAACTGTCGTCTGACGGGAACGATCCCAGCCGAGTTGGGCCAGCTCACAAACCTGATCTTCTTGGGGCTGGCCGGAAACGAATTGACCGGCCCGATCCCCTCCGAACTAGGCAAGCTCACAAAGCTCAAAGACTTGTGGCTGACAGGAAACCGATTGACTGGACCGATCCCCTCCGAGTTGGGCAAGCTCGGTAACCTCATCCGCTTGCCGCTGGGCGGCAACGAGTTGGTAGGCGCGATCCCACCCGAGCTAGGCCAACTCACAAACCTCACCGGCTTGTGGTTGGACGGAAACCAATTGGGCGGCGAGATCCCAGCCGAGTTGGGCAGGCTCACGAACCTTACCCGCTTGGGGCTAGACGGAAACCAGCTAACCGGTGCGATCCCGTCCGAGTTGGGCAGACTCACGAATCTCACCGGCTTGTGGCTAGACGGAAACCAGCTAACCGGTGCGATCCCGTCCGAGTTGGGCAAGCTCACAAAGCTCACCGGCTTGTGGCTAGACGGAAACCAGCTAATCGGCGAGATCCCAGCGGAGCTCGGCCAGCTCTGTGAACTGGACGGCTTGGGGTTGAGCGGAAACCAGTTGATTGGCGCGATCCCAGCAGAGCTGGGCCAGCTGGCGAACCTCACTGTCTTGCGGCTGGACGAGAACCGGTTGGAGGGAACAATCCCAGCCGAACTAAGCGAGCTCACGAACCTCACCCGCTTGCGACTGGAAGGAAACCAGCTGAACGGCGAGATCCCGCCTGAGCTGGGTAAGCTCATAAATCTCACCGGCTTGTGGCTGGATGGCAACCAGTTGGAGGGGGCGATTCCGTCTGAGCTGGGCGAGCTTACGAACCTCACCAGCTTGTGGCTGGACGGAAACCGGCTAGAGGGGACGATCCCATCTGATCTGGGCGATCTCACAAATCTCGCCAGCTTGCGGCTGGACGGAAACCGGCTAGAGGGGACGATCCCATCTGATCTGGGTAAGCTCGCAAACCTCACCGACTTGCGGCTGAACAAAAATCAGTTGGAGGGAACGATCCCATCTGAGCTGAGCGAGCTTACGAACCTCACCCGCTTGCGGTTGGACGGAAACCAGTTGAGGGGAACAATCCCATCCGAGTTAGGCAAACTAACAAGCCTCTCCGATTTGCGGCTGGACCGGAACCGACTCAAGGGTCGACTGCCGCGCGCACTGCGGGGACTACGGCTGGAGTTTCTCACTCTTGATGATCGGTCGATAGGCGACTTGGCACCCGAGCATCAACAGCTTGTGGCGCGAAGCGCTGCTCGGCCTGATGATGAGATCGCAGGGATAATCGCTGCTGGCGAGTCCAAGACCGTTGAGTTCAAAGAGACCCTGCGCGGGCTGAGAGGCGACGGCAAACCGGAACACGCAGCGCTGAAGAGCATCGCAGGGCTCCTCAACACGGATGGCGGACACCTCTTCATCGGCATCCGTGACAACGGAGAGGCGTGTGGCATTGAAGAGGAGCTCGAGAAGCGGTCCGAGACCGAGGACCAAATGCGCCGGTACCTGGCCAACGTTATCGAGGACAGGATGACGGACGGCGCGTGGAACAGAGTCCACCGGGAATTCCGTATGTACGGTGGCCGCCGGATCTTGGTAATCCGGTGTGACCAATCCCCAAAGCCTGTCATCGTTGAGGAGGGCAAAGGCCAGAAGCGCGTGAAGAAGATGTATGCCCGCACCGGTCCGAAGACGAAGGAGTTGGAGGACATAGAGACGCAGTGGGAGCACTTCAACAGTCGGACCCTCCAGTCCGACGCGACGGAATCGGGCGAGTGAACCAAGAATGTCGTGGCGGTTGACAGGCCACCAGCGCCGCTCTCCGCTGGGGCGGATTGGGGACATCCTCGGTTGCCGAGTCTGGGTGGCCGATCGGGATGTTCCACCCCCCACCCAACCTCCCCCCTTTTCAGGGGGGAGGGACCAGAAGGGGGAGGGGGACAGCGGGGCACTCAAACCAGCGGCCAGGGGACGGCGCGGCGGTGGGCGGGGGGGTTGGGTAGATGGCGCTCGGCGAGAGCTTGCTCGGCGCGGTGCTGGAGCATCTCCAGCTCGGGTTCGGAGAGCAGCTCGGCGAACGCCTGGCGCGCGGCGCCGTCGGGCTGGAGTTCGGCCGCGAGACGCTCGACATCGGCCAGCAGGTCGGCGGCGATCGGCTCGCCGGCGTAGTCCCAGATCACGGTGCGCAGCTTCTCCTCGATGTGGAACGAGAGGCCGTTGTCAATGCCCCAGAGCTGCTCGCCCTCGCCCTGCAGGATGTGCCCGCCCTTGCGGTCGGCGTTGTTGGCCAGCCAGTCGAACAGCGCGAACTGGCGCATGCGGTCGGGCTGGCGCTCGCGCAGATCGAAAAAGGTGCAGCCGTAGTCGGTGGGGATGTAGGCCTGTAGCGAGCCGACGCCCAGCTCCAGTCCGTCCTCGCGCTCGACCGTGGGCGGGATTAAGGCCCAACCCAGCGCGCGGCTGAGACGGTAGGCGGCCACTTCGCGGCGGTAGAGGTCGGGCGGGAAGTCCCAGAGCGGATTCTCCCCGCGCGTGGGTTTGTAGACGGCGTAGCCTGGTTCGGGCGCGTCGTCGTGGCGCAGTTCGACGAGGAAGACGCGATTGGAGGCGTAGGGAATGCGCGCGCCGTCGGTCACTTCGCCTTCGAGCAGCCAGCGCTCGATCTCGCCGGCGAGTGGATCCCAGGAGCGGTCGGGGAAGCGATCCATGCGCTCAGTCTGGCAGGAGCTGGAAGGCGTCGCCGACGGCGGCTCGCCCGCCGCTGAGGACATTGGCCTCGACGCCGAAATCGAGGTGCCCGTAGGCGCTCTGGAGCACGCCCATCAGCTCGGCGTCGCGCCCCGCGCCGCTGGGCGAGGCGTTGATCGCGTTGCAGCGCTGGAGCCGCGCGGTGATTTCGATTTCCACATCCGCGCCGATCCGCGCGCGACGCCCGACCCAGTCAAACTCGGACCACGCCTCCGTGCTGTCCAGCGAGAAGTTGAGCCGGAAGCGGCGGAAATCCACCTCGCGGTCGGCCGCATTGCTCAGGTCATTGAGGCTGTCCAGCGCGGCGAGGCTGATCTGGGTCGGCCCGCGGTCGGTGTAGCGGCTGCTTCCATCGCCCAGCAGGACAAGCGGCTCGCGCTCGGGCCGGCCGCGCAGCGGGTTGTCCGCGAAGCTATGGACGACATCGGCGAGCCAGTCGGCGAGCGCGGTTCGCTGGCGTTGCTCGGCGATGTCGGCGCGGCGCTCTTCGCCCTCAAAGACGAGCTTGAGCTCCCCGCGCTCAGGGTCGAACGCAGCCGCGACGCGGGGCAGGTCGGGCGTGTTGAGCAGCGTGACCGACTGCCGCTTGGAGACCCAGCCGATCGAGCCCACCCGCTCGGCGTTGCCGAATGCGAAGACAAAGGCGCGGTCGCCCAGCGCGGACTGCCCGGGCGCAAGCCGGAGCGTCTCGGCGGGCTGCGCCGTCATCCCTTTAACGGGATAGAGGTAGCAGGCGGCGATACGCGCGTCGGACATCAGCCGGCCTATCCGCTCTGCGCCGCGGGGAGGTTTTGGCAGGCGCGGGCGCGGCGCACCTCGTCGAGCGATTCGCGCAGGCTGCGGGCGAGCACCTGGTCGTCGGGACCCAACTCGCTCAGCAGCGCGTCGGAGCGCTCCACCACTTCCTCGGTGGGCAGGTGGCCCGGATAGAGCGCGCCGAACCAGCGGGTGGCGTATTCCTTGTCGCGCTCGGTGAACACCTCGCGCACTTCGTCAAAGAAGCGCCCGACGTATGGGCTAAGCAGGTCGTCCTGCGGCCGCCACCAGAAGCCGTGCATCGCCGCGCTGAGGATGTGCAGCGAGGCCTCGCGGTCTTCCTGGAAGCGGGACCAGGCGGCGGACTTGACCTCGGCGTCGGCGCGGGAAGCGCGCACCGTCTCGGCGGCGCGCTGCCCACGGTCGCTGCTGTCGCGCTCAAGCTCCGGCGCGAGCCGCTCAAAGCCGCCGGCCAGGCTGTAGGCGACAGCTTTGGTGACCAGACTCCAGCGCATGTCCTGGTCGAGCTCGAAGCCGCTAATGCCGCTGCCGTCGTCGGCCAGCGCGAGCACGCGCTGGATGCGGTCGGGTTCCTGCGCCGCGCCGATCAGAATGCGCGCCCAGACAATGCGAAAGTCCTGCTCAGCGGCGGCGAAGAGGCCGTTCCAGGCGAGGTCGAAGAGCTGGGCGGCGTGCTGTAGCCGGTACTGCTCGGGGATGTAGCGTCCGACGGCGTAAAGCGCGCGGCCGGCGACGGTTTGCGCGATTTCCAGCGTGTCCTCGCTGACAAGCTTGTCGGCGGCCAGCGCGACGAACTGGCCGGCGGCGAACTGCTGGTCGCGCACCATGTCCCACAGCGTGTGCCAGAAGAGCAGACGCTCGAAGGGCGTTTGGAAGCGGTCGATCTGCTCGCGCACGAACGCGAGCGAGCGGAAGTCGAGCGCGATCTTGGCGAAAGCGTGGTCGGCGTGGTTGGGGAAGACGGCGGCCGGGGCGTCGACGCCGACCAGCCCCTCGACCACAGTCTCTGCGCCATCAAGGTCGACGGGCACGGCGTCGCGCAGCACGGGCCCGTCGTCGCCCGCGTCGTAGACGGCGATTTCGGTGCGATGCGGCCGCAGGTCGGGATGGTCGGCGGGAGCGCTCTGCTGCATCGTGAAGGAGTTGACCGCGCCGTCGGCGACGCTGAAGTTCGCGGCGATCGTGTTGACGCCGGCGCGTTCGAGCCACAGCTGCGACCAGCGCCCAAGCTCGCGCCCGGAGCCGCGTTCGAGCGCGGCCAGGAAATCCGCCAGCGTCGTGTTGCCCCAAGCGTGAGTGCGGAAATAGTCGCGCATTCCCTCGCGGAAGCCGTCGTCGCCGAGGAAGGCAACCAGCTGCTTCAGCACGGCTGCCCCCTTGCCGTAGGTGATGCCGTCGAAATTGAGGAATGTCGCGTCGGTGTCCGGCACTTCGCCGGCGATCGGGTGGGTGGTCGGCAGCTGATCCTGCTCGTAGGCCCAGGCTTTCATCCGCGCGTGAAAGGCGGACCAGGCGCTGTCGCCGAAGCGCGTCGCGCGCTGCATCGAGAGGTAGGCCATGTAGGTGGCGAACGACTCGTTGAGCCAGAGGTCGTTCCACCACTGCATCGTGACGAGGTCGCCGAACCACATGTGCGCCATCTCGTGGAGCACCACTTCGGCGCGGTTGAGCCGCTGAATTTCGGTCGGCGGGTCGCGGAAGATCATCCGCTCCGAGTAGGTGATGCAGCCCACATTCTCCATCGCGCCCATGTTGAACTCGGGCACGAAGACCTGGTCGTACTTGCCGAACGGGTAGCGGAAGTCGAAGAAGTCGGAGTAGAAGCTGAGCCCCTGGCGGGTGACCTCGAAAAACTCGTCGGCGTCGAAGTACTGCTCCAGCGAGGAGCGGCAGAGGACGCCCAGCGGGGTGTCCTCCCAGCGGTCGTCGAAGCGCACGTAGGGCCCGGCGGCGAGCGCGAGCAGGTAGGTGCTGAAGCGCGGCGTCGTCTCAAACCGCCGCCGCGTGCGCGCGCCGCCCTCGACCGACTCCGTCTCGGCGGCGGGGTAGTTGCTCACGACTTCCCACTCCGACGGCGCGGTCACGGTCAGGTCGTAGACCGCCTTGAGGTCGGGCTGGTCGAAGCAGGGCAGCAGGCGGTGCGCGTCGTAGGGCTCGAAGTGGGTGTAGAGGTACTCCGCGCCGTCCTCCGGATCGACGAACTGGTGCAGCCCCGCGCCGATGTGGTCGTAGTCGTTGCGGTAGCGGACGCGCACCTCGTTGTTCGCCGCCAGATCCGCGCCGTCGAGGAAGAGACGGTTGCGCTCATGGCGCGCCGCCCGCTCCGCGCCGTTGACCTCGACCGAGTGAATCTCGCGTCCGGTGAAGTCGAGAAACGCCCCGTCGGCCGGCGCGGCATGCGAGAACCGCACGACGGCTTCGGCGTCGTAGGTCTCGGCCCCGGCGCTGAGCGAGAGGTCGAGCGCGTAGGAAACATCGCCGATCGCCGCGGCGCGCGCTTCGGCCTCGGCCTGGGTCAACACATTCGGGCCTGTCGCTTCGGCCATCGCCCACCCTCCACTGCTGCTCGGTTTGGGCTGGATCGTATCAGCCCGCAAACAGCCCATAGGCCGCCTCAGCCGCGCGTGCGTCTACCATTGCCCTGCGAACCCCCCACGCATCAGCCACAGCGGAGCGCGCCATGTCCGACAGCAGCCAGCAGGAACACCAGGTGGAGGTCGCGGGCCTCCCGATTCGGCTCCGCCGCGGCGGCAGCGGAGCGAGCCTGCTCATAATCCACCACGAAACCGGCGATCCCGGCTGGCTGCCGTTCCACGACGCGCTCGCCGCGTCGCACGATGTGCTCGCGCCCACGCTGCCCGGCTGGGACGGCACGCCGCGCGGCGACTGGATGCGCAGCCCGCGCGACCTGGCCGCGGTGCTGCAATTGCTGCTCGACGAGCTGGCAGTCGAGCGCTGCTCGCTGGTCGGACTCGGCTTCGGCGGCTTCCTCGCAGCCGAAATGGCGGCGGCCAACCAGGCGCGGCTGGACGGTCTGGTGCTGGTCGGCGCGATGGGCTTGCAGCCGGAAGAGGGCGAAATCCGCGACCAGTTCCTCGAAGCGCACGAGGATTACGTCAAGAGCTGCTTCCACGACGCGGCCAACTTCCACGCGCTGTTCGGCGAAGCGCCCGACACGGAGCAACTGATCGCCTGGGACGCAAACCGCGAAATGACGGCAAGAACGGCCTGGAAGCCGTTCCTCTACAGCCAGTCGCTGCCGCACCTGCTGCCCTCGGTGCGCGCGCCCGCGCTGGTAATCCAGCCCGAGCAGGACACAGTGGTGCCCCGCGCCTGCGCAGAGGCCTACGCGCAGCTGCTCGCCAACGCAGAGCTGGCAACGCTGCCCAACGCCGGCCACATAGCCGAGGCCGAGCAGCCCGAAGCCCTGGCGGGGCTGATCACCGAGTTTCTGGGCTAGGCTAGGGCGATGGCGGACCTGCATCGCCGGCTCTACGCCTACGACAACCTGGAGGTCTTGAACGATCCCCTGGCGTTGCCGAGCGACTCGGTGGACCTGATCTATCTGGATCCGCCGTTCAACTCAAACAGCACGTACAACCTGCCGTTCAAGCAGCTCGGCAAGGATGTCGCGGCGGTAGCCGCGTTCAAGGACACGTGGACATGGGGCGCGACGGAAGACAAGCATCTCGAGTCGCTCAGCGACGGTCCGGGGACGCGCGTGCTCGCCGACATCGTGCGGGTGGCGCAACAGGTTGACGGACCGCGCCGCAAACGACGCCTCGCCGCTTACCTGGTCAACATGGCGGTGCGCTTAATCCCGATGCAACGGGTGCTCAAACCGGAGGGCTCCGTCTACCTGCACTGCGACCCGACCGCCAGCCATTACCTGAAGCTGCTGATGGATGCAATCTTTCAACAGCCGCACTTCGTAAACGAAATCGTGTGGACCTACGGCCTCGGCGGAAGCTCGAAGAGGTCCTTCTCGCGCAAACACGATGTGCTGCTGTGCTACGCAAACTCCCCGAGCTACTTCTTCGACACGCCTTCAGTCCCCGCTACAGGCAACTGCCTGAAGGGGCAGGAGAGGAGCGTGTTGGGTGATGTCTGGGAGGACATCCCCGCGCTCAACAACATGGCGAAAGAGCGACTGGGATATCCGACGCAAAAGCCGCTGGAACTGCTGGAGCGGATCATTCAGATGTCCAGCAGGCCGGGCGACCTCGTGCTCGATCCGTTCTGCGGCTGCGGTACGACGGTTCACGCCGCAGAATCGCTGGGCAGGCAATGGATCGGCATCGACATATCCCGATTCTCGGCGGGGCTCGTTCGAGAGCGGTTGATCAACAACGTCCCAACGCTGAGCTCGGACGACATCGAGATTCTGGGCGTGCCGACCACGATTGAAGAGGCGCGGGCGCTGGCGGCGAACGACAAATTCGAGTTCGAGAAGTGGGTCTGCGGAGAGATCGGCGCGCACGGGATGTATCACAATCCCGGCGATAAGGGCGCCGACGCGGGCGTTGACGGCGTAATCGAGTTCTACCCGTTCCGGATGGGGCAAGCGCCCCAGAAAGAGCTGGCGATCGTGCAGATCAAAGGCGGAAACGTCACGCCCGATTCGGTGCGAGCGCTCTACGCCACAGTCGATCAGTTCAACGCGACGGCGGGCATCTTCGTCTGCTTCGCAGACCAGATGGCGACCGTCGAGAACAATCGGAGCAGCCGAATGTTCAGCGACGACGCCGGAGATTACCCGGTGATTCAGGGCTACTCAATCGAGGACCTGCTGGAGCGCAAGCCGCTCAATCTGCCGATTCACCGCCTACGCGATGACGCACGGCTGATTCAGTAGAGCGTCTCGGGGTGCGAGTCGGGAAATGAACATGTGGAAAATGCTCCTCTATAGCCAGTCGCTGCCGCAGCTGCTGGCCAACGCAGAGCTGGCAACGCTGCCCAACGCCGGCCACATGGCCGAGGCCGAACAGCCCGACGCCCTGGCGGGCCTAATCCGCGAGTTCCTGGGCTAGGGGGCAGGGATGGACCGTGGCAGCCGTGGAGGAGCGCTTGGTGTTCGGCGATGAGAGCGGTACCGCCTCTCTACGGCCAGACCCCGACTTCCCGGTGTTCGTAGTTGCAATGTGCCTCGTGACGGCCCGCGACTATCAGCAGATCGTAGAGCCGGAGTTTCGGGCGCTGAAGCAGCGGCACTTCGGCCACGATCGGGTGGTCTTGCATGAGCGCGAGATCAGAAACGGCTCAGGCGTTTTCGCAACGCTTCGAGGAGCAGCGGGGCGGCGCGCTTTCTACGAAGACATGACGAACACGATACGCAATGCGCCCTTCAAGATCGCAGCCGTGGCCGTCGACAAGCGCCAAGCGCGGCGGCCGCCGCGCGAAGCCGCCAGCCCGTATGGGCTTTGCGTGCGCCTCGGAATGCGGGCGATCCGCGAGCATCTGCGCCGCTTGGAGGAGCGCGACCCGCCAGTTCGCGTGATTTTCGAGGCGCGGGGCAAGAAAGAGGACAGAGAACTTCGGCGCGAGATGGAAGCGTCGTCGACACAGGCGGACCGAATGATTACCGCGCCGCAAATCGAGATCGAGTTTGAGTCGAAAAGCGCCGGGCTGGTCGGCCTTGAACTCGCCGATCTGATTGCCTACCCGATCGCGCGGCATGTGCTCACCCGCCCCAGCCGAATCTGCCCTTCGAGATTGTTCTCGACAAAATGATCAAAGGGCCGGATGGCGGCGAAGACGGCTGGGGCTTGACGATCGTCCGGGGTTAAACGAGAGGCCTCGACTTGCGTCGAGGCCTCCGCAACCGGGGATGTCCCCCAATCCAAGACCATCATAGACCACGGAGCCGGCATTCTCAAGCTGCGCTGCCCGGGCGGGCCACATGGCGGAGGCCGAGTAGCCCGACGCCCTGGCGGGCCTGATCCGCGAGTTTCTGGGCTAGGGACTGTTCGCACTACCTGGAGCTTCTTCATGTGTCGCCGCTCTCCAATTCATCCCTCCCCCCTCTCTGAGGGGGGAGGTTAGGAGGGGGGTGGGAGGCAACGAGCCGCCCCCACCGCCCACACCGCATTCCTGTCGCCCATGCCGCCCCCTCCATCATGCCTGCACCCATTCCGTCATTCCTGCCTGCGCAGGAATGACGGAATGGGTGCAGGCATGGCGGGCTTCGCGGACACTCTAGGCGATGTCGGTTGGCGCGTCTTCTACGGACGGACCTGATCCGGCTCTTGGAAGTGGCCGTCGAGGAAGTCCTTAAACTCCTGCGGATTCAGCCGCGTCGCACCGGGGCCGGTGCGGATGTAGAACTCTTTGTTATCGCCGACGTAGACTGGGATCTTGGACTTCGCGCAGCGAATCACGAGAATGCTCTTATCCTGATAAGATGCGATCTCGGTGTCAACGTTTCCCCACGCGCTCGCGCTGATCTGGCCGTTCACGAGGTTGCGCAGGTGCAGTACCATCCTGTCGTCATTGAGAAAGTCATCGTTGTCGAGGCCGAGCGGATTCCCGTCATCTTCCACACCAATGAGGAGCGTACCACCATCGGTGTTAAGGAAAGCTGCGATGGTCTTGAGCACTGCGTGCTCCATGCGCTTGTCGTGCTCGCCAGTCTCGATGTTCACTTGAAGCGAAGATTTGAACTCGACGGTTTTTGTCTCGCCGGCAGCGATCATTCCAGCAATCTCATCATCGGACCGGGCAGTACTCCGCGCCACGAGCCGTTGCTGTTCGCGCGACAGGTCGCCTATTGACGAATCAAGAGCGAGAAACTCCAGTCGCAGTCCTCGCAGCGCACGCGGCAGTCGGCCCGTCAGTCGGTTCCGGTCCAGCCGCAAGTCAGTGAGGCTTGTGAGCTTACCCAACTCAACAGGGATCGTTCCCGTCAACTGGCTCCCGCTCAACCCCAAGCGGGTGAGGTTCGTGAGCTTGCCCAACTCAACCGGGATCGTCCCCTCCAATCGGTTTCCGTCCAGCCGCAGGTCGACGAGATTCTCGATCTTACCCAGCTCTGGCGGGATCGTGCCCTCCAACCGGTTCCCGTCCAGCCGCAAGCGGGTGAGGTTTGTGAGCTCGCCCAGCTCAGGCGGGATCCTGCCCTCTAGCTGGTTCCCGTCCAGCCGCAAGCGGGTAAGGTTTGTGAGTTCGCCCAGCTCGGGCGGGATCCTGCCCTCCAATCGGTTCCCATCCAGCCACAGGCTGGTAAGGTTTGCGAGCTCGCTCAGCTCAGGCGGGATCGCGCCCTTCAGTCGGTTTCCATTCAGCCACAAGTCTGTGAGGTTTGCGAGCTTGCCCAACTCGGCGGGGATCGCGCCGGTCAGTCGGTTTCCGTCCAGCCTCAAGACTGTGAGGTCCTTGAGCTCGCCCAGCTCTGGCGGAATTGCGCCCTTCAACTGATTTCCGCTCAACCCCAAGCCGGTAAGGTTTGTGAGCTTGCCCAACTCGGCCGGGATCACGCCGGTCAACTGGTTCCCGTCCAGCCACAAGCCGGTGAGTTTCGCGAGCTGGCCCAGCGCGGCCGGAATCGCGCCCTTCAACCGATTCCCGTCCAGCCACAGGCCAGTGAGGTTCGCGAGCTGACCTAGCTCGGGCGGGATCGTTCCTGCTAACTGATTCCTGTCCAACCCCAAGTCGGTGAGACCTGTGAGTTGGCCCAGCTCGGCTGGGATCGCGCCGATCAACCGGTTTCCGTCCAGCCACAAGCCGGTGAGGTTTGTGAGTTGGCCTAGCTCGGGCGGGATCATGCCAGTCAATTGGTTTTCGTATAGCCCCAAGTAGGTGAGGTTTGCGAGTTGGCCCAACTCAGCTGGGATCGCGCCGGTCAACTCGTTTTCGTACAGCCACAACTCGGTGAGGTTCGTGAGCTTGCCCAGTTCGGCTGGGATCGCGCCTGACAACTGGTTTCCGTGCAGCCACAACTCGGTGAGGTTGGTGAGCTTGCCCAACTCCGCTGGGATCGCGCCTGACAGCTGGTTCTCGTGCAGCCACAACTCGGTGAGGTTGGTGAGTTTGCCCAACTCGGGTGGGATCGCGCCCGTCAGACGGCAATTGTCGAGATACAAGGCTTGCAGGTCGGTGAGCTGGCAGACCCATGCCGGAATCTCGCCGCCCAAGTCTTGGCCACTCAGGTCCAGGACACCCCGGCTAGTGATGCGGTCAAGCACCCACTCAGGTACAGCGTCTTCGCCGTGGTCGCTCATGATGGCCTTTCAGGTCCGCGGCGCAGGATAGCACGCCGGGCGCATCAGTCATCCGAGGGAGGCGCGGCGGAGCGGGCGATGAGGGTAGGGGCGGTTGGGGCGTCGGCGGTGACACCATGCTCGTAGAGGGCTTCGATTTGCTGCTCTGAGAGGCCGATTTCGCCGAAGACTTGGCGGTTGTGCTCGGCGAAGCGGGGGGCGGCTCTCGCGACCCTTGCGGGGGTGCGGGAGAAGCGCCAGGGCCAGGACGGGTAGGGGTAAACGCCGACTACGGGATGCTCGATCGGGATATAGAAACCGCGCCGGAAGAGGTGCGGGTCGGCGAGGATTTGCCAATTGGCCAGCACGGGGGCGGCGGAGACGCCCGCGCGCTGTAACAGCCAGGCCGCTTCGTACTGTTCGTACTGCGATGTCCAGGCGGCGATCGCCGCGTCCAGCTCATCATGGCGGGACTGGCGGCCCGCCAGCGCCGCAAGATCAGTATCGTCGGCCAGATCATCGCGCCCGATGGCGCGCGCCAGCAGCGGCCACTCCTCGTCGCTTTGCACGGAGAGCGCCAGCCAGCAATCCTCGCCGGCGCAGCGATATGCGCCCTGCGGCGCGAACCGCGCGTCGCGGTTGCCCTGCGGGCGGCGAATCGCGCCGGTGGTTTGGTAGTCGAGCAGCATTTCGAGAAAGTGGCATGCGCCCGCCTCGTTCAGCGCGATATCGACGAACTGTCCCAGCCCGGAGCGCTCGCGCTCCTCCAGCGCGGCCAGAATCGCGACCGCGGCGTGATTGCCGGCGACGGGATCGGCGTAGAAAACGGGGGTGCGGTAGACCTGCTCAGGTCCGTAGCCTGTCACCGAGGCGAGGCCCGACGAGGCCTCGATATTCGAGCCGTAGGCGCTCCAGTCGCGCCAGGGGCCGCTCGCGCCGAAGCCCGACATCGAAACGTAGATCAGACGCGGGTTCACCTCGCGCATCGCCTCGTAACCCAGTCCGAGATTGGGCATCACCCGCGCGCTGTTGTTCTCGATAAATACATCGGCGCGCGCGATCAGGTCGCGGAAAACCTGCTTGCCCTCGGGCGCAGCCAGATCGATCACGACATCGCGTTTATTACGGTTGAGCAGATTGAAGTACATCGCGCGGTCGTAGGGGTAACGCTGCGGGTCCTGGGTGGGGCCGGGCATGAATAGCGCGCGGGTGGCGGGACGCGCCGCCCACTCGACTTTGATCACGTCGGCGCCCAAATCGCCGAGGTGGCGGCCGGCGATCGGCCCGGCCCAGTTGGCGGTCAGCTCGACAACGCGCAGCCCGGCGAGCGGCGACTCATCGGTCGGCGCGGCTTTGGGCGGGGGCGGCGCGGATCGCTCCGCGAATTCGCGCCGAATCGCCGCCGTGTGCTCGCCAAGCCGCGGCGCGGGTCCGCGGCGGCGCGCAGGCGTGCGGGACAGTTTGTAAGCGGCCCCCGGAAAGCGCAGCTCGCCCAGCTCGGGATCCTCATCCGTCTCCCACCACTCGCGCGCCGCCATTTGCACGTTACGATCCAGCCCCGCCGCGTCGAGCATCGGTGTGCAGGCGACCCGCAGTTCCTGCGCGCGCGCCGCCACCTCTTCGGCGTCGTACTGCTGCGCCCAGACCTCCACATCGCGGTAGACGCCGACCACCGCCTGCCGCCAGGCGTCGATGTTATTGGTATCGACCTCGTCGATCCGCTCCGGCTGATCAATCAGCAGAAAGACGTTTGGATTCGGAACCATCTGCATAAAATGCGCCCAACCGTCGCGCGTCCTGGTGAAATCGTGCCCCGTTCGCGGCAGCAGCTGGCCGCTGGCGATCCACGACGACACCAGCCAGGCGTGCGCCGACAGATTGGCCTCCAGTTGCGACAGCGCAATTCGCTGCCCGTGCCCCGAGCGCCGCCGCTCGCGCAGCGCGGCCAGCACCGCCAGCGCGCAGTGGACGCCCGCGTGTATCTCGCTCTGGCTGCCGGGGATCAACAGCGGCTCCCGATCAGGCTCGCCGGTGAAATACATGTAACCGCCCATCGCCCAGGTGGCGATATCGCTGCCGCGCCAGTCGGCGCAGGGGCCGGAGCGCCCCCACGCCGAGAGATCCGCGCTGATCAGGCGCGGCGGCAAAGCGCCGGGCAAATCTCGCTCCCATTCGGAGCCGCCGTCGGTCAGTAACACATCGGCGCGCGCCAACAGCGAACGCAACAGTCGCCGCGCGTCGGCGTGATCGGACGGCGCGACCGACTCCGCGCCCGACGCCAAGTGCGCGAAGATCGCGCCGTGCGCCGCGCCATCAGTGATGGGCGGCCTGCCTCGCAGCGGCGCGCCTTCCGGCGGCTCGACCCAAATCGCCCGCGCGCCCAGGTCCGAGAGCAGCTTCGCCGCGTACGCCGCGTCGAGCCCCGAAGCGAGGTTGAGCACCGTCAGCCCAGCCAGCGCCCCAGGTGTCTTGTGCGCCGAATCCTGATCGCGCTGCTCAGCCATCGTCCCGCTCCGATCCGGATCCGCGCAGATAAATTGTCGAATCGCCGCCGTCGGCCGGAATCAGCTTGGCCGCGAGCGCAATTCGGTTGTCCGCATTCAGCGCTGACCAGTATGCGTCGAGCGCATCGTCCAGAGCGCCCGCCAGCGGCAGCCAGAGCGGATCGCCGCGAAACGGCGGCAACGGATTGCCGTCGCTCGCATAGGTCGTGAGGCAGTAGCCGAGCCCATGCGGCGGCGGCGCGGGGCGAAAGATCGTGCGATCGGTCCGCGTCGAATCAGCGTCGTTGGCGCGCAGGATGGCCAGGCTCACCCGCGCGGCCTCGGGATCCTCCCGCAGATCAAGCAGCCCCGCGATGCGCGGTGTGTAGTTGGGCGCGTCATCCTCGCGCTCGCGCTCGGCCAGGGCGTCGTCGAAGCGCCCGCCGCTGATCAGCGCGTCGTGAATCGTGCGCGTGTGATCGCCGTTCGAGACGATATACAGCCCCGGAACTTCGAGCATCGCCTCGTAGATGATGTTGGTCGGATCTTCGACCCGCGCGGCATCGAGCGGCTCGGTGCGCAGCTCCGGGCCGGCGGCCGCGAAGCGCCGAATGCGGCTGTTCGCGCTGCGCCCCATGATCCAATACAGCTGCAGCCAGTCGCCGCTCGCCAGCCTGCCGATCACCAGCCCGCGCCCGGGATACGGGTTGGCCGCGAGCTGCGCCTCGAAGTTGCGTTGGGCGAGGGCGTGGAGATCGTCAAGCATGCCGCGAGTCTAAACTCGCGCCATGCCCACCATGCAGCTGCCGCAATCCGTCCTGATCGCCAACCGCGGCGAAATCGCCGCGCGGATCGCCCGCACCTGTCGACGGCTGGGCGTCCGCGCGATTGCGGTCTACTCCGACGCGGACCGCGGAGCGCTGCACATCCGCGAAGCCGACGCCGCCGTCCCGATCGGCCCGGCGCAGGCGGCGGAGAGCTATCTCAACATCCCCGCGCTGCTCGACGCCGCACGGCGCAGCGGCGCGGACGCCGTGCATCCAGGCTACGGCTTCCTCTCCGAGAACCCCGAGTTCGCGCAGGCCTGCGCCAATGCCGGCATCGTCTGGATCGGCCCGCCCGCGGCGGTGATGTCGCAACTGGGCGACAAGACGAGCGCGCGCCGCCTGGCGATTGAGGCGGGCGTGCCCGTCGCCGATGGCGTGGAGCGTGACGAGGGCGACGAATCGCTCGCGGCGGCGCTGGCTGAGCTCGGCTATCCCGTCATGCTCAAGGCTGCGGCTGGCGGCGGCGGGCGGGGAATGCGCCTGCTGCGCGAGCCGCCCGACGACCTGCGCGCGGAGATCGCGTCGGCGCGCCGCGAGGCCGAGTCGGCCTTCGGCGACGGCCGACTGCTGGCCGAGCGCGCAATCCTCGACGGACGCCACATCGAGGTCCAGGTGCTCGCGGACCGGCAGGGCAACGCGGTGCAGCTGGGCGAGCGCGACTGCTCGGTGCAGCGCCGCCGGCAGAAGGTGATCGAGGAAGCGCCCGCGCCCGGTCTCGCAGACGATCTGCGGGAGCGGCTCGGCGAGGCCGCGCTGGCGATCGCTCGCGCAGCGGGCTACGAGAACGCCGGCACCGTCGAGTTCCTGCTGCTGCCCGACGGCGAGTTCGTCTTTCTCGAGGTCAACACGCGCCTACAGGTCGAGCATCCCGTCACGGAGGCGCTGACCGGGCTGGATCTGGTCGAGCTGCAGCTGCGCATCGCAATGGGCGAGCCGCTGCCAATCGCGCAGGCGGACATCGCCTGGCGGGGCCACGCGATCGAGAGCCGCGTCTACGCCGAAGACCCCGCCCGCAATTACGCCCCCTCGACCGGCCGGCTGCGCTGGTTCGAGCCGCCCGCGGGGGACGGCCTGCGGCTCGACCTCGGCGTCGCGCAGGGCGACGCGGTGACGCCGCACTACGACCCGCTGCTGGGCAAGCTGATCGCGCACGGCGCAACCCGCGAGGAGGCGCTCGATCGGGCCGCCGCCGCGCTCGACGGCCTGGGCATCGCCGGGCTGCGCGCCAATGCCGCCCAGCTGCTCGGAGTGCTGCGCTCAGACGACTTCCGAGCCGGCGGCGTGGACATCAACTGGCTGGAGCGCGCTGGGCTCGACACGCCCGCCGCGCCTGTAGAAGCGCTGCTCGCCGCGGCGCTGGACGCAGCGCTGCCGCGCGCCGAAGGCGCGATCGGCGGCTGGCGCTCCTCAGGGGAGATCGCGGCGCGCCTCGCCTTCCACGGGCGCGAGCATGATGTCGCGTTGCGGCGCGTCGTCGGCTCCGCGACCAGCTGGCAGGCCAGCGTCAACGACGCGGAGGTCGGCCAAATCGACGCGCGGCGCAGCGCGCAGGGCGTTGAGCTGGCTGCCAATCTGGCCGACGGCGGCCGCCGCGCAGAGTGGACGGTCGCCCGCGCCAGTACCGGCGTGCGCGTCTCCAACGAGCGGCGTTCCTGGGCGTTCACGCAGAGCGAGCGGGAGCGCTCCGCATCCGCGCGGCGGCGCTCAAGCGGCGCAAACGCCATCCACGCGCCGCTGCCCGGCACAATCGCCGCGGTGCTGGTCGGCGAGGGCGACGCCGTCGAAGCCGGGCAAACGCTGGCAGTGCTGGAGGCAATGAAGATGGAACATCTGCTGCCGGCCCCATCGCCAGGCCGCGTAGCCGCAGTCCACTGCGCCATCGGCGCCACAGTAGAGGAGGGCGACCTGCTAATCGAGCTCGCCGCCGGCGAACCCTAACTCCCGTTCACACTCCGTCACACCCGCGCCCACTCCGCCATACCCGCGCCCACTCCGTCACACCCGCGTTCACCCTCTACCTCTCTCCGTTATTCCTGCCCTCCTCCGTCATCCCTGCGCCCTCCTCCATCACTCCTGCGCCCCCTCCGTCACTCCTGCGCCCCCTCCGTCATTCCTGCGCAGGCAGGAACCACCGCACACCCCCCACTTCTCCCAAATCCTGCTACGCTCACATCAGAACAGGAGTGCCGAACCATGCCCCTCTCCCCACAACAACGCCGCCCCGCCCCCCTTCCGTCATTCCCGCGCCCCCTCCGTCACATCTGCGCCCCTCCGTCATTCCTGCGTCCCCTCCCGTCATTCCTGCGCCCCCTTCCGTCATTCCTGCGCAGGCAGGAACCCAGCCTCGCCAACTCTGACCAAACCTTGACAGGGGTTGACACCAGGTTGACAGCGCTTGACGCCAGGTTGACAAAAGTTGACAAGGGTTGCCAAAAGTTGACACCGTCAACCCCCGCCCCAACCCCAAACCCCAGCAAAACACAGCAAAACCACAACCGCGCCGCCACCCCGACGCCCCCAGCATCAACCCTCACTGTCAACCCCTCCGGCGCACCCTGAACAAATCCGAACAAACCTGAACAAACCCGAACACCGCCAAGCGCCCCGACCAGATAGGGACACCCCCCGGATCACCCCTGATCACCTCGAAAAAAAAGAAACCCGAACACCGCCGCCGCTACTCGCAACCTCCTACCCCCACTTCGCCTCCCCAATTCATCCCTCCCCCCTTCCAGGGGGGAGGTTAGGTGGGGGGTGTGAGGCGCCGAGCCACCACCAACCGCCCTCCAACACCCCGATCGCCCCCTCCGTCACTCCTGCGCCCTCACCGTCACTCCTGCACCCTCACCGTCACCCCTGCCCCCTCAACCGTCACCCCTGCCCCCTCAACCGTCACCCCTGCGCCCCAACCGTCATTCCTGCGCAGGCAGGAACGACGGATCTCATTTTGCCCGGAGTGAGTAGACTGCCCCCATGAACAGCGACGCGGACATCCTGAAGGCGCGGCGCGAACGGGTCGCCGATGCATGGCGCGGGCAGGCCGATCCCGTCCTCATCGCGGCCGGCCTGCCGATCCCAATCGACGGCACCGATCAGTTCCACGACTTCCACGCGCACCCGGAATTTCAGTATCTGACCGGCGTCGCCGAACCCGGCGCGACCCTGGTCTGGGAGGCCGACAGCGGCTGGCGGCTCTTCACGCCGTCGCTCTCCATCGAAGACCGCGTCTGGATGAGCGAGCCCCCCTCGCCGCAGGAGCAGTCGGAGCGCACCGGAGTGGAGACGGACGACTTCTCGGCGCTGGGCGATTGGCTGGCCGCGCGGCGCGGGCGCTCGCTCGCGCTGCTGGGCAACCGCGACATCGAGCAGCGCGCCGCCGAATACGGCGTATCGAACTGGTCCGCGCTCGAAGTGGCGTTGGACGAGCAGGCGACGGAGCAGGTCGGCACGGCGCTGGCCGAGCGGCGGCGTGCGAAAGACAGCCTCGAACTCGCGCATCTGCGGCGCGCGGTCGACGCCGCCGTAGCCGGGCACTTCCGCGCCTGGCGCACTGTCCGCGCGGGTCTCAGCGAGCGCGATGTGCAGATCGAAATGGAAGCCGAGTTCTTCCGCTTCGGCGGCCAGCGCACGGCCTACAGCTCGATCGTGGGCAGCGGGCCCAACTCGGCAATTCTGCACGGCTCGCCCGGCGACCGCGCGCTGCACGACGGCGACCTGGTGCTGATCGACGCCGGCCCCGAGATTCGCGGCTACGCCAGCGATGTCACGCGCACATTCCCCGTCTCCGCCGCCTTCAGCCCGCTCCAGCGGGAGCTGTACGAACTGGTGCTGGCCGCGCAGCGCGAAGCGATCGCCGCCGTCCGACCGGGCGTCGAGTACAAGCAGCTGCATCTGCGCGCGGCGGCGACCATCGCGCAGGGATTGGTCGATGCGGGCATCCTACGCGGCGCGCCGGACGACCTCGTCGCGCAGGACGCGCACGCGCTGTTCTTCCCGCACGGTCTGGGCCACATGCTCGGCCTCTCGACGCACGACTGCGCCGGCTACCTCGAAGGGCGCGCGCCCGAAGACCGCTTCGGGCTGGCCTCGCTGCGGACGGACCTGCCGCTCGCGCCGGGCTACGTCGTGACCATCGAGCCCGGCATCTACTTCATCCCCGCGCTGCTGACCGATGCGGAACGCCGCGAGCGATACCGCGGCAGCGTGGTCTGGGAGCGCGTCGATCAGCTGCTTGATTTCGGGGGAATCCGGATCGAAGACGATGTGCTGGTCACCGATGACGGCTGCGAAGTGCTGAGCGCGGCGCTGCCCAGCGACGCGGGCGAAATCGAAGCGCTGCGGCAAAAGGCGCTGGCCTCGTGAGCGATCAGCCGGGCGGGCAACCAGACGAGCGGCGTCTAAGCCTCGCGCAGGTCGCGGCCTACCCGCGCCCCGGCATGGCCGGGCCGGCCGCAATCGGCTTCACGCCCGACAGCGGCGCGCTGACCTGGCTCTGGAGCGAGTCGGGCGGGCTGGTGCGCTCGCTCTGGCGAGTCGACCTCGAAAGCGGCGAGCGGCGCGTGTTGGTCGGCCCCGACGACGGACCCGAAGGACTTTCCCGCGAGGAAGAACTGCGCCGCGAGCGAACCCGCACACGCGAACTCGGCGTCACCTCCTACGCATGGGCGCGCGACGCCGATCCGGCCGTCCTGCTGATTCCGGGCGGGCCGCGGCTGCGCCTGATTGTGGGCAGCGCCGAGACAGAGGAACTCGACGGCACGGAAAACGCGGTCGAGCCGGCGCTCAGCCCCGACGGGCGGCGCGTCTCGTTCGTCCGTGACGGCGACCTCTACGCGCTCGATCGCGAGAGCGGCGCTGCGCTGCGCCTGACCAACGAAGCCGAAGACGGCCTCACCTTCGGGCTGGCCGACTACATCGCGCAGGAAGAATTCGGCCAGATGCGCGGACACTGGTGGAGCCGCGACAGCCGCCGAATCGCGCTCGCGCGGGTCGACGCCCGCGGCGTCCCCGAGTACCCGATTGTGCATCAGGGAATGGAGCGGCCGGAGATCGAGCGCCACCGCTACCCGTTCGCCGGAGAGACCAACGCGGAGCTGCGGCTGGGCATAATCGACGCCGACGGCGGCGATGTCGAGTGGCGCGAACTGCCCGACGAGGACGGCTACCTGGTGCGAGTCGCCTGGTGGCCGCAGCCCGGCCGCCCCGAAGGACGGATGGTCGCGCAATGGCTCAACCGCGAGCAGAATCGGCTGCGGCTCTTCGCCTGGAACGCCGAAGGCCAACGCGAAACGCTGATCGACGAGCGGCAAGAGCCCTGGATCAACATCGGCGATGAGGCGCGCGGGCTGGACGACGGCTCATTCATCTGGGCCGACGAGTCGACCGGCTGGCGGCATCTCTCGCTGCGCAGCGCCGACGGCTCGCTAATTCGGCGGCTGACCGACGGCGACTGGATCGTCTCGGACCTGATCGGCATCGACGAAGAACGCCGGCTGGTCTATTTCTCGGCGACCTGCGACTCGCCGCTGCAACGCCGCGTCTACCGCGTCTCGCTCGACGGCGATGAGCCAAAACCGCTGACCGAGCCGGGCGGGGTGCAGGGCGCCGCGCTCTCGCGCGACGGGCGCTGGCTCGCGACGATGGGCTCGTCGCTGGACCGCCCGCCCTGGATTGCAGTGCAGCGCGCGGACCAGCCGGACGCCCGCCCACAAACCCTGTTCGAGCAGCCCGAAGTCGGTGCGGCAGCGCTGGGCGTAACCCCGCCAAGGCTGCGAACCTTCCGCGCAGCCGACGGCACGGAGCTATACGGCGCGCTCTACGAGCCGCCCGGCGGCGCAACGCCGGGCGACGAGACAGCGAGTGGCGCGCCGCCGCTGCTGCTCGCCGTCTACGGCGGGCCGCACGCGCAGACGGTGGCCGACGCCTGGCCCTTGACGGTCGATCTGCGCGCGCAGTACCTGGCGCAGCAGGGCTACCTGGTGCTCAAGCTCGACAACCGCGGAATGGCCGGGCGCGGCCTCGCGTTCGAGGCGCAGCTGCACCGGCGGATGGGCACAATCGAGGTGGACGACCAGGCCGCGGCGGTCGAGCAGCTGGCGGCCGCAGGCGAAATCGACCCGGCCCGCGTCGGCGTCTACGGCTGGTCCTACGGCGGCTACATGACGGTAATGTCGATGCTGCGGCGGCCCGACCTCTTCCGCGCGGGTGTGGCCGGCGCGCCCGTCTCCGACTGGGACGGCTACGACACGGGCTACACGGAGCGCTACATGGCGACGCCCCAACGCAACGCCGAGGGCTACCACGAGGCGTCGCTGCTCACCCACGCCGCAAGCCTGCAAGGCAAGCTCCTACTGGTCCACGGCGGAATCGACGAAAACGTCCACTTCCGCCACACCGCCCGCCTAATCACCGCCCTAACAGCCGCCAACCGGGACTACGACCTACTGCTCTTCCCCCAGGAGCGCCACATGCCCCGCGACGCGGCCGGCCTGGAATACCAGGAGCGCAAGCTGGCCGAGTACTTTGAACTGCATCTCAGCGATCGCGGCAATCAGGAAGGCGGGTAGGCGATGGCAATTCCGACGACGATGGTGGAAGCGGCGGAGCTGCTCGGCGTAGGGATCGACGCGGATGACGCCGCGATCCGGGACCGGTATCGGCGGCTGGCGCGCGTCTATCATCCGGATCAGAATCCGGACGACGAGGCGGCCGGGGAGCGGATGCTGGAGATCAACGCGGCGATGGAGTTGCTGCTGGCGGCGGACGCGCCGGCGGTCGAGCCGATCATCGAGAGCAGCGAGACGCGCAAGCTGACGCGGGTGGAACGGCGGCGCGAAACGCGCATCCGCGAGGCGCTGCACTCGCTCCCCTACGGCGTCTATGTGGTGGGCACGGTCACCGCCGAGGGGCGGCCCAACGTGATGGTCGCGGACTGGGTAATGCAGGTCTCGTTTAGTCCGCGAGTCGTTTGCGTGGCGTTCGAGCGCGACGCGGCGTCGCTCAAGAACGCGCGGGCGACGCGGCAGTTGACGGTCAACATCCTGCCCGAGTCGGGGATGGACCTGGCGTCGGCCTTCCTGCAGCCGTCGGATCCGAGCAAGATCAAGGGGCGCAGCACGAACGCGGCGAAGCCGGACAAGCTGGGCGGCGTGGCGCATCGGCTGCTCGAAGGCGGCGCGCCGGTGCTGGACGACGCGCTCGCCTGGGTGGCGGCGGAGGTTGAGCAGTTCGTCCCGGTGGGCGGGCACGTGCTGGCGCTGGCGCGGGTGCTCGACGGGGCGGTGGAGTCGCTTGAGGGCCGCCCGCTGACGTCGCTGTATACGGGTTGGGTCTATGGAGGCTGATCAGCCGTTAGCCTTGTGCGGGCGGGCCGCAGCCGGTCGCATCGGGCGGCGTTGGCGCGCGCCGCGGAGGAGGACGAGATGATCACGCATCTGGACCACATCGGGATCGTGTCGCATTCGCTGGAGCAGGCCGGAGATGTGCTGGTCGACAAGCTCGGCCTGGACTGGGACACGGAGCGGACGCCGCTGCCCAAGGGCGGCTATTTCGCGCCGGAGCGGACCAAGATCTTTTTCGTGAAGGTGAATCTGGGCGAGACGCGGATCGAGATTCTGCTGCCGGACGACAATCAGAGCGGGATCGGGCGCTACCTGGAGCGCAACGGGCCGGGCCTGCACCACCTGGGCTACGGCAGCGACGATGTGGTGGGCGACACGAAGCTGTTCATCGAGCGTGGTCTGCGCTACATCGATTTCGGCGGGCCGATCGAGGAGATCACGGCGTCGTTCTTTCATCCGAAGACGGCGGACGGCATTCTGACGGAGATCGTGCCGGATCGACGCGCCGGCCGCTAGCGGAGAGGAGCGCGCGGCGTGGCCGAGCGGCGGCTGGCTTTGGTTCTGAGCGGCGGCGGCAACGCGGGCATCTGCCAGGTGCCCTTCATGCAGCGTCTGGTCGACATCGGCGTGCGGCCAGACCTCGTCGTGGGTACCAGCGTGGGCGCGCTCAACGGCGCGTTCATGGCCTTTCACCCGCACGACATCCACGAGCTGCCCGACATCTGGCGCGCCCTGCGCGACCGCAAAATGTGGGACCGCAACGTCTTCTCGATCGGCCGCAATCTGCTGCGGCGGCGGATGAGCCTCTATAGCAACCAGTTCCTGCGCGAGCTGATCACTCCGTTGGTCGATGTCGACGACATCCACGCCGCGGAAATTCCGCTCTACATCTCGGCCGCCTCGCTCAACCGCGGCGAGAAGCATGTCTTTCGCAGCGGTTCGGTGATCGACGCGATCCTCGCCTCGTGCGCGGTGCCGGGGCTGTTTCCGCCGATGCAGATCGGCAGCGAGTGGTATGTCGACGCGGGCGTGGTGACGGGTCTCGACCTGCAAACGGCGATTGACCAGGGCGCGACGGAGATTTTGGCGGTGGATCTCGGCGCGCCGCCGCCGCCGCGGCGCCCGCGCGGAATCATCGACGTGCTCAGCCGCTCGATGGACATCGCCGTCGAGCAGCGCACGCGCTACGAGCTCACGCACCTCGCCAAGCGCGTGCCGACGGTAGTCTGGCGGCCCGGTCTACAACCCCGTAACGTCGGCTCGTTCGCCGAAGTCGACGAGCTCTACGAGGCCGCGCAGGGCATGGCCCCGGCGCTGATCGACGCGGCCCGCCGTCTGGACGGACGCTGGATCCATAACGTCTTCCAGGGCTCCGTGCCGCTCCACGCCGGCCGCGATTTGTAGGGGCGGTCCGCCCCTCTGTCGTACCCGGAGTTACGATCAGACGAGTCGGCGAGGCCGCCGCTGCCGGTGCTGGGGAACGTTACGGGTTCTTCGACCTCTTCGGGTTCCTCGATTTCGACAGGTTCTTCGACCTCCTCCGGTTCCTCGACCTCAGTAGGTTCCTCAACCTCGGTGGGTTCTTCGACCTCAACAGGCTCCTCGACCTCTTCGGGTTCCTCGATTTCTTCGACGGGCGGGGGTTCATCGTTGTCGAGGACGGAGATGGCGGCGACGAATGATTCTTGGCCGTCGGCGAGAGTGAAGTAGTTGGGGACGGTGTGATCGGCGGGCTGTTCGACCATGAGGATGAGGATGCCGTCGACCTCGTCCTGGTCGTCGTCTTGGGTGGGGATGCGGAGCAGCGCCAGCGGCGAGCCGGCCACGGGGCCGGCGAGAGACAGATCGAGCTGGGTGCCGTCCACTTGAGGATCGGCGTCGACCAGTTCGGCGGCGAGCATGTCTCCGCCGATGTTGAGGGTGAGGCGAACGGTGCGGTCGGGGAAGAGCGGGGCTTTGGAAATGCGCAAGCGGAAGATGGCGGTGTCGCCCTCGATGACCGAACGACTGAGTGCTTCGAGCGCGGAGACCTGGGGATCGTCGTCGCGGATGGTGATCTGGGCGCGGTGGACGTAGATGTTATTCCATTGCCGGTCGTCGCTGTCGGCGTCGAGATACCAGCGGATGATTTCATCGTCGCTGTCGGCGTCCTGCGGGGCGGTGAGTTTCCAGGTCTGGCGCCGCCACCAGTCGTCGCGCTCGAAGCGGGCGGGGTCGGGCGAGGCTTGGAGTTTGCCGTCGGGGCGGAAGCGGTGGAAGAACTCGATTGCGGCGCGGGGCCGATCGCTGTCGCCCAGGTCGAAGACGCCTTCGGCGGACTGTCCTTCGATGATGGTCAGGTCTTCGAGTTCGGGCGGCTCCAGCGGCGCGGACAGATTGTCGTTGGGCGGTGGGTCGGCCGGGGCGTCCGGATCTCGAATGGGATCGTCGACGCGCTCGCCGTCGTTGTCGCGCACGGTGACCGACTGTTGGAGCGAGGTGGCGCCGGCGATGGCGAAGGCTTGCGCGCTGGCGGCGGCGGGCGGCGCGAGCGTGACGGAGACGACGCAGTCGGCTTCTCGGACGGCGTCGTCGACGGTTTGCAGCGAGAGCGTTCCGACGCCCTGACCGGCGACGGCGCTGAGGGGGATGGCCTGCTGGAGACCTGCGGCTTCGGTATCGGCGTCGGCGAGCGCGGAGGAGAGGCAATCGCCCGATTGGGCGACAGTCGCGTGGAGGCTGCGGCCGGCGACGGGTGGCGGCGCGGAGAGTTGGACGCTGAATTGGGCGGTTTCGCCCTCGGCGATCGACTGGCTTGCCGCAGTCAGAGTGTCGACTTCGGGATCGTCGTCGAGCACCTGCAACGAGACCCAGGCGCCGGTCTGGCCGTCGACGAACGAGTGCGTGCTTTCGATTCGGTATTGGATCGACGCCGAATTGTTGTCGGCGTCGGCATCGGCGTTGAGCACGGCGACCAGCTGGCGGCAGCGCCTCCAGTCGTTGGGAGCGTCGGTCGTGCCGCGGATTGTCAGAGAAGCGGGCTCGACGGAGAGCCGATCGGCGTCGGAGCTGGTAAAGTGGTAGGTCCTGTCGGCGGGGGCTGAGCTGCCAAGCGAGAAGGGGACCTGGACGCGGGTCTGCTCGCGGGCCCTGGCGACGCGGTAGTAGCGGCCGAACTGCGTGACGGCGTCGACGCCGCCGGCGTCGCTGATCGTGGATCCGTTGGGAGTCCAGACATGATTGGCCAGCAGGTTGAAAGCGCAGCCGGACTGGATCGAGTCCGCGGCGCGCACGGTGTAACGGAAGGTGAGCGCGGCGGTTCCGCTGCCGGCGGCGTAGTTCGCGCGTAAGGTGATGGAGCTGCTGTCCTGCTTCTTGGTGCGAACGCGCAGGTAGGCGGGGTCTGCGCCGTCGGCCTGGGCGACGGTGACCGCTCGATCGTAGGTGACCAACCAGTCGTACTGGATGCCGGCGACGGCGGAATTCGAGGTTGCACCGGCCAGAACGATGGCGGTGTTGTGTAGGATGCTAACGACCTGCGGCGGCAGAGTTGCGACCGCGGCAGTACCAGCCGAGTCGGTGATCGATGCGCCGCTGGGGAGCTCGACGCCGCTGGAGAGCACGATGGGGTTGCGGCGCGTGCTGGGGAAACCGCTGGGAATGGTGTAACGGAAGACCAGAGTGTCTGTGCCGCTGCCGCTCTGATAGGCGAGTTGAGGGCGCTGAGCGCCGATCGCGAGGCGGATGTAGGGCGCGCCGACGACGGTCACGTTTTCGCTGTAGGTGACGGTCATGTCGATCGGGTCGCCGACGTTGTAGGGGCCGATTTGGTTGTTTTTGTTACTGGTAGAGGAGAAACCTCGCCAGACGATGGTGGGCGCGCCCAGGTCGGCGGTGGCGCTGTAGGTGGAGGCGGTGTTCCAGCGGTTGAAGCCGCCGGGCGTGAGTTGGACGGAGCTGGCCGGGAGCGTGGCGCTGACCGGGCCATCGGCGGTGGGAGTGAGCAGGAATGTCTAGTTGCGGTATGCGGATGTACTCTGAAGGTTGGAGAGCGTGGCGTTGGTCACGCTGAACAAGGCGAGGGTTGGCGTGGTGACGGGGCTGCTGAACTCGATTTCGAGCGTGACCGGCCCGGTGATGGTTGACTCGCCCGCCAACGAGCGTCCGCCGGCGCCGTGCAGGATGGTTTCGACATCGCGTCGGGCGACTTCGGCGGTGCTGCGAATGGTGGAGGTGATGTCGATGGTCTGCGCAGAGGCTTCGGTGAGGAAGAGCGCCGCGAAGCCGGCGAGGGCTATGACGGCGGCGAGGGCCGCGAGCCGTCGCATGGTCCCCCCCCCCCCCCCGCGATACGTGGGGTTAACACTGTCAGGCCTCGGGCTCATTCACTGCGTCTGTCTGCGTGCGAGTGGTCGGAGGGTTGGCCATGTAGCCGGCGAGCGCGGCGATCTCCGGGCGCTCCATGCGGTATGTCAGCCACTCGCCCTGGTGGGTCATGCCGAGCCGCTCATAGAAGCGGCGGGCGGGGTTCCAGTCGAGCACAGAGAGGTCGAGTCGGGTCCAGCCGCGCTGATCGGCGATTTCGGCGAGCCGTTGCATCAGGGCGAAGCCCGCGCCGCTGCCGCGGTGTTCGGGCTCGACGTAGAGGTCTTCGAGGTACAGGGCGGGGCGGCCTTCCCAGGTGGAGTAGTGGGGGAAGAAGAGCGCCATGCCGATCGGCGCGCCGCCGCGCTCGGCGATCAGGGTCTCGAAACGGCGGTTGCCGCCGAAGCCATGCTCGCGGATATCGCGCTCGGTCGTTTTGACGGTCTCGGGCGGCTCGCCCTCAAACTCGGCCAGCCCGCGGATGAAGCGCAGAATGTGGGCCGCGTCGTCGGGGTGGGCGTCTCGAATGCGAACTGTGCTCATTGGCCAGTGAATTGAGGTTGGCGGCGCTCGACGAATGAGGCCTGGGCCTCGGCGACGTCGTGCGGGGCCTGGCGGGCGTGGGAGATGGCGACGATTTCGTTGCGCAGCCCTTCTTCGAGCGTGGCGTTGAGGTTGCGCTGGAGCACGCGCTTGGCCGCGCGCGCCGCCATCGGCGGCCAGAAGGCGATTTGGGCGGCGGTCTCGCGGGCGGCCGCCATGAGCTCGTCGTGCGCGACGCGGCGGTTGAGCAGGCCGATCTCGAGCGCCTCATCGGATTCGACGAAGCGGCTGGTCAGGATCAGTTCGGAGGCGCGGGCGTAGCCGATGATGCGGGGGAGGAACCAGGTCATGCCGGCGTCGGGCGAGAGCGAGCGCTCAAGAAAGACGGTCTTGAAGCGGGCCTTTTCGGAGCCGACGCGGATATCACAGGCGAGCGCGAGGCTCATGCCCGCGCCGGCGGCGACACCGTTGACGGCGGCGATGGTGGGCTTGTCGATCGCGCCGAAGGCGAGAGCCTGCGCGCCGACCCAGCCGAATTCGTCGAGCCGCGCGGACTGGCTGTTGGAGACGCCGTTTTCGGCGGGCCGCGCGGTGAGGTCCGCGCCGGAGCAGAAGCCGCGCCCGGCGCCGGTGATGATCAGCACGCGCACATCGTCGTCGGCGCGCAGCTGGTTGGCGGCCTGCACCATCTCGTCGTGGAGGCCGCGCGAGAGGGCGTTGAGCTTCTCGGGGCGGTCCAGGGTGACGGTGGCGATTTGGTCGGCGATCTCGATGCGCAGGTGTTGGTAGTTGGTCATGGCTGCTCTCCTCGCCGCTAAGATAGCCCATTGTTCATAATTTGTGTGCGGAGGTCTTCGACGGGGTCGTGGCGCGGGCAAGCGATGAGGTGGTCGTTGACGATGCCGCAGGCCTGCATGAAGGCGTAGCAGATGGTCGGCCCGACGAAGCGGAAGTCGAGTCGCTTCAGTTCGCGGCTGAGCGCGCGGGAGGCGTCGGTCTGGGCGGGCACATCGGGCGGCGCTTGCCGCCGGGGCGAGGGTTCGGCGTAGGCCCAGACGATCTGCGTCAGCGAGCTGTCGCGTTCGTGGAGCGCCAGAGTGGCGGCGGCGTTGGCGATCGTGGCGTCGATCTTCCGTCGGTTGCGGATGATGCGGGCGTCGGCGAGCAGGGCTTCGCGATCCTGTTCCGAGGCGGCCGCGATGCGCTCAAGGTCCCAGCCCCAGAAGGCGTCGCGGTAGCCGTCGCGGCGCGCGAGGATCGTGCTCCAGGAGAGTCCGGCCTGGGCCGAGTCGAGGATGAGCTTGGCGAACAGGTCGGTCTCATCCACCACGGGCACGCCCCACTCGAGGTCGTGGTAGGCGGCCATCGGGCCGTCGTCGCCGGCCCAGGGGCAGCGCGCGATGTGAGATGATGGGGAGCGCGACACGGTAGACTGCTTTCAGGATGACGAACCGCGGGACGAGGGCGGCATGACGACGAGCGATCAGCCGGCATCGGCGCAAACGATATACCGCGAGGAAACCGAGGCGGAGCACGCGGCGCGCATCCAGCAGTACTGGTGGCGTCAGGAAGAGGCGAAGCGCAACGCCTGGCGCAAGGAGCCGCGGCGCTGGCTGCGCCTGTTGAAGGGGGCGTGGGCGGCGATCAGCAGCATCTGGAAGCCGGTGCCGCTGCCGCAGGAGTCGATGGAGCGGATGGAGCGGACGATGCGTCCGCGCGTCAACGGTCCCTCGCCGCCGCCGCCGGGACGCTACATCAGCGGGCTGTGAGCACTGCGCTGCTTACACATTCAGCACAACAGCCAGGGCGACGCCCATCGCGACGATGTGCAGGGCAGACGCGATGGCGAGCCAGATCAACGCTCTTACCCTGCTTTCAACCTCACGAGCGGTCTGGAGCGCGGCGTCGTTGATGGCCTCGACGTAGAGCCATGCCAACTGGTCGTTGGGCTGCCCGCTCCCTCGAAGCGCCAACGCAATGGACGGGATGGGGAAGTGCGCCAGGTCTCGGGGCCGCACGGTGCGCCAGCCGAACGCGGCGATGGCGATCATCACCGCGCCGGGCGGGATCACTGCGAGCCACGATGCGTCGAGGGCGGCGATTGCGCCGACGAAGACGCCGAACAGCGCGAGGTCCGCGCCGACGATGAACATCGCCTTGCCGTCGAGGCTGCTGCTCAGGTTGAGCAACGTCGTGAGGTGCGCCTCGGCGACCTGTAGCGAGGCCATGCCGCCCGCGTGCTCGCCGTTGGGCTCGAACTCCGCCATGTCGGCAGGCTACGCGACGCGCGGTCGGCAGCGGTGGTAAGCTGAGCGGGCAGGAATGAGGGGCCGAACGATGGCAGACCAGACCGGCGACACGCGCAAACCCTCCGTAGACAACAGCGCGCCCGATGGCCGCAGCGACTCTGGCGAAACAGGGCGGCAACGGCCGCTGCCGCGGATCAAGCCGGGCTGGACGCTCAAGGGGCTTTAGCTCGCGCAGTCGCGGCAATTACGGCGAGTTGCGAAACCGTCAAACTGAACAGCAACAGAGGCGGCGAATGCCAGAGCAGTCGCCGGACAGATTCGATATGCTGACCCAACACCATTGCGGAGGAGTGCCCACCATGCCAGACAAACCTAAGCCGGACGACGGAGCGCGAGCGCCCGTCCAGGGCAGCGAAGCGAAGCAGCCGATCAAGCCGCCCAAGCCGAGCTGGACGCTGAAGGGCCTCTAGCTCGCGCAGACGGCGGCGGTCGCGGCAATTGCCGCGAGTTGCGCGACCGTCAAAACGAACAACAGCAGGGTCAAGCGAATCTTGCGCGCCAGCAAGTCGCGTACGGCATCGGACGCCTTACTGATTGATTCGACATTCGCCCAAGCGAGCTGGTCGTCGGTCGCGCCTATCGTTCGGTATGTCAGAAGCTCGTCGGCCGCTGGGAATTGAGGCACTCGCCGCGGCCACAGGCACCATAGCCCCACGACAACCGTCAGAGTTGCGAGCGCCAATGGCGCGATCAGACAGACCAAGCTCCAGGACAACGCTGCCACCGCGCCGGTGAAGATCCCTGCGCCGGCAACGTTGAGACCAACCAGGAACATTGCGCGGCTGTCAACCGCATCGATCGAGCCCAAGTCGGTTGTCAGATGCGCCTCAGCCACCTGCAAGGCAGCCATGCCGCCGGATTGCCGAATATCGGACTGCTCCATAGGCGCAGGATAAACTGCGCGTTGCTTGAGGAGGACTGTCGATGGCCATCGTGCTCGGCGTGACGGGAGCGATTGCGGCGGGGAAGTCGCTGCTTTGCGGGCGGCTGGTCGAGCGCTGGGGGGCGTCGCACCTCGATGCGGACAAGCATGTGCACGTGATGTATCAAGCGGGCAGCGACGCGCACGCGCGAATCGTCGCCGAGTTCGGCGAACAGGTTGTCGCCGCTGACGGCGCGATCGACCGCAAGGCGCTGGGCGCGCTGGTCTTCGGCAACGATGAGCGTCTGGCGGCGCTGCGCGCGGCGATCGGCGATATCGAGGGCGAGTTCATGGAGCTGCTGCGCGAGCTGCGCTCCGCGCCGGAGCCGCTCGCCGTGTTTGAGGCGGTGCGGCTGTTCGAAGGCCCGTATATGGAAATCTGCGACGCCGGCTGGCTGGTCGCGTGCGAGGAAGAGACGGCCTTGCGGCGGCTGATGGCGCGCAACGATCTGACGCGCGGCGAAGCCGAGCAGCGTTGGGCGTCGGCGACGCCCTGGCAAGAGCGCGCGCCGAAAGCCGATCTGGTGCTGCACAACGACGGCTCGGCGGAGGACTTTCTGCGCGCGGTCGACGAGGCGGCAGAGGCGCTGCTGCGTCGCTGACCCCCATTCGCACGTGGCGCGCTCTACCCTGCGGGCAGACCGCAGATGACAACGCAGGGAGGCTGCAATGGGCGCGCTCGACGGACTCCGAGTGATCGATTTCGGCCAGTGGATTGCAGGGCCGCTGGCGGCGATGCTGCTAGCCGACCAGGGCGCAGAGGTGATTCGCGTGGATCCGCGCGGCGGACCGCGCTGGGACACGCCGGCCAACGCGGTCTGGAATCGCGGCAAGCCGCGGATCGCGCTGGACCTGAAACAGAGCGCGGACCGCCGCGCGGCAGAGCAGCTGATCGCATCAGCCGATGTCGTGATCGAGAACTTCCGCCCGGGCGTGATGGATCGCCTGGGGCTGGGCGCGGAGCAAATGACGGCGCGCGACGACCGGCTAATCTACCTCTCGCTGCCGGGCTTCGGATCGACCGACGAACGGCGCGACATCGCGGCCTGGGAAGGCGTGATGTCCGCCGGCGTAGGCACATACTCGACGCGGTTGATGGGCGGCGACACGCCGCGGCCGGTCTATACCGCGGTGCCGATCGCCTCGGTCTACGGAGCGTTTGTGGGCGTTACGGCGGCGGCGATGGCGTTGGTGGCGCGGGAGCGCGACGGTCTGGGGCAGCGGATCGAGTCGCCGCTGCACGACGCGCTGTATCAGGCAATCGGGATTCGCGGGCTGCGCTTCCATAACATCGATCCGTCGCTGCGCTTCGTACCGTGGGTCGGCGCGTATGAATGCGCCGACGGCCGCTGGGTGTTCTTCCACGCGGCGTTCTCGCATTTCATTCGGCAGTTCTGCGAGGCCGCGGGCGTGCCGGAGTGGCTCGACGAGCCGTGGGCGGACGGGCCGCAGATGGCGGCCGATGCGGAGCTCGCGGCAGAGGCGAAGCGGCATCTCACCGAGATCTTCCGAACGCGGCCGGCGCTGGAGTGGGAAGCGCTGATCAACGCGGCGGGCCCGCCGACGGTGCGCTGCCTGGACAGCCGCGAGTGGCTGGAGGAGGAGCACGCGCGGGTGTCGGAAGCGGTGGTGCAGCTCGACGATCCGCAGCTCGGCCCGATGCTGCAACCCGGACTGCAGGTGCGGATGTCGGCGACGCCGGGCGCGGTGGGGGCCGCGCAACATGCGCCCGACGCGGATCGCGATTCGATCCTGGCGGCGCTGCCGGACGCGCCGCAGGCCGCGCCGTACGCTGCCCGGCCGCGGCTCTCGCAGGCGTTGGAGGGGATTCGCGCGCTGGATCTCTGCATCATTCTCGCGGGGCCGACCTGCGGGCGCACGCTCGCCGAATACGGCGCGGATGTGATCAAGATCGATAACCCCAACCGCGAGGGCGACGTACTCTTTCACGAGGATGTGAACCGCGGCAAGCGCAGCATCTTCCTCGACCTCAAATCGGAGCAGGGGCGCGGCACGTTCCACGAGCTGGTCGATACCGCCGATGTGGTGGTGCAAAACTACCGACTGGGCGGAATGCGGCGGCTGGGGTTGGGCTACGACGATCTGTCGCAGCGGCGTCCGAGGCTGGTCTACGCGACGCTGAATGCGTTCGGTGAGATCGGACCGTGGGCGGAGCGCGCGGGCTGGGAACAGCTGGCGCAGGCCGCAACGGGGATGCAAACGCGCTACGGCGGCGAGGGCGAGCCGACGCTCCAGCCGTTCGCGATCAACGATTACGGCACCGGAATCATGGGCGCGTTCGGCGTGGGAATGGCGTTGTATCACCGCGAGCGGAGCGGGCAAGGACAGGAAATCTATACCGCTCTGGCACGCACGGCGGGCACGCTGCAATCGGCGTTTCTGCACGGTTACGAAGGGAAGCGCTGGGACGAGCCGCGCGGTCAGGACGCGCTGGGCGAAAGCCCGCTGCAACGGCTCTACGAGGCGTCGGACGGCTGGCTGTTCCTGGGCGCGGCGCCGAATCAGCTGGCGGCGCTCGACGGCGTGCCGGGGCTTTCCGGCGTCGCGGCGGCGGGCGAGCGTCTGGAGGCCGAGTTGGAATGGCGGCTGCGCGCACGCACGCTCACGCACTGGCTGGAGCATCTGCGCGGTGCGGGCATCGGCGCGGCTGCGGTCGGCTCGACCGAGGACGCGATGCAATCGGATTACGCAGTATCGCGCGGGCTTTCGGTCACGCGCGAACACGAGGCCCGCGGGCAAGTGCGCACGACCGGCCCCAGCGCCGCGCTGAGCCGCACACCCGCAACCCCAGGCCGCGCGGCGCCAATCCCCGGCTCCGACGAGCAGGCTATTCTGGAAGAGCTCGAAAGGGGCGCGCGATGACCGACCAGACGGAGCTCGGGCTCGAACCGGCGGGCGGCGGCCAGCAGTCCGACGACGCTCCCCTCGGCGATGCCGAGCTCTCCTACCGCAAAATCCCGCCTGAGGTGTGGGAGACGATGACGATCCAGGAGCAGATCCGCGCCATTGTCGCCAGCGTGCCGCCTGAAGTGTGGGATGACGTTCCCGACGACCTGAGCTACCAGCACGACTATTACATCTACGGCGGCGGGGAGAAAAGGCCGGAGCCGGGCACCCCGGAGTACGAGCTAGAAGGACAGGCTCTCGCTGATGCTGCGCGTTGCCCTCTAGGCGGCGGAGCCGTCAACGCGGGAGTCGGCTAGAATGGCGGGGGAGCTGGCCATGGCGGAACAAGCCGACTACCTGGCGGAACTGCGCTTCACGGGCGGCATCTACGACTCGTGCGCGCTTGACGAACGCGCGCTGCGCGAGATCGTCAAGGTGATGCAAGCCATCACCGAGACCGCCAGGGAACTGTGGCGTGCCGAGCATCCGTCGGACGAACGAGTACCGAAAGGAGTCAGCGAGTCGAATCAGGTGCGGGTGCGCGCGATCCGACCGGGCAGCGCGGTCGTGCTGCTCGATCATTCGCCTCCCGACGACGAGCGAAGCGAGAGGCCTGAGGATGCCTTCGCTGAGGCGGTGTTGTTGATGCGCGACTCATTTCGCGCGCTGCGCGACGGCGCCGACGCGCCGCCGAGTCTGACGCCGCAGATGTCCGAGCGATACAGCCGCCTGGGCTCGGCGCTCGAGTCCTCAGCGGCGATGCACCTCGCGCCCGCCGACGGTGTCGAGGCGGACATCAACCGTGCCGCGCGCCGACAGATCCGCGCTCGCATCCCCAACTCGTACGACGGTACGGTCTACCTCGTGGGGCGCGCGCGGGCGGCGGACGCCGAGCGAGGCGTGTTCCGACTCTGGCTTGGGCCGACATCGCACGCACATGCCGATTTCTCCGCTGCCGACGAGCGCCTGATCGCCTCCGCCCTGCACGACCGGGACGAAACACTGCTGCGCGTTCGCGGCCGGGGACGCTATCGCATCACCGGTGAATTGATCCACGTCGACGAGGTCGCGCAAGTCGATTTGCTCGACCCCGACCTCTTCGAGCGCGATCCCGACGCTCCAACGTTCTCCGAGATCATCGACCGGGCATTCGCAGATGTGCCGCCGGAAGTGTGGGAGTCGCTGCCGACCGATTTCGCCGAACGTCATGATGATTACTTCGCCGAAATCGGCAACTCGGAATGAGGCAGGTGTTCGCCGACTCCGTGTTTCTGATCGGCAGGCTCGACGCGCGCGATCCTCACCACGACAGCGCGCTGGCTGTCGAAGCTACTCTCGGCGACGCCCAGATCGTTACGACCGACATCGTACTTTCAGAGGTTCTCGCGTTCGTTCGCGGGAAGCAACGCCTTCGCGCACACGCTGTGCGGCTCGTCCGCGCCCTGATCGAGGATCCGAACGTTGTCGTGATCAACCTGAATGCGGACCTCTTCGAGCGAGGCTTGAATCGATACGCGCGGCGGCCGCGTAGCGCCTACAGCCTGGTGGACTGCATCTCGATGGAGGTGATGGACGCTCTGGGCATCACGGAAGTGCTGACAGCCGACCGCGACTTTGAGCGCGAGGGCTTCTCGCGGCTGATGCGCAACCCGCGCGAAGCGCGCGGGGAATGAGGAGGGCGTGATGGCGACGATTGAGTTCACTTTCAACTCCGCGCTCGGCGATGCGCTCGAGCGATCGTCCGCTCGGTGGCAGCGCGAGTCGGTCGAGATCAAGGTTGAAGAGACGCAAGTCTTGGTGGGCCCCGGCTCCAAGGCGAAACAGCCCGACATTCTCATCTGCGACCCTCTGTCTCCACCGATCGTGATCGAAACCTCGTTTAGCGGCGCGGACGCTGACAAGGACGCCCAGGCGAGGCTCGGTGAGCGCGCGGTTTGCGCGTCCGAACCGATCCACACGGCGATCTCGGTCGCGATCGACGACCAGTTCAGAAAACTCAAGCGAGACGAGATCGTCAACGCGCTGGTGGGCGGCACAAGCTTGTCGTATGCGGTCTTTCAGCGGACCTCTGATTCGGCGGAAACTCCCCGCAACCGTCGCTGGCCTACGTCGGGATTCATATCCGGCACCGTCTACGACTTGTCGCGGCTGCTCCCTGCCGCATCGTTGCCCAAAGAGACGATCGAAACCGTCGCCGATGAGGTGGCTAGCCGGATCAATGATGCAGCCGACCTGCTGGAAACCGCACTGACTGGCGACCAGCAGAGCGAGGTTGCAGCTCGCGTACAGCAGCGAACGCCGCTCAAAGGTCTGCGCACAACGATGGTGCTGTGGCTGAACGGGATGCTCACTCAACAACGCCTTTCGCAGCAAGGCGTTCCGGGTATCCCGGGCGTCGATGTCGCCTCAGGTAAGCCGCTCCGCGCCTCGGAGCTTGCGCGTGTTTGGCGGCGGATCCTGCAAGGCAACTGGAACTCGATCTTCGAGCCGGCAGTTGGGGTGTTGGAGCAGGTTGCCCAGTACAACGCTGGCGCGACAAGCAATGCGCTGCGCGCTTTGGCCGACGCTGTTGAGGTCGTGGAGATCAATCGGCTCGGCTTGCACATCAACGTCGGCGCCGAGCTGTTCCCAAAGCTGAGCGATGATCGCAAACAAGCGGCAGCGTTCTACACCCAACCTGCTACGGCTGAGCTGCTCGCGGGTTTGACGATCTCGCGTCAGGACATGTCTGATCTCGAATGGCGATCCGCTGACCTGTTCAGGCGGCGCAAGCTCGCCGATCTCGCCTGCGGTACGGGAACGCTTCTCCGCGCCGGCTTCCGCCGCATTTCCGCGTTGCACGAGGAAGTGGGCGGAACGTTCGATGATGCCCCGATCCTGCATCAAGGAGCGATGGAGTCCGGATTGATCGGTACGGACATCAGTCCCATCGCGGCGCATCTCACATCGTCGTCGCTGGCCGCGGTCGGGCACGGCGAGCCGTATGGGGAAACGAAGATCGGCTGGGTTGCGGTCGGCGATCCGGACAGGATCGGTTCACTCGAATACTTGAAGGCCAGCGATGTGAACGACCTGTTCGACATCGTCTCGGGGCGGTCCACGGGCACCGGCGACGATGAGCACGCGATCGGTGTGGAGGACGGCGGCGTCGACTGGATTCTGATGAATCCACCGTACTCCAGGACTCGCGGCGGGCAGAAAGCGTTCGATATCGCGGGACTGTCCGATGATGAACGCCTCTCATGCCAAAACCGCTGGGGGAAGTTGACCAACTCGGATTACACGAATCGAAAGGCGGGCATGGGCGCGTCGTTCATCGAGCTCGCGCACAAGAAGGTCAAGCTTGACGGCCGTATCGGATTCGTGCTCCCGCTCACGGCCGCGCTGGGAGAGGTGTGGACAAAGACGCGGCGGCTCATAGAGCGGGACTTCGCAGATGTCCTCGTAGTGGCTGTCGCAGCCGGCCAAGCGTTGAATGACGACGCGCTGTCGGCCGACACCGGCATGGAAGAGATGCTGTTAGCCGCCACGCTGCGTACGCGGAGCGCTGACAACCCGAATAAGGCGGAAACGGAAGCGCCATCCCTGATTCGCTGCGTGACGCTCTACGACGCGCCGACGAGGCTTGGCGAAGCGGGCGAAATTGCGCGGGCGATCGTTGCGGTCGCGGCGTCGGTCGATCAGCCCGGCGCAACGCTGCCGGTCCGCATCGGCGGCGATGAGATAGGGCAGATCATGGCGCTGGAGGTGGACGGGGCAGGACGGCCCTGGTCAGCGATTGGAGTGACTCACGACAGCATCGCCACGCTCGCGCACGAGCTCAGCCGCGGACGCCTGCGTGGCCTCAGCAACGAGCTGTACAACATTCCTGTCAAGATGACATCCATCGAGCATCTCTTTGAGGTGGGGCCGACGCACCACCTGATCGGGCACGTCAAGGGCAATGAGCCAATCGGCGCGTTTGAGTTCCACGAAATTACCGGACCGTCGGACGCGCTGGGCAAAGACCGCGCACTGTGGAAGGCCGACAGCACGGCGCAAGTTTCGATACGCACCCGCCCTACGCACAAGGGCGTTGCGCCGAAAGGCGTCGGCTCAGACGACGATCGCAAGAAGATGCGCAAGCTGCGCAGCACGTTGTTCTACGCAAGGAACATGCGCCTGACCTCGCAGAAGCTGCTCACCGCAAAGACGAGAACAGGTACGTTGGGAGGACGTGCCTGGACATCCCTCCTGCACAAAGATCACCGAGTACAAAGCGCGTTCGCTCTCTGGGCGAACTCGACATTGGGCCTGATCGTGCATTGGACACAAGGGCAGCGCACTCATGCAGGGCGATCAACAACGCAGATCGAGGCGCTAAAGAAGATTCCGTGCCCGAAGCTGGACTCGCTTGGCGACGAAGCGCTCGATTTCGCTGCCGATGCGATCGGTGAGCTTGAAGCGCTGGTTCTACAGCCGACGAATCAGGCTCACGTCGACGATCACCGCAAACAGATCGACGAGGCCGTCGTCCGGATGCTGGGTTGGCCCGAAGAAGCGCTGAAGGTCGTCTCCGACCTACGCGAGTTGTGGTGCGCCGAACCGTCGGTCCACGGCAACAACCGCAAGGCGGTTAAGCTGTTGAAGGAAGCGGGGCTTCTCTCAGTTCAAGGCTGAGCGCAGCCACCCGGGGATCTGATGACGATCACCTACTTTCCCGAGACGGACACGCTCTACCTTGAGGTCCGGGACGCGCCGGTTGTGGAGACGCGCGACCTTGATGAAGACACGCTGCTTGAGTTCGACGCAGAAGGGCGGCTGTGCGCGATCACGCTGGAGCACGCGCGTGAGCGGGGCGGCGCGCTTTCGTTCGCGCTGAAGGAGGCGGGGTGAGGGAGAAGCACGCGCGGCGCTGTGGCATTCGCCGGCGCCGCTACGGGACAGAGGCTGGCAGGTCGAACCGTCGCTCTCGCCAGGCCAAGAATCGGCCGCTGTCTGCCCACATCCTGCTTGGTGGTGTAGAATTGCCGCCAAGCTGCGGAGTGAGGCCATGCTTGAGCGCATCCACATCGAGAACTACCGCGCACTGCGCGACTTCGAGATAGACGGCCTCGCGCCGATCAACCTGCTCGGCGGCCGCAATGGCGCAGGGAAAACGACAGTCCTCGAGGCCCTCTTTTTCGCTCTCGGCTCCCATCAGGGCACCATTGCGCTCAACCGTTACGTCACGCGAATGGAGAGCGTCGATGTCCCTTCGCACATGTCGGTTCCTGCCTCGCTGGTGCTCGAGCCGTATTGGGTCGCTTTCTTCTCCAACTACGATCCAAGTCTCCAAATCAGGATTGAGCTCCAGGACAGCGTGCATGGCCGCATTTCTGTGATCGTGTCGAGCGACGACAGCGCGTCTGTGCAAGCGCCACTCGAATCCATCCCACATCCAGCGACGAGCGACCGGCTATCACAACCACGACTGCTGATCGAGTCAGTCGGGCCCGGTGATCTTCGTCGAACCCGCACAGCTACGCTGACCAAAACCGGCATCGAAGTTGTCGGTGGCCCAGAGGATCCGCTTCCGATCACTGCGGTGATCGAAAATCCTGCGATCCCCGAAGGGATCGAGTATGTCCAAAGGCTGGGAACGCTCCGGCGCCGGAAGCAACACGACGTTTTGGTCAACGCGCTAAAGGCAGTTGAGCCTCGGCTCGTCGGCATTGAAGACTCTACAGCGGCTGGCGTTCCCAGTATCTGGGCCGATGTCGGTTCGGGTGAGCTCGTGCCGCTGTCGATGCTGGGCGGCGGCGCAATGCATCTCGCGAGGCTCGTCCTGTCGCTGTCAGCGGCGCAAGGCGGCGTTGCGCTCATCGATGAAGTGGAATCGGGCATTCACCACAGCTCACTGGTTGATGTCTGGAGGTCGCTCGACTACGCCGCCGAGCAGTTCGAGACTCAGATCATCGCTACGACGCACAGCTACGAGTGCATCATGGCAATGCAGGAGGCGCTGGGGACCGACCGGGGGCGGTACATCCGTCTCGACAGGGGTGACGGTCCTGCCGCACCTGTGGCTTACTCACCCGAAACGCTCGAGACGGCGATCGAGTATGAGCTCGAGGTTCGTTAATGCCAATGCCGCCGAGTCCTATTGCGCAGGACCGTCTCCTGATCGTCGAGGGCAAAGATGCCGAGAATTTTCTCGGCGCCATGGTCAGGCACTGTGGTCGAAGAGACATCCAGGTGCAGGAATACGGCGGGATCAACGATCTTTCGAGGTATTTGCGCGCCATCGTCGTCGCGCCCAACTGGAGTCGAGTGGCGACTCTGGGCATCATTCGCGACGCTGAAACGAATGCTCAGTCGGCGATGCAGAGCGTGCGCGGAGCAATTGCGCAAGCCGGAATGTCGATCGACGGAGCCGACCCGCGCATTTCGACATTCATCTTTCCCGACGGCCGACGCCCCGGAATGCTGGAAACTCTGCTCTGCGACAGTTTCGCCGACAGCCCGATCAACGACTGCATCAATGAGTTCCTCGCGTGCAGCACGGAGCGCGCCGGCGCGAACGTGAAGCGGATGGAGAAAGCTCGGGCGCACGCCTATCTGGCGACTCGAGAGGATCCCCATGTATCCGTCGGCGTGGCGGCTCAGAAGGACTATTGGGACCTCGGCCACCCTGCGTTCGAGCAGCTCCGCGACTTTATCGCCGGCCTCTGAGGCTGGCGCAGGTGAGCGTGCGCAGGCGGGCGCGCAGGCGCTACTCTGGCGGCTGGAGGTGGGCTATGGAACGCGCGCTGGCGGATGTGCGGATTCTGGACCTGACGCAGTATGAGGCGGGGACGTCCTCAACTCAGGCGCTGGGCTGGCTGGGCGCGGAGATCGTCAAGGTCGAGCCGCCCGGACGGGGCGAGCCGGGGCGGCGGCTGGGCGGCGGCGAGGATGGGGTGGACTCCGTCTATTTCATCACGCTGAACAACAACAAGCGCTCGCTGAGCCTGGATCTGAAGTCGGAACGGGGGCGGGAGATTTTTCTGCGGCTGGTGCCCAACTTCGACATCGTGGTGGAGAATTTCACGCTGGGCGCGATGGAGCGTCTGGGGCTGGGCTACGAAACGCTGCGCGATCTGCACCCGCAGCTGATCTACTGCACCGTCAAGGGTTTCGGCGCGAGCGGGCCGTGGGCGCACACCAAGTCGTTCGACATGGTGGCGCAGGCGACGGGCGGCGCGATGTCGCTGACGGGCACGGCGGAGGGGATGCCGCTCAAGCCGGGCCCGACCATCGGCGACACAGGCACGGGCGTGCAGGCGGCGATCGGGATGCTGGCGGCGCTCTGGCAGCGGCAGCGCGACGGCGTGGGGCAGCGGGTCGAGCTGTCGATGCAGGAGGCGATGACCAACTACACGCGGGTGCCGATGACGCGGCGCTACGTCGCGGGCGATCCAGCGCCGCCCTATGGGGACGGGCAAACCGCGCCGACGGGTCTGTTCCCCTGCAAGCCGGGCGGGCGCTCGGACTGGGTCTGGATTGTGGTGGCCAACGGTCGGATGTGGCGCGCGCTGCTGGAGGCGATGGGGCGCGAGGATCTGCTCGACGGCCACGATCCGCGCGGCATCACGCGGGACGCGGGGGAGGAGTTGCGCGAGGTGATCGAGGAGTGGACGCGGGAGCGGACCAAGTTCGAGGTGATGGAACTGCTCGGTCGTGCAGGGGTGCCGACCGGCCCGGTGCTGGACAGCGGGGAGATCTACGAGAACGAGCACCTGCGCGAGCGGGGCATGCTGGTGGAGATCGAGCATCCGCAGCGCGGCCCGATGACGCTGCTGGGCTGCCCAATTCGGCTGTCGGCGTCGCCGGCGGCGCACCAGCGCGCCCCACTCCTGGGCGAGCACACCCGCGAGGTGCTGGCAACCGAGTTGGGGATGTCGGCGGAGGAGATTGAGGGTCTGGCGGCGGCTGGGGTGGTTTAGCGGCGGCCTTGACGATCACCTTCCGCGCAAAGTGATCGTCAAGGCGGTTTGATGATCACGGGTGATCCTCAGCCGAGCTTGATGATCACAATCGGAAATCCGTGATCGTCAAGGCGGTTTGATGATCACGGGTGATCGTCAAAGTGGCTTGATGATCACATTCGTCAATCCGTGATCGTCAAGGCGGTTTGATGATCACGGGTGATCGTCAAAGTGGCTTGATGATCGCGTTGGGGCATCATTTGATCGTCGAGGCGGATAGGCGGGCTATTGGGCCGGGGGCAGATCCAGATCTGCGACATCAAGGAGCTCCTGGTAAGCGAGGAGCGCCGGGGTCCGCCCGCTGCGAGGGCGGTACTCGCGGACAATTCCCCGCTTTCTCAACACCGACACGATCCGTCGAGCAGTGGCGCTCGGGATTCCGGAATCCGCGATGAAGCGGGGCGTGGTGAAGATCGGCGTAGCGTGGAGCTGATCGAGCGCGCGGACTGCGTGCTGCGACTTCACGACATCGGGAATCCACTCCTTGCGGCGCTCGTAGAGGTCGAGGATCGTCGCTGCCTGCTGCTGGTTCTCCGCCGCCTGCTCGGCGACTGCGCGCAGAAAGAACGCGCACCAGCCGGTCCAGTCGCCGTCGCGCGAGACGGCGCGAAGCCGCTCCACGTATTCGGCGCGGTGCTGATCCAGATAGCCACTGAGATAGAAGCTGGGCGCCGACAGCGCGCCGCGCGCCACCAGAAACAGAGGCAGCACGAGACGCCCCACACGACCGTTGCCGTCCTCGAACGGGTGGATCGCCTCAAACTGCGCATGCACAATCGCCAGCTGCACGATGGCGTCCCACCCGGAAGCATTGAGAAACGCCTCCCAGGCGTCCATCTCGCTCTGGATCAGCTCATAGGGGCAGGCGAGATAGTCGGCGTCGTCCTGCTTGGCCCCGGGGCGGCCGATCCAGGCCGGCAGCATGCGATAGGTTCCCGGATTTTTGTCGCGTCCGCGCACGCCCTCCATCAGCACGCTGTGCGCGCCGCGGATCAACCACTGGGACATGCCGCCGCCCTCCTGCATCAGGCGGTTCGCTGCGTTGAGGGCGTAGCGATAGTTCAGCACCTCGCGTTGGTCGGCCCGCGCCGGCGTGCTTTCGTCGTCCGTCCGGCCCTCTGCTTCGAATTGCAGCACTGCGGCGACGGTCGTCTGCGTGCCCTCGATGCGGTTTGAGTGGACTGCTTCGCGGAATGCGAGCGGCGACAGCAGGACATCGGCGTTGGGGATGCTCCGCAGCAACCCGTCGTATCGACCCAGCCCAGCGCTTGCCGGGCCGATCAACGGCGCCAGCGCCGCCCAATCGAGGTCCTGCGGCGGAAACGCGCCAACCTGATACTCGACCGGCAATGCTCCTGCTCCCCGGCGCTAGTCGAGGTTCCAGACGCGGGCGGCGTTGCCGCCGATGATCGCCTGCGCCTGCTCGACCGTCTCGCAGGCGTCGATGATGTCCCAGAGCGTGCGCTGCGTGTAGCCGACCGTGCTCTCCGGGTGCGGGTAGTCGCTGCCCCAGAGCACCCGATCGTGGCCGATCAGATCCAGCTGGCGCAGGCCCGACGGGTCCTCGATGAACGTCGCGTAGCAGTTCTGATGCCAGTAGTAGCTGGGCGGGTTGGCCAACTTGGGCGTCATCTCCGACTCGAACGAGGCGTAGACGCGGTCCGAGTCGAACAACGTCGACGGCACCCAGGCGATGCCGCCCTCGGTGAAGACGACCTGCAGCCCCGGGTTGCGCTCGAAGATGCCGGCGAAGGCGAGCAGCGCGAAGAGGCGGCGGAAGGGCTCGAAAGCGACCACGATGGTCGTCGCCAGCCCGCCCTGGCCGCGCGCGTCGAAGGTCTCGCCGACATGGAACGAGAGCGGCAGTCCGGACTCGGCGATCGCCGCCCACATCGGCTCAAGCGCCCGCGCGTTGTAGTAGGTGCGCGCGTGCGGCGGCGGCAGCGAGGGCATCAGCACGCCCTTGAAGCCCATCGCCTGAATTTTGGCCAGCTCGTCCCGCGTCGCCTCGGGGTTCCAGTAGTTGAGCAGCGCGAGGCCGTGGAAGCGCCCCGGCTGCTGCGCGCAGAAATCGGCGATCAGCTGGTTGTAGGCGTCCATGCAGGCCTGGATGTAGTCGAAATCCTTGTGGCGGATGATGCCCAGCATCCGCTGCGGGAAGAGGATTTCCTGCTCGACGCCCTCGCGGGTGATCTCCTCGGCGCGGATCTGCGGATCCCACATCCCCGCGCGACCCTCGACCATCGTGCTCGGCAGCGCCGGGTTGTCGGTGCTCTCGCCGTCGATCTCGAAGTGGTAGCCGCGCTCGGTGAAGCGGCCGCGCGGTGCGCGGTCGCGGTAGCGGGCGGGCATCAGGTCGACGAAGCGGTCGGGCTCCAGCCAGTGGCTGTCGGCCGAGATCACGCGAGTGCCGGCGGGCAGCGGGCGGGTGATCTCAGGCAGTTCGCGCTCGGGCGGCCAGGCGATCTCCGTCTCGCCCCACTCGCGCTGCCGCTCCTGCGAAAGCAGGTGCGCCGGGCTGACCGTCTCAGTTTTGGTGACCATGGTTGTCCTCCGTTCCCTTGCAGGATAGCCGACAGGCAACCGTGCTGGTCAGTTCTTCGGCCACCGCTTGAGCGCCCACTCCACGAGTTTGTCGGCGCGCGCCCCGATCGCATCGACATCCCAGCGCTCGTTCTCTTTGAAGACTCGGACCGTCGAGCGGAAGAACGATGCCTGGTCTTCCAGCACGAGGCTTCGGGCATCATCCCACGACATTGCCCCCTTCAGCGCATTGGCGTCGCCCATTGGGACGAGGTTCGCCCACGTATGCAGCAGCCGTTCGCGATCTTCAACCGAGATGTGCCGCCAAGTGCCCGGCGCAGGATTCTGCGGCATGAGGTGATCGATGGTCGGGTTGAGTACATCCCACTTGACCTTGTCGCCTTTGGCGAAATCGCGCTCGTACTCGTGCAGGATGTAGGCGCACCGCCGCGACTGGTAGATCGCCGTCGTCCGTATGTCCTGCGCGAACTGCTCGTCGCTGGGGAACTGAACAGTCCGGGTATCCAGACGAGCATTGAGGTCGTCAACTGACTGCTTGCTCACATTCCACAACGTCCTGAAGACCGGGTTCATGCCGGTGTTGCGCAAGCCGGCGAACGCTCGGCGAACAAAGAAGGAGTCGAGAAGATCTACCACATCCTTCAGCTCGTCGTACGATACGTTTCCCCTCAAGTGCCCATCCACCAACTGCATGAGGTAGGGGTAGGTCATATCGGGCACGTCGAGTCGGTGCAGGCGCTCCATCTGTTGCCATGCTTCAGGCTCCATCTCCGGCGGAGTCGCCGCGCCGACGATCGCGCGATAGGCGCTCAGGAACTCTCGCAGGTCGTCGATGATCCACTCACCGAACTCTTCGCCGGAAAGCTCACGTGGTCGATGGTTACGCCAGTACTCCCGCAATTTTGGGTAAAGCGTGGCCTTGGTAGTCGTTGCGTCTCTGATCGCCGCATACGGTATCACGTACTTGTCTTGGTGGTCAAGACCAAGTTCGGACTCAAAAGGATCCCAATGCTGCGTGTAGATTCGCGACGCAGCATCTTGATCAGAGCCGACAGTGAGAAACACCGCGTTGCGGATCAGATCGATCGGCTTTAGGGCCTCGCCTCCGATGTTCAGGCGCTCGTACACTTCGTGGGGGTCATGCCGGCTACCGAGCGTGATCGTCACGACGTCAACGCACTCCAGCAGATCCTCTCGCAGCTGATCTAGCCACTCAATTGAAAGTTCGCCTTCATCGTCGAGGGCCAGAGTGCGAACCTTGCGGCGTATCGCTTCCCAAGCTTTGGACAGGTTGTGTTCTTCCGGGCCGAAGCCGGGGCCTTGATGGTTGACGGGTGGATTCTTGAGGCAGGACAGCAGGTCGTAGAACTGTCTGGTGTCGTTCAGTGTCGGTTCTACCCGCGGCGTGTGGAGAATGTCTGACCCCTGGTTTAGCAGGTATCGTCGTTCGAGGTCGCTCGCTGCGCCGTTGGCCCCTGCCTCTTGGTAGCAGTCAGCGATAGCTGTGATGATCATGTACAGCGTCAAGATGCGCTGCTGGCCATCAATGATTGAGAAGAGGGGTGCGCCGCCTGGCCCCCCAGAGTCAACGACTTGAAGGACGATCGCCCCAAGAAAGAGCGTCGACTCGCTTCCGTCCTCGTTCTCAGCACGCAGATTCTCGAAGTCGTCCCAGAATCTCGTGATCTTGGGCAACGGACCATCAGCGCGCCATACGTAGTGCCGCTGGAATTCGGGCGCCCTGAAACGACGCTCCGCGACAGTGAAGAACTCGTGCATCGACTGCGCAGCGCCGCGAAGTTGTTCACTTTCTTGCGCCATGGAATTCTCCAGATCGCGGAGCGTGGGACTCATCTCGCGAGTCGCTTGACTCTAGCACATCGGATGCAGGCAAGCGACGCATCACTCGTCGGTCGCGGCGTCGTAGCGCGCGAGCGCGTTTTCTACGACCAGGGCGGCGTCCTCAGGCAGGATGCGGCGGGCCGCGGCGAGCGCCTCCGCGTCGGCTTCGACGCGGCGCTGGTAGGCCTCGCGGCCGCCGTAGCGCCGCGCAATCTCGGCGCGCGGCCAGAAGCTGGTGAAGCCCACGAAGTGCGCCATCAGGTCGGGCGCGCCGTTGTCCGAGTGGCGCGGATTCCAGCCGCCGTGCGATCCCACCGGCGAGGTCAAATCGGGCAGGCGGATGCCGGCCGTCTCATTGCCATCGGCGTCGATCTCGGACACAAATCCGGCGTACTCCGCGCCCTCGCGGGCGGGATATGCGCCGACGCCCGACGCGGCCGCCGGGCCGAGGTCGATCGTGCGGATGCGCGAGAGCCGCTCCGGATCCAACGCCGGCGGCGCATGCTCAGTGAAGCGGCGCAGCAGATCGGCGCGGCTCACCGCCGTGCCGTCGTCAATCCGCGGGTGCGCCGACGGCGGCGGCTCGACGCCATCCGCGATCCAGCGGTCCAGATGCACCAGCGCGGCCCGCGTCAGCGGCGAGTAGTCGACCACGTTGAAGCCCAGCGCCGCGCGATCGCCGCTGAGCTCGAACGTGTCCGTCTGCGGCAGCTCGCCTGAGCCGTGCTGCGTGCCGGCCAGGTGGTAGTGGCGCGCCAGCGGATGCAGCGGCAGGTCGCGCGCGCCGCCCGCCGCGCTGGGGTCGATGTGCAGCAGCGAGGCGTCGCCGCGCCAGTACTCCCAGGAGGTGTTGGTCGCCACGATGCGCGGCGTCGCTCCCTGCTCGTCGCTGCGCTTCAGCAGACCGTCGCGCCGCCCCGTCAGCGGATCGCTGAGGATCGTGTCGGCGAACGGGAAGAGGTGGGCGAACGAGGCGCTGAACAGCTGCGAGGGCTGCGCGTAGCGGTGGTTGAACTCGCCGCGAATGCCGCCCGCGATGTGGATGTGCATCCCGTCGAAGACGCGCCCACCGCCCTCCGGATTTTGGTTCAGCCCCAGGTAGAGCAGGTGGCGCAGAAAGCGGCCGCTTTGGGACGCGCCGTAGGCGATCAGCCGCTCGCGCGGCTGCTCCCAGCCGCGCAGGAAGCGCGCCGCGTCGCGGAACGCCAGCAGGCCCGCGCCGACCACCGGCGCGTTGGCCGCGGCGTAGACCAGCTCGTAGATTTTGCCCGCGCGCAAGCCGCTGTCGAGCAGCACATCGTGCGTGCTGGGGCGCTCGACGCCGTCCTGATCGACCACCGCGAAGCGCCAGCGCTCGCGCGGAATCTCCGCCGGCTCCGCGTCCTCGTAGTCGCGCGCGAACAGCCGCGCCGTCGGATCGCCGATGTCCGCGGCCGGATAGCCGGGCTGTCCGAGATGGCTGATCGGCCACGACGCCGCATCGCGGTTGGGCCGCAGATCCGCATAGGCCTGTCCCGGCAGCGGCTCGCCGGCGGCTGCGTCGGGCGCGTCGAACCGCAGGATGCCCTCCACGCGGGGCGTGTTCCACTGCCAGGCGACCGACGCCACGGCAAAGCCGCGGCGGAAGAGGAATCCGTCGCCGGGATGCAGCGGATCGGCGAGCGATTCCGCGCGGGGCGCGCGGTTGAAGAAGCCCGGCGCGAGCGGCCGCCCGCGATTGGGCACGTCGATCAGCAGCGCCCCGTTGCCCTTCGACGCGTCGACGGGCTGCACCAGCACCAGATCGCCGGCGAACCGCACGCAGCCGTCCTCGCCGCGCGGTGCGAGGCCGAGGTCGGTGATCAGCGCCGCGTCCGGCGCAGCGGGATCGACCGCGTAATGCAAGCGCCCGCGCACCAGCTCATAGGCGCCGACATCGCCGAAACTTCGCCCCTCGGCGTACGCCTCGCGCTCGAGGACCTCAAACCGCTCAACACTCATCACGCACCTCCGCTGCGAACTGTCGCCCACGCAGCATCCCACATCAACGCGCCCGGCCGCGCCCTGTCGCGTGCTGTCGCGCCATTGCCCACCGATGGGGAATAAGCTTGCCCTCGTGCCTTCCACCGCTCGCTACGCGCGCACGCTGGTGCGTATTCGACGCCCCTACTACGGCTGGTGGGTGCTCGTCGGCATGGTCGTCGCGCTGATCGTCGCCGAGGGCGCGACCTTCGGCTCGTTCGGCGCGTATGTCGAACCGCTGGAGGAGCGCTTCGGCTGGAGCCGCACGCAGGTCTCGCTGGGCTTCTCCGTCACCGTGGGCACGGTCGGGCTGTGCGCGCCGCTGATCGGCTGGCTGGTCGACCATGTGGGGCCGCGCCGGCTGATGCTGATCGGCGCGCCACTCTGCGCGGTCAGCTTCGCGCTGCTCGCCAACATGACCCAGCTCTGGCAGTGGTACGCCTGGATTTCGCTCAACGCGCTGGCGCTGGGCTGCGTCGCCTACATCCCCGCGCAGGCGCTGGCGGTGCGCTGGTTCGACCGCCACCGCGCCGCGGCGGTCAGCGTGATCGGCGCGTCGCTCTGGGTCGGGCAGCTGGTAATGCTGCCGATCGTGCAGTCGATCATCAGCGCGCTGGGCTGGCGCGATGCGTTTCTCTACTCGGGCGTGATGGTGCTGGGCGCATACGCGATCGCGTTTCTGTTAGTGCGCGACCAGCCGCCCGAAGGGCATGCGGAATTCGAGCGGCCGGAGGAGCCGCAGCAGACCGCGCCGAGGATTGTCGGTACGGCGGTCGGCGTGACGACGCGCGAGGCGCTGCGCCATCCGCTCTTCTGGTGCATCGTGGCCGGGTTGATGCTGTTTTTCTTCGTGCTGTTCGGCTGGCTCTCGCAGGCCGTGCCGTATTACCGCTCGGTCGATTATTCGGTCAGCTGGTCGGCGACGTTGGTCTCGATTACCGCGGGCGGCGCGGCGGTCTGGCTGCTGGTTGCGGGTTCGCAACTGGAGCGGGTGCGCCGGCCCGAAATGGCCGCGGTGTTCTGCACGGCGCTGCTCACGCTCTCGATGCTGGCGCTCTGGATTAGCGGCGGCTCGGTCGCCGGCGTCGCGGCGCACATCCCGCTCTACGTGCTGGGCTACGCCGCCGGGCCGCCGATCGAGGCGCTGCTCTTTTCGCGCGCGTTCGGCCTGCGCAGCTTCGCGACGATTATGGGCACTGCCTTCATGTTCGAGACGGTCGGCATCTTCGCCTCCCCAATCATCGCCGGCGAAATCTACGACCGCACCGGTTCCTACGATTACGCGCTGCTGCTCTACGCCGCCTGCGCCGGCGCGTCCTGCGTCATCTTCCTCATCGCCTCGCGCATCCGCCAGCCGCTGGCGCGCTACCGAACCACCGCCCCGCCAGCCGAAACGGTCGCCGTCGACTAAGCCGCCTATCGGTTAGGGTACCAGTCGTACCACCAGCCCATAACGTCGGGGAATGGTTGATTGAACTCGAAGACATGCGCGAGCACGAGGGCGACCACGATCAGCACGAACGCAGAGCGGGTGTAGACGCGCGCCCGGCCGGGCGGCTGCACCAGCAGCGCAATGAGGATCAGAATCATCCCCGCGGGCCACAGCGCCAGCGATGCCTCGAAGCGCCCCAGGTCAAGGGTGCCGTAAGGCATGAGGCGCACAATCAGCTCCGAGAAGTAGATCGCGGTGGCGCCCAGCACGGCGCACGCCGCCGCAATCGCCGTGCGGAAGCTGGTGGAGCGCAGGCGCGCCGCCAAATTCGATGAGCGCGGCGATTGCGTTTCGCCGTCGGGTTCGAGTCGGTCGATCATCGTTCGCCTATCGTTCGTTTGCGTCTGTGACCCCTTCACCGGGTTAACTCCTCAAGGAGGCACGTACTTCCCATACCTCAAACCAGAACGCGAGCGGCAGCACGGCCGCCCAGTGTATGACCGCGCCGACGATCAGCAGTTTGAGTGGCAGCCACGCGAGCGGCCGATTCGGCAGGTACCACGCTCCCACAAGCACGACCGCGCCGGCAGCCCAAATCAGCGGCATCGTGTCGTACCAAAAGAGATGGCTGTAGGTGTGGTAGGTCTGGGCGAACATGTACGCCGCCAGCCCCAACACGATCAGCCAGGCGCCATGCCGCCAGTTGTCCCCGCCGCGCAGGAGCTTGGTCAGGAGAATGCGTGGCATCATGCACCTCTCGCTTTCCTCTGGTCTCCCATCAACGCGCCTGGGCGCCTGCTACTGGCGCGAGCCGCCCATGCTCCCGCTAGGGCAAGCATTCAGCGAAGAACGCGACTTCGATATCGCCGGAGGTGGTGCTGAGCCCGCTGAACCAGTGTCCGCAGGAGAAAGCGCCGTTGGGGCGCATCGTCAGCGCTGCGTAGGTAGTGAACCGGTCACTGACCAGATAGAGCCACCGGATTCTGTTGGAGGCGGTGATGCTGATTTCGTCCGGCGAGTAGTGCCGTACGACTCTCTGGGACTGGCTCTCGATCGAAAGGCGATGCGTCGAGGTGATGGTCGGGTATGTGACGTTCCCCCTGAGACGCACGCTGAACGAGGTGTGGTCCCAAACTCCGCGTACGTCACTTTGGACCCAGGTGCCGGTCGGCCGAATCCCTCGCACACTTACCCGAGAGCGTGCAATTGAAGGATGGTTTGATGCCCCGGTTACCCCAGAAGCCCCGGCCGCCCCGGATGGCGTCGTGGACTCGGGCGAAACATCGATTCGCGTTTCGACTGGCAGCGCTCTGCAGATGCCGCGTCGCTGAACTTCGGCTGCGGTGCCGTCGCTCATGACCGATGGCGTCACCGTGACGGTGCAGGTCTCGTCGGATCCCAGCTGTGGATCGGCCGATGTGTGTGCGCTCGCGTGCAGGGTGACCGTGAGTGCGCAATTGCCCGACGGCGCCGCCGCCTGCTTGGTCAGGTCGTTGCCAGCCGCCAGCGTGGGCGCGCTGACGATCATCGTGATCGCTGACAAGCCCTCGCAGGGATGGGCGGGAGACGACTCGGCGCCGGTGGGCGACTGAGCATTCGCGACGCCCGTGGCGAGCGCCGCGGCCGAGACAGCCAGCATGATGAGCAGCACCACCACTTCCCGTTTCGCGCGCGTGATCTGATGACGGATCGCCTTCATCTCGCACCTCCTCGGTGTGCTCCGCAGTGGTTGTGTCCCGACCCTCCGTTTCGTCCGCATCTGCTGTTGTGCGGCCACACTACGCCTTTACAAGTGTGATTTCTGGCACAAACAACACGCTGTGTATCGTGTTTTACAAAGCTGTGCCGGCCCGCTGTTTGGCCGCTGTTCGGCCAAATTGGAGTGCCTGCGCCGCACCGCCGCCGCCGAATCAGCGCCACCAGGCAAGCGTGCTGGGAAATCCGTAGCCGACCTCAAACACCCAGATCAACACTGAAGCGGCCACGAGTACGAGCAGCGCCGCTCGCGCGTATGGGCGCGTCCGCCCCGGCGGTTGCAGGAGCAGCGCGGTGATGATCGCAATCATTCCCGGCGACCACAACGCCACTCCGGCCACCACGATCGCGTCGTCCTCGCCGGCTCTCCACGTGTACGGCAGCCACTGCGAGTAATAGAGCGCGGCAACGCCCAGCGCGGCGAACACGATCGCCAGCACACCCCGCGCACGAACCATTCGCTCCCACATCGCCTGCCTCCTACCACCAGTAGTAGTGAACGGGCAGCACGATCGCCCAGTGAACGGTCGCGCCAACCAGCGCCAGCTTGAGCGGCCACCAGATCAGCCGATGGCTAGGCATGCACCACGCCGCCGCGACCAGCAGCGCCCCGGCGTACCAAATCAACGGAAGCGTTTGATACCACCCAATCTGCAACACCGCCGGATGCAGTTGCGCGAAGAGATACGCCGCAACGCCGAGCGTCAGCAGCAAGAGACCCTGCCGCCAGTCGTTGCCGCCACTGATCAGGCGAGCGAGCGCAGGACGCATCGATCACCTTCTCCCAGGTGAGCCGACAACAGTGCGGAGTGCGGGCAGGATAGTGAGCAGAGAGGGTGGTCGGGGAGAGAGGATTTGAACCTCCGGCCTCTTCGTCCCGAACGAAGCGCGCTGCCAGACTGCGCCACTCCCCGACGCGGCGGACTCTGCGAGTGTATCGCGCCCCGCCGCTCTCGGCCAACCTACGGCGGGGCACGGAGGGCTCTCCCGGTGACAGAGCGGGCATCCGGCGGGAGCGGACCGGGGCGCTCTAGCGACGGTCGTCCTGGCCGTCGTAGATCGGCTCGTTGACGTAGACATCGCCGTTGCGGATTTTGATGTTCCACAGGCAGCGGTGGTCGGTGCAGACCCACGCCTTGTAGTGGACCGCCGCGCCCTGCCCGCCGAAGTCGGAGAGCGGCACCAGCACCCCGCTGTCGCAGGCCGTACACCTCGGCCAGCCCATTTGCCCCATCTGCGCAGTCGCTTCGTCGGCCATGCCCCTCCTCTACTTCCTAGGCCGCGCGCTCGTCGGCATCCACAGCGTCGTTCCGCGGCGCGTCCTGCAATTTCCAGCATAGCGGGCGCGGCGCAATGCGGCGCTAGCGCCCGGCTGCCAGCTCCTGGGCCGCGGACTCCTCGGCCTTGCCGTCTTCCGCCTGCCACTGCGCGCGGCGGTGGAGGAAATATTCGTAGGCGTCGGCCAGCGCCAGCCAGGAGGCCTCGATCACGTCGGTCGAAGAGCCGACCGTGTTCCAGGTGCGCACGCCGTCGGTCGACTCAATCAGCGCGCGCACCTGCGCCTCGGTGCCCGCGTCGGTGTCCAGGATGCGCACCTTGTAGTCGAGCAGCGAGACCCGCCCCAGCTCGGGGTAGGCCTCCATCAGCCCCTTGCGCGCCGCCTGGTCGAGCGCGTTGACCGGCCCGTTGCCGTCGGCGGTGGTGTGGAAGTGGTCGTCGCCCACGCGGATTTTGGTCACCGCTTCGGCCAGCATCAGGCTCTGCTCATCCGCGCCGTTGACCGCCGCCGCGGGCGCGTTGGGCCGGCGCCGTTCGACCACGAGGAAGTCCTCGAGCTCGAAGGGCGGCGAGTAGTCGGGCCGCGAGTGCAGCGCGAGCAGCTCGAAGGAGGCCTCCGCCCCCTCGTACTGGAAGCCGCGGCTCTCCATGTGCTTGACCCGTTCGAGCAGCGCCGCCGATTCCGCGGCGCTGAGCGGCAGATCGTGCCCCTGCTCGGCCAGCTTGTAGGCGATGTTGCGCTTGCCCGACAACTCGGAGACGAGCACCCGACGGTCGTTGCCCACAATCGCCGGCTCGATGTGCTGATAGGTGGTCGGATCCTTGACGATCGCGGCGACGTGATAGCCCGCCTTGTGCGCGAAGGCGCTCGCGCCGACGTAAGGCGACTGCCCGGCGAGGGGGCGGTTGGCCAGCTCGGCGACGAAGCGCGAGGCGGCGGTCAGCTCGCGCAGCTGCTCGTCGCTGACGACTTCGATGCCCATTTTCAGCTGCAGGTTGGGGATGATGCTGGAGAGGTTGGCGTTGCCGCAGCGCTCGCCGTAGCCGTTCAGACAGCCCTGCACCTGCTCGACGCCGGCGGCGACCGCGGCCAGCGAGTTGGCCACGGCCAGGTCGCAGTCGTTGTGGACATGAATGCCCAGCCGCGCGTCGGGCAGCTCGTCGCGCACGCGCGCGACGGCCTCGGTGATCTGCGGCGTCAGCGCGCCGCCGTTGGTGTCGCAGAGGATGAGGTAGAGCGCCCCCGCGCGGTGCGCCGTGCGCAGCACCTGGAGCGCGTAATCGGCGTCCTCCGCGAAGCCGTCGAAGAAGTGCTCCGCGTCGAAATGCACCTCGCGGCCCAGCCCGGCCATGTAGGCGACCGACTCGCGCACCATCGCCAGGTTCTCCTCGCGCGAGGTGTCGAGCACCGACTCGACCTGCGAGGCGATCGCCTTGCCCACGAAGGTCACGACCGGCGTCTCGGCGTCGCGCAGCGCGACGATGTTGAAATCGCTCTCAGTCTCCGCGTTGGGCTTGCGCGTGCCGCCGAAAGCGACCAGCCTGGCGCGCGTCAGCGGCTGCTCGCGCATCCGCTCGAAGAACGCCTTGTCCTTCTCATTGCTGCCGGGGAAGCCGCCCTCGATGTAGTGGACGCCAATCTGGTCGAGGCGCCGGGCGATGGCGATCTTGTCGGCCAGCGAGAAGGCGATGCCTTCCATCTGCGAGCCGTCGCGCAGCAGAGTGTCGTAGAGGGCGACGCGCGGCAAGTCGCGGTCGGGGCGGGCAAGCGTGTCGGAGGCGGTCATCGGCGGATTCCAGTCGGTTGGGGGATGGGCAGATGCGGAAGGCGCAAGCGTCGTGGGGCGCGCTCACCCGCCAATGCCAACCGCTGCGAAGATCGCAGCGGCGGGTCCCCCTAGGCAAACAACCGATGAACGTCGCGCAGTCACACAGACAGCCTACACGCCCGCCCGCTCCTGCACCTCGATCGCCTCTCTCGTCATTCCCGCCACTCTCTTTCCGTCATTCCTGCCGCTCTCTTTCCGTCATTCCTGCGCAGGCAGGAACGGGGGCGCGGGTTCCTGCCTGCGCAGGAATGACGAGAGGGGCGCAGGAATGACAGGGAGGGCGCACACAGGAACCGCGCACCCCAACGCACCCAACCAACACGCACCAAGCCACATCCCCCAAGAAAATTCATCCCTCCCCCCTTTTAGGGGGGAGGCTAGGTGGGGGGTGGGAGGCACCGAGCCAGCGCCGGCTGCCCTCTTGCGCCGCGATCGCCTCGCCCCCATTCCTGCCTGCGCAGGAATGACGAGAGGGGGGCGCAGGAATGGCGGTTGGGCGATGCGCGCTGCGGCGGTTGGGGCGATGCGCGGTGCGGCAGCGGGGGGCGTGGACGATCGCTGGTGGTCGCTTGGGGCGCCGCACCCCCCACCTAACCTCCCCCCTAAAGGGGGGGAGGGATGAATTGGGGAAGAGGGGGAGAGAGGGTTTGGGTAGGGGGCTTGGCGGTCGCGCGGGTTCCTGCCTGCGCAGGAATGACGACGGAGGGGCGCAGGAATGGCGGTTGGGCGATGCGCGCTGCGGCGGCGGCGGGGCGCGAACGATCGCTGGTAGTCGCTTGGGGCGCCGCACCCCCACCTAACCTCCCCCCTAAAAGGGGGGAGGGATGAATTGGGGAAGAGGGGGAGAGGGTTTGGGTAGGGGGCTTGGCGGTCGCGCGGGTTCCTGCCTGCGCAGGAATGACGGATGGGGCGCAGGAATGACGGAATTGCGAACAGGCGCTAGTGCCGAAACAGCCGATGGCCGGTTAGCGCCATGGTGATGCCGTAGTGGTCGGCGGCGGCGATTACGTTTTGGTCGGCGATGCTGCCGCCGGGCTGGAGTATGGCGCGGACGGCGCTGGCCTGGCAGCGGTCGATGTTGTCGCGGAAGGGGATGAAGGCGTCGTGGCTGAGCGCGTTGCGGAAGCCCGCAATCCACTCGGCGCGCTCCGTCTCGCTGAGCGGCTCGGGGAGAGGATTGATCACCGTTGCCAGCTGCTCGCGCTCGGGGCCGGAGAGCTCCGCCCAGGCGATGAACTGCTCGCGCGCGTTGATCCGGTCGGCGCGGCGCAGGCCGGCGCGCAGCGGCGCGTCGAGCACGCGCGGATGCTGCTGGAGCATCCAGCGATCCGCCTTGCCGCAGGCCAGCCGCGTGCAGTGGATGCGCGACTGCTGGCCCGCGCCGAGCCCGATCACCTGCCCGTCGCCGGCGACGCAGACGGAGTTGGACTGGGTGTAGCGCAGCGCGATCGTGGCTATCAGCAAGTCGCGGCGCTGCTCGGCGGAAAACTCGCGCTCCTGCGTGACCACGTTCTCGAAGAGCGCGTCGTCGATCGGGCGCGTGTCGGCGGGCTGTTCGAGGCGCACGCCGAACAGCTCGCGCCGCTCCGTCGGCGGCGGCTCGAAATCGGGATCGGCCTCAAGGATCAGATAGCGCCCGCCCTTCTTGGCCTTGAGCAGCTCGAGCGCGTCGGCGTCGTAGCCGGGCGCGATGACGCCGTCGGAGACCTCACGGCGCAGCACCCGAGCGAGCGAGAGATCGACGCTGTCGCTGACCGCGGCGAAATCGCCGTAGGCGGAGGTCAGATCGCCGCCGCGCGCGCGCACATAAGCGGCGGCGGCGGGCGAGAGGTCGTCGTCGGCGACGAGGTAGGCGGCGCGCAGCGCGTCGCTGAGCGGCAACCCGATCGCCGCGCCGGCGGGGCTGACGTGCTTGAACGAGGCGGCGGCGGGCAAGCCCAATGTCGCGCGCAACTCGCGCACCAGCTGCCAGGAGCTGAGCGCATCGAGCAGATTGATGTAGCCGGGCTGGCCGTTGAGCACCCGAAAAGGCAGCGCCCCACCATTTGCCTCGGCGACCGGCGCGTAGGAGGCGGGCGCCTGGTGGGGGTTGAGGCCGTAGCGGAGCGGATGCGGCACGGGCGGCGCCGCTCTAGGCGACCAGGTCGCGCAGCGCCGGATCGAGCTCCGCGTGCCGGAAGGCGTAGCCGGAGGCCAGCGCGCGGTCGGGCATCACCCGCTGGCTGCAGGTCAACACCGTGGAAGCCTCGCCGAGCAGCAGCTGGAGCGCGGGCGGCGGCACCGGCATGAACGCCGGACGCCCCAGCGCCGCGCCGAGCGCTCGCGAGAATTCCGCGTTGCGCGCAGGCGACGGCGCGGTCGCGTTGACCGGCCCCGACAGGTCGGTCGTCGTCAGCGCGTGCATGATCAGTCCCACCACATCGTCGATATGCACCCAGGACCAGAAGTTGCGCCCGCGCCCGATTGGGCCGCCCAGCCCGAAGCGGAAGGGCAGCAGCAGCCGCGCGAGCGCGCCGCCCTCGGTCGAGAGCACGATGCCGAAGCGCAGATTGACCGTGCGCACCGCGGCGTCCTCGGTCGCACCCTCCCAGTCCTGGCAGAGGCGGGCGAGGAAATCGTTGCCCGGCGCGGTGTTCTCGGTCACCACCCGCTCACCGGTGTCGCCGTAGTAGCCGATCGCCGAGGCGGAGACGAGCGCGGCCGGCTTCTCGCCCGATTCGTTGATCGCCTCGACCACCTGGCGGGTGCGCTCGACGCGGCTGCTGCGCAGCTCGGCTTTGCGGCTGGCGCTCCAGCGCTTGTCGACGATTCCCGCGCCGGCCAGATGCACCACGCCGGCCGCGCCGGCGACCGCGTCGGTCAGCCCTTCCCAGCCGATCCAATTGACGCCGGCGATCTGCGGCTGCTTGCTCGGGTTGCGGGAGACGGCGGTGATCTGCGTCGATCGCTCGCGCAACGCTGAAATCAGCGCGGAGCCGACCAGTCCGCTCGCGCCGGTGACGACTACCTGCATGTCGGCGGCTCCTTCCGGGCCTGCCTAGCCGCCCATGTTGGGCCGCACCGGCGGCAGGCCGTGCATCCCGCGGATCAGGTTGATCTCCCCGCGGTGTCCGTTGAGGTGCGTGCAGAGGTGCAGCGTGATCGACTCGCCGAGCGTCTCCTGGCGGTCGCCCAACTGCACCTCGCGCTCGAGGTCGGCGTCGCTCAGGCCGCCCAGGAAGGACTGCGTGTTGGTGTTGACCTCGTCCTGATACTGCCAGAACGCATCGAGGTCGGTGATCCGCACCGCCGAGGCGTCCTCGGTGGACTGCCCGGTGCCGAAGCCCTTTTCGGGCAGCCCGGTTTTGGCCGCCCAGCCGCCTTCGTTCCAGATCTCCGGCTTGCCCTGCCAGACCTGGTTGACCAGCAGGTCCTCGATTCGCGCGGCGTGCCAGAGCACCCAGGCGACCGAGTGGCTCTCGCCCTCCGGCACAAAGTGCAGCTGCTCCGAGCTTTGCCCCTCGCGGGCGTCGCGGAAGCCGCCCTGGATGAAGGTCAGCATGTCCTTGATGTAGTCAACTGCGCCGCTCATGCTCTGCTCCGTTCCGCCGTTATCGGCCGCCGCCGGGGCGGCTTTCGTTGTCCTCGGGAGGGTCGGGCTCACCCGACTGTTCACTCGCCTGTTCGTCCGCTTCCTGCAAATTAGCGAGCGCCGCATGCGCCGCGTCGAGCGCCTCGTTGGCCGCGTCAAGCGCCTGTTCTGCGGCGGCAAGCGCCGCCTCATCCTTGGTGTTGCGCGCTTCTTCGGCGGCGGCGCGCGCATTCTCTACTGCGGCACGCGCCTTCTCTGCGGCTTCAAGCACCTCCAGATCTGCGGCGCTCAGTTCAGGCTCGGAGGCGTCAAGCGCCTCGCCGATCGCGGCCATCACCTTGGGATCGAGGAGTTGTTCAAGGTCGGGCATGTTTTCGAGCCCGGGCGGCGCGTCCTCGGAGTCGGAGTCGAAGCCGAAGGCTCGGGCCAGCTCCTGCCTGACCGCGGGATCCATGCCGCCGAAGTCCATCAGGCGCTCGGCGAGGTCGCGCATCTGCTGCTCGTCGACGCCCATCGAGGACAGCGTGTCGCGCAGCAGGCGGCGCACCTCCTCGTGCTCCTGGCGAATCAGCGCGTCGGCCAGCTCGAGCTGCGTCTCGATCGCGCGGAAACCGAGCCGCCGCTGAGTCTCCTCTTTCTCCAGCAGCGTCGACATCAGCCGCGTGAAGAGCGTGGTCGTGCGCGCGATCCGCATCCGGTCGTCGGGGTGCTCGGGGAACTCCCCCGTCACGGAGACTTCAAAGCCGGTGCGTTTGTCGGTCGCGACGTATTGGTCAGGCATGCCCGCAGTGTAGCTGGCGCGGCGCTTGCGGGGGCGGATCGCCTGGATCGTCCCGATCGCTCAGACGCTCGCCGCCAGCCAGGGCGTCAGCGCCTCGAGGAAGCCCGGCGTGTTCTGCGAGTGGACGTTGTGCCCGCAGTCGCTCACCTCGACCAGCCGCGCGTTGGGCAGCCCCGCGACGAACCGCTGCGCCGCTTCCGCATCGAGGATGTTAGAGCGCTCGCCGCGAATCAGCAGAGTCGGGCCGGCGAAGGCGTGAAAGCCCTGCGCGACATCGCGCCGCTCCGAGTCGGGCCGCGCCCGTTGGCGAAACTCCGGGTCGTGCAGCAGCCGGTCCGACTTGCTCACGTAGCGCCCGTCGGAGCGCTGCACGAGGTTGTAGCGGGCGGTGCGCTCGATGTGCTCGCGGGAGCGGAACGGGTCGTAGGCGACGACCCGATCGATGAACTGATCGAGCTGGTCGAACTCGGTGTTGCGCACGACGAAGTTGCGGATCGTCTCCGCGCCGCGCTGCGAGACCTCAGGGCCGACGTCGACCAGCCCGACCGCGCGGGGCAGCGTCGGTTCGAGCGCGGTCAGCCGCATCGTGACCATCCCGCCCATCGAGTGGCCGACCACGATCGGGGCGGCGACGCCCTCCTGCGCGATCAGCGCCAGCGCGTCGCGCGCCATCTGGTCGGGCGCGTATTCTGCGTCGCGCGCCCACTCGCTGTCGCCGTGCCCGCGCTGGTCGAGCGCGTAGATGTGGTAGCGGTCGGCCAGATGCAGCGAGACCAGGTCCCAGGAGTGCGCGGACTGATTGCCGCCGTGCAGCAAGAGCAGCGGCGGCGCATCCGGCTCGCCCCACTCCAGCAGGTGCAGGCGCAGGTGGTTGATCACCACGTTGCGCGAGACATAGCGCATCCGCGGCGCGTGCCCGACGCCCAGGTCGGCCGCGCTCTCAAGCAGGCTGGCGAACTCGTCGGTCCCGGTCAGATCAACCGAGTCCGTAGTGGCCGCAAAGGTGTTGAGGTACATGATTCGTCCGAGCAAGATGCGGTTTGGCGGGCAGCGACACAATACCGCACGCCGCGCAGTTCGCTCTCACCCGCGCCGCCCCCCAGATCCGTCATTCCTGCGCAGGCAGGAACCCAACACCCCGCCCAGCCCCGTTCGCGCCCCTGCCTCCGCCATGCCCGCGGCAAGCGCGGGTGTCACAGCGTTAGCTGGCGCGCGGGCGGTGGTCGTCGCGCCAGGCCAGGACGCTTTGGAGCAGACCCAGGCCCACAAACAGCATCAGCAGCGACGAGTTGCCGATGCTGATGAAGGGCAGCGGCAGCCCGGTGACAGGCAGGAGGCGGATGTTGATCGCCACGTTGATGAAGACCTGCAGCGCGATCATCGTGAGCATCCCGACCGCGAGCAGCTGACCAAGCGGCTCCGGCGCGCGCGCGGCGACCCGCAGGATGCGGAACAGCAGCAGAATCACCAGCGCGAACAAGGCCATCGCACCGACGAAACCGAGCTCCTCGCCCAGCACGCTGAAGATGAAGTCCGTCGTTTGGATGCGCACGAAATCGAGCTGGGTCTGCGTGCCCTGAGTGAGCCCCTGCCCCCAGAGGCCGCCCGAGCCGACCGATGTTTCCGCCTGGATCACGTTGAACCCCGCGCCCTGCGGGTCCGACGCCGGGTCAATGAACGCGCGGATGCGATCGAGCTGGTAGTCCTGCACGCCAATCAGCAGCACGGCGGGGACGGCGACCAGGCAGATCGCGCCGAGGATGGCGAAATGCCGCAGCCGCCCGCCGGCGAAGGCGGTCATCACCAGCCAGAGCGCGAGGAAGACGATCGCGCTGCCGGCGTCGGGTTCGACAAAGACCAACCCCGCGGGCAGCGCGGCGAGCGCGAGCGACGCGGTGAAGACGCGCCACTCGCCGAGCCGGCTGCGAAAGTCGGTCAGAAATTTGCCCAGACCGATGATCGTCATCACCTTGCCGACCTCGGAAACCTGGATGTCGAAGGGGCCGATATCGATCCAGCGGCGCGCGCCCTGATCGACATCGCCCATGAACAGCACCAGAAACAGCAAGAGGATTCCGAATAGGTAGGCGATCCAGCCGACCTGGTCGATCAGGCGGTAGTCGACGCGGGTCATGGCGATCATGAGCAGCGCGCCGAGCCCGGCGAAGATGATGTGGTCCCGCACATCGCCCGACAGCACAATGCCCTCGGCGCCGCGGGGCAGCGAGGCGCTGTAGATCAGCAGCGCTCCGTAGGCCGCCAGCGCGAGCGCCGCGACCAGCAGCAGCGGGTCGAAGTAGCGCCAGGTGTAGCCCTTCATGCGCCCTCCGCTACTCCGGCGACCTGGCGCGAATCGCGCTGAAGAGCCGCTCGTTTTCCGCGTCGGTGATCGCGACCCGCGCATAAGGCGGCGCTACGGCGTCCTCGATCGCGCCGGAGAGTTCCGCCCAGGCGCGCAGCACCTCGCCGCCCGCCGCCGCGGCGAGGTAGCCCGCGCCGAACTCGAAGAACACCGCAATCGCAATTTCGGGATCGTCGAACGGCGCGAAGGCGATGAACCAGCCATGCGTCATCCCCTCCTCGCCCGTCGCCGGGCCGGTCTGCGCGAACTCCGCGGTGCCCGTCTTGCCCGCGATCATCATCTCCGGCAGCGCGACCAGCGCGTCGTGCGAGGTGCCCGCCAGCGTCGAGAGCGCCATCCCCTCGCGGATCACCCGCAGCGCCTCGGGGTCGATCTCCAACTGCCGCCGCACGATCGGCTGGAACGGCCGCACCAGGTTGCCCCGCGAGTCGCGCACCTCGTAGACGATCTGCGGCTCGTAGATCGTGCCCCCGTTGGCAATCGTCGCCGTCGCGACCGCCATCTGCAGCGGCGTGGCGGCGACGAAGCCCTGGCCGATCGCGAAGTTGTACGTATCGCCGTCCACCCACGGCTCGCCGAAGGTGCGCTGCTTCAGCGCCGGATCCGGAATCAGCCCGCCGACCTCGCCGGCGAGGTCGATTCCGGTCGGATCGTCGAAGCCGAACTCGCGCGCCCATTCGGCCAGCGCCAGCGGTCCGACGCCGTTGAACTCCACATCGCCGGCCACAATCCCTTCCTCGGCCAGCGCGTCGAGCGCTTCCTGCTCACCCTCCGGGCGCGGCGGCGCATCGGGGTGGCGGAACGGCTCGCCGCCGGCGAGGTAGAAGAAATAGACGTTGCTCGACTCGGAAAGCGCGCGGCGCAGGTCGTAGGTGCCCTGCACGGTGTCGCTGAAGACATACTGAATGCCCGGGTTGAGCTCGTTGTCGACCACCAGCTCGCCGGGCGAGTAGATCAGCGTCTCCGGCGTGGCTGCGCCGTTGGCCAGCGCCGCCGCCGCCGTGATCACCTTGAAAGTCGAGCCCGGCGGATAGGCGTCGGCGATGGCGTGGTTGCGCAGCGGCTGGCGATCCGGATCGTTCATCGCCGCCCACTGCTCCGGCGTCAGCCCATCCTGAAAGCTGTTCAGGTCGTAGGTCGGGATCGAAACGAGCGAGAGCACTTCACCGGTATCGACTTTGAGCACGACGGCCGCGGCGTAGTACGACGCGCGGCGGTGGCGCTCGAGGATTTCCTGCACGGCCGACTGCAACTCGAGATCAATCGAGACCACCAGGCTGTCGCCGGGCAGCGGCTCCTCGGCGCTGAGCACGCCCAGCTCGCGGCCGACCGCGTCCACCTCGACCTGGCGCCGGCCCGGCACGCCGCGCAGCACCGACTCGTAGCTCGCCTCGAGCCCGGTCTGCCCGATCTTATCGCTGTAAAGGTAGCGCTCGTCGGACAGCGCCTCGTATTCCGCTTCGGTAATCCAGTGGATGTAGCCGACCACGTGCGCCAGCTGCTCGCTGTGCTGGTAGCGCCGTTTGGAGACCGTCTCGATCTGCACCCCGGGCAGATCGGCGCGCCGCGTCGAGATGTCGAAGACCACCGAGTTGGTCGGATCGTCGGCGATCACCAGCGGGCGCAGCGGGTCGTTGCTGGCCTTGCGCTCCAGGATCTCCTGCGCAATCTCCCAGTCGGGCCGATCAAAGACCTCGCCCAGCGTCTCGGCGAGCGCCGCCTCTTCGCCGTCGGGCACATCGGCGGGAATCAGGATGATCCGATAGGCGGGCACGTTCTCGACCAGCGGCGTGCCGTCGCGGGTCATGATCAGCCCGCGCGAAGGCGCGATGTCGTAGGTGCGCACGCGGTTGATGTCGGCCCGCGCCGCGTATTCCTCGCCGCGCAGCAGCTGCAGCCGCACCAGCTGCACGGTGAGGATGCCGAACAGCACCAGCACGATGCCGCCCAGAATCCAGACCTTGAGCCGCACCGGCAGGCCGTCGTTGGGCGGCTCCAGCGCGCCGATCAGCCGGGCCATCAGAGCGCCGCCCGCTCGGCTCGACGGCCGATCAGCTCGCGCACTGCGAAGTAGATCGGAAGCGCCAGGATCAGGTTGACCGCGACGCTGGGCAGCATGATGTCGCGCAGCGCCTCAATCCAGTTGACCCCCGTCGTGTTGAGCTCGACCGCCACCGCGAGCGCGATGAAGTGCAGCGCGCTGGCGATCGCGGTGAGCAGCAGCGCTGCCAGCCAGCGCGGATTGTAGTGCGGCTCGTCGCCCCGCCAGAGCATCGCCGCGAAGCCGATCGGCGCCAGCGCCGCGACGCTCTCCGCCACACCCTGAAACGCCAGCAGCCCCATGCCCAGACCGGCCAGCGGCGCGGCCACCATCACCTCCTCCGGGTCGCGCAGGATCGCCAGGCAGCAGAGCGAGACGAGCAGCAGATTGGGCCCCACGCCGAGAATCTCAAACAGCGGCATGATCGATGTCTGCAAGAGCACCAGGGCGAAGACCGCCGCGATCAGAATCGGCCACTTCACGGCGCGCTCCTCGCGCTGGTTTGTTCCGCCCCAGCTTCAGCATCCGACTCAGACTCGGATTCGTCCAACTCGCCGGGGCGCAGATCGGGCGGCGAGAAGGTCAGCTGCACCAACACCTGCTCGAGCTGTTCGAGCGGCGCGAGCGGCTGCAGCCGTACCTGGCGAAACGCCTCCTGCACGCTGCCCGTGGCCGACGAGACGCGCGCGACCGGCAACCCCTGCGGCAGCAGCCCATCGAGCCCCGAGGTGACGAAGATGTGCCCCAGCTCCACCTCCGCGCTCCAGGGCAGCATCGCATCGAGATTGCCCAGCGTGTCGCCGGTGGCGACGCTCTCCGTCCGGCTCGGCTGGTGCAGCACCCGCACGGCGCTGTCCGGATCGGTGATCAGCCGCACGTAGCAGGTGTCCGACTGCACCTCGGTGACGATCCCCGCCAGCGTCCCGCCCGCCGCCAGCACCGCCATGCCCACCGCCACGCCGTCGTTGGCGCCCCGGTCGATGCCCACCACAGTGCGCAGGCCGGTCAGGTCGCGGATGATCACCCGCGCGGGCAGCAGCTCGTCGGCCGATTCGGCCTGCACCTCGAGCAGTTCGGCGCGCCCTCGCACCTGCAGCTGCAGCTCGCGCAGCCGCGCATTGTCGGCCTCAAGCTGCTCGATCCGCTGGCGCAGCGCGCGATTCTCCTCTTCAAAGCGATCGAAGTCGTCGAGGTTGCCGACTAGGTTGGCCAGCGGCTCCGCGGCGCGGCGCAGCCCGCGCTGCAGCGGCGCGAAGAACGACGCCGCCTCGTCCTCGACCGGCGCGTCCCAGCCCTGCCAGGCGATCACGCCGAGCAGTGCGACCAGCACGACGATCGCAATTGACCATTGCAAGCGGGACCGTCGGAAGCGCACGGTCGGCTCCTAGCGGCGGCGGTTCGTCGCCGCCTGCGCGCCGACCCGCCCGAGCGCGCTCAACGCCTCAGTGCAGCCGCGCACCACGCAGGTCAGCGGCGACTCGGCCACGTAGGCGGGAAAGCGCGTCTCCTGCGAGATGCGGCGATCCAGTCCGGGCAGCAGCGCGCCGCCGCCGGCGATCGCCACCCCCTGCGTCATCATGTCCGAAACCAACTCGGCCGGCGTGATCTCCAGCGTCCTCCGCACCGCATCCACCACCGAGGCCACGGCCGGGGCGATCGCGTCGCGCAATTCGACAGTGCTCACCTCGATGTTCTTGGGCAGCGACGACGTGAGATCGCGTCCGCGGAAGTTGACGGTGCGCTCGCGTTCGAGCGGGTAGGCGGACGCGCCTTCGAGCTTGATCTGCTCCGCGGTCGCCTCGCCGATCTGCATGTTGTGTACCTGCCGCGCGTAGGTCATGATCGCCTGGTCGATCTCATCGCCCGCAATGCGCGTTGAGGTGCTCACCACAATCCCGCCCATCGAGCAGACCGCCACCTCGGTCGTGCCGCCGCCGACATCCACGATGATGCTGCCGCGCGCGTCGAAAGTCGGCAGGCCAGCCCCGATCGCCGCCGCCATCGGCTCTTCGATCAGATACACCTCGCGCGCGCCCGCGTTGTGCGTCGCGTCGAGCACAGCGCGCTTCTCGACCTCCGTCGCCCCGCTCGGCAGACCGACCATCACGCGCGGACGCCGCAGCCCCAGACCGCTCCGCTCATTGGCCGCGTGGATGAAATACTGCAGCATCCGCTCGGTGACCTCGAAGTCGGAGATCACCCCGTCGCGCAGCGGGCGGACGGCGACGATGTGCGCCGGCGTGCGCCCGACCATCGTCTTGGCCTCCGCGCCGATCGCCAGCACCGAGTGATTCGCCCGATCGATCGCCACGACCGACGGCTCGTCGATCACAATGCCGCGCCCGCGCACGGACACGAGCGTGTTGGCGGTGCCGAGGTCGATCCCGATGTCGTGCGAGAAGCGGTTTCTGAGCCAGCCGAAGGGTCGCCAGACCATCGCAGAGCTTTCCAATCGGGCTGTCCAAGCCGCCAGACGCGCAGCCACCCTCACGATACCCCGTCCCGCCCCCAACAACCGCCCCCACATTACGCCCCCGCAACGCGGGGCGGGAGGAGGCGGGCGGCGAGAGTTCAGCCCCAGAGCCAGTCGAGAGCGGAGAACGCGAGCGAACGCTTGTAGTTCTCGATGTTGTCCTCAACATCGAGGATCAGACAGCGCTCGCTGCCGCCGTTCAATTCTCCGCGCAGGCCCCGGCCAATCATCTGAAAGTAGAGATTGGGGCTGTAGACCGGTCGCGCCACAATGATCGCGCGAGTCTTGGGCGCGTCGAAGCCCTCGCGGAACACGCCATAGTTGACCAGCACATCGATCTCACCGGCGCGGAACTGCTCAACGATGCTGCGGCGGGCCGATGTCTCGGTCCCTCCGCTCACTGCCCGCGCAGCGACGCCATCAAGCGAGAGCATCGCGGCAACGGTCTCGGCGTGCGCGACGGATGTGGCGAAGATGAGGGTTGGCACCTTGGAACTGATCGAGCGGACCTGCATCCGGTATGCGTGCAGGATTGCCCTCGTGCGGTTGGGGTCCGCCGCGAGGCGCTCTTCAACGGAGTCCGGCAACCAAGGACGGTCCTCCGCCTGCTTCAACTCTTCCGCAGTGAGCCGCACGTTCGTGCCGCCGATCACTGCGTGATCGACTTCCGTCAGCACGCTCATCCCCTGTAGCTGGCTGATCACTCTCTCGGGGTCATCACTGTCGAACGCCCCGAAGTCGAGCCGGTTCGTGCCGTAGCGACTGACGAGCCGCGCAGTCTCGACTTCGTCAAGGCCTCGATAGGGGGTGGCAGTCAGGCCGAGCAGGGCGATCTCATCATCCCGCCTGCGAAAAGTCAGTCCAAGCTCTGCCATGAGCTGCGTGTAAGACGGTGCGATCGAGCCATGCGCTTCATCCACGACGAGCGCGGATACGTCGTTGAGGATGCCGGGGGCCTGCGGATCGCTGTTGATGCGCGCTCGCAAGGTCTGGATCGTCGCGATGACGTGG